>NZ_OZ255712.1:0-2400000 GCF_965277045.1 Roseovarius sp. | reverse complement strand
ACAGAAAGGCGCGCGCGGGTTCGCCGGTGAAGCTGAGCCAGGCGACCCAGATGCCGACAAGGGCGACAAGGCCGCTGGCGAGGATGTGCTGGGTGCGGGGGCGGTCGGTCATGTGGTCCGCTCCTGTTGCTCGAGGGTGTCTTCCTTGCTGAGGAAGCGGCGCTGGCGCACTTCCATCCAGACCGAGTAGGCGATGGAGGCCACGACGATGCCGATCAGCGTGAGGTTCAGCGCGCCGGTGAAGAAGTAGGCGCCCATGCTGGAGGTGGCGTTGGCGATCATGGCGCCCTGCACGAAGTTCGCCTCGGCGATGGGGCCGAGGATGAGGCCCAGCACAAGCGGTGCTGCGGAAAACCCGAAGCGTTCGAGGAAATACATGCCGGTGCCCAGGGCGGCCATGATGTAGACATCGCCCATGGAGGTCTGCACCGAGTAGCTGCCGAAAACCGCGAGGGCCAGCACCACGGCGGCCATGACCGCGTTGGGGACCTGCGCCACGCGGGCCGCCAGCCCGGCCACGTAGAGGCCGAAGACGCACATGAGGATCTGGCCGATCAGCATGGAGTTGATGAAGGTCCAGGCGACATCGGGGTAGTTCTCGAAGAGGTCGCTGCCCGGAAAGATGCCGTGGATCAGCAGGCCGCCCAGAAGCACTGCCGCGGTGGGCGAGCCGGGGATCGAAAGCGTCAGCAGCGGCACCAGCGAGGGGCCGACCATGGCGTTGTTCGCGCTTTCGGCGGCGATCACGCCTTCGCTGTGGCCGGTGCCGAATTTCTTGCGCTCGGGGCTGGCCTTGCGGGCCTGGTCATAGGCGACGAGACCGGCGATCTGGCCGCCGACGCCGGGGATGAGGCCGATGAACGAGCCGGTAAGCGTGCCGATGCTGAGCGCGCGCGAGCGGCGGAAGACCTCGCGGACCGCGTCCATGATGGGGCTTTTCTCGACCTTGAGAACCTCGGCGTCGTGCTGATGCCGGCCCTTGGCGAACATGGTGATGACCTGCGGAATCGCGAAAAGGCCGATGAGGGCGGGGATGATGTTGATGCCGCCCGACACGCTGGAATGGAAGATGAAGCGCTGGGCGCCCATGACGTCGTCGAAGCCTATGGTGGCGAGCCAGAGACCGATGCAGCCCGACAGCAGCCCCTTGACCACCGAACTGGAATCGAGCGAGCCGATGACGGTGACGCCGAGGATGGCCAGCCAGAAGAGATGCGACGGCCCGAAGGCCAACGCCCATTCGGCGAGTACCGGCGTGAGGAAGATCAGCAGGAGCACGCCGAAAACTCCGCCGATGGCCGAGGAGATGAACGACAGTTGCAGCGCCCGCGCGCCTTGGCCGTTCTTGGCCATCGTGTGCCCGTCGAGCGTGGTGGCGATGTTGGCGGGCGCGCCAGGGATCTTGAGCAGGATGGCGCTGACCGCGCCGCCTGCGACCGTCGAAGTATAGGCCGCGCCCAGGAGGATCAGGCCTTGGGTGGCGTCGAGCTTGAACGTGAAGGGAATGAGCAGGGCCACGGCCATGGTTGGCGACAGGCCCGGCGTGGCGCCCAGGATCAGCCCGCCGATTGTGCCGATCAGAAGCAGCATGAAGTTGAACGGCGTGAACACGTCGCCGAAGTAGAACAGGAACTCCAAGCCGTATCCTCCCAATGGCTTGTCGTGATTGACCTGAAAGGGTATGGGATGAAAACAATATTGCAAATGTTTTCATTTTTCATTGCGTGAGGTCGCGCAAGTGTCTGACAAGACGAAAAGAAAGGCCGATATCATCTCCGTGGCGAAGGCGGCGCGGGTGTCACCCTCGACGGTGTCGCGCAGCTTCAATCACCCGGACCTTGTGAAGGCCACGACTCGGAAAAAGATCGATGCCGCGGTGCGGCGGCTAGGTTATATCCGCAACCGCGCGGCGCAGACGATCCACGGCATTCGCAGCGGCACGATCGGGCTGATCGTGCCCACTGTGGATCAGGCGATTTTCGCCGAACTGATTCAGAGTTTTTCCGAAGCGGTGGAGGAGTTGGGATTCACGATCCTGCTGGCCTCGCACGGGTTCAACCTGGACCGTGAATACAGCCTGACGCGCAAGATGCTGGAGCATCGGGTGGACGGCGTGGCGCTGATCGGGATCGCGCATACTCAGGACACGCTGGACCTGCTGGTGCAACAGGAGATGCCGACGCTGCTGTTGTGGAGCTTTTCGCCCGACGCGCCGTTTCCCTGCGTGGGGTCGGACAATTACGCCGCCGGGGCGTTGATCGCGCGGCACGTGGCGGGGTTGGGGCACCGGCGCGTGGCGGCCATGTTCCCGCCGGTGGAGGGGAACGACCGGGCGTCGCTGCGTTTTGCCGGGGTGAAGGACGCGCTGGCAGAGGTGGGGTGCAGTATCCCCGAGGCGTGGCAGTTGGTGGCGCCCTATAGCGTGGCGACGGCGAAAAGCGCGGTCGAGGCGCTGATTGCCGAGGGCGATCTGCCGACGGCGATCATCTGCGGCAACGATGTGCTGGCCTGGGGCGCGCTGCACGCGTTGAGCCGCGCCGGGATCGATGTGCCTGGGCAGGTGACGGTGACGGGGATCGGAGACTTCAAGGGCTCGAAGGAGTTCGAGCCGTCGCTGAGCACGGTGCGCATCCCGGCGCGCACCATCGGGGCGCGGGCGGCAGAGGCCATCGTGCAACTGACCACCTCGGAGGAGGTGGTGGACGTGGCGGCGCTGATCCCGCCCGAGATCATGGTGCGCGCGACGAGCGGACCGCCGCTCGCGCAATAGCTATTCGGTCACCGACAAAACGATCTTGCCGACGTGCCCGCCGGCTTCGAGCTCTGCATGGGCGTCGGCGGCGCGGGCGAGGGGATGGACGGAATTGATCACCGGCTTGATCGCGCCCTGTTCCAGCATGGGCCAGACCTGCGCCAGCAGGTCGGCGGCGATAAGGCCCTTTTCCTGCGGCGATTGCGGGCGCAGGGTGCTGCCGCAGAGGGTCTGACGCTTGCGGATCATGCCCTCGATGTCGATTTCGGTCTTGCCGCCGCCGAGAAAGGCGATGATGACCAGCCGGCCGGACACGGCGAGGGAGGCGAGGTTGCGGTCGAGATAGTCGGCGCAGATCATGTCGAGGATGACGTCGACGCCGCGGCCGTCGGTGAGGCGGGCGATTTCGTCCTCGAACCGGGTGGATTTGTAGTTGATTGCCTCGGTGGCGCCGAGATCCCGGCAGGCCTCGCATTTCTCGTCGGTGCCGGCGGTGGCGTAGACGGTGGCGCCCATGGCGCGCGCGATTTGAATGGCGGTGGTGCCGATGCCGCTGGCGCCGCCGTGGATCAGGACGGTTTCGCCCTCGGTCAGGCGCCCGATGCGGAAAAGGTTGGTCCAGACGGTGAAATAGGTTTCGGGCAGGGCCGCGGCCTCGACCGCCGAGAGGCCCGAGGGCCAAGGCAGGACTTGAGGTGCGGGGGCGACGCAGTATTCGGCGTAGCCGCCGCCCGCGACCAGAGCGACGACCTTGTCGCCCTCGGCAAAGGACAGCACGTCGTCGCCGCAGGACACGACCTCGCCCGCCACTTCGAGACCCAGCACCTCGGTCACGCCGGGGGGCGGCGGATAGCCGCCCTGGCGCTGGCGCAGGTCGGGACGGTTGACGCCGGCGGCGGCGACGCGGATCAGCACTTCGCCCGGGCCGGGCCGCGGGACGGGGATGTCGCGGGCTTGCAATACATCGGGGCCGCCGGGCTGCGTGGCGAAGACGGCTTGCATTGTCTGGGTCATGTTGGTCCTAACCTTGTAGAGAGATGACTGTGCCGGTGGCGAGGAAGAGGCCGAGCGCGGCCAGCGACAACACGGTGAGTTTCAGGTTGCCGCCGCGCAGGAGCGGGGCCGGTTCAAGCTGCATGATCCGGGTGGTGATCAGAACGTTTGCGGTGAAGGGCGTGGAGGCCGCGGTGAGGCCCCAGCCGATGATCGCGGCCAGCGCCAGCCACATCAAGGCTGGTTCGGGCACCAGCGGGTGCAGCACGCCCAGAATGATGCTGGCCGAAACGATGGGGTTGAGCGCCGACAGCCCGCCCAGCACCATGCCCACGGGCACCAGGGCGATGATCGCGGGCACCAGCGCGTCTGGGGGCGCGGGCAGGGCGCCGTCAAAACTGCTGACGAACCAGGCGATGACTGCGCCGAGAAAGCCCGCGCAGGAGACGATGACGATCTCGTTGACGCCCGATTGCGCGGTTGCCCCCAGTTCGCGGTGCAGGCCCGGCGCGAGGCGCGCGGCGACTTGGATCGCCCACCAGGCAAGCGAGAAGCCCAGCACAGCCAGCAGCACCGAGGCCGGCATTGAAAGGTCCGCGGCCACGTGCAACCCGAAGGCCACGGCAACCAGCAGGGCGACGCGGGCGACGACGCGCAGCAGGATCATCTGATCCGGCAGGGGCGGCATGGCGCGTGCCAAGGTCGGCTGGTCGGAGGGCGGGGTCGTGCGCGGGCTGCGCGACACCAGATATCCCGCCCCGAGGTAGAGAAGTGCGGCGACGAGGCCGTAGGGCAGGATCTGGAAGTAATCGACCTCGGGCAGGATCGACAGGGTGATGATCGTCGAGAGTGCAAGCGGCGACCACATGGGCATGGCGCCGAAGCCGCGCAGCATCGAGAGGGTGAGGTCCTCGACCGCGTTCTGCTTTTCCAGCGTCTCGCGCGTTTGTGCCAGCAGCGTGGCCATCAGGCTGGCGGCGCCGAAATTGAGGAAGATGGCGAAGATATGGGTGCCGAGCGTGACGAAGAGGTAACGTGCGCCGCGCGGGCGGTTTGCGACGACGGCGGCGGCTTTGCGGATGTCGGGCGCGCGCGAGGCGGCGCGGCTGAGCAAGCCGAGGGCTACGAGGAAGGCGGCGAGAAAGGTCATCCGCCCGAGGCCGCCGGTGGCGTCGATCCAGCCGCCGGCCCAGCCCCAGAGAAAAAGCCCCAGTACGAGACCGCCGATGATCCAGGCGGGACGGTTGAGGCCGCGGTGGTTGAGCAGGGCGAGCGCCAGAAGAGCGAAGACGATGGGGATTTCCGGCACCGGCACGACGATGGCCGCGGCGCCGGTGACCAGCAGGTAGAGCGCCAGCAGCGGATTGAGCATGTCCCGGACGCGTCCGGGTATCACGGGTGCCTTAGCCATCAACGGCCTGACGGATGCTGGCTGACAGGCCGCCGTCGACCACCAGTTCGGTCCCAGTGATGTAGCCCGCCTTGTCGGAGGCCAGGAACACCGCCGCCTCGGCGATGTCCCAGGCGCTGCCCATGCGGCCGAGCGGGCATTGCGCGGCGCGGGCGGCGCGCATCTGCGCTTCGGTCCGGTCGCCGTAGCTGTTGGCCAGCGTGACCCCGATGCGGGGCGTGTCGATGAGGCCCGCGATGATGGCATTCACGCGGATGTTGTCGGGCGCGAGTTCCACCGCAAGGGCGCGGGCGAACTGGTTGGCGCCGGCCTTGGTGGCGGAATAGGCAAGGTGGGGATAGCCCACGTGCCGGATCGACGCGATCGAGGAGGTGACGGTGATGACGCCGCCACCGCTGGCGCGCATCATCGGGATTGCGGCCTGCGCGGCCACGTGCAGCGAGGTGAGGTTGGCGTCGCTGATGCGGCGCCAGTCGGCGGGCGTGGTGTTTTCGGACGGACCGCTTTTGCCCAGGCCCACGTTGCAGTGCAAGATGTCGAGGCGGCCGTGCCTGGCCTCGATCCCGGCGATCAGGGCGGTGACGCTGGCGTCGTCGAGGACATCGACCGTTGCGGCCTCGGCGCTGCCGCCTGCGTCGGTGACGTGGGTCACGGTTTCCTCGGCAGAGGCAAGATCATTGTCGGCGGCAATGACATGGGCGCCTTCGCGGGCGAGGCAAATGGCGATGGCCCGCCCGATGCCGATACCCGACGCGATGGAGCCTGCGCCGATCACCAGCGCGACGCGTCCTTGAAGGCCAGTGCCCGACGCGCCGGTCATGCCGACCCCGAGCGCAGGGCGTCGCGCTTGGCGCGGGTGGCGCGCAGCTCGCGGCGGATGCCGACGAAGGCCGACAGGATGGTGATGACGATGAAGATCCAGCAGATCGGGCTGCGGAAGAAGATGGTGATATCCTCGGAAATGAGGAAGGAGCGGCGCAGGTTGTCTTCGAAGAGCGGTCCAAGGATGAAGCCCATGAGGAAGGGGGCCGCGGCCATGTCGATCTTCATCATGATGTAGCCCAGCACACCGAAGGCCAGCATCACGCCCACGTCGAACATCTGGCTTTGCACGGCGTAGCTGCCGAAGACGCAGAACATCAGGACGATGGGCAGCAGGATATGGCGCGGGATGTCGGCGATGCGGGCGAAGTAGCGGATCGCCAGTTTGCCCGAGCCAAGGAGCACGACGGAGCTGAGCATGATGCCGATGAAGATGGCGTAGATGATGGTGATGTTGTCTTGGAACATCAGGGGCCCGGGGGTGAGGCCCTGAAGCATGAAGGCGCCCAGAATAACCGCCGTCACCACGTCGCCCGGAATGCCGAGCGCAAGGAGCGGGATGAGTGTGGCGCCGGCGACGCCGTTGTTGCCTGCCTCGGAGGCGGCGACACCCTCGATATTGCCTTTGCCGAAGGTTTCGGGGGACTTGGACGTGCGGCGCGCCTCGCCATAGGACAGGAACGCCGCCGCCGTGGCCCCGGCGCCCGGAATGGTGCCGATGATGACGCCGATGAAGCTGCCGCGGATGATGGTGACGAGGCTGGATTTCAGCTCTGCCAGGCTGACACGGCTCTTGTCGGCGGTCTTGACGGTGAAGGGCGCAACCTTGCGAACGTAGAAATCGATCACCTCGGGCAGGGCGAAAAGGCCGATCAGCAGGGGGATATAGCTGACGCCGCCCATCAGGTTGAAATTGTCGAAGGTGAAGCGCTGCGTGCCATAGACCAGGTCGAGCCCGATGGTGGAGGTCAGAAGGCCCAAAAGGCCCGAGATCAGGCCCTTGGTCAGGGACGAGCCGGAGATCGAGATGACCACGGTCAGCGAGAAGCAGATCAGCCAGAAATATTCGGGAGGGCCAAAGGCGAGCGCGAGGCCCGCGATGAGGCTGGCGAAGAAGATCAGCGAGAGGTTCGACAGGAAATCGGCGATGCAGGAGGCGTAGAGCGCCATGTTGAGCGCCTTGCCTGCCTGGCCCTTCTGCGCCAGCGGGTAGCCGTCGAGCAGGGTACAGGCCGCTGCAGGCGTGCCGGGCGCCCGGATCAGGATGGCGGTGATCGAGCCGCCGAATACGCCGCCCTTGTAGACGCCCACCAGAAGCAGGATGCCGGTGACGGGATCGAGGTTGAAGGTGAAGGGCAGGGCTAGGGCCACAGCCATGGTGGCCGTGAGACCGGGGATCGCGCCCACGGTGACGCCCAGGCAGACCCCGGCGGTGATCGCCAGAAGGTTGCCGAGCGTGAAGAACATCTCGAAGCCGGTTGCGATATTCTCAAGCATGGATCACATCCAATCTTCGAAGAAACCCATCGGCAGGGGCACCTGCGCGACATGGGCGAAAAAGAGATAGACCAGCACCGGCACACCGATGCCGACACCCAACAAGATGAGCGGTCGGCGTTCGCCCCCGATTGCCATGAGGGTGATGGTGACCAGAATTGCTGTCAGGGGCATGCCCAATTGGTCGGGCAGCAGCAGGTAGATCAGAAGCAGCCCGACGAGCATGAGCACGCGGCTTTTCCAGCGCGGGTGCGTTCCGAGCGAGGTTTCGTCCTCGCCGGGGATATGGGCGGCGAAGATGGCCTCGAGCAAGTGGATCAGGGCGAAAAGGCCCACACCGGCGGTCAGGACGTAGGGCAGGAAGGCAGGCGAAAGCGGCAGGTGCTTGACCGAGGCGGGTGTCGTCACCCCGGCGGGGATCACGACGAAGGCGAACACCGCCGAGGCCAGAAGCGTGAGAGCCGCGAAGATGATTTCGCGGCGGCGTCCCCGGCGGGCGTCGGTGTCTGATCTGGTGTCGCTCATGGCTGGCCCTCCTCCCGTGCCGCCCGATTGGCGCGACGGCCCCTCGGGGGGCCGCCACCATGTAATGTGTAGGCTGAATTATTCGACCGTGACGCCGGCCTCGTCCACGACGGTTTTCCAGCTGGAGAGTTCGCCCTCGATATATTTGGCGAAGTCTTCGGGGCTGCCGCCCTCGATGCTGGCGCCGCGGGTGTCGGCGAACTTCTTGAAGCTGTCGCTGGTGATGACCTCGTCCAGCGCCTCGGACAGCGTGGCCACGACGGCCTCGTCGGTGCCGGCCGGGGCAAGGATGCCAAACCACGAGCGGGCCGCGAAACCGTCCAGTTCGGCGATGTCCAGCTCGTCCAGCGTGGGCACGTCCTCAAGCTGATCGGAGCGTTCCGGCGTGGTCACCGCCAGCGCGCGCAGGGCGCCCGATTGAATATGCGGCATGGCCGAGGGCAGGTTGTCGAACATCACGTCCACGTCGCCCGAGAGCAGGGCGGGCACGGCCTCGCCGCTGCCGCGGAAGGGCACGTGCGTCATGTCGGCGCCGGTGCGGGCCTTGAACATCTCGCCCGAAAGGTGGATCGAGCTGCCCACGCCGGACGACCCGAAGGTCATGTTCTCGGACTTGGCGGCATCGAGGAATTCCTGCGCGGTCTGATAGGGGCTGTCCTTGTTGACCACCATCACGTTGGGGATCGACATGATCAGCTTGACCGGTGCGAAATCCGCGACCGGATCGTATTGCAGGTTCTTGTAGACCGCCGGAGCGATGCCGTGCGACGAGACCTGCCCCATGAAGAGCGTGTAGCCGTCGGGGCGGGCGTTCGCCGCCTGGGTGGTGCCCAGCGTGGCGCCGGCGCCGGGGCGGTTTTCGACCGTCACGGTTTCGTCCAGCACCTGTGCGAGGCCATCGGCCACCTGACGGGCCAGGATGTCGGTGGCGCCGCCGGCGCTGTAGGGGACGATGATGGTGATGCGCTTGGTGGGATAGTCCTGCGCCATGGCCGAGCCGCCAAAGGCCAGCATGGCGGTGGCGCTGACGGCGCCGATCAGGGTTCTGCGGTTGAGTTTCATCTTGGTCTCCTCCTTTGATGAAAAGTCTTGTCTTTCGTTGCGTCCGGGTGGTCTTCAGACGGATCCGATCGTCATGCCTCCACAGACGTAAAGGACCTGTCCGGTCACGAACCCCGCCCTTTCCGAACAGAAGAACGACACGGCGTCGGCCACGTCCTCGGGGGTTCCGGTGCGTTTCATGGGCACCGTCGCGATGATTTTCTCGGTGCGCGGGTCGCCGGGCGGGTTCACCTTGTTGAACAACTCGGTGGCGATGGGGCCGGGGCCGAGCGCGTTGACGGTGATGCCGTGCCGGCCCAGTTCCAGCGCCCAGGTCTTGGTCATGCCGTGCAGGCCGGCCTTGGTGGCCGCATAGGCGGTGCGCAACTCCTTGCCCAGGGCCACGCGGCTGGAGATGTTGACGACCCGTCCAAGCCGCGCGTCCTTCATCGAGGGCAGGGCGGCTTGCAGGCAGACGAGCGGGGCGCGCAGGTTGACTGCCGCGACCTTGTCGATGGAATAGGGGTCGGTCCCTTCCACGTCCGCAGGCTCGACGATGCCAGCATTGTTCACCAGCCGCGTCACGCGGCGGCCGTCGCAGAATTTCGCCAGCGCGGTGCGGGTGGTCTCGACATCCGACAGGTCCAGTTCCAGCACTTCGTCGGTGTGGTCATGCTCGGGCGCGATGCGGTCCACCACAGCGACGCGCAGACCGTCGGATTTCAGCCGCTCTGCAATCGCCGCGCCGATGCCGCGGGCGCCGCCGGTGACGATGGCGAAATCGCTCATGCGTCGTCCTCGAACGGGATGGCCTTGTCGATCGTCTCCCAGATGAAACGGCCGGAGGGCTTTTGCTGTTCCTCGGCGATATGCGCAACGAGCCCTGCGGCACGCGAGATGACGGCGAAGCCCCGCATCAGGGTCACGGGGATGTCCATGTCGCCCAGAAGGGCGGCGGTGGCGCCGGTGGCGTTGATGGTTATGTGACGGTCGAACTCCGCGTCGACTGCAGCCGAAAGGGTTTTCAGCGCGCGCAGGTAGCGGGGGTTTTCGGATTCTTTCTCGCCGATCTCCAGCAGCTTGAGCGCGCGGGGGTCGTCGGGCTTGTGCAAGTGGTGCCCGAAGCCGGGCAGGTGGGCCTTCCGGGCCCGATGTTCGCGCACGATCTCGGCGGCGCGGGCAGCCTGGGCGTCGGCGTCCAGATCGACCAGTTCCGACAGCAGGCGGGCGTTATTCTCGATCGTGCCGACGAACTGACTGCCGACGGCCAGGAGGCCGGCGGCGACGGCGCCCTGTAGGTTCTCGGGCGCCGACATGTAGATCGACCGGGTGGTGATGGCGCTGGGTGTCAGCCCGTGTTCCATCATGACGATCAGGATCGCGTTCATCACCCGCTTCTGGCTGGGGCTGACCGGGCGGTTCAGGATGTGTTGCATCATCACGGTGACGAAATCGCTGTCATCGGTCAGAAGCTCGTCCACGAGGTTGTGGTTGCGATAGAAGATCTCGGTGTCGGTATAGCGGCACAGCGATGTCGTGGGCGCAGGTTTGGACATGGGTCAGCCTTTCTGAAGTTCGTCGGCCCGCGCGGCGGCGTGCTCTTCGGCGAGTTGGTTTTTCTGAAGCTTGCCGATCGCGTTGCGCGGCAGGCTGTCACGGAAATTGACGGATTTGGGCGTCTGGACCGGGCCAAGACGTTCGCGGATGAAGGCGATGATATCGTCACCGCTGACGGCGTTGGCGTCGCGCACCTGCACTGCGGCGTGCACCGCCTCGCCCCACTTGTCGTCGGGCACGCCGTAGACGGCGCAGTCGATGATCTCGGGGTGTTCGCCCATGATTGTCTCGACATCGGCCGGGTAGACGTTGAAGCCGCCGGTGATGATCATCTCCTTGGCGCGGCCGCGGATGAAGAGATAGCCGTCCTCGTCCTTCTGGCCGAGGTCGCCGGTGTGTAGCCAGCCATCAATCAGAGTCTTTGCGGTGATGTCGGGCTGGTCCCAGTAACCTGTCATCAGGAGGTCGCCGCGAATGACAATTTCGCCGGTCTCTCCTGCGGGCAGGAGGTTGCCCTCGTCGTCCATGATCTCGACCCGGCTGAGAAAGGTCTCTCGTCCCACCGAAGCACGTTTGGCGGGGTCCTTGAGTTCTTCGGCCGAGATCATGGTGGCGATCTGGGGCGCCTCGGTCTGGCCGTAGGTGGAGGCAAGGCAGGGGCCAAAGATGTCCTGCGCGCGTCCGATGGCGTCGGGGCGCATGGGACCGGCGCCGTAGATCAGGTTCTTTAGATGCGCATAGTCGGCGTCGCGGACATTTTCGAGTTCCATCAGCATGTAAAGCACGGTGGGTGGCACGAAAGTGGTGGTGATCCGGGCGTTTTGCAGGAAGTCGAGAGTCTGCTCGGGGCGCGGCCGGTCGAGCAGAACCAGAGTGCCGCCGGTAGCAAGCGTCGGCAGGATATAGGTTGAGGTGCCGTGCGTGATAGGGGCCGCGGCCAGGTAACGCTGGCCTTCGCCCAGCGACCAGGCGGCGACTTGCGTGGCGATGTTGGTGTTCCAGGCGCGGTAGGGCTGCATCACGCCCTTGGGCAGGCCGGTGGTTCCGCCTGTGAACTTGATCGCCTGCGTGGCCGACAAGGGCAGGTCGGCTTCTGCCGGGGCTTGTCCTGCATGATCGCGGTACAACGCGCCGGTGGTGCCTTCGCCGCCTTCGGGGTCGGAATAAAGCAGAGTGGTCTCGGCCCCGATGAGCTTTTCGGCGGTGTCCTTCTGGACAACCACGATGCTGGCGCGGGTGAAGGCAACGGCGCGGACCAGTTCGGCGGTCGCGTTCATCGGCTGCAGCGGGACCCAGACCTTGCCCGCCGCCAGAACCGCCAGCCAGCAGACCAGATGGTCAATCGTATTGTAGCAGCAGATGCCGACGCGGCTGCCGAATTCGGGATCCATCCGCTGCAGCCCTGTGGCAAGCGCCTGCACTTTCGCGTGGAGTTCACCGTAGGTAAGGGCGTCGTCGCCATGCTCTACCGCGACATGATCGGGCCAGAGTTTTGCCGCGCGGTGAAAGAAGTGAATTGGGTACATGATTTGCCTGCCTTACGTCCTGAAACCTGCCCGAGAGAGCGCACGTGTCATCACCTCGACGACTTCCGTCCGGCGCTTGGGTGCCAGCCGGGACTTCAGTGCAGAGACCGACAAGCCGGCTCTCAGCTGACCCGTGCGGTCGAATACGGCCACGGCGATGGCGCTGACCTCGGGGATGATTATGGAGTTGTTGACCAGCCACCGGTGCTCGCGCCAGTGGCGAACCATGCGTCTGACTTCGGAAACGTTCAGATCGCCATAGCGGCCGTAGACATCGCTGTTGGAGGCGATCAGCCGGTCGCATTCATCCTCCGGCAGAGCTGCCAGCATCGCCGCGCTGCCTGCCCCTACACCGAGCGGCCGCCGGGCACCGACCTGCAACGTGTTGGCCGAGAGCGGGTAGGCGGCGTTGACCGAGTCGATGCACAGCGCTTCATCCCCGAAAGGCACGCTGAGATAGGCCGTCTCGCCGGTCAGGGTCGCGGTTTCTGCAAGAGCGGGATGCAATTCCATCCGCAACGAGTCGAACTGGCGCGGTGAGCCGGGTGCTCCGGCCAGATCGAATATGCCGATGCCGAGAGTGTAGATCTTGGAATAGGGGTCGAAACTGAGAAGCCCGCCGTCGACGAGCCCCTGAAGAAGCCGGCGGGCGGTCGCTATCTTGAGATTGGCCTTGCGCGCGACGGTCGACAGGGTGACCCCGGTCGCGTTGCGCTCTGCCACCACCGGCAGAAGACGGATCGCCTTGGCGAGTGACGTCTCTACGGTCTTGGCCTCATCCGTGCTTTGTCGCGTGTCGTTCAAAGTTTCCTCCCGCGGCGGAGCCGTTCCGGTGCCGCCAACTGGATGCGAACTTCAAGCGCGTGAGTGCCAAAGTCTAGGCGTTTCCAATCAAAATATGAAAAAATTTTACCATTATTTGATAAGTGTTAAAATAAGATACTGATTATCAATAATGAATACAAAAAATAAATTTGTCGCTTCAAATGCGTTCATCGGGGTGAGGTTCTCTTTTTGTTTACGCCTCGCTGCTAGACATGAGGCCGACACCCTTCGTGGAAGGAGTAGAACTCATGCCGGACCCAACATTCGCGGACCCCGAAGGAAAGATCTCAAGAAACCGGGATCAGTTCCTGCGCGAACTTCTCAGAGAACTCGCCTTTGTGCTGGAAAACCGGATCGGCGTTGACGATGCAAAAGGCTTCATTGCGCGAGTCGGTACGCGAATCGGTGAAAAGATGGATGCCGAGTATCGCGATCTTCTCGAAGTCGAAAGGCTCGATGCAAAGCAGGTTGCAGCAGCGCTTGTAGATTTGAAAAAGCGGATCGAGGGCGGGTTTGAAATCGAGTCGATTGCAGAGGACCGGATCGTGCTGGTCAACGACGCCTGTCCATTCGGCTCCTATGTGAAGGGGCGCCAGTCGCTTTGCATGATGACATCCAGCGTGTTTGGCCGGATCACGGCGGACAATCTTGGATATGCCAGGGTGGAAAAGGCCGAGACCATCGCCCGGGGCGATCCACGCTGTCGGATTATCGTGCATCTGTCCGAGGGTAAAGTTGGCCGCGAGTACTTTGGATAAGGGGCTTCAACGGACCGATCTGAGTTGCAGCGCTTTTCATGCGCTGGCGAACCATGCACTGGTTGTCGACCGCAAGGCTCGCGTGTGTGCAGCCAACGGAAAGGCGGAACAACTGCTGCGGGACACAATGAAGCACGCGAATGAGCCCGACGCATGGTGCTTGCCTGACGTGTTTGCCGTGTCGCGGGAGGCCGCCGCCAGGGAGATTCTGTTGGCTGCATCCGGCAGTGACCTTGTCTTTCCCTTGCGCAACGCCGGGCCAAACGGGCCGCAGGACGTTCGCTTCAGGGTAAGCGCCATTCGCACGGGAAGCCGTGCGCCAGAGCATTTTGTTCTGTTGTCTCAGGGCCAAGACGTATTGAGGGCACCTTTCGACCTTCTCAACGCAGAACTTGAGAAAGCCGATATCGAAGCGCGGCGCGAACGTGCGCATCGTCGGTCTTTGCAGCGCGCCAACAAAGTACTGAACGCGTCCAATGCCGAGTTGAAGTCGTTTGCCTATGCGGTATCTCACGACCTCAAGTCGCCGATACAGACCGTATCGATGCTGCTTTCGGAGATGGCACAGTGCCAAGAGGGCGGCTTGGACAACGACTTGGCGGACCTGATCCGCATGGGCCAGGAAACGCTGCAGCGCGTGTCTGTCTTGATCGAGGACGTTCTGCGCTACACGCAGTTGATCGGATCGGACATGTCGATGTCGCGCTGCGACCTGAACATCATCCTGGAAGAAGTGATCTCGGATTCGCGGGCCGAGATAAAACAGACCGGCGCCAAGATTCGTCATGGCAAACTGCCGGTCGTATTCGGCGATGCGGTGATGCTGCGCATCCTCTTTCAGAACCTGATCGGCAACGCGATCAAGTATCGCCATCCCGAGCGCGCGCCCGAAATTCTCGTGCAACCCGGCTGGAAGGGCGCGCAAGGTCATGTCGGGATCGAGGTCAGAGACAACGGCATAGGCATTGCCCCCGAATATCGCGACCGCATTTTCGACCTATTCAGCCGCCTGCATCGGCACGACGAAATTCAAGGCAGCGGGCTTGGCCTGACCATGTGCCGCAGGATCGTCAACAGGCTGGACGGTGAAATCGAGGTTCTCGAGAATTCAAGCGGCGGCTCTGTTTTCGTAGTCTCACTGAAGGTTTTCAAGGATGTTTAATTTTGAGCATACGCATCCGGAAGCCATCGAAACGGTGCTGCTGGTCGACGATGACACGTTCTTTCACATTGCGTGCAAACGGCTCATGCAGCGCAGCGGACTTGTGAAGACCCTGATCAGCTATCCGATGGCGGTGGACGCGCTGGAATTCCTGTCGCGCTCGGACCGGCCACGCGTGGATGTCATCTTCCTCGACATCAACATGCCGAAGATGAACGGTTTTGAATTTCTCGAAGAGGCTGTCACGCGGTTCGGCACTGATTTCTGCAGAAAGATCGTGGTTATGCTGACGTCCTCGCTGGACGCCAGGGATGTCGCACGAGCCAAAGCATGCAATGCCATCGACTCTTATGTGAACAAGCCCTTATCGCACGAGCATATTGCATCCATCGCCGGCAAGCTGAAAGCAGGCCGGGAAAAGTTGGGGTGAAAGATGTGTGAGCTTGCTTTCGGCGCATACTTAGCCGCCGCGACTGATACGTGCGGAGCGTTCCGGGACAGACAGCGGCGTTCGGGAGGATTGCGGCAGAGATCGCGAAGCGCAATCGCAACAGAGCCTCAGCAGCCGTATGGAGATGCAAAGATACTTGTTGGAAACCACGCGGATGGGCGCCTATCCCCTGAACAGATCGAAGGGTGAAATCATCGAATACACGAGTGCTTTCATGCTCTTCTCGTGTGGAGTGAATCTAGCAGTTCAGCATGGAAATTCAGTGTAAACGCTCTCGAGGCCACCAAGTTAGGCAGCAAGTATGTAGAAGATCGAACTTGTGAAGGTGCTTCCAAGAAAGTGGCAGCCCGTAGGGGAATCGAACCCCTCTTTCCAGGTTGAAAACCTGGCGTCCTAACCGATAGACGAACGGGCCAAGCCTTGGCGTGAGCGAGTACCTATGAAAAAGCCGCGCGCTGCGCAAGAGAATTCTTGGATATTTTTGCAGTCATTTTCAGCTGTCGGGCACGCTGTTTGGTCAGCCCGCCAAAGCCGCGTCCTCGAGGCGAAGTTGGACAGTCTGACGTCCGCCCCAGCTGTTTATGTCGAGGCGTCCCGCCAGATGAAAGCGTTGGCCACCATGCTCTTCCAGGGTCTTTCCCAATGGGGTATCGTAGGCACCGAACGCTATGGCGTCGAGGTTCGCGCCGGTGCCGTCGCCGAAGCGTAGCTTCAGGTGGCTTTCGCCTACGCGTTTGGCGAAACCGATCGTCATGTCCGGGAACGCGTAGCGCGGGCCGGGGGCGCCGGCGCCGAAGGGGCCTGCGTTCTCGATTTGATTGACCAGTTCCGGGGACGCGGCGCCGGGCATCAGTACTCCGTCAAGTGTAAGATCCGCCGGCCCGGTCGATCCGGCGCCTTGTCGCGCAAGCAATTCTGACAGCCGGTCCATGGCCGCCTCAAGGTTGGCGCGTGCGACCGTAAGGCCAGCTGCCATTTTGTGCCCTCCGCCTTTCAGCAACAGGCCTTCGGCGGCCAGGCGTTGAATGGCGTGGCCCAGGTCGACGCCCGCAACGGATCGGCCGGAACCCTTTCCTTCGTCGCCATCGAATCCGATCACGATGGCCGGGCGGTTCGTGGCTTCCTTCAGACGCGAGGCGACGATGCCGACAACGCCGGGGTGCCATCCGTCACCCGCTGCCCAGACGAGTGGTGCATCGAGACCGCGGGTTTCAGCTTGGTCCAGCGCCGCGGCCCGAACGACGGTTTCGACATCGCGGCGTTCGGTGTTCAGTTCGTCGAGCTTTTCGGCCAATGAGATGGCCTCGGCCGGATCGGTGCAGGCAAGCAGGCGCGCGCCGAGATCAGCGCGACCCACACGGCCGCCGGCATTGACACGGGGCCCCAGAACAAAGCCCAGGTGATACGAGGACGGGGCGGTATTGACGCGTCCGATATCGCACAGCGCCACAAGCCCGGGGCGAAGGCGTTTGCCCATGACCGCGAGGCCCGTTCGCACGAACGCACGATTGACATCGCGCAGCGGCGCCACGTCCGCGACAGTGGCAAGGGCCACCAGATCGAGCATCGCCATCAGGTCCGGCCCCGGTTTTCCGGCTTCGCGCAATTGGCGGCCGGCCTCGACCAGCATGAGGAACACCACGGCGGCTGCGCAGAGATGCGCCAGGTCGCCGCTTTCATCTTGCCGGTTCGGATTGACAACCGCCAATGCGGGCGGAAGAGTTTCGCCGCCCAGATGGTGATCGAGGACCAGAACGTCAGCGCTTGTGGCCGCTGCAAGCGCGTCATGACTGAGCGTGCCGCAATCGACACACAGGATGAGATCATGCGCCGCCGCCAATTCGGTCATGGCCGGAGCGTTCGGCCCATAACCCTCGTCGATGCGGTCGGGAACGTAAAGCGTTGCGGAGCGTCCCATCTGCCGGAGCCAGTCGATCAGCAAGGCAGCAGAACAGCCCCCGTCGACATCATAATCGGCGAAAACGGCGATCTTTTCGTTCCGCTCGACCGCGGCGAGAAAGCGCGTCGCGGCAGTTTCCATGTCCTTGAGGCTGCGGGGGTCGGGCATGAGATCGCGCAGCTTGGGTTCAAGATAGGTTGTGGCATCGGATGGAGCCACGCCGAGACGGCACAGCGTCTGGCAAAGCGGGCGCGGAAGTGCCGTCTCTTGCGCCATTGCTTCTGCCAACCGGTCCAACGCCGGAGTGGGGCCGACCCAGCAGCGATCGGTTAAAGAGCGTGCGACGCCCAGAAAGCTCATTGAAGGTCGCGGAGAATCGCCGCGACGGAGCGGGCTCTGCAGAATTCGCCGTGCAGGTGCGATACGGCTGTCGCGTGAATGGGCTCGGGATCCATCGGCGACAGATCAGGGTTCCAGCCGGTATCGGCAGAAAAGGAAAAAGCCGCGCACGCATCGTGGGCGAGCGTCACATCGTACCCCAGGTTGTCGGCCCACCGCACATTGGTGGAAACGCAATGCGGTGTTGTCAGCCCGCAGATCACAAGCTCGGGGACGTTGAGATATTGCAGGTGGGATGGCAATGCGGGATCGACGAAAGCGGAATTCGTCGATTTTTCGAAAATCGGCTCACCGTTCAGCGGCGTCAATTCGGGCTTGAATTCGCATCCGCCGGAGTCGGGGTGCAGCGGGCTACCCACCACCTTGCTGAGGTGCAGAACGTGACAAATGGGGCCGGCGCGCTCTCGCCATGCGGAGAGTAGCTGTGCCGCCCGCTCTTCGGCGTCAGGATTATTGCGAGCGCCCCAAAAATCGGCCTCGAAACCAGTTTGAAAATCAATGAGTACAAGAGCAGGAAGCATCGGTCTCAGATCGGATGGCGGCAAGTCATGATACGGCGTTCTCCGGTAGAGGAACGCAGCAGCAGCGTTTGAGTTTCAATACTGTCGCCGCGCGGCTTTAGACCCGCGACGAGCGAGCCCTGAGTGACGCCGGTGGCGGCAAAGATCACATCGGACGATACCATCTCGTCACGAGTGTAGACACGGTCAAAGTCGGTGATGCCGGCCTTCTCGGCGCGACCACGCTCGTCATCGTTGCGGAAAAGCAGCCGGCCCCAGATCTGACCGCCGAGGCATTTCAGGGCCCCGGCCGCCAGAACGCCCTCGGGCGCGCCGCCGGAGCCCATGTACATGTCGATGCCGGTCGTTTCGGGGTCGGCGCAATGCATGACACCGGCCACATCGCCATCGCCGATGAGGAAGATGGAGGCGCCTGTGGCGCGCAGTTCCGCGATGGTGGATTCGTGGCGAGGGCGTTCGAGAACGCAGACGGTTATCTCGGAAGGTTCCACCCCCTTGGCCTTGGCCAGAGCCGTCACGCGCTCCGCAGGAGACATGTCAAGCGAGACGACGCCCTCCGGATATCCCGGACCGACGGCTAGTTTATCCATATAGACGTCCGGCGCGTGCAACATCGTGCCACGCGGCGCCATTGAAATGACCGTCAGCGCGTTGGGCATGGCCTTGGCGGTAATAGTCGTGCCTTCGAGCGGGTCCAGCGCGATGTCGACTTCGGGGCCGTTTCCGGTGCCCACTTCCTCGCCGATGTACAGCATCGGCGCCTCATCGCGTTCGCCCTCGCCGATCACCACGGTACCGGCGATGTCCATGGCGCCGAGTTCCTGTCGCATCGCGTTCACGGCGGCCTGGTCGGCGGCTTTCTCGTCGCCGCGGCCGATCAGCGGGCGGCAGGCAAGTGCAGCCTGTTCCGACACGCGGGCCAAGGCGAGTGACAGGAGAGCGTCATTGAAAGAGGCGGGTTTGGACATTGCGGCGTGGCCTTGGTTGAATGAGGTCGAGGGTTCTCTAAAGCGTTCGTGCGCAAACATGAAGCATAGATTTCCGGCGAGGGCGATTGCACGGCGGCATATCCCGCCCGGCGTGGCGGAGTTCAGGGCAGGATTCGGCATTGCGAATAGGCATTGATAACGGTCTTCCAGCGCGGCGCCATCGGAGCCTCGAAGATCAGCACCGACCAGTTCCGCAGGCGCGCGGCTCTGGCCTACACCACTTTCACCGGATCATACGCTTTCGATGCGCAGGGCGACCGGGGCTGACGCGACGACATCCACCTGAGACAACGCTTCGAGCGCGGCGACGAGAGCCGAAGGCGCGGTCTTGTGGGTGACAATCAATACCGGAGCAGTGTCTTCTTCGTGGCGGTACTGGCGCATCCGGTCGATTGAAACGCCGGCATTGCCGAGGATCGTGGCCACCTTGGCCAGGGCGCCGGGTTTGTCGTGCAGCGCCATTCGCAGGTAGTAAGGCACGGGCGCGGCCTCGCATGCTGTAGCCGGGCTGGAAAGCTCTTTCGCAGGCATGCCGAAGACAGGAATGCGGATGCCGCGTGCTATATCCATGATGTCGCCCATCACCGCGCTGGCGGTCGGACCTTCGCCCGCGCCCGGGCCGCGTAGAACGATCTGCTCTACGGCGTCGCCTTCGAGCACCACCATGTTGGTGCCGCCCTCAAGCTGGCCCAGCGGCGAGTTCTTGGGCACGAGGCAGGGCGACATGCGTTGTTCCAGCCCGCGACCGGTCATCCGGGCGACGCCCAAGAGCTTGATGCGGTAGCCCATGTCCGCGGCCTGCTTGATGTCCTCGATCGTGATCTTCTGGATCCCCTCGAGACTGACGGCGTTGAAATCAACCTGAGTGCCGAAGGCGATCGAGGCGAGGATGGCCAGCTTGTGGCCGGCGTCGATGCCGCCCACGTCGAGTTCGGGGTCGGCCTCGAGAAAGCCCAGTTGGTTGGCTTCTTCGAAGACATCGTCATAGGGCAGACCCGAAGCCTGCATACGGGTCAGGATATAGTTGCAGGTGCCGTTCATCACACCCATGACGCGGGTGATCTCGTTGCCGGCGAGGCCCTCGGTCAGGGCCTTTACGACAGGAATGCCCCCAGCGACCGCCGCCTCGAAGCGCAGGACGCGGCCCGCGGCCTCGGCTTGTTCGGCAAGGGCTTGCCCGTGCATTGCCAGCATGGCCTTGTTCGCGGTGACCACAT
Organism: Roseovarius sp.; assembly: GCF_965277045.1. Classification (GTDB taxonomy): domain Bacteria; phylum Pseudomonadota; class Alphaproteobacteria; order Rhodobacterales; family Rhodobacteraceae; genus Roseovarius. Next base: position 2,379,654 of record NZ_OZ255712.1, on the reverse strand, counting down.
CCTTGCCTGCGGCCAACGCCGCTTCTGTCGCGGCCTTGGCGGGGCCGTCGGAGCCCCCCATAAGCTCGACGAAGACATCCACGTCATCGCGGGTCGCAAGCGCGACTGGATCATCTTCCCAATCGTACGAGGCCAGCGACACGCCGCGGTCCTTGTCACGGGTCCTTGCGGATACGGCCGTGATCTCGATGGGACGTCCGGCGCGGGCGGCCAGCAGGTTGGCCTTCTGCCGGACGATTTTGACGACACCAGTGCCGACGGTGCCGAGCCCGGCAATCCCGAGGCGAATGGGGGTGGTCATGGGTATATCCTTGAGACGTGATCAAGACAGGTTTGGCCGGGGTTTAGCCGGTTGCGTTATGCCATGCAACGCGGGTTTTGCGTGCTACACGGACGTTTTCTTGAAAAGAAAACGGACGAAATCTCCAGCAGAGTCCGGGCGCGCGGGGTGGCCTGCTTCATTGCGGTACGTCGATGGTGATCTTCCGGTCAAGCCGGGCACGCGACGTCTGGTCTATGACCGTTCCGCGCAGGCGCGCAGCTCGCGCGCGCAGGTTCGCCACGCGGATCTCCAGTGCACGGGTCGTCTGGTCGGTGACGCGCGGTGCGTCCACCCGGGCGCGCAGGTCTTCTACCGGCAACAGGGATGGATAGGGCGCGCGACGTGTCTCGGCCGAGGTTGCGCTATCCAACTCGGGAAACTGCGTGCAGGCCGCCAGGGTGACGGACAGCAAGAAAGCGATAACGCGCGGAGGTCGGCACAGTGTCGGCATGGTGCGACCGTCATGCCACTGATCGCAGGGTGCAGGCAAGCAGGGCTTTTTTCTGAACAGGCGTTCAGTTATTCAGTTGGCATGGCACGCACGCAAGGCTCCCACTCGCAATTCACCGGACCAAAGGTCCGTGACGCCGCGTTGCGGCTATTTGCGCAGCACGGCTTTGCCGCGGTGTCGATGCGCCAGATTGCGGCGGAGGTGGGCGTCCAGGCAGGGGCGCTTTACAATTATACCCCCGATAAACAGACGCTTCTTTTCGACCTAATGCAGGAGCATATGGACGATTTGCTGGCGGCCTGGTGCGCCGAGGATCCCGGAGGCGCGGATCCTTTCACACGGCTCGAGGCGTTTACCCGGTTCCATATCCGGTTCAACACGAAGCGGGCCGATGCCGTTTTCGTTTCTTACATGGAACTGCGCAATCTCACGCCAGACAATTTCGAGACCGTCACAGCGCTGCGCGGGGCCTATGAAACCCGGCTGCAGGATATTCTGACGGCAGGAACGACACAGGGGGTCTTTACCGTGGCGGAGCCACGGATCACGGCGATGGCGGTGATCGCCCTGCTGACGGGCGTGAACACATGGTACCGCGAGGAAGGACGTTTGACCCTCGATGAGGTCGAGACGCTCTACTGGAACATGGTGCGCCGGATGGTCGGCGGCTGAGGCGCCAGCGGGTCTTTTCGCTCTCGCACGCGCGGGGCAATCGCGCTATCAGGCCGAAATCCGGGCGAGGAGGCGGGACGGATGCATGATGACGAGATACTGGCGGTGATGCAGGCGTCTACCGGCAGGCGCATCCTGGGTGTCGGATGTCTGGCGGTGCTGGGCGCATTGCTGATCTGGATCGGCCTGACGCGGCCTTTCGCGGCAATCGGCTGGCAGGTCTTCCTGATCCTGCTGGGCGCGGCGGCGGTCTGGATGGCGGACGCGATGCGGCGGGCCACGGCGCAGCGGATCGAGCTGACGCGGGTCGGTCTGCGCAGCAGCGATGGCGAGGCCATCGTGGCCATTGGCGATATCGAGACGATGGACAGGGGCCTTTTCGCCTTCAAGCCGTCCAACGGGTTCCTGCTTAAGGCGAAAACCAAGGCCCCGGCGCGCTGGCGGCCGGGTCTTTGGTGGCGGATGGGGCGCCGGATCGGGCTGGGCGGGGTCACGCCCGGGCATCAATCGAAGATGATGGCCGAGATGATTGCCGCCCTGATGGCAGACCGCGCCTGAGGCGCGATCACTTCTGCAGACCGCAGACCCCTTCGTAGCAGATCTGTGGTGCGAAACGGATGGCACTGAACACCCGCGTGCCGATCGTCACGTCGTTAAGGCCCACGTTGAAGAGTGGCTGGTAGGACGAAGTGGATTCGACCAGGATGATCTCTTCGCCGTCGGACACGTCGGGCAGGCTGTCATGCGAGTCCTTGACCTGCGCCGTGGTCAGCTTGGCCATGGGGCCGGTGCCGCGAACCTGTGACCAGACGATGCGGTACTCGTCATCGTCGGCATCGAAGGACACGATAGAAACGCGGATCTGGTTGACGCCGTCGTCGTTGGTGATCTCGTCGAACAGGATCTTGGCATTGTCGAGATAGATGGATGTCAGGCCCCCGGCGCGGGTTTCGCGGGAAATCATGTCCGCGATCGTGAAAGTGCCCTTTTCGCGAACGCTCTTGTAACGGTGGATTTCGAAGAAGTCGAAGGTGGCGGTCATGGCCCAGAAGAGCAGCGGCATCGACAGGACGGTTTCGACCGTGACCAAGCCGCGTGTGTCTTCGAGAAAGCTGCGTAGGGAAACTCTGAGACGGGCCATAAGCATCAGTTCGGCTCCTGTACGAAAGCGGTCATGGAAACGATCTTTGCTTCGCCACTGGGGTCCTTATCAAGTGCCGAACCCAAGAACTGCTTCGGGAAGAAGGGCTCGTACTTGTAGCAGGCGCGCATCAGCATCAGCTGGTTGGCGACACCGGGGAAGAACTTGTACACCACGGGCTTGGCCGTCTCGGCCTTGTCTGTGCAGTCGGGCGTTGTGTCCAGCGTGTTCAGCGCAAAGATGTTCGCCGGGCGCATCTCGAGCTTGAGCTTTTCCTTGCAGTTCAAAACCATGATCGCGTTGTCGCAGACCAGGTCCTTGATGGCATCGTGCCCGGGCGCGGTGCCGGTCCCGAGGCGAACTTCGCGCACCGCCATGTCCAGGCCGCGTTCCAGCAGCGTGTGGCGCATCGTCACGAAGCCCAGCTCGATCGACATCAGCATGAACGACAGGTAGAGCGGGAAGACCAGGACGAATTCGACCGTTGCCGAACCGGACTCGTCGTTGATCAAGCGGCGGAAAGCCGTTTTGAACTTGGAGATCATTGTGTCAGCCTCAGTGCTTGCACGTTGCCGGCGATAGAGCCGAACGCATCGGAGATATCGAGCCCGTCCACGCTGTAGTAGTACGCGGTGCTTCCCTCGACCGGGTCGTATCCGGTGGCGCATTTCTTCAGCGAGGTCTCGGCGGTGCCGTCCTTGGGCACCTCGTAGCCGATCGTGTAAATCACCACGCCGTTGTCCTTTGCCGCGCTACAGACCTTGTCCATCCGGGTGTTCTTCTTGCTGCCGTTGAGGTTCGAGGACATGTCTTCATATTCGTCGTCGGCGTCGCGAATACCGATAAGGTCGCCATATTCTTCCGGAGACATCAGGCCCCATGCTTCTTCCCAGCTCAGGCGCTTGCGCTTTTTGAAGCCGTCGAGTTCATCAAGGTTGACGAAATCGGTGCCGTTGATCCAGGTGCGGTCCTCGACGTTGAGATACATGTAGTCGTCCATGAGGGCGTCCCAGATATCGTCCTCGATCGCGTCGCAGTCATTGTCGGACCAGGATTGAGGAGGCGAACCCTTTTTCGAGCCGTTCGAGCCATGACCCGCATTGATCAAGCTTTGGCAGGTCGAGCTCCGGCTTCCGGAGACACCGTTCAGGACATTGGCCACCGTGGTCAGCAGACCGGGTCCATAGGTGTACTCGGGATCGCGCATCACGTAGTTGTCGTAGGTGACGCTTTTGTATTTGCAGTTCGCGTACCACTGGCTGCAGCGCCATTCGTTGCTCGAACCCTACCAACGGTAGTTGGCGTTGTAGATATAGTAGGCGTAATCGAACTCCTGCACCTCGTATTCGACCTCGAACAGATCCGAATTCTCGCCGCGATATTTGCTGTCCTGCGGGAAGAAATAGGTGGTGGAGTTCTCGCCGTCGCCCATCATCACGATGATCTTCATCGTTTCGCTGTCTGAATAGTCGACAGGCACGGTGGTGCCGGTCACGTCACGGAAGGACGGGTCGAGCAGGGCCGCGCCCCATTTCACGCCCAGTTCCCCGGAGGTGTTGCCGTGGGCGATCATCTCGTCGATCTTGTCGTGTAGGTCGGACTCGGAAGTCGAGAACTGCATCACGCGGTAGCCGTCCTCGGTATAGCATGACCGCCAAGGCCAATCCAGGTTCTCGAAGTCGCCGAAGCGGGACGTATAGATCGCTTGCTTCATAGGCACGAGCGACAGATCTTCGGACGCAGCCGCATCCGTGGCGAGGGCCGTGCTGTCATAGTCGTCCTCGTCGAACCAAAGGCAATTGGAATAGTCGTGGCGTTCGTCCACGAGCAGGGCGTCGTAGATTTCCTGGCTGGGGGTCACGGAGGTGGAGAAGGGTACGATCGAGATCGTGGCGTTGCCCGGATCCGTGGTCTCGAGGATCGTGGTGACGAATTCCTTGGCCGCCTTTTGCAGGTTCTCCATCTTGGATTTTCTGTTGGTGCCGTTCTGGTTCATCGAGTTGGACACGTCGAGTACCAGAGCGATTTCCAGTTTCGGCACGCGCGTCATTGCCGTTGCCTCGGCCGCAGTCGACAGGCGGTCGACGCCTGACAGTTTCATCAGGTAGGTGTCCATTTCGAATTCGGCGCTGGCCGTCACGTAGGCCGAGTTGAGGCCGATGTCGATGTCATCCTCGCCGATGGCATTGAGGTATTGCGACATGCCCGCCTTGGCGAAATAATCCTCGACCACGTGCTTGGCTTCTTCGTCGGAGGAGGCGCCGGCCCCGGCCAGAACGGCGGAGTCGAGCGTCGCTTGCAGGTGGGCGCGGTGCATCTCGTGGCGCATCGAGTCGATGCCGAGGCCGGCCATTACAAGCATGAACATGAAGATGAAGAGCGTGAGGATCATCATCGCGCCATCTTCTTCCTTGCGGAAATTCGAAACGCGGCGACGCGCCATCGCGTATGTTGGCAGACATGTGCTTTGCAACGACCGGAATTTAAATTTCGACACGTTCATTTCCTTGGCACCTCTTTGGACGGTTTCCGCCCCAGGAACGGATTAAATCCCTGCTGTTATCAGAAAGGTCTGTGGTCAAAATAAGGCGAAACCGGGAAGAAATTGGTCGCATTGGTGACCGACAAGGGATAAATCCTTCAAATTTTCCAAACTGTTAAGAAATACTCGACAAACCCGGCCTTCGCGGCGCTCCGGCGCGCTGCGGTGGCCTTCGGAATGTTGTGGGCATCTATGGTGGACAATCGGGACACATCCCTTAACCATTGTGACATGCATGCAGGCTATGGGGAGTCGTGCCACATGCGCCAGAAGAGGGAGACCCGACCATGAATGCACCGATCAAGGAACCGACGTTCCGCGAAAGCGTGGACCTGATGTTCAACCGCGCGGTTTCGCTGATGGACCTGCCGCCGGGACTGGAGGAGAAGATCCGGGTTTGCAACGCTACTTACACGGTCCGCTTCGGCGTACGGCTGCGCGGGCAGATCCAGACCTTCACCGGCTATCGCAGCGTGCATTCCGAGCATATGGAGCCGGTCAAGGGCGGCATCCGCTATTCCATGGCAGTGAACCAGGACGAGGTCGAGGCACTGGCGGCGCTGATGACGTATAAATGCGCTTTGGTCGAGGCACCGTTTGGCGGCTCGAAAGGCGGGCTGTGTATCGATCCGCTGGAATGGGACGAGCACGAGCTGGAACTGATCACGCGGCGCTTCGCCTATGAACTGGCCAAGCGCGACCTGATCCATCCGGCGCAGAACGTGCCCGCCCCGGATATGGGCACGGGCGAGCGCGAGATGGCGTGGATCGCCGATCAGTACCGCCGGATGAACACCACCGACATCAATGCCCGCGCCTGCGTTACCGGCAAACCGGTCCATGCGGGTGGCATTCAAGGCCGGACCGAGGCCACGGGGCGCGGTGTGCAATACGCACTGCAGGAGTTCTTCCGCCATCCCGAGGACGTCAAGTCGGCTGGGCTCAGCGGGTCGCTGGACGGCAAGCGCGTGATCGTGCAGGGCTTGGGCAATGTGGGCTATCACGCGGCCAAGTTCCTGTCCGAGGAGGACGGCTGCAAGGTGATCGCGGTGATCGAGCGCGACGGCGGTCTTTACGACGAGAACGGCCTGAACATCGATGAGTTGCGCAACTGGATCGCCAAGCATGGCGGCGTCGATGGCTATCCGTCCGGGAACTATATCAAGACCGGGGCGAAATATCTGGAAGAGGATTGCGACATCCTGATCCCCGCAGCGATGGAGGGTGTCATCAACCTTGGAAATGCCGACAGGATAAAGGCGCCGCTGATCATCGAGGCGGCGAACGGCCCCGTGACGGCGGGCGCCGACGAGATCCTGCGCAACAAGGGCACCGTCATTATTCCCGACATGTATGCCAACGCCGGTGGTGTGACGGTGTCCTATTTCGAATGGGTCAAGAACCTGAGCCACATCCGCTTTGGCCGGATGGGCCGGCGACAGGAGGAGGCGCGGCACGAGCTCATCGTGAAAGAACTGAGCCGGCTGGACGATCACCTCGAAGGCGCATGGTCGATGACGCCGGATTTCAAGCAGAAGTACCTGCGCGGCGCCGGCGAATTGGAACTGGTGCGCTCGGGCCTCGACGACACGATGCGCGCGGCCTACCAGTCGATGCGCGAAACCTGGCACGGACGCGAGGACGTGACCGATCTGCGCACCGCGGCCTATTTGGTTTCGATCGGCAAGGTCGCCACCAGCTACCGCGCCGCCGGCCTTTAGGGCAGGGGCGATTGGTCGCGACCGTGAAGAAGACCTGCCGCTGCGGCGCGGTCGAGGTGACACTGGCGGTGCCCGCTCCCGGGGCGGGCACGCGCGTGACGTGCTATTGCAAGGACTGCCAGACCGCCGCGGCTCTTTTCGGCGAGGCGGACGCCTTGTTATCGCCGGGCGGGGGCAGTGAGATCTGGCAAACGACGCCCGATCGACTGACTCTGGAGGCCGGGGAAGAGCATCTGGAAATCCTGCGTCTGTCGCCCAAGGGGCTGTACCGCTGGCACGCGCGGTGCTGCGACACGCCCATCTTCAATACCATGTCCCGGGTGAACTTGCCCTTCGTTGGCGTGGTTCTGCGTCAGGCCGAACTTGAGGGTGCAGCGTTTGGGTTGGGACCGTCGCGCTGCCAGGCTTTCACCAAATATGCAAGGAAAGACCCGGGCGCGCCCAAGGCCGATCGCGGCTTTGCAAGCGCTGGCTTTCAGGTTCTGCGCCGCATGGCCGGTGCTTGGATCAGTGGGCGCGCGAAAACGAATCCGCTTCTCGGCGGTGATGGCGCACCGAAAGCGCCGGTGAAAGCTATCCCGCTGGAGCAGCGACAGGCGGCGGTGCCTCCTCATTTGCGCCAGGGCGCCGGAACCTCGTAGCCCGTTGCAGTTTCCGGCGGAACTTGCTTGACTCGACATCTGGTCGTTGGAGAGATCACGAAATGAAGTTTTCAGGGCTGCGCGTCCTCAGGGAAGGTCTGACCGGCAATCGCGGTTGGCAGGCGCATTGGCGCGATGCCAGCCCGAAAGACGCCTATGACGTGGTCATCATCGGCGGCGGCGGGCACGGTCTCTCGACCGCATACTATCTGGCGCGGGAACACGGGATCACGAACGTGGCGGTGCTGGAGAAGGGCTATCTGGGCGGCGGCAACGTGGGGCGCAACACCACGATCGTGCGGGCGAATTACTTCTTGCCGGGCAACTCGGAATTCTACAGTCATTCTCTCAAACTCTGGGAAGGGCTGGAGCAGGAGCTTAATTACAACGTGATGCATTCGCAGCGCGGGCAGATCGTGCTGTTTCATTCGGACGGCCAGCGGGACGCCGCAATCCGCCGGGGCAACGCGATGCGCAACCAGGGTGACGATGCGGAATTGCTGAGCGTCGGGCAACTGAAGAAGGTGCTGCCCTATCTGGACTACGAGCAAGCAAGGTTTCCCATCTACGGCGGTCTCTTGCAACGGCGGGCGGGCACGGCGCGGCACGACGCCGTGGCCTGGGGCTATGCGCGGGGAGCAAGCGCGCGCGGCGTGGACCTTGTCCAGAATTGCGAGGTGACTGGGATCGACATCGAGGGCGGTGTCGTCAAAGGCTTGCAGACCTCGCGCGGGGCGATCCGGGCGAAGAAAGTCGCTGTGATCGTCGCGGGCCGGTCGAGCCAGGTGGCGGCGATGGCCGGGATGCGCCTGCCGATCGAGAGCCATGTTCTGCAGGCCTTCGTGACCGAGGGACTGAAGCCTTGCATCGACCACGTCGTGAGCTTCGGAATGGGACATTTCTACATCAGCCAGTCGGACAAGGGCGGGCTGGTCTTTGGCGGCGACCTTGATATGTACGCCAGCTATGCCGCGCGGGGGAACCTGCCACTGGTGGAGCATGTGATGGAGGCCGGCATGACCCTGATGCCGATGATCGGGCAGGCAAAGGTGTTGCGCAGCTGGGGCGGGATCATGGACATGAGCCCGGATGGCAGCCCGATCATCGACAAGTCGCCGGTCGAGGGGCTCTACCTCAATTGCGGCTGGTGCTATGGCGGGTTCAAGGCGGTCCCCGGCTCGGGGCATTGCATGGCGCACCTGGTGGCGACGGACCGCCCGCACGTGGCGGCGGCACGGCTGCGGTTGGACAGGTTCCGTACCGGGCGCGGGCTGATGGACGAGGAGGGCACCGGTGCGCAGCATAACCTGCATTGAGGTGCATATGGCGGACGTCAGGCCATGAGAATTTCTGGCAAGAAAAAGCCGGGGGCGGTGATATGAGGCTGCCCTGTCCGATTTGTGGCGACCGGGATCGCCGGGAGTTCTATTACGCCGGTCACGCGGTGGCGCTGGAACGTCCTGGTGAAGGCGCGGGCGCGGAGGCGTGGGACGACTATGTGCACAATCGCGAGAACCCTTGTGGCGAGACGCGAGACCTGTGGTTCCACGAGAGCGGCTGCGGCGCCTGGATCGTGGTGACGCGGAACACGGCCAGCCATGCCGTCCTGAGCGCAGTGCTGGCGGAAGAGGCGGCACGATGAGGCTGGAGGGTGATGGGCTGATCGACCGGTCACGGCGCGTGGGGTTCAGCTTTGACGGGCGGCAGTACGTGGGGTTTGAGGGAGACACGCTGGCCTCGGCGCTGATGGGGGCGGACGTGCGGGTGGTGGCGCGGTCGTTCAAGTATCACCGGCCACGCGGCATCTTTACCGCGGGCAGCGAGGAGCCCAATGCGCTGGTCACGCTGGGGCGAGGCGCGGGGCAGGAGCCGAACGCGCGGGCCACGATGGTGGAGATGCACGAAGGGTTGCAAGCGTTCGGACAGAACGCGTGGCCGTCGGTGGAGTTCGACCTGATGGCGGTCAACGACCTCGGTGCGGCGTTCCTCGGAGCGGGCTTCTACTACAAGACCTTCATGTGGCCGAAGGCGTTCTGGGAAAAGCTTTACGAGCCGGTCATCCGCCGCGCTGCCGGGCTTGGGGCCCTGTCGCGGGAGGCGAGCCCGGAGAAGTGGGAGCGGGCCTTTGCTCATTGCGACCTGCTGGTAATTGGCGCAGGGCCTGCGGGGCTGATGGCCGCCTGGACGGCGGCGCAGGCCGGGGCGGATGTCATCCTGGCCGACGAGGACACGCGTCTGGGCGGACGGCTCAATGCCGAGGTCGAGGAGGTGGACGGACAGCCGGGCCATGCCTGGGCCGAGGCGATGCGGACGCGGCTGGCGGTGATGGCGAATGTGCGGGTGATGACGCGAACGGCCGTGGTGGGTGCCTATGACCACGGGACGTATGGCGCACTGGAGCGGCTGGGGCCGGGGGGCGTCCTGAAGGGGTGTTTCTGGCGGATCGTGGCAAAACGCGCGGTGCTGGCGGCGGGGGCGATCGAACGGCCCGTGGCCTTCGCCAACAACGACCGGCCCGGGGTGATGATGGCCGGGGCGCTGAGGGCTTATGTCAACCGCTGGCGGGTCTGTCCGGGACGCCGGGTGGCGGTTTTTGCCAACAGCGATGCGGGGCACCGGACGGTGCGCGACTTGCAGGCGTCGGGCGTTCACGTGTCGGCGCTGATCGACGCGCGGTCGGATGCGGTCTGTGACCTGGATGTGCCATTTTACGCGAACGCGCAGGTTTGCGGCAGCGGCGGTCGCAAAGCGTTGGAGAGTGTCAGCTTTCGGCGGGGCGACAGGATCGAGACGGTTCAGGCGGATGTGCTGGCCATGTCCGGCGGCTGGAACCCGAGTGTGCACCTCAGCTGTCACACGGGCGGGCGGCCCGTATGGGACGACAGTCTGGCGGCGTTCCTGCCGCGCGAGGGGGCTGTGCCGGAGATGCGCTATGCCGGGGCGGCGACAGGGGTCTTTTCCACTCACGGATGCCTTGTAAGCGGGATTGCCGCGGGCAAGGCGGTGGCGGACGACCTTGGACTGCACGGGGCCGACGTACCTTTGCCGAAGGCGGAAGACGGCGCGTACGAGATTTCGCCGCTTTGGCATGTGCCGGGCAAGGGCAGGGCATGGCTGGATTTTCAGAACGATGTGACGGTGAAGGACGTGAAGCTTGCCGCGCAGGAGAATTTCACGTCGGTTGAGCATATGAAGCGTTACACGACGCAGGGCATGGCGCCGGACCAGGGCAAGAATTCCAACATCGCCGCCCTTGCCGTGCTGGCCGATGCCACCGGGCGCGGGATCGCGGAGACCGGGACGACCACGTATCGCCCGCCTTATGTACCTGTGCCGATTGCTGCCATGGGAGCGGGGGCGCAAGGCAAGGGGTTTGCGCCCGAGCGGTTCACCACCTCGCACGCGGCGTCTGTCGAACGTGGGGCGCCGATGATCGAGGCGGGACTATGGTACCGGCCCAGCTATTTCCCCAAGGCGGGCGAGACGCACTGGCGCCAGTCCTGCGACCGCGAGGTGCGGATGGTGCGGGGCCACGTGGGCGTCTGCGATGTCTCGACCTTGGGCAAGATCGACGTGCAGGGGCCGGATGCGGGTGCGTTCCTGGATTTTGTTTACACCGGAATGATGTCGACGCTGAAGGTGGGCCGCGTGCGCTATGGGCTGATGCTGCGCGAGGACGGGCATGTCATGGATGACGGTACCTGCGCGCGGCTGGGTGAGCGGCATTTTCTGGTCACCACCACCACGGCGGCAGCCGGGCAGGTGATGCGGCACATGGAATTCGCGCAGCAGGTGCTGCGCCCCGACCTGGATGTGCGCTTTGCCTCGGTGACCGAACAGTGGGCGCAGTTCGCCGTGGCCGGGCCGAAATCGCGCGAATTGCTGGAGCAGCTTGTCGGACATGATCTTGGCACCGGTGATTGGCCATTCATGGCCTGTGGTCCGGTGCGTCTTGGGGGTGTCGAAGGGCGCCTCTTTCGCATCTCTTTCTCGGGGGAACTGGCTTACGAGGTCGCGGTCCCGGCGCGTTACGGCGCGGCGCTCTTCGATATCTTGATCGAAAGGGGAGAGGCCATGGAGGGCGGGCCTTACGGGATGGAGGCGCTCAACGTCATGCGGATCGAGAAAGGGTTCATCACCCATGCCGAGATCCACGGGCGCACGACGGCCTTCGACATCGGGATGCAGGGCATGATGAGCGACAGGAAGGATTTCATCGGAAAGGCGATGGCGGCGCGGCCGGGGCTGATGGACGAGGACCGCGCGCAGCTTGTCGGGCTGAAGCCGGTGGGCGCGGTGAAGGAGTTGATCGCCGGGGCGCATCTGTTTGCCCCCGGAGCCGATCCGGTGAGCGAGAATGACGAAGGCTACATCACCTCGGTCGCCTTCTCGCCAATGCTGGGACATGTGATCGGCCTCGGGTTTCTGGAGCGGGGCCGGGCGCGGATCGGTGAGCAGGTGCGGATGGTCGAGCACCTGAAAGGTTCGGCAACGCTATGCGAGGTGGTGGCGCCGGGTGGTTTCGACCCTGACGGAGGGCGGATGCGTGGCTGAGCTGAAGGCGAGGATGCCGCTGGAGAGGCTGTTGCCGATGGAGGTTGCGGGTGTGCGCGTGCGCCAGGTGGATTTGGGGGCGATGACGCTGGTGATGCCCTATCGCGGACGCGACGCTGCGCTGTCAGATGCGCTGAAGGCGGCGCATGGGCTGCGCTGGCCCGAGCGGGGCCGGATGACAGGAACGACAACGCGCGGCGTGCTGTGGTTCGGGCGCGCGCAGGCGATGCTGATCGGTATGGCGCCCGAGGGAGGGCTGGAGGAAAATGCGGCGGTGGTGGACCAGTCCGATGCCTGGGCGGTGGTCGAGATCGAGGGCGACAGAGCCGCCGAGGCGCTGGCGCGGCTCACGCCGGTGGACCTGCGGCCGGGCGTGTTCGAGGTAGGGCATATCGCGCGCACCGAGCCGTCGCACATGACGGCGTCGCTGACACGCACGGGCGAGGCGACATACCTGGTGATGGTGTTTCGCGCCTTCGCGCACACGCTGGTGCATGAGCTTGGCGCAGCACTTGAAGGGGTTGCGGCGCGCGTCGGGCGTTGACAGAGTTGGGCCGTTATTGCGGTTTGCCGAAAGGACGGACGATGTTTGGCAGGATCTTGTGGACGGCCGGGGCTCTGAGCCTCGCGGTGCCGTTGACCGCATCGGCCGCGGTCGATAAGACCGCCCTTTGCACCGAGACCGCGAAGATCGTCCAGGTGGCGGCCACCGAGCGAAAGGCCGGCAAGGACGCCGCGCGCGTAAAGCAGGAGCTGACACGCGGCGCCGGCAAGGTCGAGGCCCGGCTGACGCCCATGGTGCCGCCGCTGGTGGACTGGGTGTTCATGATCGACGCGCAGGAGATGCGCAAGCCGGGCGCGGCCGGCGCGGTGACGGAGCAGTATCGCGAGGGCTGCCTGGGGTTCGAACCTTGAATCGCTCAAATCGCCTTGGCGCGGACATCCGGTTGGCCCATATTGCAAGGTATGAGCCTGCCACCCGGATTCCTTGACGAGCTGCGCACCCGCACCTCCATCGTGCAGGTGGTGGGGCGCAAGGTCATGTGGGACAACCGCAAGTCCAACCAGGGCAAGGGCGACATGTGGGCGCCGTGCCCCTTTCACCACGAAAAAACCGCCAGCTTTCACGTCGACGATCGCAAGGGCTATTATTATTGCTTCGGCTGTCACGCGAAGGGCGACGCGATATCCTTTGTCCGCGAGACAGAGAACGTGGAGTTCATGGAGGCGGTCAAGATACTGGCGCAGGAGGCCGGGATGCCCGTGCCAGAGCGCGATCCGCAGGCGCAGGCCAAGGCCGACCGGCGCACGCAGTTGGTCGAGGTGATGGAGATGGCGGTGCGCCATTTCCGCCTGATGCTGAAGGCCGGGGCGGGGTCCGCGGCGCGCGACTACCTGCTGGGGCGTGGATTGGATGAGGCGGCTCAGGACCGCTATGACATCGGGTTTGCCGCCGATGCCTGGCAGGACCTGTGGGATCATTTGAAAGGTAAGGGCGTCGAGGACGACCTGATCCTTGGCTGCGGGTTGGCCAAGCCAAGCAACAAGGGCGGCAAACCCTATGATACGTTCCGTAACCGGATCATGTTTCCGATCCGCGACGCGCGTGGGCGCTGCATAGCATTCGGGGGCCGGGCGATGGACCCGGATGACAACGCCAAGTATCTCAACAGTCCCGAAACCGAGCTTTTCGACAAGTCGCGCACGCTGTATCACCATGGCCCCGCGCGAGAGGCGGCGGGCAAGGGTAAGCCGCTGATCGTGGCCGAAGGCTACATGGACGTGATCGCGCTAGCCGAGGCCGGGTTCGGCGCGTCGGTGGCGCCGTTGGGGACGGCAGTGACAGAACACCAGCTGGCGATGCTTTGGCGTATCGCGGACGAGCCGATAATGGCGCTTGATGGCGACACGGCGGGGCTGCGCGCGGCCTACCGGGTAATCGATCTGGCGCTGCCGCTGCTGGAGGCGGGTAAATCTCTGCGATTCGTGCTAATGCCCGAGGGACAGGACCCTGACGACCTGTTGCGCACCGAGGGCGCCGGTGCCGTCCAGGCGCTGCTGGACAAGGCCATGCCGATGGTCGACCTGTTGTGGCAGCGCGAGACGGAAGGGCGCGAATTCGACAGCCCCGAGCGCAAGGCGGCGTTGGACAAAGCGCTGCGCGAGAAGATCATGACGATCCGCGACCCCAGCCTGCGCAGCCATTACGGACAGGCGATCAAGGATCTGCGCTGGCAATTGTTCCGGCCAAAGCCGAAAGGCGGTGGTGGCTTCGCGGCGCGCGGTGGCAAGTGGCAGAAGATCGAGCCGGTGCGTGCCACGACAAAATCGTCACTGCTGGTGGCGTCGGGTGACGCCGCGCAGACGCATCTGCGCGAGGCCGTCGTGTTGGCCACGATCATCCGCAATCCCGAGATTCTGCCCGAGTTCGAGGCCGATCTGGAACGGCTGCAATGCGACCCGCCGCACCATGGCCCGGTGCGCGATGCACTATTGTTCTATCAGCCTGGAGGGACTGGCACGCTGGAGGCTGAACTGTCCGAGAAACTGGGCCTCGACGTGGTTGAAAAACTGTTGTCGCTTCCCCATGTCGCCTTAGTTCCTGCGGTGAGACGTCCAGGCGATGCCGAGCTTGCTCGTATGACGGTCGGCGAAACACTGGCGAAACTGGAAGCCGACCGAGGTTTGGCGGCGGAAATCCGGGAAGCCGAGCAGGATATAGCTGGCGTTGCCGATGAAGCCGTCACCTGGCGTCTGGGCGAGGCGGCACAGGCGCGCAACCGGGCCTGGACCAGCCAGCAGGAAGACAAAACGGAATATGAGCGGGGCCAGAACGGTGCCCCGGTCAGCCGCGAGGAAAGGGAGCGATTCGACGCGTTGCTTGATCAGATCGGGTTCAACAAAGGGTCTGATAGGTAACGCTTTGAATGTAATCTTAAGCAGATAGGGGTTATTGGTTTGCGAATCACCCCATCGCCATGTTGATTCGGACAAGCGAATCACCTTCACCCTATTGGGACCAGGAGAGCTGAATGGCCGCCAAGGACACCGACGACGATCAGAAGACCGAGGAACAGGACGCCGAAATCTCGCTCGACATGAGCCAGGCGGCGGTCAAGAAGATGATCGGCGAGGCGCGCGAACGCGGCTTTATCACCTACGATCAGCTCAACAAGGTGCTGCCGCCCGATCAGGTCTCGAGCGAGCAGATCGAGGATGTGATGTCGATGCTCAGCGAGATGGGTATCAACATCATCGAGGACGAGGAAGCCGAGGAAGAAGAGCAGAAGACCACCGCCGTTGCCGAAATTGGCAAGAAGGGCGAAGTGGCACTCGGCTCGGGCAAAGACGAAAAGCTGGATCGTACCGATGATCCGGTGCGCATGTACCTGCGCGAGATGGGTTCCGTCGAACTTCTGAGCCGTGAGGGCGAGATTGCCATCGCCAAGCGGATCGAGGCCGGGCGCAACACGATGATCGCCGGTCTGTGCGAAAGCCCGCTGACTTTCCAGGCCATCACCATCTGGCGCGACGAGCTTCTGGGCGAAGATATTTTGTTGCGCGACGTGATCGACCTTGAGACCACGTTCGGCAATCAGATTGGCGACGGCGAGGGCGACGAGACCGTCGTCGAGGCCGCCAACATGTCCAGCGCCCCCAACGACAAGTCCGAGAGCAAGGACGAACCGGAGCTTGATGCCGACGGCAACCCCATCGCCAGTGACGATGACGAGGACGAGGAAGAACAGGCCAACATGAGCCTCGCGGCTATGGAGGCCACGCTCAAGCCGCGCGTGCTGGAAACGCTGGACCGGATCGCTTCGTATTACGAAAAGCTGAGCGAGATGCAGGACAGCCGTATCTCGGCAACGCTGAACGAGGACGGCTCGTTCACCGACAAGCAGGAGCAGACCTATCAGGAGCTGCGGTCGGAGATCGTGGAACTGGTGAACTCGCTGCACCTTCACAACAACCGGATCGAGGCGCTGATCGACCAGCTTTACGGCATCAACCGCCGGATCATGCAGATCGACTCGGCGATGGTGAAGCTGGCCGACCAGGCCCGCATCAACCGCAAGGAATTCGTTGACGAGTATCGGGGCCGCGAGCTTGACCCGAACTGGCTGGAAGACATGGCCCAGAAAGACGGCCGTGGCTGGAAAATGTTCATGGAGCGCAGCCCCGAGAAGGTGGAAGAACTGCGCGCAGACATGGCGCAGGTGGGTCAGTATGTGGGGCTGGATATCAGCGAGTTCCGCCGCATCGTAAACCAGGTTCAGAAGGGCGAGAAGGAAGCCCGACAGGCCAAGAAGGAAATGGTCGAGGCCAACCTGCGGCTGGTGATCTCGATCGCCAAGAAATACACCAACCGGGGCCTGCAATTCCTGGACCTGATCCAGGAAGGCAATATCGGCCTGATGAAGGCCGTGGACAAGTTCGAGTATCGCCGGGGCTACAAGTTCTCGACATACGCCACCTGGTGGATCCGGCAGGCCATTACTCGGTCGATTGCCGACCAGGCCCGTACCATCCGCATCCCGGTTCATA
Organism: Roseovarius sp.; assembly: GCF_965277045.1. GTDB lineage: Bacteria > Pseudomonadota > Alphaproteobacteria > Rhodobacterales > Rhodobacteraceae > Roseovarius. The sequence goes on along the minus strand of NZ_OZ255712.1, from coordinate 2,363,062 downwards.
TGATCGAGACGATCAACAAGCTGGTCCGCACGGGTCGCCAGATGTTGCACGAGATCGGCCGCGAGCCGACGCCGGAGGAACTGGCCGAGAAGTTGCAGATGCCGCTGGAGAAGGTTCGCAAGGTGATGAAGATCGCCAAGGAGCCGATCAGCCTCGAAACGCCCATCGGCGACGAGGAAGACAGCCAGCTGGGCGATTTCATCGAGGACAAGAACGTGATCCTGCCGCTGGATTCCGCCATTCAGGACAACCTGAAGGAAACCACGACACGGGTCTTGTCCAGCCTGACCCCGCGCGAGGAACGCGTTCTGCGGATGCGCTTCGGCATCGGGATGAACACTGACCACACGCTGGAGGAAGTGGGCCAGCAATTCTCGGTCACGCGGGAACGTATCCGCCAGATCGAGGCCAAGGCGCTGCGCAAGCTGAAGCACCCGAGCCGGTCGCGCAAGCTGCGGTCGTTCCTGGATCAATAGGGCGGGCTGTCGAGGCCTGATTTCCGACAGGCGGAAATCTTTGACGGAATTTGAACCGTGCGAGGGTGCAGGGCGTCTCATGCCAGAGACCTGTTCTTGCGACCTTTAAAGGAGATTTTCCGATGTCAGACCGCGTGAACGAGAGCGCCGACACTTTTACCTTGGTTGCCGTGTCGGGAGCGGAAAGCGGCGACGGTATGGAAGACATGATCTGGATTGACCTGGATCCACCCGTTTCGAATTCGGTAGGTCACCGGGGGAGCATACTGACAGCGGAAGAGGTTGAGCCGCTGGCGGACGAAGTCGATCCGCAGCCATTGCTTATGATCGTCGCAGACCAACAGGATTTCTGGTATTGAACGACCCGCGCTGGCGGATCGTCGAGGAACAGACAAGCTTCGATTGACAAGGCCCCCTTGGCTTTACGGTCAAGGGGGCCATTGCGTCGGTTCGGTTACAAATTCGGCAAGTCCAGCAAGTAGACCCGCCGTTCCCGCATTGGCATTAGTCGTCCAGCAGGAAGGTCACGGCGAGGTTCACTCGGAACTCCGACACGTTTCCATTTGACACGCTGACGTTCGAATCCTTGATCCACGCGCTCTCGATATTGCGCAGCGTCTTGGACGCGCGCTGAATGCCCTGCTTGACGGCATCATCGAAGCTTTCTTTCGATGTCGCGGAAATTTCGGTTACTCGTCCGATAGACATTTGGTTCCTCCTTTTCCGTCCATTAAAGAAACGCGACAGGCGCGACCCTTGTTCCTGACCGTCCCTCACTGGCGGAATTCGGCTGACACGGGTATACCGCAGACATGCAAAGAGCGTTTACGATCGAGACGCGGGGTCAAGGCCTTTACGAATTCACCCCGGACGTGTGCGACTGGGTGGCGGACCAGGGCGTGCAGAGCGGGCTTTTGACGCTCTTCATCCGTCACACGTCCGCCAGCCTTCTGATTCAGGAAAATGCCGACCCGGAGGTGCAGACCGACTTGCGCAGCTACTTCGCGCGACTGGTGCCGCCGACGAATGATCCGGCCATGGCGTACCTGAACCATACCAATGAAGGACCCGATGACATGCCCGCGCACATCAAGGCGGCGATGATGCCGGTGAGCCTGTCGATTCCGGTTGGCGCGGGTCGGCTCGCACTGGGCACCTGGCAAGGCATCTACGTCTTCGAGCATCGCGATGCGCCGCACACACGCAAAGTGGCGGCGCATCTATCCTGAGGCTCAGCCGGTGGGCATGATCACCATCTCGCGCACATCCGCGCGCTCGGGCTGTTCAATGGCGTAGACCACGGCATTCGCGATATCCTCGGGCTTCAGCTTGTCGGGCTTTGCCTCGTCGAAGAACGGCGTGTCGACCATGCCGGGGCAGATGACCGTGCAGCGACCGCCCCATTCACGCATCTCCTCGCTGAGATTGCCGGCAAAGCCCTGCACGAACCATTTGGACGCGCCGTAGATCGAACCGGGCAGGTTGATCTTGCCGGCGACCGAGCCGGTCAGGACCGCGTGTCCCTTGGCTTTTTTCAGGTGCGGATAGGCGGCCTTGACGGTGTAGAGCAGCCCGTTGATGTTGAGATCGAGCATGACGCGCCACTCGTCCGGGTCACCTTTCTCGACGCCTGCCGTGTCGAGGCCGCGACCGGCATTGGCGAACGTCGCATCGAGGCCACCGAAATGATCGGCGGCGGCGTCGACGGCGGCTTTAAGTTCCTCGAAATCGGTGACATCGCCGGGCAGCGCAAGAGCGTGATCCGTGCCAAGCTCTTCTACGAGGGAGTCGAGTTTGTCCTTGCTGCGCGCAAAGAGCGCCACAGTCCAGCCGGCGGCGACGGCCTTGCGGGCGGTTTCGGCGCCGATGCCTGTTGAGGCGCCGGTGATGAAGAGGGTCCTGCGGGTCATGAAAATCCTTCTCGTTCAGTGATTGGGTGATCTCTGCCGTGGCAACGGGTGCAGCATGATCGCGTTCCAAAGACGCTTTGTCGCAGCCCAATGGATATGAAATAGCGCTTGATGTTGCGGCTGCAAATGCCCTCTACCCAAAACTTTGCGGCTGTCCTATAGTGGCTGTGGATAACTGGGCTTCAGACCCATGACCGTCAGAGGCAGAGAAGAAAAGGGGACCGGCCGATGCGCTGCCCGTTTTGCGGAAATATCGACACCCAAGTGAAGGATTCACGCCCCGCAGAGGATCATGTTTCGATCCGGCGGCGGCGATTTTGCCCGGCTTGTGGCGGGCGGTTCACCACCTATGAACGTGTGCAGCTGCGCGACCTGGTGGTGGTGAAGACCAATGGCCGGCGCGAGGATTTCGACCGCGACAAGCTGGAACGTTCGATCCGGATCGCGTTGCAGAAACGACCCGTCGAACCGGAGCGGGTAGAGCAGATGATTTCCGGCATCGTCCGGCGGCTGGAATCCCTGGGCGAGACCGATATTCCCTCCAAGACAGTGGGCGAGATCGTCATGGAAAGTCTGGCCCGGATCGACACGGTGGCATATGTGCGCTTTGCCAGCGTCTACAAGAACTTCCAGGCCGCGGACGATTTCGACAAGTTCGTGAGCGAGTTGCGGCCCGGCGTGGTGGAAGAGCCCGGCGAGTCGTGAGCGCGGCGGACATCCGCTATCTCCGGCTGGCACTCGGTCTCGGACGTCGCGGATTGGGGCGAACGTGGCCCAATCCGGCCGTGGGATGCGTTATCGTCAAGGACGGCAGAATCGTCGGGCGCGGCAATACCGGGCTCGGCGGGCGGCCTCATGCAGAGCGCGTTGCGTTGGATCAGGCGGGGCCGACGGCGCGCGGTGCAACCGCCTATGTCAGTCTGGAACCCTGCGCGCATCACGGGCGGACCCCACCCTGTGCCGACGCCATTATCGCGGCCGGAATTCAGAGGGTCGTCGTTGCGATCGGAGATCCGGACCCCCGTGTGTCCGGGCGCGGTTTCGCGGCGCTGCGCGCGGCCGGCATCTCGGTCGAGATCGGGTCTTGCGCCACCGAGGCGCGTTATGACCTGGGGGGCTTTCTAAGCCGGATGACCCGGGGGCGCCCGGAAGTGACGTTAAAGCTGGCCACCTCGTTCGACGGTCGCATCGCGACCGCCAGCGGCCACAGTCAATGGATCACCGGGGCAAGCGCGCGCCGATGGGTCCATTCCGCGCGGTCGAGACACGATGCTGTCATGGTCGGGGCGGGCACGGCCCGTGCGGACGACCCATCGCTCACGGTGCGGGACCTGGGTGTCGAACACCAGCCGATCCGCGTGGTCGTCTCGCGCAGGCTGGACGTACCTTTGATGTCGACATTGGCCCGTACGGCGTCACAGGTGCCGGTCTGGATGTGCCACGGCCCGGACGCAGACGCAAATCTGATAGAGGCGTGGCGCGGACTGGGTGCCGAGATGGTGCCTTGCGGTCTGTCGGGGCGACAGTTGGACATGACGTCGGTCATGGAGGAACTGGGAAAGCGCGGCCTGACAAGGATTTTCTGCGAGGGAGGCAGTGCCTTGGCGGCATCGCTGCTGGCCGACGGTCTGGTGGACCGGATGGCCGGCATCACGGCCGGATTTGCCATGGGAGCGGAAGGTTTACCCGGCATCGGAGCGCTGGGCCTCGACCGACTTGATGGTGCGCAGCGGTTCGATCTTGTCGAACAGCGGGCGCTTGGATCGGATGTTTTGCATGTCTGGATTGCAAGGTCCCCGCCCGGGGTTCTAGAGTCTTGACGACGATCCGGCAGAGGAGGGGCCGGCAATGATCAGGGGACTGTGCGGGGCAATTCTGGCAGGCTGGCTTTGCGCCGGCGCGGCAACGGCGCAGGCGGTCTTCGACGAGACCGTGGCACTTTGGCTGTCCGGCGACGATGCCGGCAGTCTGCCGAGACTTGCGGAACTGGCGCAAGAGGGGCATGCGGATGCCCGCATCTTGCTCGCCCGGATAGAAACGATGGATCGCGGGCCGTCGCCCTACCGCATGGGGCTTGCACCGCAGGAGCGGCGTGCGCTGTTCCGAGACATGTCCGACAAGTCGCGTTTCGGGCGTAGCTGGCTTGCAGTCGAGGCCAAGCGCGGTAACCGGCTGGCAGAAATGTTCCTGCGATCGCGAAAACCCTTTCTGCAGTTACAGACGCATTTCGCCCTTTGGCAAGCCGGTGAGCGCCAGGCGACGGAGTACCCAACGCGGATTGCCGCGCTGTACGGCTCGCGGACAATGCGTGAAAAGCTATTGGCAAGCGAAACGATTCTGCCCGAAATGCGACCCTACCTGGCTTTTCTGGCGGACATCCCCGAACCGCAAGCGGACGGAATGGCAGCGTTGCGCCACATGGTCGGGCTCGGCGAGCAAGTGATCAGTGCCGACGACCCGGAGACGTTGGGCATGGCGCAATTCCTGGCACTGGGGTTCGGCTTTGGCGACGTTTCGGCACGAAACCGGTGGCGGCAGGCCGTGGAAGAATGGGTGCTGACGGATCTGTCAACACGCCCGATTGCCGACCTTTGCCGCACCGCGTGCCCCAAGGATACGGGCGCATGTGCGGTAACTTTGTTTGCGCTGACAGGGGGGTTTTACGGGGTGACCCGCCTTGACAGCCCATACGAGAAAGTCATCGCGCAGGAACAGTTTCTGAACAGCCCGCGCGCCCGGATCATGACCCTGCGCCGCGCCGCGTTGGCGCGCGACGAGCCGAACCAGAAATACCTGTCGGATCGCCCCGGGATATCGCGATTGTCGAGTTGTGCGGCGGTTCTGGTCTTGCGCGAACGCGCGAAATACGACGCGCTGCACTAAGGCGTTTCGCCTTTGGTCGATGCCTCAGTATAAAGGCGAAACGCTTTGACGCCCGGTCGATCACTCGAAGGTAATTTCGAAACACGCGCCCTGTTGTTGGGGCGCCAAGGCGATGTCGCCCTTCGCGGCGCGCAGCATCGTCTGTACGATGGCCAAACCCATACCAGTGCCGCCTTGTGTCCGACGCGTCGTGAAGAACGGCTCGAAAATGCGGGCCCGGTTGCCAATCGCGATGCCTGGTCCGTCGTCCTGCACGGTAAACCCCGAGGGGGTGCCCGCGACGGTCAGAGTTCGGGAGCCATGGGCCGCTGCATTCTGGGCAAGATGCGTCAAGATGGCCTGTAGTGCATGCCGGTCCAGTGGCACCTCGCGATCATGCCGAAGCTCGACCGAAAGGCCGGTGTCCAGGACGTCAATGGCCTGTGACAATCTCGTCGGGCCGCGTCCCATCGGATCGCGGGCAGAGGCCAGGCGACGCAGCGCTTCCAGAAGCACCTGCATCTTCAACGCGGACGTACGGATCGTTTCGGTAAGCTTTGCGCGATCTTCTTGGGGCATGTCCTCTTCAAGAAGCTCGGTCGCGCCGATCAGGCTGGTGAGCGGCGATTTCAGCTCGTGTGTGACGTGGTTAGTGTAGGCTCTCAGGCCCGCCTCGCGGTCCTGAAGCGTGCTGCCCATGTCCAGAACCGCTTGCCCCAATGCCGTCAGTTCGGGCGTTCCGAAATGCTCGGGCAAGGGCGCATCGTCGCGCCCGTCCTTCACAGCCTTGGCGTGGGCGGTGAGGGCATAGACAGGCCGCAGAACCAGGCGCCATAAGAGAAACGCCAACAACAGCGTGACGACCACCGCCAGCGTGCCGATCAGAAGCGTTGTCTCGCCCCAGCCAAGGATAAAGCCCGCAACCTTGAAATAGCCGATCGCGATGACCGGCAGAACCAGAACGGCCGACAGGGTGCCGCCGATCACCAGCGACAGCGGCGGGCGCCATTTCTGGCGAATGCGTCGCTTCATGCCGGCTGACATGCGCCCATTCGGATGCCCACACCGTGCACCGTTTCGATCGCATTCTTGCATCCGGCATCCGCCAGCTTGGCCCGGAGGTTGCGCAGGTGACTGTCGAGCGTACGGTCGGAAACATGAATAGTCGGGCCGTAGACCGCATCGGTGAGCTGCGCCTTGGTCGCGATGTGATCGGGCCGGGCCATGAGATGCGCGAGAAGTTCCATCTCTCTCGCGGTAAGCGCGATGGCCTGCGCGCCGAAGTTGCACAGATGCCGCCCCGGATCGAGGCGCAATCCGCCGTGGCTGAGCAGTTGAGCGGCGTCGGGGACCGGGCCCGTTTCCGTGCGCTTCAGGATGGCGCGGATGCGGGCCACCAGTTCACGCGGCGAAAATGGTTTGGTCACATAGTCGTCGCCGCCGAGTTCGAAGCCGAGCACGCGGTCGATTTCCTCGTCACGCGCCGTCAGGAACAGCACGGGCGTCTGGTGCTCCGCCCTCAACCGGCGGCACAGTTCCAGACCGTCCATTTCGGGCAGGCCTATATCCAACACGATCAAATCGGCCTTGCCGTTTCGGGCCTTGGCCAGCCCCTCGGCACCGTCACCCGCTTCGGTGACCGCATGACCGGCTTTCTTCAGCGCGATCCGCAGCACATCGCGGATTTGCGGGTCGTCGTCGACAATCAGGATATGGCTCATTGAGGCGTCCGCAGGCGTACCGTTTCCGGCATGAAGCTAGGCGATTGATCGGGCGCGGAAAAGCCCTGTCGTGCCCCCGGTCCGTCCGAAGCCGCGCCGGTCAGGGCAAGACCCGACAGGATGGCAAGGCCGAGCGCGCATAAAAGCGCGTTGCGCCGGCTTTGTCTGCGGCGACGGGGCTGGGGGTCGATCAGTAGGGCGCGAGACATATTTCTCTCCTTTGGCCTGTCCGGTTCACTCGGACAGGCTATCGGCTGAACGTGCAGCGCGTGACCGTCCAGTCGTGCAGAAAACGTGCAGGGCCAGTGTCAGGCTTCAGCTTGCCATCCCCCCACGCGCGTGCGACGATTCACGAGTGAGTTTCCTGCTTTCACGGTATCCATGACGACCCGGACCGACACCGCGCCCCTGCACTTGCCGATAGCGGCGGAGCCACGCAACGAGGGCATGCCGCTTGACCTCGATCGCGTTGCCGGCGTGCGGGCCAATACCTCTGCCATCGAGCGTCGGGCATCTACGCTTTGGGGGCGGCGCTCGGTGAAGAACGACTACCAGGCGGCGTGGCTCTGCCGTGCGATCAGCTGCATTGATCTGACCACGCTGGCGGGCGACGACACGGTCGGCCGGGTCTCGCGCCTGTGTGCCAAAGCCCGGCGGCCGGTCCGGGAAGATCTGTTGCACGCGCTGGACATGTCAGGTCTGACGGTCGGTGCGGTCTGTGTCTACCACGACATGATCGCGCCCGCGAAAGCGGCATTGGAAGGCAGCGGCATCCCGGTGGCGGCGGTCTCCACGGGCTTTCCGGCGGGTTTGTCGCCCTTCCACCTTCGCGTGGCAGAGATCGAGGCGAGTGTCGCCGAAGGCGCTGACGAAATCGATATCGTCATCTCGCGGCGGCACGTGCTGAACGGTGACTGGCAGGCACTCTACCAGGAAATGCGCAGCTTTCGGGACGCTTGCGGTGCGGCCCATGTGAAGGCCATTCTTGCAACCGGAGAGCTGGGCAGTCTGCGCAACGTCGCGCGCGCGTCGCTGGTCTGCATGATGGCGGGTGCGGATTTCATCAAGACGTCTACCGGAAAGGAAAGCGTGAACGCGACGCTGCCGGTGACGCTGGTGATGCTGCGCGCGGTCCGGTCCTACCACGCGGCGACCGGATTTCGTGTCGGTTACAAGCCCGCGGGAGGGATTTCCAAGGCGAAGGACGCGTTGGTGTACCTCGCCATGATCAAGGAGGAACTTGGGGAACGATGGCTGCGGCCAGACCTTTTCCGGTTCGGAGCTTCGTCCCTGTTGGGCGATATCGAGCGGCAGTTGGAGCATCACGTGACAGGCCGGTATTCGGCAGGGTGGCGGCACGGTCTTGGATGAACGATGGTACGATGAGCGTCAAAGAGATTTTCGATAGCATGGAATACGGCCCGGCGCCGGAAAGCGCCGCCGAGGCCTATGCATGGCTGGTGGATCAGGGGGATCGCTTAGGGCATTTCATCGGCGGTGATTTCACCGCGCCCGGAGAGGGGTTCGAAGCGCGCAACCCGGCCAGTGGCGAGGTGCTGGCAACCCTGACGCAGGCAACTGCACAAGACGTGGACGACGCGGTTGCTGCGGCGCGCAACGCGCAGCGCAGGTGGGAAGGACTGGGCGGGCCGGGGCGGGCCCGCTACCTCTACGCGCTGGCACGGCTGGTGCAGAAGAACGCGCGGCTTTTCGCGGTGCTCGAGACCTTGGACAATGGGAAGCCGATCCGCGAAAGCCGGGACATCGACATCCCTCTCGTGCACCGGCATTTCTATCATCACGCCGGTTTGGCGCAGTTGATGGATGCAGAGCGGCCCAAAGTGCGCGCGCATGGGGTTTGCGGGCAAGTTATTCCGTGGAATTTCCCTTTGCTGATGCTGGCCTGGAAGGTGGCGCCGGCGCTGGCGGCCGGCAATACCGTGGTTCTGAAACCGGCCGAGTGGACCTCCCTGACGGCGCTGCTGTTCGCGGATATGTGCAGGCAGGCCGGGCTGCCCGATGGGGTGGTCAACATCGTGACCGGGGATGGCGCGGTTGGCGAGATGGTGGTTGGTCATACCGACATCGACAAGGTGGCGTTCACCGGGTCCACCGCCGTAGGCCGCCGCATCCGCGAACTGACGGCCGGGCAGGGCAAGGCGCTGACGCTGGAGCTGGGCGGCAAGAGTCCCTACCTCGTCTTTGACGATGCCGATGTCGACAGCGCCATCGAAGGGCTTGTCGATGCCATCTGGTTCAACGGCGGCCAGGTCTGTTGCGCGGGCTCGCGCCTGCTGGTGCAGGAGGGGATTGCCGAGGATTTCAATGCGCGGCTTCGGGAGCGTATGGGCAAGCTGCGGGTAGGCAACCCGCTCGACAAGTGCATCGACGTGGGCGCGATGGTCGATCCGGTGCAGGTCGCGCGGGTGCGGGAGATTCTGGATCGCAGCGAGGCGGGTGAACGATTCTCGCCGGCGGTGGAAATGCCGGAGGAGGGCGCGTATTTCCCGCCGACACTGATCACCGGGCTGGCGCCGTCCGACGACCTGATGCAGGACGAAATCTTTGGCCCGGTCCTGGTGTCGACGACGTTCAGAACACCCGATGAGGCCGTGACGCTCGCCAACAACACGCGCTACGGTCTGGCGGCATCGGTCTGGTCCGAGAACCTGAGCCTTGCGTTGGGTGTGGCGCCCAGGCTGGAGGCCGGTGTCATCTGGGTGAACGGCGCCAACATGTTCGATGCCGCGGCGCCCTTCGGAGGTGTGCGGGAAAGCGGGTTCGGACGTGAAGGCGGCTGGGCGGGGCTGGATGCATATCTTCGGCCTGCGGCCAAGCCGAAGAGGCTCGGCCCGGGGGCGGGCTTTGCGGGCAGCGGCGCGGTCGAGGGCATGGACCGGACCCCGAAGCTCTATATCGGGGGCAAGCAGGCGCGGCCCGACGGGGGATACTCCCGCGTCGTCTACGGCAAGTCCGGCAAGCCGCTGGGGCAGGTGCCGGTCGCAAACCGCAAGGATGTCCGCAACGCGGTGGAGGCGGCACGCGCAGCCGCGGGATGGGCGCGGACCAATGGTCATGGTCGGGCGCAAATCCTTTATTACATGGCCGAGAACCTGTCAGCACGTGCGGACGACTTTGCCAGGCTGCTGAATGCCATGACCGGCCGTCGCGGCGGCGCGGCGGAGGTCGAGGCCAGCGTCGACAGGTTGTTCACCTGGGCCGCCCGGGCCGACAAGTTCGCCGGCGAGGCTGTGAACGTGCCGATACGAGGCATGGCGTTGGCCCTGAGAGAGCCGGTCGGCGTGATCGGGGCGTTCTGCCCGGACGAGGCGCCGCTTCTGGGGGTCGTTTCGGTTCTGGGCGCTGCGATGGCTATGGGAAATCGCGCCGTACTCGTGGCCTCCGAGCCGTTCCCGATGGCCGCGATGGAATTTGTGCAGGTGCTGGAAACCTCGGATGTCCCGGCGGGCGTGGCGAATGTTCTGGTCGGGCCGGTTGCGGATCTTGCGCCGCACATGGCCGGACATGCGGATATCGAGGCGGTATGGAGCTTTGCCTCGGCCGATCTGTCCGAGGTCATCGAGCGCGAAAGCGCGGCAAATCTCAAGCGAACATGGGTCACGAACGGCCACGCGCGGGATTGGTACGATCCGACCGATTGCCGCGCCTTCCTAGAGGCGGCGACCGAAGTGAAAACGGTGTGGGTGCCCTACGGCGAGTGACCAAGATACCTTGCGGTGGTTGCCCAGGTCAGAAGCCTGAGACGTGAGCCGGGCACGCTATGGCTTGGGGCCGACGGGTGTTTCGCGCAGATGGTCCCGCTTGATCCAGACGCGCGCGCCGGTCGGGCCAACCTCCGCGCTGCTCGATGCGCCCTTTGGCAGCCGTAGCCAGCTGAGGCGCTCGAATGTCTCGTCGCGCTCGACAAAGCCTCCGTCGAGCACCAGCAACTCCAGCCCGTTCGGCGCGTCGAGCGACACGGTCGCGTCAGGCGCCCAGCGTTCAATGGCGACGTCCTCGCGCCCGTCAGAGAATAGCGGCACGATCTCGACAGCGTCACGATCGGGCAGATAGCGCATTTTGTTGGTGTCAACGCGCACATGGGTGCGGTCGGCAAGGTCGAACTGCCACAGCTTCACGAGGATGGTGCAGCCCGGCCCGGATCCCGGCGTGTGCGATGATTCCGGCGGGTTCCGGATATAGCTGCCTTCTGGAAAATCGCTGTGTTCGTCAGAGAAGACGCCCTCCAGCACCAGAAACTCTTCGCCGCCGGTATGGACATGAGGCGAGAACGCGCTGCCCGGGGCATAGCGGACGATCGAGGTGGCGCGGGCCACTTCGTCGCCGATGCGGTCGAGAATACGGCGATCGACGCCGGGCATGGGTGACGCCACCCAGTCTTCGCTTGCGGCGTGCACGACGGCACGTTGGGTGAAATCGCTGTTCCGGTCCATGCGGCGCTACCTCTGTTGTGTCGGTCTCAATATGGGACGCCGGTGCGAAATGTCACCGCCAGAGCCCAGCGTAAGAGGCAAAGACGCCTTGCAGCTTGAAGAGCAATCGGTTGGCGGGGCCGGGATGGGGAATATCGCCCGCGGCCAGGCGATCCAGGACAACCTCGACAGGGCAGGGTTGCCCGGTGACAGGGTCGAAATAGCGCGGGTAGTCGATGAGCGCTGCATGCACAAGGCCGTTCAGCGTGGGCCGCGCGGCGCGGCGGGCGGGGACCTGCCCAAGATCCTGAGTCAGGCCCCAACCGGCGTAAAAGGGTGCGCCGGTGGTCGTGACGGGCACGTTTCGCAACAGGGCCTCAAACCCCAGAAGCGATGTCATCGCGAAAACCCGTTGGACCTGCGTCAGCAGCCCCGCGGGGTCGGTGTGCGGCAGGACGACCGCACCCAGCCTTTCCAGTTCGGCCTGCGGAACTGTTCCGTCGCGAAGACCGCTTTCGACGTCGGGATGCGGCTTGTAGAGCAGGATCGCGTCGGGATAGGCGGCATGAGCGGCCTCCAGCAGCGCGAGGTTGGTGATGATCTGGTGAGCGCCGGTGCGGATCGATGCATCATCCTCGACCTGGCCTGGAACGAGCACGCGTGGTCCCTCGGGCAGGTCCGGAACGGGCAGCCCGAGATTGTACTTGCTCAGCCCCAGGGAAACGAGGTGCTTGATCAGGCGTTCTGCGCGCAGGTCCTGATCGGGGCGCAAGGTGCTGCGCCGGGCGATCCAGCGCTCAAGCCGGCTTTCGCGCGTGGGATCGTAGTAGATCCCGAGATCGTCGCAGACGAGCGACAGCGGAGGCACCAGTTCCGCACCCAGACCGCGCGAGCGCAGGAAGCCGTCCTCGAGCCGAATGACAGGTACATCGGCAGGTGCCTTGCTCGCCCAGCACATATGCGTGCGCCCGGTTGCGGCGGCAACCTCGGCGGCGCGGGCGGGATCATCCTTGAAGATTATGCGTTTTTCCGCGCCGAAGATCTGCTGGAGCGGCTTGCGTTTCCACAGGCGCATCCCCGAGGCCACCCAGCCGTCGCGGTCCTGGCGCCACGCGTTGGTGCGGGCCTCGAGAATGGAAATTGCGTCTTCCAGTTCGCAAAGGCAGTCGCGATGCGGATCGTACCACGTGGGATAGAGCAGCATTGCCGCGGCAAAGAGCTGAGCGCGGGAAAGATTGCGCCCACGCCGGGGCAGGGCATGCGGATGCCGGTCCTCGGTCAAGCCCCAGCCGGCATAGAATGGCTGTCCGAAGACGTGGGGTTTGTGTCCGGCAAACATCGCCTCGAATCCAAGTTGCGAGGTCACCGCGTAGACCGCCACTGCGCCTTCCATCAAGGCCCACGGGCTGACCGCGCTGGAAAAGAGCGTTACGCGGTCGCTGGTATCGTCCGGTCCGAAATAACCTTCGCGATGACCCTGAGCCGTCTCGGGATGTGTCTTGATCAACACCGGGCAGCCAGGATTGTCCGCCTGTGCATGATAGAGCATTTCGCGAAACGTGTTGGCGTCGGCTCTGCCATGGGTCACCGACGCGTCGCCACGGGTCTGGTCGAGCACCAGCACATAGCCCGGATCGGGACAGGGCGCCGCAGGATCGAAGGCGGTGTACTTGGTCAGGTGCGCCTCGGCCATGCGGGCGATGCAGCCACGGGCACGGTCCATCAGGGCGGTGTCGTCAAGCGGATGCGTGGCGAGGAGTTTTTCCAGATCGGAGGGCGCGCTGCTGTCGAAATGCACGCCCGTACGGTCGATCAGAATGCCCAGCGGTGGCTCGCCCGCGCGGCCCGGATGCAGGGATCGCAGAAAGGCATCCTCGACGCGGATCAGCCCGGCACCGGTTCGGGCTGCTACGGCCTCGCCCCGCGCGGCGTAGGGGGACCGGCCCCAGACCGCGATGAGGTCTTCGGGGCCCGGCTTGCCCAGTTTCAGGGGAAGGCCGGCGAGGTCGAGGATACGTCGAATACGTTTCTGACGCAGAAAGCCTGCGTTGAAATAGAAAACCCGCCGGGCGTAGTCGCTCCCGGCGGGTTCCGAAGGGTTTTGTTCGATCATCAGTTTCCGCTGAGGGTATCACTTGCGGTCGAGATGGATCCGACCGCGCCGAGCGTGCCGGTGAGCGCGCCGATGACCTTGCTCCACTGGGTGAAGGGGGCTTCGGTCACGTAGAGCGTGTCGTCGTCGCGGATGGCGAAGTCGCGCGCCATGAACATGCCGTTGGGCTGGGTGAGGTCCAGCACGTAGACCAGCCGCTGTGCGCCGATAAGGTCGTTGCGTCCGAGCACCTGGTTGGCGATTTCCGCCGGTTCGTTGCGCAGAACGAAAACGCCGGTGGGGTCGGCCGCGTTGGCCTGAAGACCGCCGACCTGGGCGAGGGCCTCGATCGCCGAGATGGTGGGCGACGGGAAGGGCACGCGGGCCTGGCCGCCGGTGGCGCCGAGCGCGGTGAAGGCGCGGGTGTCTTCCTCGACCAGCACGCGGTCGCCGCCGCGCAGGGCGATGTCGAATCCGGGGTGGCGAAAGAGATCCTGGAACCAGACCTTGGATCGCATGTTGCCGCGGATCACCGTCACCTGCGCGATCTCGGGTTCGATGGTGACGCCGCCTGCGGCGGCAAGCATGGTCGACAGCGTGCGGGTCGGACGTTCGATCGGATAGACGCCCTGGGCGCCGACGGCGCCAACCAGGGACACGGTCGCGCCGTCGCCGGCAAGGCGCCGCACCTCGACTTGCGGGTCGGGGGTTTGCTCGTCGAGCTTGGATGTGATGATGCGCCGGATGGCCTCGGGCGTGTTGCCGGCGGCGCGGATGCGGCCCGCGTAGGGCACGAAGATAAAGCCGGCACCGTCGACCTGCACCTCTTCCAGCAGGGTCTGGTTCGCGCCTTCGCCGGCCAGAAGACCGTCGTCGACGTTTTCCCAGATCGTCAGGCCAAGCGTGTCGCCGGGACGGATCGTGTCGGAGCCGACAAGGCCCGCGTTCTTGAAGTCCTCGGTGAAGCCGAGCGCCGGTTGCACGGCGGTTGCCCGTGTGACGCGATCATTGACGGACACCACGAAGGCGTCGCCGGAGCGTTGTACAGAACCGGAGTAGATCTGACGCTTGCTTGGCCCGGAGCGGGGGAGGAAGGTGCATGAAGCGACCATGCTCACAACGAGCAATATCGCGACGGACTTCGCCCATCGTTTGGATTGGATTTTCACTGCCCGGTCTCCTCGACCTGTTTTTCTGCCTCGGTTTTTTCAGGGACCGTAGCGTGAAGCGGTCAGAAAATCCAGTGCCTTACAGACAGACCTTCAGGTGACGGCCTGCAACTGTTGCCTTGGTGCCGCGGTGCCCGTGACCAGGGCATCGTAGGGATCGTCCGGGCTGAGCATCATGTCCACGGCCTGCCGCAGAAGCTGGCGGCGGCCGTTGGCAGAGTAAAAGCCCCCCGCGACCTGGCTGGTTTCAAGCAGGTAACGGCGATAGTCGCCGTAAGCCTTGCGGTCGGGCCGCTCGGCGCCCGCGAAGAAATCGCGCAGGGGTTTGGTCGAGACGAATTCGGGCTTGGCGTAGACCGCTTCGCCGAAGGTCTTGAGCGGAATTCCGCGCCAGAGCACCTGTTGGGCGGCGGTTGAATTTACGGTGACGGCGCTGCGGGCCTCGTTCAGCAGGCGCGCCAGTTTGCCGCCGCGCACGTAATGCACCCGGTCGAATATGCCGTGCTCGCGCGCCAGACGGCGCAGGGTGGCGCGAATGGGCGTGCGGCCATCCTCTAGCGGGTGGGCCTTGACCACGAGATGGTGGTGTTTGGGCGCGCCCATGGCGAAATTCTCTGTCACCGTTTCGAGGAATTCGGTCATCGTGTCGAAGGGCGAGTGTTTCTGGAACGAAGAGTCATGTTCCAGTTGCAGCAAGGCCAGGTGATAGGGAAAACCGCCGTGGCGGATGCGCCATGTCGCGAGGCGGCGGTCGATGGCCTGAAAGGGCATCAGGATCAAACGCTTGAGGTACAAGGCAAATTCCTGGCGCACGGTCAGGGCGCGATGGGGGCGAAAGTTGCGGTACTTGCGATTGAACAGCAGCACGCAGCCGTGATAGGCCGCCCCGTAGAAGATGTGCTGGCGCATGTCGCCCCACGACGCGGGGGGCAGGGCGGTGTCCATGTCGGAGTTTTCCAGCGCCTTGCGCATGTCGTCCACGCCCATCTCCATCAGGCGCGAGTGGCCGTTGGAGCCGCCACGCTCGTAGGTGACCCAATAGGGACGCAGATAGCCTTCTTCGAAGACATGGATGGTCAGGCCCGCCTGCCGGGCCTCCTCGACCGCCTGGGCGTGGATCATGCGGGTATCGCCGTAAAGCACGAGGTCGGTGACGTCCCTGTCGCGGACCAGCGCCCGGAAAAAGCCGCGCCATTCGTCGGCCGTGCCGGTGAAGGGAATGTAGCTGTGGCGGTCGCGCCAGAAGGCCGCGTCGCCGGCGTTGAAGCCCACGCGCCAGACCTCGGCCCCGGCGCGGCGCAGCATCTGCCCGAGTTTGGAAAAGAAAGGTCCGTGGGGACCTTGCAAAAACAAGAAGACCCGGTTGTCGCCGGTTGCTGAACTCATACCCTTCTGCCTCTGTCACGCATGACTGCGTTTAATATTTTCGACCTTAATAGACCAGCATTTAGACGAAATTAAGGCCCGGGACGCTGGGCCGGTTCTTGCCTTGTGCGGGCTGGGCCGGTAACCCGGACCAGGACCACAGGGAGACTGCCATGTTCACCGGGATCATCACGGATATGGGCGAGATACGCGGGCTGGAAAAGCGCGGCGATCTGCGGGCGCGGATCGGCACCGGCTATGACATGTCGGGCGTCGACATGGGGGCCTCGATCGCGTGCGACGGCGTGTGCCTGACGGTGGTGGACAAGGGGCCGGACTGGTTCGACGTGGACGTGTCCGCCGAGACGCTGTCGAAGACCAATCTCGACACGTGGAGCGAGGGCAGAAAAGTCAATCTTGAGAGGTCCTTACGCGTCGGAGATGAACTGGGCGGACATATCGTTTCGGGCCATGTGGATGGGCTGGCCGAGGTCGTTGCCGTCGAGGATGAAGGCGACAGCACGCGGGTGAAACTGCGGGCGCCCGAGGCGCTGGCCAAGTTTATCGCGCCCAAGGGATCGGTGGCGCTGAACGGCACCTCGCTGACGGTGAACGAGGTCGAGGGCGCGGTTTTCGGCATCAATTTCATCCCGCATACCAAGCAGGTCACGACATGGGGCCGGGTGGCCGTGGGCGACCAGGTGAACCTGGAGATCGACACGCTGGCGCGCTACGTGGCGCGGCTCGCCGAGGCGGGCTGACGCGCGAAAGTTTAACGATCTGATCATCGCAAAATCGACGTCGGTATCGCGTCGGTATCCGAGTGGTATCGCGTCGGTGCGGTGAGACGGAAAGGCGCGGATAAACGCGCCGGTCGGCGATGTGATCCCTTTATGAACCTTTCTTCCGGGCGGCCCGACCCATGCAGGGAGGCGAGTCGCGTTCGTCCCCGTCACGAGACGCGGCGGATCGCCGGCGTGGTTTCAGAGAGGTATTTCCGATGACACTCCCCCACCGATTTCACATCGCGGCGCTGACCGTGCTGATCCTCGGCAGCCTGGTCGCCGGGCGCGCCGACGCGCAGGATGCGCCGTGCAGCCATGCGGCCTGCCGGGCGGCCCAGGCGGTGGCGCCGGCCTGCCGTATCTACATGGAAGCGTCCACGGGCCGCGCGACCTTCTCGCATCGCGCGCTTCAGGGGCCGGTGTCCTTTGCCAGCCGCGACCAGCCCGATGGCTGCCTGCGGCGCGGGCAGGCATATGCCTTGCAGGGCTGGCGGTTCAACAATCGCGGCGGGCACAAGGTGCAGCGTCTCCGTCTGCTGCAACGCGCCGAGCTGTTCGATATCGCGTTCGAGGACGGTGATGGTGGCGATTACATCGACGGGTTCGCCTGGCTGGTGCCCTTGCCGCAGGGGGTGTCGATCCGGACGGTGCAGGCGCGGGAATGCCGGGGGCAGTGCAGGCTGACCCTCCCCGGGATGCGCGCGACCGACACGGTGGTTCTGACCGGGTTCGAGGTGGCGCGCGTGGGCGGCGACGGTCACGTGCGGGAGCTGGCGATCGGGCCGGCGGAATTCTCGGGTGGGCAGGGGATGATGCCGGTGACGTTCCGGGACGATGATTTCGCCTTCCGGGCGACGGTGCAATACGCGGTGCTGCCGCGGGGGGTGGTCTCGGGCCACCAGCGCGCGCGGAGCGACTACGCGCGGCAGGGCCTGCCGAACCTGTTGTCGGCGCGATACATCCACGCGGATCTGCAGAGGCCGTCGGGCCCCGGCGCGCGGATGCTGCGCGGCTTCCGCATGGCCTTTGGCAATGGTGGCCATTTCCTTGAGGATGTGGGCATCGAACCGCTGCCGAGGGCTTACATGGCGTGGTTCCAGGACAACCAGCCGGCGGTCGAACGCCGGGTGCCGGACGATCCGTTCGCGTGGTCGGTGGATTGGGTGTCGGCCCGCTGAGCGGCCCGCCCCAGAAAATTCTGCGAATTTTCCGGGGCGCGGTGGATCAGCCTGGTGCCCGGGAAAATTCGTAGAATTTTCTGGCGGTCAGTCGTTGTCGACGAGACCGGCGCCGGCGCCCGTGAGGCGGCTGGCCTCGGTTTCCGGCGCATAGGTGCGCTGGGCGAAGGTGTCGAGGATGGCAACGGCCTGTGGCATTGGTGTGGCCCGGTAGAGCCGGGTGAGGACGGTGCCGGCGCGGGCCTCGGTGGTGGAGAGATGCACGGTGTCGGTTTCGGCACAATCGAGGGCGGCGCCGGGGTCATCGAGGAGCGTCTTGCCGTCTGCCCGGGTGATCGTGCAGCCTTGCCACTGCAGAGACAGAGGCGCGCCGGTGCGGTCGGCGGCCCAAACCATATAGGGGACCAGCAAGAGCGGCCAGGCGACGGGGCCAAGCGTGACGCTGCGGCCCGCGGCCCAGTCGGCGGCCAGATCGCAGAGCGTCGCGCCGGTGACGATAGGGCAGAGCAGGCCGCCCGAGGCGGTCCATGCCTTGCCCAGAGCCTGCGGGCCAAGCGTGGCGGCGGGGGCAGCATCGTTGCGGGTCAGGACATCGGCCAGGGCCAGGGCCCCGGGCCAGCCTGCCGCGCAGGTCCAGCGGGCGGCGCGGCCGGCTTCCTCGGCCAGGCCCCAGGGGTATCCGGCGCCGCGGGTGGCCTTTCTGGCCAGCGCCTCGATTTCGTTGAGGGACCACGTCATTGCCGGCCCCCTGGCAGAGGCGGGAGGGTCCAGTCGTCGCCCGTTTCAGCCAACTCGTGCGGGAAGGGGGCGTGCTGGAACATGTTGATGCGTAGCCAGCGGTCCGAGCGGGGATCGAAATGGCAGGCGCCGAAGAAGCTGAGCTTGAGCCGCAGCATGTCGACGGGCAGCATGTCGGCGGCGAGCGTGTTGTCGCGGATCTCGGCATAGGGCAGGCGGGCGGCGATCTGGGCGCGGCGGGCGATGTGGCGATGCTGGGGGTGGGCCAGCAGGAATTCGGCGACGGTGGCCTGGGGCGCGTCCTTGAGCGCGGCATGTGCCAGCACGGCGTCGCGGCCGGGGCCGAGGGGCTGTTCGTAGGGCTCGATCGGTTCCAGCGCGCGTTCGCCCAGGCGCGGTTCAAGCTTGGCCTGGGACGTGTACCAGACGCGGGCCTGCGCCTTGGGGGCGGTCCAGTCGAGGCCGAGCGCCCACGCGTAGACGTCCTCGATGATCTGCCGCAGGCGGTCCGTGGACATGGTGCCGTCGATGGGGAAGGTGAGTTGTTCGTCGGCGGCCATGCAGGTGGTGAGCGGGTCGACGAGGTCGCCGTAGGGTTCCAGCAGAAGTGAGGCGAGCTGTTCCTGGCCTTCGAGCGACAGGTGCGCCTCGCCCCAGAGCCAGAGGCGGTTCCAGGGCTGGTCGGTGGTCAGGTCTGCCGTGTCCAGATGCGCCATGAGCGCGGCCATGTCCGAGCGCAGGTCGGTGCATTTCTGGATCTGCATGGGGTGGGCGGAGTGCCAGCCCTCGACGTGGATTTGCGCGCGGGCGGCGAAGCGGCGGAAGTCCTGCGCTGTGGTCTCGGGCGCGGTGGGGTCCGAGCGGACGCGGGCCAGCGCCTCTTCGCGGGAGGCGACCCAGGCGTTGAGGAGGGCCGGGTGGTTCACGAGGAAGGGCGCCATGCCGAGGCCGGTGGAATTGCCGATGCCGAAGCGGCGGCGCAGGGCGGGGTCGAGTGGCACGGCTGTTTCAGGCGCGCGGGCGCGGGCCATGTGGTCGACAAGGTCCATGACGAAGCAGCGGGTGAGGTACACGGACAGCATCTCGATCTGGAACGGGCCAGCGCATTCGGGGCGGTGGCGGGTCTGTTCGCGGTCCGCCGCGCCGAACTTGCCCGAGCCGTAGACCGCCGTGGTGCGCATCAGGTAGCCGACGGCGCGGACTTGTTCTTCGTCCGGTTGGTGGCCTGCGCTGAGGGCGTCGACGACGTGGTCCCAGAGGCGGACCGAGCGGTTGGCGCGGGAGAGGGACAGCTCGCGGTCGGAGATGCGGCCCGCTTCCTGTTTTGGGACGTTGTCGCGCAGGCGGGCGATGTCGGCCTCGGTGGGGATGCCGTCGAAGAGGGTGAAGGTGGCGTCCCAGGCGGTGGCGATGACGCGGTCCGAGCGTTGGTCGGCCGGCAGGTCATGGGCGAAGGCGATGAGGGAATAGGCGTGCTCGGGGCCTTGGGCGGTGTAGACGGCGTGACCGACGCCGGCCGCGTCGATGTCGAACACTGTTTGGGCGATGGTCCAGTCGTCGCGCACGAGGCGTCGCAGAAGCTGGCGCATGAAGGAGAGCCGGGTCTGGTGCGCGGCGCCGAGACGGGCCAGCGTCATGACCGTGTTGGGGTCACGGGGCTGGATCGTTTTCTGTGCCGCTTGGTCCATGCCGGCTCCTTCAATGCCGATGATAGGGGCGTTGGGGCGATCCGTCCAAGGACCGCCCCACGATTGTGTCAGTTCGCCTCGCGTCCC
Organism: Roseovarius sp.; assembly: GCF_965277045.1. GTDB lineage: Bacteria > Pseudomonadota > Alphaproteobacteria > Rhodobacterales > Rhodobacteraceae > Roseovarius. Next base: position 2,342,558 of record NZ_OZ255712.1, on the reverse strand, counting down.
TTGGCAAGCGTGATGCGCAGCGCGTCCCAGAGCGAGGGCAGCAGCACCAGCGACACCGGAACGGCGGTGACGACGATGAAGCTTTGCAGTTTCGAGATGCCGCCCGAGCCGGTGTAGATCAGGATCAGGGCCATCACGCCCATGGCGATGCCCCAGAAGATGCGGACGGGAAGCGAGGGGATATCCTCGTTCGACATGGCGACCGAGATCACGTAGGTCATCGAGTCGCCCGTGGTGGCCACGAAGACCGTCGTCAGGATCAGGAAGAGGACCGAGACGATGAAGCCTGCGGGCAGCGACTGGGTGATCGCCAGCAGGGCGGCGGGCAGGTTGAAGCCTTCGAACGCGCTGGAGATGGCGCCCTGGTTGTTAAGCTCGGCGCTGATGCCGGTGCCGCCGACGATGGTGAACCAGAAGCAGGTCACGATGGGGGCGACGATCGACAGCATGATGACGATCGAGCGGATCGAGCGGCCGCGGCTGATGCGGGCGATGAACATGGCCATGAGCGGGCCGTAGCCCAAAAACCAGCCCCAGAAGAACACGGTCCACCAGCCGAGCCAGCTCGGATCGCCGAAGACGCCGGCCTCGCCGCGATAGAGCGCCATGCCGAAGAAATCGGTGATGTAGGTGGTCATGCCGCTGAAGAAGCTTTGAAAGATGAAGCCGGTGGGGCCTGCGACCAGGATGAAGAGCAGGAGGAGAGCTGCGAGGATCACGTTGAAGCGGCTGAGAATCTGGATGCCTTTCGACAGGCCCGTGGCCGCCGAGAGGGTGTAGATCAGGACGAGGCCGAGGATGACGGCGGCTTGCGTGCCGAACGTGTCGGGGAGGCCGAAGAGCGCGTTGAGGCCGTAGCTGACCTGCAGCCCCAGGAAGCCGATGGGGCCGACGGTGCCTGCGACCACGGCGATGATGCACGATGCGTCGGCGATGAGGCCGATGGGGCCTTTGATGGCCGCATCCCCGAAGAGCGGGTAGAGCAGGGTGCGCGGGGCCATGGGCAGGCCCTTTTCGTAGTGGTAATGCATCAGCATCACCGTGGTCAGCGCGCCGAGGATGGCCCAGGCGAGGAAACCCCAGTGCATGAAGCTTTGCGCCAGCGCGGGGGCGACGACTTCTGCCGTGGCGCTTTCGGCGCCGAAATAGGGGGGTGTCGACAGGAAGTGGGCCATGGGCTCGCCCGCCGCCCAGAAGACGCCGCCGCCTGCCAGAAGCGTGCACATGATCATGGCGCCCCATTGAAAGACGGGGAATTCGGGCGTGCTGAGGTTGCCCATGATCGCCCGGCTGCCGGGCAGGACGATCAGCACCAGGCCGATCAGGAACGTGGCCAGCAGCAGGAGTTGCCAGTAGAGGCCGAAATACTTGGCCGAGACCGCGAAGCTGGCGTCGACCATGCCCGACAGCAGGTCGAGGTCGTAGAGGGCCACGAGGCAGAACAGCGCGATGAAGCCGCCGGTGATGGCGAAGAGCGGTTTGTTGATGTGATGCGTGCCGCCGGAGCCGTGGGTGGCCCGGGCGTCTTGGGTATGGGTGGTGTCGGACATTCTGGTCTCCCTGTGGAATATCCATGGATGGGCGGTTTGCGCCCTCAGGACTCCGGTTCTTGTTGGTCCGGGGTGAAGTTTTCGTCGAAAAAGCGCAGCCAGTTGTCGCCCATGAGGCCGGCGATCTCGGCTTGGTTGAAACCGACCTGTTTGAGGCCGTCCGCCAGGTTCGGGAAGTCGGTGTTGTCCTTGAACCAGTCGGGTTGCGGCGGGAAGCCGGGGTTTTGGGCGGAGCCTTCGCCGTAGTCGACTTGTTTGGTCCAGCGGCCGGTGCGCATCCATCCAACGATGCTGTCGGGTTGGTCCTGGCAGAGGTCGGAGCCGATGCCGAAATGCCGGGTGCCGTAGGTTTCGGCGGTGTCGGCGATCATCTGGCAGAAGCTTTGCAGGGTGCAGTCGGTGCCGCCTGCGAGATGATGGGGATAGAGCGAAAAGCCCATCATGCCGCCATTCGAAACGACGGCGCGGATGACGTCGTCGCGCTTGTTGCGTTTCGCGGCGTGCCAGGCGTGCGGGTTGGCGTGGGTGATGGTGATGGGGCGTTGCGAGTGGTCCGCCGCCTCGATGGTGGAGCGGTGGGCGGAGTGGGACATGTCCACCACTAGGCCCACGCGGTTCATCTCGCGGATCACCTCGCGGCCCATGCGGGTGAGGCCCGCATCCTCGGCCTCGTAACAGCCCGTGGCGAGGAGGCTTTGGTTGTTGTAGGTCAGCTGCATGAAGCGCGCGCCGAGGTCGTGCCAGACCTCGACCAGGCCGATATCGTCCTCGATGGGCGAGGGGTTCTGGAAGCCGAAGAAGATGGCGGTGCGGCCGGTCTCGTGCGCGGTGCGCACATCGCCCGCCCACCGCCCCTTGATGATCAGGTCGGGGTATTGTTCGAACCAGCGGTTCCAGCGTTCGACGTTGAGGACGGTTTCGCGGAAGGTCTCGTGGTAGGCGATGGTGACGTGTACGGCGTCGAGGCCGCCCTGCCGCATCTGGCGGAAGATCTTTTCCGACCAGTTGGCGTATTGCAGTCCGTCGATGCGGTAGGTCATGGCGCGCCGCCTTCCAGCACGGATTGAACGGTTGTGCCCGGCATCGCCGGGCCGCGCCCGCCCCTCCCCACGGGCGGGCGCATCGGTGGCGTTGCGCGCCGAAGCGGTGTTCGGCGGAGTGACGTCGCCGCGCTTTGAAGGACCGTGGTGGCGCCCACCCAGGGGCGTGCACGGCCCGGCGATGGAGCACACGCCGAGACGGGGCCGCCCCTGGGGGGGCGCTGCAACATCGGAGCTTTGCAAGAGGGCCGGGTTGCGCACTCGACCCGTGTTGCGCGGGACGTTTGCCGGGCGCCCGCCCGTGGGGAGGGGCGGGCGCGGCTCGGCGGTGCCGAGCTACGGTGATCAGACGGGGCAGCGGTGTGCGTCATTCCGGCGACCCCGCCGCGATATAGGCGGTCTTCACGATGGTGTAGAAGTCGCGGGCGTGGATGCCCTGTTCGCGGGGTCCGTGAGAGCTGTCGCCGCGACCGCCGAAGGGGACGTGGTAATCGGTGCCCGCGGTAGGCAGGTTGACGGTCACGACGCCGGTGCGGGCGTTGCGGCGGAAATGGCTGGCGCGGGCGAGGGAGCGCGTGACGATGCCGGAGGTGAGGCCGAAATTGGTGTCGTTGACCACGTGGAGCGCCTCGTCGTAGCTGCCGACCTTGATGACGGAGGTGAGCGGCGCGAACATTTCCTCGCGGTTGATGGCCATGTTGTTGGTGGTGTTCAGGAACACGCCCGGTGCCATGTAATAGCCGTCATGGTCGAGCGTCAGGCGGGTGCCACCGCAGGCAAGCTCGGCGCCTTCAGCCTGGCCTTTTTTGACATAGGCGAGGTTCTCGTTGAGTTGGGTTTCGGACACGACGGGGCCCATTTGCGTGCCTTCGGCCAGCGCGTGGCCGACCTTCATCGCCTTGGCACCGGCGACGAGTTTCTCGACGAAGGCGTCGTGGATGCCCGCGTCGACGACGAGGCGCGAGGAGGCGGTGCATTTCTGCCCGGTGCCGCCGAAAGCGCCGCCGAGCGCCAGCGTGACGGCGAGGTCGAGATCGGCGTCGTCCATCACGGCGAGCGCGTTCTTGGAGCCCATCTCCATTTGCAGGCGGGTGAAGTTGCCTACCGCGGAGGCGGCGATGTGGCGGCCCACCGGGACGGAGCCGGTGAAGGAGATGGCATCGATATCGGGGCTTTCGACGAGGCGTTGGCCGACCTCGCCGCCGGGTCCCATGACAAGCTGGAAGAGACCCGGGGGAATGTCCTGTTTCGCGATGATCTCCGTGAGCGCCACGGCGGAGGCGGGTGTGAGATTGGCCGGTTTCCAGATGACGGCGTTGCCGTAGGCGAGCGCCGGGGCGATCTTCCAAGACGCGGTGGCGGTGGGGAAGTTCCAGGGGCTGATGACGGCGACGGTGCCGACGGGTTCGCGGCGGACGTCGACCTCGACGCCGGGGCGGACTGAGTCGGCGTTCTCGCCCAGCTGGCGCAGGACCTCGTGGGCATAGTAGGTGAAGAATTGCCCGGCGCGGTAAATCTCGCCCTTGCCCTCGGCGAAGGGTTTGCCCTCTTCGCGGGACAGCAGCTTGCCCAGCTCTTCGGCGCGGGCCATGAGTTCGGTGCCGATGGCCATGAGCACGGCCTGGCGACGTTCGAGGCCATAGCTGGCCCATTCGGCCTGGGCGGTGCGGGCGGCGGCGATGGCCTCGTCCAGCTGGGCGGCGCTGGCCTGGGCGAAGTGACCGACCAAGTCGGAGAGGTCCGAGGGGTTGCGGTTCTCGATGGAGGACGGCCCTTCGGCCCATTGGCCCGCGATGTAGTTCAGCTTGAGGTCGGTCATTGCGCATCCCTGGAAAGTGATTGGCGGAGTCTTGCCAATGCGGTGATTCAAGGCAAACGCAAAGTTCTGTAGAAAATTTCAGTTAATCTGAATTTTGTTGCTAGTGGGTCAAGGGGATTTCTTGCGCCCGGATGGTGCGTGCGAGGGCGGCGGCGGCGGGCGTCATCCCGGACTCCGTCGGCGTGAACATCCAGACCTCGCGCCGGATCGAGGCATCGACGAGGGGCAGGAAGGTGATGTCGGCGCCCGCGTCCTGCATTGTGAGTTCGGGCAGGAGCGTGACGCCCATGCCGGCGCGCACGAGGCTGAGGAGGGCGGCGGTGCCCGAGACGTTGAGCGTGGCGCGGTCGAGGATGGGACGGAAATCGGGGTCGCTGATATAGTGGCAGAGGCCGTTGGCGATGAATGGAATATCCACGAGATCGGCCCAGGTGAGGGCCTCCCAGTCGGCGGCGAGGGGATGATCCGAGGGGCAGACCACGCCGAAGCGGTCGGAAAAGAGCAATGCGCGTTCGAACCCGGCCTGGGGGCCAAGCGACGCGAGCGCGATATCGGCGCGGCCTGTGGCAAGCTCGTGGCCGATGGCGGCGCTGTCGGTGTCGCGCATGTTGATACGCACCAGCGGGTGGTTTTCGGCGAAGCGGTGCAGGATTGCGGGCATGAGCATCTGCGCGACAGAGGGCGTGACGGCAAGGCGGACATGGCCGGCCTCGGCGCGTGACAGCCCTTCGATGGCGGCGACGGTGCTGTCGAAATGGGTAAGTTCGCGGCCCGCCTCGACGCGGATGAGTTCGCCCAGGCGGGTGAGGCGGGACTTGCGCCCGGCCTCGAAGAGGGGCGCGCCGATGTGATCCTCGAACTGGCGCAGCATCATGGAGACGGCGGAAGGCGTGCGGCCCAGGGCCTCGGCCGCGTCGGCGAGGTTGCCGCGCTCGGCCACGGTGAGAAAGCAGCGGAGCATGTCGATCTTGATGGCCATCGGCTTCAGCTTTCGTTGAATGGGCGGGCGGAATTGCGGCTTTGCTCAAGAAAGCGCAGGGCGGGCGTGCTGTCCAGCTTGACGGCGCGGGCGGGCGCGGGTTCGATGGCGCGAACCATCACAGGAGGCAGGCATGGCACCGGAGATCGTAATCCTGAACGGCAAGGTTCTGACCATGGACCCGGACCGCCCGAGGGCGGAGGCTGTGGCGGTGGCGTCGGGGCGGATCGTGGCGGTGGGCACGAGCGCCGAGATCGGGGCCATGGCCGGGCCGGACACGAAACAGGTCGATGCCGGCGGCGCGACGGTGCTGCCGGGGTTCATCGACAGCCACGTGCATCTCTTCGCCGGATCGGTGGAAATGGGATACCTGGACCTTTACGGCGTGCAGGGCGAGGAGGCGGTGGCCGCGGCGGTGCGGGCCTATGCCGACGACTGCCCCGACGACCGGGTCGTCTTTGCGGTGCAGGCGGCCTACGAGTTGATGGGGCCGGGACGCGAGACCACGCGGCAGGACCTCGACCGGGTTCTGCCGAACCGGCCTTTGGCGCTTTATGCCGGCGATCATCACACGATCTGGGCCAATACCGCCGCGCTGGAGCTTGCCGGCATCCTGCATGGCGGGCCGGTCGAGGCGGGCGCGGAGATCGTCATGGCCGAGGATGGGACGGCGACAGGCAAGCTGCTGGAGCCGTCGGCCTATGCCCACGTGCTGAGCCTGACGCGCAATGGCGGGCGCGACATGGCGGGGCTGGTGACCGGGGCCGATCCGGTGCCCACGCCGGGGCCGGAGGAGCGGGCCAAGGACAAGGCGGCGCTGGTCGCCGGGCTGAAACATTGCGCGAGCCACGGGATCACCGGGCTGCACAACATGGACGGCAATTTCTACCAGATGGAGCTTTTGGCCGAACTGGAGGCGGATGGCGAGCTGATCGCCCGTGTGGAAGTGCCGTTTCACCTGAAGAGCCACGATCCGATCGACCGGCTGGAGGAGGCCGAGGAAATGCGGGCGCGGTATGCCAGCGACTACCTGTGGTGCAACCGGGTGAAGATGTTCATGGACGGCGTCATGGAAAGCCGCACGGGGCTGATGCTGGAGAACTATCCGGACGTCGAAAGCAACGGCGACGCGGTGTTCACGCCGGAGCAGTTCAACGCGGCCTGCGTGGCGGCGGACGCACGGGGGTTCCAGATTTCCACCCATGCGATCGGGGACCTGGCGGTGCGGCGGACGCTGGATGGCTACGCCGCGGCGCGGGAGGCCAATGGCGCGCGCGATGCGCGGCACCGGATGGAGCATATCGAGATCATTCATCCCGACGACCTGCCGCGGCTGGGGGAGCTGGACGTGGTCGCCTCGGTCCAGCCGGGGCACGCGGCCTTCGGTCATTTCTTTCCGCCGCATGGTATCCGCGAGGTGCTGCGGCCGGAGCAGTGGCCCTATGCCTATGCCTGGCGGGCGCAGCGGGAGCACGCGGCGCGGATGGTGTTTTCAACCGACTGGCCGGTGATGCCGGTGGATGTGATGCCCAACGTGCGGGCGGCGGTGGACCCGATGGATTTGGGCGAAGGCTGGCCGGACCAGTCGCAGGGTCTGCTGGAAACGTTGGAGAGCTACACGGCGGGCAATGCCTGGGTGGAGTTTTCCGAGGATCGCAAGGGGCGGTTGGCCGAGGGCTTCATGGCGGATATCGCGGTGATGTCGCATGACCTGGAAGGCATGGAGCCGTCGGCGCTGGGCACGGCGCGAGCGGTGCTGACGCTGTGTGGCGGTCGGGTGACCTGGGAGGCATAAGGTCGTGCTGGCCGCTAACGTCGGTTTTTGAGTATTTCTGGCAAGAAAAAGCCGGGCGGTGCGCTCTAGCTGGCGGCGAGGATGCGTTGGAGCAACTCAGTCGGGAGTGTGACCGGGTTGGCGGCCATGGAACTGGAGGATTGGGCCTCTTCCGCGATGGCGGCGTGGTCGGCGGGGGCGATGCCCATCTGCGCGAGGGTCGGCAGGCCGTGATGGCGGGACCAGGCGGCGATGTCGGGGGTACCGAGCGCCTCGGACGCGCTGACGCGGATCTCGGCGATGCGGCGGGCCTTCGGGTTTTCCTTGGGCAGGGCGGCGAGGTTGGCGGCGAGCGTGGCGGGCAGGAGCGCGCCGCAGACTGCGCCATGGGGGGCTTTGGGGACGCGGCCGCCGATGACGCCGGCAAGCCCGTGGACGGCGCCGAGGCCGGCGTTGGCGAGCGAGAGGCCCCCGGTGAGGCTGACGAAGGCCATGTCGTCGCGGGCGTCTGCATTTTCATCCTTCATCAGCTTGCGCAGGGCGCGGAGGCCGCGCGGGATGGCGGCGCGGCAGAGCGCGTCGGTGAGCGGGTTGGCGCGCGATGAGATGTAGGGCTCGATCACCTGGGTGATGGCGTCGAGGCCCGAGGCGAGTGTGACGGGCTTGGGCGTGCCGTCTGTGAGGGCGGGGTCGACAAGGGCGATGTCGGCCAGCATGGCCGGGTCGCGGAGCGAGACCTTGCGGGCATGGTCGGGCACGCCGATGACGGCGTTTTTCGTGGCCTCGGCGCCGGTGCCTGCGGTGGTGGGGATGGCTATGAACGGGGCGGGCGGCGTGGTGAGCGGCTGGCCACGGCCCACGACTTCGAGGTGATCCAGAGGCGTGGTGGTGGCCTTGAGAAGGCCTGCGACGGCCTTGCCGAGATCGATGGCCGCGCCGCCGCCGATGGCTACCACGTGGGTCGCCCCGGTATGGCGGGCGGCGTCGAGCGCCTGTTCCAGCAGAGCGAGGTCGGGTTCCTTGGGGCAGGCGAAGGCGGTGGTTTCCAACGCGGACGCGTCGAGGAGGGCGGTGGCGTGGCGGGGCGTGGCGCCATGGACGACGAACGCGTGAGCGCCGAGGGTGGCGGCGAGGTCCGCGGCCTTGGCGAACTCGCCGCGGCCGAAGAGGATGCGGGCGGGAGCCGCTAAACCAAACGGCGCGATCATACGGACATCGTGGCTTCGACGGCGCGTTTCCAGGCGGCGTATTTGTCGTCTCGGGCGGTGGCGTCCATCGCGGGCTCGAACCGCTGGTCGAGCGCCCAGCCCTTGGCGAAACCGGCTTGGTCGGGGTAGATCCCGGCCTGCATGCCGGCGAGCCAGGCGGCCCCGAGGGCGGTGGTTTCCTGCACCTTGGGGCGGTCCACGGGGGCGCCGATGATGTCGGCCAGAAATTGCATGGCCCAGGCGGAGGCGGACATGCCGCCATCGACGCGCAGGACCTGTTTCGCCTCGTCCGAGGACCAATCCGCGGTCATGGCTTCAAGTAGGTCGCGGGTCTGGAAGCCGACGCTTTCCAGCGCGGCGCGGGCGAACTCGGCGGGGCCGGAATTGCGGGTGAGGCCGTAGATCGCGCCGCGGCAGTCGGGCTGCCAGTAGGGCGCGCCGAGGCCTGTGAAGGCGGGGACGAGGATGACGTTCTGATGCGCATCGGCGCGGTCGGCGAGGGTTTGGGTTTCGCCGGCCTCGCGGATGATCTTGAGGCCGTCGCGGAGCCATTGAACGACCGCGCCGGCGATGAAGATCGAGCCTTCGAGTGCGTAGGTGGGTTTGCCGTCCAGTTGGTAGGCGATGGTCGTCAGCAGGCGGTTTTGCGAGCGGACGGGCTCGTCGCCGGTATTGAGCAGGGCAAAGCAGCCGGTGCCGTAGGTGGATTTCATCATGCCGGGGGAAAAGCAGGCCTGGCCGACGGTTGCCGCCTGCTGGTCGCCCGCGACGCCGAGGATGGGGATCTCGCGCCCGAAGAGGTCGGTGCGGGTGGTGCCGAAATCTGCGGCACAGTCGCTGACCTCGGGAAGCATGGACATGGGCACGTTCAGCAGGTCGCAGATGGTCTGGCTCCACCGGCCCTTTCGGATGTCGTAAAGGAGCGTGCGGGCGGCGTTGGTGGCGTCGGTGGCGTGGGTCTTACCGCCGGTCAGCTTCCAGATGAGGTAGCAGTCGACGGTGCCGAAGAGGAGGTCGCCGTTTTCGGCCTTTTCACGGGCGCCGTCGACGTTGTCGAGAATCCAGGCCAGTTTCGTGCCTGAGAAATAGGGGTCGAGCAGGAGGCCGGTGCGGTCGGTGATCATGTCCTCGTGGCCGGCCTCGCGTAGCGTGCGGCAGGTCTGGGCGGTGCGGCGGTCCTGCCAGACGATGGCGCGGTGAACGGGCTTGCCGGTGGTGCGGTCCCAGACGATGGTCGTCTCGCGCTGGTTGGTGATGCCGATGGCGGCGATGTCGGACGGAGTGAGCCCCGCGCGTTCGATGGCGGCGCGGCAGGTGCCGGCGGTGGTGGCCCAGATATCGTCCACGTCATGCTCGACCCAGCCGGATTGGGGGAAATGCTGTTTGAATTCCTCCTGCGCGGTGGCGACGGGGGTGAGCCCTTTGTCGAAAAGGATGGCCCGGGAGGAGGTGGTGCCCTGGTCGATGGCGAGGATGTGGGTCATGTCGGGGGCCTTGCCTGAAATTCGTTATGTGAGTGTCCAAGGGGATAGGTCCCGGGTCAAGCCCGGGACGGGGATGGGCACGATGGCAGTCGCCATACCGGATCTGATCCGGGATCTGGTGGTTGCGGAAATACGCGGGTCGCGCGGGGATGTGTGAGAGGTGGGAAAAGGCGGGGAGGATCCCCGCCCTACGGGTGACGCGGGCCGGGGGATTCCCCGGCCCGCGACAGGGTTTACTGCCAGCTGGCGATCAGCTCGTCATAGGAGACGGTCTTGGGCTCTTCGTCCTCGTTTTCGAGCTTGGGATAGGGCGCGCCTTCCTGGTCGTACCAGTATTGCGGGTCCTGCTCCTCGTTCATCACCGGGCCGAGATCGCCCTGCACGCCGGCACGCTCCAGCCGTTCCAGAACGCGCTCCTGGTCCGCGCAGAGGGCATCGAGTGCCTCTTGCGGGGTCTTTGAGCCCGACATGGCGTCACCGATGTTCTGCCACCAGAGTTGGGCCAGTTTCGGGTAGTCCGGCACGTTGGTGCCGGTGGGCGACCATGCCGTGCGGGCAGGCGAGCGGTAGAACTCGATCAACCCGCCGAGCTTGTCCGCGCGTTCGGTGAAGTGGTCGCTGTCGATGGTGGACTCGCGGATGAAGGTCAGGCCCACATCCGATTTCTTGACGTCCACGGTTTTCGACGTGACGAACTGGGCGTAGAGCCAGGCCGCCTTGGCGCGGTCGACGGGGGTCGACTGCATCAGCGTCCACGAGCCTGCGTCCTGGTAGCCGATCTTCTGGCCTTCTTTCCAGTAGACGCCGTGGGGCGAGGGGGCCATGCGCCACTTGGGCGTGCCGTCCTCGTTCATCACCGGCAGGCCGGGTTCGACCGTGGCCGCCGTGAAGGCGGTGTACCAGAACATCTGCTGGGCGATGTTGCCCTGCGCCGGGATGGGCCCGGCCTCGGAGAAGGTCATGCCGGCGGCGGCGGGGGGCGAGTATTTCTGCAGCCACTCGATCGCCTTGGTCACGGCATAGACGGCCGCGGGCGCGTTGGTGGCACCGCCGCGGGCGACGCAGGAGCCGACGGGCTGGGAATTCTCGTTCACCCGGATGCCCCATTCGTCGACCGGCAGACCGTTGGGTTCACCCACGTCGCCCATGCCGGCCATGGACATCCATGCGTCGGTGTAGCGCCAGCCGAGGGACGGGTCCTTCTTGCCGTAGTCCATGTTGCCGAAGACCTCGCCCTCGACACCGAGGTGGCTGAGGTCGCGACCGGTGAAGAACTCGGCGATGTCCTCGTACGCGGACCAGTTGACCGGGACGCCAAGCTCGTAGCCGTACTCCTCTTGGAAGTCGGCCTTGTTCTTTTCGTCGTTGAACCAGTCGTAGCGGAACCAGTAGAGGTTCGCGAATTGCTGGTCGGGCAGTTGGTAGAGCTTGCCATCGGGGCCGGTGGTGAAGCTGAGGCCGATGAAATCGTCGAGGTCGAGATTGGGGTTGGTGACGTCGGCGCCCTCGCCGTCCATCCAGTCGGTCAGGTTGCGCACCTGCTGATAGCGCCAGTGGGTGCCGATCAGGTCGGAATCGTTGACATAGGCGTCGTAGATGTTCTCGCCCGACTGCATCTGGGTTTGCAGTTTCTCGACCACGTCGCCTTCGCCGATGAGGTCATGGGTGACCTGGATGCCGGTAATGGCGCTGAATGCAGGTGCCAGCACCTGGCTTTCGTATTCGTGGGTCGCGATGGTTTCGGAGACGACCTTGATTTCCATGCCTTCAAAGGGCGCGGCGGCGTCGACGAACCATTGCATCTCGGCTTCCTGCTCTTCCTGGGAGAGCGTGGACATGCCGGCGATTTCGTTCTCGAGGAACTCCATCGCTTCTTCCATGCCGGCCCATGCGGTACTGCCCGTCAGGGCAATGGCCGCCGCCAGCGCGGTGGTTGATTTCAGGTTCAGGGTCATTTGGTTCCTCCCATTGGTCTTTCTGAACTTATGTGTTGTGGCGGCCCGCTGGGGCGGATCGCCGGGGGTTGGCGCGCGTCTAGACCCAGCGGAACACCGCGGCGGCATAGATCGCGCAGACGATCAGCGCGTAGGGCTGGTTCTGGCCGACAAGGCCCAGCCACGCGAGATTGATGAAGGCGCTGCCCAGAAGCGTGATGAACAGCCGGTCGCCGCGCGTCGTCTCGATGCGCAGGATGCCGGTGCGGGGCGTCTCGGGGAACTTGAGCGCAAGGATCGTGAAGGTTACGAGGAGCAGAGCGATGACGCCGAAGAAGGCGGCGGTGGGCCATGTCCATGCCATCCAGTCCATGTTCAGTTACCTCCTTGGATCAATATGTCTTGGGTTGTTTTGTTCTTGCCCGGCCGCAGGACGGGCCGCGCCCGACCCTCCCCGTCGCACCCCAGGTGCGCCGATTTTGAGTGGCACGCCTTTGGCGTGACGGAGGGCGCATCGCTGCCGTTCCGCGCCGAAGCCATGGGCCGCTTGATGCAGTCGTCTCGCACCTCTTTGGTGTTGCAGGCGCCCACCCAGGGTCGGGCGCGCCCCGTCCTGCTGCGTCGCGAGATCAACACACCCTCCATAGAAGGGAGCCCTTGGCGTTGCAGCCCTGGGCAGAATCCCGCGACGAGGCCGGCAGCCGCGTCAGCGCGAGGGCTACATATGTCAGCTTGCGGGGGCTCACGGGATCATCTCGCACCAGCCGGTGTGGAACCAGCCGGTCTGGTTCAGGCGCTGGCCGTCCTTGTGTATGCTTTCGGCAAAGCACCATTTGCCTTGGCATTTGCGGGTGTCGATGGGCATCGAGTCGCCGTTGCGCACGCGCAGAATCTCGGGGTGATTGGAGCCGGGGCCGGAGCGGATCGAAAGGAACCCGTCGCCGTTGGGGTCGAGGTGCCGCATGATGCAGGCCGCTTCCCAAGGCTCGGCGGCTTGGGCCATGACGGAAGCGGGTGCGAGGGCGGCGGCGGCGAGGCCGCCAAGCAGGACAAGATTTCGGCTGAAATTGGTCATCAAACTCTCCCTAGAGCAAAACCTTTGGCGATGTAGTTGCGGACGAAATAGATCACCAGCGCGCCGGGCACGATGGTCAGGACACCGGCGGCGGCGAGCACGCCCCAATCGATGCCCGCGGCGCCTTGGGTACGGGTCATGATGGCGGCGATGGGCTTGGCGTCGACCGTGGTCAGCGTGCGGCTGAGCAGGAGTTCTACCCAAGAGAACATGAAGCAGAAGAAGGCGGCGACGCCTATCCCTGATGCGATCAGAGGCATGAAGATCTTCACGAAGAAGCGCGGGAAGGAATAGCCATCGATATAGGCGGTCTCGTCGATTTCCTTGGGCACGCCGCGCATGAAGCCCTCGAGGATCCACACGGCCAGCGGCACGTTGAAAAGGCAATGCGCCAGCGCCACGGCGATGTGGGTGTCGAAAAGGCCGACGGAGCTGTAGAGCTGGAAGAAGGGCAGGGCGAAGACCGCAGGCGGCGCCATGCGGTTGGTCAGCAGCCAGAAAAAGAGGTGCTTGTCGCCCAGGAACGTGTAACGCGAAAAGGCGTAGGCGGCGGGCAGCGCCACGGCAAGCGAGATGACGGTGTTCATCACCACGTAGATGAGCGAGTTGATGTAGCCCGAGTACCACGCCGGATCGGTCAGGATGGTGGCGTAGTTTTCCAGCGTCAGGTTGCGCGGCCAGAGCGTGAAGCTGTTGAGGATCTCGGTGTTGGTCTTGAGGCTCATGTTCAGGAGCCAGTAGATCGGCAACAGCAGGAAGAGCAGGTAGAGGCCCATCACGATGGCGCGGCTGTTGACGCGCGCGCGGGTGCGGCGGTTCTTGCCGCTGGGGGCGAGCTTGCCGGGGATCCGGTCGGTGGTGGCGTCGGTCATTTGCTCAGGTTCCCCGCTTATCAACATTGACCATGACGGTATAGAACACCCAGGAGATCAGCAGGATCACCAGGAAATACATGATCGAGAAGGCGGCGGCGGGGCCGAGGTCGAACTGGCCCAGGGCCATCTTCACCAGGTCGATCGACAGGAACGTCGTGGTGCTGCCGGGGCCGCCGCCGGTGACGACGAAAGGCTCGGTATAGATCATGAAGCTATCCATGAAGCGCAGGAGCACGGCGATCATCAGAACGCCGGCCATCTTGGGCAACTCGATGTAGCGGAAGACCTTCCAGCGCGAGGCCTGATCGATCTTGGCAGCCTGGTAATAGGCGTCGGGGATGGATTGCAGGCCGGCATAAGCGAGCAGGGCCACCAGCGAGGTCCAGTGCCAGACATCCATGACGATGACCGTGACCCAGGCGGCAAAGGGATCCTGCGTATAGTTGTAGTCGATGCCCAAGGCCGCCAGCGTATGGCCAAGAAGGCCGATATCGACGCGGCCGAAGATCTGCCAGATGGTGCCGACCACGTTCCAAGGGATCAGGAGCGGCAAGGACATCAGCACGAGGCAGATCGAGACCCAGACGCCTTTCTTGGGCATGTTGAGGGCGACGAGGATGCCCAAGGGCACCTCGATGGCGAGGATGATGCCGGAGAACATGAGCTGCCGCCCGAGCGCGTCCCACATGCGGTCATCTTCGAGCAGTTCGCGGAACCATTCGAGCCCGGCCCAGAAGAATTCGTTGTTCCCGAAGGTGTCCTGCACGGAATAGTTCACCACGGTCATCAGCGGAATGACGGCGGAGAAGGCCACGAGGATCAGCACGGGCAGGACGAGGAACCAGGCCTTTTGATTGGGGGTCTTTTCCATCAGGCGGCCTCGTTGGTTGTGGAGTGGGTGGCGGGGAGGTCCCGGATCAGGTCCGGGACTGCGTTGCGCTGGGACATCAGGCGGCCCTCCCCTGGGGCGTCACGCGCCAGTCGTTGGCATAGACGTTGACATGGGCGGGGTCGAAGGCGACGCGGGTGGCGTCGGCGCGAACCTCTTCGGCTTCGTCGGCGATGATGTTGATCGGTGTCCCGAAGCAATCGGCGCGGATGATCTTGTGGCGGCCTACATCCTCGACGCGGCGGACCTTCACGGGCAAACCCTCGCTGTCGGAAAGGCGGGCGAATTCGGGGCGGACGCCGATTTCGACACGGCCTTCGAGCGGCGCGTAGCTGTTTGCGAGGGACAGTTCGGCGCCGTTGATATAGGCCTGATTTCCTTCGACTTTAGCGGGGATCACGTTCATGCCCGGAGAGCCGATGAAGTAGCCGACGAAAGTGTGTTCGGGGGTGTTGAACAAGTCCTCGGGCGTGCCGATCTGCACCACGCGGCCGTCATGCATCACCACGACCTTGTCGGCGAAGGTCAGCGCCTCGGTCTGGTCGTGGGTGACGTAGATCATGGTGTGGCCGAACTGCTGATGCAGTTGCTTCAATTGCGTGCGCAGTTCCCACTTCATGTGGGGGTCGATGACGGTGAGCGGCTCGTCGAAGAGAAGCGCGTTGACGTCCTCGCGCACCATGCCGCGGCCCAGGCTGATCTTTTGCTTGGCGTCGGCTGTCAGGCCGCGCGCCTTGCGGTTCAGCGTGTCCTCGAGCCCGATCATGGTGGCGATTTCCTGCACGCGCTGGGCAACGTAAGCCTTGTCGGCACCACGGTTTTTCAACGGGAAAGCGAGGTTTTCGCGCACGGTCATGGTGTCGTAGACGACCGGAAACTGGAAGACCTGCGCGATGTTGCGCTCGGTCGTGGGGGCGTGCGTGACGTCGACATCGTTGAAGAGGATGCGGCCCCGGCTGGGCTGCAAGAGACCGGAGATGATGTTGAGAAGCGTGGTCTTGCCGCAGCCGGACGCGCCCAGGAGGGCATAGGCCTCGCCATCGGTCCAGTCGTGGTTGAGTTCCTTGAGGGCGAAATCATCCTCGGAAGTCGGGTTGGCGAGGTAGCTGTGCGCCAGATTGTCGAGCGTGATCTTTGCCATGTTCGTCAGCCCCTCAGGCGGCCAGCGCGTAGGCGGCGGGGGATACCAGATCGCCGTCTTCGCTGAAGATGTAGATATGGGCCGGGTCGAGATAGACCGGCAGGTCGCGGCCCGGCTGAAGGTCGTGAACACCGTGGATGACACCAACCCAGCGGCTATCGTGGTGATCGAGATGGATGAAGGTTTCCGAGCCGGTGAGTTCGGTCACGCTGAGTTTTGTGACGAAGCGCATGGCGGCGTCGGTGTGCTGTTCGATTTCCAGGTGATTGGGGCGGAAGCCGGCGGTGTAGCGGCCCTCGGGCAGCTCGGCCATCTTGCCGGTGGCGGGCAGGGACTGGCCCTCGCCGAACATCAGCTTGCCGCCGGTTTTCGAGATCTGCAGGAAGTTCATCGGCGGGTCCGAAAAAACGCGCGCGGTGGTGGCATCGGCGGGCTGGCGATAGACCTTGGGCGTGGGGCCGAACTGCGTGACGCGGCCCTCCCAGAGTGTGGCGGTGTTGCCGCCCAGCAGAAGGGCCTCTTCGGGTTCGGTCGTGGCGTAGACGAAGATCGCGCCGGATTCCTCGAAGATGCGGGGGATCTCTATGCGCAACTCCTCGCGCAGCTTGTAGTCGAGGTTGGCGAGCGGTTCGTCCAGGAGGACGAGACCGGCGTTCTTGACCAGCGCGCGGGCCAGGGCGCAACGCTGCTGCTGGCCGCCGGACAGCTCGAGCGGCTTGCGGTCGAGCATCGGCGTCAGTTGCAGCATCTCGGCGGTGTCGCGCACGGCGCGGTCGATTTCGTCCTTGGGCTTGCCAGACAGGCGCATGGGGCTGGCGATGTTGTCGTAGACGCTCATCGACGGGTAGTTGATGAACTGCTGGTAGACCATGGCGACGCCGCGATCCTGCACGCGCATGCCGGTCACGTCCGTGCCGTCCCAGAGGATGCGGCCCGTGGTGGGGGCATCGAGGCCGGCCATCAGGCGCATCAGCGTGGTCTTGCCCGCGAGGGTGGGTCCCAGAAGGACGTTCATCGTGCCTTTTTCCAGCGTGAGGTCCGTGGGGTGGATATGCGTGTCCGCCCCCACTTTTTTCGACACGTTGTCCAGAACCAGCGTCATCGGTTGCGTCCTTATTCTGCCGCCGCGGCGACGATGCTGTCGCCCTCGGGGTTGGCTTGCATCCATTCCTGCAAGCCCTTGATTTCACTGTCCTTCAGGCGCAGGCCCAGCTTGCTGCGGCGCCAGACGATATCCTCGGCGGAGCGGGCGAATTCATGTGTCATGAGCCAGCGGACCTCGCGTTCGGTAAGGGTGGCGCCGAAAGTGCGGCCAAGGTCGGCGGAGGTTGTCGCGTCGCCCAGAAGGGTGCGCGCCTCGGTACCGTAGGCGCGGAGCAGGCGGTAGGCCCAGGCTTCGCTCAGGAAGGGGAAGTCGGCCTCGAGTTGCGCCGCCATGCCGTCACGGTGCTCGACGGCGAAATCGCCGCCGGGCAGGGCGGCGTCGGCGGTCCAGTCGCCTGTGGCCTTGGGAAAATGGGCGGCGAGCTTGCCCACCGCGGCCTGTGCGAGGCGGCGGTAGGTGGTGATCTTTCCGCCGAAGATGTTCAGCAGCGGCGGGCCATCGGTGTCGAGCTTGAGCACGTAGTCGCGGGTGGCAGCGGTCGCCGACTTGGCGCCGTCGTCATAAAGCGGGCGGACGCCCGAGAAGGTCCAGACGATGTCGTTCTGGGTGACGGGGGTCTCGAAATACTCCGAGGCGAAACTGCACAGGTAGTCCCGCTCGGCGGGGGTGCAGACGGGGCGCGTGCCCGGGTCCGGGTGATCGGCGTCGGTGGTGCCGATCAGGGTGAAATCCTGCTCGTAGGGGATGGCGAAGATGATGCGGCCATCGCGCCCGTGGAAGAAATAGCATTTGGTGTGGTCGAAAAGCTTGCGGGTGACGATGTGGCTGCCGCGCACGAGGCGGACGCCTTCGCGGCTGTCGATATGGGTGACGTCAGAAATGATGTTGCCCACCCACGGCCCGCCGGCATTGACGAGCGCGCGGGCGCGGCGGGTCAGCAGGGCGCCGGTGGCGGTGTCTTCGAGGTCGATCTCCCACAAACCGCCCGCGCGGCGGGCGGCGGTGACGCGGGTGCGGGTGAGGATTTCGGCGCCGCGGCCCGCGGCATCGCGGGCGTTGAGCGCCACCAGGCGGGCATCCTCGACCCAGCAGTCGGAATACTCGAACGCCTGTTTGAAATGGGGCTTCAGCGGCGCGCCCTCGGGCGTGCCGTCGAGCGAGAGGGAGCGGGCGGCGGGCAGGATCTTGCGGCCCCCGAGGCTGTCATAGAGAAAGAGACCGAGGCGGATCAGCCACGCCGGGCGGCGGCCGCGCATCCAGGGCATGATCTTTTCCAGCAGGCGCGAGGTGGGGGTGCCGCCCTCGAAGCGCATGTCGCGGTGATAGGGCAGCACGAAGCGCATGGGCCAGCTGATATGGGGCATGTTGCGCAAGAGGACTTCGCGTTCGATCAGGGCCTCGCGGACGAGACGGAATTCGAAATATTCGAGGTAGCGCAGGCCGCCGTGGAAGAGCTTGGTCGAGGCCGAGGAGGTGGCGGAGGCGAGGTCGTTCATCTCGGCCAGGGTGACGGAAAGACCGCGACCGGCGGCGTCGCGGGCGATGCCGCAGCCGTTGATTCCGCCCCCGATGACGAAAATATCGCTTATATTTTCGGGACTTGGGTGCATCCATCCTCCCCAGATGCCGCCGGAAATCGTGCCCGGTAAGTGAGCACGTTCAGGTTGATGGAGTCAAACGCTTCTTTCGTTTTTGTTCGGTTTTTGGAAAGTCACATTAAGTCAATGCTTTAGGTTGCATATATGCGCTGCCGCATGGACTTTCTGCGGCTGCGAAATGGTCCCGACGCCGGGATTTTTCTTTGACATGTGCGAAAATTCCGCGAAAACGAAAAAACCCGAAACTTTGGTTCAGGCGCATGTCACAGACTTTTCGTCACCCCGAGATCCTCGAAATCGCCCGCAACGAGGGCAAGGTCACGGTCGAAGGCCTTGCCGAGCGGTTCGGGGTGACGGTGCAGACCATCCGGCGCGACCTGACGGACCTGGCCGAGGCCGGGCGGCTGGAGCGTGTGCATGGCGGCGCGATCATGCCGTCGGGTGTGTCCAATATCGGCTACGAGGAACGGCGCGGCCTGAACGAGGCGGCCAAGCAGGCGATGGCACAGGTCTGCGCGCGGGAGATCCCGGACGGCGCGTCGGTTTTCCTGAATATCGGGACCTCGACCGAGGCCGTGGCACGCGCGCTTCTGAGCCACCGTGACCTGATGGTGATCACCAATAATATCAACGTTGCCAATATATTGGTGGCCAATGCGGATTGCGAGATCGTGGTGGCGGGGGGCGTGTTGCGGCGCTCGGACGGGGGGCTGATCGGCAATCTGACGACGCGGGTGATCGAACAGTTCAAGTTCGATTATGCCGTCATCGGCTGCTCGGCGCTGGACAATGATGGCGACCTTCTGGATTTCGACGTTCAGGAGGTTCACGTGAGCCAGTCGATCATCGCGCGGGCGCGTCGGACCTTCCTGGTGGCGGACCATTCGAAGTTTCACCGCATGGCGCCGGCGCGGATCGGGTCGCTGGCAGAGGTCGACATGTTCTTCACCGACCGGCCGGTGCCCGTGCCCGTGGCGGAGCGGTTGAAGGAGTGGGAAACGGTCTGCCGCGTCTGCGGATAAGACGTGTTCGCGTCGGGTTCGTTTCGAAAATCCGGGAGGCGGCGTGGGGTTTGACCCACCTTGCGCATCGCGGCGGGCGGCGTTGAATGCGGCGCAACGGCGGGATTGGCGCGTGAGGTCCCGGAAATCACGCCCGTGACGCCAACAGCGGTACCGCGTCGGACTTGGCTTGCGACGGGACGGGCGGCAGGATTTCGCCTGAGATTGAAAATCTGCGGTGCGTTTAAACTGTGACATTGACGGCCCCCTGTAGCGCCCCGAAACACATGCCATGACGAGAGACTTAGAGACCCCGCTGAACATCCCCCTGACATCCGACGACGTGGAACTGGGCTTGAGGGTCGCCCGGGTCGGTTTGGGAAAGGTGGATTACCGCGCCGACACGCTGCGCTGCGACTCGCTGGCGGCGGAATTCTTCGGGCTGGATGCGGGCGTCGAGGTGCCGCGGTCGGAGTTGCACGCGCGGATTCATCCCGACGACTGGCCGCAGGTTCAGGAGGGTCTGGAATGCCTGTTGTCGCCGGAGAATCCGTTGCAGGTGCTGGACATGACGCACCGCATCCTGGTGCCGGACGTGCCGCTTCGCTGGGTCAATGCGCGCAAGCAGGTGACCTATGATGCCGAGGGTCTGCCGGTGGAGGGGGTCTTCGCCATGATCGACATCACTGCGCAGGAGATGGCCGAGCGCCGGGCGCAATTCCTGATCGGGGAGTTGGGGCACCGGGCGAAGAACCTGATCACGGTGGTGTCGGGCATCGTGCGGCAGCTGGCGCGACATTCGCCGCCCGAGGAGATCGCCGACCGCCTGCTGGCGCGGCTGGCCGCGCTGGGCCGCAACCAGGAAGCGATGATGCACGATGCCGGGAGCCGGTTCGGCCTGCGCGAGATCTTCACCGAGCAGGTAAGGCCCTTTTCGGGGGCGGCGCGCGAGCGGATGGTGCTGGACGGGCCGGACCTGATGATTTCCAGCAATGCCGCGCAGATCCTGGGCATGGTGACCCACGAATTGGCGACCAATGCGGCGAAGTACGGGGCGCTGTCGGAAGAGGGCGGGCGTGTCGTGGTGACCTGGACGGTGACCGGGGACGAAAGTCCGGATTTTGCGCTGGAATGGGTCGAGCGTGGCGGACCCAAGGTCACCGAGACCAAGGCGCCGGGCTTTGGCACGCAGGTGCTGACCAAGCTGACCGAGGGGGCGCTGGGGGCCAAGACCGATGTGGCCTTCGACACCGAGGGGCTGGTCTTTCGCCTGCGCGCCCCGCTGTCGGCGCTGTCGCGCGAATAGAGCGGGTGCGGTTCGGCGCTGCGCGAGCCTGTGCCGCTGTAAAAACGGTTCAGCCGCCCTTGAGGCGCGCCAGCAGTACGACCTCGCTGTCGGGCCGGATGGGCTGGAACCAGCTGTCGTTGTAGACCTTGCCGTCGATGGAGACCGACACGCCCCGGTCGAGCTGGGGCTTCAGGCCGGGGTATTTCTGCGCCAGCCCGTCGAGCAGTTGGCGCAGGTTTTCCGCCTCGACCTCGACCTCGCGGGCGTCGTCGGTGAACCGGGCGAGCGAACCCCATATCGTGACTTGTACCATGAGGGGTATCTTGGGGCCGGAAGGTCCCGGGTCAAGCCCGGGACGGGGGGTGGGACGCCATTCGGTGCATGTCAGATGAACTCGATGTAGCTGTCGCTCCAGGTGGAGGCCCCGCCTTCGATTGCGAGCAGGCCGGCGTCGCCTTGGAATTCGATATGGACGCTGGTGCCGACGATGGTCGAGGTGAATGCGACCGGATCGTCCTGGAACGTGTCGATCAGGATGCGGTCGTGCGCGGCGTCGAAGCTGCGGATGACGTCGGTGCCGAAATCGCCCCCTTGGGTGAAGACGAACTCGTCGGCCTCGCCCCGGCGTCCGATCAGCCAGTCGTCGCCGGTGCCGCCGTTCATGCGGGTCGTGCCGCCAAGGGTGAGGTCCTCGCCCAGGCGTGCGTCGATCGTATCGTTGCCGGCGCCGCCATCGACGAGGTTGTTGCCGCCCCAGACGTAGATCTTGTCGTCGCCGTCGCCGCCGTAGATGATGTCGAGCGAGGCTTGGGCGCTTTTGGTGCTGCCGCTGTCGCGGTCGCCGCCCTGGATGATGTCGGCCCCCTCGCCGCCGAAGACGAGATTGTTGCCGCCCTCGATGTATATGAAATCCTCGCCGTCGCCGCCCTGGACGATGTCGTCGTTGAAACCGGTGGAATAGTATGTGTCGTCGCCGCCGCCGAGATCGGTTTCGGTCGGGGCGGGGGGCAGGTCCGGATCCGGGGAAACGTAAAATGTGTTGAGCCAGACGAAATCGTCTCCGTCGCCGGAGTGGACCGTATCGCTGCCGTTGGTCGAGCGGATGTAGTCGTTTCCGTCGCCCGATGTCACCAGGTCGTTGCCCGCGCCGGAATGGATGGTGTTGTCGCCGTCACCGGCAAAAATCCTGTCATCCAGCTTGGGAGTGTAGCGGCTGAGCCCTTCCATGAAGCCATCGGGCGGATCGGTGGCGTGGATCAGGTCATCGCCGAGGCCGCCATAGATCACGTCCTGGCCCGAGCCGGAATAGATCGTGTCGTTGCCCGTGCCGCCATCGGCGGTGTCGTTGCCCGAGCCGGTGTAGATATAGTCGTTGCCCGCCCCGCCATAGGCCACGTCGGCATAGCCATAGAGGCCGTCGCTTGGATTGGGGCCTTCGCCGCCGATGATCCAGTCGTCGCCAGAGCTGCCGTCGAGCGTGTCGTTGCCGTAACCGCCGTGGAGGAAATCGTTATCCCTGCCGCCGAATAGCCGGTCGTTGCCGTCGCCGCCGAAGATATTGTCGTCGCCGCTGTTGCCGTGCAACTCGTCGCTGCCGTCGTCACCGGAGAGGTGGTCGTTCCCGGATCCGCCCTTGATGGTGTCGCGGCTGTCGCCGCCATGCACGGTGTCATTGCCGTCGCCGCCGAGGATGAAATCGAATCCCGTCCCGCCTTCGATGCTATCGTGGCCACCGCCAGCCTCGATGCGGTCGCTTCCTGCGCCGCCGAAAATGGTGTCGGCCCCGGCCGCGCCGATGATCTTGTCCCGGCCGGTGCCACCGTCGATGAAATCGCCGTCGTCGCCGGCATAGATGAGGTCCTCGCCCGCGCCGCCGAAGAGCACGTTGGAGCCGACATCGGCACCGCCGGGAAGACCGCCGTAGATCACGTCGTCGCCATCCCCGCCATCGACGATATCGGAGCCATAGCCGCCGAGAATGGTGTCCTCGCCGCCCATGCCGAGCAGGTAGTCGTTTCCGTCATTTCCGAAGAGGTAGTCGTCGCCACCGAAGGCATAGACGGTGTCGTCGCCTTTGCCAAAGCCGAGCAGATCGTCGAATCCGGTGAGGTAATGCGTTGGCATCGGGTCGTCTCCCATTTCTTTCAACAAGTGTCGGGAGTGGGTCGGCGATGCGTGGGGTCTGGTTCAATCGGCGGCGGTTTGCGCCGGCAAATGGGGGGGTGCCTGCCGCATTGGGCGGGTCGAGGCACGTGGGTTTTCACCCACCCTGCGGGTTTCGGAGAGGCCCCGGAGCTGGTCCGGGGCCTGTCCCGGGATTACTTGTCGTGCATCGCCTTCAGCACCTTGGGCGGCGACATGGGCAGGTCGGTCATGCGCACGCCCGCCGCCGCGGAGACCGCGTTGGCGATGGCCGCGAGGGGCGGCACGATGGAGGTTTCGCCAACGCCGCGCACGCCGTAGGGGTGGCCGGGGTTGGGGATTTCCAGGATGACAGTGTCGATCATCGGCAGGTCCGAGGCCACGGGAATGCGGTAATCGAGGAAGCCCGCATTCTGCAGGGTGCCGTCCTCGCCGTAGATGTATTCCTCGTTCAGTGCCCAGCCGATGCCCTGCGTGGCGCCGCCCTGGAACTGGCCTTCGACATAGGCCGGGTGGACGGCCTTGCCGGCGTCCTGAAAGACCGTGTATCGCAGGATTTTCACCGCGCCGGTGTCGGGGTCCACCTCGGTGTCGACCATGTGGGTGGCGAAGGAAACGCCTGCGCCTTCGGGGTTGGCCTCGTGGTGGCCGGCGATAGGGCCACCGGTGTTGGAGGCGATGGCGGCGATCTCGGCGAGGGTCATGGGATCGTGAGAGCCGGCGTTGTGGCCGGTGGGGTGCACCGCGCCGTCGCGCCATTCCACGGCGTCCTCGTCGATGTCCCAGAGCTTGGCCACGCGGCGGCACATCTCGCGCTTGGCGGCGCGGGCGGCCTCGATGGTCGCGAGGCCGACGGCGAAGGTCACGCGGGAGCCGTCGGTGACCTCGTTCTGGCCCAGGCTGCCGGTGTCGGCCACGATGGTGCGGACCTTGTTGTAGGGGATGCCCAGTTCCTCGGCCGCCATCATCGACATGGAGGCGCGGGAGCCGCCGATGTCGGGATTGCCCTCGGACACGGTCACGGTGCCATCGGGCGTAATGTTGAGCGTGACGCAAGTGTCGCCGCCGAAGTTGAACCAGAAGCCGCAGGCGACGCCGCGCCCCTGGTTGGGGCCCAAGGGAGCCGTCCAGTGCGGGTGGTCCTTGGCGGTGCGCAGCGTCGCCTCCAGCCCGATGGCCGGATAGGTGGGGCCGTAGGAGGCCTTGGTGCCTTCGCGGGCGGCGTTTTTCAGGCGCACCTCGAGCGGGTCGAGGCCGAGGCCCTTGGCCAACTCGTCGATGGCGGATTCCACCGCGAAGGCGGCCATGGGCGCGCCGGGGGCGCGATAGGCGGCCTGTTTCGGTCGGTTGGTGACCACGTCCCAGCCGACGGTCTTGACGTTTTCCAGGTCATAGGGCGCAAAGGCGGACATGGAGCCCATTTCCACCGGCGAGCCGGGATAGGCGCCGCCCTGGTAGCGCAGTTCGGCGAAACCGGCGGTGATGCGGCCGTCCTTCGTCATGCCGATGCGGATATCGACCGACGAAGAGGCCGTGGGGCCGGTGGCGCGCAGCACCTCGGAGCGGGTCATCACCATCTTGACGGGCCGCGAGGATTTGCGGGCCAGCATCAGCGCGACGGGTTCGAGGAAGACCGCCGTCTTGCCGCCGAAACCGCCGCCGATCTCGGACGCGGTGACGCGCAGCTGGCCCTGGTCCATGCCGAGGATGGCGGCGCAGGTGTTGCGGACCATGTAATGGCCCTGGGTGCAGCACCAGAGGTCGGCCTGGCCGTCCTGGCTCATCTGGGCGAGGCAGGCATGGGGTTCGATATAGCCCTGGTGCGTGGCCTCGGTGCGGTAGGACCGCTCGATGACCTCGTCGGCCTCGGCCAGACCCTTGTCGGTGTCGCCATGGCCGAACTCGTAGCGGGCCATGATGTTGGGCGAGGACCCTTCGGGCACGGATTCGTCGGCGCGGCCCTCGTGCAGGACGGGGGCGCCATCGGCGATGGCGCGGTCGACATCCG
The DNA here is from genome assembly GCF_965277045.1 of Roseovarius sp. GTDB lineage: Bacteria > Pseudomonadota > Alphaproteobacteria > Rhodobacterales > Rhodobacteraceae > Roseovarius. The sequence goes on along the minus strand of NZ_OZ255712.1, from coordinate 2,317,648 downwards.
TCACGTGGTCGAGCACCTCGTAGTCGATCTTGATCGCCTTCAGCGCCTTCTTGGCGATGTGGCCCGAGCTGGCGGCGACGGCGGCAACGGCGTGGCCGTCATAGAGCGCCTTTTCCCCGGCCATGCAGTTGTCGAGGATGTCGAAGACATCGTCGCCGGGTTCGATATTTGCGAAGTCGGCGCGGGTGACCACGGCATGGACGCCCTCGATGGCCTCGGCCGCCGACGTGTCGATGGACTTGATCCGGGCGTGGGCGTGAGGGCTGCGCAGCACCTTGCCGATTAGCATCCCCGGCGCGGTGATGTCGGCGCCGAAGCGGGCCTTGCCGGTGACCTTGTCGATACCGTCGGGGCGCAGGGGGCGGGTGCCGACGATCTTGAACTCTTGCGTGTCGAGGACCTGTTTGCTGTCGAGTGCCATCAGGATGCCTTTCTGAGGTCTGCGGCCGTGTCGAGCACGGCGCGGATGATCTTGTCATAGCCCGTGCAGCGGCAGAGGTTGCCGGCGAGCCAGTAGCGGGCTTCTTCCTCGGTCGGGTCGGGGTTTTTCTCGAGCAGTGACTTGGCGGCCACCAGGATGCCCGGGGTGCAGATGCCGCATTGCAGGGCGGCGTGTTCGATGAACTTCTGCTGGAGAGGATGCAGCTGATCGCCCTGGGCCATGCCCTCGATCGTTTCGATCTTGGCGCCTTCGGCCTCGGCGCCCAGCATGAGGCAGGAGCAGACGAGGCGGCCATTGACGGTGACCGAGCAGGCGCCGCAATCGCCGGTGCCGCAGCCTTCCTTGGAGCCGGTCATGCCGAGACGGTCGCGCAGGACGTCGAGCAGGGTTTCATCGGGCGCGCAGAGATATTCCGTGGGGTCGCCGTTTATGGTGGTGGTGACGTGGATGTTGCTCATGTCTGCTTATCCTTCTGCGCGGGTCTTGGCGATGGCGGCGGCACGGCGGGCGAGAACGCCGGCCACGTGCGTGCGGAACTCGACCGTGCCGCGCTTGTCGGCGATGGGGGAGGCGGCGTCGGAGCAGGCCTTGGCCAGTGCGTCCATCGCGGCGTCGTCGAGTTTCGTGCCGATGAGGGCCTCGGCGGCGGCGTCGACCACCATGACCTTTGGACCCACGGCGCCGAGAGAGACGCGGGCGTCGGTGCAGGTGCCGTCGCCGTCCAAGGTGAGCGAGACGCCGCAGCCGACCACGGCAATGTCCATTTCCGTGCGCGGGATGAAGCGCAGATAGGCGTCGCCCGAGCGGTCGGGCTTGGCCGGAAGGAAGATCGAGGCGACGAATTCGCCCTTTTCCAGAGAGGTCTTGCCGGGGCCGGTGGGAATATCCTCGACCGCGACGTCGCGGGTGCCGTTCGGGCCGGCGACGCGGGCCATGGCGCGGACGGCGACCATTGCGGGCACGGAGTCGGCGGCGGGCGAGGCGTTGCAGAGGTTGCCGGCCAGCGTGCAGCGGCCCTGGATCTGGGTGGAGCCGATGAGGTCGGACGCTTCGCAGACGCCGGGGTAGTCGGCTTTCAAGTCCTTGTGCTCGTTCATTTCCGCCGAGGAGACGGCAGCGCCGATGCGCCAGCCGCCGTCTTCGGGGGTGATCTGGCGCAGGTCCTCGATGCGCTTGATGTCGAGGATGCTGTCGGGTTCGGTATCGCCGGAGCGCAGGCGGACGAGCAGGTCGGTGCCGCCGGCGAGCACGCGGCAGTCGCCGGGATCGCCGCTGAGGAGCTGGATGGCGTCATCCAGCGTGGTTGGCGCGAGGTAGCGCATGGGGGAACCTCTTGGCTTGGGTGAGTCTGGTTGTCGGCGACAGTTAATCAGGCGGCGCGGGGCTTGCCAAGGTGGTGCGGTCCGCGCGGTCGGATTCGCGAATTTATCTCATGAAAAGGCCGAGCTTGCGGGAGAATATTGCACGGGCTGCGTCAGGTGTCGGCGTGAAGCAGGCTTTGGGCGAGGTGCCGTGCTGCCGGTTCGGCCCCGTCGCGCAGGATGAGGTAGTAGCCAAATGGCGTGGTGACCGCGTGGTCGATGGGGCGCACGAGGCGGCCGGTGGTCAGGTCGTCGGCAAGCTGGCCCTTCCACGCCAGCGCCACGCCGAGGCCCGCGCGGGCGGCATCGAGTTGGGCCATGTAGCTGTTGGTGCGCATGAGCGTGGTGGCGCGGGTGGGGTCGAGCCCCGCCTCGGTCAGCCAGATGCCCCAGTTCATCCAGTTCCAGTGGACATAGTCGAGGTCGATGAGCGGGGCGGACAGCAGGTCTGCGGGTGTTTGGAGCGGCGTGTGCGAAAGGAAATTCGGGGTGCAGACCGGAAAGACCGCGTCTGCAAAGAGACGGGTGGCGGTGAAGCCGGGCCAGTCACCCGCGCCGTGCAGGAGGGCGATATCTGCCGTCAGAAGCTCGGATTCCGTGTCGGAGGCGAGAAGGTCGAGCATCAGCGGCGGGCTGTCCGCGAGGGCGGCGGCCAGGCGTGGGGTGAGCCAGAGCTGGGCCATGGAGGTGTCGGCGGCGAGGCGCACGCGGGGGCGGTCGTCGCGCTGTCGGAGGGCGCGGGTGGCGGCCGTCATGTGCTGAAGCGCGGCGCGCACGCCGATCAGCAGCTCGCGGCCCTCGGGGGTGAGGGTGATGGCACGGTGGCCGCGCGTGAAGAGTTGCGTGTCGAGCAGCGCCTCGAGCTTGCGGACGCGCTGTGAGATGGCGGATTGGGTGACCGAGAGTTCATCGGCGGCACGGGTGAAGCTGCCGAGGCGAGCGGCGGCCTCGAACGGTTCCATCAGGTCGAGCGGGGGGAGGTGCGGCTTTGGCATAAGTCTGGCTTGGTCAAATTCATGAGAAAAGAGCGTTTGTCATGATCCTCGGTAATGGGTGACACTGTCAACAGCCAGCGAAGGAGTGCGCCATGACCTTGCAGACGTTGAACCTGATGCCCGGAGACAAGCCTTTCCGGGCCGATCCCAAGAATTCCTATACCTTGCCCGCGCGTTTCTACCACGACGCCGAGATCTGGGCGGCGGAGAAGGACGCGATCTTTTACAAGACCTGGTATTATGCCGGGCACGTAAGCCAGGTAGCGGAGCCGGGGCAGTTCCTGACCGTGAAGATCCACGAGCAGAACGTATTCGTGGCGCGCAGCCGCACGGGCGAGCTGAACGCGTTCTTCAACGTGTGTCCGCACCGGGGGCATGAGTTGGTCAGCGGGACCGGCAAGAAAAACGTGATCACCTGCCCCTATCACGCCTGGGCGTTCGACTTTGACGGCAACCTGCGGTCGGCGCGGAATACCGAGAATGTCGAGGGTTTCCGGAAAGAGGAGTTTTCGCTGAAGCCGGTGAAGGTGGAGGTGTTCTGTGGACTTGTCCTCGTCAATCTGGATGAAAGCGCAACGCCATTCGCCGAACAGATGGGCGAATTGGAGCGTGAGATCCGGCATTATGTTCCTTCGGTCGACGATTTGCAGTTCGCGCAGCGCGACACCTACGAGGTCGAGGCGAACTGGAAAGTGCTGATGGACAACTTCCTGGAGTGCTATCACTGCGCCCCCGCGCATCATGATTTCGTCGATCTGGTGGACATGGACAGCTATCGCACGATCACCTGCGGGCTCTATTCCAGTCAGTGCGCGGGGCAGCCGCGGACGATGAACGCGCGGGCCTACAAGTTCGAGGCGGGCGACGTGGATTTCGGCTATGCGGGCTGGTTCGTGTGGCCGAACTTCACCATCTGGGCCTATCCGGGCGAGGCGAACCTGTCGGTCCTGCAGATGAACCCGACGGCGCCGGAGAAATGCGTCGAATACCAGGACTGGTTCGTGAAGGATGGCGAGGTCACGCAGCAGCTGCGTGATGCGATCAATTACCAGAAGGACGTGTTGCAGCCCGAGGATATCGGCTTGTGCGAGAGCGTGCAGAAAGGCCTGAAATCCAGCGGCTACAACCAGGGGCGCTTTGTTGTGGACGAAGGGCTGACCGAGCTGAGCGAGCACGCGGTGCACCACTTTCAGAAACTCGTGGCGAATGCGCTGGGCGCGCGGCTGGACCCGGAGGCCGACCAATGATGAATTCGAGCGACGGGCTGAACCGCGACCTGATCACGACGCGGCCCGGCGCGGGCTGGGATTTCAACCTGCGCCGCCATGCGTATCACGCGATCGAGGCGAAACATGGCCCGCATTACTGCGTCTATAACCGTCGGTTCATGTGCGTCTACATGGACGATTTGCCGACCGACGAGGGCTATTGGCTGCTTCGGACGAAGGCGGCGTGTCTGCATACCGGCGAGTGGCCGATCGAGTTCAAGGGACCGGATGCGGAAAAGTTGATGAACCTCTTGTTCGTCAACAATATTTCCAAGGTGAAGGTTGGGCGCTGCGGGTACGGGATTGCCTGTTTCGACGATGGCGGGCTGATCGTGGACGGGGTGTTCGTGCGGCTGGCCGAGGATCGGTTCTGGTACGCGCAGGCGGACGGAGATTTCGTGAACTGGGCGCGGGCGCACGCGAAGGGGATGGATGTGGAGATCACCGACCCTGAGGTGAACGTGAGCCAAGTGCAAGGCCCGCTGTCGATGGAGGTTCTGAAGGATGCCGCGAAGGATGGGATTCCCGAGCCCTTCGGCTATTTTGGCAGCGCCTGGGTGGATTTCGGCGGTCAGACCGTTCTTATCACTCGGACGGGATACACCAACGAACTGGGCTGGGAATTCTATACCGAGCCGCATCACGATGCCGCTGCCCTGTGGGCGCACCTGGAGAAGGCGGGGGCGCCTTATGGGATGCGGATGTTCGGGCTGGATTCGATGAATATCCGGCGGATCGAGGCGGGGATCCTGAACGCAAATTCGGATTTCGACGAGACCACCACCCCCTATGACGTGGGGCTGGGCGGGTTCGTTGCCATGGAAAAGGGTGATTTCATCGGCAAGGCCGCGCTGGAGAAGGCCGACAAGGGCCAGCGCCTGCACGGGATCGTCTGTCCGGATGGCGAGCCGCGGGTGAATGGCCGGGTTGAATGGAACGGCAAGGGCGCGGGGCGGGTGACGGCAGGGGCGACCTCGCCCTATCTGGGGCACGGGATTGGCTATGCGCTGATGGACAGTGCCGAGGCCGGGCCGGGCACGGAACTGATGGTCGAGGGAAATGACAGCAGGATGTATGCCGCGACGCTGGCCGAGACGCCGCTTTACGACAAGGCCTGCGAGATACCGCGCGGCAAGCTGGTGGATATCCCGGACCGGGCAGCCTGACGCGGCATTCGCGGCAGGGGGCGGCACGAATGCGAAGGCAGGGCAGCGATGCCTTGCCTTTGTGCCTTGCAGGTGCCTGACTGGGGCCGGAACACGAGAAAAGGAGGCGCGCCTTGGCCGAAGGCAACAACAGGGCTGTTCTGACGGGACTTTTCGCGGGGCTGTGCTGGGGCATTTTCTGGCTGCCGCTGCGGATGATCGAGCAGGCGGGGCTGGATGCGCCCTGGGCGATGGTGGTGTTCCTGACGCTGCCGGCGCTGCTGAGCCTGCCGGCGGTCTGGGTGCTGCGCGCGGACTATGCGCAAGGGCTGCGGCCGCTTTTGGGAGGTGTTCTGGCCGGGGTGGCCTTTGCGCTCTACGCCGCAGGCCTGCTTTATACCGACGTGGTGCGCGCGGTGCTGTTGTTCTACATGACGCCGATCTGGGGGTTCCTGCTGGGCTGGGTGTTTCTGGGCGACCGGATGACGTGGTTCCGGTGGCTGTCGATCTTCGTGGGTCTGGTCGGGCTGGTGGTGATCTTTGCCGACGACACCGGCCTTCCGTTGCCGCGCAACGCGGGCGACTGGTTTGGCCTGATCTCAGGGATGTTCTGGGCCGTGGGCTGTACGCTGATCCTGACGGAACGGCGGGTGCGGATCCTGACCCATGCGGTAAATTTCCTGCTGGTGGGGGCGGTCGTGGCTCTGCTGGTGGCGGGGATCGCCACGGTGCAGGGGATCGCGACCGTACCAAAGTGGCCAGAGGTGGCGGGCCTGCTGTGGTGGTTCGTGCCGGTGGCGGTGATCCTGATCTTGCCCAGTTCGTTCGCCACGATCTATGCGCCGTCGCGGCTGAACCCCGGACTGGTGGGGCTGTTGTTCATGACCGAGGTGGCGGTGGCGACGGTGACGGCGGCGATCTGGGCCGGGGAACGGTTCGGCCTGCGCGAGGCGGTGGGCCTGCCGCTGATCCTGTCGGCGGGGCTGATCGAACCGGCGGTGATGGCGTGGCGGGCGCGGCGGCTGGCCTGATTACCAGTGCGCGCCGGCGTTGATCTGGATGTCTTCCATGGTCAGGCCCGGGGCGGCTTCGGAACACAGGAATGCGATGATGGCGGCGACCTCGTCGGGCTGAACCAGGCGGTTCTGCGGATTGGCGCGGGCCAGGGCCGCGATCTCTTCGGCCTGCGTGGTGCCGTTCTGGGTGGCGATGGTGGCGGCGGACTCGCGCAGCATTTCCGTTTCGACCCAGGTGGGGCTGACGGTGGTGCAGGTGACGCCGTGGTGGGCGCCCTCGAGCGCCACGGCGCGGGAGAGGCCGAGCACGCCGGATTTGGACGCGCAATAGGCGGGGTGGTCGGCGACGGCGGTATGCGCGGCGGTCGAGGCGATGTTGACGATCCGGCCCCAGCCCGAGGCCATCATGTCGGGCAGACACGCGTGGATCATCAGGAAGGTGCCGGTGAGGTTGGTCTCAATGACGTCGTCCCAGGCGTCAAGGTCGTGCTCGGAAACCGTCTGGTGCCGGGTGACGCCGGCGGCATTCACCAATATCTGCGGCGTGCCGAACTGGTTCTTGACCGACGTGCAGAAAGCCGCGACCGAGCCGCGCTGGCGCACGTCGAGCGGGGCGACGAAGACGTCCGCACCGACGGTGTCGCGGGCCATGTCCTGAAGCGAGCGGTTGTCGCCGCGCCGGGCGCCGATGGCGACGGTGTGCCCGGCGTCATGTAGCAGACGGGCGGTGGCGAGGCCGATGCCCGCCAGCCCGCCGGTGACGATGGCCGTGCGTTGTGTCAATGCGGTCTGCTCCTTGCGATCATGTCGGCGAGCCATGCGTCGGCATCGCCCAGACGGCGGCCACCGTCGCGGTATTCGTCCAGGATTTCAATCAGCTTGTCGCGTCCGAAGGATTTGAAGTGCCCGGCGTGGACGGTGGTGACATCGAGCTCGCGCAGGCGGGCGTGGGAGTCGGCCAGCACCTCGGGGTCGGAATGGTCCATGTCGTCGATGAGGTCGCCGTCATAGACAACGTCGCCACTGAAGAGCAGGCCGGTTGCGGACTCGTGGAGCGCGATGGAGCCGGGGCTGTGGCCGGGCAGGTGGAAGACCGTGAAGGCGCGGTCGCCAAGGTCGATCACGTCGCCTTCGTCCAGGAGAGCGGAGAGGGGCGCGGGTTTCACGGTGTAGTGCTCGTGGGAGAAGCCCGCGTAGGGCAGGGCGGTGAAGGTTTCGGCCCGGACGAAGCCGGCGTCGGCATAGGTGTTGGACGGCGTGGGATTGGCGATGATATCGGATTCTGCCGTGTGACCGCAGCGGTGGTCGAACTCGTGCAACCCGCCCGAATGATCGAAATGCGTATGGGTGACGATGGCGCTGAGCGGTCGCTCGGTCAGCTGCGCCAGCTCGCGCGTCATCGGGCGCAGGCCCATGCCGGTGTCGATAACGAGATCGCGGTCGCGTCCTTGGATATGCCAGATATTACAGCGCAACCATGGCGCGACATGCGGCTCCCATATGAGGGTGACGCCATCACCCATGTCTTTGGTCTGAAACCACTTTTCGGCAACTTTCAACGGCACGGCATCCTCCCTTACACAATGCTCATGAAATCGGCAGCCGCGCCGCGGACGCCTGATATCAGCCTTGTTTTTATTAACTCTCCGGTCAACAAACATTTCTGCTTGGGTCCACGGTGCGGACGTCGCATGATGGCGGCCATGATCTGCATCAATAAAAACAGGGAGAGAACGATGAAGGTGAATTCTGTCTTGTGGGCCGCGAGCCTGTCACTGGCCGGGGCCGGGGCCGGGATGGCGCAGGCCGAAACGGTGCGCATTCCGATCAACGAATGGACGGGGCAGCATATTTCGGCGCATATCACCGGCACGCTGCTGGAAAAGGCCGGGCACGAGGTGGAATACGTGACCGCGGGCGCGGTGCCGCAATTCGCGGCCATCGCCAATGGCGATCTGCACCTGCAGCCCGAGGTCTGGACCAACAACGTGGGCGACATCTATCCCAAGGCGGTGGAGTCGGGCGACATCACCGTGGTGGGGCAACTGGGCCTGCAACCGCAGGAAGGCTGGATCTATCCGCCCTACATGAAGGAAAAGTGCCCCGGCCTGCCGGATTACGAGGCGCTTTACGACTGCGCGCAGGCCTTTGCCGCTGCCGACACCTTTCCCAAGGGGCGGCTGATCACCTATCCCGCCGATTGGGGTACCCGATCGAAAGACGTGGTCTCGATGATCGACGTGCCGTTCGAGCCGGTCGCGGGCGGATCGGAAGGCGCGATGATCGCCGAGCTGAAATCGGCCGCGGCGACGCAGGACCCGATCCTGATGATGTTCTGGCAGCCGCATTGGCTGTTTGCCGACATGGAGATGGAATGGGTCGAGTGGGACCCCGCCGACGGGGAATGCATCGAGGAAGAAGGCCAGGAGCGCGGCAAGGCTTGCGGGTTCCAGCAGGCCTCGATCGACAAGATCATCAATGCCGAGTTTGCCGAGGCGAACCCCGGCGTGGCGGCGGTGTTCGAGCAGATCTCGATCGACAACGAGGTGCAGAACGCGCTGATGCTGGAGATCGACCAGAAGGGCCGTGACTTGGAAGAGGTCGTGGCCGAATGGATCGACGCCAACGAAGAAACCTGGGGGCCCTGGGTCGAGGCCGGCAAGGCCGCGCAGTAAGGTGCGCATGGACGCATCGGAGAGGCCGGGGGTCGTGACGCCCGGCCTTTTCGTTTCAGGGGGGACTGGGTCAGCATGAGCGACACGCGCGAGGGCGATGGCGCCGGGACGGACCAGCCGAGGCTGTCCTGCCGCCACATCTGGAAAGTCTACGGCAAGAAACCGGAGCAGTATTTTCCCGGCGGCAAGCCGGCGGAAGAGACGCCGGCGCTGGCCGGGCGGATCCGCGAGGATGGCGCGATACCTGCCGCCGCCGACGTAAGCTTTGACGTGGCGGTGGGCGAGATTTTCGTGATCATGGGCCTGTCGGGGTCGGGCAAGTCGACGGTGGTGCGCTGCCTGTCGCGGCTGGTGGAGCCGACGCATGGCGAGATCCTGCTGGATGGCGAGGACCTGCGTGCGAAGTCCGACAAGGAGATGATCGAGGTGCGCCGCCACCAGATCGGGATGGTGTTCCAGAATTTTGGCCTGATGCCGCATCTGAGCGTGTGGGAGAACATCGCCTTTCCGCTGAGCCTGCAAGGCGCGGCGCAGGACCACACCCGTGAGCGGGTGGGACAGGTGATCGGGTTGGTGGGGCTGGAAGGGCGCGAGAAGAGCTATCCGCACCAGTTGTCGGGCGGCCAGCAGCAGCGGGTGGGCATCGCGCGGTCGCTGGCCGTGGACCCGGACCTGTGGCTGCTGGACGAGCCGTTTTCGGCGCTCGACCCGCTGATCCGGCGGCAGATGCAGGACGAGTTCCTGCGGATTCAGAACGATCTGCACAAGTCGATCGTGTTCATCACGCATGATTTCCTGGAGGCGCTGCGGGTGGCGGACCGGATGATGATCATGCGCGGCGGGCGCGTGGTGCAGACCGGCACGCCGGCCGAGCTGATCACCAATCCGGCGGACGATTACGTGGCCGAGTTCACCAATGATGTGCCGATGGTCCGCGTGCTGCGGGCCCACGAGGTGACCGACCCGGATGCCGGTTCCGGCGAAGGGCGCGAGCGGGTGGCGGGCGACGTGTCGGTCGAGGCGCTGTTGCCGATGCTTTCGGCGCATCCCGAAGGGCTGGCGGTGGAGCAGGGCGGCACGGTGACGGGCGTCGTTACGGCGCAGAGCGTGGTCCGGGCACTGGCGCGGCTGTCGGAACAGGAGGAGGCCCCGGCATGAGCGGGGACCGCACGCATTGGGCGTGGTTTGCGCTGATCGGCCTGACGTTGGTGGCGCTGGGGTTCCGCGACCGGTTGGGATGGCTGATGGAGTTTCCAGAGGCCTGGGAATGGCCCATGACCGACTGGCTGAACACCGGGATGGACTGGGTGGTGGAGACCGCCGGCCCGGCGTTTCGCGCGTTCTCGGACCTGATGGATTACCCGATGTCCTGGGTGCGCGGCCTGTTGCACTGGATGCCCTGGGCGTTGACGGTGGGGCTGTTGGTGATCGCGTCCTTCGTGGTGTCCGGCTGGAAGCTGGCCGTGTTCACGTTCCTGGCGATGTTCTACATGGTCGTGATCGGGTACTGGCACGAGTCGATGAACTCTCTGGCGCTGGTGATGGTGTCGGTGCCGCTCGCTGTTGCCATCGGGTTCTGCGTGGGGACGTGGGCGTTCTATTCTGGCCGCGCCGAGCGGGTGATCACGCCTACGATGGACACGTTGCAGACGATCCCGGTCTTTGCCTATCTCCTGCCGATCCTGCTGCTGTTCGGGTTCGGGCCGGTGGTGGGGCTGATCGCCTCGGTGCTTTATGCCGTGCCGCCGATGGTGCGGAACACGACGCTGGGGCTGTCACGCGTCGATGAGGAGGTGATCGAGGCGGGCATGATGGCGGGGGCCACGGCGGGCCAGATGTTCTGGCGCGTGCGGGTGCCGAGCGCGCTGCGCCAGATCCTGCTGGGGGTGAACCAGACGATGATGGCCGCCTTTTCGATGATCATCATCGCGTCGATCATCGGCGGCACGTCCGATATCGGCTGGGAAGTGCTGACCCATATCCGCAAGGCGAACGTGGCCGAGGCGATACTGGCGGGCGTGGTGATCGCGCTCATGGCGATGGTGATGGACCGGATCACGGCGCGGGCCGCGATGGGTCGGTCGCCGGACGCAGGCGAGGACGAGAGCTTTGTCGCGCGCTACCGGTACTGGATCGTGGCGGCGGTGTTCACGGGCGTGATGCTGGTTCTGGCGCGGGTGTTTCCGTTTTTGCAGGAGTATCCGCGGGCGTGGGAAGTCTATCCGGCGGACGCGATGAACGATGCCTTCAACTGGCTTTTGGTGGAATTCGCGGGCGCGATCAAGGCGATCAAGACGACGGCGCTATTTTATCTGATGCTGCCGGTGAAGATGGGACTGGACGAGACGATAAGCCCGTTTTCCTGGGGTTTCGAGTTCACCACGCCGATGAAGATCGGGTACGCCGTGGCGATGGCGGCGCTGGCCGGGTGGCTCTTGCTGCGGCGCCGGGTGCGGGGGGCGATCGGTGTCGCGCTCTTGGCGATCCTGCTTTATTTCGGGATCACGGGGCTGCCCTGGTTGTCGATTGCCGGCGTGATGGTGTTGCTGGCGTGGCAGGCGGGCGGGCGGCGCCTGGCGATTGGCACGGGCGTGGGGCTGGCTTTCCTGATGGTGGCGGGCGTCTGGCCGGAAGCGCGGATTTCCTTCTACCTGTGCGGGCTGGCGGTGGCGCTGTCGTTCCTGATCGGCACGATGCTGGGCGTGATCGCGTCGGAGAATGACGCGGTGTCGGCCTTTCTGCGCCCGATAAGCGACACGTTGCAGACCATGCCGCTGTTCGTGATCCTGATCCCCTTCGTGATGTTCTTCAAGCTGGGGGATTTCACCGCGCTGCTGGCGATCATGGCCTATGCCATCGTGCCCGCGATCCGCTATGCCGAGCACGGGCTGCGCGGGGTCAGCCCGGAGGTGATCGAGGCCGCGAAGGCGTGCGGGTCGAGCCGGTGGCAGATGCTGTGGCGGGTGCGGTTGCCGCTGGCGTTGCCGCAATTGCTGCTGGGGCTCAACCAGACGATCATGTTCGGGGTGGCCATGCTGGTGATCACGGCGCTGGTAGGGACCAGTGACCTGGGGCAGGAGATATACATCGGCCTCAACAACGGGGATTTCGGGGTGGGGATGATCGCGGGCATCGCGATGGCGACGCTGGCGATGATCGCGGACCGGATGACGCGAGGGTACAGCCGGAAGGGGCAAAAGGCGCTTGGGCAGGGGTGAGGCCAAAAGCTTTGAGAAAGCTTTTGGCAAATCTTTTCTAAAAAGATTTGCCCTGCAGCCAATCCAGCATGATGTCGCTAAGACGGTCGGGGTCTTCCTCGTGTGCGAGGTGGCCGAGACCCTCCAGCCGGATGCGCTTGGCATCGGACAGCAGGGCGGCGGCGCGGTCCGAGACCTCGGGCGACACCGCCGTGTCGCGGTCGCCGGTGATCAGAAGAACCGGGCTTTCGATCTCGGGCAGGCGGTCGAGCAGGGCGTCGGTGCTCCAGCGGGACATCATCTGAAGCGTGCCGTCCACATGGGCGCGGTCGGCCAGCAGGCGGCTGTAATACGCAAGCCCCTCTTCGGAGAGCGTGGAGCCGGTGGCGCGGATCACGTTGCGGGCGCGGCCCGGGCGCGCGCCGCCCGCCGAGAAGGCGATGGCGGTGAGCGGGTTCAGCGCCAGCAGCTTGGCCAGCATCGGGAAGAGCCAGCCCGCCATGCCCTCGAACCGATCGAGCGCGGCGTTGAGGCCGATGACGGCGGGTTTGCCGAGCAGGCGTGTGGCAAGGTCGAGCGCCACGGCGGCGCCGGCGGAATGGCCGATGAGGGCCTGCGGCTGCCAGGCCTCGTAGGTGCAGAGGGCGGCGATATCCTCGGCAGTGGTGGCGAGGCCGAGGCGCGAGACGCTGCCCGCGCGGGTGAAGCCGTGACCGGGCAGATCGAGGGCGACAACGTGATGGTTTTGCGAGAGGCGGGGGATGAGGTCGCGCCAGGTATGCGTGCTGGCGCCTGCGCCGTGCAGCAAGAGGAGCGTGGGGCCGGTGCCCCATTCCTGCACATGCCAGTCATGCGGGCGGTGGCGGACGCGGCGGGACGCGTCGGCATGGGGCCAGTCGGGCTGGTCGCGGGCCCAGTCCATGGGCCTTACGCCTCGAGCGCCGAGGTGACGGCGGTGCTTATGCCCTGTGCGTCGGCGCGGGGCAGGGCAAGGTAGCGCGCGCCAAGGGCGGCGGCGACGGTGCGGGCCGCGTCGTTGGGGCGGTTCGAGGTGTCGACGAGGACGCCGGAGAGGCCCTGCTGGCGCAAGCTGGCGGCGATGCGGGTGGCGTCGTCGTTGGCGGTGGCGCGGTCCGGCTCGCCGGTGAGGGGGATGTTGGCGCGGCCGTCGGTCAGCAGGACCAGCATGGGCGTGAGGCCGCGGCCGCGGGCCAGCTGGGCAAGCTCGCCGGCGGCCATCAGCCCGGCGGCGAGGGGCGTGCCGCCGCCGCCGGGCAGGGACGCGAGGCGACGCTTGGCCTGCACGAGCGAGCGGGTGGGTGGCAGGAGCGTTTCGGTGCCGGTGCCGCGAAAGGCCAGCAGGGCGACCTGGTCGCGGCGGGCATAGGCCTGGGCCAGCATGAGTTCGACGGCGCCTTTCGCTTCGGCCAGCCGGGCGACGGCGGCGGAGCCGGAGGCGTCGACGGTGAAGATGAGCAGGCGGTCGGAGCGGTCCTCGAACCGCTTGATGCGGATGTCAGACGGCAGGATCACGAGCGCGCGGTCGGCGTTGCGGCCGGTGCGGCGCAAGGTCTGCCAGGGGGCGGCGGCGCGCAGGGTCGCGATGGGGTCAATCCGCGCCTGAGCCGAGGGGCGGCCCGGGCGCGAAGGCAGGGGGCGGCCCCGGCGATTGCCGCGGCGGCGGTCGCCCGCGCCGCTGCCTGCTGCATTGGCGGGGCGGGTGGATTTGGCGGCGAGGCGGTCGAGGATGTCGGGTGGAAGGAGCGCGGCGATGGCGGAGACGAGGATGTCGTCGGGCAGGTCGGTGAGGGACTGGTCGCCGTTTTCGTCCGCGTTGTCGGACTGGTCCGCTTCGGGCGCATCGGGAGGGGTTTCCTCTTCCGCCTCGGTCGGCATCATGGTGGCGCGGGATGGGTAGACCAGTTCGGCGGCTTCCTGAAGGTTATCCCGGGTGATCGTCATCTCGGCGTCGAGCGCGGCGAGGGCGCGGGCGGCGCGCAGGGCGAGGATGGGCGCGCGCAGGCTGTGGATGCCGAAGCGGGCGGCGAGGGTGACCAGCAGGGGCAGGGCGTCGTCGGAGACCTGAACGCGGGCCAGGCGTTTGCGGGCCGCATCCAGATCGGCGGCGGCGGGCAGGCGGACGGGAGTGGCGGCCTCGGGCGGCTCGATATGGAAGGCGAGGCGATCGAGCAGGGCTTGGGGCGCGCCTTCCTCCGCGCTGGCGGCTTCGTCGAGAAGGATGAGGGCGTGGCCGCGATCCGCGTCGAGCAGTTGGGCGAGGCGGGCGGCGAGGTCGGAGGGCGTGCGCTCGGCCATTGTGAGGGTGAGCGTGGACGGCTGGTCGGCGAGGCCCGCGTCGAGCACCGGGCGGCCCTCGGCCAGCGAGGCGGCGATGTTGAGGCCGCCGAAGAGCTGATCGTCGGTGATTGCGGGGTGGATGCGGTGCTGGGGGCCGGGGAGTTTGCGCAGGGCGGTCTCGAACGCCTGCCGGGCGGGTCCCATGCGGGCGCGGAAGGTGATCCCTTTGAGGCCGCCGGGATCGACCGCAAGCGCCGCGAGGGCGCGCTGGGTGCGGGCGGTGTCGGCGCCGGTTGTCATCCGAAGGTTTCGGCGACGGTGCGGGTGACGCGGGTGGTGGAGCCGGCCTCGTCCAGCGGGTCGCGGCGCAGGCGGTGGCTGAGCGCCAGGGGGGCCACGGCGGCGAGGTGATCGCGGGAGATGGCCTTGTCGCCTTCGTAGGCGGCGAGGGCGCGGGCGGCGCGGAGCAAGGTCAACTCGCCGCGCAGGCCGTCGGCGCCGAGGGCCACGGCGAGGGTCGCGCAGTCGCGCAGTATGGCGTCGGTCGCCTCGAGTTTGCGGAGCGCCGCGCGGCCGGCGAGGATGGCATCGCGGATTTTCGCATCCTCGGGTTGCCATTTGGCTATGAAGCCTTCGCGGTCCATGTCGAAGGCGTCGCGGCGGCGGACGACCTCGATCCGCTCGTCGATGTCTGTGGGGGAGGCGACCTCGACCGAGAGACCGAAACGGTCGAGCAACTGCGGGCGCAGCTCGCCCTCTTCGGGGTTGCCGGAGCCGACCAGAACGAAGCGGGCGGGATGGCGGATGGAGAGGCCTTCACGCTCGACCGCGTTGACGCCGGACTGGGCGACGTCGAGCAGTAGATCGACGATGTGGTCCTCGAGCAGGTTGACCTCGTCGATATAGAGATAGCCGCGATTGGCGCGGGCCAGAAGGCCCGGCTCGAACGCCTTTTCGCCCTTGGTGAGCGCGCGTTCGATGTCGAGCGCGCCGGTAACGCGGTCCTCGGTCACGCCAAGGGGCAGGTCGACAACAGGGGTGGGGCGTTCCACCAGGTCGGTGTCGGGCACGGTGGCCCAGTCGGGGCAGTCCTCGGGGCGCTCGGAATTGACCGGGCAGCCCTTGACGGCGGTGATGGGCGGCAGAAGGGCCGCGAGGGCGCGCACGGCGGTGGACTTGCCTGTGCCGCGGTCGCCGAAGACCAGCACGCCGCCGAGGCCCGGGTCGATGGCCGTCAGGATCAGCGCCTGTTTCATGGTGTCCTGTCCGACGATGGCGGAGAACGGAAAGGCGAGGCTCATGCGCCGACCCCCAGGTGCTGAAGTGGTTTGGAGCCCTGCCACGTGCCACGGTCGGCGACGATGTTGAAGCGCGCGTAGAGTTCTTCGCGGAACCAGTTGCCGTCGCGGACGGCCCTGATGGCGCGGGCATGGGGGCCGTCGTGGCGGGCGAAGGCGGCCATGCCCGCGGTGTCGGGCCAGACCGAGAAGGTGACCTGGTGCAGCAGCGGCACCTCGCCGATGCCGATCTTGAAGGCAACGTTGGGATCGGCGCCGATGACGGTGCTGATGTCGGGCACGCGGCGCCAGAACCTGAGCGCGACAAGGGGCTTGATCGTGGCGCGGGTGAGGGCGGCGACGGGGCCGGTGTCTGCCGTTCCCTCGGGTTCGAAAGGGGTCGTGCCGGACCAGGCACCGCGCACGGAGGTTGTCCGCATGAAGAGCGTATAGCATTCCACCGCGCGGCGGGCGTAGCGGAGGAAGATCGGGGCCTCGGCGGTCTGTCGCTGTGCGGTGGCAAGGTCGGGCCAGGTGGCGAGAATGGCATAGACGCCGGTGTTGGGTTTCGGCGTGAAGCCTTCGCCGGTGCCAGAGCCGCACAGCTTCCAGAAGCCGATGCCGGGGACGCGGGCCAGCGCGGGACGCGCAAGGCCCATCATGGTAAAGGCCCAGAGCCTGGAGAGGCCCGGTGCAAAACGGAAAAAGCTGAGGCTGACGATTTGGATGACCCTGTCCCCCTTCGGCCAGTGCGTGCGGTTCGGCAGTCCCATTCATGCCAACCGCGACGTCCGGTTGTCCAGCGCGTTCCGGCCCATAAAAGAACTTCACTCGGCGATTGTCAACTTAACTTGACACATGTAGTCTGGCCGTATGTTGACATGTCTGGATCCCGCGCTTCGTGAACAGTCCGACAGGGCCCGGCGGCCCCATGCGATCGTGATCGGCGCCGGGCTGGGCGGGCTGGCCTCGGCCATGCGGCTAGGCGCGAAAGGCTATCGCGTGACGGTGCTGGATCGTCTGGACAGCCCTGGCGGACGCGGGTCGAGCCTGTGGCGCGACGGGCACCGGTTCGATCTGGGGCCGACCATCGTGACGGTGCCGCAGGTGTTCGAGGAGCTTTGGGCGGCCTGCGGGCGGCGGTTTCGCAATGACGTGGATTTGCGTCCGCTTGATCCGTTTTATGAGATTCGCTGGCCTGACGGCAGCACGTTCACCGCGCGTCAGGATACCGACGCGATGCGGGCCGAGGTGGCGCGGCTGAGCCCCGGCGATGCGCAGGGCTACGAGCGGTTCCTTAAGGACAGTGAACGGCGCTATGCGTTCGGGTTTGAGGATTTGGGGCGGCGGCCGATGCATCGGCTGCGCGACCTGGCGAACGCCTTGCCCGCCTTCGGGCTGCTACGGGCGGACCGGTCGGTCTATGCCCATGCGGCGAAGCGGTTCAGGGACGAACGGCTTCGGATGGCGTTCTCGTTCCATCCGCTTTTCATCGGGGGCGATCCGTTCAACGTGACGTCGATGTATATCCTTGTCAGTCACCTGGAAAAGGAATTCGGCGTGCATTATGCGATGGGCGGTGTCGATGCCATTGCACGCGCGATGGCGGATGTCGTGGCCGATCAGGGCGGTCTGGTGCGGCAGGGCGCCGAAGCAGATGAGATCGTGGTGCGCGAGGCGCGCGCGTCGGGTGTGCGGCTGACCGGCGGCGAGTTGGTCGAAGCGGATGTAATCGTGTCGAACGCCGATGCCGGGCACACCTATGACACCCTGATGCGCAACGTGGAGAAACGGCGCTGGACCGCGCCCAAGCTGAAGCGGTCGCGGTGGTCGATGGGGCTGTTCGTCTGGTATTTCGGCACGAAGGGCACGCGTGGCAAATGGGCCGATGCGGGGCACCATACGATTCTGAATGGTCCGCGCTATAAAGGGCTGGTTCAGGATATTTTCCTCAGGGGAAAGCTGGCCGAGGACATGAGTCTTTACGTGCACCGGCCCACGGTGACGGACGCGAGCGCCGCGCCGGAGGGGGATGACACGTTCTATGCGCTGAGCCCGGTGCCGCATCTGGGGTTCGATGATCCGGTCGACTGGGGCGCGATGGCCGAGACCTATCGCCGGAAGGTGCAGGCGGTGCTGGAAGAACAGTTGCTGCCGGGGCTGGGAAAGCATCTGACCGCGTCGGAAGTGTTCACGCCCGAGACGTTCCGGGACAGGTACCTGAGCCCGCACGGGTCGGGGTTTTCGCTGGAGCCGCGCATTTTGCAGAGCGCCTGGTTCCGGCCGCATAACGTGAGCGAGGAAGTGGCGGGGCTGTACCTTGTCGGGGCGGGCACGCATCCCGGCGCGGGGCTGCCGGGCGTGGTGTCGAGCGCCGAGGTGCTGGGCAAGCTGGTGCCGGATGCCGACGAGGTGCGGGTGAGATGAGATTGACGCGAACCGAAGCCGCCGACATGGCGCATTGCCGCGAGGCGATCAGGGACGGGTCGCGGTCTTTCCATGCGGCGTCGAAACTTTTGCTGAAGCGTGTCCGCGATCCGGCGCTGGCGCTCTATGCGTTCTGCCGGTTGGCGGACGATTCGGTCGACCTGCATTCCGAGAAGGTCGAGGCAGTGGCGCGGCTGCACGAACGGCTGGACCTGGCCTATCGCGGGGTGCCGCGGAACGCGCCCGCCGACCGGGCCTTTGCCGCCATGGTGGCGCGGTTCGACATGCCGCGCGAATTGCCCGAGGCGCTGCTGGAGGGGCTGGCCTGGGACGCGGAAGGCCGGCGGTATGACAGCCTGTCGGACCTGCGGGCCTATTCGGCGCGGGTGGCCTCGGCGGTGGGTGCGATGATGTGCGTTCTGATGGAGATGCGCGAGGCCGACGGGCTGGCGCGGGCCTGTGACCTGGGCGTGGCGATGCAGCTGACGAATATCGCCCGCGACGTGGGCGAGGATGCCCGAGAGGGGCGGCTTTACCTGCCGCGCGACTGGATGGAGGACGAGGGGCTGGACGAGGCGGCGTTTCTGGCCAGCCCGCAAATGTCGCCCGCCTTGCATCGGGTTATTGCAAGGCTCTTGCGCGAGGCCGACGGGCTTTATGCTCGGTCCGAGGCGGGGGTGGCGACGCTGCCCGTGAGTGCCCGGCCCGGGATTTTCGCGGCGCGGTATATCTATGCCGGGATCGGGCGGCAGTTGCGCCGGCTGGGGTATGATTCGATCACGCATCGGGCGCGCACGACCGGTGCGCAGAAGCTTGGCTGGCTGATGCTGGCAAGCCTGCGGGCGGGCGGCACGATGATGATGCCGCGCTCGGCCGTTCTGCACGCGCGGCCCTTGCCCGAGGTGGCGTATCTGGTTGAGGCGGCGGCGGAGCGACCGGCCCCGGGGCGCGACTGGAGCGAGGCGCTGTGTTCGACGATGGCGACGCTGAAGGCGCGGGACCGGGACGATCCGGCCTTGCCGGTCTCGGGGAGGCACGCTAGATCGAGGTCATGATCTGGCTTTGCTTTGCAATCTTTCTTGCGGCCTGCTTTGCGGCGGGTGCGACGGGGGCCCTGTTCCCGCCGGGCAAATGGTACGAAGACCTCAACAAACCGACATGGACGCCGCCGAACTGGCTGTTTCCGGTGGCGTGGACGACGCTGTACCTGCTGATCGCTGGTGCCGGGGCGCGTGCGGCGGTGAGCCCGGACAATGCGGTGGCGATGGCGCTTTGGGCGTTGCAGATCGCGTTGAACGGGTTGTGGACGCCGGTTTTCTTTGGCCTGCGCCGGATCCGACTGGGTTTCGTGGTGCTGGTTTTCCTGTGGATCGCGGTGTTCTGGGGCATGATCGAGCTGTGGCAGGTGGATTGGCTGGCCGGGCTGATGTTCGTGCCCTACCTCGCCTGGGTCAGCGTCGCGGGTGCGTTGAACCTGTCGGTCATGCGGCTCAATCCCGAGGTCGTGCGGGCCGAGGCGCGGCGCTGATCGTCGCTGCGCGCATGGAACCCGGTCAATGGCTGCACGGTTGAGCGGTCATGCTCGGTGACTTATCCCTGACAGCCAACCTGATCGTTTTCGCCGGGGCGGCGCTCGTTATCCTTGTCGCGGGGACCAAGATGACCGGGATGGCGGACCGCATCGCGGACCGCACGGGGTTGGGCGAGGCGGTGACCGGCGGGCTGTTGCTGGGGGCCGCGACGTCGCTGTCGGGCACGGTGGTTTCCATAACGTCGGCGCTGGACGGGCGCGCAAGCCTCGCCTTTTCCAACGGCATCGGCGGGATCGCGGCGCAGACGGCGTTTCTTGCCTTTGCCGACCTGATCTATCGCCGGGCGAACCTCGAACATGCCGCGGCGGACGTGGCGAACCTGTTTCAGAGCACGTTGCTGATGCTGATGATGGTGGTGCCGTTGGCAGCCTTCGTGATGCCCGATGTGGCGTTCTGGTCGGTGCATCCGGCCTCGGTGGTGCTGGTAGGCCTCTACCTGTTTGGTGCCTATGCCAGCGTGGGCATCCGCCAAAGCCCGATGTGGCGGGCCGTGGACACGAAGGAGACGCGTGACGACCAGCCCGAGGACGACGAGGATGCGCAGAAAAGCGCGGTATCGCTGCTGGTGCCGTTCACGGCGCTTATGGTGCTGCTGGGGCTTGCGGGCTATGCGATTGCGCGCTCCGCCGGGGCGCTGACCGAGCAGCTGGGATTGTCCTCGGCTTTGGTCGGCGCGTTGATGACCGCCGTGGTGACGTCGTTGCCCGAGCTGGTGACCACGCTGGCCGCGGTAAGGCGCGGGGCGTTGCAGCTGGCCGTTGGCGGGATCATCGGGGGCAACACGTTCGACGTGCTGTTCCTCACGCTGTCGGACATCAGCTATCGCGACGGGTCGCTGTATCATGCGATCGGCACGGGCGACCTCTTCTGGGTCGTGGTCGGGCTGGCGATGACCGCCGTTCTGTTGATCGGGCTGATCCTGCGCGAAAAGTCTGGCCCTGCGAACATGGGGTGGGAGAGCCTGACGATGCTGGGGATCTACGGCGGGGCCGTGGGGTTCCAGGCGTGGAGCGGATAGCGGTGCCGATTTCTTGAGAAGAAATCGGACCGAAAACTTTTCAAGATTTCGACTGTTTCAGGTGTCGGGGAAGCGCCAGCGCGTCCGGCGTGGCACGCGGACGGCCAGCATCGGTTTCAGGAATGGCGACCGGAATCGCTTGAGATCGAGCGCCTCGTGTACGCCGGTGGTCTCTTCGCCGTCGATCACGCTGTGCACGGCGGCGCGGGCGTAGAAAGGCGCGTCGAGCATGGGTTGCACTTGGGTCGGGGTATGGCCCGGGTCTGCGCGGCCCTCGCGGTAGAGGCCCCAGGCGGTACGCTTCATGCGAGTCTTCGGCGGGGGCGTGACGATCCGGGCGTCGCCCTGTTCATTGAAGCGGATGCCGAGACCCAGTTGCGAGCCGTCGAGACGGGTGGCGTCGTAGAAGCAGGTGCTGCCCGTCCCGGTCGGGAAGCGGCCCCAGGTCCAGTAGGTGAAGTCCTGCTCCAGCGCGCGGGTGCCGAAATTGGCGTCGAAATAGCCGTGGCCGTTCCATTGCCAGCCGGGCGCGTCGAGATCGACCTCGATCTGCGCGGTGGGGGCGAAGGGGCGCCAGACATGGGCGCCGTCGGGCGTGAGCGGCAGTTCGACATGTGTCATCGCGGAGGGCGTGACGGTGACGCGGCCCCGGACGCGGGAGACCATCGGCGGGGCGCCGATCTCGTCGATGTCGATGACGAGCCGGCCGTTTGTCCAGTGCAGCGAAGAGGGGCCGACGGTGAAGCTGTCCGTCGTCTGGCGCAGGGCGCTGCTGCCGCGGTCGGTCATGGTGAAGCGCCCGCCGGGGCCGTAGGTGGCGACGTTGATGCACACGTGGTTTTCCGGGTTGCGCCGGCCGGACCAGGCGTACCAGGGCGAGAAGACCGAGCCGATGAAGGCGATGATCGAGATGGCGCGACCGCCGCCATCTTTCAGGCCGTCGACATACCACCATGCGTAGCCGTTGGGCGGGACGGCGAGGTTGAAGTTGGGTCCGTCAGTATCGCCTCGGCCGCATGCCTCCCGGAGAGGGCCGCCATCGGCACCCCCGCCCCCGGATGGACCCCGCCGCCCGCGAGGTAGAGGCCCTTGACCGGCGTCCGGGCTGTCGGGCGCTGGAACGCCGACATCGTGCCATGCGGGCTTTGCCCGTAGAGGGATCCGCTGCTCTCGGGAAACAGTCGGTCGAAGCCCGGGGGCGTGGTCAGCGCGTCCGGTCCCGGCAGCGGATCGAAGTCGAGGCCGAAACCGGCCAGCGTCTGGAAGGTGCGTGTCTGACATGGCGTGAACTCCTCTGGGCCTTGCGGGTCCTGCAGGGGCGGGGCGTTTGCGATGATCTCGAAGCGTTCGAGGGCGGGAGGCGCCGCGGGCAGGCCGCGATCCATGGCGCAAACATAGAGCGTCGGATCCGGGACGCGGCGGCCTTGCATCAGTGCGTCGAACTCGGGCTTGGGGTCGGCGCGGAAGAAGACGTTGTGATGCGCCAGGTCGGGGCCGGACGGACTGGCGGCGAAGGCCCAGACCTCGGCCGAGAGGCTGCGGGGGATTTCGGTGGTTTGCGGTGCGATGCTCTCGAGGCCGGGACCGAGCGCGCGGGTGGCCAGCGCGCGCGGGTCGCCGTTGAAGACGACCGCGTCGGCGGGCAGGTAGGCGCCGCCCTGAAGGGTGACACCGATGGCGCGGCCCTTCTCGGTGAAGATGCGGTCGACATGGGTGTCGTACAAGAACTCGCCGCCGCGGTCCGTGATGGCGTCGGCCAGGGCCTGCGCCAGCCGGTGCATGCCTCCCTCGACCACCCAGACGCCTGATACCTCGGCCTGCCAGATCAGCGCCAGAAGGGCGGGCACGTGGTAGGGGGACCCGCCGACATAGGTGGCGTAGCGGCCGAAAAGCTGAACGAGGCGCGGATCGCTGAAGCTGAACTCCAGTAGTTGCGCCAGCGTCTTGTTCGGGGCCATCTGGCGGATCAGGTGCGGATGGCGCAGCACGTGGGAGGTGAGGGCCGCCAGCGTCGGTTCGGGCGACTGCATCACCGGGGCGTCGAAACCTTCGAAAAGGGCGCGGGCACGGTCGGAGAATTTGCGCATTTGCCGGCCCGCGCGGGCGCCGGCGAAGGCGGCGACTGCCTTGATGTTGGCATCGGGGTCGTCGAAGAGATCGAGCGTGCTGCCGTCGGGCCAGAAATGGCGGGCAAGAAGGTGTTGCCGGTGCAGGGTGACGTGATCTGTCAGCCGGGTGCCGAGAGCGGCGAAGAGATCCTCGAACACCGGGCGCATGGTCAGAACGGTAGGGCCGGCGTCGACCGGACCGGCGGCGGAGGGCACTGTGCGCATCTTGCCGCCGGGATGGCCGTGGCGCTCCAGCACGGTGACGCGCAGCCCTGCGCCCGAGAGACGCGCGGCAGTGGCAAGCCCGCCGATCCCAGCACCGATGATGACGGCGTGGGGCACGCTGGAGCCCGGATCGCGAGACCTTGTCATGCACGGGATTGTTGACTCGAAACCCCAAAGTGTCCAGTATAGTTTACATAACATATGTCGTCATATCGTGACATATAGCCTGACAAGGAGCGATCCATGCCCCTCTCGCAGCGAATTGATGCCGCGGTTCTGCGCGCGCTGGACATGACGCAGGGGAAGGAGGCTCCGGCGCAGCTTGGCGAGGCGTTGAGATATGCTTGCCTGCCGGGCGGGGCGCGAATTCGGCCGACGATCCTGATGTCGGTGGCGCAGGCCTGTGGCGACGACGCGCCCGCGCTCAGCGATGCGGCGGCGGCGGCGCTGGAGGTGATCCATTGCGCCAGCCTGGTGCACGACGATCTGCCCTGTTTCGATAATGCCGACCTGCGGCGCGGCAAACCTTCGGTGCACAAGGCCCATTCTCAGCCGTTGGCCGTGCTGACCGGCGACAGCCTGATCATCCTGGCCTTCGACGTTCTGGCGCGCGCGGCCGAGACAGAGCCATTGCGCGGCGTGCGCCTGATGCAGACGCTGGCAAAGCGGACCGGGATGCCCGGTGGCATCTGCGCGGGCCAGGGCTGGGAAAGCGAGCCCGAGGTGGACTTGGAGGCCTATCACCGCTCGAAGACAGCGGCGTTGTTCATCGCGGCGACGGAAATGGGGGCGGTTTCCGCCGGCCATGATGCGGAGCCGTGGGGGGACCTTGGTGCGTTGATCGGTGAGGCATTCCAGGTGGCAGACGATCTGCGCGACGCGGTTCTGGACGAGAAGAGCCTGGGCAAGCCCGTGGGGCAGGATGACCTGCATGGGCGGCCCAACGCGGTGGCGGCCTATGGGGTCGAGGGCGCGGTCGCGCGGCTGAAGGACATCCTGGCAGGTGCGATCGCGTCGATCCCGTCCTGTCCGGGCGAGGCGGCGCTGGCCGAGATGGTGCGTCTGCAGGCGCAGGCCATCATGCCGAAGATGCCCGCCGGTTACCGGGTCTAGCGGCCCATGGCGGTGCGGGACCCCGAGATGCGGTCACGTGCCGGACTTTCGGGGTGGCTGAACCGTCTGATTGCGCGGCCGCGATTTCAGAGCATTGCAGGCGCATTGCCATTCGGACGCGGCATGGCGCGCCGGGATGGGGAAGGGATCTTCGATCTGCTTCAGGGTTTCGTGGCAAGCCAGGTCCTGACGGCTCTGGTCGACACCGGCATTCTCCGGGCCTTGCTGGACGGGCCGCGCAGCGCCGAGGCGCTGGGGTTTCGCCATGATGTGCCCGCCGACCGGATGGATCAGCTGTTGCGCGCGGGCGCGGCGCTGGGCCTGCTGAAGCGGCGGCGCGACGGAGCTTATGCGCTGGCCCGGAAGGGTGCGGCGATTTTGGGCGTGCCG
Organism: Roseovarius sp.; assembly: GCF_965277045.1. Lineage (GTDB taxonomy): Bacteria > Pseudomonadota > Alphaproteobacteria > Rhodobacterales > Rhodobacteraceae > Roseovarius. The sequence continues at coordinate 2,293,101 of NZ_OZ255712.1, read as the reverse complement.
GGGCTGGAGAACATGATCCGTCACAATGCCGAGTTTTATGCCGACATGGCCGATCCCATGGCGCTATTGCGCGGGCAGGGCGAGACGCGGCTCGCGCGGTTCTGGCCCTACGTGTTCGGCGCCGAGGGCGAGGTCGCGCCGGAGGTTGCGGACAGGTATTCGACGCTGATGGCGGAAAGCCAGGTTCTGGTGGCGCGCGACACGCTGAACATGCTGCCCATCAAGGGCGCGCGGACGGTGATGGACGTGGGCGGCGGATCGGGCGTGTTCCTGTCCGAGGTCTTGCGGCGGAACAAGGCCGCGCGGGGGATCCTGTTCGATCTGCCCGAGGTGATGCCGCAGGCCAGGGGTCGATTGAGCGAACCGGGCCTGACGGAGCGGGTTGCGCTGCAGGGCGGCAGTTTCAGGGACGGCCCCTTGCCGCGGGGGGCGGACACGATCTGTCTGATCCGCGTGCTTTACGATCACGCGGACGACACGGTCGAGGATTTGCTGGGCAAGGCGTTTGCCGCCTTGCCGCCGGGCGGACGGCTGATCGTGTCGGAGCCGATGTCAGGCGGCGATGCGCCCGAGCGGGCGGGCGACGTCTATTTCGCTTTCTATACCATGGCGATGGGCACCGGGCGCGTGCGCTCTCAGGCGCGGATCGCCGCGATGTGCCGCGCGGCGGGATTCGGGGATGTGGTCACGCCGAAGCCGATCCGTCCCTTCATCACCTCCGCGCTGGCCTGCCGCAAGTCCGGCGAAGAGTCCTGAGGCCGCCTCTGCAAGGTGATTCGCTGTAAAGTGTAAAGTTTAGTTGACACATGCGTGTGTCAGAATAGACTAACATAAAGCCGGATCGTGCCCGTCATGGCGCGACTCACACGCAAGCAGGGGGGAGTTCAGACAGTTGGAAACGCGCGCCGTCTTCCTGAATGGTCCGAAAGACCTGCACCTCGATACGCTGTCGCTCAAGCAGCCGGGGCCTGCGGATATCATCGTGGACATTGCGCATTCGGGGATCTCGACCGGCACGGAAAAACTGTTCTGGACCGGCGAGATGCCGCCCTTTCCGGGGTCGGGTTATCCGCTGGTGCCGGGCTACGAGGCTGCGGGCGAGGTCGTCGAGGCCGGACCCGACAGTGGTTTCAGGACAGGTGAGACGGTGTTCGTGCCGGGGGCGGATTGCTTCGACGGCGCGTTCGGGCTGTTCGGCGGCGCGGCGAGCCGGTTGGTGACGCCCGCCCACAGGGTCACGCGAATCGATTCGACGTTGGGGGCGCAAGGCGCGCTGCTGGCGCTGGCCGCCACGGCGCGGCACGCGATGGCCGGATTGGACAAGCGCGTGCCTGAGCTGATCGTCGGGCATGGCGTGCTTGGCCGCCTTCTGGCGCGGCTGACGATTGCCGCCGGGGCGCCCGCGCCCGTGGTCTGGGAAACCGACCCGGCGCGGCGCGGCGGTGCCGAGGGCTATGAGGTGATCGCGCCCGACGCCGACGCGCGCCGCGATTACCGCGCGATTTACGATGCCTCGGGCAATGCCGGCATTCTGAACGACCTGATCGGACGGCTGACCAAGGGTGGCGAGATTGTGCTGGCGGGGTTCTATCCCGGTGGCCTGAGCTTTGCCTTTCCACCCGCCTTCATGCGCGAGGCGCGGTTGCGCATCGCCGCGGAATGGGCGCGCGAGGATCTTGCCGCCGTAGGGGCGCTGCTGGACAGCGGTGCGCTGAGCCTGGGCGGCCTGATCACACATAATGCCCCGGCCGAGCAGGCCGAGGACGCGTACAGGACGGCCTTTGAAGAGGCGTCCTGCCTGAAAATGATACTCAACTGGAAGGACGCAGCGTGAAAGACGACATCCCCAATCTGAAGGATTTCGACAAACGCCTGCGGGACGAGGCCGGCGAGGAGCCGAGCCTGGAAGTGCCACAGGGCGAGCCCACCAGCAAGACGCAGATCATCGCGATCTATGGCAAGGGGGGGATCGGCAAATCGTTTACCCTGGCCAACCTGAGCCACATGATGGCCGAGCAGGGCAAGCGCGTGCTGCTGATCGGGTGCGACCCGAAATCGGACACGACCAGCCTGCTGTTCGGCGGCAAGGCGTGCCCGACGATCATCGAGACCTCGACCAAGAAGAACCTCGCTGGCGAGCAGGTGAAGATCGGAGACGTGTGCTTCAAGCGGGGCGGCGTCTTTGCGATGGAACTGGGCGGCCCGGAAGTGGGCCGTGGCTGTGGCGGGCGTGGCATCATCCACGGATTCGAACTGCTGGAGAAGCTGGGCTTCCATGACTGGGACTTCGACTATGTCCTGCTGGATTTCCTGGGTGACGTGGTTTGCGGCGGCTTCGGCCTGCCGATTGCCCGCGACATGGCACAGAAGGTGATCCTGGTGGCGTCGAACGACCTGCAATCGCTGTACGTGGCGAACAACGTCTGCTCGGCGGTGGAGTATTTCCGCAAGCTGGGCGGCAATGTGGGTGTCGCCGGTCTTGTGATCAACAAGGACGACCATTCGGGCGAGGCGCAGGCCTTTGCCAAGGCGGTCGATATCCCCGTTCTGGCCGCGATCCCGCAGGATGACGATTTGCGCAAGAAATCGGCCAATTATCAGATTGTGGGAACCGAGAAGAGCCAGTGGGGCAGCCTGTTTGCCGGGTTGGCCGAGGCGGTGTCGCTGGCCCCGCCCGTGCGTCCCGCGCCGCTGGACCAGGACGGGTTGTTGGGTCTCTTTGACGAGTCCGAGACGGGCGGCAGCATCACGCTGGAGCCAGCGACGGACGAGGACATGCGCGGCAAGAACGCCGCGCCCAAGGCAAGCCTGGAGGTGGTCTATGACGACGCCTGAACAGAGCACCACGAAACGCCTGATCGAGGCCTGCCGAATGATTGCCGAAGCGCGGCCGGAGCAGATCAGACGATTGTTGAAAGATATCGCGTCTTCGGACGGTCCGGAAAGGCATGCATGACGGATGAAGTCACATATGACGACGCCGGCAAGGCGGAGGTCATCCAGGGCAAGGCGCGTGAGGATGCGCCGGAGCTGACGGGCGACCCGGGCCTTGGATGCCATTCCGGGGGCGAGATGGAGAAAGCCGCGCGCATGGCCGGGCAGAGCGATCTGCTGGATCAATATGCGCGCGACTATCCGCAAGGACCGCACGACAAGCCGCAAAGCATGTGTCCCGCTTTCGGCAGCTTGCGTGTGGGCCTGCGGATGAAACGCGTGGCCACCGTGCTGAGTGGCTCGGCCTGCTGTGTCTATGGACTGACCTTCGTGTCGCATTTCTACGGTGCGCGGCGGTCGGTGGGCTATGTGCCGTTCAATTCCGAGACATTGGTGACCGGCAAGCTGTTCGAGGATATCCGCGACTCTGTGCACGAGTTGGCCGATCCGGACCGGTTCGATGCGGTTGTCGTGACCAACCTGTGCGTGCCCACGGCCAGTGGCGTGCCGCTGCGGCTGCTGCCGAAGGAGATCAACGGCGTGCGGATCGTGGGGATCGACGTGCCGGGGTTCGGCATTCCGACCCATGCGGAAGCCAAGGACGTGCTGGCCGGGGCGATGCTGAACTATGCCCGCAAGGAGATCGAGGCCGGGCCCGTTGCTGCCCCTGAGGGTGGCGTGTCCGACAGGCCGACCGTGACCTTGCTGGGCGAGATGTTCCCGGCCGATCCGGTGATGATCGGCCAGATGCTGGCGCCGATGGGGCTGGCCGCGGGGCCGGTCGTGCCGTGCCGCGAGTGGCGGGAGCTTTATGCCGCGCTGGATTGTGGCGCTGTGGCGGCGATCCATCCGTTCTATACCGCCGCCGTGCGGGAATTCGAAGCCGCTGGGCGGCCCGTTGTGGGCAGTGCGCCCGTGGGACGGGACGGAACGGCGGCGTGGCTGAGTGCGATTGGCGATGCCTTTGGTGTGCCTGCCGACAAGGTGGCGCAGGCGCAGAATGCGTTCCTGCCGGCGATCGAGGCGGCCTTGGGCGCCAAGAAGATCGACGGGACGATTACGCTGTCGGGCTACGAGGGCAGCGAACTGCTGGTCGCCCGCCTGCTGATCGAGAGCGGGGCCAATGTGCCTTACGTGGGCACGGCCTGTGCCAAGAGCCCGTGGTCGGCGGACGACGCGGCCTGGCTGGAAGCGAAAGGCACCAAGGTTCAGTACCGCGCGTCGCTGGAAGATGATTGCGCGGCAATGGAAGCCATCCGGCCGGACCTGGCCATCGGCACGACTCCGGTCGTGCAGAAGGCCAAGGAACTGGGCGTTCCTGGGCTTTACTTCACCAACCTGATCTCCGCGCGGCCCCTGATGGGACCCGCCGGAGCCGGGAGTCTTGCGGAGGTGGTCAATGCGGCCATCGCCAACAAAGGGCGGATGGACCGGATGCGCGAGTTCTTCGAGGGCGTGGGCACTGGCGATACCGCCGGGGTCTGGGAGGGCCAGCCCAACGTGCGCGAGGATTTCCGGGCGACGAACCAAAAGAAGCTGGAAAAAACCGCGCGGGCCAAAAAAGCGCAGGAGATGATCTGATGCTTATTCAGGATCATGATCGCGCGGGCGGATACTGGGGGGCGGTTTATGCCTTCTGCGCCGTCAAGGGATTGCAGGTGGTGATCGATGGCCCGGTGGGCTGCGAGAACCTGCCGGTGACCTCGGTGCTGCATTACACCGACGCGCTGCCGCCGCATGAATTGCCGATCGTGGTGACGGGGCTGGGCGAGGAAGAGCTGGGCCGGGAAGGGACCGAAGGCGCGATGAAACGGGCCTGGGGCACGCTCGATCCGGCGCTGCCGGCGGTCGTGGTCACGGGGTCTATCGCCGAGATGATCGGCGGGGGCGTGACGCCACAGGGCACGAACATCCAGCGGTTCCTGCCGCGCACCATCGACGAAGACCAATGGGAAGCCGCGGACCGGGCAATGACGTGGATCTTCACCGAGTTCGGGATGACCAAGGGCCGTATGCCGCCCGAGAAGAAGCGCGCGGAGGATGCCAAGCCGCGGGTCAATATCCTTGGGCCGATGTATGGCACGTTCAACATGCCTTCGGACCTTGCCGAGATACGCCGACTGGTCGAGGGGATCGGGGCCGAGGTCAACATGGTGATGCCGCTGGGCGCGCACCTGGCCGAGATGCGGGACCTTGTGAATGCCGATGTGAACATCTGCATGTATCGCGAGTTCGGGCGCGGCCTGTGTGAAGTGCTGGACAAGCCGTACCTGCAAGCGCCGGTGGGCATCGACAGTACGACGAAGTTCCTGCGCAAGCTGGGGGAATTGCTGGAACTGGACGCGGAGCCGTTCATCGAGCGCGAGAAGCATTCGACGATCAAGCCCGTCTGGGACCTGTGGCGGTCGGTGACGCAGGATTTCTTTGCCACGGCCAGCTTTGGCATCGTGGCGAACGAGACCTATGCGCGGGGCGTGCGCAACTTCCTGGAAAACGACATGGGGCTGCCCTGCGGGTTCGCGGTGGCGCGCTGTGCGGGCACGAAGACCAACAACGAGGAAGTGCGGTCGCTGGTGCATACCAAGCGCCCGCTGATCCTGATGGGGTCGATCAACGAGAAGATGTACCTGGCCGAGATGAGCGCGGGGCACGGGCCGAAGCCAGCCTTCATCCCGGCGAGTTTTCCGGGCGCGGCGATCCGGCGGGCCACGGGCACGCCCTTCATGGGCTATGCCGGGGCGACTTACCTCATTCAGGAAGTGTGCAACGGGCTCTTCGATGCGCTGTTCCACATCCTGCCGCTGGGCTCCGAGATGGATGCAGGGTCGGCCACGCCGACGCCGTTGCGCCGGGATTTCCCGTGGGATGCCGATGCGCAGGCCGAGCTGAACCGGATCGTGGAAAGCCATCCGGTGCTGACCAGAATTTCCGCCGCCAAGACGCTGCGCGATGCCGCCGAGGAGGCCGCCCTGAGAGAGGGCGCCGAGCGGGTCGTGCTGGAAACCGTACAAGCCCTTTCGCCCGTGGCCAGAGACGCCGCGGCAGATGTCCAGAAGGAGGACAACACCCATGACTGACATGACGTCCAACCCGCCAAGACGCAGCACCACGGGACGCCGCCGAACCGCGGAATTCTGGGTGTACTTCACGCTGATCTTCTTTTGCGCGGTGCCGTTCACGACGTTCCGCTGGGTCCGCGAGATCGCGGAACGCCATACGCTGAATGTGCGCGGCCCGCTGGCACGTGCCTGGTCCGAGGCGGACCGGATCACGCCGCTGATTTTCTCGGTCTGAGGCATGATGCCCCGACCGAAACCCGAGCTGTATCCGCCCGACTGGGCGAGCAGACCTTCAGGGGCCCGCAAGGCCCTTGGGGAACCCGGCCGCGGGGTTCGCGGCGTCAGCATAACGTTCCGGAGGAAAGTTCATGGCTGATAACACCGACCTGTCCTTTACAGGTCTTACCGACGAGCAAGCCCAGGAGTTGCATTCGGTGTACATGAGCGGCCTTACGCTCTTCACACTGGTTGCGGTCATCGCGCACATCGCGACGTACATCTGGGCTCCTTGGTTCTGAGGAAGGAAAGAAAATGTCGAAGTTCTACAAGATCTGGCTCATTTTCGATCCGCGCCGCGTGTTCGTAGCACAAGGCGTATTCCTGTTCCTTTTGGCCGTCATGATCCACCTGGTGGTTCTGTCGAACGGCGTCAACTGGTTCGAGAATGCAGCAGCGTCCCGCGCTGCGGCGTCCGAGTGATCCAAGACAATCGTCAAACCTCGTTGCGGGCGGGTCCGCCCGCCCGCAACAAACCGAACGAAGAGTGACGGCCGGGCAAGACTGGCCGGCCGAAAACGCGGAGAGAAACAATGGCGTTGCTCAGCTTTGAGAGAAAATACCGGGTCCGCGGGGGGACACTGATCGGAGGCGACCTGTTCGACTTCTGGGTCGGGCCGTTCTACGTGGGCTTTTTCGGCGTGCTGGGCGCGTTCTTTGCGCTTCTTGGCACGATCCTGATCTTCTGGGGGGCCGCCCACCAGGGCACCTGGAACCCCTGGCTGATCAACATCGCGCCGCCCGACCTGTCATACGGCTTGGGCGCGGCCCCGTTGATGGAGGGCGGTCTGTGGCAGATCATTACGATCTGCGCGATCGGCGCCTTCTGCAGCTGGGCCCTGCGAGAGGTCGAGATCTGCCGCAAGCTGGGCATCGGGTATCACGTGCCCTTTGCCTTCAGCGTCGCGATCTTCGCCTATGTTACGCTGGTGGTGTTCCGCCCCGTCCTGATGGGCGCGTGGGGACACGGGTTTCCCTACGGGATCTTCAGTCACCTCGACTGGGTCAGCAACACTGGCTACGCGTACCTGCATTTCCATTACAACCCGGCGCACATGCTGGCGGTGACGTTCTTCTTTACCACCACGCTGGCCCTGGCGCTGCATGGCGGGCTGATCCTGTCGGCGGCCAACCCCGAGAAGGGCGAGGTCATGAAGACGCCGGATCACGAAGACACGTTTTTCCGGGATTTCATCGGCTATTCGGTCGGCACGCTGGGCATCCACCGTGTCGGGCTGCTTTTGGCGCTGAACGCCGGCTTCTGGTCGGCGATCTGCATCATCATCAGTGGCCCGGTCTGGACCAAGGGCTGGCCCGAATGGTGGAACTGGTGGCTCGAACTGCCGATCTGGCCATCGCAGATGGGGATATAAGACATGATCGAGTATCAGAACATATTCACGCAGGTCCAGGTCCGGGGAAATCCCGAATGGGGCATGGACAACGACAACCACATGATGGACGAGCGGGCGTTCAAGCCGCGGTTCAGCAACCTGGTGGGCTGGCTGGGCAACGCCCAGATCGGCCCGATCTACCTGGGCTGGACGGGGCTGGTCAGCGCGGTCACCTTCATCCTGGCGCTGAACATCGTCGGCTTCAACATGCTGGCGCAGGTCAACTGGTCAATCCCGGAATTCCTGCGCCAGGGCTTCTGGCTGGCGCTGGAGCCGCCGGGGCCGGAGCATGGCCTGTCCATTCCGCCGCTGAATGACGGGGGCTGGTTCATCATCGCCAGCTTCCTGCTGCTGGTGAGCGTAATGACATGGCTCATTCGCAGCTACCTTCTGGCGGCGCAGCACAAGATGGGCAAGCACGTCTTCTGGGCCTTCGCCAGTGCCATCTGGCTGATGCTGGTGCTGAACCTCTTCCGTCCGATCCTGATGGGATCGTGGAGCGAGGCGGTGCCTTACGGCATCTTCCCGCACCTCGACTGGACCACGGCGTTCTCGATCCGGTATGGCAACCTCTACTACAACCCGTTCCACTGCCTTAGCATCGTGTTCCTGTATGGTTCTACGCTGCTGTTCGCAATGCACGGGGCAACCATCCTAGCCGTGACGCGCTATGGCGGCGACCGGGAGCTCGAGCAGATCGTCGACCGGGGCACGGCCACGGAGCGCGCCGCCCTCTTCTGGCGCTGGACCATGGGCTTCAACGCCACGATGGAAGGTATCCACCGCTGGGCGTGGTGGTTCGCGGTCCTGACGCCGGTGACCGGCGGGATCGGCATCCTGCTGACCGGCACGGTCGTCGACAACTGGTTCATCTGGGCGCAGGAGCACAATTTCGCACCGGCTTACGATGGCTCTTACGGCTACGAGGCTTACGGGTCTTACGAAGCCTTCATCGGCAAGGAGGACTGAGCCATGCTACCGAACTGGTTCAACAAGTGGAACTCCGACAACCCCACGAACATCTATGGCCCCGCCATCGCGGTCGGGGTCGTGGGGGGCGCGGTCCTGGTGGCGGCCTGGCTGGTGTCTGCCAACCAGTCCAGCGCCGTTGACAGCCTTCAGACCGGCCCGCGCGGCACCGGCATGTCCGTGCCGGAGTTCAAGTCAGACCTCGGCAAGCCCGATCCAAGCATCGCGGGTTACATGGCCACACGCTCGGACCCGGTGGTGCCGCAGGGTGGCGAGGAGCTGGCCGGCGATGCGCGTGAGAACGTGCCGCCGGGGCTGGAAGGGCTGACGGTGGAAAACTACGACCGGCTGCTGGCCGCGATGCGGCAGTGGACGGGCATTCCCGACCTTTTCGAGGACATGGACAACTACCAGACCTCGGTGGGCTATACCATGATCGGGATGACCCAGAACCTGAACGAGAACTGGGACGGGCACGTCAATGCCAACGCGGAGGTGGGCGTGACCTGTTACACCTGTCACCGCGGCCAGCCCGTGCCGAGCGACATCTGGTTCGACATCAGCCCGGTCAACGAGCGGGTCGAGGGATGGGGCGCTGTGCAGAACCGGGTGACGCCGCTGTCGAGCTATACCTCGCTGCCCTCGGACGCGTTGCAGACCTACCTGGTGGATGGAGAGTCGATCAAGGTTCACGACCTGGACAGTCGCGTCGCCGGCGTGCCGGGTGTCGATGGCTACCCCGGCATCCAGCATGCCGAGCGGACCTATGCGTTGATGAACTACATCTCGAACTCGCTGGGGGTGAACTGTGTCTTCTGTCACAACACCCGCGCCTTCTATGACGGGGCGCAGGTGACGCCGCAATGGGCGACCGAGACGCTGGGCATCCAGATGGTGCAGGAGTTGAACAACGACTACCTGATCCCGATCGGAGGGCTGCTGCCGGAAAACCGGCTGGGGCCACAGAACGGCGATGCGCCCAAGGCGGCGTGCCGGACCTGCCACAAGGGCTATCAGCGGCCATTGCAGGGCACGAACGTCATCCAGGACTGGCCGGAACTGGCCACGACCTCGGGCGAGCCGGACTACGGCGAATAACGACTGCCGGGCCGGGCGGCGCTACGTCGTCCGGCCTGCCACACTGCGCTGCTTGCAGCCATTTGCGTGCCGCGCCGGAACTCACCTAGAGGGGGGTGCGATGCAACAGACCACACCACACACACCGATACTGGACCGCGTTGCGGGGCCGCAGGACCTGCGGCAGATGCCAGACGAGGACCTGGCGGCGCTGGCAGACGAGCTGCGTGCCGAAGTGATTTCCGCGGTTTCCGAAACGGGCGGGCACCTGGGGTCGTCGCTGGGCGTCGTGGAGCTGGCCGTGGCGATCCATTCGGTCTTCAACACGCCGATGGACAAGCTGGTGTGGGATGTCGGGCACCAATGCTATCCCCACAAGATCCTGACCGGGCGTCGCGACCGTATCCGGACCCTGCGGCAGAAGGACGGCCTGAGCGGGTTCACCAAGCGCAAGGAGAGTGAGTTCGACCCGTTCGGGGCCGCGCATAGCTCGACCTCGATCAGTGCGGCGCTGGGATTCACGGTGGGACGCGACATGGGGCGGCCCACGGGCGATGCGATTGCGGTGATCGGTGATGGCTCGATCAGTGCAGGCATGGCCTATGAGGCGATGAACAACGCGGGCGCCGAGGGGCGACGGATGTTCGTGATCCTGAACGACAACGAGATGAGCATCGCACCGCCGGTGGGCGCGATGTCGTCGTACCTGAGCGGACTTTACGCCAACGAGCCGCTGGCGCGGGTGAAAAGCCTGGCGGAAGGGTTCGAGGCGGCGCTGCCTGCGCCGATGCGCGAAGGCGCGAAGCGGGCGCGGCAGCTTGTGACAGGGGTGAGCCAGTCCGGGACGCTGTTCGAGGAACTGGGGTTCGAGTATGTCGGCCCGATCAACGGGCATGACATGGGGCAACTTCTGCCGGTGCTGCGGGCGGCCCGCACGCGGGCCACCGGGCCGGTGCTGATCCATGTCTGCACGGTCAAGGGCAAGGGATACGCTCCGGCCGAGACGAGTGCTGATTGTGGGCACGGTGTTTCGAAGTTCGACCCCGAGACCGGCGTGCAGGCCAAAAAGGCGGGCGGGGCGCCGTCCTATACCTCCGTCTTCGGCAAGGCGCTGACGGATGAGGCGGCGCGCGATCCGAACATCGTGGCCGTGACGGCGGCAATGCCCTCGGGCACGGGCGTGAACGTCATGGCGGAGCGGTTTCCCAGCCGTGTCTTTGACGTCGGCATTGCCGAACAGCACGCGGTGACCTTTGCCGCCGGGATGGCGGCGAGCGGGCTGCGGCCGTTCTGCGCGATCTATTCGACGTTTCTGCAACGGGGCTATGACCAGGTGGTGCATGACGTGGCCTTGCAAGGCCTGCCGGTACGGTTCGCCATTGACCGGGCGGGGCTGGTTGGCGCGGATGGGCCGACACATGCAGGTGCATTCGATGTCGGGTATCTCGGCGCTTTGCCGGGCATGGTCTGCATGGCCGCCGCCGACGAGGCGGAGTTGACCCACATGGTCGCCACGGCGGCGGCGCATGACGCGGGGCCGATTGCCTTTCGCTATCCGCGCGGGGCGGGCACGGGGGTCGATTTGCCGGAGCGCGGCGACGTGCTGGAGATCGGCAAGGGGCGCGTGCTGGAAGAGGGGAGCGACGTGGCGATCCTGTCCTATGGGGCCCATCTGGCGGAATGCCGGGCGGCGGTGGCCGCGTTGGAGGCCGATGGCGTGTCTGTCACGCTGGCCGATGCGCGCTTTGCCAAGCCGCTGGACATGGACCTGATCCGCCAGCTGGCACGGCATCACCGGGCGCTGATCACTGTGGAAGAGGGTGCCATGGGCGGCTTCGGTGCAATGGTGCTTCAGGCGCTGGCCGCGGAAGGCGCGTTCGACAGGGGGCTGGCGATACGGACCATGCACCTGCCGGACCGCTATATTGACCAGGCAAGCCCCGACGACATGTATGCCGACGCGGGCCTGACGGCGGCGGATATCGCCGCGACCGCGCGTGCGGCGGTGGGCCGGGCCGCCAAGGTGGTGCCGCTGAACGCGGTGGGCTGAGGCGCTTTCGAATCTCTCAAGGTCAAGGGGCCGGCGTTAGTCACCGGAACCAACCGGCTGTCTTTCTGTTGACTCAGTGAGTTGCGAAGCGCCTGCGCAAGGCGTGGCGTTTTGCCCTGAAACGCACAAGCCGAAAGGCATCCGAGATGACATCCACGGACATGATTGACGGCCCCGACACGGCCCGTGCCAAAAGCGAGGGGAGTGAAAAGACCGCGTCGCTGTACCGGATGGTGATGCCGGGGCATCTGTGTCCCTTCGGGCTGAAGTCCCTGTCCATGCTGAAACGGCGCGGATACCGGATTGACGACAATCCCCTGACCACGCGCGAGGAGACGGACGCGTTCATGGACGCGCACGGGGTCGAGACCACGCCGCAGACCTTTATCGACGGCAAGCGGATCGGCGGGTACAGCGAGCTGAAAGAGCACTTCGGCTATCGCGTGCTGAAAGAGGGTGAAACGACCTACACGCCCGTCATCGCGATCTTTGCCAGCACCGCGCTTATGGCGCTGGCGATTGTGCTGAACTTGTACGAAAGCTTCCCTGTCCTGACGTGGCTCAAGTGGTTCTTTGCGGGCTCGATGGTCGCGCTGGCCATCCAGAAGCTTCAGGACCTCGAAGGCTTCGTGAACGGCTTTCTGGGCTATGACCTGCTGGCGCAGCGCTACGTGCCTTACGGCTATGCGTATCCGTTTGCCGAACTCTACGCAGGTGTCGGGATGATGGCGCTGATCGGAACGGGCGCCGCATTGGTCTGGCTGGTGGCGCCGGTGGCGATATTCATCGGGACGGTCGGCGGCTGGAGCGTGTTCAAGGCCGTCTACATCGACAAGCGCGAATTGACCTGCGCCTGTGTCGGCGGCGGCTCGAACGTGCCGTTGGGGTTCATCTCATTGACCGAAAACCTGGTGATGTTGGGCATGGGCATCTGGATGCTGGCAGGCCAGGTGGCCGGTTAGCGGGCGTCAGGCCTGTGCACTCCACTGACCCGGCTGCGATTGGACGATACCCTCTTCGTTGACGGTAAATCGCGAGGTCGTGCCCGTCTCGACGGTTTCCATTTCGTAAGAGTCACCCGCAACACGTCGAAGGACAAGATTGAGCGGTGTCAGCCGGCCAGCTTCGACATCCAGCCTTGCGACGAACAATTCGGTTGCCTTGCCGACGTCAAGATGCAGGCGGCGGATCGGCAATGTGAGCGTCGCGGGCGTGAAGCCCAAGTCGATGTCCTTGGCGCCGGTAACGTCGGGCATGGGCGTGTCGTTCAGCGTCCATGTGTCATCCTTGGCGCGGCGCGCGATCAGCCGGGATTTCCTGCCGATGCGGGCGCGGCGTGTGGTGCCGTCTTTCCGGGCGCGGACGCGATAGCGCAGCACCTCTCCATCCGAACCGGTTGACGATCCGTCGACCAGGTAGCCGCCTTCGGCATCGGCGAACCGGCAGGCGTCGTTTCCGGTGCCGTCTTCGCGCAGCCACAGGACTGCATGTGCCCCTGCGATCATGATGTTCCTCCGCGGTTGAATGTCATCCTAGCATGCGCCCGGCGCCTGGTGTCCGGAAATTTCAATGCCGGGGCCTGGACATGAAAAAGGCCGCCTTCCGGGGGCGGCCTTTGTTCCGTTGCGCGGCGCGACCTCAGCTTTCGGGGCCGACCGAGGCGAGGTAGGCCCAGATATCCGCGGCATCCTCTTCCTTGCGCAGCTTGAAGGTCATCTTTCCGCGACCGTCTTCGCCGGTGTATTCCTTCAGCCACGGCGTCGGGTCCTGAACGTAGCCCGTGAAGCTTTCCTGGTCCCATTCGAGACCCGCTTCGCCCGCGGCGACCATCAGGTCAGAATAGCTGAAATCCTCGACCGAGCCTGCGGTGCGACCGGCGAGGCCGTAAAGGTTGGGCCCGACCTGACCGCCCTTCACGATGGTTTCGCCTGAGTCGTCGATGACCATGTGGCAGGCCTTGCACTGGCGAAAGGCTTTCTCGCCGGCTTCGGCGTCGCCATCCTGGGCAAGAACGGGGGCGGCGAGGCTGGCGAGGGCGATGGCTGTAACGTGGATCTTCATTGAATTCTCCATGCGTGTTGGCTGTCTGTATGACATAGCGGGCAAGAGACCGAGTCAACCGACATTTGTTCAACCTTCCAGTGACTTCGAAAGTTCCCCGTCCGGCTGAATGCCCGCGGCGAAGTTCAGGCGACGGCGTGGGCGATGGCGCATTGCTTCCACAGCACACCCAGCGCCTCGACCAGGTGGTCGATATCGGTGTAGCTGTGCAGCGGACCGGGGGTGAAGCGCAGGCGTTCGGTGCCCTTGGGGACCGTCGGATAGTTGATCGGCTGGACGTAGATGCCCCAGTCCTGCATCAGGATGTCGGCCAGCATCCGGCACTTGACCGGGTCCTTGATCATCACCGGGATGATGTGGCTGGGGTTGTCCATATGCGGGATGCCGCGCCTGTCGAGCTGGGCGCGCAGATAGGCGACGCGGTCGCGTTGGGCGTCCCGCTCGGCGCGGCTCTCCTTGAGATAGGCCACCGAAGCCTGTGCCGCCGCGGCCACGGCGGGGGGCAGGGCGGTGGTGAAGATGAAGCCCGAAGAAAAGCTGCGGACGAAGTCGCACATCGCGGCGGAGCCGGTGATGTAGCCGCCCATGCAGCCATAGGCCTTGCCCAAGGTGCCTTCGATCAGCGTGATGCGATGCGCGAGACCTTCGCGTTCGCTGACACCGCCGCCGCGCGGGCCGTAGAGGCCCACGGCATGGACCTCGTCGAGATAGGTCATGGCGCCGTGTTTCTCGGCGACCTCGACGATCTCCTTCATCGGACAGATGTCGCCGTCCATGGAATAGACGCTCTCGAAGGCCACGATCTTGGGCGCGTTGGCCGGAAGGGTGGCCAGCTGGCGATCGAGATCCTCGGGGTCGTTGTGCTTCCAGATGCGCTTTTGCGCGCGGGAGTGGCGGATGCCCTCGATCATCGAGGCATGGTTGAGCTCGTCCGACAGGATCACGGCGTCCGGCAGGCGGGCGCCCAGCGTGCCGAGCGCGGCCCAGTTCGAGACATAGCCCGAGGTGAAGAGTAATGCGCTGTCCTTGCCGTGCAGATCGGCCAGTTCGCGTTCCAGGGCCACGTGATACTTGTTCGTGCCTGAAATGTTCCGGGTACCGCCCGCGCCGGTGCCGCACTGGTCGATCGTGTCCTTCATCACCTGGCGGATATGGTCATTCTGGCCCATCCCCAGATAGTCGTTCGAGCACCAGACGGTGACCTCGTCGGGCGTGTCGGCGTCATGGCTGCGGGCCTTCGGGAACGCGCCGCAGCGGCGTTCGAGTTCGGCGAAGATGCGATAGTTGCCCTCTTCCTTGAGTGCGCCGAGCTGCGCGTTGAACATGGCATCAAAATCCATGGGATCCCTCCGGTCTTGCAGTTTTGTCGTTTTGGGTTTTGGGCGCGGGAAGCATCCAGCGCCAGAGTTTGGCATCGGGCAATGGCAGCACCATCAGCCAATGTTCGAGCAGGGCGAGGCCTGTGATGGCCGAAAGCAGGGCGAAGCCTGCCACCTCGGCGCCGGTTTGCGCGGCGTAGAGCCGCTCCAGCCAGCAGGCCACGGCGAAGGTCAGCGCGGAAATAGAAATCGGGAAGACCCAGTTGAGCCGCTGGATGCGGAAATGGCTGGCCAGGTGGCCAAGCGCCTCGGGCAGGAATTCGGTGTTGATGCGCGGCACGCCGAAATAGAGGTTCAGCTTGGCCGAGATGCGCGCGAAATAGAGGATCGTGAAGGTCCAGAGCCCGACCGTGTTCACCGACCCGGCGGCGTAGAGCCACATCGCGACAAAGATGAGCGTCAGCAGGGTTTCGTGATAGGCCACGGTCCCCCAGGCGCGGAGGAAGCGCTCCCATTCCGGCAGGCCGGCGGGACAGGCGCGCAGGTTGGGTCCGGTGATCATGCCTGTCAGGAACGTGAGTTCCACCCAGCCCCAGACCGCCAGTGCCGCGAGGAACGCGCCGTAGACGGCAAGGGTCGAGTCCATCGCCAAGGTTGCATGGAAGCCCCACAGGCCCAGGGCCAGCAAGGGCAGGGAGAACAGCAAACAGATCATGCGGGCGTTTCCGCCCGCACGGTCGGCATGGCGCACCACCATCAGGATCGCCCCGGTGGAGAACCACCAGAGAAAAAGCGCCATGAGCGCCGCGATCCAAGGCGAGGTCAGCATCGGGCATCCCCGTCCCGGGCCTGACCCGGGACCTCTGACGCCATGAGGCCCCGGATCAAGTCCGGGGCGGGGCGTGCGATATGGCGGCCGCCGGCCATCAGTAGGCCGGCTCCAGCCGCACGTTTTCCGGCACCTTGTGCGACTTCGACGGGATCAGCATCAGCCGTACGAAGGCAGTACCCGCGCGGGCCTGTGCCGACAGTCGCTTGACAAAGCCCATCGGCCCGCCCTCTTTGCGCGCGGTGTCGAGATCGACATTGGCCTTTTGCAGCTTTTCCAGCAGGGGCTGCCATTTCGGGCTTTCGATATCCAGCGTGATCGGGAAAATCTGCTTGGTCAGCGCGGAAGTTTTGGTGAAGACCTCATGCGCGTACCAGTCGGGATCGACGCCAAGCGCCTTGTGGAAGGCCGGGCGCTGGTGGTCGCGGACATACATCGTGGCGTAAACGGCGGTCAGGAAAAACTTGATCCAGTAGACGTTCTTGCCGGAGGTCAGCTTTGGGTCGGTCTTCATCAACAGGGCGAAGGCCTCGCCATGGCTGAACTCGTCGTTGCACCATTCGCGGAACCACTTGAAGATCGGGTGAAAGCGATGCTCGGGGTTGGCCTCGAGATGGCGGTAGATGGTGATGTACCGCGCGTAGCCGATCTTTTCCGAAAGATAGGTGGCGTAGTAGATGAACTTGGGCCGGAAGTAGGTGTATTTCTTCTTCTGGGTGAGGAAGCCGAGGTTCACTCGCAGCCCGGCCTCGCGCAGGGCGTCGTTGATGAAGCCGGCGTGCCGGGCCTCGTCACGCGCCATAAGCTGAAAGAGCTGCGTGATGTCTTTGTTGTTGCCGCGGCGCTTCATCTCCTTGTAGAGCACGCAGCCCGAGAACTCGGCGGTGCAGGAGGAAATCAGGAAGTCGATGAATTCCTTCTTCAGGGCGGGGTCCATCCCTTCCCAGTCGACATGGTCCCAGTCCTCGTTCTTCTTGAAGTGGCCCTTGTTGGGGTCGGCCTCCATCTGGTCGATAAGCTTGTCCCAGTCGGCGCGCACCGGGCTGACGTCGATGGCGTCGAGTTCGTCGAAATCGGTGGTGTAGAACCGCGGCGTGAGCAGCGTGTTGGCCATCGCCGTTTCGGTCGCCATTTCATCGTTGTACTGGCGATCCTGCGCTTCGGCGATCGCGAGCCCCTCTTCAACTGTGGTGGCGTCGGCGGTGTGTTTTCCGGTGTGGGCGTTCATAGCGTGACCTCCTCGGAGAAGGAAAACTCGCACAGCTCCATCACCTCGAAATCACCCGTGAGGCGTGTCCAGAGCTGTTCCAGTTTGCTGGCGCGAACGATGGTGGCCTCGCGGTCCTCGCAGACCACTTCGCCGAACGGCGCCATGATCTCGGGCCCTTGGACCTTTACCTCGTCGCCGGGGTGGATCACCGCCCCGTTGTTGAACCGCACATGCGCGTGCAGGGAGTCAAAGCAATGCGATACTTCGACCGTGCAGGGCGCCCTTTCTATGTCTTTGGTCAGCCATCCCATTTTGGCGTCTCCTTTTGCTATTGTGCCAGAAGCCTTGCAAAGGCCTTGGCGTTGTCGATGCCGAACCCCATGAGGTCGGCACTCCAGCCCGTGGACGGGTCATGGATCGCGATGCGTCCGTTGTCGTAGCGGACGAGTGTCAGCGGGCCCGTCAGGGCCACGCGGTGTTTGGTGCGCTCGCGCTGGATCACCCTCCAGACGCCCGAGATGAACCCGCCCTCTTTCGGGTTCAGGTCGGCGATGAGCGTGCCGTCGAGTTCGGTCACGGTGGCGCTGCCGGACATGTCGCCCGACAGGTTGAAAGTGCGTTCGTGGGTAATGGCGCCGGTGGGCGCGGTGTAGGTGACCGGCTGGCCCGACAGGCGCGACCAACTGACCAGCGCCAGCACGATCAGCACGAAAGTGCAGACCGCGAAGACCAGCACGCGGGGGACAAGCTCCTTGTCGTGACCGTCGCGGTCGGTTGCGTGGATATGGTCGGTCTGG
Organism: Roseovarius sp.; assembly: GCF_965277045.1. Classification (GTDB taxonomy): domain Bacteria; phylum Pseudomonadota; class Alphaproteobacteria; order Rhodobacterales; family Rhodobacteraceae; genus Roseovarius. The sequence goes on along the minus strand of NZ_OZ255712.1, from coordinate 2,275,126 downwards.
GCCATGTCGTGTCAGGTCCTTTTCATTCCGCCGGTACGGCGCCGGGGGCGATGTCGTCCGCGCCGGTGGTTTCGGCGGCGGTCGGTGTGCGGGCCAGCTTGGGTGCGTTCAGCTGCGCTTCGGCCGTGTCGGCGATGAGGCGGGCGATGCGGGCCGCGTCGTCTATGGACCGCAGCGCGGGCTGAGGCTTGCGCACGTGCCAGGGCCGGACGTGCGGCCAGCAGGTCAGGTAGCTGAGCGGCGGCGGGTCCATCAGGTCGAGCGCGATGGTGCCGTTGCCCGAGCGGCGCAGCGCCAGGTCCGCGCTGGCGATGCGGCTGAAGGGCAGGTTGAGCGTGACGGTCAGCGCCGCGCCGACGCGCATCGCCACGCGCCGGTTGGTGATGGTGTACACGGTGGCGCGGGCCTGGACGTAGCCGATCAACAACAGCAGCGCCGCGGCCACGGCGCCGATGATCAGGAACGGGAAGGACACCCGGAACGCATGGGCCATCCCCACCTGGTCGAAGAGCGTGACGAAGCGCCAGGCGAAGAGGAGGACGAAATACCCCGCCACCCAGTAGAGGTTGAGCGATTGCACCGTCAGCGCCCACCAGTTGGGCCGGCCCTGCCACAGGATCTGCTCGCCTTCGGGCGGGCGTTCGGGCAGGCCGGGCACCGGTTCCACGTGAAAGTCGTCATGGGGCATCGTCATCTCCTCCGTCCGTCTTCTTCCCGGTTCAGCCCAGCTTGGGGTTGAGGCGGGCGTCGTCGGCATAGATCGTGCCGCCGCCGTAATAGGCCGAGATCTTGTCTTCCTCGAGCTTGGTCACCTGGTTCGGCGAGGCATGTTTCGGCACGCCGGCGAAGTGCTTGCCGTAGATCTTGAGCACCTTGACGTGGTTGCTCTTGATCCGGGTCAGGGTCATCGGCACCAGCCGCTTGCCCGCGCCGTGCGCGGCGTCGAGTTCGATCTCGAGGTAGCGCACCAGTTGTTCAGGCTCGTCGACCCAGAGGTCGGTAATCATGCCCACGACCTCGCCGTCGCCGGCCACGACGGGCAGCCCGCGCGGGTCACGGCCCGCGGCGACGTGGAAGTGTTCGTTGGCCGACATCGGCACGATCTTGGGGTGGCCGTGACCGTCCAGTTCCGGCACGTCCTCGCGGTTGGCCCAGGAGGCCGGGCCGACACCATCTGCCAACGGATCGCCCGTGGGTTCGAACGGGAAACCGTTGCCCGCAGCGGTCTTTTGCAGCGCCACGTTCTGGCGGTCGGGGCGTTGGCCCGACGGCACGGTCAGCTCGCCCCGGCCATGGGGCAGGATGAAGGTCTTGTCGCCGGGGATCGGGAAGGGCCCCTGGTTGGCGGACAGGTTGCCGTCATCATCCTCGAGCGGGTAGCCCTCGCGCATGTTCTCGCGCTGAATGTAGACGATCAGTCCGGCGAAGAAGATCCAGAAGAGCCAGATCGATAGACTGGCAAGATCGAAATTGGCGAAGAAAGCGTTACTCATGGGATATCCTTTCCATGGATCGGCACATCATGTCGGGAAGTCGGCCAGGCCGATGCGGGCCGCCTCCGATGGGGTGGGGTGGGACGCGGCGCGCGGGTTGCGCACCAGCGGCCCGATCACGGCGAGCGTGACGAAGAGAAGGGCGATTTCGGTGTGGTAGACGAAGGTGTAGCCGGTGGCGGGCGTGTTCAGCACGTCGCCCCAGGCGCCGGACGTGGCCGCGGCATTGACCGCGTCGCGGATGCCGCCGCCGAAGGCGATGGCGAGCCCCGCCGCCGTTGCCTGCGCGGCCCCCCAGGCGCCGAGCGCCAGGCCGTGGCCGGCCTTGCCGTGGGTGGTCATGGTCATGGCCGCCGTAAGGGTCGAGACGGCGAAGACGCCGCCGCCCAGCCCAATGAGGCAGGCCCCGGCAAAGAAGAGCGCGGTCGAGTTCATCGGTGCGGCGAAGACGACGACGGCGAAGGCCGCGATGCCGATCAGCACGCCGAGGGCCGCTAGACGGTGCGCGTTGCGCCCCTGCGCCAATGAGCGCCCGGTCCAGACGAAGCCTGCGAGTGCGCCAGCTGCCCAGAGCGCGGTCAGAAGCGTGGTGGACGACACCGAGAGGCCCAGGATCTCGCCGCCATAGGGCTCCAGCAGCACGTCCTGCATGTTGAAGGCCATGGTGCCGATAAAGACCACCGCCAGAAGCCGCCCGGCCTGACCGCCCGCCATCAGGTCGGCCCAGGCCTCAGAAAACCGGGGGCGGGGGGCGGCGCGTTCCGCCTTGGTCATCGGCGCCATTTTTTCCTGCTTCCACAGGGCGATGAGGTTGAGTACGATGCCAGCAAGCGCCGCGCCCTGCACCACGCGGATCAACGCCAGTTCGCTGAAGTCGCGCAGCAGCCAGCCGATGACGATGGCCGAGACGCCCATGCCCAGCAGAAACATCACGTAAAGCAGGGCCACGACGCGCGGGCGGGTTTTCTCGTCGGCGCGGTCGGTGGCGAGTGCCAGACCGGCGGTTTGGGTCATGTGCAGGCCAAGTCCGGTCATCAGGAAGGCCAGCGCCGCCAGCACCTCGCCCGCGAAGGGCACGTCGTGGACGGTATTGCCCGACAGCACCAGCAGGGCGAAGGGCATGACCGCCAACCCGCCCATTTGCCAGAGCGAGCCGAACCAGAGGTAGGGCACGCGCTTCCAGCCGATGGCGCTGCGGTAGGTGTCCGAGCGGAAGCCCAGAAGCGTGCGGAAAGGGGCGATCAGGACGGGCAGGGCGATCATCACGGCGACGATCGTGGCCGGGACCGACAGTTCGACGATCATCACGCGGTTGAGTGTGCCGAGCAGCAGGACCGTGGCCATACCGACCGACACCTGAAAGAGCGACAGGCGCAGCAGTTCGCCCATGGGCAAGCCCTCGCTGGCCGCGTCCGCGAAGGGCAGAGCGCGCAGGCTAAGATGCTTGAGGGGCGAGGGGCGGCTCACTGTGTGACCTCCATCGCGTGGGAAATGTAGAAGCCCGAGGTCACGCGCTGAAGCGGGGCCAGGGTGCCGGTGCCATCGGCGTGCGCATAGGCGCGCGACAGGCGCGCGGGGCTGTGCGGGATCATGGTGGGCGAGCGGTCGGAGCGCGGGAAAAGCTTACCCGCGTACCACATGGTCATCAGGAGCGGCGTGCGCGGGGCGACGGTGAACACGATCCGCCCCGAGGTGCGCGCCATGAGCGTCGCCAGCGACCGGGAGATATCGGCGTCGCGGTAGTAGATCAGGCTGTCCATCGCCAGCACGTGGTCGAACCGGCCCAGGCTTTCGTCCAGCATATCGCCGGCGCGGAAGTCCACGCGGTGCGAAAGCGTTTCGGGAAGGCGGCGCTGTGCGATCGCCACAAGCGAGGGCGAGATATCGACCGCGACCACCTCGGCACCGCGCGCGGCAAGTTCGGTGGTCATCGCCCCGGTGCCGCAGCCAGCATCGAGGACGCGCGCGCCGCGCAAGTCGTTGGGCAGGCGCGACAGCATCTGTTCGCGCATCGCGTCCCGCCCGCGCCGCACGGTTTCCCGGATCTTGGAGACCGGCGCGTCACTGGTCAGCGCCTCCCACGTGCGGGTGGCGGTCTTGTCGAAATAGGTTTCGACCCGGGTCAATGTGCGGTCATAGCTCATCAATCGAATCCAAGCAGTTCGAAGATGTCCCGATCTTCCATCGGGGCGGGGGCCAACGGTTCGGTTCCGCGCCATAGGGTTTCGGCCAGTTGGACATATTCCTTGCGAGCCATGACGATGTCTTCTTCGTCGGGCATCTCGAAGAGCGTCTTCTTCTTCAGGCGCGAGCGGCGGATGGCGTCGTAGTCGGGCATGTGCGCGATTCGGTTGAAGCCGACCTTTTCGCAATAGCGGTCGACCTCGTTGGTCTCGCGCGAGCGGTTGGCGACGCAGCCTGCCAGCCGGACCTTGTAGTTAGCCGACTTGGCCTGCACCGCGGCGATTATGCGGTTCATGGCGTAGATGCTGTCGAAGTCATTTGCGGTGACGATCACCGCGCGGTCGGCGTGTTGCAGGGGGGCTGCAAAGCCGCCGCAGACCACGTCACCCAGCACGTCGAAGATCACCACGTCGGTGTCTTCCAGCATGTGGTGCTGTTTCAGCAGCTTGACGGTCTGGCCCACGACATAGCCGCCGCAGCCGGTGCCGGCGGGCGGACCGCCTGCCTCGACGCATTTGACGCCGCCCCAGCCATCGGCCACGAAATCCTCCGGGCGCAGTTCTTCGGGGTGGAAATCGACCTCTTTCAGGATGTCGATCACCGTGGGCTGCAAGCGGCCGGTCAGGGTGAAGGTGCTGTCATGCTTGGGGTCGCAGCCGATCTGAAGCACGCGCTTGCCCATCTTGGCGAAGGCCGCCGACAGGTTCGAGGACGTGGTGGACTTGCCGATCCCGCCCTTGCCGTAGACGGAAAAGACCTTGGCCCCTTCGATCTTCATCGATGGGTCCTGGTGAACCTGAACCGATCCTTCGCCGTCTTGGCCCCTGAGGGCCGGAATGTCGTCGCGAGGGCTCATGTGTCGCCTGTCCTTTCGGGGTTACGTGTCATTCTGCTGCGACTCCTTCGAGGTGATCTTCGAGAGAGTCGGCGGCGTTGCGCAGGGCCGAGAGGGTGTCCTCATCGGGCTGCCAATAGGAGCGGTCGTGGGCTTCGAGCAGGCGGTTGGCCATGCGCGAGGACGCTGTCGGGTTGAGATCCGCCAACCGCTGGCGCATGTCCGCGTCGAGGATGAAGGTCTCGCTGAGGCGCTGGTAGACCCACGGTTCGACCTGTCCGGTGGTGGCAGACCAGCCCATCGTGTTGGTGAAGGCGCTTTCGATCTGGCGGACACCTTCGGCACCGTGTTGCAGGAGCGCCTCGTGGAACTTGGGGTTCAGGGCCCGCGAGCGGGACTCCAGCGAGACCTGATCGGCCAGCGTGCGTACCTTGCCCGCGCCGCGGGTGGTGTCGGAGATGTAGATCGCGGCCTCTTCTCCGCCGCGGGCACGTTTGACCGCGCGGGAGATGCCACCCAACGTGTCGAAATAGTGGTCGACCGTGGTGACGCCCAGTTCGACGGACTCGAGGTTCTGGTAGGCCAGTTCGACGTCGCCAAGCGCGGTTTGCAGCAGCTTGTCGTTGGCCGCCGCTTTGCCGTCGACGCCGTAGGCGAAGGACTTGCGCGACAGATACGCGTCGGCCAGCTCGTCCTCGTCATCGAAGGCCGAGCTGTCGACCATCATGTTGACGTTCGAGCCATAGGCGCCCTCGGCATTGGAAAAGACGCGCAGGGCGGCGGTTTGCAGGTCGCAGCCAATCTTTTCCGCATAGGCCAGCGCGTGGGCGCGGATGAAATTCTGTTCGACCGGCTCATCTGCCTGCGCGGCCTTGAGCGCGGCCTCGGCCAGCAGCTTGGTCTGCAAAGGCAGAAGGTCGCGGAAGATGCCCGAGAGGGTCATGATGACGTCGATGCGTGGACGGCCCAGTTCCGCAAGTGGGATCAGGTCCGCCCCGCAGAGGCGGCCGAAACTGTCGAAGCGGGGCTTGGCGCCCATGAGCGCCAGCGCCTGCGCCAGTTGCGAGCCGTCGGATTTGATGTTGTCGGAGCCCCAGAGGACGATCGCCACGGTGCGCGGCAGGGTCTTGTGGGTGTCCAGCAGAAGTTGCGCCTGTGCCGTCCCTTCGCGGCAGGCGAATTCCGACGGCATGCGGAACGGATCGAACGCATGGATGTTGCGGCCCGTGGGCAGGATATCGGGCGAACGGATGAGGTCGCCGCCATGCACCGGCGCGGTGTAGCCGCCAGCAAGTGCATGGAGGATGGCTGGGATCTCGGTGCTTTGCTTCAGGTGTTTGTCGGCGGTGGCGCGGGTCTCGGCATCGGCGTCGGCCATGAGGTCGAGATACTCGGCGCGAGCCGTGTCGGACATAGGCCGGCCCACGACGTGCAGCCCTTCGGGGATCAGCGCATCCTCGGTTTCCAGCAGTTTCAGCCAGAGCGTTTCAGGGTCGGTGTCGCCCAGATCCACCGCCTCGGCCTGTTCGGCGATGAGGGATTCCAGATCGGCGCGCTCAGACGCACCGGGGCGCGTGGCGCGCCAGCGGGTCAGGCTGTCTTTCAGCTCGGCCAGGCCTTTGTAGAGACCGGCGGTGGCCAGGGGCGGGGTGAGGTGCGAAATGGTGACGGCGCCGGAGCGGCGCTTGGCGAGGCTGGCCTCGGACGGGTTGTTGGCGGCGTAAAGATAGATGTTGGGCATCTCGCCAATGAGGCGGTCGGGCCAGTCGCGGGCGCCGACACCCGCCTGCTTGCCGGGCATGAATTCCAGCGCGCCGTGCATTCCGAAATGAAGGATCGCGTCGGCCTGGTAGGTGTTGCGCAGCCATTGGTAGAATTGCACGAAGGCATGGGTGGGTGCGAAGCCGCGCTCGAACAGCAAGCGCATCGGATCGCCTTCGTAGCCGAAGGCAGGCTGGACGCCGACGAAGACGTTGCCGAAGTCCTGACCCAGCACGAAGACGCCGCGCCCGTCGGATTGCACCTTGCCGGGGGCGGGGCCCCAAACCTCTTCGATCTCGGAGAGGTGGGGCGTGTTTGCCACGATGCTGTCGGCGCTGACATGGGCGGCGACATTGGCCTCTTGCCCGTATTGGGCGGCGTTGCCTTGCAGGACGGCGGCGCGCAGGGCGTCTACGGTTTCGGGTACCTCGACGTTGTAGCCCTGGGCCTGCATTTCCCGCATGGTGTTGTGCAGGCTCTCGAATACGGACAGATAGGCGGCGGTACCCACGGCGCCCGCGTTGGGCGGGAAGCCGAAGAGGACGATGGCGACTTTCTTTTCGGCCAGCTTGCGGCGGCGCAGGCGGATCAGGCGTTCGGTCTTCTCGACCAGGCTGTCGATGCGCTCGGGGCAGGGAGCCATGGACTTGGCATCGGGCGCGGCGCGGCATTTGTGACGGCATCCGTCGCAGCCTTCGGGGCCGTGGCGGCCGGCGAAAACGGTGGGGCAGGTCGCGCCGTCGAGTTCCGGCAGGGCGATCAGCATCGTGGTCTCGATCGGGCCGAGGCCCTGGGGCGAGGCGGCCCATTGGCCCAGCGTCTGGAATTCCAGCGGGTGGGCGGCGATGTAGGGAAGATCGAGGTCCTTGAGCACGGAAATGGCCGCGTCGTTGTCGTTATAGGCCGGGCCGCCGACGAGGCTGAAGCCGGTGAGGGACACCAGCGCGTCGATCTTGGGGCCACGCTCGGTGCGGAAGAAGGCGTCGATGGCCGGGCGCCCGTCGAGACCGCCGGCGAAGGCGGGCAACACGTTGAGGCCGCGGCCATGAAGTGTGCGGATGACGCCGTCATAATGGGCTGTGTCGCCCGACAGCACGTAGGAGCGCATCATCAGAAGGCCCACGGTGGGCGCGCCGGGGATGTGGCCGGGCAGGTCGGCGGGATCGGTGGTGATGCGGTTGGGCAGGTCGGGGTGATACAGCCCGGTATCGGGGTATTCCACCGGCAGGGCCACGCGCGCGCCGCGCCAGTCGTCGTGACGGCAGTAGCGCGAGATCAGGAAGCGGATCAGCCCCTCGACGTTCTCGTCCGACGCACCCAGCCAGTACTGCATCACCAGGAACCAGGCGCGCAGGTCCTGCGCTTTGCCGGGGATGAGCTTGAGGATGCGCGGCAGGCGGCGCAGCATCTTCATCTTCTTGGCGCCGCTGTCGACATTCTGCTTGGTCTGGCCGCGCAGCTTTTTCATCAGCTTGCGGGTGCCGGATTCGGGCGCCTGCATGTCGAGCGTGCCCATGTGGGTCAGGCGCACGATCTTGGCGTCCGCGATGATGCCGGCCAGCGCATCGCAATCCTCGCGCCGCGACTTGAGGTCGGGCAGAATCGCGTTGATGTGGTCTTCGAGGAAGAGAAGGTTGGCGATGAGAATGTCGCCCGAGGCGATGTCGGCGCGGGCGGCGGCCAGCGCGGCGTCGCTTTCGCCCCATTCGGCGGCTGCGTGGACCTTGAGCTCCAGCCCCGGGAAGTCCATGCCGAGATTGAGTGCCGCGCGTTCGCACGGCCCTGCGGCGTGGCTGTCCAGCGTCAGAATTACGACCTTGTAAGGCCGGGTTATCATGGCGTCATCGCGCATAATGGGCCTTTGCCTCGTAAAGCGTGTCGAGGCTGATTTGCGTGACGCCGCGCTCGGCGGCGAAGGTCTCGGTATTGCGGCGGGCCTTGCCGCGCACGAAGAAGGGAATCTTCTTCAGCTCCTTCTCGGCGTCGGCGAGCCAGGTGATGGAGGTGTTGTCATTGGCGGGCTGCGGCTCCTCAGCCTTTTCAGGCTGCGTCGCGGGTTTGGCCTTGTGCCCATGGTGGCTGGCGCCCGCGTCGTCGTGGAATTCGAAATCGTCGCGGAACATGTGCAGCAGGTGCTCTTCCAGCCCCATGACGAGCGGGTGCACCCAGGTGTCGAAGATGACGTTCGCGCCCTCGATACCCATTTGCGGGCTGTAACGGGCCGGGAAATCCTGAACGTGGACGGGGGCGGAGATGACGGCGCAGGGGATGCCGAGGCGCTTGCCGATATGGCGTTCCATCTGCGTTCCGAGGATCATCTCTGGCGCCAGTTCCTCGATGCGCTGTTCGACGTCGAGATAGTCGTCGGTGATCAGCGCCTCGACGCCGTAGTCGCGTGCCAGAGCGCGGATCGGGCGGGCCATTTCGCGGTTGAAGCAGCCAAGGCCCACCACCTCGAACCCCATCTCGTCACGCGCGACGCGGGCGGCGGCGGCGACATGCGTGCCGTCGCCAAAAAGGAACACGCGCTTGCCGGTGAGGTAGGTGGAATCGACCGAGGCGGAGTACCACGGGAGGCGCAGGCGGCTGTCGTCGAGATATGGCTCGTGCCCCGTGATTTCGGCCACCTCGGCGATGAAATCGCGGGTGGCGCCGACGCCGATAGGGACGGTCTTGGTGAACGGCTGGTTCAGTTCACGTTCCATCCAGCGGCAGGCGGCCTCGCCGGTTTCAGGGTACATCAGTACGTTGAAATGCGCGGCCCCCAGCAGGGTGAGGTCCTCGGGCGTCGCGTTGAACGGTGCGCAGACATTGACCGAGATGCCCATGTCCTCGAGCAGGGCGGTCACCTCGGTTATGTCGTCGCGATGGCGAAAGCCAAGCGCGGTTGGGCCGATCAGGTTGGCTGTCACATGGCCCGTGCGCTCCATCGGGCGGGCGAGGTGGCGCACCAGCTGGAACAGCGTTTCATCAGCGCCGAAGTTTTCCTTGCGCTGGTAACTCGGGAGTTCCAGCGCAATGACCGGGCAAGGCAGGCCCATCTGTTCGGCCATGCCGCCGGGGTCGTCCTGGATGAGTTCCGCGGTGCAGGAGGCGCCGACGATCATCGCCTGCGGTTTGAAACGGTCATAGGCGGCCTGAGCCGCGGTTTTGAAAAGGTTTGCCGTGTCTGCGCCCAGATCGCGGGCCTGAAATGTCGTATAAGTGACAGGCGGGCGATGGTTGCGCCGCTCGATCATGGTGAAGAGAAGGTCGGCATAGGTATCGCCTTGCGGCGCGTGCAGGACGTAGTGCAGGCCCTTCATCGCGGTGGCGACGCGCAATGCGCCGACATGCGGCGGGCCTTCGTATGTCCAGACCGACAGCTTCATTCCGCCGCCTCCAGCCGCAGCTTGGCGCGGCGGTTGAGGGGGCGCGAGAAGAGACCGGCAAGGTCACCGGCCTGTTCGTAGAAATGCACCGGGGTAAAGACCAGTTCGATGGCCCACTTGGTGGCCAGACCTTCCGCTTCCAACGGGTTGGCGAGGCCAAGGCCGCAGACCGTCAGGTCGGGTTGCGCCGCGCGGCAGCGGTCGAGTTGCATCTCGACATCCTGCCCTTCGGACAGCGTCGGGCCTTCTTCCAGCAGGTCGAGATCTGGGCCGACAACGCCTTTGTGGATGTAAGGTGCACCGACTTCGATGGCGGTCATCCCGCATTCACGGGTGAGAAACCGGGCCAGCGGGATCTCGAGCTGGCTGTCGGGGAAAAAGAAGACGGACTTGCCGGCCAGTTTCTCCGCCGCCTGCGAGATCGCTTTTTTGGCCCGTGCGCGGGGCGCGTGTGTTACAGTGTCGAACAGGGTGATGTCGACACCGAACTCCATTGCCACGGCGCGAAGCCACGCGGTGGTGCCTTCTTCGCCGAACGGGAAAGGCGCAGGAATGTGACGCGCCCCGCGCTCTCCAAGTGCGGCGAGGGTGCCGCCAAGGAAAGGCTGGGTGAGGATGAAAGAGGTGTTGGGACCAACCGCGAGAGTGCTGTCGGCGCGACGCGCTGGCAGCACTTTCACGTTGTCGATGCCCATTTTGGACAGAAGGTCGAGCATCTGGTCCTCGACCACGTCGGGCAGTGCGCCCACCACGAGAAGCTGGCGGTCGTCGGTGTCGGCCAGGACCGGGACCATCGAGGCGAGGCAGGCATCCTCGCCCTCGGTGAAGGTGGTCTCGATGCCGGAGCCCGAGTAGTTCAGCACCCGCACATGGGGGGCGTGTTGCAGCGACAGCTTTTCTGCCGCGCGAGCAAGGTCCAGCTTGATCACCTCGGACGGGCAGGAGCCCACGAGGAAGAGCTGGCGGATGTCCTTGCGGCGTTCCAGAAGGCGGGCGACCTCGCGCTCAAGCTCGACTTGCGCATCGGCCAGGCCGGCCAGGTCGGTTTCCTCGAGAATCGCGGTGCCGAAGCGCGGTTCCGCAAAGATCATCACGCCGGCGGCGGATTGCAGCAGGTGCGCGCAGGTGCGGGAGCCGACGACCAGGAAGAAGGCATCCTGCATCTTGCGGTGCAACCAGATGATTCCCGTCAGGCCGCAGAAGACCTCGTGCTGGCCGCGCTGTTTCAGGACCGGGGCGTCGCGGCATCCGGTGGCCGGAAGAGGCGTGGAGTCGTCGGTCATGCCGGCACCTCTGACAGGACTGCAGATTGCAGTCGCGCGGCACGTAATTTGAGTACGAACTGGGTGGCGTTGATGGCGTATGCGGCGTAGGCCGCAAGGGCGAGCAACATCAGCCCCTGGGGCGGCAGGTAGGCCGTGAAAAGTGCCCAGATATAGGCCGTGTGAAGGGCAATGACCGCGAAGCTGAACACGTCTTCCCAGAAGAAGGATTCGGCGAAAAGGTATTGACCGAAAACGACTTTTTCCCAGATCGCCCCTGTGACCATGATCAGGTAGAGAAATCCTGTCTTGATCAGGATCGACCATGTGGCCAAAGCGTATCCCTCGCCGGTCGACAGGTATCTGAGGACAAGGCCGAGAGAGACCAGGAAAACCAGGAACTGGGCGGGCGCAAGAATGCCTTGCACAAGCGTCCAGATGCTGGAGTCGCGGCGGGCGCGCTGCTCGGGTGTGTAGAGCAGGCCCTGGTTCGCTTTTGGTGGCGCTGGCAGCGACATGGGCTCCCCCTCCTGGGCCATGAGGTCCTAGGGTGATGCTAGGGTCTGGCGCGCAGAAGTGTCAACTAAAATTTACACATTGGGGCGTTAGGTTGTGTCGACAAAAATAGCCATTGCGACGAGTCGGTGAGCCCTGTTTTTCAAGCGGTTCGCACGTCATCGGAATATATCAGATGCGAAACAAACACACTGAAAACAGTGGGTTGAGTTATCTTCCTAAGCGTGCATGTCAGGAAAAATTGACATTGCACACGCGCAGGCGCACAGTGGGAGGGTCAACCTGGGAGTCGGCGTTACCGCGACGTACTCATGTTGCCAAACGCGGGGGAGATGCGCGTGGAAGACTCTGCTGACAGAAAGGGCCACGGCCTTTCAAAATCCCAGCAGCCGGCCATTCGGTTCTTGGTGGAGTCGGCTCTGCGCACCGTCATATCGAACAAGGAGCGCGCCGAACCGCGGACGCGGGAGCAATGGGTCGAGAGGCTGTGCGAAGCGCTGATGTCCGACTCGAGCAGCAGTTACCGTGCGGTCATGGCCTCGCTTGTCGCGAGCGGTGTCAGCACCGAAGAGGTCTTCCAGTCTTACATTCCCGCGGCCTCGGCATTTCTTGGTGAGCTCTGGGTCAGTGATCGGGCAAGTTTTGTCGACGTCACTGTCGGCGCCTCGCGGCTGCAGAGCCTGTTTCGCGAACACCAGGCCGACGTACCGGGGCGTTGGAGCGACCGTAGCATTCCCCTTGGGCAATCGGCCCTGATGGTCGTGCCGCAGTTCGAACAGCACGCGCTTGGGGCCTTCGTGGCCGCGGATAACCTGCGCAGGCACGGCCTTTGGGTGCACATGGCGATCGGCCTGACGAAAGAGGAATTGGCCGCACTTTCGGGCACCCGCCGCTTTGCGATGATCGGAATTTCGATCGCGACGCGGAATTCGGTTGAAAAAACCACTGAACTCATAGACTACCTGCGTTCAAATGCTGATTATGTACCACCTATCGTGATCGGGGGGCGAGCTGTCGAGGTAGATCCGAAGGCCGTTTCAAGAACGGGCGCGGATCATGCGGTTCGCAATGCACGTGAAGTGATCGAGAAATGTGGGCTGTCAAGTGCAGCAGAGGCAGTGCCTTTCAGCGGCGCGATCTGATGCTCCTTGATTTGGGGAATGGTGGAGTGGTCTGGTGACCCGAGAGAGTCGGAAGTCTGAGAGACTGCGTGCGGGAGCCTTGCCCGACCCAACAGAGGTGCAGAACATCGTCGAGCAGGCCGGTGACATGGCCGTCTACGTATCCGACGATGGCGAGGTTGCAGGCATTTCGGTCAACCCGGACTGTCCGTCCCTGGGGTGCCTCGATCATTGGGTTGGACGGCCGTTCAAGAATTTCCTGACGTTCGAAAGCAAGGAAAAGTTCGATTTGCGCGTGGCGGCCATGCAGGCCGATCCCGACATGACACCGAGGGCGCTGGAGTTGAACCACGTCGATAACGCGACCTGGGAATTCCCCATCCGCTACACGCTGCACAGGGTTTACAGAAGCGGCGGGCTGCTGTTGCTGGGACGAGACATGCAGCCTATTGCCGAGGTGCAGCAGCGTCTTGTCTCGGAACAGACCGCGCGCGAACGGGATCAGCAGCGGCTGCGCGGGGAGCAGACATTCTACAATGTGGTCCTGCAGGCGTCCGAGACGCCGCTGATTCTGGTGGAACCGGAAAAAGGCCGGATTCGCGACCTCAACGGCGCCGCAGCCATGCTCTTGGGGGCCAATCCCGAAACGCTGAGCGGATCGTCGCTGGCGCAGGCGTTCGATGGACGCCGCCGGGAAGAGCTGATCGAGGCGATGCGCGCCGCGGCGGGATCACGCGAGGTGCGGGGCATCAACCTTGTGGCCCGTCGCAATGAACGCGACGTGACGCTTCATCCGGAGTTCTTCCGCGCGGCGGGCGACCTGTTCATCCTGTGCCACCTACGGTCGGCAGACGGCAAGGCGGGGACGACAGCTGAATCCGGCGTTGTCATGGGGGCTCTCTACGCCGCCACCAGCGATGCGATCGTGATCACGGACGGGAAGGGCGTGATCCGCGATGCGAACGAGGCGTTCCTGACCATGGCCGATGCAGCACAGCTGCGGGATGTACGCGATGCCAACGTTTCGGACTTCCTTGTGCGTGGGGCAGTCGATACGAAGCTCATGCTGGAAACGGCGACCAAGCAGGGGCGGTTGCGCAATTATTCCACACAGGTTGCCAGCCTTGTGGGGACCCGGGCGCACGTGGACGTATCGGTGGCGCGGCTACGCAATCCCTCTGGAGATTTCGGTTTCGGTTTTATCCTGCGCAACACTGCCATGAATGAGGCCGGCGAGACGGAATTCGGCAGCGTTGTCAGCGAGGAGGCCATGAAGAACGTCATGGACCTGGTCGGTACGGCGTCGCTGAAAGAGCTTGTTTCGGCCACGTCGGACGTGATCGAGAAGCTGTGTATCGAGACAGCGGTGCAACTGACCGGAAACAACCGCGTCGCCGCGGCCGAAATGCTGGGTCTGTCGCGGCAGAGCCTTTACGTCAAGCTGCGCAAGCACGGATTGATCAACTCGAATAGTGACGAGTAGGCGCGAAAAAGCTTTGACGAAGCTTTTGGCACACCCGGTCTGACGGGATTTCATCTTCCCATCGTTCTTAGCGCCAAAAAAGACCTTTCCCGAATCCGATATGTAAACCATACTTGACACTATGAGTGTCTCGCTTGACATACGCGCGCCGCGACGCTGGCCCGAAGCGCGCGCCATCCTGACCCTGATCAAGCCGATCACGTGGTTCCCGCCGGTCTGGGCGTATCTTTGCGGTGTGGTCTCCAGCGGCGTGCCCGTCCTTTCTGCGCCTTGGCTGGTGCTGATCGGCATGGTGCTTGCAGGGCCGGTGGTCTGCGGCATGAGCCAGGCGGCCAACGACTGGTGCGACCGGCATGTCGATGCCATCAACGAGCCGTATCGCCCGATCCCCTCGGGCCGGATTCCCGGGCGGTGGGGGCTGTGGATCGCGCTGGTCATGAGCGCTGCGGCATTGGCCCTGGGGGCGACACTGGGGCCCTGGGGGTTTGCCGCGACGGTGTTTGGGGTCCTGGCGGCCTGGGCCTACTCGGCCGAGCCTGTCCGGCTGAAGAAATCGGGCTGGTGGGGGCCGGGTCTCGTCGGGCTGTGCTACGAAGGACTGCCTTGGTTCACGGGGGCGGCCGTTTTGTCATCCGGCGCGCCGGCATGGCAGATCGTGTTGCTGGCGCTGCTTTACGCCATCGGGGCACACGGCATAATGACACTCAACGATTTCAAGGCATTGGAGGGCGATCGTCAGACTGGCGTGAAGTCGCTGCCGGTCACGCTGGGGCCGGCGCGCGCGGCGCGGGTGGCCTGCTGGATCATGGCCGTGCCGCAGGTCGCTGTGATCGCGCTGCTGGCGGGCTGGGGGCAGGTGTGGCACGCGGCTGCCATCGCCGCGTTGTTGGCCTTGCAGGTCTGGGCGATGCGGGTGCTTCTGTCTGACCCCAAGGGCCGGGCGCCCTGGTACAACGGCACGGGCGTCACGCTCTATGTCAGCGGAATGATGGTGGCGGCGTTCGCCCTGAGGGGGCTGGTATGACCCTGGGATGGGGCGGTATCGCGCGATTGTGCCTGGCCAATGCCGCGATTGGCGGGATGGCCGCGCTTCCGGTCAACCTGTTCAACCGCCTTATGACGGTGGAACTGGCCTTGCCCGCCTTGCTGCCGGGGTTCCTGGTGGCGTTGCATTACGCCGTTCAATTGTCACGGCCGGTCTGGGGCCATCGCTCGGATGCCAGGGGCGGGCGGACGCCATTCATCCTGGGCGGCACGCTTGTCGTGGGCGCGGGTCTGGTGCTGACGGCTTGGGGAATCGCCTTTGCGCCGAGCACGCAGGTGGCGATTGCGGTCTGGATCATATCCTATGCGCTGATCGGCTTCGGTATCGGGGCGGCGGGGACGTCCTTCCTGGCGCTGCTGGCGACAGCCGCGCCGGATGAAAAGAAGGGCGCGGCCGCCACGTTCGCCTGGCTGATGCTGATCGCCGGGGCGATTGCGGCATCGGTGGGTGCGGGCATCGCGCTGAAACCCTACAGCCCGGAGCGCCTGATGATGGTTGTGCCGGTCGTGGCTGCGGCCTGTTTCGTGGCGGCGTTGATCGCGACCTGGGGCGTCGAAAGACGGCTGGGATCCGTCCCTGCGCCGCAGGAGCCGACCTTGGGTCCCGCGTTGAGAGCGACCTGGGCCGACCCGGCGGCGAAGGCCTTTACCGGGTTCGTGTTCCTGTCGATCCTGGCCTTCTACCTTAGTGAATTGGTGCTGGAGCCTTTTGCAGGCCATATCCACGGGCTGACACCGGACGAATCGACCAAGCTGTCGGGTGGCAAGGACGGTGCTGCGCTATTGGGGATGCTGATGGCCGGAGCGTTTTCGACGTTCAGGCTGGGCAGCTTGCGGACATGGGCTGTCACCGGCTGCGTGGTCTCTGCGGTGGGCCTGATGGGCCTTGGCGCGGGTGCGGCGCTGGTGCCGTTCACGGTCATCCTGGGGCTGGGCAACGGTCTGTTCGTCGTTGGCGCCATCGGGTCGATGATGCGTCTTGCCGCAGCGCAGGAAGGTGCGACCGGCACCCGTATGGGCGTCTTTGGCGCGGCCCAAGCGGTGGCCGCCGGTCTGGCCGGGCTGATCGCCACGGGCACCCTTGACGTGGCGCGGAGCTTCATGAGCGACGGCGCGGCCTATGCCGCCGTCTTCGGTCTCGAGGCCGTGCTTTTCTTGGCCGCCGCGCTGGTCGCGGTGCGCATCCTGCACCGGCCTTACGCGCCGCTGCTGCAACCGGGAGAATGAGCGATGTATGACGTTGTGGTGGTAGGAGGCGGCCCGAGCGGGGCCACGGCGGCCGAGGATCTGGCGCGGTCCGGGCACAAGGTGGCGCTGCTTGACAGGGCGGGGCGCATCAAGCCGTGTGGCGGGGCGATTCCGCCGCGCCTGATTGCGGATTTCGACATTCCCGAGGATCTGCTGGTGGCCAAGATCACCACGGCGCGGATGATCTCTCCGACCGGACGCAAGGTGGATATCCCCATCGAGAACGGATTTGTCGGCATGGTGGACCGCGAGGATTTCGACGAGTTCCTGCGCGTCCGGGCCGAGGCCGCGGGCGCGGTGCGGGCCACCGGAACCTACAGGCGGATCGAGCGCGAAAACGGGCAGGTAAAGGTCATCTATCGCGAAAAGGTCAGCGGAGATGAGCATGAACTTCCCTGCAAATTGGTGATCGGCGCGGATGGCGCGCGGTCGAACGTGGCGCGGGACGAGGTCGAGGGCGGCGACCGTATCCCCTATGTGATCGCGTATCACGAGATCATCGCGGCCCCCGGAAAGGTCGGCGAATACGATCCGGCCCGCTGCGACGTGATCTATGACGGTCGGATCAGCCCCGATTTCTACGGCTGGGTCTTTCCGCACGGCAAATCGGCCAGCGTCGGCATGGGATCGCTGGTCAAGGAGGTGGACGTGAAGCAGGCCACCGCAGACCTGCGTATCGCCAGTGGGCTGGCCGAGTGCGAGACGATCCGCAAGGAAGGCGCGCCGATCCCGCTGAAACCGCTCGACCGCTGGGACAACGGCAAAGACGTTGTTCTGGCCGGCGACGCGGCGGGTGTGGTGGCGCCCAGTTCCGGAGAGGGGATCTACTATGCCATGGCGGGCGGGCGCGTTGCGGCCACGGCAGCGGCGGCGACCCTGGCCTCGGGGCGGGTCAAGGACCTGCGGCTGGCGCGGCAGCTTTTCATGAAAGAGCACAAGACGGTGTTCCGGGTGCTGGCCTCGATGCAGAATGCCTATTACAAGTCGGACGAGCGGCGCGAGCGGTTCGTGTCGCTGTGCCATGACATCGACGTGCAGCGTCTGACCTTCGAGGCGTACATGAACAAGAAACTGGTCAAGGCCCGCCCCATGGCCCACCTCAAGATCGGGTTGAAGAACCTGGCGCACCTGACGCGCCTGGTGCCGGCGGGCTATACATGAGCGTCATGATCCCGACATGGATCGGTGGCGACCTGGTGGCTGTCGAAAAGCTGGAGGCGCACGAGCGTGGACTGCGGCACAAGGCCGTGTCCGTCTTCGTTCTTTGCGGCAACGACGTGCTGATCCAGCGGCGCGCTTTCAGCAAGTACCACACGCCGGGCCTGTGGGCGAATACCTGCTGCACCCATCCGAACTGGGGCGAAGACCCCGAGGCCTGCGCGGTGCGGCGGCTGAACGAGGAATTGGGCATCGAGGGCCTGGCGCTGGACTACCGCGACCAGATCGAATACCGCGCCGATGTCGGCGGCGGCCTCGTGGAACATGAATTGGTCGATGTCTTCGTGGCGACGGTGCCGGAGCGTATCGCCGTGCATCCGAACCCGGATGAAGTGATCGACACGGCCTGGGTCGATCTGGACGAACTGGCCGAGTGGGCGCAAAGCATGCCGGACATCTATACGCCCTGGCTGCGCATTTACCTGGCGAAACACGCGGCGCAGATCTTCGGGCAGGTGGGCAGCCCGGTGTGATCCGGCAACGTGCCGGTTTGAATAGACATCCGGCGCGGGGCTTGATTTAACGCGGCACGACTGGCTGCCGAAGATGGAGCGCGCGTGCTTGACCTCAAAGATCTGCAATTTCTGACCGCGCTGGCGCGGCAGAAACATTTTGCCCGCGCCGCCGAGGAATGCGGCGTGTCGCAACCCGCATTTTCCATGCGGATTGCCAAGCTGGAAGAGCACCTCGAGACCAAGATCGTGCATAGGGGCAACCGCTTTCAGGGGTTGACGCCCGACGGCGAGAGCATCGTGCGCCATGCGCTTCAGATCCTCGAGGATGTGAAGCGGCTGGAGACCGAGTTCAGCGCCGAGCCGGGCGACGTGACAGGTGTCCTGTCGCTGGCGGTGATCCCGACTGCGACGGCGCTTGCGGCCAAGACGGTGATCCGTCTGCGCGAGGCCAATCCGGGGATCACCGTGCGGGTCAAGACGATGAACTCGTTGGCCATTCTGCACGGGTTGGAGGCCGGCACCTACGATGCCGGGATTACCTATACCGACAGCGCCAACTCCGAGAGTGCCATTCACAGTTTCCTGAGCGTGATGCCGATCGACGACGAGGAATACGTGCTGCTGGTGCCGGCGCAGATGGTGGATGACGACAAGACCGAGATCACCTGGAAAGAGGCGGGGGCGCTGCCGCTTTGCCTGTTGGAGCCGGGAATGCAGAACCGGCATATCATCGACACCGTGTTCCAGGATGTGGGCACGCGGCCGCGCGTGGTGGCGGAATTGTCGGGCCTGACGGCGGGCGTGGTGATGGCGATCCAGGGCGCGGCGGCAACGGTGGTGCCGAAGGTGCTGGTCGAGAATACCGGCGCGCCGAGGTCGGTGCGCATCCTGCCGCTGGTGGAGCCCGAAGTGCACAAATCCCTCAGCCTCGTGACGGCGGATCGTGGCCCGGCGCTGCGCACGGTGCAGGCGCTGAAAGAGGTGCTGCGATAAGGCCCGCTTATCGTGGATTTGAATCATACGAATTTTGATTGGAAATGGTATGCCTTAGTGTGCTCCCAGCAACGGGAGGGTCCACATGGCACTTGATGATCGCAGCGGCGTCTGGAAATCGGGCAAAGGCAAGGGGCGGCGTACGCCCAAAGGCCGGCAGCTCGAGGATCAGGCGTGGGAAGAGGTTCGCGACCTTCTGGGCGACGCCCCGAGACGGCGTGACCTGCTGATCGAATACCTGCACCTGATCCAGGACAAGTTCGGCCATCTGTCAGCTGCGCATCTTCGCGCCTTGGCCGAGGAAATGCGCATCTCGCAGGCCGAAGTCTATGAAGTTGCAACGTTTTATGCGCATTTCGACGTTGTCAAGGAAGGCGAGGTTCCGCCGCCCGCGCTGACCATTCGGGTGTGCGATTCGCTGTCCTGCGAACTGGCCGGAGCGCAACAGTTGAAGACCGCGCTGGAGGATGGCATGGACCCCAGCCAGGTGCGCGTGCTGCGCGCGCCCTGCATGGGGCGCTGCGATACCGCGCCGGTGCTGGAACTGGGCCATAATCACATCGACAACGCGACGGTGGAGAAGGTCGAGGCGGCGATTGCAGCGGACGACACCCACACGCATGTGCCCGATTACGAGGATTTCGCGGCCTACCGGGCCGAGGGTGGCTACGAGAAGCTGGCGGAAATCCGCAAGGGTGGCGACTTCGAGACCATTCAGCAGACATTGCTGGATTCCGGCCTGCGCGGCCTTGGCGGGGCCGGTTTCCCGTCGGGCAAGAAATGGGGTTTCGTGCGGGCAGAGGCCGGGCCGCGCTACTTGGCCGTCAACGGGGACGAGGGCGAGCCGGGTACGTTCAAGGACCGCTATTACCTTGAGCGGACGCCGCATCTGTTTCTAGAGGGCATGCTGATCGCCGCCTGGGCGGTCGAGGCGAAGACCTGTTTCATCTACATGCGCGACGAATATCCCGCTGTGCTGAAGATCCTCGCCAAGGAGATCAAGGCGCTGGAAGACGCGGGAATCGTCGAGCAAGGTTATATCGAACTGCGCCGCGGCGCGGGGGCCTATATCTGCGGCGAAGAAAGCGCGATGATCGAATCGATCGAGGGCAAGCGCGGGTTGCCGCGTCACCGCCCGCCTTTCGTGGCGCAGGTCGGCGTCTACAACAAGCCGACGCTGGTGAACAACGTCGAGACACTGTACTGGGTGACCCGCGTTCTGCGCGAGGGCGGCGAGATCCTGTCGAGCGTGGAAAAGAACGACCGCAAGGGCCTGCGTTCCTACTCGGTATCGGGCCGGGTCAAGAACCCGGGCGTGCACCTGCTGCCGGCCGGCTCCACCATTCTCGACATCATCGAGGCCGCTGGCGGGATGCTGGACGGCCACACTCTGAAAGCCTATCAGCCGGGCGGTCCGTCCTCGGGCCTTTTGCCCGCGCATATGGACGATGTGCCGCTCGATTTCGACATGTTGCAGCCGCACGGGTCGTTCATCGGGTCGGCTGCAGTCGTGGTTCTGTCGGACAAGGACAGCGCCAAGGAAGCTGCCATCAACATGCTGAAGTTCTTCGAGGACGAAAGCTGTGGCCAGTGCACGCCCTGCCGCGTGGGCTGCGAAAAGGCCGTGAAGCTGATGCAGGCGGACAAATGGGATCAGTCGCTGTTGGAGGAGCTGAGCCAGACCATGGTCGACGCCTCGATCTGCGGCCTGGGCCAGGCTGCGCCCAACCCCATTCGCCTGACGATGAAACATTTCCCGGACGAGGTGTAAGACATGACCGACACGATCAAGTTCACACTCGATGGCAAGGAAGTCGAAGCCGAGCAGGGCATGACCATCTGGGAGGTGGCCAATGGCCGGGGTCTGAAAATCCCGCATCTGTGCCACAAGCCCGCGCCGGGGTATCGCCCCGATGGCAACTGCCGCGCCTGCATGGTGGAAGTGGAAGGCGAGCGGAACCTTGTCGCCTCCTGTATCCGCGAACCCAGCGAAGGCATGAACGTCACCACGAATTCCAACCGGGCCGAAACGGCGCGCAAGATGGTGATGGAGATGCTTGTCGCCGACCAGCCCGAGCCGGAAAAGGCGCATGACAAGTCGAGCCACCTTTGGGATATGGCCAAGCTGGCCGGCGTGTCGGAAAGCCGCTTTCCCAAGCTGGAACAGGACCGCGTGCCGCTCTTGGATGACAGCCATGTGGCGATGAGCGTCAACCTGGATGCCTGCATCCAGTGCAACCTGTGTGTCCGGGCCTGCCGCGAAGTGCAGGTCAACGACGTGATCGGCATGGCCGGACGC
The DNA here is from genome assembly GCF_965277045.1 of Roseovarius sp. Classification (GTDB taxonomy): domain Bacteria; phylum Pseudomonadota; class Alphaproteobacteria; order Rhodobacterales; family Rhodobacteraceae; genus Roseovarius. The sequence continues at coordinate 2,253,843 of NZ_OZ255712.1, read as the reverse complement.
GGACATGACAGCTTTCCCACGTTCGATTTCGACGACCCGATGGGCGAAAGCACCTGCGTTGCCTGCGGCGAATGCGTCCAGGCCTGCCCAACCGGCGCGCTGATGCCCTCCACCGTGGTGGACGATGCGCAGGTCGGCGACAGCGCCGATTATGACCGCGAGGTCGAAAGCGTCTGCGCCTTCTGCGGCGTCGGCTGCCAGATCAGCATGAAGGTCAAGGACAACAAGGTGAAATACGTCGAGGGGATCAACGGCCCCGCTAACGAAGGTCGCCTGTGCGTCAAGGGCCGGTTCGGCTATGACTATATCCACCACTCACACCGCCTGACCAAGCCCTTGATCCGTCGCGAGGATGCGCCGGCCAAGGGGCTGAACGTCGATCCGGGCAACTGGCGCGAGTTTTTCCGCGAGGCCTCCTGGGACGAGGCGCTGGACGTGGCGGCAAACGGCCTGAAGGGCCGGGGCCGCGAGGTGGCCGGCTTCGGCAGTGCGAAATGCACCAACGAAGAGGCCTACCTGTTCCAGAAATTCATCCGCCAGGGTTTCGGCCACAACAACGTGGACCACTGCACGCGGCTGTGCCATGCCTCGTCGGTCGCGGCGTTGATCGAGAACGTCGGTTCCGGCGCGGTGACCGCGACGTTCAACGAGATCGAGAATGCCGACGTGGCGATCATCATCGGGGCCAACCCGACGGAAAACCACCCCGTTGCGGCCACCTATTTCAAGCAGTTCACCAAGCGTGGTGGCAAGCTGATCGTGATGGATCCGCGTGGGCAGGGCATGAAGCGCTTCGCGACCCACATGCTGCAGTTCAAGCCGGGCGCGGACGTGTCCATGCTGAACGCGATCATGCATGTGATCGTCGAAGAAGAGCTCTACGACCAGCAGTATATCGAGGCGTTCACCGAGAACTGGGAGGCCGAGAAGGCGCATCTGGCGCAGTTCCCGCCCGAGAAGATGGAAGAGCTTTGCGGCATTCCAGCCGAGACGCTGCGCGAAGTGGCGCGTGAATTCGCCACGGCGCAGTCCGGCATGATCTTCTGGGGCATGGGCGTCAGCCAGCACATTCACGGCACGGACAATTCCCGCTGCCTGATTTCGCTGGCGCTGATGTGCGGCCACGTGGGCCGACCGGGCACGGGTCTTCACCCGCTGCGCGGCCAGAACAACGTGCAGGGCGCATCCGACGCGGGCCTCATTCCGATGTTCCTGCCCGACTACCTGTCAGTTACCGACGATGGCGTGCGCAAGGCGTTCACCGAAGTCTGGGAATCCGGCGATTTCAGCAGCGAGAAGGGCCTGACCGTCACCGAGATCATGGATGCGGTTCACGAGGGTCACATCAAGGCGATGTACGTTCTGGGCGAGAACCCGGCGATGAGCGACCCGGACGTGGAACATGCCCGCGACGCGCTGGCGATGCTCGATCACCTTGTGGTGCAGGACATCTTCATCACCGAGACGGCCAACTATGCCGATGTGATCCTGCCGGCCTCGGCCCTCTATGAAAAATCCGGCACGGTGTCGAACACCAACCGGACGGTGCAGATGCTGCGCCAGGCGGTGCCGCCGCCGGGCGAGGCGAAAGAGGACTGGTGGATCGAGGTCGAACTGGCCAAGCGCTGCGGCCTGAACTGGACCTATACGCATCCCAGCGAAGTGTTCAACGAGATGGCGATCAACATGCGCAGCCTCGACAACATCACCTGGGAGCGGCTGGAGCGCGAGGCGGTGACCTACCCGTCGCTCAGCCCCGAGGACCCCGGCCAGGCCGTGGTGTTCGGCGATGCCTTCCCGCGCCCCGAGGGCCGCGCCCGGTTCACCCCGGCCAGCGTGATCCCGCCCGACGACCTGCCGGATGCGGACTATCCGATGGTTCTGACCACCGGGCGGCAGCTGGAGCATTGGCACACCGGCTCGATGACCCGCCGGGCCAGCGTGCTGGACGCGGTTGAACCCGAGGCGAACTGCTCGCTGCACCCCTCGACCCTGCGCAAACTGGGCGTCGAGCCGGGCGGCATGGTGCGGATCACCACCAAGCGCGGTTCGATCGACGTGATGGCGCGGGCCGACCGCGCAATTGCGCCGGACATGGTCTTCATGCCGTTTGCCTATGTCGAGGCGGCGGCGAACATCCTCACCAACCCGGCCATCGACCCTTATGGCAAGATCCCCGAGTTCAAGTACTCGGCCGTGCGGGTGGAAAAGGCCGAAGAGGCGGTGGCGGCGGAATAATTCTCGCCGAGATCATGACTTGCGAAGGGCCGGGGGTTTCCCGGCCCTTTTGTTTTGACCCTCGGGAAAGGCGGTCTGCACCGCGACAGGGCGGTATTCTTGCTGCATCCGCGAAAGTTTGCCGTTGATTTGCGTTGGTTCGTGGTATACCAGACTACGGATTTAACGACTCAAACCCGGTGCGCCGTCATGAAACTCAATCCGATCGACACGTCGGTCACGCTCAAGGACCACATCTATAACCGGATGCGGGAAGCGATCCTCGAGATGGACATTTACTCCGACAGCGTGGATTTGCGGCTGGACGAACGCAGCCTTGCGGACCAGTTGGGCGTCTCCCGCACGCCCTTGCGCGAGGTTCTGGTACGGCTGGAACAGGAAGGCCTTTTGGAGGTCCGCCCCCGTCGCGGCATCTTCGTGCAGCGCAAGACTCTGTCGGATATCCTGGAGATGATCATCGCCTGGGCCGCCCTGGAAAGCATGGCTGCCCGGCTGGCCTGCGAGCGTGCCACGGACCGCGAGATCACGAGCCTGCGCACGATTGCGGCGAAATACTCAGTTTCCAAGACGGGGGCGGATATCGCGGAATATTCCGACGACAACATTCGCTTTCACCAGAAAATCCTGGAAATTTCGGGCTGTGAATTGTTGTCCAGCATGGCCGAGAACCTGTTCGTGCACATGCACGCCGTGCGCCGCCGGTCCATGGCCGAGGAGGACCGCGTGCCGCAATCGGTGGCGGATCACATGGAAATCATCGAGGCGTTGGAAGCGCGCGATGCAGACCTCGCCGGGGCTCGCGTGCGCGATCATACGATGCGCCTGCACGACCACGTGCGCGAGGTCTGGACCCGCGCGGGAATCACGAAAAACATGGGGGAATGACCTGATGAAAGCATTGGACGGCATCAAGATCCTGGACTTCACGCATGTGCAGTCCGGTCCGACCTGCACGCAGCTTCTGGCGTGGTTCGGGGCGGATGTTCTGAAGGTGGAGCGGCCCGGCGTGGGCGATGCCACGCGGCAGCAGCTGGTGGATGTGCCGGGCGCGGACAGCCTGTACTTCACCATGCTCAACCACAACAAGCGTTCGATCGAGCTCAATTCCAAGAACGAGACCGGCAAGCAGGTGCTGACCCGGCTGATCGAGGAATGCGACGTGCTGGTCGAGAACTTCGCCCCCGGCGCGCTGGACCGGATGGGGTTCAGCTGGGAGCGGATCCAGGAGATCAACCCTCGCATCATCATGGCCTCGGTCAAGGGGTTCGGCCCCGGCAAGTACCAGGATTGCAAGGTCTACGAGAACGTGGCGCAATGCGCCGGCGGCTCGGCCTCGACCACCGGCTTCCGCGACGGCCCGCCGCTGGTGACGGGCGCGCAGATCGGCGACTCGGGCACCGGCCTGCATCTCTGCCTCGGCATCATGACGGCGCTCTTCCAGCGCGAGCGCACGGGCCGCGGCCAGAAGGTGCTGGCGCCGATGCAGGACGGGGTGCTGAACCTCTGCCGCGTCAAGCTGCGCGACCAGCAGCGGCTGGAGGCGGGCCCGCTGAAGGAATACAGCCAGTACGGCGAGGGCATCGAGTTCGGCGAGGCGACGCCGCGCGCGGGCAACGACTCGGGCGGCGGTCAGCCGGGGCGGATCCTGAAGTGCAAGGGCTGGGAGGACGACCCCAACGCCTATACCTACTTCATCACGCAGGCCGCGGTGTGGGAGCAGATCTGCGACGTGATCGGCAAGCCCGAGTGGAAGACGCAGGAGGGCTATGCCACGCCGCCCGAGCGTCTGGACAAGCTGAACGAGATCTTCGGGGCCATTGAAGACTGGACCATGACCAAGACGAAGTTCGAGGTGATGGACATCTGCAACCCGCTGAACATCCCCGTCGGCCCGATCCTGTCGACCAAGGAACTGATCGAGGACGAGGGGCTGCGGGCGACCGGAACCATCGTCGATGTGGACCACCCCAAGCGCGGCAAATACGCGTCGGTGGGCTGCCCGATCAAGCTGAGCGACAGCCCGGTGGAGGTGACCCGCTCGCCGCTTCTGGGCGAGCACACGGTGGAAATCCTGCGCGACGTGCTGGGCTACGCGGGCGACGACCTGCAGGCGGTGCTGGACAGCGGCGCCGTGGGCGACCCGCAGAAAACCGCGGCGGAGTAAGACCGCGCGAGGAAGGGCAGTCCGAAAGGCGGGCTGCCCTTTTGATATTCGCTGAAGTATTGCGTGAATAATCTGTCGTAACTATCTGTTACCAAGTATCTTTTCAGTTTTTCCGAATGCCATTTTCCTCGACGCTCACGGCAGTCGGGTCGGCAAGGCGAAGAAATCCTTGCAATGAGTCTGGACATGTTATTTGTTGCCGTGGTGCGAAATTTTATTTCACGCAATGGTTTCTGTATGCAATTAAATACCATTGCATACATCGCCAGCTGATTAGGAGGATCGGCTCAAGTCCGGCCAAGACCGGAAACCAACAGGGAGGATAACCATGAATACCTTTAAGCTACTTGTTGCAAGTGCGTCCGCACTGGCATTGACGGCGCCGGCGGCGCTGGCGGAATGGCAGCCGAAAAAGCCGGTCGAGTTCATCATCATGGCCGGCACCGGCGGCGGCGCTGACCAGATCGCGCGCCTGTTGCAGGGCCTTATCCAGAAGAAGGACCTGAGCCCGCGTCCGTTCATCCCGATCAACAAGCCGGGCGGTTCGGGCGCCGAGGCGCTGCGCTATCTGCAGGACAAGGCGGGCGACAACCACGTGGTGATGATGACGCTGAACAGCTTCTACACCACGCCCATCATCCAAGAGGATCTGGGCGTCGACGTGACCGAGTTCACCCCGATCGGGCTGATGGCGATGGACACGTTCCTGTTGTGGGTCAACACCGACCGCGAGGACATCACCGATCTCGAGAGCTTCAACGCCGTCGTGTCCGAGGCGGGCAAGGACTGGAAGGTCGGCGGCACCGGGTCGGGTCAGGAAGACAGCGTTCTGACCGCGATGATGGAAGCCGAGTTCGGTTATGACGTGACCTACATCCCGTTCCCGGGCGGTGGCACGGTGGCGAAAAACCTCGTGGGCAATCAGATAGATAGCACCGTCAACAATCCCGCCGAGCAGATGGAGTTCTTCCGCGCGGGCAACACCAAGCCGCTGGTGCAGTTCACCGCCGAGCGGATGCCGGCCTTCCCGGACGTGCCGACGGCCAAGGAACTGGGCGTGGAGATCGAATACTACATGCAACGCTCCGTGAACGGCCCGCCGGACATGGATCCGGAAGCGGTGGAATGGTACACCAACCTGTTCCAGGAGCTGTTCGACAGCGAGGAATGGCAGGCGTTCTGCAAGTCCGACGGCCTGACCTGCGAGACGATGATGAAGGGCGAGGATCTGGCCACGTTCCACGAAAATCAGAAGGTCGCGCATGAAAAGCTGATCGAAAAGGTCGGCGCCGCGTCCATTACCGGCGAGTAACAAAGGGATATCACCGGGGAGTTAACGGTGATTGAAGGTCAAGGGCGGCGCAAGTCATGCGCTGCCCTTTTTCATTAACGATCAAAACGTTGCGCGGCAAACCTGAATCTAAACCACCCCGTGTATCGCGGCGCATTATCCAATTTCGGCTTTGACCGACGCCTCGGGTCAAAGGCGAAACGCCTTGGGTTAACGGAGGCGTTTCGGCCGAAAACGGGACGTCGGTATCACGTCGGTATCGCTGGAGGTAACGCGTCGGCGCGCATTTCCTGGCCTAGCGGGATTGACGAAGAGCGCGGTGCAAAAGTCTTGTGAAGACGTTTGCCAGGACTTTTTCTGCAAAAGTCCTGGCCGGTCCGACGGGCGTCAGGGGCGCAGCAGGATCTTGCCCCGGTGGGTGGCGGATTCCATCAAGGCGTGCGCCGCCGCCGCTTCCTCGAACGGGAAGACCTTGTGGGTGTAGGTGCCGACCGTGCCCTCGGCCAGAAGCGGCCAGACTTTTTCCAAGAGGTCCTGCGCCACGCGGGTCTTGAACGTGTCGGGGCGCGAGCGCAGGGTCGAGCCGGTATAGGTGAGCCGCTTGAGCATCACCGGCATCAGGTCGATTTCCATCTTCGAGCCGCCGTTGAACGCGAGTTGCACGATGCGGGCGTCGGCATGGGCGGCCTTGATGTTGCGGGCCACGTAATCGCCGCCGATGATGTCGAGGATGAGATTGGCGCCGCCCGCTTCGCGGACGATCGGCACGAAATCCTCGGTCTTGAAGTCGATGGCGCGTTCGGCGCCGAGTTTGGTGACATAGTCGATGTCGTCCTTGCCGGTGCAGGTGGTGAAGACGCGGCAATCCAGGGCGCGGCCAAGCTGGATCGCGGTGGAGCCGATCCCGCCCGCGCCGCCATGCACCAGCAGGAGGTCTTTGGGGGCCGGGGGCCTGTCGAGAAAGAGGTTGGACCAGACGGTAAAATAGGTCTCGCAGATCCCCGCCGCATCGGTCGTGTCCATGCCCTTGGGGATGGGCAGGCAATGGGTGGCGTCGACGGCCACGTACTCGGCATAGCCGCCGCCGTTGGTCAGCCCGCAGATCGCGTCGCCTACGGCCCAGCCCGAGACGCTGTCGCCGACGGCGGCCACTTCGCCCGAGACTTCGAGCCCCAGGAGGTCGGAGGCGCCCTTGGGCGGCGGGTAATGCCCGCGGCGCTGGACGAGGTCGGGGCCGTTGACGCCCGTGGCGGTGACCCTGATGAGCACCTCGGACGGCGCGGGTTCGGGCACGGGGCGTTCGCCCACCTCCAGCACCTCGGGTTTGCCGGGTTCGCGCATTTCAACGGTTTTCATCGTCTCGGGCAGCATGTGGGTCGTCCTTTTCTTTTCCTTGTCCCTGAATGTGCATTTCTACCGGGGGGTTTCAACCGGATTGGCGCGGTCAGTGCCGCTGCCGAAGCGGCAGGGGAAGGCCGGTTCGGTCGTGACCCTTAGAAGATCGATGCACGTGGCATTGCTTGGGTCTCTTCTGCGCCGGGTGAGAATTAGAGGAACGTAACGACAGCCCATCTGTTCAAAGACCAGAGATCGGAGGACGGATTTGCAGACGCTGACGCGTATCGCCTCGGCCGGTTCGGCGGCCACTGCCATCGCCTTTGGGCCGGCGCGGGTGGGATTTGGCCTGTTCTTGCCGCAGTTTCGCGAGACGTTCTCGATCTCGACCGGCATGGCAGGCCTAATCTCGAGCCTGGGCTTTGCCGCATTTCTGATCGGCCTTGGCTGTTCCTACAAATTGATTGCGCTGGCGGGGCCGCGCGTGCCCATCGTCTGCGGCATGGTTTTTGCCACGGTCGGCCTGGCAACGGTTGCACTGGCCCCGGATGCCATCCTGCTGGCCGTCGGTGTATCGCTTGCCAGTGCCAGCGCCGGTTTTTCCTGGACGCCGTTCAACAACGCGGCGCAACGGGTTTTGTATGAACGTGACCGGCCCGAGGCCCTGGCGGCCATCAGCTCTGGCACCGCGGTGGGGGTGCTGCTGGCAGGCGGTCTGGCGTTGCTGGTCGCCCTGTCGGGCTTTGGATGGCGGGTGGTCTGGACGGTTTTCGCCGTCGGTGCGGGGGCTGCGGCGCTGGCCAACATCTTTGCTCTGTTCGACACGGTGGAGCCTGCGGGCAAGTTGCCTGCGCGAAAGTGGCACGAGCTTTTCACGCGCTCGGCGATACCGCTTTACGGGGTTGCTCTGTGCTTCGGTCTGACGAACGGCATATATGTGACCTTCGCGGCAGATCGGGTGGCCGAGCAGGGCGGCCTTGCCGGCCTGCCGTCGGCGGGCAGCGGGGCAATCGTTTTCTGTGCCTACGGTGCGTTCGGGCTGCTTGGACTTTTGACGGCGCGGATCAAATCCGTGATTGGCCTGACCTGGCTTTTGCGCGCGCTGTCGATCAGTACGGCGCTGTCGCTTGCGCTGCTCGCCTGGGCACCGACATCGTGGGCCGGTGTGATCGTCTCGGCAGGCTTGCAGGGGATATTCGTGATGATGATCAGCGCGGTGCTGTCGTTCTGGTCGGAGGAACTCTTTCCCGACCTGCCTTCGCTGAGCTTTACCGCGGCGCTGTTGATCACCGCCGCGGGCAACATATTGGGGCCCGCCGTGGCGGGCTGGGCATCTTCGGCCTTTGGCGCGGTGCCGATGTTTCTGGCCACGGCCGCGCTGGCGTTTGGCACGGCGCTGCTGCTAAGAAGGAATGCCATCCGCGAAAAGGCGACGACAGCGTCATAGAATAGATTGAGAGGTTGCCGTAAAAAGAGCGGTTTCGTTCGGTTAACCGAGCTCAGACAGATCGACATCAGGCAGGCTGTCGAGGGCGTTCTTCAGTGCCTCGCCCCAGCCCTTGGAGACGGCCTCGAACCAGGGGCTGTCGGCCTCTATGCGGCCGGTCTGGCCGATGGTCAGGCTGTCGGTCTCGTAGATGTGGAAATCGAAGGGCGCGCCGACGGTCAGGTTGGCCTTGAGCGTGGAGTCGAAGCTCACCAGCAGAAGCTTCATCGCGGCTTCGAAGCTGAGGTCCGGATCGAAGGCGCGCACCAGGATGGGTCGGCCATACTTGGTTTCGCCCATCTGGAAGAAGGGCGTGTCCTCGCCGGCCTCGATGAAGTTGCCCTCGGGGTAGATCAGGAACAGGCGCGGCGGGCTGCCGGCGATCTGGCCGCCCAGCATGATGGTGGCGTTGAAGGTGCCGTCGGCACGCTGGCCGCTGTCGCCGGTGCGCTCGATCACCTCGTGCAGGGTGTCGGCGACCATGCGGGCGGCCTGGAAAAGCGAGGGGACGCCCAGCAACGACGGCGTGCGGTCACCGGGTGACTTGGCACGCTCGTCCAGCAGGCTGATGACGGATTGGGTCGTGGCGAGGTTGCCCGCCGACAAAAGCGTGATCATCCGCTCGCCGGGGTTTTCCCAGCTTGTCAGCTTCTTGAAGGTCGAGATATTGTCCAGCCCGGCATTGGTGCGGGTGTCTGACATGAAAACGAGGCCCCGGTCGAGAACCATTCCCACGCAATATGTCATGCCCGTCCTTCGTTACTGTTGGGTGACGTCGATCTCGACCTCGAGGCGTTCCTCGGGGCCGCCGATTCTGGTGCCTGTGATGGGCGCAGCATCGGCGTAATCGAGGCCCGTTGCAACGCGGACGTAGCGTGTGTCGGGGGAAATTCCGTTGGAGATGTCGAAGCCGACCCAGCCCAGGGCGTCGACATAGGCCTCGGCCCAGGCGTGCATCGCGTCCTGGGCGGTGCGGTCGTCGAGCATGAGGTAGCCCGAGACGTAACGGGCGGGAAAGCCCATGGCGCGGGCGCAGGCCAGGAAGATGTGGGTGTGGTCCTGGCAGACGCCCTTGCCGTGGGTGATCGCGTCTTCGGCGGACCAGTCCGGTTCGGATGCGCCGACCTGGAACGCCACGCTGTCGCGGATCGTCTGGCTGAGCGCGTGCAGGCGGTCGAGCGGGTCGGTCTCGTCGACCTTGCGGATGAGGGCGCGGGCGCCGGATTTCACCTCGGTCCGCCGGGTTTGCTGTTCGTAGAGCCAGAGCGGGGCGGGGCCGATATGGCGGCCGAGGACTCCGCTTACGTCTTCGATCACCACCTCGCCCTCGCTGCTGACGGTCAGCTCGGTGGTGTCGCGGTCAAAGCTGATCAGCTCGACGGCGTTGTTGTGGTGGTCGTGGAATTCGACCTCCTTGCGGCCGTTCTCGACGCCCGTGGTCCAGTTGACGACCTGCTGGGCGCGGGTGGTCTTGGGTGTCTTGCGCAGCTGTTGCAGGCCGTAGACCACGGGACCGGAAAAGCGGTAGCGGGTCACGTGTTTGATATGCAGGTGCATGGGGTCATTCATAGAAGCGGTACTCCCGCTCGATCTCGTTGGCGATTTCGGCCAGGAGGCCGATGATCTCGGTGATGTATTCGTGCAGGCCGTAGTCGAAGATCGCCTCGACCTCGTGCGCGAGATACTTGCGGTTGAGATAGTCGAGTTTCCTCATCGGGCCGGACGGATGCGCGTTGCCGGCGTTGAGGCTGCGCAGGTTTTCCTGAAGCTGGGCGGCGCAGAAGGCGAGGCTGCGGGGCAGGCGCTGGTCGAGGATGAGGAAATGGGTGATCTCGCGGGGGCCGGAATCGGCGCCGTATTCCATGCGGAAGCCGCCGCGCGCGGCCACCGAGCGCAGGATGGTTTCCCATTGCACGTTGTCGAGCGCCGAGCCCACGGCGCGGGCCGTGGGCAGCAGGACGTAGTATTTCACGTCGAGGATGCGCGCGGTGTTGTCGGCGCGTTCCAGGAAGGTGCCCAGCCGGGCGAAATCATACCGTTCGCCGCGCAGCATCGTGCCGTGGGTCATGCCGCGCACCAGCGACGTGTTCTGACGCAGGGTGCGCAGACAGCCGGGCAGGTCGCGTTCGGCGACCTGGCGGCCAAGGTTTTCCTGGGCGTTCATGTAGGCGCTGTTGATCGCCTCCCACATGTCGCCGGTCAGTGCGGTGCGCACCAGGCGCGCGTTCTGCCGCGCGGAGCAGATGCAGGAATAGACCGACGAGGTGTTGCCGCGGTCACGCAGAAGCCAGTTGATCGCGGCCTCTTTGGTGACCTCGCCTCGGGCGACCTCGAAGGCGGGCCAGACGCCGGCGGATTGCAGCACCGAGCGCCATTCCGCGGCGCTGTCGCCCAGGCGGGTCAGCGCGATGCGCTGGCCGGTCTCGATCAGGCGGGCGGTGTTTTCGGCCCGTTCGAGGTAGCGGAAGAGCCAGAAGAGGCCGTTTGCGGTTTTGCCCAGCATGTCAGTCCTCCAGCACCCAGGTGTCCTTGGTGCCGCCGCCCTGCGACGAGTTCACCACCAGCGAGCCTTTCTTGAGCGCCACACGCGTCAGCCCGCCGGGGGTGATCTGGATGCCGTCGGGATTGACCAACACGAAGGGGCGCAGGTCGACATGCCGGGGGCTGAGGCCCTTGGCGGTGAAGGTGGGCACGGTCGAGAGGCTGAGCGTGGGCTGGGCGATGTAGTTCGAGGGCTTGGCGTCGAGCTTTTTCGCGAAGTCGGCGATTTCCTTTTTCGACGCGGCGGGGCCCACGAGCATGCCGTAGCCGCCGGAGCCGTGCACCTCTTTCACCACCAGTTCGGCGAGGTGTTCGCGGACATAGGCCAGGTCGTCGGCATCCGAACAGCGCCAGGTGGGCACGTTGGGCAGAAGCGGCTGCTCGCCGGTGTAGAACTCGACGATATCGGGCATGTAGGAGTAGATCGCCTTGTCGTCGGCGATGCCGGTGCCCGGCGCGTTGGCGATGGTGATGCCGCCGGCGCGGTAGACATCCATGATGCCCGCGACGCCAAGCTGGCTGTCGGGGTTGAAATTGAGGGGGTCGAGGAAATCGTCGTCGACGCGGCGGTAGAGCACGTCGATGGGCGTGTAGCCGCGTGTGGTGCGCATCGCCACGCGGCCATCGACCACGCGCAGATCGTTCCCCTCGACCAGTTCGACGCCCATCTGATCGGCGAGGAAAGCATGTTCGAAATAGGCGGAATTGTAGATGCCGGGGGTCAGCACGGCCACCACGGGCGCGTCCTTGGTGATGGCGGGCGCGCAGGCGGCGAGCGACCGGCGCAGGTTGGTGGGATAGTTCTGGACCGGCTGCACGCGGTTGCGCGAGAAAAGCTCGGGGAACATCTGAAGCATGGTTTCGCGGTTTTCCAGCATGTAGCTGACGCCCGAGGGGGTGCGGGCGTTGTCCTCGAGCACGAAGAATTCGCCGGGGCCGGTGCGGACCACGTCGATGCCGACGATATGGGTGTAGACGCCGCCCGGCGGTTCGACCCCGATCATGTGGGGCAGGAAGGCCTCGTTGCGGGCGATCATCTCGGCGGGAAGGCGCCCGGCCTTCACGATTTCCTGCTTGTGATAGATGTCGTGCAGGAAGGCGTTGATCGCGCGCACGCGCTGTTCGATGCCGCGCGACAGCTTGTACCATTCGTTGCCTGAAAGGATGCGCGGGATGATGTCGAAGGGGATCAGCCGCTCCTCGGCCTCGGCCCGGCCATAGACGTTGAAGGTGATGCCGGTGAGGCGGAAGAGATCCTCGCATTCGCGCTGTTTGGCGCGCAGGCGGGCGGGGTCCTCGGCGTCGAACCATTGGTGGAATGTGGCATAGGGGTCGCGCAGGGATTGCGACGTGCCCCACATTTCGTCGAAGAAAGGGTCTGATGACATGTTCACCTCCGGCGTTTCATAGAAGCAGGCGGACGCGGGGCTGGCAAGATAGACAGTTGCCGGGGGGAAGGCGGGCTTGGCTAAGGGGCCGGAACTGCTGGATTTTTGTGCAGGGCCTTGTCAGGCGAAACGGAAGAAGACAGGTGCGGTGCGGCGGATATAGTCCTCGAAGAAGGTGGTGAAGGTGGCCACCAGCGGGGGAAACGCCTCGTAGGGCGGGTAAAAGAGCGTGAGCCAGAGCGGGCTGACCTGCCAGTCGGGCAAGAGGACCGTGACCTCGCCCGCCGCCAGATCGTCGGCCACGAGGAAGTCGGGCAGCACGGTGATGCCCTGGCCCAGGCGGGCCACCTGGCAGAGCAGGTCGCCGTTGTTGGTGATGAGGCGGCTGCCCGCCTGGACGGAGCGGTTGGCCCCGTCGCGGGTGAACTCCCAGGTCTCGGGCGAGCCGGTGGCGCTGTAGGACAGGCAAAGGTCGCGGGGCAGGTCGGCGGGATCGGTGGGTGCGGGTGTGTCGGCGAAAAGGCAGGGGGCGGCGACGGCGTGGCGCGGCACCTCGCAGATCTTGCGCCAGATGGTGGATTTGTCCGAGGGCGGGCCGGAGATGCGGATCGAAAGGTCATAGGGGTCTTCGATGATATCCACGAAACGGTCGGTCAGCGTGACGCTGAGGTCGACCCGGGGGTAGGTGTCGCGGAACGCGGCGATCAGACCCGGCATCAGGCGCAGGCCCAGCGACATGGGCGCGTTGAGCCGCAGGCGACCGGCGTCGGGATGGGCGGCGTGCATCAGCGCTTCGGTGGTGGCGTCCAGCTCGGCTAAAAGGGGGCGGTAGCGGGCCGCCACCACGGCGCCGGCATCGGTGAGCGAGACCTTGCGGGTGGTGCGCAACAGGAGCTGTTGGCCAAGGCTGTTTTCCAGCCGCGCCACGATGCGCGTGACGCTGGAGGGGGTCATGTCGAGCGCGCGGGCAGCGGCGGCGAAGCTGCGGCGCTCGGCCACTTCGAGGAAGACGCGGATGGGTTTGATATCCTGCACGACGTTATTATTGCACCATGCGCAATAGTCTATGCAAGTTTGTTGCTATTCCCCTGTGGCGGCCTTTGTCCCAGATTGCACGGTGACAGTTCCTCAACCGAAAGGGCGACAGGATGATTACCGAGATCAAGGGCCTGCATCACGTGACGTCGATGGCGGGCGATGCGAATGACAACAACGCCTTCTTTACCAAGGTGCTGGGATTGCGCCGGGTGAAGATCACGGTGAATTTCGACGCGCCGGAGGTGTATCACCTTTATTTCGGCGACGAGTTGGGCACGCCGGGGGCGGTGATGACGACCTTTCCCTTCGGCCAGATGCCGCGCGGCACGCGGGGCGTGGGCGAAGTGGGCGTGACCGAGTTTGCCGTGCCGCATGGCGCGCTGGGCTATTGGAAAGACCGGCTGGCCGCGGCGGGTGTGACCGGGCTGGTTGAGGACGAAGCCTTCGGCGAGAAGCGGCTAAGCTTTGACGGGCCGGATGGCGACGGCTTTGCGCTGGTGGAGACGGATGTGCGCGGGCGCACGCCCTGGACCGGCGCGGACGTGCCGGAAACTGCCGCGATCCTGGGTTTTCACGGGGCGCGCTTTGCGCTGCGGGATGCGGATGCGACGGGAGAGTTGTTGCGCTTCATGGGGTATCAGAAGATGGACACCCAAGGCGACCTGACACGCTACGTGGTCGAGGGCGGCAATGCCGCCGACACGATCGACTTGCAGGAAGCGCCGAGCGCCAAGGCGGCCAACCAGGGCGCTGGATCGGTGCATCACATCGCGTTCTCGGTCGAGGACCGGGCGACGCAGCTGGACGTGCGCAAGCGGCTGGTGGACACAGGGTACGACGTGACGCCGGTGATCGACCGCGACTATTTCTGGTCGATCTATTTCCGCACGCCGGGCGGTGTGTTGTTCGAGGTGGCCACCAACGAGCCCGGGTTCGATCGGGACGAGGATACGGCGAACCTTGGCTCGGCGCTGAAGCTGCCGGACCGCTACGAGCCGCACCGCGCCAAGATCGAGGCGCATCTGCCGAAGCTGGTGGAGTGAGGCGATGGCGCTGGATCTGTACCATGCAAGGACGCGGGCGCCTGATGCGGGCGCGCCGCTGGTCTTTGCCTTTCACGGCACGGGCGGGGACGAGACGCAGTTCTTCGACCTTGTGCGGCAGGTCAACCCGGGGGCGGGCATTGTCTCGCCCCGGGGGGACGTGTCGGAACATGGCGCGGCGCGGTTTTTCCGGCGCACGGGCGAGGGGGTCTATGACATGGACGACCTTGCGCGGCGCACGCAGGCGATGGTGCGCTTCGTCGAGGCGCACAAAGAGGCGCATCCGGGCGTCGAAACTTATGGCTTCGGCTATTCCAACGGGGCGAATATACTGGCCTCGGTGATGATGGCGCGGCCGGAGCTGTTCGACCGGGTGGGTCTGCTGCATCCGCTGATCCCGTGGGAGCCGGAGGATGTGCAGGGACTGGACGGGCGACATGTGCTTGTCACGGCGGGGCGGCAGGATCCGATCTGTCCGTGGCCGCTGAGTGCGCGGCTGATCGAGTGGCTGGCGGCGCAGGGCGCGGATGTCGAGACGGTGATCCATGACGGCGGGCACGAGATTCGGCCCGAGGAAGTGCAGGCGCTGGCGCGCCATCTGACCTGAGACAAGGAGAGCGAGATGAGCTGGAACCCGACGCAGAACCCCGATTGCCCCGATGCCGCGGGACTGGACGGCATAGAGACGCTGATCATCCCGCGGGCGCGGGACCTGGGGGGCTTCGAGGTGCGCCGCGCGCTGCCCAGCCCCGAGCGGCAGATGGTCGGCCCGTTCATCTTTTTCGACCAGATGGGGCCGGCGGAGTTCATCACCGAAGGCGGCATCGACGTGCGGCCGCATCCGCATATCGGGCTGGGGACGGTGACGTATCTGTACCAGGGCGAGTTCGAGCATCGCGACAGCCTGGGCACGCACCAGATGATCTATCCCGGCGAGGTGAACTGGATGCTGGCGGGGCAGGGTGTCACGCATTCCGAGCGCACCAGCGAAGAGACGCGGGGCACGCGGCACAACCTCTTTGGCATCCAGACGTGGATCGCGCTGCCCGAGGACCGCGAGGACATGGCGCCGGATTTCGAGCACCACAAGGAAGCGGCGCTGCCGTTCCTGAACGATGGCGGCGCGGAGGTGCGGCTGATCCTGGGCACGGGCTGGGGCGAGAAAAGCCCGGTTACGATGCAATCCGAGATCTTCTATGCCGATGCGGTGCTGGCACCGGGGGCGAGCTTTCCCTTGCCGGACGATCACGAGGACCGGGGGCTCTACGTGACGCAAGGCAGCGTCGAGATCGCGGGCGAGGTGTTCGAGGCGGGGCGGATGATGGTGTTCCGCCCCGGAGACCGGATGAGCGTGAAGGCCGGGCCGCAAGGCGCGCGGGTGATGGCGCTGGGCGGCGAGACGTTCAATGGGCCAACGTATATCTGGTGGAATTTCGTGTCGTCGGACATCGAGAAGATCGAGGCGGCGAAGAAAGCGTGGAAGGCCGCCGATTGGGAGGGCGGGCCGTTCAGGCTGCCGCCGGGAGATACGGACGAGTTCATTCCGATCACGGACGACATGGAGCGGATGAAGGTGAAGCGGCCCAAGGCGTAGGCGCGGGAACAGGTCCGGGACGGGTGGGGTTTGGTGGTGTGGAACCCCACCCTACGCGGAGGTCAGTAGAGTTTGATTGCGCCGGAGGTGTTGTCGGTGTCGGGGTCGCGACCGGCGATGACCGAGGCGATGGGCTGGTCGAGGATGTCGTCCTCGGCCTTGCGCAGGCGGGCCAGCAGGTCGGGCAGGGTGCCGGTCGCCTCGATCACCTGGGACAGCGAGGGGCGGCCGGAGAGGTCCCGGACGCCGCCGAGGCTGAGGCCGATGTCGTGGGCCAGTTCGGCCACGCTGACGCGGTGCAGGTCGCGGGCGAGGCACAGCTTGGCGTCCTCGGTTTCGACAATGTAATTGGCGTCGAGCAGGGACTGGAGCACGGAGTCGCGGGCCAGGACCGGCACGGCCTCGGCCAGGTCGTCGGGGGGCAGGGACTTGCCCTCGGGCGCCTTGCGCGCCAATGCGGCCAGAAGGGCCACCGCCACTTCGAGCGTTTCGGCCGGGCTGAGTTGCTCGCCCGAAAGCGCGTCGCGCCGGCGCCACCAGTCGGGGAAGGAAGCGGCCAGCAGCGCGCCGAGGATGATCACCGTCCAGGACGAGTAGACCCAGAGCAGGAAGATCGGAAAGATGGCGACAGCGCCGTAGACGGTGGAATAGGTCGAGGAGGAGGTGACGAAGGTGTTGAACCCCCATTGCAGCACCTGGAAGGCCACGGCGGCGAAGGCGCCGCCGATGACGGCATTGCGGATGCGCACCTGCACCGCGGGCACCACGCAGTAGAGCAGGGTGAAGACGATCGTGGTGTTGACCAGCGCCAGCACCTTGCGCGGCCAGTCGGCCCGCAGCTGCACGGCGGGGATGTAGCCCGCGTCCCGCGCCCAGTCCTGGAGCGGGCGCATCATGTCGGTGGTCAGGGTGAAGCTGGCCCCGATCAGCAGCGGGCCCATCGTCAGCACCGCCCAGAAGGTCAGCAGGCGGACCACCAGCGGCCGGGGCCGGGAGACGCGCCAGACCTGGTTCAGCGTGGCCTCGATGGTCGACAACAGCAGCACCGCCGTGACCGGGAGCGCGATGATGCCGGCGACGGTCAGGTCGCTGGCATTGCTGGTGAAATCCGAGATGTAGGTGCGCACGTCCGAACCGACCTCGGGGACGAGGATGCCGAAGAACATTTCCTGCATCCGGATCTT
Source organism: Roseovarius sp. (assembly GCF_965277045.1). GTDB lineage: Bacteria > Pseudomonadota > Alphaproteobacteria > Rhodobacterales > Rhodobacteraceae > Roseovarius. The sequence goes on along the minus strand of NZ_OZ255712.1, from coordinate 2,236,541 downwards.
GACCGGGTCGAAGGCGGGGAAGCCCGAGAGCACCGCGAAGGCGATGACGAGAAGCGGCACGAGAGCCAGGAGGGTGGAGTAGGTCAGCGCGCCGGCGGCCTGGCCCAGGCCGTCGCTGACGAAGCGGCGCATCGTGTAGTAGAGGAAACTGCCGATATCCGAGACGATCCCGAGGAAACGGGTCTCGCGCCAGTAGTCCAGTCGGGATTTCTTCTCTGCCATGTCAGGGTGATAGCATAGGCCGGACGGAGCGTCTTTCAAACCCGCGCGGCCTGCCGAGGGTTTTCGGCAGGCGTGGGATTTTGGGCACCCGTGGGGTATGCGTGTCGCGGTGCGCGTGGGTTTTCACCCACCAAAGGTGGGTTGTCACCCACCCTACGGGTCAGGCGTCCTCCAGCACGAGGTCGGCGCATTTCTCGCCGATCATGATGGCCGGGGCGTTGGTGTTGCCCGAGACGATTTCGGGCATGATCGAGCAATCGGCCACGCGCAGGCCCGTGAGCCCATGCACGCGCAGGCGGGCGTCGACCACGGCGTTCGGGTCGTCGCCCATCTTGCAGGTGCCGGTGGGGTGATAGATCGAGACGGAGTGGTTGCGCGCCCAGTCGAGCGTAGCCGCGTCGTTGTCCATCGGCAGATCTGCGGTGGGGCGGAACTCTTCGGCAATCTTCGTGGACAAAGGCGCGTGGCGGGCGATGCGACGTGCGATCTTGACGCCCTCGGTGAGGGTGCGGCAGTCGAGATCGGTCGACAGGTAATGCGGGTGGATTTTGGGATAGGTCTTGGGGTCGGGGCCATCGAGACGGATCTCGCCGCGGCTCTCGGGGCGCAGCTGGCAGACCGACATGGTGAAGGCCGAGAAGGGATGCACGCCCTCGCCGGGGCTGTCGGCGGACCAGGGCTGGACGTGGAACTGGATGTCGGGGGTGTCCACGTCGGGACGGGTTTTCAGGAAGCCGGTGGCGAGGCTGGCGGCCATGGTCATCGGCCCCGCGCGGAAGAGGGCGTATTTCAGCGCGATGCGGGCCTGTGAGGCGAGGCTGCGGACCTCGTCGTTCAGCGTGGGTTCGTTGCATTTGAAGACAAGGCGCGCTTGCAGGTGGTCCTGCAGGTTGCGGCCCACGCCGGGCAGGGCGTGATGCGGAGTGATGCCGTTCTCCTTCAGGTGGTCGGGGTCGCCGAGGCCCGACAGCATGAGGATCTGCGGGCTGTTGATGGCGCCGCCCGAGAGGATCACCTCGCGGTTGGCGCCGATGGTCTGAAGCTGGCCGCCCTTGTCGCGGTATTCGACGCCGGTGACGCGCTTGCCGTCGATCAGCACGCGGGTGACCTGGGCGTTGGTGACGATCCTGAGGTTCTTGCGGTCGCGGATGGGCCGCAGGTAGGCCACGGCGGCGCTGCACCGGCGGCCGTTGCGGGTGGTGAGCTGGAAATAGCCCACGCCCTCTTGACCTTCGCCGTTGTAATCGGGGTTGAAGGGATATCCGGCGGTCTGGGCGGCGGCGACCCAGGCGTCGCAGATGGGGCGCTGGATGCGCATGTTGGAGACCGAGAGCGGCCCTGCGTCGCCGTGGTAGGCGTCGGCCCCGCGCTCGTTGTTCTCGGCCCGTTTGAAGAGGGGCAGAACGTCGTCCCAGCCCCAGCCCGCGTTGCCCATCTGGCGCCAGCGGTCGTAATCCTGCGGCTGGCCGCGCACGTAGAGAAGCCCGTTGAGCGAGGACGACCCGCCCAACACCTTGCCGCGCGGCCAGTCGATGGCGCGACCGTTGAGGCCGGGGTCGGGCTGGGTCTTGTAGCACCAGTCGACGGTGGGATTGTGCATCGTCTTGAAGTAGCCGACGGGGATGTGGATCCACGGATTGCGGTCGGGCGGACCCGCCTCGAGCAGGGTGACTCGCACCTTTGGGTCCTTGCTGAGCCGGTTGGCCACGACGCAGCCCGCAGAGCCCGCGCCGACGATCACGTAATCGGTATCCACCAGTTTTCCTCCCGCTTCTTAAAAAAAGTCTATGCAGAACGGAAAAGCTATTCTAGTCTTTTTTGAAACGTTACGTCTCAAAAGTTGTCAAAATGGGAGGATTAAATGGCAATTTATGATCGAGTGAAGGGCGTTTCGCGCCGGGATTTTTTCAAGATTGCAGGCACTTACGGCATGAGTTCGACGCTCATGGCGGCGGGGGCCTTTGGTGGTGCAATGACGGCGGCGAACCTGGCGCGTGCGGCGGAATCGACCTATGAGAAGCGATTCTCGAAGGAGGCGAAGCACACGCTGAAGCTGGGGGCGGCGGGGTTCAATCCGCAGAACCTGCTGATCGAACGGGCGGGCGTGCTGGACTTTGCCCGCGACCTGGAGAGCCGGACGGACGGGGAGATCCGGATCGAGTTCATCGGGAACAACCAGATCTGCAACCAGCTGTCCTGCGTGGAGAAAACGCAGCAGGGCATCACCGATATGTACGCGGCCTCGACCCAGAACTCGGCCGGGGGTGCGCCTTATCTGAACGTGCTGGACTATGCCTACATGTTCCGCAGCCGGGCGGATCAGTATTATTTCCTGTACCATCCGAAGAGCGTGGAAATCCTGCGCGACCCGCTGGAGAAGCGCCACGGGCTGAAGTTCCTGTTCAGCCATGCGGAGCTGCGCGGCATCCAGCTGGGCCTGTCGTGGGAGGACAAGCCGACGGTGACCAAGCTGGAGGAGCTGTTCGGCACCAAGAACCGTGTGACGGGCACCCAACTGGGGCGCATCGCCATGGAGGCGCTGAACCTGAACCCGGTGCCGATCGCGTGGGAGGAAACGCTCGACGGTCTGAAGCAGGGCCTGATCGACGGGGCGGAAACCTGGGCGTCGGCCGTGGCCTATGCCAACATGTCGCCGGTGGTCAGCCAGTGCGTGGACCTCAAGTTCTTCTGCGGCACCGAGCACACGGCGATGAGCGCGTCCGTCTTCGACAGCCTGGACGGCGCGTTGCAGGACGCGGTGATGGAATCGGCGTACTACGCACAATCCTACGTGCAGGCGGCGAACGAGGCCGCGCTGGTCAACACGGTGGGCTTCAGCCATCCGCACCAAGGGCCCGACACGATCTTTGCACAGAACAACGTGCGGGTCGCGGCGCTGCCGGACGAGGAGATCAAGAAGGCCGAGGAAATGTGCAGCCCCGAGTTCCAGCCGCAGCTGTGGGAACAGTGGCGCGAGCGGCTGAACCAGTGGTCGGGCGGTCTGGATACCTACCAGGAAATCTATGACACCGTGCGCGAGCATGACGTGACGCTGGCCGAGAATGTCGAGCCGCGCCGCTGGTGGAAAGGCTGACGCTTTCATAGACATGATGGTGCCGGCCCCTTCAAACGGGGGCCGGTAGCAACCAGTCCGAGACCGGCGGAGCACGCCGGCGCAACGACAATGGGAGGATGCCATGTCGATCATGACCGACGTGGGTGAGATTATTTCGGCTGTCGCGTCGAATGACGCCTGGATGATCCGGGAATCGCTGCAATCGAATGCCGCATGGTACCTGGGCGCGGTGGTAGCGCTGGTGGGCGGGCTGGCGCTGGCGGCGATGTACCGCGCGCTGCCCTTCGTCGAGCGGCACCTGGAGCGCACGATCATGGTGGTGGCCTACCTTGCGGTGGCGCTGATCATCTTCTGGGGCGTGATCGACCGTTTCGTCTTTTCCAGCCAGCTGCCGTGGTCGACGACGATCCCGCCCTTGTTGTTCATGATCATGGCGTGGTTCGGGGCGACGTATAACGTGGCCCTGCGCACCCATCTGAGCTTTGCGGAGTTCCGCAGCCGGATGCCGCGCGTTGGGCAGTTCGCCTGCCTGATGCTGGACGCGGTGCTGTGGTTCGTCTTCTCCGTCATCGTGATGGTCACAACGGCGCGGGCGGCCGCACTGTCGGCGTCGAATTTCCAGATCGTGCTTGGCACGGACAACACGCTGCAATGGTGGTTCCTGATCACCGCGCCGATCGCGTTCCTGCTGATGGCGGCGCGGACGTTCCAGAACCTGTTCGAGGATATTTCCAATTGGCGCTCGGGGCGGCCACTGATCAAGCAGGCCGTGATCGGGGGGGATGTGTGATGACCGACGGGACCCTCATTACGCTGATTTCACTGGGCGTGACCTTCCTGTTCATGCTGGGCGTGCCGGTGTTCCTAGTGATCGCCTATTGGGTGATCGGATGCAGTTTCGTGCTGGATCTGACGCTGGACAACCTGGGCGCGGAACTGCTGAACGTGTTCAACAAGGGGTTTGCCCTGTTGGCGATGCCGCTTTTCATCCTGACGGGGGATTTGATCAACAAGTCGGGGATCGCGCGACGATTGTCCGATTTCGCCTATGCCTGCCTTGGCTGGCTGAGGGGCGGGCTGGCCATGGCGAGCCTTGGGGCGTGCGGGCTTTTCGCTGCCATTTCCGGCTCGAACTCGGCCACCACGGCCACGATCGGTTCGATGCTGCATCCCGAGATGGTCAAGGGCGGCTATGACGAGCGGTTTTCAGCTGCCACGGCGGCGGCGGGCGGCACGGTGGGGATCATCATCCCGCCCTCGATCATCTTCATCGTCTACGGGTTCCTGATGAACCTGCCGATCTCGGACCTGTTCGTGGCGGGGATCCTGCCCGGGGCGCTGATGGTGGTCGGCATGCAGTTCGCCTGCTGGATCATCTGCCGGATGAACGGCTGGGGCTACCTGATCCCGCTGCAACTGAACCGGGTGCTGAAAACCGCGTTTGGCGCGTGGCTGGGCTTTTTCGCCATCGGGCTGGTGCTGTGGGGCATCTATACCGGCAAGTTTTCCCCGACCGAGGCGGCGGGCGTGACGGTGGGGTTCTGCATCATCGCGGGGCTGCTGAGCTGGGTGGTGAGCCGCATGTTCCGCCTCGACGGGACGAAGCCTTGGAACGAGAAATCGTACCTGTCGATGCTGGTGGTCGAAGGCTTCACCATCCCCGAGATCCCCGGCATCGTCATGCGCTCGGCCCAGATCACGGGGATACTCGCGCCACTTATCGCCATCTCGGTGGTGATGCAGCAGATCCTGTCGCTGCTGGGCGCGCAGGAGGTGATCGGCGATTTCCTGACCTCGATGGGGGGCTACTATCCGGTGCTGTTTACCGCGATGCTGATCGTGTTCTTTTCCGGCATGATCCTGGAGTCGCTGCCGGTGACGATCATCCTTGCGCCCATCCTTGCGCCGATTGCGGCCAGCGTGGGCGTCGATCCGGTGCATTTCTCGGTGATCTTCCTGGTGGGCGCCTCGATCGGGTTCATCACGCCGCCCTATGGTCTTAACCTTTATGTGGCCTCGGGGGTGACAGGGGTGCCATACTTCAGGCTGCTGAAGTATACTGTGCCGTATCTCATTGCCTTGATCAGCGTGTGGGTTCTTGTCTCGCTGGTGCCCGACCTGGCCTTGGCACTGTTGCCGAACAGGTAGGAAAGACGTGACATGCCCGACGACCAGTCCAAGGACGGAAAATACCTGATCCCCACCAACCTGCGCCTGCTGGTGTTGCTGGAAGAGGTGGCGAAGGCGGGCGTGCCGGTGGCGCCGGCGACGCTTGTCACGGCGCTGGGCCTGCCGAAGCCGACGGTGCATCGGCTGCTGGCCACCGCCGAGGCGGAGGGTTACCTGCAGCGCGACGTGGACGGGCGGTCGTTCGGGCCGGGCAAGAGGCTGCGGACGCTGTCGATCAACACGCTGTCGTCGCAGCGCATCCGCACCGAGCGGCTGATGATCATGAAGGCCCTGGCCGAGGATGTGGGCGAGACCTGCAACCTGGCGGCACCCGGGCGCTATGGCATGGTGTACCTGGACCGGGTCGAGACGCACTGGCCGCTGCGCATCCAGTTGCCGGTGGGCACGCAGGTGCCGTTCAACTGCACCGCAAGCGGCAAGATGTACCTGTCGTCGCTGCGCACCGACAAGCTGGCGCGGTTGTTGCAGAACCTGGAGATGCCGCGCCGGACCGGGCGGTCGCTGACCGACCCCGACGCGCTGATGGCCGAACTGGCGCGCATCCGCGAGCGGAACTACTCGACCGACAACGAGGAGTTCATGGACGACATGACCGCCGTGGCGGTGCCGATAAGGGATGACCAGAACCGGCTGGTGACCACGCTGTCCCTGCATTCGCCGATCCAGCGGCGCAACCTGCCGGATCTTGTGGAGTATCTGCCGCGCCTACGAGAAGCGGCGCGGCAGTTGGAAGAACTTATTTGAAGGAGGGGCACCGGGCATGGCGCGGGACTATCTGAAGAAGGCGAAACTGACCTCGCGCTCGGGGGCGTCGGATGTGCATGCCACGGTGCAAGGCATCCTGGACGCCATCGAGGAAGGCGGCGACGCCGCCGCGCTGGAATACGCACGCAAGTTCGACCAGTACGAGGGCAGCATCCTGCTGTCGGAGGCCGAGATCGAGGCGGCCTGTGCGCTGGTGCCGGAAAAGTTGAAAGCCGATATCCGGTTTTCGCACGACAACGTGCGGCGGTTTGCCGAGCGGCAGAAGGCGACGGTCGCCGATGTGGAGCTTGAGGTGGTGCCCGGTCTGCTCGTGGGGCAGAAGGCGATCCCGGTGGATGCCGCCGGCTGCTATGTGCCGGGCGGACGCTACAGCCATATCGCCAGCGCCATCATGACGGTGACCACGGCCAAGGTCGCCGGGTGCAAGCATATCACCGCGTGCAGCCCGCCGCGCCCCGGCGTGGGCGTGGCCCCGGCGATCATCTATGCCGCGCATATCTGCGGGGCGGACCGGATCATGGCGATGGGCGGCGTGCAGGGGGTGGCGGCGATGACCTTCGGCCTGTTCGGCCTGCCGCCGGCGAATATCCTGGTGGGTCCGGGCAACCAGTTTGTGGCCGAGGCCAAGCGAATACTCTTCGGCCGCGTGGGGATCGACATGATCGCGGGGCCGACGGACAGTTTGATATTGGCGGACAGCAGTGCCGATGCGCATATTGTGGCGACAGATTTGGTCAGCCAGGCGGAGCATGGGTACAACAGCCCGGTGTGGCTGGTGACCGATGACCGGGCGCTGGCCGAGGCGGTGATGGACATGGTGCCGAAGCTGATCGACGATCTGCCGGCGGTGAATTGCGAGAATGCCACGGCGGCGTGGCGCGACTATGCCGAGGTGATCGTCTGCGCCGACCGCGAGGAGATGGCGGCCTGTTCGGACGAGTACGCGCCCGAGCACCTGACGGTGCAGGCCGAGGATCTGGATTGGTGGCTGGGGCGGCTGACCTGTTACGGCTCGCTGTTCCTGGGCGAGGAAACCACGGTCAGCTATGGCGACAAGGCGGCGGGGACGAACCACGTGCTGCCCACTTCGGGGGCGGCGCGGTATACCGGCGGCCTGAGCGTGCACAAGTACATGAAGATCGTGACGTGGCAGCGCGCGACGCGGGAAGGCTCGAAGCCCGTGGCGCAGGCGACGGCGCGAATTTCGCGGCTGGAAGGGATGGAAGGGCACGCCCGCGCGGCGGATGCTCGGCTGGCCAAGTATTTTCCCGGCGAGAATTTCGACCTGAGCGCGGATGGCTGACCCGGCCCGCCTGTTCGATCTGAGCGGGCGGGTGGCGTGCGTCACCGGGGCCAGCTCGGGCCTGGGGCAACGGGCGGCGGACGTGCTGGCCGCCGCTGGCGCGAAGGTCGTGGGTGTGGCGCGGCGAGAAGCGCCCTTGGCGGAGTGGGCCGGACGCGTTGGCGGTGATGCGGCCTATGTCGTGGGCGACGTGGCGGAGCGCGAGACCTTGTCCGAGTTGGTGGCGAAGGTGTCCGCGCCGTTCGGGGCGCCGGATATCGTGGTGCACGCGGCGGGGGTGAACAGGCGGGAAGCGGCAGATGACGTGACGCCCGAAGGCTGGGACGCGACGCTGGCGCTGAACCTGAGCGCGCCGTTTTTCCTGAGCCAGGCCCTGGTGCCGGCTATGAAGGAAAAGGGCTGGGGCCGGATCGTGAATTTCGCCTCGTTGCAAACGACGCGGGCTTTTCCCGGCGGCATCGCCTATGGTGCGACGAAGGGTGGAATCGCGCAGTTGACGCGGGCGATGGCCGAGGCGTGGTCGGGCCACGGGATCACGGCGAATGCCATCGGGCCGGGATTTTTCCCGACAGAGCTGACGCAGGCCGTCTTTGGCGACGAGGCGCGGGCGGCACGCAACGCGGCGCAGACCTGTATCGGGCGCAACGGGCGGCTGGAGGATATCGACGGGCCGGTCCTGTTCCTGTGCTCGGATGCAAGTGCATATGTCACCGGACAGGTCCTGATGGTGGACGGGGGGTTTACTGCGAAATGAAGGCATTGATCTATGACGCGCCCGAGCGGCTGGGGTTTCGGGAGGTGCCGGAGCCGGTGGCCGGCGCGGGCGAGCACCTGATACGGATCGAGGCGGTGGGGATCTGCGGCTCGGACATGCATGCCTATTTGGGCCATGACGACCGGCGGCCCGCGCCGCTGATCCTGGGGCACGAGGCGGCGGGGGTGATCGTGGACGGGCCCGACGAGGGGCGGCGGGTCACGATCAATCCGCTGGTGACCTGCGGGGACTGCGCCGCCTGCATGGCGGGGCGCGAGAACCTGTGCGAGGCGCGGCAGATCATCTCGATGCCGCCGAGAGAAGGCGCGTTCGCGCAGTTCGTGGCGATGCCGGAGCGCAACCTTGTCACCGTGCCGGAGGGTGTGCCGCTGGACCGCGCCGCGCTGGCGGAGCCCTTGGCGGTGAGTTGGCACGCGGTCAGGCTGGCGTTGCAGGTTGTTCCGGGCCCCGACCGGGCCCTTGTTGTGGGCGGCGGGGCCATCGGGCTGGCCGCGGCGCTGGCCTTGACGGCGATGGGGGTGACGGGCGTGACGGTGGTGGAGCCGAACGCGGGGCGGCGGGATTTCCTGGCCGGTGTGTGCAGGGACCATGTCGTGGCCGAGGCCGACGGCCTGTTCGATATCGTGGTGGATGCCGTCGGCTATGCCGCGACGCGCAAGGTGGCGTCGGCGCGGGTCAGGCCGGGTGGGGTGATCGTGCATGCGGGGCTGGGCGAGGATATGGGCGGTCTCGATGTCCGGCGGATGACCTTGCAGGAGATCACGTTCATCGGGACCTATACTTATACGGACCAGGATTTCCGTGACACGGCGCAGGCGCTGTTCGACGGGCGGCTGGGGAGGCTGGAGTGGTTCGAGACGCGGGGGCTGGACGAGGGTGCCGCGGCGTTTGCCGATCTGCGGGCAGGCAAGGTGGCCGCGCCGAAGATCGTGCTGCGGCCCTGGTAGCTCAGGCCTTTCTGTCTTCGGGGAATTCGACCGGGCCGCCCTGGTCGGCCCAGGTGGAGAAGCCTTCGCGCAGGTGCGCGGCCTGAAACCCCATGTCCTGAAGCGTGGCCGTGGCCAGTGCCGAGCGCCAGCCGGAGGCGCAGTGCAGCACGTAGCGCTTGTCCGGTTGGGCGAAGACATCGCGGTGATAGGGGCTGTCGGGATCTACCCAGAATTCGAGCATCCCGCGCGGGGCGTGGACGCTGCCGGGAATGAAGCCGCTGCGCTGGCGTTCCCGCACGTCGCGGATATCGACGATGACGAGGTCGGGATCGTCCAGCTGTGCAATCAGGTCTTTCGTCTCGACTTCCTCGATGCGGGCGCGGGCGTCGGCGACCATCTGGGCGGCGGTGGTCTTGAGTTGGGTCATCGTGGCTCCTTTGGGGGCGGGGCGGTCAGGCGTTGGGTCGCGCGTCGAGCCAGGCGATCTGGTCGCGGATGAAATGCGGGTCGGTTTCCATGCGGATGAACACCGCCGTCAGGGCGGCGACGGCGGGCGGCATCTCGTCTTCGGGGTCACCGTGGGGCATCAGGATTTCGCGAGTCCCGTCTGCCGCGACTGTCAGCGCGAACGTGTTCGCCGGAATCATCGTGCCGGTTTTGGAATGGTCTGGCATCGCTGTCTCCTTTTCAAGGGAGAAGGGATAGGCCTTGAGCGGCGGGTTGTCAAAATCCGTGCCCTGTCGCGCGACTGGCGGGATTTGTGGAAACGGCCCCGTGACCGGTCTATGTTGCGCGATCATGGGAGGTGCCATGCGCGTCGTTCGACTTGCTTTCATGCTGATCTTTGCCGGGCTGGCCGTGCAGGCGGACCAGCGCGAGGATTACCTAGACATGGCGCGGCGCGGCTGGAGTTACGAGCTGCGCACCACGATGATCGGGCGGGACATGGCGATCCCGGTCAGGATCAACGGGCGCGACATGGCGGGTGCCGCGCTGTGCGTGGTGGGCGAGAAGCCCCATACCGAGACGCGCGCGGTGCTGAACGCGTTCCGGGGGCTGATTGGCGAGGTCTACGGCAAGCCGCTGCCGATGCGGTTCGCGGGCGCGACCGCGCAGGGCTGTGGTGCGGGGCGGGTCGTTCTGTTGCGGCTGTATTCCGGGCGGCCGCCGAACCGGGCGCTGTCGGCTGACGTGGCGTGGATGAACAGCGCCTTCGGGCTGGGCCTGCCCCGGGGGCGGGATTATGCGGCGATGTCGCCGGCGATGGCGCAGACGTTCTTCGGCCATTTGGGCCAGGTCACGCATATCATGGTCAAGCAGCCGGGGGCGTCGACGCCCGGCGCTTTGGAGCGGAAGTTCTATCGTTCGATCCTGGTCGAGGAACTGTTCCAATCCTTCACCTTCGGGATGGACGTGCTGAAATTCGACCGAGACGCGCGGTTCGTGTCGAAATTGCAGGAATTCCCGGTGAACATGGGCCGGATGCCGTGGAGCTCGCGTGGGTTCATGCGGGCGATCCTGGGGTCGAACCCGGTGGGGCTGTGCCGGTTCGACGTCTTCATGCTGCACGCGGTGGCGCAGTCGCCGGGGGCGCAGACCAATGCGCCGGAGTTCATCGAGTTCATCGACGCCAATTACGAGCGGCTGGATGCGTTGAGCGCCGAGAGCTTTGCCGATGCGCGGTTCGCGCCCTTGATGGACCCGGCGTGTGCGGCGGACCGGACGGTGCGCTAGGGCCGTGGGCGGCGGCGGTTAAGACTTTCGGTTAGGTAGGCGGCGACCGGCCGCTTGGCCTAGCGTTGACGTGATGCGCCGCGCGGAAGGAGAGACCGCCGGGGCGCTGTGAGACGTCCGTGTTTCGGGAGGACAGGATGTGCTGAAAGAGGCCGGCCAGAGCGATATCGCGGGAATGTTGCAGCAGCTTGGGACTGGGCTGATCGGGCATGAGCGCCTGATCGAGCGGATGACCATCGCGCTGTTGACCGGGGGGCATCTGCTGGTGGAAGGCGCGCCCGGGCTGGCCAAGACGCGGGCGGTGAAATGCCTGGCGCGGGCGCTGGAAGGGTCGTTCGCGAGGATCCAGTGCACGCCCGACCTGATGCCCGCCGACCTGACCGGCACGCCGGTCTACAAGCCCGGCGACGGCAGTTTCGAATTCGTGAAGGGGCCAGTCTTTCACAACCTCGTATTGGTGGACGAGATCAACCGGGCGCCGCCCAAGGTGCAGTCGGCGCTGCTGGAGGCGATGGGCGAGGGCCAGGTGACGGCGGGAAGCGAGACGCATGGTCTGCCCGATCCGTTCCTTGTGGTGGCGACGCAGAACCCGATTGAGCATGAAGGGACCTTTCCGTTACCCGAGGCGCAGTTGGATCGGTTCCTGCTGCACGTGGTGCTGGAGTTGCCGGATATCGAGACCGAGCGGGCGATCCTGAACCTTGTCGAGGCGGAGACGCATGGCGACGCGGTGGTGTCGGATGCAACGATCAGCCAGCAGAGCCTGAAGGACGCGCGGAAGGCGGTGGCGGATGTGCATCTGGCAGCGGAGTTGCGCGACTATATCGTGCGGCTGGTCATGGCGACGCGGGGTGGCGAACTGGCCGGGGATATCCAGCACGCGGTGTCGCCGCGCGGCACGCTGGCGCTGGCAGCCTCAGCGCGGGCGCGGGCGTTCCTGAAGGGCCGCGACCATGCGCTGCCCGAGGACGTGGCGGCATTGGCGCCGGATGCGCTGGCGCACCGGATGGTGCTGAGCTGGCGGGCGATGGCCGAGGGGCGGCGCGCGCGGGACGTGGTGGCGGAGATCGTCAAAGCGGTGGAGCCGCTGTGAGTGCCGCGCTGGAGCAGCCGGGGGTCCGGCTTGCCGCCGGGGACCTGATTGCGCTGCGCGCCCATGCGCTGACCGGGCCGGGCGGGGCGGAGCAATGCGCTACGCTGCCGGGTGGGCACGCGACGCGGGTCAAGGGGCAGGGGATCGAGGTGGCGGATATCCGGGACTACCTGCCCGGCGATGACATCCGGCACCTGGACCGGGCGAGCACGGCGCGGACCGGGACGCTGCATGTTCGGCAGTTCCAGGCGGAGCGGGACCGGGTGCGCTACCTGGTGGCAGATATGCGCAGCGAGATGCTGTGGGGCTTGCGGCGCGCGCTATTGTCGGTGGCGGCCGCCGAGGCGCTGGTGCTGGATGCCTGGCCGCTGGTCGAGCAGGGCGGGCGTGTCGGCCTCTTGGCGGTGACGGACCGGGACGTGACGGTGGTGCCGCCGCGCGGGCGCATCCGGGGCATGCTGGACGTGATCGGCGGGCTGGTCGAGGCCCATGCACGGGCTTTGGAGGATGCGGCGCGGGACAAGGGCGCGACCGGTGGGGCGCTGTCGCTGGACCGGGCGCTGCACCGGCTGGAGCGGCTGGCGCCGTCGGGGTCGGAGATCGTGATCGCTTCGGGGTTTGACGCGCCGGGGGAAGAGTTGGTGAAGGTGCTGGACGGGTTAGGGCAAAGGCGGGCAATCCGGCTGTTGTTGGTGTCCAATACCGACGCCTTGCCGGCAGGGCGCTATCCGGTGCGGCTGGCCGATGGGCGGCGGGCGAATTTGCGGATCGGTGTGAATGACGCGGTGCCGACGATGGTGCGGATGGCGGGGCGCGAGGCGCTGGTGGTGGATGCGGGCGCCGACCCGCGAGAGACGGCGCGGGTGCTGATCCGCTATCACGACGAGCATGGCGCATGAGCGGCGCGCCCCTGTCGGAGGCGGCGATGCGCGACAGCCTGCTGGACATAAGGCTGCCGCCGGGGGGCGCGTTGGACGCGGTTGCGGATGTGCTGGTGTCGGCGGGGCTGGCAGGGTGCATGGCATTGGTGGTGATCGGCGCGCTGCGGCTGGCGTTCACGCGGCGGCGGAGTGCGATGAAGCTGGGTCTGGAGGCGCGGATCGCGGCGCTGGCGGAGCTGCCCGAGGATGCGCGTCGCGTGGGCTTGCTGCATCTGCTGAAGGAGGTGGCGCCGGAGCGGTATGAGGCGCTGCGCGTCAACCTCTATCGGCGGGACGCGGAGATCGACGTGGAGGCGGAGGTCAGGGCGCATGTTTGAGCTGGCGCAGCCGCTGGCGCTGCTTTTGCTGCCGCTGCCGTGGCTGGTGCAGCGGTTCATGGCGGCGCGCAGCGCGGGTGGCCGCGCGCTGGTGCTGCCGCGCCGGGTGGGCGAGGAGTTGCTGGCGCGGGCACGGCGTGGCGGCGCGGGCGTGGCGGGGGTGCCTTTGCGCGATGGCGCCTTGTGGCTGGCGTGGGGGCTGCTGGTGGTGGCCTTGTCAGGTCCGAGGGACCTGGTGCCGGTGTCGGCGTTGAAAGTGTCGGGGCGGGATCTGGCGATTGCGCTGGACCTGTCGGGCTCGATGGTGCGGGACGATTTCGATCTGGATGGCCGGCAGGTGACGCGGCTGGAGGCGGTGCAGACCGTGGGCGCGGAATTCGCGCGGCGGCGGGGGGGCGACCGTCTGGCGCTGATCGTATTCGGATCGGAAGCCTATTACGCGACGCCTTTCACCTTTGACATCGAGGCGGTGGCGCAGGAGATCGAAACCTCGGTGATCGGCATCTCGGGGCGGGCGACGAATATCTCGGACGGGCTGGGACTGGCGCTGAAGCGGATGGCCGAGAGCGAAGCGGCGAGCAAGGTGGTGATCCTGCTGTCGGACGGGGTGAACAACGCCGGTGCGACGAAGCCGCTGGGCGTGGCGGAACTGGCCGCCGAGATGGGCGTGCGGGTGCATACGATCGCGCTGGGACCGAAGGACCTAGAGAGCGCCGAGGAGGGCGAGCGCGGCGTGGTGGATGCGCGAACATTGCGGGCGATTGCGGAGGTGTCGGGGGGCGAAAGCTTCCGGGTGCGCACGACCGAGGATCTGCAGCAGGTGGCGGATGCGCTGGACCGGCTGGAGGCGAATGACAGCGACGGGCTGGCGGCCGAAATCTATCGCGATTACTGGCCCTGGCCGGCCGCGGCGGCTGCGTTTCTGTGCCTTTTCGTGATCGCGAGGGATCCGGCGTGAGCCTGGATGTGACATTGCTGCGGCCCTTGTGGCTGTTGGCGCTGCCGGTGCTGGCAGGGCTGGCGTGGTGGTTGTGGTCGCGGCGGCAGGGGTTGGGCGACTGGCAGCGGGCGGCGGACCCGGGGATGATCCGCGCGATGGCGGCGCTGGGCCGGGTGGAGGCGCAACCGGGGCGGTCGGGGTTGTGGGCCGGGATGGCGGTGCTGGTGATCGCGGTGCTGTCGCTGGCCGGCCCGGCGGTGGAGCGGCGGGACACGCCGAGTTTCCGCAACCTCGACGGGGTGCTGTTCGTGGTCGATGCCTCGGCCAGCGTGACGGAGGATGCGCGCTGGCCCCAGATGCAGGCGCTGGGGCGGTATGGGATTGCGGAACTGGGGACGCGGCCGGGGGGGATCGTGGTTTATGGCGGGGATGCGTATCTGGCGACGGGGATGACGCTGGACCACGTGCAGCTGGGGCAGACCTTTGCGCTGATCGGGCCGGAGCTGGTGCCGGACCCCGGCACGCGGCCCGAGCGGGCGCTGGCGCTGGCGGTGGCGCGGTTGGAGGAAGCCGAGATCATCGCGGGCGACGTCGTGCTGTTCACCGACGGGGCGGGGCTGGGGCCGGAGAGTTTGCGGCTGGCGGCAACGCTGGCGAAGATGGGTGCGCGGCTGTCGGTGGTAGGGATGGGCGACGCGCCGTCGCTTCGGACCCATGCGCAGGCGGGGGGCGGGCAGCTTTTTGGCCTGGACGACGCGGACGCGCTGGCGGGCTGGCTGGGGCAGGACATGGCGGCACGGCTGGAGCGGCAGGACTATCCGCTGATCTTCTGGAGCGACATGGGGCGGTATCTTTTGCTGCTGGCCGCCGTGCCGATGCTCCTGATGTTCCGCAGGCAGGGCGCATGAGGGGGCTGGCGCTGATCACGGCGGTGTTCCTGTTGGCGGGGCTGGCTCTAGGCGGGGCGGCGTCGGTGGGGCGTGTCTTGCTGGTGGCGGGATTGCCGGGCTGGGCGGCGGAGGTGTTCGACTCGCCGGAGTGGCAGGGCGTGGCGCGGTTCCGGGCAGGCGCGTACGGCCCGTCGGCGGAGGCCTTCGCGGCGGCGGGAGAGGAGTACAACCTTGGCAACGCGCTGGTCTTTGCGGGGGACTACGCGCGGGCGCTGGAAGCCTATGACCTCGCGATTGCGGCGGGGGATACGCGGGCGCGGGCGAATTTCGACGTGGTGGCGGCCTATTACGCGGGGCTGGCCATCGACCCCGAGGCGCTGGCGCTGCTGCCTGAGCGCAAGCGCGGATCCACGGCGGACGCGGAGGTGGGGCAGGGCGACGCGCGCGCGGCCTCGACCGGGGACGGGGTCAGCAATACCAGCGCGGTGCTGGGGATGGCGGAGCTGGAAAGTCGGGGCAAGCTGGGGGTTCGGCGGGTGTTCAAGGATTACTTCATGGTGGCCGACGAGCGCTGGCTTTTGCAGCTGGAGGATGTGCCGGGCGAGTTCATGGCCGAGCGGATCCTGCAGGAGCACAAGCGACGCGACAAGCTGGGGCTGTCGCCGCCCGAGCCGGAGGACCCGCGATGAGGGAGATCTTGCAGGCGACACGGAAGCCGGTGCGCGCGACGGCAGGAGGTCCCGGATCGGGTCCGGGACGGGGTTTGCGGGTGGCGGGCGTGTGCATCTGGATGCTGGCGATGGTCGTTCTGATGAGCCCGGACATCGCGGTCGGGCAGACGCGCGAGGTGCATCCCGGTGAGTTGTCCCTTGAGGTCAGCGTGGAAGAGCGCACGGCGACGCCCTACACACGGGAAATGGTGCTGCTGACGATCCGCGGCACCTATCGGCGTTACATCACCCGAGAGATGCTGGTGCAGCCGGAGCTGGAGGGGTTCAACTGGTCGCAGCTGGGGCCCGACACCTGGCGCGATGAGCGGGTGGACGGGCGCAAGGTCAAGGTCTTTATCCGGCGCATGGCGGTCTACCCGGAGCGGGCGGGCACCCTGACCATCGGGGCGTTTCGCCATAGGCTGACGCTGACGGACGAGGGCGATGACTGGTTCGCGCACGAGATCGCGTCGGAGCCGGTCACGATCGAGGTGGACCCCGCGCCGGAGGGCAGCGACTGGTGGTTCCCGGTGCGGCGGCTGGAAGTCTCGGACCAGTGGTCGAACGCGCCCGACCAGCTGACACCGGGGGAGGGCGTGTTGCGGGTGATCCGGATCGAGGCGCTGGGGGCGACGCCCGAGATGATCCCGCCGATGCCGGAGCTGGCCTCGCCTTCGGGCATGATCTTCGCCCACCCGGAAAAGCGGCTGATCCAGCTGACGCCGGAGGGGCCGAAGACCATCGCCTTCTGGCGCTGGACGATCCGTCCGGGCAACGACGTGTCGGCCTTGGTGGAGCCGCTGAGCTTTGACTACTTCGACACCACGACGCGGCAGAGCCGGACGGTCGAGATCGGCGCACAGCGGGTGGCCTATGGCGCGCGTGTGCCCGGCAGCGGCGATGATCCCGCCGACACCGCGCAAGCGGCGCCCCGGCCGGAACCCGCCGAAGCGGTCTTGCCGGGCGGTCCCGCGCTGGGCGCGGCGCTGGCGGTGTTCGCGGCGGCGCTGATGCTGGGTCTGCGCGGACGGGCGTGGTCCGGCCTGCCGCGGCTGTCGGACCGGGTGCCGGCCCTGCATCCGCAGCGTCGCGCGCTGCGCCGGGCGGCGCGGGCCGGACGCGTCGGGGAGATGCGGCGGGCACTGGTGGCGCTGTCCCGGTCGGGACCCGGCGCGGACAGCTATCGCGCCCGGCTGGCGGAGCTGGACCGGGCGATCTATTCGGACACGGCCCCGACGGGCGACCTGGCGCGGTTTGCGCGCTGATGCGGGACGGTCGCGGGGCCTGCAGGGCAAGGCGACGTCGTGCTGCGGGCCGAGGCGGAGCGGTTGGCCGAGTGTCGCCGGTTCCGCCGCGCCTGTTCCAAACGGTTGATCATTCTCGATTTGGTGCTACTTTTCTCTTCGGGAGGATCGGCATGTTGGCAGCAAGAGACGAATGCGCGGGCGCGCAGCCTGTGTCGTCCGTGATGATCGTGGACGACCATCCGCTTTACAGCGACGCGCTGGAAACGGCGCTGACGCTGGGGTTTCCGGGATGCGACATCCGAAAGGCCGGCAGCCTTCAGGCCTGTTTCGACCTGGTGGACGACGAGTTCAGACCCGACCTGGTGATGTTCGACCTCAAGCTGCCGGACGTGACCGGCGTGTCGGGATTCGAAAAGCTGCGCGAGCGCTTGCCCGAGGCGCGGGTGCTGGTGATCTCGTCGCTCGCATCGAGCGAACTGGTGCGCCGGCTGTTGCGATCCGGCGCGATGGGGTTCCTGCCGAAGGACGCCTCGGCCAAGACGCTGCAATTCGCGGTCACCGAGATCGCCGCCGGGCGGCGCTATGTGCCCGCCGAGTACGTCGATGCGGAAGCCGGCGAGGAGCAGGACGACCTGTTCAAGACCACGCCGGAGCTGAGTATCCTGACGCCGCAGCAGGTCAATATCCTGAAGCTGATCTGCGCGGGCAAGCCCAACAAGCAGATCGCGTATGAACTGTCGCTGGCGGAAGCCACGGTCAAGGCGCATATCACCGCGCTGTTGCGGCGGCTGGACGTGCGCAACCGGACTCAGGCGGTGGTGTTCGTGGAATCGGTGATGGCGCGCCATGCCGAACCCGAGGCGCGCGCCTTCCTTCAGCACTAGGCGCGGACGCGTGAAGCCCGCCCCCCCTGAATTCGTCGTGATCGGGGAATCCCGGGCCGAGGACCCCGCCGCGGCGGTGGCCGAGGCAAGCGAGGCGCTGATGGGCAAGGGCCTGTGCTTTGTTTTCGCGATCCTGCCCGGTTGCCTGGACGTGAACGAGACCAGTGCGCTGTTGTCCGGAGCGTTTCAGGGCGTGCCGGTCTTCGGCTGCAGTTCGGCCGGGCAGATCACCACCGAGGGCTATGACGACCAGGCGCTGTTGCTGCTGGGTTTTCCGCGCCGAAATTTCCGCTGCGCGTCGATGCTGTTTCGGGACCTGCGGCCGGATCACGCCACGGCCTTTGCCGCCGAGGCGCAGAAGCAGGCCGAGCGTTTCCGGCACACGGCGGGTTGGAACCGCTTTGCGCTGATCGTGGCGGACGGGTTGTCCAAGCAGGAGGACCTGCTGGTGTCGACGCTGGACGCGGTGCTGGGCGACGTGCCGATCTTCGGCGGCTCGGCCGGCGACGGGCTGAAGTTCGAGCGGACCTTCGTGCTGCATGACGGCGAGGCGCATTCGGGGGCCGCCGTGCTGTTGCTGATCGAGACCGACTTGCAATTCCAGGGGGTGGCGTTCGACCATTTCCAGCCCGAGGGCGCGCAGATCGTGATCACCTCGGCCGACCCGGAGGAGCGGCTGGTCTACGAGATCAACGGCGCGCCGGCGGCGGAGGAATACGCGCGGCTGGTGGGCTGCCCGCCCGAGGCGCTGAGCCCCGAGGTGTTCGCGGAAAACCCGATGATGCTGCGCCACAACCTGACCCATTACGCCCGCGCGATCAGCGATACCAAGCCGGGCGGCGCGCTGTCGCTGCTGGCGGCCATCGACGACGGGCTGATCCTGACGCTTGGCAAGGCGAAGGGCAGCCTGGATGCGCTGCACGAGGGGTTGTCGACGCGCGATGCCGCGGGGCAGGAGCCGGATTTCATCCTGGGCTTTGACTGTTTCCTGCGGCGGCTGGAATTCGAGCACAAGCAGCTGACGCAGGAGGTGTCGAACATCCTGCGCGCCCACCGCGTGATCGGGTTCAACACCTATGGTGAGCAGAAATCGGGCCTGCACATGAACCAGACCTTCGTTGGCGTGGCGTTCTTCAAGCCCGAAGCGCGGGTGCTGAACTGATGCTGGTGAACCCCGACGAGCCGCTGGATGTGCAGGTCGAGCGCCAGGCGCGGATCATCGACGCGCTGATGCGCCGGGCGAACCGGCAGGACGATGTGCGCCCCTCGGCGTTTCGCGCGTTCCAGTCGGCCATCGAGTTGCAGGAGAAGATGCAGGCGCAGGGCCGCGACCTGGCGCGCGCGGTATCGGAGCTGGAGACGGTCCGCGGCGAGCAGGAGCGGATGCGCAAGAGCCTGGTGGCGGCCCTGTCGTCGATGGAAGGCGGCTTTGCGCTGTTCATCGATGGCAAGCTGGAGCTGTGCAACCACCTGTTTTTGCAGCTGTTCCCGGATATCTCGAACAAGATCGACACCGGGCTGTCGATCGGGCGGTTCTTTGCGCGGCTGGTGTCGAGCAAGTTCTTCCGCTCGGCCGACCGAAACCTGGCCACGCTGCCCAGCACGCTGGAGAAGCGGCGCGACGAGGGGGTGATCACCTCGGTCATGATCGAGATGGCCGACGACCGCTGGTTCCAGCTGAGCGCGCAGCACACGTCGGGCGACAACGTGGTGCTGTTGTTGACCGAGATCACCGATTTCGTGCGGCGCAACCGGTCGGAGAAGGAAAGCCTGATCGACCGGCAGGAGGATTACCTGAAGGCGGTGTTCCAGACGCTGACCTCGGGGGTGTGCACGTTCTCGTCGCGGGGCAAGGTTCTGATGCATAACGGCCAGTTCCGCGAATTGCTGGGACTGCCCGCGTCCTATGTCGCGGAAGGCGAGCCGGTGACGGCGCTGGTGGAATATCTTTTCGCCAACGGGCTGGCGGTCGAGGGCGATGCCGTCAACATCGAGGCGATTTATCGCAAGCTGGTGACCGAGGGTGCGTTTCGCCAGCGCGTGCGGCTGGGGCCCGAACGGGTGCTGGAACTGCACATGCACGAGATGCCCGACAGCGGCTACCTGGTGGAGGTTGAGGATGTCACGCTGGAGGCGCGGGCGACCGAGACGCTGGAACGCCGGGTGATGGAGCGCACTGCCGAGCTGACCCGCGCCAACGAGAAGCTGACCGAGGAATACGAAAAGAAGGCGCGGGTCGAGGAAGCCTTGCGCGACGCCAAGGACAAGGCGGAAAAGGCGGTGTCGTCGAAGACGCGTTTCCTGGCCGCCGCAAGCCACGACCTGTTGCAGCCGATCAATGCCGCCAAGCTGTTGATCTCGACCCTGCTGGAGACGTCGCGCGGGACCGACATGCATGGCATGGTGGAGCGGCTGGAAGGATCGTTCCGCTCGACCGAGCAACTGCTGCACCTGCTGCTGGACATCTCGCGGCTGGAAAGTGCGGCGCCCGACACGGTGTCGCCGCTGGTGGTGAACCTGACCTCGATGATGAACAGCATCCATGCCGACCAGAGCCTTGTGGCCGAGCAGAAGAACGTGAGCCTGAAGATGGTGCCCTGTTCGGTACTGGTGCGGTCCGACCCGGTCTATCTGTTGCGGTCGATCCAGAACCTGGTGGTGAACGCGATCCAGTATACCCAGCCGGGGGGGCGCGTCCTGGTCGGGTGCCGCCGCCGCAAGGGGCGCGTGGTTCTGGAGGTGTGGGACACCGGCATCGGCATTCCCAAGCGCGACCAGCAGCGGGTGTTCGAGGAATTCGCCCGTGCCGATGGCGAGAAGCTAGCCGCGGGTGTGGGGCTGGGCCTGTCGGTGGTGGAGCGGGCCTGTCGCCTGCTGGGCCACAAGCTGTCGGTGAAGTCGAAGCCCGGCGTGGGGTCGGTGTTTCGGATCGAGCTGGAGACGGTGACGGACGCGCCGGCGGTGAACGAGCCCCTGAGCCTTGCGTCGAATGCCGACGATTTGCTGGAGAACCAGATCGTTCTTCTGATCGAGAACGACGACGACGTTCTGTTCGGCACCACCAAGCGGCTGGAACAATGGGGCGCCGACGTGCTGGCCTGCCGGTCGATCGACGAGGCGCTGACCTGTGTCGAGGACATGGGCATGGCGCCGGATATCATTCTGGCGGATTACACGCTGGACGATGACGAGACCGGGGTGGATGCCATCGGACGGGTGCGCAAGCTGACCAAGGTTCATGTGCCAGCGATCCTGATCACCGCCGATCGCAGCCCCAGGGTTCGGGCGGCGGGGCTGACCTATGACATCTCGGTGATCTACAAGCCGGTCAAGCTGAACCGGCTGCGGCCGTTAATGGCCTGGAAGATCGGCCAGCAAGGGGATGCCGAGGCGCGGGGTGATACGAAAGTGGCCGGTGACAGCGCCGCCGGAGCCTTTAGTGTCTGGCCTGAATAGGGAGGAGATTTGAGCATGATGATGCGCGTGACGAGCTTTCTGGTCGGCGTCGCCTTAAGCTGTGCCGCCGCCGTGGCCGCGCCGCTGAGCGGACAGGAAACCTATGACCTGTTGTTCCGCAACGGCACTTTGGACGAGGTGTCGCGGGATATGGCGCTCGTCTATGAGCGCCAGGTCAGCAACGCGCTGGCGCCCGAGGCGGCGGAGCGCGACAGTGGCAAGGTGGCCCTGAGCGTGGGAGAAGGCGAGAGCCCGCTGGCGGTGCTGGAACTGCGACAGGGCGGGAAGTACCGCAAGCTGGGGCAGTTCCCGGCCAGCGTGGGCAACCCGATGATCATGTTCTTCTACGAGTCCACTGTGCGCGACATGGCCGAGACTGCCGGAGGCAGCAAGTTCTACATCCGCAACCGCGTGAAGGAGGCGCTGGTGCAGCCCAACGAGGTGACAATGGGCGAGGCCGAGTTCGACGGGCAGACGGTCGAGACGCAGACCGTGACGATGCAGCCTTTCGCCGAGGACCCCAACCGCGCCCAGATGCGCGGCTTTGGCGACCTGACGCTGACGGTCACGATGTCCGAGGATGTGCCGGGCTGGTACCTGAAACTGGTCGCCGAGGCGCCAGGGCCGGAGGGCGGCGACGGCTATCGCTCGGAAGTGACGTTCGAGACGCTGGAGGAGGCGACGCAATGAGACAGGCGGCTAAGTGTGGCGCAACGCGTCCCGGGCTTGAACCGGGACCTCTGCGTTCGGGCAAGAGGCCCCGGCGCGGGGGCCGGGGCGGCGTGGGGCGGGCGTTGGTCGCGATGCTGATCGCGGCGCCCGGACTGGCCTTTGGTCAGACCGCCGCCGAGCGGCTGAACGATTTTCCCACGGCGGCGCGGGCGGATTATGTGTTTGCCTGCATGTCCACGAATGGCACGACGCGCGAGATGCTGCAGAAATGTTCGTGCTCGGTGGATGAGGTGGCGCAGATCCTGTCCTACGAGGAATATCTGGAGGCAGAGACGGTGCTATCGATGCGCCGGGTGGGCGGTGAGCGCATGGCGGTGTTCAACAGTTCCGCCGCCGCGGCGAACCTGGTGGCCGAGCTGCGGCGGGCGCAGGCCGAGGCCGAGATCGTCTGTTTCTGAACCGACCCTAGTTGGTTGGTTCCACCTCTTTCTTTCCGGGCATGGTGCGGTAGACCAGCGGCGCGTCGGTGTTGGACGCGTGGGTGTCGGCCTGCGCCTGCAGCGCCCCGTGATGCGGCGACTTGATGCAGACCGGGTCGGTCGCGGCCGGATCGCCGACGATCGCCATGGCCTGGCACCGGCAGCCGCCGAAATCCACCAGCTTGCGCTCGCAGGATTTGCAGGGTTCCTGCATCCAGTCGGTGCCGCGATAGGCGTTGAAGGCGCTGCTGTTGTACCAGATCTCGTCCAGCGGCGTGTCGCGGACGGTCTCGAATTCCAGGTGCGGGATGGACTGTGCGGCGTGGCAGGGCAGGACCTGCCCGTCGGGCGCGACATTGAGGCCGGTGCTGCCCCAGCCGCCCATGCAGCGCTTGGGGTAGTCGTCGTGGTAATCCGCGGGCACGTAGTCGATCACCAGCTTGCCTTTGAGCGCGGCACGGGATTCGGCGACGATGCGGGTGGCCTCGCGGGCCTGCTCGCGGGTGGGCATGAGGGTGTCGAGGTTTTTTAAAGCCCAGCCATGGAATTGCACGGTGGCGACCTCGATGCGGCGGGCGCCCATTTCCTGCGCCATCTCGATGGCGCGGGGCAGCTGGTGCAGGTTGCGCCGGTGCAGGACGGCGTTGAGCGTGAGCGGAAAGCCGATCTGGCCGATCCACTCGGCGACCTGCATCTTGCGCTTGTAGCCCCCGTTATAGCCGCCGATCTCGTCGGCCATTTCGGGCGTGGTGCCTTGCAGCGAGAGCTGGATGTGGTCGAGGCCGGCGTCATCCAGTTCCTTCAGCCGGCGTTCGGTCAGGCCGATGCCCGAGGTGATGAGGTTGGTATAGAGCCCGGCGTCGCGGGCGGCCTGCACGAGTGGGACAAGGTCACGGCGCGAGGCGGGCTCGCCGCCCGAGAGGTGCAGTTGCAGCACGCCAAGCTTGGCCGCCTCGTCGAAGACGCGGACCCAGGTTTCGGTGTCCAGCTCGCTGTCCTGCCGTGCCAGTTCCACGGGGTTGGAACAATAGGGGCAGGAGAGCGGACAGCGGTGTGTCAGCTCGGCGAGCATGGCGATGGGGGCGGGTATTTTCATTGCGCTACGTCCAGAAATCTGCGGTCGCGCAGGGCCGTAAGGAAGCCGTTGCTGTCCTCGGTGATCTGCTCGACCGGGGCGTTGTATTTGTCCGACAGGGCCTGCGTGATCTCGCCGAAGCTGCGGTGCCCGTCGACCTCGGTGAGGATGGCGTGGCCGATCTGGTCGAGGGTGATGGCGCGTTCAGGCGCAAGAAGAACCCACGTGTCGCGCACCTTGTCGAAATGCAGGCGCACGCCGCGGGGCAGGGAGGGAATGTCGGTGGCGATCATCAGGAGGCCCTTTCGAGCAGCAGACCTTCGCCCGGCTGCCATGCACCGGGGGGTATGCGGGCGGGTTCGACATAGGCGCTCCAGAGGGCGTCGAGCTGGGACCAGAGCACGTCCGTCTTGAAGATCAGCGCGTTGGCGGCGGCGTCCTGTTTTTCCTGTGTATCGGCGTGGTCGAGCACCCAGGCGAGGCCGAAGGCGACGTCCTTGGGCGCTTCCTTTAGGCGGGTCTTGAAATAGCTGAGCGAGCTGTCATCGGCGAAGTCGTAGTTCTTCAGAAGGCCCTCGATCCGGTTGGCGTGGATTTTGGGGGCAAAAAGCTCGGTGAGGGAGGAGGCCACGGCCTCGAGCAGGGTCTTGTCGCGGACGAAGCGGACATAGGCGTCGCAGGCGAATTTGGTGGCCGGCAGGACGCCTTCGCGGGAGGCGACGTAAGCCGGGTCGAGGCCCACGGCCTCGGCCAGGCGCAGCCAGCGCTTGATGCCGCCTTCGTTCTCTGCGGTGCCGTCGTGGTCTTCGATGCGGGAGCGCCAGGCGCGGCGCAGGTCAGGGTCTTCGACGCGGCTCATGAAGGCGGCGTCCTTCATCGGGATGGTGTGCTGGTAGTAATAGCGGTTCAGCACCCAGGCGCGGACCTGGTCGGGCGTGCAGTCGCCGCCATGCAGGCGGTCGTGGAACGGGTGCAGGTCGTGATACCGCTCGGCGCCGATCTGGCGCAGGCGGGCCTCAAAGTCTTCGCGGCTTTGCGTCATGGTGTGATCTCCATTCCGTCCTGTCCGATGATCCAGCCCGCTGCCTGGGCCTCGGCCTTTTCCGCCGAGTCCGGGCGCAGCACCGGGTTGGTGTTGTTCATGTGCACGAAGACCTTCTTGCCGATGTCGACGCCCGCGAAGGCGGCGATGGAGCCGTCCGGGCCGGACATGGACATGTGGCCCATGCGTTTGCCTGTCTTCTTTCCAAGCCCGGCGCGGACCATTTCATCGTCGCGCCAGAGCGTGCCGTCGAAAAAGACCATGTCGGCACCCTGAAGGCGGTCGGCCAAGTCGTCGTTGAGGCGCGCGCAGCCGGGGATGTAGAAGGCCGTCGTGTCGCCGTTTTCCAGCACGACGCCCACGGTCTGTTCGCCCATCAGGTCGGTCTCGACCGTCTCGCCCTCCATGTAGAGCGGGACCTTGCCGGGGACAGCGAAAAGCGTCGCGGTCAGGTCGGGGGCCAGTTCGAACGGTTCATCGAGGGCGATGTTGGTGCGGGTGACGACCTGTTCGTGCAGGGCGTCGAAAATGGGGTTTGCGGCCAGAACTTCGTGTATTCCCTTGGTGGCGAAGAGGGTAAACGGCTGCATTTCGCGCAGGGTCAGCAAGCCGGCGACGTGGTCGATATCGCCGTTGGTCACTAGGACGGAGGTCAGCGGCAGCTTGCGTAGGTCCGTCGGATGGAGGGCCGCTGTGTTCGCCAGTTGGTCGCGGATGTCAGGCGATGCGTTCAGAATCGCCCAATCCACACCGTTTCCGGTGACGGCGAGGGACGATTGTGTCTGTGAGGGAATGTCGCCTGAACGTGCAAGGTTGCAGTTGTCACAACCGCAATTCCACTGGGGCAGGCCGCCCCCGGCCGCAGCGCCGAGAATATGCGCGCGGAATGACATCAAGATATCCTCCCGCGCGCAGATCAGTCTTAGATCAGGACTTCACGCTCTTCGTCGAAGTCAGGACCGTACATGTTGATTTCCATGCCGCATTCGATTTCGCGGATGATCGGTTTTGCCCATGCCATGATGGTTTCCTCCTTTGAATAACAGTCCAAAGATGACAACTCGGCCGCTTCATTGCGACTCTTAATTTCTGTGAAACGCTTAGACTTTAGTCCCGGTCCCCGGGGTCAAGCCGCGGGGCGAGGCCGTCGATGACGAAGCCCTGATTTCGTACTGTCTTGATCTCAAAGTAGAAATCGGCGTCGCGGAGTTTCTTGCGCAAATAGCCGATATAGACGTCCACCACGTTTTCGTTACCAGACCCTTCAGCCTGCCAGAGCGCATCGAAGATGTCGCCGCGTGGCAAAGGCGTGCCGTCATGGGCGATGAGAAGGCGCAGAAGGTCGTCCTCGCGCTCGGTCAGGGAGACCTTGGCGGTCTCGGTCTGCAGGCTCCGGTCGCGGGTCAGCGTGGCGGGCTGGGGGCGCTGCGAGGTCGCGCGGCGTTCCTGCACGCGCAGGCGGGCGACCAGTTCGTCGAAGCTGAAGGGTTTGACGACGTAATCGTCGGCCCCGGCCTCGAGCCCCGCGGTGCGGTGTTCGACATCCGAGAGCGCGGAGAGCATCAGGATCGGCAGGGTGGCGCCGCTCTCGCGGGCGCGGCGGACGAGGTCGAGGCCGCTGTCGGCGCCCAGCATGACGTCGATGATGGCGCCCGAGAAGGTCTCGGCCCGCAGCTTTTCGAGCGCGTGGTCATAGCGGTTGACCGTCTCGGCCTCGTAGCCGTGCAGGCCCAGCCCCCGCGCCAGGGCGGAGGTGATTTCCGGGTCGTCGTCGACGATCAGGAGGCGGGTCATGGCGGGCGGTCTCTTTCGCGGCTGCGGGCTTGAGGATAGCGCCGTTTTAGCCGGATGAAAGGGAAAGGCGAACCGCGATCTTTGTCCCGGGTGCTTCGCCGAGTGCGTCGGCGCGGGCGACCGGGCTTTCAAGGGTGATGGTGCCGTCATGGGAGTCGATGACCCAGCGGGCCAGCGCCAGCCCGATGCCGAAGCCCTGGGCCGAGGTGCTGCCCGATTGCGTGAAGCGTTCGAAGATGCCGGGCTGGTCGGCGGGGGCAATTCCGAACCCGTTGTCTATGACGGCGATTTCGGCGGTCTGGTCGCCTGTCTGCGTGTCGAGCCGGATCATGCCGCCGTCGCGGGCGTGGCGGATGGCGTTGCGCACGAGACCCACCAGCACCTGCCGGATCCAGTTGCGGTCGCAGGTCAGGGTGACGTCGGGGATGTCCGAGAGGGTGAGGGTCATGCCCGCATTGTCGGCCTCGGCGCGGATTTCCTCGTGCACTTCGGTTATGAGATCGCGCAGGGGAACGGGTGCGGGGTCCAGCGCCAGTTGGCCGCTGTCGGAGCGGGCCACGCGCAGAAGATCGTCGATGCGGCGGTTCAGACGCGCGGCGCGGGCCTCGATCGTGGCGAAGGCGTCGGCGTCCGGGCCGCCTGCCGCGCGGCCGATCTGGGCCTCCATCAGAATGACGGTTAGGGGGGTGCGCAATTCGTGGCTGACATCGGCGAAGAAGCGGCGGCGGTTCTCGTCGATCTCGGCCAGGGTTTCGTTGGCGGCGCGCAGTTCCTCGGTGCGGGCGGCTATGATGCTGCTGAGTTGCGCGCGGTCCTCTTCGACCGCCGATTTGCGGGCGGCGAGGGCGTGGGCCATGCGGTTGGTCTCGGCGTAGAGACCGCCGATCTCGTCCCGGCGGGTTTCGGGCAGGTCGATGGCGAAATTCTCTTGCCCGATCTTCTGGGCCGCCTCGCGCAGGCGGTCGAGCCGGGCGAATTGCGGACGGATGAGGCCGAAATAGAAGGCCAGCACCATCACCACGGCGGCGACGGCGATGCCGATGGCCGCCAGGCTCAGCTTCTTGCGAAGGGTGACGATCTCGGCGCGGATGTCGGCGCGGAACATCTGTTCGGTCTGGACCGCCTGGCTGAGCAGGGGGTCGAAGCCGGTGGCGAAGCTGTCGATATGGGCTTGCAGGCGGGGGCGGTCGATGTCGTCTTCGCCGAGGCCGCGCATGGTGCTGGACAGGAGCGCCTCCATCCGGGCGAGGCCGAGGGACTGGGTGCCGAAGCGGGACTGGGCGTCGAGGCCGAGATCCTGGGCCTCTTCGACCGCCTGGGCGACGTTCTGTTGCAGGCGCACGAAGGAGCTGCGCAGGTTCTCGACCACGGGTTCGAGGCGCTCGACCCGGGTGGAGGCGGGCATCTCGCGTTGCACGGCTTCGGTCGCGACGACGAGGAAGGTGGCGGCCTGGGTCGAGAGGCCCGCGTAGCCCGACATGCGCTGTTCGGCCTTGAGCGTGGCGTCGAGACGGTCCGAGACGGCCAGCAGACCCAGCCAGAGGATGAGCGCGGTGACCCATGTGCCGACCCCGAGGGCGAGGGCGCCGAGGCCAAGGAGGGTTTTCAGCGACATGGCAGGATCGCCTTTGTCACGGGCATTTGCGATGAAGTGCCGCGTTTTTTCGCACAATTTCTGGCGTGACGCGGTGCGCACGGTGCGGTTACGCTTTTCTTAGGGGAATTGGTTTTGGATGGTTGGCGGCACGGGAGCGAGGACCAACGCAACGCGTAAGGAACGGATATGATAGAGCTCCTGTTCGTCGCCTGCCTGGCGACAGATCCCACCCAATGCCGCGAACGCAGTCTTGTGTTCACCGATGTCACGCCGGTGCAGGGCCTTGCCGGGGCGCAGCCGGAACTGGCGCGATGGGTATCGACCCATCCCAACGAACGTGTACGGAGCTGGCGCTGCCGGACAGTGAACGATACCGAATTCGACATCTGAGCGCCCTCAGGTCTTGCGCTTCATCAGGCCGCGGGCGGGGTCGTAGCCCCAGATGGCCAGCGCGCAAAAGACAAGCGTGCTGCCTGTGACCCAGGCGAGCGCGGTCCAATTGATCTGCAGGTAGAGCGAGAAGCGGATGAGTTCGACCGCGTAGGTGAAGGGGTTGAGCGCGCAGATGTCGCGCAGGAGCGGTGAGCTTTCGGCCATTTTCCAAAGCGGATAGAGCGCCGAGGACATGAAGAACATCGGGAAGATGACGAAGTTCATCACGCCCGCGAAGTTCTCCAGTTGCTTGATGAAGCTCGACAGCACCAGCCCGAGGCCACCGAGCATCAGCCCGCCGAGGATCAGGCTGGGCAGGACTGTGAGGTACCCCCAGGTGGGCATGGTGATACCGAAGGCGGCGGCGATGGCGAGGAAGGTGTAGACCTGCAGCACCGAGATGATCGTGGCCCCGAACAAGCGGCAGATCAGCAGCCACCAGCGCGGGAAGGGGCTGGTGAGCAGCAGGCGCATCGAGCCCATTTCGCGGTCGTAGACGAGGCTGAGCGAGGATTGCATCCCGTTGAACAGCAGCACCATCGCGCACAAGCCGGGGACGATATAGGTCTCATAGGTGACGTAGGTCTGGTAGGGCGGGATGATCGACAGGCCAAGTGCCGCGCGGAAGCCGGCGGCGAAGATCAGCAGCCAGACGAGGGGGCGCACGAGCGCCGCGATGAAGCGCTCGCGCTGGTGGACGAAGCGCAGGAATTCGCGGGCGATGATGGCAATGGCGACGCGGAAGGTGCCGGTCATGCGACCTCCCCCGTGCGGCTGAGGAACCAGTCCGAGAGGCTTTGATCGCCGCGTGCGGCGCCTGCGGTGCCGCGGTGGATGATCCGGCCCTTGTGCAGGACGACGAGGTCGTCGCCGTCGCGTACCTCGTCCGTGAGGTGAGTGGTCCAGAGGACGCAGAGGCCCGTCTTGGTGAGGTCGTGAACGTGATCGGTGATGCCCTGCCGCGAGGCGGCGTCGAGGCCGACGGTGGGCTCGTCCAGCAAGAGGACGTGCGGGTCGTGAATGAGAGACCGCGCAAGTTCTGTGCGGCGGCGGTGGCCGCCGTTGAGGTCGCGGGCTTTCTCCTCTGCGCGGTGGCGCATGTCGAGCTGGTCGAGTGCGGCGTCGATGCGGCCCGGGATTTCGGATTTCGGCAGGCCTTGCAGGGCGGCGAAGTAGGCAAGGTTCTGGCGGACCGACAGGTTGAGGTCGAGCGTGGATTGCTGGAAGACGACGCCGAGCTTGCCGAGCGCCTTGCGGGGTTCGCGGCGCATGTTGTGGCCGGCGACGGTGATTTTGCCCTGGGGGGCCACCAGCAGGCGGGTCAGCAGGGCGATGAGCGTGGATTTGCCCGCGCCGTTGGGGCCGAGAAGCGCGCAGAAGGTGCCGGGGGCGACGTCGAACGCCACGTCGTCCAGCGCCTGTTTGGCGCCGTAGTTGAAGCTGAGGTCGTTGACGGTCAGGCCTGTGGTCACGTGGTCCGGTCCTTTGTCGTTACGGCGAGCTGTGCGCCGTCTGGCCCACCTTCCAGTGTCAGGGTCCGGTGTGCAAGCCGTGTCGCCTCGGCCATGTCGTGGGTCACGAAGAGCGTGGCGGGCTGGTGGCGGGCGATGAGTTGCTCGGTCAGGGTCAGCATCCGGTCGGCGGCGGTGGCGTCGAGCGAGACGAAGGGTTCGTCCATGATCAGCAGGTCCGGCTGGCCCGCGAAGGCGCGGGCGAGGGCGAGGCGGCGTTGCTGGCCGAGGGAGAGCTGGCCGGGGAAGAGGGTTTCCTTGCCGGTGAGGCCGACCTCTTCGAGCGCGGCGAGGGCGCGGTCGCGGGGCAGGCCGGGGTGCAGGAGCGTGAGGTTGTCGAGGGCGGAGCGCCACGGCAGAAGGGTGGGTTCCTGGAAGACCATGGCCATCGCCTCGGGCCGGTCGATCTGGCCGATGAAATCGGTGTCGATGCCCGAGACCAGCCGGAGGAGAGTGGATTTGCCGATGCCGGAAGGACCGACAAGGGCGACCGTTTCGCCCTGCGCGATCTCGAAGGCGATGGGGCCGAGCACGAGGTCGTCGCCAAAGCGTTTTTCGGTGATGGAGACGGTGATCATGCGCGGCGCCACCGGGTTGCGTGGCGTTCCCATGGTTGCAGCAAGGCCCATTCCACCAGCAGCATCACGGTGATGAAGGAAAAGGCGTAGACCAGCACCATGGCGACGTCGAAAAGCTGGAAATAGAGGTGGATCTGGAAGCCGATGCCGGAGGAACGGCCCAGGAATTCGACCACCAGCACGATTTTCCAGATGACGGCCACGCCGCCGCGGGCGGCGGCGGCGATGAAGGGGGCGAGCTGTGGCAGGGTGATATGGCGCAGGCGCATCCAGCCTGACATGCGGTAGACGCGGGCCAGCGCGTCAAGCTGTGGGTCCATGGCGCGGGCGCCTTCGCGGATGACGATGGCGACGTTGGGCACCTTGTTGAGCGTGACGGCGGCGATGGCTGCGGCCTCGGTCAGGCCGATCCAGAGGTAGCAGAGCACGATCAGCACCAGCGCGGGCAGGTTGAGGAAGATCACCAGCCACGGGTCGAGCCAGCGGTTGAGAGCGGGCGACCGGCCCATGGCGAGGCCGATGATCCCGCCAAGCGTCATGGCGAGGCAGAAGGCCCAAAGCACGCGCAGGAGGGTGGCCGAGAGGTGGGTCCAGAGCTCGCCGCTGGCAATTTCCTGGGCGAAGAGGGGCGCGAGGGCCCAGGGGGTGGGCAGGACCTGCGGGTCGGCCTTGAGCGTCGAGGCCACGACCCAGAGCGCGAGGAGCCCCGCGATGGAGAGAAGCGGCGTCAGCTTGCTTTGCATTTACTGGACGTCGGCAAAGAGGCCGTCGGGGAGCGTGTCGGCCTGCCCCACGAGTTCCGCGCCGCCGAGGTCGTGCATCAGGCTGAGAAGGGCCTGGGCGGAGTCGGTGTCGATGGGTTTGCGGGCCGGGATGCCGGCGATCCAGTCGGTGCGGAGTTGCTCGAATTCGGCGTCGCTGTCGGCGTTCATCATCGGGCGCAGGTCTTGCCAGATATCGTCGGAGGACATCAGCAGGGTCTTGGCTTCGCGGCTGGCCTCGAAGAAGGACTGGGCGAGGTCGGGGTTCTCCGACAGGAAATCTTCCTTGAAATAATAGCCCAGTAGGGGTGTTTCGGGGTCGAGGCCCAGTTCGCGGGCGGCGGTGTCGACAGAAATGAGTTCGCGCATCCCGGCGGCCTTCATCTTGGCAAGGTAGTGCCAGTAATTGATGGCCCCCGCGAGGCCGCCGTCAAGGGCGGTGCGGAAGATCAGGGGAGGGGCGCCGAAGACCTGTTCGGTCTTGGCCTCCAGATCGAGGTCGTACGCCTGTTGCGCATAGGCGCGCAGGATGAGCCAGGATTTGTCGAGTGGGCCGCCGGCGATGCCGATTTTCTGCCCGGACAGGTCGGCCAGTGTTTCGGCGGTGGAGTCCTGTGGGACCACGATGCCGCCCACGGCGCGGGAATAGGGGAGGAAGACATAAGGCTTGCCCGCAGCGCGTTGACGGGCGACCCAGATCCAGTCGGCGACGGCCATGTCGGCCTCGCCGCCCTCAACGGCGATGCGGGTGGCGCTGTTGTCGGCAAAGGGCTGAATGTCGAGGGTGAAGCCGTGTTTTGCGTCGAGGCCTTCATCGACGATGGTCTGAAGCTCCCAGTTGACGGTGCCGATCTTGAGGGTGGCGGCGCGTATCGTGGGGGGCTCTTGGGCGTAGGCCGCCATGCTGCTTAGCAGGAAGGAGAGAGATGCTATGATGCGCAACATGGCGGGCCTTTACTCCATGGGAGAACCGTAAATTTACTCGGCGCGGCGTTCGACCTCGTTCAGGTCCGCGTCGAGTTCGATGTCGAACTGGTTGCCGCCCTTGCAGATGACGTCGTCAAGTTCGTAGCCGCCGTCGTCTTCGGCTTCGATATCGTCGGGGTCCATTTGGCATTCGACGGAGGCGAGCCAGGCCTCGATCTTTTCGACGGTGGCGGCGTCGACCGCGTCATCGTCGGCGAGGGCGGGCGAGGCGACCAGCGCTGCGATCAGGAAAATGCGTTCCATTCGAGAGGTCTCCGTTACTGGATGTTGAAGGTGACTTGTTGCGTTTCGCCGGTGGAGCCGGGGATGCGCAGGGTGTGGCTGCCCGGCTTGATGGCGATGAACGAGAGCGTGGCGACGCCGGCATCGTCGAATTCGAGGGAGTCGATGGCCATGGGGCGCACTTCGATCTTGTTGATGACGATCTCGTTCATCCAGATCGCGCGGAAGAAATCGCTGCCCGTGACGGCCAGTTCGGCCGAGCCGTCGGCGGTGATTTCAAGCGTGTAATAGGCGCCCGATTGAAGGTTCACGGAGCCTGTCTCGTGCAGGGGCTGGCCCGAGGCAAGCGTGATCGGGATCGTGTCGCCGCGGTTGCAGGCCGCCAACAGGCCGGCAAAGCCGAGGTCGTCGCAAAGCGGCGCGGCGACTGCGGGGCCGGTGAGGCAGGTTGCGGCGGTGGCCGCGGCCATCATCAGTTTCTTCATTTTTTCTGTCTCCTTCATTATTCGATGGTCACCACGCCCCAGGGCTGTTCGCCAACCTGGATGGAGCGCACGGCTTCTTCCTTGGCCACGTCGATGACGGTGATGTCGTTGGAATTGCCGTTGGTGGTCAGCAGGTATTTCTCGTCCGGTGTGAAATCGAGCTGCCAGACGCGCTGGCCCACGAGGATGTAGTCGAGCACCTCGAGGCTTTGGGCGTCGACCACGGCGACGCGGTTGGAGGGGCCGAGCGCCACGAAGAGGCGCTTGCCGTCGGAGGTGACCTTGGCGCCCACGGGTTGCAGCCATTCGGGTTGCACATTTGGAACCTCGAAGCTGATTTTATCCACAAGCGTCGGCGTGCCGTCCTCGGCGATGTCCATGACGCTGACGGTGCCGCCGATCTCGGAGGTGACGAAGAGGCGCGTGCCGTCGGCGGTGTACTGGGCGTAACGCGGGCGCTGGTCGACCAGGATGTTGTGCTTGATCTCGTAATCCTCGGTCGAGATGAAATGCGCCATGTTGGTGGTCTCGGAGGTGTTCACGACCCACTTGGCATCCGGGCTCATGCCCATGCCTTCGGGCTCGACCCCCACGGGGACCTCGGCCAGCACGGTGCGGCTGTCGGTGTCGGTGACGGTAACCAGGTTGTCATCCTCGTTGGCGATATAGAGCCGCTTGCCGGAGGGTTCGATGATGAAAAGCTCGGGGTCGGGGCCGGAGGGCAGCGAGGGCAGTTCCTCGTAGGTTTCCGAATCGAACACGCGGACGAGGTTGTCGTCCGAGGCGCAGACATAGATCTTTGTGCCATCAGGGCTGGCGGTGATGCCGCGGGGGCGGTTGCCGGCGAAAAACTCGTCGATCACTTCCCAGGTTTCGGTGTCGACCACCGTGATGGTGTTGCCACGCTCGTTGGTCACGAAAGCCTTGCCGGCCAGCGCGGGCCCGGCGGTGAGCGCCAGGGCGGAGGTCAGAAGGAGTGCCTTGAGTTTCATGTGTTCCCCTTAGTTGCTGAAGGCCGTGCAGGCCGATTCCGGGCGGTCCAGGCCGAGCGTGTCCTGCACGGCGTTCTGGTGCAGGAACCCTTCCTGCGGGCTGACGCTGACGGTGACGCGGTCGTCATAGAGCATGACCTGCTGGCGCATCTGGCCGTTCCAGTCGCGGAAGGTGACTTCCTGCCCCTTGAAGCCGGCCAGTTCGAACTGGTCGGAGAGCAGGTATTCCTTTACGCCGTCGGGTTCGGCGGTCTGGGCGCGGGTCACGGCCTCGCCCACAGCGCGCAGGGCGATCCAGACGTTGTAGTCGGCGTCCTTGATGTAGCGGCCCGCCAGGTCCTCGAACCGGGTCTGAAGCTGGGTCGCGCCGTAGGCTTCGTGTCCGCCGTGCATCTGCACGGGGCGCAGGCCCGAGGAGCCCATCACCGGGCGCGGGTCCCACAAGTGATAGGTGAGGTAGGCCGCGAAATAGTCGGTCTCATCCGCGGTGATGACCACGTCATGCTCTGGCAGGTCCTGCATGAAGGTAGGCAGTTGGCGCTGGACGAGCACGTGGCCGGAATCCGTGCGGCGGGCGCCGCCGGTGTCTTCGAACACGCGTTCCTCGACGATGTTGGCGCCGAACTTGGTGGCGGCGCGGCGATAGGCGTCGGCCAGCGCGATGTCGGCGGGGTTGGAGCCAGAGATGAGCACCCAGCGGGGCCATTTCTTCCAGATGGCGAATTGCGCGATGGCATCGGCCTGCTGGGCATAGCTGGTGGCGGTGTGCAGGAGGTTGGCGCGGCAGTCCTCATTGCGCATGGCCATGTCGCCGGCGCGGGCGTTGAAGACCAGTGCGCCCTCTTCGGCAGCACGGTCGGCGAGGCGCAGAACGTCCTCTTCCCGGGCGTGGATGACGATCAGGCGGATGCCCTCGGCGAGTATGTCATCCAAGGCGGCATCGGCGGCGTCGGGCGCGGCGGATTTCTGGATCGTCTCGTAGGTATGGCCCATGAAACTGCCGGTGGAGTTGTTGTCCTGATCGGCCAGCGCGGCACCGGCGAAGCCCAGATCCTCGGGCGCCTCGTCGAAGCGCGAAATGGGGCGCTGGACCTGGTAATCGACCCTGAGAACGGCAGCGCGCACGTCGATGGCGGCGGCAGATCCTGCGGTGAAAATCAGCGTGACGGCGCAGAGCAGCGCGGCCGCGAAAAGCGTCGCAAATCGGTTCAGCACTTTTATCCTCCCTTACCGCGAAGTTGGTCTTCGCGGCACGACCAATACCAATTGCCGTGTTTCGCAATCACTGTACGCAACGCAGAATGAAGGGCGACTCTTAACTTCTAAGAACGTCCGTATGCGATTGATATTGTTCCTGTTCCTGGCTTTCGCCCCGGCTGCGTACGCGCAAGGGGAGGTGGCCTTTTTCGGGCTGCATCTGGAGGACAGTTCGGACGAGACAACGCAATCTTCGTCGCTGATGGCCGGGGGGCCGGAAGCCGCTGATCTGGCCCGCGTGGAGATGCTGGAAGGGATGCTCGCGGAGCGATTCGAGATCGAGGGCTACACGCTGGTGGACCTTGCGCCGGTGGCGGAGGAGCTTGAGCGGGTTAGCAACCCGGCGAGCTGTTACGGATGCGATATTCGCATGGCCGGGACGCTGGGCGCAGAGTTCATCCTTGTGGGCGAGATCAACAAGGTGTCGCCGGTGCTGGTGTCCATCGCGGTGCAGTTGAAGGATGCCGCCAGCGGCGAGATCGTGAAGGGCGGCAGCGTCAGCGTGCGCGGCAGCACCGACGAGATCTGGGCGCGGGGGATGCGACAAATCTTGAAAAACCGAATCTTCAGGGAGGAAGATACATGAGAAGACGAGTGTTCATGGCGAGCCTGACGGCGCTGATGCTGCCGGGCATGGCGTTGGCGCACGGGCCGACGCGGCAGAAGGTGACGCTGACCACCGACGTGGCGGCGGAGCCGGCGGAGGTCTGGGAGGCGATCGGGAATTTCCAGGACATGTCCTGGCACCCGGCGGTGCATGCGACCGAAGGAGAGGGCGGCAACGAGGTTGACGCCACGCGCGTGCTGACGCTGGGCGAGGAAGGTGGGCCGACCATCGACGAGATCCTCTACAAGTACGACGCCGAGAAGATGAGCTATTCCTACCGGATCACCGAGGTCGCGGTCGAGGTGCTGCCGGTGACGAACTACTCGTCCCACCTGACGGTGAAGCCGCGTGACGGGGGCGGGTCGATCGTGGAATGGCGGGGCGCGTTCTATCGCGGCTATCCGAACAACGAACCGCCGCCCGAACTGAACGACGAGGCGGCGATTGCGGCGGTGAGCGGCGTCTACCAGGCGGGGCTGGATGCCCTGACCGAGAGGTTCGGTGAGCCGGGCTCTTAATGCGCTGGCGCTTTGCCTGGCCACGCCGGTGGCCGGGCAGACCGCCTTTGTCACCTGTCAGCCTGCCGATGCGTTGAGCGTGATTGACGTGGCCCGAGGGGTCGAGATCGATCGCTGGGACGTGGCGGGCAAGCCTGCCGGGGTCGCCGTTGGTGGCGATGCGGTCTATTCCGTCTCCCCGGATACCAAGACCGTGCGGCGGTTTTCGCCCACCGGCAGGCTTTTGAATGAAACGATATTGGATGGCGGGCCGACCGGCGTGGCGCTGGATGCCGCGCGCGGGCGGCTGTTCGTGTCGGACTGGTATAATGCGCGGCTTTGGGTGCTGGATGCTGAAAGCCTTGAAGTTTTGCAGGAGCTTGAGACCGGGGCTGAGCCGGCGGGGATCGCGCTGTCGGGCGATGGGCGGATTTTGGCCAGTGCCGAGAAGGATGCCGACCGGGTGTCGGTTTGGGATGCCGAGACTTTGGAGGTTCTGCACCGGGTGGATGTGGGCGAGCGGCCCTATGGGTTGGGGTTCGCGCCGGACGGGCGGCTCTTCGTGGGCAACGTGGGCAGCAATGACGTGAGCGTCGTGGATTCGGGAGCCGGCGCGGTGGTCGCCACGGTGCCGGTGGGTCAGCGGCCTTATGGCGTGGCCTTTGCAGGCGGGCGGGCGTTCGTGACCAACCAGTATGCGAATTCCTTGAGCGTGATCGACCTTGAGACGCTCATGCCGGTGGAGGACGTCAGCGTGGGTGAATATCCCGAGGGGATCGACGCCACGGCGGATGGGACGCGCGTGGTCTTTGCCAACTGGTTCGAGAACACGGTGACCGTGATGGACGCCCGAACGCTGAACGTGATATATGACGTGGAGACATGCGACGGCCCGCGGGCCTTTGGCATATTCCTGTCGGGAGGAGACACGGAATGATTGCAACATCCATGCGCGCCTTGGGGGCGCTGTGCCTGATGGCGGTGCCGGCGCTGGCCGGGACGTGGGAGGATCTGAGCGCCGAGATCTACGGCGAGCGGGCGCTCTTGGACGGTGCGCAGGTGATCGCCATCGACGCGCCGTATCGGACCGACAACGATGCGCGCACGCAACTGGCCGCGCATGTTGTGGCGCCGGAGGGGACCGAGATTGCCAGCGTGACGCTGGTGATCGACGAGAACCCGATGCCGGTGTCGGCGGTCTTTGACCTGGATGCGCCGCTGCACGCCTTCTTTTTCGACGTGACCATGCGGATCAACGGGCCGACGCCGTTGCACGTGGTGGCCGAGACGACCGATGGGCGGCTCTTCGTCTCTGAGGCCTTCGTCAAGACCTCGGGGCAGGGAGCCTGCGCGGCGCCGCCGGGCACCGACCCGAAGCTTGCGCTGGAAACGCTGGGGCGGATGCAGATCGAGCTGGCCGGTCGGCTGACGGGCCTGGGGCAGAGTGCGGCGGACAAGCTGGCGAACCGTCTGAACCGGATGGACGTGGACATTTCGCACCCGTCGCATTCGGGGATGCAGATGGACCAGATCACGCTGCTGTTCTTGCCCATGCGTTATGTCGAGACGGTCGAGATCGACCTGGACGGTGCGGGATATGTCGAGATGACGGGGTCGATTTCGCTTTCGGAGAACCCGCAGGTGGCGCTGTCGGTGCCGAGCCGGGCGCAGGCGGTGGACGTGACCATGACGGATACCGATGGCACCGTCACACACGCGCACAAGAAACTGACAGGATACTGAGACGGGCTGACCCCGGGCACTTGCTGCGCGCCCAGGGTCTGTCGTTGGAAGTTACTCGCAGGCCGTGGCGAAGCGTGCGGTCTTGTTCTCCACGTTTTCGACGGTCAACGTGCAGCCGTTTTCAAGCTCGACTTCCGAGCCGGACTCTGCGGATTGCACGTTGAAGCCGTTGACCGCAAAGCGCACGGTGTCGTCGGCGATGGAGCTGACGAAGATGCGGATGTCGCCATCGTTGAGGACCGCGGTGGAGCCGACACCGAAGGTTTCGGTGTCTTCGCCCGATGCGGAGCCGCTGTCGCCGGAGCCTGAACCGCCTTCGCTGAGCTGAGCCTCGAGTGCTGCGACCCGTTCTTCGAGCGCGGCGATCTTGTCAGTGCTGGACTGAGCGCCCTCGGAGCCTTCGCTGTCGCTTTCGGATGCGGCAGCTTGTTCCTCTGAACCTTCGCTGCTGCTTTCTGAAGATGCGGCTTGCTCTTCGGAGCCTTCGCTGTCGCTCTCGGAAGACTCGGCTTGCTCTTCGGAGCCTTCGCTATCGCTTTCTGAAGATGCGGCTTGCTCTTCGGAACCTTCGCTGCCGCTCTCGGAGGAGGCGGCTTGCTCTTCTGAGCCTTCGCTGCCGCTCTCGGAAGACGCGGCCTGTCCCTCGGAGCCTTCGCTGTCGCTCTCGGACGAGGCGGCTTGTTCCTCGGAACCTTCGCTCTCGCTCTCCGATGCGGCGGCTTGCTCTTCGGAGCCTTCGCTGCCGCTCTCGGATGCGGCGGCTTGGTCTTCGGAACCTTCGCTGTCGCTCTCCGATGCGGCGGCTTGGTCCTCGGAACCTTCGCTGTCGCTTTCGGACGCGGCGGCTTGTTCTTCGGAGCCTTCGCTGTCGCTTTCGGAGGAGGCGGCCTGCTCTTCGGAACCTTCGCTGTCGCTCTCGGTGGAGGCAGCTTGCTCTTCGGAGCCTTCGTTGTCGCTCTCGGAGGAGGCGGCTTGTTCTTCGGAGCCTTCGCTGCCGCTCTCGGATGCGGCGGCTTGTTCTTCGGAGCCTTCGCTGTCGCTCTCGGAGGAGGCGGCCTGCTCTTCGGAGCCTTCGCTGTCGCTTTCGGCGGAGGCAGCTTGCTCCTCGGAGCCTTCGCTGTCGCTTTCGGAGGAGGCGGCTTGTTCCTCGGAACCTTCGCTGTCGCTCTCGGAGGAGGCGGCTTGCTCTTCGGAGCCTTCGCTGTCGCTCTCGGACGATGCGGCTTGCTCTTCGGAACCTTCGCTGCCGCTTTCGGAGGAGGCGGCTTGCTCTTCGGAACCTTCGTTGCCGCTCTCCGAGGAGGCGGCTTGTTCCTCGGAACCTTCGCTGTCGCTTTCGGAGGACGCAGCTTGCTCTTCGGAACCTTCGCTGTTGCTCTCGGCGGAGGCGGCTTGCTCCTCGGAGCCTTCGCTGTCGCTTTCGGAGGAGGCGGCTTGCTCTTCGGAGCCTTCGCTGTCGCTTTCGGCGGAGGCGGCTTGCTCTTCGGAGCCTTCGCTGCCGCTTTCGGAAGACGCAGCTTGTTCCTCAGAGGTTTCGCTGCTGGCCTGGGCGGTCTGGTCGCCCAGCGGCTCGGGTTTCGGGCGCAGGGCTGCCACTGCCAGAAGCACGGCGACGGCCGCGATCAGGACCCCGTAAATCAACTTGTCATTCAATGTTTCCACTCCCAGGTCTAAGTGTTTTCGTTGCGTGAGTCGTTTCCGAACCATATGGGACGACCCGGCCCAACGGCAAATTCA
This sequence comes from Roseovarius sp., assembly GCF_965277045.1. GTDB lineage: Bacteria > Pseudomonadota > Alphaproteobacteria > Rhodobacterales > Rhodobacteraceae > Roseovarius. The sequence continues at coordinate 2,196,601 of NZ_OZ255712.1, read as the reverse complement.
CGGCGTCTATTCGCCTGTCAGGGGGTGGGGAACGGCTTAACTTCTTCCAGTGGAAAATCATGAAACGCCCACCCGTCCGTACCATCGGGGAACCAGTAGACGTTCGAATGGTTCCATTCGATTGCGCGTTTCGCGGCGTTCCAGCTCATCCAGCAGTCTTCGAGGCAGAAGAAAACCACCGGGTGGACGGGGTCGTCTCCTGTGGCGTGATCGAGCCCGGCGCGGAAGTAATCCGCGGTGACATCGGCGATTGCGCCATATCCGACATTGGGAAGCCACACCGCGCCGGGGATGCTGGAACGGGGCTTGTCACGCCAGATGGTGCCTTCGGGCAGGTTCTCGGGTTTCGGCGCGCGGGGAAGAACGTCGATGAAGGCGGCTTCGCCTGCTTCCCATAGGGTGTGGGCCTCTTCCGCTTCGATGACGGTGCCGCCCTGGAGCGTGGCAGGAACCGGGGCGCGGTAGTGGTCCATGCGGTAGTCGGAGGGTTCAGGGACGTCTTGTGCGGTGGCTGCGGTGGTGGCCCCGGCCGCGAGGGCGAGGGCCACCAGGAGGCGTTTCACTGGCCCGTTTCCATCATTTCGTTGCCCATGTCGCTGACCAGCGGCACGCCGGCCTCGACCAGAAGCGCGTTGATCTCGTCCTGATGACGGCGGATGAGCGAGTTGAGCTCGCGCTGCCAGACTTTCTCACCTTGCCGCACGCCCATGGTGATGCGGAAGAAGAGGCGCGGGGGCAACTCCTCTTTGATGAGGGGGATGACCTTCATGCCGGGGTAGTCGGTCTTGACCAGCGGGCCGCCGAGCGGACCCCACAGGATGGCGGCGTCGATGTCGCCGGCCTTGAGGTCGTCGAGCATGTTCGTGGCCGGGTTCTCGTGTCGGCGGTCGACGACGAGATTGTAGGGCTTAGCCTTGCCAATGAGCCCGTGCCGCGCGAGATGCGCCGAGGGCGGCGTGCCGGCGATGATGCCGATGCGGGTGCCTTTCAGGGCGTCGTCGGTGAGGCGCTCGACCGAGGCGAGGGCGCTGTCCTGCGGGACGATCAGGGTATAGACCGAGCTGAAATAGTGGTTGGTGTTCAGCACCAGCTCGTGGCCCTGGGCGTAGCCCATCACGATGTCGCAGCGCTTGACCTTGAGCGTGTTGCGGATGAAGCCCGTGGCCTGCGGGTACCAGGTGTATTGCACCGGCAGGTCCAGCTTGGACGCGATGAGGTCCGCCAGTTTGTTCTCATACCCGGTGCCCTCCTTGGTGGACATGGGGTAATTGGCCGGATCGGCGCAGACGCGCAGGGCGTTCTGCGACACGAGATCGGAGGTCTGGGCCGTCGCCGGCCCGGACATCATCAGCGCCGAAAAGCAAAGCGCCGCCGACCCGGTGAGGCGGGCGGCGGCGCGCAATGCTGCGGATTTAGCCCATGCAGGCATCTTCGTCCTCTTGGATCGATTCCGACTTGGCCTCTTTCGAGCCGGGGCGTCCGCGCGGGACGGCCTCCATGCCGCGGGCCTTGAGATAGACGTAGATGTCGTCGAGATAGCACATCACGTTCGGGTTGTCGCCGAAGTGGGGCATGACGGAGTTGCCGTTGCCACGGCCATTCACGACGACATCGTAGAAGTCGTAATAGCCCATGTGGACGGCGGAATTCTTGACCTTGGGGGCGTAGGACGAGCCTTCGCCATCGGGGCCGTGGCAGACGTGGCATTCGGCGTGATAGCGGCGGAAGCCCGAGAAGGTCAGCCAGTCTACGGTGCCGTCCTCGGCCACGTTGTAGGTGGGAACGTCTTCTTCGTTGAAGTAACGCCCGCCTTCTTCGTAGGCGACGGTCTCGTCGTGTTTTGCAGGATCGACCGGCTGATCGCTCCAGTTCTGAGCCGAGGCGGTGATCGGAAGTGCGACCAGGGCCGAGGCGAGTGTCAAGCGGAGTCCGGTGCTCATGATGCGGTCATACCTTTCCTGTTTTGGGTACTGATAATGCGTCGTTTATTCTGGGCACGGGGCCGGCCCTCCGCATTGGAGGACCGGCCCCGGCTGTTGCGTAACGCTTAGTCCGGCAGGGCGAACACGGTCAGCTGGCCACCCAGCGCGGTGTAGTCGCTGAGAGCGGCATAGCCACCCACGGCGCCCAGACCGTCATTGGGGTTGGTCAGACCGGCCGCAAGACCGATGCCGGCCCAGCCGCCGACGCCCGAGAGGACGCCGATGTACTGTTTGCCGTCGCGCTCGTAGGTCATCACGTTGCCGATGATGCCCGAGGGGGTGCGGAACTTGTAGAGTTCCTCGCCCGTGGAGGTGTCGACCGCCTTGAGGTAGCCTTCGAGCGTGCCGTAGAAGGTGATGCCACCGGCGGTGGTCAGAGCACCGGACCAGACCGAGAACTGCTCGGGGTTGGACCACTTGATCTCGCCGTTGATGTTATCCCAGGCGATGAAGTTGCCCATGCCGCCATGGCTGTCCGGGGCAGGGTACATCGACAGGGTCGCGCCCACATAGGGCTGACCTGCGGTGTAGCTGACGCGGAACGGTTCGTAGTCCATGCAGACGTGGTTGGTCGGCACCAGGAACAGCTGGGTTTCCGGGTCATAGGCCGCCGGTTGCTGGTCCTTGGTGCCAAGCGCCGCCGGGCAGATGCCGGTGGAGTTGACGTCTTCGCCGTTCTGCTCGGTGGAGTACTGTGCCACCACTTCGGGACGACCGTAGTTGTCGGACTCGGGGTCCATGTCGACGCCGGAGGTCCAGTTCACGACCGGGTCGTACTTTTCGGCGACCAGAAGTTCACCCGACACACGGTCCATGGTGTAGGCCAGACCGTTACGGTCGAAGTGGGTCAGCAGCTTGCGCTCTTCGCCGTCAATTTCCTGCTCCGTGAGGATCATTTCGTTGACGCCGTCGTAATCCCACTCGTCATGCGGGGTCATCTGGTAGAACCACTTGGCCTCGCCCGTGTCGATGTCGCGGGCCATGACGGTCATGGACCAGCGGTTGTCGCCGGGACGCTGCGAGGGGTTCCACGTCGACGGATTGCCGGTGCCGTAGTACATCAGGTTCTCTTCGAGATCCGCCGAGTACCAGCCCCAGGTGGTGCCGCCGCCGATTTGCCACTGGTCGCCTTCCCAGGTGTTGGTGCCGGAGTTCTCGCCGACAGGCTCGCCCAGATGGGTCGTGTTCTCGGGGTCCACGAGGATGTCCTCGTCGGGGCCCATCGAGTAGGCGCGCCAGGCCTGGGTGCCATCCGACATGTTGTAGGCAGTCACGTGACCGCGCACGCCGAACTCGCCGCCCGAGATGCCGACGATGACCTTGTCCTTGACCGGAAGCACGGTCGCGGTGTTGGTCTCGCCGATGGACGGGTCGCCGTTGACCACTTCCCATTCGACCGAACCGTCGTCGGCGTTGAGCGCCACGACCTTGGTGTCGGCCTGGTGCAGGAAGATCTTGCCGTCGGCATAGGCCACACCGCGGTTGACGGTGTCACAGCACATCACCGGAATGACGTCCGGATCCTGCTTGGGCTCGTACTTCCACTTGATCTTGCCTTCGTCGGCCAGATCGAGCGCGTAGACGATGTTGGGGAAGGGCGTGTGGACATACATGGTGTCGCCCACGACGAGCGGTGAGCCTTCGTGACCGCGCAGAACGCCGGTCGAGAAGGTCCATGCGACCTGCAGGTCACCCACGTTTTCCTTGTTGATCGAATCCAGCTTGGAATGGCGCTGGTTCTTGTAGTCGCCCGTCTGGATCGCCCATTGGCTGGGGTCGTCCATCTGCGTGACAAGGTCGTCGTTGGCGACGGCCATGCCAGCGCAGAGCGCCAGACCCGAGGTTAAAAGCATAAGCTTCTTCATTGTAGTCCTCCCATGGAAGCAGCGGTTTGCCGCTGCATTGGAATGGTCGATGTATCGACCGTTAAAGCGGGGGTCCCAAGCTCTCTCCTTCAAGGAGCCCCCGCGTCTCGGACGTGCCGCGTTATTCGCCCGTGGAGGCGAGATACGCGATCACGTTCATTCTTTCTTCCTCCTTGCGCAGACCGGCGAAGGCCATCTTGGTGCCCTTGGCATAGTCGCGCGGCTTTTCGAGGAAGGCCGCCAGTTCTTCGGGCGTCCATTCCTTGCCCTCGGCGCCCATCTCGGCCAGCACGTCGGAATAGTCGAAATCCTCGTTGGCCGCGACGGGCTTGCCCACGATGCCGGTCAGCACGGGGCCGACCTTGTTTTCGGCGCCTTCGCCGACGGCGTGGCAGGCCTGGCATTTGCGGAACACCTTTTCACCGGCTTCGGCGTCGCCTTCGACGTCTTGCGCGAAGCCGAGGGCGGAGGTGGTGGCCAGCAGGCCGGCAGCGAGGATGGTACGGATGGTCAAGGTGATGTCTCCCTAGTCAACAGTGTCAGTACACACATCATTGCAGCAGGCGTTCGGCGTGCCACGAAACATGGTCGGCGGCGAAGGTCTGCACAAAGAAATAAGAATGGTCATAGCCCGGCTGGATCCGGATCTGGCCGGGCTGACGGCGTTTGGCCATGGTGTCGGCCAGCGCCTCGGGTTTCAGCAGGTCGAGGAACTGGTCGCTCGATCCCTGGTCGATCAGGACGTCACCCTTCCAGCCGTGTTCTTCCAGCAGAAGGGTGGAGTCGTGCTGCGCCCACGTGCTTTCGTCGTCGCCCAGATAGGCGCTGAGCTGTTTGCGGCCCCAGTCCGAACGGGTCGGGTTGGCGATGGGCGCGAAGGCCGAGAGCGACTCGAACTTGTCGGGGTTGCGCATGGCGATGGTCATGGCGCCGTGCCCGCCCATGGAATGGCCGGTGATGCCGTGACGGTCCTGCACCGGCTGGGTTTCCGAGATGATCGCGTAGAGCTCGTTCACGATGTAGTCGTACATCCGGTAATGCTGCCGCCACGGGTCGCAGGTGGCGTTGACGTAAAAGCCCGCGCCCTGGCCCAGGTCATAGGCCTCGTCATCGGCCACGTTCTCGCCCCGGGGCGAGGTGTCGGGGAACACCAGCGCTATGCCTTCGCGCGCCGCGTGTTCCTGGAAGCCGCCCTTGGTCATGGCGTTTTCGTGGTTGCAGGTCAGGCCCGACAGGTACCAAAGCACCGGAACCGGGCCATCCTTGGCCTGCGGAGGCTGGTAGACGGCGTAGGTCATCTCGCAGGCGCAGGTGTTGGAACTGTGCTTGTAGACGACCTGTTCGCCGCCGAAGCTCCTGTTCTGAGAGACGACCTCGATGGACAAATCAGAACTCCACCACCGCGCGGATCGACTTGCCCTCGTGCATCAGTTCGAACCCGTGGTTGATCTCTTCCAGCTTGAGCTTGTGGGTGATCATGGGGTCGATCTCGATCTTGCCGTCCATGTACCAATCGACGAATTTCGGCACGTCCGTCCGACCCTTGGCGCCGCCGAAGGCGGTCCCTTTCCAGACCCGGCCGGTGACCAGCTGGAAGGGGCGGGTGGAGATTTCGGCGCCCGCGGGGGCCACGCCGATGATGACCGAGCAGCCCCAGCCGCGGTGCGAGCATTCCAGCGCGTCGCGCATCACCTTGACGTTGCCGGTGGCGTCGAAGGAATAGTCCACGCCGCCGATCTGGTCGTTGCCCTTCTTGGTCATGTTCACGATCTCCTGGACCGTGTTCTCGACCTTGGTGGGGTTCACGAAGTGGGTCATGCCGAACTTCTTGGCCATCTCGGCCTTGTCGTCATTGAGGTCGACGCCGATGATCATGTCGCAACCCGCCATGCGCAGGCCCTGGATCACGTTGAGGCCGATGCCGCCGAGGCCGAAGACCGCCGCGGTGGAGCCGATCTCGACCCCGGCGGTGTTGATCACCGCGCCGATGCCGGTGGTGACGCCGCAGCCGATATAGCAGATCTTGTCGAATGGCGCGTCCTCGCGCACCTTGGCCAGCGCAATCTCGGGCATGACCGTGTGGTTGGCGAAGGTCGAGCAGCCCATGTAGTGGTGAATCGGCGTGCCATCCAGCATCTTGAACCGGGTGGTGCCGTCGGGCATCAGGCCCTGGCCTTGGGTGTTGCGGATCGCGGTGCAGAGATTGGTCTTGCCCGACAGGCAGGACGCACACTCGCGGCATTCGGGCGTGTAGAGCGGGATCACGTGATCGCCGGGTTTGAGCGTGGTGACGCCTTCGCCCACTTCCATCACCACGCCGGCGCCTTCATGGCCCAGAATGGCGGGAAAGATGCCCTCGGGGTCGTCGCCCGAGCGGGTGAATTCGTCGGTGTGACACAGGCCCGTGGCCTTGATTTCCACCAGAACCTCGCCGGCCTTGGGGCCTTCGAGTTCGACTTCCATAATCTCCAGTGGTTTGCCGGCCTCGAGGGCCACGGCAGCTTTGGTGCGCATGATAGTGTATTTCCTCCCGTTCGCGCCGCAGACAGGCACGTGAATCAAGGTTATGGTAGGGGGCGGCTATGCCGCCGCACAATTAGTACCTTGGTTGGTATTCCATTGTGAACCCTTGCCGGGGATGGATGGGCATGTTCCCATGGGACCAAGGGAGGACCGTATGAGGACGCTGGTTTTAACGGCATTCGCCGCCGTCATGGGCACCGCCGCGCCATTGGTGGCGGCGGATTTTTCGGACCCGACATGGCCCTGCGTTCAGCGCAAGGTCGAAGAGCTGTCGTTGGGGCTGATGTGGCCCATCGCGCTGCCGGAGGACGAGGTCGAGGATTCGGCGCTGGCGGCGGATATCCGGGACCTTGCCGGCACGCTGGCCGTGCGACGGCTGGAGATGGACGCGTTGCGGCAGGCGGCGGAGGAGTTTGCCGGGCGCTGGCCGGAGGACAGGGCGGACAACCTGGGCCGGGCGTTCGCGCAGACGTTCAAGTCGCTCAACACCCGCCGGTCGCGGATCATCAACGGGATCGCGGATTTCTCGCTGGGGCAGATCGCGCTGGCCGAAAAGATCGACGAGATGCGGCTGGAGATGGACACGGCGCTGGAGGCTGACGCGCCGGATTACGACCGGATCGACGAGCTCGAGGAAAAGCTGGACTGGGACCAGGTGATCTATTCCGACCGGCAGCAGTCCATCACCTACCTGTGCGAGACGCCGCAGCTGATCGAGAAGCGGCTCTTTGCCATCGCGCAGATGCTGCAGGGCGTGGCCAAGGACTAGGCGCTATTCCCATTCCAGTTCGGTGAAGGCGACGGTGGCGTTGCGGGGATTGTAGGCCTCGAAAAGCTGCCAGTTGTCGGCCTCGCTGTCCGCGATCGTGGTGACGGCATCGCCAAGGCGGGTGCCGTTCGCAATGGCGGCGCGGGTGTCGTCGCGCAGGGTTTCGAGATAGCGGCGCTGGTCCTTGGCGCCTTCGGGCCAGTCCAGCACCGGGCCGCCATGCCCCGGCACGATGCGCGCGATGTCCAGTGTTTGCAGCTGTTCTAGAACGTCGAGCCAGCCCAGGACGCTGCCGTCGAGGGCGGGTGTGTGCTGGTGGAAAACGAGATCGCCGGTAAAAAGCGTGCCGGTTTCCTGGTCCAACACGGTCAGGTCGTTGCCGGTATGGGCGGTGGGCCATGCGTGCAGGGTGAGGATGCGGTCGCCGAGGTCGATCTGCATCGGCGCATCGGGCTCTACGGTGATGTCCGCGTCCGGGGCGGTGGAGCCGGCGAACGCGGGGCCGATGAGGCGCGTGAGGCTTTCCGCGTAATTGGCCTGCCGGTCGGCCAGCGCGCGGGGCAGGGTGGCGTGGGAGACGATATTGGCCCCGGTAGTGCGAAAGGCGTCGGTGCCCAGCACGTGATCGGGATGCATATGGGTCAGGATGACGTGGCTGAGGGGCTTGTCGGTATGCTGGCGGATCGCGCGCCAGAGCGCCTCGCCGATCCAGCGGGCGGAGCCGGTGTCGATCACCGCGACGCTGTCGGCGCCCACGATGAAGCCGAGATTGGCGACGTCGCCGCGATTTTCGGTGTCGGGTTCCTCGATCCGGCCCAGATGGGCGAAAACGCCCGGTGCAACCTCGGTCACGTCAAGCGCGGGGCCAGCAGCTACGCAGCGCGGGTCGTCGAATTTCTTTGACAATTCGGGCAGTTGCGCCTCGCACGCGGCCTGTGTGGGCGTCTCGTACCCCGCCAGCAGCATGTCGCGGCAGGCCGGGTCGGCCCCGCCAGAGGCAAGTGCAAGACAGGCTATGACCACGATTTCGAACATGGCCGGATCTTGCCACACGCGATTGTGAGGTCCATGCCCCATTTCGTATAAGTGGATTTTGCCGCCGTTTCGTGGCATAACACGGTCGCAATGCGGGAGGAGACCGTATGAGACATGCAATTGCATCCGTCCTGGCGCTCGGCCTTGCGGCCTCTGCCGGGTGGGCTGAGGAGGCGGTCAAGAACCCCTTGACCGAAAGCCCGACCTGGCAGGATCTGCGCTATGACGTGCTGGGCGAGGCCACGCTGGAGGAGGCGGAGGGCCCGCTCAGCGTTATGGCGCCCTACCGCGCCCATGACGCCGCGACCGTGCCGGTGCACCTGAAGCAGACCGATCCCGACGCGCAGATCACGTCGGCCACCGTGGTGATCGACGAGAACCCCGCGCCTGTGGCCGGGGAATTCACCTTCGGGACCGGCATGGGACCGCTCGATTTCGAGATGCGGGTGCGGGTGAACCAGTATTCCAACGTGCGGGTGATCACCGAGACCGAGGACGGTCTTTTCATGACCGGGAGGTTCGTGAAGGCGTCGGGCGGCTGTTCGGCCCCGGCCTCGAAAGACCCCGAGCAGGCGCTGGCGGGCATGGGGCAGATGAAGCTGCGCAGCTTTGGTGAGACGGCGGCAGTGTCCACGCCCCGGCGCGAGGCGCAGATCATGATCCGGCATCCGAACTATTCCGGGCTGCAACGGGACCAGGTCACGCAGCTGTTCATCCCGGCGCATTTCATCGACACGATCGAGGTGCGGCAGGGCGACGAGATGCTGTTCTCGATGACTGGGGGCATTTCGATTTCGGAAAACCCGTCTTTCCGGTTCTTCTATAACGACAACGGGTCGGCCAACCTGACGGTGAAGGCCACGGATACCGAGGGTAACGTGTTCGAAAGCACCTTGCCGAAATCGCTGGACGGCTGAGCACCGCTTGATCGCCGGAATGTAAAAAGCGCGTGTCTGGATGCCGACACGCGCTTTTCTTTTTCACCAAGGCAAGGTCGCTGTCAGGCAGCGATGGTGATGTCAGACTTTTTTGCAGGGTCGGACGCCTTGCCGAAGAACGTGTCGTGCAGTGCCTTGATCGCCGGGTCGCGGTCTTCGCGTTCGAGGATGAACTGCGTGTCGACGTGGCGCGGGCCCTGGGTGGCACCCAGAGAGGCCATGCCGTTGTCGTCCAGCGCCTGAAGGCCGCGTTGCAGGGTGCTGAGCCCGTCGAGATCGCGCCCGATGACAGAGACCAGCGCCAGTTTGCGGTTGCGGATCTCGGACTGGGGGTATTTCTCGGCCAGATCGTCCGCAACCTTGCGCATGGCCTTGACCGATGCATCGACGTAATGCGTGATCGTGTTGGCGTTTGACGCCTTGGACACGATGCGCACGTCGTGGCGCGTCAGGGTGTCGAGGATGGCGGCGTCGTAGCCTTTGACGCCGACCATGTCCTGTTCGAACACTTCCAGCGCGATGATGTCGAGGCCCGTAACCATCTCGACCGCCGGTGTGTCGGCGGGTTGATCGTCGATGACCGTGCCGGGTTCATCCGGCTCGAACGCGTTGGTGACGCGCAGGGGCACGCCGGCCTGTCGCAGTGTCTTGGCGGCGGAGGGGTGGATCGCCTCCATCCCGAGGTTCGCCATCTGGTCGGCCACGTCGTAGTTGGTGTGACCCAAGGTGCGCACGTTCTCGGCGCCGACCAGCTTGGGGTCGGCAGAGGAGAGGTGGAACTCCTTGTGGATGATGGCTTCGCGCGCGCCTGTGAGGGCGGCCATCTGGGAAAACGTCACCTCGGAATAGCCTCGGTCGAATTCCTTCATCAGGCCCTCGCGGCACTGGGCATAGCCGGTGACGATGGGCATCTCGGTGGCCGGGTCGACGCTGGACATGGCGTTGTTGATGCGCTCGTCCAAGGTGACTTCGCCATCTTCGCGCCAGCCGGTCAGGTCCACCGCGCGGGCATTCACGCCGGCGCGCTTCAACACCAGTGCGGCAACGTGGGCGCTGTGCGCCTCGCCGAGGCCCGACAGCAGCTCGCGAATATGCATAAGGTGCGCGTTCAGGCGGAAATGGCCGTAGGAACACAGGCGCTGCAGATCGATCAGGCAGTTGCGCGCGCCCTCGATGCGTTCATTCACGAAGGCCGTGGCCTGCGATATGTCGCCGGGATGCTCGAGCACTTCCTCGTGCGCCTTGATCATGGCGCGACAGGCGCGGGTCAGCGCGTCGTGCCAGCCGTGATCGTCTTCGGCGTCGGCGAACGCCGCATAGGCACCATCCTCGCCCGTCTTCTTGTGCTCCAGCAACATGTCGGTGATGCCGCCGAAGGCCGAGACCACGAAGATGCGGCCATACTGAGGCTCTCCGTCCTTGATGAACAGGGTGTCGCGCAGTTCGTGCAGGCGGGACATGGAGGTCCCGCCGATTTTTTCCACTGTGTGGGTCATGGGGTCACGCCTCGGCGGTTTCGGGCGCCGCGTAGGAGCCATCTTCGCGATGGACCTCGTTGCCGGTGACCGGCGGGTTGAAGCAGCAGGCCATGACCAGCTCTTCGGTGGCGCGCAGGATGTGGCGGTCGTGCTTGTCCAGCGCATACATCACGCCGGGCTTGATCTCGTGGGTTTCGCCGGTGGCGATATCGGTGATCGAGCCGGTGCCCTGCATGCAGTAGACGCTCTCGAAGTGGTTCTTGTACTCGAACGTGTGTTCGGAACCGGCCTCGAGGAAGGTGATGTGGAACGAAAAGCCCATGTTGTCGTCTGCCAGCAGCATTCGGACGCTTGTCCAGTTGGCGTCCGAAACGACGCGGTCCTTCTCGGTCTCGGTGATCTTGTTGAAGTCTCTGACAATCATTTCGGTTACTCCGCAGCGATATTGTGGCCTTCGACGCAGGTCGAGGCGGCTTTTTCCAAGATGTCGAGGCCCTTTTCGAACAGCTCGACCGGGATGGTGAGCGGTGCGAGCACCTTGACCACCTCGTCGAAGCTGCCGGAGGTCTCGATGATCAGGCCGTTGCGGAACGCTTCGCCGCAGATCTGTTCGGCCAGCTCGCCCGAGCCCACATCGACGCCGCGCATCATGCCCCGGCCCTTGAGCCTGGCGCCCGGCACCATGTCGGCGATGCGTTGCAGGCGGGTCTCGAGGATCTTTGCCTTCTCGGCGATCTCGTTCTTGAACGTGTCGTCCGACCAGAACTTCTCGAGCGCGACACGGGCGGTGACAAAGGCGTGCGTGTTGCCGCGGAACGTGCCGTTGTGCTCGGCCGGTTTCCAGATGTCGAGGTCGCGACGGATCAGCAGCGCGGCGAAGGGCAGGCCGAGGCCGGACAGCGATTTCGCCAGCGGGATCATATCGGGTTCGACATCCATGTCGTCGAAGCTGAAGAAGCTGCCGGCGCGGCCGATGCCCGCTTGGATGTCGTCGACGATCAGCAGGGTGCCGTGTTTCTTGGCCAGGCGACCCAGGCGTTCGACCCATTCCTTGGACGCGGCGTTGAGCCCGCCTTCGCCCTGCACCAGTTCCACGAGGAACGCGGCGGGAGCTTCGACACCGGACGAGGGGTTGTCGAGCATCATTTCCATCTGGGCGATCGTATCGACGTCGTCGCCGAACGCGCCTTCGTAGGGCATCCGGTTCACGTCGGGAAGCGACACACCCCCCGCGCCACCGCGTTTCCCGGCATTGCCGGTCGCAGCCAGGGCGCCCATGGTCATGCCGTGGAATCCGTTGGTGAAGGCGATGATGTCGCGCCGGCCTGTGACCTTGCGGGCAAGCTTCAGCGCGGATTCGACGGCGTTGGTGCCGGTCGGTCCGGTCATCATGATCTTGTGATCCATGCCACGCGGCTCGAGGATCAGCTTCTCGAACGTCTCCAGGAACTGCGCCTTGGTGTCGGACATCATGTCGAGCCCGTGGGCGATGCCGTCATTCGAGATGTGCTCGAGCAGGGCCGCCTTCATGTCGGGATCGTTATGGCCGTAGTTCAGCGAGGAACAGCCGGCCAGGAAGTCGATATAGGTGCGACCGTCCACATCGGTCATTTCGGCGCCGGATGCGGAGGTGAAGACCGTGTCGAACCCGCGGCAGTAGCTGCGGGCTTCGGATTCGCGGCGTTCGAACACAGCTTTCGGTGAGGTATGCGTAGACATTACGACCTCTCTTTCAGGAATTGAATGTGAGGGGAAAAGGGTGCGGCCCTGGTTCAGGCCGCTTTTGCAAACTCTTCGGCGAGCGTAATGGTTACGAGGTTTTCAGTCTTGCTTTGACCGTTAAAGTGCTCGTCCTTTTCATAGTACGCCTGAGCGTCGAGTTTGGTTCCGAACTCGTCGGTGAATTTACGGAAGAGCGCCCAGGAGGCGTCGTTATCCGAGGTGATCGTCGTCTGGATGCGCGTCACGCCTTCGCAGGCTTCACGCTCCAGCGCTTCTTTCAGCATCACGGACCCCAAGCCCATGCCACGTGCCGTTTCGGACACGGCGACCTGCCAGACGAACAGGGTCTCGGGATCGCTTGGCATCACGTAGGCCGACACCCAACCGACCGGCTGACCTTCGATCTCGGCCAGCACGCATGTGTCTGCGAAGTGATCGCACTGGATCAGGTTGCAGTACATCGAGTTCTCGTCGAGCGGCTTGCACTCACGGACGAGTTCCCAGATCTCCGAGCCGTCGGTCGGCTCGGGGCAGCGCAGGGTCGGGATCGTTTCTTTTGCAAGGTCGCGGGGCATGGTTTGGTTCTCCGATTTGCTTTGGCAAACAAAGTAGCACTGGGGTGGGGGTACTTCAAGAGGCTAAGCATAATTTTTGTAAAGGTGGTCGGAATGGCCGAATTAACCTTGATTTTAAGGGGTTTGGGTCAAATTTACTTTGGCGCGCCCGGAGGGCCGTTATTAGGCCGTCTAACTACATAGGGCTTCACAAAAGGGTTTTTCGGATATATGTTTAGCTATCCAAACGAAACGCAAAAGGTAGGAATGGACCGCATCGATACCTCATTAGTCGCACTCAGACGCATTCTCCGCGCGACCGACCGTTTCGGCCGCGAAGTGAAGGAATCTGCCGGCGTGACCCCGGCGCAGTTTCGTGTTTTGCAGATCATCGGCGAAACCGGGCAGGCGACCGCGACGGCGATTTCATCGCGGATGCGCGTCACCCAAGCCACGGTCACGTCCCTGGTCGATAAGCTTGTCGGCGAAGGCATGGTTCTGCGCGAGAAGTCGACACGCGACCGGCGCCAGACCAACATCCATCTGACCACGAAGGGCAGGGAGACCTTGGCCAGGGCCCCGGACCCGCTGCAACAGCGATTCGTGCGCAAGTTCTCGGTCATGGAGGACTGGGAACAGGCGATGCTGGTGTCGAGCCTGGAGCGTGTGGCGGCCATGCTGGATGCCGACGAGATAGATGCCGCGCCGGTCCTCGACTCGGGCGATTTCAAAAATCTGTCTGACGCCTGATGGCGCGCTCTGAGGCCGTCGAGGGCCTCAGGACTGGCTGGCTTTGTGCCAGATATCTTTGATCTGCGAAGCGAGCAGCATCGGGTCCACCGGCTTGGTGATGACCGCGGCAGCCCCTTTCCGGCGCAATTCCTGCGAAAAGGAATCTTCCGCCTTGGCGGTCAGAAACACTGTCGGGACAGTCGCCAGCCCGGACTGCTCGGTGATCAGTTTCCAGACTTCCTCGCCGGACATGTCGGGCATCATCATGTCAAGAAGCAGCATTTGCGGTTGCACGGATGCGGCCGCCTCGACGGCCTCCTGCCCCGATGCAAATTGATGAACGTTGAACGAACCGACTGTTTCCAGAGACATCTTGATGATGACGCGGATATCGGCGTCGTCGTCGACGTGCAGGATCGTTTCAAGAGGTTTACTCATTACGCTCATTTCCTCGGACTCTATGGCAGGAAATTTCACGATAGTTGTCATGTTCATGCTCTCGCAACCCCGCGTGTTTCAATCGGATCGGTCCAGAGTACCAGATGCGCGGGGATGCGGAACTGGAAGGTGCTGCCCTGGCCCACTTCGGACGTGAACGAGACAGGGTAGTCGAGACGCTTGAGGATGGCGTCGACGATGGCGAGCCCCAGCCCGGTTCCGGGCCGTTTCGTGCCGTCGCTGGCGCGGGCCTGCGAGAAGGGTTTGAACAGCATTCGAGTCTGATCCTGGGTGATGCCTGGGCCTTCGTCGGAGACGGATACGACGATGCCGCCGTCCTCTTGCGCAATGGCGAATCGCACGGTCGCGCCGGAAGGTGAGTACTTGATGGCGTTGGAGGCGAAGTTGGTAATGACCTGCGCAATGCGGTCGGGGTTGCCCATGACCATAGCGCCGCGCAGGTCGCTCGAGATCTCGAGCTCGATGTCATGTTCGAAGGCGGTGCCGGACACCAGTTCCACGGTGTCATTGAGGCATTCTATAAGGTCCATCTCGGCGATCGAGAAATCCATCTTGTCGCTGTTGATCTTCTCGAGGTCGAGGATATCGTTGACGATCGAGAGCAGGCGATCGGTGTTGCGCACGGCGATGTCGACCACGCTTTGCGTCTTGTCGTCGAGATCGGCGACGACGCCGGCCTTGAGCAGACGCAGCGCCCCGTGGATGGACGTGAGCGGTGTGCGCAACTCGTGGCTGACGGTCGATACGGTCTGCACCTTTTCAAGCTCCAGGCTCTTGCGACCCGTGATGTCGCGCAGGACGGACACGAACACATCCCCCTCGTCGGCGGTGCGGATCAGGCGCGTGGAGACCTCGATAGGGCCGGTAAAATGCGTCAGTTCCAGGGTGATCGAGTCGCGCTCGCCATTGAGAAGGGGAACCGCGGCGCGAAAGAAGGCTTTTTCGTTGAAGGTGGCTGCGGTGTCGC
Organism: Roseovarius sp.; assembly: GCF_965277045.1. Taxonomy (GTDB): domain Bacteria; phylum Pseudomonadota; class Alphaproteobacteria; order Rhodobacterales; family Rhodobacteraceae; genus Roseovarius. The sequence goes on along the minus strand of NZ_OZ255712.1, from coordinate 2,181,577 downwards.
TGATGGTTTTCTCGCGGGCCTCTTCCCTGGTCCAGCCGTGCCGGTCTAGGGCGGCCGCGTTCATGTAGCGGATGCGCAGGGAATCGCTGGTGTAGACATAGACCCCGTCGTGGAGCGACTCGAGAATGGTTTCAAGAAATGCGAGCTCGGTGGGCGACCTGTCGTGCCCGGGGTGCACGGTGTTTGCATGCCTTTGCGGTTTAGACGTCTGTTGCATAGAAGCCCTTTCGAGTCGCGCTTGATGTCGACAGAACCAATGTAACTGAACGCCATGGTGCCGATTGGGCCGGAACGTGGAAAACTTTAGGCAATGTCATAATGATATCCTCATGTCGCAAAACTCAGGCCGCGATCTCCAGGGCTTTCGATTTGATGGGTAAAGTGATGCTGAAAGTGCTGCCGTGACCGATTTCGCTTTCGACCGTGACGGAACCGCCGTGAAGTTCGATCAGTTCGCGGGTGATCGCGAGGCCCAGTCCGGCGCCGGAATTGCGCCGGGTGACGGAGGTGTCGACCTGCACGAAATGGTGGAATATCTGGTCCAGCTGGTCTGCCGGGATGCCGCATCCGGTGTCGCGCACGTGGATGCGCAGATGCGTCTCGTCATGGTCGGATGAGATGTGGACTTCGCCGGTCTGGGTGAACTTGATGGCGTTCCCCACGACGTTGATCAGCGCCTGGCGCAGGCGCTTAGGATCGGCGGTGATGGGCAGGGAAGCAATGTCGGAGGTCAGCGCGATTCCCTTCTCGGCGGCCTTGATTCCAAGGCTGGAGGTCACGGTGCCGACCACCTCCTTTATGTTCAGCGTTTCGAATTCAAGCTCGACCGTTTCGGCCTCGAGCTTGGCGCGGTCGAGCACGTCGTTGATCAGCGCCAGCAGGTGATCGCTGGACGTGGTGATGCGGCCGGACATGCCAACCACCTCTTCGCGCAGGTCCTTGAGCGCCTTCAGACGTTCCGCGTCGGACGCATCGTCGCGCAGTTTGCTGTCGAGGGCTTTGTAGCCCGGCAGGACATCCACGTTTTCGAGGAACCGGGCATAGCCGATGACCGAGGTCAGGGGCGTGCGCAGTTCGTGACTGATGATGTTGAGGAAGTTGTTTTTCGCCTGGTTCGCCGCCTCGGCCTTTTCGCGGGCCTGCTTGAGTTCGGTGATATCGACGCGGAACCCGACCGTGTTGCCGTCGGGCGAGCGGGTTTCGGCCACCTTCAACCAGCGTCCGTCGCCCAGCTTCTGCTCGATCGGCGCGGTCGGATTTGCGTGTTTGGCGAGACGTTCCTCGAGCCATTCCTCTTCGCGACCGAGGGCATCGGTGTACTGGCCGTTCTTGAGCCCCTCGCGCAGGATGTCCTCGAAGGTGTTGCCGGGGACGATCGCGTCGCGCGACAGTTCGTAGTAGGACAGGTATTTCTCGTTGGCAAAGACAAGGCGGTCGCGTGAATCATACAAGGCGAACCCGTCTTCGATGGAATTGATTGCCGAGCGCAGCTGGCCTTCGGCGGCACGCTTGGATCGGTACATGGTCCATAGTGCCAGGATCATGGCGCCCAGGAAACCGATGGCGAGAAAGCTGAGCGCCCATACCAGGTTCTTCATCCCGCTCCCGGTGGGCCAGCCAGCGGTGGGGACAAGGCCAATCTGCCAGGTGCTGCCGTCGGCAATGACGTGGCGCAGGACGGGCCTGTTGGCGAAAGTCTCTTGCGAACCGTAGAGCATATTTATCGGGTGCTGGTCATCGCCCAGGCTGCGGATCGCGATGTCATACAGCATGAAACCGTGGCTCTGGGAAATCTCGGTCAGCAGGCGGTCGCGGTCGATGACGATCGACACGATACCGGTGGCAATGCGGGACATGTCGCTGTCGTTCGAAGCGTAGTACGGCATGCGCTGGACGAAGGCCTGTCCACCCTGAACGAGATCCACGGGACCCTGCAACGACGTCTCGCCGAACTGCAAAGCCTTGTCGACGCCGATCAACTGCTGCGGCACGAGGCGGTAATCCAGACCGATGGCCTTTTCATTGCCGGCGACCGGATAGATCTGTTCCACGATATAGCCGCGCGACCGTCCGACCAAGAGGATCGCAGGCGTCCGCGCAATCAGGGGCGCAACCAGGGCGCCGAAGCTTTCCTGCGTGACATCGGGGGATTGTTCGATCGCGTGGCGAATAGCGCGAGTGATGACATCGACCTTGGTCAGTTCGCGTTGCAATGCAGTTGCGATTGCATCTGCGTCATCATGCGCTTCATCATGCGCGGCTTGTCGCGCAAGGTTGAGAAGGTGCGCATTGATCTTGCTGGCCGCAAGCGCGGTCAACGCCAGAACGAGCACGATCGTGAGTGACACCGATATCCAACTTTCGCGATATCGGCAAAAGTTCCAAAGTCTTTTTACTCGTTCATCCACACCAAATGCCCCTTCTTCGGTGGTTGGGGGATCTGTGCGTACCCGGGGTTTGCCCCTCTTGACCGCGCAGACCAATCAGCTCTCCGTCAGGTGATGCTCCATAAGATCGAGAAACAATTCGATCCGTTCGTTCAGTCCGGTCCGTTCAGATTGTGACAAGTCCTGTCCCGCGGCCGTGGTGACGTGCTCTTCCAGCGCGCGCGCCTGCGTCGACAGGTCGTGAAGTCCAAGGCTTCCGGCAACGCCGCATATGCGGTGCGCCTCGAAGCCGACGGTTTCGAGCGCTGCGGCCGGGTCGGCGTCCAGCGCGATCCGGGCGGCTTCGATCCGGCAGATCCGTGCGTCGAGCCCGGCGCAGAACTGAACGCGCATGTCGTCCAGTGCGCGACTGATCGCGGTGCGTGCGGGATCGGCGGGGTGCCGGTTGGCGGAGGCGTTCATGCGATGGCCTGCATCGGGTGATGATCCTCGACTTTTCCGGTCGCGCGACGGGCGCGGTCGATCAGGCTGGTCGGGCATTGCATGCGAAACAACCCGGTGCGGACGGGCGTACCGACCGTCACCCGCGGAAGCGTCATGTCGATGGCGTCATAGCGCAGGCGCAAAGCCTCGAGCTCTTGGGTGAGGTTTTCCTCGATGCGCGCGCAATCGACATTGGGCTGGTCGAGCAGAAGGGCGACGATATCGCCGCTGCCCGGGCAGGTCAGCATGTGCGGAAACGCCGAAAGCGCCCGCGATACGGCCTGTGCCATGTCGCCGATCAGGACCGCGTAGTAGGTGGAGTCCATCATCTTGAAATAGGTTTCCGCCATGGGCAGGTTGACGCAGATGGCGGAGGTCTGGCGCAGGCGCAGGTTGCCCTGCTTGAGAAGAAAGTTCTCCATCGACACCAAGCTGACGGCACCTTCGACGTCGTCGAGAATGATCTCGCCGTCGAACGCGGCGGTGGGGAACAGGATGGCTTCCTGCTTGAGCACATGTTCGTGCAGCAACCGCGCTTGGGCGCGCTCGGCAAGAATGTTGCGGGCCATTTCCAGGCGGATCTTCAGTTCGACCATTTCGAGCGGCTTGGTGATGTAGTCGTTGGCACCCGCCATGAAGGCGGCGTCGATGGACGCCTTGTCGGTCAGCGCGGAGAGCATCACGATGGGTGTCGCCTGGTGGTGCGGAATTGCCCGCAGCTTCCGAACCAGTTCGATCCCGTCCATCGGCATCATGCGGATGTCGACGATGAAGCACTCCACGGGCTTGGTCTTGGCGGCAGCGATCTGCAGGGCCTCCGGCCCGGTAAAGGCGGTTTCGACGTCCCTGTAGCCCAGCTGTTCAAGCCGCGTTCTGAGCAAGTCGCAGAAGATCGGCTCGTCATCAATCGCAAGGATCCGCATTGTTTCTCTTTCCAGCCTATTATTCTGTTCGCTCCCTGATTGTTCTCGCCCAATTCGGGCATTATTGTGGCGCAACGTTGAAATAAAGAGATTTTTCAAAGATTAATCGCGCCAGGGTGGTGTTGGCGTTCTCGGTGGGGCGCGACGGGCCGCTATGCAACGCACCAGTGCTGCAATCTGTGGGTGTTCGGTACCGGCGGTTCAGCCCGGATCCGTCTGCTCAGGCAGGGCGCTCGCGCCGGGTGCGTCGCCGGTGGCGACAAGAGCGATATCGCCGTCCCAGTGGCGTTGCAGATGCCTGGCGGCTTGCCAGGCTCGCAGGCCGGAGCGACAGGCAAAAACCGCGCGCTGTCCGGTCGCGGGGGGCTGGAGCCGGCCCGCGATGACGTCCGAGACGCTGCGCCGCTGTGCACGGGGGGAGACAGGGTTCGGCGCTTCCTCGGTGCCGCGAAGGTCCACGACGACATCGGTGTGCTTGAGCTGGTCGGTCGCGATGAAATGCAGGCCTTCCGCAGGCTCGGGGGCCGTGTCGAAGCGGAAGCTGCTGCTGCGAAACGCCTGCATGTCGACAGTGAGCACCTGGCCCAGCGGGGACGGCGTCTGCCCGGTGAGGCAGGCCAGCGCCATCTGGGCCTGCGCCGCGCCGATCATGCCCACCACCGGCCCCATCACGCCCGCCGTGGCGCAGGTGGCGGCGCGGTCGGGAAGATCGGGAAACACGGCGCGCAGCGAGGGCGCGGTGCCGCAGAAGCCGCCGACATAGCCCGAAACACCCAGCACCGAGGCGCTGACAAGGGGCACGCCGGCGGCAAGGCACGTGTCGGAGAGGATGTAGCTGACCGCAAAACTGTCGGCGCAATCGAGCACCAGGCTGGCCTGCGCCACGAGGTCGGGCGCGTTTGCGGGATCAAGCGGGCAGGCAAGGGGGACAATGCGGCAGTCGGTGTTGAGGCGGCGCAACGTGTCCTGCGCGGCCTCGACCTTGGGCCTGCCGATGTCGTCTTCGCGAAAGAGTGTCTGGCGATGCAGGTTGCCCAGAGAAACCGTATCGCCATCCACCAGGGTCAGCCGTCCGATGCCCGCGCCCACCAGGTATTGCAGCGCCGGGGCGCCCAATCCGCCGGCTCCGACCACAAGCACATGCGCCGCCTTCAGCGCGACCTGTCCGGCCTCGCCCATGCCCGGCAGGCAGGTCTGGCGGACATAGCGGGTCATCGGGTTGCCGCCAGCCATGCGCGGACGCGGTCCTCGGGGCTGTCGTTAAGGGTGATGTCGGTGACCGCGGCCACCACGTCCGCGCCTGCCTCGAAAGCGCCGGGCGCGCGCTCCACCGACAGGCCGCCGATGGCGATCAGGGGCAGGTCGCCGACCAGGCCGCGCCATTGCGTCAGACGGTCGAGGCCCTGTTCGTGCCATTTCATCTTTTTCAGGATGGTGGGATAGATCGGACCCAAGGCGATGTAATCGGGATCGAGCGCAAGGGCGCGCTTGAGTTCGGCCCTGTCATGGGTACTTACGCCGAAGCGCAGGCCGGCATCGCGGATGGCGGATATGTCAGCTGTATCAAGGTCTTCCTGGCCGAGGTGGATGTAGCTGCAGCCGGTGTTGATCGCCTCTTGCCAGTGGTCGTTGACGACAAGGGTGCAGGCGTGGCGCTCGCACACGGCCCTGGACCGCAGGATATGGTCGCGCAGGGTGTCAGTTGCCGCATCCTTCACGCGCAGCTGCACCAGCTTGATGCCAAGCGGGACCAGCCGCTCGATCCAGTCGGCGTTGTCGAAGATGGGGTAGAAGCGGTCCAGTCTCATTCAAGAAACGCCTTGCCAAGAACCGGGGTGGAGGGGGCGGCCATGTCGCGCGGCTCCATCGGGTCGGCGGACTGCGCCAGTTTTCCGGCCTTGAGGGCGAGGGCGAAGGCTTCGGCCATGGCCGCCGGATCGGCCGCCTTGGCCACGGCGGTGTTGAGAAGGATCGCGTCGTAGCCCAGTTCCATCGCCGCCGTGGCTTGCGAGGGCAGACCCAGCCCGGCGTCGATCACCAGCGGCACGTCCGGGAAATGCGCCCGGAGCGCGCGCAGGCCGAAGATGTTGTTCAGGCCGAGCCCCGATCCGATGGGCGCGCCCCAGGGCATCAGCACCTCGCAGCCCGCGTTGAGCAGACGGTCTGCCACGACGAGATCCTCGGTGGCGTAGGGAAAGACCTGAAAGCCGTCTTCGGTCAGGATGCGGGCGGCCTCGACCAAGCCGAAGACATCGGGTTGCAGGGTGTCTTCCTCGCCGATGACCTCGAGCTTGATCCAGGGCGTGTCGAAGACCTCGCGCGCCATGTGGGCGGTTGTCACGGCCTCTTTCACGCTGTGGCATCCGGCAGTGTTGGGCAGGATATGCACGCCCAGGTCGCGGATCAGGTTCCAGAAATCCTGTCCGGCGCGGTCCTGCCCGCTTTCGCGGCGCAGCGACACGGTGGCGACGCTGGCGCCGCTGCGCCGGAATGCCTCGGCCAGTATGGCGGGCGACGGATATTGCGCGGTGCCCAGCATGAAGCCGTTGGCCAGCGTGGTGCCGTAGAAGTCGCGCATCGCTCAGCCGCCCTGCATCGGGGCCAGAACCTCGATGCTGTCGCCGTCCGCCAGAGCGTGATCGCCGCGCAGGGAGGCGGGCACGAACGTGCCGTTCACCGCTGTCGCCACCTTGGCGTCGCCATAGCCGTGGGCGTCCAGCAGATCGGCCAGGGTGGCGGCCTCGGCGTGCACTGGCGTGCCGTTAAGCTGCAATCTCATCGGAAACCTCCGGTGTCTTGTCGTGAAGGATCAGGTCCGCGACCATGCGCGCGAGGGCCGGCGCCAGAAGGAAGCCGTGCCGGTAGAGTCCGTTGGCCCGGATCAGGTTCCCCTCGCGGCGGATTCGGGGCAGGTTGTCGGGAAAGGCGGGGCGGCTGTCGACACCGATCTCGACCACCTCGGCTTCGCCGAAGGCGGGGTTGAGCGCATAGGCCGTGCCCAGCAGTTCCAGCATCGCACGGGCGGTGACGTGCCGGCCCGCGTGGCCCTCGACCATCGTGGCCCCCAGCATGTAGAGGCCGTCACCCCGGGGCACGGCATAGATCGGCACGCGGGGGTGCAGCACGCGGACGGGGCGTGTCAGTGACACGTCCGGGCACGAGAGGATCATCATCTCGCCCTTGACGCCGCGCAGGTCGGCAAGCCGGTCGCGCGCCGCAAAGCCGCGGCAGTCGATGGTAAGGCCGTTCCGCGCATGGGCTTCGGGGTCGGCCTCTTCCTGAATGAGCTTCGCGCCATCGGCGGCAAGGCTGTCGCGCAGCGCGGCGAGGGCGGCGCGGGGAGAAAGATGCGCCTCGGTGTCGAAAAAGAGGCCCCGCGTGAAACGGGTGCCGAGGTCGGGCTCGAGCTGCGAGATCTCGGGGCCGGTGACGGCGCGGTGGCCGCTCGTCAGGCGGGCAAAGCGGGCAAGATCGGCCTTGTCGCGCCCGGGCGACACGACAAGAGAGCCGCGCCGCCGGACAATGGCGCCGGTTTGTGCCTCCCACCAGTCGGCGGCCTCGCAGCCCAGCCGCACCACGGCCTCTTCGGCGCTTTCGCCTTCGCAATGGGGCGCCAGCATTCCGCCGGCCCACCAGGAGCAGGCATGCGGACCCGGCGCGCCGTGCCGATCGACCAGGGTCACCTCGGCCCCACGGTCCAGCAGGGTGCGGGCGACACAAAGACCGGCGACGCCGGCGCCTATGACGACAACGGATGTCATACCGATGCGCCTGGCCGGCAGATGGATGGCGTGAGGGTCATTCGGCGCGCCTCTTTGCTTGGGGCGTGCCAACGCGGAACGGAGATAAGTGCTGTCGGTGCACGTTCTACCCGTTCCCTACGCCGGTATTGCCCGGATCAGGTTCGACGGGTCGGTGTACGCACCTCTCAGCCCTGGCGGGCCCCCCGACGGATGATATGTGGCCTGCGGACCGGAACGATGCGCCCCGGTGCAGCTTCGTGGGTCATGGATACGTGACGTTGTCTCATTCTGCAACATGCGAAACTGGACGATTGCGGCGCCGGGTTCCGCAACGTGCTGCGCAACGGGCAGGCCCGGTGGCCGAATTTTGCCGTCCGGCTTGACCTTTCGGCGGCGGCAGGCGTTATTCTTTTCCAGACGTAATGGAAGGGATTTCCGGTGTTCGGATCGCGTACCTCGTTTCTGCCCTGGAAGGGTTTTGTCGCCTCGGCCTTTGTCGTGGTGCTGGGAGGCGGTGCTGTGCTGGCGCAGACGGAAACGGCCGAGCCGTTGCCGGAACCGCCTGCAACCACTGTCAGCCCGCTGGATTCGCCCAGGGAGTCGCAAGAGGGCGCCGGGATCGACGTCATGGGCGCAGAGACAGACCGCGATGCGCCTGCGGTGACGGAACCCGCCGCCGCCGAGGATCCCGGAACGGCCGATGCGGCCGAGACGGAGGTGGCCGAAGCGACACCGTCCCTGGTGGAGCAGGTGGCGGCCTGCTATGCCGGCACGTCCGATGCGGCCAGCGACGAAGAGGTGCGGTTGCAGTTCGTGCTGGACAGCGCGGGGCTGCTGCTGGGGATCCCCGAGCATGTCGGCGCGGAGTCGCAATCGGCCGTCCAGCGGCGACTGTTTCTGGATGCCGTTGTCGCGCTGGAAGAGTGCGCGCCCTATTCCGTCAGCGGGGTCGAGACCACGTACGCGGCGACGTTCACCCAGGCCGCGGTCACGTCGATTGCTGTTCTCGACACGGCAGGCCCGCCCGAGACGCCGCCTGTGCTTGGCACGGCGCGCGTGGATCAGACGGCGTCGGCCACCGAGGATATCGAGGCCGCACTGGATCTGTCGCGCGACGAGCGACGCGAGATCCAGAATCGCCTGCGCTTGGTCGAGTACGATCCGGGCGGCGCGGACGGGGTGTTCGGGCCGAACACGCGCACCGCGATTTCCACGTGGCAGGAGGCGCGCGGCTTTCCCGTCAGCGGCTATTTCAACGACGTGCAGCTGGCCGCGCTGCGGGAAGAAAGCCAGGCCGAATACGAGGCGTTTCAGCGGACCGAGCCCAAGCCCAAGCCAAAACGCAAGGCCAAGAGGGTGCGCGTCTGCAAACGCGGTGTGTTCGGCGTGCTTTACGACTGCAGGTTCGTCTGGCGCTGACGCGCCGGGCGCCGGCCTGCACACTCGGCTTTGCGCGGGGTCCGGACGATCGGCAATTATTCAGCCATGCCGGGAACTTGAGCGCAGTTGCGGCGTTCTTTCGTCGGAACGGAAAGTCGGGCAATGGGTCTGGGACAGATTTCTAGAAGGATGAGTGAACGGCGTGGGCACGGCGCATGGGCGCCGGCGTGTCATCTTTCGCGTGCCCGCGGACCGCAGGGCGTGACGCCATGAGCCGCGATGCCGAAGCCCCCACGACGCATCCGCTGACGGACGTGATTTCGCGGATCAGGTCGCTGGCCGATCAACCCGAGGTTACCATCGATGAGATTGTCGGTGCCGCAGGGCAGGCGGGCATCCTGCCACTGATCTTCGTGCCGGCCCTGATCGCAGCCACGCCGCTGTCGGGCATTCCCGGCGTGTCGATGGTGTGCGGGCTGTTGATCGCGCTTTTTTCCGCCGAGATGATCCTGGGCCTGAAAGAGTTCTATTTGCCCGAAAAGTTGAAGAAAAAGACGTTTGACGGTGCCAAGCTGGACCACGCCATGCGGCAGATCCTGCCGATCATGCAATGGATAGAGCGCCATACCGGACAGCGCCTATCCTTCCTTTTCCATCGCCCGATGACCTGGGTGCCGCAGTTGATCTGCCTGATGACCGGGCTGGCCATGCCGTTTCTGGAGTTCATTCCGTTCTCGGGGTCTGTCGCGGCCACAGGTGTCTGCCTGCTGGTCATGGCCATGTTGACAAGGGACGGCGTGGTATTTCTGCTGGCGCTTCTGCCTTACGTGATCGGCGGGGTGTTGATCGCGCGGTTCCTGTTGTGAGGCGACTGGCGATTGCGGCCTCGGTCATCGGGCTGGGCGCGTGCACCGGACCGCAATCGGTGCTGGATCCGGCGGGGCGCGATGCCGAAGTGCTGGCGACCCTGTTCTGGGTGATGCTGGGCGGGGCGGTGGTGCTGTGGGTCGCCTTGAACGGGCTGATCTATTTCGTGACCAAGATTGCGCCGCGCCCGCTGAATGCGCGTGCGGCCGAGGCGCTGATTATCGGCGGCGGTGTGGTGGTGCCTGTGATCCTGCTGTCGATCTTGCTGGCCTATGCGCTGAACGAGATGCCCAGGCAGAGGGACGAGGGCGAGGGATTGCGCGTGGAGGTCACGGGTCACCAGTTCTGGTGGCGGGTGGCCTATTGGCCCGAGGGCGCGGAGGTGCCGGTAATGGCGGCTAACGAGGTGCGGCTGCCCACAGGTCAGCGCAGCGAGATCACGCTGAACGCCGAGCGGGTGATCCATTCGTTCTGGATCCCCGCGCTGGGCGGCAAGACCGACATGATCCCTGGGCGCGAGACGCGGATGTCGCTGGAGCCGACCACGCCGGGCGAGTATCGCGGGCAGTGCACCGAGTTCTGCGGCGAAAGCCATGCCTACATGGCCTTCGGCGCGGTTGTGATGCAGCCCGAGGCGTTCGAGGCGTGGCTGGAGCGCGAGGCGGCACCGGCGGTGGCACCGGCCAGCGCCGAGGCACGGCGCGGGGCAGAGCTGTTTCTGTCCGAAGGCTGTGGCGGTTGTCACGCCGTGCGCGGCACCGAGGCCGAGGGTCAGGTCGGCCCGGACCTGACGCATCTGGCCTCGCGGGTATCGCTGGCGGCGGGCATCCTGCCGATGACCGAGGACGCGCTGCGCGACTGGGTACGCGACCCGGCAGAGTTCAAGCCCGGGGTCGAGATGCCGGGCTATGACCACCTGTCGGATGAAGACTTGTCGGCGCTGGCGGCCTATCTTGGGGGACTGGAATGAGCGAAACCGACACCCCCCAAGGCACCGCCCGGCGCGTCGATGGCGGCAAGGTTTTCGACGCAGGCCCCGAGGGTTCCTATCCGCCGACCGAGGAGATGCTGGATGCGCCCGTCGACCCGAAAGTGAAAGCCAGGCGCGAGGCGGATCTTAGGAAAGCCTGGGAGACGCCGAAAGGCTGGCGTTACTGGTCGGCGGTCAACAACACCGAGGTGGGGGTGTGGTACTCGCTGACTGCGTTTTTCTTCATGCTGTGCGCGGGCGTGCTGGCGCTGTTGATGCGTATCCAGCTGGCGGTGCCGGACAACGATTTCCTGAGCGCGGACCGTTTCAACCAGTTCTTCACCATGCACGGCTCGGCGATGATGTTCCTGTTTGCCGTGCCGATGTTCGAGGCGGTGTCGATCCTGATCCTGCCCGCCTTTCTGGGGGCGCGGGACATGCCGTTTCCGCGCCTGTCGGCCTATGGCTACTGGTCGTTCCTGATCGGTGGGATCTTCGTGCTGGGGTCGATCCTGTTCAATGTCGCGCCCAGTTCGGGCTGGTTCATGTATCCGCCGCTTGCGACCGAGCAGGAGGGGATCGGGCCGGACATCTGGCTGCTGGGCCTGTCGTTCATCGAGGTCGCGTCGATTGCCGCGGCGGTGGAGCTGATCGTGGGCACGATCAAGTGCCGTCCGCCGGGGATGCGGATCAACCTGATGCCGCTTTACGCGTGGTATGTGCTGGTTGTGGGGGTGATGATACTTTTCGCGTTTCCGCCGCTCATCGCTGGGGACTTCCTGTTCGAGCTGCAACGCTCGATGGATTGGCCGTTCTTCGATCCCGACCGGGGCGGCGACCCTTTATTGTGGCAGCACCTGTTCTGGATCTTCGGCCACCCGGAAGTCTATATCGTCTTCCTGCCGTCCATCGCCATCGCAGCGATGATCGTGCCTACCGCGGCACAGCGGCCCATGGTGGGGTATTCCTGGATCGTGCTGTCGGCGGTGGGCGTGGGATTCCTGAGCTTTGGCCTGTGGGTCCACCACATGTTCACCACAGGGTTGCCGTCGCTATCTCTGGGCTTCTTTTCGGCGGCGTCCGAGGCGGTGGTGATCCCCACGGGCGTGCAGATCTTCGCCTTTGTCGCGACGCTGATGGTGGGCCGGGTGACGATGAGCCAGCCGATGCTGTGGATCGCGGGTGCCTTGGCGATTTTCACGGCGGGCGGGCTGACCGGCGTGATGGTGGCCATCGCGCCCTTCGACTGGCAGGTGCATGACACCTATTTCATCGTGGCGCACCTGCATTACACGCTTTTCGGCGGCATGGTCTTTCCGATCATAGGCGGGATCTATTATTTCTACCCGTTCATCACCAAGAAGAAGATGTCGGACCGGCTGAGCAAATGGGCCTTCTGGCTGACTTTTTCGGGCTTCAATATCTGTTTCCTGCCGATGCACCTGACCGGCTTGCAGGGGATGCCGCGGCGCGTCGTCACCTACCCGGAAGCTGCCGGGTGGAACGTGCTGAACATGGTGTCGACATTGGGCAGCTTCATCGTGGCGGCGGGCATCCTCGTCTTTGCGTGGGATCTGCTGCGGCCAAAGGGCAGGCAGCCGCTGACCGAGCGGAACCCGTGGAACGCGGGTACGCTGGAGTGGTCGCATGACGTGCCGGAGGAGGCGTGGGGCGTGCGGTCGGTGCCGTATATCTCGTCGCGCTATCCGCTGTGGGAGCAGCCGAAATTCCTGGAGCGGTTCGACGACGGAAAGTTCTATATCCCCGACGCGCCCGAGGGAAAGCGCGAGACCATCGTGACCTCGGCGGTGGATGCGGTGCCGCAGGCGGTGGTGCAGGTCACCGGGCCGGCCTGGGTCACGCTGTGGGCGGCGGCGTTCACCGGCGGCGCGTTCATCCTGCCGGTGTTCAAGTTCTACTGGCTGTCGGCGTTTTCGGGCGTGTGTGCGGTGGCCTGCGTGATTTACTGGCTGTGGACGTCGACCGCGCAGGTGCCGAAAGACCCGATGCGGGACGCTGGCCTTGGCCTGCACCTGCCAGTCTATGTGACCGGGCCCAAGGCGCCGGGGTGGTGGGCCGTCTTCATCACCATGCTGGGGGATGCAACGGCCTTTGCCAGCCTCGTCTTCGGCGTGTTCTTCTTCTGGACGGCGCGGCCGGATTTCCCGCCCGAGGGCGCGGCGCTGCCCGACATGACGTGGGCGCTGATGGCCCTGCTGGCCTTTGTGGTCGCCTGGCGCGCGATGGTGGCGGCGCGAGAGCTGAACCGGGGCGGGCGACAGGGCCTGGCTCGCTGGTGCATCGTCGGTGCTGTGCTGGCGACCCTTGCGGCGCTGGGGGGTATGTGGCTGGCGGTCGTGGTGCCGGGGCTGCAACCCGAGACGCACGCTTTTCCGGCGGTGATGTACGCGCTGACGGTCTGGACCTCGGCGCATTGCGTGCTGGCGATCGTGATGCTGCTTTATTGCCTGGCGGGCAGCGTGTTCGGCAAGCTGACGCAGCTTTATGATGCCGATCTGCGCAACACGACGCTGTTCTGGCATTTCATGTGCCTGTCAGGGGTGATCACGACGCTACTGGTCGGCGTGGCCCCGAGGCTGATGTGAGGCGGATGAGATGACCGAGGAAACCCCGTTCCGGCACAAGAGTATGTGGCACATGATCGCCGCGCCCACCGTCTGGACGCTGCATTTCGCGATCATCTACGCGATCACGGCGGTGGAGTGCAGCAAGATCGGTACGCCCGAGGTGGCGCGGCTGTCGATCCTGGTGTTGACGATGGTGGCGTTGGCGCTGATCGGTTGGATCGCGTGGAAGGCCTGGGTGCAGTGGGACTACCCCGACGACCAGGACTACGTGCATGACAAGCCCACGATCGAGGACCGGCGCGAGTTCCTCGGGCACGCAGGGTTCCTGCTGAGCATTGCGTCGGCCATCGGGGTGATCTTCGTGGCGATGCCGGCGCTGTTCATCGAGACCTGCCTGTGAGGCTGGCGGGGATCTCTGCGCTGGTGCTGCTGGCCGGGCTGTACCTGCCGCCGTGGGAGGCATGGGCTGGGCCGTTTCCGGCGCATATGCTGCGGCACATGGGGCTGGTGGCGGGCGTGGCGCCCTTGATGGTGCTGGCGTGGCCGGGCGTGGCGCGGCGTTTCGCGGTGCCGGTGATGCTGGCGGCGGTTGCCGAGTTCGCCATCGTCTGGGCGTGGCACCTGCCGCACCTGCATGGGTTCGCGCAGCTGACCTTCGGCGGGCGCGTGCTGGAGCAGATGGCCTTCCTCGCCGCCGGGCTGGCGGTGTGGTCCGGGGCGCTTCATGCGCGGCAGGCGCTGGTGGGGGCAGGGGGATTGTTCCTGACCTCGATGCACATGACGTTGCTGGGCGCGCTGCTGGTTCTGGCCCCGGGTGATCTTTACGCCGAGATCTGCGGTCGGACGCCGGACCTTTCGGGCCAGCAGCTGGGCGGTATCCTGATGCTGGCGATCGGGACGCCGATCTACCTTGTTGGGGCGCTGGTGCTGGCCGCGCGCGTGGTACGGGAGGAGACGGCATGAGATGGGTGCGTGACCTGCACGGAAAAACCGTGATCGCCATGGCGGGCGCCGCCGCCGCCATCGGATTGCTGACGGCGGTTCTGATCATCGGCTTGGGCCTCTTCAACGTCTCGGCGCGGCAGGGTCACTGGCCAGGCGTGACCTGGGCGATGCACAGCACCTTCGAAAGCTCGGTGGCCTTCCGTGCGCCGCCGGACAGCGAAGTGCCGGCCAATCTCGATACGCCCGATATGGTGGCCCTGGGGGCCGGGCATTACAAATCCGCCTGCATGGACTGCCACGGCGCCCCGGGCGTGCCGCGCAGCGCCACGGTGCAGCAGATGCTGCCCGCGCCGCCCTCGCTGGCGCTGGTGAGCGATCACTGGAGTGCGCCCGAGATGCACTGGATCATCCATAACGGCATCAAGATGAGCGGAATGCCCGGCTGGCCCGCCGAGCGGACGGACGATGTCTGGCCGCTGGTCGCCTTCCTGCGGGCGCAGAAGGGGATGACGCCCGAAACCTGGGAGGCGATGGTCGACGACGCCGATGGCGGGTGTGCCGTCTGTCACGGCCCGGATGGGGTCAGCCTGAACGCGCAGGTGCCGCGGCTGGATATCCTGTCGGAAGAGTACATTGCCCAAAGTCTTGCCGCCTATCGCGACGGCACGCGCGACAGCGGGATCATGTACGAGGTCATGAGCCAGCGTCCCGGCGGATCGGTCGAGCGGCTGGCGCGGAACTTTGCGGACGTCTCGCCCGAGGGCGGGGCGGCGGAGCCGTCGCAGCTTGCCGAGCAGGGCCGGGCGCTGGCCTTTGCCGAGGGCGGCTCGCAAAGCGTGCCGGCGTGCCGGGCCTGCCACGGGCCGTGGCCCGCGCCGATCAACCCGGCCTTTCCGTCATTGGCCGGCCAGCACGCGCCCTACCTCGAACAACAGCTGAAACTGTGGCGCGAGGGCAATCGCGGTGGCGGCCGCGCGGCGGAATTGATGTTCAAGGCCGCGCGCGATCTGACCGATGCGGAGATAGCCGCACTCTCGGCCTATTACGCGGAACGGGCACCGGCGAAGCTGAGCGAGACGAAGGACTAGGGTTCCTTCGGCTGGTGGTTGCCCGTACCGCTATAGTGGTTGCGCCAGCGCTTTCGGGATGCTCGAGCCGGTCTGCATCGCGAGTCCGAGTGGCCTGACAACTTGACTTGCGCGGTGCAAATCAGAGCGGCGCGTGGCGCGTTGTCAGATCGCCGTGCTTCTGGCGAGTTCCTCGCTTGTCACGGTATCTCTGTCGCCGCTCAGTTTCACCGCGCCGCGCTCGATCACGTAGAACCTGTCGCCAAGGTCGTAGGCAAAGCTGAAATACTGCTCGACGAGGATGATCGCGATTTCCCCCTGATCCCTGAGCAGGCGGATCGCCTCGCCGATCTGCTGGATCACGTTGGGCTGGATGCCCTCGGTCGGTTCATCCAGCAGCAGGACTTTCGGTTTCGTGATCAAGGCCCGGGCAATGGAAAGCTGCTGTTGCTGACCGCCGGACAGGTCGCCGCCGCGCCTTGGCATGAACTCCTTGAGGATGGGAAAGAGGTCGAAGATGTCGTCGCGCAGGTGACGTTCGTTGCGGGGCAGGCAGGCGAAACCCGTCACGAGGTTCTCCTCGACCGTCAGGAAGGGGAATATGTCGCGGCCCTGGGGCACGTATCCGACGCCGCGCCGCGCCATGTCGTAGGCGCCAAGTTTGCCGATGCTTTCCCCTGCCAGCGTGTAGGCGCCGGCGGAGCGGGGATGGGTGCCGGACAGGGCTTTCAGCAGGGAGGTCTTGCCGACGCCATTGGTGCCCATGATGCAGGTGACCTCGCCCAGGCGGGCGCCCATGTCGATGCCGTTCAGGATCTGGCTGCCGCCGTAGTGGAGGGTCAGGCCCTCGACGCTCAGGATGTCATCGGCCAAGATACACCTCGATCACGTTTTCATTCTTGGTCACATGATCGATGGAGCCTTCGGCCAGCACCGAGCCTTCGTGCAGGACCGTGACCTTGCAGCCAAGGCGTCTGACGAATTCCATGTCATGTTCGACAACCACGACGGCACGCGTTTCTGCGGCCTCGCGCAGCAGGTCGGTCGTCTTTTCCCGCTCGGCGGAGGTCATGCCCGCGGCCGGTTCGTCCACCAGCAGAAGCTGCGGGTCCTGCGCCAGAAGCATCCCGATTTCCAGCCATTGTTTCTGCCCGTGCGACAACTCACCCGACTTGCGCTCAAGCGCCTGCGCCAGCCCGATGGTCTCGGCAAGGTCGACGACGCGCTCGCGATCCTCGGCGCCGGGCTTGAAGAACAGCACGGCGAAGGGCGAGCGCGGCTTGCGCATGGCCATCATCAAATTGGCCTCGACCGTCTGATCCTCGAACACGGTGGGGCGCTGAAACTTGCGGCCCACGCCCGCCATGGCGATGGTGCTTTCGGATTTGCCAAGCAGCGAGACCGGCGGCTCTCCCCACATGACGCGGCCTTCGTCGGGTTTCGTCTTACCGGTGACCACGTCCATGAAGGTGGTCTTGCCCGCGCCGTTTGGGCCGATGACGGCGCGCAACTCCTTGTTACCGATGGAAAAGGACAGGTTGTTGAGCGCCTTGAAGCCGTCAAAGCTGACCGAGACGCCGGAAACTTCCAGAAGCTGGCTCATTTGCTGGCCTCCTTTTCGCGCAACGCACCCTGTTCGGGGCCAAGGTCTGCGCCGTGGCGGTCGGGAGTCAGGCGATCCGCCAGCAGGTCGAAGATCCCGCCGATGCCTTTCGGGGCAGAAAGCGTGACCGCGACGAAGGAGACGCCCAGCAGGACCGTCCACCAGTCGACCCACTGGATACGCCGGCTGCCCAGCACGATATCCGGAGCCTGTCCGCCTGTGAACCACGTCGACAAAAGCGATACGAAGGCCGCCCCGATGACCGCTCCGTAAAGCCGCCCGCGCCCGCCGATGGCGACCCAGACGGCGAGGTAGATCGAGGCGATGGGCGCCAGTTCGGCGGGGTTGATGATGCCTGCCTGCGGGTAATAGAGCGCGCCGGCAATGCCCGCGATCACGGCGGACAGCGTGAAGATGAAGAGCTTGTAGGACTCCACAGGGTAGCCGAGGAAGCGCACGCGCGCCTCGTCATCCCTGATGCCGCGCAGGACCGAGCCGAACTTGCCCGAGACGACCCAAGTGGCCAGCCAGAACCCCAAGGCGAGAGCAAGCGCCGAGGCCCAGAGGAACCAGACCGAGACGACGGATTGCGGGACATTGCCGAGGCCCGGAAGGTTTTGCAGGCCCGAGAGGCCGTTGTTGCCGCGCAGCCCGCTGTCATTCTGAAAGAGGTAAAGCGCGAGGGCTAAGGTCATCGCCTGGGTCAGGATCGACAGGTACACGCCCGTCACGCGGCTGCGAAAGGCGAACCAGCCAAAGATCAGAGCCAGAAGACCGGGTACCAGCACCACTGCGGCCAGTTGCAGGGGCAGCGAATGGGCGACCGCCCAGATGGGCGGAAACTCTGATGCGCCGACCACGCCGAAGATCTGGCTGGCAATACCGTCAGAGATTTGTTCGGGCGTTGGCGGCAGCGCTTGCGCGGACAAGCTGTCGACCACGATGAGGCGTGTGCGTTCGTACATCAGCCACATGCCGATGGCGTAGCCGCCCAGCCCGAAAAACGCCATATGCCCAAGCGACAGGATTCCGCAATAGCCCCAGACGAGGTCCATCGCCAGCGCCACGAGGCAGAGGCAGAGCGTCTTGCCAAGCGTCTTAACGAAGCTGGTGGAAATCACGCCGATGCCGAAGCCTTCGGACAGGACGGTGACTCCGAGCGTGAAGAGCGCGAGGCAGGCCATGAAGATCAGGATCGCGGGAAAGCGCAGAACCAGTGGTTGGCGAGCGACGGTTCCGAGAGTGCTGTCGGTCATGTCACGCCTCCGCCGCCCGGCCCTTGAGTGCGATGATGCCGCGCGGACGGAACTGGATGAAGAGGATGATGAAGAGGATCATGTAGGTCTGGGCCGCCAGCGTATTCGAGGGGTTCAGCCATTCGATTCCTTTCTGAAGCGAGCCAACGAGCGTGGCACCCAGCAGCGTGCCCCAGATGTTGCCGACCCCGCCCACGACCACGGTCATGAAGCTTTGCACGATATAGTCGGCACCCATCTCGGACGTGACCTTTGCGTAAAGCCCGATGGCGACGCCCGCGATGCCCGCGATGCCCGAACCGAACCCGAAGGTCAGCATGTTGATCCGGTCAGGGTTGATCCCCATCGAGGCCGCCATTCGGGGGTTCTGGGTGACCGCGCGCACCTCCAGCCCCAGCCGGGTGCGGTTCATCACCAACAGGAACAGGGCAAGGAACAAAAGCGCCAGCACGAAGATCGCGATACGAATGTAACTGATCGAGACGATGTCGTTGAACACCAGCGACCCGTCGAGCCATCCGGGGGCCGTCAGCGGGCGAGCCTGCGTGCCGAAGATGTTCTTGGCGATCTGTTGCAGCGCGATGGAGATGCCGAAGGTGGCCAGAAGCGTTTCCAGCGGGCGGTGATAGAGCCAGCGGATCACCAGCCGTTCCATCACTACGCCGGCCGCGAAGGTCACGGCGAAGGCCAGAGGAATGGCCAGGATCACCGAAAGCGTCTGGTCGGGGATGATCTGCTGCACGACGAAGCCGGTATAGGCGCCCATCATGATGAACTCGCCATGGGCCATGTTGATTACCCCCATCACGCCAAAGGTGATGGCAAGGCCGATGGCGGCGAGGAAATAGATCGAGCCGAGCGAGATGGCGTCGAGCGCAAGGTCGGCGGCCTGGTTGACCGCGACACGAGTCTCGATGCCGTTGAGCGTATTCATCGCGGCCAGCGCGACGGCGGGCGGGGCGCCGGTGAAGACCTCATAGAAGGTGTATCGGTCCAGCGTCTCGTCGATCTCGGCCTCGGTGGCGACGGGGTCGACCGTGCCTTGCTCGGCCAACTTGGCATAGGCCATGTCGCGGGCGTCTTCGGTGTCGAGCGTTGCCACTTGGATGCCGGCGACGGTGTCGTTGTCAAGATTGGCCACCAGTGCCGCGGCCTTGTCGGCGCGGCTGATGCGTGGCTTGGCGAAGCCTTCCGACACCAAGAGGTCGTAAGCATTTTCGCGGGGCAAAGCCTCCGAGCCTGGCTTCAGCACCTGGGCGATTTCGGGACCTTCGGGTGCGGTTTCCGCGGCTTCCAGCCGGGTCGTGACCAGCGGATTCAATGCACCGCGCAGGTCGACGCCCAGATCGCCCTGGAATCCTTCGATGGCGGCGATGCGCTCTTCGTCGGTTTCGCCGAAACGGATGGTCAGAAGGCGTTCGAGGCGTTCGGCGCGGGCCTTGAGGGTCGGACTTGTCTCGGCCTCGATCGCCTCGCGCAGGGGGACGAGGTGCGAGGCTTCGGCGTCGCGTTCGATATTGTCGATGGCGGTGCGGCGGGTGGCGACGTCTTCGGCGGTCAGTTGGAACTTGACCAGTGCCGCGCCGATCATCTTGCGCACCCCGGAATTGGGCTTGGACTGCTCAAAGGCATCGTCGGGCAATTCGCCCAGGGCCGTGTCCCCGGCAAAGTCGAAGCCGCGGATCGTGTCGCGGTCGATCTCTTCGGCCCAGATGAACAGGCCGGTCTCTGTGTTCCGCCACAGCTCCTTGTCCTGCCATTTGCGCAGGACGGTCTGCGCCTCGGGCAGGCCGCTTTCGGCGATGGCATCGATGGTGGGGGCGACCTTGGTGCGCGAGGGCTTTGCCAACTGCCCGGCGTGCTCCTGCAAAAGCTGCTGGATCGGAGCATCGACCTGCTGTCCCGCAGCGGGCAGGGATGCAATCAGGAGCGTGAGGATCAGCAACAGGCGTGCCATGCACGGGCCTCCGTGGGGGAACAGAAGGGGGTGAAGGGCGGCGCGGGGCCGCCCTTCCGGTTCAAGGGGATCAGTAGTTCGACTTGATCTGCACGCAGGTCTCGGTCTCGGTGTTGTACATACCGCATTCGAGCTCCTGCCAATCGGACTTCAGCACGGCCGATTCCGGCAGGTAGTCGGTCCAGGCGTCGCCCGGCACTTCCTCGGTCTGGCTGATGATGTCGAACTGCCCGTCCGCCTGAATCTCGCCGATCAGGACCGGCTTGGCCAGGTGGTGGTTGGGCAGCATGACGGCGGTGCCGCCGGTCAGGTTCGGGAATTCCTGCCCGTACATGGCGGTGCGCACAGCGTCGACATCGGTTGTGCCGGCCTTTTCGGCGGCGTTCACCCACATGTTGAAGCCGATATAATGCGCCTCCATAGGGTCGTTGGTCACGCGTTCCTCGCCCATGCGGGCTTTCCACGCCTCGATCCATTCGGCATTGGCGTCGGTGTCGGCCGACTGGAAGTAGTTCCACGCCGCCAGGTGACCGACGAGGTTCGAGGTGTCGAGGCCCGAAAGCTCTTCCTCGCCCACCGAGAAGGCGACGACGGGGATGTCATCGGCCGACACGCCCTGGGCTGCCAGTTCCTTGTAGAAGCCCACGTTGGCGTCGCCGTTGATCGTGGAAATCACGCCGACCTGTTTGCCGCCGGCACCCAGCGCCACCACGTCCGACACGATCTTGGACCAGTCGGAGTGACCGAACGGAGTGTAGTTGACGAAAATATCTTCGTCAGCGATGCCCTTGGATTTCAGATAGGATTCCAAGATGTTGTTCGTGGTGCGGGGATAGACATAGTCGGTGCCCAGGAGCGCGAAGCTTTCGACGCCGAGTTCTTCCAGGAAGTAATCCGTGGCCGGGATCGCCTGCTGGTTGGGCGCGGCGCCGGTGTAGAACACATTCTTGGAGCTTTCCTCGCCCTCGTATTGCACGGGGTAGAACAGCAGGCCGTTCAGCTCCTCGATGACCGGCAGGACGGATTTGCGGCTGACGCTCGTCCAGTTGCCGAAGATCACGTCGACCTCGTGCACCGTCAGCAGTTCGCGGGCCTTTTCGGCGAAGAGCGGCCAGTCGGAGGCCGGATCGACGACGACGGCTTCGAGCTCGCAGCCCAGAACGCCGCCTTTCTCGTTCTGCTGTTCGATCAGCATCTCCATCGTGTCCTTGAGCGTCGTCTCCGAGATCGCCATTGTGCCCGACAGCGAGTGCAGCACGCCCACCTTGATCGGGCAGTCCTGTGCGAAGGCCGGAGCCGAAAGGGCCGTCAGGACCGCTGCTGTGCCTAGAAGTGTCTTAATCATGGAAAATCCCCTTTGCGTAACGCGCAGGGTTCTTGTGAGCCGAAACCGGATGTCCCATATCTCCCCCACGCAACTTGTTGCGGAGTGCGGTGGTGTTTCAGGATTGCAAGACTGGCACCATCGCACGTTCGAGCGGGCGGCAGCCGCCCGTCGGACATATTGGTTTCACAAGATTCTGCGCTGCGGCGACAATTCCGTGGTTTTCACAGGGACAGCTTGCGGTCGCGGCCTATATATTCAGCGGTTTTCGGTGTGATCGCCTATTTTTTCTGCGGTGCGGTGCTGGTTTTCCTCAGCTTTCCAGGAGAAAGCTTTGGCAGTAGCCGATTTCGGCATTCGCCCGCTGGCGCGCCCATCCGGCCCGGTCCGTGTCGCGAGAGAATTGCGCGGTGCTGAGAATCCGCGCGTGCGCTTTCTTGGCCCTGATACGATGGTCTAGGAGATGGCTGCGCTGATCGGGGGTGGAGGTGGCGGCGAGAAGTTGCTCGAAACGCGCGCGCCGGGTTTCCAGGATGTCGGCGTCCGGGTCTTGCATCAGCCAGGCATGTTCCAGTTCGGCAGAAAGGCGGCCGGTGCATCCGGCGAAAATCTCTGGCAACGGCGCGGCAAATGACGCCGACCCGGCGCAGAGGCAGCAAAGCACGAGGAAAGTTCTCAAACCGCTCATGTCTTGATCATCGCGCCGAAAATCCGGGCAATCAACTCCTGTAACTGCGCAGTCTCAACCTTCTGAGCCTGTGTGTTCTGCAGGTATCAAATGTGCCTAGGAATGCGGCATTGACGCAAAAAAATGCCACTTACTTAATCGTTGGGGGCAAGGCATTATGTGGAACGATCGCTTGATGTGGAACAGGCGCACCCCTTGGTGCTGGCTTTGCGCGTTGCGAACTCGGAAAGCTGCCATGCTACTTGCCCCGGATATCACTGCCCACGCGGACGGTCCGGCCCTGCCGCGGGCCCGGGGAAGTTTGCGCGTCGCGTCCAAGCTGCGGGATGGGTGTTCGGTGCTGGACAGGCTGCACAGCGCGGGCTGTGCGCGGGCACTTTTCCCGCGCCGGACGGATGCGTTGGAGGCGATCGTGGTGAACACCTCGGGCGGTCTGACCGGAGGAGACCGTTTTGATATCGAGGCCACTGCGGGGGCAGGCAGCCGGCTTGTCGTCACGACGCAGGCGGCCGAGCGGGCGTATCGCAGCAATTCGGGTCGGTCGCGAGTGCGGTCGCGGCTGCATGTCGAGGCGGGCGCGACGCTGTGCTGGTTGCCTCAGGAACTGTTGGTGTTCGACGGTGCTGCGCTGGACCGGCGACTGGAGGTCGAGATCGAGAATACGGCGGAATTCATCATGGCCGAGCCGGTCGCGTTCGGACGCCTGACCATGGGCGAGACGGTGACGCGGGCGGATTTCCTGGACCGTGTCAGCGTTCGTCGTGACAACCGACCGCTTTACGAGGACCGCGTAGCCTTGAGCGGCGACATTCCCGCGCGGCTGGGGCAGGCGGCCGTGGCGGCGGCGATGACCGCAATGGCAAGTGCACTTTACGTGGGGCGCCGGGCCGAGCGGTTGCTGCCAATGGTGCGGGCGCTGCTGCCCGCGACCGGGGGCGCAAGCCTCTTGCGCCCCGATGTGCTGGTGGTGCGGGTGCTGGCGCGCGACGGGTTCGAATTGCGCCGGACGCTGTGCCCGGTGCTCGAGGCGCTGTCGAACGCGTCCCTGCCAAGATCCTGGAGGCTTTGACCGAAGATGCAACTGACGCCCAGAGAGAAAGACAAGCTTATGGTGTCCATGGCCGCGGAGGTGGCTCGCAAGCGATTGGCAAGGGGCGTCAAGCTGAATTACCCCGAGGCGATTGCGCTGATCACCGACGCCGTGGTCGAAGGTGCTCGCGACGGGCGTTCGGTCGCCGACATGATGGAGGCCGGGGCCGAGGTCGTCAGCCGGGGCGACTGCATGGAGGGCGTGCCCGAGATGATCCACGAGGTGCAGGTCGAAGCCACCTTTCCCGACGGCACCAAGCTTGTCACAGTACATAACCCAATTCGCTGACCCGACAGGAGACCTGACCCATGCGACGCCTTGCCTTCACCCTCATCCCTGCCGTGCTGGCCGCTGGCCCAGCGTTCGCACACCTTGATCCAGGCGCGCACGGGTCCTTCGCCGCGGGGCTTTCGCACCCGGTGTTCGGCGCGGACCATATCCTGGCGATGGTCGCGGTGGGCCTGTGGGCTGCAAGCCTTGGCGGGCGGGCGTTCGTGGCCTTGCCGGTGGGTTTCGTGGGCGCGATGGCGCTGGGGTTCCTGCTGTCGTTGGCAGGTCTGCCGCTGCCGATGGTCGAGCCGATGATCCTGGTGTCCGTCCTTGTCCTGGGCGTACTGGTCGCCACGGCGGCGCGGTTGCCGCTTTCGGCGGCGGTCGCGATCACGGCGGCGATGGGCGTGTTTCACGGTCACGCGCACGGGACCGAGATCGGCGGCGCGGGAGCAATTGCCTATCTCGCGGGCTTTGTCGCAGCGACGACGGGGTTGCACGCGCTGGGGGCCGCCGCAGGCCGGGCGCTGGGCCGTTTCGGCGGGGCGCTGCTGACACGCGGTGCAGGGCTGGCTGTCGCGATTGGCGGCTCTGCGCTGGTCATGGCGGGGTGAGGCGATGATCCCCGGAGAGATGTTCCCCGCCGAGGGTATGCTGGAGCTGAACTCGGACCGGCAGGCGATCACGCTGGAAGTCGCCAATACCGGCGACCGGCCCGTTCAGGTGGGCAGCCATTATCACTTTGCCGAGACGAACCCGGCGCTGGAGTTCGACCGCGAGGCGGCGCGGGGGCACCGTCTGGACATCGCCGCCGGCACCGCCGTGCGGTTCGAGCCGGGCCAGCGCCGTGAGGTGCACCTGATCCCGATTGGCGGGGGGCGGCGGGTCTACGGCTTCAATGGCGCCGTCATGGGGGATCTGTGATGGCGCGTGTGCTGACGCCGGTCGACCTGTGGTCGAATGCCTTTCAGGCCGCGATGATCGTGGCCGAGGCGCAGGCGGTCATCGCCATGCGCATGTGGGGCCTCGCCGGTCTCTGGTCGGTCACCCCGTCCGAGAACAGCCGCATGGTCAACGAAAAGGTCTTTGCGCTGACGCGGGCCGCGACCGACGCAGGAACCGCCGTCATGCGTGGCCGCCGGGCGGATCAGGTCGTCGCCGCCGCCATGAAACCGGTCCGGCAAAAGACCCGCGCCAATGCACGCCGCCTGGCCAAGCGTGGATACAGGAAGAGGTAAGCCGATGCCCGCACGCATTTCACGTTCCGAATACGCCGCCATGTTCGGCCCCACGACGGGTGACAGGCTGCGCCTGGCCGATACCGACCTGATCATAGAGGTCGAACGCGACCTGACCGCACTGAATGCCGGGGCCGCCGCGACGGGCGGAACCGGCGGGAACGCGGCGCTTTACGGTGAAGAAGTCAAGTTCGGCGGCGGCAAGGTGATCCGCGACGGGATGGGCCAAAGCCAGGTGACGCGCGCGGCAGGGGCGATGGATACGGTCATCACCAACGCGCTGATCCTGGACTATACCGGCATCTACAAGGCGGATGTCGGCCTGAAGGACGGTGCGATCCACAAGATCGGCAAGGCGGGCAACCCAGACACCCAGCCCGGCGTAGATATCGTGATCGGCCCGGGAACCGAGATCATCGCGGGCGAGGGGCGTATCCTGACCGCCGGCGGCTTTGACAGCCATATCCATTTCATCTGCCCGCAACAGATCGAGGATGCGCTGCATTCGGGCCTCACGACGATGCTGGGCGGTGGCACTGGCCCCGCGCATGGCACGCTGGCCACCACATGCACGCCGGGGCCGTGGCACCTGGGGCGGATGTTGCAGGCCGCCGATGCCTTTCCGATGAACCTGGCGTTCGCCGGCAAGGGCAACGCCTCGCTGCCCGCCGCGCTAGAGGAACAGGTCATGGCCGGCGCCTGCGCGCTGAAGCTGCACGAGGACTGGGGCACGACCCCGGCGGCCATTGATTGCTGCCTGTCGGTGGCCGACGCAATGGATGTGCAGGTGATGATCCACACCGATACGCTGAACGAATCCGGGTTCGTCGAGAACACGGTGGCAGCGATGAAAGGCCGGACCATCCATGCCTTCCACACCGAGGGTGCGGGCGGGGGCCACGCGCCGGACATCATCAAGATTTGCGGGCAGGCGAACGTGCTGCCGTCCTCGACCAACCCGACGCGGCCCTTCACGGTGAACACGCTGGAAGAGCACCTGGACATGCTGATGGTGTGCCACCACCTCGACAAGTCGATCCCCGAGGACATCGCCTTTGCCGAAAGCCGGATCCGGCGCGAGACCATCGCCGCCGAGGACATCCTGCACGACATGGGCGCGTTCAGCATCATCGCCTCGGACAGCCAGGCGATGGGACGGGTGGGCGAGGTGATCATCCGCACGTGGCAGACCGCCGACAAGATGAAGAAACAGCGGGGGCGGCTGGCAGACGAGACCGGCGAGAACGACAACCTGCGCGCGCGCCGCTATGTCGCCAAGTACACGATCAACCCGGCCATCGCGCATGGTATTTCCGATCACATCGGGTCGATCGAGGAAGGCAAGCGCGCCGACTTGGTGCTGTGGAACCCGGCCTTTTTCGGCGTGAAACCCGAGATGGTGCTGATCGGCGGCTCGATTGCCTGTGCGCAGATGGGCGACCCGAATGCCTCGATCCCGACGCCGCAGCCGGTCTATACGCGCCCAATGTTCGGGGCCTATGGGCGCGCGCTGCACGCCTCCGCCGTCACCTTCGTATCGGCGGCGGCGCATGATGACGGCATCGGCGATACGCTCGGGATCGCCAAGCAGACCCTGCCGGTGCAGAACACCCGTGGCATCGGCAAGGCAGACCTGAAGCTGAACGATGCTTGCCCCGAGATCGACGTGAACCCTGAAACCTACGAAGTGCGTGCCAACGGCGAGCTGCTGACCTGCGAGCCGGCCAGCGAACTGCCGATGGCGCAGCGCTATTTCCTGTATTGAGTGCCATGACAGACCTCCCGATCGCCCAACACCTCCACAAGGCCGGAACCTGGACCGGAGACGCCGCGCTGTGCGCGCTGTCCTACGAGGATCGTTTTTTCCGGCGACGCAAGCTTACCGTGGAAGAAGGGTGGTCGCTTGTGGCCGATTTCGAGCATACGGTGTCCCTGGACGACGGAGACGCCCTGGAAACCAGCGACGGGCGGCTGGTCCGTATCGCCGCGGCCCCGGAGGCGTTGTTGGCAGTGTCGGGGTCCGACCTGGCGAGATTGGCCTGGCATATCGGCAACCGGCACACGCCCTGCCAGGTGGAAGCCGACCGGCTCTTGATCCGCGACGATCCCGTGATCGCGCATATGCTGGCCCATCTGGGCGCGACCCTCACCCCGGTCACCGAACCCTTCAAACCCGAGGGCGGCGCCTATGGACATGGCAGGACCCACAGCCACGAACACGGGGCGACGGCCCATGCACACTGACGCCGGCCTTCTGACCCTGGCGCAATGGCTGTCCCCGGCTTATCCCATCGGCGCCTTTGCCTGGTCGCATGGGTTAGAACAAGCCATCCGCGATGAGCAAATCAAGGATGCCGAGACGCTGCAGGCATGGCTGTGCACCTGCCTGACCGAAGGTGCGGGCCGAACGGACGCGATCTGGTTGCGGCTTGCTGCCGGGGCAGATGACGTGACCGAGATCGACGCGCAGGCCCGCGCCTTCGCGCCCTCCGCCGAACGTCTGTCCGAGACGGTGCGGCAGGGAATGGCCTTCGTGCACACGACCAATGCCGTCTGGAGGCTTGACCTTCCGGACCTGACCTTGCCGGTCGCCACGGGGCGGGCGGCGCACCTGATGAACCTCGACGTCGACGCCTGCGTGCTGCTCTACCTGCAATCCTTCCTGTCCAACCTTGTCTCCGCGGCCCTTCGCCTGATGCCGCTTGGCCAGACAGACGGGCAGCGCGTCTTGGCGGCGCTTCAGGCGGACCTGCTTCGTGTCGAAGCCGAAACACGGGGTGCAGAGATCGACGACATCTTCAGCAACGCTTTCCTGTCCGACATCGCGTCGATGCGGCATGAAACTCTCGAACCAAGGCTGTTTCAGTCATGACCAGGATGAACGGACCCTTGCGCATCGGGATCGGCGGGCCGGTCGGCGCCGGCAAGACCACGTTGACCGCCCGTCTGTCGGAGCGATTGAAAGATGCGTATTCGATCGGCGTGATCACCAACGACATCTACACCCAGGAAGATGCCGAAGCGCTGATGCGCATGCAGATCCTGCCCTCGGACCGGATCATCGGAGTCGAGACCGGGGGCTGTCCACACACCGCGATCCGCGAAGACGCGTCCATAAACCTGGCCGCCGTCGCCGAAATGCGCGAACGCCATCCCGATGTCGAGGTGGTGCTGATCGAGTCGGGCGGTGACAACCTGTCCGCAACCTTCAGCCCGGAGCTTGCCGACCTGACGGTCTATGTGATCGACACGGCCGCGGGCGAGGAGATACCGCGCAAGGGCGGACCGGCGATAACGCGCTCGGACATCCTGGTGATCAACAAGACGGACCTGGCACCGCATGTGGGCGCGTCGCTCGACGTGATGCGAACGGACGCCGCGCGGGTGCGTCAAGGTCGCCCTTTCATCTTCACATCGCTAAAGTCAGGCACCGGCGCTGACGAGGTATTGAACGAAATCAAGGCAATGTCCGGTCTCGACAGGGTTCGCTCGACCGTGAGTTCCTGATCGAGCAATCGACGAAACGCCAGTCGATACGGAGCACTTGGACATCTATGATCGGTTGTGCGGCCGTCGGCGGCGTGGTTGAAGTGAGCCTGAATTTCGTCGCACAGACTGCGTACGGTACCTGAATGACGATCACTTGATAAAGACACGCCAACAATGATTTTGAGTCACAAGCACAAATTCATATTCCTTCATTGTCGGAAAGTAGCCGGAAGCACAATAACCACGCTTTGCAATCGCTATCTCGGACCAACGGACATACAGACCGGAGCGTGGAGTGACACTATCGCAGCGGGGGGCCGGTATAATGACTGGGTCGTGAACGTTGCACAGCAGATGGACGGGTGTGGGCGACGTCAGGGCAAGACCGGGATCGCGCACCTTTCTCCGAACGACGTCAACAGATATGTGCATCGCTTCATGGCGAAGAATATGGGGATGGCCGGTGGAGCGCATCCCGCTGCCGCGTCGGTACGGAATTTTGACCCGGTTGCTTGGCAAGATTACTTCAAGTTCTGCTTTGTCCGGAATCCCTGGACACATGCCGTTTCGGATTACTACTGGCGCTGCAATGGCAGGAACTGCGATAATGTGTCTTTCAAAGAGTTCCTTCGCCGTCTCGCAGACCCGGAGCGGCCTGACCCCGAGCGTCTCGTGCCGCGTCATCGTTCGAATTGGGATATCTATGCGATCGGCCCACGTGTTGCCGTGGATTTCGTCGGACGCTACGAAAATCTGGAGGCTGACCTGGCAACCGTCGGGGAAACTATCGGCATAGAGCTGAATTTGACGTCGGTTCCGTCAGCGAAGGCTGATGTCCGACCCAGAAAAAGGTCGATTGCAGAACATTACGATACCGAGGCGATCGAGCTTGTTGCAAAGATCTATTCAAGCGAAATTTCCGAATTTGGCTATTCTCCGAACTTTTGAGGGCTTCCAGGAACCGTCGAAGGCCACGTACCTGGTCGGACGCATGGGGGAGGTCGTGAACGAAATCGAAGCGATGTCCGGTCTCGAGACGATTAAAAAGGGATGTGACCCACAGCCGAGCTTTGTTGCGGGGATGGAAGGCGTGAACCGTCAGCGCCTTCGGGACAGGATACTATACGTTCTGCTGGATACTGGCGGAGGCTCAGGGATTCGAACCCTGGGGACGCTTTCACGCCCGCCGGTTTTCAAGACCGGTGCATTCGACCACTCTGCCAAACCTCCGCGTCCGCGTGTGTTACTGTGGCTTTCGCGATTCTGAAAGTCATCAGTTGACGAGGAAAAACGCCGAAATGGCTTTGCGGACTTCCCAGAACGGTCTTGACCGGCTATTCTGCGCACAAACGCAGGTATCTGCGTGCTCGAGCAAACGTCGGAAAACCGGCACCCGCATCTAATACGGTGCATGACAGGCAAGGGACGAAACATGACATTTCAATGGACGGGCAAAGGGGCGCGTGCGCGCCTGATCACCGCCTCCAGTGCTATTGCGCTGGTTCTGAGCGGATGTACCGAGGGCGGAGAATTCGGCCTTTTCAAATCGCAGGCCGGTGACACGGAGGAAGTGACCTCGGCCGACAACTCGGTCAAGCTGATCGAGCGTGACGTCGAAGCGCCGGACGTCTTCCAGGTGACCGACAAGGGCCTGTGGGACGGGCGCCCGTCGCTGGGTGGCGTGTGGGTCGCGCACCCGGATGTGCAGGAGCCCGAACGCGTCATTATCCGCAATACCAAGAACGGCAAGTTCGTCATTGGCGCATTGTTCCGCCGCGAGCGCAGCAACCCGGGCCCGATCCTGCAGGTCTCGTCCGATGCCGCGGACGCGCTGGGCATGCTGGCGGGGGCGCCGTCGCAGCTCAACGTCACGGCCCTGCGCCGCGAGTCCGCCCCTGATCCCGAGGCGCTGGCCGCCGCCGAGACCGAGGGCGAGGCAGGCACGCTGGCACCCGCTTCTGTCGAGCAGACGACGCTGGAGCCGCTGGCCGGGGCGGCCGCCGCGATCGAAAGCGCCGAGGCCGCAGAGCCGGTGCGCCCGGCCACCCAGACCGCGGGCGCGACCGCAGCCGTGGCCACCGAACCGGCCCCGGCACCGACCCCCGCCGCAGCGACGCCGGTCCTGTCCGGGTCGTCCCTGTCGAAGCCCTATCTGCAGATCGGTATCTTCTCGGTCGAGCAGAATGCGCGGAATACCGCCACCGCCATGCGGCAGGAAGGCATAGTTCCGATCGTTAAAAAACAGAGCTCGCAGGGCAAGACCTTCTGGCGCGTGATCGTCGGACCGGCCCAAAGCAAGTCCGAACAATCTGTCCTGTTGAAAAAGGTCAAGGACGTTGGTTTTGATGATGCATACGCTGTAACCAACTGATACGGGACTTGCCCATGACCCTTATTGCACGACTTTTGACCGCCTGTGTCGCGGTGATTGCGCTTTCCTTGCCGGCGCAGGCGTTCGACACCAGCGCCAAGGCCGCGTATGTGAAGGATCTGGGCACCGGAACGGTGCTGCTCAGCCGCAATGCCGACGAACCCCTGCCACCGGCCTCGATGTCCAAGCTGATGACGCTTTACGTGGCCTTCGAGGCCATCCGGGACGGGCGGCTTTCGCTGCAGGAGAAACTTCCGGTGTCGGAGCATGCCATGAGTTATGGCGGCTCCACCATGTTCCTGGACACGACCGACCGGGTGAGCGTCGAGGACCTGCTGCGCGGCATCATCGTGCTGTCGGGCAATGACGCCTGTGCGGTGATTGCCGAGGCGCTGAGCCCCGATGGCACCGAAGCGGGGTTTGCCCGGTTCATGACGCAGCGGGCGCAAGACATGGGCATGACCAATTCGACCTTCGCGAACTCCAACGGATGGCCCGCCGCGGGCCACCGGATGAGCATGCATGACCTGGCGATCCTGGCCGAGCGCCTGATCGTGGATTTCCCCAACTTCTACCCGATGTTCGCCGAGACGACCTATGAGTTCGACGGGCGCGCGCCGCAGAACACGCAGAACCGCAACCCTCTGCTGAAACTGGGGATCGGGGCCGACGGTCTGAAGACCGGGCACACAGAGGCGGCGGGCTACGGACTTGTCGGCTCGGCCGAGCAGGGCGGACGCCGCGTGGTGTTCGTGCTGTCGGGATTGGACACTGCAGCCCAAAGAGCACAAGAGGCGGAAGCCCTTGTGAACTGGTCCTTTCGTCAATTTGCCGAAAAAGAGATCGTCAAGGCCGGCAGCGAAGTCTCCCGCGCCGAAGTCTGGATGGGAAGCGCGGCAACCGTAGGACTGACGCCCGCGAAGGACCTGACCACGCTGGTGCCGGTGCTGGGCTCGGACAACATGACCGCCGAAGTCGTCTATGAGGGACCGGTGAGCGCGCCTATCACGCAAGGCGACGAACTGGCCCAACTGGTCTTTACGCCCGAGGGCCTGCCGGAGATGCGCGTGCCGCTGGTCGCCGCCGAAAGCGTTGCCGTGGGTGGCTTTGCCGTGCGGCTGAAGACGGTGGCGGGCGTGCTATTGAAACGGCTGCAACAGGGGCCCGAGGGGACGCTTTGAGCGGACAGGGCCGCTTCGTCACCTTTGAAGGCATCGACGGGTCGGGCAAGTCCACGCAGGCGCGCCTGCTGGCCGAGCATTTGCAAGGCACGGGGCGTGATGTTGTCCTGACGCGAGAGCCGGGCGGCAGCGCCGGCGCCGAGGAAATCCGCAAGCTGGTGCTGGAAGGCGATGCCGACCGCTGGTCGGCGGAGACCGAGCTGCTGCTGTTCACGGCGGCCCGCCGCGATCACCTGGAACGGTTGATCGAGCCGGCGCTGGCGGCCGGCAAGGTCGTGATCTGCGATCGTTTTGCCGACAGCACGCGCATGTACCAGGGTCTGAGCCGGGGCGACCTGCGCCAAAAGGTCGACGCGCTGCACGACCTGCTGATTGGGCGCGAGCCGGACCTGACCATCCTGATCGACATGGACCCGGGCAAGGGGCTGGAACGCGCGCTGTCGCGCGGCGGCAGCGAGGAGCGTTTCGAGAGCTTCGGTGCCAGCCTGCAAGCGCAGATGCGGCAGGGGTTCCTGGACCTTGCCGGGGAATTTTCGGAGCGTTTCATCGTGATCGACGGCAATCGGGGAATCGAAGCGATTGCGGCGGATGTCCGGGCTGCGGTAGAACCGCGCCTGACATGATGGACCGAGACATTCCGCTTCCCGATCGCATCGACGGCGCGCCGCACCCGGCCGAGACGTCCCGCCTTTACGGACAGGACGCCGCACAAAGCGCGTTCTTGCAAGCGTTCAACGCAGGCCGGCTGCATCATGGCTGGCTGATCCACGGGCCGCGCGGCGTGGGCAAGGCGACGCTTGCCTGGCGGATCGCGCGGTTCCTGCTGGCCACGCCCGACCCGGAGGCGGATGGAGGAGGGCTGTTTGGCGATGCGCTGCCTGCGCCCGACACGTTGGAGATTGCCGAGGATCATCCGGTCACGCGGCGCGTGCTGGCGGGGTCCGAGCCGGGGCTGCACCTGGTGCGGCGCGGCGGGCAGGGCACCAGCGACAGCGACCGGCAGAAGAATTTCGAAGAGGGCAAGTTCTCGCGCGAGATCCGGGTGGACGAAGTGCGCGAACTGGCCGATTTCGTGAACCTGAGCGCCGTGGATGGCGGGCGGCGGGTGGTCATCATCGACGCCGCAGACGAGATGAACACCTCGGCCGCGAACGCACTGTTGAAAATGCTGGAAGAGCCTCCTTCGCGCACCACGCTCTTGCTGGTGGCGCATCAGCCGGCGCGGCTATTGCCGACGATCCGCTCGCGTTGCCGCGAGTTGCGGCTGGAGCGGCTGAGCCCGGACGACGTGATCGCGGCGCTGGATCAGGCCGGGATCGATCCGGGCGGACAGGCGCCTGGGCTGGCGGAACTGTCGGGCGGCTCGGCCGGCGAGGCGGTGCGGCTTTACAACCTCGACGGTCTGAAGATCTATGCCGAGATCGTCGGATTGGCGGCGAGCCTGCCGATGCTGGACCGGCCGCGCGCGATGAAACTGGCCGAGGCGGCGGCGCAGCGCGGCGCCGAGCAGAAGCTGGACCTGCTGCTGGCGCTGATGGACATGTTCCTGGCCCGTGTCGCACGGGCGGGCGCCACCGGCATCCTGCCGCCCGAGGCCGTGCCGGGCGAGGCCGAGGTCATCGGCAGGCTGGCGGGCAGTCCGGTTCAGGCGCGGGCCTGGGCCGATTGCGCGCAGGAGGTCGGCGCGCGGGCGCGGCACGGGCGGGCGGTCAACCTTGACCCTGCCGCCTTGGTGCTTGATACGGTGTTCAAGTTGCAGCAGACCGCTACATCCCTCTGAGCACCGTCAATTCCAAGGCCCCATGACCGACCAAGTCCAGATCACCGACAGCCATTGCCATCTTGATTTCGAGACCTTCGACGAAGAACGCGGCGACGTGATCGCACGCGCGGTCGAGGCCGGGGTGACGCGGATGGTCAGCATCTGCACCAAGCTGCGGCTGGAGCCGCAGGTCAGGGCGATTGCCGAAGCGCATGACGAGGTTTTCTATGCCGCCGGCACCCACCCGATGAGCGTGGCGGACGAGCCGATGGCCACGGTCGACGCGCTGGTGTCGCTGGCGCGGCACCCCAAGTTCGTGGGCATCGGCGAGACGGGGCTGGATTATCACTACACCGCCGAGAGCGCGGGTGCGCAGCAGGAAAGCCTGCGCCTGCATATCGAGGCCGCGCGCCAGACCGGGCTGCCGCTGATCATCCACGCACGGGATGCTGACGACGACATGGCGCGGATCCTGACCGAAGAGCACAAGGCGGGCGAATACTCCTGTGTGATGCATTGCTTTTCGTCCGGTGCGGAACTGGGCAAGGCGGCGCTTGACCTTGGGTTCTATCTGTCGATGTCGGGCATTTCGGCCTTTCCCAAGAGCCAGGAGTTGCGCGACATCTTCGCGTCCGCCCCGGTGGACCGCATCCTGGTGGAAACCGACGCGCCGTACCTCGCCCCGCCGCCCTATCGCGGCAAGCGGAACGAACCTGCCTATACCGTGCATACGGCCAAGGTGGGCGCCGAGGTGTTCGGCATGGACTGGCCCGATTTCGCCGCGCAGACGCAGGCCAATTTCGACCGGCTGTTCTGGAAGGCCGCACAATGGAAAGCCGCCGCCTGATGGGGGAAACGCGTTTCACCATACTCGGATGCGGGTCGTCCGGCGGGGTGCCGCGCCTTGGCGGACACTGGGGCGACTGCGACCCGGAGAACCCCAGAAACTATCGCCGCCGCTGTTCAATGCTGATCGAGCGCGAAGGCGAGGATGGGACCACGCGGGTACTGATCGACACCTCGCCCGACCTGCGAAGCCAACTGCTGGATGCGGGCGTAGGCGCGCTTGACGCGGTTGTCTATACCCACGCCCATGCCGACCATGTGCACGGTCTGGACGATCTGCGGATGATCGTTTTCAACATGCGCCAGCGCCTGCCGGTCTGGGCCGATGGCGACACGCAGAATGCGCTGTATTCACGCTTTGGCTATGCCTTCACGCAGCCCGAGGACAGCCCCTATCCCCCCATCCTCGACATGCACACGATCAAGGGTGACGTGGTCATCGAGGGGCAGGGAGGGGCCATCACCCTCCGTCCCTTCGTGGTCAACCACGGCTCGATCGACGCGCTGGGGTTCCGGGTGGACGACCTTGCCTACCTGCCGGATGTCGCGGAAATTCCCGACGACAGCTGGAAGGTCCTGGAGAACCTGGATTGCTGGATTCTCGACGCGCTGCGGCGCACGCCACACCCGACGCATTCTCACCTGGAGCAGTCGCTGGAGTGGCTGGACCGCGCCGCCCCGCGCCGTGGTGTGCTGACCAACATGCATATCGACATGGATTATCAGACGCTTGTCGAGGAAACCCCCGACCATATCACCCCAGCCTATGACGGCATGGTGATCACCTACAGGGACTAGCGCAATGCAGGCCCTGCTGGACGTCATCCTGCCGGTCTTCATGATCATCGGCTTTGGCTATGTGGCGGTCTGGCGCGGCTGGTTCAGCCAGAGCGGCGTCGAAGGGCTGATGACCTTTGTCCAGAGCTTCGCGGTTCCCTGCCTTCTGTTCGTGGCCATCTCGCGGCTGGACCTTGGCCAATACTTCGAATGGCGTATGCTGGTGAGCTTCTATGCAGGAGCCTTGGCGGGCTTTGTCCTGGGCATGCTGGGCGGGCGGTTCCTGTTCGGGCGCCCCTGGGAGGATTGCGTGGCCATCGGTTTCTGTGGCCTCTTTTCCAACTCGCTTTTGCTGGGGTTGCCCTTGACCGAACGCGCCTACGGGCCGGACGCGCTGGAGGCCAACTATGCCATCATCGCGCTGCATTCGCCCATCTGCTATGGTGTCGGGATCACGGCGATGGAGATTGTCCGCGCCAAGGGGCAGGCCGGCTCGGGGCTCGTGTTGCGCGTGTTGAAGGCGATGTTTTCCAACACGCTGATCCTGGGCATACTGCTGGGCTTTGCCGTGAATCTAAGCGGACTGCCGTTGCCGGGTACGGTGAACGACGCGCTGGACCTGCTGGTGCGCGCGGCGCTTCCGGCCGCGCTGTTCGGCGTGGGCGGGGTGCTGGCCAGCTATCGCCCCGAGGGCGACCTGCGCCTGGTTCTCTACCTGTGTTTGATCTCGCTCGTGGTGCATCCGCTGGTCACCAGGCTTCTGGGGGTGGCCTTCGACCTGTCGGTGGACGCAACGCGGTCCGCTGTGCTGACGGCGGCGATGGCGCCGGGTATCAACGTCTACATTTTTGCCAGCATGTACGGGCGCGCGATGCGCGTGGCCGCAACGTCCGTCCTGATGGCGACCGCCCTGTCGATCGTCACGGTCTGGCTGTGGCTGGGGCATCTGCCCTGAGGCCGAACCGCGCGAGGCGCATGTTAGGCTTTGACCGCGCGGGCCGTCTCATTGCATCCTGTCCGTGGCGGCGCATCGGGACCGGGGGCCGTGGGAAACGGACGGGACAGTATGCAGAACAGCGAACTTGCAGAGCTTCTGAGGCGCATGGCCGCCAGTGACCGTGATGCCTTTGCCGCCTTCTACAAGGCGCTGGAAAAGCCCGTTTTCCGGTTCATCGTCTCGAAAATGAACGATCCGCACGAGGCAGCCGACATACATCACGACGTCTTCATGGACATCTGGCGCTCGGCTGGGCGCTTCGAGGGACGGTCGACGGTGAAAACATGGGTATTCGGCATAGCCTACAGGAAAACGATGGATCATTTTCGCAAGCACAAACGGGTCGACCTGACCGACGAGATCGACGAACGCGTGGACGACAGCCCCGACGCGGCGACCTGCCTTGCCTCGGCGCAGGAGGCGGAACATCTGCGCCATTGCCTGGATCAGTTGAAGCCGCAGCACCGGGCGGCGGTGGAACTGGCCTTCTACCAGGACATGACCTATGGCGAGATCGCGAGCGTCGCCGAGGTGCCGGAGGGCACGATCAAGACGCGTGTCTTTCATGCCAAGAAGCTGCTGCTGCATTGCCTCTCGGGCCGGATGGAGGTGCGGTCATGACCGACGGATCGGACCTGTCCCGCGACGAGATCGAGGCGCTGCTGGTTTTTCTGGCCAATGACACGCTTGAAGGCGGGGAACGCGCCGCCGTCGAGGCCGCCGTCGCGGCCGACCCGCAGCTGGCCGGCGAGCTTGAGGCGTTGCGGGCAATGCGCTTAAAAATGCAGGCCGAGGACGTGTCGTCGCCCGGGGAGTTGGGGCTGGCCCGCCTGATGCGTGAGCTCGACACCGACGCCGCGGCGCCGGTTGTGCCGCAGGGCGGATTGCCCGAGGCCGCGAACAGCCCGACCGCGCCCGGCAATTTCTGGAAGATCGCGGCGGTGGTTCTGTTCGGTCTGGTTGTAGCGCAGACCGCGTATATCGGTTATGATGGGGGCACTGATTTTGAACTCGCGGGCGGTGAAGAGACGACGGCGCGCGCCGAGCACACGATCCGCGTGGCCTTTGCCGAGGACGCAACCGAGGCGGACATACGGGCGCTGCTGCTGGCGCAGGGCCTCGTGATCGTGGACGGGCCGTCGGCCATCGGGCTCTACACGCTGGCGGCGTCGGACGACGCGGCACGCACCGAGGCCGTGACGGCGCTTCAGGCGCGGGACGATATTGTGGAAAGCGTTGAATGACATGACCTTTTTCCGGCTTCTCGTGGCGATCCTGAGCCTTTGCCTTCTTGGCATTGTGACCCCGCAAACGGCGCGAGCCGCCGTGGCCCTGCCGGACCCGGCCTGCGTCGGGACGTGCGCTCTTCCCGGTATTGTCGAGGTGCAGCAGGGCACCGGCGGACGCGGTGGCCAAGGCGGAAATGCAGGCAATAGCCCGCGTACGAAACCGACCGGCGGGCTGCGCCGGGCGGCGCGGGACGAGGTGCAGGCCACCGACGGCTCGCCGGAATACGTGCTGCTGGTCAACCGGGGCCAGGCGGTGGCCGCGGCGCAGGCGCTGGTCAGCGCGGGGGCGACATTGCTGCGCGAACGGCCCCTGCCGCAATTCGGACAGCAGATGTATTTCTTCGTCTTTCCGCGCACCCTGACGCTGGAGCAGGGGCGGGCGCTGTTGGCGGGCCGCACGCCTTCGGCGGTGCTGGACCTGCACAAGATCTATTTCCGGTCGGCGGGCCCCCGGGTCTATCACGCGGCGATGGTGGGCGACGCGCCGGGACAGAGCTGCCGTGTCGGGCGCAGCATTCGCGTGGGCGTAATCGACGGTGCGGTCAACGCGGGCCACCCGGCCTTTGGTGGGGTGCGGATTGTGCGGCAGAGCTTTCTGCGCGAGGGCGCGCGCCGCACCGGGGCCAGCCATGGTACCGCCGTGGCCGGGCTTATCGCGGGCTCGGCCGGGGCGGGGCCGCTGGCGGGCCTGGCGCCGGGGGTGCAGGTCTATGCCGCCGAGGCGTTCGGGCTGGAAAAAAGCAGCGACGGCGGGCGGTTGGAGAGCGTGGCGGCCAGCCTGGACTGGCTGGTCGGCAACGGCGTGCGGCTGGTCAACATGTCGTTTTCCGGCGCGAACAACCGGGTGTTCGCCAAGCTGCTCGCGCTGGCCCAGGGACGGGGCACGGTGATCGTGGCCGCCGCCGGCAACGACCGCAGCGGTGCGCCTGTCTTTCCCGCGGCCTCGCCCGACACCATCGCCGTGACGGCGGTGGACGCGAGCGGGCGGCTATACGGGCGGGCCAATTACGGCAACCACATCGAGTTCGCCGCGCCCGGCGTGGACCTTTACGTGGCCTGGGGTACCGGGGGCAGCTATCGCTCCGGCACATCCTTTGCCGCGCCGGTGGTGACCGCGATCCTGGCGCGGCAGGCCTCGCGCGGAGGGCTGTCGCTGAACGGGGCGCGGGCATTGCTGCGGCGCACCGCGCGGGATCTTGGCCCCGGCGGGCGCGATACGCATTACGGCTACGGGCTGGTCCAGTCCGGCGGCTGCTGAGCCCGATCCACGAGCCACGCAGCGGGATCAGACCACGAAGGTGTTAAGCGCGTCTTAAAACGCCGGTGCGATGCCGCGCGGCGCGGCGTTCAGCCTGTCTTGACCGGGGCCCCGCCGGCAAAGGAATTGCCATTGACGTAGTCACACGGCGCATCCTGCATCTGCAGGTGCAGGCCGTCGCCGGTGAAGGGATGCGCGCGGGCCAGATCCTCGTCCACCTCGATCCCCAGTCCGGGGGCCACGGGCGGGGTGATGAAGCCGTCCTCGACACGGATCTTGTTCTTTATCAATCGGTTGTGAAAGTCGGTCTCGATGGTTTCGGCCATGAGGATATTGGGGATGGAGGCCGCGAAATGCACGTTGGCGGCCCATTCCACCGGCCCGGCGTAAAGATGCGGGGCCATCTGGGCGTTGTAGACCTCGGCCATGGCGGCGATCTTCTTGGCTTCCCAGATGCCGCCCACGCGACCCAAGGCGGGCTGCAGGATCGAGGCCGCGCCGGAGCGCAGCAGGGGGGCGAATTCGGCCTTGGTCGTGAGGCGCTCGCCGGTGGCCACGGGGATCGAGGTGGCGCCGGCCACCTTGGCCATTTCCGCAACATTATCAGGGGGTACCGGCTCTTCGTACCAGAGCGGATCGTAGGGCTCGATCGCCTTGGCGAGGCGGATGGCGCCCGCCGTGGTGAACTGGCCGTGTGTGCCGAAGAGAAGGTCGGCCCGGTCGCCCACGGCCTCCCGGATCGCCTTGCAGAAGGCGGCCGAGAGCGAGATGTCGGTGCCGGCGGGCATGTGGCCGCCGCGCATTGTGTAGGGGCCGGCGGGGTCGAATTTTACCGCGGTATATCCGCGGCTTAGCAAGTCGAGCGCGGACTCGGCGGCCATGTCGGGCGAGGTCCAGAACGGGGTGATGTCGTGCTGCTGAAGCGGGTAGAGATAGGTATAGGCGCGGATGCGGTCGTTCATCCGTCCGCCCAGGAGCGCCCAGACCGGACGCTCGCGGGCCTTGCCGAGGATGTCCCAGCAGGCGATTTCCAGCCCCGAAAAGGCCCCCATCACGGTCAGATCGGGGCGCTGGGTGAAGCCGGAGGAATAGGCGCGGCGGAACATAAATTCAATGTTTTCAGGGTTTTCGCCCTGCATGTGGCGAGAGAAGACATCGGTGATGACGGCGGTCATGGCGTCGGGGCCGACGCTGCTGGCATAGCATTCGCCCCAGCCGGTGATGCCGTTATCCGTGGTCAGTTTCACCAGGATCCAGTACTGCCCGCCCCAGCCCGGCGCGGGGGGCGAGGTGACGATGATGTCGAGGTCCTTGAGTTTCATGGGGTTTCTCCCTGCTGATACGGCGCACGGTGGCCTGAGTGGCGGGATGGGGCAAGCCGGAAATCGGCGCGAGTCGCACAGAAGGGTTAACGGTGGGGATTCGCCGAATTCGGTACGTCGGTATCGCGTCGGTATCCGAGTGGCATCGCGACGGTGCGGTTTTTTGCGTTTCGCAGGGTGAACGGACCGAACGGAGGGGGGCGGAATTTGCGCAAATTCCGCTGACGGAAAATGCGCATTTTCCGTGACACTTTCTGCGTAGAAAATGTCGCCCGCGATCGGCCTAGCGCAGCATGATGACGTTGCGCCGGGCCGTGCCGGACTTGGTGTCGGCGATGGCGTCGTTGATCTGGTCGAGGGTCCAGCGGTTGGATATCAATTCGTCGAGCTTGAGGCGTCCTTGCTGGTAGAGATCGACCATCCAGGGGATGTCGCGGCGGATCACCACGTCGCCCATTTTCGAGCCGACCATGCTCTGCCCGGCGGCGGCGAAATTGGCGGCCTCGTATGTCGATTCCGCGCCCGTGGCGGGCATCCCGACCATGATGACCTTGCCGCCGCCCGCGATGTAGCGGGGGGCCTCGTCATAGGCGCGGGCGGCGCCCACGGTGACCAGCACGGCGTCGGCACCGCGGCCCATCGCCTCTTTCGCGGCGCGCCAGGGTTTGTCCTGGGAGGCGAGCACGCCGTCGGTGGCGCCGAAGGCTTTTGCATCGGCCAGCTTGTCCTCGGTCATGTCGACGGCGACGATGCGGCGGGCGCCGGCGATGCGCGCGCCCTGGATGGCGTTGAGGCCGACGCCCCCTGCACCGATCACCACCACGTCCTGACCGGCGCGCAGCTGCGCCGCGTTGACCACCGCGCCGACGCCGGTGACGACACCGCAGGCCAGAAGCGAGGCGGCGTCCATCGCCATGCCGTCGGGGATCTTCACGACCTGGGAGTGGTGCACGACCACGTCCGTGGCGAAGGCACCGCAGGCCATGGCCTGGTGCAGCTTGCCGCCATCCGCTGTCGAAAGCGCGCCGTGGTCGCCGTCGAACGGCGTCTCGCAGCCCGTAGGCCGGCCCGCGCCGCAGCTGGGGCACTGGCCGCAGGCTCGGATCAGCGTGACCACCACCGTATCGCCCACCGCAAGGCCGGTCACGCCGTCGCCGATGGCCGAGATGCGGCCCGCGGCCTCGTGGCCATAGACCGCCGGAAGCGACCCGCCCCAGGCGCCGTCGGCATAGGAGATGTCGGAATGGCAGATGGCGACGGTCTCCAGCGCGACCTCGACCTCGTTCTGTTCGGGCGCGCGCAGGCGCACGTCCTCGATCACGAGGGGGGTGCCGAATTCGTGGCACACGGCGGCTTTGATGGTTTTCATGATCCCTCCCGAAGTTCGTTGACCGCCAGCCTGATCGGTTTTTCCGCGCGGTTTCAAGGCCGATTGCGACCTGTCGCGACGTAATCGGCGGATGCGTGGCGCCTGCGGGTGAGAAAGAGGACGAGGCCGAGGGCCACCAGCAGCAGTGCTGCGAGGAAGGGGGAGCCGGGTAGACGGAAAGTTGCATCGGGATTGGTGAAGGCGGCGAAGATGTTGGTCATCATCAGCGGCGAGAAGATCATCGCCAGCGCGCCCACGGAGGTGAAGATGCCCTGAAGCTCGCCTTGGGCGTCGTGTGGCGTGCGGCGGGACATGATGGCTTGCAGCGCAGGCACACACATCGCCGCCAGCGCCGAGACGGGCGTGAGGGCGAGTGCGAGCCAGCCGTTCGAGATGACGCCCAGCACGGCGAAGCTGAGGATGGCGAAGCCGAGGGCCAGCACCACGGTTCCGGCCTCGCCCAGCCGCGCGATGGCGACGCCGATCAGACCGGCCTGCACGGCGAAGATCGAGATGCCGAAGATGCCGAGCGAAAGGCCGATCATCGACGGGTCCCAGCCGAAGGCGGCGGTGGTGTAGTAAGACCAGATGGCGGGGTAGACGTTGAAGGCGAGCTGGTAGAGCAGGAGCACGGCCAGGAGCCGGCCCACGCCGGGCAGGGCGCGGATCTGGCGCAAGGCGCCGAACGGGTTGGCGCGGGCCCAGACGAAGGGGCGGGCGCGGTCGGGCGTTATGGTTTCCGACAGGACGGCCCAGCCGAAGAGGAAGTTGGCGAAGGCGAGCGTTGCGGCGGCGTAAAAGGGCGCGCGGGGGCCGAGATCGCCCAGGAGGCCGCCGATCACGGGGCCGAGCACGAAGCCCATGCCGAAGGCCGCCGACACCAGGCCAAAGCCCGCGCCGCGTTTTTCGGGCGGCGAGGTGTCGGCCATGAAGGCGGCGGCGGTGGATTGCGTGGCGGCCATGATGCCGCCGACGAGACGGCCCAGCACCAAGAGCCACATGGCATGGGCCACGGCCATCACGAGGTAGTCGAGCGCCAGGATCAGGAGCGAGCCCAGCAGGATGGGCCGTCGTCCGAAACGGTCGCTGAGGTTGCCCACCATGGGGCCGAAAAGGAACTGCATCACCGCGAATAGCGAGGTCAGCACGCCGCCCCAGAGCGCCGCCGATGCGAGCGTGCCGCCGTCGATATCCATGATCAGTTCCGGCATCACGGGGATGATGATCCCGATGCCCATGGCGTCGATCATGACAGTGATCAGGATGAACGCGGTGGGCAGGCGGGACGACATCGAGGCTCCGGTCTGGATCTGTGGGGCGACTGTAGCCGGGGCCGGGCAAGGCGGAAAGGGCGCGGTGCGCGTGCCCGGCTCAGATGTGGCCCGTGTCCGACAGGAACTGCGTCAGGCGGGCGGCATAGGCCTCGGGCGCCTCGACGCAGGGCAGGTGGCCGGTGCGGCGCATCAGGTGGAACTGCGCGCCGGGAATCAATTGGGTCGTTTCGCGCACCAGGTCGGGCGGGGTGGCGCCGTCCTCGGACCCGGCGATTCCCAGGGTGGGCAGGCGCAACCCGCTGGTGGGGGTATAGAAATCGGTGCCGGAGATCGCCGCCGAGCAGCCGATATAGCCCTCGTCGGGTTGGGAGGTGAGCATGTCGCGCCAGGTTTGCAGTTCCGGCCTGCCGAGGAAATCGCGGGAGAACCAGCGTTGCATCGTGGCGTCGGCCAGCGCCTCGATCCCGCCCTCGCGGACGGCGTCGATGCGCTCTTGCCAGAGTTTCTGGTTGCCGATCCTGGCGGCGGTGTTCGACAGGACCATGCAGCGGACGAGATCGAGGCGCTTGACCGCGAGGCCTTGCGCGATCAGCCCGCCGATGGAAAGCCCGACGAAAACGCAGTCGCGGATGTCGAGATGGTCGAGCAGCGCCTCGGCGTCGCGCACGAGGGTGCCCATAGCATAAGGCGCGGGCGGTACGCTGGTCTTGCCGTGCCCGCGCTTGTCATAGCGGATGAGGCGCAGGCCCTCTGGCAGGTGGGGCAGGACCGCGTCCCACAGGTGCAGGTCGGTGCCCAGCGAATTAGCGAAGACGAGGGCCGGGCCGTCTGCCGTGCCTTCGTCGCGGTAGTGAATGTCGATGTCGTTGAGATGAACATGGGGCATGGGCGCAAAGAGCCACACCCTGCCGGCCTTGTCCACCGCGAACGGCCCGGGAGGGAGTAAGCCCGGGCCGCCGCTTGGGGCGGACGCTATTTGCGCCCAATCCGGCGGATCTTGCCGTCGAATGTAGGGACAGACATGACGAAGTCGTCCGCCGGATATCCGAGAGCCTGCTCTTCGAGGATGCCGATGGCGATCCGCTCGCCCATGCGCAGGCTGTCGAAATAGTCGGAGAAATAGTGCACGCCGGCCATGTTGCGCCCGATCGAGATGTTGGCGGCGAGCTTGTTCAACTCGCCCTCGAGCGTCAGGGGGCAGCACTGTTCTTTCTTGTCGCTCGGGTGCAGCACGACATGTTCCGCGATTTTCTTCTTCGTGTCCTTCTTGACCAGCTTGTAGGTGCCGCAGGGCTTGAACACGAGCTTGGACATCGGCAGGTGAACGCCACAGTCCTTCTTGCAATGCTCGGCCTTCTTCTGTTCCTCCTTGGTCAACATCTCGCAGCGATAGGCGCCGGCCTCGACCACCTTGCCGTCGCAGAGGGCGTCATGGATCGCGGCCTTGTCGTAGAAGCCTGCATCACAGTCGGTTTTGTCTTTGGGGTTCG
Organism: Roseovarius sp.; assembly: GCF_965277045.1. Classification (GTDB taxonomy): domain Bacteria; phylum Pseudomonadota; class Alphaproteobacteria; order Rhodobacterales; family Rhodobacteraceae; genus Roseovarius. Next base: position 2,137,373 of record NZ_OZ255712.1, on the reverse strand, counting down.
TGATGCGCACGAAGACCGAGGACGTGTCGTAGAACGCCTTGAGCATGGTCACGCAGGCGCCGGCGACGGTGGCATGACCCGCCCCGTAGGTCGGGTGCATCGGGGAGCCTTCCCCGAAGGCCATGGGCAGGAGTGCCGCGTCGGCGCCGTTGCCGCTGGTCGGGTGGGCGTCCAGCGCGTCGAGGGTCGGCTTGAGCGCGTCGCGCATGGCGGTGAAGCAGCCGCAGATCTGCGGGAACCGTTTCTCGATCTCGTCGGCGCGCGCGATCCGCGCGGCCAGCGCCTCGGGGCGCAGGCGCAGGTGCACGTTGAACTTCTGGTAGCGGACGGCCTTGAGGCCGCGTGTGGCCACCTCGGTCACGAGGCTGAGGATGTGCGGCCCGCCCCAGAGCGCGAAGCCGCCGGCGTTGTAGGGCACTTTCGCGCCGGTCGCGGGGTCGATCATCAGCCGGTCCCCCGGCGGGCCGGACAGCAGGTCGAAGGCCGGATCGAACGGCGCTTTCTGCGCCAGAAGGAGCAGGCAGGCGTTGAGATAGGCCTGGTAGAGCGCGTCGAAATGCACGTAGGTCGCCAGGTCGCGCGGGGTGCAGATGAAGCGGCGCTGGTCGAGGGAAAAGTCCTGGATGCCGGTGCCGCCATAGCCGCGCTGCACCCGCAGCCAGTCATTCCAGGTGGTCATGTAGTCGGTTTCGCCCGCGACCGGCACGGTCTGATCGACAAGCTGGGCGCCGTATTCGATCAGCCCCTGTTCGGGTTTCTTGGCGCCGGGCGAGGAGCCGATCAGCAGGAATTGCGACAGGTAGGGGCCGTTGAGCACACCGGGCGAGGAGCCGCGAAAGACGGTGCCGGACGAAAGGTTGCCCGCGGCGTTCGTCTTTCGCGGGCGGCCCGTGAAGCCATCGGTTGCATAGGCCAGCCCGTCGAGGCGCGTGGCCGAGGCGTCGACCGCGGCATTGCCCGCGCCTTCCTCGAAGGCGGTGAAGGGCACGTCGCGCAGGATCGCGAGTTCGTAGACCTCGGCCATCTCGAAGGCCAGCTCGTCCGAGCAAAGCTCGGGCGCGGGTGGCATGGTGACGGCCTGTGCGTCAGGGCCTTGCAGGTCATGGACGATGCCCGCGGTGGGCGCCTCCCAGAAGCGGCGCGGCTCGTCGCGGGGGACAGGCACCCGCGTGGTGAAGGGTTCGCAGAAACCGTTGTCGATGGCCTTGCGGAAGGCCTCGAACGCGTCGGTGTCGGCGACAAGGCCGGTGGCCTGGTCGTGATCGAGCCCCTTGGTGAAGCTCATCGGATAGCAGGCGGCGCCGTAGCGCGCCTCGTCACCATTGGCGCGATGTTCGGGGTGGTGGCGGTGGCGGGCCAGTTCGGCGGCCTCGACACGGAATCGGTAGGTGGATTCGGCACGGTCCTTGGGCATTGGAAATTTCCTTTCATGAAAAGGTCTTCGGGCAAGAAATTGGTCAAAAGCAGTCAAGAAAAACGCCGGAGCGCGAATGTAATATCCTTTATAAATGACTCGTCCTGGCAGGGTCTGTCAATGATTATTTAAATCTGAGGTTGTTTGCGGTGCGGGATTTGCAACCCCGAACAGGGCAGCATCGAACGCTCCGCGTTGCGCGGAGCGCCGCCGATTGGCAGTGGGGCCGGCCCGCCGGAGAGGCCGGTCAGTGAGAGACGATCGCCAGTCCCAGAAGGATGAGCGCGCCGCCGCCCACGTCGCGCGAGGACAGGCCCTCGCCGATGGAATAGGCGTAGGTCAGCACGATCAGCGTCTCTATCGCGATGATCAGCAGGTAGAGCGTGCCGAGCGTGACCCCGCGCATCAGCACGACCTCGGCCTGTGTCGCGGCGATGAACCCCAGCAGGATGAGACCGTAGGCGATGAGTGACCAATGGCCGGAGGCAATCTTCATTCCGATGGTGGCGATGCCGTAGCCCAAGGCGGCGACGACCGCCAACCCCAGCAGTCTGATATCAAGAATTTCCATAATGCAAAACGGTGGCCGGACTATTGGCACAACGTATCGAACTGATTTTATTGAAAAAGGGCCACCGACCCTAAATTGTTTCAGCAAATAATAACTAAAGGTACCACGGGCGGACGAGTCGTTACAGTCGGGATTTCCTGACCCCCGGGTCCTTGAGGGCCTGGGCCTGCGCCGGCGGTGTTACGTCTCCTGCATCCGCAGGTGCGCCATGATCTGGCCGTGGTCCGAGGCGAGCTTGTTATAGGGCGCCTCGGGGTGGGAGCCGTCGGTCAGGTGGTCGTTGAAGACGCTGAAATAGGTCATCTCGCCCGCCCGGTCGGGGTTGTCGGGGTGGAAGTGGCGGGACATGAAGATCTGGTCGATGCTCTCATACACGCCGCCGAAGGCTGCGGTGTAGACCATATCGCGCAGGGATTTGCGCACGAACATCTTTTCCGCCGAGTGCAGCCGCACACGCTCGACATCCTCGGTGATCTGGCGGTTTTCCTCGTCCGAGTAGCGGTCGGAGCGATCTTTCGCGTCGTGGCGCAGCATCCAGGAGTAGTTCTTGAAGGGCGCCTCGCCGGTGATGATCTCGGACGAGACGGCGTGTTCGCCGTCGTTGAAATCGCCCAGCACCATGACCGGGTGTCCGGCTTCGATCTCGCGCACGACCTCGCGGCGCAGAACCCAGGCCTCGGCCATGCGGCGGACCGTGGAGCGCAGGGCGCCCATGGCGCGGCCGATGGGGTCGTAATGAGTGAGGTCTTCTTCGGGGGCATAGTCGGCGCCGGGGGGCGTGATGTATTCGCCCAGCTTGGATTTTAGGTGGCAGTTGAAGACCGTCACGGTCTGGCCGCCCATCGGGATACGCGCCTTGATGACCGGGCGCGACAGGCGGCGCAGGACGTAATGGCCGGCGTCCTGCGCGCCGGCCATCCCGCGCAAGGGCGTGAAGGGGATGGTGAGCGGCTCTTCCAGGTCCTGGATGATCTCGGGCGTGCCCTGAAAGCCCAGCCGCGACAGGATCGCGACGCCGGGGCGGCGTTTGCCCGCCTCGCCGGTGTCGGCGGCGTTGGGAGCGAAGGCGAGCGTGGCGTCGTCATAGGGGGTGACGGCCAGTTTACGGAAGATCGCCTTGCGGTGATATCGCTTGGAACGGTCTGGAATGGACGCGTCGTTGAGGGCGTGGGCGCGGATGGACGCCTCGTCGATGACGGCGTGCAGGGCGTCTTTCTCGAAGATCTCCTGAAAGCAGATCACGTCGGCGTCGAGCGTCAGAAGCTGGTCGGCCATCCAGTCGAGTTTCCAGACGTATTCTTCGGGGGTGTAGGACTGGAATTCGTAATATTCCCGGTCGGGGCCGATGAGGTTCTTGACATTGAAGCTGGCGATGGTGACGTCGGTCATGGGGGGCCTTTGCTGACAAGAGTTTGAGCGCACTAGCCTGTGAATATGCAGTGGTTTTCGATATATTCGCGAAATGCGGATGTGAATTGACGCGCCTTGTCAACGACGCCAGGCCCATGATGAACGATATTTACGTTTTCGGCTTTCTGATAAAAATGCGTGGTTCCGTCACCACGGGGGGATGGCCAGCTTTCTTCAGGCCGTTTGCGCAGCGTGGACTTTTCGAACCGGGCCGGTGTATCTGACGGCATTTCAAACGAGATTACGACCATGTTGTAGGGTGGCCGTTCGCCGCCAAAATTTGTGCTGGCAAACGGCTGAGGCGTTCCATCAGCCCCTTTCGTCTCCATGATCTGCCCCAATGCCATTGGAAACTTGAATGAAGACCACAGGACCCAGCCGTGCTCGGGACGATTACGCCAGCGATATGTGGTCATCGTGCAATCCAGAACCTCGACTGTGTGCCGTTCGTCCTCGAAATCATGGGTTCCACTCTCAATAAGCGTGGCGATCAACGCCTGCTTATTGTCTTCTGCTTGACTTAACGAGGGCAGGCCGACGCCTATGCCGACGCAAAGGGCGAAACAAATTGGTTGCATCAAGCGTGCGTTGTGGCCGGGAACCATATCAAAGCGTCTCCAAGGCCCGGGTGAACATCGACGCGTCGACGTTTCCGCCGGAGATGGTGCAGATGACCGTGTCGGCGTTCAATTGATCCCCGTGAAAGATTGCGGCGGCCAGGGCGGCGGCGCCGCCGGGTTCGGCCACCAGTTTCAGGCGCTGGAAGGCGTGGGCCATGGCGCGCAGGCAGTCATCCTCGGAGACCGCGATGCCGGGACCGCAGAGGCGTTTTAGGATCGGGAAGGTGATTTTTCCCGGGGCGGGGGTGAGGATGGCGTCGCAGATATTGCCACTGACGCCTGCGTTGGTCTCGATCTGCCCCGAGGCGAGCGAGCGGGTGACGTCGTCGAAGCCTTCGGGTTCCACCGGGCGCACTTTGAAACCCGGTGCCTCGGCCTCGAGCGCCAGGGCGATGCCGGAGGTGAAGCCGCCGCCGCCGCAGCAAACCAGCATTTCGGCCTCACGGATGCCGAACTCGGCGGCCTGCTCGGCGATTTCCAGCCCGCAGGTGCCTTGGCCCGCGATGACCTGCGGCTCGTCATAGGGGCGGATGAGGGTGAGGTCGCGCTCGGCCTGGAGCGTCTCGCCCAGGTCTTCGCGGCTTTCGCCGGCGGCGCGGTCGTAGAGGACGACCTCGGCGCCGAGGGCGCGGGTGTTGGCGATCTTCAGTGCGGGCGCGTCGGCGGGCATGATGATGACGGCGGGCGCGCCCATCTGGCGGGCCGCCAGCGCCACGCCCTGCGCGTGGTTGCCGGAGGAGAAGGCGATGACGCCCCTGGCGCGGGTTTCCGGATCGAGCGCCGAAACGGCGGAGCGGCCGCCGCGATACTTGAAGCTGCCGGTGTGTTGCAGGCATTCGGGTTTGACGAGGATGCGGCGGCCCGCGATCTCGTCGAGGAAGGGCGACGACAGCAGCGGCGTGCGGCGGGCGTGGCCCTTGAGGCGCTCGGCGGCGGCGCGGATGAGGGTGATGTCGCTCATGCCGCGGCCTTCAGCAACTGGCGGATGGCGGCGAGGGATTGCGGCTCGTCGAGGAAGGGGACGTGGCCGCGGTTTGGCACGACGGCGGTGATCATGTCGGGGTGTCGGGTCTGCATCTGTGCTTGCGTCTCTGCGGTGAAAAGGTCGGAGTTCTCGCCCCGGATCGAGGCGGTGGGGATGAGTTTCAGCCCGTCGAAGAGCGCCCAGAGATCCACGGCCTCGCCCGCGCCGGCCTGGCCCACGAGCGCATCGCGCAGGCGGGGGTCGTAGCGCAGGGCGATGCCGCCCGAGGGCGCGTCCTGCCACATGAATTCGGCCTGTTCGCGCCAGCGGGTGAGGGGGATGTCGGGGAAGTCCTTGGCGTGGCCCGCGGCAAGCGCATCGGCGGCGGCGTCGAGGTTCTCGAACGGGGGCGTCTTGCCGACGTAATCCATGATGCGCTCGATGCCGATGGGGGCCACCTCGGGGCCGATGTCGTTCAGCACCACGCCGGCGAGGCGGTCGGGGTGGCTGTGCGAGAGCGCCATGGCGATGAGGCCGCCGCGCGAGGTGCCGATGAGGATTGTCCGCTCGATGCCCAGATGGTCAAGGAGTTCGATGGCATCCTGGCCTTCACGCAGGATGTTGTAGGTCATGTAATCCTCGGCATGGTCCGACAGGCCGCGCCCGCGATAGTCGAGGCGGATGACGCGGTGGTCCGACAGGTGTGGCACGAGATAGGTGAAATCGGTGACGTTGCGGGTGAGACCGGCGAGGCAGAGGATCGGCGTGCCGGTTTCATTTTCCGGGCCTTCGTCGGTGTAGTGCAGCGACAGGCCGTCGGAGGTGGTGAAGTGCGGCATTATTGGGCGAGCTCCGGGATGCCGGTGAGGTCCTTCAGGACATGTCCGGGCCTGGCGGGCAGGCGGTCCATCGGCGCGCCGGCGCGGTTGACCCAGGCGGTGGTGAAGCCGTAGCCCGCCGCGGCGGCGGCGTCCCAGCCGTTGGAGGAGACGAAGAGGACCTCGGACCTGGCGCAGCCGAAGCGGTCGCCGACGAGGTCGTAAACGCTGTCGTGGGGTTTGAAGATGCCGACGCTTTCGACCGACAGCACGTCATCGAGCACGTCGCCGATGCCCGCCGATGTCACCGCGCCGTCCAGCATGGGGGGCGAGCCGTTCGACAGGATCGCGGTGTTTTTCCCGGCGTCCTTGAGCGCGTGGAGCATGGCGGGGACCTCCGGATAGGCTTCGAGTTCCCAGTAGAGTTGCAGCAGCCGTTCACGCAGGTCGGCGTCGTCCGAGAGGCCCTCGGCCTCGAGCGCCCAGTCGAGGCCGTCCTGGGTGACCTGCCAGAAGTCCGTATGCCGATCCATCACCGCGCGCAGCCAGGTGTATTGCAGCTGCTTCAGGCGCCAGTGCTCGGCGATGGCGGGCCAGTGGGATTTGAACGCCTCGCGGCCGGGCTCGTCGGCGGCGGTGCGGGCGGCGGCGGCGACGTCGAAAAGCGTGCCGTAGGCGTCGAAGATACAGGTGGTGATGGGCATGGGAGGCCTTCGGGTCCGGGGTGGTTCCGGGGGCAGAGTGGCACGTCTGGGGAAGGGTTGGAACCCTGTTTGCAATCGCTGCCATGGCAGGTTAGCCTTGAGGCAGACCAGCAAGTACCCGCGCGAGGCGCGGCCTTGGAAACCCATCCCCCAAACAGATTGGAAACCACATGACGCAGGTGAAATCCGGCGATACGGTAAAAGTTCATTACAAGGGCACTCTGGCCGACGGCACGACCTTCGACAGCAGCGAAGGACGTGATCCGCTGGAATTCCAGGTCGGCTCGGGCCAGATCATTCCCGGCCTCGACAAGGCCATTCCGGGCATGGAAGTAGGCGACAAGAAGACCGTGGAAGTGCCCGCCGACGAAGCCTATGGCCCGCTGGACCCGGCCGCCAAGCAGGCGGTGCCGCGCGCCGACATCCCCGACGACATCCCGCTGGACATCGGCACGCAGTTGCAGGTGCAGACGCCGCAGGGCCAGACCCTGCAGGTGATGGTGGCCGAGGTCACCGACGAGCAGGTGACGCTGGACGCCAACCACCCGCTGGCGGGCAAGGATCTGACCTTCGACGTCGAGCTTGTCGGGATCGACAAGTGATAGAATGAAGCGCAAGGGCGCGCGCCTCGCCGCGCCCTTGCGTGCGCATCCCGGCTGGCTCGGGGTGGCAAAGCGGACCTGCGGGGCGATGCCCGGCAGACTGGCGCAGAATTTCTTGAGGATATTTTGAATGATGAATCGGTTTGTCCGTGCAGTCGCGGCGCTTTTGATTTCTCTGGGATCGTCAGCAGCGGCGCAGGGGGCGTGGGATTACATTATCCTGAACGACTCCTACTGCACCGGCAACGGCGGCACCTCGACAGGCATGACTTGCAGCGGGGCCAGTTCGGCGCAGCGATGGCGCGAGATCGCGCGTCAGGAGTTCATCCGGGAATACGACGCCAAAATGGCGGCGGCGCAGAGCAGGGCCGACAGTTTCGAAAGTAGGTTCCTGAGTTGGCTTGCAGCGTATGAGGCGCCCGATTTGGCCGTGGCCTTGGATCCCGCCGCGGATGCTTTTGTGGATGCCGAGGCCGCTGAAAGGAATGCCGAGGCATTGGCCAAGCACACCCATTGCCTCCACAGCAGCCTGTTCTCGCTGGTGTTGGACTTCGAGCAGAACGATCTGGCCAACGAGGCGGGGAAGTTTTTCTCCGGCAACATTGGTGGCTACACGCACTGGCATCTGGCCTATTACCACCTTGGCCGTATCATCGCACTGACCTCAGGCGACACGCTGGCCCGGCTGGAGATCGAAACGCCCGAGCAGAATGCGATGCTGCGGGCGTTGATCAGCGAGCACGTCGCCAATGCAGTGGCCGCGATAAAGAACCGGCTGGTCAATTTCCAGCCCAGCACGGTGAGCGGGGTCAGGCAGCAGGAGTCGCTGCTGTATCACATCGGGTTTCATCCGGGGGACACCGACCTGTATGACAGCCCCTTCGCCAGGATGTCCTGCAAGGCCCAAGTCTTTGCCGGCGAGGGCCTGTCGCCGCAGACGACCGCCTTTCTGAGAGGCGGCTATCCGGGCACGGGGTTCGATCTGTCCAGAATATTGCCGCCCGAGATCGGCAGCGGCGCCTTGGAGGCCTATGCCTATGCCGACCAGGCGGATGCGCTGAGGGCGCTGCGCGTCGCGGCGCGGGACCGGCCAAGGCGCACGTTGCGGGACTTTCCATCGCTGACCGGCGCGGCGCATATCGAATTTCGGCGCTACAGCGGCTACCTCGATCCGTCCCGCGCAAAGGTGGTCGAACTGCAAGAGGGCGATATCGTTCCGGATTACGCGGCGCTGACAGGCGGAAATTTCGTCGTCTACGACACCTTTTTCGTTGAAAGCTTCGACGCGATGGAGCGCCTGCCGCTGAGCGATTGGGTGCGCCTGATCGTGACGAGCCACGAAGGGTTTGCAAGCAAGTGGTACCTCAACACGTTCGTCGTGAATTACCATGATCGGCCCGATTACATGGCCGAGTGGATCACGTCGACCGCCGACAAGGTGTGCCGCAGTATCAAGGGCTGCTGAGGGACCGGAAACGTGATCTGAAACCCAGCGCCGCTCCAAGGATGAGCGAGGGCTGGAACACGCGCGTATGATCCGCGTTGGCCCTTGTGCAATCCACGGGATGACCAAGGGACGTGACGACAATGTTGGAATTTCTGAAAGAGAACGTGGAGATCGTTCAGATCGCGGCCAGCCTGACGACGACGTTCGTGTGGCTGGTCTACCTGCATATCTTCCTGAGCGGCTATATCCAGCAGCGCCGGTCCAGCATCCTGATCAACCGCGGTGGCGGGCAGGACATGAAGGCGCGGTGCCTGGTGTCGAACATGGGCGCGCAGCCGGCCTATCTGCTGGACGTGCTGGCGTCGCTGGACACCGGCGAGGAGGTCGATGTCGCCAGCGTCGTCGACCGCGAGGAGCTGCGCAAGGAGGAGCTGGAGCAGCCGACGAACGTGACCGGGCAGGGGCCGATCCCGTCGGGCGGGTACGTGGATATCGGAACCTTCGAGGATGTGGCCCGCCGGGCGGGGCACAGCGCGGACGAAAGCGACCTGAAGGACCGCTGTCTGAAACTGGTGGCGGTCTGTGCGACCAACCAGGCCAATCACGTGGTCGCGGCGGTGCGCGAGTTCGATCTGGTTCCGGGCGGCGAGGGCGTGCGGCTGGCGCCCCGCAAGCTGGAGGCGCGGCAGATCCGGTCGCGGCGGCTGAGACGGAAGATCACGTCGATGCTGGAGCGGCTTGAGCGCAAGGACGGCAACGCCGAGATCGGCGCGGAATTCGCCCGGCTGTAGCACTGCCCTGGGGGCGTTGGCCCGGTGGCAGGCCTTGTGGCCGGTCGGCCGAGGCGCCGGGGCGACGTGTCGGGCCTATCGGTCGGGGTCCGACCAGTCGGAGGCTGGGACGCTGCGGCGGTGCATGCGCAGGGCCAGACCCAGCGCGACGCCGACGCCGATGGCGACGGTCAGGTCGGCCAGAACGGTCAGGACCATGGTCAGGGCCAGCAGGAAAATGTCGGAGGCGCGCTCGGCCAGGTGGCCGCGCCACTTGTGCGGCTCGCTCATGTTCCAGGCGGTGAGGATCAGCAGACCGGCCAGCGCTGGCATCGCCATGTAGCCCACCAGCGGTGCCGCGACCAGCATGACGATCAGGATCGTCACCGCGTGGACCAGCCCGGCCACGGGCGTCTTGCCGCCCGCGCGGATGTTGGTCGCCGTGCGGGCGATGGCGCCGGTCGCGGGCATCCCGCCGAAGAGCGACGAGCCGATATTCGCCGCCCCTTGCGCCAGCAGTTCCGCGTTGGGGCGGTGATGCCCCGCGATCATCCGGTCGGCGACCATGGCCGAGAGCAGGGATTCGACCCCAGCCAGGAAGGCGATGACCAGGGCGGAGGGGAGGAGCTCGATCAGCCTGGCGACGCTGACGACCGGCAGGGCGGGCCTGGGCAGGGTGCCGGGCAGGTCGCCGAACCGCGAGGCGATGGTGTCGACAGGCAGCCCGGTGACGGCGACGATGGCCGATGTCAGGGCCACCGCGACGATCAATCCCGGCCATTTCGGCGCGGCGCGGCGGAACAGGACGATCAGAGCCATCGTCACGACGCCGATTATCGCGGAGGCGGCAGAGGTGGTGGGGCGGGCGGCCCAGAGCGCCTCGACCTTGGGCAGGAAATCTGCCGGCAGGTCGGTGACAGCGAGGCCCAGAAGGTCCTTGAGCTGGCTGGTGGCGATAATGACGGCGATGCCGATGGTGAAGCCGTTGATGACCGGCTCGGGGATCAGCCGGATGAGGTTTCCGGCCCGTAAGAAACCGGCGACCAGCAGGATGAGACCGGCCATGAGCGTGGCCAGCACCAGCCCGTCATAGCCATGATCCGCGATCACGCCGAAGACCACGACGATGAAGGCGCCGGTCGGCCCGCCGATCTGCACGCGGCTGCCGCCAAGAAGCGAGATCAGGAAGCCCGCGACGATGGCGGTCACCAGGCCCTTGGCAGGGTCGGCGCCCGACGCGATGGCGATGGCCAGGCTGAGCGGCAGGGCCACCATCGCCACGGTCACGCCGGCGAGGACGTCCTGCGCCAGAAGCGTCCGGGAATAGCCGGGCAGGGTCGTGAGGATTTTGGGTTTCATGCACTTACGTCAGGGGACGTGCCGGTTCGGTGTCATCCTGAGGTCTGGCGTAAGTGAAGCTGCGCGGCTCTGCAAGGGCGGCATGGCCGGGGCCGTGCCGCGAAGGCCGGTTTCGGGCCCGGCCGCGCGGACTCAGGGTTCCAGCAGGACCGCGCCGCGGCGGCCGGGGCTGAGCACCATGTTATGGGCCGTGACGCAATCGGCGAGCGGCAGGCTGGCGTGGATGGCCGGGGTCAGCGCGCCTTCGGCCAAGGCCGCGTGCAGGCGGGCGATGGCTGCGGCGCGGTCCGCGGGCGGCAGGATGTAGATCAGGGTGATGTCGATCTTGAGCGCCTTGAAGAGCATCGGGCCGAAGGGCAGTTGCGGCGTCATGTCCTTGGCCGAACCGTAGGTGGCGATGGTGCCCATCGGTTTCATCACCTCGGCCAGAAGTGCGGCATTGGTGCCGAATTCGACCTCGACCGCGCGGTCGATGCCACCCGGGGCAATGTCCTTGATTTTCGCGGCCAGATCGTCGTCGCGGTAATCGAGCACATGGTCCGCGCCGGTGCGGGCCACGTAGTCGGCGGCGTCGGCGGAGGCGGTGGTGATGACGGTGGCGCCGCCCCACTTGGCCAGTTGCACCGCCATATGGCCAACGGCGCCCGCGCCGCCGGAAATGAGCAGCGTCTGGCCTGCCACTTCGCCGCCGCCGAAAACGGTCTGGCAGGCGGTGAGGCCGGGAATGCCCAGCGTCGCGCCGACTTCATGGCTGACGCCCTCGGGAAGGGGCACGGCCTGGTCGGCGGGCAGGGCGATCATCTCGGCCGCAGTGCCATGGGCGCGTTGCCACTGGGCGTTCCAGAGCCAGACATGCTGATCCATGCGCGCGGGATCGACGCCTTCGCCCACGGCGAAGATCGTGCCGGCGCCGTCGGAATGGGGGATGATGCGCGGGAAATCGGGCTTGGTCACGCCGGGGCGGGAGCCCGCGCGGGACTTGGCGTCGGACGGGTTGACGCCGGAATGGGTGAGCCGCACCAGCACCTCGCCCGGGCCGGGCGTGGGGGTGTCGACCTCTCCCACGGTCAGGACGTCTTCGGCGGGTCCGAATTGTTCGTAATAGGCGGCGCGCATTCCGGGCGGGTCAGCCGGACTTGCGGCGCAGGCGGATCACCACGTCGACGCTTGCGATCTCGGCGCCCTCGGGCGCGCCGGGCAGCCGGGCGATCTCAAGCTCGTCGGCGGGGGCGTCGGAGAGGCGTTGTTCATCCTCCCAGAAGAAGTGCGGGTGATCGTGGGTGTTGGTGTCGAAATAGCTTTTCGAGCCGTCGACCGTGACCTCTTGCAACAGGCCCACGTCGCAGAAGGCGCGCAGGGTGTTGTAGACCGTGGCGAGCGAGACGCTGTCGCCGTTCTCGCAGACGGCGGAGTAGAGGCTTTCCGCGGTGACATGGCGATGCTGCCCGTCGCCGACAAGCAGCGCGGCCAGCGCGACGCGTTGACGGGTCGGGCGCAGGCCTGCGCCTGCGAGCCATTCGGTGCCTCGGGTTGTCGCCTCGGTATCGGTCATGAAAGCTCCTGTCTCAATGCCAATATAGGGGTCTCCACAGGGGAATTTCAAACAAAATTCTGCACCATAGCGCGACGCGGCAGGGCTTGCGCGGGGGTTTTGCGGGGTGTTAGAGGATCGGATAACGGAACAGTTAAGAGAAAAGGGTGCGACCCTATGGCCGACTTCCCGAGCAGCTTCGACAAGGAAGACCTGCTGAAATGCGCACGCGGCGAGCTTTTCGGCCCCGGCAATGCGCAGCTGCCCGAGCCGCCGATGCTGATGATGGACCGGATCACCGATATTTCGGGCGATGGCGGGCCGCATGGCAAGGGGCACGTGGTGGCCGAGTTCGACATCAAGCCGGACCTGTGGTTCTTCGAGTGTCACTTTCCGGGCAACCCGATCATGCCGGGATGCCTTGGCCTTGACGGGCTGTGGCAGCTCACCGGGTTCAACCTTGGCTGGCGCGGCTGGCAGGGGCGCGGCTATGCGCTGGGCGTGGGCGAGGTGAAGCTGACGGGCATGGTGCGCCCGGACCGCAAGATGCTGACCTATTACGTGGATTTCACCAAGGCGGTGCAGACGCGACGGCTGACCATGGGCGTGGCCGATGGCCGGGTCGAGGCCGATGGCGAGGTGATTTACCAGGTCAAGGACATGAAGGTCGCGCTGAGCGAAAGCTGAGGCGCGGCCCCCGGGGGTTTACCGCTAGAGCAGGAAATCGAAGCCGTCCGTCATGTCGGGCGGCACGAGGTCGTCCCAGTCGGGTTCGGCGATTTCCTGTGCGGTGGCGGTGTCGCGGGCCTTGGGCTCGAAATATTCCATGATGCTGCGCTGCACGATGTCTTCGGCCAGGTCCTCTGCGAGAGAGCGTGTCTTTGCGTCCGGGATGGACCGAAAGTCGATGATGATGCCGTCTTCGGGCATGGGGGTATCCTCCGATAGGGCGCCGGGATGGGTCTGGCGCGTTGCGTAACGAAGATGGGTCGGAACGGGTCGCGACAGGGTTCAAAGGTTTCTTCTGCGCCCGCCGTGCCAGTTTGCGGGGAGCGCGGTGCCGAAGCGGTCGCGGCAGAAGGCGTATTGCGGGGCAAGCTGTGCCGCCAGTGCCGTGCGCGCGGCCTGCGGCAAGGGCGCCTTGAGCGTGGTTTCGTTGTGACGGGCGTTCGCGTCGGCCGGGGCGAAGGGCACGTCAATGAAATCGCACAGGCGACGCTGCGTGGCCTCGGTGAAGAGGGTTTCGTAGAAAAGGCAGAGCACCTCGCCGGCCCCGAAGGTGGCGTCGAGCGCGGTGAGGATGCCGGCGTAATCGGCGCGCGCGGTCAGGGCGGGCATCTGGCGGACGCCGTCCCAGTCCTGCGTGGCGCGGGTGTCGGGGGCCATCTGTTCGAGGTGGCGCAGCTGGGACCAGAAGCGCGCCACGGGGTCGCGCAGGATGAACAGGACCCGCAGGCGGCAACCCTGGTGCGCGGCGACGTCGCGGATGTCGGCAAAGCCCGCCGCGCCGATGGCCGAGTAGCCCGGCGTGATGTCGGCGAAACAGCGCGTCTCGGGGCCGCAGAGCCGGGCGAAGTGGCCGAAATAGGCGGTCTCGTCCTGGATCATCTGCGCCCGGTCGAGGCTGGCGCGGAACGTGTCGCGGCGTCGGAGGTTTTCCAGCGCGTCGCCGGGCTGATCGAGGTGGAACTTGAGCCGCGCGAGTGCCAGCGCGTCGGGATCGCCCAGGCAATGCGCGGGGTGGCGGGCGTCGAAGAAATGCACCTCCTTCAGCGGCGAGGGGGCGCATTCGGGCAGGCCGGAGAGGTAGGCGTGCAGCCAGCTGGTGGCGCATTTGGCCGCGCCGATGCAGACTAGAAATGTCTTGCCCGCGAGGTCGGGGTGGCGGGGCCGTAGTGACGGGTGACGCAACGTCATGGTGAAGGATCCGCCGTGCGGGAGGGTCGGACGTGACAGAAATGCTGCCACATCGGTCAGAATCGCTCAAGTTTTCACGCAAAACGTGGGCCGCGCGTGCCTAAGTGGCTGATTTGAAAGCATTTGGGCGGATTCCCGCTTACGCAACGTAATGTTAACTCTATTTAAACGAGTTTATTGCAGGGCGCCTGCGCCCTTGGGATACGGTAGCCTCGATATACCAAGGTTGTGCCTGTGGGGGATCGTCCCCACGTGGAATGCCAACCGCAGACGATGAACGAGGCAAGAGCACGTGCAAACCAACAGTGATGCTTTCGGGCCGGTAGGCCGGATGGGCGTGACAGAATTCATAGATGCACTGCCGGACGAGTTCGTGATCGTGGATTCCAGCGGCGTGGTCATCGCCGCCAATTCCGCCTGGAAGCAATTCGGCGCAGAGAATGACGGGGCGCCCTCGGGCTATGTCGGAAGCAACTATTTCGACATCTGTCGGAGCGCCGACGGCGAGTCGAGCATGGAGGCGCGGCTGATCGCGGAGTCGCTGGAGACGACCCTGCGCTCGGGCGAGACTTTCGTGTGCGAATATCCCTGTGACAGCCCCACGATGAAACGCTGGTTCGAGCTGACCGCGACGCGGATGATGTTCGAGGGGCAGCCCTTTCTGACGATCCAGCACCGCAACGTGACGCAGCGCCACCACGAGCGGGACGCGCTGAAACGGACGGCGGTGGACAGCAACGCGCTGTCGGCGCTGGTGGCGGGGACTTCGGATGCGATCCTGACATATGACCTGGAGGGCAGGATCACGTCGTGGAACCCGGCGGCTGCGCGGCTTTACGGCTATGCCAGCGACGAGATCGTCGGGCGGTCGCTGGAGACGCTTTACCCGTCGGACGAGAAACAGCCCGTGACCTGGTACCGCGACGAGATCATCGCCGGGCGGCTGGACCGTTTCGAGGCGGTGCGCATTGCCCGGGACGGTACGCCGCGTGAGGTGTGGATCAGTTGCGCGCCGATCCGGGGCGTGGATGGCGACGTGGTGGCGATTTCCAACATTCACCGGGACATCAGCGAGCTGCGCCGTGCCGAGAAGGCGCGCGAGCTGATGTCGCGCGAGGTGATCCACCGGGCCAAGAACATGCTGACGATCGTGTCGGCGGTGCAGCGCCAGACCGCCCGCACCGCGGCGTCCGTGGACGATTTCCAGACCAAGTTCGGCGCGCGCATCTCGGCCCTGTCGAAATCGACCGACCTGCTGGTCGGCGGGCAGTGGGACGATGCGGACCTGCGCGAGCTGGTGGTCGGCCACCTGCGCCCCTTCACGTCCGAAAACGATGCTCGCATCCGCCTGTCGGGACCGGAGGTGCGGCTGATGCCGCAGGCGGTGCAGACGCTGGGGATCGCGCTGCACGAGCTGGCCACCAACGCGATGAAATACGGCGCCCTGGCGCATGAGCGCGGCGAGGTGGAGCTGACCTGGAAGCTGTCGAAAGGGAGCCAGGGCCGCGCTCTGGACCTGAGCTGGCGGGAACGCGGCCTGGCGCATCCGCCCGAGGAGGACGCGCCGGGGTTCGGCAGTACCGTGCTGACGTCGCTGGCGCCGTCGATGCTGGGCACGCAGGCGCTTTACCACGTGGCGCCGGACGGCGTTCAATGGACGATCTCGATCGACCCGGAGCATTTTTCCCTGCTGGGGTAGGTCCGCAGGGGCGGCATTGATCTTGCACCCGCCGCCTTGCATGTCCTACAACGCGGGCAATCAGGTAGGGAGGCAACATGCGTCGCGTCGTCGTCACCGGGCTGGGAATCGTCTCCAGCATCGGCAACAATGCCGAGGAGGTGCTGACCTCCTTGAAAGAGGGGCGTTCGGGCATCACCGCCAATGAGCAGATGGCGGAGCACGGGTTTCGCAGCCAGATCGCCGGGGACGTCAAGCTGGACGTGGCCGAGCATGTGGACAAGCGCACCCTGCGCTTCATGGGGCCGGGTGCGGCCTATGCCCATATCGCCATGCAACAGGCCATCGCCGATTCAGGACTGGAAGAGGGCGAGATCGTCAACCCGCGCACCGGGCTGGTGGCGGGGTCCGGCGGGCCGTCGACCTCGGCCATGCTGGCGGCGCACCAGACCGTGCTGGAAAAGGGCAGCCCCAAGCGGATCGGGCCGTTCGCGGTGCCGAAATGCATGTCCTCGACGATCAGCGCCAACCTGTCGACCGCCTTCAAGATCAAGGGCATCAACTATTCCATCACCTCGGCCTGTTCGACCAGCCTGCATTGCATCGGCAATGCGGCGGAGCAGATCATGATGGGCAAGCAGGATGTGATGTTCGCGGGCGGCGGCGAGGAACTGGACTGGACGTTGTCGTGCCTCTTCGACGCGATGGGCGCGATGTCGTCAAAATACAACGACACCCCCGAAAAGGCGAGCCGGGCGTTCGACGCGGGCCGCGACGGATTCGTGATTTCCGGCGGCGGCGGGATCGTCGTGCTGGAGGAGCTGGAGCACGCCAAGGCGCGCGGGGCCAGGATCTATGCCGAGGTGACGGGCTATGCCGCCACCAGCGACGGGCACGACATGGTGGCCCCCAGCGGCGAGGGCGGCGAGCGGGCGATGCGCCTGGCGTTGCAGACACTGCCCGAGGAGCGCCGCGTTGGCTATATCAACGCCCATGGCACCAGCACGCCGGTCGGTGACGCGGGCGAGGTCGAGGCCGTGCGGCGCATCTTCGGCGAAGGCAACGTGCCCCCGATCAGCTCGACCAAGTCGATGACCGGTCACAGCCAGGGGGCCACGGGCGCGCAGGAGGCGATCTATTGCCTGCTGGCGCTGCACCACGATTTCATCATCCCGTCGATCAATGTCGAGACGCTTGACCCCGCCATCCGGGAGGGCGAGATCGCCACGACGCGCGTGGACGACGCCGGGCTTGATACGGTGATGACAAACTCTTTCGGTTTCGGCGGCACGAACGGGTCGATGCTGCTGAGCCGGTTCGAGGGATAGGGCACGCATGACGAACTCTATGCAAGGACTGCGGGGCCTGATCATGGGCGTGGCGAACGACCGTTCCATCGCCTGGGGCATCGCCAAGGCGATGCACGAGGCGGGCGCGGAACTGGCGTTTTCCTACCAGGGCGAGGCGTTTGCCAAGCGGGTGGAGCCGCTGGCCAAGTCGGTGGGGTCCAATATCCTGTTGGATGTGGATGTCACGAAGGACGAGTCGCTGGACGCGGCCTTTGCCGAACTGGCGGAGACATGGCCGACGATCGACTTCGTAGTGCACGCGATTGCCTATTCCGACAAGTCGGAACTGTCGGGCCGGTTCCTGAACACCAGCCGGACGAACTTCAAGCATTCGATGGATATCTCGGTCTATTCCTTCATCGAGGTGGCGCGCCGCGCCTATCCGATGATGAAGGAGAAGGGCGGCACGATGCTGACCCTGACCTACCAGGGGTCGAACCGTGTGGTGCCGAACTACAACGTGATGGGCGTGGCCAAGGCGGCGCTGGAGGCCACCACGCGCTACCTGGCCAATGACCTGGGTCCGGACAAGATCCGCGTGAACGCGATCAGCCCCGGCCCGATGAAGACGCTGGCGGGCGCGGCCATCGGTGGCGCGCGGCGGACCTTTCGGCACACCGAGGAAAACGCGCCGATGCGGGCCAATGCAACGCTGGAGGCCATCGGCGGCACTGCCGTCTACCTTGCCAGTCCGGCGGGGGCCTGCACGACTGGCGAAGTGATCAAGGTCGATGGCGGCTATCACGTGCTGGGGATGCCGCAGCCGGAAAACCTCTAGCCCGAAGAGCCCGCGCGCTGGAGTGCCCGGCGGCGTTCGGCATTGACCGAACCCGGGGATGTCCCGATTTGGTCGGGGTCTTGCCTTAGATTCGCCACGGGGTCCCGGCACGCTCAGTGGCATGAGCTTTCAACCCAACCCCGCCGAGGCACGCTTCGAGAAGCGCAATGCACGCGCCCTGACGGCCCGCAAGTGGGCGCGGCGCCTGAAGCTGGGGCTGGCCGGGTTGTGCCTGACCGCGATCTGGCAGGAACGGGCGCTTTACCCGGTGATGCATGACCGGATGCAGGCGGTCTATGTCCACGGCATGGACTGGATCGAAGGCATGGAAGGCGGCAGCAGCTACCTGACGGCGATGGGCGATTTCGGCAGCAGGAACAACAGCGGCGAGCATAATGCGCTGACCCGCGCTTTGCTGAACATGCGGCAATAGGCGGGCAGGCCGGGGCAGGGTGGTGCCCTCTCGGCCACATCTTCCAGAATTGGACAGATGCCGCTTGAAAGCCCCGCGTCGCACCGTCATTTACCATGTCAGAGGACGACCTCCCCAACAGGGCTTTGCGTCCGGGACGGCCCGGAATGATGTGGGAGGGTTCCATGAGATCCCCGTTCGACCGTCTGCGCCACGCGCTGAGCTTTGAAATCATCGCCCTGATTCTGATCGTGCCGCTGGGCGCGGTCGCCTTCGGCATACCGATGCACGATATCGGGGTGGTCGGCCTTGTCAGCGCGACCATCGCCACGCTTTGGAACATGGTGTTCAATTTCGGCTTCGACCTGCTATTGCAGCGCCGGACCGGCTCGACACGCAAGACCGCGCCGGTGCGGGTGGTCCATGCGGTGCTGTTCGAGGCGGGGCTTTTGGTGGTGCTGATGCCGTTCATCGCCTGGTACTTGCAGGTGTCGCTGTGGCAGGCGCTGGTGATGGACGTGTCTTTTGCGCTGTTCTACATGGTCTATGCGCTGGGCTTTAACTGGCTATACGATATCGTGTTTCCGTTGCCGGAATGGACCGGGCAGGCGCTGCGCGATTGAGCCGCGGTGGGGCGCTGCCGCACGCGGATGCGCCGACCTTCGCCGATCGGACGCCGATCGGGACGAAACCGCGCGGTCACGGTGCCGTGAGGGTTGTTTGCCTGTGCGGGATCGGCGTTATCTTTGAAGGTGAACAACGGTGCGTGACATGACGACGCTGGTCCGCGCCCCCGACCCGACAGGAGAGACCGGAATGAGTACCCGACTGATCAATCGACGCAATCTGATCGCCACCGGCGGCGCGGCGGCCGCCGTGACGCTGGGCGCCGGCCTGATCGTGCCGGCACGCGCGGCCGGCGTGGAGCCGACACCCACCATGCCGGGCGGGGCCAACAACTATCGCCCCGGTGCCGCCCTGACCGACCGGATCGGCAATGGCGGCTTCACCATGACCGGCACGGTGCGCCGGGCGGGCGATGGCGCTCCGCTGGAGGGCCGCCGCATCCAGATGTGGGCGCATACGACCGAAGGCCACGAGCGCGACCCGGAAAGCCACGGCGCGACCCTGACCGACCGCGACGGGCGGTTCGTGATGGACATGCCGCAGATCGTGCCCGCCTTCGGCCAGCCGCACGGGCACCTTGCCTATGATGCCGAGTATGACGACGGCGGGTTCAGGACGGTGTTCCTGCGCCCGGTGATGTCGAGCCCGGGGCAGACCTCGCTTGACGTGGAGTTCGTGCTGGTTCCGGTATAAAACCCTGATGGTGCGCAAGGTTCTGATATGGGCGGCGGTTTGCGCCGCCCTTGTCGTGCCGGTGGCGGCGGCGGGGTTCAGCCCGCTGTTGCAATGGCGGCAGCCCGTCTACATCATGGCCGGTTTTGCCGGGATCGCGGGCTTTGCCCTGATGTTTCTTCAACCGCTGCTGGCGGGCGGATACCTGCCCGGGATAGACGCGCTGAAAGGGCGGCGGGTGCATCGCCGGGTCGGCGCGGGGATCGTGGCGCTGGTGGTGCTGCACGTGGCGGGCCTGTGGCTGACCAGCCCGCCCGACGTGGTGGATGCGCTGCTGTTGCGCTCGCCGACGCCGTTTTCGGTCTGGGGCGTTCTGGTCATGTGGCTGATCTTTGCCACCGCCGCGCTGGCGATGCTGCGCAAGCGGCTGGGGCTGCGGCCGATGACGTGGCGGCGGGCGCATACCGCGCTGGCGGTGCCGATCGTTGCGGGCACGGCCCTGCACGCGGTTCTGATCGAAGGCACGATGGAGACGGTCAGCAAGTACGTGTTGTGCGCTTTGGCGCTGGGGGCGACGGTCAAGGTGATCCGGGACCTGCGGATCTGGGCGCGTCGGGCGAGGTGAAGCGGGCGGCATCCCGGACCTGATCCGGGATCTCGTGGTTCGGGAGATCCTCGGGTGAAGCCCGAGGATGACGAGCGCTTAGGGGAGGTCCCGGGTCAGGCCCGGGACGGGGTGTTCAGAACCACTGGCCGGGTTCCATCAGGCCCAGGTCCAGCAATTGCCGCGAATGCCATTCGAACGGCGCCGAGTTGTGCCATTTGAAGGTGTGGATGTCGAAGGTCGAGCCGGGGTTGCGCTTGAGCGCCTTGGCGGTGCGGAACGAGACCACCGTGGCGGTCAGGTTGTGGTGCCAGGGGCAGGCATAGGTGTTGTATTCCTCGTCGTTGAACGTGTGATCGGGGCGCAGCTGCAGGCCCGGCTGGGCGCGGAACAGCGAAATGCGGTCGATCTTGCGGCGTTCCACCGGGATATGTTCCTCGTACCGCCAGCGCAGGCCGCCGAAGAAATCCAGTTGCCGTTCGCGCGGGTGGTTGTGATTGTCGGGGTCGTTCCGCGCCAGCGCGTAATAGCCGGAGCGGTCCAGGTGCGCATCCTCCAGCGACACCGCGTCACGGTGCCGGTCGAGGTCGCCCGCGTAGAGGTCGACCACGTAGGTCAGCATCGCGTCGCGCCGTTCCTCGGTGTGGAAGGACAGCATCTCGCCCACGGTGCGCGTCTCGCAGAACGGGAAGAACAGGTATTCGCCGTTGAAGCAGTAATAGAGCCAGAGGCCCGGCGCGGCGGCGATGACCTTGTTCACCGCGTCGACATAATTGTCGCCCGCGGCGACGTCGAAGGGGATGCGGTGCACCGCCGCGCTGACGTCGGGGGCCAGCGGGAAGCCGGACGGCATCAGCGCCAGTACGGATTGGAAGCCGGTGTCGAGATGGTGGCGAATGGCGCTGTCGACCTCGATCTGGTCCTCGACGAAGATCATCGCGACAGGCCCCTTGGCCAGCGCGGTGCCGGGCTCTTTCAGAAAGGCGGACAGGGTGGCGTGCTGCATCGTCGTCCTCGGGGCGTCTTTTCGGGTCAAAATCCCGCAATTCGCGGTGCATTGCAAGTCGGGCCGCAGGTGGTGTAGGCAGGCGCCTTGAAACCGCTTGAGCTGGGGGTGTGGCCATGTCCGAGGCCAAGAAGCTATACATCAAGACCTACGGGTGCCAGATGAACGTCTATGACAGCGAGCGCATGGCCGAGGCCATGGGCGGCGCGGGCTATGTCGAGACGGATACGCCCGACGACGCGGACATGATCCTGCTGAACACCTGTCACATCCGCGAGAAAGCCGCCGAGAAGGTGTATTCCGAGCTGGGCCGGTTCAAGGGGCTGAAGGACGCCAAGCCCGACCTGAAGATCGGCGTGGCGGGTTGCGTCGCCCAGGCCGAGGGCGAGGAGATCATGCGCCGCCAGCCGATGGTGGACCTGGTGGTGGGGCCGCAAAGCTATCACAACCTGCCGCAGCTGGAGGCCAAGGCGCGGGGCGGGGCCAAGGCGGTTGATACGCAGTTTCCGCTGGACGACAAGTTCGACACGCTGCGCAAGAGGGGCGGCAAGGCGAAGCGGGGCCCGACCGCGTTCCTGACGGTGCAGGAAGGCTGCGACAAGTTCTGTGCCTTCTGCGTGGTGCCCTACACGCGCGGGGCCGAGGTGAGCCGCCCGGTGGCCCGGATCGTGGACGAGGCCAAGGACCTGGTGGAGCGTGGCGTGCGCGAGATCACCCTTCTGGGCCAGAACGTGAACGCCTATCACGGGCAAGGGCCGGACGGGAACGACTGGTCGCTGGCGCAGCTGATCTGGGAGCTGGACAAGGTCGACGGGCTGGAGCGCATCCGCTTCACCACCAGCCATCCCAACGACATGAGCGATGACCTGATCGCGGCGCATGGCGAGTGCGCCAAGCTGATGCCCTACCTGCACCTGCCGGTACAGTCGGGCAGCGACCGGATCCTGAAGCGGATGAACCGCAGTCACACGGCCGAAAGCTATATCCGGCTGATCGAGCGCATCCGTGCGGCGCGGCCCGATATCCTACTGTCGGGGGATTTCATCGTGGGCTTCCCCGAAGAGACCGAAGCCGATTTTGCCGACACGATGGCGCTGATCGAGGAGGTCCGCTACGGCTATGCCTATTCGTTCAAGTATTCCACGCGTCCGGGCACCCCGGCGGCAGAGCGCGCGCAGCTGGACGAGGACGTCAAGACCGAGCGCCTGCACCGTCTTCAGGCGCTGATCACCGAGCAGCAGCGCGCCATCCAGGACGCGATGGTGGGCCGCGAGGTGGGTGTTCTGTTCGAGAAGGCCGGGCGGCGCGACGGTCAGATGGTGGGCAAGTCGGATTACCTGCACGCGGTGCATGTGAGTGATTCCACCGTTGCGCCCGGCGACCTGCGCCGGGTGATCATCACCGAGAGCGGTGCCAATTCCCTGGGCGGTCGGGTTCTGACCGCCTGAATTTCCGACAAGCTGGCGGTAACGCGTTCTGGTTGCCGGATAATTTCCCGAGACGGTGTGTGGATAACCCATGGGTGGCGATTGTTTCACCGACCGCCACAATATCTGGTTATTTATGCTTCACAACACGCCGGAACTTGCTAAACTTTAACAATAATTCGTTTTTTGCCCCGGAATCGCTGCCTGCTACCGGGACAAATGGGGGAAATAATTAAAAGGACAGTGGCTGTGACGAACACGTTTTCGAAAACAGTGCGCACCCTGATGAGCGGACTTGCCGCCGTCGCTCTGGGTGTGGTGGCGATGACCGAGGCCGGTCAGGCGCAAAGTGGCCAGCGCGTCGTGAAGGGCGAGCGCTATGTGCCGACGATCTGGGTCGATCCCGATGGTTGCGAGCACTGGGTGATGGATGACGGCTGGGAAGGCTATATGACCCCCCACGTGAACCGCCAGGGCATTCCGGTCTGCCGCCGGGGCAACGTGTGCGGCGTGGTCAACACCGATCAGCTTTTCGCCACCGACAGCGCGAACATCAGCGCCGCCGGACGGGCGCGCCTGCAGGAGTTCTTCCGCAGCACGGGGGCCATTTCCTATATCATCACCGGGCATACCGACAGCCGCGCCTCGGACGAGTACAATATCGACCTGTCCTATCGCCGGGCCAACTCGGTGGCGCGAATCGCTGCCGGAACCGGCGCCCGGATCGCGGATGTGCGCGGCTATGGCGAGCGTCTGCCGAAAGCATCGAACAACACGGCCGCGGGCATGCAGCAGAATCGCCGTGTCGAAATCATCTGCATCCGCTAAGGGGACCTGAACCAATGCAAGCATTCAAACTTATTGCCGTGCTCCCCCTTGTCGGTGCGCTGGCGGCCTGTGACGACAAGCGCGACAAGACCGTCGACCGGGGCTTTGATTCCAAGCACCTGAGCCAGCTTCAGGCGGGTATCTGGGTCGATCCCAACGGCTGTGACCACTGGATCATCGACGACGGTACCGAAGGCTACCTGTCGCAGCGGCTGGACAAGTACGGCAAGCCCGTCTGTTCCGGCACCGCGCCGCCGACCGTGGCGACCGGCAACTACAAGGGCGGTTCGCCCGTGGCCGACTCGATTTGATCGCGCCCATATGCTCAATCCGGTGCCGCGGACCACAGGGTTCGCGGCATTTTTCGTTTCAAACCCGTGACAATTGCGGCCCGGCCCTTGCCCTTGGGGGCGCATCTTGGCAGCATTGATCATGGGCCTTTGACTGGGAGATTTGATTGGTCACGAACGTGCTGACGTCGCAATCCGAGAACAGCGACATTCTGGAAACGGTTGTCGAGTTTCCCGACAATTTCCTGTTGATCGACCTGTGCGGGGAATATGACCGCAACCTTGCCGAAATCGAGAAGAAGCTGGGCGTGCAGATCCTGCGCCGGGGCAACCAGCTGGCCGTGATCGGCGAGCCGGAGCAGGCCAAGGAAGCGCGCGACGTGCTGTTGGCTCTGTACCAGAGGCTGGAAGAGGGCCGCACGGTCGAGCATGGCGACGTGGACCGCGAGCTGCGCATGGGCGCGGGCGGCAGCACCGACCGGGGCGCGGGCGACAACGAGGGCGGCGAAGACCAGCTGGAGATGTTCAAGGGCGGGCGGGTCGAGATCAAGACCCGCAAAAAGCCCGTCGAGCCGCGCACCGACGCGCAGAAGGCCTATGTGCAGTCGCTTTTCGCCAACGAGCTGGCCTTCGGCATCGGGCCGGCGGGCACCGGCAAGACGTACCTCGCCGTGGCGGTGGGTGTCAGCATGTTCATCGAAGGGCATGTGGACCGGATCATCCTCAGCCGGCCGGCGGTGGAGGCGGGCGAGAAGCTGGGCTATCTGCCGGGCGACATGAAGGACAAGGTCGACCCTTACATGCAGCCGCTTTACGACGCGCTGAACGACTTTTTCCCGGCCAAGCAGGTGGCCAAGCTGATCGAGGAGAAGCGGATCGAGATCGCGCCGCTGGCGTTCATGCGGGGGCGGACGCTGGCCAATGCCTTTGTTGTGCTGGACGAGGCGCAGAATGCGACCTCGATGCAGATGAAGATGTTCCTGACGCGCCTGGGCGAGGGCAGCCGCATGGTGATCACTGGCGACCGCAGCCAGATCGACCTGCCGCGCGGCGTCACCAGCGGGCTGCACGATGCCGAGCGCCTGCTGAAGAATATCCCGAAGATCGCCTTCAACTACTTCACCTCCAAGGACGTGGTGCGCCACCCGCTGGTGGCCGCGATCATCGAGGCCTATGACGCGGACGATCCGGCGAAATAGGCATGTTGGAAGTTCTTTGGCGGCTCTTCGGCAAGGGCAGGGCGGAGGCCGCGCCTGAAGCAGAGCCGCAGGTATTTCGCCGCCAGCCGCCGCCCGACAGTGCACGCGATTATGCCGAACTGCTGGAGGACGTGCTGGCGGGGCATGACGGCATTGCCCTGGCGCAGATCGCCGGGGCTCTGGCGCATCTGCCCGACACGGCGCGGGAGCTGCATTTCGGCGTGCATCCCGACCAGGACGGAGAGGGCACGTTCAGCGTCATGATCCACCCTGAAGGGCCGGATTTGCACGTTTTGAACAAGGCCGTGAGCGATTACCGAAAGCTGTTCGAAATCAGGCACGTGGACGGCGGTCTGAATGTGCCGGTGCCGCTCTTTGATTTCGACGAGGTCGATTACGAGGTGAACGAGGTGATTGCCGATACGGCGATGGACTGGGTCGACCGGCTGTGGATGAAGGTTGGCCGGGCGCGTCCCGACCTTCCGGTGCTGGTCTTCTGTGCCGAGGAGTGGGGCAACCCCCCGGCGCGCTGGGTGCAGGGGGCGCCGGAATGAGTGGGGTGGACTGCCTGATCGAGGACGATCGCTGGCAAGCCGTGGGGCTGGAGGCGTTGGCCGCGAGGGCGGCCGAGGCGACGCTGGCGCATCTGGGGCTGGACCCGGCGGACTGGGAGATCGCCGTGCTGGGCTGTGACGATGCGCGGATTGCCGCCTTGAACGAAGATTTCCGGGACAAGGCGGGCCCGACCAATGTATTGAGCTGGCCGAGTGAGGAGCGGGGCGCAGAGGTGGATGGCGCCATGCCGGACCCGCCCGAGGCCGGCCCCGATCCCGAGCTTGGCGATATCGCGATCGCCTATGACACGTGCGCGAAAGAGGCCGAGGCGGCGGGCAAGCCGATGCAGGATCACGTGACGCATCTGGTCGTTCACGGAATTTTGCATCTGCTGGGCTACGATCACGTTCGTGACAAGGATGCCACCCTGATGGAACGAACCGAGGTGGAGATACTTGGCAAACTGGGTCTGCCTGACCCATATTGAAACAGCCGTTACCGCGTGAACGCGGGCACGATTCGGAAAGGTACGATGAACGACAGCAACGACGCCTCTTCTATGGCAGCGCATGGCGCGCGGCCCGAGGCAAGCAAGGGCGACGATCCGGCGGAGGATCAGAACGACACGCAAGGCGGGTTCTTCCGCCGCTTCTTCGGCGCGCTGGGCGCGGACGAAGACCAAAACGGCGAGGAAGATGACCTGGGCGGCGATGGCGGCGAGACGTCAGGCAACGGCTTTGCGCCGAACCTGGGCCTGGGCAACCTGCGGCGGCTGTCGGTCGAGGATGTCATGATCCCCAAGGCGGACATCGTTTCGGTTCCCGCAACTATCACCAAGGACGAACTGGTTCACACGTTCCGCGACAGCGGGCTGACCCGTCTGCCGGTCTACGAGGGCACGCTGGACACGCCCGTGGGCTTTGCCCACCTGAAGGATTTCGCGCTGAAGCACGGGTTCAACGGGCATGGCTCGGAGTATTCGCTGGAAGAGCTATTGCGCCCGCTGATGTACGTGCCGCCGTCGATGACCATCGGCGTGCTGTTGCAGAAGATGCAGGCCGAGCGCCGGCACATGGCGCTTGTGATCGACGAATATGGCGGTGTCGACGGTCTCGTGACGATCGAGGACCTGATCGAACAGGTCGTGGGCGAGATCGCCGACGAGCACGACCAGGACGAGGGTGCCTACTGGTCCGAGGAAAAGCCAGGGTCCTACGTGGTGCAGGCCAAGGCCCCGCTGGAGGAATTCGAGGCCGAGATCGGCCTGTCGCTGACCGACTCGGAGGAGATCGACGAGGAGGAGATCGACACGCTGGGCGGGCTGGTCTTCATGCTGCTGGGCCGGGTGCCGGCGCGCGGTGAGCTGGTCGAGCATCCCAGCGGCGTGGAAATCCAGGTGCTGGATTCCGATCCGCGACGGATCAAGCGGCTGCGGGTGCGGCTGCCCGAGGCGATCGAGGTGTAATCCATGGCCAGTCTTGACGCGTTGGCGCGGCAGATCGGTGAGGGCCGCGTGCTGCCGCGTTACGCCCTTGCCGCCGGGCTGGGTGCGGTCGCCGCCCTTGGGCAGGCGCCCTGGGGGCTGTGGCCGCTGACGATCATGGCGCTGGCGCTGGTCTATGGCCTGTGGCGCGAGACGGGCGGCTGGCTGTCCGCGACTCTCCTGGGCCTGGTGGCGGGCACGGGGCATTTCGTGGTCGCGCTCAGCTGGATATTCGAGCCGTTCCTGGTGGATGCGGCGCGGCATGGCTGGATGGCACCGTTCGCGGTGCTGGGCCTGTCGATCTTCATGGCGTCCTACTGGGCCATGGCCCTTGGCGCGGCACGGGCGCTGGCACCGCGCAGCGGCGTGGCGCTGGTGGGCGCGTTCGTCATCGGCGAGGCGCTGCGCGGGTGGCTGTTCACCGGGTTCGCCTGGGCGCAGGTGGGGCATGTGCTGATCGACACGGCGCTCTTGCACTGGGCGTCATTTGGCGGGGGCCTGGGCCTGTGTGCACTGATCATGGGCGCGGCGGTGGCGCTGTGGCACCTTGGCGCGGGCCGGCGCATGGCCGGGGTGGCGGGGCTGGCGGGCCTCGCGCTGCTATACGGCGGGGGCGCGGCCCTGACGCCGGTGGAGGAGGCCGCACCGGGGCCGGAGGCGCCGACCGTGCGGCTGGTGCAGCCCAACGCGGCGCAGCACGAGAAATGGCTGCCCGAGAACCTGCAGATGTTCTATGACCGCCAGCGCCAGTTCACCGCCGCACCGGGCGAGACCGGGCGACCCGACCTGGTGGTCTGGCCCGAAACGGCGATCCCGACCTTCCTGCACCAGTCCGACGACCTGCTCGGCGGGATCGCCGCGTCGGCGCAAGGCGCGCCGGTGGTGCTGGGCCTGCGACGGCTGGACGGGCAGCGGTATTACAACTCGCTTCTGTACATGGATGGCGAGGGAGTGGTGGACCAGGTCTATGACAAGCATCACCTGGTGCCGTTCGGAGAGTTCATGCCGCTGGGCGACCTGATGGCGCGGTTCGGTATCCACGGTCTCGCCGCCGAGGAAGGCGGGGGATATTCCGCCGGTCCGGGGGCCGAGATCGTGGACATGGGCCCGCTGGGCACCGCGGTGCCGCTGATCTGCTACGAGGGCGTTTTCGCGCGCAACATCACCTCGGCGCCGGCGCGGCCCGACATGATCCTGATGATCACCAACGATGCCTGGTTCGGCAAGGTCTCGGGACCCTACCAGCACTTGGCGCAGGGCCGGCTGCGCAGCGCCGAACAGGGCCTGCCGATGGTGCGGGTGGCCAACACGGGCGTCTCGGCCATGGTCGACGGCACGGGGCGGGTCCTGGCGCATATCCCGCTGGGCGAGGCGGGCTGGATCGACACGCCCCTGCCGCCGCCCTTGCCGGCGACGCTTTACAGCCGCACGGGCGACGCGCCGGTGCTGGTGCTGGCCGCGTTGCTGATGCTGGCGGGCGCGCTGCTGGCGCGGCGGGTAAAAGGCCGCGGAGTTATCGATTGACCTTCCCGTGAGGCCCGCATAAGCAGGCACGAAACCCGTCACAACGGCTTCCTGGCGTGGCGGGGCTGACCCTAATGGAGCATTTTCATGTCCCGAGACAACTACGTTTTCACCTCCGAATCCGTTTCGGAGGGGCACCCCGACAAGGTGTGCGACCGCATTTCCGACGCCGTGCTGGATGCGTTTCTTGCCGAAGAACCCGATGCGCGCGTGGCCTGCGAAACCTTCGCCACCTCCGGCATGGTGGTGATCGGCGGCGAGGTGGGCCTGTCGGATCAGGAGCGGCTGAAGAACTACATGGGCCGGATCGGCCAGATCGCCCGCGACTGCATCCGCGATATCGGCTACGAGCAGGACAAGTTCCACTGGAACACCTGCCACGTCCTGAACTTCCTGCACGAACAGTCCGCGCATATCGCGCAGGGCGTCGACAAGGACGGGGCGGGCGATCAGGGCATCATGTTCGGCCACGCCACCAACGAGACCGACGCGCTGATGCCGGCGCCGATCCAGTTCAGCCATGCGATCCTGCGGCGGCTGGCCGAGGTGCGCAAATCCGGGCAGGAGCCGACGCTGCGCCCGGATGCCAAGAGCCAGATCTCGCTGCGCTATGAGAACGGCAAGCCGGTCGAGGTGACCTCGATCGTGCTGTCGACGCAACACGAGAGCGAGCACCAGAAGAGCGACGACATCCGCGCCATCGTGGAGCCTTACATCCGCGAGGTGCTGCCCGCCGAGTGGATCAGCGACAAGACCGAGTGGTGGGTGAACCCCACCGGCACCTTCGTGATCGGCGGCCCTGACGGGGACGCGGGCCTGACCGGGCGCAAGATCATCGTCGACACCTATGGTGGCGCGGCCCCGCATGGCGGCGGCGCGTTTTCCGGCAAGGACCCGACCAAGGTGGACCGCTCGGCCGCCTATGCCGCGCGCTATCTGGCCAAGAACGTGGTCGCCGCGGGCATGGCCGAGAAATGCACCATCCAGCTCAGCTATGCGATCGGGGTGGCCAAGCCGCTGTCGATCTATGCCGAGACTTACGGCACGGGCGAGGTCGAGGCGGCGGCGATCGAGAACGCGGTGCGCAAGGTCATGGACCTGACGCCGCGCGGCATCCGCGAGGCGCTGGACCTCAACAAGCCGATCTACGAGCGCACCGCGGCCTATGGCCATTTCGGGCGCGAGCCGGAGGCCGATGGAGGCTTCAGCTGGGAACGCACCGACCTGGTGGACGCGCTGAAGAAAGAGGTCTGATCCGGTCCAAGGACGGAAGGGCGCGGGGGTGATGTCTCCCGCGTTTTTTCATGCGCGACAGGGCGCCTTGCAAACCGTAGACTGCGCCAAAAGGGAGGGACGGGATGATCCTTGATATCGGCCTGCCACTGGCGCTGGCCTTCATCATGTTTTCCTTGGGGCTGGGCCTGCATTTCGCCGATTTCGGCCGGGTGCTGCGCCTGCCGAAACCCGCGCTGACCGGCATCGTGGCGCAGCTCGTGCTGTTGCCGCTGGTGGCCTATGCGCTGATCGCGGCCTGGGGCTTTGCGGGCGGGATTGCGTTCGGGATCATGCTGCTGGCGTTCAGCCCCGGTGGCGTCACGTCGAACATGCTGACCAAGCTTTCGGGGGGCACCGTGGCGCTGTCGATCACGCTGACGGCGGTGGTCAGCCTCTTGTCGGTGCTGACGCTGCCGGTGCTGGTCGCCTGGGCGGCGGTGCATTTCATGGGCGAGGCCGCGCCCGAGATCAGCGTCGTGAAGGTGGGCGTGGCGATGTTCCTGATCACGGCGCTGCCGGTGTTTCTGGGGCTGCTGATCCGCCGGTATGCCGCGCGTTTCGCATCGGCGATCGAGCGGGGCTGCGAGATCGTGGCGCTGATCCTGTTCGTGCTGATCGTGGCGGCGGCGATTGCCAGCAACTGGGAGCTTCTGACCGAAAGCTTTGCGCGGCTGGGGCCGTTCCTGATCGTGCTGAACCTGGTCCTGCTGGCGGTGGGCATCGGCCTGGCGCGGCTGATGGGCATCGCCGGGCGCGACGGGCTGGCCATCGCGGTGGAAATGGGCGTGCAGAACGCCACGGTGGGGATCACCATCGCCAATATCGTGGGAGCCAGCACGGGGCTGTCGGAATTCGCGGTGCCCTCGGCGGTGTATGGCATCTGCATGTATATCGTGACCATTCCCGCGCTGCTGGTGCTGCGCCGGGTCTTTGCGCAGGCGGGCTGAGATGACGGACGGAAAGCATCCTTCGGGCGCGCCGTGGCGCAATTTCTATGGCCGGTTCAAAGGCAAGCACCTGAAGAAATCGCAGGAAGCTTACCTGGACGAGGACCTGGCCGCCTGGTCGCCGGGGGCGGTGAATTGGGATGTGAACCCCGACAGACAGCCGATAGATCTGAAAGCCTTGTTCCGTGAACGCGATGTATGGCTTGAAGTCGGTTTTGGTGGTGGCGAGCACATGATCCACCAGGCGGCGGAGAACCCTGGCGTAGGGATCATCGGTTGCGAGCCTTACATCAACGGAGTGGCCAAGCTGCTGGGTCAATTGCGCGACAGCCATGTGGAAAACGTGGCGATCCATCCCGGCGACGTGCGCGACATGTTCGACGTGCTGCCCGAGGCCAGCATCGCGCGGGCCTTCCTGCTCTATCCCGACCCATGGCCCAAGAAGCGCCATCACCGGCGGCGCTTCGTGACGCCCGAACACCTGGAGCCGCTGGCGCGGGTCCTGAAGCCCGGTGCGATTTTCCGGGTGGCCACGGATATCCCCGATTACGTGCGCCAGACGATGGTCGAGGTGCCGCGTCACGGCTTCACCTGGCTGGCCGAGGGGCCG
Source organism: Roseovarius sp. (assembly GCF_965277045.1). GTDB lineage: Bacteria > Pseudomonadota > Alphaproteobacteria > Rhodobacterales > Rhodobacteraceae > Roseovarius. Next base: position 2,105,982 of record NZ_OZ255712.1, on the reverse strand, counting down.
CGCGACTGGCGCGTGCCTTGGGACGACTGGATTTCCACCCGCTACGAGCAGAAGGCCCTGCGCGAGGGGCGGGTGCCGCATTACATGACCTTCCGGCGCGACTGACCGCGACCGGCTGGTCTTGAGTATTTGAAGCAAGAAAAAGCCGGCGCGCGGCGGGACCTCCCGCCGAGCGCTTGCCTTACATGTTGAAGCTGTCCGGGCAGGCGACCTCGAACGAATAGACCGTGCCATCGACCTCGCCCTCGATCACCAGGGGAAAGCCCGCGGCGTCGGTGGCGGTTCCGAACTGGCGGGTCTCAGTTCCGGTGCGGATCTCGATGCTGGTGACGCCATTGGGCACGAAGGCGGCCTCGAAGGCCGGGGCGCCGTCGCCATCATGAGTGCGGGCAATCACGAAGGGATCGCGTTCGCACAGCAGCGGGTGATCGAAGGTGGTTTCGCCGAAATGGCCGGTCACGGTGCCGTTGGGCGTCTCGACGGGGGCGGCGCGGCCGGGGTGGGCCAGGGTCAGCAACAGGGCGATCGAGGCGGTTTTTCCAAGCATTCGAACCTTCCATGCGTTTGGGCAAGGCGGCGGCGACGGAACAGGGGCCGTGGCCGCCCATGGTTATGCAACCAGCTTGTCCTGCAATCGTTCCAGCATATCGAGACATTGCGACAGCTGGTCGAGCGCCACGAATTCGTCGGCCTTGTGCGCCTGCTCAATCGAGCCGGGGCCGCAGATGACGGCGGACATGCCCAGGGACTGGAAGATGCCCGCCTCGGTGCCGAAGGCGACGCATTCGGCGTGGTTGGCGCCGGTCAGTTCCGACACGATGATGCGGGCCTCGTTGTCGGTGGTGGGGATGAGGCCCTCGACCTCGCCGATGATCTCGGTGACGATATCGGCGTCGGGATCGACGGCGCGCATGGCGGGCAGCAGCTCTTTCTCGATATAGGTCTTGAGTGAGTCCTTGACGAAATCCGCGTCCGAGGTCTGCACGGGGCGCATTTCCCAGTCCACCACGGCCTCGCTGGGGATGACGTTGTGGGCCACGCCGCCCGCGAGGCGGCCGGTGTTGATCGTGGTCCAGGGCGGCTCGAACAGGCTGTCGGCGGGGGCGCGGGCGCGCAGCGCGTGCTTGAGGTCCAGGAGGCGGGCGATATAGCGCACGGCGTATTCCACCGCGTTGACGCCCCGGTCCGGCGCCGAGCCGTGGCCCGCCAGCCCGGAAAAGCGGGTGGTGTATTCGTAACAGCCCTTGTGGCCCTCGATCACGCGCATCATCGTCGGCTCGCCCACGATGGCCACGCCCGGCGTCAGCCCCTTGGCGCGCAGGGTATGGGCCAGCGCGCGGGCGCCGAAACAGCCGGTTTCCTCGTCATGGGTAAAGGCGAAATGCAGCGGGCGGTCGGGATTGAGCGCGGCATAGGTCGGGGCCATGGCAAGGCAGGCGGCGATGAAGCCCTTCATGTCGCAGGTGCCGCGCCCGTAGAGCAGGCCGTCATGTTCCAGCATGTCGAACGGGTTCGACGCCCAGTCCTGGTCGGCCACCGGCACAACGTCGCTATGGCCCGACAGCACGATGCCGCCGTCGCGTTCGGGGCCGATCGTGGCGAAGAGATTGGCCTTCTGGCCGGACGGGTCGGGAAAGATCTCGACCCGGGCGCCGACCATGTCCAGACGGTTGGCGATCGAGTTGATCAGGTCGATATTGGGATCGGTCGATATGGTGGGAAAGCCGATCAGATCGCCCAGGATGCGCGAGGTGCTGTCCAGCAAATCGGTTCGAACCGCCACAGGTGTCCCTTTCTGTCAAAGCCCTCGAAGACGTTGATGCGCCTGCGGCAAAGGGTCAAGAGGTGAGCGGAAATTTGACCGGCCGGGAGTACACAACCAGTGCGGGATCCTGGCCGGGGCAGCTCCGGGGCGTCCTTGGCAGACAGTCTCGTCCGGGCGCTGCTCGTGGACGTGGGATCTCGCGCCGTGACGGCAAGAATCGGCTCCCTCCTTCCTCTGGCCGGAAATATCCCGGGGTTTGGGGCTGGCCCCAATAAAACAAAAGAGCGCGGCGCAGCCGCACCATCGGATTAGACCTGCCGGATCAGAAGCGCGCGGAGGGCCTGTAAGCCGGATTCTGTCGTAGGACGACCATTCATCTGGTCCTGCGGTTGCCCGCAGGCTTTAGCTGCCAACCCGGATCGCGGGGCCAAGGCGGCCCATGATGCGATCCCTATTCGGCATTGCTCCCGGTGGGGCTTGCCATGCCGGTCCGGTTGCCCGTCCCGCGGTGGGCTCTTACCCCACCGTTTCACCCTGGCTCTGACAAGATGTCGGAGTGGTCTGTTCTCTGTGGCGCTTTCCCTCGGGTTGCCCCGGCCGGGCGTTACCCGGCACCGTTGCCTTGTGGAGTCCGGACTTTCCTCCGTGCAATTCGCCGATGGCGCATTGCAGGCGGCCGTCCGGCCCTCCGCGCAACAGGCGATGTAAGGGGTTTCGCGGCTCAGGTCCAGAGCGTGGCGTGGCCCAGCGGCGTGTAATCCTGCGGGCAAAGCGGGCCGGTGGCGAACGGGCGGTAGCGCAGCCTGACGGCGGCGAGCAGGGCCTCGTCATCCACATCCGCGGTATAGCCGGCATGGCGCGCCACGGTTCTGAACGTGTCCGGATGCGGGGCGTCCGGGCCGGGGTCATGGCCTCTCTGTCCCGCCAGTCCGGCCCGTTCCAGTCTTTCCCAATCGAAATGCGGGCCCGGATCGTATTTGCGATCCGGCGCCATGTCGGAATGCCCGATCACGCGGGTCGGCGGAATGCTCCAGCGGCGCAGGATGCCGGGCAGGATGGCTTCCAGCGTGGCCATCAGCGGCGCGGGGAACGGCGTGTCGCCGGGATTGTCCAGCTCGATCCCGACGGAACGGGAATTGACGTCGGTCACGTCACCCCAGGATCCGGCACCGGCGTGCCAGGCGCGGGCCACCTCCGCCACCATCTGCCAGGCGCGGCCATCGGCGGCGATGAGGTAATGCGCCGACACTTCCGCCACAGGGTCGCACAGCCGCTCCAGCGCGGCCTCGGCGCTGGCCATGGCGGTGTGGTGGATCACCACGATGTCGGGTTTCGCGCCAAGGCGGCGCGGCCCGAAATTGGGCGAGGGATGCCAGAGCGGCGCTGTCACGCAGACTGCCCGGGGGTCAGTTCCGCACCGCCGCGCGGAAGGGGCGCGGATCCCAGGCGCAGGCATAGCCGTCGCCATCGGGATCGAGCCCCATGCGGTCGCGCCGCGGGCCGCCCTGGGCCAGGAAATCGGTCTGCGCCTGGTCGGCCGAGTTGTACTTGGCGCAGTTGCGCTGGAACTTGGCCTGCTTGTTGAGGCCGACGCGGGTATAGAGCTGCTGCCCCTTGGGGTGGCTGGTTTCCAGCGCGTATTGCACGATGTTGGGCCCGGCATTGCCGGTCCGTTCGGGCAGGGCGCCGGGCTGGACCACCTGGTACTGGGCGCGGTTCTGGGCAATCAGTTCGGCATCGTCCTGGATCGAGCGGGCGTTGCCCACGGCGTCGAAACTGTTCTCGTTCGAGATGCCGCCGGCGCTGGTCACGGTCTGGGGCGCGGGGTTCGAGGGGCTGGCATGGACGATCTGCTGGCCCGAGTTCTGCGAGGTCTCGGCCAGCCGCGCCGCGGTTTCGCGGGCGATCTCGTCGCTGGTGGAGGCCGAATTGAGCCCGCCGGTGGGCGTGTAGGCTCCCGAGGCGGTCTGGCGCGTTGCGTTGGTGGACGAAGTCACGGTGCCGCCGGTCGCGGCTGCGGTCGCGCCTTGCGTCGCGCTGAGCGGGGTGCCGGGCGTGGCCTGGCCGCGGTTCTCGGGCGATATTGTGCCGGCGGGTGGCACGGCAGAGGTTCCGCTCAGCGCCGCGTCGCGGGCGCGTTGCTGGGCAATATACTCTTCCGACGTGCCGAAGCCCACGCCGGCTCCGCTATCGGGCACGCCCGCGCCGCTGTCGGGAATTCCGGGCGAACAGGCGGTCAGCCCGACAAGGGCCGTTACACAAAGGGAAAATCGCATCTGCTAAGATCCTGCCGTTTTGTTTTGCGGCAATTTACCACCATTTGCCCGGTTTGGCCACAAAGCCCGCCGCGGCCTCGAGCGCGTAGGCGGTGTTAAGCAGATCGCCTTCTTCCCAGGGCCGCCCGATCAGTTGAAGACCCAGGGGAAGTCCGTTGCGGTTGAGCCCCGTCGGCACCGCGATGCCCGGCAAACCGGCGAGGTTGACGGTGACGGTGAAGACGTCGTTGAGATACATCTCGACGGGGTCGTCGGACTTGCGGCCCAATTCGAACGCCGCCGAGGGGGTGGCGGGGGTCAGGATCGCATCGACGCCCTGGTTGAAGACATCCTCGAAGTCTTTCTTGATCAGGGCGCGCACCTTTCGGGCGCGGTTGTAATAGGCGTCGTAAAAGCCCGCGGACAGCACGTAGGTGCCGACCATGACGCGACGCTGCACCTCGGCACCGAAGCCTTCGGCGCGGGTTTTCTCGTACATCTCGGTGATGCCGTCGCCCTGCGCCAGCTTGGCACGATGGCCATAGCGCACGCCGTCATAGCGGGCGAGGTTCGAGGACGCCTCGGCGGGCGCGATGACGTAATAGGCGGGCAGGGCGTACTTTGTGTGAGGCAGCGAGATATCGACGATCTCGGCCCCGGCATCGGCCAGCATTTCCTTGCCTCGGGTCCACTGCGCCTCGATCTCCTCGGGCATGCCGTCCATGTGGTATTCTTTTGGAATGCCGATCTTCTTGCCGCGGATGTCGCCCGTCAGCATGGCCTCGAAATCCGGCACGGGGATATCGGCGCTGGTGCTGTCCTTGGGGTCGTGGCTGCACATGGCTTCCAACATGATGGCGGCGTCGCGCACCGACTTGGTCATCGGGCCGGCCTGGTCGAGCGACGAGGCGAAGGCCACGATCCCCCAGCGCGAGCAGCGCCCGTAGGTGGGCTTGATGCCGGTGATGCCGGTGAAGGCCGCCGGCTGGCGGATCGAGCCGCCGGTGTCGGTGCCGGTGGCGCCAAGGCAAAGATCGGCGGAGACGGCGGCGGCCGAGCCACCCGAGGAGCCGCCGGGCGTCAGCGCCATCTCGTCATTGCCGCGCCGCCACGGGTTGATGGCATTGCCATAGACGGAGGTCTCGTTCGAGGAGCCCATGGCGAACTCGTCCATATTGAGCTTGCCCAGCATGACGGCGCCCGCGTCGAAGAGGTTCTGGCTGACGGTGGATTCGTATTCGGGCTTGAAACCCTCGAGGATGCCGCTGGCGGCCTGGGAGGGCACGCCCTTGGTGCAGAAAAGATCCTTGATGCCCAGGGGAATGCCGCACATCGAGGGCACGTCGCCGGCTTGCAGGCGTTTGTCAGCGGCCTTGGCCTGTTCGCGGGCGATCTCGGGGGTGTGGTGAACGAAGGCGCCAAGCGCGCCCGCGCCGTCGATGGCCGCCAGGCAGGCCTCGGTCAGTTCCTCGGAGGTAATCTCGCCCGCGCGCAGGTTGTTGCGGGCGTCGGCGATGGTCATTGCGTTAAGGTCGGTCATCATTCCACCACTTTCGGCACGGCGAAAAAGCCCTCGCGGGCGTCGGGAGCGTTCGAGAGCACCTTGTCCTGCTGGCCGCCGTCAGTGACGACATCCTTGCGGCGCTTGAGGCGCAGGGGCGTGACCGAGACCATGGGCTCGACGCCCTCGACATCGACTTCGTTCAGTTGCTCGATGAAGCCGAGGATCGTGTTGAACTCGTTGGCCAGCGCGGGGAGGTCGTCTTCCTCGACCCGGATGCGGGCCAGCTTGGCCACCTTGGCGGCGGTCGCGGTGTCGATGGACATGGGGGTGTCTCCGTGTGCGTTATCGCATCCGCGTTTAGCGTCCGGGCCGGGGCGGTGCAAGGGCGTGGCGGCGGTAGAGCTCGATCATCCAGCCCAGCATGAGTGCGTTGAGGACGTGCCAGCCGAAATGTGTGCCGAGGGCGAGGCTGTCGCATAAGGGCGCGTCGAGGCTGCGGAAGGTGAGCGAGACGAGCAGCAGGCCCGCGCCCAAGGCGAGGCCGCGCGACAGGGCGGCGTCGGCGCGCAGGAGCCAGGCGTAAAGGAAGATGACCAGCGGTAGAGTGAGATAGGATGCGGAGGGGCCGTAGAGTGGCAGTTGGGACAAAAGCGGCATGGTCAGCGCCGTGACCCCGAGAAAGGCCGGGAGGGTGGCGGCGGAGGCCAGCACGGAGAGGCCGAGATAATAGCGCGTCGCGGCGTAAAGGTAAGTCAGCGCGAAGAGCATGATCGGAAGGACGTCGAGCATCGCCGCCCAGGGCTGGGCGTAGGTGTGAAACAGGAACGAGCCGATCCCGATCAGCGCCAGAAGCGCGACGAGCGGGCGAGCCACGGACAACTCGGTGCCGCGCAGGCGGTACGCCATGACCAAGGCCGCGACCAGGAAAGCGGCATTGGTGACCGCGTTGACCGGCTCGGCCCAGAAACCGGGATCGGTGCGTTCGCAATAGGCGTCGATGGCGCGGGTCCAGTCCATGTGGAAATCGGTGGCCTCTCTGCTAACTTCACCGTGGGAATGACATAAGGAGAGCGTCATGAAAATCATCTGGCTGGGACATTCGAGTTTCCGCATCGAGATCGCCGATCAGGTTCTGCTGATCGACCCGTGGCTGACGGGCAACCCGATGCTGGACGAGGCGCATCATGACGCGGCCACCAAGGGGGCGACGCATATCCTGCTGACCCATGCGCATTTCGACCATGCCTCGGACCTGCCGGACCTGGCCAAGAAACTGTCGGTGCCGGTGGTGGGGCAGTTCGACCTGATGGGCTGGTGGGAAGAAAGCGCGGGGCTGGAGGTTGTCGGCTTCAACAAGGGCGGCACGGTGGCCCTGGGAGATGTGAAGGTGACGATGGTGCACGCCACGCATTCGTCGAGCTTCGGCGGCGAGAACGGGCCGCATGTGCCGGGCACCGAATGCGGCTTCATGATCGAGGGCGAGGGGCATGTGATCTATGTCTCGGGCGACACCGACGTGATGGCCGACATGGGCGTGTTCAACGACCTGCACAAGCCCGATATCGGCATCCTCTGCGCCGGCGGTCATTTCACCATGGACATGAAGCGCGCGGCCTATGCGGCGAAAACCTTCTTCGATTTCAAGACGGTGATTCCGTGCCACTACAAGACCTTCCCGCTGCTGGAGCAGTCGGCGGAGGCGTTGAAGGACGGCCTGCCGGGGGTCGACGTGATCGAGCCGGAGGTGTTGACGGCGATCGAGATCTGATCGGGGTAAAACTTTTCTCAAAAGTTTTGCCAAAAGCTTTGAGAAAGCTTTTTGTGCCCGGACCTCCAAGCGGGGTTCGGGCACCGCGTTTTTCTATGAGAATTTTTGGCAAGAAAAAGAGCGCTTTGCGATTTACTCTTCACGCAGCGTTCTGAAGAAGTCTTTCAGCAGGGCCTCGGCCTCGGTGGCGTTGATCCCGTCGTAAATCTCGGGCGCGTGGTGTGTCTGGGCATGGGTGAATATCCGGGCGCCATGGGCCACACCGCCGGATTTGGGGTCGGCGGCGCCATAGTAAAGCCGCGCGATGCGGGCACCCGCAATGGCGGTGGCGCACATCGCGCAGGGTTCCAGCGTGACGGTCAGGCTGTGACCGGGCAGGCGTTCGCTGCCAACGGCTGCGCAGGCGGCGCGCAGGGCGAGGATTTCGGCATGTGCGGTGGGATCGTTCAGTTCCCGCGTGCGGTTGCCGGCCTGCGCCACGATGCGCCCCGCCGCGTCGGCCACGACGGCGCCCACCGGCACCTCGCCGCGGTCGCGGGCGGCGCGGGCCTCGGCCAGGGCCGTGTCCATATGGCTTTTGAACGTCATGCCCCTGATTGCCGTGCGGGTGGCGCTTTCGCAAGGGGCCAGGATGGGGTAAGGCCGTGGCATGACTCGGAAACCCACCCAGAACACGCCCCCCGGCGACCGGATCGCCAAGGTGATCGCTCGTGCCGGCGTGGCCAGCCGGCGCGAGGCCGAGCGCATGATTGAGGCGGGCCGGGTGCGCGTGAACGGCGCGGTGATCGACCGCGCGGCGCTGAACGTGACCGGTGCCGACCGGATCGAGGTGGATGGCCGTGCGCTGGACGCGCCCGAACCGCCGCGCCTGTGGCTGTATCACAAGCCCGCTGGGCTGGTGACGACCACCAAGGACGAACAGGGGCGCGAGACGATTTTCGACAAGCTTCCCGAGGACTTGCCGCGCGTTCTTAGCGTGGGGCGGCTTGACTTGAACTCGGAAGGTCTGCTGCTCTTGACCAATGACGGCGGCGTCAAGCGCAAGCTGGAATTGCCCTCGACCGGGTGGGTGCGCAAGTACCGCGTGCGCGTGAAAGGCCGGCCCGAGGATGCGACGTTCGAGCCGCTGCGCAAGGGGCTGACCCTCGATGGCGAGGTGTTTCAGCCGATGTCGGTGGTGCTGGACCGGCAGAAGGGTGCCAATGCCTGGGCCACGGTGGGGATTCGCGAAGGCAAGAACCGCGAGATTCGCCGCGCGATGGAGGCGGTAGGCTGCCAGGTGAACCGGCTGATCCGGGTGTCTTATGGACCGTTCCAGCTGGGCCAGCTAAAGGCGGGCGAGGTCGAGGAGATCCGGCCCCGGGTGCTGCGCGACCAGTTGGGCATGGACGAGACGCCGGGCAAGGAAAAGCCTGCAAAGGGACGGCCGAAGGTTCAGCGGAAGCGTCGGTAGAGTACAGTATTAAATTTCAAAATCAGAGAGTTATGCGCCTACTTTGATGTGGCGCCGCGGCGATAGGCTTGTGGCGTGGTGCCATACCGTTTGCGGAATCGTTCTGCCAGTTGCGAGGCGCTGGCAAAGCCGGTCGCGGCGGCGATCTGTCCGATACTGAGGCGCGTTTCGTTCAACAACGCATGGGCCCGGGCGATGCGCAGGTCGAGATAGTATTGCGCCGGCGTGGCGGCGAGGTAGCGGGTGAAATGCCGTTCGAGCTGTCGACGGGAGAGGCCCACATCGGCGGCGACCTCGGAGATGTCGAGCGGATCCTCGATATGGGCGGCCATCAGGTCGGTTGCGGCGATCAGCTGCGGGTTGTGACTGCCCAGGGCGGCGGCATAGGCGGGGCGCTGGGGCACGCTTCGGTTGCCGGCGCGGCGGTGCAGGCACATGTCGGCGACGATGGCGGCCAGCGCCGGGCCGTGGTCGCGCTCGATGATTTCCAGCATCATGTCGGTCGCCGCCGAGCCGCCGCCGCAGGTGAACAGCCCGCCATCCTCCTCGTATAGATGGCCGGTGGGCTCCAGCCCCGGAAAGGTCTCGCGAAAGGCCGGCTGGTTTTCCCAGTGCAGGGTAAAGCGGCGGTCCGTCAGCCGTCCGGCGCGGGCCAGCGCGAAGGCGCCGGTGCAGATGCCGCCCACTTGGATGCCATGCGCCCATTGCCGGTTGACCCATGTGACCGCCCGCGGCAGCGCCGTTTCCAGCGGGGCGATCCCGGCGCAGACGAAGGCCTTGTCGCTGCGCGACAGGTCGTGGGCCTGGGTGTCGGGCGTGATGGTCACGCCGCAGGAGCATGATACAGCTTCGCCGTCTATCGTGCTGACGAACCAGCGATAAAGCTCTTTCCCCGCCACCTGGTTGGCGACGCGCAGCGGCTCGATCGCCGAGGTGAAGGCCAGGAGCGTCAGCCGGGGCAGCAGCAGGAAATGATAGTCCTGCGGTGGGCCGTCATACTCGACCCGCAAACTGGCCGCGCCGCGCGGGACGAAGGATTTGCGTTCCATGGTGAATTGGTAGCATGTGGCCGGGAACTGGCAAGGGAGGACGCGCGCGATGCGGGCATTGATACAGCGGGTGAGCGAGGCCCAGGTGCGCGTGGATGGCGCGGTGATCGGGGCGACCGGGCCCGGGCTGCTGGTGCTGGTCTGCGCGATGGAGGGCGATGGCGCGGCGCAGGCCGAGGCGCTGGCGGCCAAGGCGGCGAAGCTGCGGATCTTCAAGGACGAGGCGGGCAAGATGAACCGCTCGGTGCGCGACGCTGGCGGCAGCGCGCTGGTGGTCAGCCAGTTCACGCTGGCCGCCGACACCTCGCGCGGGACGCGGCCGGGATTCTCCCAGGCGGCGGCGCCCGAGGAGGGCCGGCGCCTCTACGAGCGCTTTGCCGAGGCGCTGGCGGGCGAGGGCGTGCCGGTCGAAACCGGCGTGTTCGGCGCCGATATGCAGGTCAGCCTGGTCAATGACGGGCCGGTGACGATCTGGCTGGAGGTCTGAGGCCTTACGCGCAGAAATGTCGCGCTTTCCTCGTGTGTCCGGTGCGCTAAGATCGGGTCATGCCATACCAGTGGAACCAGACGCGGAACGGAGAAGAGGAGGTGTGCGAGCTGCGGCTATGGCCGCACCGGTCGCTGCCGCGCCGGGGCTTTGCGCTCTTCATCGTGATCACCTGCGGGATGCTGACCCTGCCGCTTTATCCGTTGATCGGGACGGTCACGCTGTGGGGGCTGCTGCCGTTCCTGTTGCTGGCGGTCTGGGGCGTTTGGGCGGCGTTGGAGCGCTCCTACAAGGACGCGCAGATGAACGAGGAGCTGACGATCGACCGCGAGGCGGTGCATCTGGTGCGCACCAACGCGCGCGGGCCGGTGCAGGAATGGGACTGCGAAAGCTACTGGGCGAAGGTCGAGATGCATCCCACGGGCGGGCCGGTACCGCATTACGTGACGCTGAAGGGCAAGGGACGGCAGGTGGAAATCGGCGCGTTCCTGAGCGAGGACGAGCGCAAGGCGGTTTACGGCGAGATTGCCGATGCGCTGAAGCGTATTGCGCTGCCCGACCCGATGGGGGCCGGATAGGCGCCGGGCCGCAGCGGTCGCGGCGGCCCGGTGTGAGTGGTGGTTGCCGAACGTCCGGTTTGCGTCAGTTGATGAGGCGCACCAGGTTATCCATCGACTTTCTCAGCCGGATCTGCCCGGAGCGGGGGTTCGGCGAGGGCAGGATCAACTGGGTGGTCGTCTTGCCGATCCCGAGCTGATTATTCAGCTGCACATCCACGCGGACGCCCCGGGGATCGGGCCTGGACGACTGGACGATGCCAAGCACCTGCCGGTCAGACGACATGAGCACGACGCCAGCCAGGTCCGGCATGGCGCTGCGCGTGCTCACTGCGCCGCCCGAGGATCCGGCCGGGTTCGCCGCGCTCGCGGTGGAACCGGGGTTCGAGCTGCTGCCGGAACCGGAATTCGTATCGCCGTCGGAATCGGAGGCACTGTCGCTTCCGACGCCGACACCGACCCCCGCGCCGACACCGGAACCGCCGACACCAACGCCAACGCCCGCGCCGATACCGGAACCGCCGACACCTGCGCCGACGCCCGCTCCGACGCCGGTCCCTCCGACACCTGCGCCGACGCCCGCGCCAACACCGGTGCCCGAGTCGCTGGAGCCCGCGCCGACCCCTGCGGCGGCACCAACGCCGCCGACAGCGCCACCGACCGCACCGCCAACGCCGCCGACAGCACCACCGACAGCATCGCCTACGCCACCGACAGCACCGCCAACGGCACCACCGAGGCCTCCCTCGGCGTGCGCGGGAGACATCGCTGTCGTCGACAGCAACGCAAAGGCGGATACGATTTTGAGGAATTCAGACTGCGTGTACTTGGACATAGTTCCACTCCTACTAATTAACAGTCCACCCAGTACCCGCTAAGGTAGCACAAGACGGCACTCTCACAAAAAATCAAGTTAACTTATCGTGTTTTGCGACATTTAAGTGCTTGAAAGTTCTGAAGAATATTATTTTATTGCTAGCGCGTTTTTGGCGCCTTCTGGGTGCGCGACATCGACCGCGCGCCTCATCGCCAGCCCGCCTGTGAGGCCATTTCGGATCATTGAAACGCGGTCGCGAATCGCCTGTGTTTTCAGGTGCTCCTGCGTGCGCAGGCCCTGCATTTTGCGCGCTCGCGGATCGTGTTGCCCCGGGAAGGAAGGTGCGGGAGAGGGGGATATTCACGGTGAAACCGGCGGCGCCGCGAGGTCGGATGGATCAAGGCGTCCGGCGCGTGGTTCGGTGCCGTCAGGCTCTGGAGATCACCAGTTCGAACTTCGTGCCGGTCTCGACAGGGACGCGATCCAGCGCGCCACCGGCCTTTTGCGCCAGCGCATGAATAAGCCCGTGACCCTGGCTGCCTTCGCGCGCGGACTGATCCGTGATGCCGATCCCGTCATCGGAAACCGAGACGGTCAGGGTCTCTTCGGTGGCGGCGAGCGAGACATGGATCTTGCCGTCGCCGCGATTGGGAAAGGCGTGTTTCGCGGCGTTGATGCAAAGCTCGTTGACCAGCAGACCGATTTCGACGGCACTGTCCCGCGGAAGGGAGACGTCGGCGATATCCGCCGTCAACGTGTGCTGTCCCTGAAGATAGGCCGATTGAAGCGAGGCGCAGAGCGTCGAGAGGTAAGGCCGCATCGGCACCTCGCCGATCCGGCCCTCCTCGCGATAAAGCGCCTCGTGGGCGCGCGCGATGCTGTCCACCCGGCTGTGGATCGCCTTGAGCGCCGGTATCGCCGCTTCGGAGGCCTTGCGCATTTCGATACGCAGCATCGCATTGACCATGGCGAAGTTGTTCTTGACCCGGTGATCCAGTTCCAGCAACAGCAGCCGCCGTTCTTCCGCGATGGCGTTCCGTTCCAGCAAGGCGCGGCGCACGACGCGGCGGAAGTATTCCGCAAGGGCCACGATCAGGAAGCCCGAGAACACGTTGACAAAGACCCTCGGCCCATCGGTGGGATCGTTGAACGCGAAGGACTGCCTGATCGGCAGCACAAAGTACCAGGCGTAGAGGGCGGTGAAGCACATCACGCCCACGCCCGCCCCCCAGCGGCCGAAGAGCGTGGCAAAAAGCACGAAGGGAAGGGTGAGGGCGAACGGCCCCGCGCCGGGAAAGACGGTATCGACAGCCCCGCGCGCCAGCACCGCGAGGATCGCGCAGACCCCGGCAACAAGCGCCTGCGCCGTGGGTTCGGGGATGCGCGGCGCAAGCCAATCCACCAAGTCGATCTTCACCTGTCGTCCGGCCATTGGCTGCTCAATCTCGGCCTCCGGGTCCCGCAAGACGGGTTGCCGAACGTCTTGTGATCCCGCGGGTCGCATGTGTTGCTGTTTCCCAGTCCCGTGCCGTGCCCAGGGGGTGCCGCCCCGGACCGACTATAGGTGCTGTATGCGATCATGTCAGCCAGCTTCCGTACCGCGAAACACGTCCCGCCGCGCCCCGGTGGGGGCTGCGGTACCTGACCGGCCGGACACTTGCGGATGTCGGATGGTCAGGCGCAGAGCCGGTCCTTGACCCGCGGACCCACCGCGCCAAAGTCCATCTGCCCGGTATAGTTCTCCTTGAGGTGTCCCATCACCTTGCCCATGTCGCGGATCGAGCTGGCGCCGGTCTTGTCGATGGCGGTGTCGATGGCCTTGGCGACTTCCGCCTCGTCCAGCTGGCGGGGCAGGAATTCCTCGATCACCTCGATCTCGCGCTGTTCTTCCTGCGCAAGGTCCAGCCGCCCGCCTTCCTCGTAGGCGCGGACGCTTTCCTGGCGCTGCTTGGTCATCTTGCCCAGGATGGCGAGGATATCGCCATCGGAACAGCCGGTGTCGTTGTCGGTGCCCCGGCGGGCGATGTCCTGGTCCTTGATCGCGGCGTTGATCAGGCGCAGCGTGCCCAGCCGCGTCGCGTCCTTGTCCTTCATGGCCTGTTTCAGGGCGTCGTTCACGCGTTCGCGCAATCCCATGTCAGGGTATCCTCTTGTCATCCCGTAAGCGTGCGACATTAATGGAAAGCGAAACGCCGTGCAATAAGCTGCGACACCCTGTCCGGCCCTTGTTTTATTGACCGGAGCGAATGACGTCGCGGCGCGAAACGTGGCCTTGACCGCGCGGGCGGCTGACCATAGGTTCCGCGCAATTTGCCCGATGGAGATTCCCCCATGCCGCACGCGCCCGATGCCCGTCCGACCGCCTGTCTTGCCCTGGCCGATGGATCGCTGTTCTACGGGCGCGGGTTCGGGGCCGAGGGCGAGGTCGCGGCGGAGCTGTGTTTCAACACCGCGATGACCGGCTATCAAGAGATCATGACCGATCCCAGCTATGCCGGGCAGGTGGTGACCTTCACATTTCCGCATATCGGCAACGTGGGCGTGAACCCAGACGATGACGAGACCGCCGATCCGGTGGCCGAGGGCATGGTCGTCAAGTGGGACCCGACCGAGCCATCGAACTGGCGCTCGACCGAGCGGCTGGGCGAGTGGCTCGCGCGGCGGGGCCGGGTGGCCATCGGCGGCGTCGACACCCGCCGCCTGACGCGGGCCATCCGCCAGCAGGGCGCGCCGCACGTGGCGCTGGCGCACCGGGCGGACGGCAAGTTCGACACGGCTGCGCTGGTCGCGAAGGCGCGCAGCTTTGCCGGGCTGGAAGGGATGGACCTGGCGAAACAGGTCACCTGCGCGCAAAGCTATCGCTGGGACGAGATGCGCTGGGCCTGGCCCGACGGTTTCCCGCGCCAGACGCAGGCCCGGCACAAGGTGGTGGCGATTGATTACGGCGCCAAGCGCAACATCCTGCGCTGCCTGGCCAGCGCCGGCTGCGAGGTGACGGTGATGCCCGCGACGGCCACCGCAGAGGACGTGCTGGCGCAAGGCCCCGATGGCGTGTTCCTGTCGAACGGCCCCGGCGACCCGGCGGCGACGGGCGAATACGCCGTGCCGATGATCCGCGGCGTTCTGGAAAAGAACCTGCCGCTTTTCGGGATCTGCCTGGGCCACCAGATGCTGGGCCTTGCCCTGGGCGCGCGGACGATCAAGATGAACCACGGCCATCACGGCGCGAACCATCCGGTTAAGGACCTGACCACCGGCAAGGTCGAGATCACGTCGATGAACCACGGGTTCGCCGTGGACAGCCAGACCCTGCCCGAGGGCGTGGTGCAATCGCATGTCTCGCTCTTCGACGGGTCCAACTGCGGCATCCGCATGGAAGACCGCCCGGTCTTTTCGGTGCAGCACCATCCCGAGGCCAGCCCCGGCCCGCAGGACAGCTTCTATCTGTTCGAGCGTTTCGCCGCCTCGATGGACCGCTAGGGTCCGGCAGGCGCGCCGCCCGTCCGCCCGCTCGGGCGGGCCCGGGCCCGGTGCATTAACCTTTCTTTTACGCGTTGTTAACCGCTCGCTGGTAGACCGTCACCTGTCACGCAGAAGGACAGACGGTCATGGGGATTTCGGAACTGCGGCAGACGTACCCGTTCCAGGATGCCGCCGATGTTGACGCGGCGGAGGTGGAGTCCGACCTGGTCAGGCAAGGGATCCTGAACGTACGCGACGCGATCCTCGCGCGGCAGATGCGCCGGCATTGCGACGCCGGTATGGACCGGATCCTCGTGGCCGAGGGCCTGGTGACGCGCGGCGATCTGCTGAACGCGCATGCGCGGCGCTTTCGGTCACGGCAGGTCGACGCGACCGAGATTGCGGCGCTGGACCCCATCGTGGTGCCCCTCGCGCCCCGGATCCTGTTGCGATACGCGTTCTTTCCCGTCACCGACCGTGACGGGCATCCCGCCATCGTCTGTGGCGCCCCCGAGGCACTCGCCTTTGCGCGCGCCCATCTTCCGGCCGATCTTCGGCGCGCCCGGGTTCTGATGGCCCCGCGCGAGGTGGTGCAGGCCCATGTCGCGGATCATTTCGACGAGATCCTGACCGATGCGGCGCAAGCGCGTGTTCCCCTGGCGGAGAGTTGCCGCAGTTGGGCGCACAGCCACGTTCGGCGGCTGGCCTGGGTGCTGACAGGGTTGACCGCGCTGGTCGTGGCGACGCTGTTCTTTCCCAAGGCGATCCTGACGGTATTGATGGGTTGGGCGGCGTTCACCCTGGTCGTGTCGGCAATGACCAAGTTGCTGGCTTTCGTGGCGCGATTGGCCGAGGGGCCGGTCGCCACCGTCGTGCCGGCCGTCGAGGACAAGACACCCTTGCCCAGGGTGTCGGTGCTGGTGCCGCTCTTCCGCGAGACCGAGATGGTGCACGCCCTGGTCGCGCGGCTGAGCCAGCTGACATATCCCAAATGCCTGCTGGACGTGGTTCTGGTGCTCGAGGAGGAAGACTCCATGACCCAGGCGACGCTGGCGCAGATCGACCTGCCCAGCTGGATCCGCATGGTCGTGGTGCCCGACGGGCAGCCCCGCACGAAGCCGCGGGCGATGAACTTTGCGCTGGATTTCTGCGAGGGCGATATCATCGGCATCTTCGACGCCGAGGACGCGCCCGAGCCCGACCAGATCACCCGCGTCGCACGCCATTTTCAGCAGGCGCCGCCCGAGGTTGCCTGCCTTCAGGGCATCCTGGATTACTACAATCCGCGCCAGAACTGGCTGGCGCGGTGCTTCACCATCGAATACGCCACCTGGTTCCGCACCATCCTGCCGGGCATGGCGCGGCTTGGATTCGCCATTCCGCTGGGCGGAACGACACTCTATTTCCGCCGCGACGCGCTGGAGGCGCTGGGCGGCTGGGACGCGCATAACGTGACCGAGGATGCCGATCTGGGCTTTCGACTGGCCCGCCACGGCTTTCGCACCGAGATGGTGGCGACGGTCACCGAGGAAGAGGCGAATTGCCGGACCTGGGCGTGGATCAAGCAAAGGTCGCGCTGGCTCAAGGGGTACATGACGACCTACCTGGTGCATATGCGGCGCCCCGGTTTGCTGTATCGGCAGCTGGGGGCGTGGAAGTTCTGGGGATTCCAGGCACATTTCGTGACCGCCCTGAGCCAGGTCGTCCTGGCACCGTTCCTGTGGTCCTTCTGGCTGGTGTTCCTGGGCTTGCCGCACCCTCTGGATCCGCTGATGTCGCGAACGGCGCTGCTGGCCTTCGGGGCGCTGTTGCTGGCCATAGAGGTGCTGAACCTGACGATCTACATGGCCTCGGTCACCGGGCCGAAACATCGCCACCTCCTGGCCTGGGTCCCGACGATGCATCTCTATCTGCCACTGGGCGCGGTGGCGGCCTACAAGGCGCTCTACGAGCTGGTGCTCAAACCGTTCTTCTGGGACAAGACGCAGCACGGCCTGTCGCTGACCGTGGCACCGCCGCCGGCGACGAGATCCGCCTCAGATCAGCGTATCCAGTTCCCCTGAATCCAGTTTCAGCCGGGTCACGAACGCCTTGGAAATATGGGCGCGCAGGGCATCGCCGGCGGCTTCGGCATTGCCGGTCTCGATCGCGGTCACGATCGCGTCGTGTTCGGCCAGCGCATCCTCGGGCCGGCCAAGCGCGGCCAGCGAGGTGGTGGCCATAAGCGCCATCGAGCGATGCACGAGGTCCAGCTGCTGCACCAGAAAGCGGTTGTGCGACGCCAGGTGGATCTGCTTGTGAAAGCGCCGGTTGGCGCGCGCCATCGCCTTGGGGTCGTCGACCAGCGCCCGATCGTCGGTCACCATGTCGCGCAGTACGCGGACCTCCTCGGGCGCGGCGTGGCGCGCGGCGAGGTTCGCGGCCAGCCCCTCGAGCTCGGCACGCACCACGTAGAGCTCGGCCAACTGGTTGTGATCGAGCGATGACACGATCAGGCTGCGGCCGTCGCGCGTGAGCAGGCTTTGGGTTTCCAGCCGCTGCAACGCCTCGCGGATAGGGGTGCGCGACACGCCGAACCGCTCTGCCAGGTCGCTTTCCACCAGGCGGTCGCCGGGCTTGTAGTCGCCGGTGTCGATCGCCTCGAGGATCAGGTGGTAGGCATCTTTCTGCGGCGCGGCTATGGTCATCGCACTCTCATTCGTTATCTGGTTTCAATGGACAAGAGTATGCGGGGCCGGAGGCAGGGTGCAAGCCTTGCCGGGCCCTGCGACAATTAAGAGCGGGGGAAGGCGATGGCGAAAGAGTTCTTTGCACATGTGGAGACCTGGGTGTTCGACCTGGACAACACGCTCTACCCGCCGGAAATGCGCCTGTTCGACCAGATCGAAGTGCGGATGACGCAGTTCGTGATGAATGCGCTGGGCGTGAACCGGGCCGAGGCCGACCGGCTGCGGCTGGACTATTGGCGGCGGCATGGCACGACGCTGGCCGGGCTGATGCGCGAGCATGACGTCGATCCGGGGCCGTACCTGACCGACGTGCACGACATCTCCTTCGACCTGCTGGAGGCGGATGCCGAACTGGCCGCGCATATCCGGGCGCTGCCGGGCCGCAAGATCGTCTACACCAACGGCTCGGCCCCTTACGCGCAGCGCGTGGTGGAGGCGCGCGGGCTGGAGGGGCTGTTCGACGCGATCTACGGCGTGGAACATGCCGGGTTCCACCCCAAGCCGGACCGCGCCGCGTTCGACCGGGTGTTCGCCACCGATGGCGTCGTGACCGCGAAGGCCGCGATGTTCGAGGATGACGTGCGCAACCTTGCCGCGCCGCATGCGATGGGGATGCGGACCGTGCTGGTGAGCCCCGAGCCGGTCGAGGCTGATCACGTGCATCACCATACCGACGACCTGTCGGGGTTCCTGTCGCGGCTGGTCTGAGGGTCCGCTGCGGCGATTTGCACCTTTTGCGCGGCGCGGGGGCAGCCTACGTCCCGTCGCGAGACATTACGCAGGATGCAGACGATGCCCCAGACCGAAGGCACCGAAAACGACACCGGAACACACCCAGCGGAGGGGTCGAGTGAAACATCAATTGCGGTCCGTATCCTGTTGTTCCTGGGCGTTCTTCTTGCGGCGTGGGTCGGGGCGATCGTGATATGGGGCGTGCCGGGCCTCTACCTGCCAGCGCTGGCACTCGTGCCCGTCATATGGCTGTTTCTGCTGATCATCTCGCGCGCCTGAGACGGTCTGGCCGTCGCTGCGCGAGCGGTCTATGGTGCCGCTGAAAAGGAGGCCTGCGCATGAGCCGTTTCGATCATGATATCGTCGTGTCCGGCGGCGGCGTTGCCGGTCTGTCGGCGGCGGCCCTGTTCGGGGGCGCGGGGTTCCGCGTGCTCTGCGTCGATCCGGCCCCGCCGGTGACCGAGCGCGACGCCGAAGGCTCGGACCTGCGCACCACCGCGATCCTGCAACCGGCGCAGGCGCTTCTGGCGCAGGCGGGCATCTGGGACCGGCTCGACGCCCATGCCGCCCCGTTGCAGGTCATGCGCATCGTCGACGCGGGTGGCGCGGTGCCCGAGCCGCGCGTCGTCAAGGATTTCAATGCGGGCGACATTTCGGAAAAGCCGTTTGGCTGGAACCTGCCCAACTGGCTCTTGCGGCGCGAGATGGTGGCGCAGCTGGACAGCCTCGATACCGTGGAGTTTCGCCCCGGCGTGGCGGCGGAAAGCCTCTTTACCCGCGAGGCCGAGGCGCGGGTGGGCCTCAGCGATGGCGGCAAGATCCGCACCCGGCTGGTGCTGGCCGCCGACGGGCGCGGCTCGCCCATGCGCGAGGCGGCGGGCATCCCCGTGAAAACAACGCGCTACGGGCAGAAGGCGCTGGCCTTTGCCGTGACGCATCCGATCCCGCATGACAATGTCTCGACCGAGATCCACCGTACGGGCGGCCCGTTCACTCTGGTCCCGCTGCCGGATTACGAGGGGCGGCCCTCGTCCGCCGTGGTGTGGATGGAGGAAGGCCCCGAGGCGCAGCGGCTGGCCACGCTGGATGTGGCCGCGTTCGAGGCGGAGATGAGCACGCGGTCCTGCCACCTCTTCGGGCCGCTGACGCTGGCCTCGCGACGAACGGTCTGGCCGATCATTTCCCAGGTGGCCGAGCGGATGGCGGGCGAGCGCATCGCCCTCGTGGCCGAGGCCGCGCATGTGGTGCCGCCCATCGGGGCGCAGGGGCTGAACATGTCGCTTGGCGACCTGCATGTGCTGCTGGACCTCGCACAAGCCAATCCCGAACGCCTGGGCGACCGCGAGATGCTGGAGACCTATCACAAGCGCCGCCACTGGGAGGTGATGGCGCGGGTCACCGGCATCGACGTACTGAACCGCGCCTCGATGGTCAGCGCGCCGGTGCTGCGCGACGCGCGGATGCAGGCGTTGAACGCATTGTACGGGCTGGCCCCGGTGCGCAAGACGCTGATGCAGCTGGGGCTGGGCGCAAGGGGCTGAGAATGCGGGCATTTCTGCGCGGGCATTGGCAATTGCTGTTGCTGGTGGCCGCGATTGCGGTGCTGTGGCGGACCCCGGTGGTGATCCCGCTGAAACTGCTGGTGGTGTTCCTGCACGAGCTGGACCACGTGCTGGCGGTGCTTCTGACGGGGGGCGACGTTCTGAACCTGACGCTCGACCCGATGCAGGGGGCGGCGGTGACCTCGCGCGGGGGCAATCGCTTCCTCAGCCTGAGCGCGGGTTACCTTGGTTCGCTGCTGATCGGCGTGGCGCTTTTCACGGCCGCCGTGCGCACGCGCGCCGACCGCGCGGTGCTGGGCATGCTGGGGCTGACGCTGCTGGCGGTGACGGTGCTCTACGTGCGGGCGCCCTTCGCGCTGGTGTTCGGGGCCGGGACGGGCGCGGCGATGCTGCTGGCGGCGAGATACCTGCCGCGGGATGTCAGCGACCTTCTGTTGAGGGTGATCGGGCTGGCCTGCATGATCTACGTGCCGCTCGACATCTACAGCGACACGATTGCGCGCGGCTGGTTGCATTCCGACGCGCGCATGCTGGCCGAGGAGTTCGGCGGCACCCCTTGGATGTGGGGCGGGCTGTGGCTGGGGATCAGCGTCTGGGTGATCTGGATGTGCCTGCGCCGGGGGCTGGGGGTGAACAGCAATATACGGTTGCGGTAGGGGCCGCGCTATCGTCAGACCGCGGGATGGCGACCCGGCGGTCGTTCCGCGCACTTTATGGCTGCCAACTCCGAAAAACCTCAAATTGAAGCGCTTACGGCTACCAATCGCCAGACCGGGGGGCGGTCTGCCGATCGCGCGGCGGCGCAGCTAGCTGCGCCTCTATTCCGCGCGGGGGCTATAGAACCCTGTCGATCACCTCTTGCAGCCGGGTCTTCGCGGCTTCTACGTCATAAAGCTTGTCCAGACCGAACAACCCCAGCCGGAAGGTCATGAATCCGTCGGGCTCGCCCACTTGCAGCGGCACGCCGGCAGCGATCTGCATTCCCTGCTCGCTGAATTTCTTGCCGTTCTGCACATCCGGGTCGGTGGTATAGCTGACCACCACGCCCGGCGCGCCGTAGCCCTCGGCCGCTACGGATGTCACGCCCTTGTCCGCAAGCATAGCGCGCACGGCATTTCCAAGCTCCCATTGTGCCTCGCGCAGTTTTTCAAAGCCGAACTCCTTGGTCTCCAGCATCGTGTCGCGGAACCCGCGCAGCGCGTCGGTGGGCATGGTGGCGTGATAGGCATGGCCGCCGTTCTCATACGCCTGCATGATCGCGTGCCATTTCTTGAGGTCGATGGCGAAGCTGTTGGAGCTGGTCGCCTCCAGCCGCTCCAGTGCACGGTCGGACATCATCACGAGGCCCGCCGAGGGCGAAGCCGACCAGCCCTTTTGCGGGGCCGAGATCAGGACGTCGACGCCGGTCTCTTTCATGTCGACCCAGGCGCAGCCCGAGGCGATGCAGTCGAGCACCATCAGCGCGCCCACCTCGTGCGCGGCCTCGGCCAGCGCGGTGATATAGTCGTCGGGCAGGATGATGCCGGCGCTGGTTTCCACGTGCGGCGCGAAGACGGCGTCGGGCTTGGCCTCGCGGATCTTCGCGGTGACCTCTTCGATGGGCGCGGGGGCGAACGGCGCCTGTGCCCCGTTGCCGGTCTGGCGGGCCATGCAGACGGTCGTGTCCGAGGTAAAGGCGCCTGCGTCGAAGATCTGGCTCCAGCGATACGAGAACCAGCCGTTGCGCACGATCAGCGCATGGGCGTCGTGGCCGAACTGGCGGGCGACCGCCTCCATCGCGACGGTCCCGCCGCCGGGGACGATGGCCACGGCAGAGGCGTTGTAGACCTCTTTCAGCATGGACGAGATGTCGGTCATGACGCCCTGGAAGACCTTGCTCATGTGATTGAGCGAGCGATCCGTGAAGACCACGGAATATTCCAGCAGGCCGTCGGGGTCGATATCGGGGCGAAGGGCGGTCATGTGCATCCTGTCCTGGGTTGTCAGTTTTGCGGCAGTATGCCCCGAACGACGGCGGGATGACAGGGCGTCATGCCGTCACTCCGAAGGGTATTTCCGGCACGCCGCACATGATAACGCCGCGACGCACGGGGCGACGCGGCGGGGAACGACCGATGGCCGGTTTTACTTGCTGGCGTAGTCGATGCCGACGCGGGCCGACCCGACCGAGACGGTTTCACCGTCGCGGGCGAAGGTGAACAGGCGGTCCTGCACGCCGGGCAGGCCGAAGGTCACTGTGTCGCCGTCCGAAAGGTGCATCCTCAGGCGGGCGGGATCGGCGGGAGCCTCGTCGGTGACATAGGTGGCGGTCAACGCGTAGGCATCGCCATCCTCGACCCAGTAGATGCTCATGTCGGCATCGCTTTCGTGCAGGGTGGCGCCGGCATTAGCCCGTGTCAGCGTTACTGTATCGGCAAGGGCGGTGGTTGCCGTCAGGGCAAGGGCGGCGGTGGAAAGAATGAGTTTCATGGTCAACCTCGTATCGTGCATATGCGGAATGGCAGAGGCGGGGAGGGTGCATCTGCCACAGTTTCTGCGTTGCAGCATAAGCCTGCGAGGCCGCATGTCGCCAGACGCCAATTCTGCATACCCGTCATGCGGGAACGTCATAAATCCATGTTTTCAAAGGATACTTTCGCATACACGCATGCCATGGCATACCGTGGCGCGGCGTCTAGCCGATCGGGCCGGGGCGGCGTTCCTCGCTCAAAAGCACGTTTGCCTCCACGTCGCCGACGCCGGGCAGGGTCATGATGCGCCGCCGCAGCACGCGCTCGAAATCCGAGATGTCGCGGGCCACGACGCGCAGGCGGTAGTCGTAGAGGCCCAGGATATGCTCGACCGTCTGCACCTCGGGGATGGCCGACACCGCGCGTTCGAAATCGGCCAGGCTGACCCGGCCCTTGGTGGCCAGTTTCAGGCCCAGGAAGACGGTGACGCCGAAGCCGAGCGCCTCCTTGTCCAGGTCGAGACGCTGGGTTTTCAGGATGCCCGCATCGCGCAACCGCTTGATCCGCCGCCACGCGGCGGGCTGGCTGAGACCCAGGGTGCGCCCGATGGCGCCTGCCGATTGGGTGGCGTCCTGCACCAGCGCGCGCAGGATCTGGCGGTCGGTGGTGTCTAGTTCGAGGGCGGGCTGGCTCATAGCGGCAGAACCTCGTCGGTCTTGATCCGGGCCACGTGCATCAGCGCCTCGATATCGGTGATGTGGGGCAGGGACAGGATCGCGGTGCGATAGATGTCCTGGTAATGCGCCATGTCGCGGGCAATGACCGACAGGCGCGTGTCGACCCGACCGAGGAAGGACTGGATTTCCAGCACCTCGGGGATGGCACGGGCGGCCTCGGTGAAGGCGTCGAACGCGTTGGGGACGGTCTTGTCCAAAGTGATGCGCAAGCTGACCTCGACGCTGTAGCCGAGCGCGGCCCAGTCGATCACCGCGTGATTGCCGCGCAAAAGACCTGCCTGGGCCATGCGGTCCAGCCGCCGCGCACAGGTGGCGGGGGTCACGCCGGCAAGCTCGGCCAGGTCGGCGGGACCGAGCGTCGGGTCATGCTGGTACTGGCGCAGGATGCGGCGGTCGGTGTCGTCGAGGTGCATGGGCCTGTTGTGAGTGAATGGAATTTTCGAGTATTTGAAGAACGGTGAATGATTACCTCACTAATTTAGGAAATCATACCGAAAAAGCCGGGATCGCTTTCGAATTATTCGTCATCTTCCACATCATCTGACGACAAAGGAGACAACCATGCGCGTCTATTACGATCGCGATTGCGATATCAACCTGATCAAGGACAAGAAAGTGGCGATCCTGGGCTATGGCAGCCAGGGTCACGCCCACGCGCTGAACCTGCGCGACTCGGGCGCCAAGAACCTCGTGGTGGCCCTGCGCGAAGGCAGCCCCTCGGCCAAGAAGGCCGAAGGGGAGGGCCTGAAGGTCATGGGCATTGCCGAAGCGGCGGCCTGGTGCGACCTGATGATGTTCACCATGCCCGACGAATTGCAGGCCGAGACCTACAAGAAATACGTGCATGACAACCTGCGAGAAGGCGCGGCGATTGCCTTTGCCCACGGTCTGAACGTGCATTTCGGCCTGATCGAGCCCAAGGAAGGCGTCGACGTCATCATGATGGCGCCCAAGGGCCCCGGCCACACGGTGCGCGGCGAATACACCAAGGGCGGCGGCGTGCCCTGCCTGGTGGCCGTGCACAACGACGCCTCGGGCAAGGCGCTGGAACTGGGTCTGTCCTATTGCTCGGCCATCGGTGGCGGGCGCTCGGGGATCATCGAGACCAACTTCCGCGAGGAATGCGAGACCGACCTCTTCGGCGAGCAGGCCGTTCTCTGCGGTGGCCTGGTGGAACTCATCCGCATGGGCTTCGAGACGCTGGTCGAGGCGGGTTACGCGCCCGAGATGGCCTATTTCGAGTGCCTGCACGAGGTGAAGCTGATCGTCGACCTGATTTACGAGGGCGGCATCGCCAACATGAACTACTCGATCTCGAACACTGCCGAGTATGGCGAGTATGTGAGCGGCCCGCGGGTTCTGCCCTACGAGCGGACCAAGAAGGAAATGAAGGCGATTCTGCACGACATCCAGACCGGCGCGTTCGTGCGTGACTTCATGACCGAGAACAAGGTCGGCCAGCCGTTCTTCAAGGGCACGCGCCGCATGAACGACGCGCACCAGATCGAGGAAGTGGGCGAGAAGCTGCGCGCCATGATGCCGTGGATTTCCGCCGGCAAGATGGTCGACAAGGAAAAGAACTGAGCCTGAGGCGCTCGGGAAAAGGAAAGAGCCGGGGAGGTGCCCCGGCTCTTTTCGTTGATGTCAGTCGACCGGCTTGTGCGGATCGCCGTCCTTGGCAAGCGAACTTGGCGGAACGTCCGCTTTCTTTCGCTTTTCGGTCTTTTGCTTGTTGCGCGCGGCGAGGATGAGAACGATCACCAGTGTGATGATCGACAGGGCCGCGGCGCCGATGGCTATGTCCATGATGCGCCTCCTTTCGGTCCCAGAACCTGACTGCGCTGCAACGAATGACAACGCACTCGGGACGTTTTGACACGCTGCCGCATGACCGGAGGGTTGATCTGAATGGAAAATCCGATTGCCGTCGCGCCGGTGAACTGGCTCAGGCTGTGTGCGCTGGGCATGATCTGGGGCGCGTCCTTCATGTCGGTGAGCGTGGCCCTTCAGGGCGTCGGGCCGCTGACCGTGGTGGCGGTGCGGCTCTGCCTCGGAGCGGTGTTCCTGCTGGTGCTCTGCCGTGCGACGGGCCGGGGCTTGCCGCGCCGCCGCGGGCCCGGGGCCGGGCGGCTCTGGGCGTTCATCGTGGCGATGGGGCTCTTCTCCAACGCCTTGCCGTTCTTCCTGCTCAGCTGGGGGCAGCAGGTCGTCGCCTCGGGCTTTGCCGGGGTCTGCATGGCCGCCGTGCCGCTGCTGGTGCTGCCGCTGGCGCATTTTCTGGTTCCGGGCGAGCGGATGCACATGCGCCGCGCGGTTGGGTTCGTTATGGGCACGCTGGGCGTGGCGGTGCTGATCGGACCGGAGGCCTTGCGCTCCACCGGGGCCGAGTTCGAGATGCTGGCGCGGCTGGCCTGCGTCGCGGCGGCGGGGTGTTACGCGGTGGGGTCGATCTTCACGCGCCTCGCGCCGGAGGTGGACCGTCTGTCGCTGGCGGCCGCCGTTCTGACCGTGGCGGCGGTGGTGTTCACGCCCTACGCGCTGATGGCCGAGGGCCTGCCCGAGATGCCGCAGGGCCGGGTGTTGTGGGCGCTCGTCTACCTTGGCCTGTTGCCCACGGGCGTGGCGCAGATCCTGCTGGTGCAGGTGATCCGCGACGCCGGGCCGGTCTTTCTGAGCCTGGTAAACTACCAGGTGCCGATCTGGTCGATTATCTTCGGCGCGGTGGTGTTGTTCGAGGCGCTGCCGCCCAGCCTCTACCTCGGCCTTGCGCTGATCCTCGGGGGCGTGGCGCTCAGCCAGCTGGGCGCGCTCAGACGGTTGTTCGGCGCCGGATAAAATTCGTACGAATTTTATCCGGCTGGAAAATTCCTAATTTTCCGCCGCGATAGTGGCGGCCATCCACAGTTTGAGCGCCTCTTGCGTTTCGGCCACGTCATGCACCCGGTGGATCTGGATGCCCTGCGCCACCCCGGCCAGCGTCACGGCGATGGAGCCGGGGGCCCGGTGCCGCGCCTCTTCGGTGCCGCCGATCGTGCCGATGAAGCGCTTGCGTGACGCGCCCAGCAGAACCGCGCAGCCAAGCCCGTGAAACAGCGCCAGATTGTGCAGTAGCGTCAGGTTGTGCTCCAGGGTCTTGCCGAAGCCGATGCCGGGGTCGGCGATGATCCGGTCGCGGGGAATGCCGGCCGCCTCGAGCGCGGCGATCCGGCCCTCGAGCCAGTCGTAGACATCCAGCGCGACGTTATCATAGCGCGGGTCCTTCTGCATCACGTCGGGCGTGCCCTGGGCATGCATGACGCAGACCGGCAGGCCGGCCTCGGCGCAGAAGGGCGCGAGCGCCGGGTCGAAGGTGAAACCCGCCACGTCGTTGACGAGGCTGGCGCCGGCCTCGTGCGCGGCGCGGGCCACGGGGGCCTTGCGGGTGTCTATGGAGACGGGAACGTCCGAGCGCTGGCGCAGGGCGGCGATGACCGGGGCGGTGCGGGCGATTTCCTCGTCCATGGGCACTTCGGATGCGCCAGGGCGGGTGGATTCGCCGCCGATGTCGATGATTTCGGCGCCCGCGGCGGTCATCGCCTCGGCCCGGGCCAGCGCCGCGCCGGGGTCGTTGTGCTGACCGCCGTCGGAAAAGCTGTCGGGCGTGACGTTGAGGATGCCCATCAGGACGGGGCGCGCCATGTCCAGCCCGGCCAAGGGCGCACGCGGCGCGATCAGGCGGGACCGGACCTCTGCCGGGGCGTCCTGCGCCGGGATCAGGCGGGCGGGCGCGTCCCGGTGCAACTCCTCGACCGTGTCGAACCAGCACCAGCCGCCCGCGAGCGGAAGGGCGGTGTCGGGGCGGGCGTGGTCGGTGCGGGGGATGGGACGGTAATGGGGCATGGCGGTCGGTCTTGAGGCAGCGAGGTCCGGGGTCAGGCCCGGGCGGGGTGTGCCGGTCGGCTAAGAGGTCCCGGATCAAGTCCGGGACGTCGTGGAGCGAGGTGGCGGGGAGGTCCCGGATCGGGTCCGGGATGGCTTGTGAGACGGGGTCTCACAAGCCACTTTGGGCGATGTCCTGCACCAGCACCGGCACGGGCGGGTCCTTGGGTGGCACCTCGCCGATCAGCAAGAGATCGGAGGCGTCCATGTGGCCCGCAAACCATGCCGCCAGACCGACGGGATCATCCGGGCCGGTGCGCGGGCCGTCGACCGCGTCCAGCACAATCTTCGACGGGGCCCAGACGCTGATCTGGCCGTTCTTCATGGCCCAGTCCAACTCGGTCCGCGTGCCGACCACGACGCAGCGGTCGTCACGGCCCGCCAGGACCCAGGCGTTCTGTTCCAGCGCCAGCAGGTCGACGCGACGCTGCGACATGCGGTGGCCGGTCTTGGGGCTGTCGACGCGGTTGTGGCCGACACACAGGATCACCGGCTCGGCCCTCGCCTGAAGCTGATCCAGCCAGCGCGACAGGTTGGGCGAACCGATGGCGGTGTTCGAGAGGTAAACGACATGCGGATGCGGCGTGGTGTCGGCGTGATGCCCCACCGGCTTGGTCTTGAGGTCCTCGACCGAGCGCACGATCTCGACGCCAAGCGCCCCCGGTCCGCGGTCGAGCTTTTCGACCCGCACGAAGGTGCGCACCGCCTGCGGCTCCAACAGGATACGCTCGGCGATGCGTTCGGCCAGCGTCTCCAGAAGGTTCAGGCGTTCCTCGGCCAGTTCGGCGGCAATCGCCTCGGTCACCTTGTCGTAGCTCAGGATGCGGTCCACGTCATCGTCGATCGGGTCGGTGATGGGGCGCACCTCGACCACCACGTTGAACGCGACGCGCTGGGTGGTGCCGCGCTCGGCCTGGAAGGCGCCGATCTCGACCTCGACCACGTGGTCGCGCACCGAGATCCGGTCGAGCGGGCCGTCGGGGGCGGTCGCGTCCGCACGCTCGGACGGGTGCGCGAAGGCAAGACGGATTTCCTTGGACATGCGGGCCTCCCCCCAGCTTTGACCTTGCGGGGCATACCATGGGGCAGGGGAGAGGTGGAACCCGTAAATGCGACGACCGGCGGCCCGGGTCCGGCAGATGGGCGCGGGGCCGGGTCCTCGGCGGAGGTCCGCACACGCTTTTCCGCGCGGCCGGGGCAGACGGAACGCGGTCGGGCCGTGACGCGTTTCCACTCTTAGGAAAAGGAGGTCGCCCATGACATCGCAGGACGTACAGAACCGGACCTTCACCCATCCCAACGTTGCGGAAATCGACCAGAGCGACCGGCTCGTGCCGGTCAACCTGCGCCAGTCGGGCGCGACCCCGGTCGAGATGCTGGTCTCCACCCGGGTCCGCAAATCGCCCTTCTGGCACTTGTCGGTCGAGGCGGGGGCGTGGCGCGCGACGGTCTATAACCGGATGTATCACCCCCGCGGCTATGTCCGCGAAGAGGATGGCGGCACCATGGCGGAATACCGCAGCCTGGTGCATCGCGTCACCCTCTGGGACGTGGCCGTGGAGCGGCAGATCCGGGTGCACGGGCCGGACGCCGAGGCCTTCGTCAATTTCGTGATCACCCGTGATGCCACGAAGATCGAGCCGATGCATGGCAAGTACTGCATCCTCTGTGACGAAAAGGGCGGGATCCTCAACGATCCCGTGCTGCTGCGGCTGTCGAAGGATGAATTCTGGTTCTCGATTTCGGACTCGGACCTCCTGCTTTGGCTGCGCGGCGTCAACGTGCATGGCAAATGGGATGTCGAGATCGACGAGATCGACGTCGCGCCCTTGCAGGTCCAGGGGCCGTTGTCCGAGGACCTGATGGTCGACCTGGTGGACGAGACGCTGCGCGACGTGCCTTATTACGGCATGATGGAAGCCACGATCGGCGGGGCCCCCGTGGTCATCAGCCAGACCGGATTTTCCGGCGAGAAGGGCTATGAGGTCTACGTGCGGGACGCGTCCGAGAACGCCGAGAAAGTGTGGTACGCCATTCGCGGCACCGGCGCGCGCTATGGCCTGCGGGTGATCGCCCCCGGGCATCACCGCCGGATCGCGGCCGGCATCCTGTCCTGGGGGCAGGACATGGATCACGAAACCTCGCCCTTCCAGGTGAACCTGGCCTACCAGGTGCCGAAAGAGAAACCGGCGGAGTATATCGGCAAGGCGGCCCTGGAACGTCAGCGTGACGCGATCGAGGCGGGGGAATATCCCTTCCGCCTCAAGATGGTCGGGATCAAGATGGATGGCTTGCCGGTGACGGATTACCCGTCCGATTTCTGGCTGGTGCAGGACGACGAGGGCTGTCGGGTGGGATACGTCACCTCCGCCTGGTGGTCGCCGGAGTTGGAGGTGAACATCGCGCTGGCCTTCGTGCCGTGGCGGCTGTCGGATGTCGGATCGCGGTTGCGCGTGGAATTGCCCGAGGCCTATGCCGAGCATTCCGGCCAGGCGGCCGCTGCGGAGGTGTGCGAGGTGCCGTTCCGTCCGTCGGAACATCCCAACGTGCGCGACGCGCGCGGCTGAGCGTCAGGACCGCGCATCGCCGCGTCGCTTCACCGGCGCGGCGGTTGAGCTGTGCTGTGCGCATTAAATGAATCCTTTGCGTGATCGGTCGAATTGGGACCGAGACGCATACGTCGGACCGCAGTGCCGTCTGCGCCAAACGCGGTGTTTGATGGGTCCCAACATCGCCCAAGGGGCGGGTGCCACGGTAACGCCCCTGTTCATTACCGTGACCCCGCCCCGGGGCAAGCGACCTGCGCGCGTGATTTTCGCGCGATCCGGGCGCGTCGCCGCGCACCGGGGGCCGGGATGAGGGAACGGCCCCCGGCACGAAATCAGTCGTCTGCCAAAGCCTCCTCGAGGTCATCCAGGTTCTGGCCGCGCAGAAAGCGCGGCGCCATCAGCGCGATGTAGAAATCGACCATCGCCTTACCCCGAATGAAACTGCTGCTGCCAGCCGCGGCGGGCGGGGCGCGGGTCTAGACGCTTGAGCAGCGTCTGCGTCAGCCGGATCGCATCGCGCAGCCCCAGCCTTTCCTGCTTCAACTGCTTGAGGCGCAGCGTGTCGGCGGCCGGGCGGCTTTCCTCGCGCGTGATGCGCAGGTCAAGCTCGCGGTGCCGGCGGGTCAGCGTGTCGATCCGGGCTTTCAGGCTCTTGGGCGAAAGAATGCGGCGTTTCATCAGGGTCCTCCCTTGGTGATGCTGTTCGGTCAATCGTGAAAAAGACATGGGAAGGGGCGGGCCGCGGTTAAATCCTATCGAAGCTGAAAATCCGATAGGAAAACCCTATCTTGAAAAAGCTCGAGACGAGGACCATGGCATGGACGAGATCACCTTGCGCCAGTTGCGCTATTTCCTGTCGCTCTGCGAGGCGGGCCATTATCGCAAGGCCGCTGAACGCGCTGGGATCAGCCAGCCGTCGCTCAGCCAGCAGATCGTTCGGCTGGAATCCGCGCTTGGCGTCGACCTGGTGGAGCGGGGGCGACGCGGCGCCGTCCTGACGCCGGCGGGGCGCGAGGTCCGCGAGCAGGCCCGAAAGGTGATCGACGAAATCGAAACGCTAACGCAACGGGCCCGCGCGGCGCGGGACGGCATCGGCGGCACGCTGCATCTTGGCACCACGCCGACGCTGGGGCCATATCTTCTGCCATTCGTGACCCGGCGCCTGCATCGGGCGTATCCGGCGCTGAAGCTGGTCATTCGCGATGCCGCGCCGCGCAGCTTGCAGGATGACCTGATCGAGGGGCGGCACGACATGATCCTGACGCAGCTGCCGGTGCAATCCGCCGATCTCGACGTGATGCGCCTCTTTCGCGAGCCGTTGAAGCTGGCCGTGGCACAGGACCATCCGCTGGCCGGACAGGCGCGTGTCGAGGCGGCGGACCTGCACGGGCAGGATGTGCTGTCGCTGTCCGATGCCTACCTGTTGCATGGCCAGATGCTGCGGCTGTGCGAGGATGTGGGCGCGCGGCTGCGGCAGGATTACGAAGGCACCAGCCTGGATGCGCTGCGCCAGATGACGGCGCTGGGGATGGGTGTCAGTTTCCTGCCCGCGCTCTATGTCCGGTCCGAGGTGGACGGCAAGGAGGACGACGTGGCGATCCGGCCCTTCCGCGATGGCCGTCTCGCCCGGTCCATCGGCCTGGTCTGGCGCCGGCGGGCGGCCCATGCGGCGCTGGCGCGGCGGGTCGGCGGCATCGTGCAGGCGGTCGTGCAGGAGCATTTCGCAGACCTGGTCACGCTGGAGGGATAGATGCGCAGATACAGACCCGGAGACGATGTCGGACCGCTGGAGCACTGGCCCTTTGATGCGCCGCAGAGCGACTACAGGATCGTGCGGGGCGATCCGGTCTGCCACGGGCGGCTGGATGCCGGCGGGCCGGGCCATGCCACGCGGGCGGGCATCTGGCGCTGTTCCGAAGGCGCGTTCGACTGCACCGAGCAGGGCGACGAAATGATGGTCATTCTTCAGGGCCGCTGCCGCATCACCGATCATGCCACGGGCGATGCGCTGGACCTTGGCCCCGGTGACACAGCCTTTGTCCGGGATGGCATGCGCGTGACTTGGGACATCTCCGAAGAGGTGACCAAGGCTTTCATGGGCTGGAAATCCGGCGGCTATTGATCCTTTGCGTCGATTTTCGCAGATGTCGGCCCGTGCCCCTCGCCGCGGCCGTCGATCGTACTATCCTTCTTGGCGAACCGCGGTCCGGCCTTCCGCCGGTCCGCCAACCGATGCAACAGACCGGGAGGGTTCCCATGACCACCAGACGCAATTTCCTGATCGGCAGCGCCGCGGCCGGCACCGTGACCGTGCTGCCCTCGCTTGCCCTTGCTGCCGAAGAGGGCGCCAGCATGAGCGTTCTCGACGGGGGCGTGACCCTTCACCCGATCTCGCATGCGTCCTTCGTGATGGAGACGTCGGCGGGCGTGGTCTATGTCGATCCGGTGGGCGCGGCGGCGGACTATGAGGGCCTGCCCGCGCCCGAGCTGATCCTGGTCACCCACCGCCACGGCGACCACTACAGCGCCGACCTTCTGGCGGCATTGCCCGAGGTGCCGATCCTGACCAATGCCGACGTGATGGGCATGATGCCCGAGGACATGCAGGGCCGCGCGCAGGCCATCGCGGCGGGCGAGACCACCGAGATGATTGGACTCGGGATCGAGGCCGTGCCCGCCTACAACATCACCGAGGGCCGGATGGATTTCCACCCGCAGGAGCGCGGCGATATCGGGTTTGTCGTGACGACCGATGCGGGCCGTATCTATATTTCCGGCGACACCGAAGGCACCGACGAGATGCGCGGCCTGCAGGACATCGACCTTGCGTTGGTGTGCATGAACCTGCCTTTCACCATGACCGCCGAACAGGCCGCCGACGCGGTGGCCGAATTCGCTCCCGCAATGGTGATCCCCTACCATTATCGCGGTCGCGACGGCGGCACCCAGGACCCCGAAGCCTTCGCCCAAATGCTGAGCGAGGCCGGGGCCGACACCGAGGTGTCGCTGCATGACTGGTACAACGGTAACCTGAGCTGACGCCCGACGTGGCAGAGGCCTCCCCCCCCAAAGACGTACAGGGACAACATATGAAATACACTTTCCTGATCGCCGCCATGGCTCCCCTTCTTCCAGGTATGGCGATGGCGCAGTCCGGGCCCAGCCTGTCCTTAGCGGCGGGCATCGGCGGGATTTACCAGCCCGAATATTTCGGCTCCGACGATTACGAGGCCGGGGTCACCGGCGGTTTCGGGTTCGGCCACCTCAGGATCGGTCGTCTCGAATTCGGCGATCCCGATCCCAATGCCGTCGATCTGGGCTGGCGGCCCCGTGGCTCGATCCGGGTGATCCGCAAACGCGACAGTTCCGAGCACGTGGAACTGACCGGCTTGCGCGATGTCGACTTCAGCTTCGAACTCGGCGGCGGCGTCGGCTACACCGCCGAGAACTTCCAGGCCTTCGCCGATGTGCGCTATGGCGTGATCGGCCACGAAAGCTGGGTGGGCGAGCTTGGCGCCGACGCGATCTTCCGTCCGTCCGAGGACTGGACGGTGACGGTGGGGCCGCGCGCGCTTTGGGGCTCGGGTGATTATACGTCCACCTATTTCGGCGTGACCCCGGCCGAGGCGACCCTCTCGGCCTTTCCCGCCTACGCGCCCGGCTCAGGTCTCGTCAGCGCGGGGATCGAGGTCGGCGCACAGTACGAGCTGTCGCAGAACTGGTATCTCGACGGGACCCTGGCCTGGAACCGCTATGTGGGCGACGCGGCGGATTCGCCCATCGTGCAGGACGATGACAGCTTTCAGGTGTCCCTGATCGTGATGCGGCGGTTCAACTTCGGGCGGTGATGTCGCGCTTTGCGGTTTTGCGCTTCTAAAAGCCCCGGTTCCACCGGGGCTTTTGCATTATTGCCGGTAGAGGCCGGCGATTAGCCACGCGACCAATGGTGTGATCCCCAGCGAGATGAGCGGGACCAGCACGCCCGTCAGCACCAATGTCCGCACCGCCATCGGCCAGTGCGGCCCGATGGTTCGTAGAATTACCAACCCTGCCATCACCAGTGGCCAGACAACCAGCCACACCAGGAATATCCGCAAGACGCGTCTCATGATGCCGTGCCCTCCATCTCGTCCGCGATGATCCGGAAATAGCCGGGCAGGATGGCCGTCAGCCTGTCCCGCCCCTCGGGCGTCAGGGCAATATGCCGGAGGCGGCTGTCGCCTTCGTCCGTGGTCTTGGTCACCAACCCATCGTCCAGCAGCGTCCGCAGGGTGCGCGCAACCACCGGGCCGGAGACATCCAGCCGCTCGGTGATCTCGCCCACGGTCAGGCTGTCGCGGTCTTCCTCGCGGTCGATCACGATCAGGAACAGAAAACGCAGCTGCGACAGCCCGTGCCCCGCGAAATAGGCATCCAGCAGGCGGATCAGCAGGCTGGCCCGCCGCAGCAGGGTCAGCCCCTCGCGGATCGTCTCCGGGTTTGTGTCGTAATGGCCGGAATAGCTTTCGATCATGCGCCGCGTGGGCAGGTCCTTGAGAAAGAACATGGGACGGGCTTTCAGGCCAGAGGGTGCATGAAGGTCAGCTCCACCGGCGCGGCCAAGAGATGCTCGTAACGCTCGAACACCGCGCGGGTATAGGCTTGGGCGTGATGCGCGTCGAAGGCTGCCTGATCGTCCCAGATCTCGGTCAGGTGCAGGGTGTCGCTGTCGAGGTTGCGGTGCAGGGTGAAATGCTGGCAGCCCGCTTCGGCGCGGGTCTCGGACAGGATGCCGAGGATGGCGTCGCGGGCCTCGATCAGGCACTCTGGCTTGGGGTGGATGGTGGCGAAAACGCTGAGGGACATGGGTCGGCTCCTTTGATTCTGTATTTCATTTACCATGATATATATCATGGTAAATGTAAACCTGCCGCATTTCGCAAGAGATCCCCGATCACGTCCGGGATGTGTGGGTGAAGAGTAGCGGGCCGTGGCGTGAAGATGAATAAGGTCCCGGAATGCGCCGGGGTCTTTGCATTTTTGCCAGAGGTTCGGTCCTGTTTCCGAAAAGTTTTTGGAGGCGTTCGCGTCAGGGGCGGTACCCTGTAGACTTTGCTGCCGTTCACAACGGAGGCGAGCGTCAGCCCCTGGGGTGGTGATCCGACACCAACTATGAAGCACTTTATGCCTGCCAAACACATCCTCGGAAGGATCGTTGCGCCCAACCTCAGCCAAATCGCCAGCCCAAGGGAGGGGCTGACGATGGCCGGGCCGCTTCGCGGCTGTTAACCGGCTGGGGGCGCGATACCAGTGTCATGCAACGGGCTCGATCCCGACATGGGGTGCGGACGACCAGACATAAAAGACGTTAGATCTACGAGCCCCAGCGCGGAGTCAGGCCGCAGGCCCCGCGCCATCGCCGGGCAGCCCCCACGGCCCGGTGATTGGGTGACGCTCGGTGCATCGCTCAATTCTGTTTCGGATCTGGCTTGGATAAAGCACTGCCGGACCATCGTCGGATCGCCGCACCGCGGCCCGTCAATGGCGCTAGGGGCTATGGATCACACGTGTCCCCAAAGGGTTTGAGGCGAGCATTTAGCGCTCAGTCCACGACGCTCACTTGCGCCACGAAACGCGAAGACCCCGGATCGCGCCGGGGGCTTCGACATCGCGTAGAGGTGTCAGACGAACACAAACTCGTCCGCCACCGGGGTCAGCGCCGCGTCCACCGCCGCATCCAGCGCCGCGCCGTCCTGGAACGCAAGGTTCTGAATGCGCGTGTCCAGGTCCGGCCCGGTATCGGCCTCGGCGAATGCCGTGGCGGCGGTGTTGTGGTTGTCCAGCAGGTACTCGGCCAGCGCGTCCTGCTCGGTGCCGTCATCGGCGAAGGTCGCATCGCCGGTCTGCACGCCTTCCACTTCGAGGGCGGTAAAGTCGAAATCCTCGGGGAAGGGATAGCCGTCACCGCCGCCGATGAATGTGCCGTCATCGTCAAACCGCGGCGCGGCCAGGAAGCCCAGCGTCACCACGCCGTATTCCTGGTCGGGGTTCACGATCACGCCGTCATCCACAAGCACCGCTCGGATCTCGCCGGTGTCGGGGTCGACAAAGGCCGCGTCGTCGATCCGCGCGCCGGCGGGCGCATCGGGGTCAAAGCTGAACTCCACGCCCGCCACCTGGATGAACTGGCCCGCCACGCCGGGCAGGGCGGCCACGCCGTGCTCCAGCACCGCCACCAGCTCGGTCGCGGTCAACTGGCCGACGACGAGGTCGTTGTTGAACGCGAGCGTGGTCTGGATGTCGTTCTGGCTGATCCCGCCCGTCGGTTTCACGACGTTGCCGTCGCCGTCGAGGATCTGCTCGTTCACGGTGCGCACCGGTTCGCTTCCGCCGGCAGGCACCACTGTCTGTCCGATCGAGGCGCGGATGCCGCCGCCGTTCTTGATCGACACCCAGACCTCGGTGTCCGACTGTATCTCGTTGGCATAGTCCAGGTTCGCGTCCGCCGTCAGGTTGCCCAGGTTGGTTTCCTGGGTGCGCACGCCATCGGGGTCGTCGCCCGCGCCGGTGCCGGACCGGTTGCCGTTCAGGAAGACGTCCGAGATGCCGAAGACATTGCCTTCGGTCGCAAGGATCTGGTCCTGGATCGCGTCGGCGATGGCCTGGATCTCGGGGTCGATCAGACCATCGGCGTTCAGGTCCGCCACGCCCTGGTCGTCGGTGGCGTAAGCGCCCGAGACATCCGCGTCATAGCTTTCGGGGATGATGTTGCCATGGGCGTCGAACTCGATCACCAGGCGCCCCACGTATTTGTAGCTGCCATCCGTGTTGACGACCGCGGTGGTGGTGCCGCCGGCGTTGTCGATGAAGGCCGGGTACTGGCCCTGATCGCTGTCGCCGTCGCGGGCCCGGTCATTGTCGTCGAAAAGCCGCGTGTTCGAGCCGCCGGCGACGATGATATCCACGTCCGACAGCCGTTCGGCCAGCGCGAACTCGATGTCGATCTGCTGCATGTGCGCGAGCAGGATCACCTTGTCCATCGTGGGGTTCGCGTCCAGCAGGGCGTCGACCTCGGCCTGAATCGTGGTGGCCAGCGCGTCCAGCTCGGCCTCGGTCGGCTCGGTGCCGGCCCAGCCCGGGGCGATGCCCACGCCACCGGGCGATGAGATCGAGCCGAGCGTCGGGGTGGTGGCCCCGATGACGCCAAAGCGTTCGCCGTCCTGTTCGATCACGGTCGATGAGGTCACGACGCCCGCCTGCGGGGCCTGCCCGCCCTCGACCGCCAGCGGCGCGAGGTTTTCGTCGGTGGAAAAGTCGAGGTTGCCCGACAGGTAGGGGAAGAGCGCCCCGGCGAAATCCATGCCGTCAAGGTCGGTGCCCGACAGGGCCGAGAAATCGCCCGGCGCATCGCCCGAAATCAGGCTTGCCAGCGTGGCGGTGCCGAAGTCGAACTCGTGATTGCCAAGGGCGATGGCCTGCACGCCAAGCTCGTTCTGGATTTGCAGGTCGGCGATCCCGGCCGAGCCGAAAACCGCCGCCGAGGCGTCATAGAAGAGGCCCGGAATGAAGGCGTCGCCCGAGGAAAGCGTGAGCGTCGCGTCGGCGCCCACGTCCTCGTCGCGCAGCGCGTTCAGCACACCCGAGAAGTTGGGCGCGTCCGCCACGGCGGCGGCGCCGGCTTCCTGGTCGGCAAAGTGCAGCAGGTTGAGCGTGAACGTCTCCTTGCGGCCCAGCATCTCGACCGTGACATGCGCCTCGTCGCTCTCTGTCTCTCCGTCCGAGACCCGGTAGGTGAAATCAAGCTCGCCGTCGAACCACGGGAAAGCTTTCACCTTGACCGTGCCGTCCTTCTTGATCTTGAGAAATCCTTCGACGACACCGGACTCCTCGTCCTTCAGCAGGAAGAACTTGCGGTTGCCGACGGTCTTGCCGTTGATCTCGGATATGAACAGGTCGTCCGCCTCGCCGTCTTCGCCGGACAGGTCGTTTGCCAGAAGATCAAGCTTTGCCTTGCGGCCCACGACGCGCGCTACGTCATCGGATGCGGTCGGGGGCGTAGCAGGGGCGTCGTCGTCGCGCGGATTGCACCAGTCCCAGAAGCCGGGAAACTTGTCTTTCCAGGACTGGCCACGGTGGCCCCACGGCGTGCCGAAATCGTGTTTGGAAAACATCGTCGAAATCCTCTTTGCAGGCAAAATCCGCGTCGCAGCAACGCGGTCTGGTCCTGAAAAGAGCGGGTTTTGCGTAACAGGGGCGCAGCGAATGCGTTAAATTTTTGTGACGGCACCCGGTTCGGCGCGGTCCTGCCGCTCAGCGTCGGGCGCGACGGTGGCGCAGAAATGACCAGACGGTCAGCGCGGCAAGCGCGACAAGGGCGGCCTCGCCGATCAGGCGGGTCACCCGGCCCAGCCCCGCCACCGCGGACGGATCGGCAGCCTGCGCCCCGCCATTGACCAGCACCAGCGTCACCACGCCGGGAACCAGCACCATCCCCGACACCATCGGCCAGAAAAGCCAGCGCGTCGCAGACGGGTAGAGCATGGCGCCCAGGCGCTGTTGCCACCACATGAGAGCACAGACGAGCGCAGGACCCAGCAGGGCCAGAAGAACCGCGACCAGCGGTGCGACGAAGACCTCGAAGACCGGCGCGTCGCCGCCGCGCCACCCGGTCGCGCCGCCGCCGCGGCCGAACGGAAAACCCCAGATCAGCTGGGGTGCCAAACGCGAGAGCGCGAGGCTTGCCACGCAGAGCAGCAGGTAGATCTCGACCCCGAAGGCATAAAGTCGCCAAGGCGCGGCGCGACGGCGGTGCAGCACGCTACCGCCGATCACGATGACCAGTATGCAGGCAAGATAGATCATCCCGCGACGCCTTTCTTGAACGAGAAAGGCCCCGGATCGCTCCGGGGCCTGTCGAAAGGTTCAGGCTGGATAGCCGCCGCTTAGTGATGCGCGGGCTGCTTGTCCCAGTCTTCCCGCTTGGGCAACTGCTCGAACGTGTGTTCGGGCGGCGGGCAGGGCAGGGTCCATTCCAGCGTGTCGGCATATTCGTTCCACGGGTTGTTTTGGGTCACCCGCGCGCCGCGGAACAGCGAATAGGCGATCACACCGAAGAAGAAGATGAACGAAGCGAAGGACAGGAAGGCGCCCAGCGACGACCAGTAGTTCCAGACCGCGAAGGCCTCGGGGTAGTCGATGTAGCGGCGGGGCATCCCCTGACGTCCCAGAAAGTGTTGCGGGAAGAAGGTCAGGTTCGCACCGATGAACATCGCCCAGAAGTGCAGCTTGCCGGCCCATTCCGGGTACATCCGTCCGGTCATCTTGGGGAAGTAGAAGTAGACCCCCGCGAAGATGGCGAAGACGGCGCCCAGCGACATCACGTAGTGGAAGTGCGCCACCACGTAGTAGGTGTCATGGTACGCCCGGTCGATGCCCGCCTGGGACAGGACGATGCCGGTGACGCCGCCCACGGTGAACAGGAACAGGAAGCCGAACGCCCAGAGCATCGGCGTCTTGAACTCGATGGCGCCGCCCCACATCGTGGCGATCCAGCTGAACACCTTCACGCCCGTCGGTACCGCGATCACCATCGTGGCCAGCATGAAGTAGGATTGCTGGGTCAGCGACATGCCCACGGTATACATGTGGTGCGCCCACACGACGAAGCCGAGGAAGCCGATGGCGATCAGCGCCCAGACCATCGGCAGGTAGCCGAAGATCGGCTTGCGCGCGAAGGTCGCGATGACATGGCTGATGATGCCGAAGCCGGGCAGGATGATGATGTACACTTCCGGGTGGCCGAAGAACCACAGGATGTGCTGGTAGAGCACCGGGTCACCGCCGCCCGAAGGCTGGAAGAAGGTCGTGCCGAAGTTGCGGTCGGTCAGCAGCATGGTGATGGCGCCGGCCAGCACCGGCAGCGCCAGCAGGATCAACCACGCGGTGACGAAGATCGACCACGAGAACAGCGGCACCTTGAATAGCGTCATGCCCGGCGCGCGCATGTTCAGGAAGGTGGTGATCATGTTGATCGCGCCCAGGATCGAGCTTGCGCCCGACACGTGCACGGCAAAGATCGCCAGGTCCATCGACATGCCCGCCTCGTTGGTCGAGAGCGGCGGGTACAGCACCCAGCCCACGCCCGAGCCAAGCTGCCCGTTGCCGCCCGGCGCCAGAAGCGAGGCCACACCCAGCGACGTGCCGGTGACATAGAGCCAGAAGCTGAGGTTGTTGAGGCGCGGAAACGCCATGTCCGGCGCGCCGATCTGCAGCGGCATAAAGTAGTTGCCGAAGCCGCCGAAGAGCGCGGGGATCACCACGAAGAACATCATCAGCACACCGTGATAGGTGATCATGACGTTCCAGAGGTGTCCGTTCGGGGTACATTCGCCGGCCGCCGCCGCGGTGAACCGGGCGCCTTCCATGCACATGTACTGAACGCCCGGCTCCATCAGTTCGAGCCGCATGTAGACGGTGAACGCC
Organism: Roseovarius sp.; assembly: GCF_965277045.1. Classification (GTDB taxonomy): domain Bacteria; phylum Pseudomonadota; class Alphaproteobacteria; order Rhodobacterales; family Rhodobacteraceae; genus Roseovarius. The sequence continues at coordinate 2,065,727 of NZ_OZ255712.1, read as the reverse complement.
ACCGAGATCAGCCCGACGAATGCGGACGTCACCAGGTAGAGAATCCCGATATCCTTGTGGTTTGTCGACATGAACCAGCGGGTGAAGAACCCGCGGTTGTCGTCATGTCCGTGGCCGTGAATGGCTGCGTCTGCCATCTGGGTGCCTCCTGCTGGTCATTTATACAGGGACACCGATTGGGGAAGTAAGGTCAGACAGACTCCCCCGCGACGTGTCCCGCAACACGTGGAAGGTTCTAGAATGCCCCGCGGCAATGAGCAATGCGCCAGATTGACATAGCGGGATATTTTTTGTCGCAGCCGGACGGGCCGTGAAACGCGGCCGGAGGCCCGCAAAACTTAACGATTCCTTCACCAAAGCGGTGTTTGACGGGCGCGGGCGAAACGGCCCCCAGGGCGCAATCGAAAATCACCGGCCGCTCTTGAAGCCCCTTCGGCCCACGCATAAGGTTCACTCCGACGCGGGCCGATCCACGGTCCGGCCGATGTGCATCAAGAGGCAGGCAACATGACAGACCCGATGGAAACCTACATGAACACGCTCGTCCCCATGGTGGTCGAGCAGACCAGCCGTGGCGAACGGGCCTACGACATCTTCTCGCGCCTGCTGAAGGAGCGGATCATCTTCGTGAACGGCCCGGTGCATGACGGCATGTCCAGCCTGATCGTAGCACAGCTGCTGCACCTCGAGGCGGAAAACCCGTCCAAGGAAATCTCGATGTATATCAACAGCCCCGGCGGCGTGGTGACCTCCGGCCTGTCGATCTATGACACGATGCAGTACATCAAGCCCAAGGTCAGCACGCTGGTCATCGGCCAGGCCGCCAGCATGGGCAGCCTGCTGCTGACCGCCGGCGCGGCGGGCATGCGCTTTTCGCTGCCCAACAGCCGAATCATGGTTCACCAGCCCTCGGGCGGCTACCAGGGCCAGGCGACGGACATCATGATCCACGCCGAGGAAACGCTGAAGCTGAAACGGCGTCTTAACGAAATTTACGTAAAACACACCGGACAATCGCTGAAAAAGGTCGAGGAGGCGCTGGAGCGCGACAACTTCATGTCTCCCGAGCAGGCCAAGGACTGGGGCCTGATCGACGAAATCGTGGAAAACCGGGCGAAAGGTGACGAAGACGACAGCTGATCCGCGCATCCGCGGCACGCGAGGGGGCAGGGGCGATTTTGACATTGAGGTGCCAAACGCTCTGCCCTAAGCTGCCTCAAACGGACGTGAAACTAGCGACCCGCGCAAGGGCCGGATGAACCGGCCTCATCCATCCAGGGTGGCGCACATGATGGGTCTGACATACGGCGCAGGACGCCGAAAGGTGCAAGAATGGCGAACAACTCCGGTGGCGACAGCAAGAACACGCTCTACTGCAGTTTCTGCGGCAAGAGCCAGCACGAGGTCCGAAAGCTGATCGCGGGTCCCACGGTTTTCATCTGCGACGAATGCGTTGAACTGTGCATGGACATCATCCGCGAGGAAACCAAGACCGCCGGCCTGAAGGCGACGGATGGCGTGCCCACCCCGCGCGAGATCTGCGATGTGCTGGACGATTACGTGATCGGCCAGGCGACGGCGAAGCGCGTGCTGTCGGTCGCGGTGCACAACCATTACAAGCGCCTCAACCATTCCGGCAAGAACGACATCGAACTGCAAAAGTCCAACATCCTGCTGATCGGCCCGACGGGCTGCGGCAAGACGCTTCTGGCGCAGACGCTTGCGCGGATCCTCGACGTGCCCTTCACCATGGCCGACGCCACCACGCTGACCGAGGCCGGGTATGTGGGCGAGGATGTCGAGAACATCATCCTCAAGCTGTTGCAGGCGTCCGAGTACAACGTCGAACGCGCGCAGCGCGGCATCGTCTATATCGACGAGGTCGACAAGATCACCCGCAAGTCGGAAAACCCCTCGATCACCCGCGACGTGTCGGGCGAGGGCGTGCAGCAGGCGCTTCTGAAACTGATGGAAGGCACCGTGGCCGCCGTGCCGCCGCAAGGCGGGCGCAAGCATCCGCAGCAGGAATTCCTGCAGGTGGACACCACGAACATCCTGTTCATCTGCGGCGGTGCCTTCGCCGGCCTCGACAAGATCATCAGCCAGCGCGGCAAGGGCAGCGCGATGGGCTTCGGCGCCGACGTGCGCAACGTGGATGAGCGCAACGTGGGCGAGGTCTTCAAGGATCTCGAACCCGAGGACCTGCTGAAATTCGGTCTGATCCCGGAATTCGTCGGTCGCCTGCCGGTCATCGCGACGCTGGAAGACCTGGACGAGGATGCGCTGGTCACGATCCTGACCCAGCCCAAGAACGCGCTGGTCAAGCAGTACCAGCGCCTGTTCGAACTGGAGAATGTCGAACTGACCTTCACCGAAGATGCGCTGACGGCGATTTCCAAGCGCGCGATCGCCCGCAAGACCGGGGCGCGCGGTCTGCGTTCGATTCTCGAGGATATCCTTCTCGACACGATGTTCGAACTGCCCGGCATGGACAATGTCGAGGAGGTCGTGGTGAACGAGGAAGCGGTCACCGCCGAAGCTGCGCCGCTGATGGTGCATGCCGACGCCAAGAAGGAAGAGGCCAGCGCCAGCTGAGCACCCTCCGCCCCGGCGCGGTCAAATTTTCGAAAAATTCGCCCATGAAAATCCTGTCGATTTTCATGGGCATTTTCTTTGCAAGAAAATGCTGGCCCGCACAGGCAGGGACCAAGCCAGCAGCGCCGCGGCGCGTCACGCGCGGGCTTGCCGGAAAAGGCGCCGGACTGGCGGATAGAGGCCGCCGCGGCCTCCTGCGGGCTGGACCTTGGCGACAATCTGCGGCATATCGGGACCAGCGACGTTTCGGAGGATCATGATGGGTCTGCTCACCTCTCTTTTGCGCGCCGTCACCTGGTGGAACGGCGCCACTTTGAACACGATGATTCACACCCGGCGCAAGGGCGTGAAGGTCGGTGAGGACGATCAGGGCAACATCTTCTACCAGACCGGCGACGGCAAGCGCCGCTGGGTGATCTTCAACGGCGAGGCCGAGGCCAGCCGGGTCAGCCCGGAGTGGCATGGCTGGCTGCATCACACCTACAAGGAGCCGCCCACCGAGGCGCCGTTCAAGCGCAAGCCGTGGGAAAAGCCGCACGAGGAAAACCTCACCGGTACCGCGCTGGCCTATGCCCCCGCGGGCTCGATCCGCCGGGCCGAACCGGCCGAGCGGCGCGACTACGAGGCGTGGAGCCCCGAGTAACCCGGCGTCCCCGGACGCTTTCAACCAGGAGCCGCGCATGGCCAGCGAGAACTTGACCGAGGTTGCCGTCGGCGGGGCCGTCCTGGCCATCGCCGCCGCCTTCGTGATCTATGCCGGACAGGTCAGCGGCTTTTCCGCCGCCGCCTCGGAATACGAGTTGCGCGCCAGCTTCCGCAGCGCCGACGGCATCGACGTGGGCACCGATGTGCGCCTCGCGGGGGTCAAGGTGGGGCGCGTGACCGACATGCAGCTCGATCCCGAAACCTACCGCGCCCGCGCCGTCTTTACCGTGCGCGAGGATATCGAGGTGCCCGACGACAGCGCGCTCGCGATCAGCTCCGAGGGGCTGCTGGGGGGCAACTTCGTGGAAATCATGCCCGGCGGCTCGCCGTTCTATTTCGCCGCCGGTGACGAGATCGAGTTCACCCAAGGCTCGGTCAGCCTGATCGGGCTTCTCACCAAGTTCGTGGCCGGCGACGAGGCCGGACAAGAGGCCGGCGAATGATCCGACGCCATCGTGCCTTGACCGCCATTCTGGCGGCGTTGCTCTGTGTCTCCGGCGCGCAGGCGCAGGCGCAGGAGCAGGTCGAGGTCGGCACCGGCGTCGTGCTGCGCTGGGTCGACAAGATCACCACCGAGACGGGCGACCTGGAAATCGCCAATGCCAGCGCCGGCAATGTCGGCCGGATGCGGATCGAGCTGGGCGAGTGCCGCTATCCCGCGGGCAACCCGGCGGGCGACGCCTTCGCCTTTCTCACGGTCCACCCCGAAGAGGACGCGCCGCCGATCTTCTCGGGCTGGATGATGGCCTCGTCGCCCGCGCTGAACGCGGTCGAACATCAACGCTACGATATCTGGGTGCTGCGCTGCATCACCCAGTGAGGCGCGGGGTCGAAGGGCGGGTGGTTGATATCCGCATCGATGCGCAACGCGTGTTCCAGCGCTTCGCGGTACGTCGCCCGCGGAATCTCCTGCGCGCCCAGGCTGGCCAGGTGCTCGGTCTGAAACTGCGTGTCGAACAGGACGAAGCCGCAGCGCCGAAGATGCCCGGTCAGGTGCGCCAGCGCCAGTTTCGACGCATCGGTGCGGCGCGAGAACATGCTTTCGCCGAAAAAGGCCGCGCCTAGCGTCACGCCATAGACCCCGCCCGCCAGCACGCCGTCCTGCCAGATCTCCATCGAATGCGCGTGGCCCATGCGGTGCAGGTCCATGTAAAGCGCCCGGATCGGACCGTTGATCCAGGTTTCTGAACGGGCGGCACAGCCGTCGACGGTGCCCTTGAAATCGGCATTGAGCGTGGCGGTGTAGGCGCCCCGGCGCACCCGGCGGGCCAGGGACCGCGACACGTGAAACCCGTCGAGCGGCAGCACGCCGCGCAACCGCGGATCGACCCAGAACAGCTCCGGATCGTCGCGCGACTCGGCCATCGGGAAAATTCCCGCCGCGTAGGCCTGCAGCAGGAGTTCCGGATCGAGAGGCGGCTGGCGGTTGGACATGGACACTCGTGTCGGCGGGCAGGGCGGCGTTTACCGTTCGTTACGGGATGTCATGCTAAGCGTTTGCCCGGGTCATGGCAAAGGAGATGACATGGACGACCTGAATAACGCGCCGGATAGGGGCGCGACCGGTGATCCCGGCACCGTCGAGGTTACATTGCGACAACGCGCCAACAGGCGGCAGGCGCGGTACGGGATGCTGTTCGACTGTTTTCGTCATGTCATCACCGACAGCAGCGTGCTCTATCTCGGCGCCGGGGATGGCAAGTGGTGCGCCGACTTGGCGCAGGCCGGCGCCCTGCAGGTTGTCGGGGTCGAGGCGCAGGACGAGCTTATCGCCCAATTCGACGGTCTGCCCTCCATCGGGGCGCGGGAACGGGTCGAGATGCGCCGCGCCGCGCCGCTCGACTTTCTGCAAACCGCCGCCGACATGGACAAGAGGTTCGACCTCGTGGTGCTGATGGACGTGCTGCGCGACGTGTCCGACCTCCACGAGGTCTTCGAGGATATCGCCAGGCTTCGCCCCAGGATGGTGATGGGGGACGGGGTGCTGGCCACCTCGGCGGAGCCGCTCTTGCGGCTGGAACCGCGCCGCGCCGCCGGGGGCACGGCCCGCGCGCCGCACATGATCCCCAGCCGCGGCGCGATCACCCAGGCCGCCACCGCCAACGGGTTCGAGGTGGACTGGACCGACTGGACGCAATTGCCGCCATCGCTGCGCGAGGGGCTGTCGGATTATTACCGCTCCGGCCCCATCGCGCGCGCGAGTTTCACGCTGATCGACGCCGAGGCGTGATGATGTCCGGCTGGCATCGCACAGGCCCCAGGACCGGGGCATGGCGGCCTCAGCCCTCCTGCAGGTTGGTTTCCAGCCAGTGTTCCAGCCAGTGGATGTTGTAGTCGCCCGAGTGGATGTCGGGCTCCTGCAACAGCGCGTGAAACAGCGGCACCGTGGTGTCGACACCATCGACAATCAGCTCGCCCAGGGCGCGGTTCAGCCGCGCCAGCGCGGTGGCACGGTCCTGCCCATGCACGATCAGCTTGCCGATCAGGGAATCGTAATAGGGCGGGATCGAATAGCCATCGTACAGCGCCGAATCCATCCGCACGCCCAGGCCGCCAGGGGCGTGGAACTGCGTGATCCGGCCAGGCCGGGGCGAGAAGGTCGGTAGCTTCTCGGCGTTGATGCGGACCTCGATGGCATGACCGTTGATCTTCAGGTTCTCCTGGGTGAAGGACATCGGCAGCCCCTCGGCCACGCGGATCTGTTCCTGCACCAGGTCGACACCGAAGATCGCCTCGGTCACCGGGTGCTCGACCTGCAGGCGCGTGTTCATCTCGATGAAATAGAACTCGCCCTTCTCGTAGAGAAACTCGATAGTGCCCGCACCGGCATAGTCGATCTTGGCCACCGCGTCGGCGCAGGTCTTGCCGATCCGCGCGCGCTCTTCTTCAGTGATGCAGGGGCCGGGGGCCTCCTCGAACACCTTCTGGTGGCGGCGCTGCAGAGAACAGTCGCGCTCGCCCAGGTGCACCGCGCGGCCCTTGCCGTCGCCAAAGACCTGGATCTCGATATGGCGCGGCGTGGTCAGGTACTTCTCGATATAGACCTCGTCATTGCCGAAGGCCGCCTTGGCCTCGGACCGCGCGGTCAGAAAGGCATGCTCCATCTCGGCGGCGGTCTTTGCCACCTTCATGCCGCGCCCGCCACCGCCGGCGGTGGCCTTGACGATCACCGGATATCCGATCTCGTCCCCCAGCGCCTTGGCCGCCGCAAGGTCCGGCACGCCGCCCTCCGAGCCCGGCACGCAGGGCACGCCAAGCGCCTTCATCGTGTCCTTGGCGGTGATCTTGTCGCCCATCACCCGGATATGCTCGGCCGTGGGGCCGATGAAGGTCAGGTCATGGTCCTCGACGATCTGCACGAAATTGGCGTTCTCGGACAGAAAACCGTAACCGGGGTGGATGGCCTGCGCGCCCGTCACCTCGCAGGCGGCGATGATCGACGGGATCGACAGGTAGCTCTCGGATCCCGGCGGAGGGCCGATACAGACGGATTCGTCGGCCATGCGCACATGCATCGCGTCGGCATCGGCAGTCGAATGCACCGCGACGGTCCGGATGCCCATCTCGCGCGCGGCGCGGATCACCCGCAGGGCGATCTCGCCCCGGTTGGCCACAAGGATCTTGTCGAACATCGCTTGGCCCTTATTCGATGATCATCAGGGGGGCGCCGTATTCCACCGCGGCGCCGTCCTCGACCAGGATGCGCTTCACGGTCCCGGCACGCGGGGCGGGGATGTGGTTCATGGTCTTCATCGCCTCGACGATCAGCAGCGTATCGCCCTCGGCCACCTGCTGACCCACCGCGACGAAGGCCGGCGCGCCGGGTTCGGCCTGCATGTAGATCGTGCCCACCATGGGCGAGGTGACCGCACCGGGATGGCTGGCCGGGTCCTCGGACGGCGCGGGGGCGTCCGACGCCGCTGACGCGGCCGGGGCAGAGGGCGCGGCCGGCGCCGCCAATGCAGGGGCGGGCGCCGACATCTGCTGGACCACCTTCTGCTTGCGGCTGACGCGCACGTTCAGCGTATCGTCGTCGCCGTATTCGCGCTTGACCTCCAGTTCGGTCAGGTCGTTGTCGTTCAGCACCTCGGCCAGCGCTTTGATAAACGCCACATCCGCGTCGTGGTTCGTCTTGGAAGTCTTGTCCGGCATCCCGTATCCTCGAAGCTAGGGTCGCGACCCACTGTCCCGTCCGGCCGCGCCTGTCTTGTTTTGCGCGCTTATAGGCCAGGACGGGCCTACTTGAAAGCGCCTATTTGCAAGGAAATCTGGGGCATTTGGCGCCGGATTGCGAGGGGAAAATCAAAGGCGTCACAGGCGAGTGGCTTTTCGCCATCCAATGCGCGCACCGCGATGCAGCGGCAGAGTTTGCGATTGAACTGACCGGCGGTCGCGGAAACACTAGCGGCAACACGTTGGCCACGAGGTTGCGCATGAACATCGCCCATTGGCTTGAGCGCCAGGCAGAGGCACGCGGGACCGCGCCCGCGCTTTTCCACGGCACGCAAAGCGTTGCCGATTACGCCGGGCTTCACGCCCGTGCGGCCGCCTTCGCCGGCGGCCTGGTCGCGCGCGGGATCGGTCCCGGCGACCGCGTTGCGCTCTTCATGGCGAACCACCCCGCCTATCTCGTGGCGCTGTTCGGCAGTTGGATCGCCGGGGCCGTGGCCGTGCCGGTCAACGCCCGTCTGCACGGGCAGGAGGCGGCTTGGATTCTCGGCAACGCCGAGGCGTCGCTCTGCATCGCGACCGGGGCGCAGGCCAGGGCGCTGGAGGGGGCGCTGGCGGGGGCCGCCTGTCCGGTGGCGTCCCCGGACGAGATCGCGGGCGACGCGCTGCCCCTCGTGTCGCGGGCACCGTCGGACCTTGCGTGGCTTTTCTACACCTCCGGCACCACCGGGCGGCCCAAGGGCGTGCAGATCACCCACCGGATGCTTCAGGCGATGAGCCTTGCCTACCTCGCCTCGGTCGATGCGGTCGGCCCGCAAGACACCACGCTCTATGCCGCGCCGATGAGCCATGGCGCCGGGCTCTACAGCCTGGTGCATGTGCTGATGGGCGCCCGCCATGTGGTGCCCGAAAGCGGCGGCGTGGACCCGGGCGAAATCCTCGACCTCGCGGCGCAGTTCGGGCGGATGCACCTTTTCGCCGCGCCCACGATGGTCCGCCGTTTGACCGACCATGCGCGGGAGCAGGATCGCGACGGCACCGGCCTGCGCAGCATCGTCTATGGCGGAGGCCCGATGTACGTGGCCGATATCGAGGCGGCGCTGGAAGTGTTCGGGTCTGTCTTCCTCCAGATCTACGGCCAGGGCGAAGCACCTATGGCGATCACCGCCCTGTCGCGCGAAGACGTCGCCGCCCGGCGCGCGCTTGCCACCGTGGGCCTTGCCCAGGCCGGGGTCGAACTGCGCGTGGGCGACGCAGCGGGCAACCCCCTGCCGCCCGGCACGGTGGGCGAGATCATGGTGCGCGGCGACCTGGTGATGCCCGGCTACTGGCGCAACGAGGCCGCGACCGCTGAAACCATCCGCGACGGCTGGCTTTTCACCGGCGACATGGGAAGCCTCGATGCAAAGGGCTATCTCACGTTGCAGGACCGCTCCAAGGACGTGATCATCTCGGGTGGCCAGAACATCTATCCCCGCGAGGTCGAGGAGGCGCTGCTGACCCATGCAGATGTCTCCGAGGTGGCCGTGGTGGGCCGCCAAAGCGCCGAATGGGGCGAGGAGGTTGTGGCCTTCGTGGTGCCCAAGGGCGAGACGCTGGACGACGCCGCACTCGACGCCCATTGCCTGGACCGGATCGCGCGGTTCAAGCGGCCCAAGGCCTATTTCGCGGTGAAGGAATTGCCCAAGAACAACTACGGCAAGGTGGTGAAGACCGTGCTGCGCGAGAAACTTTCACAGCCGTAACCCGCCGGGCGCGGGCGGAAATTTGCAAATTTCCGCACCATTTTCTTGCAAGAAAATGCCCCAGGATTTGCGTAAATCCTGTTCCGGAAAATACGCATTTTCCGGGCCAATTTCCGCGCGGAAATTGGTGGCTTAATCGTCGTCTTTGTCCCCGGCCAACAGCCGGTCCGCCTTCTTGCGCACCAGCACCGAGCGCAGGTCGTGCATCGCCATCAAGAGCGCGTCTGTCACGTCTTCCAGCTGGTCATCCGTGGCGCGCGATTGGGCCCAGTGCGTGGTCAGGTTCAGGTAATCCACCGCTCGGTGAATATCGTCGATGTCCCGCCTTGCCAGCAACTCGGTGCGGGCATCCATCCATTCCTTGATGACCCGTGCGTCCTCGTCCGAAAGCTCGCGGTCGCCGTGGGGTTTGACCTGTCCGTTCTTGATGTTGATGACAGCGATCTGGTCCATCTCGATCCGCCGCTGGCGGTTCTCGGTGTCCACGCGAAACACGAACGCCCCGTTCTCGCGGACGCGGAAGTAATAGTCTGGCAACTCGCCGCTCACGCGGGCCTCCCCTGCGACGTGACAGGATTTCGGTCAATCGCCTGATCCATTACGACAATTTCCCGCAAAAGTCCGCTATCCGGGCGCAGGCCTCCTTCAGGGCGGCATCCGATGTGGCGTAACTGACACGGAAATAGGGCGACAGGCCGAAGGCCGCGCCATGCACCACCGCGACGCCGGTCTCCTCCAGCAGCGCCGTCACGAAGGCCTCGTCGCTGTCGATCGCCGTGCCGCCCGCGCTGGTCTTGCCGATCAGCCCTTCGATCGAAGGATAGACATAGAACGCCCCCTCGGGCCGCGGGCAGGTGATGCCCGGGATCGCGTTCAGCGCGTCGACCACCAGGTCGCGCCGCCGTACGAAGATCGCGTTATGGGGGGCAAGAAAATCCTGCGTGCCGTTCAGCGCCTCGACCGCGGCCCATTGGCTGATCGAACAGGGGTTCGAGGTGGATTGCGACTGGATCTTGCGCATCCCCCCGATCAGCACCTCGGGCCCGGCGGCATAGCCGATCCGCCAACCGGTCATCGCGTAGGCCTTGGAAACCCCGTTGCAGGTCAGCGTGCGCTCGTAAAGGCCCGGTTCCACCTGCGCCGGCGTGCAGAAGCGGAAATTGCCATAGGCCAGGTGTTCGTACATGTCGTCGGTCATCACCCAGACATGCGGATGCCGCATCAGCACATCCGTCAGCGCCTTCAGGTCGTCCCACGAATACCCCGCCCCGGTGGGATTGGACGGCGAATTGAAGATGAACCAGCGGGTCTTCGGCGTGATCGCCGCCTCCAGCGCCTCGGCCGTCAGCTTGAACCCGGTCTCGATCCCCGCCTCGACGATCACCGGCGTGCCCCCCGCCAGCGTCACCATGTCCGGGTAGCTGACCCAGTAAGGCGCCGGGATCACCACCTCGTCGCCGGGGTTCAGCGTGGCCATCAGCGCGTTATACAGGATTTGCTTGCCGCCCGAGGCGATGCTGACCTGCGCGGGCGTGTAGTCCAGCCCGTTGTCGCGCTTGAACTTGGCGCAGACCGCCTGTTTCAGCTCGGGGATGCCGTCGGGCGCGGTATAGCGCGTGCGGCCTTCCTCGATGGCGCGGATGCCCGCCGCGCGAATGTTCTCGGGCGTGTCGAAGTCGGGCTCGCCCGCGCTCAGGCCGATCACGTCCTCGCCGGCGGCCTTCATCTCCAGCGCCCTGGCAGAGATCGCCATGGTCGGCGAGGGTTTCACACGGGCCAATGTCGCGGATAGCGGATTCATGTCGCACCTCGGGTGGTTTTTCGGCTGTGGTCTTCGTAGGTCATGGCCCGTATGCTAGGCAAGACGCATTCGATGGGCCACGCCCCGGAAAGGAAGACCATGACCGCCGAAACGCAAAACGACTGGTACGATCCCGAGGCCACCACGTTCGGTGACCGCCTTGCGGGCGCGCGCGAGGCGGCGGGCATGACGCAAAAGCAGATGGCGCAGCGCCTCGGCGTCAAGCTCAAGACCCTGCAGGGCTGGGAAGACGACGTGACAGAACCGCGGGCGAACAAGCTTTCCACCATTTCCGGGCTGCTGAACGTCAGCCTGCGCTGGCTTCTCATGGCCGAGGGCGACGGCCCCGACGCCCCCAGCGACGCCGCCGAGGATGCGGACGTGACCGCACTCGTGACCGAGATCCGCGCCCTGCGTACCCAGGTCGTCGGCACCGCCGAACGCCTTGGGTTGCTTGAGAAAAAACTGCGCAAGGCCCTGCAGGACCGGGTCTGATCCAGCCCGTGACCGAGACCGGCGATACCAGGCTGAAGCGGCTGCGCATGCGGTCGATGCGGCGCGGCACCAAGGAGATGGACATCCTGCTGATGCGCTTTTCCGAGGCGCGTCTGGCCGCGCTGTCCCCGGCCGAACTGGACCTCTACGAGGCGCTGCTGGAAGAGAACGACCAGGACCTCTACCAGTGGGTCACGGGGCAGACGCCACCGCCGCCGCACCTGGCCGGCCTGATCGGGCAGGTCCGGGCCGCCTCCGCCGGCTGATTCAAGCCGCGAAATAGTTCGCATTTTACGCGGTATTGGCGGCATTTAACCGATTATTCGGCTTTCTTTGTCACATCGGTCTCCGAGCAGTAGCGCACGGAGACAGTGATGAGTTTTCAACAACAGATGCCGACCGCTGTGCAGTCGGATGGGTTCATGGCGGGGTATCTCGATGCGCTGTCACTGGTGGAGCGGCTGCACCGGCTGCTTCTGGATGTCATCAAGGACGAGTTCGAACGCATCGGCGTGCTAGAGATCAACGCGGTACAGGCGCTGCTGCTGTTCAATGTCGGCGACAATGAGGTCACGGCGGGCGAACTCAAGACCCGCGGCTATTACCAGGGCAGCAATGTCAGCTACAACCTCAAGAAGCTGGTCGAGATGGACTACATGCACCACCAGCGCTGCGAGATCGACCGCCGCTCGGTCCGCGTACGGCTGACGCAGAAGGGGCGGGGCATCCGCGACGTGGTCGCCGGCCTGTTCGAACGGCACGCCGAGGGGCTGCAATCGCGCGGCGTGATTAGCCATGACGGCATCGACCAGATCACCGGCGCCCTGCGCCGGGTCGAACGGTACTGGACCGACCAGATCCGCTATATCTACTGACACGTGTCGCGGGAAACCCGCGCCCCTTCCGGTTGATGACCGCGCTACGCCTTGCGCTGAAAACCCCGGTCGGACGCGATACACCTCAAGGCAGGCGCAGGCCCGCGGGCTGCGACGGCACGAGCCGGGACAGGTTCGGCAGTTGCAGCTCGCGCACCAGCTTGCGGCGCATGGCGGCGGCGAAATCCGCATGGTCCCGCGCGGTCTCGGCAAAGGCGCCGGGCCCGTGCAGGACGAAGGCGCGGAAATAGCCTTCCAAGGATTTGACGTTATGCAGGTTCTTCGACGTGTTCGACCGCGATTGCGGCCCGATCACCAGCCCGTTGACGGTCACGTCGCCCAGATCCCCCTCGGTCAGGTCGCGCGGGTGCAGCCCGATATTGGCCGGCCCGTCGCCCGAGATGTCCAGCGTCCACCGCAGGCAGCCCGCCTGCTGGCTCAGCGCCGCCACCCCGAACAGGATCGCCGCGCTGATCGCCGTCGTGGGGTCGTCGCCCCTGGCCTTTTGCGTCGCCCGCAGGCGGGCCGCAACCTCGGCCAGGCGCGCCGCGCCGTCGATCTCGGTCCAGTCCAGCAGCACGCGCTGGTCCCGTACGCCGCTCCATTCGTAGATCATCAGCCGCACAGGGGCTTCGGGGACCGCCAGGAACGCCTCCTGCACGTCCGGCGCCAAGAGCGCGGAGGCCAGCCCGTCGGTCTGCAGCCGGTATTCACCCGCGTCGACCGATCCCGACACGTCCAACCCCAGCGCCAGCGCCTGCCGACACTCGGCGTGGGCCACGCCCGCCCACATTGCAACGCAACAGACGGCCAGCGCCCGCAGGCTCATCCGTGCGGACCGGGGCGGGTCACGCCGCCCAGGATGATATCGTTGATTTCACGATAGAGTTTCCGGGTCATCGCCTCGGTGAACTCGTCGAACCCGTTGGCCACCACCAGAAACGCGCCCGGCCCGTGCAGCACTTCCGCCCCGTACCAGGTCAGCACGCCGGGGTCCTCGCCCAGCACCACCAGGCCGTTCACCGTGACGTTCTGCATCGGGAAATGCCGGTACGCCTCGCGCGGGCCGTAGCGATAGTTGTTCACCCCGTCGCCCGACACGTCGATCACCCGCCGCTCGCAGGCCGGCCCCTTTTGCAAAAGGCTCGCGCCATAGCCAAGCGCCGGCCCCATCGAGGTGGGAAACTCGTCATGGCTGCGGCGCATCTTCAGCAGGGTCTCGACCGCGCCGTCGATCGCGCCGGGGCCGTCCAGCACCGTCCAGTCCAGTTGCAGCTTGTGCTGGTAGAACCCGGACCATTCGTAGACCGCCAGGGCCACATGCCCCGGCGCGCCCCGCAGGATCGCGTGGCGTACTTCCTCGGCATCGAGCGCCGCGGCCAGCCCGACGCGCTGAAGGTCATACTCGGCAGCATCCACCGACGACGACACGTCGACCGCCAGCACCAGCGCCAGCCGGCACCCCTCGGCCCCGGCCCTGAGTGGCATCAGCGCCAAGAGCGCAAGGACCAGCGCGCGCCACGCCCTCATTGCGCCAACGCCCGCAGCCGGTCCCGTGCGGCCGCGTCCAGCCGCGCGCGCAGCACCATGTCATGGTCGAACAGGATGTCCTCGGTCCGCGTCCCCCAGCCGATGTTATGGGTCACCAGCGGGCGCGCGCCATCGGCGCTGCGGCCCTCGGACACGATCCCGATATGCGGCAGGCCCAACCCCGCCAACCGCCAGCTGACGATATCGCCCGGCGCGAAATCGTCCGGGTCGTCGCTCGGGTCCCGTGCCGCGCCGATCCGGCGCAGCAGGGTTTCCAGGTTCGGCACCCGCCGGTGGTCGATGTTGCGGTCGGTCGTGGAAAGGCCCCAGAGGGCGGGGTAGGCGGCAAAATCCGCTTTCATATCGCGGTTCACCGCCAGTTGCAGGTCGATCCCGTAGGCATCGCGCAACGCCCGGATCACCACGTCCGTGCACACGCCCCGTTCGCGCGGCACGTCGCCGCCGGGAAAGTCCAGCCCGACATAGGACGGATCGTAGATCACCGTCACGCCCACCTGGTCCGCCGCCGCCTCGGCCAGCGCGTCGGCCATGGCCGGGGCAGGGGCGGCCAGCACCGCCGCCGCGATCAGCGGAAGACGGTGCAGACCCATCACCAGTGCCCGGTGCTTTCCATGCTGGCCCAGGGCTCTGCCGGCCCCAGCGCGTCACCCGCCTGCAACAGCTCGACCGAGATGTTGTCGGGGCTGCGCACGAAGGCCATGCGTCCGTCGCGCGGCGGGCGGTTGATGGTCACGCCGTTGTCCTGCAGGTGCTTGCACATGTCGTAGATGTTATCGACCGAATAGGCCAAATGGCCGAAATGCCGGCTGTCATCGGGCAAGTCGTCGTCGCCGTCCCAGTTGAAGGTCAGCTCGACCGGGCATTCCTCTTGCCCCGGCGGCGCCATGAAGATCAGCGAAAAGCGGCCCTCCTCGCTGTCCATGCGCCGGGTCTCCTTCAGGCCCAAAAGCTCGTAGAAGGCCATGGATTTTTCCAGGTCCTTCACCCGGACCATCGTGTGCAGGTATTTCAGCGCCATAAGCGTGCGGCTCCTTTGTATTTGATTTCCCCACCACAGTTAGCCGAAAGCACCGCGCTGTCCAGAGCGGGGGCGGGGGCCTCAGAATTCCGAGCGGATGCCGAAACTGACCGAGGTTTCGTCCACGTCGAACCGGCTGATGTTGGAATCCGTCGCCTCGGTGTTCACCGACACGGTGGGCACGAAGCCCAGATAGCTCCAGTCCTGGAAGGTCGCTGTGACGCCGCCGAAGGTGCTGTTGTCGCTGCGCCCGCCGGGGACGGGGCCGATGATGCGGTACTTGTCGTACGCGACAAGGCTGTGGCCCAGCTGAAAGCTGAACAGAGCCGGCCCGATCTCGCGCCCCATCGTGTAGCTGACGATCCCGGTCCACTGGTCGCGCGCGCGGTTCACCCCGTCCGTTTCGGTGGTGCGGTAGTTCAGATATCCGCCGATCCGCGCGCCATTCGCCAGCTTGTAACTCAGCTGCGCGAAGCCTTCGTATTGCATGGCGTCGTTATAGGGCCAGGTCTCGTCTTCCTGGAACTCGACCGCGCCGCCAAAGCCGAGGCGCATGTTCTCACCAATGCGATTGTGCCGTTCGACCCCCAGCCGCGCGAAATCGTAAAGCGGGCTGTCGCCGTACCAGACGCGCCCGCCGGTCAGGTCGAATTCCCACTGGCCGCGCTTGGACGCGTCGACCGCCAGATGGTTCACCCCGACCTGCAACCGCGAGGACGAAATGTCCGATCCGCTCAGCCCCGGCACGGCATCGTTGAACGTCACCTGTCGCGTATAGGCCCGCCCGGTCAGCCGCGTCATGTACCGCTCGCCGTAGGCGATGCGATAGCTGCCCTGCAGATCGGTGGTGGCAACGATCCCGTCGATCGCCTGCGCGCTGGGCGACAGCACGCCCACAACCGGCACGCCGTCGATGATGTTGTAGGGGCTGTTGGATCCGTTGTTGACGTTGTCCGATGGCGAGACCGAGAATTTCAGGTTGAAGTTCAGCGGGTTGTGCGCGCGCACGGTGCGGAACGCCTTGACCGACTCCTGGCGCACGTCCTCGGTCGGCGCGTGTTGCACCGCGCGGCGCAGCCAGAACTGCGACAGGGTCAGCCGGTCGTCGGCATAGGCCATCTGCGAGGCCAGCTGCGCGGCCTCGTATTTCTGCACCTCTGTCTGGGCGGTGTTGAACGCCTTGCGCGCGGACTTGCGGCCAAACCCGTAGGCCTTGACCTGCGCGAAAGCCAGCGCCTGCGTGTAATGCGCCTGACCGTCACGTGGGTTGGCCTTGAGCAGGCCTTCGCTCAGTTGATAGGCCAGCTTCGGGCGGTTCTGCTTGAGTGCCTGAACGGCCAGCGCCTGCGCCTGGGGCAGGGTCATCTCGACGCCGTCTTCGGCCGGGGCCGAAAGACCCCAGGCCGACAGCGCCGCGATCAGCGCAAACGCGGCCGTGGCGCGGGCGTTACGGGTTCGTGCCGGCACAGCCAGCGGCGTCTTCGACAGGTTGGCCACATTGGTCGAGCACGAAAACGCCATATTCCTCTTCGTTTTCGAGGCCGAGCGGGTTGTTCGGTCCGTCGAATTCATCCAGGTGGATGACGCCCGCAACGCCGGACGCGTTCGTGCCTCCGAAAATACCACCGTAATCGCCAATCTTCTGGCCGGTCACGTTTTCACCGGGAAAATCGCCCTGCTCGTATTCGGCCTGACCGACGAAGGTACCATCGGAGCTTATCGGTGTGTTGACCAGGACGATCGAGGGCAGCGCGGTGCCGCCGTCCACGATCGTACGTTCGATGATGTTTCCTTCGACCGCAGCGTCATCTCCGAAATTTGCCTGAAGCTCCACGCGCCCGGTGACCTCGGCCGCCTGGGTCGGAACAAGGTCCGGGTCCAGACCGGCCGGAGGGGGCGTGAGATCTTCGCCGCTTCCGGCCAGGTTCGTGACGCCTACGTAGTTACCTGCATAGCTGACCTGGCCCGTTGCCGGCGAAAAGTCACCATCCCGCTCGTAGTACCCACCCCCGAAAAACCGGTTGCGCACTCCTCCCGAGGCGCTCGTACCGGCTCGAACACCTGAGTTGTTGTTGGCTTCTGCGACGTAGATCGTATAGTGACGGTCGCGCCCGTCGTCCTGGAACGTATAGGCTTCGTACCCGTTCCGATCCAGGCCGGGGCGCCGTCTGTACACCAGCGGATCGTCGCCTCCGTCCAGTGTCAGCCCCTCGACCGTCAATGTCTGCGTCGCCGCGTTGTAGTTCAGACGGGTCAGGTCACCGGCCAGCTCGGTCGGGATGCCTGCGTCGGTGCCCGGGTTGTCACCGTCCCCGCCGGTTCCGGGGTCCGGCGCCGCGGGGTCAGGGGTGAACGGGTTGCTGCCCCCGCCACATGCCAGCAGGAACGCCGGCAGCACGAGTGATGCCACGAAACGGTTCATGATGAGTACTGCCCTCAATATGTGGTCGTTTTTGTATTGTTTTGCCCGAGAGTCAGCGCGCAAGCCTGCAAAGTCAAAGTTTTTTTCATGCGCCGGGGCAGGAAAATCAGGCTGTGTTGCCCCGCAACCGCCACCCGATCTGGAGGATTGTTTGCGCCGCCTCACAAGATATAGTGGGGTGCGACTCGCATTAGTTGTCCGCGCCCCGCAAATGTCCAACGGCGGAAAGACCCGATGAAGCAATATCACGACGCACTGGCCCATGTGATGACCCATGGCGTGCCCTCGACCGACCGGACCGGCACCGGCACGATCTTGGCCTTCGGGCTGCAATCGCGCTATGCCATGGCCGACGGCTTCCCGCTGGTGACCACCAAGAAACTGCACCTGCGCTCGATCATACACGAGCTGCTGTGGTTCCTCTCGGGCGAGACCAACATCGCGTATCTCAAGGAAAACGGCGTTTCCATCTGGGACGAATGGGCGGACGCGGACGGCGACCTCGGGCCGGTCTATGGCCACCAGTGGCGCCACTGGCCGGGGCCGGTGGGCGAGATCGACCAGATCGAAACCCTGATGCAGATGATCCGCGACACCCCCGACAGCCGCCGCCTGATCGTCTCGGCCTGGAACCCGGGCGACGTGCCCGACATGGCCCTGCCGCCCTGTCACACGCTCTGGCAGGTGCGCATCAATGGCGGCAAGCTGCACCTGCAGCTGTACCAGCGCTCCGCCGATATGTTCCTCGGCGTGCCGTTCAACATCGCCTCCTACGCGCTATTGCTGCACATGCTGGCCCATGTCACCGGCTACGAGCCCGGCGATTTCGTCCACAGCTTCGGCGACGCGCATATCTATTCCAACCACGTCGACCAGGTGAAACTGCAACTGTCCCGCACGCCCAAGCCGCTACCGACGCTGCGCATCACCCGTGAGGTCAAATCGATCTTCGACTTCCGCTTTGAGGATTTCGAGATCACCGGCTACGACCCCGACCCGCACATTCCCGCCCCGGTGGCGGTCTGATGATCTCGCTGGTGGTGGCGACCGACCGCAACCGTGCCATCGGGCGGCAGGGGGGCATCCCGTGGCACATCCCCGCCGACCTCAAGTTCTTTTCGCGCGAGACCACCGGCACCGCCTGCATCATGGGCCGCCGCACGTGGGAAAGCCTGCCCGAGAAATACCGCCCCCTGCCGAACCGCCTGAACCTCGTGGTCTCCTCCGGCGCGCCCGACGGCGCCGAGCACGTCCATTCCTCCATCGACAGCGCCATCGCCGCCGCGCATGCCGCCGGCTATGCCCATATCTGCGGCATCGGCGGGGCCGGGATCTACGATGCCCTTCTGCCCCGCGCCGACCGGTTGGTGATCACCGAGGTCGACCTGGCCGTCGAGGACGCCGACACGTGGTTCCCGGAATATGAGGCGGCGGAGTGGCGGGAGAGCGTGCGGTTTGTCTTGCAGGACGAGGGGCCGCGATGTGAGGTGGTGGAGTTGTTGAGGTTGGTTTCATGAACGAGATTTACTCCGAGATTCCTAATGTGGATGTGATACTTGCCCTCACTCCTGAAGAGCTTGGTGCAAAATGCTTGAAGTATCTTAAGAAAAGAATTGGAGACCGGGATCCTTTTAGCGCGACCTTCAACATTCATAACGAGGTAAATAGTTTTCCAACGGCTGGGCGTGGCGCTAACTCTAGCGGCTATCCGCAAGAATACTCCAAGCAACTTAAAGCTGTATTCATGGAGGCTTTCTGGTGGTTAGTCGCGCAACAATTGTTGGTTCCTGCGCCAGACAGCAAAGATTGGTATGTAGTCAGTCGTCGCGGGATGTCCCTCAGTGACGAGGAAAACACCGTACAATTTTCGGCAAGTGTCGCCCTTCTAAGAGACAGTCTGCATCCGAATTTGTTGTCTGATGCTTGGATTTCGTTTCTAAGGATCGATTATCCGACGGCAGTTTTCCAAGCTATGCGTGCGGTGGAGATTCAGGTCCGGGAGGCCGGGGGCTTCGTGGATGCAGATCTGGGCGTCAACCTAATGCGGAAAGCCTTTCACAAGGAAAATGGGCCTCTAACTGATTTATCTACTGAAGTTGGAGAAAGGGAGGCGCTTGCGGCACTTTTTGTTGGTGCAGTCGGTTCGTACAAAAACCCGCACTCTCACAGGCGAGTACCTTTGCAAGACCCTCGAGAAGCAGCAGAGATATTATCTCTGGCAAGTCATCTACTTCGGATAGTTGATTCTAGGCGCTAGAAGTTTTGTTCGTTCTAGTGAGAGGCCAATTTACTTCTTACCGGCCGCTATCTCCCTATCTCTATCCCACATCAAAAAAATTGACACACCCCCGCCAGCGCGTACCATATCTGGTATCCGTGGGACGGGCTGAAAAAAATTATAGCGAACGAGGACCTTATGCGCATTCTTAAACCCATCGTGGCCGCGCTGGCCATGACCGCCATCGCCGGGCCGGCGCTCGCCGATGCCAAGATCTATCCGTATCATTCCAAGGAAAACTATTGCCCCTACGGCCTGCAGCCGATCACCATTTCCGGTGTCATCTGCTGCGGCAAGCCGAACCAGACGCAAAGCTACAAACAGGTCATGCAGCACCCGGCGCCCAGGAAACGGCACTATGTCCACAAGTCCCGCCAGTCCCACAACTGTGCCGAAGGGCAGAAGGGCTGCTTCTGATCCACCGCCGACGGACCTGAAATCGGTGAAAAGGGCGTACCGGGGGTGCGCTCTTTTTTCGTGTGACGGCGGCGGTCCGGCGGGCACGGGCGTATATCTTGCGTATATACGCGCACTATACTTGCGGTCATAAATCTGTTACATGTCGTCTCCCGGTGATTTACAGGAGTAGCCCCATGTTCAGGTGTATCATCCCCGTCACCCTGGCCGCCCTCGGCGCCGTTCCGGCGGTTGCGGCCAGCCCCATCGCGGACATCCTCTGCGCGCCCAGCCACAGCCTGACGCAGAAGCTGACCCGCCAGTTCGGCGAGTCGCGTCTCGCGCGGGGCACCCAGGGTCCCGATCAGGTCATGGAGGTCTGGACGGATGACAGCGGCGGCTGGACGCTGGTGGTGACGTATGCCACCGGCACGTCCTGCATCGTCGCAATGGGGGAAAATTGGGACGTTGTTCAGGCCGACAACCCGGCCTGAACCGCTCTTTCGCGTCGCACACACGCTCGGGCGGTTTCAGACCGCCTTCAGATTGACCGCCATGGGCCGACCGTCGCGGCCTTCCTGAAGCTCGTATTCAACCTTTTGATTGTCGGCCAGGCCGGTCATTCCGGATTGTTCCACCTGGCTGATATGCACGAAGACGTCCTTGCCGCCTTCTTCCGGGGCGATGAAACCATAGCCCTTCGTCGTATTGAACCATTTAACGGTGCCTGTCGGCATTCCGCTTCTCCTTCTTGCCGTTCTATTCCCCGGGTATGCCGGGCCATGCGGCCAAGGGGCCTCTGCTGGCCCCCGGCACGTCGGCCGGAGGTTGCAAGACCAAGACCACGGTAATGAAGATTGTGCACAGCGTGTAAAAAGCAAGTGAAACACGGCGGGCCCATGCTTAGGTAGGGTCACCTGATGAAAACGTGAGCGGACGACACCATGATCCTTTACGGGCTGAAAACCTGCGACACCTGCCGCAAGGCGCTGAAATCTCTTGAAAACGCCGAGTTTCGCGATGTCCGCGCCGATGGCGTGCCCGCCGACGTGCTGCGGGCGGCGCATGGAAAATTCGGCGCGGCCTTGCTCAACACCCGCTCCACCACCTGGCGCGACCTGTCCGAGGCCGTACGCGCGGGCGACCCGCTCGACCTGCTCGCCGCGCATCCCACGCTGATGAAACGCCCATTGATCGACGATGGCGGCACGCTCTACCTCGGCTGGGGCAAGGACGTGCAGGCGGCGCTGACCTAAAGCAGACAGGAGACGACCATGCGCAACGCGGCACTTGTTCTGGGCCTCATCGGTGGCTGCCTCGCCCTGATCGTGGGCTTCTTCACCTTCGGCTATACGGAGTTCATTCGCGAATACGGTGAGGTCGAGGGGCTGGCTTCCGCGCTCGACCGCGAAGGACTTGTGCGCACCGCCAGCTTCGTCTCGCCGCTCTTGGCCATTGCCGGGGCGGCCATGGCCAAGGCCCGGGCGCTCTGGGGCGGCATCCTGATGCTGATCTCGGCGGCGCTGATGACCTACACGTTCGGCATCGGGCCCTTCACGCTTTTTCCCATCGGCTTCGTCGGGCTGGCCGGCCTATTGGCCATCGCCGCCGGCAAACCCGACGAACCCAAGGCCCATTTCTGAACCTCGGCTGACAAAAGCTCACCCCGCCCCGGACCCCGAGCCGGGGCCTCGCGCGGAAGGGCAAGAGGCCCCGGGTCAAGCCCGGGGCGTGCGGTTCCTTGCAATAGGCGTCAGGCGAGATCGGGTGGCGTCGCGTCCTTGGCCAGCCATGCCGTGACCTCCTCCAGGCCCTGCACACTGGTCTGTTTTTCGCCCAGCCGCCGTACCGACACGGTCTTTTCCTCGACCTCGCGCATCCCCACGGCCAGGATCACCGGCACCTTGCCCACAGAGTGTTCGCGGACCTTGTAGTTGATCTTCTCGTTGCGCAAATCCGCCTCGGCCCGAACGCCCGCGGCCTTCAACTGATCGACCACGTCCAGCACGTACTCGTTCGCCTCGGACACGATCGAGGCCACGACCACTTGCCTGGGGGCCAGCCAGAAGGGCAGCTTGCCTTCCCAGTTCTCGATCAGGATGCCGATGAACCGCTCGAAGCTGCCCAGCGTCGCGCGGTGCAGCATGTAAGGCCGGTGCTTTTCGCCATCCGCGCCGATATAGGTCGCATCCAGCCGCTCGGGCAGGTTGGGGTCCACCTGAAACGTGCCGCATTGCCAGACCCGGCCGATGGCGTCGGTCAGGTAAAAGTCCAGCTTGGGCCCGTAAAACGCGCCATCGCCCGGCTCCAGCGTATAGTCACGCCCCACCGCCTTGATCGCGTTTTCCAGCGCGCCTTCGACATAGTCCCAGCTTTCATCCGTGCCCACGCGCTTTTCGGGCCGCGTTGCGAACCGGATCTCGAACTCCGGGAAACCAAGCTCGCGGTAGACATCCGCGAGGAAATCGATGAACCGCGCGCATTCCTCCTGGATCTGCTCTTCGGTGCAGAAGATATGCGCGTCATCCTGCGTGAACCCGCGCACCCGCATGATCCCGTGCAGCGCGCCCGATGGCTCGAACCGCGCACACGAGCCGAACTCGGCCAGCCGCAAAGGCAGGTCGCGATAGGATTTCAGACCCTGGTTGAACACCTGCACGTGGCAGGGACAGTTCATCGGCTTCAGCGCGTTGATCCGCGTCTGCTCCTTGTTCTTGACGCCCGCGTCGTCATCCTCGCCGTCGCGGCTTTCGTCCACCTCCACGATGAACATGTGGTGCTGGTACTTGTCCCAGTGGCCGGATTTCTCCCACAGCTTGCGGTCCACGACCTGCGGCGTGTTGATCTCGCGATAGCCCCCGGCGCGCTGCTTGCGGCGCATGTAGTCCTGCAACTGGGTATAGATCGTCCAGCCGTTGGGGTGCCAGAACACCTGTCCCGGCGCCTCTTCCTGCATGTGAAACAGGCTCATCTCGCGGCCCAGCTTGCGGTGGTCGCGCTTCTCGGCCTCTTCGAGGAAATTCAGGTATGCCTTCAGCTTTTCCTTGCCGGTGAAGGCCACGCCATAGATCCGTTGCAACATCTGGCGGCTGGAATCCCCGCGCCAATAGGCTCCCGCGATGGACATCAGCTTGAACGCATCCGCCGGAACCTGGCCGGTATGCTGCAAATGCGGCCCACGGCACAGGTCCTGCCAGTCGCCATGCCAATACATCCGCAACGGCTCGTCGCCCGGAATGGCGTCGATCAACTCGACCTTGTAGGGCTCGCCATTGTCCTTGTAGTGCTGCACCGCGCGGTCCCGCTCCCACACCTCGGTGCGGACCGGATCGCGCAGGTTGATGATCTCGCGCATCTTCTTCTCGATGGCACCCAGATCCTCGGGCGTGAAGGGCTCGTCCCGGTCGAAATCGTAATACCAGCCATTCTCGATCACCGGGCCGATGGTGACCTTGGTCTCGGGCCAGATCTCCTGCACGGCGCGGGCCATGATGTGCGCAAGGTCGTGGCGCACCAGCTCGTTGGCGGCCTCCTCGTCCTTCATCGTGTTGATGGCGATCTCGGCATCCTGCTCGATGGGCCAGGCCAGGTCCCAGTGCTTGCCGTCCACATGGGCGGAAATGGCCTTCTTGGCCAGCGAAGTTGAAATGTCGGCGGCGACCTCCGCCGGGGTTATCCCAGCGTCGTATTGCCGCGCATTGCCATCGGGAAGGGTAAGAGAGATCTGAGCCATGTCTGGCCTCCTCGTCAGTTTGGCGCCCACGGAACGCCCGGTTGCGGGTTATGGTGTCTTGGCCCGGGTTGTGGCGCGGGCCGGGGGGCAAGTCAAGCATGGCCTGCCCAGCCTGGCCGTTCGTCTCGCCAAGTCAGTCGTCCAAACGCGGATTCGGTGTGCAAAAGTATGCGAATCCGCCTTGCCGCGTCGCAGCGCACCCTTCTGAAAGCCTTTGATAAGGAACGAAAAATTCCCCTTTACGATGTGCCGAAATCTCCTATATAACAATATCGAAACGTGCATTCAGGTTTACTTATCGCACGTCGCCGTATCGTAAGGAGCAGAAGACCATGGCACGCTACAACGACAAATTCGAACTCTCCGTCGAGGACATGGAACTGATCGAAAGCGCTCTGCACAGCTCGAAATCGAACCAGCCCGAGCCGGTGACCCGTCGCATCCACGACCTCCTCGGTCGGCTGCACAACCAAAAAGTTTTTTACCGTCCCAAGTCCGCGCCCTATGTCGGAGGCTAACCAGCCTCAACGACAAGGTGCGCAGTGCAAGCCGCATTCGAACGACTGACAGGACAGGAAAGTGACAAGGCCGAGGCCCGCAACGGGCTTCGGCATATCTTTTCCCTCAGCCTTACCAAAATCGCCGACGGCCTGATTGACCCCAAGCTGGTGCTCAGTTGGCTTCTGGGTGTTCTCGGCGCGCCGGGCAGCCTTGTCGCCCTGCTTGTGCCGTTGCGCGAGGCCGGGGCGCTTCTGCCGCAGGTCCTGATGGCGCCCTGGCTGGAACAGCGCAAGCAACGCCGTTGGATGTGGGTTGCGGGCAGCGCGGGACAGGGGCTCATGGCCGCCGGCATCGCCGCCTCGGCTATTTTCCTGCAAGGCTGGGCGGCGGGGCTTGCCATCTGCGTGCTCTTGGCCACGCTGGCGATCTTCCGCGCGGCCTGCTCGGTCTCTTACAAAGACATCCTGGGCAAGACCGTGGGCCAGACCAAGCGTGGCGCGGTCACCGGCATGGCAGGCTCGGTCGCGTCCATCGCGGTGCTGGTCTTTGCCGGGCTGATGCTGTCGGGCCTGATCCAGACCAAAGCCGCCGTGATCGCCGCCATCGCGCTCGCCGCCTGCCTCTGGGTCGCCGCGGCCATCATCTTCTCGACTCTCGACGAAGAGGACAGCACCCCGCAACAGGACACCGGCCTGCACCGCTTCCGCGACGTGATCCGCGAAGACGCGAACCTGCGCCGCTTCATCCTGGTGCGCGGCCTTCTGACCGCCACCGCGCTTGCGCCGCCGTTCCTGGCCGTGATGACCACACAAGGCGACGACAACAACCTGCGCACACTGGGCGCATTGCTGGTGGCCTCCGCAGCGGCGGGGTTCGTCAGCTCCTACGCTTGGGGCTGGCTGGCCGACCGCTCCAGCCGCCTGATGCTGCTCGCGGCAGGGCTTCTGGGGGCGCTGGCCATGGCGGCGGGCGTCCTGGCGAACATCGCGGGATGGGCCCAGACCACCGCAATAATACCCGGCGTTCTCTTCGTGCTGATGGTGGCCTATCACGGCGTGCGGCAGGCGCGCTCGACTTACCTTGTCGACATCTCGCCCGAGGATCGCCGCACCGTGAATTCCGCCGTCGCCAACCTTGCCATCGGGATCATCCTGCTGCTGGCGGGGGCCTTTGGCGGCGCGCTCAGCTGGGTCGGTCCGAACGCCGCCCTAATCGGGTTTGCGGCCATGTCGGCCCTAGGCGGGCTGGCCGCGCTCGGCCTTCGCGATGTCAAATAACGGCATACATCTGCATACAATTGTATCGCGCCGTATTCGCCTGTATGCGAATGTTCACTGTAACATATTGTGAAAAAAAGAGAATTTTCATTCTTCCATGAGATGCTAGCTTCATTCACAGGCCTGATGAGCCTCAGACGCGGAAGAAAACGAACGGTAACGAATATGACACGTCACGACACCAGCTCCGACAGCACCGGCGACTCCGGTGATGCGGATGATTCCGATCAAGCAGCGGGAACCATCTATCTCGGCTTCCCGGCCAGCGCGGTCCCCGACAAACCGGGGCAGGAGCGGGAATACACGCTTGACCGCATCGAGCGCACGATAGGCTCCATTCTCTGACCACCGCTGGCGGCTTGAAACGCCGCGCGTAGGGTGACAGGTTCCCTTCAAACCTCGAAAGGGAACCCAAGATGTCAGAGACCAAGATGCTGACCTCGCCGCAAGGGCGTCGTCTGGCCTATCACAAGACCGACGGGGACGGGCCGGAAGTGGTCTTTCTCGGCGGCTTCAAATCCGACATGGAGGGCACCAAGGCCCTCCATCTCGAAGACTGGGCCAAGCGCACCGGCCGCGCCTTTCTGCGGTTCGACTATTCCGGACATGGTCAAAGCGGCGAAGCCTTCACTGATGGCTGCATCGGCGACTGGGCGGCGGACGCCCAGGCCGCGATCGAGGAACTGACCGACGGCCCGCAAATCCTCGTCGGTTCCTCCATGGGCGGCTGGATTTCCCTGCTCATGGCCCGCGCCATCCCCGACCGTATCGCCGGCATGGTCACGGTCGCCGCTGCCCCCGATTTCACCGAGGACAGCATGTGGGCCGGCTTCACCGAGGCGCAGCGCGCCGAGCTCAAGGCCAAGGGCCGCCTCGCGTTGCCCAGCGAATATGACGAGCCCTACATCATCACCCACCGCCTGATCGAGGACGGCCGCGACAACCTCGTCCTGCGCTCGGACCTGAAACTGCCGTTCCCGGCGCGCTTCCTGCAAGGCACCGCCGATGCGGATGTGGACATGTCCGTGGCCCTGCGCCTTCTGGACCACGCCAAGGGCCGCGACATGCGCCTCACGCTCGTGGACGGCGCCGATCACCGCTTTTCCGATCCCGACTGCCTCGCGCTCATCATCCGCTCCATCGAGGACGTGCTCGAGCGCATCGCGTGAGCGCCGACACTGTCCCGACCGGATCGGCGGATTGCCGTAGCCCGCGCGAGTTTTCTTGGTTTTCCCGCGCGCCTGTGGCAGAATCGCTTGCATAAAACAGCGCAAAGCGCGCGGGCAGGTTAAGGAAAAAGCGATGAAGGACCCCTTGGTGTTTCTGCCGGGCATGATGTGTGACGCACGCGTCTTCGGCCCCCAGATGACGGCGCTCAGCCCCGACTTGCCCGTGACCGTCGCGCCCATTTCCCACGGCGACCGGATCGAGGAAATCGCCTCGGGCCTGCTCGACCACCTGCCGCGCCGCTTTGCGCTGGCCGGGCTGTCCATGGGCGGGATCGTGGCGCTGGAAATCGTGCGCCGCGCGCCGGACCGGGTGACGCGGCTCTGCCTGATGGACACCAATTCGATGGCCGAGACGCCGCAATCGGCCGCGAATTACGAACCCGTCGTCACCAAGCTGCGGGCGGGCTTCATCGACCAGGCAGTGTCGGCGCTGTTGCGACCCGAACACCTGGCCCCCAATGCCGAGCGTACCTCGATTTTGCACATGGTCACCAAGATGGCCGAGAACCTCGGACCCGAGGCCATCACCCGCCAGGTCCGCGCCCTGCAGCGCCGCCGCGACTACCAGGCGACCCTGCGCAAGATCCACGTGCCGACGCTGGTGATGTGCGGCGTG
Organism: Roseovarius sp.; assembly: GCF_965277045.1. Classification (GTDB taxonomy): domain Bacteria; phylum Pseudomonadota; class Alphaproteobacteria; order Rhodobacterales; family Rhodobacteraceae; genus Roseovarius. The sequence goes on along the minus strand of NZ_OZ255712.1, from coordinate 2,038,320 downwards.
CATGACACGCTCACCCCGGTCAAGCGGCACGAGTTCATGGCCGGTCTCATCCCCAACGCCGAACTGGCGCTGGTGCAGGAGGCAGGGCACCTGCCGACGCTTGAATCCCCCGAGGCCGTGACGGCCGCGCTGCGCGTCTGGCTGAAACAGCCGCTGGTTCTGCACCGGCGGGTCGAGGCGGGGTAGGGCGGGGCAAGCCGGCAATTCAGCAAGTCATCCTCGGGCTTGACCCGAGGATCTGTGTGACCACGAGATCCCGGATCACGTCCGGGATGGCGTATGGCTTTGTCTCCCGCGCGGAACAAAGGCGCGGCCCTGCCGCGCCGCAGCGCGATCGCCAGACCGCCCCCCGGACTGGCGATTGGGTGATGTAAGTGCCTCAACCCGAGAATTTGCGGAGATGGCTACTATAAAGTGCATTGAACGCAGGTCGGTTCGCCATCGCGCGGTCTTGCAATCGCGCGGCTTAGTCAAACACCCGTCATCCCGGACCTCATCCGGGATCTCTCCGCCCAAGGCGCGCCCCTTCACTCCGCCGCGATCTTGGCCTTCTTCTTGTCCTTGCGCGACTTCGTGCGGCTGCGCGCCGCCGGGTCCTCGGAATTGGCGTCGATGAAATCCAGCACCAGGGGCCGGATGTTGTTGCGCCAGGACCGGCCCGCGAAGATGCCGTAATGGCCCGCCTCGGGCTCCAGGTGGCTGGCCTTCATGTCGTCCGGCAACCCGGTCAGCAGGTCCAGCGCCGCCACGCATTGCCCGGGGGCCGAAATGTCGTCCTTGCCGCCCTCGACGGTCTTCACCGCGACCTTGCTGATCGCGCCGATATCCACCTTGTGGCCATCGACCACGAATTCGTTCTTGGCGATCTCGCCCGCCTTGAAGATGCGTTCGACCGTCGACAGGTAGAACTCCGCCGGCATGTCCATGACCGCCAGGTATTCATCGTAGAACTTGTTGTGCGGGTCGCGGTCGCTGGCCTCGCCCTGCGCCACGCGGGTGATCTGGTTCATGAAGGCCTGGCTGTGCCGCTCGGCGTTCATCGACATGAACGACGCCAGTTGCAGCAGCCCGGGATAGACCTTGCGCCCCACGCCGGGATACTTGAACCCGACGCGCTGGATCATCGTGCCTTCCAGTTGGCCCATCGTAACGCTGTGGCCGAAATCCGTCACCTCGGTCGGCGTGGCATCGGGGTCGATCGGCCCGCCGATCAGCGTCAGCGAACGCGGCTGCGCCTCGGGGTCCTGCTCGGCCAGATAGGCGGTAGCGGCCAGCGTCAGCGGTGCGGGCTGACACACCGCGATGACGTGCAGGTCATGCCCGAGGTGCCGCATGAAATCCACGAGGTACAGTGTGTAATCCTCGACATCGAACTTGCCTTCGCTGACCGGGATGTCGCGGGCATTGTGCCAGTCGGTTACGTAGACCTCGCAATCGGGCAGCAGCGATTTCACGGTCGAGCGCAGCAGCGTCGCATAGTGCCCCGACATCGGCGCCACCAGCAGAACGCGGCGATCCATCTCGTCGCGCCCCTGCACGTTGAAATGGATGAGATCGCCAAAGGGCTTTTCCACCACCGTTTCGATGCTGATCAGATGATCGCGCCCATCCTCGCCGGTGATCGACTCGATCCCCCAGTCGGGCTTTGCGACCATCCGCTGGAACGTGCGTTCGGTCACTTCGCCCCAGGCGGCCAACCACTGAAATGCAGGGTTTGGGGTCAGCGCGAAGATGGGGTAAGATGCCATGGAATAGGCCGTCGCACCCAGCCACTGGTTGGTGTTGCGGATGGTTTCCATCAAGTCGTAGGTGGCCATGTAACGCATTACTTACTCCTTCGGCCGGACCGACCGAGTTGGTTCCATTCGTCGCAGTCCCGCAGGCCCCGGGGACCTGTATAGGCGGGGCGACGTTAACACTTGCATACCAGACGCAGGCCTCCTGCGCCATGCTGCACGGCAGAAAGATTAGAGGATTTCGTGGAAATGGCAACGCCCGACACCGCTGACGAAAAAAATCTAGAGCGGATGAACGAAAATCTCGAAAAGGTCGAAGCCTTGTCACAAAGGCTCGTGCAGGCGCTCAGCCACCGCAATCCGCCCATGCCCGAACTGAACGGTCCGGGGCAGGATCTTTATGCACGTGCAGCAGCCTCCTACTGGCAGGCGCTGATGGAGAACCCCGGCAAGATCTACGAACAGCAGCTGGAATACTGGGGCAAGTCCGTTCGCCACTTCATGGAGGCGCAGCAATCGCTGCTTCAGGGCCACCCCCCGTCCGACGCTGACGAAGACGATCCCGACCCGCTGGAGGGCGACAAGCGATTCACGAATCCCCTGTGGCGGACCCACCCCTATTTCCGGCTCGTGAAACAGCAATATGCGCTCAACCGGCAGGCCGTGGAAAAGGCCGTGGCCGAGGCCGACGACCTCGACCCCAAGGACCGCAAGCGCCTGAACTACTTCGCCAGCCAGATCGTCGACATGATGAGCCCGACGAATTTCCTTGGCACCAACCCCGACGCGCTGGAACGCGCGCTCGAAACCGAGGGCGAAAGCCTGGTGAAGGGGCTGGAAAATCTCGTGGCGGACCTCGAGGCCAACAACGGCGAAATGGTCGTGCGCCTGTGCGACGAGGAGGCCTTCAAGCTGGGCGAGAACGTCGCCGTGAGCGAAGGCGAGGTAGTCTATCGCAACCGCCTGATGGAGCTGATCCAGTACAGCCCCACCACCGCGCAGGTCCACAAGACCCCGGTGGTGATCTTCCCGCCCTGGATCAACAAGTACTACATTCTCGACCTGAAACAGGAAAACAGCCTGATCAAGTGGATCACCGATCAGGGCTACACGCTCTTCGTGGTCTCCTGGGTCAACCCCGACGCCTCCTATTCCGACGTGCTGATCGACGACTACATCGAGGAAGGCTTCCTGACCGCCATCCGCGAGGCCAAGGCGATCACCGGCGAGAAACAGGTCAACGCGGTGGGCTATTGCATCGCCGGCACAACGCTGCACCTGACGCTGGCGCTGATGGCCAAGCGCGGCGACACGTCCGTCAAGTCCGCCACCTTCTTCACCGCACTCACCGATTTCGGCGAGCAGGGCGAGTTCGTGCCCTTCCTGCAGGACGATTTCGTCGACGGCATCGAACGCGAAGTGGAAGAGCAGGGCATCCTGCGCTCCTTCATCATGGGGCGCACCATGTCCTTCCTGCGCTCGAACGACCTGATCTACAAACCCGCGATCCGCAGTTACATGATGGGCGAGACACCGCCCGCCTTCGACCTTCTCTACTGGAACGGCGACGGCGCGAACCTGCCGGGCGCAATGACCAAGCAATACCTGCGCGACCTTTGCCAGGCCAATGCCTTCGTCACCGACGGCATGACCGTCTGCGGCGAAAAAGTGCATATCAGCGACGTGACCGTGCCGATCATGGCCGTCACCTGCCAAAGCGATCACATCGCCGCCTGGCGCGACTGCTACCGCGGCTTCCTGCAGACCGGATCGACCGATCGCAGTTTCATCGTGTCCGAGTCCGGCCACATCGCCGGCATCGTCAATCCGCCGTCGAAAAAGAAGTACGGCTATTACATGAACAAGGACCTGCCGCCCACGCCCGAAGAGTGGCTGGAGGGCGCGACCGAGCGCGAAGGCTCCTGGTGGCCGATGTGGGAAACCTGGCTGCGCAAGCGCTCGGGCACCAAGGTAAAGGCCCGCAAACCGGGCGATTCCGAGCATCCCAGCCTTGGTCCCGCGCCCGGAACCTACGTTTTGCGCAAGGCAACTGCCTGACGCGAAACGTTTTTTCAGATCGTGTGAAAGTTTTGCTGCAGTGCAGCAAAAAGGGTTGCAATGCTGCGATGCAGCATCTATATATGTTGCAGATGCACACAGCGGATCAACCGCTTGCAAAACGAACACGACTGAAACCGAACAGTAAGGAGCCGTACCAATGGCAAAAGCACAAGCACAAGACATCAACGCGATGATGAAAGACATGATGGGCGCATTCCCCGTCGACACCAAGGCGATGGAAGAAGCGTTCAAGAACCAGGCCGCCCTGAGCGAGAAAATGTCGGGCGTCGCGCTCGAAGCCGCCACCAAGTCGGCCGAGCTGTCGGGCAAATGGACCCAGGAAACCCTGTCCAAGCTCAGCGACGTCACCAAGGCGAAATCCGAGCCGGCAGACTATGCCAAAGCCATGACCGACTTCGCGTCGGCCAACGCTGAATCGGCTGCCGAGCACATGGCCGCCTTCGCCGAGATCGCGAAGAAAGTCCAGATGGACACGGTCGAGCTGATGATGGCTGCTGGAAAAGACCTGCAGGAAGACGCTTCCAAGGCCGTCAAGAAAGCAACCGACGACATGACCGCCGCGGCCAAGAAAGCCTCGACCACCGCTGCCAAGTAAGCGGAGCCGGTCACCGGTTTAACGAGTACGGGCCATCTTCCTCCCTTTTGGCCCGGAACACCGAAGGGCGAGCCTCACCGGCTCGCCCTTTTTTTGATGTCCGTATTTCGGGAAGGACAGCCCGAAGGCGACACGGCTGACGCTTGTGGTCTGTCCATTGGCTCTTGCGGATGTGCGCGCCTGGCGTTCGTTCAGATAGGGGGCGGTGCTGCAAGCTGCACCGTTGTTCCGCGCGGAGCGTTGTCTTTCGACCGACCGCTGTGCGGGACGAAACGGAAGCCGAGCGTTTTCAGGTGCTGCCGATGTAATTGCAGCCGAACCGACGTTGCATCTCGCGATGTGTTTCGCCTCGAAGCGCGTCAGCCTCGGCGTTGATGCTGTCCAGGTCGGCCACCACATCAGAGGAAGCACGGTCCGGCGACATGCTGGCAACCATGGCTTTTGCCTGTAGCCGCGCAGAGGTCTGCACGGCCGGTTCAAACATCGCATGAGCGGCACGGGCGTTGGTCTCTGAACTTGCAAGCGTTGCCGCGACTGCGCAGCGATAGCTCATCGAGCCACTGCCATCCTTCACCTGAAAGGTATAAACCGCAGTCTCGGACGCGATCGCCCGGACATAGCTGAGACCCGTTGCTGCCAGTATTCCGAACCCAATTGCGAGCGTGACCATTCCGGTTTTCACTAATCCCTCCACAGTATTTCTTATGGTTGAAAATTAATTTCTTAAGGTTGTAAGGTAAATTCCTTAGCTGATCGTTAAAGACAAAGCGTGGCGAAATTTGGACACCCTCCGCACCATCGCCAACTTACGTCGACCGGCCGCTATTCGCCGGTCGCGGACATTCCTTTGTGACCCCATGACCACACTTCCGGGACCAAGTGATTGCCATCAGGTCGCAGCGGCGTAAGGTGACCCCAAATCGCAACGACTCATCGGACTGACCCATGCCCATTGCCGCAGCAAGAAACTTCGTTCTCCTGGCGTGCAGCCTTCTCCTCGCCGCCTGCGCGGGAACGATGCCCTCGGACACACTCGGCGGGGCAACCTACCCCGAATACGGCGAAATGCAGGAAGGGCACATCACCATCGACGCGATCGACCCGCAATACCTGCGCGAGCCGAACCGCCGCACCTCCGTGACCTATACCGGCGACGAGGCCCCCGGCACCATCGTCGTCGATCCCTACGCCAAGTTTCTCTATTTCGTGCAAGGCCCCGAAAGCGCCATCCGCTACCCCGTTGCCGTCGGGCGTGAAGGCCGCGGGTTCAGCGGACGCGCCACGATCGGGCGCAAGGCGGAATGGCCGGGCTGGACGCCCACGGCCAACATGATCCGCTCCGACCCCGAGGCCTATGCGCCCTTCGCCAAGGGCATCCCGGGCGGCAAGGCCAGCCCGCTCGGTGCACGCGCGCTCTACCTCTATCGTGGCGGTCGCGACACCTATTACCGTATCCACGGCACGAACGACCCCGCGACCATCGGCAACCAGGGCAGCGCCGGATGCATCCGGCTCTTCAATCAGGACATCATCGACCTTCACGCACGCGTGGATGTCGGCGCTCCGGTCGTTGTCCGCAGCTACGAGGAGTCCGTGGCGGCGGAAGGCGTCGAGACGGCCAACCGGGGCGGCGAAATGGTCCCCAAACCCATCGACGCCGACAGGGTCTATGCCTATGTCGCCGAGGAACAGCGGCGCAAGGCCGAGTACGAAGCCAGCCAGTAAAGCGCCGGGCGCGATAGGCTGACACCGGGCACCGTGTCGCTTTCCGGATGCCGGCTCACCCCGGCGTCCAAGCGGCGCCATGGCGCCCCGGACGTCTTCGATGTCAAGGATGCCGCCGCGCCGTTTACCTTGCGTGCGTTCCGCAAGCCCCTGGTGCGGCGCTCCTCCAACTCCGGATCCACACGCCCTTTCTTTTTGTTCTGCACTGGCATAGGCTTCGCTGCAGTGCACGCATTCCGGGGAGGACACACGTGGCCGAAGACGAAAAACCGCTCCTGATCAAACGGTATGCCAGCCGCCGGCTGTACAATACCGAAACGTCGGACTACGTGACGCTCGAAGATATTTCCGAGTTCATCCGCGACGGCCGCGAGGTGCAGATCATCGACCTGAAATCGGGCGACGATCTCACCCGGCAATACCTGCTGCAGATCATCGCCGAACATGAAAGCCGCGGCGAGAACGTGCTGCCGATCAACGTCCTCACCGACCTCGTGCGCAGCTACACCACCCAGGCCACCTCGATGGTGCCCGATTTCCTCGCCGCCAGTTTCGAGATGCTGCAACAGGGCCAGTCCCAGATGATGGAGAACATGGCCAAGGCGAACCCGCTGGCCAAGTCCTTCAACCAGATGCCTGGGATGGACACGATCCGCGCCCAGCAGGAGGCGTTCCTCAAGGCCATGACCGGCGGCGGCGTCCCCGGCATGACCGGCAAGACGCCCGAGGAGGGCGAGCCCGCCAAGGGGGCTGCCGGCGACGAGGGGCTCGACGACATCAAGAAGCAACTGGCCGACCTGCAGGACAAGCTGTCCAAGCTCGGCAAGTAAGGCCCCCACATGGTCGACAGTCCCGGCCGTATCACCCTGTGGGGGATCGAGGTGTTCATGGCCGCGGCCGACGAGCGCTCGATCTCCGCGGCTGCCAAGCGCCTCGGCGCCAGCCCCTCGGCGGTCAGCCAGCAACTGACCAACCTCGAAGGCGCGGTGGGCGCGACGCTCCTGCAACGCAACGCCCGGCCCATCCGCCTGACCCCGGCGGGCGAGATCCTGAAACGCCGCGCCCAGGTCATCCTGAACGAGGCCGCCCAGGCCCGCGCGGAACTCGCCATGTCCGACATGTCGATGCTGACCCGCTTCCGCCTCGGGATGATCGAGGATTTCGAGGCCGACGTCACGCCGCAGCTGCTGACCCACGTGGCGGGCGAGCTCAAGACCAGCCAGTTCCTGCTGGAAACCGGCGCCAGCCATTACCTCTACGACCTCCTGGAAAGCCGCACGCTCGACATGATCGTCGCCGCCGAACTCAACGCCGGCGACGACTGGGCCGAGGTTCATCCGCTGATGCGCGAGGGCTTCGTCGTGGCCGCCCCCAAGGCCCGGATCAAACCAGACGGCGACGTGCTGCGACAGCTGAAACGCCTACCGCTCATCCAGTATACCCAGCGGCATTACATGGGCCGTCTGCTCTCGGCCCATCTCGCCCGGCAGAAACTCAGCCTGCCGCACCGCTTCGAGCTCGACAGCTATCACGCCATCCTGGCGCTGGTGGGGCAGGGGACCGGCTGGACGATCCTGCCCCCCTTGGCGCTGATGCGCGCCCGCCGCTTTGCCGCTCAGATCGACGTCATGCCGCTCCCGTTCGAGCCGCTGACCCGCACGATCAGCCTGACGGCGCGCAAGGACATCCTTCAGGACCTGCCGGCGCAGCTGGCCGCAACCCTGCGCCCGATCCTGCGCGACACGATCCTCGCCCCGGCGCAGGAGGCGTACCCGTTCCTCGCCGATCAGCTCGAGCTGCTCTGAAGCGTTTCGCGGGTAAGCTGCACATCAGGTCTATCGCGAAACGCTTCAAGTCGGGCGCGCGCCTTCCTCAGGTGCCGTAGGCCCGTTCCGGCTCCACCGGACCCGCCGCCGTCTCCGCCGCCGCGATCAGCGCGTCGGCCACAAAGTCGAGGTCGTCCCGGCTCAACCGCGCAGGCAGCCGCACGTCACAGGCCCGCATCAGCATCGCCCGCGTCCGCGGCAGGTCCGGCGTCGGGCCCGGCATGAACTGCCAGTTCCAGAAGGCCCGTGCGTTGTCCTGCGACATCCCGAACACCTGCACCTTCACGCCGCGCTCGGCGGCGGCGCTGGCAAAGGTCCGCACCTCCGCATCGCTCATGCCGACAAGGTTGAACTGGATCGAATCCGGCGCGCGCTCTTCGCGGTCCAGCTTCTCCGGCACCTGCAGCCAAGGAGAGGTGTTCAGCCGCCCGGCGACATGATCGTGATTGGCACGCCCGTCGCGCACCCGCCGCGCCACCTCGGGCAGTTGCGGGCGGATGATCGCCGCGCTCAGATTGCCCATGCGCAGGTTGTACAGCGGCAGCCGGTTCTGCCAATCGGCAAAGGCGGCCGCCAGCATCGGGTCGTCCCCCGCCATATGCTTGGCCCAGTTATGCTCGTATGCCCCCGACATGATCACCGCCCGCGCCACCAAGTCGGAATCGTCGGTCACCAAAATGCCGCCTTCGCCCGCGTTGACCAGCTTGTAGGACTGAAAGCTGAAGCAGCCCACGCGGCCCAGAGTGCCGATCTTGCGCCCGCCCCAGACAGTGCCCAGGCTGTGCGCCGCGTCCTCGATCACCGGGATTCCGCGCACGTCGCACAGCCCCATGATCGCGTCCATGTCCGAGGTATGGCCCCGCATGTGGCTGACAATCACTGCGTCGATGCCCGTCTCCAGCTTCGCCTCGAAATCGGCCATGTCGATCCGGTAATTCTCGCCCACCTCGCACAGCACCGGCACGCAATCGGCATGTATGACCGACGACGGCACCGCGGCAAAGGTGAAGCCGGGGATCAGCACCCGCGCATCCCGCGGCAACCCCAGGGCCTTCAGCGACAAGAACAGCGCCGCCGAACAGCTCGACACCGCCAGGGCATAGCGCGAGCCCATCAGCGCCGCGAACTCCCGCTCCAGCAGGCTGACCGGCGCATCCTCGGGCGCGGTATAGCGAAACAGGTCGCCCGATTGCAGCATCCGGTCGATTTCGGCCCGGGCCGCCTCGGGGATGGGTTCGGCGTCATAGACATTGGGGGCGGGGGAGGTGCCAACCTGGGTCATGTTCGGATTTCCTGAAGCTCGTTTTTCGATTTTCCGAAATCTCTACACCAAAACCGTCCAACCCCAAAGCGAAGTTTTGGTAACGGCGACGCTTCGCCGTCTCTTCCTCTGGCGACAAATATCCCAGGGGGGCGTCGAAACTCCGTTTCCACGTGGGGGACTCGTCCCCCTCCGGCGTCGCTGACCCCTCACCGCGTCTCGGCCACCGCCCAATCGCGAAACGCCGCCACCTTCGAATCGTCCCACCTGTCCCGCAATGCAATCAGGCAGATGCCCCCCGTGGGCGAGGTGCAGACCATTTCGGGAAACAGCTTCACCAGCAGGCCCGATTCCAGTTCGTCCCGGTTCAGCGCAAGGTCCGCCATCACCACGCCCGCCCCCAGCGTCGCCGCCTTGGCCGCCATGTCGAGATTGGGAAAATCGCTGCCCTTGTCGGGGTCCACGCCCCGCACGTCGAAGGCCTCCAGCCATGCGCGCCAATCGGCACGGCGCGGCGTTTCGTGCAGCAGCGGGAACCGGGCCAGGTCTTCGGGCCGCTCGGGCCGTCCCTGTGCGGCCAGCAGCGAGGGCGCGCAGGCGGGCGTCACCTCAACCGGAAACAGCGTTTCCACCTTCAGGTCGCCGGGCCGGTCCGGCCAGTGCGTGACCGAAAACCCCACGTCATACTGGTGCGCGTCAAAGCCGTAGGGCCCCACGAAATCCGTGGTCAGCCGCACGCCGATCTCGGGGTGCAGAGCGCGGAACCTCTCAAGCCGCGGCAGCAGCCAGCGGATCGAGGTGGCGGGCGGGCAGATGATCCGCAAATCCGACGCCTCCGTCCCGATCCGCGACGTCTCAGACAGGATGTCGCCGAACGCCCGGGTCAGCACGGGCTGCAACCGCCGCCCGGCTTCGGTCAGTGCGACCCCCTTACCGTGGCGGCGAAAAAGCAGCGTTCCGATACGCTCTTCCAGCAGCTTGATCTGCCGGCTGATCGCCCCGCGTGTCACGTGCAATTCGTCCGCCGCCCCGACAAAGCCACCGTGGCGGGCAGCGGCCTCGAAGGCGCGCAGGGCATTCAGCGGGGGCAATCTCATCGCCGCTCCATGGATCAGGTTTTCTCATCCATGGTGCCAGAAAGAATGGTTTGAGCGCAAGCCGCGTCGCGCTCTATTCTCACCCGGTAACCCGATCCCGTGAGGTCTGTTCATGTTTGAGATCACCTTGTCAAATCCGTCACGCCCATCGCTCGCGCAGCGTCTTCGCCATTGGATTCGGTCCGTGAGAAATCCTGACCCGGCCGACCCGGTGATGCTGGCCGATCTCGAGCGCCTCGCGGATATCTCGCCGCACCTTCTGGCGGATCTTGGCTTCGAGGATATCCGCACCGGCCCGTCCGGGATCACATCCTGGCGGCGCGGACGCCTGAGGGTCGTCCGCCACACCGGCCCGGACGCCCGCCATCACGCCTTTCGCGTTCCGTGCGGCTGACGCGCCTCAGATCCCCAGCCGGTCGCGCGTCGCGTACCACGTCATCGCCAACACCAGCAGGGGGGAACGGAACGCGGCACCCCCCGGAAAGGTTTGCGCCGGCACCCGCGCCAGCGTGTCAAAGCCCTCGGCCTCTCCGCGCACTGCGTCCGCCATCAGCTTGCCCGAGAAGGTGGCCATACCCACCCCGTGCCCGGAATAGCCCGACGCCGACAGGACATTTGGCGCTACCCGCGCCAGATAGGGCATCCGCTTCATCGTGATCGCCAGCGTCCCGCCCCAGGCATGGTCTATCTTCACGTCCCGCAGATGCGGAAAGATCTGCGTCATCGGCTTGCGCACCAGCCCAGCGATATCGTCCGGGAAGCGATAGCCATAGCTTTCGCCCCCGCCAAACAGCAGCCGCCTGTCATGGCTCAGGCGGAAATAATTCACCACGAACTTCGAATCCGCCACGGCCACATCCCGCGTCAGCACCTTGTCCGCGTCGTCCCCCAGCGGCTCGGTGGCCACCACGAAGTTGTTGATCGGCATCACCCGTGCCGCAACCTTGCGATTGAGCCCGCCCAGATATCCGTTGCATCCCAGGATCACGTGATCCGCTGTCACCCGGCCCGCATCGGTGGCCACCACCGCCGGCGCGCCCTCGTCGATCCGGTGCACCTCGGCCCGCTCGAAGATCCGCACGCCCGCGTCCCGCGCTGCCCGCGCCAGCCCGAAGGCAAAGGCCAGCGGGTGCAGATGCGCCGCCGACATGTCCAGCGACCCGCCCACGTATTTCGGCGAGGGGCAAAGCGCCTGCGCCGCGTCCCGGTCCAGCGTCTCCAACTGGTCATAGCCATAGCGGCGAAACAGGAAATCGGCATAGTCGTGCTCTTCGCGCACCTCACTCTTTGAAAAGCACATATGCGCCACGCCGGGCTTCAGGTGACAGTCGATCCCGTGCTTGGCCACCAGCGACTTCACCAAGTCCTTGGCACCCTCCGCCAGGTCCCACAGCTTCGCCGCATCGTCGCGTCCCACCATCTTTTCCAGCGTCTGCTGGTCCTGCCTCTGCCCGCTGCCCAACTGCCCGCCATTGCGCCCCGACGCGCCAAAGCCCACGCGATGCGCCTCCAGCAGCACCACGTCCAGCCCGGCCTCCGCCAGATGCAGCGCCGCCGAGAGGCCGGTGAACCCGCCGCCCACCACGCAGACATCGGCTTTCACCTCGCCGCGCAAAGCGGCGAACGGCTCCAGCGCGTCGGTCGTGGCTGCGTACCAGCTGTCGGGGTATTGTCCGGGTTTGTCGTTGGAAAAAAGCAGGTTCATTGGGGTGCGATCCTGTAATGGGCCAGGGTAAAGGACGGCGGATCGAGACTATCCACCCGGATATCCTCCACCGTCGCCACGGGCAGTTCGATCTTGAAACAGTCGGGGCAGGGGCGGCCCAGATGCGCCTCGGCCATCTCCGCCAGGCGCGCGGCCACAAAGGGCGGCTCGGGCGGCAGGATTTCGGGCATCCGGTCAAAGGCACCCGGCGCGCGCAGGCGCCCGGCCATTCCCTCAGTCACATCCACGCTCAGCGACGGCGCGACCACCATGACACCGCCGAGGCCGCGCAACGTGCCATCCTCGTCCCGCAGATAGCCATCCACATCGTCGCCCACCACGGGCCAGCCCTGCGACGGCGGGTAGACCTCGCTCACCCGCATCGGGTTCAGCCGATAGGCCTCCGTTTCGGGAAAGACATGGCCGAATGCGGCGGCAAACCGCGCCTCCAGCGCGGCTTGATCGAACGGAACGCGCGCCGCGTGCCCGGTCTCGTCCGTCTCCAGCAGGATCGCGGGCAGGCTCAGACGCACGCGCTGGGGAAAGACGATGGTGCCCGGCGCGGGCAGGTCCGCAGGTTCGATCAGCGCCACCTCCGGGTCCTGCATCAGCTTGAACATTCGCGCCCGCGCGGCGTCGTGGTGATCGAAGCGCTCGGTCACCAGATCGACCGGCTCCGACGCCTCGACCAGCCCCGCCATGTCCCGTTCATGCGGCGGATCGAAGGCCTCGTTCCCGGCGCAGAAGGCGCGGTAACAGCGGTACGTCTCGACCCTCTGCTTGTCCTTCAGAACGGTCACGAACGCCCCGTCCGGCGGCATGCCCGGCGGGCTCAGAAACAGGATCGACAACAGCGTCCGCTTCAATTGCGCACCGGGATTGTCGGTGTAATAGGCCTGTCCTTGCGCCGCCTTCAGCGCGGCGGCATCCCGCACCACGCGCAGCCCGTCGCCGGTCACCTGCTCGTGTAGCAAAAGCGCATAGCCCCTCTCGTCCAGCGGCAGCCCCTCCAGAAAGTCATGCCGCTCGACACCCGACGTGTCTGCATCGGTCGGTGTCGCGGCAGGGCCCTCGCGCAACAGCCAAAGCCCAGCCACCAAAAGGACCATCATGCCAAGGGCAAGTCCCGCCGCCCTAGACATTCATCAAGAGATGCTCGCGCTCCCAGGGGGAAATCACCTGCAGGAACTCGGCATATTCCGTGCGCTTGACGATGGAATAGACCCGCGCGAACTCGGGGTGCAGCACGTCGTGCAGCTCTTCCGCCTCGTCGAACAGATCCAGCGCCGCGCCCAGCCCGTCGGGAAAATCCGGCTCGCCCTCATAGGCGTCGCCGCGGAATTGCGGCTTGGCGCGCAGCTCGTTCCGGATCCCCAGGAGGCCACAGGCCAGGCTGACCGCGATGCCGAGGTAGGGGTTGCAATCCATCCCCGCGATGCGGTTCTCGACCCGCCGCGCCTCGGGCTTGGAGAGGGGCACGCGAATGCCCGTGGTACGGTTGTCGCGGCCCCATTCCAGGTTGATGGGGGCGGCATTGTCCTTGACGTAACGGCGATAGGAATTGACGTAGGGCGCCATCACCCCGATCGCCGCCGGCATGTATTCCTGCAAGCCGCCGATGAAGTGATAGAACATGTCCGTCTCGCCGCCCTGCGGCCCGGAAAACGCGTTCTTGCCGGTCTCCATGTCGATGATCGAGTGGTGGACATGCATGGCACTCCCCGGCTCGGCGGCGATGGGCTTGGCCATGAATGTGGCAAAGCAATCGTGCCGCAGCGCCGCCTCGCGAATGAGCCGCTTGAAATAGAACACCTCGTCGGCCAGCTTCACCGGATCGCCGTGCCGCAGGTTGATCTCCAGCTGCCCGGCGCCGCCCTCCTGCGTGATCCCGTCGATCTCGAAGCCCTGCGCCTCGGCGAAATCGTAGATGTCGTCGATCACCGGGCCGAACTCGTCCACCGCCGTCATGCTATAGGCCTGCCGCGCCGCCGCCGGACGGCCCGACCGGCCCACCATCGGCTCGATCTCCTGACGCGGGTCCAGATTCCGCGCGATCAGGAAGAACTCCATTTCCGGCGCCACCACGGGCTTCAGCCCCAGCTTCTCGTATTGCTTCACCACCCGTTTCAGAACGTTGCGCGGCGCGAAATGGATGGGCTTGCGGTCGCGGTCATAGGCGTCGTGAATCACCTGCAACGTCCAGTCCCCGGTCCAGGGCGCTGCCGTCGCCGTGCTCATGTCCGGGGTCAGGATCATGTCGCGTTCGATGAACCCTTCCGCCCCCGCGGCCTCGCCCCAGTCGCCGGTGATCGTCTGGTAGAAGATCGAGTCGGGCAGGTGGAAATACTCCTGCCGCGCGAACTTGGTGGCCGGCACCGCCTTGCCCCGCGCGATGCCGGGCAGGTCGGCGACGATGCATTCCACCTCGTCCAGCCGCCGGTTCTCCAGGTAGGCCTGCGCCGCCTCGGGCAGTCCGCTCGTCCAGTCCTCGGCCATGTCAGGCCCCTTTCCTGAAATGCGCCGCCATGCGCTCGGCAAAGGCGGCGGCGTCCGTGGGCGCCTGGGCGCTGGCCTGCGCCTCGGCCAATTGGTCGTCGGGCACCACGCCCGCGCCGCGCTGGTCGATGATCGTCTGCAGCACATGCGCGGTGAATTCCGGATGCGGCTGGATCGTCAGGATCGTGTCCCCGATCATCAGCGCCGCGTTCTCGCAGAAATCCGAATGCCCGATCACCTCGGCCCCCTCGGGCAATTCGACGACCTGATCCTGGTGCCAGGCGTGCATCGCCAGGGGCTTGCCCTCGATCTCGTACTCGGTGCGCCCCACCGACCAGCCGCCGGGAAACTTCACCACCTTGCCGCCCAGGGCCTGCGCGATGATCTGGTGGCCGAAGCACACCCCGATCAGCGGCTTGCCCGCGTCGCGGATGTCGCGGATGAACGCCTCCAGCGGGGGGATCCACGGATGGTCCTCGTAGGCGCCGTGCTTCGAGCCGGTTATCAGCCAGCCATCTGCGTCATCGGGGCTCTCGGGGTAGACCTCGTCCACCACGTCGTACCGCTCGAAGGTAAAGCCGTGCCGCCCCAGCAGGTCCGCGAACATCGCGTCGTAATCGCCCGTGCTCTCGATCAGGTCGGGCAGGGCGTGTCCGGTCATCAGGATGCCGATCTTCATGTCACACCAGAAATTTGATCAAATTTACGCTAGCCGAGCCAATCGGCCTGTTCAAGGCCGTTCTAGGCCATTTCCGGCGCCCGCGCCACGGGGTCTCGGCGTCCGCCATGGTAACGACTTCGGATTTTGAGAAAATGCCGCCGCGATACCACTCGGATACCGACGCGATACCGACGTGGGTTTGCGGCGTTAACCTTCGAGTCGCTCAGACCGTTTCCAGGTAGACTTTCCAGTGCTCCGCCGGGTCCATCTCGGCGAAAAGCGCCAGTTCCTGCCGCTTGGTCATCACCAGGTTCTGGATCAGCATCGGCTCGAACACGCGGGCCAGGATGGGCGCGGTTTCGAACATGTCGATGGCGCTCTCCCAGTCCTCGCAAAGCTGCAAGAGGTTGAGATCATAGGCATTTCCCGTGATCGGCTCGGGCGGCTCCAGCGCGTCCTCGATGCCCGTCAGCGCGGCACCCATCACCCCCGCGAAGGTCAGGTAGGGGTTCGTATCGCCGCCCGCCACGCGGTGCTCGATCCGCCGCGCCTTGGGGCTGCCCCCCGGCACCCGGATGGCCGCCGTCCGGTTCTCATAGGCCCAGGCCACTCCCGTCGGCGCATGCGCCCCTGGCACCAGCCGGTCATAGCTGTTGGCATGCGGTGCAAACAGCAGGGTGCTTTCCCGCATCGCCGCAATGCACCCCGCAACCGCCTGTTTCAAAAGGGTTGTTCCCTCTTCCCCGCCATTGTCGAAAACGTTCTTACCGTCCTCGTCCCAGACCGAGAAATGCAGGTGCATCCCGTTGCCCGCGTCGTCGGCAAAGGGCTTGGCCATGAAGGTCGCGGCGAATCCGTGCGTGCGCGCAAGGTTGCGAATAAGCCGCTTGAACAGCCACGTATCGTCGGCGGCCCGCATCGCGTCCTGGTGGTTCAGCGTGATCTCGAACTGCCCCACGCCGCTTTCGCTGGTCATGGTCTGCGCCGGGATGCCCATGGCGGCGCAGGCATCGTAAAGCTCTGACAGGAAAGGGTCAAAGAGGTCCAGCTGCGCCATCGAAAGGATCTCTTCCGACCCGATTTCACGCCCCGTTAGGGGGTTTTTAACCGGACTGAGCGTATCGTCACTGTCATCGACCAGGGTGAATTCCAGCTCGGTCGCGGCCACCACGCGCCATCCCCGCTTGGCATAGCGCGCCAGTACGGAGTCCAGGGCATGGCGCGGGTCGCCTTCAAAAGGGCGGCCATCCTCGTGATACATGGCCATCGGCACCAGCGGCTGCTCGGTTTCCAACCAGGGCAGGGGCAGGGCGCCGCGCCCGGTGGGCAACAGGATGCCATCGGCATCGCCCGTTTCGAACACCAGCGGGCTGTCCTCGATGTCGGCCCCGAAGATATCGAGGTTGAGCGCCGAGATGGGCATCCTGATCGCGCCCTTGTCCAGCTTGCCGGCATAGTCTCCCGGAACGCGCTTGCCGCGCATGCGCCCGTTGAGGTCGCACGCCGCCACGCGAAAGGTCTGGTATGTCGAAAGGTCCATGATGGATGTCTTTACCCAGAAAGAATGCCGGGGACCAGATAGATTCGTCGGCACCGTATTTTCCGGGTAAAGGTTTTCTATTTCAAAGAGTTATCCGGAAACCGACGCCCGGTGGATACTGTCGATCGACGCCGCGATCGTGTCGTTGAACGCCGCGTCCGACTGCTGGGCCGACAGCCCCTCTGTCAGCGCGCGCGAGAAACTGGCGATCATGCCCGTGTTGTTGGACAGCCGTTCATTGGCTTCCTCCCGCGAATAGCCGCCGGACAGCGCCACCACGCGCAACACCCGCGGATGATCGACCAGCGGCTTGTAATGGTTGGCGGTCTCCGGCAGCGTCAGTTTCAGCATCACTTCGCGCCCCTCGGGCAGTTTGTTTAGATGCTTGGCGATCTCGTCGCGCAGGATCGTCTCGGCCTCGGCCTTGTCGCTGATCGAGATCGTGACCTCCGGTTCGATGATCGGCACCAGGCCGTGGTCTAGGATGATGTTGCCGATCTCGAATTGCTGGTCCACCACAGCGGCAATCCCCGAAGGCGAGGCCGCGTTGATCACCGAGCGCATCTTGGTGCCGAAGATACCCGCGTCATTGGCCCGCCCCAGCAGGATCTCCAGGTCGGGGATAGGTTTCATCAGCTGAACGCCATCAGCTTCGTCCGCCAACCCCTTGTCGACCTTCAGAAAAGGCACCACGCCGCGCTCTTCCCACAGATACTGCGCCGAGGGCTTGCCGCCCATTTCGCGGTTCATGGTCATCTCGAACAGGATCGCGCCGAGCACCTTGTCGCCGGTAAAAGCAGGCGCCTGTGCGATACGGGTCCGCATGTCGTGCACCAGGTCGAACATCTCCTCGTCGGAGGCATAGGCGTCTTCCTCGATCCCGTAGAGTCGCAGCGCCTTGGGGGTCGATCCGCCCGACTGGTCCAGCGCCGCGATGAAGCCTTGCCCTGCGCGCACCTGTTGTGTTTGTTCAGCCTTCGACATGCCATCCCTCTTGTCGGTCATTCAGATTTTCCCGTTTCATACGTGAGGGCCGCGTGCCGCGCAATGCTCGGTGGCGCTAACGCGGCGGGTCGGCGCGCATGTAGTGCGTCGGCAGTCCCCAGCTGGTGCAGCCCTGGCATGTCAGGCGGCCACCGTCACCGGGCCTCAGCACGATCGGGTCGACACTCTCGTGGTGGCAATACCGGACCGCCCAGCCATTCGTTGAATTCAGCTCGATCGCGCCATCGTCCCGCAGGCAGACCTCGAGCGACAGAAGTCCGATCGCGACCGGGCTATAGGCCAGTCGCTCGTTGAAAAAGGCCCGATGCTGCCGGATTTGCAGCGTCGGCGTTGCCGACCGTCGCGCGATCGTCTGCGCGATCCGGTCCGCCAGCGGATCCTCCGCGGTGCGGCTGCGGTCGATCACGTAAAATCCGTCATGCGGGTTGGCCGGATAGATCAGCACCTCGACCCAAGGATAGAGAATCCCCCGCTCGTACCTGTCGATCACACGCCATGTCAGCGCCGAGAGGATAAGTAAAACGCCGCCTGCAAGAAGCCCACGGCGCAGGATCATTCCTCCTTGGCGTAGCGGCTGGCCAGGTTGCCCTCGATCCAGTCGGTCAGGGCGCGGGTCTGGATCTCGGTCCGCAAGGCCGACCAGGTCTGCCGCACCTCCGGCCCGCGATTCTCGAAGCGATTCTCGATGTCTTCGCGCAAGGGTCCGGCGCCGATATCGCCAGCCGCCTCGGCGATAAGCGCGAAATAATACGCCTGACGGTACGAGCGGGGCGCGTCAAGGCCGGTGAAATAGGCCAGCGCCTGGGTCCGCACGGCGCGGATATCCTCGCCGGCCGGCAGTGCAGGACGGGCGGGCCCAGCCGCGATGTGAGCATCCTGGGCCGCCAGGACCTGCGTCGTGGTCAACCGCTCTTCCAGTCGGTCGAGCATCGCAATTGCTCCGGGTTGACGCCCTTCTGCGGCGGTCAGCGTGTTCTGATAGGCCGCGGCCGGGTCGCGGGTCGCCTGTGCCTGGGCGATCAGCAGGGCCGCCTCGGGCGCCGCATCCCCGCCTTCGTCCATCAGCGGGGCAAGGATGTCGGGCACCAGCGCCTCGGCGCGCGGCACGCCACTGCCTTGCAGCAGAGCCCTGGCGATATCGAGCCGCTCTGCCGTGCTGACGTCGCCGCCGTCGAGCCGTCCCAGGACATCGGCCCCCAGCAGATCGGACTGGGCCAGCGGTGCGGTGCGCGCATCGGGCGCGAGCGCCTGCAGGAGTTCTTCGGGGGCCTGATAGACTTCCGGCTCCAGCACGATACCGCTGGCGGGCAACTGCGCCTCGACGGTGATCTCGCCCGGCGCACGTACGAAGCCCGCGACATGCTCCATCAGATCGTCTATGAACCGCCGCTCCGTCGCGGTCAGGGCGCGCGTGCCGTTGTTGCTCAGCATGTTGGTCAACTCTTCCGTGCCAAGGCTCTGGATCACCTCGGGCTGGCGCAGGTTCTCGGGGATGAGGGACGACAGACGCTCCCATCCGCCCTGATCCTGAAGGCCCAGGACGGCGCGGCGCACGCGGATGGCCGGATCGCCAGGCAGTCCGAACTGATCCAGACGCGGAAGGACCGCGCCCGCGGCCTCGAAATCCAGGATCGCCAGGTCGTTCACCGCGGCCGAGCCCGTGACCCGGATTTCGCCGGTGCTGTGCACGTATTCGGCCTGGTAGGTCAGCCGGTCGACCTCGATCTCGTTGTAACCGGCGGACCGCAGGGCCAGCCCCGCTTCACGCGGCACGCAGGCGATGGCGGCTTCGGCGCCGACCATGGTGGTCGAGATGGTCGCCACGCCGAACGCCGCGGAGGGTTGTCCGATGTCGACGCTGACGCGCTGAACGGTGATCTCGCACTGACGCGCGCGATCATGCGCCAGCTGCGGGCGCAAGGTGACGCCGGTCAGCGCGACGGTGCCACGCAGGATGTCCGTTTGAAGGTGTTCGTACTCGACCTCCATCTGGGTGCGCAGGGCCGAAATGGCGATGCTGGCCAGAGAATCCGCGACCCTGTCGACGGAGAAGAGATCAAGCAGACCCGGCTTGGGGTCGCCTTCGGCCTGCGCGGGCACGGCAAGGCCGAGACAAAGCGCAACGGCGATTGCGGACTTGAACGGATGCATTATGAGAACTCCCCCCCGGGAACATTGGCGTCGCCGAAAAGCTACGGCTGCGACGATCCGTACCACAGTCCGGTTTTCCATACCTGTGAAAATCGCGCCTCGCGGCCTATGGGACGACCCGCTCTCAGCCGCCAAGGGCGGCGACACCGGGCAGGGTCTTGCCTTCCATCCATTCCAGGAACGCGCCGCCCGCTGTCGAGATATAGGTGAAATCCCCTGCCGCGCCGGCCTGGTTCAGGGCCGCAACCGTATCGCCCCCCCCCGCGACGGACACCAAGTGCCCGGCGCGGCTGCGCGCGGCGGCATGAGCCGCCGCTGCGTTGGTGGCGGCGTCGAACGGCTCTATCTCGAAGGCGCCCAGCGGCCCGTTCCAGATCAGCGTCCTGGCGGTATCGAGCGCGGCGGTGATGCGCGCGACGGCCTGCGGCCCGGCATCGAGGATCATCGCATCGTCGGGGCAGGCATGGGCCGGAACCGTCTGGTGTGCGGCGCCTGCGCGGAACTCCTCGGCCACCACCACGTCGGCGGGCAGCAGGATTTCACAGCCCGCGCCACCGGCCTTGACCATGATCTGGCGCGCGGTCTCGGCCATGTCGTGTTCGCACAGCGATTTGCCGACGCTCAGTCCCTGCGCGGCCAGGAACGTGTTGGCCATGCCGCCGCCGATCACCAGCTTGTCGACCTTCTCGACGAGGTTGCCCAGCAGGTCCAGCTTGGTCGACACCTTGGCGCCGCCCACAACGGCAACGACCGGGCGGTTCGGCTGTCCAAGTGCCGCGTCCAGTGCCGACAGCTCGGCCTGCATCAGGCGTCCGGCACAGGCAGGCAGAAGGCGGGCCAGCGCCTCGGTCGAGGCATGGGCGCGGTGTGCGGCGGAAAAGGCATCGTTGCAATAGACGTCGCCAAGTCCGGCAAGGCGCGCCGCGAACTCTGGATCGTTGGCCTCTTCACCGGGATGAAACCGGATGTTTTCCAGAAGCAGCACCTCGGCCGCCTTGGCTTCTGCGGTGGGGGCCTCGGCGCCCTCCAGGGTCTCGATGAATTGCACGCTGTGGCCGGTGGCCTGCTGCAAGGCAGGGACCACGTGGCGCAGCGACATCTCGTCCACGACCTTGCCTTTGGGACGCCCGAAATGCGCAAGCAGCAGGGGCTTCCCGCCGGCTTCGAGAATGGCATCGATAGTGGGCTTGATCCGCTCCAGCCGCGTGGCGTCGGTGACGCGCCCGTTTTCGACGGGGACGTTGATATCCACCCGTGTCAGCACCGTCTTGCCGTTCAGGTCCATGTCGTCGAGCGTCTTCCAGCCCATCGCGATCTCTCCCAAGGTGGTGGTCGCGGGCCTTTTGGCGCGACCTTGCAGGGGCGTCAACCTCTGGCTTGGCAATCCCGCTCCAAGCGCCTAGGTATTGCCCAGCCCAAGTCAACAAGGAGGCCCCGGATGGCCGAGATCAAAGACCCCGAGAACACGATCCTGATGGAGCTGAAGGATGGCACCGTGACCATCGAGCTTCTGCCCGACGTTGCCCCGGGCCATTGCGATCGCATGAAGGAGCTGGCGCGCTCGGGCCAGTACGACAACGTGGCCTTTCACCGTGTGATCGACGGCTTCATGGCGCAGACCGGCGACGTGGCCAACGGCAACATGGAGAATGATTTCAACCTGCGCATGGCCGGCACCGGCGGCAGCGACCTGCCGAACCTCAAGGCCGAGTTCTCGGGGGTGCCCCACGACCGCGGGACACTGGGTGCCGCGCGCAGCCAGAACCCCGACAGCGCCAACAGCCAGTTCTTCATCAACTTCTCGGACAACCATTTCCTCAACCGGCAATACACGGTCTATGGCCGCGTGATCGACGGAATGGAGCATGTCGACGCCATCACCCGAGGTGAGCCGCCCGCGAACCCCGACCGGATGATCAGCGTGAAGGTGGCCGCCGATGCTTAAACTCTCTGCAGTCTTCACCCTGCTGGCGGCACCGGCGCTGGCCACCGGCCTTGAAATCGAGGTCGCCGGCGAGGCGAACGGCACCATCAAGGTCGACCTGCTGGAGGACGTGGCCCCCGGCCATGTCGAACAGATCACCGAACTGGCCCGCGAAGGCGCCTATGACAACGTGGTCTTTCATCGCGTGATCGACGGCTTCATGGCGCAGACCGGTGACGTCGAATTCGGCAAGATGGGCGGCGACATGTCCATGGCCGGGCGCGGCGGCAGCGACCGTCCCGATCTGGCCGCCGAATTTTCGGACATCACCTTTGACCGGGGTGTCGTCGGCATGGCCCGCAGCCAGAACCCCGACAGCGCCAACAGCCAGTTCTTCATCATGTTCGCGCCGGGCCCCTTCCTTGACGGGCAATACACCGTCGTGGGTCGCGTGACCGAAGGTCTGGACGTGCTGGATGACATCAAGCGGGGCGAGGGCTCCAACGGAGCCGTCATCGGCGAGCCGGACCGCATGGTCTCGGTCACGGTCACCGAGTAATACGCGTGTCGGCCACGGGATACGAGCCGCTCGACGTGCTCAAACCCGTGGCCGACCGTATCTGGATCATCGACGGTGCGCCGGTGTCGGTGATGGGGTTTCCCTTTTCCACCCGCGCCACCGTGATCCGGCTGGAGAATGGCGACCTGTGGGTGCATTCTCCGACCCCGCTCTCCAACGATCTGAAGGATGCCCTGGCGGTGCTTGGGCCCGTGCGGCATCTCGTTGCGCCGAACCAGTTCCACTTCCTGCACATTCCCGAGTGGGCCGCAGCCTTTCCAGAAGCGCAATTCTGGATGGCACCCGGTACTCCGGAGCGTGCGGCAAAGCACGGGATCGACTTGCCGGACGGACAGGAATTGCAGCCCCGAGAGGCAGAGCTGCCGTGGGTCGGGCAGATCGCCCAGCTTCTGGTGCGCGGCAGTCGCACGCACAAGGAAGTCGCGTTCTTTCACAAGGCGTCCGCCACGACGATCCTGACCGACCTGATCGAGGCATTCGAGACCGACAAGCTGCCCGCCCGGTGCCGGCCTTTCGTGTGGCTGAACGGGATCGACGATCACGATGGCAAGACACCGCCCCTGATCCGCTGGACCTTCCGTGACAAACAGGCCTTCGCCGAGGATATCGAAACCATCGTCGGCTGGGGCGCACGGCGCGTGATCATCGCGCACGGGCGCTGGTACGCGCGCGACGGCACGGCTGAATTGGAGCGGGCCTTTCGCAAGTTGCTGGCGCCGCGCCAGTGGGATCGCGCAATGCGGGATATGAAAGCCCGAGAAAGCGACAACGACCAAGCCTGATGCAAGCGGGCGCGTCGGAACGCCTAGCGGATCAGGTTCGGACGAAAGCGCATCCGGGCGCGGCGTTCCTGTGGCAGGTGACGGTTCAGCCGCCGGTTCACCAGTCCGAAAATCGAGATCACCACCAGCGTCAGCAGGATGAAATATCCCGCAAGGATCGGGTATGGCACGAACGGGTTGAAGGTCTTGTCGGCAAAGTAATTCGCGTAATAGAGCGCGTCGCCGCGTTGCTGCCACGCCGGAAAGGCCGAGAAAAAGACCAGCGTGGTGGCATGGAAGAGAAAGATCGCCTCGTTCGTGTAGGCGGGCCAGGCCAGTCGCAGCATAGTGGGCCAGATGATCCGCCGGAACCGGGTGAAGCCGGAAAACCCGTAGGCATCGGCCGCCTCGACCTCGCCTTTGGGGATCGAGCGCAGGGCACCGTAGAAAATCTCGCCCGAATAGGCGGCCGTGTTGAGGAAAAGCACGATCAGCGCACCCAGCCAAGCCGCGGTGAACGCGTCAAAGACCGGATAGAGCGACTTGAGGTTCAGAAAGACCGCGTAGGCGAAGAAGAACTGGATGAAGAGCGGTGAGCCACGGAATATGTAGATGAAGCAGGCCGAGGGCTTTTGCAGCAGGCGATTGGGCGAGGCCTTGCCAACGGCCACCACCGTGGCGAGGCCGAAGCCGAAGATGATCGCCAGCACCCCGAAATAGAGATTCCAGATCATGCCCGAACCGATCAGCGTGACTTGCTGGCAAAGCGTGAAGTCCTCACGTGGCAGCAGACGTTCTCCCAGCCCGATGGACCGCAGCGCGTAATCCTGAATGGTCTGCCAGCAGCTCATCACGCCGCCGCCTTTCGCAAGGCTTCGCCGCCTGTCGTGGCCTGCCCGTGCGACAGCTTTATCATTAGCCGGTCCAGCACGATCTCGGACACCCGCGTCAGGCCAAGGTAGAAGACCAGCAGCGCCAGGAAATACCACATGCGCCAGTCGCCGTGGGGATAGTCGGTGAACTTCGGCAGGGCCGTCCCGGCCAGCTCCCGCGCCCAATAGACGATATCCTCGACACCCAGAAGGAACAGCAGCGGCGTCGCCTTGGTCAGAACCATCCAGACATTGCTGAGACCGGGCAGGGCATAGACCCACATCTGCGGCACGAGGATGCGCCAGAAACTCTGCCGGCGGGTCATGCCATAGGCCTCGGCGGTTTCCATCTGCGCCCGCGGTACGTTGCGCATGGCGCCGTAAAGCACGTTGCCCGCAAAGGCGCCAAAGACCAGCGCAAAGGTCAGCACTGCAAGGGAGAAGCCATAGATCTCGTGCACCCACTGATCGGCTTCGCCCAGGGGCATCTTGGCCGACTGGCAGACGATGAAGTCGTTGCCCTGGCGGATGGGTTCGCTCCAGTCCGGGCATTTGACCTTGTGCCGGACCCATTCCACGCCCTGGTCGAGCGCGATGATGAAAAAGAGGAAAAACGCCGTATCGGGCACGCCGCGTACCAGGTTGATGTAACCGTGCGCCAGCCAGGCCAGCGGCGGGAATTTCGAGCGTGCGGCGGTGGCGGCCCCGAAGCCGAAGGCCAGCGCAGTCGGTGCAGTTATGGCGAGCAGGACCAGCACCAGGCCGACGGCGAAATAGAGATTGGCATGTTTGGCGGTCGTCAGGTAGCAGGCCAGCCACTGAACATCGCCCAGGACCGAAGGGTCGGTGCAGAACTCAAACATCGCGGTCCCCCGCGGCCCGGCTCAAGGGCGATGGCCTGCGCGATGCGCTTGGCGTGAAGATGCGCATATGGTTGGCCATGTGTCCCCGTCAGGCCCGAAGCGCGCGCCCCGGAAAGCCCGGGGCGCGGCTGTTTCAGCTTATTCGAAAGTCGACGAGACTTCCCATTTCTTGATCAGTTCGTTCAGGCTTCCATCGTCCTTCATCGACTGGATGGCGGCGTTGAACGTCTCTTTCAGCTCGGTGTCGGATTCGCGGACACCCATGCCGACGCCACCCCCCAGCGGAACGTCCTCGCCCACGAACATCATGTCTGCGTCCTCGGCCACGATCGGGGCAAGGAAGGATTTGTCGGCCAGCACCGCATCAGCCTCGCCGTTCTTGACGGCAGCGATGGTTTCCTCGGGCGTGGCGAATTCCACCAGTGTGGCGCCGGATTCCGCGATGTAGCCGGCCTGGATAGTACCGGTCTGGGCCGCGATCACGCCGCCTGAAACATCAACGTCTTCCGACATGCCGGCATAGGCCGAGGGATCGGGCGGCGTGTAGTTCTGGGTGAAGTCGATGACCTCGTCGCGCTCGTCGGTGATCGACATGCCGGCGATGATGACGTCATAGTTGCCACCCACCAGGTTGGGGATGATCGAATCCCAGTCGTTCTTGACCCATTCGCAGGTCAACTCGGCGCGTGTGCACAGCTCGTCACCCAATTCGCGCTCGAATCCGTCGATTTCGCCCGCGTCGTTGACGAAGTTCCACGGCGCATAAGCGCCCTCGGTGCCCAGACGGATCGTCTTGTCCTGGGCCATGGCCATTCCGCCGGCGAGCGCCATGGCGAGTGTGGAAAGAACTAGCTTTTTCATAAGTGTCTCCCTTGCTTGGTTCTTTGGTTCAGGCGGCCATCGTCGAGCTAAGAAACTGACGTAGCCGCTCGGATTTGGGAGACCCGAAGAGCGTCTTCGGATCACCTTCTTCTTCGATCAGGCCCTGGTGCAGGAATATGACGTGATCCGACACGTCCTGGGCCATCTTCATGTCGTGGGTCACGATCATCATGGTCCGCCCTTCGGCGGCCAGGTCCTTGATCACGCGCACGACTTCCTGTTCCAGTTCGGGGTCGAGCGCCGAGGTGGGCTCGTCGAACAAGAGCGCCTCGGGCTCCATGCAAAGCGCGCGCGCGATGGCGGCGCGCTGTTGCTGGCCGCCCGATAGTTGCGCGGGATAAACATCGCACTTGTCTCCGATGCCGACCTTTTCGAGATAGCCGCGCGCCGCTTTCTCGACCTCCGCGCGGTCCCGGCCCAGCACGGTTACCGGCGCTTCCATCACGTTTTGCAGGATGCTCAGGTGCGCCCACAGGTTGAATTGCTGGAACACCATCGACAGGTTTGTGCGGATGCGCAGAACCTGCTTTGCATCGGCGGGATGCCGGTTCAGGCCGGACCCTTTCCAGGTGACGGGCTCTCCTTTGAACAGGATATCTCCCTGCTGGCTGTCCTCGAGCAGGTTGGCACAACGCAGGATGGTCGACTTGCCCGATCCCGAAGATCCTATCAGGGACACCACGCTGCCCTTGGGCGCAGTGATGTCCACCCCCTTTATGACCTCAAGGCTGCCATAGGCCTTGTGCAGATTGCGGATCTCGATGACGGGCGTTTCGTCAGGCAAAGGCAGGTTCCGGTTTGCAAGTCAGGCAGTATCACCGGACACTAGGGCAGTAATTTTGGGCCAATGCAACTTGCAAAACGATGTTTTTTCGTCCGTTTCGCCCGTATTGCCCGCGTTTTGGGCGAATGCGAGGGGGTGCCGTTGCGTCAAGCAGGCGGCGGTACGGGAGTCGGCACCGCAAGGTAGGCTTGGGACGGAAGGCGCACGATTCCGCGCAGGTCAAGCGCCTCGCGTGTGTCGTGCGGCAGGGTCCCGATTGCGGCCTCGATGGCCCGGAAAATCCGGTCCGCGTCATTCGACGGCGCGGTGATAAAGGGCAGGGCGGGCGTGGGGTCGGTTGCGGCGATCACGCGCAGTTGGGCCGCGAAATCGTCGAAACGCTGAATCAGGCGCCAGCTTTGCGCATCCAAGGCCGCCAGATCCGCCTGGCCCTCGGCCACCGCGCGCGCCGAGGCCTGGTGGCCGCCGGTCCGCAGGGTGTCGGTAAAGGCAAAGCCGCGCGCCATGGCCCAGGTGGCCGGCGCCGCCCAGCCGCTTTGCGACATCGGCTCGTTATAGGCAAAGCGCGCCGTCGCGAAATCCGCGGGGTCGGTTCGGGCATCGGTCTTGCGTGCCACGAAAACCGAGCGGTATTCGCCGGGGCCGCACCCGTCCAGCCGGTAATCCGGCGTACCGACGAGCGCAACCTTGTCATGCAGTCGGGCCCGGTAGGGGTAGCCGCAGGTCTGCGACAGCAAGAGGTCGGGCGATTGCCAGTCGTCCCAAGCGTCGCCGCCGCGTGTCAGATGGTCGGGGCCGCAGCCCAGCCGGTCACGGATCGCCTGCCAGAGCCTGTCGGTGTCGGACCGAAGCTCGTCACGGTCGTACATCGGCAGGCTGGCGATCATCCCTCTTCCTGGCGCTGCCGCGCCAGGGCGCTGTCCATGTCTGTCACGCCAAGGAAATTCGACGCCATGCGGATGATGGCATCCTCGCTGGCGTCGCGCTCGCCATCGGCAAGCGCCACCTGCCACAAGGCCTCGATGACGCGCACCCGGTCCTCGTAGGCCACGGCGTCCTTGATCGCGCGGGTGAACCGCACGGTGTCGGGCGCTTCACCCTCAAGCTGCTCGGCCTCGTCCAGAAGGGCGGACGCATCCGGTTCGGACAACTGGTACCGCGTCCGTGCAATGGTCAGGATACGTTGACGCTCGTCCGTGTCGAAATGGCCGTCTGATTTGGCGATACGGACCAGGAGCGCGGTCAGCGCCAGCCGCGCGTCCTCGTGCGGCAAGGTCTCTGGCGTCGATTCGGTGAGTTTTTTCAAGAATTCAGCAAACATGAACCGGATATAGGCAACCTGCCCGCTGCCGCCAACGTGAAATGTGCAGCCCAGGACTATTGGCTGCCTCCCAGCTCGGTTTCCGCGCGGGCCCGGGCCGCGTCGCTGTCGTCGGGCGACAGGCCCAGCGTCCGGCGCACGTCTTCCAGCACGTCCAGCTCTTCCTCGCGGCGGACACCGTCGGACAGCACGACCTCCCACAGGGCTTCGAGCGCATCGACGCGCGCGGCGAAGCTGACCGTCTTGCGCAGGATGTCGCCAAACGCCTCGGTATCCGGAGCCTCGCGTTCCAGCCGTTCCGAGGTTGCACGCATCTTGGCAGCCTCGATCGGTCCCAACCCGTAAAGCCGGCGCAACAGCAGGTCGATCCGGTGCACCTCGGCGAACTTGTAGCTGTGATCCGACATCGCAACGCGCACCATCAGCGCCCCGAGCGCGAGCTTTTCATCGGGCGCGGGCAGCGGTGGCGGCTCGGGCGCGTCGAACGCGTGCAGCAATCGGTGCAGAAGGGAGGTTTTTTGCATCGGGCGACTCCGCAAGAGTGGTCTGTTTCAATCAGCTTTAACGCGCCTCAGGGACGTAGAAAACAGATTTACCGGCCTGTGCTCGCCAGTGCGCGGCATGGGTCCGAAACGTGACACATTTGCTCCTAACAAACGGCGGATTTCCGGATCAATCTGGTAGCCGACCAGGGAAAACCGATTTCAAGATGCCAGGCATGTCGCGCAGCACTGCACAGTCCAATGTCGATCTTCGTTCCGCTGCACCGGAGGACCAACTGGCCTGGCTGCGCCAGTGCAAGCCCGACGAGGCCCGGCGCTTCGCGCGGGACCACGACTGGTCGTGCGATCCGAGGCCGGTTCTCGGGTGGGTCATGGCGCAGAAGTTCATGGATCTCGGCACGGCGTTGACGGTGTTCCTGAACGGGATGCCGCATCGGTTCAACTACATGCCCAAGCGCGATGTCCCGCACGAGCTTTGCGGCGCGGCACAGATGCTGGATACGATCTGTCTCAGGCTGAACTCGGGCTTCTATCTTGTCTGGCCGGATCAGGATGTCTCGGATCGTGCCCGGATCCTGCGCTGGATGGATGCCCAGGCAGAGGATCGGCAGGAAGGCCGGCAGGGGCGTTACATTCTTGACGAACGGATCGTCGCGACGCTTCTGGATGATGAATTGCGCCTGGACCCCAGGGCGGAGACGGCCGTCTACCACGAAAGCCGGTCGCTCTTGCGTGATCTTTTCAGCCCGGTCCTGGAACTTGGCGTTTCCCGCCGGATGCTTCGGTTTCATCCGCCGCAGGAAGATCCGAACGACGATCTGACCAACCTGCGCTACTGACACTGGGTTGGAAAACGGCAACAGGGCGCCCCGTGCAAGGCGCCCTGATCATTCTCTGGACCCGGGATCAGAACTTGTAAGCCACACCGACGGTAAAGGCGTCGACGTCACCGGTGCGCCCGCCAAGTGCCGGCCCCGACAAATCATAACTCGTCCGGGTATACTCGAACCGGGTGGTGATGTTGTCGGTCAGCATCGTCTCCAGGCCGACACCGTAGGAGATGCCCTGGCCGGATCCCGAAACCCCGGCCGCTGCGACATCCCAGTCGGTCCAGCCATAGCCCAGCGAGCCGTAGAGCAGCGAGTTGCCGAAGGCATAGCCGCCGCGACCGCGGACGCTGACGTTGTTTTCCAGATCCAGGCCCGTGCCCATCACCGTGTAATCGAGCTTGCTGTCATAGCCCAGTTCGGCGCCGATCACGAAATTGGGGGCAACAGCGTGGTTGTAGCCGCCAAAGACCCCGGCATTGATCTCGGGGTTGATGCCGAAGGGCACGTCCGAGATCTCGAGATTTTGCATGTTCACGCGGCCACCGAGGTAGAAGCCTTGCCACTTTTCGGCATCCTGTGCGGCGGCGTTGGTGGCGATGGCCGAGGACAGGGCAGCGGCGGCAGTCAGGGATTTAAAGATCGTTTTCATATGGAACCTCATGTCAGTTATCGGCCCGGGACAATCCCGGGGCTCGGACATGGGTCGGTGTGATCTGGAAAAGGGTTCAAACCGGGTGCCGAAAAAATGCGGCACCGCGGTTTCATATTGAAATAATTTAAAAATACCTCAGACGAGGCGCGATGTCTCCACCGCTGCGCGCACGAAATCGGCGAACAGAGGATGCGGCTTGAACGGCTTGGACTTCAGTTCGGGGTGGAACTGAACGCCGATGAACCACGGGTGATCGCTCCATTCCACGATTTCGGGCAGGCGGCCATCGGGCGACATGCCGGAAAAGACCAGCCCGCATTCTTCGAGCTTCTTGCGATACTCGATGTCCACCTCGTAGCGGTGGCGGTGGCGTTCGTCGATGGCCGTGCCACCATAGACCTCGGCCACCTTTGAGCCGTCCTTTAGCACGGCATCATAGGCGCCCAGTCGCATGGTACCGCCCTTGTCGTCGGTCACCTTGCGCTTGACCTTCTCGTTGCCCTGCACCCATTCCTTGAGGTGGTAGACGACCGGCGTGAACCGTTTCTTGCCAGCCTCGTGATCGAATTCCTCCGATCCGGCATCCTTGAGCCCGGCCTTGTTCCGTGCGGCCTCGATCACCGCCATCTGCATGCCCAGGCAGATGCCCAGGTAGGGGATCTTGCGTTCGCGGGCGAATTGCGCGGCCTTGATCTTGCCTTCTGTGCCGCGTTCGCCAAAGCCGCCGGGCACGAGGATCGCGTGGTACCCTTCCAGATGCGGAGCGGCATCCTCGCGGTCGAACACCTCGGCATCGACCCATTCGACATTGACCTTTACCCGGTTGGCCATGCCGCCATGGGTGAGCGCCTCCTTGATTGACTTGTAGGCGTCTTCCAGCTGCGTGTACTTGCCGACGATGGCTATGTTGACCGCGCCATCGGCGTTGTGGATACGGTCCACGACGTCTTTCCAGATGGTCAGGTCGGGACGCGGCGCCGGCGAGATGTCGAAGGCGTCCAGCACGGCCTGGTCCAGCCCTTCGTGGTGATAGGCCAGCGGCGCCTCGTAGATGGAATTGAGGTCGTAGGCGGCGACGACGGCCTCCTTCCGGACGTTGCAGAAGAGCGCGATCTTCTCGCGTTCCTTTTCCGGGATCGGCTGTTCCGAGCGGCAGACGAGTATGTCGGGCGCGATCCCGATGGATTGCAATTCCTTGACGCTGTGCTGGGTCGGCTTGGTCTTCAGCTCGCCGCTGGCGGCAAGATAGGGCAGAAGTGTCAGGTGCATGAAGATGCACTGCCCGCGCGGGCGGTCGTGGCTGAACTGTCGGATCGCCTCGAAGAAGGGCAGGCCCTCGATATCGCCCACGGTGCCGCCGATCTCACACAGCATGAAGTCGACCTCGTCATCGCCGATCGAGATGAAATCCTTGATCTCGTTGGTGACATGGGGAACCACCTGGATGGTCTTGCCGAGGTAATCGCCGCGGCGTTCGCGCTCCAGCACGTTAGAATAGATGCGTCCCGAGCTGACCGAATCCGTCATCCGGGCGGGCACGCCGGTGAAGCGTTCGTAATGGCCCAGGTCGAGGTCGGTTTCGGCGCCATCGTCGGTCACGAAGACCTCGCCATGCTCGAACGGCGACATCGTGCCGGGATCGACATTCAGGTAGGGGTCCAGCTTGCGCAGCCGCACCGAAAACCCGCGCGCCTGCAAAAGTGCGCCAAGTGCCGCCGAGGCAAGACCCTTGCCGAGAGAGGAAACAACGCCGCCGGTGATGAAAATATAACGTGCCATGCGCTGGCAATCCCCCGTGATTGCGGCGTTTATCGCCAGTTAGATG
The DNA here is from genome assembly GCF_965277045.1 of Roseovarius sp. Lineage (GTDB taxonomy): Bacteria > Pseudomonadota > Alphaproteobacteria > Rhodobacterales > Rhodobacteraceae > Roseovarius. Next base: position 2,006,643 of record NZ_OZ255712.1, on the reverse strand, counting down.
CGGTCGAATCGAAGCCCTAAGTACCGCATCACCACGGGACTCGAGCCATAAAGGATTCGGATGAAAGGCGCAATATGCTGTGACGCGAGGGTGCGCGTCCGCAAGCCTTAGTGGTGTTTCTGGGTCAGTCTGCGGTGGGTGTCAATGGCGCGTCATCGCCGGCCGACGGAGGCAGGAGGCCGTCGCCGCTGCTGTCGAGACCAGGGTTGCTTTCCTCGGCCGCGGGGCGGTCATCTGTGATGCGGTCCAGAACCGAGGAGCCGCCGGAGTTCTGCGCCGCGATCACGGTCAGCGTCAGCGTGGTCGCAAAGATCGACAGGCCCAAAATCCAGGTCAGCTTGCCAAGCGCGGTGGTGGCCGAGCGCCCGGTGTTCACGTTGCCGCCGCCGCCGCCCATGCCAAGGCCGCCGCCTTCGGAGCGCTGCAACAGCACGACACCGATCAGCGCGAGCGCCAGCAGCAGGTGAACAAGCAGGATGACATTTTCCATAAGACGCGGTCCCTCGGGTTCGGATGGGCGGTATCTAAGCAATTCGGGCGTCCCCCGCAACCCGCCGTTTTCGCAGTTTGCACAGCCGCGTGCATGGGCGGGAGCGGATAATGGGACTGAAGATTATTCGTCCACGTCGTCCATGTCGGACTGGCCCGACAAGCGGCGGCGCACGTGGCTCCAGCTGAGCCCGATCCCGAGGACCAGCGACAACGCCACAAGACCCAGCCACAGGTTTCGCGACGGGTCGTCGAGATCGAGAAAGCCGTAGTCCACCAGCACCCAGGCAATTGCGGCCGCGATGGCGAGGATCAGCCCCATGCCAAACGCCCCGATCGAGCGCAGCGTGGCGCGCAGGTAGATGATGTAGCCCACCAAAAGCAGCAGCGCGAAGAGCACGGTCAGCGGCATCTGCGCATCCCAGTTGTTCTGCGCCCAGACGATGAAATTGTACCGGGTCGGGTTGAAGGTCGCGGCCAGCAGGACAAAGGCCAGTGCCCACCTCAAGATAAATCCGGTCATTCGCGCTCTCCTGCCTTGCGTTCAAACAAGAAGTGCCCGCCCCGGTGCAGGCTGTCCAGCCCGGGCGCGAAATTCCGGTTTCGCAGGCGGGACGGTGTGGGTATACGGGCGCGGGGTTCAAACACCGCCTGAGAGGTTTTCATGGCAAATGTCGTCGTTGTCGGCGCCCAGTGGGGTGACGAGGGTAAAGGCAAGATCGTTGACTGGCTGAGCGAACGCGCGGATGTGATCGCGCGGTTCCAGGGCGGGCACAACGCGGGCCACACGCTGGTCATCGACGGCAAGGTCTACAAGCTGAACGCGCTGCCGTCGGGCGTGGTGCGCGGCGGCAAGCTGAGCGTGATCGGCAATGGCGTGGTGCTGGACCCGTGGCATTTGCTGAAGGAAATCGCCGCGATCCGCGAGCAGGGGGTCGAGATCAGCCCCGAGACGCTGATGATCGCCGAGAACACGCCACTGATCCTGCCCATTCACGGCGAGCTTGACCGCGCCCGCGAGGAAGCGGCCAGCAAGGGCACCAAGATCGGCACCACGGGGCGTGGCATCGGGCCGGCCTACGAGGACAAGGTCGGCCGCCGCTCGGTGCGGGTGGCGGACCTTGCCGACGACGCCACACTGGAGGCGCGGGTGGACCGCGCGTTGCAGCACCACGATCCGCTGCGCAAGGGCCTGGGCATCGAGCCCGTGGACCGCGACGCGCTGGTGGCGCAGCTGAAATCCATCGCGCAGGAGCTTTTGCCCTATGCCGCTCCGGTCTGGAAAGTGCTGAACGATCAGCGCAAGGCGGGCAAGCGTATTCTGTTCGAAGGTGCGCAGGGCGCATTGCTGGATATCGACTTTGGCACCTATCCGTTCGTGACGTCCTCGAACGTAATCGCGGGGCAGGCCGCGACGGGCGTGGGCATGGGGCCGGGGGCCATCGACTATGTGCTGGGGATCGTCAAAGCCTATACCACCCGCGTTGGCGAAGGGCCGTTCCCGAGCGAGTTGCAGGATGCCGACGGGCAGCGGCTGGGCGAACGCGGGCGCGAGTTCGGCACAGTGACAGGCCGCCAGCGCCGCTGCGGCTGGTTCGATGCAGCCCTTGTGCGCCAGACCTGCGCCACATCGGGCGTGAACGGCATTTCGCTGACCAAGCTTGATGTGCTGGATGGGTTCGACACGCTGAAGATCTGCGTGGGGTATGAACTGGACGGCAAGCAGTTGGACTACCTGCCCACGGCGACCGACCAGCAGTGGCGCTGCAAGCCGATTTACGAGGAAATGCCCGGCTGGTCCGAAACCACAGAGGGCGCGCGCAGCTGGGCCGATCTGCCGGCCAACGCGATCAAGTACGTGCGCCGGGTCGAGGAGTTGATCCAGTGCCCCGTCGCTCTACTCTCAACCTCGCCGGAGCGGGAGGATACGATCCTCGTGACCGACCCCTTCGCGGACTGAGACCGACAGACCATTAGAGGACCGCATGGCCCTGAGTTACAAAGCCCGCCGCCGCTGGTCCCTGGTGATCCTGCTGATCGCTCTGCCGCTTTACATCGTGGTGGCGGTCAACCTGACCGACTGGCTGCGGGCAGAATACGACGTGGGCATCCTGACCGAGCTGGTGGTCTTCGTCGTGCTGGGCATCGCGTGGATCCTGCCGCTGAAGCCGGTCTTTCGCGGCGTCGGCCAGCCGGACCCGGACGCACGGGACTAGGTCAAAGCAGGTGGCCTGACTTCGCGGCCTTGGTGGCAAGATAGGCCCGGTTGTGCGCGCCTTCCCCAACCTTGAGCGGCACGCGTTCGACCACGTCGATGCCGCAACTTTTCATCATCTCGATCTTGGCCGGGTTGTTCGTCAGCAGCCGCACCGCGCCGAACCCCATGTTGCGCAGGATGTCGGCGCCGATGCGGAAATCACGCTCGTCATCCTCGAACCCCAGCCGGTGATTGGCCTCGACCGTGTCGAAACCCTGATCCTGCAAGGCATAGGCCCGCATCTTGTTGGCCAGGCCGATGCCGCGCCCTTCCTGGTTGAGATAGAGCAGCACGCCTGCGCCCTCGGCGCCCATCTGCGCCAGGGCCGCGCGCAGTTGCGGTCCGCAATCGCATTTGAGACTGCCGAGCAGGTCGCCGGTGAAACAGGCGGAATGCAGGCGCGAGAGCACGGGCTCGCCGCGCGACGGACTGCCGATTTCGATGGCGTAATGTTCCTCGCCGCCATCCTCGGGGCGCCAGATATGCAGGCGTCCCGCCTCGGACACTTCCAGCGGCAGTCGGGCGCTGACCACCTTGTGCAGGGGGCTGGCCTCTTTCAGATGCGCGGTGATGTCGGCCACCTCGAGCACGGTCAACGCAGGGTCCAGCGCTTCGGCCGGGAGTGTCATGACCAGTGCCGCAGGCAGAAGGCGGGCGGATTTTACAAGCAGCAGCGCGGCGCGATGCGTGTCGGCCTTGCCCTCGCGGGCCGAGGTCAGCGGCCCTTTCATCGGCGTGCGCAGATCGTCGGCCGGATCGGCCACGGCCTGCACCCAGGAAAGCGGCGCGTCGTGCGGAACTTTGACGCGCGCGAGGTCGCCATCATAAACCCGGGCCTTCAAGGTGTCGGCGCGACGCGAGGAAATGACAAGATGCAGGTCCAGTCCCGTCGCTTGCAGCGCTTTCAGGCGGTCCGCATCGCAGGTTTCTGCCGCCGCAACTATAGCCAGTGCAGAACCGTCTCGCAGGACCACCGGCACACCCATGCGAATGTCCGCGCGGGCGCGTGCCAGGTATTCCGTCTTGCCGGGGCCAAGCTGCATTACACGCCCTTTCTTTTCTGTCAGATCACGGCGAGGCTTTCACCTACAGCGTTTTGTAACTGAATGAAACAAATCACGCTTCGCCATAACTAGCCCGTGATTGGCCTGTCACAGTCCTTGTGCGATGCGGCGCTTCGGCACAAGTAGCTGACAGGCAACGAGGAACACGAAAATGGCTCAGCTGAAGAAAATTCTGCTTGTGGATGACGACGAGGACCTGCGCGAAGCTCTGAGCGAGCAATTGGTGATGACCGAGGATTTCGACGTCCTCGAGGCCGGCAACGGGTCGGAGGCGATGGCGCATGCGAAGGACGGACTCCATGACTTGGTGATCCTGGACGTTGGCCTGCCCGATACGGATGGACGTGAGCTTTGCCGCCTGATGCGCAAGCAGGGCGTCAAGGCGCCGATCATGATGCTGACCGGCCATGACGGGGATGCCGACACGATTCTCGGCCTCGATGCCGGGGCGAATGACTATATCACCAAGCCGTTCAAGTTTCCCGTTCTGCTGGCCCGGATCCGCGCGCAACTGCGCCAGCACGAGCAGTCCGAGGATGCGATTTTCCAGCTTGGACCCTACACGTTCAAGCCGGCGATGAAGATGCTGATCACCGAGGAGGATCGCAAGATCCGGCTGACCGAGAAGGAAACCAACATCCTGAAATTCCTCTATCGTTCGCCCGAAGGTGTGGTGGCGCGTGACGTGCTGTTGCACGAGGTCTGGGGCTATAATGCCGGGGTGACGACCCACACGCTGGAGACCCATATCTATCGCCTGCGTCAAAAAATTGAACCAGATCCCTCCAACGCGCGTTTGCTGGTGACAGAGTCAGGCGGCTATCGTCTCCTGTCTTGATCTGGGTCAAGGGCGCGCCGCGCGCGGCCCGGTAACGTGATACCCAACCCGCCGCATACGGGTCTAAATCTATGCACCTCCCTGTTGGACTGACCCCGGCCTGGCCGGGGTCTTTTTTTGTTGCCTCGGGCAGGCGGTCCGTGTCGGCCGACCCAGAGCCGAGGGCGGGGCGGTGCTGGCTCATGCTGCGCCTACCCGACTGTTCGACAGCGCGACGCCCGACGCCTTCCTGCTTGTGCTGCGAGGGACGCTGGGTTTTATATCCGGGCGAACCTGAAACGCCGAACCGACAGGAGTCCCATGCCCTTCAACCTTGCCACCTGGAACATCAACTCGGTCCGCCTGCGCGAACCCATCGTCCTGAAACTGTTGCAGGAGGAGGCGCCGGATATCCTGTGCCTTCAGGAGTGCAAGTCGCCGGTCGAGAAGATCCCGCTGGAGGGGTTCGCGGCGCTTGGCTATCGTTACGTGATCGCGCGGGGGCAGAAGGGCTATAACGGTGTGGCGATCCTGTCGAAGCTGCCCATCCGCGATGTGGGCGAGCGCGATTTCGCGGCGCTGGGCCATGCGCGGCACGTGGCCGGGGAGCTTGAGAACGGCGTGGTGATCCACAACTTCTATGTGCCCGCGGGCGGCGATGTACCGGACCGCGAGGTGAACCTGAAGTTCGGACAGAAGCTCGATTACCTGACCGAGATGCGCGACTGGTTCCGCGAGGACAGGCCGCAGAAATCCATCCTTGTGGGCGACCTCAACATTGCCCCGCGCGAGGACGATGTCTGGAGCCACAAGCAACTGCTGAAGGTGGTGAGCCACACGCCGGTCGAGGTGGAACATCTGAACAACGCGCAGGAGGCCGGGAACTGGACCGACGTCACCCGCGCAGACATTCCCGAAGGGCAGCTTTACAGCTGGTGGTCGTACCGGGCCAAGGATTGGGACGCGGCCGACAAGGGCCGGCGCCTGGATCATGTCTGGGCCAGTGACGACCTCAAGTCCGCAGCGCATTCCAGCCGCATTCTCAGGGCCGCGCGTGGCTGGGAAAAGCCATCGGACCATGCGCCGGTCTTCGCGACGTTCGACCTTTGACGCGGCAGGGGATCACGGATGTGGGACTTCGGGGTCCCGGGCGGTTCTGCCCGCCTGCGTGATGGAAGTCGTGCCGCGCTGGTCGGACTGATGCGCCATTCCGAGGCGGTGCGCGGTCGGATGTCGGGGCCGGGTGGTGTGCGCTTTTCGTCGGACCCGCGACGGCCGTTTCGCAGGCAGGCGAAGGGGGGCGGGGCGATCCGTTTCTTCCGACAGCATGGTGTCTGGCGATTCGCGAAACCGGGGAATCGTTAACATGAGTGGCCTGGCCGCAGGATTGCGGCCTATGGAGGGCGTCGGGCGTCTGCGTCGGACGCGCCTCCATGACCGGCAGGCGTTGGGCGCTGGAAATGGACGGCGGCAAGGCGGGATCGGGCGGAGCGATGATGGTGGTGACGGTTGCGTCCGATGCTGCGTGGCGCGCTACCCTTCTGTTTCCGCAGGGTAGTTTCGTGTCCGACCTGTCGGGCGGTGCGGCGGTGATCGGCGGGGGAATGCCCGGGGGGCCGTACGGGCCGAGCGGCCCGGGGCCTGGTTCTGGCGCCGTATCGTGCCGGGGGCGGGCGTGCGGGCCGCCGGGCTGCCGGAATGTTCACCGCTGGCCGGAGGCGTCGCGTTAACCGATTCGAAGGCGCCGGAGACGACGTCGGTATCGCGTCGGTATCCGGGTGGTATCGCGACGGTGCGTTTTTTTCGATCGGTCGCATCGCCCGGTTCGTGACATCACCGTGCGGTGCGGCAACGACGGCGGCGGCGCCGCCCCTTGCAACACGGGGCCGCGTGGGCCATTTAGACGGCAAATGACATGCCCACGCGATGCGGAGGATACGATGCTTGAACTTGGTGGCCAGAGCCAACCCCAGACCGACCTGATCAAGGACGTCTCGGAGGCGAACTTCATGACCGAGGTCGTCGAGGCCTCGCAGAGTGTGCCGGTGATCGTCGATTTCTGGGCGCCGTGGTGCGGCCCGTGCAAGACGCTGGGCCCGCAGCTGGAGGCGGCGGTCACCAAGGCGAACGGCGCGGTCAAGATGGCCAAGGTCAACGTGGACGAGAACCAGATGATCGCGCAGCAGCTGCGGGTGCAGTCGATCCCGATGGTCTATGCCTTCTGGCAGGGGCAGCCGATCGACGGGTTCCAGGGCGCGGTGCCGGGATCGGAGATCGACGCCTTCGTGAACCGCGTGATCGAGGCCGCGGGCGGCGAAGCCGGCGACTCGGGGCTGGAAGAGGCCATCGCGGCGGCGCAGGAGATGCTGGAGCAGGGCGCGGCGACGGATGCCGCCCAGACCTTTGCCGCGATCCTGCAGGAGGACGACAAGAACGCCGCCGCCTATGCCGGCCTGGTGTCGAGCCATATCGCGATGGACGATCTGGAGCAGGCGGAAGCCATCCTGAACGGCGCGCCGGCGGAGATTTCCAAGGCACCGGAACTGGAAGCGGCGGCGGCGCAGCTGGCGCTGGCGCGGCAGGCCGCCGATGCGGGGCCGGTCGGCGAATTGCGCGAGAAGGTGGAGGCGAACCCGGACGACCACCAAGCGCGGTTCGACCTGGCGCAGGCGCTGCACGCCTCGGGCCAGACGCAAGAGGCGGTGGACGAACTGCTGGAGCTTTTCCGGCGCGACCGCGAGTGGAATGACGCGGCGGCGAAGACGCAGCTCTTCACCATTTTCGACGCCCTGAAACCGGGCGATCCGGTGGCGCAGGCGGGACGTCGCAAACTGAGCTCGATGATATTTGCCTGACGGACGGCGCGGGCTACGTCCCCGGACATGATATTACAGGGTGATCTGCCGGAGATAATCCCGGTCTTTCCATTGCCGGGGGCGCTGCTTTTGCCGCGCTCGCGGCTGCCGTTGCACCTGTTCGAGCCGCGCTACCTGGCGATGCTCGAGGATGCGCTGAAGACGCCGCATCGCCTGATCGGGATGGTGCAGCCGGACCCCGGCGCGCGGGCGGGCGAGCACGGGCTGCACCGGATCGGCTGTGCCGGTCGCGTCACGCAGTTTTCCGAGACCGAGGACGGGCGGTACATGATCACGCTGTCGGGCGTGTCGCGGTACCGCGTGACCTCGGAGGTGGAAGGGTTCACGCCCTATCGCCGGGCGCAGGTGAGCTGGGAGGGGTTCGAGCAGGACCTGGAGCCCAGCGACAGTGACCCGGGGTTCAAGCGCAAGCCCTTCATGGATCTTCTGTCGCGCTATTTCGAGGCGCGGGAATTGTCGACCGACTGGGAGACGCTGAAGGAGGCCGAGGACGAGTTGCTGATCAATTCGCTGTCGATGCTCCTGGGGTTCGAGCCGGAGGACAAGCAGGCGCTGCTGGAGGCGCCGAGTCTGTCGACGCGGCGCGAGACATTGGTGACGCTGATCGAGTACGATCTGCGCGCCGGCGACGACAAGGACGTGATGCAATGAGTGAGACCGACCCCACGGCGCCGGAGTTCGACCGGCACATGCTGGAGGCCCTGATCTGCCCGCAGACCCATTCGGTCCTGGAATACGATCCGAAGGCGCATGAGCTGATCAGCCGCAACGCGGGGCTGGCCTTTCCGATCCGGTCGGGGATTCCGATCCTGCTGATCGACGAGGCGCGCACGCTGGACTAGCGGAGTGCGCGCGTGGCGCGCACGCTCTTTTGTCTCGGCGTCGGCCTTTGGCCGCCGCCTCGGGGCGGGGGCGGCGTGACGCTATGACCCGGTCGCCGCGCGGGTGGCGGGCGTCGGAGCCTCCGGCGGGGATATTTTGGGCCAGAGGAAGAGTTGGGCCGGCGTGCTGTGACGTCAGGTGTTCTTGCGGGCGCGGGTGGCCATCACGTCGCGGCCCAGGGTGAGGGTGTAGGCCTCGAGCCGGTGCAGGGCGGTGTCGGCGGCGGGGGCGTCGCGTGCGTCCAGCGCGTCGGCGAGGGCGCTGTGCAGGCCGACGATTTCGCCGCGGGAGCGGGCGGTGAAGGTGATCATGTTCATCAGGGGCTGCATCGCCTCGACCGCGCCGGCCAGCTGGTAGCTGAGCACGGGGTTGTCGGCCGCGTCGACCAGGGCGCGGTGGAGCGCGACGTCGGAGGCGCAGAAGGCCTCGTCGGAGAGGCCTGCCTGCGACTGGCGGGCGATCTCGGCGCGCATGGTGGCGAGGCTGTCGTCGGTGCGGCGCCGGGCGGCGAGGGGGGCGCAGGCGCGTTCGAGCGTGTACCGGGCCTCGCACGCGGTCTCGAAGCTGACGGCGTTCATCGACAAGAGCAGCGTGGAGGTGGTGATGTGCTGGCTGTAGGCGCCCTGGTAGCTGAGCCGGTTGACGAAGGCGCCGCCGAACGCGCCGCGCTGGGTGCGGATCAGCGATTGCGCGGCCAGGCGCTTGAGGGCCTCGCGCACCGTCGAGCGGGAGACGCCGAATTGCTCGGACAGCTCCGCCTCGGACGGCAGGCGTTCGCCGGTGATCATCCGGCCCTCGACGATGGCGTCGCGGATCGCCTCTGCGATCTGGGCAGAGAGATCCTGGCGGGGTTCGGCGGGGCTGGCGGTTTTCATTTGTCAGACCTTTAATTGTCTGACATTCATAAGGGCAAACGTGACTCGAACCAAGGGTGATCTTCTGCATGTCGGCTCTTTCCCTGCGCTCCGTGGCCTGGCTGGCGTTTTTCGCGGCGATCCTGGCGGCGTGGGTGGTGATGTACATGATGGCGACCGGGATGGACCTGGACCTGATCGGGCGGCCGGGGCCGATGGGCGAGACGATGCGGGCGATGCAGCCCGGCATGGAGATGGGCATGGGCGCCGGTATGGCCGGTGAGATGTCGGGTGGCATGAGCGGCGATATGTCGGGCGGCATGGACATGATGGCGATGGACCGGTTCGGGCCGCTTTTCGCCATGTGGGCGATCATGATGGCGGCGATGATGCTGCCGACCATGGTGCCGACGCTGCGCTGTTACGACGATCTGTGCCACAGCGCCGATGGCACGACCGCCGGGTGGCTGGGCGTTCTGGCGGGGTATTCCATCGCCTGGGTCGGGTTCGCGGCGGTGATCGCGTGGGTGCAGATCGCGCTGCTTTATGGCGGCGTGATCGACATGCTGGGGATCGCGAAGTCGTCCTTGATTGCCGGCGGGCTGCTGATCGTCGTGGGCGCGTTCCAGTTCACCCGCGCCAAGGAGCTGTGCCACGGAGTGTGTCACAGCCCGATGACCTATTTCCTGGGGCATTGGCGCACGGGATTTGGCGGCGGCGTGCGCATGGGGCTGGCGCTGGGCGCGTTCTGCGTGGGATGTTGCTGGGGCTTCATGGCGCTGGGCTTCGTGGGCGGCGTGATGAGCCTGCTTTGGATGGGCCTGGCGACGCTTTTCATGGTATTGGAGAAACTGCCGCAGATCGGGCACCGGGTGATCCGGCCGATGGGTGTGGCGCTGATCGCGGGCGGGCTGGCGGTTCTGGCCGCGCCGCTGGTTATGGGAGGATAGAGCATGGCTTTGACACGCCGGAAAGACGCCGACAAGCTGCCGGTGTCGCAGCGTATCGACAACCGGATGGCCAACCCCAAGCGGCGCAAGATGACGCCGACGGACTGGGCGATCAAGGGCGAGCTGTTTCTGAACTGCTCTTGCACCGTGTTCTGCCCCTGCGTGGTGAGCCTTGGGGCGCATCCGCCGACCGAAGGGCATTGTCATGCGTGGATGGCGATTGCGATCGACGAGGGGCATTACGAGGGCGAGGACCTGTCGGGTCTGAACGTGGGCCTGCTGGTCGACATCCCCGGCCGCATGGGCGAGGGCAACTGGAAGGTCGCGGCCTATGTGGACGAGCGCGCCTCTGGCCGCGCCTATAACGGGATCCTTCAGATCTTCAGCGGGGCTGCCGGAGGCACGACGGGGCTGTTCACCATGCTGGTGAGCGAGATCATCGGGGCGGAGCGCGAGAAGGTCGAGATCGTGCGAGACGGCAAGAAGCGGGGCCTTTACATCGGCCGCAAGATCCAGGGCGAGATCGAGATGATCGACGGTGCGAGCCCGGATCATCCGGTGATGGTGACGAACTCGAAATACTGGATGGGGCCGGATATCATAGCCGCGAAGGGCTTGAAGAGCCGGGTGCGGGATTATGGCCGGGTCTGGGATTTCGGCGGCATGTCGGCGGAGGTCTGTCCGATCGACTGGAAAGGACCGAAATAGGGACGCCGAGCATGATCACACCCGAGTATTGCCGCGTGATGGCGCGGTACAACGCATGGCAGAACCGGCAGCTGACCGAGGCGCTGGACGGCCAGTCGCTGGAGGTGCTGACCGAGGATCGCGGCGCGTTCTTCGGCTCGATCCTCGGGACGCTCAACCACCTGCTGTGGGGCGACCTGATGTGGATGGCGCGGTTCGATCCGTCGGTCGAGGCGCCCACCGTCGGCGTGAAGCAGAGCGTGGAGATGCACCCGACGCTGGGGGCGTGGAGCGCGGCGCGGTATCACGTGGACGGCAAGATCGGGCATTGGGCCAATTCGCTGCGGGCGATGGACCTGACCGGCCACCTGAGCTGGTATTCCGGCACGCTGGGGCGGGACATGGTCACGCCGCGCAGCTTGTGCGTCACGCACATGTTCAACCACCAGACCCATCACCGGGGGCAGGTCCACGCGATGATGACCGCCGCCGGGCTGGAGGCGCCGGTGAGCGACATGTTCCTGATGCCCGGGGAGGGCTGAGCCGATGCTGGCCTTTGTCCTGGCGCTGGTGGTGATCGGGGCTGTCGCGTTCAGCCTTGGGCGCGGACGCATGGGTGGCCGTTTGGGCGGGGTTGGAAAGAAGCCCGCCAAGCGGGCCTGCAACTGGAGCGAGACCGGCAACAGCAATGGCCGGTTCGTCGAGTATCGTTGCGCTTCCTGCGGGGTCGCTGCCTATTCCGCGACCGGCGACGCGCCGGTGATCTGCAAGAGCAACCTGAAGGGATCTGCCTGATGCCGATGATTTCCCTGTCGCGCCGGTTGCGGCGCACGCCTTTTTCCGACGGTGTCGAGGCCGCCGGGGTCAAAGGCTACACCGTTTACAACCACATGCTGTTGCCGACGGTGTTCCGGTCCATCGAGGAGGATTACCGTCACTTGAAGGACGCGGTGCAGGTCTGGGACGTGGCCTGCGAGCGGCAGGTGGAGCTGCGCGGGCCTGACGCGGGCCGGCTGATGCAGATGCTGACGCCGCGCGACCTGAGGGGTATGACGGCGGGGCAATGTTACTACGTGCCCATCGTGGACGAGACGGGGGGGATGCTGAACGACCCGGTGTCGGTGAAGCTGTCCGAGGACCGTTGGTGGATTTCGATTGCCGACAGTGACCTGCTCTACTGGGTGAAGGCCACGGCGCATGGCTGGCGGCTGGATGTGCTGGTGGACGAGCCGGACGTGTCGCCGTTGGCGGTGCAGGGGCCGAAGGCCGAAGAGCTGATGGCGCGGGTTTTCGGCGACGGGGTGCGCGACGTTCGGTTCTTCCGCTTCGGCGTGTTCGATTTCCAGGGGCGGGACATGGTGATCGCGCGGTCGGGCTATTCCAAGCAGGGCGGCTTCGAGATTTATGTCGAGGGGGCGGATATCGGAATGCCGCTGTGGAACGCCTTGATGGAGGCGGGGCGCGACCTGGACGTGCACGCCGGGTGTCCGAACCTGATCGAGCGGGTCGAGAGCGGGCTGTTGAGCTATGGCAACGACATGACCGACGACAACACGCCGCATGAATGCGGGCTGGGGCGGTTCTGCAATACGCAGAGTGCGATTGGCTGTATCGGGCGTGATGCGCTTTTGCGGGTGGCCAAGGAAGGCCCGGTGCAGCAGATCTGCGCGATTGCCATCGACGGGCCCAAAGTGCCGCCCTGTGACCGGTGGTGGCCGGTGACGGCGAATGGCAAACGGGTGGGGCGGGTGAGTTCCGCCGCGTGGAGCCCGGATTTCGACACCAACGTGGCCATCGGCATGGTTCGGATGACTCATTGGGACGCGGGCACCGAGCTGCAGGTGGAGGCGCCGGATCAGGTCCGGCGCGGGGTGGTGCAGGAAGGTTTCTGGAACTGACGCCCGCTTCGACGGGGGAAGCGAGGGGCCAGCCCCTCGCGCTCCCCGGGATATTTTTGGCCAGAGGAAAAGTGGGGGCGGCTTTGGGGCAGCCCCGCACATACTTGGAACGATGAAAGCGGGGGAGCCTCGCTATGCAAGACAGGAGACTGGACATGTTCAACGCATTGGTTGTCGAGAAGGACGAAGAGAGCGGCAAGACCTCGGCGGAGGTCAAGCAGATCGGAGTGGACGACCTGCCCGAGGGCGAGGTGACGGTCGCGGTCGAGTATTCGACGGTGAACTACAAGGACGGGCTGTGCATCGGGCCGGGCGGCGGGCTGGTGCGGAAGTACCCGCACGTGCCGGGGATCGACTTTGCCGGGACGGTCGAAGACAGCTCGGACGATCGGTACAGCCCCGGTGACAAGGTGGTGCTGACCGGCTGGCGCGTGGGCGAGGCGCATTGGGGCGGCTATGCGCAGAAGGCGCGCGTGAAGGCCGACTGGCTGGTGCCGCTGCCGGGCGGGCTGGATACGCGCCAGGCGATGGCGGTGGGCACCGCGGGCTTCACCGCGATGCTGGCGGTGATGGCGCTGGAGGACCAGGGGCTGAAGAAGGGGCCGGTGCTGGTGACCGGGGCCGCGGGCGGCGTGGGCAGCGTGGCGACGGCGATCCTGGCCAAGCTGGGGCACGAGGTGGCGGCCGTCACCGGGCGGCCCGAGCAGGAGGACTATCTGAAGAGCCTTGGGGCCAGCCAGATCGTGCCGCGCGAAGAGTTGACCGAGGTCACCAAGAAACCGCTGGAGGCGGAAGCCTGGGGCGGCTGCATCGACGCGGTGGCCGGTGCCATGCTGGGCCGGGTGTTGAAGCAGATGGAATATGGCGGCTCGGTCGCGGCCATCGGCCTTGCCGGGGGTGCGGCCATCGAAGGCGCGCTGATCACGCCGTTCATCCTGCGCGGTGTGAACCTCTTGGGGATCGACTCGGTCATGCAGCCTTATGACAACCGCCTGCGGGCGTGGGAGCGGATCGCGAGGGACCTGCCGATGGACAAGCTGGACGAGATGGTGCAGCCCGCGACCCTGTCGGACCTGCCGGGGCTGGGCCGCGACATCCTGAAAGGTCAGGTGAAGGGCCGCGTCGTCGTCGATGTCAACGCGTGACGACCTGACCATCCGGCTGGTGCGCCACGGCGATGCCGACGCGCTCTGGCCGATCCTGCGCGAGGTGGTGCGCGCGGGCGACACCTATGCCATCGAGCCGGACCTGTCGCAGGGCCGGTTGATGGATTACTGGTGCGAGGCCCCGCGCGCGACCTATGTGGCGGAGGCCGGGGGGCGGATCCTGGGCACGTACTACATCAAGACCAACCAGCCCGGCGGCGGCAGCCACGTGTGCAACTGCGGCTACATCACGGCCCCGGCGGCGCGGGGGCGGGGCGTGGCGCGGGCGATGTGCGAGCATTCGCAGGGTGTGGCGCGGGAGCTGGGCTACGAGGCGATGCAGTTCAATTTCGTCGTGACCAGCAATGTGGGGGCCATCGCGCTGTGGACGAAGCTGGGCTTCGAGACGGTGGGGCGGTTGCCGAAGGCGTTTCGTCATCCCAAGCAGGGGCTGGTGGATGCGCTGGTGATGTTCAAGTGGCTGGGGAGCTGAGGCGGCTTGCTCTCTGCGTGATCGGTCGAGAGGCGGCGGTTGACGATGAAGTGCTACTTGCTTGAAGCAAATTACGGCACGCCGGATTTCCTGGATTACGTGTTCGCGCGTGCACCGGACTATGGTGAGCGGATCCACAATGACGATTATGAAGACGAGTGGGTCCCTGGCCGCGATATGAAGTACGAGCACGGCGGGCCATTGTCGTATGGGGCCACGGTCAAGGGTGGTAGGTTTACCGACAAGACCCGTGCCGAGTTCCAGAAGATCTGGTGCGTGAGCAGGCCCAAGGCAGAGCGAAGGTTTGACGTCATAAAGCCATTCGATGCAATCCTCGATTCCATCCCCTTGTTTTCAGAGCGTCTCAAGGACGCGATCGAGGCGGTCGATCCTGCTTTGTTCGAATTCGTGCGCATGGAGCGCACCTGGGATGATGTCCACAAGACGCCGATCGCGGGCGGGCCGTTTTATCTGGCCAATCTTCTGGCACGTCGGGATTGCTGGGATCAGGACCGCACGCGGATCGTGCCTCAGAAGCGGGGCGACGGCAGCTATTTCAACAGGATTTCGGGGTCCGGGCGCGCTGTGCTGCGGTCTCGTGTGGAAGATGCGCTGATCTGGCGTGATACCCTGACCAAAACCGTCGTCTGCACCGATGCGTTCAAGGGGATGGCAGAAGGTGTCGGCTGTAAAGGATGGCGGTTTCGGGAAATCGCCGTGACGGACGACAGGTAGGGCGGTTTCAAGGAGTCCGCGACGGGGCGTTGTCGCGCGACGGGGAAGCAGGGGGATTGGCCGTGGAGGCGCGTGGGTTTTCACCCACCCTACGGGCATGTTTCGGGCGGCGCGGTCACGGGGTAGGGTGGGCAAGAGCCCACAGCGTTGGTCTTGAGCGGGCACCGCGTGGGTTTTCACCCACCCTACGCGGATGGCGCGTCGTTTCGGGAAATCATGGAATCGATGGATCGGGTTCTGGGAAATCATGGACCCGTGAGCGGATTCGTGCGAATCGCGCCATGGAACAGGTGCGGATTCGAGGGTAAATTCGTTGAATTCGCCGCCGTAGACCTCATGTTTCCGTCTGTATGGAGAAAAAAATCGGGAAATCGTGGGAAATATCCATCTGCGCTCCCGACCACCATATATTGTGCTGCGCTTTTGATTGTCCGCTAGGTGGTGCGTCAAAATGGCTCTGATCGACACATAATGTTGATCGGGAAGGGGGTCAGACTCAACATTCTGTAGATGAACGGGCCACTTTTTCGTTGAGTTCCATGAAGTACCATGTCATACCTTTAACCACGATGAGGACGGACACAGGGGCACACAACGACCCCGAACAAAACAAAGACCAGAGCAGGTTTCATACAGGCACCCGCTTCATCAGAACGAAGAGATCCGGCGCGCGGGCGAGCAGACATCCCCCCAGGTGGCGCGCGCAGCTGGACACCCCGCGAGAGCGGGACGAGGGCGGCGGATTGGGCAGTGGCAGCAGCTCAATCCGCCGTTTCGTGTTTTGGACGGCACTTTTGAAACGCGGGGGAACGAGGGACGGGCCGGACAGTGGTTCTGAGCTTCAGAGGCGAGTTCAACCAGAAGGTTGACGGCAAGGGTCGGATGTCGATCCCTGCCGATTTTCGCGCTGTGCTGGCCGATGGTGATCCGCGCTGCCCCGAAGCCCCGCTGCCGCGTGTCGTCGTGCTGCACGGGCCGCATCTGAAAAACTGTCTTCATGCCTACACGATCGACGCCATGGCCGAGATCGAGGACGGCATCCGCAAGCTGCCGCGCGGCTCGGACGCACGCAAACGCGCGAGCCGGATGATTCTGGGCAAGTCCTGGGACACCGAGGTGGACAAGGACGGGCGCATCGTGCTGCCCCAGCGTCTGCGCCAGCAGATCGGGCTGGAAGGCGAGGCGGTGATGGTCGCGATGGGCGACTATTTCGAGATCTGGAACGCGGCCACCTATGACGAGGTCGAGGCGGCCGAGACCGCGGCCTTCCTGGAAGAACAGGATGGCGATTTCGATCCGCTGACCCTGATCGATCCGCCCGGGGAGGGATGAGCGATGGGGAGTGCTGCCGCGAATATCCCCCATGTTCCCGTTCTGATAGAACCGATCCTTCGCGCCGTGGCGCCGGTGGAGGGCGTCTGGCTGGACGGGACTTTGGGCGCGGGGGGCTATACCCGCCGCCTGCTGGAGGCCGGGGCAGACAAAGTGATCGGCGTGGATCGCGACCCGCTGGCCATCGAACTGGCGGCGGACTGGGCGGACGACCGGGTGACATTGGTGCAGGGCACGTTCTCGAAGCTGGATGAGTATGGGCAGGACCTGGACGGCGTGGTGCTGGACCTGGGCGTGTCGTCGATGCAACTGGACCGGGCCGAGCGGGGGTTTTCCTTCATGAAGGATGGCCCGCTGGACATGCGGATGAGCCAGGACGGGCCCAGTGCGGCGGACATGGTCAACGAGATGGACGAGGCGGAGCTGGCCGACATCCTGTTTCTCTATGGCGAGGAGCGGGCCAGCCGCCGGATTGCGCGAGCCATCGTGAAAAAGCGCGAGGATGTGCCGATCGTCACCACGCTGCAACTGGCGGAAATCATTGAAGGATGCCTGCCGCGCCCCAAGCCGGGGCAGGTGCATCCGGCGACGCGCAGCTTCCAGGCGATCCGTATCGCGGTGAACGACGAGTATGGCGAGCTGGTCGAAGGGCTGGAGGCCGCCGAGCGCGCCTTGAAGCCCGGCGGGCAGCTGGCGGTGGTGACGTTTCATTCCATCGAGGACCGGATGGTCAAGCGATTCCTGGCCGAGAAGACGGGGAACACAGGCGGCGGCAGCCGGCACGCGCCGGTGGTGGAGCAGGATCCGCCCACCTTCAGCCAGACCACGCGCAAGGCCATCGGGCCGGACGAGGCGGAACTGGCGGAGAACCCGCGGGCGCGCAGCGCCAAGCTGCGGGTGGCGACGCGGACCGATGCCGCGCCGCGGCCGGTGGACAGGGGGCGCATCGGGATGCCGGTGCCGAAGACGCATAATCGACGAGGGGTGAGGTAATGCGCAGTTTCTTCTATGTTTTGACCGCTGTCATGGTCATCGGCCTGGCCTTCTGGGCCTACCGGGAAAACTACGAGACGCAGGCCGCGCAGGCGCGGTCGGAGGCCGTGCAGCAGCAGATCGCGGACCAGCGGCAGCGCCTGCGGGTGTTGAACGCGGAATGGGCCTATCTGAACCGGCCGGACCGGCTGCGCGACCTGGTGGAGATCAATTTCGATCAGCTGGGACTGTTGCCGTTCCAGCCCTACCAGTTCGGCAAGATCGACCAGGTGGCCTATCCGACCGAGGGGCCTTTGCCGATTTCCAATGTCATCGACGTGATGGAACGGGAGCAGCAGCCATGATCCGTACCCCTTTGCGCCCGCTGGCGCGTATCCTGAAGGCCCGCGAGGAGGGCGAGAACCCCGACGCCATCGAACGCGAGAACATCCGCCTGCGCCACGAGGAGATGCGCGACCGCGCCCGGATGCGGGCCGAAGGCCGGCTGTTGGTGATGGGCGCGTTCTTTGTCTGCGCCTTTGCCGTCATCGGCGGGCGGATGGGCGTGCTGGCCAATACCGACCCGGCCGAGCCGCGCACCGGGTTCGCGGGCGCGGATATCCTGGCGCAACGGGCCGATATCGTGGACCGCGAGGGCCGCATCCTGGCCACGAATTTCGAGACCTACAGCCTTTATGCTCAGCCGCACCAGATGGTGGAGCCGGAACGGGCGGCCGAGGAGCTGGCGGCGATCTTTCCCGACCTGAAGGTCGAGCGGCTGAAGAAGGATTTCACCGGCAAGCGCAAGTTCTTGTGGGTGAAGAAGAAACTGAGCCCCGAGCAGCGCCAGGCGGTGCATGACATCGGCGAGCCGGGGCTGCTGTTCGGGCCGCGCGAGATGCGGCTTTATCCCAATGGCAAGCTGGCAGCGCACGTGCTGGGCGGGGCCAGTTTCGGGCGCGAGGGCGTGCATGCCGCCGAGGTAATCGGCGTCGCCGGCGTCGAGAAGTTCTTTGATAAGCGGCTGCGCGACCCGGCCATGGGGCACAAGTCGCTGCAACTGTCGATCGACCTGTCGGTGCAGTCGGCGGTCGAGCGGGTGCTGCAGGGCGGCATGATGCTGATGAACGCCAAAGGAGCGGCCGCCGTGCTGATGGAAGTGCAGACCGGCGAGGTTGTGGCCCTGGCCAGCCTGCCGGATTTCGACCCCAACGACCGCCCGCGCCCGCCAATCGCCGGGGAAAAGCCCGGCGACAGCCCGCTGTTCAACCGGGCGGTGCAGGGCGTCTACGAGCTGGGCTCGGTCTTCAAGGCGTTCACCATCGCGCAGGCGCTCGACCTTGGGGTGGTGAACCCGTCGACCGTGATCGACACCAAGGGGCCGGTGCGGTTCGGCAAGTACCGAATCCGGGATTTCCGCAACTATGGACCGGAACTGAGCGTCACCAAGGTGCTGGTCAAGTCGTCGAACATCGGCACCGCGCGGATCGCGCAGATGATCGGGATCGACCGGCAGCAGGATTTCCTGAAATCGCTGGGTTTCTTCGAGCCGACGCCGTTTGAGATCGTCGAGGCGGAGGGCGGCAAGCCGCTGTTGCCCTCGAAGTGGACCGACCTGTCGCTGATGACGATTTCCTACGGCCACGGGTTGTCGTCGAGCCCGCTGCACCTGGCGGCGGGCTATGCGACCATCGCCAATGGCGGGCGGCTGGTGAAGCCGACGGTGATCAAGCAGCCCAAGGGGCAGATGGGCCCACGGGTGATGTCGGAACGCGCCGCGGCGCAGACGATGCAGATGCTGCGCGACGTGGTGACCGACGGCACGGCCTCTTTCGCAGAGGTCGATGGCTACGCGGTGGGCGGCAAGACCGGGACGGCGGACAAGCCCAAGCCCACCGGCGGGTATTACGAGGACAAGGTGATCGCGACCTTCGCCAGCGTGTTCCCGGCGCATGACCCGCGCTATGTGCTGGTGGTGACGCTGGACGAGCCGGTGGAGACGACGGGCCCCGAGCCGCGCCGCACGGCGGGCTGGACCGCGGTGCCGGTGGCGGCGGAAATCACACGTCGCGTCGCGCCGCTTCTGGGGCTGCGGCCCGAGATTGAACCCGCGCCATTAACAGGTATAACGCTGACATCGAATTGACGGGTTGAGACAAAGGCCAGAGGCGTGGGGCAAAGCAAATCCTTGGCAGAGCTGGGCCTGACCGCCCAGGGGGGCCGGCGGGCCGAGATCACCGGGCTGGTGGTGGACAGCCGCGAGGTGAAGGACGGGTCCCTGTTCGCGGCGCTGCCAGGCAGCCGCGTGCATGGCGGCGAGTTCATATCCTACGCGTTGCGGATGGGGGCGGCGGCGATCCTGACCGACCCCGAGGGCGTTGCGCTGGCCGCAGAGGAACTGGCCGACAGCGACGCCGCGCTGGTGGTGGCCGAGGATCCGCGTCAGACGCTGTCGTTCGCGGCGGCGCTTTGGTACGGGGCGCAGCCCGAGACGATGGTGGCGGTCACCGGGACCAATGGCAAGACATCGGTGGCGAGTTTCACGCGGCAGATCTGGATGGCGCTGGGGCTGGAGGCGGTGAACCTTGGCACCACCGGCGTCGAGGGCGCATGGGAAGCCCCGCTGGCGCATACCACGCCCGAGCCGATCACGCTGCACCGGGTTCTGGCCGAGGCCGAGGCCAATGGCATCACCCATGCGGCGATGGAGGCGTCGAGCCACGGGCTGGCGCAGCGGCGGCTGGACGGCGTGCGGCTGGTGGCGGCGGGGTTCACGAACCTGAGCCAGGATCACCTGGATTACCACGCCGATTTCGACGATTATTTCAACGCCAAGGCGGGCCTGTTCGAACGGGTGCTGCCCGAGGACGGCGTGGCCGTCATCAACGTCGACGACCCGCGCGGGCCGGGTATGGCGGACGTCGCCTATGGCCGGGGGCAGGACGTGCTGGCGGTGGGCCGGGCCGAAGGGGCGGACCTGCGAATCCTGAACCGGGTGTTCTCGCCCACCGGGCAGACCTTGCGGTTTTCCTGGCGCGGGCAGGTTCACCAGGTGGAGCTGAACCTGATCGGCGGGTTTCAGACCGACAACGTGATGCTGGCCGCCGGGCTGGCCATCGGCGCGGGCGCGGACCCGGACCGTGTGTTTGCCACGCTGCCGGTGATGCGCACCGTGCGGGGCCGGATGCAGCTGGCCGCGACGCGTTCCAGCGGGGCGGCGGTGTTCGTGGATTACGCCCATACGCCCGAGGCGGTGTCGACTGCGCTTTACGCGCTGCGCCCGCATGTGCTGGGTCGGATGGTGGCGATCGTGGGCGCGGGCGGCGACCGCGACCGGGGCAAGCGGCCCCTGATGGGCCGGGCGGCGGCGGAGAATGCCGACGCGGTGATCGTGACCGACGACAACCCGCGCAGCGAGGCGCCCGGTGACATTCGCGCCGCGGTGATGGAAGGCGTGCGCCAGGCGGGCGGCGAGGATCGGGCCATCGAAGTGGGCGACCGGGCCGAGGCGATTTTGCGCGGCGTCGACATGCTGGGGCCGGGCGATGCGCTGCTCATTTGCGGCAAGGGGCACGAGACCGGACAGGTCGTGGGCGACGACGTGTTCCCCTTCGACGATTGCGAACAGGCGAGCGTGGCGGTCTCGGCGCTGGACGGGGGCGTGGCGTGAGCGACTTGTGGACAGCGCGGGAGGCCGTGGCGGCCACGGGCGGGCGCAGCACCTGCGACTGGACCGCGACGGGCGTGTCGATCGACACGCGGACATTGCAACCGGGCGATTTGTTCGTGGCGCTGAAGGATGTGCGCGACGGGCATGATTTCGTGGCGCAGGCGCTGGAAAAGGGCGCGGCGGCGGCGCTGGTTGCCCGCGTGCCCGAGGGCGTGGACGAGACGGCGCCGCTCTTGATCGTGGACGAGGTTCTGCCGGCGCTGGAGGATCTGGGCCGCGCGGGCCGGGCGCGCACCGACGCGAAGGTGGTGGCGATCACCGGGTCGGTGGGCAAGACCTCGACCAAGGAGATGATGCGCGCCGCGCTCGAGGGGCAGGGGCGTACCCATGCCGCCGAGGCGAGTTACAACAACCACTGGGGCGTGCCGCTGACGCTGGCGCGGATGCCGCGCGACACCGAGTTCGCGGTGATCGAGATCGGGATGAACCATCCCGGAGAGATTTCTCCGCTGGCCGTGATGGCGCGCCCGCATGTGGCGCTGATCACCACCATCGCGGCGGCGCACCTGGAGGCGTTCGAGAATATCGAGGGGATCGCGCACGAGAAGGCCGCGATTTTCGACGGGCTGGAGCCGGACGGCACGGCGGTGATCAATGCCGATGTGGGCACGGCGGATATCCTGTTCAAGGCCGCGAGGGCCAAGGCGGAGACGGTGGTGCGGTTCGGCATGTCGGCCGGCGCTGAGATGCGGCTGACGGATATGACGGTGCATGACGCGGCCACCGTGGGCAAGGCCGAGGCCGGGGGCGAAGAGATCCTGTTCAAGGTCGGCACGCCGGGGCGGCATTTCGCGCTGAACGCGCTGGCGGTGATTGCCGCCGCGCAGGCGATGGGGGCGGACCGCGACGTGGTGGTCTGCGACCTTGGGCTGTGGCGGCCCTACAAGGGGCGCGGCACGCGCGAGACGCTGATGCTGGACGCGGTCGATGAGCGGATGTCGATCGAGCTGATCGACGACGCGTTCAACGCCAACCCCACCTCGATGGCCGCGGCGCTGGAAGTGCTGGCCGCCGCCCGCGTGCGCGACGATATCGGACGGGTGGCCGCGGGGCGGCGGATCGCCATCCTGGGCGACATGCTGGAACTGGGCCCCGACGAGGCGCGGATGCACCGCGAGGTCGCGGACCTGCCGTTCGTGAAGGACATACAGGTCATCCATTGCGTCGGCCCGCGCATGAAAACCCTTTACGACGCGTTGCCCGGGGCGCAAAGGGGCCGCTGGGTTGAAACCGCCGGCGAACTGGCCGCCGAGGCGCACCGGCTGGTGGATGCGGGCGACGTGATCCTGGTGAAGGGCTCGAAAGGCAGCTACGTCAGCGAAGTTGTCACCGCGCTGCGCCGGCTGGCGCAGGCCGTCGCGGAAAAAGAGGACGTTTGAATGCTCTACTGGTTAACCGAATTGTCGGATGGCGGCGATGTCTTCAACCTGTTTCGCTATATCACCTTTCGCTCGGGCGGTGCGTTCCTGACGGCCCTGGTCTTCGGGTTCATCTTCGGGCGGCCGCTGATCGACGTGCTGCGCCGGACCCAAGGCAAGGGCCAGCCCATTCGCAGCGACGGCCCCGAGGGGCACCTGGCGAAGTCGGGCACGCCCACCATGGGCGGCCTGCTGATCGTGGGGGCCTTGCTGACCTCGACGCTGTTCTGGGCGCGGCTGGACAACCCGTTCGTCTGGCTGGTGCTGTTCGTCACCATGTCCTTCGGCCTGATCGGGTTCTGGGACGATTACGCCAAGGTCAGCAAGCAGAACCACAAGGGCGTGCCGGGCAAGGTCAGGCTGGGGCTGGGGTTTCTGATCGCAGGCATAGCGGCCTATTGGGCCAGCATGTATCACCCGGAGGAATTGCAGTACCAGCTGGCGCTGCCGGTGTTCAAGGACACGCTGATCAACCTGGGTCTCTTCTTCATCCCCTTCGCGATGTTCGTGATCGTGGGCGCGGCCAACGCGGTGAACCTGACCGATGGCCTCGACGGGCTGGCGATCATGCCGGTGATGATCGCCGCCGTGACGCTGGGGATCATCGCCTATGCGGTGGGGCGCGTCGACTTTACCGAGTACCTGGACGTGCATTACGTGCCGGGCACGGGCGAGATCCTGATCTTCGTGGCGGGGCTGGCCGGAGGTGGCCTCGGGTTTTTGTGGTACAACGCGCCGCCGGCCGCCGTTTTCATGGGCGACACCGGGTCGCTGGCCCTGGGCGGCGCGCTGGGGGCCATCGCGGTGGCCGCCAAGCACGAGATCGTGCTGGGCATTGTCGGCGGCATCTTCGTGGTCGAGGCGCTGTCGGTCATCATTCAGGTGTTCTATTTCAAGCGGACCGGCAAGCGGGTCTTCCTGATGGCGCCGATCCATCACCATTACGAGAAAAAGGGCTGGGCCGAGCCGCAGATTGTGATCCGGTTCTGGATCATCGCGATCATCCTCGCGATGATCGGGCTGGCGACGCTGAAGGTGCGGTGATGGACAAGGTCCGTGACACGAAGGACATGATTTCGGGCATGGCGCCGGTGCGCGACCCCGAGATCTGGCATTTCTGCACGACCGATGACCGGGACCTGGCGGAGCGGGCGCGGCCCCATGCGCTGGCGGTGTTTGCCGAGGACGAGGGCACCTCGCTGATCCTGCCGGACGAGGTGGCGCGGGACCTTGGATTTCCGGTGGAGATGCCGATGAGCCGGATCACCCTGTCGGTGCATTCGGCGCTGGATGGCGTGGGGCTGACGGCGGCGGTGGCAACGGCGCTGGCCGCGGCGCTTATCCCCTGCAACGTGGTGGCGGCCTATCACCACGATCATGTCTTCGTGCCCGAGGAACTGGCCGAGAGCGCGATGACGATCCTGCAAGAGGTCGCGCGGGGCGCCGGGTGATCGCGGGTTTCTGGCCAAGCGTCACGGGATCGGGTAGCGAAGGGCAAACACCAGCCAGGAGGCATGCGGCGTGATACCTGTTCGGGGAGTGGAAGGGCACTGCGTGGCAGTGCTAGGCTTGGGGCGGTCGGGCCTGTCGGCGGCGCGGGCGCTGAGGGCGGGCGGCGCGGACGTGCTGTGCTGGGACGACAACCCGGCCGCGCGGGAGGCGGCTGCCGAGGAAGGCTTCGACATCCGACAGTTTCGCGCGGCGGAGGATTTTGCCGACGTGGCCAGCCTGATCGTCAGCCCGGGCATTCCGCATCTGTACCCCGAGCCGAACAAGGTCGTGGCCGCCGCGCAAGAGGCGGGCGTGCCGGTGGACAACGATATTGGCCTCTTTTTCCGGTCGCTGGCGACGAGCGAGTGGGACAGTTTCGACACCGCCCCGCGGGTCATTGCCGTGACCGGGTCGAACGGGAAGTCGACCACCTCGGCGCTCATTCACCACATTCTCGAGGAAGCGGGGCGCGAGGCGCAGTTGGCCGGGAATATCGGTCGCGGCGTGCTGGATATCGACCCGCCCGGCGATGGCGGCGTGGTGGTGCTGGAACTTTCCAGCTATCAGACCGAGCTGGCCCGCGCGCTGACGCCGGACGTGGCGGTGTTCACCAACCTCAGCCCCGATCACCTGGACAGGCATGGTGGCTTGGGGGGATATTTCGCGGCCAAGCGGCGGCTGTTCGCGGAAGGCGGGCCGGATCGAGCGGTGATCGGCGTGGACGAACCCGAGGGGCTGTTCCTTGCGGGGCAATTGTCTGAGGCGTCGGGCGACGACAGGGTGATCCGGGTGTCGGTGGACCGCAAGCTGACCGGGCCGGGATGGCAGGTCTTTGCACGCAAGGGCTTTTTGTCGGAGTACCGCAAGGGCCGGCAGGTGGGGTCGATCGACCTGCGGCAGATCAAGGGCCTGCCGGGGGCGCATAACCACCAGAACGCCTGTTGCGCCTTTGCCGCGTGCCGGACGCTGGGGCTGTCGCCGCGGGATATCGAACGCGCGATGCAAACATTCGCGGGGCTGCCGCATCGCAGCCAGATGGTGGCCGAGAAGGACGGCGTGCAGTTCGTAAACGACAGCAAGGCCACGAACGTGGATGCGGCGCTAATGGCGCTGCTGGCGTTCGAGCGGATCCGCTGGATCTGTGGCGGGCTGGAGAAGGATGGCGGGTTGGCCGGGCTGAAGGACGGGTTGCCCCACGTGACCAAGGCCTATGTCATCGGGCGCGAGGCGGCGGGGTTCGCGCTGCAGCTCGAGGGCGTCGATGCGGAGGTCTGCACCACCATGAGCCACGCGGTGATGCGGGCGATGGAAGACGCGCAACCCGGCGAGACCGTGCTGCTGGCCCCGGCGGCGGCGAGTTTCGACCAATATGACAGCTTCGAGCGGCGCGGCGAGGATTTCATCGCCGAGGTGAAGGCGCGGCTGTAACGGCGCGCTTGGCAAGAGCCGGACGGCGTGCCAGCATGGTCCCGTATTTCCAGGGAGTATGGGCATGGCGGATCTCTTGAAGGCCGAAACCGTCGCGGAGTTCCGCGCCAAGGGCGCAACGGTGCTGCGCGGCGTGTTCGACGACTGGATGGAGGTGTTGCGGGCGGGGGTGGATTACAACCTGGAGCACCCGGCGCCGAACGCGCGGGACTACCGCACCGAGGAGGGCGGGCGGTTCCTGTCGGATTACTGCAATTGGGACCGGATTCCGCAATATCGCGATTTCATCGAGAACGCGCCCGCCGCGCAGATCGGCTCGGAGCTGATGGGCAGCAGGACGGTGCGGCTGTTCCATGAGCACGTGATCGTCAAGACGCCCAAGACCGGGATGCCGACGCCGTGGCACCAGGATCTGCCCTATTACTGCCTCGACGCCACGCAGACCGTGAGCATCTGGATCCCGATGGACGCGGTGCCGCGCGAGCGGACGCTGGAATTCGTCGCGGGCTCGCATCTGTGGGGCAAGTATTTCCGGCCGCAAAGGTTCGACGGCACGGCGCTCAATGAGAATGATGGGCTGGAGGCGCTGCCCGATATCGACGGGAACCGGGACGCCTATGACATCATCGGCTGGGCGCTGGAGCCGGGTGATGCGGTGGCGTTCGATTACCGCACGGTGCATGGCGCGCCGCGAACAATTCGGCCACGGCGCAGCGGCGGGCGTTCTCACTGCGGCTGGTGGGGGATGACGCCACCTTTGCGCGGCGCGAGGGGATCACCACCTCGCCGCCTTTCGAAAGTGTGACGCTGGCGCATGGGGCGCCCTTGGAGGGGCCGGAGTTTCCGCGGTTGCTCTGAGTGGCAGGAGGTCCCGGATCAGGTCCGGGACGGGGAGGTCCTGGTGTGAGCGTCGTGCGGGCGAGGGGCCAGCCCCTCGCGCTCCCCGGGATATTTGTAGCCAGAGGAAGAGATGGGGTTTTGGCCAGAGGAAGTCTTTTGGCCGGATGAAGAGAAGGTCAGGCTGTGGCGGCGATGGCGGTGCCGGCGGCCCAGCCGGAGGACCAGGCCCACTGGAAATTGTAGCCGCCGAGCCAGCCGGTGACGTCAACGGCCTCGCCGATCATGTAGAGGCCGGGGACGTCGCGGCTTTGCATGGTCTTCGATGAAATGCGGTCGGTGGCGATGCCGCCCAGGGTGACCTCGGCGGTGCGGTAGCCTTCGGAGCCGTTGGGTTTGAGCTGCCACTGGCGCAGGGCATCGGTGATCTGCGTCAGCCGCGCGTCGGATTGATCCGCGAGATTGCCTGTGAGGGCCAGTGAGGGAGCCAGATGCTCGACCAGGCGGGCGGGGAGGTGACGGGCAAGCTCGGTGGTCAGGGCACGGCGGCCTTCGGCCTGGCGCTGGGTGCGGAGGGTGTCGTAGAGGCTGGCGTCGGGGTCGAGGTCGAGGGTGATGGCCTCGCCTTCGTGCCAGTAGGACGAGGCTTGCAGGATGGCGGGGCCGGAGAGGCCGCGATGGGTGAAGAGGACGGCCTCGGTGAAGCTGGTATCGCCTGCGGTGACGCGGGCGGGGGCGGCGACGCCGGAGATGGGGGCGAAGCGCTGATCGGAGAAGGTGAGCGGGACGAGGGCGGGGCGCGTGTCGGTGACGGGATGGCCGAACTGGCGGGCGATCTCGTAGGCGAGGCCGGTGGCGCCCATGGCCGGGATCGACTTGCCGCCCGTGGCCAGCACGAGGTTGCGGGCGGTGACGGTATGGCGTGCCCCTTCGCGGTCGAGCGTGACGGTGAAGTGCGTGCCGTCATGGGAGATTTCGCCAACATTGGTTTGCAGCCAGAGGTCGGCGCCCGCCGCCGTAATCTCGTCGCGCAGCATCTGGATGATCTGGGGGGATTTTCCGTCGCAGAAAAGCTGGCCCAGCGTCTTTTCGTGCCAGGTGATGCCGTGGCGCGCGACGAGGTCGATGAAATCCCACTGGGTGTAGCGGCTGAGCGCGGATTTGTGGAAATGCGGGTTCTGCCCGAGGAAGTTCGCGGGCGCGGTGTGGAGGTTGGTGAAATTGCAGCGCCCGCCGCCGGAGATGCGGATCTTTTCGCCCGGGGCCTTGGCATGATCCACCACGAGTGTGCCCGGGCCAGCATGGGCTGCGCACATCATGCCGGCGGCGCCGGCGCCGAGGATGAGGGTGGTGACGTTCATGTCTTCCCCGTGCCCCAGCGGGGCCGGGTCGTCAAGGCGGCGTGGCTTTGTACGGTTCCTGTCATTGGAACACTGGACTTTCGGGGGGTGTTGACGTCTCGCAACCCAAGACAAACGGAGGAGTCACATGAACATCCAAACACGACACGAAATGCTGACTGCTCAGGACGAGTATCCGACCCGTGTGCCGGGCGAGGAACGACTGAGTGAGCGCAAGGACCCTGTCCTTTGGTCGGAATGGTCCGAGGACGCGCCGATCGGCAAGGACGAGGCGGAGCATTACGCCGAGAACGGATACCTCGTGCGGCGCGACATGTTCGACGCGGACGAGCTGAAGGTGCTGACCGAAACCGCGGACATGCTGCGCGAGGGCGGTGGGGACATTCCCGACAACGACCTGATCCGCGAGCCCGACAGCGACGCGGTGCGCACGGTCTTTCGCCTCGACGAGCATTCCAAGGCATTCCGCCGTCTGGCCTGCGATCGCCGCCTGGCTGGCGTGGCCGAGTTCCTTCTGGGCGACGAAGTGTACCTGCACCAGTCGCGGCTGAACTACAAACCGGGGTTCGCCGGCAAGGAATTCTACTGGCACTCGGATTTCGAGACCTGGCATGCCGAGGACGGGATGCCGCGGATGCGCGCGGTGTCGGCCTCGGTGCTGCTGACGCCGAACGGGCCCCACAACGGCCCGCTCTTGCTGGTGCCGGGATCGCAGGACGTGTTCATCAGCTGCGTCGGCGAGACGCCCGAGGACAACCACGAAACCTCGCTGAAAGAGCAGAAGGTGGGCGTGCCGCAGCCCGGCACGATCGACCGGATGGCGCAAAAGGCGGGCGGCATCGCGTCGGCCGAAGGGGACACCGGCACGGTGATCTTCTTTGACTGCAACACGCTGCACGGCTCGAACGGGAACATTACGCCCGATCCGCGGGCCAACGCGTTCTTCGTCTACAACGCGATGTCGAACGCGCTGACGCGGCCCTATGCGGCCCGTGGCCCGCGGCCCGATTTCCTGGCCAACCGCGAGGCGCCGCAGGCGATCCGCACGATTTCGGGAAAACTGACCGGCTGAAGACGGCCCGGTGGGGCGCAGAACGCTTCCCACCGGGCAAAACTGCTGCTATACTGGACCGAACGCCCCCGGAAAAAGAGGGGCAAGAGGCAGTGTTCGGCGGATTCAAATGACAGACATGGTGTATGGTGCGGCCCCCGTGCAGGGCGGCGAACCGATCCTCCCAAAATGGTGGCGGACCCTCGACAAGTGGTCGATCTCCTGCGTGCTCATCCTCTTCGGGATCGGGCTTTTGCTGGCGCTGGCGGCCTCGGTGCCGCTGGCCGAGAAGAACGGGTTCGAGCAGTTCCATTACGTGAAACGGCAGGCGGCGTTCGGCTTCATGGCGTTGGCGGCGATGCTGCTGACCTCGATGATGAGCCCGCTGCTGGTGCGGCGGCTGTCGGTCGTGGGGTTTGTGATAGCCTTCATCGCGCTGGCGATGCTGCCGTTCTTCGGTACGGATTTCGGCAAGGGGGCCATGCGGTGGTACAGCCTTGGCTTTGCAAGCTTGCAGCCCTCGGAGTTTCTCAAGCCCGGTTTCGTGGTGGTGGCCGCCTGGATGATGGCCGCCAGCAAGGAGATCAACGGACCGCCGGGGATGCGGTTGAGTTTCTTCATGGCGGTGATCATCGTGCTGATGCTGGCGATGCAGCCCGATTTCGGGCAGGCCTGCCTGGTGCTGTTCGGCTGGGGGGTGATGTATTTCGTGGCCGGCGCGCCGATCGTGCTGTTGGTGCTGATCGCGGGCGTCGTGGTCTTCGCGGGCTCGCTGGCCTATTCCAACTCGGAACACTTCGCGCGGCGGATCGACGGATTCCTGAGCCCGGATGTGGACCCCAACACGCAGCTGGGCTTTGCCACCAACGCGATCCGCGAGGGCGGGTTCTTCGGCGTGGGCGTGGGCGAAGGCTCGGTCAAGTGGTCGCTGCCCGACGCTCATACGGATTTCATCATCGCCGTTGCCGCCGAGGAATACGGGCTGATCCTGGTGCTGGCGATCATCGTTCTTTACGCCAGTATCGTCGTGCGCTCGCTGAGCCGGCTGATGCGCGAGCGGGACCCGTTCATCCGGCTGGCAGGCACGGGGCTGGTGGCGATGTTCGGCGTGCAGGCGATGATCAACATGGGCGTCGCCGTGCGGCTGTTGCCCGCCAAGGGCATGACGCTGCCTTTCGTCAGCTATGGCGGGTCGTCCCTGATCGCCACGGGGATCGCGGTGGGAATGCTATTCGCCTTTACCCGCAGCCGTCCGCAGGGCGAGATCAACGACATCCTGAGGGCGCGTCCGAGATGAGCGAACGGCAGCCTCTTCTGGTCATCGCGGCAGGTGGCACGGGCGGGCACATGTTTCCCGCGCAGAGCCTGGCCGAGGCGATGCTGCGACGGGGC
The DNA here is from genome assembly GCF_965277045.1 of Roseovarius sp. Lineage (GTDB taxonomy): Bacteria > Pseudomonadota > Alphaproteobacteria > Rhodobacterales > Rhodobacteraceae > Roseovarius. The sequence continues at coordinate 1,976,484 of NZ_OZ255712.1, read as the reverse complement.
TGGCGGGTGAAGCTGTCGACCGATCCGCGCGGCGCGCGGTATACCGGGGGCTTTCCGCATTCGGTCGAGATCGAGCAGGTGGCGAGCGCCACCTTTGCGCGCGGCGGGATCTTCAACAAGCTGGTGGCGCCGTTTCACATCCTGGGCGGGGTGCTGGGCGCGACCTTTCGCATGATGCGCGACAAGCCGGACGTGGTGGTGGGGTTTGGCGGGTATCCAACGATCCCGGCGCTGTCTGCGGCGATGATCCTGCGGCGGCCCCGGATGATCCATGAACAGAACGGCGTGCTGGGGCGGGTGAACAAGCTTTTCGCCAAGCGCGTGGACAGGGTGCTGTGCGGCACGTGGCCCACGTCGCTGCCCGAGGGCGTGGAGGGCACGCATGTGGGCAACCCGGTGCGGCTGGCGGTGCATGAACGCGCGGGGGCGGGGTATATTCCGCCCGGCGATTACCCTATGTCGATCCTGGTGATCGGGGGCAGCCAGGGCGCGCGCATCCTGAGCGACGTGGTACCGCCCGCGATAGCGAACCTGCCGATGGACGTGCTGCGCAACATCCGCGTGAGCCACCAGGCGCGGGACGAGGATGGCGAGCGGGTGGCGACGCTCTATGCCGAGAACGGGATCGACGCCGATGTGCAGCCCTTCTTTCGCGATGTGCCCGCGCGCATGTCCGAGGCGCAACTGGTGATCAGTCGGGCGGGGGCGAGCAGCGTGGCCGACATCTCGGTCATCGGGCGGCCCGCGATCCTGATCCCCTTTGCCGCCGCGACGGAAGATCACCAGGCGGCGAACGCCAAGGGATTGTCCAAGGCCGGGGGCGCGATCGTCATCCCGGAATCGCGGCTTGAGGTCGAGGCGCTTTCGGAGCAGATAGCCTCGGTACTGACGAATCCCCAAGGGGCGAGCCAGATGGCACGGGCGGCGCTGAGCGTGGGCATGCCCGACGCGGCACAGGCGCTGGCGGAAATAACAGAAGAACTGGCACGGAGCAGACAGTCATGAGGGACCTTTCATTCGAAGGAGCCAAACCGATGAACGCGGCATTGAAACTTCCCGGCGACGTCGGACCCATCCATTTCGTGGGCATCGGGGGTATCGGCATGTCGGGCATTGCCGAGGTGCTGTTGAACCATGGCTATACCGTGCAGGGCTCGGACCTGAAGACATCCAAGATCACCGACCGGCTGGAAAAGGCCGGCGCGACGATTTTCGAAGGTCAGGCGGCGGCGAACCTGGATGAGGCGCAGGTCGTGGTGATCTCTTCCGCGATCAAGCCGGGCAATGCCGAGCTGGACGAGGCGCGCCGGCGCGGATTGCCGGTGGTGCGCCGGGCCGAGATGCTGGCCGAGCTGATGCGGCTGAAATCGAACGTGGCGGTGGCCGGGACCCATGGCAAGACCACCACGACGACGATGGTGGCGGCGCTGCTGGATCATGGCAAGTACGATCCCACGGTGATCAATGGCGGGATCATTCACGCATACGGCTCGAACGCGCGCGTGGGGCAGGGCGAATGGATGGTGGTCGAGGCCGACGAGAGCGACGGCACCTTCAACCGGCTGCCCGCGACGATTGCCATCGTGACCAATATCGACCCCGAGCACATGGAGCATTGGGGGACCGAGGAAAAGCTGCACCAAGGGTTCCTGGATTTCGTGTCGAACATTCCGTTCTACGGCCTGGCCATCTGCTGTACCGACGACCCGGACGTGCAAACTTTGGTGGGCCGGATCAGCGATCGGCGGGTGATCACCTTCGGGTTCAACGCGCAGGCGGATGTGCGGGCGATGAACCTGACCTATGAAAACGGCGTGGCGCATTTCGATATCGCGCTGCAGGCCGAGGACAAGGTGATCGAAGGCTGCACTCTGCCGATGCCGGGCGATCATAACGTGTCCAACGCGCTGTCGGCGGTGGCCGTGGCGCGCAGCCTGGGCATGAAGACGGACGAGATCCGCGAGGCGCTGGCGTCCTTCGGCGGCGTGAACCGGCGCTTTACCCGCGTGGGCGAGGTGGACGGTGTCACGATCATCGACGATTATGGCCACCACCCGGTGGAGATTGCTGCGGTGCTGAAGGCCGCGCGGCAGGCGACCAAGGGCCGGATCATCGCGGTGCACCAGCCGCACCGCTATAGCCGGCTGCATTCGCTGTTCGACGATTTCTGTGCGTGCTTCAACGATGCTGACGTGGTCGCCATCGCCGAGGTCTATGCCGCGGGCGAAGACCCGATCGAGGGCGCCACGCGCGACGACCTTGTGGCGGGGCTGATTGCGCACGGACATCGCCATGCGCGGGCGATCCTGGGCGAGGACGACCTGGTGCGTCTGGTGCGCGAGCAGGCGAAACCGGGCGACATGGTGGTGTGTCTGGGCGCGGGTACGATCAGCGGCTGGGCCAACGGGTTGCCCGAAAAGCTGAAGGCGTGACTGTGGCCGGAATTTTACGAAAATTCCGGGCCGGAAAATGCGCATTTTCCGGTACGTTTTCCGTGCGGAAAACGGCCAGTTCCATCGGGGGCGGCGCATGACGCTTGTGGTTCTGGCCTGTCTTTGGGTCATTGCCGGGGCGCTGGTTGCGATGCTGCCGATGCGGCACCAGTATGCGCCGGGGATCGCGCTTTTGGCGCTGGCGCCGGTGCTGATCTGGATGATCGGGCGGGACCATGGCGTCATTCCCGCCGTGCTGGCGATGCTGGCGTTCGTGTCGATGTTCCGCAATCCGCTGCGGTACGTCTCGCGGCGCCTGAGAGGAGAAAGACCGGAGGTTCCGAAATGAGCATGTCTCTTGTGCTGGCCTGCATCTGGGCGCTGGCCGCAAACCTGCTGGCGATGCTCCCCAGCCGCGACAATCACTGGCGGCGGGCCTATGCGCTGATTGCGGTGGGGATCCCGATCCTGGGATACGTGACATGGCAGAACGGGCCCTGGGTGGGGTTGTTCGTGCTGGCGGCGGGCATGAGCCTGTTGCGCTGGCCGGTGATCTATCTGGGCCGCTGGGCCCGGCGGGCCGTGGGCGGGGACGTGGCCCGCGGTGGGGATTGAGTATTTTCGGCAAGAAAAAGCGCGGGCGGTCTGTCATCCCGGAACAGGGTGAGGCAATAGCGGGCGCATGAGCGATTTACCCGAGGTACGTGGCCGCCTGACCGAGAAGCGGATACTGGCCGATCTGACATGGCTGCGCGTGGGCGGGCCGGCGGACTGGCTGTTTCAGCCGGCGGACCTGGACGACCTGGCCGAATTTCTGCGTGACCTGCCTGCCGGAATAACCGTCTTTCCGATGGGTGTGGGCAGCAACCTGATCGTGCGGGACGGCGGCTTGCGCGCCGTGGTGATCCGGTTGGGGCGCGGGTTCAATGCCATCGAGGTCGAGGGCACGCGCGTCACCGCCGGGGCGGCGGCGCTAGATGCGCATGTGGCCCGCCGCGCGGGCGAGGCGGGGGTGGACCTGACCTTTCTGCGCACAATTCCCGGCGCCATCGGGGGCGCGGTGCGGATGAACGCGGGATGCTATGGCAGTTACGTGGCCGATCATTTCGTCGAGGCCGAGGCGGTCAGTCGCGCGGGCGAGGTGGTGACGCTGACCGCCGATGACCTGAAGTTCGAATACCGCCAGACCGATCTGCCCGAGGGCTGGGTGATCACGCGGGCCACGTTCGAGGGCGTTGCGGGCGATCCCGAGGAACTGGCCGCGCGGATGGACGCGCAGCTGAAGAAGCGCGACGAGACGCAGCCCACCAAGGACCGGACGGCGGGCAGCACTTTCCGCAATCCGGCGGGGTTCAGCAGCACCGGGCGGGCCGACGACACCCATGATCTGAAGGCGTGGAAGGTGATCGACGACGCCGGGATGCGCGGCGCCACGCGCGGCGGGGCGCAGATGAGCGAGAAGCATTCGAACTTCCTGATCAACACCGGGGGCGCCACGGCGGCGGACCTGGAAGGTTTGGGCGAGGAGGTGCGAAAAAAGGTTTTCCAAGACAGCGGAATAGAGTTACATTGGGAAATCATGAGGGTCGGCGAAACGGCCCCTCCCGCGGATTGAGGCGGACACAATAAAACAAGGGTCGATAACGACCCGGGACATTGAGGCAGTAAGGTGGTTTCTTCGAGCGGAAACGCCCCGACTGTTGCGGTGATTATGGGTGGCCCCTCGGCCGAGCGCGAGGTGTCCCTCTCGTCAGGACAGGAATGCGCCGCAGCACTCCGGGAAGCAGGCTATGAGGTGGTCGAGGTCGATGCCGGCCGCGACCTTGCCGTGGTTCTGGCCGATCTCAAACCCGACGTGGTGTTCAACGCCCTGCATGGCCGCTGGGGCGAGGATGGTTGCGTGCAGGGTCTGCTGGAATGGATGCAGATCCCCTATACCCATTCGGGCGTGCTGTCCTCGGCGCTGGCGCTGGACAAGCAGCGCACCAAGGCGGCCTATCGCGCGGCGGGCTTGCCGGTGGTCGAGAGTATCATCGTCGACAAGGACGAGGTGGGAAAGGCGCATGTGATGCCGCCACCCTACGTGGTGAAGCCCAACAACGAAGGCTCGTCCGTCGGCGTCTATATCGTGCACGAGGCCGCCAACGCGCCGCCGCAACTGTCGCGGGACATGCCGCAGACGGTCATGGTCGAGGCGTTCGCGCCGGGGCGCGAGCTGACCACCTCGGTGATCGGGGACAAGGCGCTTGGGGTGACGGATATCATCACCGACGGCTGGTACGACTATCATGCGAAATACGCCGCTGGCGGATCGCGCCACGTGATCCCGGCGGACATTCCGAAAGAGATTGCCGACGCCTGCGAGGAGTATGCGCTGCGCGCCCATGCGGTGCTGGGCTGTCGCGGGCTGAGCCGCACCGATTTCCGCTGGGACGAGGCGAAGGGACTGGACGGGCTGATCCTGCTGGAGACCAACACCCAGCCCGGGATGACGCCCACCTCGCTGAGCCCGGAACAGGCGCAGGCGGCGGGCATGAGTTTTCCGCAATTGTGCGACTGGCTGGTTAAGGACGCGTCATGCAACAGGTGAAACGACTGGAACCCAGGGCCGATCCGGCGCCGTCGCGGTGGTCTTACCGGTATCAGCGCCTGATGCTGACGCCGCTCTTTCGCAAGCTGTTGCGGGTGGGGGTGCCGGTATGCCTGACGGTCGGGCTGGCCACGGCGTATTTTTCCAACCCCGAGCGGCGCGAGGCGATCGTGCTGGCGGTGGCCGATCTTCGCGAGCAGGTCGAGACTCGGCCCGAATTCATGGTCAACCTGCTGGCCGTGGAAGGCGCCAGCGCCACGGTCGAGGAGGATATCCGCGAGATTTTCCCGCACGACCTGCCGGCCAGTTCCTTTGACATCGACCTCGATGCGGTGCGCCTGTCGATCGCGGGGCTGCCCGCCGTTGCCAGCGCGTCGGTGCGGGTGCGCCAAGGCGGTGTTCTGGTGGCGCATGTGGAAGAGCGTCAGCCGGTGGCCGTCTGGCGGTCGCGCGACGGGCTGGGCGTGGTGGACATCGAAGGCGTGGTGATCGGCGATATCGCGCATCGGGCGGACCGCGCCGACCTGCCGGTGATTGCCGGCAAGGGCGCGACCCGGGCGGTGCCCGAGGCGATGGCGATCCTGCAGGCGGCGGCGCCGCTGAGGTCGCGACTGCGCGGGCTGGTGCGCATGGGCGAGCGCCGCTGGGACGTGGTGCTGGACCGCGGCCAACGCATCCTGTTGCCGGAAACCGACCCGGTGCGCGCGCTGGAGCGGGTGATCGTGCTGGCCGAGGTCCAGGACATGCTGGAGCGCGACCTTGCGGCGGTGGACATGCGCCTGGCGTCCCGGCCGACCATAAGAATGAACGAAAACGCGGTGTCCGAGTGGTGGCGCGTGACAAATATGACCGTAGGGGCGGAATAAGATGATCGAGCTTTATGAATCGCAAAGGGCGATGCGGAACATGCGCCGGGCGGCGATGCAGCGCGGTGTCGTGGCGGTTCTGGACGTGGGCACGTCCAAGATCGCCTGCCTTGTGCTGCGCTTCGACGGCAGCGACCGGCTGCGCGAGACCGAGGGCGTGGGCGCGCTGGCGGGCCAGGCCGGGTTCCGGGTGATCGGGGCGGCGACCACGCGGTCGCGTGGCGTGCGCTATGGCGAGATCACGACGATGGCCGAGACCGAGCGTGCCATCCGCACGGCCCTGCAGGCGGCGCAGAAAATGGCGAATATCCGGGTCGATCACGTAATCGCGTGCTTCTCGGGCGCCGAGCCGCGCAGCTATGGCCTGGCGGGGCAGGTTGCGCTGGAGGCCAGCACCGTGTCCGAGCAGGACATCAGCCGGGTGCTGTCGTCCTGCGACGTGCCCGATTTCGGCGAGGGCCGCGAGGTGCTGCACGCCCAGCCGGTGAATTTCGCGCTGGACCACCGCTCGGGGTTGAGCGATCCGCGCGGGCAGCTGGGGCAGGACCTGGCGGTGGACATGCACATGCTGACGGTCGACGGCGCGGCAATCCAGAACCTTGCGCATTGCGTCAAGCGCTGCGACCTGGAACTGGCGGGGCTGGCAAGCTCGGCTTACGTCTCGGGCATCTCGGCGCTGGTGGAGGACGAGCAGGAGCTGGGTGCCGCCTGCATCGACATGGGCGGCGGCAGCGCCGGCGTGTCGATCTTCATGAAGAAGCACATGATCTATGCCGACACCGTACGGATCGGGGGCGAGCACGTCACCGGCGACATCTCGATGGGGTTGCAGGTGCCGCACGCCACGGCGGAGCGGATCAAGACCTTCTATGGCGGCGTCGTGGCCACGGGCATGGACGACCGCGAGATGATCGAGATCGGCGGCGAGACCGGCGACTGGGAACATGACCGGCGCACGGTGAGCCGGGCGGAACTGATCGGCATCATGCGCCCGCGGGTCGAGGAGATCCTGGAAGAGGTGCGGGCCCGACTGGATGCGGCCGGGTTCCAGCACCTGCCGAGCCAGCAGATCGTGCTGACCGGCGGCGGCAGCCAGATCCCCGGCCTGGACGGGCTGGCGACGCGTATCCTGGGACAGCAGGTGCGGCTGGGCCGGCCGCTGCGGGTGCATGGGCTGCCGCAGGCGGCGACAGGCGCGGGCTTTGCCAGCGCGGTGGGCATGTGCCTGTTCGCGGCGAATCCCCAGGACGAATGGTGGGACTTTGAAATTCCGGTGGATCGCTACCCGGCGCGGTCCCTCAAGCGAGCGGTGAAATGGTTCAAGGACAACTGGTGATCGCAAAATATGGGGGTTTCGGCGAAATCCCGCGTGAATACGCTAAAAAAGACCCATATTTTGTGGTGTTTTCGTGTTTTTTGGGTGACGTAACGGCGACGGGACGGTACTGTTAATGCAATTTAGGCGGATCAAGCCTGCGCAAGGCGGGCATAACAGCAGGCAAAGAAGGCGGAGCTATGACACTTAACCTCAGCATGCCAGGTCAGGGACAGGACCAGGAACTCAAGCCGCGCATCACCGTTTTCGGTGTCGGCGGGGCAGGCGGCAACGCCGTGAACAACATGATCGAGAAACAGCTGGAAGGCGTCGATTTCGTCGTCGCCAACACCGATGCGCAGGCGCTGTCCCAGAGCAACGCGCCGAACCGGATCCAGCTGGGTGTGAAAGTCACCGAAGGGCTGGGCGCCGGGGCGAAGGCCGCCGTGGGCGCCGCCGCCGCGGAAGAGAATATCGAACAGATCGTCGATCAGCTGGCCGGGGCGCATATGTGCTTTATCACCGCCGGCATGGGCGGCGGCACGGGCACCGGCGCGGCCCCGATCATCGCTCAGGCAGCGCGTGAACTTGGCGTGCTAACCGTCGGTGTCGTCACGAAACCTTTCCAGTTCGAGGGCGCCAAGCGGATGCGCCAAGCCGAGGAAGGCGTGGACAGCCTGCAGAAGATGGTCGACACGCTGATCATCATTCCGAACCAGAACCTGTTCCGCCTGGCGAACGAGAAGACGACCTTTACCGAGGCGTTCTCGATGGCCGATGACGTGCTCTACCAGGGTGTGAAAGGCGTGACCGACCTGATGGTGCGTCCGGGCCTGATCAACCTCGATTTCGCCGACGTGCGCGCGGTGATGGACGAGATGGGCAAGGCGATGATGGGCACCGGCGAGGACGACGGCGAAGAGCGCGCCATCCAGGCCGCCGAGAAGGCCATCGCGAACCCGCTCCTGGACGAGATCAGCCTGCGCGGCGCGAAGGGCGTCCTGATCAACATCACCGGCGGGCACGACCTGACGCTGTTCGAACTGGACGAGGCCGCGAACCGCATCCGCGAGGAAGTGGACGCGGACGCCAACATCATCGTGGGCAGCACGCTGGACCCGACGATGGAAGGCTTCATGCGCGTGTCGGTCGTGGCGACCGGCATCGACGCCAGCGACGAAAGCCGCGAAATGCCGGTGCCGCGCCGCTCGCTCGCCGAGCCGCTGAAAACGGCCGAAGAGGTCGAGGTCGAAGCCCACACGTTCGAAGAGCCGGCGCAGCCGGCGGCAGAGCCGGAAGTGGCCGCCGCCAGCATCGAGGCCGCGGAAGAACCCAGCCTGTTCAATGCGTTCGATGCGCAACGCGCCGCCGCGGAAGAGCAGATGGAAGATATCTTCGAAAGCGAGAGCGCCGAGGATGCGGTGCCGGCGCCGGCCTACACGCCGCGGCCCGAGCCCGAGACATTCGTGGCCGAAGCCGAGGAACCGGCGGAAAGCTTCGTGGCGCCCAAGGCACCCGCACCGGGCACACCGTCGCAGGACGCTCTGGCCCGCCTGCAGGCTGCCGTGCATCGCACGCCGGGCAGCGCGAACCGTCCGCAGCAGCGCCCCGCGCCCGAGGCACCGGCAGCGCGCGCGCACGAGGCCGGGGAGAAGCCCCGCTTTGGCATCAACTCGCTGATCAACCGGATGACGGGACATGGCACGGAAGCCGCCGCGCCGCAGCAGCGCACGGTGCGTCAGCAGCCCCCCATGCAGGCCGCGGCGCCTCAGCCCGAGGTGCGCGACGAGCGCGAGGAAGAGGACGACCAGATCGAAATCCCCGCCTTCCTGCGGCGCCAGGCGAACTGATCCGGACAACAATTGACCATGTTGAGAGGGCCGCATCGCGCGGCCCTTTTTCTTTTCCTTCAGAGACTTGAGAGGGATTGGACCCGTTTCGGCAATAATCCGCCAAGCCTGGAAACAATGATGTTTCAGCGCGTTGCAAAGAGTGAATTGAGCAATGGTGCCGCGCGAAATAGATGTGTCGCAGTTGAATAAAACGAGCCGGTTTACGGCCTGAGGATCAAACGTGCAGAATACGGTCAGAACTCCGATATCCTTCGATGGCGTCGGCCTTCACTCGGGCGAAGCGGCGCGGCTTACCATATTGCCGGCCCCCGCGAACCGCGGCATCGTCTTTCGTCGCCTGGACTGCGACTTGCACCACTGCGAGATCCCGGCCCGCTGGGATTTCGTGAACCAGTCGCCGCTGTGCACGCTGCTGCAGAACGCGGCGGGCGTGAGCGTGTCGACGGTCGAGCACATCATGGCGGCGCTGTCCGGCTGCGGCGTGCACAACGCTGTGATCGAGGTCAACGGCCCCGAAGTTCCGATCCTGGATGGCAGTTCCGCGCAGTTCGTGCACGGCATCCTGTCGGCCGGTCTGCGGCGCCAGCATGCCCCGGTCCGGGCGCTGAAGGTTCTCAAGCCCGTCGAGGTGCGCAAGGGCGATGCACAGGCCAGCCTTGCGCCGCACGACACGCTGCTGATCGAGTTCGCGATCGAGTTCGAGGATGCGGCGATCGGGTATCAGAAGAAAACGCTGAACATGGCGAATGGCAGCTTCGTGCGGGAATTGTCCACCGCGCGCACGTTCTGCCGCAAGGCGGATGTGGATGCGATGCAGGCCAATGGCCTGGCGCTTGGCGGAGAGCCCGGCGTCAACGCGGTCGTGTTCGATGGCGAGCATGTGCTGAGCCCCGGCGGCCTGCGCCAGCCGGACGAGCCGGTGCGGCACAAGATGCTGGATGCGCTTGGCGACCTTGCGCTGGCGGGCCTGCCGATCCTGGGCCATTACCGGGGCGAGCGCGCCGGTCACGCGGTCACGAACGATCTTTTGCGCACCCTCTTTGCCCGGCCCGATGCCTTTGAAATCGTGACCTGCACGGCTGCTGTCGCGGCGCGTCTGCCGGGCGCCGGCGTGCACTGGGCGGAAATCCCTGAGGTCGCCTGACAACAGGCGTCGGGTTTGTGCCAAACAATCGGTCCAAAGGCGTTTTGCACCGGAAAATTATGTGCTAGGACCCACGTGACGTCGCGGATACCATGCTGCGGGGTCAGCGCGGCTTTCGGGCCCGTATACGCGTTGGGCAAAGATTTTTGAGGGAACGGGCGAGCATGACAGGCGGCAGAATCGGGATCGGTTTGGCGGCGGCGCTTTTGGCCTCGACGATGCTGGCGGGCTGTGGCGGCATCAATGCGCGCATCGAGCGCGACACAGTCGATTACGAACAGTTCACCGCGGAACAGATTTATGGCCGGGCCGAGTATGACCTGGCCCGAGGCGATCCCGAATTGGCGGCCAAGGTGTTCGGCGAGGTCGAGCGTCTTTACCCCTATTCGGAATGGGCGAAGCGGGCCGTCATCATGCAGGCCTTCGCCTATCACCGGGACGAGGATTACGAGAACAGCCGCTCGGCGGCGCAACGCTTCCTCGATTTCTATCCCGCCGATGGCGACGCGGCCTATGCCCAGTACCTGCTGGCGCTCAGCTATTACGACCAGATCGACGAGGTGGGCCGCGACCAGGGCCTGACCTTCCAGGCCCTGCAGGCGCTGCGGGAGGTGATCGAACAGTATCCGGACAGCGAATACACCAGCTCTGCGATCCTGAAATTCGACCTGGCCTTCGATCACCTGGCGGCCAAGGAGATGGAGATCGGGCGCTATTACCTGCGGCGCGATCATTTCACGTCGGCCATCAACCGCTTCCGCGTGGTGGTGGAGGATTTCCAGACCACGACCCACACCGCCGAGGCGCTGCACCGGCTTGTCGAGGCGTACCTGTCGCTGGGCCTGACGAACGAGGCGCGCACGGCGGGGGCGATCCTGGGTCACAACTTCAAGAGCACCGAATGGTACGAGGACAGCTACAAGCTGTTGACCGGGCAGGGGCTGACACTGGAAGCGGTGGGCGACAGCTGGCTGAACCAGGTCTATCGGCAGACGATCCTCGGCCGCTGGTTGTAACGCCCGGGGGCCATGAATGCTCCGTGCGCTGGAGATTCGCGACATTCTGATCATCGACCGGCTGGACCTGACGTTTCAGCCCGGCCTGAACGTGCTGACCGGCGAGACCGGGGCGGGCAAGTCGATCCTGCTCGACTCGCTGGGCTTCGTGCTGGGCTGGCGCGGCCGGGCCGAGCTGGTGCGGCAGGGGGCCGAGCAGGGCGAGGTGGTGGCGGAGTTCGACCTGCCCGAAGGGCACGCGGCGCGGGCTGTGCTGGAGGAAGCAGGGCTGCCGGTGGAGGACACGCTGCTCTTGCGAAGGGTCAACACCGGCGACGGGCGCAAGACCGCCTGGGTCAATGACCGGCGCTGTTCGGGGGATGTGCTGCGGGCGCTGTCGGACACGCTGGTGGAACTTCACGGACAGCATGACGATCGGGGCCTGCTGGACCCGAAGGGACACCGCGACCTGCTCGATGAGTTCGGCGGGCTGGCGGGGCAGCGCGACACGGTGCGCGGCGCGTGGAAGGCGCGCAGCGCGGCGCGCAAGGCGCTGCGCGAGGCCGAGGCCAGGCTGGCGGAGATGCGGGCCGAGGAAGAGTTTCTGCGCCACGCGGTCGGGGAACTGGACGCGCTGGCGCCGCAGCCGGGCGAGGAGGCGGAGCTGGACACGCGCCGCCGCCTGATGCAGCAATCCGAACGGATCCGCGAGGATATCGCCAAGGCGCAAGCCGCGCTGCGCGATGGTGCCGAAGGGCAGGCGCAGGACGCACTGCGCTGGCTGGAAGGCGCCGCAGACAAGGCCGAGGGCCGGCTGGAAGCGGCGCTGGCGGCATTGGGGCGCGCGATGGTCGAGCTGGACGAGGCGGCAAGCGGTGTCGAGGAGTGCCTGGAGGCGCTGACCTTCAACCCGTTGGAACTGGAAGAGACCGAGGAAAGGCTGTTCGCGATCCGGGCGCTGGCGCGCAAGCACGGCGTGGCGCCGGACGAGTTGGCCGGCTTTGCGGAAGGCGTGCGCGAACAGCTGGCGCGGCTGGATCAGGGGGACGCGGATCTCAAGGCGTTGCAGGCGGCAGTCGAGGAGGCGGATGCGGCCTATGCCGACGCGGCCGGAGCGTTGAGCGACGCGCGCAACAAGGCGGCGGGCAGGCTGGACAAGGCCGTGATGGCGGAGCTGGCTCCGCTGAAGATGGACCGCGCGGTCTTTGCCACGCAGGTGACCCAAACCGATCCGGGCGAGACCGGTCAGGACGCGGTGACCTTCACCGTGGCCACCAACCCCGGCGCGCCGGCGGGTCCCCTGGGAAAGATCGCCTCGGGCGGTGAGCTGAGCCGGTTTCTGTTGGCGCTGAAGGTCTGCCTGACCGGTGGGCAAAGCGGGCTGACGCTGATATTCGACGAGATCGACCGGGGCGTGGGGGGCGCGACCGCCGATGCGGTGGGCCGACGGCTGGCGGGGCTGGCGTCGGACAACCAGGTTCTGGTGGTCACGCATTCGCCGCAGGTGGCCGCACGGGGCGCGCATCATTGGCGCGTCGAAAAGCGTGTCACCAAAGGGCAGACCCTGTCGACGGTCACGGCGCTCGATGCCGGCGCCCGCACCGACGAGATCGCGCGGATGCTGTCGGGCGAGACCATCACCGAAGAGGCCCGCGCGGCGGCCGAGGCGCTGATGGCGGGCTGAGCCACCCCTTTTCCTCTGGCCGAAAATATCCCGGGGGGAGCGGTGAACCGCAGGTTCGCCGTGGGGGGCAGCGCCCCCCTTCGAGGCGTTACAGGCGCCGCGCCCTCAGTTCCGGGGCGGCACCAGTTTGCCGGGATTCATGATGTTGTCGGGATCGAGCGCCTGCTTGATCGTGCCCATGAGGCCCCAGGCGGGGCCATGCTCGCGCTCCATGTAGCCCAGCTTGCCCACGCCGATGCCATGCTCGCCCGTCGCGGTGCCGCCCAGCGACAGGGCCAGCTCGACCAGATGCTCGGAGGCCTTGAGCACGCGGGCCTTGTCGGCGGCATCCTCGGGGTCGAATTGCAGGATGGCGTGGAAATTGCCGTCGCCTACATGGCCCAGGATCGGGCCCTCGATACCTTGCGCGTCAAGATGGCTGCGCGTCTCCTCGAGCGCGCGGGCGAGGTTCGAGATCGGCACGCAGATATCCGTCACCAGCGCCTTGGTGCCCGGGCGGTGGGCGACGATGGCATGGTAGGCGGCGTGGCGCATGGCCCAGAGCGCGGTGCGCTCCTCGGTCTTGCGGGCCCAGTCGAAGCCCTTGCCGCCGAATTCCTGCGCCAGGTCGCCGAACATCTGCGCCTGCTCGGCCACGCCGGCATCCGAGCCGTGGAATTCCAGCAGCAAATGCGGGCAGGCGGGCAGGGCGGCGCCGGAATAGGCGTTCACGGCCTCGACGCTTTGGGTGTCCATCAGCTCGATCCGCGCGAGCGGCAGGCCGATCTGCACGGCGGCCATGACCGCCTCGACCGCGTCGCCCACGGAGTCGAACGCGCAGACGGCGGCCGAAACGGCCTCGGGCGTGCCGTGCAGGCGCAGGGTGATCTCGGTGATCAGGCCCAGCGTGCCCTCGGAGCCCACGAAGAGCGCCGTGAGGTCATAGCCGGCCGAGGATTTGCGGGCGCGGGTGCCGGTGCGGATGACCTCGCCCGTGGCGGTGACCACCTCGAGCCCCAGAACGTTGTCGCGCATCGTGCCATAGCGCACCGCCGTGGTGCCGCTGGCGCGGGTCGAGGTCATGCCGCCGATAGAGGCATTGGCGCCGGGATCGACCGGAAAGAAGAGGCCCGTGGCGCGCAACTCCTCGTTCAGCGCCTCGCGCGTCACACCGGGTTGCACGCGCACGTCCATGTCGCCCTGCGATACCTCGAGGATACGGTTCATGCGCTGGAAGTCGACGCAGATCCCGCCCGAGAAAGCCTGGGCCTGCCCTTCGAGCGAGGTGCCGGTGCCCCAGCCGATCACCGGCACGCCGTGGCGGGCGCAGGCCTGCACGATCCGGCGCACCTCCTCGGTGCTTTCGGGATAGGCCACGGCGTCGGGCGGCGCGTCCGCGAAATGCGTCTCGCTCCGACCATGCTCTTGCAGATCGGACTTGGACAGGCTGAGCCGTTGCCCTAAAACGGGCGACAACTCTGAAATGGCGTCGCGAATACCCATGTCGAACCCCTGCACTCCCCTGAAACCGCACACTAAGCGATGCGGTTCCGACAGGGAAGCGCCCTGCGTCACAAGACCGGGGGTGAAGTGGTGAACGAGGGCGAAAGAGCACAGGACAGGGCCGGGACGGGCCGTTTGCGGCGCGGATCGGTGCGTGCGCGCAGGGTCAGCCAGAATGCGTGGCGCCTTATGCGCGAAAAAGGACCCAGCCAATTCCAGTTCTGGTTGATCGCGCTTGGCATCGGGATCGCCGCCGGCTTTGCCGCGCTGTTCTTTCGCAAGGGGATCAACGGGCTGCAACTGCTGCTCTACGGCTCTGAAGATCCGTCGCTGATGCACAGCTGGGTGTCGACGCTGCCCTGGTACTGGGTTCTGGTGATCCCGGTGGGCGGGGGGCTGGTGGTGGGCGCGATACTGCACCGCTACACGCCCGATGGCCGTGCGCGGTCGGTGGCCGACGTGATCGAGGGCGCGGCGCTGAACGAGGGCCGGGTCGAGACGCGGGCCGGCGTGGCCTCGGCGCTGGCGTCGCTGATCACGCTGGGCACGGGCGGCTCGTCGGGGCGTGAGGGGCCGGTGGTGCACATGGCCGGCGTGATCTCGACCTGGGTCAGCAACCGGATCAATGCCAACGGGATCACCGGCCGCGACCTTTTGGGCTGCGCCGTGGCGGCGGCGGTGTCGGCGTCGTTCAACGCGCCCATCGCGGGCGCGCTATTTGCGCTGGAGGTGGTGCTGCGCCATTTCGCGCTGCACGCCTTTGCGCCCATCGTCATCGCGTCGGTGGCGGGCACGGTGATCAACCGGCTGGAATTCGGCGACGTGACCGAGTTCGCGCTGCCCGTGGCCAGCATGCTGGAATTCTACGTCGAACTGCCCGCCTTCCTGATCCTGGGACTGCTGTGCGGGGTGGTGGCCTTTGCGCTGATGCGGGGGATCTTCTTTGCGGAAGGGTTCGCCGACCGGGTGCAGGCGCGCACGGGTCTGCCGCGCTGGCTGCGCCCCGGGGTGGCGGGGCTGATGCTGGGCGTGCTGGCGATCGGATTTCCGCATATCATCGGCGTGGGGTACGAGACCACGTCGAAGGCGCTGACCGGCAAGCTTCTGTGGAACGAGGCGGTGGTGTTCTGCATCCTCAAGGTCGTCGCCGTGGCGATCACCATCGGCGGTCGCATGGGCGGCGGGGTGTTTTCGCCCTCGCTGATGGTCGGCGCGCTGACCGGGCTGGCCTTTGGCCTGGTGGCGACGGCACTGTTGCCGCAATGGTCGGGCGCACCGACGCTTTACGCGCTGGCCGGGATGGGGGCGGTGGCCGCCGCCGTGCTGGGTGCGCCGATATCCACCACGCTGATCGTGTTCGAACTGACGGGCGACTGGCAGACCGGGCTGGCGGTGATGGTGGCGGTGTCGATGTCTACCGCGCTTGCGTCGAAACTGGTGCGGCACTCGTTCTTCCTGACCCAGCTGGAGCGGCGGGGTGTCAGGCTGGCGGCGGGGCCACATGCGTACCTGCTGACCATGTACCGTGCCGCGCGGGTGATGCGCGAGACCGGCGCCGAGCGAAGCGCGCGCGAGGAGGCGTGCTGGGAGCTGATCGAGGACGGGGTCTATATCGACGCCAACGCGACGCTGGACGTGGCGATGCCGATCTTCGAGCGCACCGGCGTCGCGTTCATCCCGGTGGTGACCCTGACGGGCGAGGATTCCAAGCCCGAATTGCAAGGCGCGCTCTTCCATGTCGATGCGCTGAAGGCCTATAACCGCGCGCTGACGGCGGTGTCGGCGGAAGAGCATAGCTGAGCGGCGAGCGCCTATTTGGGTCGCCTAAGCGCGGTAGCGCTTCAAACTATGTTGATGTCGCGAAAAGCGTATGTACCCGGCGTGGCGTTTTCGATGGCCTCGCGAAACACATCATCGCAAAACCATTCCGAGGTTGCCGTATCCCTCAGCAGGTGATGACCGTCGAAGCTTTCTTTGCGGACAAACATCTTTTTCAAACTGCGTGACGCTGGAAAAAAAGCTCTCCACTTTTGGGGTTTTTGACCTCTAGAACTCTGGTTTTGTCCAGGTCCACAACGGGTGCGGCGTTGTAGACGTTGGCCACAAAATAAGGCTCCGTTACCTCTGCGTCGTCTTCCAAAGACCAAAGCCTCTTGATCGGCACAATCTGGCAATTGCCTTCCGAATAGGCCTCGAACACATCGACGATATGCTTGCGTGCGAACGGGGCACCGGTGAAATGCGCCGCTCCAAGCAGGCCGAAGGTATCGGGAAGGGGGTCCATTTTTCCCAGGCTCAAAGCCCAGTGCGCATCTATCTCTGCCAGAATTTCTGGGGGGAAAGGCCCAAGCGGGCCCCGATCCGCATCAGTGTTAAACCAGCGTTCAACGTCCCTGGCAGGTTTTCGGCGTTCTGTGGTTTCGGACCAAACAACTCCACCTCCGACGGCGTAGATATGCGTTTCCATCCAATAAATTGACATTTTAAACCCGCCCGTTCTCGCCTGTTTGCTTCGCCCCCGCCAAGAACCGCTGCCTGAACACTGGGCTGCAAGAGAAACGTTGTCGAAAAGATGTCTGTCACAGTTGATACTCTGATTATAGAGTGATTTCTGGACGTGACTTCTGACATTGCAGGGCAAAGCGGTCAGATCATTGATGGCCTGGAAGCTTGAGAAAAGTCGTGTGGCCTAACGGACAAGTTGCGCTTTCATTTCCGGTTCGGGAAAACACGTGGCGGCGCGGCCTGTGGCCTCTTGCCAGCGGCCGATGGAGCGGCGGGTCTTGAAGCCGGGCAGGCCGTCGACGCCGCCGACGTCGTGGCCCATGCTCTCGAGGCTGCGTTGCATGGCGGCGATGTCGGAGCGGTACATCTTGCCCACCGCGCCCCAGGGGGCGGAGAAATCGCCGACGCCGTACTGGATGCGGTCGCCGACATGGCCCACGTAAAGCGCGTAGAGGTCGGACATGTTGTAGTCCTTGAGCGCGTAGAAATTGGGCGTGACCACGAAGGCCGGGCCGTTGCGCCCGGCGGGCATCATCAGGAAACCCTCGCCGCTGCGCTCGTGGTCAGGGAAGGGGCGGCCCGAGACGCGGGTGATGCCCATGGCTTCCCATTCCGCGATGGGGCGGCCCTGGTCTGGGCCTTCGAGCGCGCAGGAGACGGACGCGGGCACAGTGACCTCGAACCCCCAGTCGCGGCCCGCGACCCAGCCGTGGCGGGCGAGGTAATTGGCGATGGAGGCCAGCGTGTCGGGCACCGATCCCCAGATATCGGCGCGCCCGTCGCCATCGCCGTCGGCGGCGTATTTCAGGAAATTGGACGGCATGAATTGCGGTTGGCCGAGCGCCCCGGCCCAGGAGCTGCGCAGGGGGCTGCTGGCGTGGCCGGCCTCGGCAATTTGCAGCGCGGCGATGAGTTCCTCGCGGAAATAAGCGGCGCGGGTTGCCATGAAGCCCTTGGTGCCAAGGACCTCGAACACGTTGTGCGGGATCTTCGCCCGGCCATAGGCGCTTTCGCGGCCCCAGATGCCCAGCAGGATGCGGCCCGGCACGCCTGTCTGTTTCTCGATCCGGGCGAGGGTGGATGCGTGGCGGCGGGCGAGATCGTGGCCGATGGCGGCGTCGCCCGAGACGCCGCGGAAATAGCGGCCCGGCGCGCCGAACTCGGACTGGGTCTGGCGCTTGGGCGTGGTGGCCTTCGATCCCGGCGGGACGAGATCGGGCAGGTCCCAGTTGAGGCGGATGCCGCTGAAGGACCTTTCGAAGGTGGCGCGGGACACGCCCTTGGCGCTTGCGGCGGGCCAGATGTCCTGTTCGAGCCAGCTGCGGAACTGCTGTTCGATGGCGGCGCGGTCCTGTGCGAAGGCGGGCAGGGCCATGAGCAGGGCAAGAAGCAAGGCGCAGCGGGACAATAGGCGGATCATGCGGTCATCCTTCCTTGAACCGGGTGAGGCAAGCGGTGATGCGGTCGATGGCGGCTTCGTATCGGGCGATCTCTTCCTGGGGGAGGTTCTCGTAGTCCTCCATCAAGAGACCGCGACCCTCGGTGACCGGGGTGGCGGAGCGCAGGGCGCAGTCGCGGTCGGGGCAGGCACAGGTGGCCGCTGCTGCTTCCTCGGCGGCGTCGACGCGGGAGGTGTCGGGCTGGCAGGCGGCGAGGACGGTGAGGCAGAGCGCGACTGTGAGCGTCCGTGCCGGGCGTAGTGGACAGGCGCGCCGCAGACCCGCCTGTCGCATCAGCCCAAACTGACGCTTGCCGCACTCTCGGGCAGTTCCTCGTCGAAGCAGCGCTGGTAGAATTCGGCCACGGTCTGACGCTCCAGCTCGTCGCACTTGTTGAGGAACGTCAGGCGGAAGGCATAGCCCACGTCGCGGAAGATGCGGCTGTTCTGGGCCCAGTTGATCACCGTCCGGGGGCTCATGACCGTGGAAAGGTCGCCGTTCATGAAGGCCGTGCGGGTGAGGTCGGCGACGGTGACCATCTGGCTGATCGTCTTGCGTCCTGCCTCGGTGTTCATCTGGGGGGTCTTGGCGATGACGATGGCGGTTTCGGCGTCGTGGCTGAGGTAGTTCAGCGTTGCGACGAGCGACCAGCGGTCCATCTGCGCCTGGTTGATCTGTTGCACACCGTGGTAAAGTCCGGTGGTGTCGCCCAGGCCCACGGTGTTGGCCGTGGCGAAGAGGCGGAAGCAGGGGTGGGGCGTGATGATCTCGTTCTGGTCCAGAAGCGTCAGCTTGCCATCATGTTCCAGCACGCGCTGGATGACGAACATCACGTCGGCGCGGCCCGCGTCATATTCGTCGAAGACGATGGCGACGGGGTTGCGCAGCGCCCAGGGCAGGATGCCTTCGTGGAACTCGGTGACCTGCACGCCTTCGCGCAGCTTGATCGCGTCCTTGCCGATCAGGTCGATCCGGCTGATATGGCTGTCGAGGTTGACGCGCACGGCGGGCCAGTTGAGGCGCGCGGCGACCTGTTCGATATGGGTCGACTTGCCGGTGCCGTGATAGCCCTGGATCATGACGCGGCGGTTGTGGGAAAACCCGGCGAGGATCGCCAGCGTCGTGTCGGGGTCGAACTTGTAGGTCGAGTCGATATCGGGAACGCGTTCCGTCTTGTCGGCGAAGCCCTTGATGACCATGTCGGTGTCGATCCCGAAAACATCGCGGACCGAAAGTTCCTCGGTCGGTTTCATGTCGTGATCCATGTTCCCGTCGGCCATCTGCCTTGTCCTTCAATCGTCGCTTTTTCGTTCGCCCTTCCGTGCAACATATCGCCGGGAAGGGCAAGGGAAAGGGAAAGAATTACTGGCACTCGCCATGTGCCTGCCCTAGGTTTCGGTTTCGAAAGGGATGCGCGTTCCATGAAAGACCTCGACGCTATTGAACACCTTATCGGTCGGTGCGCCCTGAAGGACAGGAGCGCGTTTTCCGACCTTTATTCTGCGACATCGGCGAAACTATTCGGTGTGATCCTGCGTGTGTTGAATAACCGGGCCGAGGCCGAAGAGGTTTTGCAAGAGGTCTACGTGAAGATCTGGCGCAACGCCGACCGCTACAGCACGGGCGGGTTCAGCCCCATGACGTGGCTGATCACGATCGCGCGGAACGCAGCCATCGATATGCTGCGCAAGCGCAAGGGGACGGGCGAGCAGATGCCGGAGGGACTGGCGGAAGCGATGCCCGATTCCGCACCGGGGCCGGAGGCGCAGGCCGTGCAGGCGTCGGAGCGGGAAAGGTTGGACGGGTGCTTTGACGAGCTGGAAGCCGACCGCGCGCAGGCCGTGCGCGGGGCTTACCTTGACGGAGAGACCTACGCCGATCTGGCGGGGCGGTTTGACGTGCCGCTGAACACGATGCGAACCTGGCTGCGCCGCAGCCTGCTGAAACTGAGGGAGTGCCTGTCGCGATGAGCGAGGTGCCGGAAAAAGACGACGACGTGGTCCTGGCGGGTGAATACGCGCTGGGTCTGCTGTCGGCTGCGGAGGCTTCGGCCTTCGAGGCGCGTCTTGGCGCCGAGCCCGCGTTGCGCGCGCTCTACGCCCAGTGGGCCGAGGATTTCGCCGTGCTGGCCGAGGATATCCCCGAAGAGGCCCCGCCGGCACGGGTGAAGGCGGCGTTGGACCGCCGCCTGTTCGCAGACGAGCGCCCGGCGCGGCGCGGCCTGTTCGAGCGGTTCGGTCTTGCGGGGCTGGCGGCGGCGGCGCTTGTCGTCGGGCTGTTCTTCGTGGTGGATCTGCCCGGGACGGGCGTGCAGCCGCCCGAGAACCCGGTCTATCACGCCGATCTGCGGGCCGAGGGCGATGACGATATCATCCTGGCGGCGGGCTATGACGCCACGACGCAGGAAATGTATGTCGAGCGGCGCGGGATGCAGGACCGGCCCGAGCGCGACATCGAGATGTGGCTGATCGCCGGGGACAACCCGCCGGTGTCGCTGGGCGTGCTGCCGGAAAACGAGCGCATCCGCCTGCCGATGACGCCGGAGCAGATCGACGTGTTGCAGGGTGCGACGCTGGCGATTTCGGACGAACCCGAGGGCGGCTCGCCCACCGGGGCGCCCACGGGCGACATCCTGGCCACCGGTCCGCTTGAAGACGTCTAAAAAAATTCCCTGAATAGCTGAAACTTTCGGCGTGCTCCTCCCGTGGCTGCGTGTGAGTTGGGCATCAAAGCCTTGCTTGTGTGTATTAAGTTAGGGAGTAGTGATATGATTAACCTGAAATCCATGACCGTCGCCGCAGCCGTCGCAGCAACCGCGACCGTTGCCCATGCCGAAAATCCGATGGTCGGCGGCGCGGCGATGTATGCCGACAAGACCATCGTGGAAAATGCCGTGAACTCGGCCGACCACACGACGCTGGTCACCGCCGTGAAGGCCGCGGGCCTTGTCGATACGCTGTCGGGCGACGGTCCGTTCACCGTGTTCGCACCGACCAACGCCGCGTTTGGCGAGCTGCGCGAAGGCGCGGTCGAGGCGCTGTTGCAACCGGCGGCCAAGAAGCAACTGACCGAGATCCTGACCTGCCACGTGGTGTCGGCCGACGCGATGTCGACGGCGATCAAGGGCATGGTGGACGATGACGGCGGCGCGCACATGGTGCCGACCGTGGGCGGATGCATGCTGAAAGCCACGTATAACGGCGACAAGATCATGCTGGAAGACGAGCGCGGCCGCGTGGCCAAAGTGACGATCGCCGATGTCGAGCAGTCGAACGGGGTGATCCACGTGATCGACACAGTGATGTTGCCGGCCAAGCAGTAACATCCTCGATAGCTGCGGAACGGGGGGCAAGCGCCCCCCGTTTCTTCCTGGAATGACAAACGCAGGAGGCTGAAAATGCAACGACGCACATTCATACTGTCCGCCTTGTCGGGTGGAACCATCCTGACCGCGATGCCGGGTCTTGCCGCATCGGGATCGTTCGAGGTGACGCGCAGCGAGCAGGAATGGCGGGCCATGCTCACGGACCTGGAATACGAGGTCATGCGTGAAGAGGCGACCGAACGGGCCTTTACCAGCCCTCTGTACAAGCTTTACGAGCCGGGCATCTACCACTGCCGCGGCTGCGACCTGCCGCTTTATTCCTCCGAGACCAAGTATGACAGCAAGACCGGCTGGCCCAGTTTCTGGAAGGCAATGGACAATGCCATCGGGACCAAGCCGGATCATTCGCTTTTCGCGACGCGGACCGAGTGCCACTGCCGCCGCTGCGGCAGCCATCTTGGACATATTTTCGACGACGGGCCACAGCCCACGGGCAAACGCCATTGCCTGAACGGTGTCAGCCTGACCTTCCGCGCCGCCTGATTTCCGGGTCCGATCGCGCACCGGGTGGTTTCAGGGCCCGGAACGGTACGAGTGACCCGGTGCGCTTTATGTCATCAGCCTACTTGAAGTTGCGGCTCTGCTTGATCTGGTCCCAGGCCCAGACGACCTGTTGCAGTTGTTCTTCCTGGCTGCGGTCGCCGCCGTTGATGTCGGGGTGCAGCACCTTGATCAGCGCCTTGTAGGCCTTGCGAATCTCGGCCTTGGAGGCATGTTCGTTCGCTTCCAGGATCTCGATCGCGCGGCGTTCGGTCGGGGGCAGCTTGCGCTGGCCGCCGCGGTTCTTGCCGGGGTTCTGCGTGGCGTTGCCGCCCAGCACCTGGTGCGGGTCCTCGATGCCCAGCCGGGCCCAGGCGCGCGCCTCGGGGTCGTTGAAGGCCTTGGTCTTGCGCTCCCATACCTTGTCCGAGGACGTCTGGGCGTTCATCTCGGCCTCGGTCGTGCCGTCGAAGAAGTTCCACTTGGTGTTGTATTCGCGGACGTGGTCCTTGCAGAACCAGTAGAAGTCGTCGAGCACGTCGGGCGCCTTGGGCGCGCGGTACTTGCCGGGCTCGTTGCAGCCCTCGTGGTCGCAGACGCGGGTCGAGGTTTCGGATGCGCCGGACATGCCCCGCCGACCGCGCGGATTCTTCTTTTTCGCGGACGATACGGACATGTCGAAACCAAACGGATCGGATTTAGCCATTGGCATTCCCTTTGCGACTCGAGGCCAAGAGTTTATGTGATTGCGCGGCAAATTGAAGAGCAAAGATCGGGAAAAATCCGCGCGGTCCCGAACTTGTCTTCACCGGTCAGTCCCGAGGCGGTAGATCGGGACGGGGCGTGCCGTCGTCATCTGTGCCATCCGCGTCGTCATCCGGGGTATCGTCCTGATTATCCTCGATTTCGTCCGCCTCGGCGGCGCTTTCAAGCTCTTCCTCCTCGTGGTCGTCCCAAGGCAGGGGTGGCGGGCTGTCGACGCCTTCCAGTTCCAGCGGGCGGCGGAAGACCAGCATGGAGCGATAGACCGTCTGCGACGAGGTCAGGCCCTGGCGTTCCTCGCTGGGCAGAATGTCGGCGCGCAGGTATTCCCAGCCCTCGAGCGCCAGTTCGTTGATCGCCGTCTCGAGCCCGTGGGCGAACCGGCCTTCGGCGCCCTTGATGCCCGGGCCCTTGCGGCCCTTGGCGGGGGCGGGAATGACCTTGTACTCGTATTTCTGGATCACGGGGTGCACCTCTCAAAATTGGCAGGACATCGTAACGTCCCCATGCGTGGGTGCAACATCAAACCGCACGCGGCGGCGGTCAGGCGCCGGACCAGAGATCCTCGTAGACGCGGGCGATGGTTTCGGCCTCGGTCCTGACGCTGAAATGGGTGCAGGCGATGTCGCGGGCGGCGCGGGACATGGCGGCGTGGCGGTCCGGGTCGGCAAGCATGGAGGCCAGCGCATCGGTGGCCTGGGCGGGCTCGTCGGGGACGATCAGGCCGGTCTGGCCCTGGCTGGAAAAGCTGCGGTAATAGCCCGTGTCGGTCGCCACGAAGGGCACACCCGAGGCCATGCCTTCGAGCGGGGTCATGCCGTAGCCTTCGTAGCGGGGCAGTTGCACCACGGCAGAGAGGGACCGCGTGAGGGCGGGCAGGGCGGCGGGCGGGACCTCGCCGGGGAAGAGGATGCGGTCGGTGAGGCCGGCGGCGGCGATTTGCGCCTTGAGCGTGTCGAGGAAGGGCTGGTCCGACTTGGCGGCGCGGCCGATGACGAGGGCCGTCAGGCCGGGGTGCTGCGGCAGAAGGCGCAGCATGGCGGCGACGAAGCGGTCGGTGCCTTTCTCGGGTCGGATGCGGCCGATGGTGGCCACGCCGCGTGTGCCGGGATAGCCGGTGGCGGCCCATGCGGCGTGGCGGTCCGGGGCGGGCGTGAAACGGTCGGTGTCGACGCCGTGGGGGGCGACGGCGCGGACGTGGGGGACGAAATCGGCGGCGGCCTCGGTCGTGGCGATGACGGCATCCATGCGCGAAATGAGCCAGCGGGGAAAGGCCGAGTGCCGCCGGATCGCGGCGGAGGTGAAGACGATGCGGATGGGCCGGCGCAGCACGTCGCGCACCCAGAGGGCCGCGCGCATCTCGGGGTTGCGGCGGACGTGCCAGATGGTGAAGGGGCGGCCCGGTGGTGGCGTCCTGGACAGGGTGGCGGCCTGCGCCTTGGTGATCGGCTCAGGGCAGCCGGGCAAAGGGTGGCCTGCAAGCGTGAGGTCGAATTGGCCGACCTGGCAGCGTACCACGCTGGCGGCGGTCGAGGAGACGCCGGTAAAGTTGCGGTTGAAGTTGGTGACGATCAGGTCCGGCACGCGGGTCGGCTTTCCTTGAGGCTCGGGGTTAGGTGCTAGCGCAGGCCGAGCGCCTTGGAAAGAGTGGCGGCGAAGTCTTCGAGGACACCTGCCTGGGTGGCGGCGAAGGCGCGGGTCCGGTCGCGCAGGGCGTCCAGCGCGGCAGGGTCGTCGAGATACGTGGTGAGCTTGGCGCTCAGGTCATCCGCATCGGCCACCTCGATGCAGGCGTTCTCTGCCTGCATCTGGGCGTAGGCCTCGGCGAAATTGGCGTAGCGGGGCCCATGCAGCACGGCAGAGCCGGCATGGGCGGGCTCGAACGGATTGTGGCCTCCGACGTCGGAAAAACTGCCGCAGACGCAGGTGAGCGGACTGAGGGCGTACCAGAGGCCCATCTCGCCCAGCGTGTCGGCAAGATAGACGCGGGTCTGCCCGGTGATGGTCATGCCGGTGGATCGGCGGGCGCCCTCGAAGCGGTGCTCGGCGATCAGGCGTTCGATATCGTGGGCGCGTTCGGGGTGGCGCGGCACGAGGATCAGGAGCGCGTCGGCATTGCCGCCGGTCATGGCGCGGTGGGCTTTCAGCACGACCTCGTCCTCGCCCTGATGGGTGGAGGCGGCGAGCCAGACCGGGCGGCCGGCGATGAGGGCCTGCATCCGATGCAGCTCGTCCCGGTCGAAGGGGAGCGGGCCGGCGACGGACTTGAGGTTGAGGCCCGGTTCGGCTTGCGCGAGGCCAAGGTCGCGGAGGTGGTGCGCGGTGCGGTCGTCCTGACAATGGATCAGGCGGAAATGGTCCATGAGGTGTCGCGCGGTGCGGGGGAACCGCTTCCAGTTGCGGGCGGATTTGTCGGAGATACGGGCGTTGACCAGCGCCAACGGGACGCCGGCCCGGTGGCTCAGGCGCATCATCTGGGGCCACAGTTCGCTTTCCACGAAAACCGCCGCAGAGGGGCGCCAATGGTCGAGAAAGCGGGTGACCACGCGGCGCGAATCCAGCGGTGCGAACTGGTGCGTGGTGCGCGGCGGGAGGCGTTTGCCGACGATCTGGGCCGAGGTGGCGGTGCCGGAGGTTATGAGGAATGACAGGTCGGGATGCGTCTGGCCCAGATGCTCGATCAGGCGCAGGACCGAGAGGCTTTCGCCCACCGAGGCAGCGTGGAACCACATGAGGTCGCCGTGGGGGCGCGGCGCGGTGGCATGCCCCTGCCGCTCGGGCAGGCGGTTCGCCGGAATGCCTTGGCGGGAGAGGTTTTCGGAGACGCGGCGATAAGCCAGCCGCTCAAGCAGGTTGGCCGCCACGCCGTAGAGGCGCACGGGCAGGGGCGCGGCAGTGTGGGGCATCAGCCGCCGGTGTGGCTCATGTGGCGGGACATGCGCCCGTCCACTGTCTGACGGGAATAGTCGAAGTCGTGGCCCTTGGGCTTGCGGGTGATGGCCTCGCGGATGGCGGCCTCGAGCGGGGCGTCATCATTCGGCGAATTGCGTAAGGGTGCGCGCAGGTCGGCCATGTCTTCCTGGCCGAGGCACATGTAAAGCTCGCCGGTGCAGGTCAGGCGCACGCGGTTGCAGCTTTCGCAGAAATTATGGGTCAGCGGCGTGATGAAGCCGATCTTCTGGCCGGTTTCCTCGAGCCGCACATACCGGGCGGGGCCGCCGGTGCGTTCGGAAAGTTCGGTCAGGGTGTATTGCTCTGCAAGCGTCCGGCGCAAGTCGGAGAGTTTCCAGTACTGGTCCAGCCGGTCCTCGTTGCCGATATCGCCCATCGGCATGACCTCGATGAAGGTCAGGTCCATGTCGCGGGATTTGCACCATGCGACGATGTCGAAAAGCTCGTCCTCGTTGAAACCCTTGAGGGCGACGACGTTGATCTTGATGCGCAGGCCCGCGGCCTGTGCGGCGTCGATGCCCTTGAGCACCTGGGGCAGGCGGCCCCAGCGGGTGATGTCGGCGAATTTCTGTTCATCGAGCGTGTCGAGCGACACGTTCACCCGGCGCACGCCGGCGGCATAGAGGTCTTCGCTGAAGCGGGCGAGCTGCGAGCCGTTGGTGGTGAGCGTCAGTTCCTTGAGGTCGCCGCTGTCCAGATGGCGTTTCATGCCGTGGAAGAAATGCATGATGTTGCGCCGCACCAGCGGTTCGCCGCCGGTGATCCGCAGCTTTTCCACGCCCAGGCGCACGAAGGTCGAGCACATGCGGTCCAGCTCTTCCAGCGTCAGAAGTTCCTTCTTGGGCAGGAAGGTCATGTTCTCCGACATGCAGTAGACGCAGCGGAAATCGCAGCGGTCGGTGACGGAGACGCGCAGGTAGGAGATCGCGCGCTGGAACGGGTCTATCAAAGGTGCGGTCATGGGGCAGAACGTATGCAACCCGCCGATAAACGGCAAGGGGCATCTTGGCAATTGAAGCCCGGGCGCAAGGGCCATAAGGTGAGCGTATGAAACGATTTGTCTGCCTTTTCGCCTGTGCGTTCGGCCTTTCGGCCTGCGATGTGTTGCCCACCATGCAGCAGCAGGCGCCGCCGCCCGATCCCGCGCCCGAGAGCGCCGAAGCCGGTGCGGAGGCGCAGACCACGGGCATCGCGCCGCCAGCCAACGCGCGGACGGCCGACGAGTTCGACACGACCACAGAGGAAGAGCGTGCGGCAGCGGTGCAAGCTGCGCAGAGCGGTGGTGGCGATCGCGATCTCGGGATCACCGTCGCGTCGCTGGGAGCCGCGTCGGATCCGGGCATCTGGATGAAGACGCCGCTGGTGGACAGCCCCGGCAAGGGCCGGGTGGAATACCCCGCGAAGGGCACGACCGTGGCGGTGGACCTCATTCCGCTGGACGCGGAGCCGGGCTCGGGGAGCCAGCTGTCGCTGGCGGCGATGCGTCTTCTGGAGGCCGATCTGACAGGTTTGCCCGAGGTGCGGGTCTTCGCGACAGGCGGCTGACGTTACAGGAACTTCTCGGCTTCCTTGCGGGCAAACGGCTTCATGTGGCGGCCGTTCTCGGCCATGAACGCGCGGACGCGGTCCGGGTCGTGCTTGGACAGGTCCCGCAGCCACCACGCCACGGATTTCTGGATGAACCACTCGGTGTCCTGCACGTAACCGGCGGCCCAGCCCAGCACGCGTTCGCGCGCTTCGGCCTCAGTCGGTTTGAGGTTGTTGATCTTGGCCAGAGGCAGGGTGACGACCATCGCGGCGCGGCGGATCCAGTGGCTGTCGGAGGTAGTCCAGGTCTCGACTTCGTTCATGCGCGAAAGATCGGCCATGAGACGTTTCTGGCCCGCCATCATGGCGTGATCGGCGATGGCCCAGCTGTCGAGATCGGGCAGCCACGAGGTGATCAGCGCCCAGACCGCATCGTCGGGCGTGATCCGGGCCTGGGTCAGCAGCTTGGCGGCGGCGAGGCGGGCCTCGAAGACGTTCGTGCGCCAAAGCGCGTCGGCCAGGGCGACACGCTCCTCGACGATCAGAGCGCGGCGCCATTCGGTCGTCAGGTCGTTGATGGCCGGGTTGGGCACGCCGAGATAGTCGCGCGGGACCTTGTGATAGTCGGCCATCCCTTCGGCCCGGCCGGGTTCGGCTTGGGCGCGCAGCCGGTCGAGGGCGTCGTCCAGCGTCATTCCACGGTCACGGACTTGGCGAGGTTGCGGGGCTGGTCCACGTCGGTGCCCTTGGCGACGGCGGTGTGATAGGCCAGCAGCTGCGCCGGGACGGCATAGAGGATGGGCGACAGGACCGGGTCCACCTGCGGCAGGACCAGCGTCATCCAGGTGTCGTCGGATGCGGCGGCGGCGCCGGGGGCGTCGGTGATCAGCATCACCTTGCCGCCGCGGGCCATGACCTCTTGCATGTTGGACACGGTCTTGTCGAACAGCCCGTCGCGCGGGGCCATGACGATCACCGGCATCTTTTCGTCGATGAGCGCGATGGGGCCGTGCTTCAACTCGCCGGAGGCATAGGCCTCGGCGTGGATATAGCTGATTTCCTTGAGCTTCAGCGCGCCTTCCAGGGCCAGCGGGTACATCATGCCGCGCCCGAGGAAGAGCGCGTTCTCGGCGGTGGACAGCCGGTTCGCGGCCTTGCGGAAGTCCTCGTTCAGTTCCAGCGTGTTGTTGATGGTCGAGGGCAGGCCGCGCAGGTGGGACAGCAGGTCCGAAAGGCGCGCGGGATCTATCGCTTCACGATCGGACGCGGCCTTGAGCGCCATCAGCAAGAGCACGGTCAGCTGGCAGGTGAAGGCCTTGGTGGAGGCGACGCCGATCTCGACCCCGGCATGGATTGGCAGGGCGAGGTCGCTTTCGCGGGCGATGGAGCTTTCCGGGACGTTGATGATCGACAGGATCTTGGCCGCACGGCCCTCGCAGTAGCGTAGGGCGGCAAGGGTGTCGGCGGTTTCGCCCGACTGGCTGACGAAAATGGCGGCGGTCCTGGCGGGAACGGGAGGTTCGCGGTAGCGGAACTCGGACGCGATATCGACATCTACGGGCAGGCCGGCCAGTTGCTCGAACCAGTATTTCGCGGTCAGGCAGGCGTAATAGGCCGTGCCGCAGGCGACCAGCGTCAGGCGGTCGTATTGTGTGAAATCCATTTCCGGCCGGGGCAGGGTCAGGCCGCCCCCCGCCTCGGACAGGTAGTGGCGCAGGGTGTCGCCGATGACGCTGGGCTGTTCGGCGATTTCCTTGGCCATGAAGTGCTTGTGCCCGCCCTTGTCGACATGGGTGCTGTCGATCGCAATGGTGCGGACGTCGCGGTTGGCGCGATTGCCGTGCGCGTCGATGATGTCGAGCGTGGTGCGGGTGACGACCGCGATATCGCCTTCTTCCAGATAGGTGATCCGGTCGGTGAGCGGCGCGAGCGCGATGGCGTCGGAACCCACGTACATCTCGCCGTCGCCGTGGCCGATGGCCAGCGGGCTGCCCTTGCGGGCGGCGACGATCAGGTCGTCCTCGCCATCGAACAGGAACCCGAGCGCATAGGCGCCTTCCAGCCGCGCGATGGCGGATTTCGCGGCCTCGACGGGGGTCTGGCCTTGCTGCATCAGGTGATGGACCAGCATGGCCACGGTCTCGGTGTCGGTGTCGGTCTCGTGCGCGAGGCCCGCGGCGGCCAGTTCGCTGCGCAGTTCGCGGAAGTTCTCGATGATGCCGTTATGCACCACGGCCACCGGCCCGGCCTTGTGGGGGTGAGCGTTGACGGTGTTGGGCGCGCCGTGGGTGGCCCAGCGGGTGTGGCCGATGCCGGACTTGCCGCGCAAAGGCTCGTGCACCAGCAGGTCCGACAGGTTCACCAGCTTGCCGACGGCGCGGCGGCGGTCGAGCTGCTTGCCGTTGATCGTGGCGATCCCGGCGCTGTCATAGCCGCGATATTCAAGGCGTTTCAATGCCTCGACGAGGATGGGCGCGGCTTCGTGCTTGCCGAGGACCCCTACAATTCCACACATTATCCTGCCTCTTTCGCTTGCTTGGCCCGTCTGGACTTTAGCATTTCGAACAATTTGCGCGCCATGCCCGGCTTGTTGGCCTGCGGGCTGCGGGCGATGGCGAGCGCGCCGTCGGGCACGTCGCTGGTGATGACCGAACCCGAGCCGGTCATCGACTCGTCGCCCAGCCTGACGGGGGCCACGAGCATGGTGTTGGAACCCACGAAGACCCGGGCGCCGATCTCGGTGCGGTGCTTCATCACGCCGTCATAGTTGCAGGTGATGGTGCCCGCGCCGATATTGCTGGCCTCGCCCACCGACGCGTCGCCGATATAGCTGAGGTGGTTGACCTTGGCGCCTTCGCCGATGAGGGCGTTCTTGATCTCGACGAAGTTGCCGATGCGGGTGTCCTCGGCCAGTTCCGCGCCGGGGCGCAGGCGGGCGTAGGGGCCGACGACGGCGCCGCGCGAGACGTGACAGCCTTCGAGATGGGAAAACGCCTTGATATGGGCGCCGGATTCGACGGTGACGCCGGGGCCGAAGACCACATAGGGCTCGACGATGGTGTCGCGGCCCAGCACGGTGTCGTAGGCGAAATGCACGGTTTCGGGTGCTGTGAGGGTGACGCCGTCGTCAAGCGCCGTGGCGCGGGCGCGGGCCTGGAAGGCGGCCTCGGCCACGGCCAGTTCTGCGCGGGAGTTGATGCCCATCGTCTCGGCCTCGGGGCAGGCGATGGCGGTGGCCGACAGGCCCCGGTCGCGGGCGATGGCGACGATGTCGGTCAGGTAGTATTCGCCTGCGGCGTTGTCGTTGGTGACGGCGCGGATCAGGTCGAAGAGCACCGGCGCGGAGGCGGCGATGACGCCGGAATTGCAGAAGGGGATGGCACGGGTGGCTTCGTCCGCGTCCTTGAATTCGACAATCTTTTCAAGTGTGTCGCCGGACATGACCAGTCGGCCATAGCGGCCGGGATCGGCGGCCTTGAAGCCCAGCACGACGACGTCATGCTGCGCCCGGGCCTCGACCATGCGGCCGAGTGTGTCTTCGGAAATGAACGGTGTATCGCCGTAGAGCACGATGGCGTCGCCCTCGTAGCCTGCGAGTGCCGTTTCAGCCTGGGCCACGGCGTGGCCGGTGCCGTCCTGCGTGGCCTGGTGGACGGTCAGGATGTCGGGGTCGTGGTCCTGCGCCGCCGCCTCGACCGCCTGGGACCCGTGGCCGGTGACCACGACCGTCCGGTCGGGCGTGAGGGTCGCGCCGGCCCGCAGGGCATGGACCAGCATCGGTGCGCCGGCGATCTGGTGCAGCACCTTGGGCAGGTCGGAATTCATGCGGGTGCCCTGGCCCGCGGCCAGAACGATCAGGCTTATGCTCATAGGGTTTCTCTTTCCTTCCTGACCCGCCCGTTTTATCCGGTTGCGCAAGCCGTGCAAGGCTGGGCCGTATCAAAGATGATTGCGGGATGTGACAGGCACGGGCGGAAATGTGCTGAGCGTTGCACAATGACAAGAGGGGAATGCGGTATGGGTGATCGGCCGGGCACGGTGGTCTTCGATCTGGACGGGACGCTGGCGGATACGAGCGGTGACCTTATCGCCGCCGCCAATGCCTGTTTCCGGGGGATGGGCGAGGGCGATCTGCTGGACCCGGTGGCGGATGCCGGTACGGCGCTGCGCGGCGGGCGGGCGATGCTGACGCTTGGCATGACGCGGCTGGGGCGGGCGGATGACTTTGCTGAGATCGACCGGCAATATCCAATCCTTCTGGAGGCTTACGGAGAGGCCATCGACACGCATACGGTGTTCTATCCCGGCGCGATGGACGCGGTGGAGAATCTGCGGCTGGCCGGGCATCCGGTGGCGATCTGTACCAACAAGCCCGAAAAGCTGGCGGTGCAGCTGATGACCGCGCTGGGCGTTCTGGACAGGTTCGGGGCGCTGGTGGGGGCCGATACGCTGGCCGTGCGCAAGCCCGACCCCGAGCCGCTGCGCGAGGTGGTGCGGCGGGTGGGGGGCGACCCGGGCCGCTGCCTGCTGGTGGGCGACACGGTAACGGACCGCGAGACGTCGCGGGCGGCGGGGGTGCCGTCGGTTCTGGTGACGTTCGGGCCGGGCGACGAGGATGTGCGGGCGCTGGAGCCGGACGCGACGATCGACCATTTCGACGAGTTGCACGGCGTGGTGCAGAGGCTCTTCGGCTGAAACCCGGTTTCGGGAAAGCGAAATGCCGCTTTTCGACAGGCGCTTCGCGATTGACCTGCGCCGCGCAGGGCCGCAATAAAAGCCTATGAGCGAGATTTTCACACGCAGTTTCACCCAGCAGGAGCCGATCCCCGAGGAAGGGATTCGCGCCGCGATGGAGGTGATGCAGAGCGGGCGGCTGCATCGCTATAACCTGTCGCCCGGAGAGGTGGGCGAGGTGGGCCTGCTGGAGCAGGAATTCGCGGCCTATACGGGCGCCAAATACGCGTTGGCCGTCGCATCGGGCGGCTATGCGATGGCCACGGCACTTCGGGCGCTGGACGTGCAGCCTGGCGAAAAGGTGTTAACGAATGCTTTCACCCTCGCGCCGGTGCCGGGGGCGATTGCCAGTGTCGGTGCTGTGCCGGTTTTCGTCGGCGTGACCGAGAGCCTGACCATCGACCTTGAAGATCTGGTAAACAAGGCGGGCGAGGCGCGGATCCTGATGCTGAGCCACATGCGCGGGCACCTGTGCGACATGGACCGGCTGGTGGAGATCGCGTGCGAGCACGGGCTGACCATCGTCGAGGATTGCGCCCACACGATGGGGGCGGCTTGGAACGGCGTGCCCTCGGGGCGGCATGGGCTGATCGGCTGTTATTCGACGCAGACCTACAAGCACATGAATTCGGGCGAGGGCGGCCTGCTGGTGACGGACGACCCGAGCGTCATGGCCAAGGCCGCGATGCTGTCGGGGTCCTACATGCTGTATGGCCGGCACGGGACGGTGCCGCCGGAAGCGGAATTCGAGAAGATCAAGTACGACACACCCAATATCTCGGGCCGGATGGACCACCTGCGCGCGGCGATTTTACGCCCGCAACTCAAGGCGTTGGACGCCCAATGCGCCAAGTGGAACGCGCGCTACCAAGTGGTCGAGGCGGGCTTGCGCGGCACGCCCGGCCTGAGAGTGGTGGAGCGGCCCGAGGCCGAGAGATATGTGGGCTCGTCGATCCAGTTCCTGCTGCTGGACTGGAGCAACGGGGCCATCGCGGAGGTGGTGGCGCGGTGCCTGAAACGCGGCGTCGAGCTGAAGTGGTTCGGGGGCGCCGAGCCGGTGGGGTTCACCAGCCGCTACGACAGCTGGCGCTATGCGCCGAGCGTACCGATGCCCATGAGCGACCGGGTTCTGAAAGGCATCCTGGACATGCGCCTGCCGCTGACCTTCACGCTGGAGGATTGTGCGCTGATCGCGCGGATCATCCGGGCGGAAGTGGGCGCGGTGCAGCAGGCCGGATCCACCTGAGACACCGGGGCTAACGGCGACTCAGGGGCCAAAATGGCACGTCGGTATCGCGTCGGTATCCGGGTTGCATCGCGTCGGTGCGATTTTTCGCAACCTGCCTGGTTAATGGAGCGTGCGGCGGTTAACGGACCGCGCGCGCCTTTCGCCCTTCGATGAGCCGCCTTTCGGCGGGTCAGTCGCGGGGCGTTTCGTCGGGAATCGGGACGGTGGAGATCGAGACCTTGGCCGAGCCTTGCGACAGTTCGCGCCCGTGCGAGATGTAGACCAGCGTGTTGCGGTCGGCGTCAAAGATGCGCTTCACGCGCAGCGTCTTGAAGATGATCGAGCGGCTGGCGCGGAACACGTCCTCGCCATCCTCGGAGCGGTCGATATCTCCCAGGGTGATGGGGCCGGTCTGCTGGCATTCGATGGCGCTGTTCGAGGGGTCCTCGAACCAGTTGCCATTGGCCAGCCGGTCGATGAAGCCGCGTTCGAAATAGGCCAGGTGGCAGGTGACGCCCTGCACCTCGGGATCCTCGATCGCCTCGACGATGATGTCGTTGCCGGCCCAGTCAACGCCGATCTCGCCCACCTGCTCGGCGCGGGCGGGCGAGACCATGAGAGCCGCCAGCGCGGCGGCCCCGAAACATGCGCGGCGCATCAGAATGTGACCGTGCCGTGTTCGCCCACGTCGGGCGCGTCGTTGCTGATCGAGGCGCGGGCGAACTCGAAAAGCGACTTGGCGTCGCCATCGGTGGCCCAGACGGCCGCCTTCTTGGGGCGCATCGACACGAGCACGATGTCGTCGTCCTGGCGTCCCTCGTCGAACCAGACGGCGGCCATGGGGGACCATATTTCGTCCAGCTTGGCCTCGCTGGTTTCGACCGACAGCTCGCCGTCGATATCGGCGTAGAGATGCGCGCTGGGGCAGGCCGCGATGAACTTGCAGGTCTCGCCCTTGGCAGCCGCATCGGCGATGTCGGTGCCCTTGGCGGTGATGAACCAGATGGCGTTGTCGTCATCCGTGATGGTGGGCGCCATAGGGCGCGGAGGGGCGCTGGCGGTGGACAACATGCCGGCTTGCAGGTTGTCGAGGCGCTTCCACAGGGTCTCTCTCAGATCATCGGACATTGGATGACTCCTTTGCTATGCTGATGGTGTCTGGGGGCCAACCCGTGGTGCGCGGAATCGGTTCCGGCGCGGTGCGCGGGATTGACGGGATCGCAGGGCAGGCCTATAAATGAACAAGCGTTCAATAAATGCCGGGAGGGGTGAGAATGTTCGACGCGGTGATGAAGTTCGACCTGGGCGAGGACGTTCATGCCCTGCGCGAGATGGTGCATCGCTGGGCGCAGGAGCGCGTCAAGCCGTTGGCCACCGAGATCGACCGGACGAATGAATTTCCCTCCGAGCTGTGGACCGAGATGGGCGAGCTTGGCCTGTTGGGAATCACCGTGCCCGAAGAGCATGGCGGCGTGGGCATGGGGTACCTCGCGCATGTGGTCGCGGTGGAGGAGGTGGCGCGGGCCTCGGCCAGCGTGTCGCTGAGCTATGGCGCGCATTCCAACCTGTGCGTGAACCAGATCAAGCTGAACGGATCGGACGCGCAGCGGTCGAAATACTTGCCGGGGCTGATTTCGGGCGAGCATGTGGGCGCGCTGGCCATGTCCGAGGCGGGCGCGGGCAGCGACGTGGTGTCGATGAGCCTGCGGGCGGAAAAGCGCAACGATCACTATCGCCTGAACGGCAACAAGTACTGGATCACCAACGGGCCGGATGCCGACACGCTGGTGGTCTATGCCAAGACCGAACCCGAGGCCGGGGCCAAGGGAATCACCGCGTTCCTGATCGAGAAGGCGATGACCGGGTTTTCGACCAGCGCGCATTTCGACAAGCTGGGGATGCGCGGGTCGAACACCGCCGAGCTGATCTTCGAGGACGTGGAAGTGCCGTTCGACAACGTGCTGGGCGAGGAAGGCAAGGGCGTGAAGGTGCTGATGTCGGGGCTGGATTACGAGCGCGTGGTGCTGGCCGGGATCGGCCTGGGGATCATGGCGGCCTGTCTGGACGAGATCATGCCCTATATGGCCGAGCGCAAGCAGTTCGGGCAGCCGATCGGGAATTTCCAGCTGATGCAGGGCAAGATCGCCGACATGTACACCGCGATGAATTCGGCTCGGGCCTATGTCTACGAGGTGGCCAAGGCGTGTGACCGGGGCGAGGTGACGCGGCAGGACGCCGCCGCCTGCTGTCTTTATGCAAGTGAGCAGGCGATGGTGCAGGCGCACCAGGCGGTGCAGGCGATGGGCGGTGCCGGGTTCCTGAACGATGCGGCGGTGGCGCGGATCTTCCGGGATGCCAAGCTGATGGAGATCGGGGCGGGCACGTCCGAAATCCGGCGTATGCTGATCGGGCGCGAGCTGATGGGGGCGATGGGGTAGCTTCATGCGGTTCCCGCGACCCCCGTGGTTTTTCGTGCCGCTTCTGGCTTTGGTCTCCTTTGGGGCGGTCGTCGCGCTGTTGCTGGGCGGGCGGTCGGTGACCACGACGGAGACGGCGGTGATCGAGGCGGTGGCGGAGCGCTACGTGGCCGAGACCGGGGCCGCGCGGACCGATTGCCACGCGACGCCGGCGCAGTCGGCGGGGTTGTGGCTGGTGGTGACATGTGCGGGCGCGGAGGGCGGCCGGGTGGACTATTTCGTCGACCGATTCGGCGAGGTGGCCCACCGGGAAGAGGTGAAGGAAGGCGTTTAAGGTGTTGGAAAATAATGACTACGAGGCGTTGAAGGGTGCGTTTTCCTGGGACCTTCCGGCGCGGCTGAACATGGCGGCGCAGGCCTGCGACGACTGGGCGGCGCGGTCTCCGGACCGCGTGGCGATCAAGGACCTGGCCGAGATGCACCGCGATCTGAGCTATGGCGACCTGCGCGACATGGCGGACCGGCTGGCGCATGTGCTGGTGGCGAAAGGCGTTACGCGGGGCGACCGGGTGGGCGTGCTGCGCAGCCAGGGCGGCTGGTGTGCGGCGGCGCATATCGCGATCTGGAAGATCGGGGCCGTGTCGATCCCGCTGTTCAAGCTGTTCCGCGAGGACGCGCTGACCAGCCGGGTGCGGGACGCGGGCGCGAAGATCGTCGTCACCGACGCCGAAGGTGTTGATATGCTTGCGCCTTTGGCGGAAGTCGAGGCGTTTGTGCCGGAGGACGCGGACCTACCGGAGCAGGGCGCGTTCGAGCCGGCGGAGACCGCACCCGACGACCCCGCCGTGCTGATCTATACCAGCGGGACGACCGGCAGCCCAAAAGGCGCGCTGCATGGGCACCGGGTGCTGACCGGGCATTTGCCGGGGGTCGAGATGCCGCATGATTTCCTGGGCCAGCACGAGGGCGATTGCCTGTGGACGCCGGCCGACTGGGCGTGGATTGGTGGCCTCTTCAACATCCTGATGCCGGGGCTGGCTCTGGGCGTGCCGGTGGTGGCGGCACGATTGCCGAAATTCAGCGTCGAGGAGTGCGTGAAGATCATCCGGCAGGGCGCTGTTCGGAATATCTTTTTCCCGCCCACGGCGTTGCGGATGCTCAAGGCCGCCGACGAGCGCATCGAGGGCCTTCGCACGGTCGCGAGCGGCGGTGAGCCGCTGGGCGCGGAGATGCTGGACTGGGGGCGCAAGGCGTTCGGGCTGACGATCAACGAGTTTTACGGGCAGACCGAGTGCAACCTGGTGGCTTGTTCCTGCCAGAGCCTGTTCGACCCGAAACCGGGCTGCATCGGCAAGGTGGTGCCGGGGCACGAGGTGGCGGTGCTGGACCGCGATGGAGAGCGCACTGACGAGGAAGGCGATGTGGCCGTCCTGCGCGGGTCCGCCAGCATGATGCTGGAATACTGGAACCGGCCCGAGCAGACAGCGGAGAAGTTTCGGGGCGACTGGATGCTGACCGGCGACAGGGGCGTGTGGGACGGGGAGTTCCTGCGTTTCGTGGGGCGCGAAGATGACGTGATCACCAGTTCCGGCT
Organism: Roseovarius sp.; assembly: GCF_965277045.1. GTDB lineage: Bacteria > Pseudomonadota > Alphaproteobacteria > Rhodobacterales > Rhodobacteraceae > Roseovarius. The sequence continues at coordinate 1,939,101 of NZ_OZ255712.1, read as the reverse complement.
ATCGCATCGGGCCGGCGGAGATCGAGGATTGCCTGCTGACCCATGACGCGGTGGCGACGGTGGGCGTGGTGGGCAAGCCCGACGCCCTGCGCACCGAGATCGTGAAGGCCTACGTGGTGGTACGGGACGGCGTGACGGCGGATGAGGCCTTGGCTGAGGCGCTGAAAACCCATGTTAAAGAACGGCTTGCGGGGTATTCCTATCCCCGGGAGGTGGCGTTCCTTGAGGCCCTGCCGATGACGGTGACCGGCAAGGTCATCCGCAAGGAACTGAAGGCGCGGGCCGTGGCGGAAACGGAGGATGACGGATGATGACGAGAGGGGTGGCGATAGTGGCGATTGCCGTGGCGGGCCTTTCGGGCGCGGCACGGGCGCAGGAGGCAAGCGTGAACGAGGGCACGGTGGCGGCCTGTTTCGAAGCGGGCCCGCGCGACGCCGGTGTGCCGGGCTGCGTGGGTGATGCCGCGAACCAATGCCAGACGCAGCCGGGCGGCGGCTCGACCATCGGAGTCGTGGCATGCGTGCAGGCCGAGACGGCGGTGTGGGACAGGTTCCTGAACCGCGAATACAAGACGACGCGGGCGCAGCTGGATCAGGCCGATTCGGGGCAACCGCCTGTTTCGGAAGCGCTTTTGGCGGCGCAGCGGGCCTGGATCGCCTATCGCGATGCCGAGTGCAGCCTGGCCTTCGAGCGCAACCGGGGCGGCACGATCCGGTCGGTCGCGGCGGCGTCCTGCCTGATGCGGATGACGGCGCAACGGTCGCTGGAACTGCGCGACATGCGCGGAGGGCTTTGAGGCATGGCGCGGCGGCGCGACCTGATCCTGATGCTGGCGCAGGCGGCCCTGTGGCCTGTCGCGGCACTGGCCGAGGATGCCGCGCTGCCGGATTTCGAGACGTGCCTGCGGGGCGAGATCCTGCGCTATGAACAGGCGGTGACCGCCTTTGCACCGACGCCGGCGGAGAAGGCGGGCTATCCGTTGGCCAATGTCGCCGGCGTGGAATTTTGCGGCACCGTGGGGATCGTGATCTGCGACCGGTCCGAGGAGCCCCTGGGCTGTCAGAAGGCGCTGGCGGTGGAACAGGATATCTGGCGAGCGCGCGTGCTGACCGAGTTGCCGGATCCCGAGGAGAGTGAAGGGACGGATGTGGAAAAGCCTTTTGCGGAAATACTTTACGCGCAATTGTTCCACCTGGCGCACGGGATGTCGGCGGGGCGCGATTGTGCCGGGCACAGCCCGCGGATGGAGATGTGGTGCCGGGCGCGCGAGGCCAACGGGAGGCTGCGCGCGGCGGTGATCGCGTGGCAGGTGGCGCGGCACGAGGGCAAGGTGGCGCCCGCCTTCGAGGCGGGCTGGATCGCCGCGCCGGACCCGGTGCGGCCGCGTGCGAGGCGGGAAGAATGATGCCGGACCTTGATGCCACATACGAAAACGGGGCCGGCCCGAAGGCCCGCCCCGCCTGCTTCCCCGTCCCCCGGGAAGGATCAGAAGGTGTGGACGTAGGACACGCCGAAGACCCACGGGTTGATCTTGGCCTTGCCGATGTCCACGCCGTTCAGCTTGACGTCGCTTTCGATGTTCATCCAGCGGATGTCGGTCCGCAGCGCGCCCTTGTCGGAGACCCTGTAATCGAGGCCCGCGTGCAGGGCGAGGCCCCAGCTGTCGTCGAGGTCGAGGTCGTTGCCCGCGAGCGGACCGACGGCCTTGGACTCGGTGAAGGTGGTGTAGTTGAGGCCGGCGCCGATGAAGGGCGTAATGTTGCCCTTGTTGGTGAAGTGGTATTGCAGCGAGAGGGTCGGCGGCAGGTGCTTGACCTCGCCGATCTTCACGCCGCCGGTGTCGACGTCATGGGCAAAGGGCCAGGCCGCCAGAAGCTCGACGCCGAGGTTGTTGGCGATGAAGTATTCGCCGGTCAGCGACAGCGAGTAGCCGTTGTCGACGCTGATGGGCGTGGGGCCGGCGAGCACGCCGTTGCCGCTTTCGGGGATGACGCCGGCGAGGCCGATGCCGAGCGAGACGTCGCCGCGCTCCTGCGCGAGAGCCGGAGCCGCGCCGGCGACGAGTGCTGCGAGTGCGAGGGCGGTGAGATGTTTCATGGTCTTTCCACTTCTGAGTTGTTCGAGCGGAAGATGACTCGGGTCGGGCTAAATCGCTTTGATGTATGTCAAAATCGCAGTGAGCCCGCAGCGTGTTGCGGATATGTCACGAAGTTCTGCGGTGCAGCGGGGGCGCGGCCCCTGAAGATGAATGCGAAAGGAGTGGCGGGATGAAGATTTCCTCTAAGATTCTGACCGGATCGGCGGAGTTCCAGGCCAACCGGGAGGCGCATCTGGCGGCGCTGGCAACGGTCGAGGAGGCAGCGCGTGCCGCCGCGGAAGGCGGCGGCGAGGCGGCGCGGGAGCGGCACAAGAGCCGGGGAAAGATGCCGCCGCGCGAGCGGGTGGCAAATCTGCTGGATCCGGGCAGTTCTTTTCTTGAGGTGGGCGCGGTGGCGGCGCACGGGCTTTACGACGGGGCGGCGCCGTGTGCGGGCGTGATCGCGGGGGTCGGGCGCGTCGCGGGGCGCGACTGCATGGTGGTGTGCAACGATGCCACGGTGAAGGGTGGCACCTATTACCCGATGACGGTAAAGAAGCACCTGCGCGCGCAGGAGATCGCCGAGGAGTGCCGGCTGCCCTGTATCTACCTGGTGGACTCGGGCGGTGCGAACCTTCCCAACCAGGACGAGGTGTTTCCCGACCGGGATCATTTCGGGCGGATCTTCTACAACCAGGCGCGGATGAGCGCGAAGGGGATCGCGCAGATCGCCGTGGTCATGGGCTCGTGCACCGCCGGGGGCGCGTATGTGCCGGCGATGAGCGACGTGACCATTATTGTCCGCGACCAGGGGACGATTTTCCTGGCCGGGCCGCCGCTGGTGAAGGCGGCGACGGGCGAGGACGTGACGGCCGAGGACCTGGGCGGGGGCGACGTGCATACGCGGCTTTCCGGGGTGGCGGATTACCTGGCGGAGGATGATGCGCACGCGCTGGCCCTGGCGCGGCGGGCTGTGGGGAACCTTGGAACGGAGGCCGGGGTGGCCGGGGTGAACCCCGGCCTACGGATGGAGGCACCGGAGGCGCCCGCCTATGACCCCGAGGAGATATTGGGTGTGGTGCCGGGGGACCTGCGCACGCCTTATGACATCCGCGAGGTGATCGCGCGGCTGGTGGATGGCAGCCGGTTCGACGAGTTCAAGGCGCGGTTCGGGGAAACGCTGGTGACCGGGTTTGCCCATGTGGAGGGCTGCCCGGTGGGAATTGTCGCCAATAACGGTGTCTTGTTCAGCGAGGCGGCCCAGAAAGGCGCGCATTTCGTGGAGTTGTGCAGCCAGCGCAAGGTGCCGCTGGTGTTCCTGCAGAACATCACCGGGTTCATGGTGGGGCGCCGGTATGAGAACGAGGGGATCGCGCGGCACGGGGCCAAGATGGTGACGGCGGTGGCGACGACCAGCGTGCCCAAGGTGACGATGCTGGTGGGCGGGTCGTTTGGGGCCGGGAATTACGGCATGGCGGGGCGGGCGTATCAGCCGCGCTTTCTGTGGACCTGGCCCAACAGCCGGATCTCCGTGATGGGCGGCGCGCAGGCGGCGGGCGTGCTGGCGACGGTGAAGCGCGACGCGATCGAGCGCAAAGGCGGCACGTGGAGCGCCGACGAGGAGGCGGCGTTCAAGCAGCCCACGGTGGATATGTTCGAGGAACAGAGCCATCCGCTTTATGCCAGTGCGCGGTTGTGGGATGACGGGATCATCGACCCGCGGAAATCCCGGGCGGTGTTGTCGCTGTCGTTACGGGCGGCGCTGAATGCGCCGGTGGAGGAGACGCGGTTTGGTCTCTTTCGGATGTGAGACCGGGCGCGCGCCTTGGGGCCGCGCGGGACGGCGTATGGAAAAAGGTGAAAGAGGGTCGTGACGATGCAATTGCAAGCGGTTCAAGAACGGTATCCGGGGGCGCAGGCCTATGTGTTCGGCGACAGCGCCCGGATGTCTGCGGAATTGATCGGGCTGGTGCGCGCGGGCCCCAAGCGGGCGACCTGCCTGTCCATGGCCGAGGTGGCGCGGGGCGAGGCGGTGCCGCAGATCGGGCGCTGCGACGTGGCCACGACCTTTGACGGTCGGCCCGCCCTGGTGACGCGGACGATGGAACTGCGACTGGTGCGGTTCTGCGACATGCCCGAGGCGCTTGCCCTGGCCGAGGGGGAGGATGAGACGCTCGCCGGGTGGAAAGAGGGCCATGAGGGGTTTTACCGGCGGATCGGGGTTTTCGATCCGCAGATGGAACTGATCTGGGAGCGGTTCGAGGTGATCGAGGATCTGGGGGCTGTGGACGATGTTTGACACGATTCTGATTGCCAACCGGGGCGAGATTGCCTGCCGGGTGATGGAGACGGCGCGGGCCATGGGGGTGCGCTGTGTCGCCGTCTATTCCGATGCCGACCGGGCGGCGCGGCACGTGGCGCTGGCGGATGCGGCCGTGCATATCGGCGGGGCGGCGCCGGCGGAGAGTTACCTTGACGGGGCGAAGATCATCGCGGCGGCGCAGGAGAGCGGCGCGCAGGCGATCCATCCCGGCTATGGCTTTCTGAGCGAGAACCCGGATTTCGTGGAGGCGGTCGAGTCGGCGGGGCTCACATTCATCGGGCCGTCGGCCAAGGCGATCCGGGCGATGGGCCTGAAGGATGCTGCCAAGGCCCTGATGCATGAGGCGGGCGTGCCGGTGGTGCCGGGCTATCATGGCGAGGAGCAGGATCCGGAGTTCCTGGCTGAGAAGGCCGGGGAGATCGGCTATCCGGTGCTGATCAAGGCCGTGGCGGGCGGCGGCGGCAAGGGGATGCGGCTGGTCGAGGCGGCCAAGGGCTTTGACGAGGCGCTGGAGAGTGCGCAGGCGGAGGCGAAGACGGCGTTTGGCAACGCCGCCGTGCTGATCGAGAAGTATATCCAGCAGCCGCGGCATATCGAGGTGCAGGTCTTTGGTGATGGGACACGCGCCGTGCATCTTTTCGAGCGGGATTGCTCGTTGCAGCGGCGGCATCAGAAGGTGATCGAGGAAGCGCCGGCGCCGGGGATGACGTCCGAGGTGCGCGAGGCCATGGGGGCGGCTGCGGTGCGCGCGGCGGAGGCCATCGGCTATGCCGGGGCGGGGACGGTTGAGTTCATCGTGGACGGCTCGGGCGGGCTGCGCACGGATGGGTTCTGGTTCATGGAGATGAACACGCGGTTGCAGGTGGAGCATCCTGTGACGGAAGAGATCACCGGCGTGGACCTGGTGGAATGGCAGTTGCGGGTGGCTGTGGGCGAGGGCCTGCCGAAACGGCAGGAGGATCTGTCGATCAATGGCCATGCGTTCGAGGCGCGGCTCTATGCGGAGGATGTGCCGAAAGGGTTCCTGCCGGCGACGGGGCGGCTGCGGCATCTGGTGTTTCCGGCGGGCGCGCGGGCGGACACCGGCGTGCGGGCGGGCGACGAGATTTCCCCGCATTACGATCCGATGATCGCCAAGCTGACCACGCACGGCCCGACGCGGGCGGTGGCGCTGCAGCGGCTGGGTGCGGCACTGGAGGCGACTCAGGTGGCGGGGACGGTGACGAACCTTGCGTTCCTGGGCGCGCTGGCGCGGCACGAGGGGTTCGGGCGCGGCGAGGTGGATACCGGGCTGATTGCGCGGGACCTGGAGGCGTTGAGTGCGCCGCCGGAGGTCGTTGATGCGACGGTGGCGCTGGCGGCGCTGGCGAGCCTTGGCCTGTTAGACGGCGGAGGGCCGGAAACGGGCTTTGCCCTGTGGCAGCCTTTGCGGCGGAGCGTGGTGCTGCGGCGCGAAGGCGAGGAGGTGCAGGCAAAAGTGCAAAGCCTGTCGGCGGAGGCGCATGACGTGGAGGTCGGAGACGCGCTGGTCGCGGCGCGGCGCGTCGGTGGACGATGGCAACTGGACGGTCAGCTGGCGCCGGAGGTGGCGGTGACGGGCGACCTCGTGACGGTCTTTGCGGGCTACGGGATTGGGTTCGACATCCTCGATCCGCTGGAGCGCGGCGAGTTTGCCGCAGGCGACGCCAGCGTGATCGAGGCGCCGATGCCGGGGATGGTCAAGGCGGTGTTCGCCGAAGCCGGCCAGGAGGTGGCCAAGGGCGACCGGCTGGCCGTGCTGGAGGCGATGAAGATGGAGCACAGCCTGTTGGCCCCGCGCGACGGGGTGGTGGCCGAGGTGCTGGCCGAAGCGGGCAGCCAGGTGGAGGCGGGCGCGGCGCTGATCCGGCTGGAGGAGGACGCGGAGGCGGCGGCGTGACGGAGGGGCTACGGCTGACCGGCTATCGCTTCAGCGTCTATACGCGCAGCGTGCGGATGGTGCTGGCGGCGAAGGGGCTTCGTTATGACTATGCCGAGTGCGATCCGTTCGGGGAGGGCGCGGAGGCGCTGAGACGGCTGCACCGGTTTGGCCGCGTGCCGGTGTTGGAGGCGGGGGCCTTCCGGCTGTGGGAAACGCAGGCGATCCTGGATTACCTGGAGGCCATGGCGCCGGAGCCGCGGATGGTCCCGGACGCGCCCGAGGGCGTGGCGCGGATGCGGCAGGTGATGGGGATCGCCGACAGCTATGCCTATTGGCCGCTGGTGCGGCAGGCCTTTTCCAACGCGGTCTTCGCGGCCTTGGGAGGCGAGGCGGGCGATGAGGATGCGCTTGCGGACGGGCTGGCGGCCGCGCCGCGCGTGCTGGACGCGCTGGAGGAGATCGCGGCAGAGGGGCGGGTGCTGCGGCCCGGGAGCCTCGACCTGGCGGGCTGTCACCTCTGGCCGATGCTGGACTATTTCGGCATGGTGCCGGGCGGGGAGGAGAGGATCGCCGCACGACCCGCGCTGGCGGCGTGGTGCGGGTGGATGGAAACCTGCGACGCGGCACAAGAGACGCGTCCGAACCTGACCAAGGAGGCGATGGCGTGATTGTCCTGCACCATGTGCCGCAAAGCCGCTCGATGCGGGTGCTGTGGCTGTTGAACGAGCTGGAAGGCGTGGAATTTCGCGTGGTGACCCATGCGTTCGACAAGAGCCTGCGGCAGCCCGAGTTCCTGAGCCTGTCGCCGGCGGGGCGCGTGCCCGCGCTGGAGATCGAGGGCGAGCGGATGTTCGAATCGGGCGCGATGATGGAATACCTGTGCGAGAAGTTCCCCGAGCGCGGGATGGGACGGATGCCGGGCGACATGGACCGGATGGCCTATCTCGTGTGGTTGCATTTCGCCGAGACCGTAAGCCAGCACGTGGCGATCCTGACACAGCAGCATATCATGCTGCGCGAGGATCACATGCGCAGCCCGACGGTGATGCGGCTGGAGGCGGCGCGCTTGCGCAAGTGCTATGGCGCGATCGAGGCGCGGCTGAGCACGCCGGTGGAGAACCGCGATTACCTGCTGACCGGGGGCTATTCGGCCTGCGATATCGCCGTGGGGCAGGCGGTTTACATGGCGCGGCATTTCGCGACGCTGGACGGGTTTCCCGAGACGGCGAAGTGGTACGCGCGGCTGACCGAGCGGGCGGCGTACCAGGCGGCTTTGCCCGAGGAGAGCGGCGCGCGGATCTACGAACAGGCGTACTATGCGGCGCCGGAGGAGGATGCGGATGGCTGAACGGGTCGAGATCTTCGAGGTCGGGCCGCGCGACGGACTGCAGAACGAAAAGCGCGAGATATCGGTGGCCAAGAAGGTGGCGCTGATCGACTGCCTGAGCGGCGCGGGGTTTTCCCGGATGGAGGTGGCAAGCTTCGTCAGCCCCAAATGGGTGCCGCAGATGGCCGGCTCGGCCGAGGTGCTGGGCGGGATCACCCGCGTGCCGGGGGTGAGCTATGCGGCGCTGACGCCCAACATGCGCGGCTTTCAGGACGCGATGGCGGCGGCGGCGAACGAGGTGGCGATCTTCGGCTCGGCCTCGGAAGGGTTTTCCAAGGCCAATATCAACGCCAGCATCGAGGAGAGCCTGCAACGCTTCGCCCCGGTGGCGGAGGCGGCGCGGGAGGTGGGCGTGCCCTTGCGCGGCTATGTGTCCTGCGTGACGGACTGTCCTTATGACGGGCCGGTGGCGCCGGACCGGGTGGCCGAGGTGGCCGGACGGCTTTACGAGATGGGCTGTTACGAGATCAGCCTGGGCGACACGGTCGGGCAGGGCACGCCGGAGAGCATCGACGCCATGCTGCGCGCGGTGACGCGAGCGGTGCCGGCGGAGAAGCTGGCGGGGCATTACCATGATACCGCAGGCCGGGCGCTGGACAATATCGAGATGTCGCTGCAACACGGGGTGCGCGTGTTCGACGCCGCCGTGGGCGGCCTGGGGGGCTGTCCCTATGCGCCGGGCGCGAAGGGGAACGTGGCGACCGAGAAGGTGCATGACCGGCTGGTTGCGCTGGGCCACGAGACGGGGCTGGACCGTGACGTGCTGGAGCGGGCGGCGGAGATGGCGCGCGCGATGCGCGAGGATGCGGCCAAGTGAACGGGCTCTACCGGGCGGCTGAACGCCTGATGGGCATGGACGCCGACAGCTGGGCGCGCCATGCCAGCCCGTGGTCGGTGTATTCGCGGTTCACGATCCTGCCGCTTCTGGCGCTGGCGGTCTGGTCGCGGGTGTGGATCGGCGGCTGGGCATGGCTGGCCGTGGCGCTAGTGCTGGCGTGGACCTGGGCCAATCCGCGGGTCTTTGCGCCGCCGCGCGACCTGGACGCTTGGGCGTCGCGCGGGGTGCTGGGCGAGCGCGTGCTGATCGGGCGGCGCGACGAGGTGCCGGCGCATCATCGCCGGTGGGCGGCGCTCTTGTCGGTGCTGTCGCTGCCCGGCACGGTGGCGATGGCATGGGGCCTGTGGGCATTGGATGCGGCATGGGTGGTCTTCGGCACGGCGCTGACGATGATACCGAAAATCTGGTTCGCGGACCGCATGGTGTGGCTATATTCGGACTGGATCACAGACACTGGCAGGGAGTTGGGCGATGTATGACACCATCAGGATCGAGCGGGACGCGCGGGGCGTGGCGACGCTGTGGCTGGACCGGGCGGAAAAGCACAACGCGCTGTCGGCGCGGATGATCGCGGAACTGCACGAGGCCGCGCTGGAGCTGGGCGCGGACGAGAGCGTGCGCGTGGTGGTCATGGCCGCGGACGGCAAGAGTTTCTGCGCCGGCGGCGACCTTGGCTGGATGCGTGAGCAGTTCGAGGCCGATCCCGAGACGCGGGCGAAAGAGGCGGGCAAGCTGGCCTACATGCTGCACGCGCTGAACACCCTGCCGAAGCCCTTGATCGGCCGCGTGCATGGCAATGCGTTCGGCGGCGGGCTGGGCCTGATCTCGGTCTGCGACGTGGCGGTGGGCGCGGATAACGTACAGATGGCGCTGACCGAGACGCGGCTGGGGCTGATCCCGGCCACCATCGGGCCCTATGTGGTGGCTCGCATGGGCGAGGCGCGGGCGCGGCGGGTGTTCATGTCGGGCCGGCGGTTCGATGCGGCCGAGGCGGTGCGGATGGACCTGCTGTCCCGGGCGGTGCCGGGCGACGCGCTGGACGACGCGGTCGAGGCGGAAGTGGCGCCTTACCTGGAGTGTGCGCCGGGTGCGGTGGCGCAGGCCAAGGCCCTGGTGCGCCGGTTGGGGCCGCGGATCGACGACGGCGTGATCGAGGACACGATCGAGGCGCTCAGTGCCTGCTGGGCGGGCGACGAGGCGCAGGCAGGGATCGCGGCCTTCTTCGACAAGCGCACGCCGCCCTGGAAAGGCGACAAATCTTCCGGTTAGTTTAACGAAGATTAAATCATTTTCCCGTTTTTTGGGCCAGGCATTGAATCAAGGTGACAGGAATGAAGCGTTTTCTTCAGGGGATCGGGATGATCGAGGGCGCTGTGATGGCGCTTGGGCTTTTGTGGCTGACCGCGTCGGCGGCGTTCGCGCAGGACGGGATCTATACCTCGGGCGATGGCAGCCTGCGCACCGACCTGCGCTATTCCGAGCGGATATTCGACCGCCAGAACGACGTGACCACCAAGGTGGCGCAGATTCTGCGGGCGCGGGCCTCGGGGCAGGTGCCGGAGGGGTCGCTGACCTTTGGCGGGCGGCTGATCGCGACGCAGATCTCGGAGCGCACGAACACGCCGGGCAAGTTTCCGATCCTGTCGCGGCTGCCGCCGACGCACACGCGGGGCAGGTCGGACAGTTACGGCGTGATCAACGAGATCTCGCTGAACGCGACGCTGGCGCTGCCGTGGGTCACCGGCTTTGTGCAGGGGGAGTTTACCGAGGTCGAGTATCCCGGCCAGGACGATGTCCAGCTGCGCAAGTACATGCTGATCCTGGGCGATCTGAACCGCTCGCCCTTCTACCTTGCGGTCGGCCGCAAGACGTTGAATTTCGGGAATTTCGCCAGCTACGCGCCGTTCACGCACACCCATTCCAGCCACTATTTCTGGGCCCAGAGCGAGGATCCAATGATCGAGCTGGGATATGTCACCGAGCGCACGGAACTGGCCTTTACCCTGATCCCGGCGCATCGCGGCAACCGGGTGCTGAGCAGTCCCAGGAACAATGGCGAGCTGACGAATTTCGCGTTGAACGGCGCGCATCGGTTCGGGGTCGCGCCGGGACACGACCTGACGGTCGGGGCCGGGTACCTGCGCGGGTCGATTTATGACAGCACCGTCGCGCACCACCCGCCGGGGCGGGGGATCAACCGGTTCTGGAACGAGCTGTGGGACGTCAACCTGACCTGGAGCGGGCCGCGTTTCGACGTGCAGGCGGAGTTCACCCGGTCGATGCACGACTGGCCCGCCACGGGGCATCACGTGCAGGCGACGACGCTGCAGGCCCGGTGGCACCGGACCCTGGCCGGCAAGCCGATCACCTATTCGGTGTCCGCCAGCCGGGGCGTGCAGGGCACGAATGGCAGCGAGTGGGAGCGGATGGAGCAGGTGATCCTCGGGGTCGAGTACGAGGCCGCGCGGCATGTCACGCTGGGGGCGGAGTACATGTACAACGCCGGTTTCGTTCCGCTGATCCTGCCGACCTTTACCGGCGACAGGTCGGTGGAGTCGCATACGCTGATCGCGGGTGTGAAAATGACGTTCTGAGACCGGGCCAAGACGGGGCGCGCGGGCGGGCCGGCCGAGGCTTGACGCCGGGGGTACCGGACGCGGAACCGGGTCGTGCCGGGGGCAGAGGCCGGGCTGGCCCGGAGGAAAGCCGGGGGCAGGCAGGGCCGGGCGCAAAGCCTGCCCGGCTCAGAGCACGCCCCGGCCGGGGCTTGGCGCACATGCTTGCGTCGTGCAGGGCATGGACAGAGGACAGGTGCGGCGTCGGTCGCTTTGGATGCAACGCCGGGCCGTGCGGAGCGGGACAGCTAGCGGATGCAGAGAGGCGGCGCGCCGGACGCAAAGGTCGATCATACCGGGCTCAGGGATCGAGCGTGCCGGTCGGAAAGACCAACGCTTTTCAGTACGCGGACGGCGCTTGCCCGGTGCGGGGGCAAGAGGTGCCGGGCACATATTCGGGGCAAGTCGGAGCGGGAGACAGTGCAATAGGGGCGCGGATATGGGCCAACGCAGAGTGAGGGAACTGCGTGTCGTTTGTGCTAAGCGCGCAGCCCCGGCGCGGTGTCAGCCCCTGTCGGGTGCAGGGGCCGGGGCCGGTTCTATGCCGCGCGAGCGAACAAGGCACGGCGCGGGGCGCGCGGAGGCGCTGGACCGCGCGTGCCGCGGGGGGCTGGAGCGGGGGCCGGACCGGTCTGGAGGGGCGCTTTTGCGGTGCGCCCGGAACTCGCGTCAATTTGCCCAAGGCGGTCCGGGGCAGCCAATTTCGATATACCACGGTATTCAAGGGGTTTCGCCCTGCGCCGGGCGCCTTGAATTCACGTCCCGCTTGGTTGACCCTGCTCCGGGGCAGGGGTAAACCCTGACGAGTACTACACGCCAATCTTATGCCCGGCCCGTGCGACGGCCCGGCGCATGAAAGGAGCCACACGTGGAAGAGATGCTGAGGGAGTACCTCCCTGTTCTCGTTCTTCTGGGTATCGCCATCGGTCTTGGACTGGTCCTCATCCTCGCCGCGGTCGTGCTGGCCGTGCGCCACCCCGACCCCGAAAAGGTCAGCGCCTACGAATGCGGCTTCAACGCCTTCGACGACGCGCGGATGAAGTTCGATGTCCGGTTCTACCTTGTCTCGATCCTGTTCATCATCTTCGATCTGGAAATCGCGATGCTGTTTCCCTGGGCGGTGGCGTTCCAGGACCTGAGCATGACGGCCTTCTGGTCGATGATGGTCTTCCTGGGCGTACTGACGGCCGGGTTTGCCTATGAATGGCGGAAAGGGGCGATGGAATGGCAGTAGAGGACAAGACCGCGCATGTGACCGATGACGAGATGGTCACCGAGGTCCAGAGCGAAGGCTACCAGTCCCCGCGCATCAAGACCGGACCGTCGAGCCAGGTGCCGCTGGAGGCCTATGCCGACGATTACCAGCGGGACACCGCGACGCAGGCGCTGAACCGCGAGCTGCAGGACAAGGGTTTCCTTGTCACCTCGACCGAGGACATCATCAACTGGGCGCGCACCGGCAGTCTGCACTGGATGACCTTCGGCCTTGCGTGCTGTGCCGTTGAGATGATGCACACCTCGATGCCGCGCTACGACCTGGAACGCTTCGGCACCGCGCCGAGGGCGAGCCCGCGCCAGTCGGACCTGATGATCGTGGCCGGCACGCTGACCAACAAGATGGCGCCGGCGCTGCGCAAGGTCTACGACCAGATGCCCGAGCCGCGCTACGTGATCAGCATGGGCTCCTGCGCCAATGGCGGGGGATACTATCACTACAGCTATTCGGTGGTGCGCGGCTGTGACCGGATCGTGCCGGTGGATGTCTACGTGCCCGGCTGCCCGCCCACGGCGGAGGCGCTGGTCTACGGGATCATGCAGCTGCAACGGAAAATCCGGCGCACCGGGACGATCGTGCGCTGAGGCGCCTTTGGGGGATGCAAGATGAGTGACGCGTTAACCGAACTTGGACACCATATCGAAACCCGCCGGCCCGATTGCGTGTCCGGCTGGTCGGTGGACCATGGCGAGCTGAACGTGACCGTGACCCTGTCGAGCCTGAAAGGGCTGGTGGAGTTCCTGAAGACCGATCCGAACTGCCGTTTTTCGACGCTGGTGGACATCACCGGCGTGGATTACCCGGACCGGCCCAAGCGGTTCGACGTGGTCTATCATTTCCTGAGCATGTACCAGAACCACCGCATCCGGCTGCGCGTGGCGGTGCGCGAGGAGGACATGGTGCCGTCGATCACGGATGTGCACCCTTCGGCCAACTGGTTCGAGCGCGAGGTGTTCGACATGTTCGGCATCCTGTTCAGCGGCCACCCGGACCTGCGGCGCATCCTGACCGACTATGGTTTCCGCGGCTATCCGCTGCGCAAGGATTTCCCGACCACGGGCTATACCGAGGTGCGCTATGACGAGGTGCAGAAGCGCGTGGTCTACGAGCCGGTGAAGCTGGTGCAGGAATACCGGCAGTTCGATTTCATGAGCCCGTGGGAGGGTGCCGACTACATCCTGCCGGGCGACGAGAAAACCGACGAGAAGGCCAAGTGAACCGCGGCGCGAAAGGGACGACACGGACATGCTTTGGGTGATACTCTTCATGGCGGCGTTCGTGGTTCCCTTCTGGAAGCTTCTGCCGGGCTACGGCATCGCCAGCGCATGGGCGCTGGTGGCGATCTTTCCGCTGGGCGCGCTGGCGCTCTTGTACCTGATGGCGTTCGGCCCCCGCGCGGACGATAGAGGATAAGGAGACCAAGGATGATGGACGGCTCCAACACGTTGACGAAGGGCTTTGCCGATACCGAGACCGGCGAGCAGAAGATCCGCAATTTCAACATCAACTTCGGACCGCAGCACCCGGCGGCGCACGGCGTGCTGCGCCTCGTGCTGGAGCTGGACGGCGAGATCGTTGAGCGCTGCGACCCGCATATCGGCCTGCTGCACCGTGGCACCGAGAAGCTGATGGAAAGCCGGACCTACCTGCAGAACCTGCCTTATTTCGACCGGCTGGATTACGTGGCGCCGATGAACCAGGAGCACGCCTGGTGCCTGGCCATCGAGAAGCTGACCGGCGTCGAGGTGCCGCGCCGCGCGAGCCTCATCCGGGTGCTCTACTCGGAAATCGGGCGGGTGCTGAACCACCTGCTGAACGTCACCACGCAGGCGATGGACGTGGGCGCGCTGACGCCGCCGCTTTGGGGGTTCGAGGAACGCGAGAAGTTGATGGTGTTCTACGAACGGGCCTGTGGCGCGCGGCTGCACGCGGCCTATTTCCGGCCCGGCGGCGTGCACCAGGACCTGCCGCCGGAACTCCTGGACGATATCGAGACCTGGGCGCGGGACGAGTTTCCGAAGTTCATGGATGATATCGACGGGTTGCTGACGGAGAACCGCATCTTCAAGCAGCGCAACGCGGATATCGGCGTGGTCAGCCAGCAGGAGGCGCTGGACTGGGGCTTTTCCGGGGTGATGGTGCGCGGCAGCGGCATGGCGTGGGATTTGCGCCGGGCGCAGCCCTATGAGTGCTATGACGAATTCGAGTTCAAGATCCCCGTGGGAAAGAACGGCGATTGCTATGACCGCTACCTCTGCCGGATGGAGGAGATGCGGCAGTCGGTGTCGATCATCCTGCAGGCGATCGAAAAGCTGCGTGCCCCCGAGGGGCAGGGCGATATCCTGTCGCGGGGCAAGATCACGCCGCCGAAGCGGGGCGAGATGAAGACCTCGATGGAGGCGCTCATTCATCACTTCAAGCTTTATACCGAAGGGTTCCACGTGCCTGCGGGCGAGGTTTATTGCGCCGTCGAGGCGCCCAAGGGCGAGTTCGGCGTCTACCTGGTGTCGGACGGCACCAACAAGCCCTACCGCGCGAAGCTGCGCGCGCCGGGCTTTTTGCACCTGCAGGCGATGGATCATGTCGCGAGCGGGCACCAGCTGGCCGATGTGGCGGCGATCATCGGGACGATGGACGTGGTCTTTGGGGAGATCGACCGCTAGGCGGGGCAACAGTACTTTTCCCTGTAGAAATACAAGGCCGGACAGGGGCGGCGACGGTTTGGAGAGACGAGACGATGAAGACAAGACTGGGTTTGATGGGCGCCGCTGCGGCGATGGGGATCGTCGCAGGCTGCACCGCGCCGCCCGAGGGAACGGGCGAGCAGGACGTGGCCAAGTTCCAGGTCGCGGTGGCCAGCATCGGCTGCACCCTGAAGACCGAGGCGGATTACCTGCCGGTCGAGTTGCAGACCGGCCTCAGCCGCGAGCAATCGACCCAGATGGCCGCCTACATGGTGACCACCGAACGCGCCGTGCGCCTTGAGGGCGGCGGGATCAGAATGACGACAGGAGCGTGCGCAGCCTGATGCTGAGACGTCTACACAGAGAACAGCCGGAGAGCTTTGCCTTCACGCCCGACAACCAGGCGTGGGCCGAGGCGCAGATCTCGAAATACCCGCAAGGGCGCCAGGCGAGTGCCATCATCCCGCTGCTGTGGCGTGCGCAGGAGCAGGAGGGCTGGCTGACGCGTCCGGCGATCGAGCATATCGCCGAGATGCTGGAAATGGCGCATATCCGGGCGCTGGAAGTGGCCAGCTTCTATTTCATGTTCCAGCTGTCACCGGTGGGCAGCGTGGCGCATTTCCAGATTTGCGGCACCACGTCCTGCATGATCTGTGGGGCCGAGGACCTGATGTCAGTCTGCCGCGAGAAGATCGCAGACAAACAGCATACGGTCAGCGCGGACGGCAAGTTCAGCTGGGAAGAGGTGGAGTGCCTTGGGGCCTGCGCCAACGCGCCGATGGCGCAGATCGGCAAGGATTACTACGAGGATCTGACCGCCGAGCGCTTCGCCGAGATGATCGACGAATTCGCCGCCGGCAAGGTGCCGGTGCCGGGGCCGCAGAACGGGCGCTATGCGTCGGAACCCAAGGCGGGGCTGACCACGCTGAAGGAGTTCGATTCGGGCCACACGAAATACAATGGCTCTGTGCAGCGCGCGGTGGACCTGGGCGACACGGTCAAGCGGATCGACGGCACCGAGGTGCCGCTGGTGGCGCCGTGGCGCGAACATGGCGCCAACCATCAGCCCGCGCCGCCCAAGGTGAAGTTGAACGAGTCGCCGGCCAATCCGGGACTGAAGGCGCCGAAGCCGGACCGCTCGGAAGGCCGGCCGGCCGACGATACCGGCGCGACCAAGGCCGAGGCACCGGCCAAGAGCAAAGCCAACCCGGTGTCCAAGGACGAGCCCGCGGGCGAGGACAAGAGCGACAAGGCCAAGCCGTCCAAGCCCGCAGCGAAGGCGGACGTCGATGAGGGCACCAAGCCCGAGACGCTGGACGGTGCCCGCGAGGGCGGGCCGGATGACCTGAAGCTGATCAAGGGCGTGGGGCCGAAGCTGGAGCAGCTTCTGCACTCCATGGGCTTTTACCATTTCGATCAGATCGCCGCATGGGGGCCACGGGAGGTGGCCTGGGTGGATCAGAACCTGGAAGGATTCAAGGGCCGCGTGAGCCGGGACGACTGGGTCTCCCAGGCGCAGACGCTGGCCGATGGCGGGACGACGGAATTTTCGAAGAAAGTCAAAAAGGGGGACGTCTACTAGACGATCTTCACGCCATAGGGAGTTGAGCCATGTTCGATGATAAATTCGGGTCACAGTGCAAGCTGGTATGCTTGGGTGTCGGCGTTTGTGCGGGGATCATCGCGATCTACGCGGCGCTGGCGAAGGTGGGGATATTCGCCGCGCTTCTGCTGGGGATCGCGATGGGCGTGTTCATGGCGTTGGTGCTGATGCAGCTGTTCTGCACGGGCGAGAATGCGGACCTGGGGCAGATGGAGGATCTGCCCGAGGGAAGTGCGGCCGCCGGGGCGTCAGCCGGTGGCAAGCCGTCCGGCCCGCCGAAGGTGAACGCGCCGAAGGACCGGGGCACGCCCGCGCCGAAAGCGCCGGTGCCCAACCCGCCCAAGCCCAACCCGCCGGTGGGCAGCGCGCCCGAGCCGGTCCTGCCGAACAAGGCCGATCCGCTGAACGCGCGCACCGGCATGGGCACCAGTGCCGCCGCGGCGGGCACCGACAAGGTCGCGATGCGGGCCGAGACGCATTCGGGCGGCAACGATGCTGCCACGGCGCAGGACCCGACGTTTACCTCGGGCTCGACGGATGCCGAAGCGGGAGCGAAGGTGGACCCGGCGCCGAAGGCCGCGCCCAAACCGGCGAAAAAGACCAAGGCGAAGACGGCGGCGGCCAAGCCGAAGGCCAAGGCCGCAGACACGGGCGAAGAGGACGTGGGCACCAAGCCCGCCACCCTGGACGCACCGCGCGGTGGCAGCGCCGACAACCTGAAGGAAATTAAGGGCGTCGGACCCAAGCTGGAAGGCGTGCTGCACGACATGGGGTTCTACCATTTCGACCAGATCGCCAACTGGACGGACCAGGAGGTGGCCTGGGTCGATGCGAACCTGATCGGCTTCAAGGGCCGGGTCAGCCGCGACAACTGGATCGACCAGGCGAAAACCCTGGCCGCGGGCGGCGAGACCGAGTTCTCGAAGCGCGTGGACAAGGGCAACGTGTACTGAATGAGCGAGGCGCATGAGCAAACGCGACCAAGTGCCGAAAAAGGGCCGACGCGCCGGGCTGGTGATTGCCGGAACGGGCGTGTTCTGGGTGCTTGTCACCCTGATCGGCGAGAAGGAGGGGTTCAGCACCGGGCTGCGCCTCGCCTTCGACCTTGTGGCGCTGGCGGGGTTCCTGTTCGCCTTCTGGCTCATCTATCAAATCTGGCGCGACAGCCGGGGAAACTAGGGGTTATCTGATGCTCGACGATCAGGATCGTATCTTTACCAATCTCTACGGGATGCACGACCGGAGCCTGAAGGGCGCGCGGGCGCGCGGCCACTGGGACGGCACCAAAACCATCCTGGAGAATGGGCGCGAGTGGATCATCGAGCAGATGAAGGCCAGCGGGCTGCGGGGCCGGGGCGGTGCGGGCTTTCCCACCGGGCTCAAGTGGTCGTTCATGCCCAAGGAAAGCGACGGGCGGCCCGCCTATCTGGTGGTGAATGCCGACGAATCCGAGCCCGGCACCTGCAAGGACCGCGAGATCATGCGGCACGATCCGCACACGCTGATCGAAGGGTGCCTGATCGCCAGCTATGCGATGCAGGCGCATGCGTGCTATATCTACATTCGCGGTGAATACATCCGCGAGCGCGAGGCGTTGCAGGCGGCCATCGACGAGGCCTACGAGGCCGGGCTGATCGGCAAGAACGCCTGCAAGTCGGGCTATGATTTCGACCTTTACCTGGCGCATGGCGCGGGGGCCTATATTTGCGGCGAGGAAACCGCGCTGCTGGAAAGCCTGGAAGGCAAGAAGGGGATGCCCCGGATGAAGCCGCCGTTTCCCGCCGGGGCGGGGCTGTATGGCTGCCCGACCACGGTGAACAACGTGGAGAGCATCGCGGTGGTGCCGACGATCCTGCGGCGGGGCGCGGACTGGTTCGCAAGCTTCGGGCGGCCCAACAACGCGGGCACCAAGATCTTTGCCGTGTCGGGCCATGTGAACAACCCGTGCGTGGTCGAGGACGCGATGTCGATCAGCTTTGAAGAGTTGATCGACAAGCATTGCGGCGGCATCAGAGGTGGCTGGGACAACCTGAAGGCCGTCATCCCCGGTGGCTCGTCGGTGCCGTGCGTGCGCGGCGAGAACATGAAGGACGCGATCATGGATTTCGACGCGCTGCGCGAGGTCGGATCGAGCCTGGGCACCGCGGCGGTGATCGTGATGGACCAGAGCACCGACATCATCAAGGCGATCTGGCGGCTGTCGAAATTCTACAAGCACGAAAGCTGTGGGCAATGCACGCCCTGCCGCGAGGGCACCGGCTGGATGATGCGGGTGATGGACCGGCTGGTGAAGGGCGAGGCGGAGGTCGAGGAGATCGACATGCTGTTCGACGTCACCAAGCAGGTCGAGGGTCATACGATCTGTGCCCTGGGCGATGCGGCGGCCTGGCCGATCCAGGGCCTGATCCGCAACTTCCGCGACGAGATCGAGGACCGCATCAAGGCGCAGAAGACAGGCCGTGTGTCCGCTGTGGCGGCGGAGTAAGGTGCCGATGGACGGGACATACCAACTGGCCCAGCTGAATGTCGGCCGCCTGGTCGCGCCCACCGATGACCCGCGCGTGGCGGAGTTCATGGGCGCGCTCGACCGCGTGAACGGGCTGGGCAAGCGGATGCCGGGATTCGTGTGGATGATGGAAGGCTCGGGCGAGCCGGGTACGGGCAACACCGGGAACAATATCGGTGACGATCCGCAATTCGTGGCCAACCTGACCGTCTGGGACGACGTGGAGAGCCTGGAGAATTTCGTCTGGAACACCGTGCACCGGCAGTTCTATGAACGCCGGGCCGAGTGGTTCGAGGTGATGGGCGACATGCATTTCGTCATGTGGTGGGTGCCGCAAGGGCATCGGCCGACGCTGGACGAGGCGCTGGAACGGCTGGACCACCTGAAGGCGCAGGGCGACAGCGACCATGCCTTTGGCTGGTCGTACCTGGAAGAGGCCAGGCTGTGGCGGACCCGCGGCTGCGCCCCTGTGGCGGCGGAATGACAAGAACGAAAGGCCAGAGAGCGTGAAGACGATGAAACATATCCTGAGCGGGCGGGGGGCGCGGACCCTCGTGCTGGCGCTGATGGCGGGCGCGGTGCTGGCGGGCTGCACCCGCAACGCCGATCGCGTCACGTTCAACGGCGTGTTCTACAAGCAGAAGTCCAAGGCCGCCTCGAAGGACAATCGCGAGCTGTTCGTGGTCACGGTGCCGCGGGTCGATCGTGGCTATGACGGCGCGCTGGCGGCGGGGGCCTACGAGGGCAAGCGGTACTGCGTGCAGAATTTCGGCACCTCTGAAGTGGAATGGTACCGCAGCCCGCTGGCGCCGCGCGGCACGGTGCAGCCCGACGGCAACAAGCTGACCTTCACCGGGAAATGCGTTCTGTGGTAATTTCACCTTTCATATCAAGGGCATGGGCCGGCTGTTATTGCATAACAGCGGGACGCGCGTCCATCTGCGCAGCAGATGGCGCGGCGGATGGTCCGGGCGCCCTTCGTGAAAGGAAGAAGATATGAAACGTGTATCGAGCAAAATCCTTGGCCTGGCCCTGGGCGCGGCCCTGACGGCGGCGGCGATGCCCGCGCAAGCGGGATTGAAGGACGAGGCCGGGATCAACCAGGGGCTGCTTAACCTTGCGGCCGCTGACAAGATCCGCCGGGAGTGCGGCAGCATCGGCGGGCGCTTGTTCCGGGCGCAATCCTATGCCAATGCGCTGAAGAAAGCGGCGGCCGAGCGCGGCTACAGCGAGGCCGAGATCGACGCCTACATCAACAACGACGCCAACAAGGCGGCCATGCGCGAGCGGCGCAACGCGTATTTCAAATCGAAAGGGGCCAGCAATCTTGACCCCGCAAGCCTGTGTGTTCTGGGCCAGGCCGAAATGGCCAAGGGCAGCCAGATCGGGCAGCTTCTGAGAGCAAAGTGAGAACGTATGTCTGACCTTCGCAAAATCATCATCGACGATCACGAAGTGGAAGTGGACGGGGCGATGACCCTGATCCAGGCCTGCGAGCAGGTGGGGATCGAGATCCCGCGGTTCTGCTACCACGAGCGGCTGTCGATCGCGGGCAATTGCCGGATGTGCCTTGTGGAGGTTGTCGGCGGGCCGCCGAAACCGGCGGCCAGCTGCGCCATGCAGGTGCGCGATCTGCGGCCTGGCCCCGAAGGCCAGCCGCCGGTCGTGCGCACCAACAGCCCGATGGTCAAGAAGGCCCGCGAAGGCGTGATGGAGTTCCTGCTGATCAACCACCCGCTGGACTGCCCGATTTGCGACCAAGGTGGCGAATGCGATTTGCAAGACCAGGCAATGGCTTATGGCGTGGACTTCAGCCGCTACCGCGAGCCGAAGCGCGCGACCGAGGACCTGAACCTGGGTCCGCTGGTGGAAACCCACATGACGCGCTGCATTTCCTGCACCCGCTGCGTGCGCTTCACCACCGAGGTGGCCGGGATCAACCAGATGGGCCAGACCGGCCGGGGCGAGGATGCCGAGATCACCGCCTACCTGGGCGAAACGCTGGACAGCAATATGCAGGGCAACATCATCGACCTGTGCCCCGTGGGGGCGCTGGTTTCCAAGCCCTACGCCTTCACGGCCCGTCCGTGGGAGTTGACCAAGACCGAAACCATCGACGTGATGGACGCGCTGGGGTCCAACATTCGGGTGGACACCAAGGGGCGCGAAGTGATGCGCATCCTGCCGCGCAACCATGATGGCGTGAACGAGGAGTGGATTTCCGACAAGACGCGGTTCGTCTGGGACGGTCTGCGCCGCCAGCGTCTGGACAAGCCTTACATCCGCGAGAACGGCAAGCTGCGCCCGGCCACCTGGCCCGAGGCGTTGGGCAAGGCCGCCGAAGCGATGAAGGGCAAGACGGTGGCGGGCCTCGTGGGTGACCTGGCCCCGATGGAGGCCGCGTTTGCCCTGAAACAACTGGTCGAAGGCCAGGGCGGGCGCGTGGAATGCCGCACGGACGGTGCGCATCTGGTGGCGGGTAACCGTTCGGCCTATGTGGGCACGGCGCGCATCGAGGATATCGACACGGCGAAGAAGATCGTGCTGATCGGCACCGACCCGGGCAACGAGTCGCCGGTGCTGAACGCGCGCATCCGCAAGGCGTGGCTGCGCGGCGCCGAGGTGACCCATGCCGGGCAACCGACGGAACTGACCTATGAGGCGACCGAGCTGGGCGCGCGCAACCGGGTGTTGCCGCAACTGCTGTCCGACGCCAAGGAGACCGAAGACGCGATCGTGATCGTCGGGCAGGGCGCGCTGATCGGCGAGGGCGGGCCTGCGGCGCTGAGCACGGCGATGCAGCTGACCGAGAAGATGGGCGGCAAGATGCTGGTGCTGCACACCGCCGCGTCGCGCGTGGGTGCGATGGATGCGGGCTGCGTCACCGAGGGCGGCGTGACGGCGGCGCTGGAGGGTGCCGACGTGATCTACAACCTTGGGGCCGACGAGATCGAGATCGGCGAGGGGCCGTTTGTGATCTACCAGGGCAGCCATGGCGACCGGGGCGCGCATCGCGCCGACATCATCCTGCCGGCCGCCGCCTACACGGAAGAACAGGGCGTCTTCGTGAACACCGAAGGCCGTCCGCAGCTGGCGCTGCGCGCGGGTCATCCGCCGGGCGAAGCCAAGGAAAACTGGGCGATTCTGCGGGCGCTGTCGGGTGAGATGGGCGCGGTGCTGCCCTTTGACAGCCTGGCGCAGCTGCGCCGCGCGCTGATCGAGGCGGTGCCGCATATCGCGCAGATCGACGCGGTGCCGGAGAACGAGTGGAGCATGGTGGAAAAGGTCGAGCCGTCGGCGGGGTCCATCGGGGCGGCCTTGGGCGATCACTACCTGACCAACCCGATTGCACGGGCCAGCGCGCTTATGGCGGAGCTGAGCGCCAACGCGAAGAACCGCCGCGAACAGCCGGTGGCGGCGGAATGACGCAAGCCGCGTTCGGCATATGGGCGCTGTCGGTCATGGCCTTTGCGGGCCTGGCCGCCTGTGCCGCGCCGGGTGCGGACCCGGAGGCCGAGTTCACCCCCGAGTACCGGGGAATCGAGACGCGGCTTCTGGACGGGGACCTGGTGAATTTCCGGGTGGAAATGACCGGCGCGCGGGACGCAGAGGACGTCAGCCAGTACGCCGAATGCGCGGCGGCCGAGTACACGCTGATCCGGGGATACGGATTTGCGCGCCACGTGCGCACGAATGTGGACGAACGGGGTGGCATCTGGACCGCAGATGCGGTTTACACCATCTCGCCGTCGCTGCCCGGCGGCATCATAAGGATCGACGCGGAAGTCGTGGCTGCCGACTGTGCGGAGAACGGGATACCGACGGTATGAGGGACGAATGGCTGAATTTCTGACAACCCCGTTTGGGACCTTTGTCCTGATCATGGCGCAGTGCCTTGCGGTGGTGGGCTTCGTGATGATCTCGCTGCTGTTCCTGGTTTACGGCGACCGCAAGATCTGGGCCGCGGTGCAGATGCGGCGGGGGCCGAACGTGGTGGGTGTCTATGGCCTGTTGCAGACGGTGGCCGACGCGCTGAAATACGTGGTCAAGGAGGTCGTGGTGCCCGCGGGCGCGGACCGGACCGTGTTCATGATGGCGCCGATGGCCAGTTTCGTGCTGGCGGTGCTGGCCTGGGCGGTGATTCCGATGAACGAGGGCTGGGTCCTGTCGGATATCAACGTCGCGGTCCTGTTCGTCTTTGCCGTGTCGTCGCTGGAAGTTTACGGCGTGATCATGGGCGGCTGGGCCTCGAACTCGAAATATCCGTTCCTGGGCTCGCTGCGGTCGGCGGCACAGATGATTTCCTACGAGGTCAGCATCGGCCTGATCATCATCGGGGTGATCATCTCGACCGGGTCGCTGAACTTCGGGTCGATCGTGGCGGCGCAGGATACGAATTACGGCTTCTTCGGCTGGTACTGGCTGCCGCATCTGCCGATGGTGTTCTTGTTCTTCATCTCGTGCCTGGCCGAGACCAACCGCCCGCCTTTCGACCTGCCGGAAGCGGAATCGGAACTGGTGGCAGGCTACCAGGTGGAATATTCCTCGACGCCCTTCCTGCTGTTCATGGCCGGCGAATACATCGCGATCTTCCTGATGTGCGCGCTGACCTCGCTGCTGTTCTTCGGCGGGTGGCTGTCGCCCATTCCGGGCATCCCGGACGGGGTGTTCTGGATGGTCGCGAAGATGGCGTTCTTCTTCTTCCTCTTCGCCATGGTGAAGGCGATCACGCCGCGCTACCGCTATGACCAGCTGATGCGGATCGGCTGGAAGGTGTTCCTGCCGCTGAGCCTCGCCTGGGTGGTCATCGTGTCCTTTTTGGCGAAATTCGAAGTCTTCGGGTCGTTCTGGGCCCGCTACGCAATGGGAGGCTGACGACCATGACGCAGATCGATTACGGACGCGCGGCGGGGTACTTCCTGCTGAAGGATGTCTTTCACGGCTTCAAGCTGGGGTTCAAATACTTCTTTGCGCCCAAGGCGACGCTGAACTATCCGCACGAGAAGGGCCCCCTGAGCCCGCGATTCCGGGGCGAGCACGCGCTGCGGCGCTATCCCAATGGCGAGGAGCGGTGCATTGCGTGCAAGCTGTGCGAAGCCATTTGCCCCGCGCAGGCCATCACCATCGATGCCGAGCCGCGCGACGACGGCAGCCGCCGCACCACGCGCTACGACATCGACATGACCAAGTGCATCTATTGCGGCTTCTGCCAGGAGGCCTGCCCGGTGGATGCCATCGTGGAGGGGCCGAATTTCGAGTTCGCCACCGAGACTCGCGAAGAGCTGTTCTATGACAAGCAGAAACTTCTGGAGAACGGCGAGCGGTGGGAAGCCGAGATCGCCCGCAACCTGGAAATGGACGCGCCCTACAGATGAGCAACCCGACGAACCCGTTCGAGGCCATGATGGCGCAGGCGCAGGAGATGGTGAAAACCATGAATCCGGCGCTGGAGTCGTTCTCGCCCAAGGGGTTCGAGGCGATGTGGCCGACCATGCCGAAGGAATTCATGGAGATGATGTTCGGCAAGGGGATCAGCAAGGACGGGCTGGACGCCAAGACGCGCCTGCTGATCACGCTTGCGGGGTTGACCATGCTGGGCGCGCAGAGCGATACGCAGATCAGGATGACCGTGCGCCACGCGCTGGAGGCGGGCGCCACGAAAGACGAGATTGCCGAGACCATCGCGATGATGGCGATGTTCGCCGGTATCCCGTCCATGAACCGGGCGATGGAGTTCGCCCGAGAGGTCATGGACGAGGCCAAAGACGAGGACAGTGAGACATGACCATCGCCGCGTTTTCCTTCTATCTCTTTGCGGTCTCGCTGTTGGCGGGGGGCCTCTTCACCGTGGTCAGCCGGAACCCGGTGCATTCGGTGCTGTGGCTGATCCTGGCGTTTTTGTCCGCCGCCGGCCTCTTCGTTCTGCTGGGCGCGGAGTTCGTGGCGATGCTCTTGATCATCGTCTACGTGGGCGCCGTGGCGGTGCTCTTCCTGTTCGTGGTGATGATGCTGGACGTGGATTTCGCCGAGCTGAAGGCGGAGATGGCGAAGTACATGCCGCTGGCCCTGCTGATCGGGATCATCCTGCTGATGCAGTTCGGCATTGCCTTCGGCAACTGGCAGATGGCCACGGGGGCCGAGGGCGCTCGCGCGGCCGTCACACCGACGGACCTGGAGAACACCAAGGCGTTGGGCATGCTGCTGTATGATCAGTATTTCCTTTTGTTCCAGTTGGCGGGCCTGATCCTGCTGGTGGCGATGATGGGCGCGATCGTGCTGACCTTGCGCCACCGCTCGGACGTCAAGCGGCAGGACGTGCTGGCGCAGATGTACCGCGACCCGGCCAAGGCGATGGAGCTGAAGGACGTGAAACCGGGGCAGGGGCTGTGATCCTGCTGACCGCGCCCCGGACCTGATCCGGGGCCTTCCGGACCAGGGCGTCCGGGCAAGAGGCAAAGAGGTCCCGGGTCAGGCCCGGGACGGGATGAAAAGACAAACGAACGGGCACGGCCCGGAGGGACGACATGATTGGACTGGAGCATTACCTGACGGTGGCGGCGGCGCTGTTCGTCATCGGGATTTTCGGGCTTTTCCTGAACAGGAAGAACGTGATCATCCTGTTGATGTCAATCGAGTTGATGCTGTTGTCGGTCAACGTGAACCTTGTGGCGTTCTCCAGCTTCCTGGGTGACATGGTGGGGCAGGTCTTTACCCTGTTCGTGCTGACCGTGGCCGCCGCCGAGGCCGCCATTGGCCTCGCGATCCTGGTCTGCTTCTTCCGCAACCGCGGCACGATCGCCGTGGAAGACGTCAACGTGATGAAGGGCTGAGGGCATGGAACAGATCATCCTATTCGGCCCGCTTCTGGGCGCCATCATCGCGGGCTTCGGCTGGCGCGCTATCGGGGACGCGGGCGCGCAGTGGGTGACCACGGGGCTGTTGTTCCTGTCGGCCCTGCTCAGCTGGATCGTGTTCTTCAGCTTTGACGGGACGACGCAGTACATCCACATCCTGGACTGGATCCAGTCGGGCGATCTGGACGTGGCGTGGTCGATCCGGCTGGACCGGCTGACGGCGATCATGCTGATCGTGATCACCTCGGTCTCGGCGCTGGTGCACCTGTATTCCATGGGCTACATGGCCCATGACGAGAATTTCCGCGACGACGAGAGCTATCGCCCGCGTTTCTTTGCCTATCTGAGCCTGTTCACCTTTGCCATGCTGATGCTGGTGACGGCGGACAACCTGGCGCAGATGTTCTTTGGCTGGGAGGGCGTGGGCCTGGCATCCTACCTGCTGATCGGCTTCTATTTCCGCAAGCCTTCGGCCAATGCCGCCGCCATCAAGGCCTTCGTGGTGAACCGGGTCGGGGATTTCGGCTTTGCGCTGGGGATCTTCGCGCTGTTCTTCCTGACCGGGTCGATCAATTTCGATGACGTGTTCGCGGCGGCCCCCGAGCTGGCCGATACGCAGCTGACGTTCCTGTGGACGGAGTGGAACGCGGCTAACCTGATTGCCTTCCTGCTGTTCGTCGGCGCGATGGGGAAATCGGCGCAGCTGTTCCTGCACACCTGGCTGCCGGATGCGATGGAAGGTCCGACGCCGGTGTCGGCTCTGATCCACGCGGCGACCATGGTGACGGCGGGCGTGTTCCTGGTGTGCCGGATGTCGCCGCTGATGGAATTCGCGCCCGGGGCGCTGGCCTTCGTCACGGTGCTGGGCGGCATGACGGCGTTCTTTGCGGCCACGGTGGGGCTGGTGCAGAACGACATCAAGCGCGTGATCGCTTATTCGACCTGTTCGCAGCTGGGCTACATGTTCGTGGCCGCGGGCGTAGGGGCTTATTCAGTGGCGATGTTCCACCTCTTCACCCACGCGTTCTTCAAGGCGATGCTGTTCCTTGGCGCGGGCTCGGTCATCCACGGGATGCATCACGAGCAGGACATGCGGAACTATGGCGGGCTGCGCAAGAAGCTGCCCTACACGTTCTGGGCGATGCTGATCGGAACACTGGCGATCACCGGCGTGGGCATTCCGCTGACCACGATCGGCTTTGCCGGGTTCCTGTCGAAGGACGCGATCATCGAGAGCGCCTATGCGGGCACAAGTGGCGGCTTTGCGTTCTGGGCGCTGGTGATCGCGGCGCTGTTCACCAGCTTCTACAGCTGGCGGCTGATGTTCCTGACCTTCTGGGGCGAGCCGCGCGGCGACAAGCACACGCACGAGCACGCGCATGAAAGTCCGATGGTGATGGTCGCGCCGCTGGGCGTGCTGGCACTGGGGTCGATCTTTGCGGGCATGATCTGGTACAACAGCTTCTTCGGGCATACCGACACTGTGGCGAAGTTCTTTGGCGTGCCTTACGCGGAAGAGCAGCATCACGAGGAGGGGGCCGAGAGCCACGGTGAAGAGACCGCCGCGGCCGACGAGAGCCACGCCGAGGAAGCCGAGGCCCATGCCGAGGCCGAAGGCGGTTACGGCGAGGGCGAGCATCACTACGTGTTTACCGGGGAGCCGGGCGAGGGGGCGATCTATGCCGCCGAGGGCAACACGATCCTGAACGACGCCCACGCGGTGCCGAAATGGGTCAAGGTCAGCCCCTTCGTGGCGATGATCATCGGCTTCCTGACGGCGCTGTGGTTCTACATCCTGAACCCGTCGATCCCCGGACGGCTGGCCGAGAACCAGCGCCCGCTGTACCTGTTCCTGCTGAACAAGTGGTATTTCGACGAGATCTACGACTTCCTCTTCGTGCGACCCGCCAAGCGGCTGGGCGGTTTCCTGTGGAAGAAGGGTGACGGCAACGTCATCGACGGCACCATCAACGGGGTCGCGATGGGCATCATCCCGTTCTTCACCCGCCTCGCCGGCAGGGCGCAGTCGGGATACATCTTTACCTATGCGTTCGCCATGGTCATCGGGATCGCGGTGCTTGTGACGTGGATGAGCCTGAGCGGGGGAGCGAACTAATGGAAAACCTGCTTTCCATCACCACTTTCATCCCCGCCATCGCGGCCTTCATCCTGGCCGTGTTCCTGCGCGGCGAGGACGAGGCGGCGCAGCGCAACGCCAAGTGGGTGGCGCTGATCGCCACGGGCCTGACCTTTCTGGTGTCGCTGTTCATCCTCTTTGATTTCGATCCCAACAACACCGGTTTCCAGTTCGTGGAAGAGCGCGAGTGGCTGCTGGGTCTGCAATACAAGATGGGCGTGGACGGGATCAGCGTTCTGTTCGTGATGCTGACCACGTTCATGATGCCGATCACCATCGCCGCGTCGTGGAACGTGACGCACCGAGTGAAGGAATACATGATCGCCTTCCTGCTGCTGGAAACGCTGATGCTGGGCGTGTTCATGGCGCTGGACCTGGTGCTGTTCTACCTCTTCTTCGAGGCCGGGCTGATCCCGATGTTCCTGATCATCGGCATCTGGGGCGGCAAGGAGCGGATCTACGCATCGTTCAAGTTCTTCCTCTACACCTTCCTGGGCTCGGTGCTGATGCTGGTGGCGATGGTCGCCATGTTCGCCGAGGCGGGCACAACGGATATTCCGACGCTGATGACCCACGCCTTCGGGTCCGAGGATTTCTTTGTCCTGGGCGTGCAGATAGTGGGCGGGATGCAGACGCTGCTGTTCATCGCGTTCTTCGCCAGCTTTGCCGTCAAGATGCCGATGTGGCCGGTGCATACCTGGCTGCCGGATGCGCACGTGCAGGCGCCCACCGCCGGCTCGGTCGTGCTGGCGGCGATCCTGCTGAAGATGGGCGGCTACGGCTTTCTGCGGTTCAGCCTGCCGATGTTCCCGGTAGGGTCCGAGGTGCTGACGCCGCTGGTCCTGTGGATGTCGGCCATCGCAATCGTCTATACCTCGCTGGTCGCACTGGCGCAGGAGGACATGAAGAAGCTGATCGCCTATTCGTCGGTGGCCCACATGGGCTACGTGACGATGGGGATCTTCGCGGCGAACCAGCAGGGGATCGACGGCGCGATCTTCCAGATGCTGAGCCACGGCTTCATCTCGGGCGCGCTGTTCCTCTGCGTGGGCGTCATTTATGACCGGATGCACACGCGCGAGATCGACGCCTATGGGGGCCTCGTGAACCGGATGCCGGCCTACGCGCTGATCTTCATGCTGTTCACCATGGCCAATGTGGGCCTGCCGGGCACGTCCGGGTTCATCGGGGAATTCCTGACGCTGATGGGGATCTTCAAGGTCAACACCTGGGTGGCGCTGGTGGCGACCTCGGGCGTGATCCTGTCGGCGGCCTATGCGCTGTGGCTGTATCGCCGGGTGGTGCTGGGCGACCTGATCAAGGAGAGCCTGAAGTCGATAAAGGACATGACGCGGCGCGAGAAGGCGATCTTTGCCCCGCTGGTGGTGATGACGCTGCTCTTGGGCGTCTATCCCAGCCTTGTGACCGACATCATCGGCCCCTCGGTCGAGGCGCTGATTTCCAACTATGAAACGGCCCTGGTCGACGCGGAGAGCGCGACCAAGCTGGCCGCTGCGACGGAGTAGTCCCATGCAGGCAGACCTGAATGTAATCCTGCCGGAGATCCTGATCTCGGTTTACGCGATGGCGGCGATGCTGGGCGTGGCCTATACCGGCAAGGACCGCTTTGCGCCGCTGCTGGTGTGGATCACGGCGGCGGTCTTCGTGGTGATGGCGGCCTGGATCGGGTTTTCCGGCGAGGGCACGCGCACGGCCTTTGGCGGCATGTTCAACGATGACGGGTTCGCGCGGTTCGCCAAGGTGGCGGTGCTGCTGTCGGCGGCGGCGGTGCTGCTGATGGGGCAGGACTACATGGCGCGGCGCGACATGCTGCGGTTCGAGTATCCGCTGCTGGTGGCGCTGGCGGCCGTGGGCATGATGATGATGGTCAGCGCGGGCGACCTGATGGCGCTGTACATGGGGCTGGAGTTGCAGTCGCTGGCGCTTTACGTCGTCGCGTCGTTGCGGCGGGACAGCGTGAAATCGACCGAGGCGGGCCTGAAATATTTCGTGCTGGGCGCGCTCAGTTCGGGCATTCTGCTGTACGGGGCCTCGCTGGTCTATGGCTATACCGGCACGACGCTGTTTTCCGGGATCATCGCGTCGGCCGAAGGGCAGGCGCCACTCGGCTTGCTGATTGGCTTGGTGTTCGTGCTGGCGGGGCTGGCCTTCAAGGTCTCTGCCGTGCCGTTCCACATGTGGACGCCGGATGTCTACGAAGGGTCACCCACGCCGATCACGGCCTTCTTCGCCACGGCGCCCAAGATGGCGGCGATGGCGCTGTTTGCGCGCGTGGCACATGACGCCTTCGGCGGCGTTGTGGGCGACTGGCAGCAGGTGATCGCGGTGCTGTCGCTGTTGTCGATGTTCCTGGGCGGGATCGCCGCCATCGGACAGAGGGATATCAAGCGGCTGATGGCCTATTCGTCGATCGCGCATATGGGATACGCCCTGATGGGGCTGGCCGCGGGCACGGCGTTCGGCGTGCAGGCGATGCTGGTCTACATGGCGATTTACGTGACGATGAACGTGGGCACCTTCGCATTCATCCTGTCGATGGAACGCGACGGGCGGCCGGTGACGGATATCGCCAGCCTGAACCTCTACAGCCGCGCCCATCCGGGCCGGGCGCTGGCGATGCTGATCCTGATGTTCAGCCTTGCGGGCGTGCCGCCTTTCCTGGGCTTCTTCGGCAAGCTGTACGTGCTGCGGGCCGCGTATGATGGCGGGCTGGTCTGGCTGGCGGTGGCCGGTGTGATCGCGTCGGTGATCGGGGCGTTCTATTACCTGCGCATCGTTTTTTTCATGTATTTCGGCGAAGAAGGCGAACCGCTGGAGGCCGGCAAGTCGCCGGTGCTGTGGGGCTTCCTGATGGTGTCGGCGGCGATTATGGTTGTGGGAATGCTGAACATGTTCGGTGTCGAGGCCATGGCGCAGGCGGCGGCGGCGACACTGGTCGACTGAACCGCATCGCAGCCTGAAAAAGGGGACGCGCCGATGGCGCGTCTCTTTATTTTTCAGGTGCCTCCGGCGGGAGTACTATCAACTAATAAATTGCTTACCTCTCGGGTGGCTACACGTCAGTAGGCTTAAGATATCCCCTTTTTCAGCTACGTCTGATCCTGCTCTCAAATCCCTAGATGCCTCGTCCGGTGACCGTAGCTGACGGATCGCTTTCAGAAAGTCAGCTACGGCCCTATGAAAGTCATTCTTCACGGCAATTTTCCTACAAGGGCCAATCTGCACACGGTTCTCTGGAAAATTCAGCTTGGAGAGCAAGAATTTTAAGACTTTCTATTGCCGCAAACGTTTAACGACTTTTCGCCCCTCTGGGCGGACAGCCGACCTTTGCTGCACTTTCGAGGCATGTCTGGTTTTCGCGCGCAGAAAGCGTCCATGGGGGAGCGTCACCGTCTGATGTCAGTTGAATTCTGACTTATGTCTTTCTATCATTCTAATAATACGATAACTTCTGGTAGTACCCAATTTTTCGGCAGAAGCAAAATGGCTCACTCTCTTGGCGAAACCCTTTTCAAAGTCGCGATCGTGTCCGACACCCACGTCAACGAGAAAGAGGATTTCTCGGCGTCGCCCTATCCCGCAAATGCCGAGGCCAACCCCCGGGCAAGATACGTCTTCTCGCAGGTCAACCAGATCGATCCGGCGTTGACGATCCATCTTGGTGACATGGTGAATCCGGTCCCGGAACTGGAAAGCTACGGCCCTGCCGCCGATAATTTTCACGCTATCGCCGCCGACCTGAAGGCGCCGATCCACCTTGTGCCGGGCAATCACGACATCGGTGACAAACCGGTCAAGTGGATGCCCGCAGGCATGGTCAACGCCGAATTCATCGCGCTCTACCGCAAGCATTTCGGCAAGGACTATTACGCGGTTACGCATGAGGATTGCCACTTCATCGTGGTCAACGCGCCGTTAATGAATTCCGGCGACCCTGCCGAGGCCGAGCAGGCGACGTGGCTGGAGCATTACCTTTCCGACCACGCGGGCGAGCGTATGTTCGTGTTTTCGCACTATCCGCCGTATATCAGTGATCCGGCAGAGCCCGGCAGTTACGATAATATCGAGGAGCCGGCGCGCAGCTGGTTCCTTGGCCTGATCCGGACCCACAAGCCCGAGGCTTTGTTTTCCGCGCATGTGCATAATTTCTGGTACGACCGCATTGGCGAGACCGAGTATTACATCACGCCTTCCACCTGTTTCGTGCGGCATGACTATTCCGAGATGTACCGGATCGATGGCGGTGACCAGAAGGGGCGCAACGATGCCGCCAAGCTGGGCTTTCTGACCCTGGAGGTGAGAGAGAATGGCCACGTCGCACACTATCACCGCAGCTATGGCGCAACCCTTCCGGAAGGCGCTGCCGCAGCGCCGCCTGTTGTGCCGCGCCCGCATGTGAAAACCGGCGGACTGGCCGGGGTCTTCGTTGACATGCGTCATGCCTGGGCCGAGGAACTGGCAGTTGCCCCGTCTGGGGCCGTGGACGAGTTTCGCCGCAAGCGGGCGCGCAACGATTACCCGATCATGGCCCTTTGGGAGATGGGCCTGCAAGGTCTGAGGGTTCCGGTTCAGGACCTGTGTGATCCGCGCATTCGCCGGCGTATGGAGTTGATGACCCGGCTCGGACACCGGTTCCAGGTCTATCTGTACGGCATGCCCGATACCGCTGAGCGGGCGGCGCTGACCGAGCATGCCGCGCTGGTGGACCGGTTGGAGCTGGTGCTGAACTGGGAGGAGATCGACGCGTTGGCGTCTGAGATCAAGGCGCTGAAAGCGGCCTCTGATCTGCGGATCATCCTGTCACGGGTCAATCGCAAGGATGGGGCGAAACATACCGGCTCACGGTTCAACCACTTGATAAGTCATGGCTTCACGCTGGCCGAGAGGGATGAGTTGCAGGCATTGATGACCGCCCAGCCGGGATTGGTCGACGGCGCGCAGTTCAGCATTCCGCGCAGCGCCTCGCCGTGGCAGACCGCGCGCCAACTTGCAGATTTCGCGGAAAGTAGCGGTGCCGTGCCGGTGCTTTACGTCAAATCGACGGAGGCGAGCCCGGCCGAGCCCTTCGAAGACGAGGTTGCCAACGCGCAGCGTTTCGCCGAGGCCGCGATGGCCGGGATCGGTTTCGGCCTCGACGTGGTACTCGATACGATGGACGATGCCGACCGGGGTTATTTCACCCGCACCGGTCTGGTCGATCGCCGCTTCAATCCGCGGCTTGCGGGCGAGCTTCTGTCGGCGCTCGCGCTGGAAACATCCCTAGGCGAATGGAGCGCCGCGCCGGGTGATGAGGCGATCCTTGAACGGGACGGTCAGACGCTCAGGGTCGTACCCGCGAGCAAGGCGGGGCAGCGCGGCTGGATCTGCCCGCGCAGTGGACTGCGCGGGGATGAGGGCGATACGCCCGACACCGCGCTGGTGCTGCAAATCGGCTGAGCCTGCCGCATCGCGTCCAGCCTTGTCTTGCCGGACATATGGACGGACGCGCCCTTTTAAGGTGCGCGACCGTTTCTTTGGAACTTCTCAGTCAGATCTACTTCTCCGAGATCAGCAGGCAATCCACCGCGATCACACCGTCCGGTCCGGCCAGAACCGGGTTCAGATCCAGCTCTTCCAGCCAGTCTTCTGACGCCACGGCAAAGCGCGAGACCGCGCTGATCATGGCGCAGAGTGCCCCGCGATCCACCGGGGCTGCACCGCGCACGCCATCCAGCATCACCTTGCCCTTCAGGGCGTTCAGCATCCGGCCAGCCTCGGCCTCCGTCACCGGGGCGCGGTGGAACACGACGTCTTTCTGCACTTCGATCAGGATACCGCCCATGCCGACCATCACCACAGGGCCAAACACCGGATCGCGGCGCAGGCCGATCACCATCTCGACAGTCCCGCCGCCCATCTGCTGTACGATGACACCGTCCAGCCTGGCCTTGGGCGAGGCTTTGGCGGCTTTTTCGATGATCCGCGCATAGGCCGCGCGCAGCGCGTCGGCGTCCTTCAGGCCGATCTCGACACCGCCGACCTCGGTCTTGTGGAGAATGTCGGCGGATTCAATCTTCAGCGCCACCGGCCAGCCGATATCCTCGGCCAGCGCAACGGCTTCGTCGGCGGACGTCGCCAGCCCCACGCGCGCCACGGGCACTCCGGCATCCGCCAGCATCTCGGCGGTGCGCACCGTCGGCACCGGGCCCGCGCCGGGGGCGGGCAGGGCGCTCGGGGGCGTCGCATCGCTCTTGTCGGCCAGCCAGGCCTGCCGCGCCTCGTTCCAGTCGACCAGCGCCGCGATTGCGTCGATCGTGGGCTCGGCACCGCGCAGCGCGCAGATTCCGAGGTCGCGCAGGGCTTGCAGCCCTTCCTCGGGGGCGGCCACCCATGAGACGACGAAGGGCTTGGTGGTCTCTTCCTTCAACTGCCGGAATGTCTCGGTCAAGGTGTCGACGAACCCGTCCATGAGCTGCAGCCAGACCGCGGCCACGTGCACCTCGGGGTCATCCAGCACCGCCTTGACGCTTTCCTTCAGCATCGACGGGTCGGCGATGAACTGCGCGGTGACGTCCACCGGGTTTCCGGCGGCGCCGAAGGCGGGCAGGATCTGGCGCAGTCGCGCCACGGTCGGCTCGGACAGCTGCGGCACGTTGAGGCCGACCTCTTCGGCCCGGTCGCTCATCAGAACGCCGGCGCCGCCCGATTGCGTGACGATCCCCACGCCGCGCCCCTCGGGGCAGGCGGTAGTGGTGGACATGTCGACGATATCCAGCATGTGTTCCTCGTTACGGGCGCGGATCACGCCGAACTGCCTGGTGATCCCGTCGAACACCGCGTCCTCGCCCGCCAGCGCCCCGGTATGGGACGACGCGGCCCGCGCCCCGCTTTCGGTGCGGCCCACCTTGGTCACGGTCAGGGGTTTGCCCAGTTCCATCGCGCGGCGGGCGGTATGGATCAGACCGGGGCCGTCGGTGACCCCCTCGATATAGCCGGCGAGCGTGGAAATCCGCGGATCCTCGACGATCTTGCCCAGGCAGTCGGCAAAGGTGACGTCTGTCTCGTTGCCGGTGTTGGCGAAATAGCCCAGGCCCAGCCCGCGCTTGCGCGCGAGCGCCGCGATGGCGGTGCCAAAGGCGCCCGATTGGGTGACGAATCCCACGGGCCCGGGGCTGGTCTTGCCCATGCCGTATTGCGTAAAGGTGGCGAATGCCCCGTCAAAGGCGTTGATGATGCCCAGCGTGTTGGGGCCGCAAAGGCGCATGTCGTAGCGCTTGGCGATCTCGACCACCTCGCGCTCTTTCTCGCGGCCTTCCTCTCCCATCTCGCCGAAGCCGGAACTGAAGACGATGGCGGCGCGCACCCCGGCCTCTCCCGCGGCGATCAGCTGGTCCGGCACCAGCTTTGCCGGAACCGAGATCACGGCCAAGTCCGGCGTTTCGCCGATGTCGCCTATGGTGGGCGAGCAGCGATGGCCGCCGACCTCGTCATACTTGGGGTTTACCGGAAAGATCCGCCCCGTATAGCCCTTGTCCAGCAGGAACTTCATCACCCGGCCATTCAGCTTGTTGAAATCGTTCGACACGCCGATGATCGCGATGGATTGCGGCGAGAGAAGGCAATCGAGGGGGTCGCGCCCGCTGGTATCTTTCATGTCGTGAGGTCCCTTATTTGCCATGTCTGGTCCAATGCGTTCCGAACAGATCCTCCTCGGACGGTCTGTCCGTCGGGATGGTCCGCACGAGGTGGGTGATGTTCATGAAGTGGCGGGCGTTCAGGTTCTCTGTGATCGAGTTCCCGGCCCAGGTGCCGCCGCCCATCGAAAGGGTGAATTCCAGCGCGTTTTCGAAACTGCCGCCATTGCCCATGGTATGCGCCTGGTTCACCAGCACGCGCACCACGTCGATGCGTTCGGCCAGCATTTGCGCGTGGTCCGGCGTGGCAGTGTGGATGCCCACAGAGTGCCCCTTGCCGCAGACGTTCAGGATGGTGTTCAGCTGGTCCACCGCATCCTCCATGTCCTTGATGCGATAGACGGTCAGCACCAGCGACAGTTTCTCGTCCGTAAAGGGGCTTTCCGGGTCCGGGCGGCCTTCTTCCACCATGAAGAACCGCGCGCCCTTGGCGGCGTCGTCCAGTTCGAAAACCTCGCGCAGTGTCTCGGCATCCTTGGCGATCACCCGGCGGTTCAGACTGCCGTTGGTCCAGAGCCGCTCTCGCACACGGGCCTTTTCGTCGCCCGAGCAGACATAGCCGCCCGCGCGGGTCAGGGCCGCGATTGCGTCGTCATAGACCGCATCGTGGATCAGCACCGAGTTTTCCGAAGAGCAGGAGGTGGCATTATCGAAGATCTTGGACTGGCAGATCTTGGCCGCCGCATCGTCGAGATCGGCGCTGTCGTCGATAACCACCGGCACGTTGCCCGCGCCGACGCCAATCGCCGGGGTGCCCGAGGAATAGGCGCGGCGCACGTTGTTCTGCGAGCCGGTGACGACCACCAGGTCGGCCTGTTTCATCAATTCCTGCGTCAGGGCCTTGTTCACCGGTTTGGGCAGGATCTGCACCAGATCCGCCGGGTAGCCGCATTTCTGCAACTCGGCCCGCATATGCTCGACCGCCGCGTTCGTGGCGCCCCAGCCCGAGGGAGAGGGCGCGATGATCACCGCGTTGCGGCTTTTGACCGCGAACATCGCCTTGTTCACCGGCGTCGCCGTGGGGTTGGTCGACGGCGTGACGGCGGCGACGACTCCCACCGGCTTGGCGTATTTCACCATGCCGCGGCCGGGGTCGTCCTCGATCACGCCCACGCTTTTGACGCGGCTGAGGTCGCGCAGGCAGCCGAAGGTCTTTCGCTGGTTCTTGACGACCTTGCTTTCGACGTCGCCGAGCCCGGTCTGTTCCACAGCCAGTTCGGCCAGCGCGCGGGCGCGGCCCGGCTCGTAGATCGCCCAGGCCAGCGCGGTGACGGCCGCGTCGGCGTCTTGCTGGGTGGCGTCCGCGAACACCGCCATGGCGTCACGAGCCTTGGCCACAAGATTGTTGATGATCGTTCCGGGGTCGGATGCGTCCATTCCTGCGTCCTCCTGATTATCCGGCGAAGGCACGGATGCCGGTCTGTGCAGCCCCCAGCACCAGTGAGTGGATGTCATAGGTGCCTTCCAGCGTGTTCTCGACCTCGAGGTTCAGCATGTGCCGCACCACGTGGTATTCGTCGGAAATGCCGTTGCCGCCATGCATGTCCCGCGCCGTGCGGCAGATCTCCAGCGCCTTGCGGGCCGCGTTGCGCTTGACCAGCGAGAACATCTCGGGCGTCGCGCGCCCCTCGTCCTGCAGCCGCGACAGGCGCAGGGTGGCGTGCAGCGACAGGGCGATCTCGCTCTGCATGTCCGCAAGCTTGGCCTGCACCAGCTGGCTTGCAGCCAGCGAGCGGCCGAATTGCTGGCGCTCCATCACGTAATCGCGCGAGGCCTGCCAGCAGAATTCGGCGGCCCCCATCGACCCCCAGCAGATTGCCAGCCGCGCCCGGTTGAGGCAGGTCAGCGGCGCCGACAGGCCCTTGGCATGGGGCAGCATCTGATCCGCAGGGACGAACACGTCGTCCATCGCGATCTCGCCCGTGGGCGAGGCCCGGACCGAGAACTTGCCTTCGATCTTGCGGGTCTCAAGCCCCTCGGCGCCCTTTTCGAGGATGAAGCCGCGCACCACGTCCGCGTCATCGCGCGCCCAGATCACCAGCACGTCGGCAATAGACGCATGGGTGATCCAGACCTTGTTGCCCGACAGACGATAACCTCCATCCACGGACCGTGCCCGCGCACGCATCCGGGACGGGTCCGAGCCTGCATCGGGTTCGGTCAGACCGAAACAGCCGATCAACTCCCCCCGCGCCATGGGCGGCAGGTATTTTTCCTTCTGCGCGTCGCTGCCGAAGCGGTGGATCGGCGTCATCGCCAGCCCGCCTTGCACGCCGCAGGCCGAGCGGAAGGCGGCATCGACCCGCTCAAGCTCTCGCGCGACAAGGCCATAGGCGGTATAGCTGGCCCCGGCACAGCCGTAGCCGTCGATCTGCATTCCCAGAAACCCCATCTCGCCCAGTTCGCGCATGATCGCGGGATCGAAGGTTTCGTGCCGGTGCCAGTCGCGGATCAGCGGCATCAGGCGATCCTGCGCGAAATCATGCGCGGAGTCGCGGATCATCCGCTCTTCCTCGCTCAACAGGTCCTCGATCAGCAGTGGATCGCGCCACTCGAAATGGGGTTTGCCGCCATCCGCCATCAGAGTACTTCCATGACGATGGCGATGCCCTGGCCCATGCCGATGCACATCGACGCCAGCGCGTATTTCGCGCCGCGCCGCTTGGCCTCGTGAATGGCGGTCAGCGCGATGCGGGGACCGGATGCGCCCAAGGGGTGGCCGATGGCGATGGCGCCGCCATTGGGGTTGACCCGGTCGTCATCCGCCGACAGGCCCATGCCCTTCATGCATGCCAGCGCTTGCGCCGCGAAGGCCTCGTTGATCTCGATCACGCCCATATCGTCCATGCCGAGGCCCGCGCGCTTCAGCGCCAACTCGGAGGCGGGGACGGGGCCATAGCCCATGGTGCGCGGCGGAACGCCCGCCACGCCACTGGCAAGGATGCGGGCAATCGGGTCGCGTCCGATTTTCGCTCCCGCCGCCTTGTTGCCCATCATCAGCGCCACGGCACCGTCGTTGAGGCCCGAGGCGCTGCCCGCCGTGGTCACGCCATCGGCGTGGATCGCACGCAGCTTGGCCAGCCCCTCCATGTCCGTCTTGGGGCGGGGGTGCTCGTCGGTGTCGACCGTGACATCCTCGCGCCCGCGCCCGCCGGGCACCGTGATCGGTGTGATTTCCGAGGAAAAGAACCCATCCTCGTGCGCCTTGGACCAGCCCTGCTGCGAGCGCAGGGCATAGGCGTCGCTATCCTCGCGGCTGATATTATGCTCATCAGCCAGATTGTCGGCGGTCTTGGGCATGGAGTCGCTGCCGAATTCCTTTTCCAGCTGTGGATTGGGGAAACGTGCACCCACCGCGCTGTCGAACCATTCGAGGTTCCGCGCGAAGGGACGTGCGTGCTTGCCCACGACGAAGGGCGAGCGGCTCATGCTTTCCACGCCGCCCGAGATCACCACGTCGCCCTCGCCACAGGTCAGGGCATGGGCCGTCGAAATCATCGCACCAAGGCCGCTGCCGCAGTTGCGCTGGATCACCGTGCCCGGCACCTCGACCGGCAGACCTGCGCGCAGAAGAGCGTGACGTGCGACACAGCGGCTGTCCTCGCCCGCCTGGTTGCCGCAGCCGACGATCACGTCGTCGATGGCGCTGCCGTCGATTTGCGCCCGCTCCATCAACGGCTTGATCACCTCGGCCAACAGGTCGTCGGGGCGGATGCCGGACAGCGCGCCGCCCGAGCGTCCGAAGGGGCTGCGCAGGCCGTCATAGATGTAGGCATCGAGCATCGTGGTCTTCCTTTCGAGTGTCGTGTTCGTCTTGTCTGTTCATTGTCGGGGCAGGGCAGTCAGCCCCGCGCCGGGGACTCTTGCGTCGTGGCGGACACACCCAGGGCGGCGCGGCGGCGCAGCCACGGCCCCACGCGGTGGCGCGGATCGCCCGAGCATTCGGCCATCCCGTCAAGAATCCGCACGATGCGTGAAACTCCAAGCGTGTCGGCGAACTCCAGCGGTCCGTTGGGATAGTTGAGGCCCAGCTTGACCGCGCGGTCCACATCGTCCGGCGTGGCGATCCGGTTCTGGGCCACGCTGGCGCCGATGGCGCAGATCATCGCGACGATGCGTTGCGCCACGAAACCGGGGCTGTCCTGGATGGGCGTGACTGGCGTGCCATCGCAGGCCAGCATCGCGTGCGCCTTGCGCAACGCCTCGTTGCTGGTGACGATGGTTTTCATGATGGTGCGACGGCCCTCGAAGCCGAATAGTGGATCGACCGCGACCGTTCTTGTGGCATCAAGCCCCGCGCGGGCTGCATGGGTGGTGGCGTCCAGCCCCAGCGGTGCGATTAGAATCACGGACTCCGCGCCCGGCTTCTCACCGCCATCAAGCTCGGCCCCCGATGAGGTCACGATCTCCTTCAGCGCGGGAGCATCGTTGCCCGGCTCCACCCAGAAAGTGCCGCCGTCAAACTCCGGCGCAGAAGGCTCCTCGGGACGCTGCTGCTTGCCTTCAACATAGGCATAATGCCCTTGCTTGGTCTTGCGGCCCAAAAGGCCAGCCTGCATCCGCTGCCCCATCAGCATCGCGGGGCGGAAGCGCGGCTCGTGATAGCTCTGCTCGTAGATCTCGACCGTCGCGGGATGCGTCACGTCCAGCGCGGTCAGGTCCAGCAGTTCGAACGGCCCCATGCGAAAGCCCGCGGCATCGCGCATGATGGCATCCACATCGGCGAAGGTGGACACGCCCTCGTCGACAAGGTTCGTCGCCTCCAGCGTGTAGCCGCGTCCGACCTGGTTGACCAGGAAGCCCGGCGCGTCGGCGACGCGCACCGGCGTGCGGCCCATCACCTTGCCAAGGTCCACCAGTCGGTCAATCACCTCTGGCTCTGTACGGATGCCTGCGATGACCTCGACCAGCG
This sequence comes from Roseovarius sp., assembly GCF_965277045.1. Taxonomy (GTDB): domain Bacteria; phylum Pseudomonadota; class Alphaproteobacteria; order Rhodobacterales; family Rhodobacteraceae; genus Roseovarius. The sequence goes on along the minus strand of NZ_OZ255712.1, from coordinate 1,898,295 downwards.
GCATCAGTGGAACGGGGTTGAAGAAGTGGAATCCGGCCACACGCTCGGGCCGGTCGCAAGCCGCCGCCAGACGCGTGATCGACAGGGACGAGGTGTTGCTGGCCAAGATACAGTCGGGTCGCGTGGTCTCTTCCAGCGCCGCGAAGACCTTCGACTTCAGTTCCATGTCCTCGCTCACCGCCTCGATCACGACGTCGGCCCCGGCAAAGTCCGCCATGTCCCTGGCCGCTTCAAGCCGCCCTTTGGCGGCCCCGGCATCTTCGGCCGTCATGCGTTCCTTCTTCACGGCCCGATCCAGCATCCCGCCGATGAATTCGATCGCATCGGCGGTCGCTTCGGCCCGGGCGTCGTAAAGGATCACCCGGCAGCCGCCGGTCGCGGCCACCTGCGCGATGCCACGCCCCATGGCGCCTGCGCCGACGACGCCCACGGTTCGGGTTTCGCTGTCTGCTGCCATGGTCATTTTCCTTTGAATTCGGGTTTGCGTTTCTCGATGAAGGCGTTCATGCCCTCGGCCTTGTCCTCGGTGTCGAAGAGCGTGTCGAAGGTGCGGCGTTCCAGCATCAGGCCCGCGTCGAGCGAGGTGTCCTGTCCGGCCAGCACGACCTCCTTGATGCGGCGCGCCGCCAGCGGGGGCAGGGCGGCGATCTGCTCGGCCAACTCCAGCGCGCGCTCGAGTACGGCCTCGTCGGACACGCATTCGCTGGCCAACCCCATGTCGAATGCCTCGCGGCCGGTGATCGGATCGCCGGTCAGCATCATCTTCATCGCCTTGAACTTGCCGACCGCGCGGGTCAGGCGCTGCGTGCCGCCGCCGCCGGGCATGATGCCGACCTTGATCTCGGGCTGTCCGAACCTGGCGCCTTCGCCTGCGATGATGATGTCTGCGTGCATGGCCAACTCGCAGCCACCGCCCAGGGCGACGCCCCGGACCGCGGCGATGAAGGGGATGGGGCATTGCCCGATCACCTGCCACATCCGCCGGACGTTGGAGCGGGTGATCTCGGCGGTTCCCATGCGGGCCATGTCCTTCAGATCGGCCCCCGCGACGAAGGCCTTCTCATCGCCGGTCACCACGACACAGCGGGCATCCGGGTCGTCGTACAGTGCCGCGAATCGGTCGGTCAGGGCCTTCCGCAGGTCCGGACTCAGGGCGTTCCGGCTGTCCGGTTTGTTCAATGTCAGCAGGATCACGCCGCTCTCGCGGCGGTCTTCCAGGATCAGGTCCGGCATCAGTCTCCTCCCCCAAAGGCCAGCGTAATCAGGTTGAAATCATACTAAGATTGGAATGACATAAAAACAATCACAATTTTCTGGACGGAACGATCCTTTGTTTGCTAGCGTGAGGGAAGCGTTATCCCGGCGGCGTGCCGGAGCGGCGCGCCGAAACAAGGGGTCGACACCATGGACGTTCTGCGGAAAAGTCCCGGCAAGCTTTACCTTCATGTGGCGGATATCCTGCGCCAGCGGCTGCGCTCGGGCGCATTGTCCCCGGGGGACCGGCTGAAGCCGATCTCCGAGCTGGCCGAAGAGTTCAAGGTGGCCACGGTCACCATTCGCCAGGCGGTTGCGATCCTCGAGGATGAAGGCCGTCTGATGCGGCAACAGGGGGCAGGCACCTTTGTCACCGACAGCGTGGCGTCCGAGGACACGTTTGCGGTCGGGCTGGATTGGCCCGAACTTCTGGATATGGTCACCAAGACCGATCCGCGCCTGATCGAAAAGCGCGAGAACGTGGAGTTGAAGATGGGCGACCTCAAGGGAGGACAAGCCGCCGACTCGTATGTCTTCTTGCGCCGCGTCAATGCGCTGAAGGGGCTCGATTGCCTCGTGGCCGATGCCTATATCGCGTCCGACATCTATGCAAAATGCCCCGAGCGGTTCGACCACGAGACGATCATCCCCGTGATCGAATCCCTGCCCGACGTGACCATTGCCAAGTGCCACCAGACCCTGACCATCGGGCAGGCGGACATGGACAAGGCGTCGCTTCTCGGCCTGCCGCTCAGCGCCCCGCTTGGCGACATCCGCCGCATCCTGACGGACCCCGCGGGCCGCATCCTTTATTTCAACGATGTCTCCTATCGCGGAGACATGGTGAAATTCGAGATCAGTCTCGATTTGACCGCAGACCAGGCGGAGGAGCCGACCCTGCGGTCCTGACGGCATACGCCTGTGGCGTGTGTCGACGAACGGGCGAGAACGCCCACGAAAAATGTATTGGGAGGATACACATGACCAAGACCAGACTTCTTGCCGGGATGGCCATTGCGGCCGTGACGGCCTTGCCGGTGATGGCGCAAGATTACCCGTCGCAGCCCATTCAACTGACGGCACCCTATGGGCCCGGCGGCGCCTCGGACCTTGCGGCGCGTAACCTGGCCAACGTGGCGCCTGACTATATCGGGCAGCCCGTGCTGGTCACGAACCGAGCGGGCGCAGGCGGGGCAACCGGCTCGGCCTATGTCAAGAATTCCGACCCCGACGGGTACAACCTGCTGCTGGCGCGCATCGGCTCGCACAGCATCTCGCCGGCGCTGAAGACGTCGATGCCCTACAACTGGGACGATTTCACCTATCTCAGCCTGCTCGAGGTCAACCCGGCGGCCTGCGCCACTGCGACTTCGAAACCTTACGAGACGCTCGATGACCTGAAGGCGGCGATCGAGGAAAGCCCCGGCGCCATCACCTACAGTTCGGCGGGCGTGGGCACGCTGCACCACCTGGGCGGCATCATGCTGCTGGACGAGCTGGGCTTCGAGAATCCCGGCACCGATGCCACGCACATTCCGTTCCAGGGTGGCGGTGCCGCCGCGGCCGCAGCGGCCACCGGGCAGGTGGATTTCGTCTGCTCCAACGTCTCGGCCATCGTCAGCCAGATCGAGGGCGGTCAATTGCGTCCGCTGCTCGTGACCACGCAGGAACGGCTGGACTCGATGCCCGATGTGCAAACGGCGTCCGAACTGGGCATTCCCGGAATGGAAGCTCTCGTGGGCTGGTCGGGTCTCGTCGGCCCGCCGGACATGGATGAAGCCGCCGTCGCGGCCTGGACCGAGGCACTTCCGAAGATCGGCGAGGATGAACGCTGGGTGAACCAGACCATCTCGCTGGGCTCGATTCCGAAGATGCTGTCGCCCGAGGACACGGTGGCGTTCGTCGAGAACCAGTACAACACGTTCAGCGGCCTCGTCGACAAGCTGGGCCTGCAGATCGACTGAGCCATATCGCAGCCCGGGCGGAGCCCTTACCGTCCGCCCGGACTTTTCCCTCATCCGTCCCATCCGGAGGATTCGACCCGTGAAGACCGCTCACAAGCGCGACTTCCTGCTCGGGCTCTTTGCCTGCGCCTTGGCGCTGTTAATCCTGTTCGGTATCCTGCCCTGGGCCGTGAAGGCGCCCAAGGTCGTGCCCAATCTCGCGCTGTCGCCGACCTTCTGGCCACGCATCATCCTTGTCAGCGTCGCGGGTTTCGGCGCATTTCTGGCGGTTCGCGCCTACTATGACAAGGTGCAGGACAATGACCCGCAACGCAGCGAGTTCGACGAGCCGCCTTTCGGCGCGAGCGACCTGCGCGTGATCCTCGCGGGTGGTCTGATGGTTCTTTTCTGTGCGCTGCTGAAACCGCTTGGCGTGGTCCTGCCCGGCATCGCGTTATTGCTGGCGATGATCGTTCTGCACGAACCGCGCCAGTGGCCCAAGGCCATCTTAGTCTCCGTTATCTTCGTCGCGGTTCTCTACATGTTCTTCCGCTTCGTGGCCAAGGTTCCGGTTCCGCTCGGTCCGCTCAACAGCGTGTTTTAAGGTGCTGGTCCCATGATCGAGAACCTCTCGGACGCTCTTGTCCTTTTCCTGAACATCTACAACGTGATCGCGCTGGCCGGCGGCATCGCCATCGGGGTGGTCGTGGGCGCGATCCCGGGTATGACATCGACCATGGCGGTCGCGCTTACGCTGCCCTTCACCTTCACGATGCCGCCCGTCACCGGTATTCTGCTGCTTCTGGGGGTCTACAAGGGTGGGGTCTATGGCGGCTCGATCCCTGCGATCCTGGTGCGCGCGCCCGGCACGCCCGCCGCGTCATGCTCGGTGCTCGACGGCTATCCGCTGGCGCAGAAGGGTCAGGCGGGCAGGGCGCTCGACATGGCGCTCTACGCATCGTGCTTCGCCGACCTGGTGTCGAACCTGTCGCTGATCCTGCTGGTGGGGTGGCTCGCCGCGCTCGTGACCAGCTTCGGCCCGCCCGAGAATTTCACGCTCATCTTCTTCTCCCTGACCATTATCGCTTCCGTGTCGGGCGACAGCCTCTTGCGCGGATTCATCTCGGCCGGGGCGGGGCTGCTACTCGCCACAGTTGGGCTCGACCTCATCTACGGCACCGACCGGTTCACCTTCGGCAATTCGGACCTTCTGGGCGGGCTTGCCTTCATCCCGCTGCTGATCGGCCTGTTCGCAATTCCCGAGATCCTGAACGGCTATGCCCGCCGCAACGAGACCGGAAAGATGGCGTCCGACCCGGCCGGCTCGCGCGCGACATGGGCCGATTTCAAGTCCTGCTTCCGGTCAATCTTTCGGGGCAGCATCATCGGGGTCATACTCGGCGCCATTCCCGGCATCGGCGGCGCGCCCTCGGCCTTCGTGTCCTATTCCGAGGCGATGCGCCGCTCACCCAACCGCAAGAATTTCGGCAAGGGAGAACTCGAGGGCGTCGCCGCTGCCGAAGCGGGCAATAACGGCGTTGCGGGCTCCACTATGATTCCGCTTTTGGCGCTCGGCATTCCGGGCGACGTGATTACCGCCGTGATCCTGGGTGCGTTCATGGTCCACGGGCTGCGGCCCGGGCCGCTGCTCTTCGAGCAGAATATCGACCTGATCTATGCGCTGTTCATCGGCATCTCGATCAGTTCGCTGTTTTTGCTGATCATCGGCAAGACCGCGATCCACTTTTTCAAGCACATCGCCTCGATCCCACCGTCCTTCCTTTATCCGGTGGTCATGATCCTCTGCGTCTTCGGTGCCTACGCGGTAAACAATTCCTATTTCGACCTCTATGTCATGGTCGCTTTCGGTTTTCTGGGCTTTCTGATGATGCGGATGCACGTGCCCTCGGCGCCGTTCCTTATCGCCTTCATCCTCGGGCCTATGCTGGAGGACAGCTTTCGCCAATCCCTGCTGATGTCGCAGGGCAGCATGACGATCTTTGTGCGCAGCTGGATCACTTGGATCTTCTGGGCGTTAACGTTCCTTTCGGTGGGGCTGATGATCCGGCGGCACTTGGCAGGCAATGCGCCCGAAGCGGCGCTGCCCGATCCCGACGCTTCGAAAGAGGAACGGGGATGACAGACGGCCTGCAGATCGAGAAACGGGGGCGGGTGACGATCTTCACGCTCAACCGCCCCGACAAGATGAATGCCATCGACACGGCTCTGGCGCTGGCATTGCAGGAGGGGTTCGCCGCCTTCGATGCCGATGACGACCAGCGCGTCGCGATCCTGACCGGGGCAGGGGACAAGGCGTTCACAGCAGGCGCCGACCTTACCGATTTTCCCGAGTTGTGGCGCTGTCTGCCGGGATTGGGCATCACAACGATGAAGCCGGTCATCTGCGCCATTGACGGGCTGTGCATCGGCGGCGGCATCGTTCTGGCCGCGCTGTCGGATCTGTGCGTCGCGTCCACCCGTTCGAAATTCGTCTACCCCGAGGGTAAGGTCGGCGTCACCGGCGGCTACATCGCCACGCTGGCCGCCCGCCTGCCGCACAAGATGGCCATGGAGATCATGCTTCTGGGCCGTGCCGTCAGCGCCGACAGGGCGTTTCAGATGGGCCTCGTCAACGAGGTGACAGAGCCGGGAGAACATCTGGAGGCAGCCCTTGCCATGGCCAGCGAAATGGCCGTCATGGCGCCGTTCGTCCTGCGGACCCTGAAAAAGTCGGTGGTCTCGGACATGCTGACATCTTCGCCCGCCGAACACATGGGCCGGACGATGCGGGATCTCGATCGAGTGGACAGCTCCGAGGACAAGCAGGAAGGCCTGGCGGCCTTGCGCGACAAACGCAAGGCGGAATTCCGGGGCCGCTGACAAGCAGCGCCCTCGGCGTATTCCATCAATCCAGCGGCGCGTGCAGCTTGGTTTCCTTCGTGATGATCCCGCCGCGATTGCCGATCTCGATCGACCCGTAGCGCTGCTTGAAGCATTCGGGCAGGGGGCGGTCGCCCTCCAGGGAGAGCCACAGACGCAACAGGTGCCGGCGCTCGGATTTTTCGGGCCAGTCTAGAAATCCGGTGCGATCATGAAGTTGCGAATGATTGTAGACGAACTGCATGTCGCCCGGCTCCAGGTCCATCGAGAAGTTCAGCTCCGGGTCGTCGGCCAGCTTGTCGAACATGTCCAGCGCCTCGATATGCTCCGGCGTCAGGCGCATCGCGTCGTCGAACCGCTGCGCGCTGTCGATATACTGCCGTTGGTAGAAGACCGTCAGATAGCCGTCCTTCCAGTTCAGCACTGGAATTTCCATGAACGGCTTCTCGCCCTCGGGCACCTCGCCTCGCCGATCTGTGGCGATCGGATCGAACAGTTTCTCCAGAAGGTCCGGCCGCTCGGCACGCATCCGGTTATAAATACTCTCGGCACTTACCAGCAGAGACCGGCCGCCTTCCTTGGCCTTCTTCAGGCACAGAAGACCCACGACGTCGGCACTGTCGGTGTGAAAGGTCTGCCGGTCCGAGGTTTGGTAAATACGACTGTTGGGGTCATTGGGGTCCGCGCCGATGTCGCGTACATGGCCCAGGATATGGCCCTGCGCGTTCTGCGACCGGGCGCTGCCGATATGCGCCCCGATGCCGCAGAAAACGGCGGCCGCGAACTCCTGGCTATAGCCTTCGACCGGCAGCCCGCGCAGCACCTCGACGCCGACGCCTTCCAGCATCGTGCGGCGCAGCTCTTGCAGGTGCTCGGCAAAGTGACCGAGCGGAAACGCGTCCTTGCTGATCTCGCCGACATCCTTGCCTGTGGCCAGAAAGGCGCGCGCCGCCTGTTCGAGATCGGCGATATCCTCGGGGCTCAACTGGTACAGCCACTTGTCCGGGTTCTGCGCCATTTTATTGCCGATCCAGGCCGACGGGCCGGTCAGTTCTTCGGGCAGTTCCTGCAGTTCGATCCCGGGTACGGTCATTGCGGTTTCCTCGATTCCTCTGGTCGCGTGATCATTCCCTAGACTAATTCTAGTGCACATAATAATGATTAATAATCATGATGTTCAATCCTCCTTCCCTGACCGTGTTGCGCGCCTTGAACAGCCTCGCCAGTACCGGAAACGTTTCTCGCACCGCCCAGGAGCTTGGCCTGACCCAGTCCGCGGTCAGCCGCGCCATCGCCAATTATGAAAAGACGATCGGCCTCACACTTCTCCAACGCGAGGCGCGCCCGCTGACCCTGACCGAAGCAGGCGAGATCATGGTCGCCCGCGCAAGAGACGTCGAGCAGTCGTTCGAAACTCTGCACGAACAACTCCGCGCCCTGAGGCAGAACCGAACCGGTTTCGTGCGCATCGGCTCTTTCGGGCCGACGGCCTCTACCCGGATCCTGCCGGACCTTCTGAACCGCGTCGCACGGGCCCATCCCGGCATTTCCGTCAGCATTCAGGAAGGTCCTGACGACACGACCCGGGACGAGCTTACGCGCGGTTTAACCGACCTCGCGATCCTTTCCGATCCCGTGGACGAGTTCGACGCGATCCCGCTCGCCACCGACCAGCTTGTTGCCCTTGTCCCCGACACCCCGGATGCGCCGGGCGGGATTGGCGCCGTGGAGCTTGCCAAAACCCCCTTCATCATGACCCTGGCCGGGAGCGAGCCAACGATTCTAGACTGGTTTCGCGCCTCGGGTGTGCAACCCGAGATTCAGCACCGCATCCAGCAGACCCATTCGATACTCGCGTTGGTCCGGCGCGGGCAGGGGGTGGCCGTCGTCGCCGCGCTCGCCCTGCCGCGGCAGATCGACGGCGTGCGCGCGCTCCCGTTGCAGCCCTCGTCGGAACGCGAAGTTTACTTGGTCAAGAAGACCGGTGTGGCTAGGTCGCCGGCCGTAACCGCCGTCTGGAATATTGCGATGTCCTTCAGTACGCCTTGATTGGCGCGCATGTCGGTCTGAGCTGGCGCCGGTTAGGTGGACACCCAGATAACAATCACACCCTTGGCAGCAGCTCGGTCAACTGCAGCGTAGATTTCATTCCATTGCGCAGTCTTGGTACCAGCAGGCTCGCCGACACGGAAACGTATTTTGTGTCAGAGGCTTCGGTCTATCCACTGCCCTGCAGGGTATCACCCACAAACCCAAGGCAAGATCGAGCGTTGGCATCAAACCTTGAAGAACCGGATCCTGCTGGAAAACTACTATCTGCCGGGGGATCTTGAACGCCAGATCGGCGACTTCGTCGGATACTACAACACACGGCGATACCACGAGAGCCTGGATAACCTGACGCCGGCTGACGTCTACCACGGTCGGGGTCGGACGACCCTGAAAATGAGAGAGGAGATCAAGAAACAGACAATCCGAAAGCGCCGGTTGCAGCACAAAGCCGCGGCCGCCTAAACTCAAACAGAAACCGAACCAGAGCCGCCGTTACCAAAACAAACGACTTGTCCGAAAAACTCTGAAGACGGACACGCGTGCTACGGGTTTCCGGTGAAAAACTATCCAACCTGCCTTAGCCTGCCATCAATTTCCGCACCGATGTCCAGGAACTCGTCCATGAACAGGCTCATCAGTTCCATGCGCGAGGCAACGCCCGTCTTACGGAAGATATTAGAGGTCTGCGCCTTGACCGTGCCCTCCGCGGTGGACCTGGCCGCAGCGATTTCGGCAATGCTCAGGCCCTTGAGCATATACATCGCGATATCACGCTCCGCCGACGTTAGGCTCCACTCATCAAACTTTGCGTGAACGAAGCTGTCCATCTCTCCGCGCAGGAAACTGAGCGAGTCTGACTGCCTGGTGTTGCGTGCCTGAAGCCACCGCAACTGACGAACGAGGACCCGGATCGCCAAGATCAGCGCCCCGGCCGAGAACACCTCGAAGAACAGGTGCGTCAGGTCCAGAAAACTCGGCGCATTGCTGGCGATCACGCGCTCGTAGATGTCGCTCGCCACGTCGAAGACGAAAAAGACGACGCTGCCGATCAGAAACAAGGTGACGTATTTCAGGGTGCCGGCCTGCATGGACCCTACATGCTGCATGGAACTATCCTCGAAGATCCTAGCTGGTATGAAACGGCAAGAAAGGCGCAAGGGCAATGGCGACTTGCCGTGGCGACCTGCGTCATTCCGCGCCCCTGGAAACGTCGAACAGGCCCTTCGGAAAGGGCCTGCCGTCAGCTGCAATGAAGCGGCTCGCGACGCATTATGGGCGTCGTGCTTACTGCACCCGAGTCCAGTGGCCGCCGTTGCGGCAGATCAACCCGCCAAGCACGCAGCCATTGACCGAGACGCGATTGCCCGAAAGCTCCAGCTTCGACATGTATTCCTTGTCGCGGTCGGGGGCATAGATCCGGCCCTTGTATTCGGTTGCGCTGCTGTGGGTCAGGTTCCAGACGATCTTGCGGCCAAGCGTATCTGGCTGGATCGCCTTGCCCTGCGCGTTTTCCGCGCGCTCCAGCACACCGCAATAGCTCGGGCCGCAGGTGCCGACGCGGATGTAGCCGACATCGCCGTGGTCATCGGGCGCGGTTCTCCAGAGGCCTTCAATCGGGTCGGCCAGCGCCGGGCTGGCGGCAAAAAGGGAAAACAGGATGAGGGTTGCGATACGTTTCATGGTCTTGGTCTCCTTTGATGGCATGTGGGTTTCCGAACGGGTTGTGTCAGACGTTGCCCATGCCGATGAACAGCAGGCGGTTGGTATCGATGATAGCGCGACGGCCATGCATGACGCGGGTGTTGTCCAGAACGGCGATGTCGCCATCCTGCCAGTTGATCTCGTGTATGCAGGCCTCGGCCAGCGCGCGCATCTCCTCGATCTCGTCCGCGCTGACAAGATCCGTGTCGCCAAAGCGATAGCGCGGCGGCGCGTAGTTGTGCGACGGGCCAAGCACCGCGTTGGCAAACCCCTGACCGCCGGACAGGGCGGAGCCGCGCACCGGCGCCACGGTCAGACGGTAGTTGATGCCGCCATCGTCCAGCAGGTCGAAATCCTGGTTCGGGATCGCGGAGCGGAACTGTTCCACATGTTCCGGCGTGACTTCGTCGGGACGGGAAATCGCAGGGTGTTCGTTGGCCAGGTAGCGCTTCCAGAGCTCCTCGGGCAGGTAGCGTTCCACGATCATGTCGCGCTGCCACCGGGCCTTTTGAGTGTCACTCATCGCGCCGTAGACCTCGCGTCCGTCGCACACGGTCGTCTGCGAGCCCTCGAAGGCCGCGACCGGGCTGTAGAAGGCGACGATATCGGGACAGACGGGCGTATTGCCGTTCTCGGTATGCAGGCCGATTGGGCCGGTACCGGCGTCGACCTTCTGCGTGTTGGCGTCGCCGTATTCCCGCGCCGGGTCGAACGTGATCTTCCGACAGAGCGCGGTGGTTAGCGCACTGAATGCCGCCATATCGGGGCGAAAGCCGCGCAAGAGCGTCCAGCCGTCCTCTTGCAGGTGCGACCGGATCTGCTCCACCACGGGAGCGTCGGTCACGGGCTGCCCCTCTACGGTCGGGCGGATGATGTTGTAGCTCATGAGTCAAGCCTCTTTCTGCGTGGTGTAGGAATTGAGCGCGGCCTGCGCGCGGGCCGTGCCGGCCTTGTGGGTCAGCGCGGTGTCGATCAGAGACGGCGCAATCGCCTGAAGCAGCGCAAATATGCGCTCGCCGAAACCGGGATAGATCGTCTTGCGGCCTGCCATGATGCCCGCCCAGGCGCGACTAGCGACGCGCTCTGGCGAGTCCAGTACCATTCCGAAAGGCTCGACCAGATGGGCAAATGTACCTTGTGCCGGGGTGCGTGTGGCGCGGGGGGCCACGTAGGTCACGGTGATGCCGAACTCCGACAACTCGCGGCGCAGCGCGTCGGACAGGCCTCGCAGGGCGAATTTCGTAGCCGAATAGGCCGAGAAGTAAGGAAAGGCGATCAACCCGAACATCGAGCCGATATTGACGATCCGCCCCTCTGCCGCTGACAGGGCCGGGACAAGGTCGCGCGTCAGTTGCACAGCGGCTGTCAGGTTGGTGCCAACGGTCTGCGCGATCTCCTCGTCGCCAAGGTCCGTGAGCCGCCCGACCGCCAGTCGCCCGGCGTTGTTCACAAGGAAATCGAGCCGGTCCCCGGCGGCCTCGACAACAGCGGCGCGACCGGCTTGCGTCGTGATATCCGCGGGCACCAGCCGCACGTTTGCGGCACCGATATGCGCCGCCGTGTCTTCGAGCGGCTGCATCCGACGCCCCACGAGGATCAGGTCATGGCCCGACCGCGCCGCCTCGATGGCAAGCGCGCGGCCGATTCCAGAACCGGCCCCGGTGATCAGGGCAACGGGGGTCTTGGGTGTCATGCGACACACTCCTTCTGGTCATGGGAAAGGGAACGGTACGGCAGCATCGCCGAGAGCCGTTCAAGCTGACTCCGGTCAATGCCGCCGCCAGGTTTCAGAAGCCCTTCATGCGACGCAGGTACGAAGCGGACGCGCACGGGACGGGCATAGTGCGGCAGGCCTGCCAACAGGCGTTCAATTTTTGCAGGATCAACTGGCCCGGTGACGACGGCGATGATCTCAAGCTGTCCGTCCTGCGCCAGATGAAGCCCGGCAGCGGGAATGCGTGGATCGGCGCAAAGGCAGGACTCGACCCACTCGGGGTTGATGTTGCGACCCTGGGGCGTGACGATCAGCCAGTCCTTGCGGCCCTCCAGGATCAGGTGGCCGTCTTCGATGCGCCCGAGGTCCCCGGTGCGCCACTCTCCCCTGACCGGTGACTGCCCGACATAACCTTCCATCACGGTCGGACCCGACACGACGATCTCGCCATCGTCGATACGCACCTCGACCCCGTCCAGAACCTTGCCCACCGTCCCGGGCCGTGCGCTTTCGGGCATGTTCAACGCCACGACCGAGCAGCATTCCGAAAGACCGTATCCCTCGTAGACGGGCAAGCCCTGGTCCTTGGCACTGGCCAGCAGAGCCGGCGAGGTCATCGCGCCGCCCACGGCAACAAGGCGCAGGCTCTCGGGCGCGGTACGCTCGGTTGCCTTGAGTTCGGACACCATCCGCGCGAGCAGCGCTGGAACGAGGACCGTCGTGGTCGGACGCGCGTCGCTCATGGCCGCCATGACCGGCGCCATCGGCCCGCCGAAGAGCGCATGCAGAGCCTCCGGACAGAAACAGACTTCGGCTCCGGCCAGAAGCGGCAGGTAAAGACCGGCCACCTGTTCCAGCAATTGCGCCATGGGGAGTAGCGAAAGATGCGTATCGTCCGAATTGGGTAATATCGCTCTCTCCAGCCCGGCAATCGCCGCCGCCATCTGTTGTTCACCGATAAGCACACCATTCGGCGCCCCGGATGATCCCGATGTAAAGATGATCCGCCGTGCACCGATGACAGGCAGGCTTAGCGGCCCGTTCAGAGGTGGGCACTCTTCCGGGCGCGGCAAACCTTCGGTCACCGCCGCCGCGTTACACTCGCCGATGAACGTCTCGATGCCAGCCGCCTCGACGATATGCGCCCTTTGGATGGGTGAAAAGAACGGCGGCATATGCACCGCGACATGACCGTGAAAGGTCAACGCCAGATCGGCAAGGGCAGCCTCCAGCGGATCGCTGGTGGTAATTCCGACAACCCGCGGGCTGCCCGCAAGTATGTCGGCGCTTTGGGCGAGGAAACGCGTCAGGGCGCCGTAATTGATGCGCCGCGCACCCGAGCGCAGGGCAGTCTTGTACGGGGTTCGTAGCCCATGCAGAGCCAGCGCACGGAAAACACGATGAGTCATCAGGCAATCTCCGCCCGCGGCATCGCGGCATCAGCCGGCTGAATCGGGTCGCGAAAGGCGCAGACCCATGGATCATGGTCGTAATAATCTCCCCATTGATCCGGATCCTGTACCCGATTGGCTTGCGCCGGCGCCAGCATGAGCGGCGTGATGCGCGCCCTCTGGATCAGCCGCCGTACCTCGGTGGTCGCGGTAAAAAGTCCCCAGCCGATCCCGCGCTCCCGCCCCCACTCGAATACGGCGCGCAGTGTCGGATAGGCGGAAAACGGCGAGCTGCAGGCAAGCGCTCCAACTTCGAGGATCTCCACGGGACCCACCGCCAACCCGGTTCGACGCGACAGAAGCTCGCTGACCGGTGCGTCAAGGTACTGCTGCGAGAAAAAGGTCTCGTCATGGCATCGGATGCTCATGGCGCAAGCCACCTCGCCGGTGCGGGCCGTCGTGATCACGAGGCGCGAGGGCCGGATACGGGTGTCCGCGGAAAAGGCCGTGCGATAGCTACGGGCAATATGTTCCATGGCCTGCTCGAACAGGGGCTGAGTTGCTGGATCATCGTCCACGGCAATGGTTGTTCTCATTTGGTTGTGCTCCGAAAAAGGAGGCTGCTCATGCCTCGTTTTCCGGAGATGTCCCGCGTCGGGCACTCGAAATCTATTGGACTGGAGTCACAACATCACCGCGATCGAGAGCTATATGACTAAAGTTTATGCCCGGGCTTCTGAATTTTCGGCATCCGCTAACCTTTTCTGACCGTCCGCCTGTGGCCGCTTTCGGACGATTTCACCGCGACACCGGTTCAGCCGAAGGGCGACCGGATCAACAGCGACCGGGAGGAGACCAAGCTTTTGGCAAGCGGCGTCTACCGGCTCAACAGTGACACATCGATCGGGTTCAGTGCGACCTATTCCGAAGGTGAATACGGCAAGCCGCCTTCGATCTATGATCGTGCGGTCGACGATTTCGCAAGTCGTACGCGGTTCGAGCGTGTCGAGAATTACTCGGTACGCGGCTTCCAAATCGTCGGAACGCACCAAGTGGGAACTCTCACCTTCACGCCGCGCCTCTACTATTCAGAAGAGCAGGAATTCACGAAGAGCTACGACGACGCCGGCTTCGACACGCAAACTGCCGCTGGGTCTTTCACCGAAGACGCGACCAGCACGATCTGGGGAGGCCAGTTGCTCGTGACCTCCGACCTCAACGGCGCAGGCCAACTTTCGGGTGTGCTTGGCTATGAGCATCAGGACTGGTCCGCCAGCGGGATTGAACGAGTCTCCGGAGGCGGCGGAGGCGGCGGTGGAGGAGGTGGTGGTGGAGGCGGCGGCGGTGGCGTAACCCAACAGCCCATCAACACAGACGCCTCTGCCGAAATACTGAGCGCCGGTATCGAGTACGAATTTCGCCCCGTCGATCGGATCGGCTTGGTTGCCGGTCTCGGCTACGCTCAGCAAACGCGGAACGGCCGAACGGATGGGGACACGTATTACCGCATCGCTGCGACCTACGATCTCGACAGCCAAACCACGCTTCGCGCCCAGCATGCCCGAGAAATCCGATTCCCGACTTTGCGGGACCTTTTCGCCGCGGATCGTGGAAACCCGAACCTCGATCCGGAGCGGACGCTGCATTACGAGGTCGGCATCGACCGAAGCTTCGCCTTTTGGAACGCGACACTGTCCGCAAGCCTCTTTCAGACCGACGCCAAGGACTATATCGAGCGCGGCCCGAGCGGTCTGTCCGAGAACGTCGAGAAGCTACGAATGCGCGGGCTGGAAATCGACTATCGCGCCTCCCCGATTGAACCCTTGACGGTGGGCCTCGGCTACACTTTTCTCGATGCCGAAAACCGCAGTGTTGCCGCGCCTTCGAGAGATTTACAAAACCGGCCGCGGCACAAGTTCGTGCTGTCGGGAAGCTATCGCTTCAACGGCGGGACCCGCATTGACGCGCAGTATCTCGCGGTTCTGGACAACCTGACGCTCAACCGCAATGGAACGCAATCGCGCAACGTGGGGGACTTCCATCTGGTCGACCTCGGCATCACGCACGCGTTCGAGGGACAGAACGCCGAAATCTATGGACGTGTCCGCAACCTCTTCGACGAGGATTACCAAGACAGCTATGGCTTCGTGCAGGCTGGACTGACCTTCCAGGTCGGCGGTCGCATCCGCTTCTGAGAAAGTGACCGCCATGACAGGACATTCAGACAAGGGATACATTGGCGGCTTTCGACTGCGCGAGGCGATGTTCCTCACGCTATGCACGGTATTGCTGGTAAGCACGAAGGTCTTTTTCCGCCTGAAACTGGGCATTCCGGGGCATAGCGCGATCTTTCTCGCGTTCTGCCTTGTCCTGGGACGCACGCTGGTGCCGCGCGGGCTTTCGGCTACGTTCGTGGGCGTTCTGGCGGGGCTGGCCATGATGGCACTCGGGCTGGGCAAGACCGGGCCGCTGGTCCTGCTTCAGACCGGCATGGCAGGGCTGATGGTCGATGCGCTGGCAGCCCTCGGGCTGACAAGGCAGTTCTGGGGCGCGGCCCTGATGGGGGTTGCCGCCGGTCTGGGACGCGCACCTGCGCAACTGGCACAGAACCTGTTGATCGGGATGGATTGGAATCTGGCACTGACCACGGCGGGGCTGAAACTGATCCCCGCGGCAATGTTCGGTTTGCTTGGCGGGGTCTTGGCCCTTCTCGTGGCAAGGCGGCTTGAACGTGGCGGGCTATCACCGGGGGTATCATGAAACACTTCTCACCTCTCGATCCGAACCTTTTGCTGATCGGGGTCGAGGATACGGATGTCGAAGGGGCCGAACTTGGCACCGGCAAGATCACGCGGCGGTTGAAGGACGTCCTGCCGACCGGCGCCGAGATGGTCGGCGTGGTCCGGCATCAGTTCCTGATGGTTCCCGAGATTCCCTACACCTCCTGGAACAGCCCGGCCTGCGCCATCGTGCGGGTGTCCGATCCGTCGCTCGTGCCCGAGATTGCAGAGACGACCCGCGACCATGTCCGCGCCCTGGCCTCTGACGGGAGCGATCCGGGCATCTGCCTTGGCCTTGTGCGGGACGTTGCACCCCGGGTAATTGAGCATGGCGTCGATTGCAGGCGTCGCGTTCTGACGCAGGCCGATGCGATCCGGGTCGGCAAAGGCCTGATCCTCGAGGGCCTGGGCGGCGACAATGGCGGCATAATCGGTGCGCTCGGTGCGGTCGGGCTTACCGCCCACGGATGGTGCGGGCGCTTCATCGAGGTAACGGCGCTGGAAGAGCGGCCGCTAGACAACTCGGTCGCGGACCTAGCCGAGCGCGGCGTGCGACTGGCCGTGATGGAGCGCGATGCGCCGCCGCCGCTGGATGAAGACCGGGTGGTCGTGCCGGATCAGTTCCGTCCCGTTCTGATCGGTGGCGTCCCGGTTCTGATGGTCCACGAAGCCGCGCCGGGACGGTGGGAGACAAAGCCCTGGCCGAAGCGCAACCATTGACGGCCGAATTGACGGTCCCGGGCGAGTTGACCTTGGTCTCGGGACCGACCGGCAGCGGAAAGACGACGCTTCTTTCCAGGGCGTTGCGCGATTGGCGCGCGGCGCACCCGGCACGCTGGCCCGGTGCGGTTCTGCTTGGGCAGAATCCCGCGACACAGCTCGTGGCCGAGACCGTAGAGGAAGAGATCGCCTTCGCATTAGTCGCAGCGCAGATGCCGGATGCGGACATCGCCCGGCGCACGGCCCGCGCTCTTGCGACCTTCGGACTGGACGACCGCGCGAAAGCCCGAACCGATGCACTTTCCATGGGCTGGAAATGCCGGACACTTCTCGGCGCGCTGCACGCGCTGGAACCCGATGCGCTCTTTCTCGACGAGCCTTACGCGCAGTTGGACGACAGCGGGCGGAGGCGGCTCGACGCTGCGATCACCGAATGGCTCGGCCAAGGCCGAGCGGTCGTGGTCAGCGCGGCAGAGGCCCTGGAAACGGAGGGAGGGCTGCCATCTGGCCGGACCCGCGTGCTTCATGCCACGACAGGCCTTCGACCCGAGCCGGATCTTGTGGCCGGCTTTTGTAAAAGGTGGACCGATTACGCCCCCGTCGCTTCAGCAGGGCCTGCAGTTGAGCTAGTTTCCTTCACCGCAGGCTACGAGGACACGGCGTCGGTACTGCGCAACATCGACCTTGTCTTGCCGCCGGGCTCGATAACCGCCGTCAGCGGTGCAAATGGCTGCGGCAAGTCCACACTTCTGCGCGCGGTCGCCGGCGACATGCCCACGCTCTCTGGCACCCGGCGCATCTTGGGGCGCGACATGGCAGGCGCGGGCAACCTGGCCCGGGAAACCGCGCTTGTTCTGCAAGATCCTGAACTGCGCCTGACCGGCCGCACCGTGCGCGGCGAGATCGAAGTGGCCAGCGCCATTCCGAAACCGGGCGCCGAGACGTGCCTTCGTATCTTCGGTCTCTCGCAGTTCGCCGAGCAGGCTGCCCTCACCCTGTCACACGGTCAGAAACAAGCTTTGGTTCTGGCCTGCGCGGTTGCATCGATGCCGCGCCTTCTTTTGCTGGACGAGGCCTTTTGCGGGCTGGATGCCGGCGCGATGGCATCAATACTCTCCGCACTTCGGCGGATCGTGCACCGTACAGGGTTGACGGTCATTGCGGTCACTCACGATCCGCAATGGCCCGTTCCGGACTTTGCCGATCGGCACCTTCGCATGTCGGACGGGAAACTCATCGATGTCTGATACGCGCGGACCTGCCTCTGTCTGGAATCGCACACTGTTGCTCTGGATGGTCGCGCTCGCCATCGCGCTGTTCGGCGTTCTGGCACCGGCGACCTGGCTGCCCCTGCTGAGTTTGCTCGCAACCGGACTATTCCTCGCAACCGCGGGGCCAAGGGCCACGCTTCGTGACGCGCGGCCGTTGGCGTGGCATGCCCCTGTCCTGCTGCTTGGCATGCTGATCGTGAACGGCAGGGTCGACTGGGCCTTGGCGCTGGAGATCTCGGTCCGGTTCATGCTGACGGCCATGCCGATCTTCTGGCTGCATCGGCTGACGGCCCCGACCCACCTGTTGATGCTTTTCGAGCGCGTACTGCCGTTCAGGCTTCGGCTCATCCTCCTGTTCGCCCTTCGGATTTGGCCCCTGCTATTGCGTGACATGAAGGACATACTCCTCGTCGCCCGGTTAAGCGGCACTTGGCCCGCCCGCCTCCGCGACGTCCGACCGCGCCACTTCGTGCATGCGCCCGGCCGCATCATGATGCCTCTCGGGGTGAGAGCGATTCGTCTTTCCGACGATATGGCCCGCAGTCTCGAGGCGCGCGGCCTGGATCAGTTGTGAAAGGGGAGAAACACAGCCGGTGCGAGCTTTGGCCAACCTGCAGCACCATGGATTTGCTATCGTTTATGGATAACAAAGGTGATCTCGTACGTCGGGAACTGTGGACGAATAAGCGCGGGGATTGACCGTCAACTGCTGGAGGATGCTGCATGCAAACCCGAATGACTGCTCCGAAAAAGCTATGCTGCGGCTCCACTTCTCCTGCCGAAGGTCTGGTTTGGGCCGAGAGCCGCCCGACACTCTATATGCCGGGCGGGTGCGGGACCTACGAAGTCAAACCTCTTGGCGATCCGCGATCCATTCAGAAATCGTGCTGTGGCGCCATCCGATAAGACGCTCGATCAGTTTTACGGGTGCTGGAAATGTGCCAGCGTTAATATGTCTGTAAATCGTCGAGCGGCTGAGGCCGGTCAGTTTCTGGATACCGTTCTCAACTTGGAAACGCACTTTTTGGCGGTAACCGGCTTCTCTTGCCAGATGAGTTCCAACGCACGCGCGATGTCTTCCTGGTCAATCTTAACAATCGGCCTCTTGCCTAGCTTTGGCAGGACGTGCAGCCGAAGAGGGCTGAACCATTTGCCATCGGACCCACCATGCTTGAGGCTTTTCTTGTGTTTCTCGTGTGCTTCCAATGCAAGATGCTCGATACGTCCATCAGTTGAATTGGATTGTTGCCGGTTCAATTGGCGCTGGTTGATCGGGTCTACGTCCTGCAGTACCTGTTGAGGTGCAAGTTCGGCTGCTTTCTTGCATCGGCGAGACTGACGCTTGTATATGACCCAAGACCCATCTCGCGTTGGCGTCCCCAGAACTGAAAGCGAAAGATCCATTGGGACCTGTCGACAGGCGTTTGTAAAGCCACAGGCCTGGCCCGTCGCAAAGCCCGCCTGATTTGATTTTGCCATGATAGTATCCTCCGTTTTATATACGTTCTAACGTGGCACTTCCCGGGTCATTACGGGACCTACTGAAACCTTAAATTATTACGATGAAAGGAAAATCTATTCCGATGACACGCGGTGAGAATGTAGGGCGCGACAAAGATACCTCGCCGGCGGGAGAATTTTTCGAACGATGAAAGAGCCGTGGCCAGAAGGATACGGGCGGCGGGTGCTGAACGAGGTGGACAGCACCAATGCCGAGGCGGCGCGGATTGCGGCCAGCCTGCAAGGGCCGGAGTGGATATTGGCGCGGCACCAGACGGCGGCGCGGGGGCGGCGTGGGCGGCCCTGGGCCAACCCGGAGGGCAACTTCGCGGCGACGCTGGTGATGCGGCCCACCGAAAGCCCGGACCAGGTGGCGCTGCGGTCCTTCGTGGCGGCGCTGGCGCTGTACGATGCGTTCGTGGCTGCGACCGAGCGGCCCCTGGGCTTTGCGCTGAAATGGCCGAATGACGTGTTGCTGAACGGCGGCAAGCTGGCCGGGATCCTGTTGGAAAGCGCGGGTGCGGGAAGCAGCCTTAGCCATTTTGCGATCGGCATCGGGGTGAACCTGCGGACGGCCCCCGAGGCGGACGCGGTCGAGCCGGGTGCGGTGCGGCCCGTGTCGCTGATGTCCGAGGCGGGGGTGGAGATCGACCCCGAGGAGTTCCTCGATTTGCTGGCGCCGGCCTATGCGCGGCTCGAG
This sequence comes from Roseovarius sp., assembly GCF_965277045.1. Taxonomy (GTDB): domain Bacteria; phylum Pseudomonadota; class Alphaproteobacteria; order Rhodobacterales; family Rhodobacteraceae; genus Roseovarius. The sequence goes on along the minus strand of NZ_OZ255712.1, from coordinate 1,878,389 downwards.
GCGCAGTTCGTGACCTACGGGTTCGCCCCCATTCGCGCGGCCTGGATGGACCGGGCGGCGCGGCTGGGCGAGGTGATTACCGCAAGAACCGGGCGCGAGACCTTTACCGGCACGTTCGAGACGGTGGACGCGGGCGGCAATCTTGTTCTAACAGACGCCAAATCGCGCCACGTCATCCCGGCGGCGGACGTGTTTTTCTGACGAAAGAGAGGGGCGCCAAGATGCTTCTGGCGATCGACTGCGGCAACACCAACACGGTTTTCGCGATTTGGGACGGGTCGGAGTTTCTGTGCACCCTGCGCACGTCGACCCACCATGCGCGCACGGCGGATGCCTATTTCACTTGGTTCTCGACGCTGGTGAAGCATTACGAGATCGACCTGGACATCACCGACGTGATCATCTCGTCCACGGTGCCGCGGGTGGTGTTCAACCTGCGCGTCTTTGCCGACCGCTTTTTCGGCTGCCGGCCCATCGTGGTGGGCAAGCCGGAATGCGCCCTGCCGCGCCAGCCGCGGGTGGACGAGGGCACGCAGGTGGGGCCGGACAGGTTGGTGAATGCGGCAGGGGCCTATGACCTTTATGGCGGCAACCTGATCGTGGTGGATTTCGGCACCGCGACCACGTTCGACGTGGTGGCCGAGGACGGGGCCTATGTGGGGGGCGTGATTTCCCCCGGCGTCAACCTGAGCCTCGAGGCCTTGCACATGGCGGCGGCGGCCTTACCTCATATCGACGTGACGAAACCGCAGAAGGTGATCGGCACCAACACGGTGGACTGCATGCAGTCGGGCGTGTTCTGGGGGTACGTGGGATTGGTCAACGGGGTGTGCGACCGCATCCGGGCCGAGTATGAGACGCCGATGAAGATTATCGGCACGGGCGGGCTTGCGCCGCTCTTCGCGCAGGGCGACCTGCTGTTTGACGAAATAAGAGAAGATCTGACGATGCATGGACTGACCGTGATCCATGCCCATAACAAGAAAGGCTGATCGGGGATGAGCAGTGAGAGATTGACGTACCTTGCCCTTGGCGGGGCGGGGGAAATCGGCATGAACGCCTATGTCTACGGATACGGCGCGCCGGGCAAGGAAAGGTATATCCTTGTGGATCTGGGCGTGACGTTCCCGGACATGGATGGCACGCCGGGGGTGGACCTGATCTTCCCCGACATCGCGTGGCTGGAAGAGCGGCGCGACCAGCTGGAGGCGGTGTTCATCACCCATGCGCACGAGGATCACGTGGGTGCCGTGGCGCATTACTATGACCAGCTGGGCGCGCCGATCTACGCGCGGGCCTTCACCGCCAATATCGCGCGGCGCAAGATGGAGGAGCATGGCCATCCCGAGAAGGCGGTGCAGACCGTGTCGCCCTGGCCCGAGACGACCGAAGCCGGGCCATTTACCGTGGGGTTCGCGCCGATCTCTCATTCGATCCCGGAAAGTTCGGGACTTGTGATCGACACGCCCGCTGGGCGGATCGTGCATTCGGGCGACTTCAAGATCGACATGAGCCCGGTGGTGGGCGAGGCGTTTGACGAGGGGATGTGGGCCGAGATCGCGAAGCCCGGGGTGAAGGCGCTGGTCTGCGATTCGACCAACGTTTTCAACGCCCATGAGGGGCGCAGCGAGAGCACTGTGGGCCCCGAGATCGAGAAGCTGGTGGCGGGGTGCAAGGGCATGGTCGTGGCGACCACGTTTGCCAGCAACGTCGCCCGTGTGAAGACGCTGGCCGAGGCGGGCGAGCGGGCCGGGCGGTCGATCTGCCTTTTGGGCCGGGCGATGCGGCGGATGATCGAGGCCTCGGTCGAGACCGGCGTGCTGACCGACTTTCCACGCACCATCAGCCCCGAGGAAGTGCGTGAGATCCCGCGCGAGAACGTGATGCTGATCGTCACCGGCAGCCAGGGCGAACGCCGGGCGGCCAGTGCGCAGCTGGCGCAGGGCAAGTATAACGGGATCGAGCTGAAGCCCGGCGATACGTTCCTGTTCTCGTCAAAGACCATTCCGGGCAACGAACGCGGCGTCATCCGCATCATCAACCAGTTCAGCGAACAGGGCGTGGACGTGGTGGATGACAGCAGCGGGCTGTACCACGTGTCGGGACACGCCAACCGGCCCGACCTGAAGAAGCTGCACCAGATCGTCCAGCCGCAATTCGTGGTGCCGATGCATGGCGAGCACCGGCACCTGCGCGAGCACGTGAAGCTGGCAGGCGAAAGCAAGCTGCACGGGGTTCTGGCGCCGAATGGCACGATGATCGACCTTTGGGGCAACCGTGCGGAAGTGGCCGAGTATGTCGAGACCGGGCGGACCTATCTGGATGGGTCGGTGAAGATCGGGGCATTGGACGGGATCGTGCGCGACCGCATCCGCATGGCGCTCAATGGACATGTGACGATCAACGTGATCCTCGACGAGAGCGACGAGCCGCTTGGTGAGCCCTGGTGCGAGTTGATGGGCCTGGCCGAGACCGGCAGCAGCCGCGCGCCGCTGGTCGATGTGCTGGAAGAGGACCTCAGCCAGTTCATGGGGCGCGCGAAGTCGAAAACCCTGAGCGATGACGAGGCGCTGGAGGACGGGCTGCGCAAGGTGGCGCGGCAGAGTGCGCTTGGCGAGATCGGCAAGAAGCCCGAGGTGACGGTGATCATCAGCCGGCTGTCGTAACGCGCGGCGGTAGGGCGCGTGGGCTTTCGCCCACCCTACGCGGGTGTCGAGGGTGGGTGTGTTCGGGTGGGTTGGAAGCCCACCCTACGCGAACAATAAGAGCGATGGAGCATGGTGGGTTGGAAACCCACCCTACGGAGTCGGTTGGACGCGTGTGGGAGGTGGGTTTTCACCCACTCCGCGGGGTCGGTTCAGGACACCATCCGTTCGTCGAAGCTCTTGGCGATGAAGCTGGGCAGGTGGTCGCCCATGCCGACGGTCCTGGACTTGTCGTCGCCTTGCTTCTTACCGGAGCTGCCGCGACCGCGCGAGGATTGCTTGCGGTCGTCCTCCGGGCTGGTCTCGGCTTTGGTATCGGTCGCCTCGTCGGGGGCCGTGTCTGCCTTGGCCTCGTCGGTTTTCTGCGGAGCCTCGTCCGGCTTGCGGCGGCTGCGCGAGCGGCGCGGTTTTTTCGGCGCCTCTTCGGACGTGGCGTCGGCCTCGGGCTCGGGCGCGGCATTGCCCAGCGGATTGTCGAGGCGCGGGATTTCTTTCTGGATCAGCTTTTCGACCGCGTCGAGGGCCTTTTCGTCGCGCGGGTTGCAGAGCGTGATCGCCTTGCCCGCGCGGCCGGCGCGGCCGGTGCGGCCGATGCGGTGCACGTAATCCTCGGGGTGGCCGGGGACGTCGAAGTTGAAGACGTGGCTGACCGATGGCACGTCGAGGCCGCGGGCAGCCACGTCGGATGCGACGAGAATGCGCAGAGAACCGGCGCGGAAGCCGTCAAGCGTGCGGGTGCGCTGGCTCTGGTCGAGGTCGCCGTGGATGGGAGCGGCGTCATAGCCGTATTTCTTGAGCGATTTGGCGACGATATCCACGTCCGTCTTGCGGTTGCAGAAGATGATCGCGTTGGTCAGCTTGTCGCCCTCGGCGTCGACCAGCGCGCGCAGCAGCTTGCGCTTTTCGCTGTCGGCACGGTCGCGGCGGGAGGGTTTGAACATCGCCACGCCCTGTTCGATCGTCTCGGACGCCGTCGCCTGGCGGGCGACCTCGATGCGTTCGGGGCTGGAGAGGAAGGTGTTGGTGATCCGCTCGATCTCGGGGGCCATGGTGGCGGAGAAAAACAGCGTCTGGCGGGTGAAGGGGGTGAGGCCGAAGATGCGCTCGATATCGGGGATGAAGCCCATATCCAGCATCCTGTCGGCCTCGTCCACGACCATCACCTTGACGTCGCTGAGGATCAGCTTGCCGCGCTCGAAATGGTCGAGCAGGCGGCCGGGCGTCGCGATCAGGACATCGACGCCCTTGTCGATGATCTGTTCCTGTTCCTTGAAGCTGACGCCGCCGATCAGGAGCGCCTTGGTCAGTTTCAGGTATTTCGAGTAGGTGTCGAAATTCTCGGCCACCTGGGCGGCGAGTTCGCGGGTGGGGCAAAGCACGAGGCTGCGCGGCATGCGCGCGCGGGCGCGGCCCCGGGCCAGAAGCGACAGCATCGGCAGGGTGAAGCCCGCCGTCTTGCCGGTGCCGGTCTGGGCGATTCCCAGGACGTCGCGGCCTTCGAGCGCGGGAGGAATGGCGCCCGCCTGGATGGGGGTGGGTGTCTCGTAGCCGGCTTCTTCGACGGCTTTCAGAACCTTGGGGTTTAGGCTCAGGTCAGAAAATTTGGTCATGTATGTCCACAGTTTTGCGGACACGATTCTGGCCCGCCATCTCGAATTGGCCCATGCGTGCGGGGCCTTGGTTCACTCCCACTATCCCAAGGGCGGGCGTTGGTCAATGTGCGACGCCACGGGACGGACAAAGTGTATATAACGTGTGAATTGTGTGCGTTGCGGCAACAATCAAGGGCGATCAGGCGAAATTCGAGAAGTGGCGGGCGCGTTTGGCGTCCAGGTCGAGGGAGACCGCGTGCAGGTGGCCGAGCGCGTCGAGCCGGCTGCGCAGATCCGGCGTGGCCACGCAGACCTCGGTGAAAAAGGCGCGCAGGGCGTCTTCGCCGCCCTCGGATTCGAGCATCGAGAACAGCTGGTGCATCGTCAGGGCCGTTTCCGAGTGCCGGGCGTTGGCCTTGAGGTCGGGCCGGTAGGAGCCTTGGCTGAGCCGGTAGCGGAAGCGCGCCTGCCAGTCGTCCCAGGTGGGGGCATGAAGATGCACGAGGTGACATTCGTCGAGGTCGAAGAGGTTGGAATCGCGTGTCTTGCCGACGAAGGCGTTGTGGATACGGATGCTGACATCGGGCCGCCCTGTGCGCACGAAGATCTTCCCGGCGACGTGGCTGAGAAAGCCGCCGTTCAGATGCTCGCCGTAGCAGGGGTAAAGCCTGGCGGTCTGTTCGCGGCGGATCCGCAGCACGGGGTCGAAGCCCTTGCACCAAATCGCGCCGGGCGGCGGCGGGTCGGCGGGATCGGGCTGCATCGCCTCGATCGGGCGCACGCGGGCGGAGAGGATGCCGGGCGGGATCGCAGCCAGTTGGGCGGCAAGCGGCGAGAGAGGCTGCAGGAATTCATCGACGTCGACATGCAGGAGCCAGTCGACCTGCGGATCGCGTGTATAGCAATGGGTGGCGTTCAACGACTGGCGGTGCTGGTGCGCGTCCGGACGCCCCTTGTCGCGGCGGCGGCGTTTCCAGTAATCGGCATCCGTCAGGATCGCGCGGCACTTTTGGTGCCGCTTGAGCGCCGAGCGGGCCTCGGGCGCGTCCTCGTCCAGATAGACGAAGACGCGGTGCGCGCCCAGGTCGAGATGGTGCGCGGCGAAATTCAGGATGTCCTGGGCGGGCGCCTTGATCGTGGCGACGATGCCCCATGTGGGATCACTGCTCATGGCCGGAGCATGTGACAGGGGCGGTAGGCGCGCAAGAGGCCCGTGCCTCCGGCGGGGATATTTTGAGCCAGGGGAAGATCAGGAGCGGTCCTGTGTGGCCGAGGGGTGCGGCACGGGGCGGTACCCTGCGGCCAGCGTGGCGACGGTCGAGGCCGGGGTGAGCACGGTCGCGGGCCCTGAGCTGCGGGGCAAGGCGGTGGTGTAGCCGCCGGGGGCGTAGCGCAGGATATGTCCGCCCCAGACCAGATGCGGCGCGTCGTCGTGCAGGATGAAGGCGCCGTCGGGCAGGCGTTCAAGCGGGGCGGTGTGGCGGACCTGCGCGCGCCTGCGGGTGACGCGGTCACGGTGCATCAGGCGGTCGATCTCGTCCAGTGTCGCGGTGCCGTTGGCGGCGTGGAAGAGCGAAACGAAGCGTCTGAACGCGGCGCGGCGGCATTCGCCGCAGGGGCGGTGACCGGCGGCAAGCGCCGTGGGCTCGTCGAGAAAGAAAAGCTCGGTGTAGGCTTCGGGCTGCATGAGCTTGCGACGGCGGTCCTTGAAGTCCAGCACGCAGGTGACCCAGTGCGGGTGGCGCCAGCGGGCCTTTCCCAGCTGCCGATCGGCGTCATGCAGGATGCCGCGGTTGCCCATGAGGGTGCCGCGTTCGGGCGTGGCCGCGATCTCGCCCGTGGGCAGGACGCGGTTTTGCAGGCTCACGGTTGCTTCCTGGCGCGACGCTCTGCCCGTGCGGCCTTCATCCGCTGAACCCGGGAGAAGACGGTACGCGTGTCGGAGACGACCAGCCGCAGCATCGCGCGGGCGAGGGGGGCGATGGTCGCGTCGGCCTCGGACAGCAGCCAGAGCCGGGCGAGCATGTTCTTGTCGAGGTCGCCCGACTTGAAGGAATAGCGGGTGACCGCGAAGGGCATGCTGTGGCGCTTTTCACCGGGTGGAAGGCTGAAGAGTTTTCGCCCGGAGAGCCCGCTGTAGCTGCGTTCGCTCTCGTAGAGCTTGATCGTGTCGAAGAGCACCGCCAGCCCCATCCCGCAGGCGCGTTGGTCGCCGGTCCGGCCATGATCCGCAAAGGTGGTGGCGGAGGACACCATCCAGCGCACGGGCATGTCCTTGACCAGACGTGCGCCATGGTCGGACCACAGGCGGAAAAACAGGGTCAGGGCCTCATCCGGCGGATCACGCCGGCGCAGCACCGCGATGAGGATCGCGTTCAGCACGTGCGCCTCGCTGTAGCCGGCCAGTTGGGCGCTGAAATCCTCGTGTTTTTCATGGATGTCGCGCGTTTTCCGGCGCGGTGGCACGGGACCGGGGGAAACGGTCGCGTGGAAGTAAGGCGAAAGGTCTGCATCGACTGGCGGCAGCAGGTCTTGCCAATTGGTGAATTGGGTGCGCTTGCTCTCGAACCGCCTAACGAGTGAGGCAAATCCGCCGGGGTAAACCTGGTCATTCATTGTGCCAGGATGATGCGAAGAGGCCTGTCACACCATCATTTCCTTGGTCGCCGACAGCTTGATCTCGGGGTAGTCCCGCTCGACGCGATCGATGTCCCATTGCAGGCGGGTGAGGTAGACCGTGTCGCCATCGTTATCGAGCGCGATGTGCTGCTTGTTGGCATTGGTGAATTTCTCGACCGCCTCTTTCGGCCCGTGGACCCAGCGCGCGGAGGTGAATTGGGATGCCTCAAACCGGACGGGCAGGCCGTATTCCAGCTCGATCCGGCTGCCCAGGACCTCGAATTGCAGCTGGCCCACGACGCCGACGATGAAGCCCGCGCCCATTGTGGGTTTAAAGACCTTGGCGGCCCCTTCCTCGGCGAATTGCATCAGGGCCTTTTCCAGGTGCTTGGCCTTCATCGGGTCGCCCGCGCGGCAGTTTTGCAAGAGTTCCGGCGCAAAAGAGGGGATGCCGGTGACGCGCAGAGCCTCGCCTTCGGTCAGGGTGTCGCCGATGCGCAGCTGGCCGTGGTTGGGGATGCCGATGATGTCGCCGGCCCAGGCCTCTTCGGCCAGTTCGCGGTCGGAGGCGAGAAAGAGCACGGGGGCGGAGACCGTCATGGGCTTCTTGGAGCGCACATGGGTCAGTTTCATGCCGCGCTTGAAGTGCCCGGACGCCATGCGCACGAAGGCGACGCGGTCGCGGTGCTTGGGGTCCATATTGGCCTGGACCTTGAAGACAAAGCCGGAAACCTTTGATTCTTCAGGTGAAATCTGGCGAGGCTCGGCTGATTGCGGCTGCGGCTCTGGCCCGTAGGTGCCGATGCCATCCATCAGTTCCTTGACGCCGAAGGAGTTGATGGCGGAGCCGAACCAGATCGGGGTCATGTGGCCTTCGAGAACCGATTGGGGGTTCAGTTCGGGCAGCAATTCGCGTGCCATTTCAACGTCTTCGCGCAGTTTCTCGACCAGATGCGCGGGGACGTGGTCCTCAAGCTTGGGGTCGTCCAGACCGTCGATCTTGACGCTTTCGGCGACCTTGTTGCGGTCGGCGCGGTCCATCAGTTCGAGCCGGTTGCGTAGCATGTCGTAGCAGCCGATGAAATCGCGACCGACGCCGATCGGCCAGGAAGCGGGCGTTACGTCAATGGCCAACATTTCCTGGATTTCGTCAATGATTTCAAATGTGTCTCGGCTTTCTCGGTCCATCTTGTTGCAGAAGGTCAGGATGGGCAGGTCGCGCAGGCGGCAGACCTCGAAAAGCTTCTGCGTCTGGCTTTCCACGCCTTTCGCGCCGTCGATCACCATGACGGCGGCATCGACGGCCGTGAGGGTGCGATAGGTGTCTTCGGAAAAGTCCGAGTGGCCGGGCGTGTCGACGAGATTGAAGCGGAAGGTGTTGAAATCGAACGACATTGCCGAAGCAGAGACGGAAATGCCCCGGTCCTTTTCCATCTGCATGTAGTCCGAGCGGGTGCGCCGCGCCTCGCCCTTAGCGCGCACCTGGCCGGCCATCTGGATGGCGCCGCCGTAAAGCAGGAACTTCTCGGTCAGGGTGGTCTTGCCGGCATCGGGGTGGCTGATGATGGCAAAGGTGCGCCGCCGGGCGATTTCGGCCGGCAGATCGGGGCGATTTGGGACGGTATCCAACATGAGCGACGCTATAGAGGCGGCGCGGGGCAGGTGCAAGATTCGGGCGTCGGTATCGCGTCGGTATCCGAGTGGCATCGCGTCGGTGTCATTTTGGTGTGCCAGGGTGATGCTGTCAGGATGTGGCCAGAGGCGGCATAGGGACCGAGACGCCAGTGGACCGGGCAGGTCCGTCGTGGCAGTATCGGAACATTACGAGAACACACATATGGGAGATTCTAGAGATGGACATGATGCAGGTTGGGACAGAACTGGTGGCCGGATGCCGCGAGGGCCGGGCGAAGGAAAACCTGGAGCGGCTTTACGCCGCCGACGCGGTTTCGGTGGAGGCCGTCGACATGGGGCAGGGCCGCGAGACCCACGGGCTGGACGGGATCCGGGCCAAGCACGAATGGTGGGAGGGCGCGATGGAGATGCTGGAGGCCGAGGTGACCGGCCCGATGTGGCATGGCGACGACCGGTTCGCGGTGATCTTCCGCTCGAAGGTCAAGGAGACGGAGACCGGCAAGGTGTCGGACATGGAAGAGGTCGGCGTCTACACCGTTGCGGACGGCAAGATCGTGCGCGAGGAGTTCTTTTACACCTATTCGGAGGTGTGAGGCAGCCTAGCGCGTCGAGGCGGCCTTGAGCAGCTTGGCCATGTCGGGCCGGATCTCGCCCTCGTTTACTTCGAATTCGAGGTGGGTCCGCCTGGCATGGCCGCCGGCGGGCAGGGCGCGGGCCAGTTCGTCGTTGAGCTCCTGCGGCAGGACGGCGCGGGTGCGCGTGTCGACCAGCAGCGTCTCGGCGGCGATGCCCTCGGCATAGATGATCTGGTGGGTGTCGAAGAGAAGCTGGTAGTAATCGACGAAGCCGCCATCCTCCTGCACCACGGTGTCGCCGTTCACGAGGTGGCGGGCGCGGATCAGAACCTCTGACCGGCCCGCGCCGAGCGCGTCGGAGCGTTGATAGACGAACAATCGGTGATCGGGGCTGACCAGCAGGTCGCCGGTGTTGTTCATCACGCCCGCGCGGATGCGGATGGGGGAGAACTCGCCCACCGCGCGGACGGTGGACTGGCCGATCCAGCGCACGGGTTGGGGGCCGTCGTCGCGGGTGAGGACGCGGTCGCCGACCTTGAGATCCTCGATCGGGGTCTGGGCACCGGACGCCATGGTGATATGCGTGCCCTTCGAGAAGGAAACGCAGGCCACCTCGGCGAATTTCTGGCGGGCGTTGACGGTGTCGATGCCGACCAGGCTGTAGCCGGTGCGCGGTTTCAACTGGGCCAGAGGGTGGGCATAGACCTGGGCCACGTCGCCGGCGGCGTCGACCTCGACCAGGATCAGGATTTCGGAGGTCTGGCCGTTGGCGGACATCACCGTCAGGCAACTGTCGAGATGGACGGTGGCGCCGGGCGTGCCGAGGCGGGAGCCGTCCACGACGGTGAGCGCGTTGCCGTCGCCGGGGGCCAGCGACAGGCGGTGCAGGCGGGCGCCGACTCGCAGGTCGTAGGTGTCGTCGAGATCCAGCTCGTCGGCGAAGGATATGGAATCGCCAAGGTTGGCCCCGTTGATGACCGTGAAATCCGCCGCCCTAAGGACGGGGATGGCATAAGCCGGACGATCTGGGCCCTTGGTCATCATGTTCCTTTTGCCTGTTGCGGTCCGTTGGTGGACCGGCGCTGCCGTGACTGGACGGCATAGCCTAGGATTGTGGCGTCATGTGGTCAACACGGCGACGCGCGCGGGGGTTTCGCTGGTCCCGGTAGGGGCGGAAATGCTAACTGAGGGCAAACGATCGGGAGAGACTATCATGGACCTTGGAATAAAAGGTAAACGCGCGCTGGTCTGCGCGTCGTCGAAAGGGCTGGGGCTGGGCTGTGCCCGGGCGCTGGCGGAGGCGGGCGTGGACCTGGTGATGAACGCGCGGGGGGAAGACGCGCTGGAAGCCTCGGCCGAGGCCATTCGCGGAGACTTTGGCGTGGAGGTGACCACCGTGGCCTGCGACGTGACCACGCCGGACGGGCAAAAGAAGGTGATAAGTGCCGCAGAAGGCGTTGATATCCTTGTGACGAACGCGGGTGGCCCGCCGCCGGGGAAATGGACGGACTGGGACCGTGACGATTTCATCAAGGCGCTGGATGCCAACATGCTGACGCCCATCTCCTTCATCAAGGCGCTGGTGCCGGGCATGATGGAGCGGGGCTGGGGCCGGGTGGTCAACATCACCTCGCAAAGCGTGAAGGCCCCGATCCCGGTGCTGGGGCTGAGCAATTCGGCCCGTGCGGGGCTGACCGGATATGTCGCGGGCACGGCACGGCAGGTGGCGGGAGAAGGCGTGACGATCAACAACCTGCTGCCCGGCATTCATGCGACCGACCGGGCCGATTCGCTGGACAAGGGCGTGAGCGAGGCGCAGTCGATCAGCCTTGAAGAGGCGCGCGCGCAACGGGCGGCGACGATCCCCGCGGGGCGCTACGGCACGGCCGAGGATTTCGGCGCGACCTGTGCGTTCCTGTGCAGCCGGCACGCGGGGTTCATCGTGGGGCAGAACATCCTGCTGGATGGCGGCGCGATCAACGCCACGCTTTAGGGCGAGGGCCAATTTTTGCGCAAAAATTGGGCCGCAGAATTCGAATTTTCCGGGTGCGCCCCTGAAAAACCCGGGATCTGCGGCGGATTGGTTCTTCCAACCGGCGGCGCAAGGGCATAGATACGGTTGACGTACATCCTGCGGGACCCCAGAAACGGGGCCGGGATAAGGGAGACATATCATGCTGAACAACATCGGCCTTCCGGGGCTTTTGCTGATCGCGGTGGTCGTGCTGGTTCTTTTCGGACGCGGCAAGATCTCTTCGCTGATGGGCGAAGTGGGCAAGGGCATCACCTCGTTCAAGAAGGGCGTCGCGGAAGGAAACAAGGAAGTCGAGGACGCCAGCAACGACGCGGCGGATTCGGCCCGGGACGTCACGCCGCAAGACGACAAAGAAAAAGACAAGGCGTAACCCCTTAAATGTTCGACCTGGGCTGGACCGAGCTCATGGTGATCGGCATCGTCGCGCTGATCGTCGTGGGGCCGAAGGATTTGCCGGGCATGTTCCGGACCGTGGGACGGTTCGTGGGCAAGGCCAAGCAGATGGCGCGCGAATTCAGCCGGGCGATGAACGACGCCGCCGATGAGGCCGGCGTCAACGAGGTGTCCAAGACCTTGAAATCGGCCACGAACCCGATGGGTGCGGCGATGGACGAGGTCAAGAAATCGACCGACAGTTTCACCGCCAAGACCATGGCGGGCCCCACGCCCAAGCGGGCCGAGTTCGACGACGACCGCAAGGCGATGGTCGACAAGATCTCGAAACGCTCGGCCGAGATGGCCGAGGAGCGCAAGGCGGCGGAAGAGGCGGCCAAGGCCAAGGCGGCGGACGCCGACGCGCCGAAGCCTGCGGCGGATAAGCCGGGGGAGGCCGCCAAACCCGCGCCGGCCAAGAAGAGCCCGGCGAAAAAGGCGGCAACCAAGACAGGGGCCCAGACAGCGGCCAAGGCTGCACCCAAGAAGGCGGCGCCGAAAAAGGCGCCTGCAACCAAGGCGGCGGCGAAGAAACCTGCGGCCAAGAAGCCCGCCTCGGATAAACCTGCATGAGCGCCTCGGACGACGACGACATCGAGATGAGTTCGGCCCCGCTGATCGAGCACCTGGCAGAGTTGCGCACGCGGCTGATCCGGTCGGTGCTGGCGTTCATGGTCGGGATCGTGTTGGCCTTCGTGGTGGCCGAGCCGATCCTGCAATTCCTGCTGGGCCCGATCGAGGCGACGTTGCGGACCTTGGGCGACCCGTCGCCGACGCTGCAATATACCAGCCCTCAGGAATACCTGTTCACGCTTTTCCGCATCTCGATGGTGTTCGGCTTCATGCTGGCCTTTCCGGTGATCGCGGCGCAGATGTGGCGGTTCGTGGCGCCGGGGCTGTATCGCAATGAGAAGGCGGCGTTCCTGCCGTTCATCATCGCCTCGCCGATCATGTTCCTCCTGGGCGCGGCCTTCGCGCATTTCGTGGTGACGCCGCTGGCGATGAACTTTTTCCTGGGGTTCGCGGATGTGAGCTCGATCTTCGCCAACCTGCTGACCGGCGCGATTGGCGAGGTCGAAACGGTGGCGGACCCGAACCTGCCGGTGGTGCCCGACAACCTGGGCGCGGTGGTGCCGGAGACCGACGAGGGCATTCGCATCACTTTCTTCGGGAAGGTGAACGAGAGCCTTGATATCACGCTGAAATTCATCATGGCCTTCGGCATCTGTTTCCAGTTGCCCGTGCTATTGACGCTGATGGGCAAGGCCGGGCTGGTGAGCGCCGAAGGGCTGGGCGGCGTGCGGAAATATGCCATGGTGGGCATCCTGGTGCTGGCCGCGCTGGTGACGCCGCCGGACGTGGTGACGCAGCTGATCCTGTTCACGGTGGTGTACGGGCTTTACGAGATTTCCATCTTCCTCGTGCGTCGGGTGGAGAAGACCCGCGAGCAGAAACTGCGCGCCGAGGGCGTGTGGTTCGAGGATGACGACGACGAGGTGGACCCGATGGAGGCCGAGTTCGACGCCGACGAGGAGGATGACGGGGGCGACCTGGACGATCTGGACGGAGACCGGAGCAAGACATGACCGCAGACCCGATGGAACGGATCGCCGCCGCGCTGGAGCGGATGAGCCCGGCGCCGTTGGACGCCCCGGATTTCGATGGCGCCGATGCGTTCGTGTGGCATGTGGATCCCGACAGGCTGCATCCCGTGCGGGACGTGAACCGGGTCGACATGGAATTGCTGGTGGGGATCAACCGCTCGCGCGACACGCTGCTGGACAACACGCGGCATTTCGCCAAGGGCCTGCCGGCCAACAACGCGCTCCTGTGGGGTGCGCGGGGCATGGGCAAGTCGAGCCTTGTTAAGGCGGTCCATGCAGCGGTGCGGGCTGAAGGGCACGACCTGAAGATCGTGGAATTGCAGCGCGAGGACCTGCCGAGCGTGGGGCGGCTGCTGAACATCCTGCGGGGCAGCGACGCGCGGTTCATCCTGTTTTGCGACGACCTGAGCTTTGGCCATGACGACCAGCATTACAAGTCGCTGAAAGCGGTGCTGGATGGCGGGATCGAGGGGCGGCCGGAAAACGTTGTGTTCTATGCCACGTCGAACCGGCGCCACCTGATGCCGCGCGACATGATCGAGAACGAGCGGTCGAGCGCGATCAACCCCAGCGAGGCGACGGAAGAGAAGGTCTCGTTGTCCGACAGGTTCGGGCTGTGGCTGGGCTTTCATCCGTGCGACCAGGACGAGTACCTGTCGATGATCCGGGGCTATTGCGAGGCCCACGGGATCGAAATCGACGACGAGACGCTGCGGGCCGAGGCCATCGAATGGCAGGCGACGCGCGGGTCGCGGTCAGGCCGGGTGGCGTGGCAGTATTTCACCGATCTGGCCGGACGGCGGGGCGTGAGCCTCTGAGGGGTTTCCCGAGTATTTCTTGAACGGTGAGACGGGGCGGAGGTTGCGCCTGTCTTGTGCTGGTTCGCGGCGGTGGGGTGGTACCCCACCCTACGCTGACGTCGGCATTGTTGCTGTGGAGGCAATAGTATCGCTATGTTCATTGCAGGCGAAGAGCAAAGGCGCGGCAAGCTGTAACATGGCGGCGGCGGAGGCTGGCGTATGGTGGGTGGGGTGCGATGGTGGGGTGAAACCCCACCCTACGTTGTTACGGCGATCGCAATCAAATCGTGGCAATTATTGTTCGGCCGGGTGCGTGCCCGGCCGCAATGTGCCTATTGCAGGTAAGGCAAGGGATCGACGCTGTCGAAGCCTTCGCGCACCTCGAAATGCAGCGCGGCGGTGCCTTCGCTGCGGATCGAGGCAAGCTGGCCGCCGCGGGAGATCTGGTCGCCCTTGGACACTCTGACCTTGTCGACATTGGAATAGACCGTCAGCAGGTTGTCGTAATGCTTGACCACGATGATCGGCACGCCGTTGGTGTCCTTGGTGATGGCGGCGACGGTGCCGGCCTCGGCGGCGCGCACCGGTGTGCCGGCGGGAGCGGCGATGTCGATGCCGTCGTTGCGGCCCTTGGCATATTCGCGGATGATGTCGCCCTTGACCGGGTAGGCCATGCGCGCGCCGCTGCTGGCGCTGGCGGTGTTGGTGCCCAGATCGGGGGCTGCGGTGCTTTCCACGGGCTTGGCCGCGGGCACGGTATCCTCTTGCGGCAGCGGTTGCGCCGCAGAGGGAGGGGTGGGCGTGGGCGAGCCCTGGCCCGGCACGGTGGTTTCCAGCGAGGTGGTCTGAACCTCGTCGGGCGAGGCGTCGGGCAGGGCCACGGGGATCAGCAGGTATTGCCCCTCGCGCACGGCGAAGTCGGTGCCGAGGCCGTTCCAGTCGGCCAGGCTGCGCACCGACACGTCGTAAAGCCGGGCGATGGTAAAGGCGGTTTCGCCGCGCTGGACCTGGTGGCGGACAGGCTCGACGCCCGACTGGCCGCGGTCGAGGCTGCGGTTGGTCGTGCTGGTGCGGCCCGCGCTGGCATTCTCGATCGCATTCCCGGCGACCGAGGCGATATCGACGCCGGGGCGCGGCGTGAGCGGGCCGCCAGCGGGTTCGGAGACGCGACCGGGCAGGGCGATCACCTCGCCGTCGCGCAGGGTGTCGCCGGGCTGAATGCCGTTGTAGCGCGACAGTTCGGACACGTCGGCGCCGATGCGGCGCGCGAGGCTTTGCAATGTGTCGCCGCGGCGGGCCACGGCGACCTGGTAATTGGGATAGGAGATGATGCCGCGGCTGTCGGGGGTGGGCCGGCTGGCGCTGGCATTGCGCGCGGCCTCGGCGGTGCCCGGGCCACCGTCGCGCATGTCGATGTCGAAATCGTCGCACCCGGCCACGGCCAGCAGCGCCACGGCGCAAACGAGGGTTCGCATGGAGGTCTTGAAGTGGCTCATCTCGATCTTGTCCTCATCTCGCTCCCCTTGTTGGCCGGGGATCAAAGCAGAGACCGGGAGCAGCCCCGGCCATGATGTCGTTCCTGTCCTGTCAGTCCCGGCCCAGCCCTTCGAGCAGGGGCACGAAACGTACCGGGCGCAGTTCGTCGTAGTCGAAGCCGGTTTCGGACCTGGTGACCCGGATCAGGCTTTGCACCGCGTCGGACTGCCCCACGGGTACCACCATGATACCCCCGATTTTCAACTGCGCCAAGAGCGGCCCGGGCGGATCCTCGGCGGCGGCGGTCACCAGAATGCGGTCGAAGGGCGCCTGGTCGGGCAGGCCGAAGCTGCCATCCGCTGTCAGTGCGGTGATGTTGGTCAGGTCCAGGTCCTGGAAAAGCGTGCTGGCATCGGCGACCAGCGCCTTGTGCCGGTCGACGGTATAGACGCGGCGGGCCAGCTGGCTGAGGATCGCGGCCTGGTAGCCCGAGCCGGTGCCGACCTCGAGCACCTTGTCGCGGGGCGTGACGCGCAGGGCCTGCGTCATCAGGCCGACGACGGAGGGCTGCGAGATGGTCTGGCCGCAGGCGATGGGCAGGGGCATGTCCTCGTACGCGCGGGTGGCGAAATGGCCGCGCACGAAGGGGCCGCGGTCGATCTTTTCCATCGCCATGAGAACGCGCTTGTCGGTCACCCCGCGCGAGCGCAGCGCGAAGAGAAACTGCATCTTGCGTTCGGCGATATCGTCGGCGTCCTCGGTCATCAGCGTCATTCGATCGCCTTGAGCGCGTCGAGCGCGTCATGCGCGGTGAGGTCGGCGCGCATGGGCGTGACGGAAATGTAACCCTTGAGGTTCCAGTCGGCGTCGGTGCCGTCGGCGGTGGGCTCGCCCTGCGGCGCGCCGGTGACCCACAGGAAACGGCGCCCGGACGGCGAGGTGGTGGGCTGCACGCCGAAGCCCATGTCGCGGCGGAAGCCCTGGCGGCAGGCGCGGATGCCCTGCACCTCGGCGCCGGGGATGGGCGGGAAGTTGACGTTGTAGAAGATGCCGTAATCGTCCTGCGTCCAGACGCCCTTGTCGAGAAGGGTGCGCAGGGTGGCAAGGCCATGCTGGCGGCTTGATTCGAACTTGTCGTCGAGGTCGCGGTTGCGGGGGCCGTAATACTGGCTGAGGGCGACGGCGGGAAAGCCTTGCAAGGCGGCTTCCATCGCCGCGCCGACGGTGCCGGAATAGACCGCGTTCTCGGCGGCATTGTTGCCGCGGTTGACGCCCGAGAGGATCAGGTCGGGGGGCGTGTCCTTCATCACGTCGTGGATGGCGGCCAGCACGCAGTCGGCGGGAGAGCCCTGCGCGGCGAAGCGGCGCTCCTCCATCTGGCTGATCATCATCGGGGTGGTGTAGGAAATGCAGTGCCCGACGCCCGATTGCTCGAAGGCGGGGGCCACGGTCCAGACCTCGCCCGAGGGGCCGGCAAGGTCGGTTGCGATCTCTTCCAGGACGGCGAGGCCGGGTGCCGAGATGCCGTCGTCGTTGGTGATGAGAATGCGCAAGGGGCTGCTCCTGCCTGCAAGTGGGATTGGCGGGGTTTCGCCTTGTTTAGCTGTGCGGCGGGCAGGGAGCAAGCGCCGCCCGGCCCGACGGGACAGGGCCGGTCCGAGGCGCGACCACAGGGCAACAGGAGGCGCGTGTCGCGCAGGTGGCAGGCGTCGGAGATGAGTATTTTTGGCAAGAAAAAGCCGGGGGCGGGGAATCGGGTCCGATGCCGCGGGGGCGCAGAGAACGTGGGGTGTGGTGGGACGGCGCGAGCGGACGTGGAGCACGCTCCGACCGTATGCTCTAGAGTTTCTGGCCGGGAAGCTTGAGCGCCTGGCGAACCCAGCTTGCGAGTTGACTGGTGTCGAGAGCTTCACCCTCGTGAATGTCCAGATACCGGACGCCTTCAACCTTGGAAGCCTTTGGCGGCATGGGGTCGAGCGAAGACCCGGTCAGGAAGGTGATTTGGACGTATTTTGTGTAACAATACATCGCAAGAAACCAGCCGTCTTCTTTCCCGAAGAACGGCGTGTTCCATCGGACTTGCTTGCGGACATCCGGAAAGACTTCCTGCACGGTTTCGTCGATCCGCTTGCCCAGGGCGCTCTTCCAGCCTGGCATGGCGGAGATATACGCTTGGACAGCCTCGTCGCCGTCTCCCTTCGGGATGTAGGGATTTGTGCTCGAGGAGTGTGTTGGTTTTCTGGTTTCGGACATGCGCGGATAGTAGCACCGAGATCGTGCAAAGCCGACCGTCGAATTGTCAAAGCATCCGGAAGTTCGGCCCCAAAACGGAGAACGGTGGTGTTCGAGGGACGCGCGCCAACGCGGCGCGATCACCGAGGCTTGGGTGATTTGGCGGCACGGGAAACAGCCTGATCGCCGTCTCGCCGCGGCTTCAGAGAATCTCTGGCAACAGGCGCGCGGCGACGTCGGGCGCGGAGGGCAGCGCCTCGCGGTCCTCGCCCGGAAAGAAGCGGGCGCGGGTCGCGGTGGCGATGGGGCCGGGGTCGATCACCTGCACCCTGGGGCCGAGCTTGACGGTTTCGGCCTGCCAGCTGCGGGCCAGCGCGGTCTGGGCGGCCTTGGTGGCGCCGTAGGCCCCGAAGAATTTCTGCCCGGCGCGGGGATCCTCGAAGAAGACGGCGCGGCCCTGTTCGCCCAGCAGCGGGCTGACGAAGCCGATGAGGCGGGCCACTGCATCGACATTGGTGTTCAGCGAATTGCGCCAGTCCTTGGCGTCGATCTGGTGCGTGGGCGCCATGGGGGCGGCGTGAACGGCGGTGTGCACCCAGAGGTCGAGAGCGCCCCAGCGGTCATAGATTGACCGGCAGAGCTGGGCCATGGCGGCCTCGGTGTTGATGTCCATGGGCGCCAGCGTCGCCTCGCCGCCCTGCGCCTTGATGCGGTCGTCCAGCTCTTCCAGCGCGCCGGTGGTGCGGGCGACGGCCACGATATGATGCGTCGGCGCAAGGGCCTGGGCGAGCGCCGCGCCAAGACCGCGCGAGGCGCCGGTCACGAGGGCGAGTTTGCGGGATGCTGCGTCATTCATGCCCTGCCAAATCTCATTCCGGCCGGGCAAGATCAAGTGCAATCCACTTGACACTTGGCCGCGCGCGCCCAAAAAAGGCGGATGAAACGAGGACAGGAAAGGACAGTGCCATGGCGGATACCGTTTTGAGCAAGGCCGTGATCGGCCACGAAGGTTTGACGAGGAAACTGGGGTTGGTGATCGGCGGATCGCTGTTCATCGCCATGGCGGCGCAGGTGAGCATACCGTTCTTTCCTGTGCCGATGACGTTGCAGACGCTGGCGATCCTGATCGTCGGGCTGACCTTCGGCTCGCAACTGGGGCTGGCGACGCTGGTCACCTACCTGGGCTATGGCGCGATGGGCCTGCCTGTCTTTGCCAACGGCATGTCGGGTGCGGCGCTGATGGGGCCGACCGCCGGTTTCCTTTATGGCTTTGTCGCGATGGCGTTCTTGGCCGGGCTGGCCGTCGAGAAGGGCCTGGCGCGGGGTGTCGTGTCGACCGCTCTTGTCGGTGTGGCGCTGTCGGCAATGATCTATATCCCCGGGCTGGGCTGGCCGGCGCTGGTGATGGGCAAAACTGTGCCCGAGCTTTGGGCGGGCTGGATGGCGCCGTTCCTGCTGGGCGACGTGGTCAAGGCCGTGATCGCGGCGATGGTCGTCTGGGGCGGCTGGAAAGCGTTTGGCCGTAAAGCTTGAGCCTTACTAGATTTGCGAAATTGCCGCTCTGTCAGGGGCGGCTTTTTTGCTTTTGACGGCTTTATGTCTTGCGCCAACGGGAACAACGGTAAGAGATAATCCAACCCGGGGCCACATCCCGACCGTTGGCGGCGCGATTGCGCGGTGCATAGGCTTGCGCAAAATCACCTTTTTCTGTGTTTCTAGTCAGCGTGCCACCACGGCAGTGCGTCTTTGTGGCGACTTCTTGAGCGAGTTGAATGGCCGCGTCTCGATTGGTTTTTGAATATAGACGCCCAGAAAAAATGTAGGTTTGATCGGTTTTCAAGCGCCTGAATACGTCGCGCGGGTAGCGTGCGGACGGATCGGCAGTTGGATTGATCCGAACTTCAATCGGAATCGCGGCGCCGCGACCGCTGCTTTTGTAAGTTTGATGCGCATTGACCGGGTAGAGCACCTCTATCGTAGAATGCCCTTGTGAATGTGCAACGAGCAAGCCCAGTCCGTTGCCTGACCAACGGCTTTCACGGCTCGGCGGTGTTCTTGGGGTATCTGCGGGCGTGAAATAAGCCGTGGTTGAAAACGTACCGTGCGTTTCTTCCGTTATACCACGTGCCGCATAATACTCTTCGATGAACGAATCGACGCCGTAAGGATTGCCTTGCGGTGGAGGACCGCCGCCACAAGCAGAAAGAAACAGCGACGCAGAAAGGCCGGCGATGACGTATCGGGACATGAAAAAACGCCTAACTTTAAACCTACAAGAGCAGGTCTGTTGTCCAAAAGCTCGTTCCATTTAGTCGCTCGAGCGAAGTGCAACAAGCCAATTTCTAAAGCGTTTCGCGATAAACCTGAATCACAGCCTATCGCGGAACGCAGCACAACAGCCAATCGTTGCACGCGTTTCGCCTTTCGCTGATGGCTCAGGTTAAAGGCGAAACGCTTTTGATGATTAACTTTTCGGCATTTCCAGCGTGGTGGTGTTGGCGCCGCGGGCGATGACGAGCTTGCCTTCCTCGATGGCCACAACTTTGGCGTTGCCGATGGTGGCGCCCTTGGTGACGGTGGCGATCTTGCCCGAGGCGGTGCGGATCAGTGCGCGGTCGCCGTCGGGCTTGAGGAACGTGCCGAGCAGCGCGAGGCGCCCCGAGGGGAGCGCGTTCTTGTCGGTCGCCGTCTCGAGTGTTTCGCGGGGTGTGTCGGTCTCGGATGCCATTCTGTGCCTGTTCGCGTTGCGTGGGTGAACGCGCGGCATCTAAGGGCGACTCAGGGCAATGAAAACCCGGCTATGCAGGGATCGGCGGAATGGCGCTGCGTTGCAGCATGGGACTGGCGGAGGGGCGCTTATCCGCCTTTGCGGAAGGCCTTGCGGGAGGATGAGCCGAGAGACACTACCGCTTATTCGGCGGCCTTGAGCTCGAATCCCTTTTCGATCTGGTCCGACGGCTCGACCGGATAGTCGCCCGAGAAGCAGGCGTCGCAATATTGCGGACACCCTGTGTCGCGGCCCTTGGCCTCGCCCACGGCGCGGTAGAGACCGTCGAGCGAGATGAACTTGAGGCTGTCGACGGCCAGATGTTCGCGCATCTCGTCCTCGGACATGGTGGCGGCCAGCAGTTTTTCGCGGTTGGGTGTGTCGACGCCGTAGAAACAGGGCCAGGCGGTGGGGGGCGACGCGATGCGGAAATGCACCTCGGCGGCGCCGGCATCGAGGATCATTTCCTTGATCTTGCGCGAGGTGGTGCCGCGCACGACGCTGTCATCGACGAGGATCACGCGCTTGCCCTGGATGAGCGCGCGGTTGACGTTGAGCTTGAGCCGGACGCCCATGTTGCGGATCTGCTCGGTCGGTTCGATGAAGGTGCGGCCCATGTACTGGTTGCGGATGATGCCCATGGCGTAGGGGATGCCGCTTTCCTGACTGAAGCCGATGGCGGCGGGGGTGCCGGAATCGGGCACCGGGCAGACGAGATCGGCCTCGACCGGGCTTTCCTTGGCCAGTTCCACGCCGATCTGGCGGCGGGTCTCATAGACCGAGCGGCCGCCGATGATGGAATCGGGGCGCGAGAAATAGACATGTTCGAAGATGCAGAAGCGTGAGCGGCGCGGGCGGAAGGGCCGATGGCTTTCGACCCCGTCCTCGTTGATGACGACCATCTCGCCCGGTTCGATCTCGCGCACGAACTGGGCGCCGATGATGTCGAGCGCGCAGGTTTCCGAGCTGAGCACCCAGCCGTCGCCGACCTGGCCCAGAACAAGCGGGCGGACGCCCAGCGGGTCGCGCACGCCGATCAGTTTCGTGCGGGTCATGGCGACGATGGAGAACGCGCCCTCGACCCGGCGCAGGGCGTCTTCCATGCGTTCGGGGATGTTGCGTTGCAGCGAGCGGGCCATCAGGTGGATGATGCACTCGGTGTCGGAATTGGACTGGAAGATCGAGCCACGCTCGATGAGTTCGCGCCGCAGGGCGTTGGCGTTGGTGATGTTGCCGTTATGGGCAATCGCGGCCCCGCCCATGGCGAATTCGCCGAAGAAGGGCTGCACGTCGCGGATCACCGGGTTCTTGCCGCCGGCGGTGGAATAGCGCACGTGCCCGATGGAGAGCGGGCCGGGCAGGGTTTCCATCAGCGACTGGCGGGTAAAGTTGTCGCGCACGTAGCCGAAGCGGCGGGCGGAATTGAAGCCTTGTTCGGGGTCGTGGGAGACGATGCCGCCGGCCTCTTGCCCGCGATGCTGCAGGGCGTGCAGGCCGAGGGCCACGAAATTGGCGGCGTCGGTGACGCCGATCACCCCGAAGACGCCGCATTCCTCGCGCAGTTTGTCCTCGTCGCCGGTGTCGCGCACCGCGTCGAAGTCGAAGGGATGGGCAGGGGGCATTTGCTTGTCGGACAAGGGGCAGCTCCGAATCCGTGGACGCTTGGGCACTAGATAGTAGGTCGGGGCGGATATGTCACGAAACTATCATGTGAAATTTTGCGCTGTGACGTGACGTGTCAAACGGGCGACGGTCATCCGGGTAAAAATGCGGGCCATCAATAGCGAGACAGGACCGCGCCCGCGGCAACCAGCACGGCGGCGAGCACGCGTTGCGGCGAGACATCGCGCGGCGTCAGGCCGAAGAAACCGAAATGGTCGATCAGCAGGGCCGCGATCATCTGACCCAGGATCAGTACGGTGGTGGTGGTCAGCACGCCCAGGATCGGCACCGCCCAGAGCGCGGACCAGACATAGACCGCCCCGAGCGCGCCGCCGATCAGCAGGTACTTGGGCACGAAGGGCGCGCGGGCCAGGGCCGGGCCGTCGCCGTGGACGATCGAGAGCGCCAGAAGGATGAAGAACCCGACGCCGAACGAGATCGTGGCGGCCGCCAGCGTGCTGTCGATGGAGCGCCCAAGGGCGGAGTTGATCGGGGCCTGCATGGCGATGAAGGACCCGCAGACCGCGATCAGGATCGCCGCGAAGAGGGGGGCGGAGGGCAAGACGCTGCGCCTATTGCTGCTGCGTTTCGGTGGGCTGGGGGTCGACGGGCTCTGCCGGGGCGTCGCAGGCGCTGACCAGGTCCTCGTATTTCTGGGTGATCCAGCCGAGCGCCTGTTCGGGGTTGCCGTCCTCGACCTTGGAGGTGAGCTGGGCAAAGACGCGGGCCGAGCGGCTGTCGTCGATCATCTGGATGTCCTGGCTGGTCACCACGGTTTCATAGACGAAATAGGCGATGGCCACCAAGAGGACGCCGCGCGCCACGCCGAAGAGAAAGCCCAGACCCTGGTCGATGCCGCCCAAGGCGGAGCGTTGCACCACCGAGGAAAAGAGCGGGGTGATGAGCGAGGTCACGATGAGGGTGACGGCGAAGATCGCCGCCGCGGCGGCCAGCATGGAGAGCGCGCAGGTGTCGGCGAGGAATTCGCCCACCACGGGCACTTCCTTGACCAGCGGTTCGACCTGGGGCGCGAACAGGAACGCGAGGATGGCGGCCACAATCCAGCCGGCGATGGCCAGAAGCTCGCGCACGATGCCGCGCGAATAGGCCAGCAGTGCCGACAGCACGATGATCAGCGCGACGATGCCGTCGATGATGGTGAAGCCTTCCATGAGCGCGTCCTGTTTTACCTTTGGTTTGGCGCGCTACCCGGCGCCGAAGATCTCACCTACGAAGCTGGTCAGGTCGCCCATGCGTTGCAGCGACAGACCGCCCGTGCCGCCGGTCTTGCCTCCGGCGGGAATGATTGCGGAGCTAAAACCAAGTTTTGCGGCTTCTTTCAACCTGTTTTCTGTTTGCGACACAGGGCGCAGGGCGCCGGAGAGGGAGATTTCGCCGAAAAGGACACATTCGGCGGGCAGGGCGGTGTCTTCCCGCGCACTGAGGAGCGCGGCGGCGACGGCGAGGTCGGCGGCGGGCTCAGATATGCGGATGCCGCCGGCGACGTTGAGATAGACGTCGAGCCCGGCGAAGGGCACGGCGCAGCGGGCCTCGAGCACGGCGAGGATCATGGCGAGGCGCGCGCCGTCCCAGCCCACCACGGCGCGGCGCGGCTGGGAATGGGGCGTGGGGGCGACGAGCGCCTGCATTTCCACCAGCACGGGGCGGGTGCCCTCGATGCCGGCAAAGACGACAGAGCCGGGCGAGGGGTCGCCGCGGCCCGACAGGAAGAGGGCGGAGGGATTGGGCACCTCGGCCAGGCCGCTGCCCGTCATCTCGAACACGCCGATCTCGTCGGCGGGGCCGAAGCGGTTCTTGACCGCGCGCAGGATGCGGAACTGGTGGCCGCGCTCGCCTTCGAAATAAAGCACCGAATCCACCATGTGTTCCACGACGCGGGGGCCGGCGATCTGGCCTTCCTTGGTGACGTGGCCGACCAGGACGACCGAGCAGCCCTTGCGCTTGGCGAAGGTGACAAGCTCGTGCGCGGCGGCGCGGACCTGGGCGACGGAGCCGGGCGCGCTGTCGACATTGTCAGCCCACATGGTCTGGATCGAATCGATGATGACAAGCTGGGGCGTGTCGCGGTCGAGCGTGGTGATGATGTCGCGCAGGGCGGTGGCGGTGGCCAGTTTCACCGGCGCGTCGCCCAAGCCCAGCCGCTGGGCGCGCATCCGGACCTGGGCGCTGGCCTCTTCGCCCGAGACGTAGACGGTTTGCAGCCCGGCCTGGGCGAAGCGGGCGGCGGCTTGCAACAGGAGCGTGGACTTGCCGATGCCGGGATCGCCGCCGACCAGCACCGCGGAGCCGGGGACGAGGCCGCCGCCGAGGACGCGGTCGAGCTCTGCCATCCCCGACATGGTGCGCGGCGGGGGCGCTTCGGCGGTGGAGAGGTCGCTGAGCGCGATGGCGTTACCGCGTTTCGTGCCGAGGGATTTCGAGGCGGGGCCGGCGGAAAGGGGCGCCTCTTCGATGATGGTGTTCCATTCGCCGCAGGCGTCGCAGCGGCCGGACCACTTGGAATGGACGGCGCCGCAGGCGGTGCAGGTGAAGGAGGCGGTTTTTCCCATATGCGGGTGATGCCCCAAGCGCGGGGCGCGGTCAAACGCTGATACTGTCCTGCCGCGCGGGCCTTGTTATTCGGCGGCGCGGTTGGGCAGGCCGACCACGGTGCCGTCGAGATCCGAGACTTCCTCGTACCCCAGTTCGGGCAGGATCGGGCGCAGGTCGTCGCGCAGGCGTTCAAGCTGGCTGACCGCCACGCTTTCCTCCATCTCGACCTCCTGGGCCCATTGCTTGAGCCGGACGCCGACCGCCTTGGCGTGATCGAGACGCTTGTTGAACTGCTCGACCTCCTGCTGGCGCTGCTTGAGGAAGGCGCGGGCGCGGTCGACCTTGTCGTCGGAATAGATTTCGGCCAGTTCGCGGCTGATGTAGGACATCTGGGCCGCGACCTCCATGATCTGCGGCTCCAGCGATTCCAGGTCGGGATGTTCGCGCATGTAGGCGAGGCGTTCGCGCACGGCGTCGAACTCGGACTGGATCTGGAACATGCCCGCGCGGTCGGCGGCGTGGGCGGCGGCGTAGGCCTGCGTGACGTCCTGCATGTTCATGTGAAAGCGGCGGTGGGAATTTTCCAGCGCCATGACGCGGGCATTCGCGGGCAGATAGAAGCACAGCAGGACGGCGAGAACGGTCAGGCCGATCTGGGCGATTTGGCCCGCGTTTTCATACACCTGTCCGCCGAAGCTGACCTGGAATTCCAGCCAGGGAAGAACGCCGGACGCGGCGAGCGCGGTGGCGAGCGTAAGCCCGAGCGCGGCCAGGGCGAACACGGCCACGGCAAGGCGGTTCAGGAAATACTGCGCAATCACGACTACCGAACGGAAGGTCTCGGTCATCACTTCCCCCCAAAGAAAGTGCACCACACTCTGTATCGGCAAGTTTACGCCGAGAAAGCGAAATCACCTACAGTAAATTTAAGGCATTTCGGGAGGATCGCGGGACAATCCCCTTTGATCGCGGGGAATTGTTTCCGTTTCGGCGACGACGCGGCCGGGCTTTTCGGTGAGATGCCCGATGGCCAGGGAGGCGAGAATGCAGCCGGTGAAGAGGTAGAGTCCCCAGGCGGTCTCGATGCGGCCCACGCCGATGCCCTTGGAGAGGGTGATGTAGAGCGCGATGAGAAAGATGTCGGCCATGGCGAGTTTTCCTAGGATGTGCAGGACCGGCAGGGTCTTGCGCCGCAAAAGGCCGAAATGGATGAGCGCGAGGCCGATGGTCTTCACGTAAGGCGCGAAGAGGGCGAAGAAGGTGACAATGAGGGCGAGGAAGACGTCGCTGTCCCACAGGGACTGAAGCCCGGTGATGACGGAGATTTCCGAGAGGCCGAAGAGCGGCAGGAGACCGGCGCGCATCAGCGGGGCGAACCAGGCGATGGGGAAAAGGACCAGCAGGGTCAGGTTGAGGTATTTGAGCATGAAAGGCCTTGGGTGGGTATGACCCAGAGGTAAGGGGTGCGAGAGGCCGGGGCAAGCGCAGGGGGAAACAGAGCCTCGGGGTGCGATGCGTGGGGCAAAAGTCTTGAGAAGACTTTTGCCAAAACCTTTGAGAAAGGTTTTGGCGGACGGTCAGCGGACGGATTCGATCGGCCCCTCGGCGGAGCCGGTGATGAACTGTTCGAGATAAGGATCCCCGGAGTTATCCATCTGGGCCACCGGACCGGTCCAGCGGATCTTGCCGCCGTGGAGCATGGCGACGTTGTCGGCAATGGCGCGCACCGAGGTCATGTCGTGCGTGATCGTCATGGCGGTGGCACCCATTTCCACTACGATCTCGCGGATGAGCTCGTTGATGACGCCGGACATGATCGGGTCGAGGCCGGTGGTGGGCTCGTCGAAGAAGATGATCTCGGGCTCGGCGCAGATGGCGCGGGCCAGCCCGACGCGTTTCTGCATGCCGCCCGAGAGTTCCGCGGGGTACTTGTCGGCCTGCTCGGGGGTGAGGCCGACGCGGCGCAGTTTCTCGATGGCGATCTCGCGCGCCTGCGCCCAAGGGCGCTTGAGCGAGCCGCGCAAAAGGCGGAAAGCGACATTTTGCCAGACGGGGAGCGAATCGAACAAGGCACCGCCCTGAAAGAGCATCCCGAAGCGGGCGAGGAAGGCGTCGCGGTCGCCGGTGGTGACGTCCTGGCCGTCGAGGGTAATGAGGCCGCTGTCATGCTGGATAAGGCCGAGGATGCATTTCAGGATCACGGACTTGCCCGTGCCCGAGCCGCCGATGATGACCATCGACGTACCCTTGGGAATCGACAGGTTCACGCCGCGCAGGACGTGGTTTTGCCCAAAGGCCTTATGGACGTCCGAAAGCTCGATCATACCGAGAAGAACACCCCCGTCAGCAGGAAGTTGGCGGCGAGGATCAGGATGGCGGCGGCCTGCACCGAGCCCTTGGTGGCGCGGCCGACGCCCTGTGCGCCGCGGCCGGAGTTCATGCCGTAATAGCAGCCCATGACGGCGGCGATGACGCCGAAGACCGCGCCCTTGACGAGGGAGGAGATGATGTCGAGCGGTTCGAGAAAGTTGACGGTGTTCTGGATATAGGTGGCGGCGTTGAAGCCGAGGTTCTGTACGCCCACGGTATAGCCGCCGAGGATGCCGATGATGTCGCCCACGCCGACCAGCAGCGGCACGGTAATAAGGGCCGCCAGCACGCGGGGGGCGACGAGGTATTTCATCGGGTGGGTCGAGAGGGTGACGAGCGCGTCGATCTGCTCTGTCACTTTCATGGTGGCGATCTCGGCGGCGATCGAAGAGGTCACGCGGGCGGCGATCATCAGGCCGACCAATACGGGGCCAAGCTCGCGCACCATGCCGATGGCGACGATCTGGGGCACCACGGCCTCGGCATTGAAGCGCGCGCCGCCGGAGTAGATCTGCAAGGCCAGCGCGCCGCCGGTGAAGATGGCGGTGAGGCCCACCACGGGCAGCGACAGCCAGCCCACCTGCATCAGCGCGTTGAACACCTCGCGCGGATAGAAAGGCGGGCGCAGGATATGGCTGAAGGTCGAGAGGGCAAATAGCGTGATCCGCCCCAGCATCGCCAGCGCGGCCAGCGTGTTGCGCCCGAGCGCGGCGATGGGCGACAGGAGCAGCGTCATCCGCCGGTATAGAGGCGGTCGTAGCGGGCGCCCATCGCGGTCAGGATCTCATACCCGATGGTGCCGGCGTTGTCGGCGAGGTCGTCCACGGTCTGATCTTCGCCCAAGATGCGCAGCCATTTGGGGTCATGGCCCAGGTCCGTGATGTCGACCGAAATCGAATCCATCGAGATGCGGCCCGCGACCGGGCATGAGGTTTCGTCGGCGTAAAGCACGGTCTTGGGCCCCATGATGCGGTGGATGCCGTCGCCATAGCCCGAGGAGACGGTGGCGATGCGGGTCTCGCGCGTGGCGGTGAAGGTGTTGCCGTAGCCGACCGTCTCGCCGACCTCCAGCATGCGTGTCTGGATCACCGGCAAATCGAGCGTGACCACGGGGCGGGCCGTTTCGAACGGCAGGCCGCCATAGAGACCGATGCCGGGGCGGCACATGTCGAAGTGATACTCCGGGCCCAGGAGCATGCCACCCGTCTGGGCGAAACAGCGGGGCACGCCGGTGCCGTCGGTCATCTCGCGGAAGGCGGCCAGTTGTTGCGCGTTCATCGGATGGTCGGGATCGTCGGCGCAGGCGAGGTGCGAGATCAGCAGCACGGGACTCGCCGCCAGCACCATGTCGCGCACCGCGGCCCATTCGGCGGGCTCCATCCCCAGGCGGTTCATGCCCGAATCGAGCTGGATTCCGAAGGGGTGGCCGGGCAGCGCCTCGAGATGGCGGATGATCTGATCGGTCGAGTTGAGCATTGGCGTGAGGCCCAGGTCCGAAATCATGTCAGTGTCGCCGGCCATGTGGCCCGAGAAGACGTGGATGTCCGGCTTGGGGCCGAGCGCCTGGCGCAGCGCGACGCCTTCCTTGGGGACCGCCACGAAGAAGGTGCGAGCCCCGGCGCGGGCCAGCGCGCGGGCGATGCGGTCCATGCCGAGGCCATAGCCGTCGGCCTTGACCACTACGGCGGTTTCCACGGCGGTCTGCGCGTCGAGCGCGCGCCAGTTGGCGACGAGCGCGTCGAGGTCGATGGTAAGCTTGCCGGTACTACTCATGGGCCGTGGTTTTGACCGGATGGGACGGGGGGTCAAGCCCAAAGGCGGGCATGACGCAGCCTCAGAATTCCGTGCCGTCCTGCTGCCACGGTTTGGCAAGGTTGCCGAAGCGGGTGAACTGGCCTTCGAAGCTGAGTTCGACGGTGCCGATGGGGCCGTGACGCTGCTTGCCGATGATGACCTCGGCGCGGCCGTGCAGGCGTTCCATGCGTTCCTGCCAGGAGGCGATTTCCTCGAGCTTGTCGTCGGAAGGTTTCTCGCGCTCGGCGTAGTATTCCTCGCGGAAGACGAACATCACCACGTCGGCGTCCTGTTCGATCGAGCCGGATTCGCGCAGGTCAGAAAGCTGCGGGCGCTTGTCCTCGCGGCTCTCGACCTGGCGCGAGAGCTGCGACAGGGCGATGACGGGGATGTCGAGTTCCTTGGCGATGGCCTTGAGGCCTTGGGTGATCTCGGAGACCTCGTTGACGCGGCTGTCCTTCGCCGAAGCGGGGCGCACGAGCTGAAGGTAGTCGACGATCAGAACGTCCAGCCCGTGCGTCCGCTTCAGCCGCCGGGCACGCGCGGCCAGCTGGGAGATGGGCAGGGCGGGCGTGTCGTCGATGTAAAGGGGGCAGGATTCGAGGGTCTTGGCGGCCTCGACGAAGCGGCGGAACTCGGTTTCCGTCATGTCGCCGCGGCGGATCTGCTCGGAGGGGACCTCGGCGGCCTCGGACAGCACACGGGCGGCCAGCTGTTCGGCGCTCATCTCGAGCGAGTAGAAGCCGACGACGCCACCCTCGACCGCGCCTTCGGACCCGTCGGGGAGCGTGCCGCGGTTGTAGGCCTTGGCGATGTTGAAGGCGATGTTGGTCGCCAGCGACGTCTTGCCCATCGAGGGGCGGCCGGCGAGGATCAGAAGGTCGGACTTGTGCAGGCCGCCCAGTTTCTTGTCCATGTCGACGAGGCCGGTGGAGATGCCGGCAAGGCCGCCGTCGCGCTGGTAGGCGGCGTTGGCCACGTTAACAGCGTCGGTTACGGCCCTGAGAAAGCTTTGAAATCCGGTTTCGGACTGGCCCTGTTCGCTGAGCTTGTAGAGCTTCTGTTCGGCCTCGACGATCTGGTCGCGGGGTTCCAGGTCGACCTCGGCGCGCTGGGCCTTTCCGGCAATGTCGTGGCCAAGCCCGATCAACTCGCGCCGGATCGCCATGTCATAGATCATCTGGGCGTAGTCGCGCGCGGCGAAGGCCGAGATGGCGGCGCCGGCGAGGCGGGCGAGATAGGCCGGACCGCCCAGCTCCTTAAGGCCCTCGTCATCTTCGAGGAAGGTCTTGAGCGTCACCGGCGACGCGAGGTTGCCCTTGGCGATGCGGGCGGCGGCGGTCTCGTAAATGCGGGCGTGGACGGGGTCGTAGAAATGCTGCGGTCCGATCAGGTTGGCGACCCGGTCGTAGATGTCGTTGTTGGTCAGGATCGCGCCCAGAAGCTGCTGTTCGGCCTCAGTCGAGTGCGGCAGGGCATCCGGTGCCGGCGCGTCCTGTACGGCCGGTGTGCCGGACGCGTTGATGGTCGCAACTTCGTTCATTTCTTTCCCCGTACTGCTCTGGTTCCGGGTTGCGGCGCGATGGCCCCGATCACGCTCTGCCCCGGTAGGGCGGTGTCTTAGCGAGGCGGCCTGCGCGGTGGCAACTTGTATCTTTGTGTGGATACTCTGTGGATATCCTCAAGCTACAATATTTTGCCCCCCTGATGGCCCCAGCGTCAAGATTTCGTTGCCGTGCGGCCCGAGATACACGCTAACGTTGCGTCATCACAACGTTAAAAAAATTTTACGAACGGGGTTGTCCGGGGGGACGCCGCCGGCGACTCGGGGCCGCCTAGCTGCGGGCGGCCTGCCAGGCGCGCGGATCGTCGAGAAACGATTCGACCCCGTCGAGCGTGGCGGCGTCGAAGCTGCCCTGCGCGCGGGCCTCTTCCAGCACGTCGCGCCAGGTGCAGAGGTAATGCAGCGCTACGCCGTGGTCGCCCAGGGTCTTCTCGGTCTCGGGAAAGATGCCGTAGTAGAAGATCACCGCCGTGTGCCCGCAGCTGGCGCCGGTGTCGCGGATGGCATCGACGAAGCTGAGCTTGGAGCCGCCATCGGTGGTCAGGTCCTCGACCAGCAGAACGCGGTCGGTGTCGGTCATGGCGCCCTCGATCCGGGCGTTGCGGCCATAGCCCTTTGGTTTCTTGCGCACGTAGGTCATCGGCAGGGCCATGCGTTCGGCCACCAGCGCGGCGAAGGGGATGCCCGCGGTCTCGCCGCCGGCGATGTTGGTGAAGGCCTCGAAACCCGCATTGCGCATCACGGTGACGGTCAGGAAGTCCATCAGCGTGGACCGGATGCGCGGGAAGGAGATGAGCTTGCGGCAGTCGATATAGGTCGGGCTGGGCAGGCCCGAGGCCAGCGTGAAGGGCTCGTCCGCGTTGAAATGGACTGCCTCGATCTCCAGCAGCATCCGGGCGGTGAGGCGGGCGATTTCATCTTGGCTGGGGTAGGTCGAGGGGATCATGGGCGGCGCGCTCCGGCGATTGAATTTGCTGACGGTTATCCTGTCTTGGCGTCGATATTCAAGTCGGTGCGTCAGGCGACGCAGGGCGGAAAAGGGGGATGACGAGGCTGAAGCAACTGCCCCGGTCGCGCCCCTCGCTTTCCGCATGGACGCTGCCACAATGGGCCTGTGCGATTTCGCGGACGTTGGCGAGACCGAGGCCGATGGAGGGTTCGCCGCCCGTAGGCGTGGCCGAGAGGCGTTGAAACCGGCCGAAGGCGCGTTCGAGGTCGCTGTCTGTCAGGCCCTGTCCTGTGTCGGTGACGCTGATCCGCGCGGTGTCGTCTGCCGTCGACACGGTCACCCGGACCTGTCCGCCGGAAGGTGTGTATTTCAGCGCATTGCTGATCAGGTTGTCGATGGCCGAGACGATCAGGGCGTCATCGACCTCGGCAGTGATGTCGGACATGGTGGCGACGTCCAGCGCGATGCCCTTGCGCGTGGCCTCGGAAAGGTTGGCCTCGACTGCGATCCGGACGAGGCCCGGCAAGCTGCAAGGCTCGGCGCTGTCTGAATGGCCGCACTGTCGTGGCGCGCGCGCTCAAGCGTGGCCTTGATCAGGCCGACCATCCGATCGGCGTTGTCGATGATCTTGCGAAACCCGGTGTCGAGCTTGTCGGGATCGTTGTTGGCGGCGGCGAGGCGCGCCCGGCCAAGTTCTGCCTGCGATAGGATCGCCGAAAGGGGGCTGCGCAGATCGTGGGCGATCAGGCCCATCAGGCCGGTTTTCTGGATACTTTCGCGGCGCAGGCGGGCATAGCCACCTTGCAGCCGGGTGTTGAGCGCGGCCAGATCCGAGATCAGTTTCTGCCTGGTCCGTTCCTCGACAAGGCGGTTCAGCTCCGCCTCCGCGCGGACGGAAAAGATCTGGACGATGGCCGTGGCCAGTTCGGGGTCGCGGATGACGTCTTTGGACAGAACCAGAAGGTGGCCCAGGACGGTCCCGGCAGTGTCGCGCAAGGGAATGCCGATATAGCCTTCGTACTCGGCTTCCTTGGGATAGAGGCTGGCAAGGTCGCAGGGAATTGTCACTGTCTCGCCGCGATAGACCCGCGCGCAGGGCGTTTCATTGAGATCATACCTGAAGGTTTCGATACTTGCGTCCTCCTCGACCGCGAACACAATCCGGGCGCGGTTCGGGGGCTCTCCTTCAGCATAGGTGATGGCGACGAAGGACGCCTCGAGATGCTGGCCGAGCGCTTCGACAAGGCGCGCCAGTAGCCGGTGACCGGTTTCGCCCGCGATGCTCCGCGCGATGCAGAGGATTCTATTCATTTCCGAATTGTGTTCCGACATGACACGCCCATGGCCCGCAGACGGTCGTACCTTAGCCGCCCGCGCGCGTGTCGCCAGTCAAATTCGACCGCGAGAGCGTCACGTGACGCGCCAGTGCAGCGGCATCTGGGGGTCGAAGACGGTGACGGGGCCGTCGTCGGTGTCGATCCGTGGCGGATAGGCGACCGGGTCGCCCCTGGTGAGCGTGATCGTGTCGGTGCTGACAGGCAGGCCGTAGAAGGCGGGCCCATGTTCGGAGGCGAAGCCGGCGAGGCGGTCGAGGGCGTTCTCCTGTTCGAACACTTCAGCCAAGATCGAGAGCGTGTTGGTGGCGGTGAAGCAGCCCGCACAGCCGCAGGCCGTTTCCTTGGCCGAGTCGACATGGGGGGCAGAGTCCGTGCCGAGAAAGAAGCGTGTGTCGCCGGACGTCGCGGCGGCGCGCAGCGCAAGGCGGTGTTCCTCGCGTTTGGCCACGGGCAGGCAGTAATAGTGCGGTTTGATCCCGCCCACGAGGATGTGGTTGCGGTTTATGATGAGATGGTGCGTGGTGATGGTGGCGCCAAGGTTTTCGGGGTTGGATGTCACGTAATCGACACCGTCGCGCGTGGTGATGTGTTCCATCACGACGCGCAGGCCGGGCGTGGCGCGGCGCAGCGGATCGAGCACGCGGTCGATGAACACCGCCTCGCGGTCGAAGATGTCGATCTCGGGGTCGGTGACCTCGCCGTGCACGCAGAGCGGCATGCCGATTTCGGCCATCCGTTCCAGCACCGGGCGCACGCGGTCGAAGTCGCGCACGCCGGAGGCGGAGTTGGTCGTGGCGCCCGCCGGGTAGAGCTTGAGCGCTGTCACCAGGCCCGACGCGTGGGCCGCGGCCACGTCATCCGGATCGGTGTTCTCGGTCAAATAGAGCGTCATCAGCGGGGTGAAGTCCATGCCGTTGGGCAAGGCGGCCATGATCCGGTCGCGATAAGCGGCGGCCTCGGCCCCGGTCACGACGGGCGGCACGAGGTTGGGCATGACGATGGCGCGGCCGAAATGGCGCGCGGTTTCGGGCAGGACCGCGCGCAGCACCGCGCCGTCGCGCAGGTGCAGGTGCCAGTCATCGGGGCGGGGAAGGGTCAGGGTCCGGCTCATGGCCGAAGGCATTACAACAGCGCGCGCGCCTGTGCCAGAGCCTCAGTCGATTTCGCGGGGCGGCATGGCCACGCCCTGTTCCTCGGCCTTGTGGTAGGCGGCGCGGATCGCGCGGCGAAACCGCGGCCCAGGCGTTTCGCGCATCACGGCCTGCGCCAGCCGCGCGGTGAGGTAGAGCCGTCCGTCATCTTCGAGCCGGGCCAGGATGGACTTGAGGTAGGGCACGTCCGTCCGGCGGGCGCGGTAGAGCAGGGCGAGCGACGCGGTGTCGAGCTTGCCCGCGCTGAACCGGGCGATGATGCGCAGAAGGATGTTCATGCGCATCAGGCTGCGGTCCAGCCGCGGACCCATGAAGCGCATCCGGAAGCGCATCACGTTGGCGCGGGCAAAGAGCGCCGAATGCATGGCGTCCTCCTCGATGTCCGGATCGTAGAGGATAACGGCGCGGTCGGCCGCGTCGAGCATGTCGGGGGCATAGCCGTAGCGACTGGTGAAATCGAGCCGGCGGCGTCGGCGGAACCGTTCGTCCCATTCGGTCATGCGCGGGTCGAGCGTGGCCTGCGGCTGGATCGCCAGCACCCTGGCGCCGGGGGCCGCGACCGAGAAGGCGGCGGCGGCATAGCCCGCGGGGCCGGCGCCGTAAAAGATCACCTGGTCGAACTCCTCGAAGAAGCCGTCATCGACGAGCCGGTCGAAATAGCCATAGACGCGGCCCTCGCGGAACCAGCTGTCGGTCTTGCTGGCGAGGCAGAGATGCGACCAGCCGAGCGCGCGCGCCAGATCCCAGCCCATCGGCCGGGCCTCGGGGGAGACCACGCGCAGGCTGGAGAACGATTCGAAGGTCACCAGGAGGGTCGGCTTGTGCTCGATGAAGATCGCCGCATGGTCCGCCCCCAGCCGCTCGACATAGCCATCGGCATCGGTGACATCGTCCAGACGGTCCAGCCAGTCCTCCCAGTCCAGCCCGGACAGGGACGCCTCCAGCGCCTTGGGGGTATCTGCGCACATGCTCGGTCCTCAATACTCGAAAAAGCCCCGTTTCGCACGGGTGATTGACCGGCAAGCTAGGCAGCAAAAACGGCGAAACTTTGGAGAATTGGTGGGGTTTCTTGGGGGCGGCAACGTACGGCGCGGCTGGCGCGGCCCTTGACGGCGCGACAAACCCGTGCAGTTCTGCGGCGAAAGGGAGCCGCGATGACCGATCTGACATCCATAGACGACGTGCAGGCCATGCTGGCTCGGGAGGGCTATGTCTGCGGGCGCGGCCTGGGGACGGTGGTGTTCCTGGGGCTGCGCCTGGGCCGGCCCCTGTTCCTGGAGGGCGAGGCCGGCGTCGGCAAGACAGAGATCGCCAAGTCGCTGGCCGCCGGGCTGGGGCGGCGGTTGATCCGCCTGCAATGCTACGAGGGGCTGGATGCGTCGAGCGCGGTCTACGAATGGAATTTCGCCGAGCAGATGATCGCCATTCGCGCCGCCGAGGCTACCGGCGGCGTCGACCGCGACAGGCTGACAGACGAGTTGTTCACCGAGGAGTTCCTGATCGAGCGGCCGCTCCTGCAGGCGATGCGCCCGCAGGAGGGTGGCGCGCCGGTGCTTTTGATCGACGAGCTGGACCGGACCGACGCGCCGTTCGAGGCGTTCCTGCTGGAGGCGCTGAGCGATTTCCAGGTGACGATCCCCGAGCTGGGGACGATTGCGGCGCCCGAGCCGCCCATTGCCGTGCTGACCTCGAACCGTACGCGCGAGGTGCATGACGCGCTGAAGCGGCGGTGCCTGTACCACTGGGTCGACTACCCGACCTTCGACCGCGAGATCGAGATACTGCAGGCCCGCGCGCCGGAGGCCGCCGAGACGCTCAGCCGCGAGGTGGTGGCCTTTGTCCAGAAATTGCGCACCGAGGACCTGTTCAAGAAACCGGGCGTGGCCGAGACCATCGACTGGGCCAAGTGCCTATTGGCGCTGGACGTGATCAGCCTCAGCCCCGAGGTGATCGCCGACACGCTGGGCGCGATCCTGAAATACCAGGACGATATCCAGAAATTGCAGGGCTCCGAGGCCAAGCGCATCCTCGACGAGGCCAAGGCGGGGCTGGAGCCGGCGTGAGTCTTCCTCTGGCCTTAAATATCCCGGGGGTTTGGGGGCTGGCCCCCAATCCGACCTGCGTTTGGGGGCTGGCCCCCAATCCAACCTGCGTTCGGGGCCGCTGCGCCCGCGCCGGTGCCTGATGGAATACCCCGACCTCGACCTCCCAGAACATCCCAGGCTCGGCCACAACATCACCCATTTCGCCCGTGCCCTGCGCAAGGCCGGGGTGCCGGTGGGGCCGGGGCGGGTGATCGACGCGATCCGGGCGGTCGAGGCGGCGGGGTTCACCTCGCGGTCCGATTTCTTCTACGCGCTGAGGGCCTGTTTTGTCAGCCGTCCCGAGCACCGGGCGGTCTTTGCCCAGATCTTTCGCCTTTATTGGCGCGACCCGCGCTACATGGAGCACATGATGGCGATGATGCTCCCCGCCATTCGCGGCGTGCAGGAAGATCGCACGGCACAGGCGGCCGAAAAACGCGCGGCCGAGGCGCTGCTGGACGGGATCGAGCCGGACATCCCCGAGGCCGAGCCGCAAGGGGACGACGAAGAGACGCAGATCGAGATCGACGCGTCGCTGACCATGAGCCGCGACGAGCGGCTGAAGACCCTCGATTTCGAGCAGATGAGCACCGACGAGATCGCGCAGGCCAAGCGCATGCTGGCAAAGCTCAGCCTGCCGGTGAAGCCCTTTGCGTCGCGCCGGGGGATGCCCAGCCACGCCGGCCACCGGGTCGATGCGCGCAGGACGCTTCGCGCGGCGATGCGGCGGGGCGGCGAGATGCGCCGGATCCACCTGCAGAAACCGCGCCCGCGCTGGCCGAACCTGGTGGTGCTGTGCGATATTTCCGGCTCGATGAGCCAGTACAGCCGGATGGTCCTGCATTTTCTTCATGCCGTGGCCAACCAGAAGGGGGCGGGCTGGGCCAAGGTGCATGCCTTCACCTTCGGCACGCGGCTGACCAACATCACGCGCCACCTGGACACGCGCGACGTCGATGCCGCGCTGGCCGCCGCCGGCGCCGAGGCGCAGGACTGGGAAGGCGGCACCCGGATCGGGGACTGCCTGCACCAGTTCAACCGCGACTGGTCACGCCGGGTGACTGGGCAGGGCGCGGTGGTGCTGCTGATCACCGACGGGCTGGACCGGGACGGGACCGCGGACCTGAGCCGCGAGATGCAGCGCCTGCACCTGTCGGCGCGGCGGCTGATCTGGCTGAATCCGCTGCTACGCTGGGACGGGTTCGCGCCCAAGGCGGCGGGGATCAAGGCGATGCTGCCCCATGTCGACGCGTTTCGCGCCGGTCATTCCATCGCCACGCTGGAAGATCTTGCCGCCGTCATCAGCCGGCGCGACGATGCCGGCGAGAAAACGCGCCTTATGCAACAGCTATGAGCCCGGGCCGATCGGCGGCGCCATGCCGATTTTACGCCCCGGTGTCGGGAACCCCCCATGCACCCCCAACGTTGGGGAGGGTAGCCACGCAAGCGCGGGGCATCCGAATTCTGGGAGAGAGACATGCGTAGACTGACCCTGACATCGACGACCGCGGCCCTCGCTTTGGCGATCGGCCAGACCGCACCGCTGCCGCTGGCGGCCGAAACGGCCTTGCAGGAGGCGCAGGAAGGAACGTATCGCACCGCGCAAGCCGATGTCGACACGACCGAGCCGAATGGCGACGAGTCGGTGCTGTCGCAAGCAGCCGAGGAGGTCGAAAACGCCGCCGAGGCCGCCGAAGCCGAGGGCGAGGCCGCTGCAGAGGCTGCTGAAGCCGAGGCAGCCCAGGCCGCGCAGGCCGCCGAAGAGCAGGCCGAAGCAGAGCAGCAAGCCGCCGAGGCCGAAGCGCAGGCCGAAGCGGATGCCGCCGCTCAAGCCGAAGCAGATGCCGCGGCGCAGGCCGAAGCGGACGCCGCTGCGCAAGCCGAAGCAGACGCCGCTGCGCAAGCCGAAGCAGATGCCGCGGCGCAAGCGGAAGCGGACGCCGCCGCTCAAGCCGAGGCCGATGCGGCGCAGGCAGAGGCCGAGCAGGCTACTGAGTCGACGGCTGAGAACGTCGAAGAGGATGCGCAGCAACTGGAGCAGGCGCTTGAGGCCGAGCAGGCCGAAGCCGAGGCGCAGGCAACAGCCGAGACCGAGGCAGAGGCGCAGGCCGACGGGTCTGCCGATACCGCCGAGGAGACCACCGAGGCTGAGGCCAACGAGCCCGAGACAAACGAGGCCGAGGCCGCCGCGCAGGCCGAGGCAGGCGCCGAGACGGAGGATGCCTCCGGGACGGCCGAGCAGGATGCAACCGAGCTGGAGCAGGCGCTTGAGGCCGAGCAGGCGGGAAGCGAAGCCGGAGCCGAGGCCGAGGAGAGCGCCGACCCTAGCGAGGCTGCCGACGCGGCGGAGCAGGACGCAACCGAGCTGGAGCAGGCGCTTGAAGCGGAACAGACCGACACCGACACGGCTGCCGGCAGCGAAGAACAGACTGGCCAGGAACAGACGGGCCAGGAACAGACGGGCCAGGAACAGACGGGCCAAGAACAGACTGGCGAAGAACAGACAGCGGACCAGGCCGCCACCGAGCAGCCCGAGCCGCAGATCGACGAAGACCCGGTCGAACAGGCAGAGGCACAGGCCGAAGCCGCGGCCCAGGTCGAGGAGCAGGCCGCTAACGTTGCTGCTGCCAGTGACGACGCCGAAGCCGTGAACAGCGAAGAGGTGACGCTGACCGAGGAGAACACGCGGTCCTCGGACGAGGAGTTCGAGACGACGGTGGGCGGCAATGCGCAGACCGAGGCCAACACCCAGAACGCGCCCGCCGCAGGCACCCCTGTGACGAGCGACGACCGCGACGAGAACCTGCGCAACATCCTGACCGCCGCTGCCGCCGTCGGTCTGGGCGCATACGCGATCGGGCAGGTGACCGATGACGGCGGCACGGTCGTGTCCAACAGTGGCGACCGCGTCGTGGTCGAGCGCGACGGGCGGTATCGCATCATCAAGGATGACGACGCGCTTCTGCGCCGTCCGGGCAGCGACGTGCGGGTCCAGACCTTCGACGATGGCTCGACCCGTAGCACCGTAACGGCCCAGGATGGCAGCCAGACCATCACCGTGCGGGCTGCCGATGGCCGCGTGCTGCGCCGCACGCAGGTTTATCCCAATGGCGACCAGGTGGTGCTTTTCGATGACACGCGCCAGGTCGAGGCGGTGAACGTGCAGCAACTGTCGGACACCCGCGCGCAGGAATACGAATATGCCAACGCATCGGAAGACGAGCTGCGCCAGGCCATCCTGGCCACGCGGGATACGCCGACCGCGCGCCGCTTTTCGCTGAACCAGGTGCGCTTCGTCGACGCCGTGCGCCACCAGGTGCCGGTGATTGCACTGGACACGGTGAATTTCGAGACCGGCAGCGCCGTCATCCGGCCGGAAGAGGCCAAGGCGCTTTCGGTGCTGGGCAACGCCATGCGGGAGTCCATCTCGGAAGATCCGCGCCAGGTGTTCCTGATCGAAGGTCACACCGACACGGTCGGGCCGGCCAGCAACAACCTTGCGCTGTCGGACCGCCGGGCGGAATCGGTGGCCCTGGCGCTGACCGAGTATTTCGACGTGCCGCCGGCGAACATGATCGTGCAGGGCTACGGCGAATCCGACCTGAAGATCCGCCAGGCCGGTGACATCCGCGAGAACCGCCGCGCGGCGGTCCGCAACATCACCGGGCTTCTGAACGACAGCTAAGCGTTGTCGCCGGGGGACCGACGCGGCCGCCCTCCGCAGGATTGCGGGGGGCGGTCTTTTTTGTGCGCGACGCCCGAGATTCTTCGTACGAAGAATCTTGGGGTCATAGCTTGCCGAAATTGCGTTTGTGAAAGCGGTGTGCCCGGCCCATATTGACGGCATGTCCGACCGTTTCGACACCATACCCGAAACCGCGCTGGCCTGGTTCGAGGCCGGCAAGGGCGCGGCCCTGGCCACTGTCGTTGAGACCTGGGGCAGCGCGCCCCGGCGCGTGGGCAGCCAGCTGGCCATTTCGGGGGAGGGCGAGATCGAGGGCTCGGTCTCGGGCGGCTGTGTCGAAGGTGCCGTTGTCGCCGAGGCGCTGGATGCCATCGAGGCCGGCGCGCCCGTGATGCTGGAATACGGGGTCAGCGACGGCGATGCCTTTGCCGTGGGGCTGGCCTGCGGCGGCACGATCCGGGTTCTGGTCGAGCCCGTGGGCAGCGTGATGCCGGTGGAGACCCTGAAGGACCTCGTGCTGACACGCGAGGCGCGGGTGCCGGTGGCCTATGTGACCGGCATGGAGGCCGAGCGCAGGCTGTTGCGCGAGGGTTATGAAGACCGCTTTCGCGCCGACCGTTCGGGGTTCGAGGAGGATGGGACCACCTTCGTGGCGATCCACAACCCGCCCTTGCGGATGATCATCGTGGGCGCGGTGCATATCGCTCAGGCGCTGGTGCCGATGGCCCGTGTGGCGGGGTACGATCCGCTGTTGATCGACCCGCGCGAAAGCTTTGGCAGTGACACGCGCTTTCCCGGAGAGACGATACTGCACGACTGGCCGGACGAGGCCGTGGCGGCCTATGGCCTCGATGCACGCACGGCATTGGTGCTGCTGACCCACGATCCCAAGCTGGACGATCCGGCGCTGGAGGCGGCGCTGGCATCGGATGTCTTTTACATCGGGGCGCTGGGCTCGACCCGGACCCATGCCAAGCGGGTGGCGCGGCTGGAGGCGAAAGGCTTTGATGCGGGCCAGATCGCGCGCATCCATGGCCCGGTGGGGCTGGATATCGGTGCGGCGGGGCCGTCCGAGATTGCCGTGGCGATCCTGGCCGAAGTGACGCATGTGCTCAGGAAAGGCGGATGAGGTTCGGACCGGTTCCGCTGGACCGGGCGGCGGGCGCGATCCTGGCGCATAGCGAGCACCTGCCGGACGGGCGGCTGCGCAAGGGGCAGGTGCTGGCGGAGGCGGATATCGCCCGGCTGCGCGCGGCGGGGCTGGAGAGCGTCGACGTGGCGATCCTGGACGCGGGCGACGTGCACGAGGATGCCGCCGCCGCCCGGCTGGCCAAGGCGGTGCTGGACGGGGCCGCGGGCCTGTCGCCGAGCCGGGCGTTCACGGGGCGGGTCAACCTGGTGGCCGAGGCGCCCGGCGTGGTGGAGGTGGACGCGGCCAAGGTCACGGCGGCCAACATGCTGGATCCGATGATCACGCTGGCCACCGTCGCGCCGTGGTTCCAGACTCATCCCGGCGGGATGGTGGCGACGGTCAAGATCATCGCCTACGGGGTGGCGGCAGAGGCGCTGGACCGCGCGGCGGAGGCGGCCCGGGGCGCGATCCGGCTGCACAGCCCGCGATACGACACGGCGAGCCTGATCGTCAGCGACACGGCCGACGGGCCGGGCCTGCGCGGGGTCGAGGCGATCCGCACGCGGCTGGCAGGCCTGGGGATGCGCCTGAAACAGACGCTGAGCTGCCCGCACGAGGTGCCGGCGCTGGCCGAGGCCATGGCGGCGGCAAGCGGCGAGGTGGTCCTGGTGCTAACGGGATCGGCAACGTCCGACGTGCGCGATACCGGCCCCGAGGCGCTGCGCCGCGCGGGCGGCACGGTGGCGCGGTTCGGCATCCCGGTCGATCCGGGCAACCTGCTGTTCACCGGGCGGCTGGGAGAGCGGCCCGTGATCGGGTTGCCCAACAGCGCCCGGTCGCCGGTGTTGCACGGGGTGGACTGGGTGCTGGCGCGGACCGCCTGCGGCGTGCCGATCGGGGACGCGGATTTCGCGGCGATGGGCGTCGGTGGCCTGCTGAAGGAAATCCCGACGCGTCCGCAGCCGCGCCAGCGAAAACAGGCCGGGTAGGAACGCCGGGCAGGGGGCCGCCCGGCGCCTGGATTCAACCGTCCAGTTGCGACAGCTTTTCGAGGATGCCGGTCCAGCCCCAGCGATGGCCTTCGCGCTGCTCTTCGCTGACGAAGCGGACTTGTGTCAGTTGCACGCGTGTGCCGCCCGGACCGGGGGTAAAGGTGATCGTCACCTCGCTGTCATCGCGTGAGGCGTGGCTTTCCCAGGTGAAGACCAGCCGGTTGGGCCGGTCGATTTCCCTGTAGGTTCCGGTATGGGGCAGGTCCTTGTCGCCGTTACGCATGATCACTTCGAACCGCCCGCCCTCGACCGCGTCCGAGGACGCGCGGGGCACGACGGTTTCGCCGGGGCAGATGAAGCGTTTCATGGTGTCGGGGTCGAGCCATGCGTCGAACAGGCGTTCGGGCGTGGCGTCGATCACGCGTTCGACGGTGAGCGTGAGGTCTTTTTCGGTGGCAGTCATGGGTCGGTCTCCTGTGTGAGCAGAGTGTCGAGCGCCTCCAGTCGGAGGGCCCAGATCGAACGCAAGTCGCGGAACCAGCGGTCGACATGGGCCAGTTCCTCGATCCGCAATTCGATCAGGTGCTCGCGCCATTCGGTGCGGCGCGTGACCAGCCCCGCGCCTTCGAGCACCTTGATGTGCTTGGAGACGGAATTGAGGCTCATGTCGAAATACGCGGCGATGTCGGTCACCCGGAGCGGGCCATGCTGCGCCAGAAGCGTCAGGATGGACCGGCGGGTGGGGTCGCCTGCGGCCTTGAAAATATCGGTCAGTCGGTGCTGTGATTCTTGTTCAACCATAAGGGTGAATAATACGGCGCAGGCCATCAATCAACCAAATAGGTGAATGATAGGGCGCGTCTGCTGCGGGCCGGAGCGATCCGCGCGCGGAAACCGCGCGTCGGCAGGACGCCCGCAAGTACGACGAAGGCAGGGGGGTGGCGCGACAGAAAGTGCCTTCTCAAGTGGGGGGCGGCGTGTTTAACTCCAGTCAGCCAATTAGAAAAGCCAATGGGAGGAGCCGATGGCACAGGTCAAGATGACCGTGAACGGCAAGCCTGCGTCCGGCGAGGTGGAAGGACGCACGCTACTTGTCGATTTTATCCGAGATACGCTGGGCCTGACGGGCACGCATGTGGGCTGCGACACCAGCCAGTGCGGGGCCTGCGTGGTGCATGTGGACGGCAAGGCGGTGAAGGCCTGCTCGATCTTCGCGGCCGAGGCCGAGGGCACCGAGGTGACCACGATCGAGGGGATGGCCGCGGAGGACGGCACCATGACCCCTGTCCAGAAGGCGTTCCAGGACTTTCACGGGTTGCAATGCGGGTTCTGCACGCCCGGCATGGTGATGTCGGCGGAGGCCCTTCTGAAGGACAACCCGAGCCCGACCGAGGCGGAGGTGCGCGAGTACCTGAAGGGCAATATC
The DNA here is from genome assembly GCF_965277045.1 of Roseovarius sp. Taxonomy (GTDB): domain Bacteria; phylum Pseudomonadota; class Alphaproteobacteria; order Rhodobacterales; family Rhodobacteraceae; genus Roseovarius. The sequence goes on along the minus strand of NZ_OZ255712.1, from coordinate 1,835,218 downwards.
TGCCGCTGCACCGGGTATCACAACATCGTCAAGGCGATCCTGGCGGCGTCGGGACAGGACGTGACAGGGATTGCGGCGGAGTAGACCCGGATGCTGACCGGTCCCCCCAAGCTGCGCACATGCCTTTGGTTTCACGACCGCGCCAGGGAGGCGGCGGAGTTCTACGTGACTCTGGTGCCCGACAGCCGGATCGACGAGGTCAGCGAGGTCGATGGTGACGTGGTCGTGGTGGAGCTGACACTGGCGAACGTGCCGTATCAGTTCTTGCAGGCGGGGCCGCATTTTACCCTGACGCCCGCGGCGTCGATCAGTGTTCTGACCGAGGATCAGGCGGAAACCGATCACCTGTGGAACAAGCTGAGCGACGGTGGCGAGGAGGGACTGTGCGGCTGGTTGACCGACCGGTTCGGCGTCAGCTGGCAGATCGTGCCGCGCCGGTTGCTGGAATTGCAGGGAGGCCCGGATGCCGAGGCGGTGCGGGCGGCCATGTTCAAGATGAAGAAAATCGAGATTGCGGCCCTGGAAGCGGCCGCGGCCTAAACAACAGGATCGGGCCATTGCGCCCGCCAATATGGGAGGATTAACACATGCCCAAAGATGGTGGCATCGGCGCCAGTTCCAAGCGGCGCGAGGACGTACGGTTCCTGACGGGGGCCGGCAATTATACCGACGACATCAACCTGCGGGGACAGGCCTATGTGCATTTCCTGCGCTCGGACGTCGCACACGGTACGCTGAACAGCGTGGACACCAGCGCCGCTGAGGGCATGCCCGGGGTGATCAAGGTCTTCACCGGCGCAGATTTCGCCGAGGTGGGGGGCATTCCCTGCGGCTGGCAGGTGACGGACCGCCATGGCGAGCCCATGCAGGAGCCGCCGCACCCGGTGCTGGCGCAGGGCAAGGTGCGCCATGTGGGCGATCCCATCGCCGCCGTCGTGGCCGAGACCCGCGACCAGGCGCGCGACGCCGCCGAGGCGATCGAGGTGGACATCACCGACCTGCCCGCTGTCATGGACATGAAGGAGGCGCTGCAGGACGGGGCCACCAAGGTGCATGACGACCTGACGAGCAACCTTTGCTACGACTGGGGGTTCGTCGAGGAAAACAAGGGCGCGGTCGAGGAGGCGATCAAGAACGCCGCACACGTGACCACGCTGGAGCTGGTGAACAACCGGCTGGTCCCGAACGCGATGGAGCCGCGCGTGGCGGTGGGCGACTACAGCCGTGGCACCGATGACAGCACGCTTTATACAACGTCGCAGAACCCGCACGTGATCCGCCTGTTGATGGGCGCCTTCGTGCTGGGCATACCCGAGCACAAGCTGCGGGTGGTGGCGCCCGATGTGGGTGGCGGCTTCGGGTCGAAGATCTATCACTATGCTGAGGAAGCCTTCTGCACCTTTGCCGCGAAAAAGCTGAACCGGCCGGTGAAATGGACCTGTACGCGCTCGGAGGCGTTCATCAGTGACGCCCATGGCCGCGACCACGTGACCAAGATCGAACTGGCGCTGGATGCCGAGAACAACTTTACCGCCGTGCGTACGGAAACCTATGCCAACATGGGCGCTTATCTGTCGACCTTCGCGCCGAGCATCCCCACGTGGCTGCATGGCACGCTGATGGCTGGCAATTACAAGACGCCCAATATCTATGTGAACGTGAAGGCGGTCTTTACAAATACCGTGCCGGTCGATGCCTATCGCGGGGCCGGGCGGCCAGAGGCGACGTACCAGCTGGAGCGCGTCATCGACAAGGCGGCGCGGGAGTTGGGGGTGGATCCGATCGAGTTGCGCCGGCAGAACTTCATCACCGAGTTCCCCTATGCGACGCCAGTGGCGGTGGAATACGACACGGGCGATTACAACGCCACGATGGACAAGCTGCTGGAGATCATCGACAAGGACGGTTTCCAAAAGCGGCTGGAAGACAGCAAGGCCAAGGGTAAGCTGCGCGGGCTTGGCGTGAACTGCTATATCGAGGCCTGCGGGATCGCGCCGTCGAACCTGGTGGGGCAGCTGGGCGCGCGGGCGGGCCTGTACGAATCCGCGACCGTGCGGGTGAATGCCACCGGCGGGATCACCGTGATGACCGGCAGCCACAGCCACGGGCAGGGGCACGAAACCGCCTTTCCGCAAGTGGTGGCAGACATGCTGGGCATCGACGAGAGCATGATCGAGATCGAGCATGGCGACACCGCCAACACGCCGATGGGCATGGGCACCTATGGCTCGCGGTCCATCGCAGTGGGCGGGTCCGCAATGGTCAAGGCGACCGAGAAGATCATCGCCAAGACAAAGAAGATCGCCGCGCACCTGCTGGAGGCGTCGGAGGCGGATATCGAGCTGAAGGACGGCCAGTTCACCGTCGCGGGCACCGACAAGTCGGTGGCCTGGGGCGACGTGACGCTGGCGGCCTACGTGCCGCACAACTATCCGCTGGAGGAGATCGAGCCGGGGCTGGAGGAGACCGCGTTCTATGACCCGGCGAACTTCACCTACCCGTCGGGCGCCTATGCCTGCGAGGTGGAGGTCGACCCGGAAACCGGCAAGGTCACCATCGAGAGCTTTGCCGCCGCCGACGATTTCGGCAATGTCATCAACCCGATGATCGTGTCGGGGCAGGTGCATGGCGGACTGGCGCAGGGGATCGGGCAGGCGCTGCTGGAGCAGACCTCCTACGATGCCGACGGCCAGCTTCTGAGTGCGTCCTACATGGACTACGCCATGCCGCGTGCCGATGACGTGCCGTTCTACCAGGTCGACCATTCCTGCCAGACGCCCTGCACGCACAACCCGCTGGGGGTGAAAGGCTGCGGCGAGGCGGGCGCGATCGGGTCGCCACCATCGGTGGTCAATGCCGTGGTGGATGCGCTGCAACGGGCAGGCCATGACGTGAAGCATATCGACATGCCGCTGACGCCGTCGCGCGTCTGGGCCGCGATGCAAGGGTAAGGAGAGAGACAATGTACGCATTCGAAATCGAACGCCCGAGCACCGTGGCCGACGCGGTGAAGCTCTTGAAGCAGAGCGACGAGAACCAGGCGCTGGGGGGCGGGCAAACCCTGATCCCCACGCTGAAGCAGCGGCTGGCCGCGCCCGAGATGCTGGTCTGCCTGAGCGGGATCGACGAGATCAAGGGCGTATGCACCGATGATGAGGGTCGCATCTGCATCGGCGGGGGCACGACCCACGGCGATGTGGCGGCGGGATCGGGGGCCTATCCGGCGCTGGTCTGGATGGCGCAGAACATCGGCGACCCGGCGGTGCGCAACCGGGGCACCATCGGCGGGAGCCTCGCCAACAACGATCCGTCGGCCTGCTATCCGGCGGCGGTGCTGGCCTCGGGCGCGACGGTGGTGACCAATGAGCGCGAGATCGCGGCCGATGAGTTCTTCGACGGCATGTTCGCAACCGCGCTGAACGAGGGCGAGATCATCACCGAGGTGAAATTCCCGGTGCCGGAGAAAGCCAACTACCAGAAGTTCGAGCAACCCGCGTCGCGCTTTGCACTGGTGGGTGTCTTCGTGGCGAAGTTCGCCGATGGCGTGCGCGTGGCGGTCACCGGCGCGTCGGAAGAGGGCGTGTTCCGCTGGACCGAGGCCGAAGAGGCGCTGGGCGGCAATTTCTCGGCCTCGGCGCTGGACGGCCTGTCGGTGCCGGCGGACGGGATGATTTCCGACCTGCACGGATCGGGGGCGTATCGCGCGCATCTGGTGGCGGTGATGACCAAGCGGGCGGTAGAGGCGGCCTGAGCCACCTCTGCCCTGGACATAACGAAACCCGGCCCCCTGCGGTCCGGGTTTTTTCCTGCTCCGCGCCTTTTCGGTGTCGCGGACAGGGAGGATCTGGGCCTTGCGCGAGGACCTGTCCGGGGCGTGGCAACAGAGAGTCTTGAGGGAATGGCACAAAAACGGCAACTGATCTCGAACGGCAACCCGATGGAAGAGATCGTGGGCTTCAGCCGTGCGGTGCGGGTGGGTGATTTCATCGCCGTCGGCGGCACGGCGCCCGTGGATGAGGCAGGCAAGACCGTGGGGATAGGCGATGTCCGCGCCCAGACGCGCCAGTGCTTTGAAATCATCAAGAGGGCGCTGGAAGATGCGGGGTCGGGCTTGCACGATATCGTGCGCACCCGCGTGATCCTGACCGATATCGACACCTGGCGCGACGCCATCGAGGCACGCAAGGAATATTGCCGGGAGTCGCGACCGGTCGACACGATCATGGCGGTAAGCCGTTTCGTGAACCCCGAATGGCTGGTCGAGATCGAGGTGGATGCCGTGGTCGCAAGAGGCCGGCCCTGAGCCTTGCGGTATGAGCGCGACTGACAGGCATGAATTGTGTCTTCCGCCGCGGAGTCTCTTTGCGGATGTATGGCGCGGGCGGACGCGCGTTTCGTGCTACGCTGGGATCTTCGGTTGGGAGACTCAACATGTCGGATTATTTCGATCTGGGCGCCTATACCCGCCCCGTGACGTCGGTTCGCGTTGCCCAGACCTGGTTTGATCGTGGCCTTGTCTGGTTGTTTGCCTATAACCACGAAGAGGCCATCGTCTGTTTCGAGAAAGCGATCGAGGCGGATTCGGAGTGCGCGCTGGCGCATTGGGGGATCGCCTATGGCATCGGGCCCAACTACAACAAGGCGTGGGAGGTTTTCACGCCGGAGGAAAAGGCGCCCGCGCTGGAGCGCGCCCACGATGCGCTGAAGGCGGGGCTGGCGCTGGACGGCGCGCGTCCCTTGGAGCGTGCGCTGCTGGAGGCGCTGGCGTCGCGCTATCCTACCGATCCTGCGATCGAGGATTACCAGCCCTTCAATGACGGCTTCGCCGAGGCGATGCGCCCGGTCTACGAGGCGCACAAGGACGACCTCGATGTGGCGTGCTTCTTCGCCGAAGCGCTGATGAATCGCACGCCCTGGCAACTTTGGGATTTCCAGAGCGGGGTGCCCAACCCCGAGGGCTCGACCGTCGAGGCGATGGCGGTGCTGGAACGCGCCTTTGCCGAGACGCCCGGCGCGTGGGACCATCCGGGCCTGTTGCACATGTACATTCACCTGATGGAGATGTCGCCCCATCCCGAAAAGGCGCTGCGCCACGGCGACCGGCTGACCGATCTGGTGCCGGATGCGGGGCACCTTGTGCATATGGGCACCCATATCGACGTGCTGTGCGGCGACTACCAGAACGTGCTGGCGCGCAACCTTGCCGCGGCAGAGGTGGACGAGCGGTTCAAGGACTATGCGGGCGCCGCCAATTTTTATGCGCTCTACCGCATTCACAATCTGCATTTCGCGGCCTATGGCGCGATGTTCCTGGGACAGAAGGCGGCGGCTATCAGTGCCGCCAAGCGCTTGCGCGGCGAGGTGCCCGACGAGGTGGTGCGGTCCTATCCCGACATCTTCGAGACCTTCGTGGCCGCCGCGCCGCATGTCTATATCCGCTTCGGGATGTGGGAGGAGATCCTGGAACTGGATCAGCCCGAGGACACCGAGCTTTACGTGACCACCAACGCGCTGATCTGTTACGCCAAGGCCGTGGCGCTGGCCAACCTGGGACGCCATGCCGAGGCCGATCGCATGGCGGCGGCGTTCACCGAGGCCTACGCGCTGGTGCCTGACACAAGGATGCTGTTCAACAACAAGGCCCGCGACGTCCTGGCCGTGGGCGAGGAGATGATGAAGGGCGAGCTGGCGTTCAAGGCCGGGCAGCGGGACGCGGGACTGGCGCACCTGCGCCGTGCGGTCGCGCTGGACGACGGGCTGGAATACGAGGAACCGTGGTCCTGGCCGCAACCGACGCGCCACGCGTTGGGCGCGCTTCTGATGGAGGCGGGGGAATACGACGAGGCCGAGGCGGTCTATCGCGCCGACCTGGGCCTGGACGGGAAGTTGCCGCGCCCCAGTCAGCATCCGCGCAATGTCTGGGCGCTGCACGGCCTGCACGAATGCCTGCAACGGCGCGGCGCGCCCGAGGAAGTGCCGCATGTGAAACTGCTTCTGGATCAGGCGGTCGCACGGGCGGATATTCCCATTCGCGCAAGCTGTCTGTGCCGCAAGGCCGCGGCCTGAGCGCCAGAGCCCGATTGCGCCGCGATCCCCTTGCCGGATGCGGCGCGCCGCCACTGTGACGGCGCAGCGCTGATACGATGTCAGCCTGCCATTGGCCTCGCGGATCTCTGCGGTGGCGGGAGGGTGTCGCATGTCGGGTCGGCGGGACGAAGCTGCCATTCGCGACGGAGGCGAGCGTCAGCCCCTGGGGTGGCGATCCGACGGAAATTCCGAAGTACTTTATGCCTGCCAAAGACATCCTCGGAAGGATCGTTGTGCCCAGCCTCGCCAAATCGCCAGCCCACGGGAGGGGCTGACGATGGCCGGGCCGCTGCGCGGCTGTTAACCGGCTGGGGGCTCGATGCCAGTGTCTTGTAACGGACACGATCTCGAGATGCGGTGCGGGCGGCAGGAATGACGGCTGCGTCATAAAATAGTGAAGATTGCTCGGACATGACGGTCATGATACCCGAAAATCTCAAGCCCTGATTGAATATGCAAAATTACTTCAGATCAAATGTCACTGTCGAAAACCGTACTCGATAAAGCCAGCCTTCCGAAGGCAGTGCTGTTCATGTGCGCTCTGTGTCTGCCCTTGAAACCTGCTTTCGCCTGCATGGCTCTCAACGAGCCGCTGGGTATTTCGATATGTCTCGACGACACGTCATGGGAGCCGCGTGAAGACGCCGGCGATGGCTTTCTCTTCTACAATACGGCCGTTGGTTTTGCCGCCAACGTCAGGATTTTCGACGGGGGTACGAATGACGGCTTGGAAAGCGAACGCGCCGCACGCCGCCTGGCCGAGGCAGACAGCGAAGAGACCCGGGATTTCGCTCTGTTGCAGGCCGGAAAGGTTGCAAGCGGCAACTTTGTTTACGTCGCCCGCGGGTCATTGAACGGCCGGTCCAATATCTATGTGAACACCGTCTCTGTAGGCCCGAAAAAAACGCTGCGCCTCACCACCTGGCGCATGGGCGACACGCTGTCCGATAGCGATCGCGACATGCATGTCGCGTTTGGAAACCTGCTGAGGACCGAGCCGTGAAACCTGCGGAAGTCGTCCTGACCTGAATATATCGCAACACAGACACAAGGTGCTTCATCGTGGGTTTTTTCACGGGTTTGGACGCAAACGATCATGACGGGCACTTCGATTCGCTAACCGACATGCTGGAGGCGAAGCACGGCGTCGCGATCCCCGCCACGCAGGAGCGCGCGGCTTTTTGGCATGAGACGGAAACCGTTTTCAACGCTCCGCTCGGACAAGAGGTTAGATCGTTTATGGGTTTCATCGCGGATGTCGCCGCCAGCGGACATTTCGAGACACTGGTCGGTGACAAAGGGAAAATGAAGCCAACGGAGCCCTGCCAGTATCTCCTTGAACTAAAGGATATGACCGACATCGCCCCCTTGTTCAAAGGGATCAGTTTCATGGAAACTCTCGGGTCGCGATCATACTTTTCAATTCTGTCATCCCGGCAAGCGCAATCCCCCTGCCCAACGGCAAACTACGCGCTGCGAAGATACAAGGGCAAAAAGGAACTGGTGCGCAGCCCATATGGTGATGTCAGTCTCATTTCCTTTGCGCTTCGGTTTTTCGGAGACAGATCGAGAAAGGAAGGCCGTTCGTTGAGTTCGGCCTCATCAGATGCCGAGGCGTTTTACGCGGAAGCATGCCGGTGTTTTGGCGATCCGGCTGAATTGGGCGCAGGCGTGTATTTGTTCGAAGCTGACAATGCCGAGATATTGATCAGGCCACTTGCCGATATCGGGATTGATCTGAGTGTATTCGACCTGCGCAAGCCGTCGCCCGTTTCAGACGAGCTTTTGAGGCTGTTGGATGGCGGGATGGCGACGTTCAAAGCCTGACCCGCCACATCCAATGTGGCGTCGCTCCAGCGGATGCCCGGGATGGCGCTCAGGGGTTCCGAGGCTGATCGGACCCTTGTGGATAACTGTCACATCCCCGTCACGGAATCGCGCTACCCAAATCGCAAGATGTTCCGCCAAATCCAGTGCTTGCCAGAGGCGGAACACGATATATAGTGAACTCAATTAAGGGGCGGCTGTCACGCTCCGATCCAGAGCACGAGGCGATACGAGCGGGGGTAACTAAGGTCATGGATGCAGATTTCAGGACGGAATTCGTAAGGTCGCCTTCGGCGCTGAAACATCATCCGGCGCTGGTTCTGAATGCCGATTATCGGCCGCTCTCCTATTACCCGCTGTCGCTGTGGCCCTGGCAGGATGCGGTGAAGGCGGTGTTCCTCGACCGGGTCGATATCGTCGCCGAATACGAGGACACGGTGCGAAGTCCCTCGACCGAGATCAGGATACCCTCGGTCATCGTCCTCAAAGATTACGTCAAACCCCAAAAGCGCGTGGCCTTCACGCGCTTTAATTTGTTTCTGAGGGATGAATTCCAGTGCCAGTATTGCGGGGCGAAGGGGGATCTGACCTTCGATCACGTGGTGCCGCGCGCCAAGGGCGGGGTCACAAGCTGGGAGAACGTGGTGGCGGCCTGTTCGCCCTGCAACCTGCGCAAGGGCGCGAAGAGCCTGCGGCGTTCGGGCCTGAGCCTGCGCAAGCCGCCGCGCGCGCCGGCGGCAGAACAGTTGCGCAACATGGGGCGCAAGTTTCCGCCCAATCACCTGCATGAAAGCTGGATCGACTTCCTTTACTGGGATGCCGAGCTGGAAGCCTAGGGCGCTCTTCTAAAAGATTGACCTGAAACCGATCTGCGTGTTGGCTTTGCCGGGTGGCACCGGGGAGGGGCGCATGCGGCTTGGAATCTATCAATGCGACGCGGGCGGACTGTCGACCAGTGCGCGTCTGAGGGCGCTGGAGTTGCGGCTGGCCGAGCGGGAGGTCGACCTGATGGTCTGCCCCGAGCTTTTCGCCTCGGGCTACATGGGGGCGGATCACGCGGCGCTGGCGGAACCTGCGACAGGCCCGTTCTTTGACGCGGTGGCGGAGATGGCCAAGCGGCACGAGACGGCCGTGTGCTATGGCTACCCCGAAGCGGCGGACGGCGTGATCTACAATGCCGCGCGGCTGGTGGGGGCGGAGGGCGCGGCGCTGGCCAACCACCGCAAGCGGTTGCCGTCGCCGGGCAGTTTCGAGGAAGACACCTTTGCCAACGGCGATACGCCTACGCTGGTGGAGCATGGCGGGCTGCGCATCGCGATCATCATCTGCTACGAGGTCGAGTTTCCGGAAAGCCTGCGCAAGGCGGCGCAGCATCGGGCCGAACTGGCGCTGGTACCGACGGCGCTGGTCGACCGGTGGGGCGTGGTGGCCGAGAAACTGGTGCCGACGCGGGCCTTCGAGAACGGGCTGTGGCTGGCCTATGCCAACCATGCGGGCCAGGAGGACGGCGCGCGGTACCTGGGCGGCAGCCGGATCGTGGCGCCGGACGGGGTGGAAGAGGCGGTGGCGGGCGACACGGAAACGGTGATTGTCGCAGAGGTCGATGCCGAACGCGTGGCAGCGGCGCGGAACCGGCTGCCCTATCTGCGCGATGCGGTCAAGCTGTGAGTGGCCTGATATGACAGGGCCTGCCTTCGATGATGGTGAATTGGCGGGTCGCGTGACGCGGGCCTGTGCGGTTCTGAAAGCGCAAGGGCTGGACGGGCTGCTGATCTCGGTGCCAGAGAGCATCTACTGGCTGACGGGGCTGGACCATTGGGGGTTCTTTGCCGCGCATGTGCTGGCGCTGAACGCGGATGGCGAGATGGCGCTGGTGTGCCGCGCCATGGAGGGGATCACGGTCGCCAACCAGGTGCGCAATGCGCGGTTCTATGGACATGCGGATCACGAGGAATTGTCGGATCACGTGCTGCGGGCCATGGCCGATCTGGGCCTCACGGGCGGGCGCGTCGGCATCGAAAAGCGCAGCCTGTTCCTGACGCCGCACCATGCCGAACGGATCATGGCGGGCGATGCCGAGTGGATCGACGGGTCGGGTCTGATCGACGACCTGCGGCTGGTGAAATCGCCGGTCGAGATGGCCTATACCCGCAAGGCGGCGCGCGCGGCGGACCTTGGCACGCTGGCGGCGATCGAGGCGGTTACGGATGGCGCCAGCGATTACGAGGTGGCCGCCGAATACCACCGCGCGGCGATCCTGGCGGAGAGCGAATATCCCGGCTTCGGGCCGTTCTTCCGGCCCACGTCGCGGCTGGGCGAGGAGCACACGACATGGCGCGGCGATGTCTTTCGCACCGGCGACGCGGTGTTCATGGAGACCTGTGGCGCCTATCGCAAGTACCAGGCGCCGATGGGACGGCTGGTCTACGTGGGTGCGGCACCAAAGGGCGTGGAGCGGTCGGCGGCGTTGGCAATCGAGGGCATGAAGGCGATTTGCGCCGCGCTGAAACCGGGCGGTGTCGCGGGCGACGCCTATGCCGCGTGGCGCGAAGTGGCGGCGGATGCAGGCCTGGCGGACTATAACCGGCATCACTGCGGCTATCTGGTGGGGATCGGCTTTCCGCCCAGCTGGACGGGCGGATCGATGGTGACGAGCCTATTCCCAGGCTCGCAGCGCAGGCTGGAGGTAGGCATGGTTTTTCACGCCCATTCATGGTTCACCAACACGGATGTGGTGGACTATTTCATTTCCAATACGGTGATGCTGACGGAACACGGCGCGGAGGTCCTGACGGACCAGACGCCGGAGACACTGATCGTCAGGAATTAGGCCGGGCAGGGTGCCCGGCCCATGATTTGGCTCAGGCCGCAGCGCGGTTGCGGCGGCGTTGCCGGCGGGGCTTGCCCGCGCCCTGGTTCTGACCGCCTGCGTTCGCGCCCGCCTGTCCGTTGCCGCCGTGCGACGGCTTGCGGCGGCGGTTCTGGCCTCCGCCCCGTTTTTTCGGAGCTTGCGCCTGTTCGTTCACCGGGGCGGTGCCGCTGGCGACGGGGACGGTGATCTTCATCACCTTCTCGATGTCGCGCAGGAGGCCCGTTTCCTCGGGCGCGCAAAGCGAGATCGCCTCGCCCTCGCGGCCCGCGCGGGCGGTGCGGCCGATGCGGTGGACGTAGTTGTCGGCCACTTCGGGCAGGTCGTAGTTGACCACGTAGGCGACGCCGGGAATGTCGATGCCGCGCGCGGCCACGTCGGTGGCGACGAGGATGTTGGTGGTGCCGTCGCGGAACGCCTTGAGCGCGCGGTCGCGCTGGCCCTGACTCTTGTTGCCGTGGATCGAGGCGGCGTTGAAGCCGTCGGACACGAGCCCCTTCATCAGCCGTTCCGCGCCGTGCTTGGTGCGGGAGAAGACGAGCGTGAGGGCGTGCGGGTCATCGGCCAGGATCTCGCGCAGCTTGGACGATTTGTCGTTCTTGGCGACGTGGTGCACCGATTGCGTCACCTTGTCGGCGGCCTTGCCCGGGGGCGAGACCTGAACGCGGCGAGGGTTGGTCAGGTAGGCGGCGGAGATCTCTTCCATCTGCTTGGGCATGGTGGCCGAAAACAGCATGGTCTGGCGCGGGCTGCCCAGGTGCGGCGCGATCTTGCGCAGGGCGTGGATGAAGCCCATGTCGAGCATCTGGTCGGCCTCGTCCAGCACGAGGTGACGCGCGGTGGAAAGGTCCAGCGCGCGGCGCTCCATCAGGTCGATCAGGCGGCCCGGTGTGGCGACGAGGATGTCGGTGCCGCGGCTGAGAAGGCTGATCTGCTTGCCGATGGATTGCCCGCCGACGACGGTGACGACGCGCAGCTTGGTGTCCTTGGTGAGGTTGCGCAGGCTGTCGGCGATCTGGTTCACCAGTTCGCGCGTGGGCGCGAGGATGAGCGCCTTGACGGTCTTTTCGGCGGGTTTGCCGGGCGCCTCCAGCAGGTGCTGGATCAGCGGCAGGCCGAAGGCCAGCGTCTTGCCGGTGCCGGTCTGGGCGAGGCCCATGACGTCATGGCCTTCCAGCGCCAGCGGAATGGCCTTGTTCTGGATGGGCGTCGGCTCTGACAGGCCGGCGGTCTTGAGGGCGGTATTGAGTTCGGGCGCGAGGCCCAGCATGTCGAAATCGTACAAGTCGTATCCTTTGCGGGCCACAAGGCGGAAGCCTGCGTGACCAAGAGGTATGGCCCGCACGGGATGCGCGGGCGCAAGGGTTGCGCGGACACTTTAAGACGTCGCGGGCGTATCCCGCGCCACCTGGCGCCGCATCAGAAACCCTGCGTGATGGGGGAACTGGAAAAATCAGGCTGGTTGCTGGTTCGGGCGGTTCACCCGGCTCACGCGCAATCGCAGCGATGGGGGACAGATGGGGGATTGCGGAGCAGGTGTCAAGCAATACCCAGAATTTTCGGAATTGCAGAAGGGGGTGATGCTTAGCGGTCGTGGCGAAGGTCAGGTGTGAGCCCTTGTGAGACATTGGATTCGAGCACCCAGCCGGTTAACAGCCGCGAAGCGGCCCGGCCATCGTCAGCCCCTCCCGTGGGCTGGCGATTTGGCGAGGCTGGGCGCAACGATCATTCTGAGGACGTGTTTGGAAGGCATTAAGTGCTTCAGAATTGCCCTCGGATCGCCATCCCAGGGGCTGACGATGGCCTCTGTCGTGAACGGCGGCTTCGTCTGCATAGCAGACAATGACTGGTCAATAGAAAAAGGCGCCACGGTGTCCCGGGCGCCTTTCTATTGGGTATGCATCGACGTCAGCTCTTGGCCGGCTCGTTGGCCGGGGCCGGGGTGGGCGCCGCGCCTTGCTGTGCCGGGGCGGCGGGTTTCTTGCCGCCGGCGTTGAGCGGGTCGTCCTGGCGTTGGACCGAGCCCTCGAAATGGGCGCCGGATTCGATGGCGATGGTCTTGTGGATGATGTCGCCTTCGACGCGGGCGGTCGAGGTCAGGCGCACCTTGAGGCCACGCACGCGACCGACGATGCGGCCGTTGATCACCACGTCGTCGGCGATCACCTCGCCCTTGATCGTGGCGCTTTCGCCGATGGTCAGCAGGTGGGCGCGGATGTCGCCCTCGACGGTGCCTTCGACCTGGACGTCGCCGGTGGTCTTGAGGTTGCCGGTGACGTGTAGATCGGTCGACAGGACCGAGGCGGGTGGCTTGGCCTTGGGGGCCGCGGCCTTGAATTCACCGCTGCCGGCGGTGCTGTTGTCCTTGCGCGGCTCGGCCGGCGCGGCGGGTTTGGCCGCAGAATCCTGCTTCGGCGCGGGGTCGTTGATTTTGCTTTTAGAAAACATCTCTTGCAGCCTTGATGTAGATCATGGGGTTGACGGCCTTGCCGCCGACACGGACCTCATAGTGTAGATGGGTGCCGGTCGAACGTCCAGTGCTCCCCATATCACCAATTCGATCACCGCGCGAGACCCTTTGACCTTTTTTGACCCGCAGCTGGGACATGTGGGCATAGCGGGTCTCGATGCCGAACTCGTGCTGGATCTTGACCAGGCGGCCGTAGCCCGACTGCCAGCCGGCATGGGTGACCACGCCATCGGCGGTGGAATAGATCGGCGTGCCGTGGGGGGCCGCGAAATCGGTGCCGGAATGCATCCGCCCCCAGCGCATCCCGAAGCCCGAGGTATAGCGGAAGGAGGACTTGACCGGCATCGCGAAGGGCGCCTTTTGCGCGGCGATGCGGTAGAGGTTCAGCTTGTCCATGCCCTGAAGGATTCCGTTGGCGCGGCGGGCGTCCGCCGAGGGTTCCTCGCCGCGGGTGGAAAAGCTGAGCGGCATCAGCGGGCCGCCCTGGCCGGAATAGCCCGAGCGCACCGTGGCAATCAGACTGTCCGGGTTCATGCCGGCGGCGCTGAACATCTTGTCCAGCGGTTCGACCGAGATCGACATCGCCTCTTCCAGCTGGCGGAAGATCTGGTCGTTCTGGTCCTGCATCAGCTGGATCTGGCTGGCCATCTCGTCGGCGCGCAGCAATGCGTCCTCTGCATCGGCTGTGACCTGATCACGCTCCTGCGCGGTGGCGGCCAGCTGGGACGACAGGAACTCGACCATCGGGTCCTCGCCGGTGCTGCCCGAGGCGCCGGGCAGGGGCGTGTCGCCGGAATTTTCGATCGCCGCGGCCAGCTGTTCGGCCTCGTTGCGGGCGCTGTCGCGGTCTTTCATGGTGCGGCGCAGGGTAGACTGGATGACCTCGATCCCGGTTTCCAGTTCGCGGCGGCGGGTTTCGGACGAAAGAAGCTCGGTCTGCATGACCGAAATCTGCTCCAGCGCCGAGTTGAAGCGGTTCTGTGCCGCGAGCGCCTCTTCGGCGCGCTTGTCGCGTTCGTCCTCGAGCGCGTTCAGCCGGGCCTCGTAGGTGCGCTGATCGCGCTTGGCCTGTTCGCGGAAGTTGCCCGATCCGATCGAGTCCATCACCAGGACCGCGGTGGCGATGATCGCCCAGGCCACGATGGCCGAGGCGCCGAGGAAGGCAACGAGTTGCGTGGCGGGGCGGAGCCTGATGAAGCGTGTGTCGGTGTCTGACCGCAGGAAAACGCGGCGTTCCGGGAAGTGTCTTTCCAGAAAGTGGTTCAGCTTGATCAACAATCGACTGCGCACGTTTCACTCCGTCCCTTGCAACCTTTTCCCCGTGTCGATGCTCAAACCTCTGCCGCGTCGTCTGCCGCGATCGTGTCCATTCTTGGCCGGATGGTCCGGTGGCATCGTCCGGGGTTGGGTACACAGGAGGGTCGTTTTGGGCAAGGATTTTGACCACCGCTGCGTGGCAGTGCGCCGATTTGTGCCGGAACTGGCAAAAAATTGCCGATTCATAAGGGGTTGATAGTGCGAATACGCTAGGCGCGGGGGACCGGTCCGTTGGCCAGCGGCCAGTAGAAATCGGGCGGCAGGCCCGCCTCGGCGCGTTTTTCCTCGTTGAAGGGCGGCTTGAGCGCGCCGTGGAAATAGCGCCGGACAAGATCGTGAAAGGCGGTTTTCGGATCCATCTCGTGCCGCCCGCAAAGGAAGTGGAACCACTTCGATCCATAGGCGACATGCGCCACCTCCTCGGCATAGATCACCTTCAGCGCATCGACCGTCCGGGTCTCTTTGGCGCTTTGGAAGAGGTCGATCATGCCGGGCGTCACGTCGAGGCCGCGGGCCTCGAGCACCATCGGCACGACGGCGAGACGGCCCATGAAATCCTCGGCCGTGTCCTCGGCGGCGCGCCACATGCCGGCATGGGCATCCAGCGCGCCGTAATGGCTGTCCTTTTCCTCGAGGCAGTCGCATACGAGGTTGAAATGCTTGGATTCTTCGTCGGCGGATTTCACCCAGTCGTCGTAGAACCCTAGCGGCATCTTCACGTCCGTGAAGCGCGCGATGATGTCCCAGTGAAGGTCCACGGCATTGAGCTCGATATGTGCGACGGCGTGCAGGATCGCCAGCCGTCCGGGCGCGGTACCGGGGCGGCGGCGGGGCACGTCGCGCGGGTCCAGAAGCCGGGGCAGGTCGGGGCGGGCCGGACGCAGCGGCGGCGCGGCGGTGCCCACGGCCAGGTCGCGCCCGGCGGCGCGGGCGGCGAACCAGGTGGCGGCATGGCGCCGCGAGAGCGCCGTCTTTTCGCGCCCGTTGGCGGTGGTGAGAACCTCCACCGCCATTTTCGCAAGGCTTTGATCGGTCACAGGGCGCGCACCGCGTCCAGCACCTCCTCGGCGTGGCCGTCCACCTTTACCTTGGGCCAGACGCGGGCGACCATGCCGTCGCGGTCGACCAGCACGGTCGTTCGCTCGATCCCCATGAAGGTCTTGCCGTACATCTTTTTCTCTTTCCAGACGCCGTATTCCTCGCAGACGTGCGTATCAGCGTCAGACAGAAGGGGAATGCCCAGCTCATGCTTGTCGCGGAACTTGTCGTGCTTGGCCACGGTATCCTTGGAAATGCCGAAGACCTTGGCGCCCGCCGCGTCGAATTCCTCGGCCAGGCCTGTAAAGGCGATGGCCTCCTTGGTGCAGCCGGGCGTGTCGTCCTTGGGATAGAAATAGAGTACGACCGGTGCGGGGCGCTGTTCGGACAGGGTGACGAGGTCGCCGCCGTCGCGCGGCAGGGCAAAATCGGGGGCCGGTTGGCCGGGTTCGAGCATGTCGGATTCTCCCATGAGTAAAAAGTGAGTTTCAAATTAACGCGTAAGCGGCAAGAATAAAGCAAAGAGGGCAGGCAAATGCGCGGCGAACGCGCGACATCGGGATTAATGAGCGACACGACGCAGACAAAACCGCGCGGAAAGCGCCTGAAACGGTTCGGCCTTTGGAGCGTCGCGCTGGTGTTGGCGGCGTGCCTGGCGCTGAGCGTGGCGGCGGTCTCGCTGCTTGGCACGCGGGTTTCGGCGCCGGACTGGGTGCGGGATCGTGTGACCCGCGAGATCAACGCGGCCGTCGAAGGCGTGTCGCTGCATTTCGGCGACATGGCCGTGGTGATGGAGGAAGGCTGGGTGCCGCGCCTGTCGCTGCGCGACGTGACGGTCCGCGACACCACCGGCCTGCCCATCGCCAACCTGTCGGACGTGCAGGGCACCGTGGATCTGAGGGCGCTGTTGCAGGGACAGCTGCATCCCAGCACGGTGCGCCTGTCGGGGGCGCAGCTGAGCTTTCGGCGCACCGACGCGGGCGAGGTGGGTGTCACGCTGGGCGAGGTGGGAACCTCCGAGCAGCAGCCGGTGACGGTGGCCGCGATGGCCGAGCGGCTGGACGTGGTGTTGAACCGGCCCGCCTTCAGAAGCCTGACGACAATCGAGGCCACGAACGTCTCGCTGCGCTACGAGGACGAGCGCACCGAGCGGGCCTGGACCGCCGATGGCGGGCGGCTGGACGTGACGCGCGAAGGGGACGACATCCGCCTGCGCGGGGATTTCGCCCTGATCGGGGCGCGCGATTATGCCACCACGCTGGCGCTGAACTATACCGGCCGCCTGGGCAGCGCGGAATCCGAGGTCGGCCTGAGCTTCGAGGACATGCCGGCCCGCGACGTGGCGGGACAATCGCCCGCGTTGGCGTGGCTTTATGCGATCGACGCGCCGATCTCGGGCGCTCTGCGCGCCTCGGTGGATGACACGGGCAAGCTTGGCCCGCTCAACGCGACGTTGCAGATCGGCCAGGGCGCGGTCAGGCCCAATGAGGCGACCGAGCCCATCGCCTTCGACTCGGTGCGCAGTTATTTCACCTACGACCCGTCCGAGGATCGCATCGTCTTCAACGAGCTGTCGATCGACAGCAAGTGGGTCAAGACCAGCGTTACGGGCCATGCCTATCTGGTGGGGGTGGAAAAAGGCTGGCCGCGCGAGATCCTGTTGCAGGCCAACCTGTCGGAGGTGGTGGCCAACCCGATGGATCTTTATGCCGAGGCGGTCACGCTTCAGGGCGCGCGCATGGACATGCGCCTGAAGCTGGACCCTTTCGTGCTTACCCTCGGCGAGCTGAGCCTGTCGGACCAGGACGAGGTGCTGCGGTTGAGCGGCGAGGCGCGGGCCGAGCCCGAAGGCTGGGACGTCACGCTGAACGGCCACATGGAGCGCATCGACCCCGATCGCCTGCTGCAGCTCTGGCCCGAGCGGCTGCAGGACAAGACCCGCGACTGGATCACCGAGAACGTGCGCGCGGCCGACCTGCGCAACATCCAGCTTGCCCTGCGGTCCTTGCCCAAGCGCAGCCCGGACTTTTTCCTGGGTTTCGATTTCGAGAAGTTCAGCACGCAGTTCATCAAGAATTTTCCGGTGATCGAAGATGCGCACGGGCACGCGTCCTTGATGGACAACCGTTTCGTGGTGTCCGCACTGGGCGGGCACGTGACCGCGCCGCAGGGCGGTCGGGTCGATATCTCGGGCACCAGTTTCGACATTCCTGACGTGACGATCAAGCGGACGCCGGCGCAGGTGAACTTGCGCACGCGCAGCACGATCACGGCGGCCCTGTCGCTGCTGGACGAACCGCCGCTGGAATTTCTGACCAAGGCCGGGCGCGAAGTGACCCTGGCGGACGGCATGGCGGAATTGCAGGGCGTGCTTGACCTCCGCTTGCTGAAAAAGCTGTCGGTCGAGGACGTGGAGTTCGACATAGCGGGCAAGCTGCGCGATGTGCGCAGTGAGGTTCTGGTGCCGGGCCGGGTGCTGTCATCCGCCGCCTTGGACGTGGCGCTTGCGGACGATGTGCTGGCAGTGGCCGGGGCGGGGCGCATCGGGCAGGTGCCGTTCGACGGGCGGTTCGAGACCGATATCAGCCCCGGCGCGAACACCAGCACGGTGCGCGGCTGGATCGAATTGTCCGAACGCTTTGTCGAGGAGTTCGGCATCGGATTGCCGCCGGGCAGCGTGTCGGGCGCGGGCCGGGCCGACATGGAGATCGACTTTGAAAAAGGTGCGCCGGGCGTGTTCCGGCTGAGCTCGACCCTGGCCGGTGTGGGCCTGCGCGTGCCGCAGCTGGATTGGGCGCTGTCACAGGGCGCGACAGGCCGGCTCGAGGCGTCGGGCCGGCTGGGCGAACCGCCCTCGATCGACCGGCTGGAGATTTCGGGCGCGGGGCTGACCGCGCGCGGCGCGGTCACCCTGCGCGACAATGGCCAGCTGGACCGGGCCACGTTTTCGCAGGTGCAGATCGGCAGCTGGCTGAAAGCGCCGGTGGAACTGGTCGGGCGCGGTGCGGGTGCGGCGCCGGCTGTGCGCGTGCAGGGCGGATCGGTGGATCTGCGCCAGACCTCCCTGGCGGGCGATGGCAGCGGTGGGGGCCGACAACGCACGCAACGCGGCGGGCCGGTGTCGCTGGCGCTGGACCGCCTGCAGATATCGGACGGAATCGCGCTGACGGATTTCCGCGCGGACCTGGACATGTCACGAGGGGCCAACGGCAGCTTTACCGGCCGGATCAACGGCATGTCGGCGATCACCGGCCGGGTCGTGCCGCAAAACGGCCGCAGCGCCTTTCGCATCCAGGCCGAGGATGCGGCCGGGGTGCTGGTGTCGGCGGGCCTGATAAAGGGGGCCCGCAACGGCAAGCTGGACGTGACGCTGGTGCCGGGCACGGGGCCGGGCATCTACGAAGGCAGGCTGACGGCCAAGGGGTCGATGCGGCTCAAGGATGCGCCGTCGATGGCCGCGCTTTTGAACGCGCTGACGGTCGTGGGCCTGCTGGAGCAGTTGGGCGGCGACGGCATACACTTCGAGTCGCTGGAGGCGCGTTTCCAGCTTTCGCCCCAGCGCGTCACGCTTTATTCCAGCAGCGCGGTGGGCGCCGCGATGGGGATCACGATGGACGGCTATTACTATCCGGAAAGCGGGCAGATGGACATGCAGGGCGTGATTTCACCGGTCTATGTGGTGAACGCCGTAGGCTCGCTCTTTACCCGGCGGGGCGAGGGGCTGTTCGGCTTCAACTACACGCTCAAGGGTCCGGCACGCAGTCCGCGGGTCAGCGTCAACCCGCTGTCTGCCTTCACCCCTGGCATGTTCCGGGAGCTCTTCCGCCGCCCGGCACCGGAATTGCCGCAGTCGACGCGGCCTGCGCAGACTGGGCAGCAAGGCACGCAGCAGGGAACGGACCGGCCGCAATCGCAGGCGCCGCAATCGGGCTCGCGCGTGCGGGATTTCAACAATCGGGAAGCCGGCAGATGAAGCTGTCGGATTTCGATTTCGACCTGCCCGAGGCGCTGATCGCGACACGGCCCGCACGACCGAGACCGTCGGCGCGGCTGCTGGTGGCGCGAGGGGACACGATCACCGATGCGCGGGTCTATGACCTGGGCCGGTACCTGCGGCCCGGCGACCGGCTGATCCTGAACAACACCAAGGTCATCCCGGCGCGCCTGTCGGGGCTGCGCCGACGTGACGGCGCCCAGGGCGAGACCGAGGCGCGGATCGAGGTGACGCTGCTGGACGCCACGCCCGAGGGCGACTGGAGGGCCATGGTCAAACCGCTGAAAAAGCTGCGGACCGGCGAAGTGGTGCGCTTTGGCGCGGGCCTGGAGGCGACTTTGCTGGACAAGGAGGACGGGCAGGGCGTGCTGCGCTTCAACCTGTCTGGGGAAGATTTCGACGCCGCGCTCAACGCGGCGGGCGCGATGCCATTGCCGCCCTATATCGCCAGCAAGCGCGCCGCCGATGCGCGCGACCGCGACGATTACCAGACGGTATTCGCCAAGGAGACCGGCGCGGTGGCCGCGCCGACGGCCAGCCTGCATTTCGACGATGCGCTGCTGGCGAAACTGGCGGCGCAGGGTATCGCCTTTACCGAGGTCACGCTGCACGTGGGCGCGGGGACGTTTTTGCCCGTGAAGGTCGAGGACGTGACCACTCACCGTATGCACGCCGAATGGGGCGAGGTCAGCGCAGCGGCGGCGGACGAAATTGCCGCGACGAAAGCGCAAGGCGGGCGGGTCATTCCGGTGGGCACCACCGCGCTGCGGCTGATCGAAAGCGCCGCCCGCGATGGTACGATCGGGCCGTGGCGGGGCGAGACGGATATCTTCATCTACCCCGGCTTCACATTTCAGGTGACGGACGCGCTGATGACCAATTTTCACCTGCCCAAGAGCACCCTGATGATGCTGGTCAGCGCGCTGATGGGGCCCGAGCGGATTAAGAGTATCTACACGCATGCCATCCAGAATGGGTACCGATTCTTCTCTTACGGGGATTCGTCTCTTCTGGTACCCGATGCCGGGATGTCGGGGAGGAGACCTGAATGAAACTCAACAAGGTGCCGGGCTTTGTCAGCCGCATCATGTGGGTGGGGCTGATCACCAGTGCCGCGCTTTTGATCCTGAACTACGTGATCGCGGGGCTTGTCTGTGCGTTGATCGTCTTTGCCGCCAACCTTGCGCTCAAGCGCGAGCCGGTCAAGCTGTGGGTCTTTCGCGTGCTGACCGGGATGTCGCGCGAAGAGCTGGAGCGAGCGACGCTGGCCGATCTTCAGGCGGGTGCCACGACGTCGGACCGGGGCAGGCCAGATCCCGACGATCCGCCTGCCGGCTGACCTTCCGCCCCGGCGCCGGCTGCCGCGCGTGGTTCCGCCCATCGGCGGCTGTTGTGGCGCCGGACGCTGTTGAAACCGGCAGGAAACACTGGCAAGGCCTGCACCAGCGACGGATCGAGTCGCGTTTGAGCCAGACCTGTTGTGCGAGGCCCGGCTAGACGGGCTGAAAGTCATTGGAGTTCCCGCATGTTTTCCGTTCTTTCCAGCGCCTGGGCCCTGCTTTTGGGCATGATGCTCTTGCAGGTCGGCAACGGCATGCAGGGCACGCTCTTGGGTGTGCGCGGCCAGATGGAAGGCTTTTCCACGCTGGAAATGTCGCTGGTGATGTCGGGCTATTTCCTGGGTTTCCTCTTCGGCTCGCGGATGGCGCCGGAGATGATCCGGCGGGTGGGCCACGTGCGGGTGTTCGCGGCGCTGGCCTCGATGATCTCGGCGGTGATGATCCTTTACCCGGCTTTCGCCAACCCCTGGGCCTGGGGTGTGGGGCGCGTGCTGATCGGGTTCTGCTTCTCCGGCGTGTACGTCACCGCAGAAAGCTGGCTGAACAACGCCGCCACGAACGACAACCGCGGCAAGGCGCTGTCGCTTTACATGATCGTGCAGATGGTCGGTATCGTCAGCGCGCAGGCGCTGATGCTGACGGCGGATCCGGGCGGATTCGTGCTGTTCATCATCCCGTCGGTGCTGATCTCGCTGTCCTTCGCGCCCATTCTGCTGTCGATCAGCCCGACACCGGCCTTCGACACGACCAAGCCGATGACCCTGCGCGAGATCATGAAGATCTCGCCGCTGGGCTGTGTCGGCATGTTCCTGCTGGGCGGGGTCTTTGCGGCGCAGTTCGGCATGGCGGCGGTCTACGGCGCCGAGGCGGGGCTGACCGTTGGCCAGATCTCGACCTTCGTGGCGACGTTCTATCTGGGGGCGATGCTGGTGCAGTACCCGTTGGGCTGGCTGTCGGACCGGATGGACCGGCGGCTGCTGATCCTGATCGCCTCGGCCATCTGCGCCATCGGCGCGGTGATCGGGATGGCGCTGGGCAGCGTGTTCTCGCTGTTGCTGGTGGCGGCCTTCCTGGTGGGCGGCATGTCGAACCCGCTTTATTCGCTGCTGATCGCCTATACCAACGACTTTCTGGGGACCGACGACATGGCGGCCGCCGCGGGGGGCATGGTGTTCATCAACGGGCTGGGCGCGGTCTTCGGCCCGATCATCACCGGCTGGATCATGGGCGTGGTGGGGCCGAGCGGGTATTTTCTGCACATTGCCACGCTTTGCACCATGATGGCCGCCTACGCCGCCTACCGGATGACGCAGCGCGCGGCGCCCGACGACACCGATCGCTACACCGCGGTGGTGCCGGGTGTGTCGCCCATGGCGGTGACCTATGCGCAGGAAGTTGCCATGGAGGCGGCGGAAGAAAATTCAGAGGATGGACAGGCCGCGTGAGATTGCCCATATGCGCGGCAGAAACGGGACGATGTCACGAAACATTGCCTTTGTTGCAATTCTTTACTGTCCACGGGGCAGGGGATGTCGTTAACCTGTTACATATGAGTGCTGCCCACTACGGGAGGATAGGATGACAGCGCCCGAGGATATATTAGATTTCTGGCTCGACGAGGTCGGGCCGAAGGGCTGGTACGAGGCGTCCGAGGAACTGGACGAGACGGTGCGCGACAGGTTTCTCGATGCCTATCACCGCGCCTGTGACGGGACCAACGGGCTGTGGCTGACCTATCCCAGCGGCACGCTTGCCTATATCATCCTGATGGACCAGTTTCCGCGCAACATGTTCCGCGACCAGGCGCAGGCCTTCGCCACCGACAGGTTCGGACTGGCCGCCGCCAAGGCCGCGATCAACAAGGGCTGGGACACGCGCATCGACGAACCCGCACGGCAGTTCTTCTACCTGCCGCTGATGCATTCGGAGAACCTGTGTGACCAGGACCGCTGCGTGCGGCTGATCTGCGAGCGGATGCCAGAGGGCGGCGACGACAACCTGCTTCATGCGCGCGCGCACCGCGAGGTGATCCGCAGCTTTGGCCGATTCCCGCACCGCAACGACGTGCTGGGGCGCGGCAGCTCGGACGCCGAGAAGGCCTTCATGAAGAAGGGCGGCTACGGCGGTGTGGTGCGCGAGCTTCAGGACGCCGACGCCGCCGCATAGCGCGAGCGGCGCGAGCTATTGGAATTCATGGACAAACCGGGCCGGCCCGTGGCATCTTGTTGCGGGAGGCTTAGCTACGTTGTGGTCGTCTCCGAGATAGTTTAATATCAAACTATATTTTGAAATCGACCTGGGAACGGAGCATCGCATGGCCGCGCAATCCTATGACATGATCGTAATCGGGGCAGGGCCGGGCGGCTATGTCGCCGCCATCCGGGGCGCGCAGCTGGGCCTGAAGGTGGCCGTGGTCGAGCGCGAGCACCTGGGCGGGATCTGCCTGAACTGGGGCTGTATTCCGACCAAGGCGCTGCTGCGCTCGTCCGAGGTGTTTCACCTGATGCACCGTGCCAAGGAGTTCGGACTGAAGGCCGAGAAGATCGACTATGACCTCGACGCGGTGGTCAAGCGGTCGCGTGACGTGGCCAAGCAGCTGACATCGGGCGTGGGCCACCTGATGAAGAAGAACAAGATCACCACGATCATGGGCGAGGCCAAGCTGACGGGCAAGGACAAGGTGTCGGTCAAGACCGAGAAGGGCAGCGAAGAGCTGACCGCCAAGACCATCGTTCTGGCCACCGGCGCGCGGGCGCGCGAGCTGCCGGGGCTGGAAGCCGATGGCGACCTCGTGTGGACCTACAAGCACGCGCTGAAACCGCCTCGGATGCCGAAGAAACTGCTGGTGATCGGCTCGGGCGCGATCGGGATCGAGTTCGCCAGCTTCTACAACACGCTGGGCGCCGAGACGACCGTGGTCGAGGTGATGGACCGCATCCTGCCGGTCGAAGATGCCGAGATCGCGAAATTCGCCAAGAAGGCGTTCGAGAAGCAGGGCATGAAGATCATGGAGAAATCCACGGTCAAGCAGCTGGACCGCGCCAAGGGCAAGGTGACCGCCCATATCGAGACCGGTGGCAAGACCGAGAAGCTGGAGTTCGACACGGTGATTTCCGCCGTGGGGATCGTCGGCAATACCGAGAACCTCGGGCTGGAGGATCTGGGCATCAAGGTGGATCGCACGCATGTGGTGGTGGACGAATACTGCCGCACCGGCGTGGAGGGTGTCTATGCCATCGGCGATCTGGCCGGCGCGCCCTGGCTGGCGCACAAGGCCAGCCACGAGGGCGTGATGGTGGCCGAGCTGGCCGCCGGCGGACACCCGCATCCGGTGCGCCCGGACAGCATCGCCGGCTGTACCTATTGTCACCCGCAGGTGGCCAGCGTCGGCCTGACCGAGGCCAAGGCGAAAGAGGCGGGATATGAGGTGAAGATCGGCAACTTCCCCTTTATCGGCAACGGCAAGGCCATTGCCCTGGGCGAGGCCGAGGGCATGATCAAGACCGTGTTCGACGCCAAGACCGGCGAATTGCTGGGCGCGCACATGGTCGGCGCGGAAGTGACCGAGCTGATCCAGGGCTATGTGGTGGGCCGGCAGCTGGAGACCACGGAAGAGGACCTGATGCACACGGTCTTCCCGCACCCGACGCTGAGCGAGATGATGCACGAAAGCGTGCTGGACGCGTATGGTCGGGCGGTGCACTACTGAAATGAGCGCCTGCGGCGCGCAGGTTCGGATTGCGTTCGGGCCACGCAGGCCAGTGGGGGACCCGTCCCCCACACCCCCCGGGATATTTTCGGCCAGAGGAAGCGGTGCGGGGCTTTTCGCATTGGGCCGCATCTGAGATGGTGCGCGTGTCGGTGACCTTGGAAGTGTAGCGGAATGGCGAGCCTCAACCGCATCGTGATGTACAAGAGTTCCCGCGCCTGGTTCGAGGAACTGGACCTGGCGTCGATGGAGGCCGCCGAGGTGTCGGGCAAGCATGGCCGTCGCTATGAGTTCAAGAGCTACGAACGCTTCCGCTACCCGGCCCATGACATCTGCGCGGGGCCTTATACCGACGAGGACGGGACCGTGCGGCAGTTCGACATCGTGCTGGCCAACCAGGTGTGGGAGCATCTGGACCGGCCCTACGCGGCGACGCGCAACGTGCTGGAGATGCTGCGGCCGGGCGGGTATTTCTGGGTCGCGGTGCCGTTCTTCATCCCCTATCACGGCGATCCGGTGGATTGTTCGCGCTGGACGGCGCGGGGGCTGAAGAACCTGTTGATCGAAGCCGGGTTCGAGGAAGACAAGATCAGGGCCGAGCAATGGGGCAACCGGCTGGCGGGGCTGCGGAACCTGGGTGAGGATTGGCCGCCGGAATACGACCCGGAGCGCGACAATCTGGACAATGATCCGGCCTTTCCGATCTGTTCCTGGGCGCTGGCGCAAAAATAAACTGTGGATAAAGCGGGCACTGCTGACAAGGCCTGACGCATGTTCGTGCTATGTTCCGTTTTTCCTCTTGGAAGAACCGGCGCCGTAAACTATCTGTCAACGGGTGAGAGACCGGGGGCAGCATGGCCGAGCTGAAGAACATCGAAGTACGGGGCGCGCGCGAGCATAACCTCAAGAACATCGACGTGGACATTCCGCGCAACGAGCTTGTGGTGATCACCGGCCTGTCGGGCTCGGGCAAGTCGAGCCTGGCGTTCGACACGATCTATGCCGAAGGGCAGCGGCGTTACGTCGAAAGCCTGTCGGCCTATGCGCGGCAGTTCCTGGACATGATGGAAAAGCCGGACGTGGACCATATCAGCGGTCTGTCCCCGGCGATTTCCATCGAGCAGAAGACGACATCCAAGAACCCGCGTTCGACCGTCGGTACGGTGACCGAGATCTACGACTACCTGCGGCTTTTGTTCGCGCGGGTCGGCACGCCCTATTCCCCCGCCACCGGCAAGCCGATCGAGGCGCAGCAGGTGCAGGACATGGTCGACCGGGTGCTGGCGATGGAGGAGGGTACGCGGGCCTTCCTGCTGGCGCCCATCGTACGGGACCGCAAGGGCGAGTATCGCAAGGAATTCCTGGAACTGCGCAAGCAGGGCTTTCAGCGGGTGAAGGTGGACGGCACGTTCTACGAGCTTGACGAGCCGCCGACGCTGGACAAGAAATTCCGCCATGACATCGACGTGGTGGTCGACCGCATCGTGGTGAAGGACGGCATCGGCACGCGGCTGGCCGACAGTTTCCGCACCGCGCTGGACCTCGCCGACGGGATCGCCATCTTCGAGACCGCGCCGAAAGAGGGCGAGCCGGAGCGCACCACTTTCAGCGAGAATTTCGCCTGTCCGGTCAGCGGCTTCACCATCCCCGAGATCGAGCCGCGCCTGTTTTCGTTCAACGCGCCCTTCGGGGCCTGTCCGGACTGTGACGGGCTGGGCATGGAGCTGTTCTTTGACGAACAACTCGTGGTGCCCGACGCCGCCTTGAAGCTGTATGACGGGGCGCTGGCGCCATGGCGGAAGGGTAAGTCGCCCTATTTCCTTCAGACCATCGAGGCCATCGCGCGGCATTACGAGTTCGACGCGAACACGCCGTGGCGCGACCTGCCCGCGCATGTGAAGCAGGTGTTTCTGCACGGCTCGGGCGACGAGGAAATCCAGTTCCGCTATGACGAGGGTGGGCGGGTGTATCAGGTGTCCCGCGTGTTCGAGGGCGTGATCCCGAACATGGAGCGGCGCTATCGCGAGACGGACTCGAGCTGGATCCGGGAAGAGTTCGAACGCTACCAGAACAATCGTCCCTGTGGCACCTGCGGCGGTTATCGTCTGCGGGAAGAAGCGCTGGCGGTGAAGATCGGCAAGCCGGATGACCTGCGCCATATCGGGCAGGTGGTGCAGATGTCGATCCGCGAAGCGTTCGACTGGTGCGAGACGGTGCCGGAGGCGCTGACGGTGCAGAAGAACGAGATCGCGCGGGCGATCCTGAAGGAGATCCGCGAGCGGCTGGGGTTCCTGAACAATGTCGGCCTGGAATACCTGACGCTGAGCCGGAACGCGGGCACGCTGTCGGGCGGGGAAAGCCAGCGCATCCGGTTGGCCAGCCAGATCGGGTCTGGCCTGACCGGGGTGCTCTATGTTCTGGACGAGCCGTCGATCGGGCTGCACCAGCGCGACAACGGGCGGCTGTTGCAGACGCTTCAGAACCTGCGCGATCAAGGCAACACCGTGATCGTGGTGGAACACGA
The DNA here is from genome assembly GCF_965277045.1 of Roseovarius sp. Lineage (GTDB taxonomy): Bacteria > Pseudomonadota > Alphaproteobacteria > Rhodobacterales > Rhodobacteraceae > Roseovarius. Next base: position 1,808,043 of record NZ_OZ255712.1, on the reverse strand, counting down.
CGAAGAGGCCATCCGAACCGCCGATTACGTGTTCGATATCGGCCCCGGTGCGGGTGTGCATGGCGGCGATGTGGTCAGCCACGGCAAGCCCGAGGCGGTGGCGGCGGACAAGAACTCGATCACCGGGCAATACCTGTCGGGTGTGCGCGAGATTGCCGTCCCGGCCGAGCGTCGGACGGGCAATGGCAAGCAGGTCAAGATCGTCAAGGCCACGGGGAACAACCTGAAAAACGTGGATGCCGAGTTTCCGCTGGGCAAGTTCGTCTGCGTGACCGGCGTGTCGGGCGGGGGCAAGTCTACGCTGACCATCGAGACGCTGTTCAAGACGGCCTCGATGCGCCTCAATGGCGCGCGCCAGACGCCCGCGCCCTGCGAGACGATCAAGGGGCTGGAGCATCTGGACAAGGTCATTGACATCGACCAGCGGCCCATCGGGCGCACGCCGCGCTCGAACCCCGCCACCTATACCGGGGCGTTCACGCCGATTCGCGACTGGTTTGCCGGGCTGCCCGAGGCCAAGGCGCGCGGATACAAGCCGGGGCGGTTTTCCTTCAACGTCAAGGGCGGGCGGTGCGAGGCGTGCCAGGGCGACGGCGTGATCAAGATCGAGATGCATTTCCTGCCGGACGTCTACGTGACCTGCGAGACCTGCAACGGCGCGCGCTATAATCGCGAGACGCTGGAAATACAGTGGAAAGGCAAGAGCATAGCGGACGTTCTTGATATGACTGTCGAGGACGCGCAGGAGTTCTTCAAGGCCGTGCCGTCGATCCGCGAGAAGATGGATGCGCTGATGCGCGTGGGGCTGGGCTATATCAAGGTGGGCCAGCAGGCCACGACCTTGTCGGGCGGCGAGGCGCAGCGGGTGAAACTGTCGAAGGAACTGGCGAAGCGGTCCACGGGCCGGACGCTCTATATCCTCGACGAGCCCACCACGGGTCTGCATTTCGAGGACGTGAAGAAACTCCTGGAAGTGCTTCATGAACTTGTGGAAAGTGGCAATACGGTCGTGGTGATCGAGCACAATCTGGACGTGGTGAAGACCGCCGACTGGATTGTCGATATCGGTCCCGAAGGCGGTGATGGCGGCGGCGAGATCGTGGCCGTGGGAACGCCCGAGGATGTGGCCGAGGTCGAGCGCAGCCACACCGGGCGCTATCTCAAGGACATGCTGGCGGCGCGGAAGGTTGCCGCGGAATGACGCGGCTTGCCTTTGTCCTGCTGGGGCTGATGCTGCCCTGTGGGGCAGTGGCGCAGGCCGGGCCGGACTGCGGTTTCGCGGAAGAGCCTTGTTTCTGCGGCGGGCTGTTCTTTGTTCTTGAAGTCGGAGACGGCGATGCTGCGTTCGAGGCCGAGTTGCGCCAACGGGCCGCGGAAATGCGGGCGCGTGTACAGGCGTTTCACGGCGAAGCGGCAGGCAATCAGTTGTTCGATGGCTGGGCCACGGCATGGCGGGGCCTGCCGCAAGGCACGGACGGGCAGGTGATGCTGGCAAAAGGCTTGGCGCGGTGCGAAGGTTACGTCACCGGCGTGGCGGGGCGACCGAGCGTATCGGTCAGCCCTTAAAGGTATTTTTTCAGAAGTTTGCGCGCTGAACTTAATTCAGGATGCGCGCGGCTGCCCCGATCAGATCGAGCACTTCGCGGGTGTCGCGATCGACGCGCAGAACCTGGTCTCCGACGCGATAATAGGTACCATAGGGGTCGAGCCCATAGCGGCCGGGATCGCGGATCACGATATAATCGCCGTTGATGACGTCACCCCGGCGGTACCCGTCATAGCGATCGTGGTCATACCCCGAATGTTTCTTGGCCTGTCCCGGCGGAACGCACGGCACGGCTTTCTTGGCCAGCCCCGGAGGGCAGCCGTTCGACTTGGCCGCCACGGGCCCGGCAAGCGACACGGCGACGATGGAGGCGGTCAGGACGGGTTTCCACATGTGGTTTCTCCTTCTGCTTTGGCGGATAACACCTGGGCAGAAGCAGCGTTCCTCAGGGTCAGGTGCGCCGGCGGCTTCATGCCGGTTGCGCCGGTGCGTGGATGCCGGACCGGGAAAAGGGGGCGCTGCCCCCGCGCCGAAACAGGGTTTCGACGCTCCCCCGGGATATTTTCGGCCAGAGGAAGAGGCGGCTCAGCTCTCGTGCCCGCGGTTTTCGAACCGGGGCAGCATCGCGCTGAAATCACGGCCATTGCCGTCTTCGTCCTCGACGAAGCGGCGGTAGAGCTCGCGCGCGGCCTGGCCGATGGGCGTGTCGGCGTCGGCGGACTCGGCGGCATGCATGGCCAGGGTCAGATCCTTCAGCATCAGTTCGGCGGCAAAGCCGGGCTTGTAGTCGTTGTCGGACGGCGATTTCGGGCCGATACCCGGGGCGGGGCAGTAGGCGTTCATCGACCAGCTGTAGCCCGAGGAGGTCGACACCACGTCGAACATCGCCTGCCGGTCGAGGCCCAGCTTGTCGGCGAGCGCGAAAGCCTCGCAGGTGACGATCATGGTGGCGCCGAGGATCATGTTGTTGCAGATCTTGGCGGCCTGACCGTTGCCCGAGGGGCCGCAATGCACGGCCTTCTGACCCATGATGTCGAATAGGGGCTTGGCCGTTTCGAACGCGCCGTCGTCGCCGCCCACCATGAAGGTGAGCGTGCCGCCCTGCGCCCCGCCGATGCCGCCCGAGACGGGGGCGTCGAGCGCGCCGAGGCCCGCGGCGTTGGCCTGTTCGGCCACGGCGCGGGCACTGTCCACGTCGACGGTGGAACAATCGAGCAAGACGGCGCCCTGTTTCATCGCGGGGATCACCGTGTCGGCCACTTTGCGCAGGATCTGACCGTTGGGTAGCATGGTGATGACCACGTCTGCGTCTGCTGCCGCGGCCTCGGCGCTGTCGGCCTGGGCCACGCCCTCGGCGGTGGTGCCGGCAGTGTCGAAGCCTGTCACCTCGTGCCCGGTGGCGGCCAGGTTGGCGGCCATGGGCGCGCCCATGTTGCCCAGTCCGATGAATCCGATCTTCATGTCAGGTCCCTCCCTCAGGTCTTGAATGTCATTGCGTCCGGCCCCAGTGGCAGGAGCATCTTCTCGGCGGCCGCGGTGGGCGGCGCGGCGAGGTCGTGCTGCCAGTTCGGGCTGCGGTCCTTGTCGATCACGGCAGCGCGGATGCCTTCGAGGAAATCTCCATGCTCCATCGCGCGGAAGGTGAAGCGGTATTCCAGCTCCAGCGCGTGGCGGATATCGCCCCCCGCGCCGCGCAGACGGTGCAGGATTTCCACTGTGGAGGCCATCGACAGGGGAGAATTGCGGCGCATGGATTTCAGGGCGGAGGCGGCTAGGTCGCTATCGGACGCCTCCAGCGCGGTCACGATCGCGGCAAGGTCGGCGCCGTCGAACAGCGCGTCGATCTCGGGCTGCTGGTCGTGCAAACTGCCGCTTGGGGGTGTCTGGCCTTTGATGTGGCCGACATCGCCGGTCTCTTCGAGTTTCTCGATAATGGCGGGCCAGTGGTCCTGCGGGATGTAGCTGTCGGCAAAACCGGCATAGATCGCGTCGGCCGGGCCCATGCGGGAGGTGGTCAGGCCCAGGTATTCGCCCAGCCGGCCCGGCGCGTTGGCGAGGATCAGCGAGCCGCCCACGTCCGGCACCAGCCCGATGCCGCATTCGGGCATGGCGATCTGGCTGCTGTCGCAGACGATCCGGTGTGACCCATGGCAGGAAATGCCCACGCCGCCGCCCATGGTAAAGCCCTGCATGAAGGCGATATAGGGCTTGGGGTATTCGGCGATCTTGGCGTTCAGGCGGTATTCGTCGCGCCAGAAGGTCTGCCCATAGGCGAAATTGCCCGCGCGCCCGGTGTCGTATAGCTGCTGGATATCGCCGCCTGCGCAGAAGGCCTTGTCGCCTTCGGCGTCGATGATGACCAGCGCGACGTCGTCGTCGGTGGCCCAATCGTCCAACGCTTTTTCGATGGCAAGGCACATGTCGTAGGACATGGCGTTGAGCGCCTTGGGGCGGGTGAGGGTGATGCGGCCCGCGCGACCGGTTTTGCGGATCGAGATGTCGGTCATGCAGTCTCCAACTTTTGCAGAACCTTAGTGCGCTTCGCTGCGTAAGCTTGCTCTAGCCTAGCCGGAGCATCCCGCCTTCCAAAAACAACATTGAGGAATGAAAGCATTAGAAACAGGCCTGTTTCGAAAGCTTTCCAAGCAAGCAATGCGAATACACACAAAAGCAGTATCGATAGCAGAATGCCAAAGGCGTGTGGCATGTGTCCCGGATCGAGTTGCGGAACAGCCGTGACCAGCAATCCTAGCGTTCCACCCAACAAACACGCGCTCACTGCGGAGAGTATCAAGAACAGGACAGGGCCGAGAAGCGGCACCTTTCCGGTTATCCTGAACAGCATCATCTGCACGGAAAGGACGGCGTATTGGATATGGAGCAAGCGACTCACTCCTTGTCACCCTTCCGCCAGCATCTGCCGCGCCACGATCAGGCGCATGATCTCGTTGGTGCCTTCGAGGATCTCGTGCACGCGCAGGTCACGCACGAGTTTTTCTATGCCGTAATCGGCAAGGTAGCCGTAGCCACCATGCAGTTGCAGGCACTGGTTGACGATCCGGCTGCCTGCCTCGGTGACGAATTTCTTGGCCATGGCGCAGTATTTCGTGGCGTCCGGCGCCTTGGTGTCGAGCTTCCACGCGGCCTGGCGCAGGAAGACGCGGGCGGCCTGCAGCTCGATCTCGAGGTCCGCGAGGCGGAATTGCAGGGCCTGGAACTGGTCGATGCTTTGCCCGAAGGCCTTGCGCTCGCGCATGTAGGCCTTGGTCATGTCGAGCGCCTGTTGCGCGGCCCCCAGAGAACAGGCGGAGATGTTGAGCCGCCCACCGTCAAGCCCGGCCATGGCGTAGCTGAACCCTTTGCCTTCTTCGCCGACGAGGTTCTCGGCGGGAATGGTGCAATCGTCGAACTGCACCTGCGCTGTGGGTTGGCTGCGCCAGCCCATCTTTTCTTCCAGTCCGCCAAAGCTGAGCCCTTTGGTGCCGTCCTCGACATAGACCGTGGAAATACCCTTGGGACCATCCTCGCCGGTGCGGACCATGCAGACATAGGCGTCCGAATACCCGCCGCCCGAGATGAACGCCTTGGTGCCGTTGAGCGTATAGCCGTCGTTGGTGCGCGCGGCGCGAGTTTTCAGGGCTGCGGCGTCCGAGCCAGAGCCGGGTTCGGTCAGGCAGTAGGACAGCACCGTCTTCATCGGGATCACGTCGGGCAGGACGCGGGCCTTGAAGTCGTCGCCGGCGAAATTGTCGATCATCCGGGCGCACATGTTGTGGATCGACAGGAAGGCCGCGACCGACGGGCAGGCCATGCTGAGCGCCTCGAACACCAGCGTGGCATCGAGCCGCGAGAGACCCGCGCCGCCGGACTCCTCGCTGACGTACAGACCGCCGAAGCCCAGCTCGCCCACTTTCGGCCAAAGCTCTTTGGGGATGGTGCCCTGCGCCTCCCAGTCGCGGGCGTGGGGCGCGATGGCGTCCTGTCCGAAGGCATGGGCCATGTCGAAGATGGCGGTCTGTTCCTCGCTGAGCGCGAAATCCATCGCTTGGTCCTCCTCGTCTTACCCGGGCGGGTAATTGAACGTGTGTTTAATTAACCTGTTCGCGGCGGCGTCGCAAGGTGTGATCCGAGGGTCGCGCAGAACGCGGCCGGGAATCAAGCGCTGTCGGTTTCCGCCCTCGCCAACGAAAAGGGCGCCGCACCCCGGTGCCGCGCCCTTTCCTGAATGTCCGATGTTGCCCTTGGGGTCAGAGGACCAGAACCTTGGTGCCGACCTCGGTCTTGGCGAACAGCTCTGCGATGTGCTCGTTGTAAAGGCCGATGCAGCCCGAGGACGAGCGGCGTCCGATCTTGCGGGTGTCGTGGGTGCCATGGATCAGGTAGGCGGGCCAGGCGAGGTACATCGCATGCGTGCCCAGGGGGTTGCCGGGGCCGGCATCCATGAAATCGGGCAGGCTGGGGTCGCGTTCTTTCATGCTTTCGGTCGGCGTCCAGGTCGGGCCGACCTTCTTGCGCACGATCTCGGTATAGCCGCGGCGCGTCAGCTCGTCGGTCATCGGAACCGAGGACGGATAAAGCGAGTAAACCCCGCTTGCATTCCAGTGATGCACGGCGCGGCTGTTGATGTCGCAGACGATGCGGCCCGTGCCCAGGCTGTCGAAATAGTCGTTCCAGTCGCGGGTCGTGAAAGAGGATGCGTTGCGCTTGACCGACGACGACAGCGGCGCGTTGTCCTGCGCGAGCAGCACGGACGGTGCGGCAAGGCCCACTGCGGCCCCGAGAAGCGTGGCGCGGCGTGTAAGACGTGTCTTGGACATTGGGGTGCTCCGTAATGCGTGTATTTCCGCTCTATTTAACGGGATTGGCAGAAAGGTTAAGGGAAATCCCGCGCGATTTTGCCGGCTCACGCAGGTTTGAAGGCCGGAGCCGGCGGTACGGCGCCTATCGGTGCGGTGATGTCACAGGTCGGCGTGAAATTCCTCGACAAGGTGTTCGACCACGGCGCGCAGGGCGGCATCCGGCGCGGCGCCCGCCTCCGTTGCCGCTTCAAAGGTCCGGCGCTGCCGGGTCGAGGAGGTGCCGGTGCGCATCACTTCGCGCAGGGTCTCGACCTCGGAGATGCAGGCGAAATAGCGGGCGTCCTCGTCGATCAATTCCAGCAGTTCCTCGGCCAGTTCGGCCATCGGCACGATCGCGCCGCGGCCGAAATCGATCAGGCCCTCGCGGGTGCCGTAGCGTTGCGCCCGCCAGCGGTTCTCGTCCACCAGGAAGCGGTCGTAGATGCGCCAGCGCTGGTTCTTCGTTGCCAGCCGCCAAAGCATCCGGGTGATGCACTGAGTGAGCGCGGCCAGCATCAACGTGTGTTCCATCCGGGGCTGGACATCGCAGATCCGCGACTCGATGGTCGGAAACTTGGAGGACGGGCGCAGGTCCCACCAGATCTTGCTGGCGTCCTCGATCACGCCAAGCTCGGTCAGTGATCCGACCGAGCGCTCGAACTCGGTAAAGCTTTCCATGCGCGGGGGAAGGCCGGTGCGGGGCAGGTTGTCGAACACCGTCAGGCGGTAGCTGTCCAACCCGGTGTCGTGCCCCTGCCAGAACGGTGACGAGGTGCTGAGCGCCAGCAGGTGCGGCAGGAAATAGGTGAGCTGGTTCATCAGGTCGACGCGGCGGTCGGGGTCCTCGATGCCGACATGGACGTGCATCCCGCAGATCAGCATCCGTTGCACGACCCCCGCGAGGTCATTGCTCAGCGTGTTGTAGCGGTCCTTGTCGGTGTGCGGTTGGTTGCGCCAGTCGGAAAACGGGTGGCAGGAGGCGGCGATCGGGCGAAGGTTATGGGCGGCAGCGTGTTTGGAAACGCAGGCACGCAGGCGCTTGAGATCCTCGCGCGCCTCGGAGACGTCGCGGCAGACCTTGGTGCCGATCTCGATCTGGCATTTCAGGAACTCGGGCGCGACCTGGTCCTGCAACTCCTCGGCGCAGGCGTCCATCATCTCGGACGGTGCCTCGGCCAGGGCGAGGCTGTCGCGGTCCACCAGCAGGTATTCTTCCTCGATGCCGATGGTGAAATCGGGGCCGTCTTGGGTCATGGCTGCCCTCCCTGTTCGACGATACCAGCAGGAACCGGGCCGGTTTGGCAAGCCTTTGCTGCGCACTGGGGGCGTTGCCGGGGCGTTTCAGCCTGCCATCGCGGCCTTGGCCGAGGCCACCAGCGCGGCCAGCCTCTGTCCGGCGTCGCCCGACGGGGCCAGAGCCGCGCTTTGGCCGTAGAGCGAGAACTGGTGCGCCGGGCCGTCGGCCTCGAGCAAGGGGCGGCTGTAGTGATACATCAGCGGGAAGGGGGCCGCGTCCACTTCGGCCATTGCGTCGATCCACGGCGTGCGGTGCGCCCGCGCCGGGCGGCCCGAGCCGGCCCGTGTCACGCGGGTGCTTTCATCGGTGCCGTCCTCCACCGCCTCGGGGTGATGCGGCTTGCGGTTGGCCTCGTCCGCGGTGATGAAGGCCGTGCCGATCTGCACGCCGGCAGCGCCAAGCGCGAAGGCGGCAGCGATGCCGCGCCCGTCGGCGATGCCGCCTGCGGCGATCACCGGCACATCGACCGCGTCCACGACCTGTGGCAAGAGCGAGAAGAGGCCAACCTGCGCGTCGTTCTCCAACTCCAGGAACAGGCCCCGGTGCCCGCCGGATTCCCAGCCCTGGGCGATTACCGCGTCGACGCCCCGCGCGACGAGCCATTTGGCCTCGGCCACGGTGGTGGCCGAACACAGGATCTTGCAGCCCCTTTCCTTGAGCGCGACGATGGCGGCGTTCTCGGGCAGGCCGAAATGAAAACTGACCACCGCCGGAGGGCGCGCCAGAAGGCAGTCCAGCTGCGCCGCGCCGAAAGGCTGGAACGACGGGGTCGGCATCCCTTCGGGAAGGGTCGCGCCGGCCGCGTCATAATGCGGGCGCATCGCGTCGAGCAGTGCGGCGTGGTGGTCCTGGGTGATCTCGCGAGGCTCGTGGCAGAAGAAATTCAGGTTCACGGATCGGTTCGTTGCGCCCGCCAGCGCCTCGATGTCCTCGGCCAGCTTTTCCGGTGATAACGTGGCGCAGCCATGCGAGCCCAGCCCGCCTGCGTTCGACACCGCCGCCACCATCGCCGGTGTCGTGGTGCCCGCCATCGGGGCCTGGATGATGGGATGCTCGAGTCCCAGTAGGTCGCAAAGCCGTGTGTCGGGCCACATGTACTGTTCCTCCTTTCAAAACCAAACCGGGCCGCGGCGGTTTGCCCGCGCGGCCCGGTCATTATCCTCATGGCACGGCGTTCAATCCATGGCCTTGAAGTTGAATTCGCCGCCTTCCTTGATGCCGCTGGGCCAACGGGCCGTGACGGTCTTGGTGCGGGTGTAGAATTTGAAGGCGTCGGGGCCGTGCTGGTTGAGGTCGCCAAAGGCCGATTTCTTCCAGCCGCCGAAGGTGTGATAGGCGAGCGGCACGGGGATCGGCACGTTCACGCCGACCATGCCGATGTTGATCCGGTTGGCGAAGTCGCGCGCGGCGTCGCCGTCACGAGTGAAGATCGCCGTGCCGTTGCCCATCTCGTGGTCCATCGCCAGCTTCAGCGCCTCGTCGTAGGAGCCGGCGCGGACGGTCGACAGGACCGGGCCGAAGATTTCCTGCTGGTAGATGTCCATGTCCGGGGTCACCTTGTCGAAGAGATTCGGCCCGACGAAAAAGCCGTCCTCGTAGCCCTGCAGTTTGAAGTCGCGGCCATCGACGACCAGTTCCGCGCCTTGTTCCACACCGGATTCGATGAGGCCCAGGATCTTTTCCTTGGCGGCGGCGGTCACGACGGGGCCGTAGTCCACGTCATCGCCGGCGGTGTAGGGGCCGACCTTCAGCTTCTCGATACGGGGCACCAGCTTTTCGATCAAGCGATCGGCGGTCTCGTCGCCCACCGGCACGGCCACGGAAATCGCCATGCAGCGCTCACCGGCCGCACCGTAGCCCGCACCGATCAGCGCGTCGGCCGCCTGGTCCATGTCGGCGTCGGGCATGACGATCATGTGGTTCTTGGCGCCGCCGAAGCACTGCACGCGCTTGCCGTTCGAGCAGCCACGGCCATAGATGTACTCGGCGATCGGGGTCGAGCCAACGAAGCCGATGGATTGCACGGTCTCGTTGTCGATCATCGCGTCAACGGCCTCCTTGTCGCCGTTGACCACTTGCAAGAGGCCCTTGGGCAGGCCGGCCTCTTCCAAGAGTTCGGCCAGCATGATCGGCACCGAGGGGTCGCGCTCGGACGGCTTGAGGATAAAGGCGTTGCCGCAGGCCAGCGCGGGCGCGAACATCCACATCGGGATCATGGCGGGGAAGTTGAACGGCGTGATGCCGCCCGTGACGCCCAGCGGCTGGCGCATCGAATACATGTCGATGCCGGGGCCCGCTGAATCAGTGAACTCGCCTTTCAGCAGTTGCGGCGCGCCGATGCAGTATTCCACCACTTCGAGGCCACGCTGCACGTCGCCCTTGGCGTCGGGGAAGGTCTTGCCGTGCTCGGAACTCAGCGTCTCGGCCAGCTTGTCCATGTCGCGGTTCAGCAGGCGGACGAATTCCATCATCACCCTTGCACGCTTTTGCGGGTTCATGGCGCCCCAGGCGGGCTGGGCCTTGGCCGCGATCTCGACCGCGTGGTCGAATTCTTCCTTGCTTGCCAGCGGGCAGCGCGCCTGCACTTCGCCGGTGGCCGGGTTGTAGACGTCGGAAAAACGGCCCGACTGGCCGGGCACGCGGGCGCCGTCAATGTAGTGAGTCAGCTCTTTCATGTGGGTTCTCCTCGGGTTTGGGCGCAGGTTAGCGTTGCGTTTTTGATGGGAAAAGAGGCAATATTCCAAAAGGGCTTTGCAGGAATGCAAAGCAACACGCGGGATCGAAGGGCAGGGGCATGGTATCGAACTGGGACGACCTGCGGGTATTTCTTGCCGTGGCGCGCACCGAGAGCCTGTCGGCGGCGGGCCGGTCGCTGAAGCTCGACCCCGCCACCGTGGGCCGCCGCATCGCGCGGCTGGAGGCCGATACCGGCGCGCCGCTCTTCGCCAAGTCGCCCACCGGCTATGCGCTGACGGATGCGGGCCAGCGCCTGATGGGGCATGTGGGCCGCGCCGAGACGGCGATGCGCGATGCCGACGAGGAGATGGCGGGGCAGGCGGGCGGCCTGTCGGGGCAGATCCGCATCGGTGCGCCGGATGGCTGCGCCAATTTCATCCTGCCGCAGGTCTGCGCCCAGATGGCCCAGGACAACCCGGACCTCGATCTGCAGATCGTGGCCCTGCCGCGGGTCTTCAACCTCAGCCGGCGCGAGGCGGACATGGTGATCGCGGTCAGCCCGCCGTCGGCCGGACGTCTGAGCGTGCAGAAGATCACCGATTACAGGCTGCACCTGGCCGCCGTTCGCTGGTATCTGCGCCAGGCGCCGGAGATCCGGTCGGTGGACGACCTCGCTGCGCATCGGATGGTGGGCTACATTCCCGACATGATCTTCGACAAGGAACTGGATTACCTGGGCGAGACCGGGGCGGACCGGGTCGCGCTGGCCTCGAACTCGGTCTCGGTGCAGGCCCATTGCATCCAGCAAGGCGGCGGTGTCGGCATCGTGCACGACTTCGCGCTGCCGTTCTTTCGCCGCCTCGACAAGGTCCTGCCCGACGAGATCAGCCTCACCCGCAGCTTCTACCTGGTGCGCCACCAGGACGACCGGCGGCTGGACCGGATGAACCGTTTCGCCACCGCGCTCTGCGACGGTGTTCGCGCCGAGGTGGCACGGCTGGAGGCCGAAGCTTGACAGAAAAACGGTTCTGGGGGACGCTGGACGTCCGGTTGAACATGAATGAACGAGGGCCCCCGGATGATCGTCCAGCAAATTCTCAAATCGAAAGACAGCGACAGGGTCATCACCGTGACGCCCGACACCAAGGTGTCGGAGGCTGCAGGGATGCTGGCCAAGCACCGGATCGGCGGCCTTGTTGTATCGGTCGATGGCACCATGGCCGATGGCATCCTGTCGGAACGCGACATCGTGCGCGGCCTTGCCACGTCGGGTTCGGGCTGTCTGAACGACAAGGTGTCGGACCTGATGACCCCGAAACCCGTCTGCTGCACCAAGCAGGACAGCGCCGACACCGTGCTGGTGCGCATGACCGATGGCCGCTTTCGCCACATGCCGGTGGTCGATGACGAGGGCAAGCTGATCGGAATGGTCACCATCGGCGATGTGGTGAAGGCCCGTCTGCAAGAGCTGTCGATGGAAAAGGCCGCGCTGGAAAGCATGGTGATGGGGCACTGAGACCGACCGGCGCGACCCGAGTTCTCGACCGATAGCGAAAGCGCTGCGCGCGCCCTCGGGTCTCATCGTTTCAAAAAAACTCCGCCTGGCGCTGTCGCTTGCAATTCCCTAACGTTTGTAGTTGCTTGCAGGTCGTCACGACACGAAGGAAGACCCCATGCGCATCGGTCTCTATCCCGGCACGTTCGATCCGATCACCTTGGGTCATACGGATATCATCGCCCGCGCGGCGACACTGGTGGACCGTCTGGTCATCGGCGTCGCCATCAACCGCGACAAGGGCCCGCTTTTTACGCTGGAAGAGCGTGTGGCGATGGTCGAGGCGGAATGTATCGGGATCAGCGCCGCCACCGGCACCGAGATCGTGGCGCATCCGTTCGAGAATCTGCTGATCGACTGCGCCCGCGACGTGGGTGCCAGCGTGATCATCCGCGGCCTGCGCGCCGTGGCGGATTTCGAATACGAATTCCAGATGGTCGGCATGAACCGCGCCATGGACGACCGGATCGAGACGGTCTTCCTGATGGCCGACGCGCGCCGCCAGGCCATCGCCAGCAAGCTGGTCAAGGAAATCGCGCGGCTGCACGGTGATGTGACCCGCTTTGTCACGCCCGCCGTCAAGGAGGCGCTGGAAGAGCGTTTCCGGGACTAAGGGCCCGACCTAGCGCCAGAAGGCCAGCCACTCGATCAGGTCGACTGTCTTGCGGGCCAGGAAGAACGACGCCTGCATGTCGTTGTAATAGTAGTCCCAGCCAAGCCCCGCGATGATCAGAAGGGCGAGGAAAAGCGCGATCTTGTTCGTCATGTGCCGCTTTCGTGTCTCCGCCCCGGACCCATGCCCCGTATGCCTCAGCCGGGGTGCGTCATGCAAGGGGGATGAAAAAGCCCCCCGGCATGTGCGCTGCCGGAGGGCCTGAACGTGTCACTGCTGCCTGGGTGGCGTCAGGCAAGCCGCGCCATCGCCACGGCCACGTCGGCCATGCGGCACGAAAAGCCCCATTCGTTATCGTACCAGGCCAGCACGCGCACCAGCCGGCCGCCGGTCACGCGGGTCTGGTCGGGGGCGAAGATCGAGCTTTCCTCGGTGTGGTTGAAATCGACCGACACCTTGGGTTCGGGATCGTAGCCCAGAACGCCCTTCATCGGACCTGCCGCCGCTTCGGCCATGATGGCGTTCACGTCGTCCGCGGTCACGTCCTTCTTCGCGAGGAAAGTCAGGTCCACCGCCGACACGTTCGGCGTGGGCACGCGGATGGCCGAGCCGTCGAGCTTGCCCTTGAGGTCGGGCAGCACCTCGCCCAAGGCCTTGGCGGCGCCCGTGGAGGTGGGGATCATCGACATGGCCGCGGCGCGGGCGCGGTACAGGTCTTTGTGGCGGCGGTCCAGCGTTGGCTGGTCGCCGGTATAGGCGTGGATCGTGGTCATGATGCCGCTCTCGATGCCGATGGCCTCGTGCAGGACCTTGGCGACCGGGGCAAGGCAGTTGGTGGTGCAGGAGCCGTTCGAGATCATCCGTTCGCCGGGCTGCAATTCGCCGTCGTTGACGCCGAAAACCACGGTGCGGTCGACGTTCTTGCCGGGTGCGGACAGCAGGACCTTGCCCGCGCCGCGCTCCAGGTGCTTTTTCGCCTTCTCGCCATCGTTGAACTTGCCGGTGCATTCCAGAACCACGTCCACGCCGGACCAGTCCAGTTCGTCCATGTCGTATGTCGAGAACATCTCCATCGGGCCGCGCCCGAGGTCCATCGTGCCGTCGCCCAGCGTGATGTCGCCCGGAAAGCGGCCATGCACGCTGTCGTATTTCATCAGGTGCGCCGCGGTTTCCAGCGGGCCGGTGGCGTTGACCTTTGCGACCTTGATGTCGTTGCGCGTGCTGGCCGCGATATGGGCCAGGGTGCAGCGGCCGATCCGGCCGAATCCGTTGATGCCGACGGTGACGGTCATTTTGTTCTCCTATCCGGGTGTTGGGGGCGATATAGACCCAAGGGCGCGCCGCTGAAACCCTTAAAACGCAGGGGTTTGGCGTGTTAGCGTTAACCGTTTGCGCAAACCCGCCGCCACGGGGCATGATTGCGCCAACAATACTCGACGAAGCGTAACGAGAGGCATGAGCATGAGTGGACTTCTGGCACTGCTGGACGATGTGGCGAGCCTGGTGAAGCTGGCGGCGGCCTCGGTCGACGACGTGGCGGGCCAAGCGGCCAAGGCGGGGGCCAAGGCGGCGGGCGCGGCGATCGACGATGCCGCCGTGACGCCGAAATACCTGCGGGGCTTCGCGCCGGCCCGCGAACTGCCGATCGTGTGGAAGATCGCGCGCGGGTCGCTGTTCAACAAGCTGGTGTTCCTGTTGCCGGCGGGGCTGGCGCTTGCCAACTTCGCGCCGTGGCTGATCCCGCCCTTGCTGATGCTGGGGGGCGCATATTTATGCTTCGAGGGGGCCGAAAAGGTGGCCCATGCGCTTGGCGTGGGCAAGCATCACGGCGGGCCGGACGGAAGTCACCAGAACAAGGATCCCGCGCATCTGGAGGAAAAGCGCGTGCAAGGCGCGATCAAGACGGATTTCATCCTGTCCGCCGAGATCATGACCATCGCGCTGTCGAACATTCCGCCCAGCAATTTCTGGATGGAGGCCGCGACACTGGCCGTGGTCGCCGTGGGCATCACCGTGGTCGTCTATGGCGCGGTAGCGCTGATCGTGAAGGCCGACGACGCGGGGCTTTTCATGGCGCAGAACGGCAATTTCGGCGTCACGCGCGCCCTGGGCCGCGGGATCGTCAAGGGGATGCCCTATTTCATGAAACTGCTGATGATCGTGGGCACCGCGGCGATGCTCTGGGTCGGGGGCTCGATCATCCTGCACAGCCTGGCAGAGATGGGGTGGTCGATGCCTTATGACACGATCCACCATTGGGCCGAGGACGCCGCCCATGCGGTGGATCAATTCCACGGTCTTGTCGCCTGGGGCGTTCAGGCGGCCGTGGACGGCGTGATCGGGCTGGCCCTGGGGCTGGTGCTCATTCCGATCGGCACCAAACTCGTCGCGCCGGTCTGGGCGTCGGTGTTCGGAAAAGGCGCGGCCCACTGAGCCGCGCCTGACATCGCAAAGCCTTGATAGAGCGATGGCCCACGATCACGATCGGGGGGCGGGGTGCCCGGCCTCAGCCGCCCGCGCCGTCGGTCGTGATCCGCACAAGGCGTCCGTCGGCATAGTCGGTGATCGCCAGAATCGACCCGTCGCCGTCCACATCCACGTCGCGCACGCGGCCCAGGTCCATGGCCAGACGCTCTTCGGCGGCAACCTTGCCGTCGGCGTCCATTTCCAGGCGGACGATGCCGCCCGGCTTCAGCGACCCGATCAGGAAATCACCGTCCCAATCGCTGAACACGCCGCCGTCATACGAGGTCATGTCCCCCGGTGCGATCACCGGGTCCCAGAAATAGACCGGCTGCTCCATGCCGTCGCGCTGTGCCTCGCCCGAGCCGATGGGTGCTCCGCCATAGGTCTCGCCGTAGGAAATGACCGGCCAGCCATAGTTCTTTCCGGGTTCGGGACGGTTCAACTCGTCGCCGCCCTTGGGGCCGTGTTCGATGGTCCAAAGCTCCCCATCGCGCATCGTGGCCCCCTGCACGTTGCGATGGCCGTAGGACCAGATGCTGTCGATGGCGTCTTCGTCGCCCACGAACGGATTGTCCTGGGGAACCTCGCCGTCAAGCGTCACGCGAACTATGACGCCAAAGGTGTTGGACGTATCCTGCGCGTAGTCGCGGTATTCCATTGAGGAATGCTCGCCGGTGGTGATGAACACGTGCCCCGCGTCATCGAAGACGAGTCTGGAACCGAAATGCTTGTCCACGGTGGCGCCCGGCTCCTGCACGAAAATCTCAGTCAGGTCGGTGACCTCGGTCATGTCCTCGCTCAGCGTGCCATAGGCCGCGGCGGTCGCCATCAGGCCGTCCCCGACCGGCTTGGCGTAACTGATATAGATCCGGCGCGTCTCGGCGAAGTCGGGGGACAGCACCACGTCAAGCAGCCCGCCCTGACCCTGTGCCGCGACCTCGGGCATTCCGGCGATCGGGTCTGACAGCGTTCCGTCCTCGGCGACGTGGCGCAGGCGGCCGGGGCGTTCGGTCACGATGTAGCCGCCGTCCTCCGGCAGGATCGCGATCCCCCAGGGATGTTCCAGCCCGGTCGCGATATCGGTGACCAGAAGGTCTACGTCGCTGGTGTCGAGCGGCGCGCGGAATTGGCCCTCGAAGGCCGGTTCGAGATCGGTGTTGCGCGGTTCACGCTCGAATTCCTGCCCGAAGGCGGGCAGGGCGACGACAAGGGCAGTTCCTGTCAGGATCGGGCGAAATGTCATGTGGGGGATCTCCTCTGATGCATCGAGGAGAAAACCCGCGCGCGCGAGGGCGGTTCCCGCGCGCGCGATCACAGATGCGTCAGAGCAGCGACTTGGCCTTCTCGGCCACGGCCTCGGCGGTGATGCCGAACTGCTCGTACAGAACCTCGGCCGGGGCGGACGCGCCGAAGCCGTGCATCCCGATGAAGCCCGATTTCTCGCGCTTGCCGCGCTCGCCGTACAGCCAACGGTCCCATCCGAAGCGGATCGCGGCCTCGACCGCGACGCGCACGGGGCCTGCGGGCAGGACCTTGCGGCGATAGGCCTCGTCCTGTTCCTCGAACAGCTCCCAGCAGGGCATCGAGACGACGCGCGTGCCGATCCCCTCGGCCTGCAACAGGTCCCGCGCGGCCATGGCAATCGCCACTTCCGACCCCGTGGCCATCAACAGCGCCTGCCGCTTGCCTTCTGCATCGGCTAGCACGTAGGCGCCCTGAGCGGTCAGGTTCTTCTGCTTGTGCTCGGTGCGCAGCGTCGGCACGCCCTGGCGGGTCAGCGACAGGACCGACGGGGTCGACTTGGAGCTGAGCGCCAGTTCCCACGCCTCGGCGGTTTCCACGGTGTCGCAGGGGCGGAAGACGTTGGTGTTGGGCGTCGCACGGCTGATCGCCAGGTGCTCGATCGGCTGGTGGGTTGGGCCGTCCTCGCCCAGGCCGATGCTGTCATGGGTCATGACGAAGACGCTGGGCACCTTCATCAGGGCTGCCAGCCGCATCGCCGGGCGGGCGTAGTCGGTGAAGCACATGAAGGTGCCGCCATAGGGGCGTATGCCGCCATGCAGCGCCATGCCGTTCATCGCCGCCGCCATGCCATGCTCGCGGATGCCGTAATGGATGTAGCGGCCCCGGCGGTTGCCCTCGTCGAAGACGGTCATGTCGCCCGACTTGGTGTTGTTCGAGCCCGAAAGGTCGGCCGAGCCGCCGATGGTTTCCTGCATGACCGGGTTCACGACCTCCAGCACCATCTCGCTGGATTTGCGGGTGGCGACCTTGGGCGCTTCCTCGGAGATCTGCTTTTTCAGCGCCCGGATGCGCGAGGCCAGCGATTTCGGCACGTCGCCGTCCATTATGCGGGTGAACTCGGCCTGGCGGCGGTCGCTCAGCTCTCCCATGCGGGTCTTCCACTCGGCATGCGCCTCGGCGCCGCGCTTGCCGATGGCTTCCCAGGCTTTCTTGATGTCGGCGGGCACCTCGAACGGGCCGGTCGTCCAGCCATAGGCCTCTTTCGCCGCCGCCATCTGGTCGGCATCCGTCAGCGCGCCGTGGCCTTTCGACGTGTCCTGTGCCGCGTGCCCCAGCGCGATATGCGTCTTGCAGGCGATCATCGTGGGGCGGCGGCCGGTCTTGGCCTTGGTCAGGGCCGTGTCGATCTCTTCGGGGTCGTGGCCGTCGATCTCGATCACCTGCCAACCCTCGGCGCGGAAGCGTTTCACCTGGTCGGTGCGGCTGGCCAGATCGACCTTGCCGTCGATGGTGATGTTGTTGTTGTCCCACAGCACGATCAGCTTTCCGAGGCTCAGGCGCCCCGCAAGGCCGATCGCCTCGTGGCTGACGCCCTCCATCAGGCAGCCGTCACCGGCGATGACATAGGTGTGGTGATCCACGGCCTTCTTGCCGAAGCGCGCGCGCAGGGCTTCCTCGGCGATGGCGAAGCCGACGGCGTTGGAGATGCCCTGGCCCAGCGGGCCGGTGGTGGTCTCGATCGCGTCATGCAGAAAGTTTTCCGGGTGGCCCGCGGTGAGCGCGCCCCACTGGCGGAAGTTCTTTATCTGGTCGAGCGTCATGCCTTCGTAGCCGGTGAGGTAGAGCAGCGAGTACAGCAGCATCGAGCCATGCCCGGCGGACAGGATGAACCGGTCCCGGTCGGGCCAGTTGGGGGCGCTTGCATCGAATTTCAGGTGCTTTTCATAGAGCACGGTGGCCACGTCGGCCATGCCCATGGGCATACCGGAATGGCCCGAATTGGCCGCGTGGACCGCATCCAGCGTCAGCGCGCGGATGGCGGCGGCCTTGTTCCAGTGATCGGGATGAGCAGAGCGCAGGGCAGCGATATCCACGGGGCAGCGTCCTTTTGGAAATGGCATTCGGGGCCGTGCATACCAGCCCCGAAGCAAAGATCAAGCGCCCCCGCGCCACCCCAAAGCGTTTCGCCTTTGACCCGAGGCATCATCCAATGGCGAAACGCAGGCAACGATTGGCTGGCGTACCACGTTTCGCGGGTAAGCAGCACATCAGCTTTGTCGCGAAACGCCTTGGGTTGCAGTATCACGTTAAGGGGCGCAATTTCTGTAACCATTGGTTAGAGTTGCAGCACATGCTTAAGGCGGGCGATTCGCACACTCTTCGGCACTCGTGCCGATGTGCATGGTGCCGATCCACGACCTGCCGCGACGGGCAAAGTCAGACGGGGACCGAGGAGATGAGCGAGATAGTGGAATTGGAGCGGCGGATCAACGCCGCGTTGGACCGCATCGGGCGTGGACTCGAGGCGGGCGCCGGGGCCGCGGTGGACCCCGCCGAACTGGCCGAGGTGAAGCAGGCCCTTGCGGATGAGAAGTTGGCGAGCGAACAGCTTGAAGAGCGGGTCAAGTCCCTGCGCGACAAGCGCAACGCGCTGGAGGAGGAACTGGAGGCGCTGCGCGAGCAGAACGCCCAGTCGCTGTCGCGGCTTGATGGCGAGCTGCAATCCCTGCGCCGGGCCAATCAGCAATTGCGCGACAACAACGTCGCCCTGCGCGAGGCCAATGCCGCAGGGGTTGGCGAAGCGCACCTGATCAACAAATCCATGATGGCGGAACTGGAAAGCCTGCGCGCCAACCGCGCCGCCGACCGGGCCGAGACCAGCGCCATCCTGTCGGAACTGACCGCCGTGCTGGAAGGCGCGGCCAAGCCCGACACATCCAATGCGGAGGACGCCTGATGCCCGAAGTCGAGATCGAGATCGGGGGGCGCACCTTCGAGGTCGCCTGCCAGGACGGCGAAGAACACTACCTGCATGCTGCCGCGAAGATGCTGGACGAAGAGGCCAGCGTGCTGTCTGCCCAGATCGGCCGCATCCCCGAGACGCGCATGCTGTTGATGGCGGGCCTGATGCTGGCCGACAAGACCGCGGGCGTGCAGGACAAGCTGCGCGAAGCCGAGGACAAGATGGCCGAGAAGGAGGCCGAACTGGACCAACTGCGCAATGCGCCCCAGCCCGAACCCGAACGCGTCGAGGTGGCGGTGATCCCGGAACAGGTGACGGAATCGCTGGCCGAGATCGCCGCCCGGGCCGAGAGCCTCGCAGACCAGATCGAGCGCTGACCCAAAGCGTTTCGAACGACCTGGATCACGACTTTTTGGCGACGCGCAGTGCAGGGCCTGGCCTATGCAGGTGCCCCGCCTTCATCCAGTTTGCCAGGTTAAAGACCGGACGCTTCGGATCAGCTTTGCGGCTCAGGCCCTTGGAAAGAATAAGCCCCGGCACTTGACATGCCGGGGCTTCGTGATGGCCCAGGTTCGGCGCAACGCTTGGGAGAGTGCGCGCCGCCCTGACGTGGGTCAGGCCACCATTTTCTCGACCACTTCCCCGAAGGACGACGGTGTCGGCACGATGGTCACGCCCGCCTGTTTCAGGATGTCGACCTTTTCCTGCGCCGACTCGCCGAAGGCCGACACGATAGCGCCCGCGTGGCCCATGCGCCGGCCCTTCGGGGCCGACAGGCCGGCGATGTAGGCCGCCACGGGCTTGGTCATGTGATCGCGGATATATTCCGCCGCCTCGGCCTCTTGCGGGCCGCCGATCTCGCCCACCAGAACCACGGCGTCGGTGTCGGGGTCGGCCTCGAACAGCTCCAGAATGTCCTTGAAGCTGGACCCGTTGATCGGGTCACCGCCGATCCCGATGGAGGAACTGACGCCGATGCCATGCGCGCTCATCTGGCTGGCCGCTTCATATCCCAGCGTGCCCGAGCGGCCCACGATGCCGACGCGCCCCGGCTTGTAGATCGAGGGCGGCATCAGACCGGCGAAGGCCTGTCCGGGCGTGATGATCCCGGCGCAGTTGGGGCCAATGAGGCGCATGCGTTTCTCGGCCTTGTAGCGCCGCATGTAGCGTTTAACGTCGATCATGTCCTGCGCCGGGATGCCGTCGGCGATGCAGACGCAGGTCTTTATGCCCGCATCCGCCGCTTCCATGATCGAGTCCGCGGCAAAGGGTGGGGGCACGAAGCTGACGACCAGTTCGGCATCCGTCTCGGCCACGGCGCCCTTCACGGTGTTGAACACCGGCAGACCCAGATGCTTGGTGCCGCCCTTGCCGGGGGTGACGCCGCCCACCACATTGGTGCCGTGATTGATCATGTCCTGGGCGTGAAAACTGCCGATACGTCCGGTGAACCCGGTGACCAGAACACGTGTATCCTTGTCGATGATGATCGCCATCAGCTTGCCTCCGCATATGCGCTGTCGGTGGAGCGCCACGCGGCCACCACCTTTTCCGCCGCTTCCGCGAGGGAAGAGGCCGTTTCGATGTCCAGCCCGCTGTCGTTTAGCAGCTTCATGCCTTCGTCGACATTGGTGCCCGAAAGGCGCACCACCAGCGGCATCTTCAGGTCCAGTTCCTTGACCGCCAGGATCACGCCCTCGGCGATCCAGTCGCAGCGGTTGATGCCGGCGAAGATGTTCACCAGGATCGCCTCGACATTGGGGTCGTTCAGCACCGACTTGAAGGATTGCAACACCCGCTCGGGGCTGGCCCCGCCGCCCACGTCGAGGAAGTTCGCGGGCTCTCCACCGGCCATCTTGATCATGTCGAGCGTCGCCATTGCGAGGCCCGCGCCGTTCACGATACAGCCGATCTGGCCATCCAGCCCGATATAGCTGAGGCCACGGTCGCCCGCGTAGGTCTCGCGCGGGTCCTCCTGGCTCTTGTCGCGCAACTCCGAGATATGCGGGTGCCGGAAGAGCGCGTTCTCGTCAAAGCTGACCTTGGCATCCAGCGCCACGATCTCGTTCGAGCCGGTCACCACGAGCGGGTTGATCTCGACCATGTTGGCGTCGGTTTCCCACATCATACGATAGCAGCCCATGATCGTCTTGGCCGCCTGGTTGATGAGCGCGGGATCGAGACCCAGCGAAAAGGCGATCTCGCGCGCCTGGAAGTTCTGCATGCCCACGGCGGGGTCGACCACCGAGCGGATGATCGAATCGGGCTCGCTTTCCGAGATTTCCTCGATCTCCATGCCGCCCTGGGCCGAGGCCACGACCACCACGCGCTCCAGCTTGCGGTCCATCACGAAGCCCAGGTAGATTTCCTGCGCGATGTCGGTGGCCTCTTCCACGTACAGACGGCTGACCAGCTTGCCGTTCGGGCCTGTCTGGTGGGTCACGAGCTTGCGGCCCAGCATCCACGAGGCTGCATCCCAGACCTCTTCCTCGGATTTGCAGATGCGTACGCCACCGGCCTTGCCACGGGCGCCGGAATGGATCTGCGCCTTAACGACCCAGCTTTTGCCCGACAGTTCCGAACAGCGATAGACCGCCTGTTCCGGGCTGTAGGCGATGCCACCCCGCGGTATGTTCACGCCGAAGCCGCTCAGCAACTCCTTGGCCTGGAATTCATGGATGTCCATGCACATGCCCTCCTCGCATCGTGTTGTCCCATTCTGTCCTGCAAACCGCCCGCGCGATACTTTCGCACGGGTAGCAATGTGCACCCCGGGTTGGGGGAGGGGCCGGAACGGGTAGGGCGGGCTACCCGGAACGCCCATGATGGGATACCTTGGGATGCGCGGAAAAGCCGATGCGAAACAGGTGTTTACGAAAGGAAACAGATCAAAGGTTGCGCGGATAGAATTTGCGCAAATTCTATCCCGGAGAATGCGTATTTTCCGGGCCAATTTCTGCGCAGAAATTGGCTCACAGAAGTTTGCGGATGGGTTCTTGATTGCAGAATATCACGATCTGTCCCGCGTTCTCGACCGCGTGGTAGCCGCGCCGCGACAACTCGTGTTGAAGCCGGTCGCGACCGACATAGCGATCCACGTCGCTCAGTTTCCGTCGCACGATCCGGCCATCGCGCGCGGCCTTCGAGGAAAACAGGCTGTCGAACCATTGTTCGACGGAAATCGGGCCATGATGTCTCATGGCCCGATCTTCACGCAGCCCCGGTTAAGGCGCGGTAAACGTCATTTCGGCGTCACGAGGTCGCCCGGCGTGTCGCCCTTGAGAAACGCCTCGAGATTGTCGATCGCGCGAAAGCCCATGGCCTCGCGCGTCCCGTCCGTGGCGCTGCCCAGGTGCGGGGCCAGAACGATGTTGTCATATTCCAAGAAACGCGGATCGAGTGCCGGCTCGTTGTGATAGACGTCGAGGCCCGCCGCGCTCAGCTGGCCGGAATCGAGCGCCTCGAAAAGCGCGTCCTCGTCCACCACGTCGCCCCGGGCCGAATTCACAAGGATCGCGCCGGGTTTCAGGGCGCCGAAGATAATGGCGTTGATCATCTTGTACGTGTCGGCGCCACCCGGGCAATGCAGCGACAGGAAATCGGCCTCCGCCGCGACCTCGACCATGCTGGGCAGCTGTTCGGCGTTGCCGTTGGCGCTCTTGATATCCTCGGGCACCTCCCAGGCGTCCTGGAACACGACCCGCATACCGAACCCGTTATGCGCCCGGCGCGCCATCGCCTGGCCGATGCGGCCGAAACCGATGATGCCCAGTGTGGCCCCCGTGACCTTCTTGCCGATCATGTGGGTGGGCCGCCAGCCTTCCCAGCCGCCCGCGCGGGTTTCGCGCTCGCCTTCGCCGATGCGGCGCGCGGCCGCCAGCAGTAGGCCCATCGCCAGGTCGGCGGTACAGTCGGTCAGAACGTCCGGCGTGTTGGTCACGGTGATGTCGTTGGCCGCCGCCGCGTCAATGTCGATGTGGTTGAAGCCGACGCCGTAGTTGGCAAAGATCTTCACTTTACCCTTGGCCGCCGGATAGAACTCAGCGGGGATCTTGTCGGACACGGTGGGCATGATCACGTCATAGGTCTTGGCCGCGTCCATCCACTCGTCATAGCTCATCGGCGTGTCGGGGTGGCGCAGCGTCACGTCGCCCAGCCCGGCATTGGTCAAACGGTCCTCGGTCGCCTTCGGCCAGGCGCGCGTTACCAGAATTTTCATGATGTCTCTTCCCTTGTCGTGATCCGCCCTCGGCGCACATTGCGCCAAGGGCCGGGCACTTGCAATCAACCCTTTGGGATCACGCGGCCTTGGCGGGGCTGGCCTTGGCGTTGTCGGGTGTCGTGGCGCGGTAATGCGCCTGCGCGGCGGCCACGCCGGAGCCGGGCTCGATCTTGGCGCCGGCATCGACCAGCGCCATTTCCGCGGCCGAGATCGCACCGCACAGCATCACCGGGTTGAGCGAACCGAGGTGCCCGATGCGGAACGCCTTGCCCGCCAGCTTGTTGAGGCCGGTGCCCAGCGAGGTCTGGTACTTGTTGTAGGCGGTCGAGATCACGTCACGCGCGTCCACGCCCTCGGGCGCATAGATGGCCGAGACCGTGTCGGATTCCCATTCCGGCCCGCGCGCCACCAGTTCGCAGCCGTCCCACGCCTCGACCGCGGCGCGCACGCCTTGTGCCAGCCGCTTGTGACGCGCCCAGATGCTTTCCATCCCGGCCTCCAGGATCATGTCCAGCGAACAGCGCAGGCCGCGCAGCAGTTGGGTGGCGGGCGTGTAGGGGAAATACCCGGTGTCGTTCAGCTTGATCATGTCCTCGAAGCTGAAATAGCAGCGCGACATGCCGGAATTGGCCAGCCGCTTGTTGGCCTCCAACGCCTTGTCGCTGACGCCCAGAAAGCCAAGGCCCGCGGGCAGCATGAAGCCCTTCTGCGAGCCCGACACGGCCAGGTCCACGCCCCATTTCTCCATCTCGAATTCGATCGAGGCGATGGAGCTGACGCCGTCGACGAATAGCATCGCCGGGTGGCCCGCATCGTCGAGAACCTTGCGCACGCCCTCGATATCCGAGGTCACGCCGGTCGCGGTCTCGTTCTGGGTTGCGAAGACCGCCTTGATCTCGTGGTTGGTGTCGGCGGCAAGGTGCTTGGCGTATTCGTCCAGCGGGACACCCTTTCCCCATTCGACCTCGCACAGCACCACGTCGAGGCCAAGACGCTCGGCCATGTCCACCCACAGCAGCGAGAACTGCCCGAAGCGAGACATCAGAACCTTGTCACCGGGTTGCAACGTGTTCTGGATGGCGCTTTCCCAGGCGCCCGTGCCCGAGGACGGGAAGATGAAGACCCGGCCGTTCTCCAGCCGGTAGGCTTTCTTCATGTCGGTCAGCAGCCCGGTCACCAGGTCGGGGAAGTCGGGCGCGCGCATGTCCTCCATCGGCACGTTCATGGCCTGCCGCACGGGTTCCGGCACATTGGTGGGGCCGGGGATGAAAAGATGCTGGTAACCGTTCATGATGCTCTCGCTCCCTGTCACATGACTTGACGCAGGGTCGTAGCACGCAAATCCTGTCTGTGAAGACCCGTTCGCGGCAAAACAGGGAGGAAACCGCCCATTGGGTGGGTAATTCCTACCCGCCCGGGTGACATATCGGGCGGTATGGCGCTTCGGCATACACCGGCATACAGAAATTTCCTTTGATTTCAGTCATTTCTACTGATGTTATGGCTGAACTAGGTCCGTCTGTTGGGGAGCTGACGGTGAGGAGGAACAAGGAGCCGGCGCATGAAAGCTGCCCCCGGAACGATCATGACATCAGCGGAAAAAACCAGTGATACCACGGCCTTGCCGCAGGTTATCGTCGCCGACCGGCAGTTGATCGTCTGTCAGGGAATCGGGTCGCTGGTGACGCAGATTCCCGAGGTTGAGCTGGGGCATTACGCGACCGACAAGGCCAGCCTGCGCAAGCACCTCGCCCATGCCACCGGCAAGACCATCCTGATCCTCGGGGTGCGGTTGGCCGATGGCGATTTGACGCAGGTCCTGACGATCGTGCGCAAGGACTATCCCGACGTCATGGTCGTGGTGGTGGCCGAGGAAACCGAATTCGCCTTCATCCGTACGGCGATAAAGGCCGGGGCCAACTCGGTCTGCATGATGGGCCAGATCCTGACCAGCCTGCCGCGCATCCTGGGCAAGCTTATCGAGGGACATTCCATCGTCCCGACCGAGATCCTGCGCCGCCTCACGTCCGAGAACACCGACGCGCTTTCGCGGCGCGAGCACGAGATCCTGGCGCTCCTGGGCGACGGGCTGACCAACTTCCAGATCTCGGCCCGGCTGGGGCTGAGCGAGAACACGGTGAAATACTACCTCAAGGCGATCTACCAGAAACTGTCGGTCAACTCGCGCGGCGCGGCCATCGCCAAATACGTGGCCGGGAATTACTGACACCGCCCGTAATGAAATCTTGCGAGCCTCCGCGCGCCGTATGATCCGGCCGTGCGGCGGATGACCCGCGACCAAGGACAGCGGGTCGCATCGCCGGGGAGGTGTCGCGGTGATCAAGGCGGCCCGTCGCTTAGGCAGGCGCAGCCGTGGTCACCAACTGCCCAAAATCCGGGCTAACAGGGCTTCCAGCTTGAACAAACTGTGCTCTGCCGCTTTCATCGTGCCGCCTGATATGCTCAATACGGGGCGGACCCGGCCCGATACCGCCGGGCCCGCGGGACAAGGTCAGGGGAACATCCGGGCGTGCACCAGGAACACAAATTGCTGAACGCGCGGCTGCGCGAGCTTCTGTCCCGAATCTATCCCGACGAGTCCGCGCCGGATCTTGCGCGCGCCATCATCGCCGCGTTCTGGCCCGAAGGCTCGGTGCCCCGCAAACGCGCCCGCACGCCCAGCAACCGGCTTTGGTCGGAAAAGGACGCCTTCCTGATCACCTATGGCGACACAATCATTGACGGCGCGCACAAACCGCTCGACCTGCTGGAGGATTTCCTGTCCCGCTACATGGGCGGCGTGGTCGATGGCGTTCATGTCCTGCCGTTCTTTCCGTTCAGCTCGGATGACGGCTTTGCGGTGACGGATTACTGCGCGGTCAATCCGCGCCTGGGCGAATGGAGCGATATCAGCCGTATCGCCTCGAACTTTCACCTGGTGTCGGACCTCGTGCTCAATCACGTCTCCAGCCAGGGCAACTGGTTCAATCAGTACCGGCAGGGCAACGCGCCCTATGACAAGTTCTTCTACGAAGCTGACCCGGACCAGGACCTGAGCGCGGTCGTGCGTCCGCGCACCACGCCGCTTTTGCAGAAGATCGAGACGCGGACCGGCGACCGCCATGTCTGGTGCACCTTCAGTCACGACCAGATCGACCTGAATTTTTCCAACCCAGAGGTGCTGCTGGAGATGCTGCGCATCATCCGGATGCATATCGATAAGGGCGTGCGCACCCTGCGGCTGGATGCCGTGGCCTTCATCTGGAAAGAGCCGGGCACGTCCTGCATCCACCTGCCGCAAACCCACGCCATCGTGCAACTCATCCGACTGCTGGTGGATTACACTTTCGAAACCGTCGTGCTCTTGACCGAAACCAACGTGCCGCGCAGCGAGAACCTCAGCTATTTCGGCAACCGAAATGAGGCGCATGCTGTCTACAACTTTCCTCTGCCGCCTTTGATCCTGCACGCCATGCAGTCGGGGTCGGCGAAGTATCTCAACCGCTGGCAGGCCACCATGCCGCCCGCGCAGCTGGGCTGTGCGTATCTGAACTTTACCGCTAGCCATGACGGCATCGGGATGCGCCCCGCAGAGGGCGTGCTGCCGACCGAAGAAAAGAACCGAATGATCGAAACCGCCCAAGCGGCCGGCGCGCTGGTGTCTATGCGCACCATGCCCGACGGCACCGAACAGGCCTATGAGTTGAACTGCTCGCTGTTCGACGCAATGCGCATGACCTTCAAGGGCGAGGATGACCACCATTTCGACCGCTTCATCTGCTCACAGACGATCCCGATGTCGCTCGAGGGCATTCCGGCCTTCTATATCCATTCCTTCCTTGCCACGCCCAGTGATCACGAGGCGGTGGACCGTCGCGGCATGAACCGCGCGATCAACAGGCATCGCTGGCATTACCCCGACCTGCTGGAACGGATGGAAGACGAAGGTTCGGACCAGGCGCGGGTGATGAAGGCCCTCTCGGAGCGCCTGCGCATCCGCGCCCGCCAGCCGGGGTTTCATCCAAATGCCACGCAGTTCACCCTGCGCCTCGATCCGCGGCTCTTTGGGGTCTGGCGGCAAAGCCTCGATCGCTACCAGTCGATCTTTGCCATCCACAATGTCAGCGACGAGACGGTGACCGTAGACCCCGCCGACCTCAACATGATAGAGGACGACACCTGGCGCGACCTGTTGTCCGGCGACGTGATCGACTTTGACGCCGAAACGGTCTCCTTCGCGCCTTACCAGTGCCGCTGGATCTCCAATCGCCGCGGAGCGGCCGAGCGCGACGCCCTCAGCTGAATTCCTCGGTGTCCTGAATTGCGGCCGCCTTGAGATCCGACAGGAATTCCGGATCAGCGGCATGGACGCGGCTCCATGTCGGGATGAAGGGCGTTGCCTGTGGGTTTTCCAGGAAAACGGTTCCGGCGCGGATGATGTTCTCGGCGAAAAGCTCGACCGATTTCTCTTCCTTGTGGCGGTCCACGTTCAGGCCGTTCATCTTGGCGTCGGCGTAGTAGCTTTCCAGCAGATCGAGCGCGATGCGGTAGTAGGTGGCCTTGAGCGTGCGGAAGAGGTTGGGCGTGAACACCGTCCCGTCCGACGCCAGCTTGCGGAAGATGGCCTTGCAGATATCCGTCGACATCCGGCTCAGGCCTTTCGAGGCGTCCTCGGGCGACAGGTCCTGGTGCTTGTGGTCGTAGGCATCCGAAATCTCGACCTGACAGACCGATTGCGGCGCCAGGTTGCGCCAGGCTTCGGACAGGACGCCGATCTCCAGCCCCCAGTCCGAGGGCACCCGCAGGTCGGGCAGCATCGGCGTGCGCATGGCAAATTCGCCCGACAAGGGATAGCGGAAACTGCGCAGGTAATCGAGGTAATCGCGATCCCCGATCACCTTCTTCAGCGCGATCAGGAGAGGGCTGACCAACAGGCGCGTCACGCGCCCGTTCAGCTTGGTTCCGTCGACGCGCGGGTAGTATCCCTTGACCATCTGGTAGCGAAAGCCTGGATGGGCGGCGGGATAGATCAGCCGCGCCAGTAATTCTCGGTCATAGGTCAGGATATCGCAATCGTGCAGCGCCATGACGGATGTATCGGCACAGGCGATCAGGTACCCCATGCAGGTCCAGACGTTCTTGCCCTTGCCCGGCTCTTCGGGGGCGATGCCCTTGTCCTCCAGCCGGGCGCCAAGCGCCTTCATCCGGGGGCTGTCGTTCCACAGAACCATGTGCTGCTGCGGCAGGCGGCCGAAGAACTCGATGGCGTGGCGGTACTGCGCCTCGTCGGCTTGGTCGAGCCCTATGATGATCCGGTGAAGATAGGGCACCTCGCGCAACTCGTTGATGATGTGGTCCAGCGCGGGACCTTCCAGTTCGGAATACAGGCTGGGCAGGATCAGCGAGATCTTCCGCGTCTCGGCAAACGCCGTCAGCTCGTAGGTCAGGTCGTCCAGACTGCGGGTGCGCAGGTTGTGCAGCGTCGTGATATTTCCGTTCTGATGAAAATCGGCCATGTGGTCAGGGGTCTTTCGTGGTGGTTAACTCGTCCAGAAGCGCGGTCATCGCCTCGGCCCAGCCTTGGGGGCCGGGCAAACGGGTGCGCCGGATGCGGCCCGTGTCCTCGCCGGGCAGGGGCGGGATGCCGGGCGAGGCCGGGTTGGCCACCACGACGCCGAAATCGGCCCGGTTCAGCATCTCCACATCGTTCGGCGCATCGCCCAGGGCCACCGTTCTGGCCGGGCGATAGCGGGCGATCAACGCATCCATGCGATCGGCCTTGGTGCCGCCGAGGGACAGGGTCAGAAACCGCCCGCCCTGTTGCGCCGCCAAGCCGGCCTGGCGCGCCTCGTCGATGAAAGTCTCTCGGTCCGCGTCGTTGCCTGACCATAGCCCCGGCTCGCTGAATTGCCGCGCCCGCGCCAGTTCGGCAGCCTCGGCCGACAGCCCGGTATGCGCCGCGATGTCCTGAGGTGTCATATCGCCAAACCCAATAAATCCTGCCGGCAAACGCGCGATTGCAGCGCGAAGTTCCCGGTATGAGGCGTCGTCGCCCGTGCCATCCGCACCCGGCTCCAGCACGCCGCTGCCGTTTTCCACGATTGCAGGCCAGTCGCGCAGACCCATGGCGTCGCGCAGGGGGGCGATCTCGGCCGCGGTCTTGCTGCTGGCCAGGATCACGCCGCAACCCGCAAGCTCCAGCCGCCTCAGAACCCCGGCTGCCGGCTGCCAGGAATAGCTTTCGTGATCCAGAAGCGTTCCGTCGAGATCCGAGAAAACAAGAAGGCGCGGGCCAAGGGTCATGGCCCGACAGTAGAACACAAATTTCGGCATGGCGACCGCATAGCGCAGGACGGGCGTGCAAAACCGCCCCGGTGCCGCGAATTCAGGCGGGGCCTTTTCGTGTCCCGGGATTTGGGGGGCGGCGGTTGCGCCGCGGAGCCTTTTCCCGGGCGGCTTGCGCGGGCAATCTTGCTCGGCGCACAGGCGGCGGAGGGGCGTATGGGCACAAGTTCGCTTTGCCGCCGTGACCCGATGGCGAAGCGGACCAAGGGCCAATCAGCGAATGACTGCCAGTCGCCAAAAAGTTGATTGAACTTGTCTCTTACGGTTCTAGCCTTACCAACCAGGTGCTTCGGTATTCTGCCGTCGTGCGGACACGGAAAGACAACAAGGCGAGTGATTATGAAACGTATTCTCGGAACGACTTGCGCTATCGCGTTCAGCGTGGTCCTGCCGCTTCAAGCCGCGGCTCAACAAAGCGGTCCCCCGCTTCTACCTGGTGAAACCGCCCAAGCATATGCCGTCCGCGTCAACGCATGTGGCGGCGCAGACCTGCTCGGCGCGCAATTCGGCGCGGGCGGCGACGTCGTGCAGGCGCGCTGTGCCAGCGCCGGCATGGGCATGGGCCAAGGCCCGGCGGCAGCCGCGGCAGCTGCGGCCGGGGCCGGGGTTCTGCTCGTCATTGCCCTCGACGGGTCGAGCAGCACCACCACGTCGAACTGACGCGACCACGACGTACCCGGCCATCAGCAACGGTTGGCCGGGCCAGCCATCGAATTGCCGACATGAAAAGGCCACGTCCCGACCGGACGTGGCCCTTTCTTATTGCTGCGCGGTTTTCGTGACGAAGGCTACTCGGCGGCTTCCACCGGCGTGTCGTCCGTCACTGGCAGCGATGGCTCACCGTGATTGCCGGTTTCCAGCGCCCTGCGCACGCCTGCCTCGTAGTCGGGATGTACCTTCTTCAGAACGGCCAGCCAGCGTTCTTTGACGTCCTCCGACACGGGCGCCATGCCGCCGGCCATGTTCTTGTGCAGGCGGTCGCGCTCTTCGTCGCTCAGCACCTCGGCGTAAAGCGCGCGGGGCTGTACGTAGTCGACGTCGCTTTCCTCCTGCTTGAACCGGCCGACCACGGCCTCGGGATCGATCCACAGGGGCGGCTCCTCGGCGCTTTCGTCGGCCACGGGGCCGTCATACTGGTTCGGCTCGTAATAGGCGTTCGGATTGCCGAAATCGTTGGTGAAGAACCGCATCGCGCCATCCTTGTGGTAATGCCGCACCTCGGCTTCCTTGGGTGCATTTGCCGGCAGCATCTCGTAATGCGTGCCAAGGCGGTAGCGATGCGCGTCGGCATAGGAAAACAGCCGCGCCTGCAACATCTTGTCGGGCGAAAACCCGATGCCGGGCACCACGTTGTTCGGGCTGTAGGCGGCGTTCTCGACCAGCTGGAAATAGTTCTCGGGGAAGGTGTGCATTTCCAACTCGCCCACCTCGATCAGCGGGAAGTCGTCATGCGGCCAGACCTTGGTCAGGTCGAACGGGTTGAACTCCGTTTCCAGCGCCTGTTCCTCGGTCATGACCTGGATGAACAGCGTCCACTTGGGAAAGTTGCCGTCCTCAATCATGTGCCACAGCTCTTCCTGATAGCTTTCGCGCGTGTGCCCGATGATCTCGGCCGCCTTGGCATCCGATAGCGTCTCGTGGCCCTGATGAGTGCGGAAGTGGAACTTCACCCAGTGCCGCTCGCCCTTGTCGTTCCACATCGAGAACGTGTGGCTGCCATAGCCGTTCATATGCGCCGGGCTGCGCGGGATGCCACGATCCGACATCAGGATCGTGACCTGGTGCACGCTTTCGGGCTGCGCCGACCAGAAGTCGAACATCGCCTCGGGCGAGCGCATGTTGGTCTTGGGGTGGCGCTTCTGGGTGCGGATGAAGTCGGGAAACTTGTACCCGTCGCGGATAAAGAAAATGGGGGTGTTGTTACCCACCATGTCCCAGTTGCCATCCTCGGTGTAGAACTTTAGCGAAAAGCCCCGCACGTCCCGCTCGGCATCCGCAGCACCGCTTTCGCCAGCCACGGTGGACCAGCGCGACAGCACCTCGGTCTCTTTCCCGACCTCGGAAAACAGCTTGGCGCAGGAATACTGGGTGATGTCCTTAGTCACGGTGAAGGTTCCTTGCAGGCCCCAGCCCTTGGCGTGCACAACGCGCTCGGGGATGCGTTCCCGGTTCTGGTGCGCCAGCTTTTCGATCAGCTGGTGATCTTCCAGCATCACCGGACCCCGCGCACCGGTGGTGCGCGAGGTCTCGTTGGTGGTGTAGGGGCTACCCGAGGTGGTGGTCAGTGTCTTGCGTATGGTCATCGTTACTCTCACATTTCCGTTTCGGTGGGGTGGCAGGCCGGATCAATCCAGCCAGATGCCCTTGATGTTGACGAACTCGCGCACGCCAAAGCCGCCATGCTCGCGGCCATAGCCCGAGTCCTTGACGCCGCCGAACGGCATGTTCGGGTGTGCCGCGCCGAAACTGTTGATCCGCACCATGCCGGTGTCGAAATACTTCTTCGCCATCTCGGTCGCGCGTTCGGTGTCCTTCGAGAAGATGCCGCCGCCCAGGCCATACCGGCTGTCATTGGCGATGCGCATCGCGTCCTCGTCGTCCTTGGCGCGGATCACCGACGCCACGGGGCCAAAGATCTCGTCGTCATAGGCCGGCATCCCGGGCGTGACGTCTCCCAGCACGGTCGCAGGGTAATAGGCGCCGTCCCGGTCCAGCTTCTTGCCACCGGCGAGGATCCTGGCGCCTTTCTTCACACTCTCTTCCACCTGCTCCATGACGGTCTCAAGCTGCTCCTGGCTGCTCAGCGGGCCAAGCTCGGTGTCGTCGTCGTCGGGCGCGCCGACCTTGATCTTGTCCATCGCCTCCACGTAGGCGTCGACGAACTGGTCATAGACCTTGTCGGTCACGATGAAGCGCTTGGCGTTCACGCAGGTCTGGCCATTGTTGTAAAGCCGACCCTGGACCGACAGCTTGACCGCCTGTTCCACATCCGCGTCTTCCAAAACCAGAAAGGCGTCGTTCGACCCAAGCTCCAGCACCGTCTTCTTCAGCGCTTTGCTGGCAACCGAGCCGATATGGCTGCCGGCGGCGTCCGAGCCGGTCATGGTCACGCCGCGCACCTTGTCATGTTCGATGACCTTGTCCGACGTGTCGTGGTCGATCAGCAGAACCCGGAAGATGTCCTTGGGCAGACCCGCCTTGATACAGATTTCCCGCAGGCGCAGAGCACTTCCGGTGCAGATCTCGGCGTGTTTCAGCACGCAGCCATTGCCCGCCATCAGCGCAGCGGCCAGAACGCGGACCGGCTGATACATCGGGAAATTCCACGGCTGGATCGAATAGACCACGCCGATCGGCTGATACGACACCAGCCCCTTGTTGCCGTCTCCCAGATCGCGGGTCTCGTCCTTCAACTGGCCCGGCCCGTGCTCGGCGGTGTACTCGAAAATCTGCGCGCACAGCTCGATTTCGTCCTGGCCGTCTTTCAGCAGCTTGCCCATCTCCCGGGTCATCAGCTGCGACAGCTCGCCGGTATTTTCGCGCAGCTCCTTCGCAATCGCTTTCAGCACAGCACCGCGGTCTTCATGGCTCTTTTCGCGCCAGTCGAGGAACGCGGCATGGCAGGCCTCCACAGCCTCGATCGCCTCGGCTTCGCTCATGGTCTCATAGTCGGCGATCTTCTCTGCGGTTGCGGGATTGATGGTTTCGATCTTGGACATACTGGCCTCTCTCGCTAAGTGGATTGAACTTGTCCGACCAACCCACGCCGCTCGCCGCATGTTCCAACACCTGCGCGCGGATGCCGCGCCACAGGCCGGGCTGCGCGGAATTGTCCAGGCCGGCGTGGTGAACCATTCTTGCATTCCGGCAAGAGTGTTCTATTTTTGTTCACATGCGCAAATCCCTCTCCGACAAGCTCGCCATCCTCGCCGACGCCGCCAAGTACGACGCTTCCTGCGCGTCGTCGGGCACCACCCGCCGCGACAGCCGTAATGGCGGCATCGGCAGCGCGGGGGGCAGTGGCATCTGTCACGCGTACACGCCCGACGGGCGCTGCATCAGCCTGCTCAAGATCCTGATGACGAATTTCTGCATCTATGACTGCGCCTATTGCATCAACCGTGTCAGCAGCGGCGTGGAACGTGCCCGCTTCACGCCCGAAGAGGTCGTGACCCTCACGCTGGAATTCTACCGCCGCAACTATATTGAGGGGCTGTTTCTGAGTTCAGGCATCATCAAAAGTCCCGACGACACCATGGCCGACATCACCCGCATCGCCCGGATGCTGCGCGAGGATCACGGCTTCAAAGGCTATATCCATCTCAAGACCATCCCCGAGGCCAGCCAGGAGCTGATCGACGAGGCCGGGCGCTATGCCGACCGCTTGTCGGTCAATATCGAACTGCCCAAGGATAACAGCACCCGCACGCTGGCCCCGCAGAAACGCCCCGAGACGATCCGAGCCGCCATGGCCTCCGTCCGGCTGAAACAGCAGGCCAGCAAGGAACGCTCCCACACCGGCAAGCGCGCGCCGAAATTCGCGCCGGCGGGCCAGTCCACCCAGATGATCGTCGGCGCGGACGGCTCCAACGACAAGGCGATCCTGACCACGTCCTCGCGCCTCTACACCGGCTACAAGCTGCGCCGTGTCTATTACTCGGCCTTCTCGCCCATCCCAGACAGTTCCGCCATGCTGCCGCTGATCAAGCCGCCCTTGGTCCGCGAGCATCGCCTCTACCAGGCTGACTGGCTCTTGCGCTTCTACGGCTTCGACGTGGACGAGATCACCGATGTGGCGCCGTCGGGCAATCTCGATCTAGATATCGACCCGAAACTCGCCTGGGCGCTGGCGCATCGCGGGCAATTCCCGGTGGACGTCAACCGCGCTGGGCGCGACGTACTCTTGCGCGTGCCGGGGTTTGGGACCAAGACCGTCAACCGCATCCTGACCGCCCGCCGCTCCGGCGCGCTGCGCTATGCCGACCTTTTGCGGATCGGCGCGCGGATGGGCATGGCCAAATCCTTTGTCACCACGCCAGACTGGACGCCTGGCGGCCTGACCGACAGCGCCGACCTGCGGGCACGCTTCGCGCCTGCGCCGGAACAGTTGAGCCTGTTCTGATGTACCGCGTTACGCTCCCGACGCTCGGCTTTTTCGAGGCGTGGCGCGACGCCGCCCGACGCCTTCTGACCCATGCCGTGCCGCCAGACCGGGTGGAATGGGGCAGGGGAGAGGACAGCAGCCTCTTCCCCGCCGATCCGCTGCCCGAGGCGGATGGCCCCCACGCCGTGACCACGACGAAAGAATTTCTGTCGCTTGCCAGGACCGCCCTTTGCCATTCCGGCACAGAGGCGCCGACGCTGCTCTATCAGGCGCTTCACCGCCACCAGACCGACCGCCGCGCTCTGGCCAACCCCGCCGATCCGATCGCCCGCAAGCTCTCGGTGTTGCAAAAGGCCGTGCGTCGCGACATCCACAAGATGCACGCCTTCGTCCGCTTTCGCGAACTGCCGTCCGAAGGCCCGCGCCGCAGATTCGGCGCCTGGTTCGAGCCCGATCACTTCATCCTGGAAACCGGCACGCCGTTTTTCGCGAAACGTTTTGCCGACATGGACTGGATGATCGCCACGCCGCAGGGCGTCGCCCGGTTCGAGGACGGCACCCACACCTTCCATCCCCCGGCGGACCGCCCGGATCTGCCGGAAGACGCGTCCGAGGCGCTTTGGGGCACCTATTTCGCCAACATCTTCAACCCCGCGCGCCTGCATCTTCAGGCCATGCGCTCGGAAATGCCGCTGAAATACTGGAAGAACCTGCCGGAAACCGACCTCATCCCCGGCATGCTCGCCGATGCCGAGGCGCGCGTGGAAAGGATGCGCGCCGCTATGCCGACCGAACCCTCCGCCCATGCCGAACGCATCCTCAGGCGCCTGCCACAGCCGAAGGTCGCCGATCCCCCGCAGAGCATGCAGGAGGCCCGCACCGCCGCCATGCACTGCAAGCGCTGCGGGCTGTGCGAGGCCGCCACGCAGACCGTTTGGGGCAGGGGGAACGCGCAGGCCGACCTGATGATCGTCGGCGAACAACCCGGCGATGCCGAGGATCTGGCCGGCAAACCCTTCGTGGGGCCAGCGGGCCAGTTGCTGACGACGCTGATGGACGAGGCCCGCGTCGGCGACAGCTGGATGACCAACGCGGTCAAGCATTTCAAATTCCGCCCCACAGGCAAGCACCGGATGCACCAGAACCCCGATCGCCACGAGATCGACCATTGCCGCTGGTGGCTCGATCTCGAACGCCGTTTCGTGAAACCGACCCTGACCGTCGCCCTTGGCGGTTCGGCGGCCTATGCACTGACCGGCAACGACACGCCATTGAAGGCGCGCCGTGGGCAGATCGAAACCGCCCATGACGGCGGCGCGGTGCTGGTGACATGGCACCCCAGTTATATCCTGCGACTCGATGGCCCCGCCGCAGCGACAGCGCGGGCGGAGTTGCTGGACGATCTTGCCGCCGCCGCCGACGTCATCCGGGCCGATGCCTTGCCTGAGGTGACGGCGGCGTCTCATGCGTGAGGGTGCGAGACAGCGTGCAGGCCTCTATTTCCGGAAAATCCGCGTGGAGCGGAACATGTCCTCCAGTTCCTCGATCCGGTCGCGGGCCTTGTCCTGACGCCGGGTCTGGATCGCGGCGATCAGCGCCTCGACGATCAGGTTGATACCGAGGGTCGAGTCCCAGCTTGACGGCACCTCGACCAGCGCGTTGATGACGTGATCGGCGGTTTGTGAGATCGGCGAGCCCCACTGGTCGGTAAAGAGCACGATGACCACGCCGCGCTCCTTGGCGAGGCTTGCGAGCGTGGCCAGGTCCGCCTCGTAGCGGCGAATGTCAAAAATCACCAGAACGGATCGCGGCCCCATGTCGATCAGGTATTGCGGCCACACGTTGGGCGAGGGGGACAACAGCGTCACGCCGGGCCGTACGATCTGAAGGTGATTGAAAAAGTAATCCGCGTTCGAGCGCGTGATGCGCCCGCCCAGCAGGAAGATGCTGCGCCGCGTGTCGGCGAGCACCCTGGCCAGCGCGTCGAACGTGGCCGGATCCAGCCGCTCGATCGTCTGGTTCAGGTTGTCGAACACCGCTTCGGCGAAATTGCGGAAGGCGGGGGAATCGTTGCGCCCCTGCGGCCATCCCTCGCGCTTCAGGATCGGCTTCTTGATCTGGGCCGAGGCTTCTTCGCGCAGCGCGGCCTGCATCTCGGGAAAGCCGTCAAAGCCCAGTTTCCGCGCCAGCCGGATGACTGTCGGTGTCGATACGCCCGAGGCCTCGGCCAGCTTGGTGATGGATTGCAACCCGGCCATCGGATAATCGCGCAACAACGTGTCGGACAAAAGCCGCTCGGCCGGGGTCAGCGCACCGGCCTTATCCTTGAGCGTGTCCTTGACGATGACGGTGCGTGCCACGAATGCCCTCTTTGAAAGCAGCTGCCAAAAGTTTGAAGCAATTGTTACAAGCTACTCCGGTGTCGTAATTTCGTCTACGGAAATTTCTTGACAGTTTTCCGGGCGCCGCCACTAATGGCCGGTGTGAGCGGATCGACAGCATACCAGATTCTGGCCCCCGACCATGGGCCTGTGGCCGAGGTGATCAACCCGGACGGAGAGGCGTCTTTGTGCCTGGTGTGCGAACATGCCAGCGCCGTCATTCCGGCCTCGCTCGGCACGCTGGGACTGGCGCCCGAGCATCGGCAGTCCCACGCGGTGTGGGACATTGGCGCAGAGGCGCTGGCGCGTGAGCTGTCGTCGCGGCTCGATGCGCCTTTGGTCATCGCAACGGTCTCGCGCCTGGTCTACGACCTGAACCGCCCGCCCGAGGCGCGGGATGCGATGCCGTGGCAGAGCGGCGAAATTCCTGTGCCGGGCAATCGCGATCTGAGCGAGGCCGAGAAAACCGCCCGCACCACACAGGTCTACGAGCCGTTTCATGCCACGCTATCGGACGTGCTCGACGGCTTCGAGACACGCCCGGTGCTGGTCACGATCCACAGTTTCGCGCCGGTCTGGCACGGCACGCCGCGCCGTACGCAACTGGGTCTTCTGCACGATGCCGATGCGTCGCTAGCCGAGGCGATGCTGAGTGCCGCCGACGACACGTTCGTCACACATCTGAACGAACCTTATTCAGCCAGCGACGGGGTCACCCACACGCTGGCCCGCCATGCCACCGCGCGCGGGTTGACGAACGTCATGATCGAGGTCCGCAACGACCTGCTGGGCGAGGGGTCTGACGTGGCCCGCATCGCCGCTTATCTGACGAATCTGCTGAACAGCGCGCTGGCCCCGAAGGCCGCGACCGCATGACCGGGGCAATGCTGACATACGTCGCGGTCGTCGACCGCATGAACCGCTGGATCGGGCGGATCGTCATGTACGGGATCTTCGTGATGATGGCGATCCTGCTGTGGTCGTCCTTCACCAAGCTGGGCAGCGATATCGGGCTCGATATCAACCCCTCGCTCTGGACGCTGGAAATGGCGCAGTTCGCGATGGTCGCCTATTACATTCTCGGTGGTCCGTACTCGATCCAGATGGGCTCGAACGTGCGCATGGACCTGCTCTATGGCGAATGGAGCGACCGGCGCAAGGCGCAGGTCGATGCCATCACCGTGCTCTTCCTGATCGTGTATCTCGCCTTCCTGCTGGGGGGCGGCTGGGACAGCCTGATGTATTCCTTCCAGTATGGCGGTGAGCGCAGCAACAGCGTCTGGCGGCCCTACCTCTGGCCGATCAAGCTGATCATGGTCGTGGGCATCTGCCTGATGCTGCTTCAGGCCATCAGCGAATTCTTCAAGGATATCCTGCGGCTGAAAGGGCACGACATGGGCGCCAAGGACGAGGACAGCTCTGACGCCCGGCCCGAGGGGACCCGCACCTGATGCCCTACGAAGCCATCGCCGCGCTGATGTTCGCATCCATGATGCTGATGCTGCTGACCGGGCAGCGGGTCTTTGGCGCCATCGGGTTCGTGGCCGTCGTTGCGGCGTTTTTCCTGTGGGGCGACCGCGGCGGATACGATCTGGGCTTTGCCGCCGCGATCAAGCTGATGAAATGGTATCCGCTGCTGACGCTGCCGATGTTCATCTTCATGGGCTATGTCCTGTCCGAAAGCCGCATCGCCGACGACCTCTACCGCATGTTCCACGTCTGGATGGGCGGGCTGTCCGGTGGTTTGGCCGTGGGCACGATCGGGCTGATGGTGCTGATCTCGGCCATGAACGGGCTGTCGGTGGCGGGCATGGCGATCGGCGCGACCATCGCCTTGCCGGAACTCTTGAAACGAGGCTACGACAAGCGGATGGTGACCGGGGTGATACAGGCCGGGTCCTCATTGGGCATACTCGTCCCACCCTCCGTCGTGCTGGTGCTCTACGCCATGATCGCCCGCCAGCCTGTGGGTCAGCTCTGGCTTGCCGGCGTCCTGCCGGGGCTGATGATGGCGGGGATGTTCGTCCTTTACATCGTGATCCGCTGCCGCCTGAACCCTACGCTTGGCCCGATCCTGCCGAAAGAAGAGCGGGACATCCCGATGGGCGAGAAAATCCGCCTGCTGGGCGCGGGCCTTCTGCCGCTTTTCATTTTCTTCACCATGATGGTGCCCTTCGTGAATGGCTGGACCTCCCTGGTGGAATCTTCGGCCATCGGCGCCATCGCCGCGTTCCTGGCCGCCGTCGTCAAGGGCCGCATGACGCGGCAGGTATTCGAGACCTCGGTGCGCAAGACGCTTGGCATCTCCTGCATGTTCATGTGGATCATCTTGGCCGCGCTGGCCTTCGGCTCGGTCTTCGACGGCTTGGGCGCGGTCAAGGCGATCGAGAGCCTCTTCACCGAACAGCTGGGCCTCAGCCCGTGGATGATCCTGATCCTGATGCAGCTATCGTTCATCGTGATGGGCACGTTCCTGGACGACACCGCGATGCTGGTGATCGTGGCACCGCTCTACGTGCCGCTGGTGGGCGCGCTCGGTTTCGACCTGATCTGGTACGGTGTGCTCTACACGATCACCACGCAAATCGCCTACATGACGCCGCCCTTCGGCTATAACCTGTTCCTGATGCGCGCCATGGCGCCGCCCGAGATCACGCTGAAGGACATCTACACCTCGATCCTGCCCTTCGTGCTGGTCATGGTGGTGGCGCTGGCGACGATCATGATCTTCCCGGAAATCGCGCTGTGGCTGCCGGGGTATGTCTATGGAAATTAAACAAGAGACCTTGGTCACAAGGCGTCGAGCAACTGAACCTAACAGAGAGGGTATTAAGATGACGACAAGACGCAATTTCCTGAAAGCGGCCGGTGCGGCCGTTCCGGCGACGCTGGCCACCCCCGCGATCGTCAAGGCGCAGTCCGCGATCAAGTGGCGCTTCCAGACCTATGCCGGCAGCGCGCTTGGCGAGCAGGTCACGAAACCGGCCATCGACTACATCAACGCCAACTCCAACGGCGAGTTGGAGATCGAGCTCTTTTACGCCGACCAGATCGTCCCCACCGGCGAGCTTTTCCAGGCGCTTCAGCGCGGCACGATAGACGGTGTCCACTCGGACGATGACTCGATGGCCTCGCCGACGCCGCTGCGCATGTTCGGCGGCTATTTTCCGTTCGCGACCAAGCACATCCTCGACGTGCCGGTGCTCTTCAACCAGTACGGCCTCGCCGATATCTGGCGCGAGGAATACGGCAAGGTCGGCGTGCAATGGCTGTCGGCGGCAGGGCAGGACCCCTGCAACTTCAACACCAAGAAGGAAATCACCTCGGTCGATGACCTCGACGGGCTGAAGCTCTATACCTTCCCCACGGCGGGCCGGTTCCTTGCCAAGTTCGGCGTCGTGCCGGTGAACATTCCCTACGAGGATGCCGAGGTGGCGGTACAGACCGGCGAGCTTGACGGCATGGCCTGGTCGGGCATCACCGAGGATTACACCGTGGGCTGGGCCGACGTGACCGATTACTTCCTGACCAACAACATCTCGGGCGCGTGGATCGGATCGTGGTTCGCCAACCAGGAACGCTGGGCGGAACTGCCCGACCACCTGAAATCGGTCGTCATGGCCGGGGTCGAGGCCGGGCACACCTATCGCAACCAGTGGTACTGGGGCGGCGAGGCCGCGCTGCGGGCCAATGGCGACAAGCTGGAGCTGCGCTCGGTGCCCGCGTCTGAATGGGCCGAGGTCGAGAACGCCGCCAAGGAATTCTGGGACGAGGTCGCGCAGGAAGGCGAGGTGCACGAAAAGATCGTCGGCATCTTCCGCGAGTACAACTCGGTCATCAACCAGGCCGGCGTGCCCTACAACTTCGAATAAGCCTACACGACGACGCGGAGCGCCTTTTGCCAAGGCGCTCCGTTCATTTCACGGAGACAGACCATGACCGCCAACCTCACCTTCACCGACCTGAAAAAGCTTGCCTCCAAAGGCGAGATCGACACGGTGCTTGTCTGTCTCGTGGACATGCAGGGCCGGCTTGCGGGCAAGCGGTTCCACGTGTCGAACTTCCTTGAAAGCGCGCACGTGGAAACCCATTGCTGCAACTACCTGTTGGCCACGGACCTCGAGATGGCGACGCCCGACGGCTATGCCGCGACGTCCTGGGAAAAGGGCTATGGCGATTACGTGATGAAGCCCGACCTTGGCACGCTGCGCCTTGTGCCGTGGCTCGAAGGCACGGCGATGGTGCTCTGCGACATCCTTGACCATCACACCCACAAGCCGGTGCCACACAGCCCGCGCCAGATCCTCAAGGCCCAGATCGAACGAGCCGAGGCGATGGGGTTCACCCCGATGATGGCGACCGAGCTGGAGTTCTTCCTGTTCGAGAAATCCTTCGACGAGATCCGCAAGG
The DNA here is from genome assembly GCF_965277045.1 of Roseovarius sp. Taxonomy (GTDB): domain Bacteria; phylum Pseudomonadota; class Alphaproteobacteria; order Rhodobacterales; family Rhodobacteraceae; genus Roseovarius. Next base: position 1,766,383 of record NZ_OZ255712.1, on the reverse strand, counting down.
AAGGCTTTCGCGGCCTGACGCCCTTCAGCGGCTATAACGAGGATTACAACATCCTTCAGACCTCCAAAGAAGAGCATGTCATGCGCCCGATCCGCAACCTGCTCTATGCCGCGGGCGTGCCGGTCGAGAACACCAAGGGCGAGGCTGAGACGGGGCAGGAGGAGCTGAACATCCGCTATGCCGACGCGATGCTGTGCGCCGATCACCACACCATCGCCAAACAGGCGGTGAAGGAGATCGCGAACCAGCATGGCCACGCCGCCAGCTTCCTGCCCAAGTGGCACGCCGACAAGGTCGGCTCTGCCGCGCATATCCACCAGTCGCTGTTCAAGGGCGATACGCCCGCGTTTTATGATGCGGATGCAAAGCTGACCATGTCTGGCACGCTGAAGAGCTATGTCGCGGGCCTGCTGAAGTATTCGCCCGACATGACCTATTTCCTGGCGCCCTACATCAACAGCTACAAGCGCCTGATGCCGGGCACTTTCGCCCCCACCAAGATCGCATGGAGCATCGACAACCGCACCGCCTGTTACCGGCTGGTGGGCGATGGCACCAAGGGCGTGCGCATCGAATGCCGCACGCCCGGCTCGGACATCAACCCCTACCTTGCCTGTGCCGCGCAACTGGCCGCCGGGCTTTGCGGCATCGAAGAGGGGCTGGAACTGTCGGCCCCCGTCACCGGCGATGTCTACAAGATGGACGACGTGCCGATGCTGCCCCACACCCTGCGCGCGGCGACCGACCTTCTGCGCGGCTCCGACATGCTGCGCCGGGTCATGGGCGACGACGTGGTCGATCACTACACACGCACCGCCGAGGTCGAGCAGGAAACGTTCGACGCCGTCGTGACCGACTGGGAAATCGCGCGCGGATTTGAAAGGGCCTGAACATGAGCAAGACGGTTGAGCTGATCTCGCCGATCGACGGATCGATTTATATCACGCGGGATGTGCTGCCCCTCGACGCGGCGGTCGCTGCGACCGACAAGGCCCGGGCGGCACAGGCGGACTGGGCAGCAAAGCCCCTGTCAGAGCGTGTCGCCGCCCTGCGCAAGGCCAATGAGATCATTGGGGCCGACACCGACCGCATGGCACGGGAGCTGGCGCACCAGATGGGTCGCCCGGTGCGTTATGGCGGCGAATATGGCGGCTTCAGCGAGCGCTTGTCTTACATGGCGGATGTGGCCGCCGAAGGTCTGGCCGAGGACATCATTGAAGACAGCGACACCGCCCGCCGCGTCATCAAGCGCGTGCCATGGGGTGTCGTCCTGGTCGTGGCGCCTTGGAACTATCCGTACATGACAGCGATCAATACGGTCGCGCCCGCGCTGATCGCGGGCAACTCTGTCATCCTCAAACATGCCAGCCAGACCTTGCAGGTGGGCGAGCATCTGGCCGAGGCGCTGCACGCGGCGGGCGTGCCCCGGGACGTGTTCCAGAACGTGGTCATCGACCATGACACGACCGACGCCCTGATCGCGGGCCGCCACGTTGATTTCGTGAACTTCACCGGATCCGTCGGGGGCGGGCTGGCGATGGAACGCGCCGCCGCTGGGACCTTCACGCCGGTCGCCACCGAACTGGGCGGTAAGGATCCCGGCTATGTGCGCGCCGACGCGGACGTCGATGCCGCCGTCGACGGGCTGATGGACGGCGCGATGTTCAACGCGGGCCAATGCTGCTGCGGGATCGAGCGGATCTACGTGGCCGAACCACTGTTTGACGCCTTCGTCGAAAAGGCCGTCGCCTGGGTCAAGGCGCAGAAACTCGGCAATCCGCTCGACCCCGAAACCACCCTTGGCCCCATGGCCAACATCCGCTTTGCCCGCGAAGTCCGCGCGCAGGTCTCCGAGGCGCTGGACGACGGGGCCACCGCCCATATCGACCGGATGCAGGCCGATGACGGCGACAACACCTATGTCACGCCGCAGGTGCTGACCAATGTGACCCACGACATGCGGGTGATGCGGGACGAAACCTTCGGCCCCGTGGTCGGCATCATGTCCGTGCCCGACGACGACACCGCGATCCGCCTGATGAACGACAGCCGCTTCGGACTGACCGCCTCGGTCTGGACACGCGACGCCGCCGCCGCCGAGCGCATCGGCGAACGGATCGAGACCGGCACCGTCTTCATGAACCGCTGCGATTACCTCGACCCCGCCTTGTGCTGGACTGGATGCAAGGATACCGGCAAGGGGGCAGGGCTGTCGAAACTCGCCTATCACGCCCTGACGCGTCCCAAATCCTATCACCTGAGAAAGATCTGACATGGCACTTACCGGAAACTGGTCCTATCCCACCAACATGCGCTTCGGTGCCGGGCGCATCGCCGAGATCGGCGAGGCCTGCCGTGTCGCGGGCATCGCGAAACCGCTTCTGGTCACCGACCGGGGGCTGAAATCCATGGATATCACGACCCGGACGCTCGACCTCATGGAGGCCGCCGGGCTGGGCCGCGCGATCTTTGCCGAGGTCGATCCCAACCCTTCGGACGCAAATGTCGAGGAAGGGCTGAAATTCTATCGCGATGGGGGCTTCGACGGCGTCATCGCCTTCGGCGGCGGCTCTGGCCTCGACTTGGCCAAGACGCTCGCGTTCATGGCCGGACAGACGCGTCCGGTCTGGGATTTCGAGGATATCGGCGACTGGTGGACCCGCGCCGATCCCGATGGCATTCACCCCATCGTCGCCATGCCCACCACCGCCGGCACCGGCTCGGAAGTCGGGCGCGCGTCGGTCATCACCAACTCGGCCACGCATGAGAAAAAGATCATCTTCCACCCCAAGATGCTGCCGGCAATCGTCATCTGCGACCCCGAACTGACGGTGGGCATGCCCAAGCACATCACGGCGGGCACCGGGCTCGATGCCTTCGCCCATTGTGTCGAAGCTTATTCCAGCCCGCACTACCACCCGATGAGCCAGGGCATCGCGCTGGAAGGGATGCGGCTGGTCAAGGACTACCTGCCGCGCGCCTATGCCGACGGCTCCGATATCGAGGCGCGCGCCAACATGATGAGCGCCGCAGCCATGGGCGCCACGGCCTTTCAAAAGGGTCTGGGGGCGATCCACGCGCTCAGCCACCCCATCGGCGCGCATCACTACACCCACCACGGTACGACGAACGCGGTCTGCATGCCCGCCGTCCTGCAATTCAACGCCCCCGCCATCCGCGAGCGTTTCGGGCCGGCGGCGGCCTATCTGGGCATCGAGGGCGGTTTTGACGGCTTCTGCGCCTTCGTGGACCAGTTGAACGACAGCCTGGGCATCCCCAAAACGCTGACCGAGCTGGGCGTGACCGAGCCCGACCTCGACACGCTGGTGGATGCCGCGCTGCGGGATCCATCGACCGGCGGCAACCCGATCGAGATGACGGCGGAGAATACGCGTAAACTTTTCGAGGCTTGTCTTTGACGCAAAAGGAAAAAGCGACCGGGCAGGGGGCCTGACAAGAAACTGTCAAGAAACTCGAGGATAAGGCAGAGACTCGTCAAAGAGTTTGACCAAATGGTCAATGCTGACCATCCTGCACGCAAACAATCATCCACCAGAGGGGGACACCCATGAAAACGACACTGCTCACCACAACCTGCTTGGCCGTGTTCGGCCTGTCGCAGGCCGCCACCGCCGACACGCTGCGCCTGCTGACCTGGGGCGGCTACGCGCCTGACGAGGTCGTCGAGATGTTCGAGGAACAGACCGGCCACACCGTCGAGGTGACCAAGTCCAACAACGAGGAAATGATCGCCAAGCTGCGCGCCACGGGCGGCGGCGGCTTCGACCTCGCCCAGCCCTCGCAGGACCGCATCATGGGCCCGCAGATGGAGTTCGGCATCTACAAGCCCATGGACCTGTCGAAGATCGACGAGTCGCTGTTCATTCCCTCCATGCTGGAAGCCACCAAGGGCAACACCACCGTGAACGGCGAAGTCTACGGCGTGCCGCATGTCTGGGGCACCTCCGGCCTCGTGATGAACACCGCCGAGGCGGGCGACGTGGTCAAGGACTATACCGACCTCTGCGACCCGGCGCTGGAAGGCAAGGTGTCTTATCGCCTGAAGCGTCCCACCCTGATCGGCTTTGCCTTCGCCATGGGCGAGGACCCGTTCGCCGCCTATGACGACGAGGCGAAGTACAAAGAGATCATGGAAAAGGTCGAGGCCAAGCTGACCGAGTGCAAATCCAACGTGAAGGCGTATTGGAGCGGCGGCGACGAGCTGATGAACCTCCTGCGTTCGGGCGAGGTGACGGCATCGATGGCCTGGGACACCGGCGGCTGGAAGCTGAACGAGGACAATTCCGACATCACCTTCGTCGCCCCTGAATCCGGCGCGCTCGGCTGGATCGACACGTTCGTGCTCCCGGCCAAAGGGCAGGCCGACGATGTGGCCTACGAGTGGATCAACTTCGTGATGCAGCCAGAGGTGTCGGCCAAGATCACGGCTGCGGCGGGCAACTTCACCGCGTCCGCCGGCGCGGATGAGTATGCCGAAGACGCGCTCAAGGCCAAGTACCAGGACAGCTTCCCGCCTGAAGCGGTCGACAACATCAAATGGTACCCGCCCGTTCCCGCCGGCCTGGAGGCCATCGAAGGCGAGGTTCTGGACCGCGTCCAGGCCGCCAACTGATCGCGCATGACAACGCGGCACCCTTTCGCGAGGGTGCCGCCCAAGAAACGGCCCCCTGCATGACCCCTGATCTTGAATGCGTCGAGCTGGTGAAGCGTTTCGGCGACACGACCGCCGTTAACGACGTCTCGTTTTCCGTGCCGCCGGGCAGTTTCTTTTCCATCCTCGGCCCGTCTGGCTGTGGCAAGACGACGATCATGCGCATGATCGCCGGGTTTCTCGAGCCGACGTCGGGCGACATCCGCATCAAGGGCGGCACCGTTCTGGACACGCCGCCCAACAAGCGCCCGGTGAACATGGTGTTCCAGCACCTCGCGCTTTTCCCGATGATGACCATCGCCGACAATATCGGCTACGGGCTGCGGCGGCAGGGCATGGCCAAGGCCCAGATCGCCCGCAAGGTGGACGAGGCTCTGGACCGGATCGGCTTGCCCGGAATTGGTTCGCGCAAGGTCGATGAGTTGTCGGGCGGGCAAAAGCAACGCGTGGCCATCGCCCGCTGCATGGTGCTGGAACCCGATGTGCTGCTGCTGGATGAACCATTGGGGGCCCTCGACCTCAAGCTGCGCGAGCACATGAAGATCGAACTGAAGGCGCTTCAGGCCGCGTTCGACACCACATTCGTCTACATCACCCACGACCAGTCCGAGGCGCTGGTTATGTCCGACCAGATCGCCGTGATGAACGCCGGACGGTTCGAGCAGGTCGGCACGGGGCAGGACCTCTATTACCGGCCCGAGACGCCGTTCGTCGCCGGCTTCATCGGCGAGGCGAACCGCTGGACCGGGCGCATCGACCGCGTCGAAGGCGCAACGCTGGAGATGCGCACCGACACCGGCCTCGCCATGCGCGCGACCGCCGCCGAGGTCCTGTCCAAGGGCGACACCGCGGAAATTTTTGTCCGGCCAGAGTCCGTCCACCTCGCCGCCAATGCCGAGGCGCTGGCGCAGTTCGAGAACCGGATGCAGGGCAGGGTGACCAGCCTGCTTTTCAACGGCGCGGCCTCGCGTGTGTTGGTCGAGGATGACGCGGGCGAAACGCTTGAGGTCACGCTGCCCCAGACCGGCGAGTTCGCCAGTCTGAAACGCGGCGACAGGGTGCATATCGGCTGGGGCGCGGCACAGGCGATGTGCTTTGCCGGTGCGGCCTGATGCGCGCCGAAGCCCGGATCGGATTCATCCTGCTGCTGACGCCGCTGTTGCTGTGGCTGGGTTTGCTGATCGTCATCCCGCATATCGACATGTTGATGATCTCGCTGCGCGAACGCATCAGTTTCGGCGTCTACGAGCCCAGCCTGACGCAATACGAAAAGGCCCTGACCGAACCGCTTTACCTGCGTACCTTCTGGCGCACGGCGGTAATGTCGGTGCTGGCCACCGCCATCACCCTGCTGATCGCCTTCCCGGTGGCCTATTACATCGCCAAGATGGCGCGGGGCCGGTTGCAGCAGGTGCTGTTCATGCTCTGCCTGATCCCGTTCTACGTCTCGGAACTGGTGCGCACCTTCGGCTGGATGATCCTGCTGCGGGAAACCGGCCTCATCTCCAACTTGCTGCAATGGGCGGGACTGGCCGATCAGCCGGTCGAGATGCTCTACAACGACGCCGCCATGATGGTGGGGTTGGTCTACACATCCATGCTGTTCATGGTGGTGCCCTTGGTCACAACGCTGGAAAGCCTGGATGACAGCGTGGTCGAGGCGGGCTATGACCTCGGCGGCAGCGGCCTGTCGGTCCTGCGCGAGATCATCATCCCGCACGCCATGCCGGGCATCGTCTCGGGCTGCATCGTGGTCTTCATGCTGTCTTTGGGCAACTACCTGACGCCGACCATGCTGGGTGGCAAGGACAGCCTTTGGTTCACCGAGATGATCTACAACCAGTTCATCGTCCGCTCCAACTGGGAGCTCGGCGCGGCCTTCGGCTTCATGCTGCTGGTACTGTCCTCGGTTATCGTCTGGGGGATGCTACGTCTCACCGGCCGCACCCTTCAGGAAACGATGGGGTAGGCCATGATCCCGACCATCCCCCGTTCCCGCAGCTTTCGCCTCCTCTACGGCGGCTATGTCCTGCTGTTCTTCCTCTACCTCGCGCTGCCCCTGACTGTCGTCGCGGTCTTCGCCTTCAACGACAGCCAGTTTCCGTCACTGCCCTGGGAAGGCTTCACCTGGAACTGGTTCTTCGGAGAGGACCGCCCCCAGATTGGTGTCTTCCACGAACGCGGCATCCTGCGCGCGATGGGCACCTCGGCCTTCGTCGCCGCCTGCGTCGCGGTCCTGTCGGTCAGCGTGGGCACCACGAACGCCTTCCTCTTCAACCGCTACGAGTTCCGCGGCAAGGGCGCGCTTTACGTCCTGATGCTCTTGCCGCTGGTCATCCCCGGCATCGTGCTGGGCATTTCGATTCTGGTGTTTTCATCGACGCTGGCCAATGGGATCTGGAACGCGGCGGAGGTCGACATCCAGGCCCTGCGCCCCGGCCTGCTGCTGGTGATCCTCGGGCAGTTCTCATTTATCACGACCATCGCGACACTGGTCATCACCGCCCGGCTGCAAAAGTTCGACCGCACTCTGGAAGAGGCCGCGCTGAACCTCGGCGCCACGCGCCTGACGGCGGTGCGCACGATAACCATTCCCTTCCTCATGCCCGCCATGATCGGCGCGCTGGTCGTGGCGTTCCTGATGAGCTTCGAGAACTTCAATACCACGCTCATGCTGGTCGGTTCCGACGCGCCGCTGACCATCGCGATGTTCGACCGCCTGAAGGAAGGTTCGACCCCACTTCTCAATGCGGTTTCCCTGTTGCTGATGCTCGGCTCGTCGCTCCTGGCGCTGGTCGTGATCCTGTTCCAGCGCCGATAGCGATCGCGCCCCGCGAACCGACCCGTTGACGCAGGCTGACGGGACCCGTCTCGCCGCCACGCAAGATAAAGCAGGGCAACTAGCAGATGCGGGGCAATTGTTCACCGACCAGTGTGTCGACCAACCGTTGGCCGCCGAATAGGGTGGTCATCACCACGCGGCCCGCACGCCCGGATCGCGCCTTGCCGATCATGGTCGCACGTCGTCCGGCCTCCAGGTCTTTCATCGCGGCAAGGGCGGCCTCCGCCTCGTCCGGCGGGACAAACAGCACCAGCGTGCCCTCATTGGCCAGGTAAAGCGGATCAAGCCCCAGAACCTCGCACACGCCCTTGACCTCGGGGCGCAGGGGCAGGGCGGTCTCGTCGATCTCGATCTCCAGGGCAGCCGCCTCGGCCATTTCGTTCAAGGCGGATGCCACCCCGCCGCGTGTCGCGTCGCGGGCGGCGCGGGTGTTGGGGGCGACCGCCAGGACCGCCTCGACCAGCGCGCCGAGACTTTGGCAATCGGACCGGATGTCGGTGCTGAGCGCCATGTCGCCGCGCGCGGCCAGGATGGTCGCGCCGTGATCGCCCAGAACCCCGTTGACCAGCGCCACGTCGCCGGGCCGGATGTTTTCCGCCCGCATGTCGCGCCCCGGCGGGATGACCCCGACGCCGGAGGTCGTGACAAAGACCTTGTCCGCGGCCCCGCGTTCCACGACCTTGGTATCTCCGGTGACGATCCGGGCGCCAGCCTTTTCGGCCTCTGCCTGCATCGAGGCCACGATCCGGCGCAGCAGGTCGAACTCGCAGCCTTCCTCGATGATGAACGCCGCCGACAGCCATAGCGGTTTCGCCCCGCCCACGGCCAGGTCGTTGACCGCGCCGCAGACCGCGATCTTGCCGATGTCCCCGCCGGGAAATTCAGGCGGCGAGACCACGAAACTGTCCGTGGTAAAGGCCAGTTGCGCCCCCGGCACGCGCAGCGCGTCCGACGTCAGCCGCGCCTGGTCCTCCGAGCCGGGCGGCAGAAAGACATCCGTGAAGATTTCCTCGATCAGGTCGCGCATCGCCTTGCCGCCGCCGCCATGGGCCATGGTCACGCGGTCGCCGCGCAGGCGGGCAGGCTTGACCCGAGTGCTCATGTTCATTCCACCGCCTCCAGCCGCTCGTCGGTTGCGCCGTACTGGTAATAGGCGGCACAGGCGCCTTCCGAACTGACCATGAGGGCGCCCAGCGGCATCTCGGGCGTGCAGCCGGTGCCGTATTGCGGGCAGCCCGTGGGCTTGATCCGTCCGGTCATCACTTGACCGCAGGCGCAGCCTTCGGGCTCGGAGACGAGCCGCGGGCCGGCCCCGTAGCCGACGCCGAACTTTTCCTCGGCGTCGAAGGCGGCGTACTTGGCCCGGATACGCAGCCCGCTTGCGTCGATCTCCCCCAGTCCGCGCCACTCGAAGGTGGGGCGCGGTTCGTAGACATCCTCGATGGCGGCAAGCGAGACCGGGTTGCCATGCTCCGGCACCACGCGCGCATACTGGTTCTCCACCTCGGCTCGCCCGTGCCGGATCTGGTGCAGGACCATCAGCACCGATTGCAGCAGGTCGAGCGGCTCGAACCCCGCGACGACGATGGGCTTGCCATAGGTATCGGCGATGAAATCATAGGGATGCGTGCCGATCACCATCGACACGTGGCCGGGCCCCACGAAACCGTCAAGCACCATGTGCGGGTCGTTCAGCAAGGCCCTGATCGGGGGCGGCACAGTGATGTGGTTGCAGAAGACGCTGAAGTTGCACAATGCCTCACGCGCGGCCTGTTGGATCGACAGGGCGGTCGAGGGGGTCGTCGTCTCGAAGCCGAGACCGAAGAAAACAACCTCGCGCTCCGGGTTACGGCGGGCGATCTCCAGCGCGTCGAGAGGGGAATACACCATGCGGATATCCGCGCCGTCGGCCTTGGCCTGCATCAGTGATTTACGGGTGCCCGGCACGCGCATCGCATCGCCGAAGGTGCAGAAGATCACCTCTGGCCGCTCGGCAATCTCGACGCATTCGTCGATCCGGCTCATCGGCAGCACGCAGACCGGGCAGCCCGGGCCATGAATGAATTCGATGCCCTTAGGCGTCAGGCGGTCGAGACCGTAGCGAAAGATCGCATGGGTGTGCCCGCCGCAGATTTCCATGATGTGCACCGGCTTCTCGGCGGTCGCGCCGATCTCCTGCACCACGGTTTCAATGGCCGCCAGCACGGCCTTGGCGGCGATTGGGTCCCTGAATTCCTCGACATATCTCATTGCGTTCCCTCCAGGGCTGACGCGCCTTCGGCCATCGCCTCCAGCGTTTCCTGCGCTTCACCGAGACTCCGCAAAGCCTCCAGCGTCTTTTCGGCCTCGTCGGCGTCGATAACGCTCATGGCAAAACCCACATGGATCAGCGCCCACTCCCCGATCAGGTCGCCAAGGTCGGGCGTGGCCACGCAGGCGACAGACACCTCGCGGCGCACGCCGGATATATCGGCCAGCGCCATCAGGCGGTTCGCGTCGGTGATCTCGACGATTTGTCCCGGTATTCCCAGACACATGGCTCAGTCCTCGTCTTCGGGGGCCTTGGTCTTGCCCGGTTGATGCACGCCGTAACGATCCAGCTTCGAGCGCAGGCCGACACGGCTCAGCCCAAGCTCGTCGGCAGCGCGGCTCTTGTTCCATTTCAACCGCGTCAGCGTTTCGCGCAGGATGCGGGCCTCGATGGCTTCGATCCGCTCTTTCAGCGTGCCTTCCGACACCAGAAGGTCGGCTTCGCGCGGGTCGGGGCGGAACGAGACCGACGGATCGGCCTGCAAGATGTGGCGCGAGATCAGCTCTGGCCCAAGACGCGGTTCCTGGCTGAGGATCAGCATCCGGGTCAGCTCGTTCGTCAGCTCGGGCAGGTTGCCGGGCCAGTCGTAATTGCCCAGGAATTCCAGGGCGAGTTTCGACAACCCGTCCACCGGCTTGGAATGCTCGCCGGCAAGGTCGCCAAGGATATGCCGCGACAGGATGTCGAGGTCTTCCATCCGCGACCGCAGCGGCGGCAGGGCCAGTTCCGTTGTCGAAAGCGCGTAGTAGAGATCGGACCGAAACTCGCCGTCCGAAACCGCGACCGACAGGTCACTGTGGCTGCCAGTGATCAGGCGCGTGTTCGTGGTCAGGGTTTCGGTGCCGCCGACGGGCTCGAAACTGCCCTCGGTCGCCACCCGCAACAGGACAAGCTGCATCTGCGGGCTGAGTGTATCGACCCCGTTCAGGAAAAGCGTGCCGCGCGAGGCTTTCTGCAGCAGGCCGATCCTGGTGTTGGGCTGGCCGGGCACAGCGCCTTTCTTGGCCCCCAGCACTTCCAGTTTCAGCACGTCATCGGGCAGGCCGGCGCAGTTCAGTTCATAGAACGACTGGTCGGACCGCAGCGACGCGTAATGCATCGCGCGCGCCATGATGTCCTTTCCGGTACCGGCCTCGCCGGTGATCAGCACTGGCACATCGAAACTGGCCACCTGCCGGGCCAGTTCGACCGCCGCATTCATCGGAGAGTTGGGCGCGCGCAGGATGCGTTCGAACCCGAAGCCTTCACGCAAGGTACGCCGCCGCGCCTCGACCTTGCTTTCCGCGGTCTTGCCCAGGAACCGCATTTCCAGCGACATGCGGTCATGTTCGCGCGCCAGTTGGAAAAGCTGCGCTGCGTTCTTGGCCGCCATCACCAACTGATCCGGGTGCCACGGCTTGGTCACGAACTGATAGATCCCGGCCTCGTTGATGGCCGCGATCATGTCGTTGGTCTCGGTATAGCCGGTGATGATGATCCGCACCGTATCCGGCCATCGGTCCCGCACATCGGCCAGGAATTCGACCCCCGTCTTGCCGGGCATCCGCTGGTCACAAAAGATCGCCTGGACGAAATGCGCCTCCATGAGGCGCATCGCGTCGTACGCGTTGGCTGCCGTCAGGCAGTCGAAATCGTCCTCGAGTGCCATGCGCATCGCGGCCAGCGAATGCTCTTCGTCATCCACCAGTAAGATGGTGGGCAGGCCCGTCATTGCGCGGCCTCTGTCACGGATTTCTCTGCCAGTTGGGTGCGCAGCCAGGCCAGCCAGTCCGTCATGCCCTCGCCGGTGCGCGCCGACAGCTTCAGGATCTCGATCCCCGGATTGACCCGGCGCAGGTTGGCCTCGTAAAGGTCCAGATCCACGTCGCAATGCGGGGCAAGATCGGTCTTGTTCAGGATCGCCAGCCGGGCCGCGGTGAACATATCGGGGTATTTCAACGGCTTGTCTTCCCCTTCGGTGACCGACAGAATCGCGATCTTCGCGTCTTCGCCCAGGTCGAAGGCGGCGGGGCAGACAAGGTTGCCGACATTCTCGATGAACAGGATCGAACCGGCCTCGATCGCCAGATGCTCCATCGCATGGCCCACCATGTGCCCGTCCAGGTGACAGCCCTTGCCGGTGTTGACCTGCACGGCACGCGCGCCGGTGGCGCGGATGCGGTCGGCGTCGTTCTGGGTTTGCTGATCCCCTTCGATCACCGTAAGCGGCTGCTCGCCAAGGGCTTCGATGGTCTTGCACAACAGGGTCGTTTTCCCCGATCCGGGCGACGAGACGAGGTTCAGCGCCAGCACGCCGCGCGCGGCCAGAAATGTGCGGTTTGCCTGTGCATAGCGGTCGTTCTTGGACAGGATGTCGGTCTCGATCTCGATCAGCCGCTCCTGCGACATTCCCGGCACTTCGGTACCGGCCGGACCCTGGCCATAATGGTGATGATGGTGGTGATGCCCGTGGTCATGGGAGTGATCTTGGGGGTGATGATGCCCGTGATCATGCCCGTGATCATGCCCGTGCTCATGGGTGTGATCATGGTGATGCCCATGGTCGTGCCCATGCACCTTGGTTTCGCCTTCGGAACATCCGCAAACAGTGCACATTATGCCACCTCCAAGTCCTTGATTCGCATTTCATCGCCGCCTTGCGGCATCAGTTTTCCGCCGCCGCAAAGCGGGCAGGGGTCGAGGCGGGCATGGATTTCCACCTCTTTCATACAATCATAACAAAGGGCCCGCCCGGGCAAATCGAGCGTAACAAGCTCGGCCCCCTCGGCCACCGATCCGCGCATCACCACGTCGAAGGCAAAATGCAGCGCCTCGGTCTCGACCCCGGCAAAGCGTCCGATTTCGACCCGCACCCGTGTGATGCGCGCCACATCGTGCCGGCGCGCCTGCTCCTCGATCACGCTGCGCATCCCTTCGCAAAGCGACATCTCATGCATGGTCCGGCTCCCCTGGCTGGACGGGTTCGAGGGAAACTGGATAGCACGGATCGAGAATTGACAATAGCAGAGGGGCCAGCGCCTGCGCCCGTGTGGCCGGCAGGCTGGCCAGCGACTGGTCGAGGGCGCCGTCCGGGGCCGTCAGTTGATCGGTCGGTGTAAGGCGCCTGAAGGCCGCGACATGACCGTTCTCGACCTCGGCCCTGATCCCGTACAGACCGCGGGCCGCCGTGACCACCGCCGTGCCCGGTGCGTGCCACAGCCGGGGCGCTTCCCCGGCAAGAAGGGCGTCAAGCTCGTAGGCGACGGCGAGGGCCGACCAGAGCGGACCGCGCCCATGGGTCGTGGCGACGTGGTGCAGGACAGGATGTCCGGCCCTGCGCGTGGCGACCGAATTCTCCTGTGCCGTGGGGTCGAACACGGTCCTGGCCGATGCAAAGGGCAACGCGGCGCGACAGCCTTCATCGGGTCGGAACAGTTGATCTATCGCGCGAAGGACCGGCGCGATCCCGTTGCTTTGCGCCATGAATCCAGCAAGGCCCTGAACGTCGCCCGGCATGCCTGCACCTGCGCCGAACAGCGCCAGGCGCGCCGCCTGCGAGTCGTGGGTCCAATCCCGGGGCAATGGCACCGCAAGCCGCGACATGAGCGCGGGCCATTTCAGGCACAGCTTTGCCACGTGTTCGCGCAGGATTTCCTGCCGCAACGCCTCTTGCCACCCGGTCGCAAGCTCCAGTCCCAACGCGGCCCGAACCGCCACGCCTTGCGCCACCCGGCAAAGGTTGAACAGACGCGGCAACAGCGCCGCGACCTCTTCCACCGGCTTGCCCAGCACGACCTGCGCCACCGGCAGGGCGGGGACAGGCCTGGCGCGCAGCGGATATGCAAGGGGCCGGTTCATCGCCTGTCAGGTCTCCGCCAGACCGCCCGAGATCACGGCGCGGCGCGTGGGGGCATCGGCAAGGCTCGGCGCGTCGCCCTCCTCGGGGGCAAGTGCGGCCTCGCGCTCGGCGCGGATGTCGGCGGCGCGGTCCGTCTCGGCGCGATGGCCCTCGTCGAAAAGGGCCACCATGATCGCCCGGGCGACCTCTTGCGCCTGCAACTGGGTCGAGAAATCACTCATCGGAGAGAACAGCGAGCAGGCCTTGTAACCGCCGATCATGTCGCGGGTGTTGTGGATGAACTCGTAGTCCCCCGACGGAAAGGCGATCAGCTCTTTCGCGCCCGGCGTCAGGCCTGACCAATCCTCGCCCTCACCGGGAAGCTGGACCAGGTTCATGAACCACGGCGACACCAGGACACCCAGCGGGCGCCCGTCGACCATGCGAAACCCCACCGCCTCGACCGAGAGCAACTTGTTGACCATGGGCACGTCGCGCATCTTGGCGTGCCAGATTTCACGGAACTCGGCGACCAGCCTGGCGGTCAGTGCGTCAAGACGGGCGGCGTCCGCCACGGGCTCGGCGCCGGGGTCTTCCAGCACCATGAACTGCTCTTTCGGCGCACCGCAATTGGGGCAGGACCAGTCGTCTGGCAGGGCCAGGAACGGCGTTCCCGGCTCCACCTGCCGATAATCGTCGCCCTCCGCCGGGTCGTAGGGCGTCCAGCAGATCTTGCATTCCATGACCGCCTGCGCGCTGATCTTGTCCTCTGCACCGAGGAAGCTGCCTTCGAACCGGCTCATCGGATCGCCTCCAGCACGCTGGTCAGCCGCCTGGCGCTGTCGCCAAGATCTTCTGGCGCGGCACAGGCCACCTCGGGCATCGACGTCACTTCGAACGTGTCGAGGATCAGCGTGTCCTGGGAGTTGAAGAACTGCACCCGCCACACGTGGGGAATGGCCGTCGCCGTCACCCGGCAGTTGCCGTACCCGCGCGACAGGATGGTGACCGCGCCTTCGCCCACGGCCTGATCGAGCCAGGCAAGGTCTTCTTCGGTATGCGGCAAAAGCGAAAGGTTGATCACATGCAGATCCGCCTCCGGCGAAAAGGCGGCCGATTTGTCGAAAAGCTCGATCTGGAGCGGCGGTGCGTTCACGACGCCGTCCGCCAGGGGCGTGTCCTTGCCCGACGCGTTGCGCACCGGCGTAAACGGGGCCTGAGTGACACAGGCCGGAATGGCGGCAACTTCGATCAGGTCGGCAGTGGCGGATTTCAGGGTCCAGATCCCGGCAAAGACGCTTTCCTGAACGGCAATGGCCGGGATGGCGCGGACCTTGGCCGACACCTCTCCGCTGCCCATCGTTTCCGCGATCAGGTCGCGGTTGGCTGGATCGAGCCCGGCCAGGTCGAACTGCCGTGTGCCGCCGCCGGCACTTACCTCCGCGGCGGCGTCTGCCACCTGTGCCAAAAGCGCCAGCGCCGGTTTCACGTCAGCGCCGCCCAGCTCTTCGATTTCAGGGATTCGCGGAGAGTAGGTGCGCATGTCCTGCGGCAGCGGCATGTATTCCAGTGCTTCGTCCTGCTGGTCGAGCGGCTGGGATCCCGGGCCAAAGCCGGTGGGCGGCATCATGAAAGGGTTGGTCATGCTCAGGTCCTCTTATTCGGCGGCAACAGGCAGCGACAGAAAATGCGTGATCCGTTCGACGTATTCGGACCAGTCCCGCACCTTGGGGATCCCGCCGATGCACGCGCCATCGCGGAAGAAGATCAGGCTCGGGGTCTTGAAGATGCCGGTGGTGTCGCGCAACTCGCTTTCGACGGCGTCGGTGGCCACGGCACAATCGAACCGGCCTTGAAAGGCTTGGTGCAACTCGGGGAGGATCACCGCCACATCGGGCGTCTCGAGATTTCGCTGCGCATCGCCGGGCACGAAGATCACGTGCGTGCCAGGACGTTCGGTAAACTCGGCCACATCCGCCATCGTGCTTAGTGCACGGTAGGCAAATTCGTCGATCAATCGGGTAACAAGGGGGTGGGTCATCTGCGGTCCTTCATCGTCAGTGTCAGCCGGTGCTCTGGCCTGCGTCGAGCGCAGCCTGCAGATGCGGTGGCAGTTGCGGGGTGGCCGCGTCGAGATCGGCAAAGGCATCGCCGACATCGCCGCCCGTCATGACCGCGCGCAGCCCGTCGAGCGCGGCACAGATCTTTTCGGCCTCGTCTTCGCTGATCACCTCGCGGGCCGCGCCGAGAAAGGTCAGCACCCAGTCGCCGGCCTGGGCCTCGGGCGTCAGCGACAGGTCGATCAGCTCGGCACTGTCACGCACGGTCGCGGCGATGCCGGTGACGGATGTGATCTGCATGGGCACTCCGACGCACATCGGTCATACCGCCGCCGGAAAGAACCGCGCGTCGCCGGTGCGACAGGCGTCGTCTTCAGAGGGACGGCCGTCTTCATAGGCCGTTTGCATGATCGACGGATCGGCCAGAAGATCGCTTTCGGTGCGGCCCGGTTTGACCGCATGGCCCATCTGCGCCAGGCGCGTCAGCGCCACCTGCACTGCCGGTTCGATCCGTGCGGCGACCACGTCGCGCAGTCCGCCGCCGTAATCCTCCAGCTCTTCGGGCTGGCATCCGATAAGCAGCAGGCGGGACGGGCAGTATCCCATCAGTTGCGCCGTCGCGATCACATCCTGAAAACCCGTCTGGTGCAGCGACATCTTCTTGGCACCCATGAAGCGCGGCACCTCGTCATCCTCCACGACCTTCAGGGTGCCGGGCTCGAGCCCGTAATCGACCGCATCGAACACGATCAGCGTGTCGGCATCCTCAAGAAAGGGCAGCAGGTAGAGCCCTTGCGTGCCGCCATCCAGAAGGGTCACGCCGTCGGGCAGGTCCCAATGCTCTGCAAGATATTCGACACAGCGCACGCCAAAGCCCTCATCGGCCCACAGCACATTGCCGATGCCCATGATCAGAACATTGTCCGCCATTCGCTCCTCCCTCCTTCGGATGGAAATGCAGGTTTCCGTCCGTCCCTGGAAACGAGGCTAGCTTACCGGTTGTCCCGTCGGATATGTAAAACGCACGTCTTCGGAAGATTAATTAAGTAGCAGAAATAAAACAGTATTCTGTCGTATGCGTATGTCCTGAAGCTGCGACGGTGATTAGTTTGTTGTCACATTGATGGAAATTGGAAACGTTTCTGTCCATCAAAAAAGGCGGGCGCTCCGCACCCGCCTTCCCGTCGTTTGCCCGGCCGGCTTCAGTTCGGATCGTCGTCCTTGAAGGTCCGCGTGCCGGAGATCATCGTCGATACCATCGACTGGCGCGACATGATGTCTTCGCGCACCGCCGCATAGATATGGATCATCACGAAGATAACGATCGCCCACATCCCCAGATGGTGGATCTGGTGCATCGTCTGCGACCCGCCCACGAGATCCAGAAACGGCCCGAACAGCGTATCGAGCACGCCGCCGCGGCCCACACCCTCGGAATACAGCGCAAAGCCGGTCACGATCATGAAGGTCATCCCCACGGTCATGAAGAAGAACATCGCGATCTGTGCCAGCGGATTGTGCCCCACGTATTTGCGCGGCTTCTTCTTGAGAAAGGCATACCACTTGATCTCGTCGATCACCTCGGACCACCAGGTCCTGTTCAGGAGCGGCAGCTTGAACATCTGCTTGGCATGGTGGTTGCCCACGAACGCCCAGTAGATGCGCCCGAAAAAGCCCACCGTCATGATCATGGCGGCCGCGAAATGGGCAAAGCGGATATAGCCGAAAAGAAACTGGTGCGTGGCCTCGGCCATGTCGACCGAGGGCGGTGGCGACCCGATCAGGTAGCCGGTGACGCACAGCACGATGATCGCCAGCGCGTTGATCCAGTGCCAGAGCCGGACAGGGGCTTCGTAGACATAGACGGACGTGTTTCGCGTGACGGTCCGGCGGTCGGCCTCGGTCGCGTCCCCGGTCAGCGTGGAGACGCCGTACGCGCCGACCTTGGTGCTCGTACCGCCCGGGGCGGGGGTGGTGATCCTGGTGTTCATGTTCCCGCCCTCAGCCGAACATCAGCAGAAGGCCGGAGGCGGCGATCCCTGCACCGATCGAGCGCTGCACCGCGGGGCGCGCGGCAATCGCCTGGGCAAGGACGATCCCCACCCCGTGCAGCAGTGCCGTCGAGATCAGGAACCCCGCGAGGTAGGCCAGGGCGTTGCCCGCGGCCTCGGTTGCGTGGGCATGGCCATGCGCGGTTGCGAACAGCGCGATGGCACCCAGCGAGGTCGCGGTGACGGCCCGCGCCTGTCCCCGGTGCGACAGCAGGGTCAGCAGCCCGAAGGCCACCACCGACGCGACGATCACCGTCTCGACGAAGGCAAAGCCGATCCCGGCCCAGCTGAGCGCCGCGCCTGCGGCCATCGCCGCCATGAAGCTCAGCGCCCCCGCCCAGACGCGGCGTGGCAGGACAAAGCCGGACCACAGCCCCACCGCCAGCATCGCCAGCAGGTGATCGGGCCCGAACACCGGGTGCGCCAGCCCGTGCATGAAACCGTTGGCCTCGTGCCCCGCGCTGTGGGCAAGGGCGGGTCCGGCCATCAGGGTTGCGGCCACCAGGGTCGCGATCGGTGTGAGTATGCGTGGTCTCATGGTTCTTCCTCCCTCAGCGAACCTTGACGGTGGTCAACTCGTCGCCATGGGGCGACATCACGTGGGTCGAGCAGGCAAGACACGGATCGAAGCTGTGCAATGTGCGCAGGATCTCGACCGGCTCTTCCGGGCGTTCCATCTTGGTGTTCATCAGGCTGGCCTCGAACGCGCCGATATTGCCCTGGCTGTCGCGCGGAGAGCCGTTCCAGGTGGTCGGCACCACGCATTGATAGTTCTCGATACGTCCGTCCTTGATCCGGATCCAGTGCCCGAGCGCGCCGCGCGGCGCTTCGGTCATGCCGACGCCCTTGGCCTCCTTGGGCCACGTGCTGGGGTCCCACTTGGCGACATTCGCAGTGCTTTCGTCGCCGTTCTTGATATTGGCGACCAGCTTGTCGAAGAAGTACCTCTGCAGCCGCCCGCAATACTCGGATTCCAGCGCCCGTGCCGCGGTCCGGCCCAGGGTCGAGAATAGCGCCTCCGTCGGCAGGTCCATCTTTCTCAGAAGGCCAGTGACCTGGTCGGTGATCTCCTCGTGGCCCTTGGCATATCCCACGATGTAGCGGGCCAGCGGACCGACCTCCATCGCGTGCCCGCGCCAGCGCGGCGCCTTGATCCACGAATATTTGGCCCCTTCGTCGATCTGCTTGATGTTGGTGCGTGTCCCCTTCAGGTTCGGACCCAGCTCGAACTTGGCCTCGGTCACGCCGTCCCACGGGTGCAGACCCTTGCCGGCCTCGCCGTATTCGTACCACGAGTGATCGACGAATTCCTGAACCTGCTCAGGATCGCGCACATCGACGTCATGCACCTGCGACAGGTCACCGTTGATGATCGCGCCGCGCGGCAGATGCAGCTGCTCGGGCGAGAAATCATTGGGGTTCTCGGGGATGTCGCCGTAGGCAAGGCACGCCTTGGACGACAGACCCCCGCCATAAAGCCAGCTCTTGTAGAACCCGCCGATGGCGATGACGTCCGGCAGGTAGACGTTGCGGTTGAACTCGTCGCATTTCTCGATGATCGAGCTGACGAGGTTCAGCCGTTCCATGTTGATCGCGCCCACGGCCCCGGTGGAGTGCATGTTGATCGGGCAGGGCACGCCGCCCACCAGCCAGTTGGGATGTGGGTTCTTGCCACCGAAGATGGTGTGCACCTTCACGATCTCCTTCTGAAGATCGAGCGCCTCGAGGTAGTGGGTCGTTGCCATCAGGTCGGCCTCGGGCGGCAACAGATAGGCCGGATTGTCCCAGTAGCCGTTCTTGAAAAGGCCCAGCTGACCGCTTTCGACGAATTGCTTCAGCCGGTTCTGCACGTCGCGGAAATAGCCCGGAGAGGAAAGCGGGTGAGACGGAGAGACCGCCTGCTGCAACTCGCTCGTGGCCTTGGGGTCGGCGCGCAGCGCATTGACCGGGTTCACCCAGTCGAGCGCGTGCAGGTGATAGAAATGCACGACATGGTCGTGGATCTCCAGGTTCAGTTGCATGATGTTGCGGATCGAGTTGGCGTTGTCGGGAATCTCGATCCCCAGCGCGTCTTCCACCGCCCGCACCGATGTCAGCGCATGCGTGCCGGTGCAGACGCCGCAGATGCGCTCGGTAAAGGCCCAGGCATCGCGCGGGTCGCGCCCCTTTAGGATCACTTCCAGCCCGCGCCACATCGTCCCCGTCGAGACCGCGTTGCGGATATAGCCTTCGTCATCGACGTTCACCTCGCAGCGCATGTGGCCTTCGATCCGGGTCACCGGGTCGACGACGATACGCTGGCCGCTGTCATCGAGATCGAAGCCGTTCGGCGTTTGGACAACCATGCTCAGGCCTCCTCATTCTTTGGGGTTGGGTTTTTCTGTGCCTTGTTCTGCGCCGATTTCAGCGCTGACACGGCCGCGTGCAGGGCAACGCCCCCGCCGACGACACCGGCCGCGGCCATGCCGATCTGATCGGCGTTCTTTTCCACGCCGAACTGGGTCAGGTCGGTCACCCGGTCATAGAAGGTGCCCTGGTCCCAGAATCCGTCCTCGGAACAGCCGATACAGCCGTGACCGGACTGGATCGGAAAGCTGACGCCCTCGTTCCAGCGCACGGTCGAGCAGGCGTTATAGGTCGTCGGACCCTTGCAGCCCATCTTGTAGAGGCAATAGCCCTTGCGCGCGCCGTCGTCGTCCCATTCCTCGACGAACTGGCCGGCATCGAAATGCGGCCGGCGGTAGCATTTGTCGTGGATGCGCTGGCCATAGAACATCGCCGGCCGGCCCTGCCGATCAAGCTCGGGCAGGCGGTCGAACGTCAGCATGTAGGTGATCACCCCGGTCATGACCTCGGCGATGGGCGGGCAGCCGGGCACCTTGATGATCGGTTTGTCGGTGATCACCTTGTGGACGGGCGTGGCCTGTGTCGGGTTGGGCTTGGCGGCCTGAACGCAGCCATAGGACGCGCATGCGCCCCAGCTGATGATGCATTTGGCGTCCTTGGCCGCCATCTTCAGCTTTTCCACGAATGGCTTGCCGCCCGAGATGCAGAACATCCCGTCCTCGTTGAGCGGCGGGTTGCCCTCGACGGCCAGGATATACTGGCCCTTGTACCTCTCGATCGTGTCCATCATCGCGGCCTCCGCCGCGTGACCGGCCGCGGCCATCAGCGTGTCGTCGTAATCGAGGCTGATCATCGACAGCACCACGTCCTTGGCCAGCGGGTGGGCCGAGCGGATGAACGATTCCGAACAGCAGGTGCATTCCAGCCCGTGCACCCAGATCACCGGCGTGCGCGGCTTGGTTTCCATCGCGTTGGCAATCTTTGGAACAAAGGCGGGGCCAAGCCCCAGCGCACTGGCGGTGAGCGCGCAATATTTCATGAAGCTGCGCCGGGTGATCCCCTGGCTGCGCATGACATCGTAGAAGGTTTCAATATCGGCCAAACCGGTCTCCTCCGCGGTTGAACTGACGAGGCGGGACGTCAGTAAAAGTGGTCCATCTTCTTGATGGCGCGGCCGCGGGGGAAAGGGTTCGAAAAAGTGAGGTCTCGCCAAACGTGGCGTTTTCTATAGACCTATCAATGGTTTACTGCGGATGACGGCGGCAATTGCGGCTCTGCGGACGGTTGGGTGATAACCGATTGTCCCCGGGGGTGGTCGCCCTCTTACCAATTGCCGGCCCTGGTCGCCGCCGCGATCAGCGCCTGTCCCAGGGCAAGACCGCCATCATTCGCGGGAACCTTCCTGTGCAGAAGGCAAGGCACATCCCCTAACGCCGCCACCGTCAGATCAAGCATCAGCGCGTTCTGGAAACACCCTCCCGACAGCGCGACAGCCCTGGCCTTGCCGTCCGTCACCAGCCCACGGGCGAGCTCGGCAAAGACCTGAGCCAGACCCGTATGTAATCGCCGGGCCATGACGTCCTTTCCAACGCCGTGCTGCAGGTCCGCCAGGGCGGCGTCCCACATCGGCGCGGGGTCGATCACTCCGTCCGTTTGACCGAACGGGTAGGGGTCGCCGGCCTCGTGAAGAGCGCGCCGGGCCATGGCTTCCAGCCCCATCGCGGCCTCGCCTTCGTAGCTTTGCGCGCCGGAAAACCCCAGCAGGGCGGCAAACGCATCGAACAGCCTGCCCGCCGAGGATGACACTGGCGCGTTCACGCCTTTGGCCATGGCCTGTCGCAGCATCTCGCGCGGGGCCTCCGGCAGCATTTCGTCGGCGATACCCGCAAATCCGGCCTGATCCAACCTCGCCAGCAGGTTACGCCATGGCTCGCGGCTGGCGGCATCGCCGCCGGGCAGGGCGACCGGCCGCAAGTGCGCGGCACGGGTGAACCCGTGATAATCGCCCAACAGAACCTCGCCGCCCCAGATCGTGCCGTCCGGTCCAAGGCCCAGCCCGTCCAGAATGATCCCCGCCACCGGCCCGCCATCCAGGGGCCAACCGTTTTCGGCGAGACACGCCGCCAGGTGCGCGTGGTGGTGCTGGACCTCGATCAAGCCACCGCCCGCCCGCGCCGCCGCGTGTTGCGAGGACCGATAACCGGGGTGCAGATCGCAGGCGAACACCTCGGGCCGATGATCGAACAGCGCCGCGTAATCCGCATCGGCCTTGATGAATTCGTCCCAGGTCAGCGGATCGTCCAGGTCGCCCAGGTGATGCGACAGCAGCGCCTGACCGTTCTTCACGAGACAGATCGCCGATTTCAGATGCGCGCCGAACGCCACGACCTGGTCTGCGTCCTCGAACCCCTCGGGCAGTGGCAGCGTGTCGGGCACCATGCCCCGCGCGCGGCGCAGGATCATCGGCCCATGCCTTGTGATCTGCATCACGCTGTCGTCAAGCCGCCGGGCGATGTCGCGGTCGTGGGACAGGATTCCATCGGCAAGCCCGCCCAGTTTGGCCGCGGCCTCGTCATTGCCGATCACCTGCGGCTCGCCCGACATGTTGCCCGAGGTCATCACCAGCGGGCGCCGCACCGCGTCCAGCAACAGGTGGTGAAGCGGCGTATAGGGCAGCATCCAGCCCAAGCGGTCCTGACCGGGGGCCAGCGCGTCGGGCAGGGTGCCGCGGTGGGCAAGCAGAACGATCGGGGCGGCGCTGGACCCAAGCGCGCTGCGGTCCTCGACCGATGGGGTCGCATGCGCTTCGATCTCCTCCCAGCGGCCCATCAGGGCCAGCGGCTTGGTCGGGCGATGCTTGCGGGCCCGCAATGTCGCGACGGCCCGCGCATTCGACGCGTCGCAGCACAGGTGAAACCCGCCAAGGCCCTTGATGGCCAGGATCTCCCCGGCCGCCAGCCGTTCCGCGGCGCGGGCAACCACATCCTGCCCGTGATCCAGCCAAAGCTGCGGGCCGCAAACCGCGCAGGCCACGGGCTGCGCGTGAAAGCGGCGGTCCGCGGCGTCGGCGTATTCGGTGGCGCAGTCGGCGCACATCTCGAATGTGCCCATCGTCGTCCTGGCGCGGTCATAAGGCAGGTCACGCAGGATGGTAAACCGCGGCCCGCAATGGGTGCAGTTGGTAAAGGCATAGCCCTGCCGGCGCGGATCGGTGCCCCGGATATCGGCCAGGCACGCCGCGCATGTGGCGGCATCGGGCGTCACGCGGGTCTCGGCCCCGCTGCCCTGGCTTGCGGTGATCTCGAAACGCGTCGGCACGATCTCGAAGACATGCGCCGAGGTCTCGACCGCATCCACCCGCGCGAGGGGCGGCGCATCGGTGCCAATGCTGCCGACAAAGCGGTCGAGGTCTGCGCCACAGGCATGGATCAGCACACCCTCGGGGTCGTTCAGCACCTCGCCCGCGATCCCGAACCGCTGCGCCTGCTGCCAGATGAAGGGCCGGAACCCGACCCCCTGAACCTGCCCGCGCACGCGGATGCGCAGACCCTCGGTCAATGGACCGTGCACACCATGCAGGGGTCGAAGCTGCGCACGATATGCTGCACCGTGAGCGGCGTGTCCTCGGCCTCGCCGACCTCGGCGCCGACCAGCGCCGCCTCGACCGGGCCGGGCATGCCGGCCGCGTCGCGCGGGCTGAAATTCCATGTGGTGGGCGCGATGATCTGGTAGGCGCTGATCCGCCCGTTTTCGACGCTGGTCCAATGCCCCAACGCGCCGCGCGCCGCCTCGACCAACCCCTTGCCCGAGCCGGAGGCGGGCAGGGGGACATCCTCGATGAACCGCGCCCCGGGGTCCAGCGCGGCCACCCAGCCTTCCAGCAGGATTTGCGTACGCGCGATCTCGAGCAGCCGCCCCGCCACGCGGGCGCGCACGTTCGATCCTGTCTGCGCCAACCCGAGGGCCGCCGGATGCCCGTCCACCACCTGCCGCGCCAAGGCGCCGGTCTCCATGCTGTGCCCATCCAGCCGGGGCGCCTTGCACCAGCTATAGGCCGGGGCCTGCATGTCCTCGTCAGGGTGCGTCTCGCCCTGCGAGGGATGCGCGGTTTCGCCATGCATCCAGGCGTGGCTCAGGTCTTCGCGGATGGCGCTGGTGTCCACCGGGGATAGTGCCGCGTCCTGCCAGACGCCTTGCGCAAAGGCGCGCCCCTCGGGCAGGGGATAGGCGCCGAAGGACATGTAGCGTCCGGGGCCGAAACCGATCTCCGCCAGTCCCAGGTCGGCGGCGATCTCCATAAAGAGGCCCGCATCGCCCTTGTCCCAGCCGCAAAGCTCCTCGGCGGTGCGGAGCTCGGCGAACGCTTCGAGCGGAGCGCCGAAAAGCGTGCTCTCCAGGTACCGGCGGAACGATTTCAGCGTGCTCGCCATGCGAATGCGGTCGCGCGACGTGGGGGCGCGGGTGACGCCACCGGGCTGGATCGCCAGCGTGTGGGGCCACTTGCCGCCCAGCAGGCCGACGATGTGCAGGATCTCAGCCCGCGCGGCCACGCAGGCCCGCGTGGCGGAGCCGTCCATCGCCGTGAACCGCGCCACGGCCCTTTCGTGCCAGGACCGGCCCGCATAGGCGGGGCGGGCGAAATCCGCGCAGAAAAAGAGGTTGAAATGCGTCAGGTGATCGCAAAGGTTCTCGATCCCGTGCATGATCACGGTCGCCAGCGCCCCTTGCGGCAGTTGCGCACGCCCGGCCAGGTCGCCCAGGGCGGCCGAGGCCGCCGCGGACTGGCTGATCGAGCAGATACCGCAGATGCGCGGCGTGATGGTGAGAGCGTCCATCGGGTCCTTGCCCAGCATCATCGCCTCGAAGCCCCGGAACATCGGCGAGTTGGCGTAGGCCGCGGATACATGACCGTCCGCAACCTCCAGCCGGATTTCAAGATCGCCCTCGACACGGTTGAACGGCCCGACAAGCAGGGATCGTGTGGTCATTTCCGCTTGCCACCGAGCGTCGGCGTGACCTTGATCCGATCCGCAACGGCGTTGTCCGACAGCCGCTTGGGTGTCGCCGCCTTGGACAGCGACGCCAGCGCCATGAACCAAGCTTTGGGCATGTCAGACGGCAGGCCCACGGGGATGCCGGCGAATTTCGGGGTCTCGCTGAACGGGTGGTTCGGCTCCTCGAACTCGGGCGCCGTGCAGTTGATGCAGGCATAGCCGGCCCGGGTGCAGGAACTGCCGCCGTTCCAGCCGCGAATGTTGCAATCGCCCACGGCTTGCGTGCCGACACAGCCCAGATGCTCCATCATGCAGCCCATCTGACCGGGTTTCTCGGCGCTGGCCTTGTATTCGTAGAATTCATTCTTGGGACAGGCATGGTGCACGAGGTGCTCGGCATAGAAAAGCGGCCTCTGAAGCGCGTCCAGAACATCTGCGTGCATCTCTCCGGCTGCGATCAGCATCAGCGTTTCGGTCACCCAGTCGGGATGGGTCGGACACCCCGCCACGTTGATCACCGGCAGACCCGAGCGGCTGCGAAAGCTCTGGGGGAGGGCGCCGCCGGGATTGCGGCCATCATACTGCACGCCGATGGCGCCCGCCGGATTGCCACCAGCCGAGGTCACACCGCCATAGGTCGCACAGGTGCCCACCGCCACCACATGGGCGGCGCGCGGCGCCAGGCTCTCGACCCAGTCCAGCATGGAACGTCCCGTGCCGGACAGCATCTGGAACCGTCCCGTGCCCTTGGGGCCGGTCAGGATCGAGCCCTCGACACACAGGATGTCCAGCGGCACACGCCCGGTCTCTGCGTCGTCCAGGATGCGCCGCACCTCTCCGCCGGTCTCCTGAGACAGGGCAGGGTGCCAGAGGAACCGCAGCCCGGCATTGTCCAAAAGCTCGAATACGCCCGGAGATTCCGCATTCAGAAGGGACATCGTGCACCCGCCGCAGCCAGCCGATTGCAGCCAGAGAATGTTCATTCAGAATCTCCTGCGGGCAGGCTCAACTCGAAACAGCTGCCATTCGGTCCGGTGGCGGCAAGCGTGAGTGTTCCACCGCTTTCCTGCGCGATCTTTTGCGAGATCGACAGGCCCAGTCCGGTGCCCTTGCCGACGGGTTTCGTGGTGAAAAACGGGTCGAAAATGGCCGAGGCATCGCTTTCGGAAATGCCGGGCCCGTTGTCCCTGACCTGAAGGACCGTCTTGCCGTCGCGTGCCTGTGCATGCAGCGTAACCAGCGGGTCGGCGGTGTCTGCCAGCGCGTCGATGGCGTTCTGCACCAGGTTCATCACGACCTGCTGTGCATGGCCGGGATTGCCCATGGCGTACGCCTGCGCCGCGCCATCCATGGCGATCCGAACCGGGGTCTTGGTGCCGCGCACCACCCAGTCGGCTGCGGTGCGGGCGGTCTGGACCATGTCGAACCGCACCTTTTCGCCGGTTCCGTCGGCGCTCAACCGTCGCAGATCCTCGACGATGTCGCGCACCCGCTCGGCCCCATCCTTCGCGCCGTCGATGGCGCCCCGAAGGTTCTTCACCGTCCGGTCCAGTTTCAGCTCATCCCGCAAAGCCCCCAGTTCAGGACGGCTCGCCCCGGACTGCACCGCGTCGAAATAGGTCTCGAACCGTCGGGTGTATTTCTCCAGGGCGTGGGTGTTGGCGTAGACAAAGCTGATCGGGTTGTTCAACTCATGCGCCACCCCCGCCACCAGCCGACCCAGAGAGGCCAGCTTTTCATGCTGTACCAGTTGCGCCTGGGCGTTCTGCAAGGCGGTGTGGCTGGCCTCCAGCTCGCGGTAGGCGTTGCGCAACTCGCCCAAGGGGCGTCCCACCAGAACGACGCCCTGGCTCCGGCCGCGCTGGTCCAGCCGGGGGCTGACGCTGACGTCCAGGGGGGTCGGGCCATCCGGGGTGAGGAAACTCACCTCGATGACACGGGGGCGGCGGTCGCGCATGACCTCGGCAATCGCGTCCGACAGCGCTTTGCCCGCGCCGGCTTCCAGCAGACCGGACAGCGGTGTGCCGATCATCGACGCCGTGTCGATGCCGAGGATGTCGGACAATGCGCCGCCGGTGCGTTCGATATTGTGCGACCGGTCGATGACGATCAGCATTTCCGAGATCGACGACAGCACTGACGCCATGAACTGGCGCATCTCGTCCAGTTCCCGGTTCTGAGCCTCCAGCCGTTCCTGATAGTCCACCAGTTCCGAATACGTCCGGTCGATGGCGGTGACCACGTCACGCCATGTCTGGTCGTCCAGCGCCTGCAAGGGCTCATTCGGCGTCTGCGTGTTCATCCATCCTCCGTAGGTACCACAGTAATGCCAGCTGTCCGCGTCCTGCAACAGGCGCCTTCCGAGAGGAGGCTTTGCCGGCTCCGTTCTCGAGGACCGACGCAGAAGGCGCCAGGCCCGCGCATGACCTGCCTGCGACGTCTTTTCAACGCGGCGAGGCGCGGCTTGTGCCGGGGTAAAGCTTGTGCTCGGAGTCCCGGCAGGGGCTAGGCCCACATCATCGCCCGCCGCCGGTTCGCCAAGGCCGCACCCATCCCGTTCGGATAGCATTTCAAAGACAGCGCCGGTGATTCCCGGATGCACCCGGATACACCTTTGCCCGCGGTTTTCATGATCTTTCCAATGGATCACTTCCTTAGAGAGAACCCCCTAAGAAGGATTTGGAGAGGGACCACGTGATTGAAGCCGGAGTTCACAGGCGTGGGTCTGGTATACTTGGCGGTATGTCGCGTTTGGGGACACGTCGATAGCCACGACTAGTTCCAAAGAAGCGTCACAACTTCAGCGCGTTGAAATCGGGGGATCTTTGGCTCCGGCGGTAGGCGAGGCGGGGTCAAACCAAACTAGGTCAGAGCGGCCTCAAGCGCCTTAATTTCAATGCTTTGCGCGACATGCGCCCCACCCCGATTTCCGGCGTGTGTGCCGAGGGTGGTGGGTTTGTGTGCCTATACTGATGTTCTACGGCTTGCATTTCAAGCCCTTGCACCGGCAAGTTAGGATCTATGCAGCCGCGATACGCCGTAGCGTTCTAGACTTGGAGCATTTGATTTGACGGGTAGCTATAGACCATTCGCGTTCGTTCTAATGCCGTTCGACCGTGATTTTTCAGATATTTATACATACGGGATAAAGAAGACAGCGGAAGAACAAGGCGTAGTTGCTGAGAGAGTTGATGAGCAGCATTTCAGTGAGACAATTCTTGAAAGGGTTTATCGGCAGATTGAGAATGCGGACTTCATCATAGCGGAAATGACAGGGCAGAATCCCAACGTTTTTTATGAGGTTGGTTATGCTCACGCGAAGGGGAAGCTCTGTGCGTTGGTGACGCAAAGCGCGGGTGATATTCCGTTTGACCTAAAGCAACACCCGCACGTGATATACGACGGCTCCATTGCTGATCTTAAGGACAAGCTCGCGCCAAAAATCGAATGGATGAAGCAGCAGACCGCCAGCAAGAAAGATGAGACCATTAGCGCGTCGGTGCGAACAACGGATGAGCTACTTGAGAAAGACAGCTTCTGGCATCATGGCAAGTTCGACTTCATTCTTGACTTGAAAAACAACAGTAGTCGGAGAAGCCCGGAAATAGAAGCGATCTATATTCATACATCGAAAGCATGGACTCTCAGTAATAACGGACAAGAATGTCCGTCTCAGTCTGGAGATCAAAAGGGAATTCTTCGCCACCTTGTTGCGCCTAGTTTGAAACGACTCGCACCCGGAGCCTTTTCACAAGAAAGGATCGGCTTTCGTAGGCAGCTTTGGTCAAAATTCTCGGGAGAAGAGCAGCGCGATGAGTATACAAGCAAGGGAATCGTCACAATCGAGGTTGTAACCTCAGAGGGCACTCTCTCGCATGAGTTCTCGATAGAAGTAGAGTTTGACGAAATTCCGTTCTAGGGCTCGCTCTTTAGTCAGAAAAATCTGAGGCCCCGAACTCAACAGTTGTTGCTCCGCGCTTCCCCCCGGTGGGGGCGGCGCTGTATGGCTGGGCTGGTGCCGTTGGTGCCCCGGTAATCTGATCGTCCCTCAGCGCACCGCGAAGCCACCTTCCGAAATTCTCCGCGCGACCACCTCAGACGCTGGCGCTCAAGCGTCCCCTCACTGTCCCACAGGGCAAGCTCTAGCGAGACGTCTCAGGTTGCCCCGCAAGGTGTCCCAAAAGAATTTCCTTGACCATTTGAGACAGTGCGCCTTATGACATCTAAGACATTGTGAGACACACACGGGAGACATGAGACATGCTGGTAGGATATGCGCGGACCTCGACACTGGACCAGAAGGCTGGCCTTGAGGGGCAGGAGCGGGAGTTGAAGGCGGCAGGGTGTGACCGGCTGTTCATTGAGCAGGTGTCATCGGTGGACGTGACAGCCCGTGAAAAGCTCGCTGAGGCCCTGTCTTTCGTCCGGGATGGTGACACCCTAGTCGTGACCAAGCTGGACCGTCTGGCCCGCTCTGTGGCGCACCTGCTGGAAATCCTCGACACCCTGACAAACCAAGGCGCGGCGCTCCGTATCCTCAACATGGGGATCGACACCAGTACCCCGACCGGGAAGCTCATGCTGACGGTGCTGGGTGGTGTCGCTGAGTTTGAACGTGAGATCATGCTTGAGCGGCAGCGCGAGGGGATCGCTAAGGCCAAGGCGGCGGGCAAGTATAAGGGCAGGAAGGCGACCGCTAGAGCCAAGGCTGATGAGGTCTTGAAGTTGCACCGTGAGGGCGTGGGCGGGACTGAGATCGCCAAGCGGCTGGAGATCGGCAGGGCCAGCGTCTACCGGATACTCAACAGCGAAACCGCAGGGGAGGCGTGAGCATGGGCGATGTTGTCTTGCAGGTGTTGGGGCTGGGATACTGCGGTATTGCGTCTATCGGGGCGCTCTACGGGGTCTTGAGGCTGTTCAGCGATTGACCGAGAGGGGCTGGGCGGCGTCGATGGACGCGCCGCCTTCTTCTTCATGTGTCTTACTATCTGTCTCGCGCTTGCTGCGAGCCAGAGCTTTCGATCACTACTGAATGAATATGTAGCCGGGACGCTGCGATTGACCTGCAATTACCGCACTGTCGTCGGTTTTTTTGCTTTCACAAGCAAATCGGTGAATTTCCTCTGTAGTTAAAGCGTTCGCTGCATTTCCACCCTGATAGTTCGCATGTTTCCCATACTGAGCGCAGTGCCTGACGGCCATGTCGCGGGCCTCTGAGGTCAGCGTCGGCACACTGTCGTAAGCACTGTAGCGCAGCGAGATCGAGGTCTCGGAGGCGTATTCTTGCACCGGCGAAGTCGGAGACATGCAGCCAGCCAAGATTAGGAAAAATGGTGCGATTGCAATTTTCTTCATGTGGTCCCTCAAGTCTTAATTTGTTTGTGATTGTTGTAGGTGTCGCGTCCGTTTCGCGCAAGCGCTTGAGTGGGAAAGAGGATTTTGCGAACCGGACGACTAAGGGTGCGTCATTAGGGGTTACACACAGTCTGGCAGAGGTTGCGGCTTTGATACGTCCCATCGGACCAGACAGGCCCCTCCCGGTGATATACATGCTGGTAGGCCGGTGATCGTGGGGGCAGGTAAAACCACCTCCCATCGGATGGAGACAGGTTTACCTAGGTTGTTATTCAGGTGGATGACACGTCTTTTCAGGTAGCTGCCCTCAGGCTGATGACCCGGTGCATCACCTCCCACCCCCTCCCTCTCAATCTCCCTTCCTAGGTCTACCAGAGGTGGCCCCTATGGTCCCTCCTGAAAGCCTCTAGGGCTTCCCCATAGCATTACCTCTGCCAAGGTCGTTCACATGGCTCCGCTGGTGCGGAAGCCGTGGGTCTTCGTGCAGCCTCTAGGCTAGCCTTCCCCTACGCCCTCATTGTCCCGCCACGTCGCACCGTGCGTCTACATCATGGTCCACCCGCCGGGATGCTGAACATGGGCAGGAAGGTTGCCCTCGGTGCTGTCCATCGACCGCCGACCTCCGCGCCCCCGGCGCACCCAAAACCCCAAATCAACAACCCCGAAAGGAACACCCTATGAGCAATTTCCAATCCGTCGATATGTCGCCCGCTGACTTCTCCGCCGATGACCTCGCCACGCTGCAACAACAGCTTGAGGACCAGCAAGCCGGTAAGAAGGCCGGGGCGTTCGACAACATCAAGATCACCACCGCCGCCGTCCACACTTCGACCATGAAGGACGGGCAGTTTTCCGTGGATACCGTGAACAAGGGTTTCGGCCCGAATGGTGGCACCGCTTATGCCAGCGCGAACCTCCGCCCCGGCCATGTGGTCATTCCCGGCGTGGGCGAGACCACGATCGACGCCGCGAAGGCCGGTGGTCTGCTGCCGCAGAGCTACCGCGAGGGCGACCCGCTCCCTTTTGACAATGCCCCGAAGGCTCCCGCTGACGGCAACCCGAAGGGCGCACAGGCGGAAGCTGATGCTGCCGACGAAGCTGATACGGAAGACAGCCCCGCCGCGCACCGCGCTAAGGTTGCCAGCGACATTCTTCAAGGCGTGGATCAATTCCACGGGGCACATGTGACCGATGGTCTTATCAGCCATGCCGTTGAGAACGGCGGCGAACCGGAAACGGTGCTGGACATGCTGCCCGAAGGGGTGAGCGAGGTTCAGGCAAAACAGGTCTACGCCGGTTACATGGCTCAGGCAGAGAACACCCTGGCCGAACGTGCGCCCAGTGCTTCCATCGCCATGATGAGCGAGGTGTTGAGTGAGGACCAGCTTCGCGCTGCCCGTATAGCAGTGGTCAACGGTGACAGAGACGGCTTTGTGAGTATCGCCAACGCCGCCGTGGATCACCTCGCCAATATGCCCAAGCTGGACCCCGAAGGGTTCAAAGAAATGCTTGAGGACATGCCCGCAGAGGAACGCAAAGCCCTCCGGTATGACCGCCTCTCGAACGACTGGCGTGTGACCATTCCCGGACAGCCCGAAATGTCCTTTGGTGCTGCCGTTCGCATGGGGCTGGTGCGCGTGTGACCTACAGCTTGTTCAAGATGCAGCCCATTGTCATCCGCGATAGTCGCACCGCCGAACGTCAACGCTCCCTCCCGCCCGGATATACCGCCGCCACCGATCAGGACCGCAGTGAAGTGGTCCTATGCCCGGATGGTCGGGTGGTCTGGTGGAATACGTGGGAAGCGGAACAGCGCCGGAAGGCACAAATGCACAGTTCCAGCGATAGCGCGACAGATCAGACAGACCTTGATGAACATGACGCGGACCATGAGCAGTGGCCCGACGACATGCGGTAGGGGCCACACACGGCCCCGCAGAGGCACCGTCAGACGCCTCTATAACTCTCCATTGAATTCACCTCCCGGTGCCCTTTGCGGTGCTGGGAGGGCCTTTCCTGCCGTTCTGGCGGGGTGCCCTTGATTGCGCCGTGCGCGGTCGATTTCGTCCTTTCTCCCCGCATGGCGCGTGGGGGTCAGGGGCACCCCTCCTGAGCCGCAGACAGCAAGGCTCTATCACCCCAAATCAACCACACGAAAGGAACTACCCAATGAACCCATTCGCACATTCCCCCATCCAGCTTTCCGGCATCGCCAAGGACTTGGCCCCCGTCACGCCTGACGATAGCGCAGACCTCCCCGGCGGGGTCGCCATCGGCCTCTATGTCGTGTCGGGCGGCTCCCTGAGCGTCGTCACGGTCTCGGGCCAGACCCGGACGTTCACAGTGCCTGACTTCTCCATGCTCCCGCTCGGGATTGCTCGTGTTCTCGCAACCGGCACCACCGCCGAGGGCGTCCATGCATTCATGCTGGCCTGATGCTGGGGCTGGGTCTGACCGTTCGCCGGTTTCGGGCCGTGTTTGAAAAGAACCTGCCAGTAGCCGCAGACCCCAAGGCTCTACCACCCCAAATCAAACGAGAAAGTGACCAATGAAACATGAACTGAACTTCATGCCCGAGATCAACGGATTGTCGGGCTACCGCCCCCTGACCCTGAGCGAGTTTGCAAGGCTCAAGGCCGCAGATAAACGGGCAACAGCGCATCTGCACCCGAAACGTGCAGAGCGACTGCGAGACAAGCGACAAGGCCGCTGGCCGGTCCCCTGTGTCGATGAGGACGGAACAGATTGCTACGCGGTGCCGCTGGACGATAACCACACCATCCACGCATTAGTTGAAGCCGCCGATTACTGGAAACTCCGTGACGGCGGTGCTGATGGCCTTTGGTCTTCGTTCTCTCGCCAGAATGGGCGGGATAAACAGGTGCAGATGAAAATTCCCATGCGCAAAGGGCAGCCCGGCCATTGGGCTTCCCCGGCGCGGCTCATTCTGGACCTCAGCGGCGGTCGGCGCGTCGTCTACCTTGATGGCGATGGCCTTGATCTGCGCCGAAAGAACCTCGCGCAGACTTTCGGATACAGCCGTGGCAACTCCACCAGTATCGCCCGGCGTGGGGCGGAGCGCCGTGACAAGCTGGTCGCAGAGGGGTGCTCAGTAGGCTTCCACGCCTAAGCTCTTATTGATCCACCGCTAGGGCCTTCTTCATGGCCCTTGTGGCGGCTTTCAACCTCGCCACGTTGCCCCCATACACGCGGTCCCCTACGTCCTCTTGAGCGTGGCCTAGGATAAGGTCTTGATCCTGTTTCGAGACCTCCGCCTCCCGCAGCCAATCCTTCATATTGTGCCGCAGCGAGTGAAGGCTATGCCGGGTGTCCGGGGTGATCGCCCGCAGGTGCTTCATGAGCGCCGCCGAGACAGCCTCTGAGCTACGCGCACGGCCATAGCGGGGGAACAGCATGTCGCCTCCGTCAGTGACCTCTAGTGCCTCCTGAGCGGCTGTCAGAGCGTCCCCCACAAGGGGCACTTGGCGGATAGACGACTGAGTTTTTACCCGCCGTTTCTCATGCCAGACAATCTTGATGTGTGGCAGGTCGCTGTCAGTGTCCACGTCCTCGACGCGCAGCCCGACTATTTCCGAAAGGCGGCATCCGGTCCCCGCCAGCAACCGCCAAATCAGCGCGAGGTCGCTCCGGGCGCTGCCGGTGATCCTCTTGTGTGCAGCTTTCAGGATTTCCGGGGGCAGGGGCAACCGCTTCTCGCCCTCTCCAGAGCTGCCAGCGGCTTTCCTCTGTGGCACCGGGAGCTTGTTGAACGGGCTGTTGAAGGTCGCTGCAATGTCCATCTCGGTCGCCGCGAAATTGATGACCGCCCGCAGCAAGTTCAGATATTTCTGGACCGACTCGGGGCTGATTCGCTGCCCGTCAGATTTCACCTGATCCAGCATGTGATCGCGCACCGCACGGGCTTCCTCACGGGTCAGCTCCGTCAGCACCGGGTCACGGCCCAGCGCCTCCTGTGTGAGCGCGACAGACCGCTTCACCTGTCCCTCTGCGCGGCGGTAGCTGTCTGGCGGCTCTGTCCCTCGCTTCTCCGCGAGATAGAGCTTCATGGCGTCCTCTAGGGTCGGGTCCGGGCGCTTGGTCGCCTCTGCACCGTTCCGCAGAATATTGATGGTCAGGCAGTCCACATCATGCGCGTTGACGGGATCAAGGGTTTCGTCGTCAAGGTCATAGGGGGCAGACAGAGCCTCAATGATCGCCTCCCGCTTTTCAGCGGTTTCTTCGTCAGTAGCGCCGATGGCGTCCCTGCCAAGAATAGCCGCACGGGCGCGGGCTAGAGCGAAGGCTTGGCGCTCGGTCAATTCGCCGCGTTCTGCAGCGGCTTCCTGACCAGCCTGTTTCTTAGCCTGTTCAATTGCCCGCTCAACCTCCGCATGGAACTGAGGGTAGACCTTCAACGCCTCCCGTTCGGTATCTCCGAGGACGCGCTTGAACTCCCGGAAGTCGAAGCTCTGACTGACTTCCTTGGGAACGCGCCGCCGATACTGCCAGCGGCCTGAATTTGTCTTTGATACGTGCTTCAAGACCAGCCCCATGTGTACTCCCTGTGTACCCGAATGTGTGCCGGGGGGAGCGTCATGTAGCTTAAATCATTGATATTTCGTCACATTCAAGTGAGAAATGGCTCCGGCGGTAGGGATCGAACCTACGACCAATTGATTAACAGTCAACTGCTCTACCGCTGAGCTACGCCGGAATACCGGGGGCGGATATAGCAACCTACTCCAGTGGCGTCCAGAGGGTTTATGACAAAAAATTCTGCAGGCTCAGCCAAGGCTGAAGAGCGCGGTGGCCGTAAGAGGGCCGGCTGGCGCGACCATGTTTTTCCGATACAGATCAATGAGGTGCGCGAGGACGTTGCGGGCCGCTGCTCCCATCAGGGCCTCCGGCGTTTCGGTGTAGATTCGCCGCGCGAGGTCCCGGGCATCCGCCGGGCCAGTCCGCAGCGCGTCGAGGATCGACGCCTCGCGCCCCTCGCGATGCGCGATCAGCCAGTCGAGCCGCGCCATCGGTTCGGTGATCGGCGCGCCGTGGCCGGCGTGAAAGACCTTCCCGCCACGGTCCCGCAACCGACGGCAGGAGGCCATGAAATCGGTCAAGTCGCCGTCGGGCGGCGCCACCAGCGAGCTGGCCCAGCCCATCACCAGATCTCCGCAAAAGACCGTGTCGCCCATGGCGAAACTCAGGTGATTGCCCAGGTGCCCCGGCGTCCAGAGCGCCTCGAGCGTCCAGTCGCCGCCTTCGATCACATCGCCATCGGCTAGCGTCACGTCCGGCGCGAAACCGGCCTCCACGCCTTCGCCCGCATCCTCGAGCCCCGCGGCGGCAAGCCGGGTCATGATATCGCTGCGCCCGGCGCCGGACGGGCCGAAGGCGTGCACCCGCGTGCCGGTCTTTCGCGCCAGGCGATGCGCCAGCGGCGAGTGATCCACGTGGCTGTGCGTGACCAGAACGTGCGACACGCGCTGGCCGGGCTCCAGCGCCGCCAGGATGGCCGCAAGATGGGCGGGATCGTCGGGTCCGGGATCGATCACCGCGATGTCGCGCGATCCCACGAGGTAGGTGTTCGTCCCCCAGTAGGTCATCGGCGACGGGTTGTCGGCCAGCACGCGGCGCAGGCCGGGGGCCAGTCGCTCTGCGATCCCCGGTGTGGGGCGTTTGTCCTGCATGTGCTTCGCTCTTTCCGATCCTGCCCGTCATGGCTAGGTTTAGCGCATGTCCTTCCGCTGGCTCAAACCCTATATGCCCAGGTCGCTCTATGGCCGCGCCATCGCGATTCTTCTGCTGCCGGTGATCACGCTGATGCTGGTGGTCTCGATCGTCTTCGTTCAGCGTCACTTCGAAGGCGTGACCAAGCAGATGACCCGGTCGGCCAGCCGCGAGGTCGCGGTGCTGCTGGACGCGGGGATGCAACCCTCCGAGATCGGCGCTTCGCGCCTTGCACGGATGCTGCAGATCTCGGCCGAGACGGTCCCGCTCGACGCCATGCCGCGCCAGGACAGCCGCCGCTGGTATGATTTCACCGGCGCCTACGTGATCGGCGAGTTCAACCGCCTGCTTCCGAACCTGCAGGCGCTGGACCTGCCGAATGACGGCGTTGTCCATCTTTACTTCACCCTGGCCGACACCGGCCTGCGGATGACGTTCGACCGGCGCCGGGTGTCGGCCTCGAACCCGCATCAGCTTTTGGTCTACATGTTCTTCTGCGCCACCCTCATGACGGTGATCGCCTATTTCTACCTGCGCAACCAGTTGCGTCCGATCACCCGCCTGGCCGATGCCGCCGACGCGTTCGGCCGGGGCCGCCACGTCGAGTATCGCCCGGCAGGCTCGACAGAGGTGCGCGCGGCCGGGGCGGCCTTTCTCGACATGCGCGCCCGGATCGAGCGCCAGATCGAG
Source organism: Roseovarius sp. (assembly GCF_965277045.1). Classification (GTDB taxonomy): domain Bacteria; phylum Pseudomonadota; class Alphaproteobacteria; order Rhodobacterales; family Rhodobacteraceae; genus Roseovarius. The sequence continues at coordinate 1,729,518 of NZ_OZ255712.1, read as the reverse complement.
CAGCGCACGCTCATGCTGTCGGGCGTCAGCCATGACCTGCGCACGCCGATCACCCGGCTCAAGCTCGCGCTTACGATGCTCGAGTCTGAGGACCGCGCCCCGATGGAACAGGACGTCGCCGACATGGAACGTCTGATCACCGAGTTCCTCGATTTCGCGCGCGGTGCGCAGGAAGGTGCGCCCGAACCCGTCGACCCGCACGCGTTGGTGGCCCGCATCGTCGAGGATTACCAGCGCGGCGGCAACGCGGTGACGCTGGCCGAGAGCGAGGGACAGGGCACCGTCGCGCTGCGCTCCGGCGGTATCCGGCGGGCGGTAGAAAACCTCGTCGGCAACGCGGTGCGCTACGGCAGCCGCGCCGAGGTGTCGGTGCACCTGACCGACCGGGCCTTGCGCATCCGGGTTGAGGATGACGGCCCCGGCATCCCGCAGGCGCAGCGCGAAGAGGCGCTGAAACCCTTCGCCCGGCTGGACGAGGCCCGCAACCAGAACCTCGGTACCGGGGTCGGCCTGGGGCTGGCGATTGCGATGGACATCGCCCGCGCCCACGGCGGCACCCTGCGGCTGGGCGAAAGCGCCCGGTTGGGCGGCCTGCAGGCCGATATCGTGATCGGGCGCTAGGGCGCGTGGAAATTGTCAAAATTTATGGACCGGAAAATGCGCGTTTTCCAGCCCGTTTTCTGCGCAGAAAACGGTCCCGGATCCGGGACCTCGCGCAGGCTCAGGAACGGGGGCGCAAATAGGTCTCCGAGGCATATCCCGTCAGCCCCGGCGCCCGGTCCAGCGCCACCTCGCACCAGCGCGTGCCGCCGACTCGCTTGCAGTCCCGCACGCGCACCAGCGTGCCGTTGGGCAGCCCCACGCGCGTCTCGAATCCAAGGCCCGGACCACCGCGCAGCTTCAGCATGTCGCCCTCTTCCACGCCGTAAACCTCGTAGATGCTCGAGGTGAACGCGGTCACCGGCGCCGTCTCCGAACAGGCGGCGAGCAGGCCAAGGGCGGCAAGTATGGAAAAGGGTCTGCGCATGGTGCCTCTCATCGGGGTCGTTCTGGTAGGCCCGGAGGGACTCGAACCCCCAACCAAAGCGTTATGAGCGCTCTGCTCTAACCAATTGAGCTACAGGCCCGACCTTTGCTCGGGATAGGCGGGGGCAGGGCGGGCGTCAAGGGCTCTGGCAACCCCTCGCGGGCATTCGCGATTGCACGGACGCCCGCGATGGATTAACGCAAGCCCCGACATGCCAAGCGGAGACCGCCCATGACCGACGCCAAGAACGGGATCACCTATGCCGATGCCGGCGTGGATATCGACGCGGGCAACGCGCTCGTCGACCGGATCAAGCCTGCCGCCAAACGCACCAACCGCGCGGGCGTCATGGCCGGTTTGGGCGGCTTCGGCGCGCTTTTCGATCTCAAGGGCGCGGGCTATACCGACCCCATTCTCGTGGCCGCCACCGACGGCGTGGGCACCAAGCTGCGCATCGCCATCGACACCGGCAACGTCGACGGCGTCGGCATCGACCTTGTCGCCATGTGCGTCAACGACCTTGTCTGCCAGGGGGCCGAGCCGCTCTTCTTCCTGGACTATTTCGCCACCGGCAAGCTCGACACGGATACAGCGGCCCGCATCATCGAAGGCATCGCCGAAGGCTGCGTGCAGTCCGGTACGGCGCTCATCGGCGGCGAGACGGCGGAAATGCCCGGCATGTACCTCGAAGGCGACTTCGACCTCGCCGGCTTTGCCGTGGGCGCGATGGAGCGCGGCAGCGACCTGCCGTCGAGCGTCACTTCCGGCGACGTGCTGCTGGGGCTTGCCTCCAACGGCGTGCACTCCAACGGCTATTCCCTCGTGCGCAAGCTGGTCGAGATGTCCGGCCTCGGCTGGGACGCCGACTGCCCCTGGGCGGACGGCACGCTGGGCGCGGCCCTGCTGACGCCCACGCGCCTTTACGTGACACAGGCATTGGAAGCCGTCCGTGCCGGCGGCGTCCACGCGCTCGCCCACATCACCGGCGGCGGTCTGACCGAGAACATCCCCCGCGTCCTGCCGGACGATCTTGGCGTCGACATCGACCTCGACAGTTTCGATCTGCCGCCCGTCTTCCAGTGGCTGATGGCGCAGGGTGGCATGGCGCAATCGGAAATGCTCAAGACCTTCAACTGCGGCGTGGGCATGGTGCTGGCGGTCGAGGCCGACCGCGCCGACGCGCTCACGGACCTGCTGACCGGCACCGGAGAGACCGTGATCCGTCTGGGCCACGTGACCGAGGGGCAGGGCGTCCGCTACACCGGCAACCTCGCGTGACCAAGCGTGTCGCCATCCTGTTTTCGGGCAGCGGCTCCAACATGGTCGCGCTGATCGACAGCATGACCGGCGACCACCCGGCGCGCCCCGTGGTGGCGCTTTGCAACACGCCCAACGCCCCGGGCTTTGCCAAGGCCGAGGCGCGCGGCGTGCCGACCGAACTGGTGGATCACCGCGATTTCAAGGGCGACCGTCCCGCCTTCGAGGCCGTCATGACCCGGACACTGGAGCGCTACGCCCCCGATATCATCTGTTTCGCAGGGTTCATGCGCATCCTGACCGACGATTTCATCTCGCGCTGGCAAGGCCGGATGATCAATATCCACCCCTCGCTCCTGCCCAGCTATCGCGGCCTCGACACCCACGCCCGCGCCATCGCGGCGGGCGAGGCCGAGGCGGGCTGCACCGTGCACGAAGTGACGCTGGAACTGGATGACGGCCCGATCCTGGGCCAGGCCCGCGTGCCGGTGCATCCCGGCGACACGCCCGAGGCGCTGGCCGCCCGGGTGCTGGAACAGGAACACCGGCTTTACCCGGCGGTCCTGCGCCGCTTCGCCGCCGGCGACCGCACGCCCGTCTACCTGCCCTGAGCGGGTGAGGGCGGACGGCGCACCGCGCGGTTCCGCATCAGCGCGGCGCGGACGCCGCAACGTTGCCGTGCCAGTGGGCCGAGACATCGGCCGGCGGGGCGCTCACCGCGACACCGCCAAGAACCAGCAGCAGCAGGGCGCTCAGCGTCATCGCCACGTCGCGCGCTTTCATCCGCGGGGCAGGGTGGCAGGGGATATGGTCGAGGGTCGTCATGGCATCTCTCCGTCATGGGTACTGCACGTTACATAGATGCGGCCTTAGTATTTTTGAAACGAATGAATGTTGTATCGGGTATAAAGAAACGTGATGTATCCGGTGCCGCCATGCCGCAGCCCCGCGGTCGCGTGTCACTTGCGCTTTGCTTTCCGCCGCGCCTCGGTATAGGCGGTTGGACTACCACGTTTTATCCGCCGGAGCAGGAATGCAGACCATCACCACCACCGAAGACCTCGCCGCCTTTTGCGCCCGCGCGGCAGAGGCCGAGTATGTCACCGTCGATACCGAGTTCCTGCGCGAGCGCACCTATTATTCCAAGCTCTGCCTGATCCAGCTGGCCCTGCCGTCCCGGGGCGAGGACGACGCGGTGCTGGTCGATCCGATCGACGGCCAGGACATGTCTCTGGAACCGCTCTACGACCTCTTCCGCGACCCGTCGGTGGTCAAGGTCTTTCACGCCGCGCGTCAGGACCTGGAAATCTTCTACGTCGATGCCGGGCTGATTCCCGACCCGCTCTTCGACACGCAGGTCGCGGCGATGGTTTGCGGCTTCGGCGAACAGGTGGGCTACGAGACCCTGGTGCGCAAGATCGCCAAGCAGTCGCTGGACAAGACCTCGCGCTTCACCGACTGGTCGCGCCGCCCACTGACCGACGCTCAGAAGACCTACGCGGTGGCGGACGTGACCCACCTGCGCGACATCTACGAATTTCTCGCCGCCAAGTTGGCGAAGTCGGGCCGCGACAAGTGGGTGGCCGAGGAGATGCAGGTGCTCACCAACCCCGAGACCTATGTCACCCGCCCCGAAGAGGCCTGGCAACGCGTCAAGACCCGCAACTCATCGGGTCGTTTCCTGGCCATCGTGCGCGAGCTGGCCCGTTTCCGCGAGGACTATGCCCAGAGCCGCAACATCCCGCGCAACCGCGTCTTCAAGGACGACGCGCTGGTGGAACTGGCCTCGACCAAGCCGAAGTCCGCGAATGACCTGTCGCGCTCGCGGCTCTTGCTGCGCGAGGCGCGGCGCGGCGACATCGCCGACGGCATCATCGCGGCGGTCAAGGCGGGCCTCGACTGCCCCAACGAAGACATGCCCAAGGCCGACCGCAGCCGCGAGAGGCTTCAGATCAACCCGGCGCTTGCCGATCTTCTGCGCGTTTTGCTGAAAGCGAAATCCGAGGAGTATTCAGTCGCCTCCAAGCTGATCGCCTCGGCGGCCGACCTCGACGCCATTTCGGCGGGCGAACGCGACGTGCCGGCCCTGGGCGGCTGGCGGCGCGACGTTTTCGGCGACGATGCGATGCGGCTGTGCGACGGCAAGGTGGCCCTGGCCGCCAAGGGCGGTTCGATCGTGGCGATCGACCTCTGATCCGTCAGCGGCGCGAACTGAGGGCGTTCAGCTCGCCGCGCACGCGGATCTCGTTGATCTCTTCAAGGTCGTTGTTGCTCAGGAACGCGCCCACCCGCACTTCACGGGTGCTTTGCGTGCCCACCGGCATCTCGATCGGCTGATAGGCGTTCAGCGTGTATTCCATGACGCCATTGATCGGACCGTCCTCGCTGATCGGCAAAAGGCGCACGTCGAACGCGCCCTCGCGCTGGGGCAGGCCGGTCACGCGCACGATGGCGCCCGTGGGCAGCGGCTCGACCACCAGGCTGGTCACCTGGTCCACCAAGCTGCCGTCATAGATCTCGACCTTGGCACGGCGGCGGAAGATGCCCGAGCGTTGCGCGACCGAGGCGTTCCTGCGCACGATCAGCTCGGCATTTTCATCCTCGATCAGCGGGTTGCCGGTTTGCCGGTCGCTGGGCGAACGGCGCTCGCCGGTATTGGTGGTGTTCACGATCGGGGTGGACCGGCTGTTGCCGAACCAGTTGCGCGGGTTGGCGCCGGAATCGCGCCAGCCGCTGCACGCCGTCAGCGTCATGCTTGAGATCACCATCACCGAAAGCAGAACCCGCATTTCGACCGCCCCTTCCTCGTTTCTTTTCGACTACCCCATCCGGGCGGACTTGAAAAGGGACTTGGCGCACTGGACCTCGCGGTGTTGCATGCCTAACTGTGGTGAGAAGAAGCAGAAGGAGACCAGCCGCATGGCGCAGCCGGCATTCGAAGAGATCGTCGAGGATTTCGAGTTCCTGGAGGACTGGGAAGACCGCTATCGCTACGTGATCGACCGGGGCCGCGCGATGGAGCCGCTGGATGACGCCCTGAAAGTCCCGGCGACCAAGGTCGACGGCTGCGCCAGCCAGGTGTGGCTGCATCCCAAGGTCGAGGAGGGCAGGTTCCGCTTCGACGGCGATTCGGATGCGATGATCGTGCGCGGCCTGATCGCGGTGTTGCGCACGCTTTACAATGACACGCCCGTGGACCAGGTGGGGGCGGTGGACGCCCCCGGCGAACTGGCGCGGCTGGGCCTGAACGACCATTTGTCGGCGCAACGCTCCAACGGCCTGCGCGCGATGATCGAGCGAATCCGCGCCGTGGCCTCCGAGGCGGCCTAGCCCAGCAGAGTGGCTGCGCCACGCTCTATTTTTCTGTGAAGAGGGGCGCTGCCCCTCCGATCGAAACGAAGTTTCGACCTCCTCCCCGGGATATTTGTTGCCAGAGGAAGACAGCCGCTCAGGCGCGGGCTGACAGCGCGGTTTCGAGGTCGCCGTAGCCGGTAAACCGGTATTCGAAGTCGAGCCCGAGCCGCTTCGCGCAGTCCTCTGCCTTGGCTTTCAGCGCCGGGTCCTCGACCTGCGCCTGGTAGACCAGCGTGGTGTAGTTGCCGAAGATCATGTCGCGCAGTTCGGGGTGGCGGTCGAGGCCCATGGGTTTCCACACGAAGGCGTCGAACTGCTTGACCAGGAAGTCGGTCAGGTAGAAGGCGGTGATCTCGTCGCGGGCGGCGAAGGTCTCGTTGCCCTCGAAGAAGGAATAGCAATGCGGGCCTTCGACCATCTCGACGCCCAGCTCCCGGCATTTTGCCTGCAGCAGGCCCCCGGTGCCGCAATCGGCATAGACCACGAAGATGTCGTCATAGGCGCCGCGATGCTCGGCCACCGTTTCCTCGACCGCCGTGACGATCTTTTCGGGGTAAAGATGGTATTTGGCGGGCAGGCATTGCAGCACCATGTGATCCCATCCGTTGGCGCGCTTGAGCGCCAGGATCTCGCGCGCCAGCGCGCCGCAGGCGATCAGCAGGATGTTTCCCTTCGCCCGCTCGGCAAAGCCGTCCTCGGTCAGGGTGCTGTCGCTCGGCAGCATTTCAGCGCCCGCCGCCGCGCAGGCCGAGGAAGCGCACCAGGAGGTAGACCCCCAGCACCAGCGGCACCGCGACCATCCAGTTCTCCGACAGCGCCTCCGGCCCCCAGGCGGAGGTCAGAAGGAAGATCGTGGCGCCAGCGGCGGCGATCACGACAAGCAAAAGCAGCACCAGTTTGTTGAGCGGCATCGCGAGGGTCCTTTCCGCAACAGACATAAGCGCAGTCGTCCGACGAAAAAAGCCCCGCCGGGTCGGGCAGGGCCTTGTCGTTTCACCCAAGGGCAGGGGCTCAGCCCGTGGCGCCCTGGTTGTGCTTGCGGCCCACCAGGTCCTTGGCGGTCTCCACCGCCACGGCGGCGTCGCGGCAATAGGCGTCGGCGCCGATGGCCTTGCCGAACTCCTCGTTCAGCGGCGCGCCGCCCACCAGCACGATGTAATCGTCGCGCAGGCCCTGTTCGACCATCGTGTCGATGACGACTTTCATGTAGGGCATCGTGGTGGTCAGCAGGGCCGACATGCCCAGGATGTCGGGCTTTTCGGTTTCCAGCGCCTCGAGGTAGTTCTCGACCGGGTTGTTGATGCCCAGGTCGACCACCTCGAACCCGGCGCCTTCCATCATCATCGAGACAAGGTTCTTGCCGATGTCATGGATGTCGCCCTTGACGGTGCCGATCACCATCTTGCCGACGCGCGGCGCGCCGGTTTCCGCGAGGAGCGGCTTGAGGATGTGCATGCCGCCCTTCATCGCGTTGGCCGCCAGCAGAACCTCGGGCACGAACAGGATACCGTCGCGGAAATCCTTGCCGACGATGGTCATGCCGCCCACCAGCGCCTCGGTCAGCACGCGGTAGGGCGCCCAGCCGCGCTCGAGCAGGATGTTGACGCCTTCCTCGATCTCTTCTTTCAGACCGTCATAGAGGTCGTCGAACATCTGCTGGACAAGCTCCTCGTCGTCCAGTTCGCTGAGGATGATGTCGTCTTCTTCGTCGGACATGTGCTTTATCCCTTGGTGTGGCGCGTGGCCCGGTGTCTAGCCTCCGCGATTACGTCCATTTTGTCGCACACGACTTTCCAATTCCGACATGCGCGGTTCTTGCACCGACAGATAGCGCAGATTCCGAGCGCCCTTCAGTGAAAAACTTCCATACTGACTATGAGCTTGTTGCATATGTTCTCTTAATGTTCCTATAATCGGGCCATGTCAGATACCTCCGATACCGTCGATCCGCGTTTGCGCCGTCCGGGACGGGGCGCGGTCAGCAACGCCGTGGGCCGGTACGAGCGGCAGGCACGCAGTTTCGAGGATGACGGCTGGAACGCCGCGCCCGAAGAGGCGGCGCTGCGCACGAGCGTCAGCTCCGAGCGGCCGCGCAGCATCATCACCTACAACCGCTCGCCCGATCTGCCTTTCGACCGCTCGATTAACCCTTACCGAGGGTGCGAGCATGGCTGCATCTACTGTTTCGCCAGGCCCAGCCACGCCTGGCTCGGCCTGTCGGCGGGACTCGATTTCGAAACGCGGCTGGTCGCGCGCCCCGACGCGCCCGACGTGCTGGCCGCCGAGCTGCGAAAGCCCGGCTACCGCGTGGCGCCCATCGCCATCGGCACCAATACCGACCCTTACCAGCCGATCGAAAAGTCGGAACGCATCATGCGGGCCTGCCTGCGGGTGTTGTCGGATTTCAACCATCCCGTCGCCATCGTCACCAAGGGCAGCCTGGTGGAACGCGACATCGATATCCTGTCGGACATGGCCGCGTGCGGGTTGGCTCGGGTGGGCATTTCCGTGACCACGCTCGATGCGGCGTTATCCCGCGCGATGGAGCCGCGCGCGCCGGCCCCGGCCCGCCGCCTCAAGGTGATAGGGCGGCTGGCGGATGCAGGTATTCCGGTGCGCGCCATGGTCTCGCCGGTGATCCCGGGCCTGACCTGCCACGAGATGGAGCCGATCCTGAAATCTGTCGCCGGGGCAGGGGCCGGCGCCGCCAGCTGGATCATGCTGCGCCTGCCGCTGGAGGTCTCGCCTCTCTTCCGCGAATGGTTGGCCCAGACCTGCCCGGACCGGGCCGCTCGGGTCATGGGCCATGTGCGCGACATGCATGGCGGCAAGGATTACGCCTCGGACTGGGGCCGCCGGATGCGCGGCTCAGGGCCCTATGCCGAGATGGTTGCCCAGCGGTTTCGGGTCGCGGCGCGGCGGCTGGGGCTGGACGCGAAACAGCCGCCGCTCAGATGTGATCTCTTCGCGCTGCCCGCCCGGGCCGGGGACCAGATGGAATTGTTCTGAGGTGGACGATCACATCGGCGTGCGCGCGTGGGTTTTCACCCACCCTACGGGTCCGCGCGCCAACGTGCCGGAACCTGTCCGGCTGCCGTAGGGTGGGGTTTCACCCCACCACGCCGTCACAGCCGCCGTAGGGTGGGTGAAAACCCACGCGCCCTACAACAATCTCTACAACTTCCGCACCTTCAGCTTGGTCAGCCGGTTGTCTTCCTTCTCCACCACCTCGAACCGGAAGCCGTGGAAATTGAACACCTGTCCCACCTCGGGGATGATCTGCGCCTCGTAGATCACCAGGCCCGCCACGGTGTTGGCCTGATCGTCCGGCAAGGTCCAGTCCGTCGCCCGGTTCAGGTCGCGGATCGTCGTGCCGCCGTCCACCAGGAACTGGCCGTCGTCGCTGCGCCCCACGGGGTGGTCGCCATCGGGGTCGAACTCGTCGGTGATCTCGCCCACAATCTCTTCCAGGATGTCCTCCAGCGTGATCAGACCCTGAAGGTCGCCATACTCGTCCACCACCAGCGCGAAATGGCTGCGCATCCGCAGGAACTGGCGCATCTGGTCATCCAGCGTGGTCGTCTCGGGTACGAAATAGGGCTCCATCGCCACGTCGCAGATATCGAACGTGGCCAGCGCCCCGCGCGCGCCTTCGGCCTTCAGCGCCAGCGTGTGCATGGCGCGCAGCAGGTCCTTGGCATGGACGATCCCGATGATGTTGTCGGGGTCGTCACGATAGATCGGCAGCCGCGTGTGGTTGGATTTCAGGCACTGGTCCAGGATCGCCTCGGGCTCCAGCGCCGCGTCGATCATCTCGATCTGGCTGCGGTGCAACATGATCTCCTCGACCGCCCGGTCGCCCAGGTCCAGCGCGCCCAGGATCCGGTCGCGGTCCTCTTTTTCGACCACGCCCTCGGAGTGGCCCAGGTACAGCGCCCCCGCGATTTCCTCGCGCACCGCCAGGATCTGGCTGTCGGGGTCGGTCTTCACCCCGAACACCCGCAGCACGCCGCGCACCAGCAGGCGCACCGCCGACACGACCGGCGAAAAGATCACGATCACCCAGCGGATCACCGGAGCCGCGTGCGAGGCCGCCGCCTCGGCATTGGTGATCGCATAGGTCTTGGGCAGCACCTCGGCAAAGATCAGCACCAGGAATGTCATGACCAGCGTCGCCAGCGCCACGCCGCTTTCGCCAAAGGCGCGGGTGAAGAGGGCGGTCGCCAACGACGTCGCCAGGATGTTCACCAGGTTGTTGCCCAGAAGGACCGAGCCGATCAGCCGCTCGTTGTCCTCGGTGATCTGCAGCGCCCGTTCGGCGCCTTTCGACCCCTTGTCGGCCCGCGCCCTCAGCTTGCCGCGCGACGCGGCGGTCAGCGCGGTTTCACTGCCGGAAAAGCAGGCGGACAGAACCAGAAGCAGAAGGATCGCACCGGCAGAGATCCAGAAGGCGGTGTCAAAGGTTGGCGAAACGGGGTCCATTGTCCAAAAGTCATGTTATGCGTTGCAGGGGTTATGGGGCGTGCAGGCGGGGCATTCAAGGAAACTGGCGAGGAAACTTGCAGATTTGGGGGCGCAGGACCCGTGAAGGGGGCTTCGGCGAAGCTTGGCCCTGCCGAGAGACGCGAACGGCTGGCGCATCGCACCGGCCAGGACCGTAGCACCACGAAACTTGCAAGGTCTGCCCGCCGTCGCCGGAAGGCGGGCCTTCCGTCCGATCCCGAGCCCGGGACATCGCGCGTGCAATCGGTCAGTCGCCGTCCGTCGACGTGCCGCCCGCCGCCTTGCGCGCCTCCTGCGCCAGCGGGTGGGCGTCGAACACCAGGTCGCGCAGCCGGTCTTGCAGCACATGGGTATAGATCTCGGTCGTGCCCACATCGGCGTGACCCAGGAGCGTCTGGATGGTCCGCAAATCGGCGCCCCCGGCCAGCAGATGCGTGGCAAAGGCATGGCGCAGCGTGTGCGGCGACACCCGCTCGGGGCTGATCCCCGCCGCCACGGCGAAATCCTTGACCAGCAGGAAAAAGCGGTTGCGCGTGATGTGACCTGCCTTGCCGCTCGACGGAAACAGAAAGGCCGAGGCTGGCTTGCCCTTCGTCTTCGCCGCCTCTTCCGCCGCATCGCGCACCGTCAGCCAGGCGTCCAGCGCCGCGCGGGCCGGGGGCGACATCGGCACCAGCCGCTCCTTGCCGCCCTTGCCGCGCACCAGCAGCATCTGCGGGTCGCCCCGGCAGGACGCCACCGGCAACGACACCAGTTCGCTCACCCGCATACCCGTGGCATAAAGCAGTTCCATCAGGCAGGAATTACGGACCCGGTCGGCCTTGTTCCGCCCGGTCTGCCGCGCGGCCTCCAGCAGGCGGTCCACATCGCCCAGCTCCAGCGTCTTGGGCAGACGCTTGTCGCGGCCCGGGCCGCGGATCTGGATCGCCGGGTTGTCCTCGCGCAACCCCTCGTCGAAGGCAAAGCGATAGAATTGCCGGATCGCCGACAGTCGCCGCGCCCGCGTCGACCGCGCCAAGCCCTGCGCGTCGCAATGCACCAGGTAATCCTCGATATCCGCCTGCGCCGCGCGCGCCGCATCCTTGCCGCCGCGCGCCAGCCACTCGGTGAAATCCGTCAGGTCCCGGGCATAGGCCTGCAAGGTATTGCGGGCCGCCCCCGCCTCGGCCGCCTGGGCGTCGAGGAAATTTGCCAGCCAGTGCCGCGTGCTCACGTGCCCGCCTTCAACAGCAGGATCTGCAGCGCGGCCTTGCGCGCGGTGTCCTCCAGCCCCACCGCCCGCAGCGTCGACAGGCCCGCCACGATGTCGCTGGCCTGGTTCGGTCCGGCGCCGTCCAGTTGCAGCGCCGCCGTCAGGATCGCCTGTCCCAGCCGCCCGGCCTCCAGCATGTCGGCATGGTCGGGATGGGCCGCCGTGGCGGCAAAAGCCTCTGCAATCGCGATCTGCGGCGTCTCGCTGGCCAGGTCGGCGTCGGGCGTGCCTTGGGCCAGTCCCACCAGGAACCGGCCGCGCGCATCGTTCGTGGCAAGTTTCGGCGCCAGCGACTCGTAATCCTGCGACAACAGTGCCACCTCGAAAGCCGCCTCGCGCCCGCGGCCCTGCAGATCCAGCGTCGACAGCGACTGGGCAAAGAGCGTCGCAAACGCCACCCCCAGGCCCTCGCGCTTCATGTCGCGCCACAGGTCGGGCAGGATCTCGCCCACGGCTTGCGCGTCGGTGTCGACGATTGCCTGTTCCAGGTCCTGCACACCCGCCACGCGGTCCCACACCCCGCCCGACGCAGCCGGACTCTGATCGGTGTAAAGCCCCAGCAGGCGGTTGGCGGGCAGGGCGCCGGTGCGGGTCAGCCGCTCGGCGGCTTCGATCTCGGCCTTCAGACCGGTCAGCCCGCGCATGTCGGCCACGGCGAACTCCCGCGGCAGGTTGCGCGTCGGCAAGGGCGTTCCGGCCGCCTCGTACAGGCGGTAGAGCAGCGGCGTCATGGCCGCGGCGGGCGCCAGCGACGTGTCCGCGTCGATCGTTTCGGGGTCCAGGAAATGCGCCAGCAGGCGTTCGCTCGGGGCATCCAGCACACCCAGCGCCGTCGCCGTCTCGTAGGTCAGCGCGGCGGTCTGCCAGTCCCCCGTGCGGGCCCCGCAATAGATCCGCGCATCGTATTGGTCCGACAATTCGGGTTCCTGCGTCAGCGCGGAACAGGCTTCGTTCTCGGTGCCGCTCAGCAGCGCCAGGTCGAACCACTGGTCGAACAGATCGGCATCGTAGGGGCCCGCCTGCTGCACCAGCGCCAGCGCCGGCTCGACCGCGCCCATCTTGCGCAGCGCGCCCAGCCTGGCCCGCAGGAACCGCGCCTCCGCGCCTGCATCGGCGGGCGCCTCGGCCTCGGCCAGCAACAGCGTATAGTAAAGCGCCTGGATCGCCGGCAACGGATCGGACGGCAGGCGCGAGAACAGCGAGATCAGCGTGTCGGTGCTGCTGCCGGCCCACAGGTTTGGCGGCAGCCCTGTGGTGCTGCCCGGCAGGAGTCCCGCCGCATCGGGCTGTGCGCCATCCAGAGGCATCACGTCCACGTCCGGCACGACGGCGCCCTCCACATCGCTCTCGGGCGGGGGCTGCAAAGGCGCTTCCAGCGGTCTGGCCACGCTGATCGGCGCCGGGTCGTTCAGCCAGTCGATGGCCCCCAGCGGCTCCTGCGCCAGGGCGGGGGCCGCGAAAGCGATGGAAAAGACAACGGTATCAAGAGTCTTCAAGTATGATTTCCTGTCGAATTTCTTCCCGGTCGGGCGAGAAATCCGCCCCGAAGAATGGTCCGAGATAGGCATAGCCCACCAGCGCGAGGAACGCCAGAATGCCAAGGTAGATCAGCCATTTGATCAGTCTGAACATGAAGTGCCTGCCCGTTTATTGCCGTCTTTTACCACTTTATAACTGGCAATTTCATCAAGATCACGTCATTCAGTGCACGAAAAGTTACGATTGGCATAGGAGCGCCGACAGTGGCCACCGGGGAGCGTTGGCAGTTGAAGAAAACCGTTGTGCTGGTGGGGATGATGGGAGCCGGAAAAACGGCTGTGGGCAAGGCTTTGTCGGCTATTCTTGATGTCCCTTTCCTTGATTCGGACGTCGAGATAGAGGCCGCGGCCAACATGAAGATTTCCGAAATTTTCGCCCGCGACGGCGAGGCGTTCTTCCGCGACCGCGAAACGCAGGTCATCGACCGCCTGCTCGACAGCCAGCGCGGCATCCTGTCCGCCGGCGGCGGCGCGTTCCTATCCGAGCGCAACCGCGACCTGATCCGGGCCAAGGGTGTGTCGGTCTGGCTCAAGGCCGATCTCCGGCTTCTGTGGAATCGCGTAAAACACAAGGATACCAGGCCCTTGCTGCGCACGGCTGATCCTTACAGGACGTTGAAGGATCTCTACGAGGCGCGGCTGCCGTATTACGAAATGGCCGATCTCGCCGTGCCCGCCCATGCGTCCTACACGATCGACCAGATGGCCACGAAGGTCCGCGACGCGCTGGAGCAACGCCCGGATGTACTGGAGCAGATGACATGACCGAACTTGTTCACGTGGGCCTGGGCGACCGCGCCTACGACATCCATATCGGCCCGGGGCTTCTCGGGCAGGCCGGGGCGCTCGTAGCACCGCTCCTGCGCCGTCCCCGCGTGGTCATCGTGACGGACGACGCCGTGGGCGCGCTGCACCTTGCCACCCTGCAGGCGGGGTTGCAGGCGGGCGGCATCGACAGCACCGCGCTGGCGCTGCCCCCCGGCGAGGCCACCAAGAGCTGGCCGCAGTTCGAGCGCTGCGTCGAATGGCTCCTGTCCGAGAAGGTCGAGCGCAGCGATGTCGTGATCGCGCTCGGAGGCGGTGTCATCGGTGACCTGGTGGGGTTTGCCGCCTCCGTCCTGCGCCGGGGCGTGCGGTTCGTGCAGGTCCCCACCAGCCTTCTGGCGCAGGTCGACAGTTCGGTGGGCGGCAAGACCGGGATCAACGCGCCCCAGGGCAAGAACCTGATCGGCGCGTTCCATCAGCCCAGCCTGGTCCTGGCCGATACGGACGTACTCGGAACTCTGAAAAACCGTGATTTCCTCGCCGGTTACGGAGAGGTCGTAAAGTACGGCCTGCTCGGGGATGCCGCGTTTTTCGACTGGCTCGAAACCCACGGCCCCGGCGTCGCCGAAGGAGATATGGCGGCACGCATTTCGGCCGTCAAACGGTCGGTCGAGATGAAGGCCGAGATCGTCGTCGAGGACGAAAAGGAACATGGCCGCAGGGCGCTTCTGAACCTGGGCCACACCTTCTGCCACGCGCTCGAGGCCGCCACCGGCTATGGCGACCGTCTGCTGCACGGCGAGGGCGTCGCCATCGGCTGCGCGCTGGCGTTCGAGCTGTCCAGCCGCCTCGGCCTGTGCTCGCAGGAGGATCCCAGCCGCGTCCGCGCCCATCTGCGCGACATGAGGATGAAGGTCGATCTGTCTGATATCCAAGGCGAGTTGCCCGATGCGGATGGCCTGATCGACCTCATGGGCCAGGACAAGAAAGTGGTCGACGGCAAGCTGCACTTCGTTCTCGCGCGCGGCATCGGCGACGCCTTCTTGGCAGAGGAGGTGGACGTGAACGAGGTCCGCAAGGTTCTGGACGACGCGCTCGCCGCCCGCTGACCGCGCCCTCGGACCGGCCCGCCATACTCGTAGGTTAGGTGAAAACCCACGCGCCGCACGGGTCACTCCGTCCCGATCGCCTTTGCCGCGTTCACCCGCGCCGATAGCTCCTCCAGCGTCTCCACCCGCTCGCTGTAGCGATCCGTCAAATACCCCGCCTGTCCGCGCGTCAGCAGCGTGAATTTCACCAACTCTTCCATCACGTCCACCACCCGGTCATAGAGCGGCCCCGGCTTCATTCGGTCGGCCTCGTCGAACGCGTCCCAGGCTTTCGGCACCGAAGACTGGTTCGGGATCGTCAGCATCCGCATCCAGCGCCCCAGGATCCGCATCTGGTTCACCGCGTTGAAGCTCTGGCTGCCGCCACTCACCTGCGCCACGGCCAGCACCTTGCCCTGCGTCGGCCGGATCCCCCCGATCGGGGCCAGCGGAATCCAGTCGATCATGCTCTTCATCACGCCGGTCATCGCACCATGCCGCTCAGGGCTGACCCAGACCATGGCTTCGGACCACATCACCAGATCGCGCAGCTCGGCCACTTTCGGATGGCTGACCTCCGCATCGTCCGGCAGGGGCAGCCCGTGCGGATCATACGTTCGCGTCTCCGCGCCAAGATGGCGCAACACCCGCGCCGCTTCCTCGCTCAACAGCCGCGAGTACGACCGCTCCCGCAAACTGCCATAGAGCAGCAGCACACGCGGCGCATGGGTGGCGCGTTCCGCAGGGAACAGCTTGCCTTCGTCGATATCGGGCAGGGCGCCCGCCTTCAGGTTAGGCATCTCGTCCATCATCGCGCGCCCTCTCGTTCAACCGAGTGCCCCGGAAACCGCGCCCGTGTCCGGTTGGCGAAGGCCACCAGCGACAGCATTACCGGCACCTCCACCAGCACGCCCACCACCGTGGCCAGCGCCGCGCCCGAGTTGAGTCCGAACAGGCTGATCGCCACGGCGACCGCCAATTCGAAGAAGTTCGAGGTACCGATCATCGCGCAGGGTGCCGCCACCCGGTGCGGCACGCGCATCACGTAGGCCGCGCCATAGGCCAGCGCAAAAATTCCGTAGCTCTGGATCAGGATCGGCACCGCGATCAGCGCGATCACGAAGGGGTTCGCCAGGATGATGCTGCCCTGCAAGCCGAACAGGATCACCACCGTCGCGATCAGCCCGATGATCGACCACGGCTTGACCCGTGCCGTGAACGCCTCGATGGCGGTTTCCGAGCCCAGCATCCTGCGCGTCACCAGCCCCGCCAACAGCGGCAGCACCACGTAGAGTACCGTCGCCGTCACCAGCGTCTGCCACGGTACGGTGATGTCCGTGACGCCCAGCAGGAAGGCCACGATGGGCGCAAAGGCCACCACCATGATCAGGTCGTTCACCGACACCTGCACCAGCGTATAGGTCTCGTCGCCGCGGGTCAGCTGCGACCACACGAACACCATCGCCGTGCAGGGCGCCGCCCCCAGCAGGATCAGGCCCGCGATATACTGCGCCGCATCCTCCGGCGCGATCCACGGCGCAAAGACGTAGTCGAAGAACACCACCGCCAGCAGCGCCATGGTGAAGGGCTTGATCAGCCAGTTGACCATCAGCGTGATCACCAGACCCTTTGGCTGTTTCGCCACCGCCGGAATGGTGCTCAGGTCGACGCCGATCATCATCGGATAGATCATCGCCCAGATCAGCACCGCCACCACCAGGTTAATCTTCGTGACTTCCGCCGCCGCGACCGCCTCCACCAGCCCCGGCGCCACGACGCCCAGCGTGATGCCCAGCACGATGGCCAGCGCGATCCAGACGCTCAGGTAGCGTTCGAACACGCCAAGTCCGCTGTCCTGCGCGGTGTCGGCTCTGTCGGTCATGCCTGCCTCTCTTTCGGTTCTGCCCTGGTCAGCATTCGAGTGAAATCCCGTCAATAAGCGATTGGCATTGCGCCGGAGTCCCGCCGCAACAATCCTCCATCAGGAACGCCAGCAACCCGCGGATGCCCTCGATCTCGGCCCGGTAGCGCACCGATCGACCCTCCCGCGCCGCCCGGATCAGCCCGGCTTGCGACAGGATCGACAGATGCGCCGACATGGTGTTCTGCCGCACCGCGCAGCGTTCCGCGATCTCTCCCGCCGCCATGCCCTCGGGGCCGGCGCGCATCAACAGGCGAAACACGTCCAGCCGCGTGTCCTGCGACAGCGCCTGAAGGGCGGAAAGGGCGGCTGACTTATCCATATATCGAGAATTATGGATGTATTCCCCGCAGCGCAAGCGACGTTTCCATGAAAGGGAACCGCTGCCGCCACGGCAGCACGGCGGCGCAGGAACAAAACCCATCGCCACCCGTTCCGCCGGGAACAGGCC
Organism: Roseovarius sp.; assembly: GCF_965277045.1. Lineage (GTDB taxonomy): Bacteria > Pseudomonadota > Alphaproteobacteria > Rhodobacterales > Rhodobacteraceae > Roseovarius. Next base: position 1,712,362 of record NZ_OZ255712.1, on the reverse strand, counting down.
CGCAGTCCGGCCGCACGCTCAAAAAGAAAGGTCGATCCCAATGAAAGCCGCCCTCCACGACACGTTCGGCGACCCGGCAAAGGTCCTCTATGCCACCGATACGGACACCCCCGAACCGGGCGAGGGGCAGGTGCGCATCAAAACCCTGCTGTCGCCCATCCACAACCACGACCTCTGGACGGTCCGCGGCACCTACGGCTACAAGCCTTCGTTGCCGGGCGCCATCGGCGGCTCCGAAGCGGCGGGCATCGTCGATGCCGTGGGCGCGGGCGTCGATGACAGTCTCACCGGGCAGCGCGTCGCCGTCGCGGGCGTCCACGGCACCTGGGCCGAGCATTTCCTGGCCCCGGCGAACGGACTCATGCCCTTGCCCGAGCAGATTTCCGACGAGCAGGGCGCCCAGCTCATCGCGATGCCGTTCTCGGCCATCTCCCTGCTCGACAGCCTGAAGGCCGACAAGCGCGACTGGATCGTCCAGACCGCCGCCAACGGCGCGGTGGGCCGCATCATGGCGGTTCTGGCAGCCGAACGCGGCATCAACCTCGTCAACCTCGTGCGCCGCGAGGAGGCGGCGCAAGGCCTGCGCGATGCCGGCACGTCCAACGTCATCTCGACGTCCGAGGACGACTGGACCGATCAGGTGCGCCAGACGGTCGGCGACGGCAAACTGGTTTCCGCCATCGACTCCGTCGGCGGCGACATCGCTGCACATCTTGTCGATATCCTGTCCAGCGACGGCGAACTGATCGTGTTCGGCACGGCCACGGACGAGCCGATGCCGCTGTCCTCGGGGCCTCTCATCATGAAGCAGATCACGGTCAAGGGCTTCTGGGGCGCGCGCGTCGGGTCCGAGATGGACCCCGACCGCCGCGAAAGCCTGATGAAAGAACTGGTGACACTCGCCGTGCAGGGAAAGCTTCCGCTCGCAACGGACGGTACGTATTCCCTCGATCAGGTCACTGACGCCGTGACCGCCTCGCTGACACCCGGCCGGGACGGCAAGGTGATGCTGAAACCCTGAGGCCCGGACCGGCCCCGTTTTCCGAAAAAGAAAACGCCCCGGAATTTTTAAAAATTCCGGGGCGCCAATGCCTTACCCGATGATCTTCACCAAGGCGTGCCGCTTCTTGCCCGCCGATAGCTTGATCGGGCTGGCCAGCGCTTGCGCGTCAACCATCAGCCCCGCATCGGTCAACGGCTGGTCGTCCATCTTCGCCCCGTTCTCGGCAATCAGGCGCTTGGCCTCTTTCCCCGAACTTGCCAGGCCGGACTTCACGATCAGCTGCACGATGGAAATCCCGTCACCGACATCTTCGCGCGACAATTCCAGCGTTGGCAGGTCGTCCCCGACGCCGCCCTTCTCGAACACTTCCCGCGCCGTGGCCCCGGCCGCCTGTGCCGCCTCCGCCCCGTGCAGCAGCGTCGTCACCTCGTTGGCCAGAATGATCTTGGCCTCGTTGATCTCCGCCCCCGCCAGCGCGCCCAGCCGGTCGCATTCCTGCACCGGCAGCTCGGTATACAGCTTCAGGAACCGCCCCACATCGGCATCCATGGTGTTCCGCCAGAACTGCCAGAACTCGTAGGGCGACCGCATATCCGCATTCAGCCACACCGCGCCATCCGCCGACTTGCCCATCTTGCGCCCGTCGGCGGTCTCCAGCAGGGGCGAGGTCAGGCCATAGATCTCGTGGTCCAGCACCCGCCGCGTAAGGTCGATCCCGTTGACGATATTGCCCCATTGATCCGACCCGCCCATCTGCAACAGGCAGCCATAGCGCCGGTTCAGCTCCAGGAAATCATAGGCCTGCAGGATCATGTAGTTGAATTCGAGGAACGACAGCGACTGCTCCCGGTCCAGCCGCGACTTGACGCTCTCGAAGGACAGCATCCGGTTGACCGAAAAATGCCGCCCGATGTCGCGCAGGAACTCCAGGTAGTTCAGCCCGTCCAGCCACTCGGCATTGTTCAGCATCAACGCGTCCGTGGCCCCGTCGCCATAGGTCAGGTACCGCGCAAAGACCTGCTGCATCCCGTTGATATTGCTCTCGATCTGCTCGGGCCCCAGCAAGGGCCTCTCGTCCGACCGGAAACTCGGGTCACCCACCTTGGTCGTCCCGCCGCCCATCAGGGTGATCGGCTTGTGCCCCGTCTTCTGCAGCCACCGCAGCATCATGATGTTCAGCAGGTGCCCCACATGCAGCGACTGCGCCGTGGCGTCATAACCGATATAGGTCGGCACCACGCCCGCGCTCAGGGCCTCGTCCAGCCCCTGGTAATCGGTGCAGTCGGCCAGAAAGCCGCGCTCGATCATCGTGGCCATGAAATCCGATTTGGCGTGGTAGGTCATATCGCTTGTCCCAGCTGGTTTTGCGCGGCATGTATAGGGATGGTTCAGGCGAAGGAAAAGGCCATGTTGAAGCCCGGTTTGAAGAGCGGCCCGGTCTGGGCGCTCGGGGCGATGTCGGGCACCTCTCTCGACGGGGTCGATGCCGCCATGGTCCAGACCGACGGCGAGATGATCTTTGCCTTCGGCGACAGCGCCTATCGCGCATATTCCCCCACGGAAGAGGCCGTGCTGCGCGACGCCCTGGGCAAGTGGCCCGACGAGGTGGGCCAGGAGGTTCTGCCGCTTGTCCAGCAAGCCCATGTCGACGTCCTGTCGCGCCTCAACGGCGCGCAGATCGTCGGCTTTCATGGCCAGACCCTCGCGCACGAACCGCAGGGGCGCGGCACGCACCAGCTGGGCGATGGCGAGGCGTTGGCCATGCATCTCGGCCTGCCGGTCATCTGGGACTTCCGCTCGGCCGACGTGCGCCTGGGCGGAGAGGGCGCGCCGCTCGCCCCGTTCTTCCACTTCGCCTGTGCCAAGTGGATGGGGGCCGACCGCCCGCTCGCGTTTCTCAACCTCGGCGGCGTCGGCAACATCACCTGGATCGACCCCAGCCGCGACAGCCCCGATCAGGACGGCGCGCTTCTGGCCTTCGACACGGGCCCCGCCAACGCGCCCATTAATGACCTCATGATGCAGCGCCGGAACCAGCCTTGCGACCGCGACGGCGCCTTGGCGCTGCAAGGCACCGTGGCCCAGGGCGCGCTCGAACTCTTTCTCGACGAGCCATATTTCCGCAAGATCCCCCCGAAAAGCCTCGACCGCGACGCGTTCTCCGACCTCTACACCCTCGTGCACGAACTCAGCGACGCCGATGCCGCCGCCACCCTCACGGCGATGAGCGCGGCATCGGTCCTGCAAGCGATGGAACATTGCCCATCCCCGCCCGAACGCCTGCTGGTCTGCGGCGGCGGGCGCAAGAATCCCGTCATGATGGCGATGCTGCGCGCCGCGCTCGATGCCGTGGTCGACCCGGTCGAGGCCGTGGGCCTCGACGGCGACATGCTCGAAGCGCAGGCCTTTGGCCACCTCGCCGTGCGCGTGTTGCGCGGCCTGCCCACATCCTGCCCCGCGACAACCGGCGTCGCGGCGGCGGTGGCAGGCGGCACTGTCAGCTGGCCGGACGGGAGCTCGCGATGAAATACGACCTGGACACCGGCATGGGCACCCGCATTGGCCTCGTGGTCCTCAGCACCGACGAGACGCTGGAAACCGAGGCGCGCCACGTGCTTGCAGGCCGCGACGTGGGCGTGCATCACACCCGCATCTTTTCCGACAACGAGGTCAGCCCCGAAAACCTGCTGTCCATGCAGGAACGCATGGCCGCCTCCGCTGCCCTTCTGCCGGGCGGGCTGGATGCGGTGGGCTACGGTTGCACCTCCGCCTCGGCGCTGATGGGCCCCGAGCTTGTCGAGGGACAGGTGCAGCTGGCCCATCCCGGCGTGCCGGTCACCAACCCGATCAGCGCCGTGGTCGCCGGGCTCCGGGCGCTCAATGCCTCGCGCATCGCGATGGTCACGCCCTACTCGGCGCAGGTGATCGCCCCCATGCGCAATTTCCTGGAATCGCGCGGCATCGAGGTGGTGCACAACCTCAGCTTCGGCGAAACCGATGACCGCCGCGTCGCCCGCATCACCGAATCCTCCACCCATGCCGCCGTCACCGAGGCGGCCAAGGCCAAGGGCGTGCAGGCCATCTTCACCTCTTGCACCAACCTGCGCACCTTTGGCGTGATCGACGCGCTTGAATCCGAGCTTGGCCTGCCGGTCATCAGCTCCAACCAGGCGCTCATGTGGCACGTTCTGGGCCGCGCGGGCACGGATGCCCGCGGCTGGGGGCCGGGCCGGCTCTTTCAGACCGAGGGCGTGCGCACCGCCGTCGCCTGACGGCGCCGCCACCGAAAAACCACCCCCCGTCCCGGGCCTGACCCTGCCTGCCCCGGGTTTGACCCGGAGGAACCTCAACGCCGCCAGAGATCCCGGATCGGGTCCGGGATGACGTCCACCCACACCCTTGCTGACCGTCGCAGGGGCGACCAGGACGCTCAAAAAAGTGCCACCCGGCGGGGGAAACCGCGCATGCACCCAACAACCACGAGACAGATCGTGAAAAGACTCGCTAAGCTGCGCCATGGGGGAGGTGCATCACGTGCATTACGTCCCCCCGGAAAAGATAAAAAACGGCCACCAAAAGGCCGGTCCAACAAGGAGAAGAGAATGGATTTCCTCGACAAGCTGACGCGCGACCTGCGCACGCGCCGGATCTCGCGCCGCCGCTTCATGCAACAGGGCCTCGCCGCCGGTGCGACCGTCTCGGCGCTGTCGCTGACCGCCGACATGGTCCAGGCCCAGACCCCGAAAAAGGGCGGCCACCTGCGCGTCGCCCGCGGCCACGGCGCCACCACCGACAAGCTCGATCCCGGCGTGATCGAGAACGGCTACACCATCGGCCTCTCGCTTGGCGGCTACCAGGGCTACCTGACCGAAATCGCCACCGACGGCAGTCTCGCACCCTCGCTCGCCGAAAGCTGGGAATCCTCGCCCGACGCCAAGACCTGGACGTTCAAGCTGCGCGACGGGCTGGAATTCCACAATGGCCGCACCGTCAAGGCCAGCGATGTCGTGGCCTCGATCAACCACCACCGGGGCGAGGGCAACACCTCAGCCGCCGGCCCGCTGGTCGCGCCTGTGGTCGACCTCAAGGCCGATGGCGATCTCGTCGTGGTGGTCGAGTTGGAATCGGGCAATGCCGACTTTCCGTTCATCATGACCGACTATCACCTGCCAGTGATGCCCGCCAATGACGACGGCACGATGAACTGGCAGGATTATATCGGCTGCGGCTCCTACGTGCTCGACAATTACGACGCGGGTGTCAGCTCGCAGCTGTCCCGCTATGCCAACCACTGGAGCGACGACGTGGCCTTCTTCGACACGGTCGAGGTCCTGTCGATCATCGACCAGAACGCGCGCACCTCGGCGCTGGTGTCGGGCGACGTCCACGTGATCGACCGGGTCGACCTAAAGACCGCGGCACTTCTGGGCCGCCGCCCCGGCGTGAACCTGAAAACCACCACCGGCACGCTGCACTATTCGCTGCCGATGCTCTGCGACGTCGACCCCTATACCGACAACAACATCCGTCTCGCGGTGAAATACGCCATCGACCGGCAGGAACTGGTGGATAAGATCCTCTTTGGCTACGGCGAGGTGGGCAACGACCACCCCATCGGCTCGGGCCAGCGCTTCTACAATGACGAGCTGGAACAGCGCACCTACGATCCCGACCGCGCCAAGTTCCACCTCAAGGAGGCCGGCATGGACTCGATCCAGCTGGAAATCATGGCCTCCGAGGCCGCCTTCGCCGGGGCGGTCGACGCCGCCATCCTGATCCAGAACTCCGCCAAGGGTGCGGGCATCGACCTCAAGGTCAACCGCCAGCCCAATGACGGTTTCTGGGCCGACCACTGGATGAAATCGCCCTTCATCACCAGCTACTGGAGCGGGCGTCCGGTGGAGGACCAGATGTTCTCGACCACCTACCAGACCGGCGTGTCCTGGAACGAGTCGCACTGGTCGAACGAACGTTTCGACAAACTTCTGGTCGAGGCCCGCGCCGAGCTCGACGAGGCCAAGCGCCGCGACATGTATTTCGAGATGCAGAAGATCCTCAACGAGCAGGGCGGCTCGGCCATCCCGATGTTTGCGTCCTACGTCTTCGGCGTGGGCGACGATGTCGGCATGCCCAAACAACTGGCCACCAACTGGGATCTCGACGGCGAACGCTACATGGAACGCTGGTGGCTCAACAGCTGACCTGACGGGCAGGGTGGGGCGCCCGGACGACCGGCACGCCCCACCTTTCGCCTTGCGCCGGACGACATCGCGCCCCTTAAAAACGCAGCGTTGCAAACCAGATGTCGGCCCCGCCATTCCCGGCTGCCGATCGGGAGCCCGCAACCGGTTCTGTGCGAAAATCATGTGTTCGCGCTCAATTTTCACGTTGCACGCACAGGTTCCCCCAGAAAAGGCGCCTGATTTTTCAGCATGGTTTTCGACGCTGCAGGCCATGGTCAATGCACAGGCATTGGCTTGATTTTATTGAGTAATTTCAACACCTCCAAAGTCCCGTCACCGTGTCGCGCCGCCTCGGTCGCGCCGGATAAGTTAATTGACAGCTTAACGCCGGCCCCTCAGCCTAGGGTCAGTCACGAAAGAAATGGGAGATTTGAAATGGCTAGATTTTTGCCCACGTCCTTTGCCGCCGCGGTCGCCGCAGGCATGGCACTGAGCGCAAGTACCGCGAACGCCGAGACCTGGCGCTACGCTTTCGAAGAAGCGCTCGACGAGGTCCAGGGCGTCTATGCCCAGAAGTTCAAGGAAGAGGTCGAGGCCAATTCCGACCACACCATCCAGTTGTTCCCCTACGGCACGCTGGGCGAATCCGCCGACACGATGGAGCAGGCCCAGGCCGGCATCCTGCAATTCGTCGATCAAAGCCCGGGCTTCACCGGCTCTCTGATCCCCGAGGCGCAGGTCTTCTTCGTGCCGTACCTGTTGCCGCAGGACACCGAGAAACTGGGCGAGTTCTTCCGCACCTCCAAGGCCATCAACGAGATGTTCCCCGAGCTCTACGCCGAACAGGGGCTGGAACTGCTGACGATGTTCCCCGAAGGCGAGGTCTGCATGACCACGCAGGAACCCGTCACCGGGCCGCCCGACCTCGACCAGGTCAAGTTCCGCGTCATGACCAACCCTCTGCTGGTGGAAAGCTACAAGGCCTTCGGCGCCACGCCCACGCCGCTGCCGTGGGGCGAGGTCTACGGCGCGCTTCAGACCGGCATCATCCAGGGCCAGGAAAACCCGATGTTCTTCATCGAGTCGACCAAGATGTACGAGGTGACCGAGGTCATCACCTGCGCCGGGCACAACAACTTCACCACCGCGGTGATGGCCAACCAGGAATTCTATGAAGGTCTGTCGGAAGAAGACCAGACCGTGATCCAGAACGCGATCGACGTCGCCTTCGATCACATCATCGAGTACCAGAAGGGCCTGCACGAAGAGAGCATCGAGAAGATCAAGGAAGCCAAGCCCTCGATGCAGGTCAACACCCTTTCCGAGGAAGAGCGCCAGCCCTTCATCGATGCCGGCGCCTCGGTCGAGGACACGTTCCTTGAAATGACCGGCGATGGCGGCAAGCAGATCCTCGATCAGCTCAAGGCCGACCTGGAAGCCGTCCAATAACAACAAAAGCCGTGCCGCGGCCGTGCCTTCCGGGGCGCGGCCGTGGCCGGAACCACTGAACGCGGGGACAGGCTATGTCAGACGAACACGGCTCGCAGATCCAGTCGCAGACCGACACCACTGGGCTGGACGACGAACCCACGGGAGAATACGTCTCCACGCTGCCCGGAATTCTCGGCACCATCGACATTCTCATCAGCAAGATCGAGGCGGTGATGCTCGCCGTCGGCGTGCTCCTGATGGCGGCCAATACCATCGCCAACGTGGTCGGGCGCTTCGTGTTTCAGAACAGCATCTTCTTTTCCGAAGAACTCAACCGCATCCTGATCATCCTGATCACCTTCGCCGGGATCAGCTATGCCGCCCGCCATGGCCGGCATATCCGCATGTCTGCGATCTACGACACCATGCCGCCCAAGGCCCGCAAGCTGATGATGATCGTCATCACGCTGGTCACGGCGGTGTTCATGTTCGGGCTGGCCTATTACGCCTATACCTACATTCTCACCCAGTCGGGCCGCGGCCGCGTGCTGCCCTCGCTTCAGATCCCGGTCTGGATCACGCTCGTATGGGTCCCGGTGGGTTTCTTCATGACCGGGGTGCAGTACCTGCTGACCGCCATCAAGAACATCATCGACAAGGATATCTACCTCTCGACCGCCGTGCTCGAAGGGTATGACGACACCGAGAAGGAGGTCTGAACGATGGCCCTTACCATCTTTTCAATCATGATCGTCCTCCTGCTCCTGGGCTTTCCGATGATGATCCCGCTGATCGTCGGCGCCTTCGTCGGGTTCTACACCATGTTCGGTGGCTTCGGTCAGCTTGAAACCATGATCCAGCAGATCATGGCCGGTATCCGGCCCGCGTCCCTGATCGCGGTGCCGATGTTCATCTTTGCCGCCGACATCATGACGCGCGGCCAGTCCGCCAACCGCCTGATCGACCTTGTCATGGCCTTCGTAGGGCACCTGAAGGGCGGGCTTGCGGTGTCGACCGCCGCCGCCTGCACCATGTTCGGCGCGGTCTCCGGTTCCACCCAGGCCACCGTCGTGGCTGTCGGCTCGCCCCTGCGCCCCCGGATGCAGAAGGCGGGCTACAACGACAGCTTCATCCTCGCGCTCATCGTCAACGCCTCCGACATCGCCTTCCTGATCCCGCCCTCGATCGGCATGATCATCTATGGCGTCGTCTCCAACACCTCCATCGCCGAGCTTTTCATCGCCGGCATCGGGCCGGGCCTGCTGATCCTCGTTCTGTTCTCGTTCTACGCGTGGATCTACGCCGTGCGCAACAATGTGCCCACCGAACCCAAATACACCTGGGGCGAACGTTTCAACGCCGGACGCAAGGCGCTCTGGCCGCTGGGCTTCCCGGTGATCATCATCGGCGGCATCTACGGCGGCATCTTCAGCCCGACCGAGGCCGCGGCGGCCTGCGTGCTCTACGCGCTGGTGCTCGAAGTCATCATCTTCCGCGAAATGGACCTCAAAGGCGTCTACGAAACCGCCAAGTCCACCGGCCTCATCACCGCCGTGGTGTTCATCCTCGTGGGCGTCGGCGCCGCGTTTTCATGGGTCATTTCCTTCGCCCAGATCCCGCAGGAAATCCTGGGCGGCATCGGCATCGACGAGATGGGCCAGATCGGCGTGCTTTTCGTCATCTCCATCGCCTTCTTCATCGGCTGCATGTTCGTCGACCCGATCGTGGTGATCCTGGTCCTGGTCCCGATCTTCGCCCCTGTGGTCGAGTCCGTCGGGCTCGACCCGGTGCTGGTCGGTACGATCATCACGCTTCAGGTCGCCATCGGTTCGGCCACGCCGCCCTTCGGCTGCGACATCTTCACGGCCATCGCCGTTTTCAAGCGGCCCTATATCGAGGTGATCCGCGGCACGCCGCCCTTCATCTTCATCCTGTTGTCGGTCGCCGTGCTGCTGATCTTCTTCCCCCAGATCGCCCTGTTCCTGCGGGACCTGGCCTTCGACAAGTAACCGGAGGAGAGACATGTACAAATCCATCCTGGTGCCCTTCGACGGGTCGCCCAATTCCGAGTTGGCCGTGGACAGGGCCATCGAGATGGCGGCCCTCTGCGGCGGCGCCGCGCTGACGATCTTGACCGTCTATCGTCACCATTCGATGCTCGAGGCTTCGCTGTCCATGGTTCGCCCCGACGAACCGGGCAACATGGACGACGCCATGCGCAGCCACGCCGAAGAGGTCGTCGGCACCGCGAAGAAACGCGCGCAGGACGCCGGCAAGACTGACGTCCGCGCCTTCGTCATGGCCGGCCCCACCGCGCGCAACATCGTCAAGTTCGTCGAGGAGCACGGCATCGACCTGATCGTGATCGGCCGGCGGGGCATGGGTTCGATGGAAGGCTACCTTCTCGGCAGCGTCTCGCAGAAGGTCACGTATCTCTCGCCCGTGCCGGTGCTGATCGTCTGACGCGGCGGCACGCGCGTCCGGGGCAGGGGCGCCGCATCCGGCCCGCCCATGAAAAAAGCCGCGCCACGGTATCCCGTGGCGCGGCCTTTTCGTACAAGGTCGGGGCGCGCTAGGCCGTCGCCATCATGAACAGCACGTAGATCGACACCAGGGTCAGGCCGATCGTCCCGGCCCAGGCCAGCCCCATCATGAAGCGGCCGGGCATGTGCTCGCGCTCCTCCGGCGTCTGGAAGCCATCGGTGATCGCCTTGATCGTCAGCCAGTAGATGACCGGCGAGAAGACCAGCGCCAGGATCGAAGCAAGCTGCACCACCAGGATCGGCTTCGGCAATCCGAACATCACCGCAGCCCCCCCGATGACCCACAACACCTGGAACCCGCGGTTGATCAGCTTGCGCGTTCCGGGCGTGTCCCAGCTCGTCTTCAGCCGCACACAGCATTCCTCGAACACGCGCGCCTGACCGTCGAAATAGGTGAACACGGTCGAGAACAGCGCCGCGATACCGCCCGCGATGATGACCGGGAAAACCCACGCGCCGAACGTGTCGGTATAGATGCGCGCGATCGTCACGCCCATTTCACGCCCCGCGGGAACCAGCCCGATCGGGTTCAGCACGACGGCGCCCACGATCAGGAACACCATGCCGGTCAGCGCCGCGATGATATAGGACACGTTCATGTCGCGGCGATAGAGGATCATCGAGTTCTTCATGTAGTCGGGATGCACTTCGACCGTGTGGCCCTTCTCGCGCATTTCCTTGACGTAGACCATGCCGCTTTTCTTGTCGACGGCCCAGTTGGACTGCATCGCGGACACCTCGGTCGTGGTCGGAAAATACCCGAACATCGCCCCGAACAGGATCATGGCCCCGGCCGGCGGAAGGCTCGGCATCAGCCGCGACAGGTACTCACCCGGGGGCGGTGCCTGCAGCGCGAAGGCGATGAAGGACGACAGCGCGAAGACGATGATCGCCACCTTCACCACGCCTTCGAACACCTCGTACTTGCCCAGCCACAGGATCGCGACACTGATCAGCAGGACGGACATCGACCACATTTCCAGCGACATGAACGGAAACGCGGCCCAAAGCAGCGCACCGCACCCCAGGGCCCGCCCCGCAATGCCAAAGGTGTTGGCCAGCGACTGGAAGCCAAGATACCAGAACGGCCACTGGCCGACCCGGGCATAGGCGTTCATGATGCTTTCGCCCTTCACCATCGTGTAGCGGTGCGCGAATTCGAAACAGCAGTATTTCAGGATATAGGCCGCCGGGATGATCCACAGCAGGGCGTAACCGTACTGCGCGCCGGCGGTCGGACCGTGCATGATGTGGCTCGCCCCGATGCCCGTCATCGCGGCGGCGATCCCCGGGCCTGCGTTCTTCCAGGTGTCCTTCAGCGTCGTTCCCGGCGCATCGAGGTAGATCGTTTCGCCTGGCACGGCATCGGATCCGCTTTCGGCGGTATCCTTGCCTCCCGCTGGTATTGAAATGTCACTCAACTCTTGTCCTCCCAGACATCGTGCAAGCCCTTCGCAGGACCAGTCCGATGCGCCCTGAGGCCGCTCGGGTCGTCCGTGACACGCGTCGGGCGATACTCTTTGTTGTCAGGGCAAATTGAGGCAGCGCGAACCTCCTCGTACGCGCTGTCATTTTGCCCACACTGGTAGGCTGGCATCCCACACACCAAATATCAAGGCAAATATAATTACGCGCAGAAACCGGCTGTTGCGACCCCCTGTGCCAACGGACAGCTACCAGGATCTCGGGCATGTCTGAAGCTCGCTCATCGCCCTCGCACAATGAAAAAGCCCCGGCGCGAGACCGGGGCTTTCCAGAGTTCACTGTCCGGGTGTTCAGGCCCGGCGACGGCGCCGTCCACCGCGTCCGCCACGTCCGGCCTCTTCTTCGCCGGCTTTCGGCGGGGCCTTGTTGAACTTGATCCACTCGCCGCCATGCGGGTCGTTGTTGGTCAGGAAGTTGGCGGCGCGAATGGCCTCCATCTCCTTGCCCGCGCGCGGCTTGGTGCTGCCCAGGCCGAACAGCTGGCAGAAGGTCTCGTCGTCCATGTCCTCGGGAATGATGATCCCCGCGGCCTCGGCCTCGGCCCGCTTGGCGGCCTTCTCGGCCTCCTTCACGGGCAGGGCGATCGGGTTCATGATGGCGCTCGTCATCCCCGCACCCATCGCCATCGGCAGGAACGCGTTGTTGATGCCGTGCCGGTTGGGCAGGCCGAAGCTGATGTTGGACGCACCGCAGGTGGTGTTCACGCCCAGTTCCTCGCGCAGGCGGCGGACAAGCGTAAAGACCTGCTGACCGGCCGTGCCCATCGCGCCGATCGGCATGACCAGCGGGTCGACCACGATGTCATGCGCCGGAATGCCGAAATCGGCGGCCCGTTCCACGATCTTCTTGGCCACGGCAAAGCGCACGTCAGGATCTTCGGAAATCCCGGTGTCGTCGTTCGAGATCGCCACCACGGGGACGTTGTATTTCTTGACCAGCGGCAGAACCAGTTCCAGCCGCTCTTCCTCGCCGGTGACCGAGTTCAGCAGCGGGCGACCCTCGCAGGTCTCAAGCCCCGCTTCCAGCGCGCCGGGCACCGAGCTGTCGATGCACAGCGGCACGTCCACCAGCCCCTGCACCAGTTCCACGACCTTGCGCATCAGCGGCGGCTCGGTCTGGTTGGGATCGGGGTTCGAGTTGTAGACAACGCCCGCGTTGATATCCAGGACCGTCGCGCCCGCCGCGACCTGCGCGATGGCGTCGGCCTCCACGGTCGAGAAATCGCCCGCTTCCAGTTCGGCGGCCAGTTTCTTGCGGCCGGTCGGGTTGATCCGCTCACCGATCACGCAGAACGGCTGGTCGAACCCGATGATGGCGGTCTTGGTTTTGCTTTCGACGATGGTACGCGTCATGACTTATCCTTGTTTCGCGGCGGGCACAGCCGAGGCGCCGCCGTTTTCGATCGCCCACTCGGCATTGGTCTTGATGCCGCCCAGCGGGAAGAAGTGCACGTTGGTGATGTTGAAATCCGGGTTGGCCGCCTTGTGCGCCGCCAGCTTGTTCAGCACGTCGGTCGGCTCGTAGGGCAACAGCAGCTTGGAGACGTCCATCGCACGCTTTTGCAGCACTTTCAGCGACGGGCCCACCCCACAGGCAATGGCGAACTTGATCAGCGTCTGCAGCTTGGCCGGCCCGGCGATGCCGATATGGATGGGCAGGGTGATGCCGGCGGCCGACAGGTCGTTGGCCCACTTGATGATCGGGTCGGCATCGAACGCGAACTGCGTGGCCAGCGCCATCTCGGCGTCGGTCCGCTCGGAAAACTTCTGCTTCCACTGCATCGCGTCGTCGACGTTCCTGCGCCCGCCATCGGGGTCGATGTCCTTGTTGCCCTCGGGGTGGCCCGCCACGTGCAGCCGCTTGAAGCCCGCCCGGTCGAACGCGCCGGATTCCAGCAACTGCATCGAGCTGTCGAAATCGCCATGCGGCTCGGTCACGCCACCGGCCAGCACCAGCGCCTGGTCGACGCCCGCCTCGCCCTGGTAGCGCGCGATCCAGTCTTCCAGCGTCGCCCGGTCCTTGATGATCCGCGCCGGGAAGTGCGGCATCACCTTGTAGCCTTCGGCGGCCACGCGCTTGGCGGTCACCACCATGTCCTCGATCGGCGTGCCTTCGATATGCGCGATGTAGACGCGCGTGCCCTCGGGCAGCAGGTCGCGGAAGTTGTCCACCTTCTCGGCGGTGCGCGGCATCACCTCGATGGAATACCCGTCCAGCAGTGCCTCGACCTGCGGGTTGACCGTACGTGCGCCCGGGGCTTCACGTTTCTTGAAGTTCAAAAGAGCCATCGCGGCCTCCCAGAAAGATTTGCGGGCACCGCTCACTGCGAGCCGGCCCAACCGTCATTCGCGATCAGCTGCTTGATGCGGTCCTGATCGTATTCCTTGTCCAGCCGCGCCGCCTCAGCCTCGGCCACCGCGTCGGCATCGCCCTCCACCTCGTAGGGCGCGGCCTTGCGCCACTCGGCGAGATAGGCATCGGTGTCCTCGGCGCCGACCTTCATGGCGGCACGGTCGATAGCCTGCTCGAACCGCTCGGGCAGGGGGCGCTTGGACCCGCGCCGGCCCTTGCCGACGATCACCTGCGCGGGGATGTCCCGCCAGTATACCACAGTCACATCGACCATCGCTGATTCCTCTACCTCGGTTGACTCTCTCTAATTCACCAGCCGGGTCCGACAGGGTCGTTTTTCGACTTAACGGCATCTTCCAGCGACGTCACCCTAACCGGCATGTCGTTTCAAGGCCACTGCAAGCCACCGGAAAATGATTCAAGTTTATCCCGCGCATGGCTCAACGCCAGCGGCACGTGGCCGAGCGGAAACATCCGGGACCGGTCTTGCCCTCACCAGGCTCGTCAGGCGGTCACGATCGAGATGAAGTCCTGGGGGTCAAGCCCCGGCGTGCCCGCCAAAGTACCAAGGTTGATCGTGCCCGAAACACTGTCTCCGGCCTCGTTCAGAAACGACACGACGATCTCCAGAGAGTCGCCATCCTCGCTGTCGCGGATTTCGGTCTCGACCGCGTCGCCGGACCCGGCGGTGTCGCTCAGGTCGATCACGATCTGGTCTTCCGCGGGATCGAAATCGCGCAGGTCGAGAATGCGCGCCGGTTCCGCGTCTTCATCCGCGCCGTCACCATAGGCCGGCATGAAGGTCAGGGTGTACGTATCGGCCCCGTCACCGCCATAGGCCTGCAATCCGATCTGCGGGCTCTGGTCGGGCACGGCAAGGTCGAGGTTCAGCGTGTCGTCGCCATCGCCACCCTCCAACTGCGTGAACTCCTCGTCATAGCTCTCTTGCTGAACGTTGATCTCGTCGTTCCCGTCACCGCCCCGCAGCACCGAGGCCGAAGGGTCGTGGGCGGTCATCACGTCGTCTCCCGCGCCGCCATCCGCGTTCACGTTGTAGACGATGGGTTGATCGTCCCCGATCGTGATCGTGTCATTCCCGTCCTGGCCCAGGATGTCGATGTTATTGACCCCCGTCGCGATGGAATCGTCTCCATCACCGGCTTCCACAGTCTCGACACGGGCGCCGATATCCTCGGCTGCGATCGTGTCATCACCGTCGGTGCCCATGAACACGGTCTCGGCCCCGGGCATATCGGTCTGATCCTCCGGCGGTACGTCTCCGATGTCTTCTCCTGGGTCGTCCCCGGAGTCTCCGCCGTCCGTCGACGGGTCCTGCGCATCATCGTCACCGCCGCCGGGCACAGCCACATCCCGCGCCGGTTCGTCGTCATCGTCGTTGACGAACTCATCAATGATAAATGCACTGGCCCCGATACCCAGCAGCGACAAGGCGATAATCGTAAACATGGCACCCCCAAGGGCCTGAGCAGACCGCAGCCTTCAAAGGCTAGGGGCAAACATCTGCCGAAGTCAAACGCGACCCGGCCCTTCAACGCCGAGGGGAAGGTAGATGAGTAGCAAGTATTGCGTGACGGCCTTGGAAGGACTACCTTTATATCAACTCGAAATGGAGGGCGTGAGTTATGGCGCCCAAGCGTCCCGAAAGTGCGGGCGCGGTCCCTCGTTCACCAGAACGGCCAAAGGTCGAAAGCCCCGCACTGATCTCGCCCGAATCCCGCCCGCTCTACGCGGCGCTGGATCTGGGAACGAACAGTTGTCGTATGCTGATCGCCCGACCCGACGGCGCTCAGTTCAAAGTCGTGGACAGTTTTTCGAAATCGGTGCAGCTGGGGCAGGGGCTGGAACAGACCGGCAAGCTGTCGCGCGCCTCGATCTACCGCACCATCCAGGCCCTGCGCGTCTGCCAGCAAAAGCTCAAGCGCAACAAGGTCAAGCGGATGCGGCTCGTCGCGACCGAGGCCTGCCGCCGCGCCTCCAACGGCACCGCCTTCATGAAAAAGGTCGAGCGGGAAACCGGCCTGCGCCTCGACATCATCGAACCGCAGGAAGAGGCGCAGCTGGCCGTTGTCTCCTGCGCTCCTCTGGTCGGCAAGAAGACCGAGCAGTTGCTTGTCGTCGATATCGGCGGCGGCTCAACCGAGCTTGTCTGGATCGACCTGACCAACGTGCGCCCCCGCGAACGGGCCTCGGCCATCATGCGGATGCATGGCGGCTTTCCCGACGCCCGGCGCAGCGACGGCCCCTCGGCCCGCGTGGTCGACTGGATCAGCGTGCCCTTGGGCGTAGCGACGCTGCGCGACCAGTTCAACGATGTCGAGGACGACGCCGCACGCTTCGCCCTCATGAGCTGGTTTTTCGAGGAAAACCTTGCCGAATTCGCCCCCTACAAGGACGAACCCCCGCGCGACGGCTTCCAGATCGTCGGCACCTCGGGCACGGTGACGACCGTGGCGGCCAGCCATCTCGGCCTCAAGCGCTATGACCGCAACAAGGTCGACGGGCTGCGCATGACCTCCGACCAGATCGACAAGGTCATTCGCGACTACCTCGCCATGGGCCCCGCCGGCCGCCGTCGCGACCCGCGCATCGGGCTGGACCGGCAGGCGCTGATCATGTCTGGCGCCGCGATCCTCCAGGCGCTATTGCGCTGCTGGCCCACCGACCGGCTGTCGGTGGCCGACCGCGGCCTGCGCGAGGGCATGCTCTACGCCCAGATGGCCGCCGACGGCGTGTTGATCGAAGGACAGGACTGATGGCCAAGAAACCAACCGGCAAGGGCCCCACGGGTAAGAACACCTCCGGCCGCGGCCAGCGCGACCTGACCGTCAAGGTCAAGACCGCCAAGGGCCGGCGCAGCAGTTCCACCCGCTGGCTGCAACGGCAACTCAACGACCCATACGTGAAACGCGCCCAGGCCGAGGGCTATCGCGGCCGTGCCGCCTACAAGATCATGGAGCTTGACGACAAGTTCCGCTTCCTCGTGCCCGGCGCGCGGGTGGTGGACCTCGGTTGCGCCCCCGGCGGCTGGTGCCAGGTCGCCGTGCCGCGCGTCAACGCCCTGGGCGAGAAGTCCGGCAAGGCGCAGGGCTCCATCCTCGGCATCGACCTGCAGGAGGTCGATCCCATCGCGGGCTGCGAGTTGCATGTGCTCGATTTCATGGAAGACGACGCCGACGAAAGGGTGAAGGAATGGCTCGGGGGCAAGGCCGACGTGGTCATGTCCGACATGGCCGCCGCCTCCTCGGGCCACAAGCAGACCGACCACCTGCGCATCATCGCCCTCTGCGAGGCCGCGGCCTACCTCGCCTTCGACGTGCTCGAAGAGGGCGGTACCTTCGTCTCCAAGGTCCTCGCCGGCGGGGCCGAGGGCGATTTGCAGAAATTGCTGAAGCAGCGCTTCACCAAGGTCGCCAACGTCAAGCCGCCCGCGTCCCGCTCCGATAGTTCCGAGAAATTCGTGGTGGCAACGGGCTTCCGCGGTTAGAACGTTGCCGACACCCCGATCAGCGAGCGCTCCGCCGCCTGGCGAAACCTCAGGGCCGCGTGCCGATCGTTCGGTCTCGGGGCAGGGGGCATGGACCGTATTTTCAGCGCCATGTTCTCCTGCCGCAGCAGTTCGAACAGGCGCGCATGGCGGGCCATGGACATTTGATCGGGTCTGGTCTGCATGTGGCCTCGATGGGGGATTGCGACACTCTCCTGCAAAAAACTTGCCATCCCATTAAGGCAATTCTGGCCCGGACATCGTTCGATTTGCGGGCACCGGGACGCAAGAGCGTCCTCGGGCAGAGATCCCGGATCAAGTCCGGGAGTCCGCGCGACCGGCCGCGTAGGGTGGGTGAAAACCCACGCGCCGCCGGGCTCGTCGGCTTCACCCGATTTTAACGCTCTTCTGCCCGCGCGGGTCGCACCGCACGTCCGGTTAATCCCAGGGCCAGGGCAAAAATCGCACCGCCGCGATACCACCTGGATACCGACGCGATACCGACGTGCCGAATCTGGCCGAGTCGCAATTCTTACCCGTCCAGTGCCCTCAGGCTTCGCGCCCGTGCCGCACCAGCCGCGAATGCAGGCTCCGAGCCGCCGGCGCCCCGGCCTCCAGCGCGAACACATACGCATGTGTCAGGTAAAAGCACGACGCATCCAGGTCATTCGCAGTATCCGCCGCCTGCGTGTAAAGCCGGATCAGGGCGGCACTGTCATGCGCCTCGTGCGCCGCGATCATCGCAGTGTCCAGCGTGCCGCTCATTCCGCGGCCTTTCCCATGCCGCGATAGGCCTCGACCTTGCCGGCAACCCAGTCATGAAAACAATGGGTTGGGCTGTCCATGACGGGCGAGAACCGGCCACCGTCGAACTGGTCCGCATGGCGCCCGCGCTGCATGCCTTCGACCACGAAGAGATCCTCTTCGAAAACGGTCTTCCAAAGCTGCGTGTTGCGCATCCGCAGTCCTTCGTCGCTGTCGGGAACCGAGTAATAGAGGTGGATATGCTCGACCGTTTTCTCGGGGCCCTTCGGCTCCAGGATGATGGCAAAGGCGTGGTCGCGATGCACGCCCAAGAGGACGTTGGGGTAGACCGCGATATACTCCGCCTGTTCATTCCACTTGGCGCCAACCCCTTCAAAATCCGGGAGCTTTTCGCCGTTCTCGTTGGTCAACTGACGATAGACCATCGTGCCCTGACCCGAGAACGCGCCGGGCTTTTCGATGTTGTAATGGTCTTCCAGCTTGGAATAGCTGTTGAGCCCGGGATGCACCCACGGCAGGTGATAGCTCTCGCAATAATTCTCGACCGCCAGCTTCCAGTTGGTGTTGACCTCGAACTCGATCTTGCTGTCGACCCCGCCGTGATAGACGGGCAGCTCGAATTCCGACCAGCGCTCCATAACGTCCTTCATGGCCTCCTCGAAGGCCGGCGCATCGCCCGAAACGTTGACCCACACGACATCGCGCCACACGTGGCTGCGCACCTCGATCAGGCCCAGGTCGTCGCGCTTGATCGCCTCGTGCGTGTTGTGCCCCGGCCCGCCCACATGCGGGGTCGAGACCAGCTTGCCCTTGGTGGAATAGCACCAGGAATGGTAGGGGCAGCGGATCGCGCCCTCGATCTTGCGCGGCTCTTCCACCAGGATCATGCCCCGGTGGCGGCAGATGTTCTGAAACACCCGGACATCGCCATCCTTGTCCCGCAACAAGAGCAGCGGCATGCCCAGGAACTCGATCGGCTTGGCATCCCCCGGCTCCGGTACGTCGGCGGCCACGGACAGCCCGGCCCACTGCGTATAGAGCAGCGCCTGACGCTCCTCGGCATAGACGGCGGGGTCGATGTAATGGGCGTTGGGCAAGCCGTTGGCCTTTTCCACACTGGTGCGAACGGCGGAAAGATCGGAAATCGTTGCGGACATCGGTGGCGCATCCCCTTGGCTGGTTACGCGTTCCGATTGCCTGAAATTCGCGTGCCGTAACCGACAAATCCCGACATGACCTCACGAAATGCGACGCGTGCGGCGTTCGGTTCGGAAGGCGCTCTAGCGAAAGGTCTCGTTCAGGCGCAACAGCCTTGCATGGAACAGGGGAATATCCTCCAGCGCCGCCAGTCCCGCGCGGCGCGCGACCGGCAGTGCACGTTGCAGACCGGGACCGAGATACTCGTAGACCATGCGCGCCGCCCGTCGCCCGGTGACCTTTTCGCGCACCGTCCGCGTGGCGTACCCTTCCCAGATATTGGACTGGAAGGAGGTCTCCCGCGTCAGGAAGTTGAAGGAGCAGGCCAGCGAACTGCGATGCGTGACAAGCGCCATCACACCTTCCTCTTGGCGCATGACAAGGCCGCGGTATTCGCGACTGCCAGCCGCGGTGGACAGGCCCTGACTTCGCAGGGCATCGCGCGGCTCGAACCCGCGCAGAAAGGTGTAGGGCTCTTGGCGATGCACATAAACAAGACCTATGGTAAACAGCGCGTCGTCGATAAAGGACCGCCGGACGAAACTGTAGAACCCGCTGGGAAAGGAATCCTCGGGCACCGCTGTCGGTCCGCTGCCGAAGAAGCCCGACAGGAACGGATGGCTCAGCAGTTCGGGAGAGGTTGTGTAGATTGCCTCGACAGGTTCGAGCAATATGCGCGCATCGACATTGAAGAACCGGCAAATTTGATGAAGCACGTCCGGCCGTGGAAAGCTCTCGCCCGACAGGTAGCGATTGAATTGCGTGCGGTTGATTCCCAGTTCTCGGCACAGCGCCGAAACCGACCCGTACGGTGCGGTAAGGGTTTTTAGGTTCTGTCCAAATATTCCTCTCAGCGCGGCCGGGTCGTCGGGATGATGCGGACTGGCGCCTGTCGCGGTTTTTTTTGTCAACTTGGCATCGTTTCCGTTTCCAGCCGACACGTCCCGCAGGGTATCGGATACATGATTTGGCAACTGATTACACGAACCGGAACGGTTATGTCCAGAAAATGACGCGAATTAGCGTCAGGTCAACACGCATCTGACACAAATGGATGTAACCAAAGCGTCGATTTTACCGTGAACGTAGCGTGGCACTGTCCTATCCTTAATTCAGGATAGTTGCGGGGACGCTATGTACGGTGCTGTATTGTGGACTGATCGATGCACGAAACGGGCGTTGATCTGGTGCGAGGACCACGGAAGCCTGGCCTTTTTCGACGGTGATCAATCGCAGTTCTCTGAGGCGCCGAGCTTCGAAGAAGGCGATCTTGTCTCATTCAAGATACGTGACGGGCGCGGTATGCGCGTCGCCTTCGAGATAGAAATCGTGTCAAGCGAGCAATACCCCTTTCTGGCTGCGGATCTGCGCGGCATGACCGAGGCGCAACCACTCGCGCCCCAATCAGGCCAGGCAGGCGCTGCCAGCAATATCCTGCCCTTCACGCCGGGCCGCGACCGCCGCAACGTTGCGCTCCCGACCGGGCCGGATACCAAGCAGGCGATCGTCAAGTTCAGCTAGGCAAGACCTCCGCGAGGCTCAGCTGCCACGTGACAGGGCCGCGACCCCGGTGCGGGCAATCTCTTCCAGCCCGAGGGGGCGCATCAGGTCGGCGAACGCGTCGACCTTTTCGGACGTGCCGGTGATCTCGAACACGAAACTGTCCAGTGTGCTGTCCACCACGTTCGCTCGAAAGATATCCGCCAGCCGTAGCGCCTCGACCCGCTTGTCGCCTGTCCCGGTGACGCGCAACAGTGCCAGCTCGCGCTCGACCGTGCGCCCCTCGACCGTAAGGTCATGCACTTCGTGGACCACCACGATACGGCCCAGTTGGGCCTTGATCTGTTCGATGATCTGCGGTGTGCCGGTGGTGACAATCGTGATCCGAGACATATGCCCCGTATGATCGACCTCGGCCACGGTCAGGCTGTCGATGTTGTAACCGCGCCCCGAGAACAATCCGATCACGCGCGCCAGAACGCCCGGTTCGTTGTCCACGATGACGGCAAGCGTGTGACGCTCTTCGGCATCCGAGAAGGTCGGGCGCAAGTTGTAGGCCGAATGGCTGGACGCGCCTTTTTTGATTTTTAGAGCTGACATGAGCTTCTGGTCCTTTGAAGTTTGCCGGGCGACAGTGCTGGTCTACACCAGCACCGCGCCGCCTGCGTCTATGGCATCGGCCGTGGACGCATTCTCGCCCAGCAGCATCTCGTTATGCGCCTTGCCCGACGGGATCATCGGGAAGCAGTTCTCGTGCTTCTCGACCAGGCAATCGAAAATCACCGGCCCGTCGTAGTTCAGCATCTCCATGATCGCATCGTCCAGATCGGCAGGATCCGAGCACTGGATGCCCTTAGCGCCAAAGGCTTCGGCCAGCTTGACGAAATCGGGCAGAGCGTCGGACCACGAGTGCGAGTAGCGCTCGCCATGCAGCAGTTCCTGCCACTGACGCACCATGCCAAGGCGTTCGTTGTTCAGGATGAACTGCTTGACCGGCAGGCGGTACTGCACCGCGGTGCCCATCTCCTGCATGTTCATCAGCCACGACGCCTCGCCCGCGACGTTGATCACCAGCGCCTCGGGATGCGCCACCTGCACGCCGATCGACGCCGGAAAACCGTATCCCATGGTGCCAAGACCGCCGGAGGTCATCCAACGGTTCGGATGTTCGAACCCCAGATATTGCGCCGCCCACATCTGGTGCTGACCCACTTCGGTGCAGATGTAGCGATCATGCCCCTTCGTCAGTTCCTCCAGCCGGTGCATGGCGTGCTGCGGCTTGATCGTCTTGCCCTTCTGCGTGAAGGCCAGGCAATTGATCTTCTTCCATTCCTCGATCCGGCTCCACCAATTGCGGATGGCCTCTCGGTTGATCTTGCTGCCGCGCTCTTTCCAGACCGAAAGCAACTGGCGCAGCACTTCCTTGACGTCGCCCACGATGGGAAAGTCGGTGCGGATCACCTTGTTGATCGAGGACGGGTCAATATCGATATGCGCCCGCTGCGAGCCCGGCGAGAACGCGTCCAGCCGCCCGGTTATCCGGTCGTCGAACCGTGCGCCGATATTGATCATCAGATCGCAATCGTGCATCGCCATGTTGGCCTCGTAAAGGCCGTGCATCCCCAGCATACCCAGCCAGTTCTTGCCCGAGGCCGGATAACAGCCCAGGCCCATCAGCGTGGAAGTGATCGGGATGCCCGTGGCCTCGACCAGTTCGCGCAGAAGCGCCGTCGCCTCGTCGCCCGAATTGATGACGCCGCCACCGGTATAGAAGATCGGCCGCTCGGCCTGTTCCAGCGCCTCGACCAGTTCGGTGATCGTGTCGATATCGCCGGCGGTCTGAGGCTGGTAATGCGAGGTCTTGGTCTGCGCCGGCTCCAGATACTTGGCCGAGGCGAACTGAACGTCTTTGGGAATATCGACCAGCACCGGCCCGGGCCGGCCCGAGGTCGCCACGTGAAACGCCTCGTGAATGGTCTGGGCCAGCCGCTCGGTTTCCTTGACCAGCCAGTTGTGCTTGGTGCAGGGGCGGGTGATGCCCACGGTGTCGGCTTCCTGAAAGGCGTCCGAGCCGATCATGAACGTGGGCACCTGGCCGGTCAGGACGATCAGCGGGATCGAATCCATCAGCGCGTCGGTCAGGCCCGTGACCGCGTTGGTCGCACCCGGCCCCGATGTCACCAGAACGACGCCGGGCTTGCCGGTCGAGCGCGCGTAACCTTCAGCGGCGTGCACCGCGCCCTGCTCGTGACGCACAAGGATGTGCCGAATGTCGTTCTGCTGAAAAATCTCGTCATAAATCGGTAGCACGGCACCGCCGGGATATCCGAATACGACGTCCACACCCTGATCCTTCAAGGCCTGAACCACCATTTTCGCTCCGGTCATCTGACGTGTCATCTTGTTGCTCCGTTCATGACATGTGTCTCTTTGCGTTACGCACAAAAAAGCCCCCGGAGGGTTCCGAGGGCGCATGGGGTACCGTTATGGTGTCCGTTACCGGCCCATGCGCCATTCACCTACGATTACGATTAGCGATGCCATTCTTGGCGACTCCTTGCTGCGTTTGGCGACCTTAGGTGCGGCTTTCGGGAGCGTCAACAGGATTTTGCGCGAAAAATGTCGCGCAAAGGGGCTGTTTCTTTGCATTTGTTGCGCAGAATGCGGCGCGGCAAAGACGCGCAGGTTTGAGGGACTGTCACCAACCCGTCCGAAGGTTGTTACAGTCACGTGGCAATCTTGGGGTGTCCAAACGCCACCGTCAGCCGGAGACCTGCCATGAATGACGCCGACCTCACCCGCCTTTCCGCCGACGATTGGGACGAACTGATAAATCCGCGTCCGGTCGAGAACGACTTCGACCGGGTGGTCGAGGCCGCGATTTCGCGGCGGGGTTTTCTGGGTGGTGTGCTCGCCTTCGGCTCGGGGGCTGCGGCGATGGGCACAGGTGCGATGATCTCTGCGACCTCGGCTCAGGCACAGGCCAGCAGCCGGTTCCCCTTCACCCCGATCGGTATCCAGACCGACGCCACCGTGCACGTGCCCGATGACTATAGCTGGCACGTGCTGATCCGCTGGGGTGATCCGATCTTTTCGGACGCGCCGGAGTTCGACCACGAAACCGGCGGTGACGCCGACAGCGCCGACCGCATCTTCGGCGAGAACACGGACGGGATGGAGAGCTTTCAGGTTGGCGGGCGGCAGCTTCTGGCGATCAATCACGAGTACACCAACCGTGAGATAAACCTGCCCCATGCAACGGATGGCGTTCCGACAGGACTGGATGACGTGCGCAAGCTTCAAAGACTGCAAGGCGTCGCCGTGATCGAGGTGGCCGAAGACGCGGAGGGCTGGCATGTGGTCAAGGACAGCCCCATGAACCGTCGCATAACGCACCTGACGCCGATGAAGATCGCCGGCCCGGCCGCGGCGCATACCCTGCTGAAGACCGACGCCGATCCTTCCGGCACCGAAAGCCTTGGCACTTTCAACAATTGCGGGTCCGGCAAGACGCCCTGGGGCACGTACCTGACTTGCGAGGAAAACTTCAATGGTTACTTCGGCGCCACCGGCGCCGTCGAGGTGTCGAACCCGGTCGATACAGGCTACGAGCGCTACGGCATCGGCGCTGACGGTTGGGGCTATGACTATCACAAGTGGGACGACCGTTTCGACATATCGAAACATCCGCACGAGCCGCACCGCGCCGGCTGGGTGGTCGAGATCGATCCCGCAGACCCCGACAGCACTCCGATCAAGCATACCGGCCTAGGGCGTTTCAAGCACGAGAATGCCGAGGTGGTGCTGGCTTCTGACGGACGGGTCGTGGTCTATATGGGCGACGACGAGCGCGGAGAGTTCCTCTATCGTTTCGTGTCGAACGGCACCTACACGCCCGGCGGCCCG
Source organism: Roseovarius sp. (assembly GCF_965277045.1). Lineage (GTDB taxonomy): Bacteria > Pseudomonadota > Alphaproteobacteria > Rhodobacterales > Rhodobacteraceae > Roseovarius. Next base: position 1,687,492 of record NZ_OZ255712.1, on the reverse strand, counting down.
ACCGAAGGATTGCTGGATGAGGGCACGCTTTACGTGGCGAAGTTCCACGACGACCAGAGCGGCGAATGGCTGGGCCTGACGCCCGAGACCACCGGAATGGCCAGCCTGGCCGAAATCCTGATCTTCGCGCGGCAGGCCGGTTCGGCGGTGGGGGCCACGACCATGGACCGCCCCGAATGGATTGCCGCCAACCCGCACGCGGTCGAGGCCTATTGCTGCCTGACCAACAACAAGAACCGCGGCGTGACATCCAACGCTGGCGGTGACGAAACGCCGGTCAATGGCCCCAACCCGCGCGAGACCAACAATTACGGTCAAATCGTGCGCTGGCGGCCGGAAAATGACGATCACGCCAATGATCGTTTCACCTGGGATCTTTACGTGATGGCGGGCAACCCAGAGGTTTACGACAATATCTACAGCGGGTCCGAGAACTTCACCGCCGGGAACATGTTCAACTCTCCCGACGGCATGGCCTTCGACAGCGCCGGGCTGGTCTGGATCCAGACCGATGGCGACGACAGCAACGAAGGCGAGTTCGAAGGCATGGGCAACAACCAGATGTTGGTCGGAGACCCGGTCACGGGCGAAATAGCCCGGTTTCTCACGGGGCCAAAGGGCTCAGAGGTCACGGGCCTGACCTGGTCGGCCGACCGGCGCACGATGTTCGTAGGCATCCAGCATCCCGATGCGCCGTTCCCTGATGGCGAGGGCAAGTTGCCCCGCTCGGCAATCGTGGCCGTCAAGCGCGACGACGGCGCGCCGCTGGGTTGAAGAAAATTCGTGCGAATTTTCTGACCCAAGCGACTTCGGACGAAGACTCTTGGGTCACAAGCCCTACATCATGTGGCCCAGCGCGCCCATCATGTAGTCGCGGTTGTAGTGGAGAGACTGAACCCGCGGATCATCCTGCGACTTGCGCATCACCGTGTCGTAATCCGCGAAGCAGATCAGCTGCGCCTCGTTCTGGATGATGCGGATGTTCAACTCGTTGAGATAGGCTGTGCGAAACCTGTCGGCCAGCCGCTCCGAGGCGAAATTGATGATCGTCGTGGTGCCGCCGGCGTTGTTCTGAAGGCCGTAGCAAACGGCTTTCTGGCGGTCGAAGGTGAAATCGGCGAACTCGACCGTGCTTTCGCCGTAGTCTTCTTGAACGTCCTGCATGGTGTCCCCCATGGCCAAGAATGTCTTAACGATGACAGAATTCTGAAATTATGGAAGGGGTGCAGCATAAATTTTTCTGCGCCGCGGCATGCGGTGCCGCAAAATTGATCCACGAAGGGCCGGCGCTACAGGGAAACTCCAGTTCCCTGCAGCACCCCGTGCTCCATAGCGTAGCGCGTGAGGCCGGCGGTAGAACTGATTCCAAGCTTTCGCTTGATGTTCTTGCGATGGGTTTCGACCGTTCGGACCGAGATATCCAGAGCGAAGGCAACAGCCTTGTTCGACTTGCCTTGCGCAAGTTGCAGCAGAATTGTCTGTTCGCGGTTGGTCAGTTGCGCACGGGTTTCGCCCGTGTCCGGCGCAAGCGAGCCTTGTGCGCCGGTGCAGAGATACCTTTCGCCCGCGCTGACGGCGTCGATGGCGCGCTTGATCTCTTCCGTGGGCACATCCTTCAGAACGTATCCGCTGGCGCCATGACTGAGAGCGGAGCTGATGTATTCAGGGCTGTCGTGCATCGACAGGATCAGGATTCGCGTATCGGGCTGCCGTTCCAGCAGGATTTCCGTCGTCGACAGCCCGCCAAGGCCCGGCATGTTGAGGTCCAGCAGGATGACATCGGGGGTCAGGTCGGGGGCTTGTTCGATGATCTCCCGACCCGAAGAGAGGGTCGCGACTACCTCGATATCGTCGTAGCTTTCCAGGATCGCTTCGATCCCCTCGGCGACCATGGGATGGTCATCGACAATGGCGATACGGATACAATCGGTCATGCGCTGGCCTTGGTCTGTTTCGGGGACTCGGTGCCGCCTTCGAGTTGCAGTATGTGGGCGAGCGGTACGTTGGCCTCTATCACGGTTCCGCTTCTGGAACTGAGAATGCGCAACGTGCCGGCCAGTTGCTCGATGCGTTCCTGCATGTTCCGAAGGCCCAGGCCCGAGGAAGGCGACGCTGCGGCCCGGTCCTGATCCAATCCCCGTCCATTGTCCGAGATGCGCAAGGTGGCGCCGTTCTTGTGGCCGCGAATATCGACCGAGATGCGGCTGGCACCAGCGTGGCGTTCGATATTTGTCAGGGCTTCCTGGGCAACGCGGTAAAGGGCTGTCTTGGCATCGTCGTCGAGCCGGTTGCGAAACGGGACGGTGCTGAATTCGGTCTTGATGCCGGTGCGGTGTCCGAAATCCTCTACCAGGGATTTCAGTGCCGGGCCCAAGCCGAGATCGTCCAAGACCCCCGGACGCAGGTCTCGCGAGATACGCCGGACCTCGTGAATCGCACCGGAAAGATGTGCGATACCACGATCCAGCGTCTCGCGGGCGCGGGCGTCGTCAGACTCGAACCGGCGACGGGCACTGTCCAGCGCATAGCGGACCCCGACAAGGATCTGGCTGATCCCGTCATGCAACTCGCGCGCGACACGACTGCGCTCTTCCTCTTGCGCGTCAAAGACCCTTTGGGTGAGTTTCTTGAGCTTGGCATCCGCCGCGCGGCGTTCGCGCAGGTTGATGAACATGCCTGAAGTGAACACGAGCAAGAGCGCAACCATCGTCAGCCCGCCGATATAGAGGAACGTCCTTTGGATGCGGCTTTCCACCGTGGCTCGGGCCGAACTGACGGCGGCGATCACGTCGTCGATGAAGACTCCTGTGCCGATCACCCACCGCCAGTCCTGCAGGCCTATGACATACGTCACCATCTGGGCCCTCTCGCCAGTGGAGGGTTTGGTCCACTCGTAACTGTGATAGCCGCTGCCGGTCCGTGCGATGCGGATCAACTCGTCGGTGATGGGCGTGCCGTTCGGGTCCTCCATGCCTGTCCAGTTGCGCCCGATAAGCTGGGTGTATCTGGGACTGACCAGGTTGTTGCCGTCGTAGTCGTAGACGAAGAAATATCCGTCCTGGCCGTATAGCATACCGGCGAGGATCTGCGTGACCGCGAGTTTTGCCTCTTCGTCATCAGGTGCGGCGCGGCCATAGATGTTGATGATGGCTGTTCTGGCGAGCGACAGATAGTTTTTCAGCTCGTCGCGCTTGGCTGCGATCAGCTTCTCTTCGAGCGTGTGGATCTCTTGTTCCGCCATCTGGCGCGATTGCAACGTGACCAGTACGGAAATGGTGACCACCGCCAGGACAAGGGGCAGGGTGGCCGTCAAAAACAGTTTCTGACCGTAGTTCATCTGAAGTCTGATCATCGATTCTCCCGATGCGAATCGTTAATACCAATTGGGCTCAATGCCCAGTGCCGCAGCAAGTCGGTTTTCCGGCGCACTCTGCCCGAGATGCCCGAAAAGTAAGCATCTTCAGTGATGTCGATGACGCATCGGGGCGAAACCTACGCATTACTCGGTATTTCCTTTGATCGAGGTCCGCGATAGTGTCCCGGCACCTGCAACGGTCCGCGCGCAGGCTGATAGGGACGGCATGCGCGCTTCATCAATTGGGAGGATTTACCGAATGGATCGTCGTTCATTTCTGAAGAATACCGCATTGGGCGGGTCGGCTGCGGCCGCCACGTCGCTGGCCGCACCGGCTTATGCTCAAGGCAACCGCACGCTGACCATGGTCACGACCTGGGGCCGTGGCCTTGCCGGTGTGCACGATGCCGCGCAATACTGTGCCGAGCAGATCACCGCGATGAGCGACGGTCAGCTGACTGTCGACCTGAAAGCCGCTGGTGAACTCGTTGGCGCGTTCGAGGTTTTCGACGCCGTCACCGCCGGTCAGGCCGACATGTACCATGGCGTGGACTATTATTTCCTGGGTCAGCACCCGGCGCTGTCGTTCTACTCGCAGATTCCGTTCGGCATGACCTTCCAAGAGTACTCCAACTGGTGGTACATCGACGGCGGCAAGGAACTGGGCGACGAGCTCTACTCCATCTTCGGCCTCAAGGCATTTCCGTGCGGCAACACCGGCCCGCAATCGGGCGGATGGTTCGCCAAGGAAATCAACTCGCCCGAGGACTTCCAGGGACTACGTTTCCGCATGCCCGGCCAGGGTGGTGAAGTGCTGGGCAAGCTGGGCGCCAGCGTCCAGAACCTGCCCGGATCGGAAGTGTACCAGGCGCTGTCGTCGGGTGCCATCGACGGCACCGAGTGGATCGGCCCCTGGGCGGACGAGAAGGCCGGTTTCCAGGAGATCACCAAGACCTACTACACCGCCGGCTTCCACGAGCCCGGCCCGAACCTGAACTGCGTTGTCGGCCTCGAAGTCTACGAGAGCCTCACCCCGGCGCAGCAGGCGATCGTCTCGGGCGCGGCGCAAGCCACCAATATCTGGAGCATGTCGCAGTTCATGGCCAATAACGGTGCGGCGCTGCAGCGCCTGCAATCGTCGGGCGTCACCTTGCGTGAATTCCCCGACGAGGTCTGGGACGCGTTCGGTGCGGCGGCACAGGAAGTGCTGCAGCAGAACATGGGCGACGAGCTCTACAAGAAAGCCTACGACAGCTACCGCGAGTCGCTGGAAAGCTCGGCCTCCTGGATCAGCCGGTCCGAAGGCAGCTTCCGCTCGCAGCGCGACCGCGTGCTCGACATCTGATCGCCGGGCGACTGATACCTTCGCACCCCGCGCCCTTGGATGGCGCGGGGGCATTTTGCACATAGACGTGTAATTCCTGTTCAGGATCGACCAAACTTTGGATATGCATCAGAGCCCTTGTGACGCTGACGTGTTCCGGGTGGTCTGAACACAGGATTTGGGGGAACAGACATGGGCGAGACGGAAGCGACCGGAACAGGGTCCGCCTTTGTAGATGCAATCCTTTGGTTTTTCGGCGGAATATTCGGGTCTTTCTACGACCTGGCGTATGCGATCACGCATCCCGGGCTGTGGCTGAACTGGGCCGACAAGGAAGCGATCATGCGGTTCGTCTACTACGGCGGATCGATCGAGTTTTTCTTTGTGGTATTCACGTTCGTGCTGGTCCTGACCGCGGTCGGGTTGTGGCGCAACAGCTTCATGTGGGGCTGCGTGCGTGTGATGGAAGGCTTCGCCAACATCACGGGCCGCCTGTTTGCCTGGGCCGGTCTGATCATGGTGCTGCAGCAGATCATCATCGTGTTCGTGCAGCGCATCTTCGTAAGACCTGATATCTCTTTCGGCTTCGGTATCCCGCTGACCTACGACATCAGCTGGTGGGCGGAAGCGCTGAAGTTTCACAATGCCCTGGTCATCGCGCTGTGCTGCACCTACACGTTTGTGCAGGGCGGTCACGTGCGGGTCGACCTTGTCTACGCTGCGGTGAAGTATCGGACGCAGAAGCTTATCGACATGATCGGCTGCGTGATCTTCATGGCGCCAATGGCCGTTCTGGTCTGGATGTATGGCTGGTATTTCATGTGGCGACATCTGATCACGCCAAAGCCTTCGGCGTCGGAATCGCTGGACCGGCTGATGATGAAGGCGCGGGCGGTCCGCTGGAACGTCGAAACCATCGGGTTCAGCCCGAACGGGTTCAACGGATACTTTCTGTTCAAGGTGTTGATGGTGGCCTTTGCGGGCATGGTCTTCATCCATTCGGTCGCCTTTTTCTACCGCTCCTACCTGGAATGGAAGGAAGGACCGGAGAGCGAAGGTAAGTACCTTGACAAGGACAGCCTCGGGGAAGGCGAAGAAGCCTATGAGGGGACGCACTGATGTTGTTTGGACTTGATGGCGTCGAGATCGGCCTGATCATCGTCTTCCTGTGCCTTTTCGGAGGCATCCTGTCCGGGTTTCCGGTGGCCTTTGCCATCGGCGGTGCCGGGGTGATTTCCTTTGGCATCATTGCCGGCCTGGACAGCGCCGGCCTGTTGATCCACCAAGCGATCGACACCGGCAGCGAGGCGTATCGCACATTGCTCAGCACAGGGGTAAAACCGGACAGCGTTTCGATATTCCGATATCCAGATCTGCCACGGGTGGGCGAGCCGGTCTTCCCGCAGGGGTGGGAAACCGCGCTGGACCGCAATATCAGCTTCATCGTCAACCGCATGAACGAACGCGTGTTCGCGGGCCAGTCGATCGAGACCCTGCTGGCGGTACTGATGTTCGTGCTGATGGGGATCACGCTGGAACGTTCCAAGGTCGCCAACGACCTGCTGACCACGATGGCGCGCGTCTTCGGCCCGTTGCCCGGCGGCCTTGCCGTTTCGGTCGTGGTGGTGGGTGCATTTCTCGCTGCGTCAACCGGCATCGTGGGGGCCACGGTGGTCACCATGGGGCTCTTGAGCCTGCCGACCATGCTGCGCAACAATTACAGCCCCGAGATCGCCACGGGTGTTATCGCAGCCTCCGGCACTTTGGGGCAGATCATTCCCCCGTCGATCGTGATCGTTCTTCTGGGCACGTTGGCCGGCGACCTCTATGCAGTGGCGCAAGAGGCCCGGGCACAGGAAGCTGGGTGCACCGACGCCCTGACCTATCTGGGCGAGCCTGCGGTCGTGTCAGTGGGCACGCTTTTCCAAGCGGCCTTGCTGCCCGGTATCCTTCTGGCTCTGCTCTATGCGCTCTATGCTTTTGGCTACGCGCTGGTGAACCCCAGCAAGGCCCCTGCGGTCGAACTGGGCGCTACGAATGCCGAGGCGATCACGCGCGGCGAGGCCTTCACCTGGTTCCTCGGAATCCCGGTTGCGCTTGTTGCCGGCATGTTGGTGTTGGGGCAGATGAACGTCATTGGTAGCCAGAGCACCACGATCGACAGCTTCAGTGAACAGGGCGAGTCGGCCAGCTTGCGGACCGCCGTCGGGTCTGAATGCAAGGAATCCATGATCGAACTGCACGGGCAGGCCGCCTGGGACCGGGCTGTCGCCGAACAGCAGGCCATCGACGAGTCAGGTGGTGTGACCCAAAGTGTGCGGCTGTCCGAGGAAGAGCGCGCCGAGATGCTGGCCCGCAAGATCGAGAACGCGGCGCCTGTCGGGACCGGCATTGCCGTGATGATGCTGATCTTCGCCTTGATCCTGACCTTCGCCCGCGGCGTTCTTCCATCGGAAAGCCCGACGCCGCTGATTGTCGGGGGCGTAGGGATCGTGCTTGGCCTGCTCGTCGATATCTTGCTGATCGGGCCGCAATGGAGCTCCGGCGCGACATTCGTGATCATGGCCATTCCGGTAGGACTTGCGCTTTACGGTTGCACCCACGCCGCGGCGCGGCTGGCGCAGAATGAGCTGATACGGGTGGTCTTTCCCCCGCTCGTGCTGATCGTTGCGGTGCTGGGGTCCATCCTGGGCGGTATCACCAACCCGACGCCCGCCGCGGCCCTGGGGGCAGGCGGTGCGATCATGCTGGCGGCCTATCGCAAGCTGAAGGACGAAGAACGTTCAGGCAAGATCATCATCTTTGCCACCTTCGCAATTCTCATCGCCATCATCATCGGCGTGAATTTCGACTTGCGAGTCAATGTCGAAGGCGCGGGGGCCGAGAACTGGATCGCGTTTCTGGTGGCTCAGGCCGCCTACCTTTACGCTCTGTTCGGGCTGTTCTTCGCCTGCTGGGTGCTTTTCGCGGGCGGCGTGCTGTCGCCTGTGGTGCGCGAGACGGCGAAAGTGACGAGCATGGTCTTCACCATCCTGATCGGCTCTCAGCTTCTGAACCTCGTGGTCATCTCCTTTGGTGGCGAGCACTATATCCAGCAATTCCTGCGCTCGTTCGACAACGAGTACAAGGTGTTCCTGATCGTGATGCTGGTGCTGTTCATCCTGGGCTTCGTGCTCGATTTCCTCGAGATCATCTACATCGTGATCCCGATCGTGGGGCCAGTGATCTATGGCGGAACATTCGACCCCAAATGGGTAACGATCATGATCGCGGTGAACTTGCAGACCTCGTTCCTGACGCCGCCCTTCGGATTTGCGCTCTTTTATCTGAGGGGCGTCGCACCGAAAGAGGTGACCACCGGCCATATCTACCGCGGTGTCGCGCCTTTTGTTCTGATCCAGGTGGTCGGACTGGCAATTCTGTGGTTCTTCCCGGACATCGTCACGATCTTCCCGGATCTGCTCGGGGGGTGAACGCTTGGGCCTGAGTTCTGAACAGGCCTGGTTAGGACCGGGTCCGTGCCCTTTCCGTGCAGCGGGCAGTCGGGTCTGATGAGTCCCGCCCTGCGCAGGCATGTAATCGTATCAGGCTGTTCAGGGGGCGGGAAGTCGACGCTGCTGGCGGCGCTCGGCCGCGCCGGTTACCGCGTTGTCACCGAACCGGGCAGGCGGATTGTCGAAGCCGAGATGCAGGGCACAGGCGCTGCGCTGCCGTGGATCGACCTTGAGGCCTTTGCCCGACGTGCAGTCGAGATGGCGATGCGCGACAGGGCGGGCGTGCAGGATGACGGGCCTTGGGTGTTCTTCGACCGCGGCCTGATCGACGCGGCGGTGACCTTGGAGCACGCCGCGGGAATTCCCCTGACCGACAGCCTCGCAGATGTCGCCCCGTTTCATCGGACTGTCTTCATGGCCCCGCCCTGGCCTGAACTTTACCGGAACGACACGGCGCGCCGACACGGCTTCGATGCAGCCGTCGAAGAGTACCATCGGCTGTGCGCGGCCTATGACCGGCTCAACTACCGTCTGGTTCACCTGCCCAAAGCCGGCGTGCGCGAACGGGCAGCCTTCGTTCTGGACACTCTCGGCTGAGCCGCAGCGACGCGCGCCTAATGTGCCGACACAGTGGCGACGCGCTCGGCGCCCGGGGCAGGGGTGCGCCCCGATATCTCGAGCACCAGTTTGCGGCGCACGGTTCGGGCAAAGCTGTCGCGCCCTTCGGCCGTCACCATGAAGGCCCCGGGCCCGCCGATGATCCGCTCGGCATATTCGTCTTCGAGGTTGGCCCCGGCGCGACGTCCGTCTTCGGGGCGCAGTATGGGCAGCGCATTGATCACGATCCCCGCAGCCAGAACTTCGGCGCGTGCCGCCGCGATCGGCGGGCCGGACGAATTTCGGATGCTGTCGCCGGAGAAGTCGATAACGGCGCGGGGCGCGACGATGTCGTTGGTCTCAATCATGCGCTTGGCTTCCAGAAGCGCACCACCGATGGCGTTGCTGCCATAGGCCTGACGTGGCGGGCCAGCCAAGGCGTCCGCGAAAGCCTGCGCCGAGCTTTCGCCATCGATGACCGTCCACGGGACGACCACGGCGGTGTTGGTTGCCCACTCGACATAGGTGACGGCGACATTCCCGTAGAGCGAGTCCTGAATGGCCTCCAACACTTCGGGGTCGGTGATTGCGCTTGCGTAGCCCTGTCGCTGAAACGAGAGTTCCATGTCGTCGATCGAGCCCGACGCGTCCGCAAGCAGAACCAGTTCAAGACCGACCTCCTGCCGCGTTTCGGCAAGGGGTGGGCCGGCGAGGGAGATCGCGCAAATGAAAGTGAGAACCCGCATGGACCGAGTTTTCGCTCAGTGGCGCGACATGACAAGCCGGACGCGATCAATTCCGCGTGTATGGGCGGCAATCGGGGTCACTTGCCGAAAAACCACGCGGTTCCGTCTGGACCGTTCAAGTCGTATCCTTGCGCGCCAGGGGCAGGATCGTGCCTTCGATCAACCGCATCAGGTCGCCGAAATACCCGGCGCTGCGGGCAGGCTGTGTCGAATCCGACGTGATTGCGATGGTCAATCCCAAGCCGGGAACCACGCATATGATCTGTCCGCCATACCCGCGCGCAAGGGCGTATTCGTCGCCCTCGGATTGCCCCAGAAACCAGCCGTAACCGTACCGTAGTCCGGACCAAGGTGAGCGCGTGACCGGCTCGAAGGACCGAGAGACCCAGGACTCGCTGAGGACGCGTGTATCGCCCCACATGCCTTTTCGCCGATACATTTCTCCGAAATGTATCATCGCCGGAAGGCTCAGCGACATTTCGTTTCCGCCAAGATAACGCCCTTGCGGATCGCGGGTCCAAGGCGGGATTCTGATCCCGAGCGGGGCCCCCAGCCGGTCGCGGGCCTGGTCCAGCAGGCTTTGGCCGGACACTTCGGACAAGATTGCCCCGAGTACGTGAAAGGAGCCCGTCGAATACAACATGCGCGCGCCGGGATCCGTCTCGAACGGGCGCGAGAGCGCATTGGCAACCCAGTTTCCGCTGCTGACCCAGCCGCCGTAATTCGGCCCTGACGTCCGCTCCAGCCCTGCCTGCATCGTCACGAGATTTTCGATCGTGATGTCATGAACGCGTGGGTCGGCGTCATCCGGGATAAGACCGGAAGCCAGTTCGCCGATCGTGGCGTCGACGGAGGAAATTTCGCCACGGTCGATTGCTGCGCCCGTCAAAGCGGCAACCAGAGTCTTCGAGACCGACTTGATCGGCACCGGAGTTCCCATGTCAGGGCCACGGAATACCTCTGCGAAAACCTCCGCGCCGTGCTGGTGGATCAGGACTGAATGAAGCTGGTCGAGCGCCTGGCCTGCGTCGGCCAAGGTGCGCCACGAAGCGGGTTGAGAGTGAGCCGGAGACCCGACAAACGCGGCAGAAATCGCAAGAAAATGGCGGCGGTCAAGGCAGGGCATGGAACCTCGTTCAATCCGGTCAGGCAACAGATATCACGCAACCCGCCAATGGCCACAGAAGGAGGCCAAGAAAGAGCTTTGCTACACGCGAACGTGTTGTCGCCAGGGCGCGATTGCAGAAAGAAGCGACAACGATTTCAGGCAGTGCGGTACCCGACCCTGTTAGTATTTCTTGGTCCGCAACGGCTTGCTGTCGGGAAGCGAGATATTGGCCACCTGTTCCGCAATGGGATCGTTGGACAGCGGATGGCAATGTGCCTCGTAATCGGCCGGGTCGCGCATTTCCTGCCATGTCCCGCCCGAATAGACCTCGAGCCCCGAAAACGCGGCCTTGTAGCCCATTTTGGCGCTGCCAGGCACCCAATACCCCAGGTAGACATAGGGCAGTCCCGCCTCGCGTGCGATCTCGATGTGGTCGAGGATGATGTACGTTCCAAGGCTGTTACGTTGACGATCCGGGTCGTAGAACGAGTAGACCATGCTGATGCCGTCGTCGAACACATCCGTCAGGCAGACCGCGACCAGATCGCCGCTTTCTCGGTCCGCATATTCGACGACGCGCGTCCGGATTGGCGTCTCTTCGATCATCGCTGCAAATTCGAACGTATCCATGTCGGCCATGCCACCATTGGCGTGCCGGTCTTCGAGGTACTTTCGGAAGAGCTCGTATTGTTCCTCTGTAGCCCAGGGCGAGGTCGCGCGACGGTCCAGATGGTCGTTGCGTTTCAGCGTCCGGCGCTGGCTGCGCGAGGCGGCGAAATTCTCAACGTTGACCCGGGCCGACAGACACGCGGCGCAATCGGCACAGGACGGACGGTAAAGCACGTTCTGCGACCGGCGAAACCCCTGCTTGGAAAGAGTGTCGTTCAGGCGTTGCGCACCGTCGCCCTGAAGCGCAGTGAACAACTTACGCTCCATCCTGCCTTCAAGGTAGGGGCAGGGCTGAGGCGCCGTCACATAGAATTGGGGCGCGATGGGGAGAGTGTGACGCATGACAGGCTTTGCAACTTCCAAAACTGACGATAACAATGATGCATCGCTGCGCCAAGAGGTCAAATCCGGCTATGACCGGGGCGACGTCAACTGGTCGCGCGACGATTCACGGCCACGGTTGCGAGAACGTGATCGGTAAGGCCCTGGCCCTTTGGTCCGACCATCATCAATAGCATCGAGGCCAACTGCACAAGCGGAACGGCGCAGGAAAACGTGAAGCCGAGCGAGTGCAGGAACGCCGTGGCTGCATCGAGACGTTGGCCCGATGCGCTGCGAAACTCTATGGCCATCAGCCGCATCCCCCAAGTTGCCGATCCTTTGGCGATGGTCGCAGTCCGGTAGATCAACCCGACGGACAGGAACAGCATGGGCAGGAAAAACAGGCCTGTAAAAGCCGTAAAAGGCAGGATCAGAACACAGATCACGGTCACAAGCACGCTATCCACCACCCAAGCCAGGAACCGCTTGAGTGGCACGTCGGCGTAAAAGTCGGGTTGCGTGTCGGGGTCGGGAGTATGCCAGGTGGTTTCGGTCATGGTGTGCATATAGGCCTGTACCCCGCGCCCTGAAAGGTGCGACGCGGGGATCGAGGCGTTTCCGTGGTCAAGCGTTGCGGGCTGCTTCGCGATCTTCGTCCTCATGGTCCTCGTCAGAGCCTGCTTTGCGAGCGCGTTCCTCCATGAACTGGTCGAACTCGGCCTTGTCACGGGCGGCGCGCAGCCGATCGAGAAACGCCTCGAAGTTCTGTTGCTCCTCTTCGAGACGGCGGAGCGTTTCATCGCGGTAGGCGTCGAAGGCGGAATTGCCGGAAGACCCGCGCAAAGTTCGTGCAGATTGGCGATGCGTCACGCGGCCCGAGGGGCATGAAAACTTGTTGGCCCAGATCATGTAGGCAAGCAGTACGAGGCCCAGCGGCCAGAAGACAACAATCGACGCCACGAGGGCGGCGATCCATGCCACCTTGCCTTTTTCGTCGAGCCACGTTTCGGCTCTTGCGAACACGCCGGGAATGCCACCGGAGCGCGGAGTGTAGGTCTGCGTATTCATCCTTGGTTCCTTTTTTGAACGTTGGTTTCTGCTGGATGTGAATTCCATTTACATTTCCCAGATGGGAAGCCGCCGCCGCTGTGACAAGGGGTGATGTTAATAATTTTCACATCTGCATCGGTGGCACGCATTGACCGGGCATCTCGAGGGTGTATCACTTGGCGCATGAGCTTTTCCGCCCGCATGTCCCGTTGTCCGCGACCCCACGATCCTGAACCCGGGCAGGAGGCCCGACAGGCCATGCCGGGGCTCTCCAAGGAGCTGGGTGCCCTGGTTGAGGGGACGGCAGGGTGCAGCCCCTACTTGCATTCACTATGCCTGAAAGAGCGGGAGTGGTTGCCGGAGGTTTTCTCAGATCCAGAAGCGGCGTTCGAAGCATTGCTGAAGGATGTCGATGACATTCCGTTTGACGAGGCGCCGCCGCGTCTGCGGCGGCTCAAGGCGCGTGTGGCATTGCTGGTTGCAATGTGCGACCTCGGCGGTGTCTGGGACCTGGAAGAGGTGACGCATGCCTTGACCCGCTTCGCGGACCGGGCGGCCAGGATAGCCTTGCAGGCGGCGCTGCTGCCCGAGCTTCGGCGCGGCAAGATTCCGGGCCAGGATGAGAGCATGCTGGAGGAAGCCGCCGGCATGGTGGTTCTGGCCATGGGTAAAATGGGCGCATACGAACTGAATTACAGTTCCGACATCGACTTGATCTGCCTCTTCGACGAGACTCGTTTCGATGGCGACGCCTATCATGAAGCACGGACCGGCTTTGCGCGCGCAACACGGCGGATGGCGGCCACGTTGAACGACCGTACCGCCAATGGCTACGTGTTCCGGACGGATCTGCGCCTGCGGCCGGACCCAAACGTGACGCCCGTCTGCATGGCGATGGGGGCGGCAGAAACCTATTACGAAAGCCTGGGCCGGACATGGGAACGGGCCGCCTACATCAAGGCCCGCGCCGCGGCAGGCGATCTGAACGCGGGGGCGCGTTTTCTGGATACCTTGCGCCCGTTCGTCTGGCGCAAACACCTCGATTTCACCGCGATCGAGGACGCGCACAATATGCGTCTGCGCATCCGCGAGCATAAAGGATTGCATGGGCCGATACGTCTGGACGGACACAACATGAAGCTTGGGCGGGGCGGCATTCGCGAAATCGAGTTCTTCACCCAGACCCGCCAGTTGATATCGGGCGGAAGAGATCCGGATTTGCGGGTGCGCGGCACGGTCGAAGGTCTGGCCAGACTCGCGGAAAAGAACTGGGTGCCCGGGGACGCGGCAGGCACGTTGACCGAAAACTATCGCTTTCACCGTGAAATCGAACATCGTCTACAGATGCTGCGGGACGCGCAGACCCAGATACTTCCGGATCAGGCCGATGGATGGACGCGGCTGGCGAACTTCTGCGATCGTGACGAGAAGGAATTTCGGGACGAACTGACCGAGCGCCTGCAGACCGTGCATGATCTGATCGAAGGGTTCTTCGCGCCTGAAGGCACAAGTGAAAGACCCGCCAAGATCGAGGGTCTGGATGAAGAAGTGATTGCACGATGGCGCAACTATCCAGCGCTGCGCAGTGAACGGGCCAACACAATTTTCGATCGGTTGAAACCGGATCTGCTGGAACGGCTCAGCCGCTCTTCCACGCCGCAAGACGCGCTTATTGCATTCGATGGTTTCCTGGCGGGTCTGCCCGCAGGCGTGCAAGTCTTCGCCTTGTTTGAAGCCAATCCGCAGTTGATCGACCTCATGGTGGATATTGCAGGGATATCGCCTGCTCTGGCGTCGTATCTGTCGCGCCATGCCGGTGTTTTCGACGCGGTCATTGCCGGCGATTTTTTCGCCCCTTGGCCCGATGAGCAGCATTTGCGCAGGGAATTGGCCGCGCGTCTGGATCGTGAAGAAGATTACGAGCGCAAGCTGGATGCGGCGCGTCGGTGGCAGAAAGAATGGCACTTTCGCACAGGCGTACATCTGTTGCGCGGCCTGATAGATGCCGACAAGGCAGGCGCGCAATATGCGGACCTGGCACAGGTGATCCTGGCAGAAATCTGGAAAGTCGTGTGCGTCCATTTCGCCGAGAAGCATGGGCCGCCGCCGGGGCGCGGTGCAGTCGTGCTCGGCATGGGCTCGCTCGGGGCAGGGAAGCTGAATGCCGCCTCGGACCTGGACCTGATCGTCATTTACGACGCGGAAGGCGTCGAGCGGTCGGAAGGTCGACGCGCTCTGGCAACGAGGCCTTATTATGCGCGGCTGACACAGGCCCTGATCACGGCCTTGACCGCCCCCATGTCCGAAGGGCGCCTTTACGAGGTCGACATGCGCCTGCGGCCCTCGGGCAACCAGGGGCCGGTGGCGACCAGTTGGACGTCTTTCCAGACCTATCAGCAGGAAGAGGCGTGGGTGTGGGAACATCTTGCCTTGACGCGGGCGCAGGCCGTTGCCGGTCCGGACGCTCTGGCCGGGGACGTCGAGGCGTTCCGCTGCTCTCTGCTGCAATCAAGGGGTGACAAGGCTAAGGTGTTGTCTGAAGTGGCCGAGATGCGCGCACGGATCGCCGCGGCCAAGAGTTCAGCGGGCGCGTGGGACACCAAGCTGGGGTCCGGACGGATGCAGGAGATCGAACTGGTGGCTCAGGCTGGATGCTTGCTGGCAGGCCAACCCGAACGCTCGGTCGAGGCCGGATTGGCGGCCGGTGTCGCCGCCGGGTGGTTAAGTGACGCAGACGAGGCGGCATTGAAAGCGGCATATCGGCTTTGCTGGCAGGTGACGCAGGCCGCGCGCTTGCTGGGCGACAAGCCCATCGACGAAGAGTCGCTTGGTGCCGGGGCGAAATCTTTCATTCTGCGCCGAACGGGGCATGACAGCATGTCGGAACTGAGAGATGATCTGGACGCAAGGACACGCCAGGCTGGTCTGGTGATCGACGCCGCATTGAACAAAGGTTGTGAGAATGGCTGACGCTCTGGACCCCAAGGGCTTGATACGAGAAGCCTACCGTATCGAGGGCATAACACCGGGGGAATGCCGCTCGATATTTCTGGATTGGGCGTTGTCGGTCGATGGCGAGGGCGATACCCGCGCGCGGCTGGAGCGATTGCTCGAACGCCACAGCGATGCAGGTCCGGACCATCCGATGACGTCTGTATTGCGAGAAGGACTTCAATCGTCGCAGACACCGAAACGGCGTGGGGGCGCGCGGGCTCGTGAGCGTTGAGTGACCGAGCGCCGCCGGGTCACACCTTCGTAAAGTGCTGAATTTGCCTAAAACCTGCCTCAATCCAATTGCATCTTTCCTCCGAATTCCGCGCGACGACCGCGCCGAGGAGGAAGACAATGAAGACACGTCGAGCCATCTGCGCCCTGATCGTCGCCCTGACAGCGGCGGGCTGTTCTGCGCCTGAAACAGCGACGCGCAACGCCCCGCTGGACACGACGCCGGCAATCATCTCCATGCCGTCCTACGATATTCAGGACATCCGTGTCAGCGTGCCCAAATCACTGAAGGTGTCCGAGGCCAACCGCTATTACCCGGGCGGCGACATCGTGTGGCGAGAGGATCCCGCCGGCGACCGGCACGCCCAGGTCAAAGCAATCTTTGAAGATGGAATGCGGCAAGGCGTCGATGCAATGCGGCCGGGCAAGGTGCCCGCAATCCTGGACATCCAGGTGACGCGCTTTCATGCGTTGACCGAAAAGGCGCGCTACACGGTGGGCGGCGTCCATTCACTTCAGTTCCACATGCTGCTGCGCAACCCCGAAACCGGCGTAGCCTACGGCGAACCGCAATTCGTGAAGGCCGATTTCAAGGCGCTTGGCGGACAGGCGGCGATCAAGGCAGAATCGCAAGGACTGACGCAGAAGTACCGGATCACCACACATCTGGCATCGGTCATCCAGAGGCAGTTGGGCAGCCCGAACGGATACCAGGCGGCCAGTCTGGGCCTGATGGGCGCACTGAACCAACTGGGTGCTTCCAACACCAACTGAAACGGCATAAGGGGGACGGCATGACGACGTCCTCCTTGCCCACGATCCGCTTGAAGCCAAAGACGCAGGCCCGTGCAATACGCCACGGGTTTCCATGGGTTTACGACAACGAGCTGGTGACCGACCGCAGGACAAAGGCAATTGCGCCCGGCACCATCGCATTGCTTGAAGACTCAGACCGCGCGCCGGTGGCGACGGTCACCGTAAATCCCAGCTCGCGTATCATGGCGCGCGTGCTGGACCGCGACCCGAATGTGCAGATCGATCAGGCTTGGATAGAAGGCCGGCTTCAACGCGCCCATACGATGCGCGAGAGGGTCTTCGACGCACCGTACTACCGACTCGTTCACGCTGAGGCGGACGGGCTGCCCGGCGTAATCATCGACCGTTTTGGCGAGATTGCCGTGGTTCAGCCAAACGCGGCGTGGGCCGAGATCCTGCTGCCGCAGATCGTTGACAGTCTTGTTAAAGTAACGGGCGTGACCTGCGTGATCAAGAACGCCTCCGGGCGCGCGCGGGTCCTGGAAGGGCTTGACGACAGTTCGGGCGCCTTGCTCGGGGATATGCCTGTCTCACCCCGCCCCGTTGTCATGAACAGCGCCACTTACATGGCGGATCTGACTGGCGGGCAAAAGACCGGGCTTTTCTACGATCAGCGTCCGAACCACGCTTTTGCCGCCACCCTCGCTGCCGAGAGCCGCGTCCTGGACGTCTTCAGCCATGTCGGGGGATTCTCCCTTGCGGCTCTGGCGGCAGGTGCTGCAAGTGCACTGGCCGTCGACGGTTCGCAACCGGCACTGGAGCTGGCTCAGGAAGGGGCAGGGCGCATGGGGGCGACCGACCGCTTTTCAACGCGCAAGGGAGACGCCTTTGAGGTTATGAGCGCTTTGGCGGAGGAAGGAGAGACCTTCGATGTGGTCATCTGCGATCCTCCAGCTTTTGCCCCCAACAAGCAGGTTCTGGAAAAAGGACTGCGGGCGTACGAACGTGTGGCCCGACTGGCGGCCCCCCTCGTCGCGGAAGGCGGGTATCTTGGCCTTTGCTCCTGTTCACACGCGGCGACGCTGGACAAGTTTCGCGCCGCTTGCGTCAAGGGTATCGGCCGCGCAGGACGCGAAGGGTCGCTGATCCATACAGGGTTTGCCGGGCCCGACCATCCGCTTCACCCGCAACTGGCCGAAAGTGGTTACCTGAAGGCGCTGTTCTTTCGGCTATGAGATGCGTTCTGGACACGTGCGTGATCTATCCCACGGTGATGCGCCAGATGCTCCTGGGGGTGGCCGCAGAGGGTGTTTTCCAACCTCTCTGGTCTAAACGCATCATCGAAGAGTGGCAGAGATCGGTGGTGAAGCTTGGTCCGGAAGGCGTCGCGCAGGCCCGGACCGAGGCGGTGATGATTGCGCAGCAGTGGCCGGACGCAGAAGTCGAATGGCCCCCGTCATTGGAAACGCGCCTTTGGTTGCCCGATCCCGCGGACGTGCATGTTCTGGCTGCGGCAATCGCGGGCTATGCCGACCTGATACTGACGCTGAACGCAAAGGATTTTCCAAGGGGCGTCTTGGCCGAAGAGGGTGTGAGCCGGGCTGATCCCGACACTTTCCTGTTGGGGGTCTTCGAGGCGACGCCGAATCCGGTTCGCAGCGTCGGCAAGGCCGTTCTGGAGGAAGCGCGGCGTCTCTCCGGCGAGAGTTGGGAGATACGTGCACTGCTCAAGAAGGCGCGTCTGCCGCGTCTGGGAAAGGCGCTGGCAAACGGCTGAGCGCGTGTTTCTCGGAAAAACGTGAAGTCGGATCGGATGCGCCCGACATGGTTTCACAGCCTGGATCGCGTTGATCCTCTGCCAGTGCGAAGAATGGCAGCGTGCTTCGGTTACCGAGGTTCGTTCGGAAGGCCCGACCAGCGATTTTCAAGTGTTTGAATGGCCGAAATGCGCTCGGCCGTTTTGGGATGGCTCATCAACCAGGCCGGCATTGCACCCGATCGAGATTGGGTCAGGGCCTCGAGCTTCTCGAAAAGAGAGATTTGCGGTGCGGTGCCGATCCCGGCCTTGGTCAGAAGAGCTGCCGCGTATTCGTCCGCTTCATACTCGTCCGAACGTGACAGGCGGGCGGCAAGCAACGAGGTCAGGCCATTGGCGATCCATACGCCGATCCCCGGGATGAATCTGGAAAGCACCATCGCCAGCGCCGTCCGCAAGGCATTCTGACCCGAAAAGTCGATCATCCTGCGGCGGGAATGTCCGAGAGCGACATGACCCAACTCATGTGCGATCACGCTGGTCATTTCCTCGGCAGAGACCTCGCCCTTAAGGAACTTGCGATAAAAGCCCCGCGTGATGAAAATCCGCCCGTCCGGAGCAGCAAGGCCGTTTACAGGATCGATTTCGTAGATGTGAACCTTGATTTTCGCAAGGTCGAGCGCCTTGGCCAGACGCGAGAAAAGCGGCGTCAGCTTGGGATCGACAAGTTCGGTCGACCGTGCATCGAGCTCGCGCTTGGTCCGCCAGACCGAAAACCGGTACATCACGACGGCATAGAGGATCGCCAACAGGATGGGGGTAAACTTGATCATGGCGCATGATATGGGGTTTGGGGCGTCGTGTGGCAAGCGAGGGTTTGCAGGAGAACAAGCAATCGTGGCCTGCCGTCAAAGCGAGCCACCGTTTTGCCTTCTATATAGAGGATGTTCATCGTGACCAAGCCTGAGTAGAGCAAGGTTCTGGAAGGGATAAACTGGACTCAGCGCCGGGGGCAGGGCGGATGGCTGAAGGGTTGCCTTGCCGGCCAGGCTACCCCAGTTTCTGATCACGAAGACGGAAAGGAATGCCTATGCAAAAACTTGGTTTGCCCTTGGGTTTCGCGCTCGTGGGCGCCGTGGCCGCGCTGATAGGGTATGTCTTGTCGCTTCTGGTGGGATGGGACCTGGGAGCACCGGGCTGGTTGATCGTGGCTTCAGGCGCGGTCGGCGGGTTCATCGGCGGGACGATCCGGAAAAAGCGCGGCAAAAAATGATTTGAGCTCAGCCGGAGCAGCTGGCGCCGCCCAGGACGCAGAACTTGGCGCAATGCGGGTGGTTCAGGGCGACGTCTCTCTCGGCATCTTCCAGCGTGGTGCCAAGTTCGAACTCTTCGTCGTAGGGCAAGAGAGTACACGCCAGTACTGCAGGTTGGTCGGCCCCCTTGCGCTTGACCACCATGCGCGACGACGCACACATCACGTTGTCCGGCGATTTTCCCAGTATCTCCCAGCACGCGGTGGTGATCTCTGGTACTTCGACGGTTTCGTCCATTTCTGGAAAAAGCACCGTCATTGCGGGATCGTATGCGTCGATGTCGAACCCGTTGGACGCGAAAAACGCCTGATACCCTGCGCGCGACTGCGCTTCGGTGTCTCCCCATACGCTTCGGCCTGCCACGGCCATGCGGATACCCTGGTCGCGCAACCATGACATGCCTATCAACGTACGCGCAAAACTGCCGCTTCCGCGTTCTTCGTCATGCAGCGCTTCGGAATGATGATCGACGGAAATCCGCAATGTCAGCAGCGCGCCGAATTCCGCGTTCAGGGCGCGCAGTCCATTTTGCATCTTCGGACGCATCATGGGGCGCATCGCATTCGTCAGGATAAGGACCTTGAAACCGCGAGTCAGGCAGGCCCGCGCCATTTCGATTATCTGGGGGTTCATGAATGGCTCGCCGCCGGTAAAGCCTATCTCCGTCACCGGCCAGTCGCGCTCGGCCAGTTGGTCGAGATACTCTTCGACCTCGGTCGTGGTGATGTAGACAAGACGGTCGTTTTCGGGTGAGCTTTCGATGTAGCAGTTGGCGCAAGTGATGTTGCACAGCGTGCCGGTATTGAACCAAAGCGTCTGGGGCCGTTTCAGCGCCACACGCGCGCGCGCCTGTCCGTCGGCGGTAAAGTCCGGGTCGATGAATTTCCCGCCATTGGCGCTTGGGGCTGCTGTATCTTTCATCCGTCTATCACCCGAATTTCATTTACCTTTCTCGCATAACCTGTCGTTTCTTGCCTATAAAGTCGATATCGGGCAGGTGACACCTTCGTGATCGCCGCCTAGACTCATGTCGATTGCAGGAGAACACCATGGTTTCGCGCGTCATTCCGGTAGACCCTTTCGACCTCGTGATCTTTGGCGGGACCGGTGACTTGGCCCGGCGCAAGATTCTGCCGGGGCTTTTCCGCCGGTTTCGTGCGGGTCAGATGAACGAGGATGCCCGTGTGATAGGCGCGGCGCGCAGCGACATGGACGCGGTCGGGTATCGCGAATTCGCACATCAGGCCGTGACCGAGTTCGAACCCGAGGCGGCGGGCGATACCGAGATTCTTGACGGTTTCCTGCAGCGTCTGGACTACGTGACAATCGATGCAAAAGGCGATGCGGGTTGGTCCGAATTGAAGGGATTCTTGCGCGATACCGAAATTCGCGCTTTCTATTTTTCAGTTGCGCCCAGCCTGTTCGGCGACCTAGCCGATCAGCTGCATCAGCATGGTCTGGATTGTCCCAATTGCCGGATTGTCGTGGAAAAACCGTTCGGTCGTGACCTCAGCACCGCGAAAGCGCTGAATGCGACTATCGCCAAGTATTTCGACGAGCACCAGATCTACCGAATCGATCACTACCTCGGCAAGGAAACAGTGCAGAACCTGATGGCGATCCGGTTCGGCAATACGCTGTTCGAACCACTGTGGAACAGCCAGTATGTCGATCACATCCAGATAACCGTGGCCGAGAAGGTCGGGGTAGGCGGCCGTGGCGATTATTACGATCGCTCCGGCGCGATGCGCGACATGATGCAGAACCACATCATGCAGCTTTTGTGTCTCATCGCCATGGAGCCGCCCGCAAAGTTCGATCCCGATGCGGTGCGCGACGAGAAGCTGAAAGTCATTCGCGCACTGGATCCTGTCGCCCCTGAAGACGCCGTGCGCGGTCAGTATGAAGGTTCGGGAGAGACCGGAAGCTATCGCAACGAAGTCGGCAACCGCGACAGCACCACAGAAAGCTTCGTGGCCCTGCGCGCGACGATCAGCAACTGGCGATGGGCCGGTACCCCGTTTTACCTGCGCACCGGAAAGCGCTTGCGCGACCGGGCCAGCGAGATCGCGGTGGTCTTCAAGGACGCGCCGCACTC
The DNA here is from genome assembly GCF_965277045.1 of Roseovarius sp. GTDB lineage: Bacteria > Pseudomonadota > Alphaproteobacteria > Rhodobacterales > Rhodobacteraceae > Roseovarius. The sequence goes on along the minus strand of NZ_OZ255712.1, from coordinate 1,665,680 downwards.
GATCTTCGGGGCAGATGCGGGCCGTCATCGCAACATCCTCACGATCAAGTTGCAGCCCAACGAGGGGATCGAGCTGGGCGTGACCATCAAGGAGCCCGGTCCGGGCGGTATGCGCTTGGTAGATGTGCCCCTCGACATGACATTTGCAGAGGCTCTTGGACCGGAAGAGGCGGATTTCCCGGATGCCTACGAGCGGTTGATCATGGATGTGATCCGGGGCAATCAAACCCTCTTCATGCGCGGTGATGAGGTCGAGGCCGCATGGGCGTGGATCGATCCCATCATATCGCAATGGGAGGAGTCTGGGCGCGCACCGCTCAGCTATGCGACAGGAAGTTCCGGCCCCGACGACGCATTGATGTTGATGCATCGCGACGGGCGCCGCTGGCGGGAGATACGCGCATGAGAGTGATCGAATATGCGGACGAGGAGATGCTGGCGATCAATCTTGCCAACCAGTTGGCAGGCGATTTGAACACGGCACTCGAGCATGAAGACCGGGCGCTTTTCGTCGTCCCGGGCGGTAGCACACCCGGCGGCGTCTTCGACGTACTGTGCGACGCTGATCTAGACTGGTCCCGCATCGACATCTGCCTCAGTGACGAGCGCTGGGTCCCGGAAGTGCACATTCGATCCAACACGAAAATGGTGCGCGAACGTTTGCTTGTGGGCCGGGCGGCCAAGGCGAACTACCTTCCGCTCTATGCAAGGGCCGAAGCGCCCGAACCTGTGCTGGCCGAGCTTGAATCTAGGGTCCAGCCCTATCTGCCGATCGACGTTTTGTTGCTGGGCATGGGCGCAGATATGCACACGGCCTCGCTTTTTCCGGGCACCGAGGGTCTTGAACTCGCACTGGCCCGCAACGCACCTGCGCTGGTGCCGATGCGCCCCACGAAAGTGGAGGATGTGCGCGTCACGCTATCCGCGCGGGTTCTGAATGCGGCAGTGGCCAAGCACATCGTCATTACAGGCCAAGAGAAGCGAAATGCACTGGAGCGGGCCAGGACCTGCCAACCGGAACAAGCTCCTGTCATGGCGATCCTCGACGAAACGGATGTCCATTGGGCACCGTGATGGATGCAATCGGTCCGGGGCGTGTAAAGCAAGGGGAAGACGGATGATCTGGGCCGAGTTGCGAACAGAAGCGGGCGCCTCGATAAACGAACTTATGAAGGCGCCGGATCGGGCGGCGCGTTTCCAGGTGTCTGCGGATGGCATGCTCTTCGATTATGCCAAAACGTCGATGACGGAGGGCGCCCGCGACGGGCTGCTGACACTCGCGCAAACGCGAGGAGTCGAGACCCGGCGCGAAGAGATGTTCGGCGGCACGGCCATCAACCGGACCGAGGGACGTTCGGTGCTGCATGTCGCGCTGCGCGCCGGCAAGGATACCGTCATCAAAGTCGACGGCGCAGACGTCATGCCCGGCGTCCGCGACGTCTTGGGACGTATGCGTGCCTTTGCCGATTACCTTCGTGCAGGGCGGCACAGTGGGGCAGGTGGCGCGATAACTGATGTTGTGAACATCGGGATTGGCGGCTCGCACCTTGGTCCCGAAATGGGCACCTTGGCGTTGCGCCCGTATCATGATGGCCCACGCTGCCACTTCGTCTCGAATGTCGACGGGGCGGATATCTCGGATTGCCTCGACGGGCTGAACGCCAAAACGACGCTGGTTATCGTGGCCTCAAAAACATTCACCACGATCGAGACCATGACGAATGCCTGGACCGCCAAGCACTGGATGGAGCGGCATGGCGGAGATCCATCGGCGCAGTTCGTTGCCGTATCGACGGCTGAGGACAAGACATCGGATTTCGGCATCGCACCAGAGCGGGTCTTCGGATTCGCCGATTGGGTTGGGGGGCGGTACTCTGTGTGGGGGCCGATCGGGCTTGCGCTGATGCTGGCGATAGGGCCGGAACGGTTCGACGAATTCCTTGCCGGCGGCGCGGCCATGGATGCCCATTTCCGCGATGCGCCACTGGATCGCAACATGCCGGTGATGCTGGCCTTGACGGGCCTGTGGCACAGCCACGTGTGCGAACATCCAACCCGTGCGGTATTGCCCTACGACCAGCGCCTGTCGCGCCTGCCGGCCTATCTGCAGCAGTTGGAGATGGAGAGTAACGGCAAACGCGTCGAAATGGACGGCAGCCTCGTTCAGACCGGCTCCGGTCCGGTTGTCTGGGGTGAGCCAGGGACGAACGGTCAACATGCGTTTTATCAGTTGATCCATCAGGGAACGCAGGTTGTCCCCTGCGAATTCATGGTTGCCGCGCTCGGGCATGAAGCCGAACTGGACCATCATCATCGTCTTCTTCTCGCCAATTGCCTCGCGCAGTCCGAAGCCTTGATGCGCGGTCGGGACATGGCAACTGCGCGCGAGCTTATGCGCAAGGCCGGCTTCAACGGGCAAGAGCTCGAGATGCAGGCCGCACACAGGGTTTTTCCCGGCGACCGGCCGTCAACGACGCTCGTCTATGAGAGGCTAACGCCATACCGGCTTGGCCAGATCATCGCGCTTTACGAGCATCGCGTCTTTGTCGAAGGTGTCATTCTCGGAATCAATTCTTTCGACCAATGGGGCGTCGAGTTGGGAAAAGAGCTTGCAAAGGAAATGGAACCGCTCGTCGCAGGGGACGTCGCTCCCGACGACAAGGATGCGTCGACGCAGAACCTTCTTGCGTTCGTGAAGGCCCTGCGCGACTAGCGTGGGATATTGAAGTCGTCAGGCGCCAAGGTGAATCCTTCGAACGTGAAGCCCGGAGAAACCGTACAGCCAACCAGCGTGTAGTCGCCGGTCGACCGGGCCATTTGCCAGCAATCCGGTGGCACTATTACCTGAGGGCGCTCTCCGGCGGCGAGGTTGGAGCCCAGCCGCACGTCCTGCACGGGACCCGCGTCGTTGCCGGACATCGACAGGACAAGCGGTGCGCCACCGTAGAAATGCCAGATCTCGGTGGCATCGATCTTGTGCCACCGATTCCGGTCCTGTTCGCGCAGCAGGAAGTAGATCGCGGTCCCATGGGCACGGCCGTCATTTACCGCGCGCCACGTTTCTCGATAATATCCGCCTTCGGGATGCGGGATCAGCTGAAACGCCGAAATGATGTCTTCGGCGGTCAAGTCAAACCCGCAGGATCGAGCGACCTGCGTAGATCGCTGTATCGCCGAGTGCCTCCTCGATCCGGATCAGTTGATTGTACTTCGCGAGCCGGTCGGAGCGCGCCAGCGAGCCGGTCTTGATCTGACCGCAGTTGGTGGCGACAGCAAGATCTGAAATCGTGGCATCCTCTGTCTCGCCGGATCGGTGGGACATGACGTTGGTGTAGCCCGCGCGATGCGCCATTTCGACTGCCTGAAGCGTCTCGGTCAGGCTGCCGATCTGGTTCACCTTGACCAGCATGGAGTTCGCGACGCCGCGCTTGATTCCATCGGAAAGGCGCTCGGGGTTGGTGACGAAAAGGTCGTCGCCGACCAGTTGCACCTTGTCCCCAATCTGGTCGGTCAGGGTTTTCCAGCCGTCCCAGTCATCTTCGGACATGCCATCTTCGATCGAGATGATCGGATAATCCGACACGAGAGCCGAAAGATAGGCGGCGTTCTCTTCCGGCGAGAGAGACTTGCCTTCTCCCGCAAGCTCGTACTTTCCGTTCTTGAAATACTCCGTTGCGGCACAATCGAGCGCGAGATAGATATCCTCTCCGGGCGCGTAGCCGGCTTTCTCGATCGAGCGAAGGATGAAGTCCAGCGCGTCACGCGTCGAAGCGATGTTCGGAGCAAAACCGCCCTCGTCGCCGATCCCGGTCGACAGACCTGCGCCGGAGAGTTCCTTCTTCAACGTGTGAAATACCTCCGCGCCCATCCGCACGGCATCGCGAACATTGCCCGCACTGACCGGCATGATCATGAATTCTTGGATGTCGATCGGATTGTCGGCATGTTCCCCGCCATTGATGATGTTCATCATGGGCACAGGCAGCGTGCGGGCCGAGGTGCCACCCACGTAGCGAAAGAGCGGCTGCATCGAAAAATCGGCTGCGGCCTTTGCAACGGCAAGGCTGACTCCAAGGATGGCGTTCGCGCCGAGGCGTCCCTTGTTCGGCGTTCCGTCAAGTTCGATCATTGCTTCGTCGATTGCGATCTGCTCGCTCGCATCGAAACCGGCAAGGGCATCCGCGATTTCGCCGTTCACGGCGGCCACGGCCTCCAGCACGCCTTTGCCCATGTAGCGGGATGCGTCACCGTCACGTTTCTCGACGGCCTCATGGGCGCCGGTAGAGGCGCCTGATGGCACTGCGGCGCGACCCATGGTGCCGTCTTCGAGTATCACGTCCACCTCGACCGTCGGATTGCCGCGGCTGTCCAGGATTTCGCGTGCGTGGATGTCGAGAATGATGCTCATGTGAGACCCTTTGGCAAAATGATGTTGCCGGTGCCATAGCAAGAACCAACGCGAATGGGAACTGCGACGCTTGGCGAATGCGCGGTCTTCGTCAGTCCCGGGCGAGGGCGGTCAGGATGCGCTCAGGTTTTTTCGATACGCATCGCGGGCAGGCCGGTTTCGGGACATTCCGAAAAGGTGGCGCCGTGTCTGTTGCGCATATGCTCCATGAACGTGCGGGTCGCTGCACGTGTTTCCGCCGTCTTTGGATGTGCCGGGTTAAGAACCAGTCCAATCGAGCAGCGCGCAACCCGCAACATTTCGTCAATCGCGTCATACCAGAACTGGACGGGTCCGTAGGCATCGATCGCCTGATGGCACAGCACAATGTCGAAACTGTCGTCAGCAAACCTGTAGGGCAGGCTGCGTCCGTCGAAATGGCGGCACTCTATGCCCAGCATCTCGTGTATCGCGGCATAGGAGTCTCGAACACTGTTGAACCCATCCGGTTCATAAAAGTCACAAACCGTCACGTCATGGCCGAAGTGACTGAACACTTCGTAGGTTCCGCAGGCGCCCGCCGAAAGATCTATGACGGTTCTGGGTTCGGCCGAACCGTCGACAAGCTCTGGAAAGAGTATGTTGGCACGAACCAGTTCCCTCAGGTTGTTTAGAGCGCGGAAATGGTACTTCAAAGGTATGCCCGCTCTCACGCGCGAGAGAATGTCGATCTCGTAAGACCGCACCAATTCTTTGGGAACCGGCACATCATTTTCGTCGAGCCACCGTGCCAAGGTGCCGACCCGGCGCAGCCAGATACCGCGCTTGCCCTTGGCGAACTTGCGCTCTGCAACGCGTGGAGCCTGCAGGTTTGCCAAGTTGTAGCCTTCGGTTTCCGTGGTGACAAAAGCTTCCGCGAGTTTCTGAGCCTGCATCGATTTTCCATTATTCTTGTTTACTGCTTCACAGAGAATAAGCGCTGCCTTTTGCGCCGTGGAAACTCAAAATGTGTGGGAGTCCAATTATCCTGCCGGGCGTTGCATTCTTACGCAGCCAGCCGTGCCTTCCTGGCAAGCCGCCGTTCGCGCAGAAACGTGTAGAGGCCAGTAGAGATAATCAATGCCGCACCAAGTAACGTCAGCACGTCGGGCCGTTCGGAAAAAACCACAACGCCGACAAAGAGGGAAAACAACAGCCGCGTATAGCGAAAGGGTGTCACGACCGCCGCGTCGCCCATGCGCATGGCCGCCACGATCCCGTAATACCCGAATGCGCCAAAGACGATGCCGCCGCCGATCATGGACCAAAGCGCGGGCGTCAGCGCGGAAACGGTTTGGGGGCCGAGCGTGACAAGAAACAATCCCGCCGGAACAACCGCGGCAAAGCCCTGGAACGAGACAACCGCGGAGGAAACCTTCACATCGATGCGCCGCGTAATCAGGTCTCGCGCGGCCACGCAAGTAACCGACACAAGCACCAGCAACGCCGCGGGGTCGAACCCCTCCAGGCCTGGCCTGATGATCAGGAGCACGCCCATAAACCCGATGAGGATTGCGCTCCACCGGCGCCAGCCGACATCCTCTTTCAGGAATATCGCGGCGCCCATGGTGATGAAGAGAGGCGTGGCCTGGAAAACCGAAGCGACGACGGAAATGTCTACGAGTGAAAGCGCCGTGGTGAAGGCCAGCGCCGCACCCGCCTCGCAGCAGGCGCGCACAAGCAACGGCGTACGCCAAGCATCGCGGGCGAACAGGTTATCGCCGCCGAGACGCGCCATGATCGCGAAAACCGTAGCGCTGCCCAGCCCCAGGCAGATCAGGATTTGACCGACGGAGATATCCGCGGACAACTTCTTGATGAACATGTCCTCGACGGTGAAAGCCGCCATGGACAATATCACCAGAAGTATTCCGCGAATGTTGTCCATGATCTCCGCCCGACAGCCCCGCCGGAGCGATAGGCGGCTTTCAACGCAGAGACAAGCCGATAGCGGCCGCCAACTACTCTTTGCGGATCGGCACGCCGTAGAGTTCGAGCTTGTGACCCTTCAACTTGTAGCCCAGCTTGGCGGCGATCTTTTCCTGCAATTGCTCGATTTCGGGGTCGACGAACTCGATGACCTCACCCGAGTGCATGTCGATCAGGTGATCGTGATGATCGCGTTCGGCATCTTCATAACGTGCGCGCCCGTCGCCGAATTCCAGCTTCTCGATGATTCCGGCTTCCTCGAAAAGCTTGACTGTCCTGTATACCGTCGCGATCGAGATTTTCGGATCGCGGCCGCTCGCTCGCGAATAAAGCTCTTCCACATCCGGATGATCATCCGAATTTTCCAGAACCATGGCGATGGTGCGTCGCTGGTCGGTCATCCGCAGGCCCTTGGCCTCGCAACGGTCGATGATGGTCTCTGTCATGCCGGCCTTCTCTGCGTATCCGGGGCGTTGGATAACGGGAACGCTTCTGGAAATCCAGAGTTTTGACGGCCCGATCACTACGACTGTTCGAGGTCGACCCAGACCGGCAGGTGATCAGAGGCGATATGCGCGGGCTTCTCGCGCAAGGTGCCAGTCGCCACTGTTGCAAGTGTGTCCGAATGCGCGATCCGGTCGAGCCGCGCCAAGGGGCGCGGGGCGGGGTAGCTGGGAGGCGTCAGGGCAAACGAGACACCGCGTGCCGCAGTATCGATGGCGGTACGCTTCCCCCACTCGTTGAAATCCCCCGCAAGGACAAGCGGCATCGCCGGACGCCGGGCAACGTGACGCAGCACGGCCTTGATCTGAAGAAGGCGATAGCGGCGCACCAATCCCAGATGCACCCCGACAACGCGTATAGGTCCAAGTGGTGTTTCTACCTCGGCCAGTATCGCGCCACGCGGTTCCAGCCCGGGCAGATCAAGATGCTGGGTGTGCAGAACGCTCACGTCCGCGCGCACCAGCATCGCATTGCCATGCCATCCCAAAGAGCCACCGGGTGCGCCGAATGGCAGGATTTTCCATCCATCTCTCTCGACCAGATCATGGGGCAGGGCCGCGGGACGCGGCGGCAGGCGCTTGTCTACCTCCTGCAACACCACGATGTCCGCCCGGAGGGAATTGATCACCTGAAGGCTTCGATCCGGCCGTCGGCGCATGTCCAGACCCACGCATTTCTGCAGATTGTAGGTTGCAATTCTCAGGCGCGGCATTTTCATGCTAACACGTTGGCAGGAGCCGTGACGGAGCGTACCCCATGTTTGCAGATCAGACCTGGCTGGCGCGGATCATATGGCTGGCACTGGCCGGGGCCGTCATATGGGCGGTGGCTTTGCTGCGTTTCGAACTTGCTTTCGTTGCGTTGGCAACTTTGGGCCTGTCGATGGCTCCGGTGGTCGTGGCCAACTGGGCCCAGGTGCATGTTCCTCCAACATTCGTCGCGATCGTGGTCATCTTCGTTGTGGCGACGCTGTTTCTTGGCGAAATCTTCAATTTCTATGAACGGTTTTGGTGGTGGGACATCGCCATGCATGGCACCTCGGCCGTCGCGTTTGGTCTGATCGGCTTTGTGCTCGTCTTCATGATGTTTCAGGGCGATCGTTTCGCCGCACCGCACCTGCAACTCAGCTTTCTCGCATTCTGTTTCGCCATGACCATCGGGACCGTCTGGGAAATCTTCGAATTCGCGATGGATCAGGCGTTTGGGCTGAACATGCAAAAGTCCGGCCTGGACGACACGATGGGCGACCTCATCATCAACACGGTAGGGGCGCTTTTGGGCGCGGCAGCCGGCTATGGTTATCTCAAAGGCCGTCATGTCGGTATCGGATCCTTCATCGACGAATTCGTGCGCCGCAATCCGCGACTTTTCCGCAGGCTGCGCCGAAGCCGCGACAAGAACCGATCAAGCTAGTCTCAGGTTCCACAGAACGTCTGCTGGACCACCTCGGACGGCTCGGGCGGGCGCGTCAGATCCCGAGCGTCGTCCCGGGGCTGGTACGGGTCCGACAATACGTCAAGCATTCGATGGAAAAGAGCGAAATCCCCGCTCAGTGCCGTCTGGATCATCTGCTCGACCCTGTGATTGCGCGGAATATAGACTGGATTTGCTGCCTTCATGGAGGTTACCGGATCCTGTTCCTGCTCGAGGCGCCTGGACCATTCGGTTTCCCAGGCGTCGAAATCACCGGGATCCAGGAACTGATCCCGCGCCTTGCCGTCGCTCAAGGCGCGGAAGGTATTGGTGAAATCGGCCCTGTTGGCGGCCATCTTGTCCAGCAATGACACGATCAGAGGCTCGTCCTCGACCGAGGTGTCCGCAATTCCGATCTTTCGGCCGAAACGCTTGCGCCACGCTATGTGAACTTGCTCCGGCATTGCATGCACGGTCTTGGTGAATTCTTCCACAGCCTCGTCCTGGTCCGGCATCAGGGGCACCAGCGCAGTTGCCAGCTGTGCCATGTTCCAGACGATCACATTGGCCTGGTTGGCAAAGGCATACCGGCCGTGCATGTCGATGGATGAAAACACCGTGTCGGGATGGTAGGTGTCCATGAAAGCGCACGGGCCATAATCGATTGTCTCACCGGACAGCGTGGTGTTGTCGGTGTTCATGACGCCGTGAATGAAACCAAGCGACATCCACTGCGCAACAAGTTCGGCCTGCCGCGCCATCACCGCCTGAAGTAGCTCGTGGGGGCTTTCGACATCCGGATAATGCCGATTCACCACATACTCGAAAAGGTCCTTCAAGCCGGCAATGTCGCGACGCGCGGCAAAGAACTGAAACGTGCCGACACGGATGTGGCTCTGGGCCACGCGGGTCAGCACGGCACCGGGCAGGGCGCCGGTTTCGCGGAAAACCTGCTCTCCGGTCAGGGTGGCGGCCAACGCGCGGCTGGTGGGGACGCCGAGCGCGTGCATGGCCTCGCTCACAACGTATTCGCGCAGAACCGGACCCAGCCAGGCTCGCCCGTCTCCCATGCGGGAATAGGGCGTTGGACCTGAACCCTTCAGTTGTATGTCAAAGCGGTCGCCGTTCCGCGCGACCTCGCCCAGCAGATTTGCCCTGCCGTCGCCAAGCTGTGGAGAAAACCCGCCGAACTGGTGACCTGCATAGGCCTGCGCCAGTGGATCGGCCCCGTCCGGCAGGACATTGCCAGAGAATATCTGCGCCATTTCCTCCTCGGAGCCCGGTGTGATCCCAAGCTCATGCGCAAGAGCTTGGTTGAAAGCGATCAATTTGGGTGCCTTGACCGGCGCCGGGTCTTGGCGCGTGTAAAAGCGTTCGGGCAGGCGGCTATATGAATTGTCGAAAGGAATCTGCAGGGTCATGCCTGAAACATAGGTGCATTTTGCCCCGACGCTAGAGCTTGCGCGTCATCAGCATGTAATTCTCCCGCGACTCGAAGCGCAGTTTTTCATAGACCCGGCGCGCGGCTTCGTTGCCCCGGTCGACCTCCAGATGGATCGCTTTCATGCCTGCCTTCGCCAAGGTCTTGGGCAACGCCAAAAGGATTTCCGATCCGATACCACGGCCTCGCACACCCGGCCGGATGAAGATTTCGTCCACGAACCCGTCGAGGCCGCCGAACTCCACCGACCAGCCAAAAGTGACGATCACGTAGCCGATCGGCGCGCGTCTCGGTCCGGCCAGATAGACGCAACCGTGGGGCGATCCTTCCAGCAGCGGCGTAAGCGCCGCCCGACGGGTCGCCTCGTCCTGGGCGATCCCTTCTTCGGCATGGAACGCCGCCACCAAAGGCACCAGACGATCCAGGTCTTCCAGCGCGGCAAGGGTCAGTTTGGTCATAGACGTGCAAGCCTTTCGGTCAGCAGCGAAAAAAAGCCATCGGCGTTAATATCCCCGATGAACAGCGCGTTGGGCGCGCGATCTGTCACGCCCCACCAATCGGCAACGGTCATGCCCAGGGTCAGGTCGGACGTCGTCTCGATCTCGACATTGATGTGCCTGCCGGAAAACAATTCTGGCCTGATGAGATAAGCCGTGGTGCAGGGGTCGTGCAGCGGCGCGCCTTCCGAGCCGTATTTTTCGCGGTCGAACCGTTCGAAAAAATCGGTCATTTCGGCGACGGCTTCGCCCACACGGTTTCCGATGGCTCGAAAGGCATCGTTGCGCGCCCGTGTGACCAGCGCCTTGTGCGTGACGTCAAGCGGCATGACCACAAGTGGGACGCCCGAGCCAAAGACACGTGCCGCGGCCTCCGGATCCACGTGGATGTTGAATTCCGCCGCGGGCGTGATGTTGCCCACCTGGAAATAAGCGCCGCCCATCAGAACGATCTCTGCGACGTTGCCCACCACATCCGGTGCATTCTCGAAGGCGGTCGCGATATTCGTCAGCGGTCCGATGGGAACGAGGGTAACGCTGCCTTTTGGTTCGGAGCGCAAGGTTTCGATGATGAAGTCCACCGCATGTTTTTCCTGCAACGGCATGACGGGATCGCTCAGAATCGGCCCATCCAGCCCCGTCTTGCCGTGCACATGTTCGGCCGTGATCAAGTCACGCTTCAGGGGGCGGTCGCAGCCTGCAAAGACCTTGATATCCGGTCGCCCGGCAAGCTCGCAGACGATGCGGGCGTTTCTGGTCGTCAGGGCCAGCGGCACGTTACCCGCCACGCAGGTAATGCCAAGCACCTCGATCTCGTCAGGGCTTGCCAGCGCCAACAGGATGGCGACGGCGTCATCCTGCCCCGGATCGGTGTCGATGATGATCTTACGCGGAGCCATGCGCAGTCCCTGTCACGCCGGGCTGCCCTTGTCCACTGGCCTTGCTTTGGTTGGCAGAAATACTCCGGATGAGACGCGGAAGAACCCGCGTGTCGACCTTGTAGTCAGCGGCCCAGTTCCTTCATGCCGTTTTCGATGCCGGCCAGTGTCATCGGCACCATGCGGCCTTCGAAGATTTCGCGGATCATGCCGATAGAGTGCGTGTAGTCCCAGTATTTCTCGGGCACCGGGTTTATCCAAAGATGTTCGGGCCATTGGGCACGGGCCCGGTTCAACCAGACCTGACCCGCTTCCGCGTTCCAGTGCTCGTTGGCGCCGCCGGGATACGCGATCTCGTAGGGTGACATCGAGGCATCGCCGACGAAAATGCACTTATAGTCCGGGCCATAGGTTCGCAGCACTTCGTCGGTCGGTGTCTGCGCGTCCCAGCGGCGGCGATTGTCGCGCCATACGCCCTCGTAGAGGCAGTTGTGAAAATAATAGTATTCCAGATGCTTGAACTCGGCGCGCGCGGCGGAAAAAAGCTCTTCCACCAGCTTGATATGCGGGTCCATGGAGCCGCCAACATCGAGAAACAAAAGAACCTTGACCGCATTGCGCCGCTCGGGCCGCGTCTTGACGTCGAGATAGCCATGCTCGGCGGTGGCGCGGATTGTCCCGTCAAGGTCCAACTCCTCTTCGGCCCCGTCCCGCGCCCAGCGTCGCAGGCGCTTGAGCGCGACCTTGATGTTGCGCGTGCCCAGTTCGATCGTGTCATCGAGGTTGCGGAACTCACGTTTGTCCCAGACCTTGACCGCCCGCTGGTGCCGGCTTTCCTTTTGCCCGATCCGAACACCTTCGGGGTTGTAGCCATAGGCGCCGAAGGGCGATGTGCCTGCCGTGCCGATCCACTTGTTCCCGCCCTGGTGGCGGCCCTGCTGCTCTTTCAGGCGCTCTTTGAGCGTCTCCATCAGCTTGTCGAACCCGCCTAGCGCCTCGATCTCGGCGCGTTCTTCTTCGCTCAGATGCTTTTCCGCCAGCTTCTCCAGCCACTCCTGGGGGATTTCGACCGCGTTCAGAACGTCGCTCGCGCTGATCGCTTCAAGCCCCTTGAAACTGGCGGCGAAAGCCTGATCGAAGCGGTCGATCAGGCGCTCGTCCTTTACCATCGCGGACCGTGCGAGGTAGTAAAACCCCTCGATGTCGTAGGTCACGAGTCCCGCGTTCATCGCTTCCAGGAACGTCAGGTATTCGCGCAGCGACACAGGCAGGCCCGACTTCCGCAGATTTTCGAAGAAGGGCAGGAACATCGTTACCTCAAATGGACATGCGGTGGATGACCAGTGTCGCGAAAAGTCCAAGCAAGGTAAAGATCAGGCCATAGATCGTGGCATAGAGCAGGATGTCCGCCACGCGCCCCTTGCGCCGCCACGCGGTGAATGCACCCAGGCTGATGCCCAGGATGGCCCCGAAAACTACGATCATGTTTTTTCCCGTCAGATCACTTCAAAGGGCTGAGCGACGAGATTTCGCGCAGTTTGGCCCGTACCGCCCAGTCCGCACCGAAGCCGTATCGCGCCCAGCCGATACTGTCCAGCCGTACGGACTGCGCCTCTGCGACGCGGCCTTCGAGGTCAAGCGCCTCGGCCCGCAGCAGCATGAGCGTCGACAAAAGCGCTGCATTCTCGTGACGTTCGGCAATGGCCAGGTGAGGAGACAGTATGGCGAGGGCCAAAGTGCCATTGCCTTCGCCGATCGCGAACGCGGCGAGTTGGGAGGCGGAGTAGGCGCGATGCAACTCCGTACCCGGTGTCTGGCTGTAGAACCTTTCCGCAAGTCGGAAATGCTCGAACGCGGTGTCGGGCTGGCTGGCCTGGGTCAGGCGCCCCATGGCGAAATGAGAGAAAGCCCGGCGATGGTCGTGCCATCCCATGGCGTCGGCGATGCGCAACGCCTCGCCCGCGGCCACGACGCGCTGCGAATGTCCGGCCCCAGGGCCGAGCGCGGTTTGAACCGCTTTGACCCAGGCGCGGGGAGTCGAGGATACCTGGCTCGGCGGAATGCTGTCGCCCCGTGGATTGAGCCGCGACAGGATCGAGGGCAGGCGTGCCGCAACCTGACCGCGGGTCATCCCCGAGTGCAACTCGGGCGCATAATAGGTCCGCAAGATCAGCATGTCGAAGCCGGTCAGGACGGTATGCACATTGTCGTCGTTGAACACGCTGTCAGGCAGGCGATAGAGATCGTTCAGAGGCCCGAGCGCCTGCGCCACTTCCTCATGCAGACAGTCGCGCACTTCCTGAGGAGACGCATCGTTGGGAAGAAAAATCGCGATCTTCTCGCGCTTGATCAGCTTGCTCCAGTTTGTCAGGCGTTTGTTTCTTGCCGCGCGGTACTCGGACAGGCGGCTGATGTTCGGGACCACAAAGCAGGCCGCTTTGGGCAGATGCCGGCGAATCTGCGCGCGGGGAACGGCTTCGATGGTGATATTGGCGGTATCCGACCGCACCCGCGCGATGTCGATCTGCGCCTCTGTCCGCAGTCGATGGACCAGCCGGTTGAGGTCCGGGATCAGTGTCGACGGCGGTTTGCCCGTAACGCGAATGGAAATCGGCCCCTCGAAACGCGAGAAGTTCTGCAATTTGCGACCGGATTCCAGCTGAAAGGACAGTTCGAGAAAGTCGCGCCCGATATCCGCGTTCGAACGTGTGGGTGCAACTGGCCTGGGCGCAGAGAATGACTTGAGTGCTGGCAGGGACGCCGCCGATTGCGTGGCGGCACGTGACGGCATTTCGCTGGACGGACTGGGGACGCAGGCGCCCAGCATGAGGAACAGTGGAAGAATGACGCGGCGCATGTGGTCCCCGATGCCTGTAAATTCCCAAGTGGCAGAGAACCCGTCGCGGAAAGCCTGCCGTCCTTCGATGTCTTCCCAAGGGCTGATGCGTGTCGTTTCCCGCACGCGAATGTGCCCTGCTGCTGAACAAACCTACCGGACGGTACTGGAAATCGCCTCCTACTTCGTCTCGGGTGAGGAGCAAAAAAGGTAAAACTGTGGCCGAATCGCCAGTAAGCGGCGCCTCAGTTGAAAGATCGCCGCCAGTTTTTCAAGCAAGGTGCCGTGAGAATGATCTGCGCGTTTCACGTACACCAACGGTAGACGTATCTGACGGCAACGCCCGCCGCGGCTTTCGCGAGGCGGCCCTACCTTTGGCGTCGCGCCATGAAGGCCAGGCGCTCGAAAAGATGCACATCCTGTTCGTTCTTCAACAGCGCACCGTGCAGCTTGGGCAGGGCGTCGGCGCCATCGCGTTTCAGGTCCTCGGCGCTCAGGTCTTCGGCCAGGATCAGTTTGAGCCAGTCGAGCACTTCCGATGTCGATGGCTTCTTCTTCAGCCCGGACTGTTCGCGAACGTCATAGAACTGGGTCAGCGCCTCGGTCAGGAGCTTCTCTTTGATGCCCGGATAATGCACTTCGACGATCTGCTTCATGGTCGCGACGTCGGGAAAACGGATATAGTGAAAGAAGCAGCGTCGCAGAAATGCATCCGGCAGCTCCTTTTCGTTGTTCGACGTGATGATGACGATCGGGCGCTGTGCCGCGCGGACAGTTTCGCCAGTCTCGTAGACGTGGAATTCCATCCGGTCGAGTTCCTGCAGCAGGTCGTTGGGAAACTCGATATCGGCCTTGTCGATTTCATCGATCAACAGAACGAGCTTTTGGTCGGCCTCGAACGCCTGCCATAGCTTACCCTTGCGGATGTAGTTGCGCACGTCGTGCACGCGTTCTTCGCCCAGTTGGCTGTCGCGTAGGCGTGACACCGCGTCGTATTCGTAAAGACCCTGCTGCGCCTTGGTCGTGGACTTGATGTTCCACTCCAGCATCGGCAACCCAAGCCCCTTTGCGACCTGCCGGGCCAGCTCGGTCTTGCCCGTGCCCGGCTCTCCCTTGACCAGAAGGGGCCGCTCCAGCGTCACGGCGGCGTTAACGGCGACGGTCAGGTCGTCGGTGGCGATGTAGGCATCGGTGCCTTCGAATTTCATGGGCTTCCCTTTTCTTGAGGATGTCGGCGTAACGCATGGTCTGCACGGAATTTTCGCTGCACCCTAGTGTCTTGGAGAATTCACATCAATGGCGGGCAATTGTGTAGTGACAATCCGGCAAGGCGCGTGTAATTGCACGCCACAAGGTGGATTTCTTTGGGGGAAGTTGGGTGACCGACGCCGACCTGAAAGAGGGAATGGACATGAAACAGGACGTTGTTCTGTCGGAGGACTATACTCCGGCCGAAGACGAGCCGTTCATGAATGAACGGCAAGTCGAGTATTTTCGTCGCAAGCTGCTGAACTGGAAGAGCGAACTTCTGGAGGACAGCCGCGACACCATCGAAGGGCTTCAGGACGGCACCCGCGCCATTCCCGACGTGGCGGACCGCGCCAGCGAGGAAACCGATCGCGCGCTGGAACTTCGGACGCGAGATCGTCAGCGCAAGCTTGTGGCGAAGATCGATGCGGCGCTACGCCGGATCGACGAAGGTGAGTACGGGTATTGCGAAGTAACCGGCGAACCCATCAGCCTCAAGCGTCTCGACGCCCGCCCGATCGCGACGATGAGCCTCGAAGCGCAGGAACGCCACGAGCGGCGCGAAAAGGTCCACCGCGACGACTGAAGCGCTGGAATTTTCCTGAAGACCGAGCGCCGGAGCCAAGCTTCGGCGCTTTGCGCTTTTAAGGGGCGGCCATGAACATCACGACTTTGAAATCCGTCGTTATCGGCGGCGGAATCGCAGGCCTCGCGGTGGCACTTGTGTTGCGCCGCGCCGGCGCCGAGGTCCGTGTGCTGGAGCAGGCGCCGGAAATCGGCGAAGTCGGAGCCGGCCTTCAGATCAGCCCGAACGGCTTTGTCGTTCTGGAAAAACTTGGGCTTGGCAATGCCCTGCGCGCCAAATCGGTACGCGGCCAGGCGGTGCGCCTTCGGGACTACAAGGGGCATGACGTGGTTCGGCTCGACCTCGCCCGGTTGCCGTGCGGAGATTACCATTTCGTTCATCGCGCGGATCTGGTGGATATCCTCGAGCGCGCCGCGCGCAATGCAGGGGTCGAGATCGCGCTCGGCCAACAGGTCGCATCGCTGCACACGGGGCAGGGGGCGTCCGCGACCCTGGGCGACGGTGCAGTGGTCGAAGCTGATCTTCTTGTCGGCGCGGATGGACTGCAATCGCGCGCGCGCCAAGCCCTGAATGGAACGGTTGCACCGTTCTTCACACGGCAGGTGGCGTGGCGTGCCCTTGTGGCCGAAACCGGCGCAGAGCCCGAAGCGCAGGTCTTCATGGGACCGCATCGTCACCTCGTGACCTACCCCCTGCGCGGCGGACGGTTAAGGAATATCGTGGCGGTTCAGGAACGCGCGAACTGGCACGAGGAAAGCTGGCACACTGAGGATACGCCCGAAAACCTGCGGGCTGCCTTCGAAGATTTCTGCCCCGACGCCTTTGCTCTGCTCGAACGGGTCGAGCGTGTGCATCGCTGGGGGCTGTTCCGACACCCCGTTGCCGGCAAATGGTTTGACGGTGGCGTTGTCCTGCTGGGCGACGCGGCGCACCCGACGCTCCCGTTCATGGCGCAAGGGGCCAACATGGCGCTTGAGGATGCGTTTGCGCTTGGTCGCTGCCTGCAGGAAGGCGAGGACTTGAACCGCGCTCTTGCGGCGTATCAGCAGATGCGGGCAGGCCGTGTCCGCCGTGTCGTCGAGACGGCCAGCGGCAACGCGTGGAAGTATCATCTCAGCTTTCCGCCGCTACGGCTTGCTGCACATACCGCACTCCGGCTTGGAGGAGCGCTTCTGCCGGGGCGCGTGGTCGGTCAATTCGACTGGATATACGGCTACGATGTGACCACGGAAGAAATCCAAAGCGTTTCGCGATAAACCTGGATCACAGCTTTCCCGCGAAACGCGGCACAACAGCCAACCGTTGCACGCGTGTTTCGCCTTTCGCTGATGGCTCAGGTAAAAGGCGAAATACTTTAGACGTCCAGTTCCACCCAGATCGGGACGTGATCGGAAGGTTTTTCACGTCCGCGGATGTCCTTGTCTATTGCCGTGTCGGTCAGCCTGTCGGCGGCTTGAGGGCTCAGCAGGAAATGGTCGATGCGTATCCCGTCATCCCGGTTCCACGCGCCTGCTTGGTAGTCCCAGAACGTGTAATGTCCGGGACCCTGCACGCGAGCACGGAACGCTTCCGTGAACCCCATGGCCACAAGCTCGCGAAAGGCCGCGCGGCTCTGCGGCAGCGCCAGGGCATCTTCACGCCAGGCCTCGGGACGTTTGGCATCTTCATCCTGAGGAATGACGTTGTAGTCACCGGCCATCAAGAATGGTTCCTCGGTCGCCAGCAATTCGGCCGCGCGGGCTTTCTGACGCGCCATCCAGGCCAGCTTGTAGTCGTATTTCGGGCCCGGCGCGGGGTTTCCGTTGGGCAGGTACAATCCGCAAACGCGCAGCGATGTCGCCTCGCCCATCACGGTCGCTTCGATCCATCGGGCCTGCTCATCTTCATCCTCCCCGGGCAGGCCTCGCTGGACGTCCTCCAGCGGACGTTTCGACAAGATCGCGACGCCGTTGAAGCCTTTCTGACCGTGGGTTTCGACGTTGTATCCACGCTCTTCGAAAGGTGCGTGGGGAAAACCTTCATCGACCGTCTTGATCTCCTGCAGCACCGCCACATCCGGCTGAGCTTCGTCTAGCCAGTTGGTCAAGGCGTCGAGCCGCGCCTTGATGCCGTTGATGTTGAAACTGGCAATCTTCATTCAGGCCTCCTGATCTGGCTTGATCTATCGCGCAGCGGCGCGCGGGAGGCAAGCGGGCTTGGTCATTTCGTTAGCGTAATTTCCGGGTGGTGATTCGGCCCGGTTTGGCAACAGAAAGCAAGATATCCACAGCTTTATGGCCCTGTGGAAAACAATTTTTTACGGGCGCTGCAAAGCAGCGCCCGTAAATACGGGCAAGGCTGTCCTAAAAAAGTTAACGGACAGCCTCGCCTGTGGATAACTCGCATTCCGAGAAAACTTGTTTGAATGTCCCGTTTTGCGTGTAACCGTTTTAGGTGTTGACCAAACAAGGAGACCACCGATGGTTGCACTGCCCAAAGCTCAAACCGCCTTTGAAGCAACGCCCACAGAGACCAGCCTGCACGACGGCGGCGCGGTCGAGGCGTTCACGTCTTCGCTCCACGCCTCCGGTGACATGCTGGACGGATCTCAGACCGAAATGTTCACTTCCAGCCTGGCCCCCGTTGCCGAGACCAGCCGCATGACGGGCGATGCCGTAGAGGTATTTACGTCCAGTCTTGCGCCGCGTGCGACGTCCGACGCAGGTGCCGGCGACTCGGTCGAACTCTTTACCTCCAGCCTTGGCCCGGTACGCGCCGCGCGCGCCGATGACGGCGAGGTTGTCGGCGCCTTCACGTCGAGCCTGTAAGCTCAGGGCGGAACGGAACTAGAAACAAGGATATCAGACCCATGGGATCCGTCGTACATCTCGATATTCCGTTCCGCCAAACCACGCGGCAGGCGCGACAAAGCGCACTGATCCAATGCTTCGCCCGTGAGCGCCGGCCCGAGACCGATGTCTTCTGGCTCAAGGAGAACGCCGAAGTCCTGAACATCATGGTCAGCACCGGCACGACCTTGCCGCGCGAGGCGCTGAGCCCGTTCGATGCCGTCTACGACTCGCTGGACCGGCGCCTGGGCTTTTTCCCGCAATACTACCGATTTCTGCTGTCGCTTGGCCTCGACCTCGAAGACCTGGGCTTTGCCGGGACAAAGGCATCCCGGGCTGCCGAATGGGTGGCGTCCGAAGGATTGGTCGGCGCGGAACTTTCGGATCTTCAGCGCGCCGAAGCCCGGCGGTTGTGCTTGCGCCGTGGCGTCGACCCGGTGTCGGGGGATGCCGGGCTTGACGACCGCCTGCGGGCTTTCGGAACCCGCAGGGCGACCTTCGCGCTGCCGAACAAGAAAGCGGCGTACGAACTTACGCATATCGTGTTCTACCTTTCAGAGTATGGCCAACGCGACCCTGACTTGCTCGAAGCCTTCGTCGACAGCCTGACATTCGCCGGCACCATCGCTTTTCTGGAAATGAACCTGGACCTGCTCGCCGAGGTTTGCATCGCGCTGCGGTTCGCGGGGCAGGTCCCTCCCCAGACCTGGGAGCGTTGGCTTGCCGCTCAGGCCAGGAATTTCGTGCTCGAGGCCGACGCGACGGGCTGGATGTCGGACGACTATCACCCGTACCTGATGGTCCAATGGTTCCTGTCGACCGCAGGCTTGGGCGGCTTTGGCACCGCCTTGCCGGAAGGTGCCGTGCGCTTCACGGCGCCAAAGCCGCACGCGGCCCCGCTGAGAGAACTGTCGGAATGCATCTATCGCCTGGAGGGGGTGCGCAATGGCGACTGGTCCGCGATGCGCAACCTTGTCGACCCGCATCTGTCGCTGGAGGCGCGCGAGGTTGTCGAGGCCGCCGAGAGTGCCATCGACTTCGATGCATTCTTCCACAATTTCTCGCGCGCGTCTGCGCAGGAGCTTTCGGCGTGACGAAGCGCGCAACCGAAGTTGTGGCCCTCGGGGTCGTGCTGACTGTCGCCTATACCCTGCTGATCACCGGCGCCGACGCCATAACCAAGCTATTTTCGGCCAACTATGCAGCCCCGCAGATGTTCGCCTTTTCCGGTGGACTGGTGGCACTGTTCTGCCTGCTTGCAGGGCGGAAGTCGGCAGGTACCACCGTTCTGAAAACGCGCTGCCCCCGGGCGATGGCCCTGCGGGCGGTTGCGACGGTCATCGGCACCTGTGCCTTTTTCTATGCCTTCAAGCTCTTGCCCTTTGCCGAAGTCTTCCTGTTCATCGCCATTATCCCGATCCTCGCCGCCCTGCTGTCGCGTCTCGTGCTGCAAGAGCGGCCGGGCGGGCAAGTCTGGGGGGCGCTGCTGTTGGGGCTGGTAGGCATGACAACGTTATTCCCAAGCGGCTTTCACAGCTTCGGGACAGGTCATCTGGTTGCGTTACTCGCGGTGACGATGGGGGCGATCTCAATGGTCTCGTCGCGATACATCGGACAGCGTGATCCGGCCGGATTGTTGTCACAGGTCTTCTATCCAAACGCAGCCTTGATGGCAGTCATGGCCTGTGTCTTGCCCTTCGTGTTCGTGCCGATGGGATGGGGCGACGTGATGTGGATCGTCTGCTATGCCTCGCTTCTCTTCGCTGCGAGGTGGGTGCTGGTGGCCGCGCTCAGAATACTGCCGGCTTATGTCGTCACGCCACTGATGAACCTGCAGTTCCTCTGGATGGTGGCACTCGGCACGGTAGCTTTCGGAGAGCGGACCGGAGCCGGCGTGTTCTTTGGCGCGTCACTGCTCATCGTCGCGGGGGCCTGGCTGGTGTGGGATCAGGTGCGAACGCCGCCGCCGAAAGCGGCCGTGCCCGCAGAGTAGGTCACATCGAGAACGACGTACCGCAGCCGCAGGCGCTCGTGACGTTCGGATTGTCGATCGTGAAGCGCGCACCGATCAGCTCTTCCGTGAAATCAATCGTCGCGCCTGCAAGGAAAGGCAGCGAGACGCTGTCCACGACCACCTTCTGTCCCTCTGCACCTTCCAGCACCAGGTCATCGCCCGTGGGCGCGTCCAGCTTGATGTCGTATTGAAAACCGGAGCAACCGCCGCCTTCGACGGCGACGCGCAAGGCCTGACCCTGCTCACCGGCACCGATTTCAGCAAGGCGTTCATAGGCGCGTTGCGTCACTTTGGGGGGCATCTGCATCTGGCGATCCTCGAGGTTTCTTTGCAGTTCATCATCGAATATACGAACGCTGGGACAGGACGACAAGGAAACAGGCGATGCATACCCCTTATGCCTCGGACCCGGCGCGCGCTCGGGCGCGGCTCTACCCAGAAGAAGAAAGCGCGTTTCGCTCATGTTATCAAAGGGATCGGGATCGCATAATCCATTCCAGCGCCTTCCGCCGCCTCAAGCATAAAACTCAGGTCTTCGTCGAACATGAGGGCGATTATTTCCGCACGCGGTTGACACACTCGATCGAGGTTGCGCAGGTCGCGCGCACGATTGCGGGCGCGCTCGGGCTCAACGTGGAGCTGACCGAAGCGGTGGCCTTGGCTCATGACCTGGGGCACACGCCATTTGGCCATACCGGCGAAGACGCGCTCGACAGGCTCATGTCGGACTATGGCGGCTTCGATCACAACGCGCAGGCCATCCGTATCGTCACGTCGCTGGAACGCCATTACGCCGAGTTCGATGGACTCAATCTCACCTGGGACACGCTCGAGGGCATCGCCAAGCATAATGGTCCGGTGACGGGTGCTCTGCCGTATGCGCTTGCGGACTACAACGCAAAGCACGACCTCGAACTGCACACCTATGCGAGCGCCGAGGCACAGGTGGCTGCACTGGCCGATGACGTCGCATACAACAATCATGACCTGCACGACGGCCTCCGGGCTAAACTCTTCACCGAACAGGAAATCGCCGAACTGCCGGTTGTGGGTGCGTGTTACCGCGAGGTCGACACGAAATATCCCGGTCTTGATCCGTATCGTCGTCGCCACGAGGCGCTGCGGCGCGTCTTCGGCGTGATGGTGACAGACGTGATCGAGACCTCCCACGCCATCCTTCAACAGGCCACGCCACCAGATCCTCAGGCTGTTCGTGACCTCGGGCGACCGGTCATCCGGTTTTCCGACCGGATGTGGGCGGACTTGCAGGTGATAAGGTCGTTCCTTTTCAAGCGGATGTACCGCGCTCCTAAAGTGGTGGAAATGCGCAGCCGCGTTACAAAAGTGGTCGAGGACCTCTTTGCGTTCTACATGTCGCATCCCGAGTTTCTTCCGAAGCGCTGGCGCCAGGACGTGACTGATGCCCCGGATCAGACGGCACTGGCGCGGCTGGTCAGCGATTACATTGCGGGAATGACGGACCGTTTCGCGCTCGAGGCTCATGCGCGGTTGTTGGGCGGAGACGCCGGTATGACTGAAAGAAAAGGAATATAGCGCATGGCGACAGGTGGCACGGAGGGCGCGCTCGATCCTGTCATGGCGGTGGCGATGGTCGGGGCGCTCGGCGTTGGAGCGCAATGGATCGCCTGGCGCTTGCGGATGCCCGCAATTGTCCTAATGCTGGCTGCGGGACTGCTGGCCGGTCCTGTGTTCGGCGTTTTCGACCCGTCGCGCGATATCGGCACACTCATGGGCCCCATGATTTCCATCGCGGTGGCGATCATCCTGTTCGAAGGCGGCCTGACGCTTGATTTCCACTCGCTGCGCGGGGCAGAGCAGGGGGTCAAACGGCTTGTATTCCTCGGCGCTCCGGTAGGCTGGATCGGCAGTGCCCTGGCGCTGCATTACGTCGGGGGGCTCAGCTGGGAAAGTTCCGCCGTCTTCGGTGGCATAATGATCGTGACGGGACCGACAGTGATCGCGCCACTATTGCGTCAGGCGCGACTGAACCGCCGCCCGGCGCAACTGCTGCAGTGGGAAGCCATCGTGAACGACCCGATCGGCGCACTGGCGGCTGTACTGGCCTTCGAGGTGATCGTCGTGTCCGCAAGCGCAGGCAGTTTCGGCCTTGCCGCATGGCAGATCCTGCGCGGCATCGTGGTGGCGGGCGTTCTCGGATGGGCTGGCGGCTGGGTCTTGAGCGAGGCGTTTCGGCGCGGCAAGGTGCCGGAATACATGAAGGTGCCGGCGCTCTTCAGCATCCTGTTGGGAATTTTCGCGCTGACCGACTACATCCTTCACGAAAGCGGGCTGCTGGCGGTGACGGTGATGGGCGTGGTGATCGCGAACGCAAACCTTCCAAGCTATACCGAGCTGCGCCGTTTCAAGGAACATGCGACGATACTGCTGGTCTCGGGGGTGTTCGTTCTGCTCGCCGCCAACATGGATATCGAAACCCTGCGCCTCATCAACTGGAATGCAGTCGCGATGGTGGCGGTGGTCATCCTCCTGGTACGTCCGGTGACGGTCTTGTTTTCTCTGGCCTTCACCAACATCCCTTTCCGGGAACGTCTTCTGGTGGGGCTGACCGGACCGCGCGGGGTGGTTCTCGTGGCTGTTGCGGGTCTTTTCGGCGAGCGCCTGGTGGCGGAAGGCGTCGAGGATGCGGCGTTCCTCACACCCTTCGCGTTTGCGCTGGTGGCTGCAACGGTGGTTCTGCACGGGTTCACGCTCGCTCCGCTGGCGCGATGGCTGGGCCTTGCCGGAAAGGGCCAGCCCGGCGTTCTTTTGTCCGGCGGCTCACAGTTCGCCACCTCCTTCGCGAAGACACTGCAAGAGCTCGAGGTGCCCATACTGATCACCGATACCAACCGAGCGCGCCTGAGAAGTGCGCGCGAGGCCGGATTGCCGGTCTTTTTCGGCGACGTATTGTCCGAAGCTGCCGAGCATAGTGCCGAGATCATGAAATACGGCGTCGTGCTCGCGCTCAGTGACAACGATGCTTACAACACGCTCGTTGCCACCGACCTGGCACCCGAATTCGGTCGAGAGAACGTCTATCAGCTGGGCCGTGCCAAGCAGGACAGCAAGCGGCACGAACTTCCCGCATCGCTGGGCGGCCGGATCGTTGCACAAGGTCGCGGCTATACCGAACTTGCAGGCAAGATGGTCCAGGGTTGGGAGGTGCGGGCGACCAACCTGACCGAGGATTACACCTTCGAAGACTGGCAGTCGCAGAATGACGAAGGAATTCCACTCGCGACCCACGGCCAAACCGCCGGGCTGCGCATTCTTTCGGAAACTTCCAAGGTCGAGAGCGAGGGCGAGTTCAAACTCATCTGGCTTGGCCCGGCGCGAGAGGAAAGGGCCGCCGCGTCGGCGTCGGCATAGACCCACGCGGATTGACGTGGCCGGTTCTGGTGATAAACCGGCGCGGAAACGAAGGATTATCCGATGAACCTGTTTACCGAGATCCGCGCCAGCGTCCTTGCCGCCCTAGATACGATGCAGGGCAGGGGCGAATTGCCGGACGACCTGGACATGGCGAATGTGACCGTCGAGCCGCCCCGGGATGCCGCGCATGGCGACATGGCGACCAACGCGGCCATGGTGCTTGCCAAGCCGTCAGGTCAGAAACCGCGCGATATCGCCGAGAAACTCGCGACTTTGCTGGCGGCTGACGACCGTATCGAATCCGCCGAGGTCGCGGGGCCGGGATTTTTGAACCTGCGTCTGGCCAACACGCTCTGGCAGGACGTTGTGCGCGCCGGAATTCTAGGTGGAGAGGCCTACGGGCGCTCGGAACTGGGCAAGGGCAAGCGCGTCAACGTCGAGTACGTGTCGGCCAATCCCACAGGCCCCCTGCATGTTGGCCACACGCGTGGCGCCGTCTTTGGCGATGCCCTGGCCAGCCTGCTCGATTATGTCGGCTACGAGGTCACCCGCGAATACTACATCAATGACGGTGGCGCCCAGGTGGATGTCCTCGCCCGCTCCGTTTACCTGCGCTATCTCGAAGCGCACGGGCAGGAGATCGCCTTCGAGGACGGCACTTATCCGGGCGACTACCTCGTGCCTGTGGGCGAGGCGCTGAAGGAAAAGGTCGGCGACGATTACGTGGGCCAGCCCGAGGACGTGTGGTTGTCCGACGTGCGCGATTTCGCCACCGACGCCATGATGGCGCTGATCCGCGAGGACCTGGACGCACTCGGCGTGCACATGGATGTGTTCTACAGCGAAAAATCCCTCTACGGCACCGGCCGGATCGAGCAGGCGCTCGATGCTTTGCACTCCAAGGGCTTGATCTATGAAGGCGTGTTGGAGCCACCCAAGGGCAAGAAGCCCGAAGATTGGGAACCGCGAGAGCAGACGCTGTTCAAGTCCACCGCGCATGGCGATGACGTGGATCGCCCGGTCAAGAAGTCCGACGGGGACTGGACCTATTTCGCCCCGGACATTGCCTATCACTACGATAAGGTCGAGCGCGGGTTCGATTCGCTGATCGACGTGTTCGGCGCCGACCATGGCGGATACGTCAAGCGGATGAAAGCCGCGGTGAGCGCGCTGACGGACGGGCGGGTGCCGCTCGACATCAAGCTGACCCAGCTGGTCAAGCTCTACAAGGACGGCCAGCCATTCAAGATGTCAAAGCGGGCAGGGACCTTCGTGACCCTGCGCGATGTGGTCGATCAGGTCGGCGCGGATGTGACCCGCTTCGTGATGCTGACCCGCAAGAACGACGCCCCGCTCGACTTCGACTTCGACAAGGTGCTTGAGCAATCCAAGGAAAACCCGGTTTTCTATGTCCAGTACGCCTATGCCAGGATCTCATCGGTGATGCGCAAGGCGCGCGAGGCCGGTATCGACGTCGACGACGCGACGCTCGCCGCGGCGGATCTTTCGGTGCTGCGCGACACGGCGCAGCTGGCCGTGGCCAAGAAGCTGGCCGAGTGGCCACGCCTTGTTGAAATCGCCGGACGCACGAACGAGCCGCACCGTGTGGCCTTTTATCTGTACGATCTTGCCAGCGACCTGCACAGCCTTTGGAACCGCGGCAACGATGTGCCAGAGCTGCGTTTCCTCGAAGAGGCCGATACAGCCGGGTCTCAGGCGAAAATCGCCCTGGCACGAGCCGTAACCGTTGTTATTTCCGCCGGTCTTGGTATCTTGGGCGTAACCCCGGTCGAAGAAATGCGGTAAATAAACCGCGTCCGCGCCGGGGATCAGGCAGTAATCCAAGCCGGCGGCCAAGTATCGCCGGAGGTAGCGAGGCGAGCAATGGCACAGATGCAGGGTACCCCCGGCGATATGGGGGGCAATCGGCGGATATCATTCCAGAAACTCACCAACATGGCAGGGGCTGCTATCTCTTTGGCTCTCGTCGTCGGTATCGGGGTCTGGGGCTACAAGATTCTTGTGCGCGACGTCAGCGGCGTGCCTGTCGTTCGAGCCGCCGAAGGCCCGATGCGCATTCAGCCCAAGGACCCGGGCGGTGCGACCGCCGAGCATCAGGGCCTCGCGGTGAACGGCGTGGCCGCGGACGGCTCTGCGGCCAAACCGGCCGATCGTCTCGTGCTGGCGCCCGAACCGCTGACGCTTAGCCTCGAAGACACGCCGCAATCGGATTTGAGGGTCGCCGCTGCCGCCGATGAGCCTGCTGACGCCGCCGATGAGCCTGCTGACGCCGCCGAAGAGGTGACACCCCGGGCAGAGGCCCAGGATGCAGTCGAGTCCGACGAAGACGCGGCGACGCTGGCGGCTCTGAACACGCTGGCCGATGAATTGTCCAAAGGTGTGGAGCCGATGACGCCCTTGGCGTCGACCGAAAGCTCCGACATCGAGGCCGACGCGTCAGCCGAACAGGAAGCCGAGCCTGAACCCGAGCGCACCGCTGCTCTGTCCTCCGAGGGCCTTGGCCGCTCTCTTCGTCCCAAGGCACGCCCGGCCCAACTGGCAAGTGTCGAGGATGCCGTTGCTGCAAGTGTCGCAGCCCAGGCGGCAGCCGCACCGGAAGTGGATCCGGACAGCATTCCGGTCGGCACCCGCATGGCGCAGTTGGGGGCGTTCGAAAGTGCCGCGGTTGCGGAACAGGAATGGGCCAAGCTCTCCAAGCAGTTTTCGGAATACCTGGACGCCAAGCAGCGCGTGATTCAGAAAGCGCAAAGCGGAGGGCGGACTTTCTACCGCCTGCGGGCAATGGGCTTCACCGATCTCAGCGACGCACGGCGCTTTTGCTCGGCCTTGGTCGCGGAGAAGGCCGATTGCATCCCGGTGGTGACGCGTTGACTTCGCTCAGCGCCACGATCCTGGGCGTGGCCGGTACGGAACTGACAGCGGACGAGGCGGCGCTTTTCAAAGAGGCGCGGCCCTTTGGTTTCATTCTTTTTGCGCGCAATATCGAGACCCCGGACCAGGTGCGCGCTCTGTGCGATAGCTTGCGCAAGGCGGCCGGCCATGAGGCCCCCATCCTGATTGACCAGGAAGGGGGACGCGTTCAGCGCCTGCGCGGTCCGGTCTGGCGCGAGTGGTTGCCACCGTTGGAACAGGTCCAGCTTGCCGGTTCCCGTGCCGAGGAAGCGATGTACGCCCGCTACCGGATCATCGCGCATGAACTGCTGGAATTGGGGGTGGACGCCAACTGTGCACCTCTTGTCGACATCGCGACACGGCAAACGCACCCATTCCTGAAAAACAGATGCTATGGACATGATGCCGATACGGTGGCGAAGGTTGGCCGTGCGGTGGCGAATGGTCTTCTGGACGGTGGCGTATTGCCGATCGTCAAGCACATCCCCGGTCACGGCCGAGCCCAGGTTGACAGCCATCTGGACCTGCCTGTCGTCGAGACGGATTTCGAAACGCTATCCGATACCGACTTTCGCCCGTTCGCAGCATTGAATGACCTGCCCATGGGAATGACCGCACATCTTGTCTACACGGCCTGCGACACGCGTCCCGCCACGACCTCGCCTGAAATGATGCGTGTCATTCGCGACCGCATCGGCTTTGATGGGTTGATCATGACGGACGATATCTCGATGAAGGCGCTCAAGGGTGACTTGCCCGAACTTTCCCGGCAGTCGCTCGCGGCCGGCTGCGACGTGGTCCTTCATTGCAACGGTGAATTTGACGAGATGACAGCTGTCGTGGGGGCCTCCGGGTCGCTCGAAGGCGACGCACGCCGTCGGGCCGATACGGCGCTTGCCGCTCGAAAAGACCCGGCCGATGTTGACATTCCCGCGCTTGAGGCAAAGCTGACCGAACTGCTACACGGCCGGGGCAATGTCTGAAGACGCGTTCGAGGAAACAGATAGGATCGAGAGCGTAAGCGACCGCATGGCGGCCGAAGCGCTGATCGTGGACGTCGACGGCTACGAGGGGCCGCTCGACCTGCTGCTTACGCTCAGCCGCACGCAGAAGGTTGACCTGCGCAAGATATCCGTTCTGCAACTGGCCGAGCAATATCTGGCATTTGTCGAACGTGCCAAAGCGCTGCGCCTGGAATTGGCCGCGGACTATCTGGTGATGGCGGCCTGGCTCGCGTTCCTGAAATCTCGGCTTCTTCTTCCACCCGATCCCGCCGAAGAAGGTCCGTCCGGCGAAGAGCTGGCCGCGCACCTGGCGTTCCAGCTGGAACGCCTGCAGGCGATGCGCGAGGCGTCAGCCAGGCTGATGGGGCGCGACCAGTTGGGCCGCGACTTCTTTGCCCGGGGACTGCCCGAGGACGTGACCCGCATTCGCCGCGTGCAATACACCGCCACGCTTCTCGACCTCATGCAAGGCTACGCGCGGATCCGCACCCGGGACGAGTTCCGGCCCTATGCGTTCGACCGCGAAGCGCTCTTCACGCTGGAACAGGCGCTTGACCGAATGCGGGGGCTGATCGGGTTCGCAGGCACATGGACCGACATCGCGTCCTACCTGCCGGAGGGTTTTACCTCCGATCCAGGACGCCGACGCTCTGCCACTGCGTCGACCTTTGCCGCGGCCCTGGAGCTGACGAAGGAAGGCAAGGTAGAATTGCGCCAGTCCGAGGTTTTCGCGCCGCTGGAATTGCGGCGAAAGGGATAGCGCATGTCTGACGAGATCGAGAACGAAGCGCAGCAGAATGAAAGCCTGTTCGAGGCGCCGCCCATGGCGGAGCAGGAACGCATGTGCGAAGCGATCCTGTTTGCCACCGCCGAGCCGATTTCCGCAAAAGAGATCGAAGCCCGGATGCCCCACGGCTGCGATGCCGCAGAAGCCTTGGTGCACCTGCGCAAGCGCTACGAAGGGCGCGGCGTGCATCTGGTGAAGGTGGGCGATGCCTGGGCCATGCGTACCGCAGCCGACCTTGGCTTCCTGATGCAAAAGGAAACGGTCGAGACCCGGAAGCTTAGCCGCGCCGCGATCGAGACACTGGCCATCATCGCCTATCACCAACCCGTCACACGCGCCGAGATCGAAGAAATCCGTGGTGTCAGCGTCAGTCGCGGCACGGTCGACCAGCTGTTGGAAATGGAGTGGATCCGTTTCGGGCGTCGCAAGATGACACCGGGCCGGCCCGTGACCTTCGTCGTGACCCCGCATTTCCTCGATCACTTCGGCCTGGAAAACGCGCGCGATCTGCCCGGGCTGAAGGAACTGCGCGCCGCGGGCCTTCTGGAAAACCGGCCGCCGCCCGGCGAGATGCCGCAGATGGGGGAAGGCGACGAGGACCTGTCGGAAGAGACCGAAGAAGGTCAAAGCGAACTCTTCGAGGACTGACCCGGCTAAATTTCCGGATTTGCCCTGAAAACTTCATTATCGCGTGTTATATCTCAATCAAGCAGGCACTTGAGGAGCGCGCAATGAACGCCAACCGCATCATCAACATGGTCATTCGGATGGTCATGAACCGCCTGATCCGCGGCGGGGTCAATGCCGGGATCAACAAGTTTTCGCAGCGGAATGCCAAGAACGCTTCCTCCAAAGGGCAGGGCACGTCGAACGGCCAGCAGAAACAGCAGACGGCAGAGACGCAGAAGCGCATGAGACAGTCCATGCGCGTGGCCCGCAAGATCGGCCGTTTCTAAATCGTTTCGCCTTTTACCTGAGCCATCAGCGAAAGGCGAAACGCGTGCAAAGATTGGCTGTTGTGCCGCGTTTCGCGAGTAAGCTGTGAGTCAGGTTTATCGCGAAACGTTTAGGCAGCGCGGAAGTGCTTTGACAGCTTGAGGCCCTGTCCCTGGTAGTTCGAGGCTATTCCCGCCCCATAAAGTTGCTCGGGCACTTCATCCATCTGCTCGTAGACCAGCCGACCCACGATCTGCCCGTGCTCCAGCACGAATGGGGCCTCATGACAGCGCACTTCCAGAACGCCGCGTGAGCCGGCACCTCCCGCCGCGTCATGTCCGAATCCGGGATCGAAAAAACCGGCGTAATGCACCCGGAATTCACCCACCATGGCAAGGTAGGGCGCCATCTCGGCGGCATAGGACGGCGGGATGTGCACCGCTTCACGGCTGACGAGTATGTAGAACGCGCCGGGATCCAGGATGATCCGCCCCGTACTGCTGTGGACTTCTTCCCAATAATCGGCGGGCGCGTAGCCGGCGATATTGTCAAGGTCGATGACCCCGGTGTGGGGCTTGGCACGGTACCCGACCAGGGTGCCTTTCGCCGGCTTCAGATCCACCGAAAAACCCAGCCCGTCGCTGATCACCGGCGGACCGTCGACCAAAGGGCTTTGGGCATGAAGGGCGCTTAGGGCCGCATCGTTCAGCACTGCCTGTCCCGCCCTGAACCGGATCTGGTTCAAGCGCATCCCCGGACGGACAAGCACCGAGAACGAGCGCGGGCAAATCTCGGCATATAGCGGGCCGGAATAGCCGGCCGCGACCCGGTCGAATTCCTCGCCGCCATCGGTGATGGTCCGGGTCAGCAGGTCAAGTCGTCCGGTCGACGACTTTGCATTCGCCACGGCGTGAATATCCGAGGGCAAATTCAGGCTTTCCATCAGGGGCACGACATAGACACAGCCCTTTTCGAGGACCGCGCCATCGGTCAGGTCGATCCGGTGCATTTCGAATTCCTGCAACCTGTCTGCGACCTTGGCGCCGGCGCCGGCCAGGAACGAGGCGCGCACGCGGTACGCGACGGAACCAAGGCGCAAGTCCAGCGAGGCGGGCTGTATCTGATCCGAAAGGACCGCGGGCTGCGCCGCGAGGCGTCCGTCCTGGATCATCTTTTCGAGTTGCTGGCTGGCCAGAACGCCGGTCATTCCTGCCTCCCTGCTTGCCGCACCACGATACGTTCCGTACCGACGCAAAGCGCGGAAAAAGGACCAGTGGTGCGCGAAGAATTGGTCGGGCTAGCAGGACTCGAACCTGCGACCTTCCGTCCCCCAGACGGACGCGCTACCAGGCTGCGCCATAGCCCGACGTCTGGCCGTTCATACTGGTTTTGGCGACAAGGACAAGGGGGAAATTCCAGATTCACGCGCTACTCTCTGGCAGCGGTGCCCGTCGTGGCCCGCAGTCGCGGAATCAAGCCTTCAAGCCCGGCGATCGTGTCGGGTGAAAGAGGGCGCTCGATCCTCGAGAGCAAGGTCAGAACGCCCGCGTCTGCGGCAACCTCGTCGTCCGGATCGTCGGGCACATCCACGGCAAGCGAAGGCTTCGGCGCCTCAGGTGTATCGTCCGCCTCTTGCGGATCCTGCGCTTGATCCTCGTCGCTCTGTGACGCCCCAATAGGTGCCTCATCGCGTTGCAGAAAACTCGGCAATTGGGCGCCACCATCCGACACATCTTGCGTCTCGTCGGTCGGATCGGGCTCAACTTCGGGCAAAGGCGCGGCCTCCGGCTTGTGCCGGCTGAACGTCAAAGCTGCGCTCTCGGTTTCTTCTTCCCGCTTCGGAGTGGACGGGGGGGCACTATCATTCGTCATCTCCGGGCGGGGCGGCAAATCGGACGCGACCGGAGGCGGCTCGGGAGCCGCACTCGGCGTTCGTGGTTCGGGATCGGGCGTTGCCCCGGATGATGGCGGCTCCGGCGTCGTCCCGGCGTCATCCGGTCCCACTTCCGCCGCAGAAGACACGTCAGAAGGCGCCGGAGCTTCGGCTTGGGGTGTCTGCGGGGGAATGGGCGTCCTCAACCCGGCATTCGATGGCTGCGGTTCGGATGCGGCACCGGCACCGGGATGTTGCGCCTCTGACGCTGCGGCAGGGGCCTCCTCAACGTGATCTATGATCACGTCATCCGCAGCGTCGCCCAAGGGTTGAGAAAATTTCGATACGTGCCCGACACCCTGTTCGCGCAGCATCTTCTGCACGCCCTTGATCGTCATGCCGTCATCGTGGAGCAGTTTCTTGATCCCGCCCAGCAGTTTCATGTCGGCGGGGCGATAGTACCGCCGTCCACCGGCGCGCTTCACCGGCTTTACCTGACTGAACTTGCTTTCCCAGAAACGCAGCACATGCGCCGGAGTCTCCAGCCAGTCGGCAACTTCGCTGATTGTCCGAAAGGCATCGGCGGATTTGGCCATGGCGTCTACCTCAGCCTTTGTTGCCCGCCGCGACCCGGTCCTTCATGAGGTGCGATGGGCGAAAGGTCAGAACCCGCCTGGGATTGATGGGAACCTCTTCACCGGTCTTCGGATTCCGCCCGACGCGGGCCGACTTGTCGCGCACCGAAAACGTGCCGAAAGAAGAGATCTTGACCTGTTCACCGCGCACCAGTGCGTCCGACATATGCTCCAGAACACTTTCGACCAACTGGGCAGAGTCGTTGCGCGACAGGCCCACTTCGCGGAACACCGCCTCGCTCAGGTCCATCCTTGTCAGCGTGTTGTTTGTCATCACATCCCCTCTACCTTTTGCAAAGGACTTTAGGGGCGAAGAATTTTCCGAGTCAATGTCAATGACTTGGCAGGCACAGTTTAAGCGGAAAAATCGCGCTTTGTTCCGGCACTTACCAGCGCAGAACCACGGCGCCCCAGGCCAGACCGCCGCCGATCGCTTCGGAAACGATCAGATCTCCGCGCTTGATCTTGCCTTCTGACACGCCGACCGACAAGGCCAGCGGAATGGACGCGGCCGAGGTGTTGCCGTGGTCTTGAACGGTGACAACCACCCGATCCATGGGAATGGCAAGTTTCTTGGCGGTGCCTTGAATGATGCGGATATTGGCCTGGTGCGGCACGATCCAGTCAACGTCGTCATCCGTCAGTTGGGCCTTGCCCAAGGCCGCCTCGGC
Organism: Roseovarius sp.; assembly: GCF_965277045.1. GTDB lineage: Bacteria > Pseudomonadota > Alphaproteobacteria > Rhodobacterales > Rhodobacteraceae > Roseovarius. Next base: position 1,632,868 of record NZ_OZ255712.1, on the reverse strand, counting down.
GGTTGTGGTCAGTTTTTCAACCGCCTGCCGGAACAACAGGTTGCCCTGCATCTTCAGCTTGCCCGAAGTGCCGGTCGAAGATACGCCGCCATCGACATAGAGCATATCCAGGTAGCGACCGTCCGAATTGAGGTCGGTCGAGAGAATTCCGCGATCTGACGGAGCGCCTTCGGCCTCGGCCGCGCTCAGAACCACGGCGCCGGCACCATCGCCGAACAGCACGCAGGTCGACCGGTCGGTCCAGTCCATGATCCTGCTGAAGGTCTCGGCCCCGATCACCAGCAGGCGCTTTGCCTGGCCCGAGACGATCAGCGCATTGGCGTTGGCAAGCGCATAGACGAAACCCGCGCAAACGGCCTGCACATCAAAGCCGAAGCCGCGCGTCATCCCCAGTTCTTTCTGGATCATCGTGGCAACGGACGGGAAGGTAAGGTCCGGTGTCGATGTGGCGACAAGGATGCCGTCGATATCTTCCGGGCCCACGCCCGCGTTTTCCATTGCAGCGATAGCCGCGCGCGTGCCCAAGTCAGAGGTCGTCTGATCCTCGGCGGCGAAATGGCGCCGCTCGATCCCCGAGCGGGTTCTGATCCATTCGTCCGTTGTATCGAGAAAGGTCTCAAAATGTGAATTCGGCACCACTCGTTCAGGAAGGTAGTGACCGACACCGTCTACAACGGCGCGAATCGTCATGCCTGTTCACCGCTACTGTCGGGTTCGTTTTCGCCATCCTGTTCAAGCATGCTCGCAGATGCAACCCGTGCGGCCAGTTTTTCGGTAAAGCCGGTATCGGCCAACTCGAAGGCCAGTTTGACAGCAGCGGAAATGCCCGTCGCGTCCGCCGAGCCGTGTGATTTCACCACCGTACCGTTGAGGCCCAGGAAGACACCGCCGTTGGCGCGGCTGGGATCGATCCGCTTGCCCATCCGGCGCAGCGATGTCAGCGCCAGGATAGATGCAAGACGCGACAGCGGCGTATGCGCAAAGGCTTCCTTGAGCAACTCTCGAATAAGCTTCGCCGTGCCTTCCCCGGTCTTGAGCGCCACGTTGCCGGTAAATCCATCCGTGACGATCACGTCGCAGACCGTGCCGGGTAGGTCGCGTCCCTCGACAAACCCTACGAACTCGAAATCGCCGTTTCGTGCATTGCCCTCGATCAGGTCATAGGCCTCGCGCAGCTCGGAGCGGCCCTTGTGCTCTTCCGTGCCGACATTCAGCAGGCCCACACGGGGGCGGTCCAGCCCGAAACCGTTCCGCGCATAGGACGTTCCCATGAGCGCGTATTGCATGAGGTCCTTGGCGTCGGCGCGAATATCGGCGCCACCGTCCAGCATGATGTTGTGTCGCTGCGGGTTCTGTGAAGGCCACAACACAGCGATTGCGGGGCGGTAGATGCCGGGCAACTTGCGCAGCCGTATGACCGACATCAGCATCAGAGCGCCGGTGTTGCCGCAAGAGACGCAGACATTCGCCTCGCCGTTGCGCACGGATTCGAGGGCCGACCACATCGAGGTGCCCTTGCCTTGGCGCAACGCCTGGCTCGGCTTGTCTTCCATCTCAACCACGTCGCCGGCGTTCCGAATCTCGCATCGACCGGCCAAGTGCTTGCGCTTGGCAACGAGCGGCTTCAACACATCTTCGGGGCCATGAAGGATGAACCCGATCCGGTTGTTCTTCTTCGCAGACGTGGAAATCCCGGCAACGACGGTTGCCGGGCCCAAATCGCCCCCCATGGCGTCTACAGAGATGAGGATGCGCCCGTCGGTCTTGCCGGTCTTGTCGGCCGATGCCGTCATTGGACGCGTCCCTTTGCTGCCGCTTAGGCTGCGTCTTCGTCCAGATCGACCTCGTCATCCAGCGCGATGACTTCGCGGTCCGCATAGTGACCGCAGGCGACACACACGTGATGCGGGCGCTTCAGTTCACCGCAGTTGGGGCACTCGTTCGGGTTGGCACCCTCGAGCGAGTCATGCGCCCGGCGGTTGTTCCGGCGCGATTTCGATACTTTGTTCTGTTGGACAGCCATGTCACAACCTCAAATCTTGTGGGCCTCACGGCCCGGTTTCATACGCTGCCGCGGCTCCTATTCCTCGAGAGCCTGGCGTGCAACCCTAAATCCGGTGAGAGCGCGAAAATACTAGGAAATCGCTTGCTGTCCAGCGATTCTTTCGTGGCCTCAATCGCCGTCTTTCAACTGGCCTTTCAGTTTCGCGAGGGCGGCAAAAGGCTTGGCATCCGCGTCCGTCATCGGCGTGACGCCAGGGGGCGCATATTGGGCGTTTTCACTGGGTGTTCCCGTGCTGCGCGGGTAGGACGGCAGCGCCAGCGCAATCGCCTCCTGCAGCACAGCCCTCAGGTCGATCTGGTCGCTCAGCGGGTCGATCGTCTCGTCCTCGGGCATCTCGATCTCTTCCATGTCGGTGTCGACGCCCGGCCAATCCTTGCGAAACTTGCGGACGATCTCTTCGTCGATGCGTGTCGTGACAGGGTCCAGCGTCACCACGCAGGACTGCACCACGGTCGCCCCGAGCCGTGCTTCGAGTTTCCAGTTTTCGCCGTCGTCAGGATGCATCGCGCCCTCGAGTCGCACTTTTTTCAGCGCAAGAATCCCGAGGTCTTCCGCCATGCGTGCCATGTCCGGGGCGTCCGGCTCGATCCGAAACGGATGCGATCGGTTCATCGACATCTGTGCCAGATGCAGCACGGTCGGATTTTCTATCTTTTCGCTCATGTACGTATGACCTATCCTTTCTTGAACCTGACCGCTACCTTGTTGTATCGGGTACTTGGGTGTTTGGGACCCGTTCAAGAGGCGAAGAGGGGTGGCATGAAAAAACGGTTTGCCAGGATTGGTGCCATTGTGTGCCTTGCGGGGGCGCTTGCCGCCTGTACCCCGACCTATCGCAACCACGGATACATGCCGCTTCAGGAGGATCTTCAGAACCTTGTCGTGGGTGTGGACACGCGCGACACGGTCAACGACGTCATAGGACCGCCGTCTTCGGCCGGCATGTTGGACCGCGGCGACTATTACTACGTGCGCAGTCGCGTCAAGGAAGTGGGCATGTACCGTCCCGAGGTGATCGAGCGGCAGGTGCTGGCCATCAGTTTCGCGCCGAACGATACCATCGCCAATATCGAGACCTTCTCCCTGGCCGACGGCAACATCGTCCCGCTGACACGCCGCGTGACCGACTCTTCGGTGGTGGGCAACGGTTTCCTGCGTCAGATCCTGGGCAACTTCGGCAACATCGATCCCGGCACTTTCTTCTAGCCGCGGGCGTCATTCGCCTGTCACATGCTTCATGTTAAGCGGTTCGCACATATATAAAGCGTAAGCGACCGCCATGGATGAGGCAGAGATGTTGAGCAAGGGACGCTACCGCACGCGCATTGCCGATGGCGAAGCCGACATAGAGGCGGCGCAGCGCCTTCGGCAACTGGCCTTCAAGGGCGGCGATTCCCAGGAGGACCTCGACCGGGATCAGTTCGACGGTATCTGTACGCACATCCTTGTCGAGGACGCCCAGGACAAGCGCCTGATCTGCTGCTTCAGAATGCTGCCACTTGATGGCGGCGATGAGATCGAGCGCAGCTATTCCGCGCAGTTCTACGAATTGTCCGCGCTGCGGGCATTTTCCGGCCGGATGGTCGAGATGGGCCGCTTCTGCATCCATCCCGAGGCGCGTGACCCCGACATCTTGCGCGTGGCCTGGGCAGAGATGACGCGCTACGTCGATGAGAACGACGTGGAACTGCTGTTCGGATGCTCGTCTTTCAAGGGAACCGACGCAGACGACTACCTCGACGCCTTCGCGATGTTGAAAGAGCGCCACCTTGCGCCGCGCCGATGGTTGCCGCGCGTCAAGGCGCCTTCGGTGTTTCGCTTCGCGCAAAAGCTGCGCTTGCGGCAACCCGATGCCAAGTTGGCCATGCTGCGCATGCCGCCACTGCTGCGCACATACCTGGTGATGGGCGGCTGGGTCAGCGATCACGCGGTGGTGGACCTGCAGATGAACACGCTTCACGTGTTCACCGGGCTCGAGATCAACGCGATCCCGCCAGCCCGCAAGCGCCTGCTTCGCGCCGTCGTGCAATAGCGCGACCGCTTGACGCTTCCCCCGGCGCGGGATAGCGCTGCGCCATGGCGCGTGCACCCCTCATCCAGCTGTCGGACATCTCTCTTACCTTTGGCGGCGAACCTGTCTTCGACGATCTGTCCCTGGTGGTTCAGACAGGCGACCGCGTCGCGCTGGTCGGGCGCAACGGCTCTGGCAAATCCACCCTCATGAAGGTCATCGCCGGTCTGGTGGAACCCGATCGCGGCACCCGCGCCCTGCAGCCCGACGCTTCGGTCGGCTACATGGAACAGGAGCCTGACATGACCGGCTTCGACACGCTGGGTGCGTTCGCGGCCGACGGTCTGGACGAGGCAGAGCATTACCGTGTGGAAATGGCCGCCGAAGGGTTGAAGTTCGAGCCTGGCCGGCCCGTCGCCACCGCGTCGGGCGGAGAGCGCCGCAGGGCCGCGCTGGCGAAACTGATGGCGCAGGCGCCGGACCTGATGCTGCTGGACGAGCCCACGAACCACCTTGATATCGAGGCAATCGGCTGGCTGGAACAGCAGCTGAAGGAGACGCGGGCGGGCTACATCATCATATCGCACGACCGCGCCTTTCTGCGCGAGTTGACCCGTGCCACGCTCTGGATCGACCGCGGCATGACCAGGCGGCAGGAAAAAGGCTTCGAGGACTTCGAGGCATGGCGTGACAAGGTTTGGGAAGAAGAGGACCAAGCGCGTCACAAGCTCAACCGCAAGATCGCCGAAGAGGCCCGGTGGGCCGTCGAGGGCATCAGCGCCCGGCGCAAGCGTAACCAGGGTCGGGTCCGTGCGCTTCAGGATCTCCGCGCCGAACGGGCGTCCCAGATCAAACGGCAGGGCACCGCAGCCATGGCGCTGGCCAGCGGGCCGCAATCCGGCCGCAAGGTGATCGAGGCGTCACACATCTCCAAGAGTTTCGGGGACGCCGCCGTTTTGCGCGACCTCTCCCTGACCATCCAGCGCAAGGACCGGGTCGCCTTCATCGGCCCGAACGGGGTGGGCAAGACAACGCTTCTGAAGCTGCTGATGAAATCGCTCGAACCCGACGAGGGAGAAGTCCGCCACGGTACGAATCTTGTGCCAGCCGTTTTCGATCAGGCGCGGGCAAAGCTCGCCCCCGACATGACGCTCTGGGACAGTCTGACCGGCGATCCGGACATGCGCGTCTCGGGGCAGGCCGATCAGGTCATGGTGCGCGGCATGCCGCGTCACGTTGTCGGGTACCTCAAGGATTTTCTGTTCGACGAGCGGCAGGTGCGCGCGCCCGTCCGGTCGCTTTCGGGTGGGGAAAAGGCGCGCCTGTTGCTGGCCAGGCTGATGGCGCGGGAAAGCAACCTGCTGGTGCTCGACGAACCGACCAACGATCTGGATATCGAAACGCTGGATCTGCTGCAGGAACTGCTGGACGACTATGACGGCACGGTTCTGCTGGTCAGCCATGATCGGGATTTCCTGGACCGGGTGGCGACCACCACCGTCGCAATGGAGGGGCACGGCAGGCACACCGTCTATGCCGGAGGCTGGACCGATTACCAGACGCAGCGTGTCGCGCCCGAGGCCACGCCTGAAAAAAAGGCGCAAAAGCCGACTCCTGCCGCGGGACAGCAGCGGTCATCAGGCAACGCGAGCAGGCAGAAGCTCAGTTTCAAGGACAAGCACCGGCTTGACACTCTGCCCGATCATATCGCCCGGCTGGAAGCCGAGATCGCGAAGCTGGAGGAATTGCTTGCCGACCCGGGGCTTTATACCCGGGACCCTTCGAAGTTCGCCAAGGCGACCGAAGGTCTGAGCAAACGGCAGGCGGCACTGGGCGAGGCCGAAGAGGAATGGCTTCTTCTGGCGGAGAAGGCCGAGAACACGGGCTAGCGTCGGTCGGCGCTACTCGTTCACCGATTTGCCGCCTTTCGCCATTTCGCTCTTCTCGATCCACTGATGCAGGGTCGCTTCCATCTGCTCCGCATTCCGCGTGTCGATCGCTTGCCGCAAGGATTGCAGCGCGTTGGCCATTTCGATTTCTGACAGGTGCTTTTCCTGTGCGCGCAGGATTTTCGGATGCGGCGTCGTCAGCATATCGGAGCCGATCAGCAGTTCCTCGTGGAGTTTTTCGCCGGGGCGCAGGCCGGTGATTTCAATCTCGACGTCGCCCCCCGGGTTTTCAGCGTCGCGCACGGTGTGGCCGGCATTCTCGATCATTCTGCGTGCCAGCTCGTAGATCGGTACGGGTTTGCCCATGTCGAGGACGAACACGTCTCCGCCGCGGGCGAAGGAGCCGGTCAGCAGGACCAGCCGCACTGCTTCCGGGATGGTCATGAAATACCGGGTGACATCGGTATGGGTCAGCGTCACCGGACCGCCCCGCGAAATCTGCTCATGGAACAGTGGGATGACCGACCCCGACGAGCCAAGAACGTTGCCGAACCGCACCATCGAAAACCGCGTGCCCTTCGACCGCGTCGCCAGATCCTGGACCGTCAGTTCGGCAAACCGTTTCGAGGCGCCCATGATCGAGGACGGGCGCACCGCCTTGTCGGTGGAAATCAGGATGAAGCGTTCCACGCCCGTACGCATCGCCGCGCTGGCGACGGTTCTTGTTCCGAACACGTTGTTTCGGATTCCTTCCAGCGCATTCTGCTCGACCATGGGCACGTGCTTGTAGGCCGCGGCGTGCAGGACGATCTCGATCTCGTGTGTGCGCATGACGTCAGCAACGAGCGGTTCTTCGGTGACGCTGCCCAGGACGGGGATGACTGTCGCCTCGGGCAGGATCGCACTCAATTCGCGGTGGATCTCGAACAACGCCAGTTCGCTGTGGTCCAGCAAGACGAGTTTGCCCGGTTCGCAGGACAGAATCTGGCGAGACAGTTCCGCGCCTATCGACCCGCCGGCGCCGGTCACCAGGATATTGCGGTTTCGATACGTTTCGAAGACACCGGGCAGGTCGTCGTCAAAGCCGGCACGGCCGAGCAATGTATTGACATCGACGGGCTTGGTTTCGGACAGGCTCGCGGATGATGTTGCAACCAGATCCGCGAAGGACGGCATGGAATGGACTTCGCAGGATGTGCTGGCCAGGCGTTTGATGATACTGGACTGCACCGCCCGATTGGCGCTTGGCATGGCCAGGACGACACGCTTGACCTGGTACCTCTGGATCAGGTCTTCAAGGTCGCCGGGCGAATAGGTGCGCAGCCCTGCAATGGTGATGCCCTGCAACCGCAAGTCATCATCCACGAAAGCGACTGGCTCTACCGCGTCGTCGACAGACAGCGCTGTCGCCAGTTGCTGCCCGGTCTGCCCCGCGCCGTAGATGATGATCGGCAATCTTGCATTGCCGCGTCGGTAGACGGACAGAAGTATTTGCCGCATCAGCAGCCGTGACGACACCGAGAGGATGAGAAAAAGCATTCCCATGACCACGAAAAGCGGCGCTGGAAAGGTCATCCCGAAAAAAGCCGCCGACATCAGCACGCCGGTACCGATCATAACGGCCGCGACAAAGGCGGATTCGACCACGCCTTGCATCTGATAGGCATTCAGCTTGATCCGGTGCAGTCCCAGCATGAAAATCAGAGCCAGGCCGACTCCTGTCACGCTGGTCACGCTCAGCATGAACGCATCGGCATGCGCCATGACACCGTCCATGCCCAGCAACAGGAAACCGGCTACGATATGAGATACCGCGATCAGGACACCGTCGACTGCAAGCAGGATTTTCCGCTTTTGATGACGCGAAAGGGAAACCGCCAACTTGTAAAGCATCAAGCGCCGCCTCGTACGACCATGAGTTGAACCTTTATTGGCAAATACAACTTAAACAAATCACATCATCCCAACCAAACGCAACACGGTACATAGAATGGAAAAACTCCGCGTCACAAATAAATTCTGCTGCGTATGCAATGCATGCGTAGATTCTAGGCTTAGCATGTATCTGTTAAAGCTTCGTATAGGTTAGTCGCCTGAGGCGAAAACCCGCCTAACCGTTCTGACGATCAGTGCGGCGTCGAAACAGAGGGTCCTGTTTCGGGCCCAGATCAGGTCGATTTTCGCCTTGGCAGGCACACAACGGCGCAGATAGACTTCATCGGTTTCGGCCTGTGAATGGCATCTCGACAAAAGCTGTTCCTCCCGGCGATGAAACACAAGCGTCGCCAGTCCCGTGACACCGGGGCGGTTTTTCAGAACCTCGGCATATACCAGAGGGCACAGACGGACGAAGCGGGGCAGGGGCGGCCGCGGGCCGACAAAGCTCATGTCGCCTTTCAGGATATTCCACAGCTGCGGCAGCTCATCCAGGCGTTTGCGGCGCAGGAATTTTCCGGTCTTGGTGATGCGGCTCTGCTTGTACGCCCCGGACACGGACGCATCCCGGCCCGTATTCGTCATCGTGCGGAACTTCCACAGGATAAAGCTCTGTCCCGGTGCCTTCATGCGTTTCGACGGATAAAGGATCGGCCGGCCGTCGAGGACAAGTATGACCGCCGCCACCAGCAGCGTCGGGATTGACAACACCACGATCAGCAACAGGGCCAATGCGATGTCCATGGCCCGCTTGCCGGGACTCATCAGCGTACCTCCAGTCGGTTCAAATCTGCGATCATCTCGCCTGCGTCGGAGGTGAATCGATGGTCGGGCAGCAAGGCCTGCAGACGCCCGACATCCAGCGACACTTCCTTGATTGCGCTGTCTGGGGCAGGGCGCCACAGAACTTGCCGGCCCGCAGCCAACACCAGGTCTTCCATCGCCACCGGCCCGGGGGCGGCGATATTGAGCACGCGTGGTATCGGTTTCGTCTCCGTGTCGGAAAGGCGCTTCAACACCGCAAGTAGGTCGGTCGCCCCGATATAGCTGCGAATGGGGCCGCGTCCATCCGCAAACTGGTCCGGCGTGACCTCACCACCCTTTGCCAGCGCCGGTGCCAGGCTGTCAGCGCCAACCACGTTGGCCAGGCGCAACACGTGCTCTGACACGGCGCTGTCGCCTGAGGTCACCTTGCGCTCCATGTTCAGTTTCGCCTCACCATATGGGCCGATCGGGCGCAATGGTGCGTCCTCGGTCAGTTTTGCGCCGGGGCCGTAAACGGCGGCCGTGGAAATATGGAACAGCCGACGCGCACCGCAATGCCGCGCAACCCGGCGTGACAGGCCCACAAGCGCGGTATTCATCGCAAGGTCATCTCTCGTGCCGGCGGTCTTGCCCCACAGCGCAATCATCATGTCGCAGGTCGGCAGCAGGTCCAACGAGTCATCGGTTGTCCAACGCACGTCCCGGTCCGGTCCGCTGGACTGAAATATGAACTCGGCGTCGCGACAGGCGCCCGTAGCCCTTGCGGCATGCAGCAATCGACCAAGCCGTCCACCAGAGCCCGCTACAAGTATCCGCATCCCGACGTCCAGACCTAGCAATCTCGCCGGATTGCCCTCTTTTTCCAATACCCCATTGTCTATCATCACGTGCATGGGATAGGAAACCAAAGCATGCCCGCGGGGGGACACGACATTGTTGAAGACGATCCGGTTTCTATTTTTGGCCGTTGGCGTTGTTGCGCTCACGGGATGCGCGTTGCCGCGTGGCGCTGCCGTGCAGTCCGAAATATTGAAGGAACAACGCTCTGAGAACCCGTCGTTTCAGTTGGTCGAGGTGACGCGCCAGCTGACGCCGCTGATCGCGAAATGGCCGCACAGCGGCGCGAGCGCCAAATTCCACTGGTTCGGGTCTGATCAAGGGCCTGATTCCTCGGCCATCCAGACCGGCGATACGGTAAATATCGTGGTCTGGGACAGCGAAGAGAACTCTCTTCTGACCGGACTGGACGGGACCGCAGCCGAAATCCCGCCTCAGGAGGTTTCCGCGACGGGCCGCATCTTCCTGCCCTATGTCGGTGAAGTATCGGTGCGGGGCCTCACCCCATCCTCGGCAAGAGCCCGGCTGCAATCGCAATTCGAACAGATCCAGCCTTCGGCGCAGGTGCAGCTGTCCGTGACGCCCGGACGCAACAATTCTGTCGACGTTGTCGGCGGAGTCGCGGCGCCGGGCCGCTATCCGCTCGACAGCCGGAACACCAAGATATTGGGCGTGGTGGCGCAGAGCGGCGGAGTGAATCCCGCCCTGCGCAACCCGATGATTCGCCTTCAACGCGGGGGCCGAACCTACGAGACCCGCGTCTCGTCGCTGCTGGAAAACGCCAATCGGAACGTGCGTGTCGTCGGCGGTGACCAGATCGTGGTGGTCGAGGACGAACGCAGCTTCACGTCTCTCGGCGCGACCGGCGCACAGAAGGTGATCTATTTCGAGAAGGAGCGCATGACGGTGGTCGAAGCGCTCTCGTCCACAAGCGGTCTGAATGCGGGGACAGCCAACCCCAAGGGCGTGCTCGTTCTGCGTGATTACCAGCCCAGGGACCTGAAGCCGGGCCTGGCTGGTCCGAACAAACAGCAGGTCGTGTTCAGCTTTGATCTGACCTCGGCTGACGGCCTGTTCGCGGCGCGGCAGTTCTTCATCCAGCCTGACGATACTCTCTATGCCACCGAATCCCCCATCAATTCGGCGCGCACGGTTATCGGTCTGTTCGGAACGATCATCGGTGTGACCAGCTCGGTGAACAACGTCAGCAACTGATCAGATTATGGCCAGCCGCTCTGCGCGCTCGGGGTCGGGAAAGGGGCGGTACAGCGCATAATCGGCGGTGTCGATCATGTCGTGCATCCGCGCGTAGAGCGTCTCCGCCGCGTCACCCTGTTGTCCGACCCATCGGAAGGCCTGATCAAGCTGTGCGAGGTCGGCCACCTCGATCCTCAGGAGGAAATCGCGAAAGCTGTCGGATGCCAGGTTGAGCTTTCGCCGGACGAGCGACCATTGGCCGACAACACCGGCCTCCTGCAGATGGGACATCCGTTGTCGAGCGCCGCTGCGAACAACATCGCTTGCGCGTCTTTTTTCAGGTCTATCTGGCAGGTGTAGATGTTCATGTCGCGCAACGCCCCTGGTCAAACGCAGGCAGACTGACAGCAAACCGTTGCGAAATCGTTGTCGGGTGCGAGCGTCGCAATCGTCACAGGGCGGCGAAGATGTTCTCGACCTCGTCACTGCCGCCTTGCGTCGCCGAGACCAGCCTGGGTTTCGGGCGTTCCAATGCAGGCTGGGTCGGTGCGGGTCGTGCGCTGGTCAATGGCTGCATCGCGGATGTCGTCTGCGCCCGCTCTTGTGCCCGGTCCGCGGCGGTTGCCCCCGCTGTCACGCGGCGCGGCACCACGACCTGATCGTTGCGCAGCCGCGGCGTGCTGCGGCGCCATACAAGTGCGGCCCGGCTGATTTCGGATCGTTGCAGGCAAGTGTAGCTCAGAAGGACGGCACCGACGAGCGCCAGATCGCGCCAGAACGGCTCGACCAGCGGCGTATCGGCCAACACCAGGTTGTGCACAACGCTGGTGGCAAACACGAAGATCGCCAGCATCAACGATGTCAGCCGCAACCACAGCCCCAGCATGAACGCGGCGGTGATGGTAAACAGCAGAACAGTGCCGATCAGGTCTGCCGTCTGCGGGTCGGTAAACGACAAGAACAGCGCTGGCGGCGCCACACCGGAGATCAGGCCAAGCGCGGTTGCCATGAAGTACGATCCGATGACGATTCGGATCAAAGTCAGACCCGTGTAATCGACCCAGCGTTGCTGTCTTTGCACCAAGGCGAAACCCTACCCCGGGGGCAGCACAAGTCCGGAGCTTCCTTGACCTTTTTTTGCCGAAAAAATGGGGCAGAATTCGTTCGAAACCACGCGAATTGCACGGCAGGTCATCGGCTCAGGTGGTTTCCTGGCTTTCCGCAGGGGCGCCTTCATCGAGCTCGTCTTCGCCGGTCTCGGCAATCCAGGCGACGCTGACGACCTTCTCTCCCTTTCCGGTATTGAAGACCTTCACGCCGCCCGCGCTGCGGGACCGGAACGAGATCCCGTCAACCGGAACGCGGATCGACTGGCCTCGTGATGTTGCCAGCATGATCTGGTCCTCGATCTGAACCGGGAAGGAAGCCACCAAAGCCCCGCCGCGCATGGCCTTGTCCATGGCCTGGACGCCCATGCCGCCGCGTCCGCGGACCGGGTAATCATGGCTGGAACTCAATTTGCCGGCACCCTGTTCGGTGATGGTGAGAATCAGGTTCTCGGCCGCCTTCATCTTTTCAAAACGCTCGCTCGGCAGCGGCATTTCCGCGTTGCCTTCTTCCTCGCCGGTCTCGTCGTCATCGGCCCCGGCCATCTGCCTGCGCATCTTCAGGTACGCGGCGCGCTCGTCCGGCGTGGCCTCGAAATGGCTGATGATCGACATCGACACCACGCGGTCGCCATTGCTCAGACGGATGCCGCGGACGCCCGTCGAGGCGCGCGAGTTGAAGACCCGCACATCGGTAGCCGGGAAACGGATGGCCCGACCTGAATTCGTGACCAGCATCACGTCATCGTCATTCGAGGCGATGCGTGCATTGATCAAGGACCACCCTTCGCTTTCGCCTTCGAACTTCATCGCGATCTTGCCGTTGCGCATGACGTTGGTGAAATCGCTCAGTTTGTTGCGGCGGACGGTTCCGTGGTCGGTGGCAAAGACCACTTGCAGGTCGTCCCATTCGCTCTCGTCACGGTCCACCGGCATGATCGCCGCGATGCTGACTCCGGTGGGGATCGGCAGGATGTTCACGATCGCTTTTCCCTTCGACGTCCGCCCGCCCAGCGGCAGCCGCCAGGTCTTCAGCTTGTAGACCATCCCGTCGGTGGTGAAGAACAGAAGCTGGGTATGCGTGTTGGCCACGAACAGCGTGGTCACCACGTCCTCTTCCTTGGTCTGCATGCCGGACAGCCCCTTGCCGCCGCGTTTCTGCGCGCGGAAATCGGCCAGGGCGGTGCGCTTGATATAGCCGCCCGAGGTCACGGTCACGACCATGTCCTCGCGCTCGATCAGGTCCTCGTCCTCCATGTCGCCGGACCAGTCGACGATTTCCGTCCGGCGGGGAACGGCGAATTGCTCTTTCACCTCGGTCAGCTCGTCCGAGATGATCTGCATGATTCGTTCGCGGCTGGCGAGGATCGCGAGGTATTCCTTGATCTTGCCCGCCAGCTCCTGCAGCTCGTCGGTCACTTCCTTGACGCCAAGCTGTGTCAGGCGTTGCAGGCGCAGTTCCAGGATGGCGCGGGCCTGCGTTTCGGAAAGGTTGTAGGTGCCGTCGTCGTTCGCCTTGTGCGTCGGGTCGTCGATCAGCGCGATATATTCGAGAATATCGCCAGCTGGCCAGCGGCGCGTCATCAGTTTCTCGCGTGCCTCGGCGGCGTCGGCGGAGGCGCGGATCGTGGCCACGACCTCGTCGACGTTGCTGACCGCCACGGCCAGGCCGCACAGCACGTGGCTGCGTTCGCGGGCCTTGCGCAGGTCGTAGGCGGTGCGCCGCGCCACCACGTCCTCGCGGAACGAGATGAAGGCGCTGAGGAACCCGTAAAGCGTCAGCTGCTCGGGGCGGCCGCCGTTGAGCGCCAGCATGTTGCAGCCGAAATGCGTCTGCATCGGGGTGAAGCGGAAGAGCTGGTTCAGCACCACCTCGGCGGTGGCGTCGCGCTTCAGTTCGACCACCACGCGCACGCCATGACGGTCGGATTCGTCCTGCACATGGGTGATGCCCTCGATGCGTTTCTCGCGCACGGTCTCGGCGATCTTCTCGATCATCGCCGACTTGTTCACCTGATAGGGAATCTCTTCGATAACAATCGCGTAGCGGTCTTTCCTGATCTCCTCGATCCGGGTCTTGGCGCGCACGATGACGCTGCCGCGCCCTTCGATATAGGCCTTCCGCGCACCGGAGCGGCCCAGCATGATGCCGCCCGTGGGAAAGTCCGGGCCGGGGATGTATTCGATCAGTTGTTCGGAACTCAGATCGGGGTTCTCGATCAGGGCCAGCGTGGCGTCGATGACCTCGCCCAGGTTGTGGGGTGGAATGTTTGTCGCCATCCCCACAGCGATGCCACCAGCGCCGTTGACCAGCATGTTGGGAAACCGCGCCGGAAGGACCGTCGGCTCGCGGTCCTTGCCGTCGTAGTTGTCCTGGAAATCGACGGTTTCCTTCTCGATGTCCGCCAGCAGCGCGCCCGCCGGCTTGTCCATGCGGACCTCGGTGTAGCGCATGGCGGCGGGGTTGTCGCCGTCCATCGAACCGAAGTTGCCTTGCCCGTCAAGTAGCGGCAAAGACATGGAAAAATCCTGCGCCATTCGCACCAGCGCGTCGTAGATCGCGCTGTCGCCATGGGGGTGGTACTTACCCATGACGTCGCCCACGGGGCGGGCGGATTTGCGGTAGGCCTTGTCATGCGTGTTGCCGGTTTCGTGCATGGCGTAAAGGATGCGCCGGTGCACGGGTTTCAGCCCGTCGCGGAGGTCCGGAATGGCACGGCTGACGATCACCGACATGGCATAGTCCAGGTAGGACGTCTTCATCTCGTCGATGATCGACACCGTCGGGCCGTCATACGCGGGGCGCTCTGGCGGCATTTCGTCTTCGTTTTCAGGGGTTTCCGGCGTGTCGTTCACGTGCTGTCCCGTCCTGTGGCAACTGTTCTATATCTTGTTGCGGAAACTATATCAGAGGCAGGATATGGGGTGCAATGGCCCGTGTTCTACGCCATTGGCAGCCAGCCGGGCAGGGTGATAACATACTGTTTTTATTGAAAACTAATAATTTCGTGGCACACTGAAAGACATAACAATCAAGAGTGGTGCCAACATGGGAACGGAAATGGAGCTTTCGGAAACCGAACTGATGCTGAAAGGCTATGGCCTGACGACGGCGGAATTTTATTACCACATGCCGGATTATGCGCATGTTATCAATACCTTCGTCTGGCAGGACTATGATCTAGCCCCGGACCATCCCAAGCTGTTCAAGTTCATCGAGTTCTGGCAGGACGAGATCGACGGACCGCTGCATTCGGTGCAGTTCATCCACCGCAAGATGATCAGCCCCGGCGAATGGCGGCAGGTGACCGGCGAGTTTTACATGAACTGAGCGCGGTCGGTTAACCGATCGGCGCAACGGGCCGAAATCGCGGGGGTGACAGGCGTGCACCCCGCGTACACCCCCCGTGCACCGTGCGGTGCCGCCAGGCGGCGTTAACTTCTCGGCGGCAGGATGCCGGGCATTCCCCCCGTGTCCTCCCGCTGAAAGGAGCCCCTGATGCGCCGCACACCGCCTCCGCAGAACACCCGAGCCGCGTTGATGGACGAACTGCGAGAACTGCAGGAATCGCTGACCGAGCACTGGCTGGACCGATCCCTGCCCGAGGAGTGGCAGGGTCTGGAAAGCCGCGAACCGATCGCGCGCCCGAAGACGCGGGTCACCATCCGGTTGGACAGTGACATGGTGAAATGGTTCCGACGCCTTGGCCCCGGCTATGGCGCGCGCATCAACCGGGTGCTGCGGCTGTACTGGCTGGCCCTGATCGAGGGACGTGTCTATGCGCATTGGGACGAGAACGGCGCGGGGCCGCAATTTGCCGAATACCTGAACCGGCAGATGGAGATGCTGAAAGAGCAGCGCGCCCGGCGGCGGAATGGGGGCGCGACGGATGAGGGCGACGACACCCCGCTGTCGGGGATCACGATAGATTTCGGCGATGGCGCGGAGTGAGGCGCGCCGCCCGCACCCCGGTCAGTAGGTCGGGCAGTTCGCGGGCGGCGGGGGAATGTCGGGCAGGGTGCAGCCGCAATGGGATTTCATCAGGGTGAAGCGTTTGCTGCGCAGGCCCATCCGCTGAAGCTGGCGATGCACCTGGCCCAGCCGGGGGCGCGCGCCGGTCGAGACTTCGCGATCCATCACCATGCGGCCTTCGAAATGGGTCTCGCTTGCCGTCTCGTCCGCCCCTTCCGGCAGGTGCCCGAGGGCCACGGCCTGCCGCTTGGTGCAATCGACCAGAACATAGGTGGGCCGGTATCCCGCGGCGTCGGGATCAAGCTGCGAGAAGAGGACGGTGCTGCCGCTGGCGTGTTCGAGCGTGGCACGCTGGCCGTTCGGGACCTCGCAGACCGGCGGCGGCAGGGCGCAGGCGGCGGCATGGGCCGCGGTGCAGAGGGTGACAAGGGCGGCAAGTGCTGCGGTACGGGACATGGGGCAACCTCTTTCGTGACAAAGGGCGCGCGAGGTGTTCACGCGCCCTTCATGGGTCGGTCGCCGTCCCGGCGCGGTTCAATCCCGGCGACGCCGTCAGGGAATGATGCGGGTGTACTTGATGCCTTCCAGCGATGCGCCGATCAGCGCACCGGCCTGTCCGAAGATCACCGCAAGCACCGGCGAGCTGGCGGTGGTGGTGTCGGCGCGCAGGTTCTCGCCCTGGTCCGAGAACACGTATTCAATATCGGCGCCCGCGACCCAGCCGGAGGCGCGGCGGAAGTTGGCCAGCGAATCCTCGGTCATGAAGAACAGGACATGGGCGAATTGCTGTGCCCCGATCTGGAGCCCGACACTGCCCTTGGTGGCGGAATAGTAATCGACGCTGACGCCGCCGACGCGCAGGGCGCCCCGGCCATAGCCGCCGCCGACGATGAAGCCGCCCTCGGTGATCAGCGGCATCACCAGCTGGCCCACCGACTTGTTCGAGATGTCGCGCGTCTGGGGATAGCGTTGGTAGAGGTAATTGAGCGTCGAGTTGACGCGGGCGTCGATCTTTTGCGAGCCGACGCTGCCGACCCCGTTGCCGCAAGCGGCCAGAAGGGGGGACGCGGCCAATGCGCCGAGCGTGAAGCTTCGCCGGGAAAGGTTTTTCATGATACTGCCTGTTCGTTGCCTGATCGTTGGCCGGTCTTTTGAAAATTGCCGGTCTGGGGCTGAGTATAGGGGCTATCGCCAGCGGTGTCACCACAGATTGTGGTGCCCTTGGGCATAAGCGAGAACCCGCGCTTGTGTCAGCCGTTCAGCATCCGTGCCACGGCGGGGGCGAAATAGGTGAGAATCCCGTCGCACCCGGCGCGTTTGAAGGCCATCAGGCTTTCGACCATGGCGCGGTCGTGGTCGATCCAGCCGTTCTGCGCGGCGGCCTGGATCATCGCGTATTCGCCCGACACCTGGTAGGCATAGGTGGGCGCGCCGAATTCGTCCTTCACCCGGCGGCAGATATCCAGATAGGGCATTCCGGGCTTGACCATCACCATGTCGGCGCCTTCGGTCAGGTCGCGGGCGACGCAGCGCAGCGCCTCGTCGGAATTGGCCGGGTCCATCTGGTAGGTCTTCTTGTCGCCCTTGAGCGCGCCCGAAGCCCCCACCGCGTCGCGGAAGGGGCCGTAGAACGCGCTGGCGTACTTGGCCGCGTAGCTGAGCAGCAGGGTGTTCTTGTGACCTTCGGATTCCAGCGCCGCGCGCAGGGCGCCGATGCGGCCGTCCATCATGTCCGAGGGGCCGATGATGTCGACGCCCGCCGCGGCCTGGCTGAGGGCCTGTTTCACGAGCGCCTCGATGGTTTCGTCGTTGAGGATCTCGCCGTCCACGACAAAGCCGTCATGGCCGGTGTCGGAATAGGGGTCGAGCGCCACGTCGGTCATGATGGCGATGTCGGGGACAGCGTCCTTGATCGCGCGGGTGGCGCGGTTCGACAGGTTGTCGGGGTTCCACGCCTCGGCGCAGTCCGAGGTGCGGTTCTCGGCCGAGGTATAGGGAAAGAGGCAGATCGCGGGAATGCCAAGGCCGTGCGCCTCGCGGGCGGCCTCGACCACGCGGTCGACGCTGCGGCGCAGGACGCCGGGCATGGAGGGTACCGGCTCTTCCACGCCGTCGCCGTCGCGCACGAAGACCGGCCAGATCAGGTCGGCCGGGGTCAGCGTGTTCTGCGCCACCAGCGCGCGGATCGCCGGGGTGGCGCGGGTGCGCCGCAGGCGCGTGACGGGAAAGGGCCCTTGGGTGGGACGCATGGTTGCCATCCTTTTTCTTCAGCGCCTTCTGAGTGGCATGGAAATTCCGCCATCTCAAGGGTAGGAATTGGCGCAGAGCGGCGCTAAGAGGAGCCCGGACAGAGCGCGGCACAGCGCAACGACGCAACGAGGCACCGGCATTGGACCTGATCGAGACGATTTTCGAGCTGATCGACATGCGCAGCTTCAGCAACCTGTGGTTCTGGATCCTGCTGGCCGTGCTGTGGTCGTCGACCAGCCACTGGGTGCTGGGCGTGCCGTGGGACATGGTGCAGCGGGCCAAGGCCGGCGACGAGCAGGGCTTCGCGGACCTGCACGACATGGTGCGCATCAACTGCAACCGCATCCTTTACATCGCGCGTGAAACCGGGCTGCTGATGGCCGGGTTCATCTGTTTCGTCCTGACCTCGCTGGTGCTGCTGGGCTTCGTCTATGGCAACGAGTTCAGCCAGGCGCTGTTCCTGCTGGGGTTTCCGATGACGCTGGTGGCGCTGATGGCCATCTTCACGGCGCAACGCATCACCCGGGACGAACTGGTGGGCGCGGCGCTTTACAAGCGGATGCACTATCACCGCATCGCCACGCAGCTGGTGGGCATCCTGTCGATCCTGGTGACCGCGATGTGGGGTATGCTGGTCAACATGTCGACCGGCGTGCTGGGCGGGTGAGGGGCCGAGCATGGCAGGCAGCACCCGTATCGCCGTTGGTGGCGCGCCCGAAGGCTTCGACGCGAAGCTGATCCTCGACGAGGCCGCCCGCGCGGAGGGTCCCGTGATCCATGTCGCGCGCGACGACAAGCGGATGGCGGCGATGGAGGAAGCGCTGCGCTTTTTCGCGCCCGAGATGCCGGTGATCCGCTTTCCCGGCTGGGATTGCCTGCCTTATGACCGGGTGTCGCCCAATGCCGACATCTCGGCCACGCGTATGGCCACGCTGGCCGGGCTGGTGCATGGCGGACCGTCGCGGTTCATCCTGCTGACGACCCTCAATGCCGCCACCCAGAGCGTGCCCGCGCGCGAGGTGCTGCGCGAGGCGGCGTTCTCGGCGCAGGTCGATTACCAGATCGACGAGGAGGCGCTGAAATCCTTCCTCGTGCGGATGGGGTTCACCCAGGCGCCCACGGTGATGGAGCCGGGCGATTATGCCGTGCGCGGCGGCATCATCGACATCTATCCGCCGGGCGAGAGCGGCCCGGTGCGGCTGGACCTCTTTGGCGATGTGCTGGACGGCGTGCGGCGGTTCGATCCGGCGACACAGCGCACCACGGAAAAGCTGGACCGGATCGAGCTGGCGCCGGTCAGCGAGGTCATTCTGGACGAGGCCGCGATCACGCGGTTCCGGCAGAACTACCGGATCGAGTTCGGCGCGGCGGGCAGTGACGACCCGCTGTACGAAGCGGTCAGCGCCGGGCGCAAGCAGGCCGGGATGGAACATTGGCTGCCGCTGTTTCACGAGCGGCTGGAGACGCTTTTCGACTATATCCCCGGCGCGCCGGTCAGCCTGGATGACCAGGTCGAGGCGGCGCGCGAGGCGCGGTGGGCGTCCATCGCCGATCAGTATGACGCCCGCAAGCACGCCATGACCCAGAAGGGCCGCGAGGACAGCGTCTACAAGCCCATCGCGCCCGATCTGCTGTATCTGGACGACGACGCCTGGAGCGCCGCCCTGGGGGACCGCCGCGTGCTGGCCCTGTCGCCGCTACCGCAGGCGCCGGGGCCGGGGGTGATCGACGCGGGCGGGCGCATCGGGCGCAACTTCGCGCCCGAGCGGCAGCAGGAAAAGATAAACCTTTTCAGTGTCCTGAAAGAGCATATTGATTCGCGCATGGCCGAGGGGGCGGTGCTGGTCGCGTCCTATTCCGAGGGCGCGCGGGAGCGGCTGGAAGGGCTGTTGGAAGACGAGGGCCTGTTGGGCGCGGTCACGGTGAAGAACGCCGGGGCCATTGGCAAGCGTGGCCTGCATCTGGCGGTCTGGGGGCTGGAGCACGGGTTTACCGCACCCGGCATGACGGTGATCGCCGAGCAGGATATCCTGGGCGACCGGCTGATCCGGTCCCCCAAGAAACGCCGGCGGGCCGAGAACTTCCTGACCGAGGCACAGAGCCTGTCGCCCGGCGACCTGGTGGTGCATGTCGACCATGGCATCGGGCGCTACAAGGGGCTGGAAGTGGTCACGGCGGCGGGGGCGGCGCATGAATGCCTGCTGCTGGAATATGCTGAACAGTCAAAGCTTTACCTGCCGGTTGAAAACATCGAACTGCTGAGCCGCTATGGTCACGAAGAGGGCCTGCTGGACCGTCTGGGTGGCGGCGCCTGGCAGGCCAAGAAGGCCAAGCTGAAGGAGCGCATCCGCGAGATGGCCGACCGCCTGATCCGGATCGCCGCCGAGCGCGCCCTGCGCAAGGCTCCGGTGCTGGAGCCCGAGCACCACGCGTGGGAGGCGTTTTCGGCCCGGTTCCCGTATCAGGAGACGGACGACCAGCTGCGCGCCATCGAGGACGTGGTGGCCGACCTCGACAGCGGCACGCCGATGGACCGGCTGATTTGCGGCGACGTCGGTTTCGGCAAGACCGAGGTGGCGATGCGCGCGGCCTTCATCGCCGCCATGTCGGGGATGCAGGTGGCGGTGATCGCGCCGACGACCCTGCTGGCGCGGCAGCACTACCAGAGCTTTGCCGAGAGGTTTCGCGGCTTTCCGGTAACGGTGGCGCCCTTGTCGCGCTTCGTGTCCTCAAGCCAGGCCACCAGGACTCGCGCGGGGCTGGCCGATGGCACGGTGGATATCGTGGTGGGCACGCACGCATTGCTGGCCAAGAACATCCGGTTCAAGAACCTTGGTCTGCTGGTGATCGACGAGGAGCAGCGGTTCGGCGTGACCCACAAGGAGCGGCTGAAATCCCTGCGCTCGGAGGTGCATGTTCTGACCCTGACGGCGACGCCGATCCCGCGAACTTTGCAATTGAGCCTTTCGGGCGTGCGGGACCTGAGCATCATCGGCACGCCGCCCATCGACCGGCTGTCGATCCGCACCTATGTCAGCGAGTTCGACACGGTGACGATCCGCGAGGCGCTGTTGCGCGAGCATTACCGGGGCGGGCAGAGTTTCTACGTGGTGCCGCGCATCAGCGACATCCCCGAGATCGAGGCGTTTCTGCGCGATCAAGTTCCCGAGGTCAGCTTTGTCGTGGCGCATGGGCAGATGGCGGCCAAGGAGCTGGATGAGCGCATGAACGCGTTCTACGACGGCAAGTACGACGTGCTGCTGGCCACCACGATTGTCGAGTCGGGGCTGGATATTCCGACGGCCAACACGATGGTGGTGCACCGCGCCGACATGTTCGGGCTGTCGCAGCTTTACCAGATCCGCGGGCGCGTGGGCCGGGCCAAGACGCGGGCCTATGCCTACCTGACGACGAAGCCCCGGATGCGCCTGACGCCCGCCGCGGAAAAGCGGTTGCGGGTGCTTGGCAGCCTGGATCAGCTGGGCGCGGGGTTCACGCTGGCCAGCCAGGACCTCGACATTCGCGGGGCGGGGAACTTGCTGGGCGAGGAACAGTCGGGGCAGATGCGCGACGTGGGGTACGAACTGTACCAGTCGATGCTGGAAGAGGCGATTGCCAAGATCAAGTCGGGGCAGCTGGAGGGGCTGAGCGAGGCAGACGAGCAATGGGCGCCGCAGATCAACCTGGGCGTGCCGGTGCTGATCCCCGAGGAGTATGTGCCCGACCTAGACGTGCGCTTGGGATTGTACCGCCGTCTCAGTGGTTTGGCGACCAAAGTTGAACTGGAAGGTTTCGCCGCCGAGCTGATCGACCGCTTCGGCAAGCTGCCCCGCGAGGTCAACACGCTGATGCTGGTGGTGCGGATCAAGGCGATGTGCAAGCGCGCCGGGATCGCCAAGCTGGATGGCGGGCCGAGGGGCGCGACGATCCAGTTTCACAACGACAAGTTTTCCAACCCGCAGGGGCTGGTCGATTTCATCAAGGACCAGAAGGGGCTGGCCAAGGTCAAGGACAACAAGATCGTGGTCAAGCGCAGCTGGAAATCCGACGCCGACAAGATCAAGGGCGCCTTCGCTATCGCCCGCGACCTGGCCGAGAAGGTGAAGGAAGGCAAGAAGGGGTAGCGGCGCGCGGTCTTACGTGAAGTTGACCGTCGCCAGAAAGCGCCCGGCGTTGAATTGCTGCAACGACATCTGGTACTTGTTCTGGGACCAGGGCCAGGGGTCGCGGACCGTCAGGCCCACCAGCTGTCGCTGACCGGCGTAGTTTTCAAGGTAATCCATCGCCGTGATGCAGATGGCGTGGCCCAGGGTGCCCGCGATCACCACCCGGTTCGCCTCGAGCTCGTCGCGGACAACGCGCATCGGGTCGTTGGTGTTCTGGATGTTGTGATCGTAATCCAGGATGACGCCGAGGTTGACGGACACGGACTGGCCGTACTTGTCGGTCCATTGCCCCGACACCGCCTGGGCGATCTGTTGGCCGGTGGCGGGAAGGCAGACATTCGCGTTGCCGAAGACGCGTTCGACGAATGTGGTCTGGTCTATGTCGATTCCCTGCACGCGGAACGCAAGTTCGGCACAGGCGGCCCAGCACCATTGCTGGCATTGCTGCTGAATGGACGGCACGTTCAGCAGGCCGACCGTGCATTGACGATGTCCGAAATCGTTGAACGAAGAGCAGGCGATGTCCGCCGCGGCGGGCGTGGCGAATGCTGTGGCTGCGGCGCCGGCGAGAAAGCTGCGTCTTGAAAATGGTTGCATGAAAGTGTTCCCCAACTGATGGCGAAAACTCTACCACCATCAGGGACCCAATCAATTGGCGTGTTGTGGCGCTCAGGCCGACCGTTTCAGCTCCGCCACCAGCTTGTGGTAATGCGCCTTGGTCAGCTCGTCGGTGTCGGTATAGGGCTTCGAGGCCAGAAAGCTGCGCTCGAACAGGGTGTCGTAGGTCAGGCGG
This sequence comes from Roseovarius sp., assembly GCF_965277045.1. GTDB lineage: Bacteria > Pseudomonadota > Alphaproteobacteria > Rhodobacterales > Rhodobacteraceae > Roseovarius. The sequence continues at coordinate 1,609,881 of NZ_OZ255712.1, read as the reverse complement.
GGCCCCAGCGCGTGCTTGCCGGCGCCGTCCTCGCCCAGCCCCTCGCCGTGGTGCCGCGCCACCGACAGGGCGTTCTGCATCCAGTTGAGGCAGTTGATCGCGGTGAACGGATCGTTGACGCCGGGCGAGAGCGCGCGGGCCAGCACCTCGACCAGTTCGTCGACCAGGAAGAGCACGTTCTGGTGTTCCGTCTTGCTGGTGCCGAGTGCGTAGCAGTCGCGCAGCTCGGCGATATCGTCGTCCGACAGCGCCTCGTGTGACCAGACCGACATCACGGGCGTGAAGGAGCTGACGAAATCGCCCGGCTGCTGTTCGATCCGCAGGAGCCAGTCGTCGCGGTCGGTCAGCTTTTCCACCTGCTGGTAGTTCAGCGTGCGGATGTAGCCGGCGGCGTTCAGGGTGATCCGGTGGTCCGGGTCGCGGTCGGGATAGGTGACCTCGCGGCGCTTGTCGCGGGCGTCCTCGGCGTCGATGATGGCCTTGATCTCGGACTCCAGCCGCTGGCCCAGGCCGGCGGTGATGTTGCCCACGTTGATCGTCTCGGGCACGTGGTGGACGAAATAGATCATGGTGAAGACCGCGATGATGCAGCCCAGCATGGCCAGCAGCATGGAATATTGCGGCACGAAGGCCTCGACCTCGGCCGTCTCGGAGGGGTCCTGCACGGCGCGCAGGATCAGCAGGGCATAGACGAAGGTGGCGATCAGGATTCCGAGGCTGATCTGGTTGCCCCGGTTGCGCATGAAATTCCCGATCAGGCGCGGGCCGTAATTGCCGGCGGCGAAGGAGACCGCGACGATGGTCATGGAAAACATCACGCCGGTGACACCGATCACCGACGTGGCGATGGTCGAGAGCGTGCTGCGCGCGCCCTCGACCTGGGTATCGATCAGGGTTTCGGGGAATTGAAACGGAAGAATCTCGGCATTGTGGTCGAGCCATTCCGACCCGTAGGCCAGAACGATCGCGAACAACACCATGTTGGCCGGAATGAACCAGTAGCTGGCGCGTATGTCCTGCGCCAGTTTGAGCAAAAGCGCCCGTTTGTTCATTCAGTTCTTCCCTGGAGGCTGGACCCCGGGGCCTTGTTCACCCGATGCCGATGAAGGAAAGAATGGCAACGACGATGACGATAAGGCCGACGATATAGATGATGTTGTTCATGGGTCTTCTTCTCCGATTTGCCGGGCGGGCACAATTGGCGTGCCCGCTTTGGCGTGCAGTCGCTCAACTGCACCACGCCGAAGAAAGTTCCCGCGATCGTGATCAAAGCGTGAGGATGGTCGAGCCGGTGGTTTCGCGCGCCTCGAGCGCGCGATGCGCCTCGGCGATATCCTCCAGTTTCCAGGTCTGGCCGATATTCACCTTCACGTCGCCGGACTGCACCTTCGAGAAGAGGTGCTTGGCCATTTCCTGGCAGCGTTCGTGGTCCGCAAGAAACGTGAACAGCGTCGTGCGCGTGAGCTTCAGCGAACCTTTTTGCGCCAGGGTGAGCAGGCTCACGGGCTCGACCGGGCCGGAGGCGTTGCCGAAGGACATCATCATGCCCAGGGGTTTCAGGCAGTCGAGCGAGCGGTCGAACGTGTCCTTGCCGACCCCGTCCATCACCACGTCGACGCCCTTGTCGTCGGTCAGTTTCTTGACCTCCTCGACGAAATCCTCGGTCCGGTAGTTGATGCAGGCGGAGGCGCCGTTGTCGACCGCCATCTTGCATTTCTCGTCCGTGCCGGCGGTGCCGATCAGCGTGATCCCCTCGGAGCGCGCCCATTGGCAGGCCAGAAGGCCCACGCCACCGGCGGCGGCGTGAAAGAGCACCGTATCGCCCTTTTTCAGGGGCCAGACCCGGTGAAAAAGGTATTCCACCGTCATGCCCTGAAGCATGATCGAAGCGGCGTCCTCGAACGGTATGTCGTCGGGCAGGGGGCAGACCTGTGCGGCGGGCATGACGCGGGCCTCGGAATAGGCGCCGGGCGGGGTGGCGGCATAGGCGGCCTTCTGGCCCGGCTGCAGGTGCGTGACGCCGTCGCCCACCGCCTCGACGATGCCTGACGCTTCCATTCCCAGCGCATGGGGCAGGTCCAGCGGGTAAAGGCCGGTGCGCTGGTAGACGTCGATGAAGTTCAGGCCGCAGGCGACGTGGGCGATGCGCACCTCGCCGGGGCCGGGCGCGCCGACCTCGCGGTCGACCAGCTTGAGGTTTTCCGGACCGCCGAACTCTTCGATGATGATGGTGCGTGCCATGATGGTGTCTCCCTGCTTGGTTGTCGTGCGCGGGGCGAGGGCCCGGCGCCGCACGTGTCTGGACGGGCACCTAGCCCGCTTGGCACGGATCGCCCGTGCGAAATGCAATCGCCGTCAGGTTTCGGGCGCGTCCTTGGCCGCGCCGCCCTCCGTGCCCTGCTTTTCCTGGAACTTCCTGACCCGGTTCAGCAGGTGCGCGCGCGCCGCCATGTTGGCGCGGCGCACCCGCATCGAGGTCAGGAACGCCTCTTCGGCGGATTGCGAGGTGGCGCCGAGGATGCCGACGATTTCCGAGATCACGCCGTCGTCGCCGGAGGCATCGACATACTTGATGACCTTCAGCGCCAGTTCGTCGGCCAGATCCTCGGTCACGCCCATGGGCCGTTACCTCGTGGTCTCGGTGAGGCGGCGTTTGACGTAATCGCTGACGGTGCCGATCATCGTCTCCATGTGCGGCTCTTCAAAGAAGTGCCCCGAGCCCTCGATCTGTTCGTGGGTGATGGTGATGCCCTGCTGTTCGTGCAGCTTGCCCACGAGGGCCTGCGTGTCGGCGGGCGGCGCGACGCGGTCGGCGCTGCCGTTGATGATCAGGCCCGAGGACGGGCAGGGGGCGAGGAACGAGAAGTCGTACATGTTGGCCGGCGGCGAGACCGAGACGAAGCCGGTGATCTCGGGGCGGCGCATCAAGAGCTGCATCCCGATCCACGCGCCGAAGGAAAAGCCCGCGACCCAGCAATGTTTCGAGTTGGCGTTCATCGACTGAAGGTAGTCTAGCGCCGAGGCGGCATCGGAAAGCTCGCCCACGCCCTGGTCGTACTCGCCCTGGCTGCGGCCCACGCCCCGGAAGTTGAAGCGCAGGACGGTGAAGCCCAGCTTGTGGAACGCGTAGTGCAGGTTGTAGACCACCTTGTTGTTCATCGTGCCCCCGAACTGCGGGTGCGGGTGCAGGATGATGGCGATGGGCGCGTCGCGCTCTCGTTGCGGGTGGTAGCGGCCTTCCAGGCGGCCCTCAGGGCCGGGAAAGATGACCTCGGGCATGCGTGTCCCCTTGCATTTCGGGCGCCGGTCAATTCTTGACGGAATTGATCAAGCACCTTAGAACTATTCTAAACAACCGAATGGATTCTGCGGCTTCACGCGAGATAGGGGGTTGATGGGGCAAGGTCAATCATTTCCCCGCCCGCCAAGCCACTGACTCGCCGGGTATTTGGGGGAGACGATGAAACTCAGCACCAAGGGACGCTACGCGATGGTCGCGCTGGTCGATATCGCGTTGCAGCAGAAGGAGGGTCTGGTGACGCTCAGCGACATCTCGGCGCGGCAGAGCATCTCGCTGCCCTACCTGGAGCAGCTCTTCGTCAAGCTGCGCCGCGCCGAGCTGGTGAGTTCGGTGCGCGGGCCGGGCGGGGGCTACAAGCTGGCGCGACCGGCGTCCGAGATCCGGGCGGTGGATATCCTGGCCGCGGTGGACGAGACCATTGACGCGATGCACAAGGGCGCGGGCGCGTCGGGAGCCACGAGCGGTTCGCGGGCGCAGAGCATGACCAACCGCTTGTGGGAGGGTCTTAGCGCGCAGGTCTACGTGTTCCTGCACCAGACGAGGCTGAGCGACGTGGTGGGCAATTCGCTGGCGCCTTGTCCCGCGGTGCCGTCGCTGTTCGCCGTGGTGGACGAGGAATGAGGACGCCTGCGGCGACAGGTCTTGCGCCGCCTGCAGCGTCGCGGCGGGCGGGGGCTCTGCCCCCAACGTCGAAACGCTGTTTCGACGACCCCCGGGATATTTGGGGCCAGAGGAAGGGGTGGGCGTGATGGCGTCCGGGGCTGCCCTTCCTGCCATGGATGCCTTGCGGGCCATGCCGGTGATCCGGACGGTGCAGGGAGGTGTCCAGGCCGGGCCGGTTGCCGCGGCGCGCGACCGGGTGGAGCGCGTGGCGCATGCCCGTATGGCGCGTGGAGAGTTGGGTGTTTTCCTGCACAATGCGGTGCAGCTGGAGCTGAGTGCCTGGCGCGCGCAGCAATCGGTGTTCGGCCGGCTGCGAAATGTCTTCGCGTCCGGCAGGCCGGGATACGTGCAGGTGCCGGGGCGTATCCTGCGGCAGGTCTGCGACCTGCAGGGGATAGAGACCCGGGACGAGATCGAGGACCGGCAGACCTACCTGTTGCGGCTGGACGTGGCAAAGGGGTTCCTGGATGACCTGGACTTCGCCGGAGACGTCGCCGGATCGGAGGGCGCGTCATGATCCGTGAGCGCGTATACCTCGACTACAACGCAACCGCGCCGTTGCGGGCCGAGGCGCGGGAGGCGATGGTTGCGGCGATGGATGTCGTCGGCAACCCGTCCTCGGTGCATGGCGAGGGGCGCAGCGCCAAGGCGCTGGTGGAGCGGGCGCGGGGGCAGGTGGCCGCCGCGGTGGGCTGCAAGCCGCAGGAGGTGGTGTTCACCTCGGGCGCGACCGAGGCGGCACGGGTTCTGGCGGGCTTCGATGGCGTGGAGGTGCAGCCGACCGCGCATGACGCGCTCTGGGCGCATCACGCGCCGAGCGGCGGCGCGCCAATGGTGCGCGCCATGGGGCTGGCCAATTCCGAGACCGGGGTGGTGACGCAGCCCGAGACCGGCGAGAACCTGCTGCTTCTGGATATCACTCAGGCGGTGGGCCGCCTGCCGTTTTCGTTCGCCTGGTCCGGTGCGGACCTGGGCGTGATGTCGGCCCACAAGCTGGGCGGGCCCAAGGGTATCGGCGCGCTGATCGTCCGGCAGGGCGTGGACATTCCGGCGCTCAGCCCTGGCGGCGGGCAGGAGATGGGCCGCCGGTCGGGCACGGAGAACATCATCGGCATCGCGGGCTTCGGCGCCGCGGCCGACGCCGCGCAGCGCGATCTGGAGGATGGCACTTGGGAGCGGGTGAAAAAACTTAGAAGGATTCTAGAAAACGCTATTGAGGAATCCGCCCCAGCGACTATTTTTGTCGGGAAATCCGAAGAAAGGTTGCCGAACACGTCCTGCTTCATCACGCCCGGCTGGAAGGGCGAGACGCAGGTGATGGCGATGGACCTTGCGGGGTTCGCCATATCGGCCGGTTCGGCCTGTTCCAGCGGCAAGGTCAAGGCCAGCCGGGTGCTGGCGGCGATGGGGTTCGACGAAGTGGAGGCGCAGAGCGCCGTCCGGGTCTCGATGGGCCCCGCGACAACGGAAGACGAGGTGCTGGCCTTTGCCCGAGCCTGGGCGAAACAGCATGAAAAGTTCCGCGCCCGCGCGGCGTGAGAGATAAAACCGAGGAGGTGGCCCAATGGCGGCACTGGACGAAACCCAAGTCAAGGAAGGCGTCGACAAGGAAACGGTCGATGCGGTGCGCGACATCAGCACGTACAAGTACGGCTGGGAAACCGACATCGAGATGGAATACGCGCCCAAGGGCCTGACGCCGGAGATCGTCAAGCTGATCTCGGAAAAGAACGGCGAGCCCGAGTGGATGACCGAGTGGCGCCTGCAGGCCTATGAACGCTGGCTGCAGAAGGAAGAGCCGGACTGGGCAATGGTCGATTATCCCGAGATCGACTTTCAGAACCAGTATTACTATGCCCGGCCCAAGAGCATGGAGCAGAAACCCAAGTCGCTGGACGAGGTCGATCCCAAGCTCTTGGAGACCTATGAAAAGCTGGGCATTCCGCTGAAGGAACAGATGATCCTGGCCGGTGTTGAGGGCGCCGAGGAGGCGCCCGCCGAGGGCCGCAAGGTGGCCGTGGACGCGGTGTTCGATAGCGTCAGCGTCGGCACGACCTTTCAGGCGGAACTGAAGAAGGCCGGCGTGATCTTCTGCTCGATCTCCGAGGCCATTCGCGAGCATCCCGAACTGGTGAAGAAATACCTCGGCTCGGTCGTGCCCGTGAGCGACAACTTCTATGCGACGCTCAATTCGGCGGTCTTCTCGGACGGGTCCTTCGTTTACGTGCCGCCGGGCGTGCGCTGCCCGATGGAGCTGAGCACGTATTTCCGCATCAACGCCGAGAATACCGGCCAGTTCGAGCGGACGCTTATCATCGCCGACAAGGGCTCTTACGTCAGCTATCTCGAAGGCTGCACCGCGCCGCAGCGTGACACCAGCCAGCTGCACGCCGCTGTCGTCGAGATCGTCGTCGAGGAAGACGCCGAGGTGAAGTATTCCACGGTGCAGAACTGGTTCCCCGGGGATGAGAACGGCAAGGGCGGCATCTACAACTTCGTCACCAAGCGCGCCGATTGCCGGGGCGACCGGGCCAAGGTGATGTGGACGCAGGTGGAAACCGGCTCTGCCGTAACGTGGAAATACCCCAGTTGCATCCTGCGCGGCAACGAAAGCCAGGGCGAATTCTATTCCATCGCCATCACCAACAACTGGCAGCAGGCCGACACCGGCACCAAGATGATCCATCTCGGCAAGAACACCAAGAGCCGGATCGTGTCGAAAGGCATCAGCGCGGGCCACGCGCAGAACACCTATCGGGGCCTCGTGTCGATGCACCCCAAGGCCAAGGACAGCCGCAACTACACCCAGTGCGACAGCCTGCTCATTGGCTCGGAATGCGGGGCGCACACGGTGCCTTACATCGAGGTCAAGAACAACTCGTCCCGGGTGGAGCACGAGGCGACCACGTCGAAGGTGGATGACGACCAGCTGTTCTATTGCCGCCAGCGCGGCATGGACGAGGAAGAGGCCGTGGCGCTGGTGGTGAACGGCTTCTGCAAGGACGTGCTGCAGGCACTGCCGATGGAGTTCGCCATGGAAGCGCAGCAACTGGTCGCGATCTCGCTGGAAGGCAGCGTGGGATGACCGACGGGTGCCGGACACCCGAGGCGACCCGGAGCCGGCTGCCGAGGCTTGGCCATTCCGGGCGCCTGCGGTCCGGCACCCGGACCTTTACCATGCTGCTGCTTGGCCATTTCCTGGTGTTCGTTCTGGCGATGAGCCATGACGAAATTGCCCTGCAGGCTGTCGAGAGTGGCTGGATCCGACCGGGCCAAGCGGAGCTGGCCGAACTGGGAATGGGGCTGGTCCTGTTCATGATCTGGGGGTGGCTGAGCGTGCGCGTGGCAGGACTTTTGCAGGATGCGCGCGCGGCCTCGGACGGCAAGACGGAACGATAGGATGATCGACACGACGACACATGGCATCGAAGGGCGCAAGATCGTCGCCGGCAGCGGCGCCATGCCGGGCGGCGCGATCATGGTCGGAAGGACGGTGGGCTGATGTTCAGCGGGTTCGATCGGGACGACGCGATGCTGCGTGACATCCACCATCCCGGGCACACGGGCGGGGTTCGCGAAGGGGTGTGGACGTTTGCAGTTCTGTGCCTGGCGGGGTTGATCCTGTTCACGGCGGTCGAAGTCACGTGGCTGCCGCTCTACTGGAAGATCTTCGTGACGCTTTTCGTGGCGGCTGTCAGCGGGATCGCGATTGGCGTCTGGATACGAGGCCTGCAAACCTCGGCGAAGCGGAAGGCGCAGGACGCGTATCGCGCCATGCGCGAAGCGGAAACGCAAAAGGGCATCGACCAGATGCTTCGGGCCCAGTCGAAAATTCCGAAGGTGAGAAAATGATCATCACGACCACGCAAAACATCGAAGGGCGCAAGATCATCGACTACCGCGGTATCGTGGTGGGCGAGGCGATCATGGGCGCCAATGTCATCCGCGATTTCTTCGCGCAGGTCACCGATATCGTCGGCGGCCGCTCGGGCGCTTACGAGTCGAAATTGCAGGATGCCCGCGATACCGCGATGCGCGAGCTGGAGGAGCGGGCCAAGGCCTTGGGCGCGACGGCGGTTGTCGGCGTCGATCTGGACTACGAGGTGGTGGCGGATTCCATGCTGATGGTCTCGGCCAGCGGGACGGCGGTGGTGCTGGACTGATGCGCTTTGGGCAGCATATCACGCCGCGGATCGCGCGCCTGAAGGATTGGCTTGTCGCACAGCTGGAGATGCTTGCCCTGTTCATCGGCTTGGTGATCCTCGCGTCGTGGGTCAGGGATGTTCTGATCTGGATGGGAGCGACGCCGCGCGGTGCCGACATTACCGCATTCTGCATGTGGGTGTTTTTATTCTGGATGGCCGCAATCTGGTGGATGTACATCGGATACACGGCTGACATGAAACGTGCTGCGGCGGGGTCCGGCAAACAGTCATGACCCCGACCGCCACCATATCGCGGCCCGAGCTGACCCTGCCGGAGGCCGAGGCGGAGGTGCTGCGCGCGGCCTACGCGGGTGCCGACGTGATCCTGGAATACGGGTCGGGCGGGTCGACCGTGATGGCGGGCGAGATGCCGGGCAAACGCGTCTTCTCGGTGGAGAGCGACAAGGACTGGGCGCTGATGATGCGCGGCTGGTTTGACGAGAACGCGCCCGCCAAAGGCACCGAGGTGGACGTGATCTGGTCGGACATAGGTCCGACGAAGGAGTGGGGCTATCCGACCGACGCGGAGCAGTACATGCGCTATCCGCGCTATCCGCTGGAGGTTTGGGACCTGCCCGAGTTCCGCCAGCCCGACGTGGTGCTGGTGGATGGCCGGTTCCGCACGGGATGCGTCCTTGCCACGGCGCTGCGCACGGAAAGGCCCGTGCAGCTGTTCGTCGACGACTACAAGCGGCGCAAGCAGTACCACGTGGTCGAGAAATTCATTGGTGCCCCGCAGATGACGGGGCGCTTGGCGGGGTTCGAGGTTCAGCCGCTGACCCTGCCGCGCACCGAGCTGTTGAACGTGATCGAGATGATGCTGCGCCCCTGAGAGGACAGCGACTGGAAAAAGGAGAGAAAGATGTTGGAGATCAAGGGCCTGAAGGTCGATCTTGAAGAAGAGGACAAGACCATCCTGAAAGGCGTCGACCTGACCGTCGAGGCGGGCAAGGTGCATGCGATCATGGGGCCGAACGGCTCTGGCAAGTCGACGCTGAGCTATGTTCTGTCGGGCCGTGATGGGTACGAAGTGACCGGTGGCAGCGCCACGCTGGAGGGCAAGGACATCCTCGATATGGAGCCCGAAGAGCGCGCCGCGGCGGGTCTTTTCCTGGCGTTTCAATACCCGGTCGAAATCCCCGGCGTGGGCAACATGACCTTCATGCGCACAGCCCTCAACGCGCAGCGCAAGGCGCGGGGCGAAGACGAGATGAGCGCCGCCGATTTCCTCAAGCTGGTGCGCGAAAAGGCCGCCACGCTGGAGATCGACAACGACATGCTGAAACGCCCGGTCAACGTGGGCTTCTCGGGCGGTGAGAAAAAGCGCAACGAGATCCTGCAGATGGCCATTCTCGAACCCAAGATGTGCATTCTCGACGAGACCGACTCCGGCCTCGACGTGGACGCGATGAAGCTGGTGTCGAAAGGCGTGAACGCGCTGCGCGAAGAGGGTCGCGGGTTCCTGGTGATCACCCACTACCAGCGCCTCTTGGACCACATCAAACCCGACGTGGTGCACATCATGTCCGAAGGCCGCATCGTGAAAACCGGCGGGCCGGAACTGGCGCTCGAGGTCGAGAAGAACGGGTATGCCGATATCAAGGCGGAGGTGGCGTAAATGGCCTTGCCCCAAGCGAAACAGGACGCCACAGAGGCGCGCCTTGCCGCGCTGAGCCTGCCCGAGGCGTCGGGCTGGACGAAAGCGCCGCGCGAGGACGCGCTGGCGCGGCTGCGGGCCGCGGGCCTGCCGCACGCGCGGGACGAATACTGGAAGTTCACCCGCCCCGACACGCTGGTCGACGCGGACGTGCCCAAGGCCGCGGTGTTCGAGAGCGACGAGACCGAGATGTTCGACGATGTCGAGCGGCTGAAGATCGTGTTCCGCGACGGTGTGTTCGATGCCGAGGCCAGCGATGACCTGAGCCTCGAAGGCGTGAAGATCGACCGTCTGGCCGAGGCGGGACAGGCCGATATTCACTGGGCCAAGGACCTGTATGGTGCGCTGGAAACCAATGGCCAAACGCCGGTGGCACGGCCCCTCGCGACGCTCAACACGGCGGCCGCCACTGACGGCGTGCTGATCCACGTGACCGGCAAGGCATCGAAGCCGATCAACCTGATTTATCACCACGAATCAGAGACTTCGGACGCGATCCTGCACCACGTGATCAAGCTGGATTCAGGCGCGGAACTGACCGTGCTGGAAAACGGCCCCGCCGCCGCGCGGTTCAACAAGGTGATAGAGGTCGATGTGGCCGACACCGCCGCGTTCAACCATGTGCGCACCCAGGGCCGCGACCACGAGCGCCGGGCCGTCACGCATATCTTTGCGCGGCTGGGGCAGGAAAGCGCCTTCAAATCTTTCACCATGACCGCCAATGGCGTGCTGACGCGCAACGAATGCGTGATCGAGCTGACCGGCGACGATGCCATCGCGCATGTCGCGGGCGCCTGCGTGGGCGACGGTGATTTCCACCATGACGACACGGTCTTCATCACCCACGACGCCGAGAATTGCGAAAGCCGGCAGGTGTTCAAGAAGGTGCTGCGCAACGGCGCGGTCGGCGTCTTTCAGGGCAAGATCCTGGTGAAAGCGGGCGCGCAGAAGACCGACGGCTACCAGATCAGCCAGTCGCTGCTGCTGGACGGCGATAGCGAGTTCCTGGCCAAGCCGGAGCTGGAGATCTATGCCGACGACGTGGCCTGCTCACACGGCTCGACCTCGGGCGCGATCGACGAGGAGGCGCTGTTCTACCTGCGCGCGCGCGGCGTGCCCAAGCCCATTGCGACCGACCTTCTGACGCTGGCCTTCCTGGCCGAGGCGGTGGAAGAGATCGAGGACGAGGGCCTGCGCGACGGGATCGTCGAACGCCTCGAAGGCTGGCTGGTGCGGCGGCGCGGCTGATGCCCGTCACCACCGATATCGTGGCCGCCTATCGCGGCCCGCGAACGGTGTTCCGTCGCCTGCTGGCGATGGGCGCGAACGAAGGGCGTGCGCTGGCCATTCTGATGGCCGGCTGCGCGCTCTTTTTCATTTCCGAGTGGCCGCGCCTGGCGCGCGAAGCGCATCTGACCGACCAGGAGCTGAACCCTATGCTGGGCGGCGCTCTGCTGGGCTGGATCTTCATCGCGCCGCTGATCTTTTACGCCATCGGCACGCTCAGCCAGCTTGTGCTGCGTCTGATGGGCGGGCGCGCCTCGACCTATGCTACGCGGCTGGCGCTGTTCTGGGCGTGGCTGGTGGCCAGCCCGATCAAGCTGCTGCATGGCCTCGTGGCGGGGTTCATCGGCCCCGGTCCGGGCTTGACTGCGGTGGGCGCGATATGGCTTGTGGCATTCCTGTGGGTCTGGCTGTCCGACCTGCGCGAAGCCGGATGGGGGCAGACATGAACACGGCGGTGCTGAAACCCCTTTTCGCCACGACCATCCGCGACCCGCGCATGGGCGCCGAGCAGGTGATTGCCCTGAAGTGGCCGGTTCAGGCGCTGTGGATCGCGCTGTCGCTGATTTCGGTCGTGACCTCTGCGCTGGTCGCCGCGCTGGTGCAGGCCGCGCCGATGCCCGAGGGCGACCTGGGACGCATGCTGGAAGCGTCGCCGGTCTACAGCTCGCCGCTGATTTTCGCTGGCATGCAATGGGCGCGGGCGGTCTTTTCGGTCTTCATGCTGTTCTGGATCGGCCGCGCGCTTGGCGGCCGGGGCACGGTGCCCGAGGTGCTGGCCGTGGTCACTCTGTTGCAGGCGGTCAGCTTCGTGCTGGTGGCCGGCTTTACCATTCTGGGCCTTTTCATCCCCTTCGTCTCGTCGCTGGGACTGCTGGTCTTCCTCGTGTGGTGGATGTGGGCGGTGTCCAACATGCTGGACGTGGCGCACGCCTTCGACAGCCCGCTGAAGGCCTTCGGCGTGATGATCGTGGCCATTTTCGGCGTGCTGATCGGCCTTTCGATCATCATGGGCGTCATCGGCGGCATCGCGGGCGGATTTACAGGAGCTATCTGAGATGTACGATATCGAGGCGATCCGCCGCGACTTTCCGATTCTGTCGCGCGAGGTGAACGGCAAGCCGCTGGTCTATCTCGACAATGGCGCCAGCGCGCAGAAGCCGCAGGTGGTGATCGACGCGATCACGCGGGCCTATTCGGAAGAATATGCCAACGTCCACCGCGGGCTGCATTACCTCTCGAACCTGGCGACCGAGAAATACGAGGGCGTGCGCGGCATCATCGCGCGGTTCCTGGGCGTGGCGGACGAGGACCAGATCGTTCTGAATTCCGGCACCACCGAGGGAATCAACATGGTCGCCTATGGCTGGGCCATGCCGCGGATGGAGGCGGGCGACGAGATCGTCCTGTCGGTGATGGAGCATCACGCCAACATCGTGCCCTGGCATTTCCTGCGCGAACGTCAGGGCGTGGCGCTGAAATGGGTGGATACCGACAGCACCGGCGCGCTGGACCCTCAAAAGGTGATCGACGCCATCGGGCCGAAAACGAAACTGGTGGCGCTCACGCATCTGTCGAACGTGCTGGGCACCAAGGTCGACATCAAGACGATCACCGAGGCCGCCCATGCCAAGGGCGTGCCCGTGCTGGTGGATGGTAGCCAGGCGGCGGTGCACATGCCGGTCAACCTCGATGACCTCGGCGTCGATTTCTACGCCATCACGGGCCACAAGCTTTACGGTCCCTCGGGCTCGGGCGCGATCTTCGTCAAGAAAGAGCGGCTGGCCGAGATGCGCCCCTTCATGGGCGGCGGCGACATGATCCGCGAGGTTTCCAAGGACGCGGTCAGCTATGCCGACCCGCCGATGAAGTTCGAGGCCGGCACGCCCGGTATCGTCCAGACGATCGGGCTGGGCGTTGCGCTGGACTACATGATGGGGCTGGGTATGGAGAATATCGCCGCCCACGAGGACCGCTTGCGCGACTATGCAGTCGGGCGCCTGGGGGGCCTCAACTGGTTGCAGGTGCAGGGGCAGACGCCGGACAAGGCGGCGATTTTCTCGTTCACGCTGGACGGCGCGGCACACGCGCATGACATCTCGACCATCCTCGACAAGAAGGGCGTCGCGGTGCGCGCGGGCCATCACTGTGCCGGGCCGCTGATGGATCATATCGGGCTGACGGCGACCTGTCGGGCGTCCTTCGGCCTCTACAACACCGAGGCCGAGGTCGACGCGCTCATCGACGCGCTGGAACTGGCGCACGAGCTTTTTGCCTGACGCCCGGAAAAGTTTGAACGGATCCTCCTGGTGGGCCGACCCATGGCCAGAACACCAAGGAGAGCATCATGTTCAAACTTCACACAACCGCCTTCGTCGCCCTGATGGGCGCCACCCTGTCGGCCTGCACCGAGCCCCCCACGACCCCGAGCCGGGCCGCGATCACGCCCGACCCGATCATGACCAAGTATGACAGCGACGGGGGCGGCGGCGGCTGTCCGGGCGGCGGCCAGCAAGGCAGTGCCGGCGGCGGCGAGGAATGCCTGCCGTACGACTATCCGCAAACCCCGCGCAACCCCACGGGCCAGCCTCAGTCGGGCGGCGGGGGCAATCAGGGCGGCGGCACCCAGGGCGGCGGGCGTCCCTGACCCGTGCGGCCCGGGCGCGTCCGCCCGGGCCACGACACCTCCCACGGCCTGCACCACATCGCGGGCGTTTTCGCCGTTGCGGCACTGGACCGAACGAGTTATAGCGTCGCCCAGGCACCTGTAGCTCAGCTGGATAGAGCGCTGCCCTCCGAAGGCAGAGGCCAAAGGTTCGAATCCTTTCAGGTGCGCCACCCCAAAAATCCGATCTTTAAGCTATTGAATTTATTTTGGTTTTATAAAAAGTTGTCATTCGTCCCGAAAGTTGTCAAGTTTTGTTCCCTTGAAGTTCTGCGCCACTCCGCGACAGATGCGAACATACTCGCTGTCGCGGAAATCAGCGCGCGCTAAGTTCACGCCCCAAAGCACGATGCGCACATTGTCCAGAGTGTATCCTCGATTGTTGTCGATTCGGTCTAAACTTGGGCGAAACGGGTTTGTTCGACCGTTCTTTGCCGGTTCAGCCGAAAACTTGATTCCACTGACGGCGCACCTTCCGCCTTGGCGATGATAAAGGTTCAACACTTCGTCTGTCGTAAGATCGAAATCCATCCCGCGATCGACGGATCTCTGTTTTGCTTTTGTGACGCCCAGGCGGATTAACCTGCGAACCTGGCTTGGTGTTCCTGCGGCCCAAGTTATCCCAGAACGCTGGTCTTCGAAGTCCTTTTGGACAGCTGCGGGATCGTCTATGTCGACATGCGCCGATACAGGATAAGATGGGTGGCCGCGGCGTCTGTGGTAGTAGTGCCGTTTTCCGTTGTGCGTGGCCCATTTCAGGTATCTCCTGCCCACTTCCTCTCCTCAACTTTCGTTCCCGCAATGATCCTCTTCGCATCCGCCGTCTTGCTGTAGGCGCGGGTTTGCGTCGTCGTGTCGTGGCCCAGGACTTCCATGCGCTGCGCCTCTGTGGCGCCCCTTTCCGCGACATAGGCGGCCAGGTATTTCCGGACCCCGTGCGCGCTCTTTCCCTCAATGCCGGCATCCCGTGCGGCCCCGGCGAACCACTGGCCGGCCGCCTTGGCGGATCTCGATGCGCCGGCGCGCGTGCTGAGGTACGTCAGGTGCTTCGGGGCGGCCTCGATGCAGGCTCGAAGATCCGCGTTCGACGGATACCAGGTCGGCGGGTTGTCGATGAAGAGCGGCACGGTGCAGGCCGTGCGTGTCTTCGCCCTGGTGTAGACCAGCCAGCCGTCGCGGACGTTGCCGGGCCCGAGCTTCACGGCGTCGCCGATCGCGGCGCCGGTCAGCGCGATCAGCTCGAAGGCCAGGCGCTGCATCGTGCCGATCGGCCAGTGGGCGCGGAAGGCGGCGACGTCCTCGGCCGTCCACGGCTCGAAGCCGTCGGAGTGCGGTGCCGCACGCTTACGCACGTCGCGAGCTGGGTCCGCGTCCAGCAATCCCGATTCCACCCACCAGCGCCCCATTGCACGCCACAGCTTCAGCCGGTTGTTCGCCGGGTGCGGGCCGAAGCGTGCGAGGTATTTCCGGATGTGTTGCGGCCGCAGGTCGGTGAGCCTGGCCGTGGCAAAGAACTCCTCGAATTCTTCGGCAAAGGATCTCCAGCGTGCGCGGGTGCTGGCGGCTCGGCCGAGATAGCTGTCGCTGGCGAGGAAGGCGCGGATGCCGGCGCCGATCGTGCCGGTGCGGTGCTGGATCTTGCCGCGGATCTTTTGCGGTTTGCCGGCGGCGGCCTCGGCATATGCTTTCAGGAAAGCTGGGCTGTCCTTGGGAGCGTCGGGCATCGGCGTCGCCGGCGTCGTGTGCCGGTAGTAGTACCGCACATTGCCGCTTGGCCAACGCCCGGATGGCTTCAGCCCCTTCAATCTGACGCCTCGAACAGCCTGTCGCACGTATTGTCCCCGGTGGGCCTGGTAGGAATCGCCTCGGGGGGCAGGATGCGCACGTTTCCCGTCGCCTTGTCAATTTCCACGGCGCAACCGGTCTCGAGCGCGACCTGCGCGGCGTTCTTCAGCATGGCGAGGGAGGGCGACGTGGCGGGCATGGGCTAGGCTCTTTTCATCCGGCGCTCGAAAGCTGGCCAATAGATCCGACGGGCCTCTTCGCATGTGCGGCGCACGATCTCCGCGTCGCTAAGCGGTAAGAACCCCGTTCCCTGGCACACGTTGCATGCGACCTCGGGTCGGTTGATCGGCCGAGTGTCTTGCATCTCGCGCCTCAGTTCACAGGCAGGGCAGGGGTCGTGGTTGCCGTGTAGGGTGTGATCCGTGGCCATTAGGTCGCTCCGGCCGCTTCTCGGATGATCTGGCGGATCGTGTCCGCCATCGAGACACCGCGCTGCATCGTCAGCTCGTAGAGCAGCCGGTAGTCGTCGGGCGCCAGGTGCGCTACGACCGGGCGAGACCCTCTGCCGCCAGGTGGTGTTGCCTTGCAGCGGTTTCGCGCGTCAGGCATCGTTGCCGCCCTTCCTTGATTTGATCCGCGAAAAGTCCCGATAGAGTTGGCCGCTCTTGGGCACCCATTCCAGCTTCAACGGGCCGACGTGCAGGCAGTACGTCACGCCGAAACTCAAACCAAAAACCCAGCTTTCCAGTTCGATGTGTGTCCAGAGCATCAGTCGTCCCCCGCCCAGCAGAATCCCGGAGTTCTGTTCAACTCCTGAATGCTGCGCCGGCCATCCTGGACCGCCTGCATGTCGCGCCGATAGCGTCGAGCCTCGGACGGGTATTTCAAGACCTCTTCTGGATACCTGGCGCGGAGCTCGGCCTCCAAGTCGTCGGACAGCGCGATCAGCGCCTCGACGGCCCGCCCCAAGACTTGCGGCTCGACCCTGACCGTCACCGGCTCGTCCGGTGTTTCATCGCATTCCTCGCTCATGCCGCCTCCATCTGATCGACGTTGCACTGTTGGACCTCGAAGGTGTAGGCGGCCACCCACGGGTTATCATCCCAAGGCGCGCGGTCGGCGTTGAGGCTGTCCCAGAGAAGATTAAATCGACGTCTGTCGGTTACTGTGTTTTCAGGATCGAATGGCGCGCCGTAGGACACCTGAACACCCTCGGCCTGCGCATCCGCCTCGCTGATCTCCTGCAACCGCTGCACACGCACGTCCGTCACGCGGAGCGTCAGACGGCTGGCCCAGATGGGCATGAACCGCGCGTGGCGGTAGCGGCCCGGCTGCACCATCATGCAGGTCGGTTCAATCATGGCACCGTCTGCCTCCATGCGGCGCGGCTCATGCTGCGAAATTTGGGACGGCTTCATCCCGTCGAGTTGCTTGCAGGCGCGCCAAGCCTCCCGCACCCAAAGCAGATCGCCGGGCTGCGGGATTGGCAGATCGGAAAGGCATCCTGTCTCCCTGGCGAACCATTGTAGGCGCCCGTCGAGGTCTTGCTCGTACATGATGCGCTCTGGCCAGCCTTCGGCCTGCCCCCATGTTGGTTTCTTCAACAGCCGCCGCGTCTGGGTCTTGCGGCCGGCGAGAAGCGCCCGGATCATCGGCGCGCTGAATAGGATGGGCTTGATCGCCATCTAAATTTCTCCCGGCACCCACGCATCGATCTTCTGGATCTGCGCGCGGCTGAGACCGTGGGTCTCCTGGACCTCGGCGTTGGTGAATAGGTTCTCGAGATCCTTGGCCTTGTGCGCGCGGCTCTGGCTGCTGAACTGGGCGCGGCGCTCGTCATCGTCCTCGAGCTCGAGCAGCTCGGCCCAGAGATTGTCCAGGAACTCGGCGCGGCATCGCTTGAAGAACGTCTCGGCCGTGGGCGTCCAGACCTTGCGCAGGCCGACGCTGAACTCGCGTTCCATTTGGGCCATGGCGCTGGCGTCTCCGACGCTGCGAAGGGCGCGGGGCAGGTGGCGGGCGAGGACCTGGTTGCGGTGTTTCTTGCCCAGCTCGCGGAAGGCGTCGAAGGTCAGGCGGTCGTCCTCATTGCGCTGGTGCCAGTCCGTCAGTTCGGTCAGGCGCTTGTCGACGGTCACGCTGTCGGACGCGTCGGGCAGGGGGTGCAGGCTGGTGCTGATGTTGAAGGGCGCGCTGTAGGGCGGAATGTGGCCGTCCAGCTGCCATGCGAGCATGTCGAGCACCAGGTCGGTCTTGTCCACCAGCCCGCCCATCAGCGCGGCCGTGCGCAGGGTGATCAGCTCCTGCCGCAGGTTGTCGGGGATCGGCGGCTTGGCTGGAGCGTTTTCGGTGCCGCTGGCGCTGGTCGTGCCGCGGCCCTTGCCGCGTTTCATCCAGCCCCGCGAGATCTCGACCTGGCCGTTGCGTTCAGCGAATACAAACGCGATGCCGGGCTCGATCACCTCTTCGGGATAGGAAACCGTCAAATCACGCAGTTTTCTGAGGCGGGTCATTTCGTGCGCAGATAATTCTTCAGTGGACGCCTTGTTTTCGAGTTCTTCCATTTCCCGTGCTTCAGCGGGTTGAAGATCGTGCTTTTGCGCATGGTGCTTGGTTAGCTCTGAGGTCAGGTGGCCGATATACATGGCGTCCGTCACGACCCGGACCTCGGCCCAGCCCTCGTCCTTCACCTCTTCGGCGGTGCGGGCCAGCCGGTCGCCGAAGAGTTTCTTCAGAAGCTTCTCATCATGCAGCAGGGCGTGATCCTGGAACAGGTCTTCGGTCATGGCGCCGCCGGCGTCGATGTATGCCGGCAGGCCGATGCAGCGAACGCGCCAGTCGTCGGAATCGATGCTGCCCTCTTCCAGTGCGCGGCGCACGGCCCATTCGCTCCAGCCGTTCTGGATCGCCGCCTGCAGCGTCTCGACTTGGGCCTCGGGGCTGCGGGCGATGGTGAGCGCGCGGGCGACCTCGAGGCTGATCTGTCCGGCCTCGAGCGCGTCGATCACCTCGTCGTCCAGCGCCGCCAGGGCCAGCCGGCGGGCGACGTGACGGGCCGGCTTGCCGAAGCCGCGGGCGATCATCTCGGCGCTGAGGCCTTGCGCGGCCTGGGCGGCATAGGCGCGGATCTCTTGCGCCGGGCTCAGCTCCTCGCGACTGACGTTCTCGCCCAGGGCCCAGGCACGGGCGACAATGGGGTCGTCGGTGACGTGCAGCGGGATGTCGGTAATCTTCTGCTGATCGTGCGTGCGCGACCAGCCTTCCTCGGCCAGCTTCTGCAGGCCGCGCAGGCGCAAGCCGCCGCCCACGATGCCCAACCCCTCGCGGTCTGGGTCCTGGTAGGCCAGCAGCTCCTGCATCAGACCAACGCTGGTGGCGATGCTGGCGGCCTTGGCCTCGACCTGGTCGTTGGTCGCGGTCTGGCGCGGGTTGAAACGATGCAGGTAAAGCTGATCGAGCGGAGCCGTGATGTGGCGGGTGGTGGTCATGAGGCCGTCGGGCATGGGGTGGGTTCCTTTTCGGTGAAATCAGACTGCGGTCACGACTTCGCGGCGTTTCCATTCCTCGCGATCGTCAGAGAGGCGCATATTCATCTCGTCGTCGGTTTCCGGGTGAAGGTGCGCGTCGTTCACAATCATGTGGTAGAAGTGACGCCACCAGTCGGCGATCTTGTGGTCGGAGTGGTGGACACCGATGATCTGGGCGGCGTGCATGAAATGCAGCTGAAAGTGGTGCGGCAACTCGTCGACGTGCTCGAGGTAGACGCCCCGCATGTAGTCAAAATAGTTTTCGAGTTCGCATTGGTGTCGATGTTCGAAGCTCCGGAGCTCAGGCATCTCTGACACGCTAAGGCCAAAGATTTCGCGTGCATGGCGTGGCTGAAAAGGACCTGTGAAGCTGCCACCGCCTGGCTCAAAAGGGTCCGTCAGGGCGCGCTGGTCGAAGGCCGATAGCAGTACGCACCGGCGATACCAGCGCAGCAAAACTTTCACCGGGTGGTTCTTGCGGATTCCGTCAGGCGCGCGCACGGCCGCAAACAGGACCGACTGCTGCATGATTGGAATATTCAGCACCCACGGTTGCTGGGCGGGTCCGATCGGTTCTCTCATGCTCGTTTCCTCTTTCATCTCTCCCCCGGCGCGCCACTAAGTGGGGGCTCGAAGACGTGCCGGGGGTCACCACCCTCAATGGATGCGGGGTGGCATTCGGTTACCGCCGGTCGGGCCGCGGGATGCGGCCGCGCCAGGCGTCGTATTCGGTGCGCAGCGTCTCGAAGCGTTCGGCGGCGCGGGGATCGGTGGCCAGGTCGCGGCGGCTGCGCACGCCGCACCAGCTGCGGATGTATTCGGCGGCGGCGCCTTCGTGCACCGGGCCGTGGTTGTCGCGGAAAATGCGGTTGCCGACGAAGGCTCGGAATTGCTCTTCGCACGCCATCATGCCGGCCTGCTGGGGCAGGGGCAGGTCGCGGAAGGGCGTGCGCACCGGCATCAGTAGCGACCGATCTGCTCGATCACGGCCGTCTCGACCGCAATCCGCTGCACTACGTGGAGCGTCAGGGCCAGCAGCGTGCTGGTGACCAAAACCACCTTGAGGCCAAGCAGAAACCAGAGCACCGCGTCGCCGACATTGGCCGGCTGCGTTTGGCTGCGTTCATACTTTTCGATCATGAAATCGGGCATTGTCGTGCTCCTATTTGGCGATCAGGGCGGCGAGCCAGATCCAGCACGCAAGACCCAGGGGAATGGAAAGAACGATGATTGCCGGCCCGATCATGTCCGCGCGTCGCTTGCGACCTTTTCTGGTCGGCATGGACTGGGCGGCGGATGCGGAGGGCGTGGCGCTTGGGCTCCTCATCGACGAACCCTCACTCCGGAAATTTTCTCCCACTGGTCGATCCAGTCCGTCAGCGCGCCGTGCAGGCACCGGGCCTGGCCGCTGATGCCACACAGGTGGACGCTGACGATGGGCCACCCGGCCTCGCGATGGTCCGAGATGCAGGCGCCGAGCTTGGTCTCAAGCGCCTGCGCGATCTCGTGAGGGTCGACCAGTTGCGCGCGCAGCCTTGCGGCAATCCAGCTGGCGATGCATTCGGAGAGAAACTTGGCGTTCTCTTCGCTGCAGATGCAGTGCGACACGGCGGGTTGTGAGCACTGGAGCGTGTTCATGCCGCGCGCTCCTCTTCCAAGGTGTCGTGCATGCGCAGGGTGCACTTGGTCCAGTCGCGCAGCGCCTCGGCCAAGGTGCCGCCCATGCCGGTGATGCCCAGCATGGTGACGCTGTGTTCCTGCGGCCCCCAGGTGTTGCGCGGCTCGGTGGGTACGTGAGCTGCCCCGTGCGCAACCAGTTCGGCCTGAGCGGCCAGAACCAGTTGCGCGTCCGTGAGGGGTTCGAAGGAGACGGCGATGTCGTGGCGGATGGCGTCGACGGTGGTGGCGAGGGTCATGGGTCCACTCCGTTGGGTGTGCTGATTTCGCCCTCGAGAAACATCATCGCGGATCCTGCGTCGGGCGCGTTCCAGATGGCGTCGGTGATCGTGTCGCTGTCCCTTGGAAGGCCCACCAGATCGGCGATACGGCCGGCAAGCGTGTCCGTCTCGGCCGTCAGGCAGTGCGCGGCTTCGAGAAGTGACAGGATTGCCTGGCGGTCGACGTGTTCGGGGATCATGGACGGCATGGCGGTGTCCTTTCAGAACGGGATTTCGCGGTAGTCGTCGACGCTCAGCGTTGCGCGGCGTATGGCTGAGATCAGTTCGTCCGCCGGGGCGGTGGCGTTGGCGGCATTTCCGTCCGCATCCTCGATCGACAGCAGCACGGTGCCGGGCTGTTCGGCGCTCTGGACCTCGATCTGGCATTCTCCGGGCTGTCCGCCCTGGGAGGCGTCGATGTAGATGTGGATCCGCATTTTCTTGCGGCCTGGGACGGCGCTGCTCATGCCGCACCGCCAGTCGTCGGGCCGGAGGGCAGTGGCGTGATCCCGTGCTTGGCTGCGGCGGCGTGGATGCGGGCCACCCGTTCGGCCTTGCCCAGGCGCAGGATCTCGCTGAGCGTTGGCGTGCTGCGCTTGGGCAGTGTCGTGCCACGCAAGACAGCCCAGGCCCATTCGCGCAGGGCGATCTCGTCCTTGGTCTGATCGGGGTTGGCGATGACCCAGCGAGCGTGGGCGCGGGCATCGGCTTCGGTCGTCTGCATTGGGGTCTCCTGGTTATGATTCCCAAGAGTTAGCTGATAGCGAATGCACGCGTCAAGGTAATAATTCGCACACGGCGAACATGCCGATTTCCGATCACGAATCGTCTTGCGTGTTTCGCCTCGGGCGATTTAGCTTCGAGCGGTGCGATAAAGGGAAATCACGATGAAGCAGCCGGACTTTTCCATGGCGAGGTTCATGCTGGGGCTGACGTCGCTGATCGGCTTTCTGTCCATTTGCCTTGGCGTGCTGGCGTTCGGGGTGTCCATGGCGACAGGCGATCTGATGACCGCTTTGATGTTGGGCGGTGGCCCGATCGTATTGGGCATCGTGGTGATTGCCATGGCGCAGCTGAGCCGCGCGGTCGTCGTGACGGCCGAAACCAGCCATGCGATACTTGTGGAAATCAAGGCCGCGCGGGAAGCGTCTGGTGCGGCCGGCCGTTCGGCCTAAAGCCGGATTGCGCCCTTTACGACGCCCATGACAGCTAGGCGGCCGCTGTCGTCCATGCGTTCCGGCCGCCGTGACGTGTCACCGGGCTCTATCCAGGGGTCCAGCCAGCGCGCGACAAAGCTGTGTCCCGTTCCGCTATCGTCAATTTCGGACGCGATCACGGTATCGCCGGGTTGGGCGATCTCTCCGATGTCGACGGCAATGCGGTCGCCTTTGTTCAGGTAGAGGAGCGGCGCGGGTGAATTCACCTCGTATAGCTCGACGCGCTTTCCCATGCCGCGAAACAGATCCAGCATTGCGACCTCGCTGTCGCTGCGCGGCTCGAACCGCGTCGCCTGTTCCGCGAACCCTCGCTGGTCGGTGTCGTCGGTGTAGATCTCGCTCAGCGGCACGCCCAGCGTTTCGGCGATTTTGCGCAACGTGGTAAGCGACGGTTCCTTTTTCCCCGACGCGATCTCGGACACAAATCCGCGGCTGACGCCTATGGCATCGGCGAGGGCCGCCTGTGTCATGCCCTTGGCCTTCAGGGCTTTGCCGAGATTGATCTCCATCCGCCGGTTATGCCCGAGTGTCGAAATAAAGCGACAGGCCCACAGCGAATAATTCGCCCACGGTGAACATGACGCTTGACAGGATGGTGTTCGCTATAAGAGAACAGAAGGCATGTTTGCCGATGTGATCGAAAAGTCGGGCCGTACGCGCCGCGAATGGGCAACTGACCTCGGGGTCAGTCCCGGTTTCCTGTCGGATTTGCTGAATGGCAACCGCGTTCCTTCTCTCAAGTTGGCCGTACGCATCGAGCGTCTGACCGAAGGCGCCGTTCCCTGCAACAGCTGGGTGCCCGACACCAAGGGGGCGGCGGCATGAGCGGGCGTTCGGATCGGCCGAGATTTTACGTTGTGTGCTGCGATGATGGGTCATGTCCCGAGGATGCCATCGAAGCGCTTCAGGGCGCTACCGGACATGAGTTCGGACAAAAGTCCGGACATGGGTCCGGACAAATGTTCCGAAACGGGCAAAATTCGGAATTTTGGTCCGGACAAAAGTCCGGGCCTGTGGCGGTGTTCGATCCGCACCAGGTGCACCGCGAATTTCCCGAGCGTTGGTCGCGGTTTATTCGCAGCCATTACAGCGATTTGCGGCATGTTCAGGATCGGTTTCACGTGTCCGAGCGCACCGCCCGCAAGTGGTGGAAGGGCGAAAGCGGTGCCGGCGGCGGCTATGTCGCGATCGCCGTGAACGATCATCCTGTCGCCGCGCCGCGCATGTTGTTCGCGGCGGAATAGGGGGGTGATGTCATGAACGCCCGCGCTGAATTCCCGACCCGTGCCAAGCTGCGCGTGCTGCCCGATGGCTGGGATGTGCACCACGACAACCGGCTGCGCGTTACCGGCGGCGTCTATTCGAAGGTTGCGGTGCTGTCGGATGAATGGGGCATTGCCGAGACGGCGCTGATCACCCGCTGGCACAAGCTGCGCGGTGTCTGCGGTGTCGAGGTTCGGCGCCCATCCGGCGCGAAGCCCAAGGCGAAGAAGAGTGCGGGTCACACGGATCAGGGCGAGCGACGTCGCGGCGGCATCAAGGCCGACATCGTGAAGATGCGCCGGCCGTGCCTGTCTGTCGTCCGCGATGTGGCAAAAACCATGGCGCCGACGCGGGCGAGGATCCTGCTGGAGATTGCTAAAAGGCCGGGGGCCACGACGCAGCAGCTGGCGGATCGGTCCGGACTTTCAATTGGCGGCGCGTCGAGCACGATTTCCGGGTTGCGTCGGAACTTGCTGGTGCATGGCTGGTCGATCGAGGCGGTGGCCACCGGCGGATACTACCTGGTGGTGATTGCATGACGTTCCTCGCCTCCGCCAAACGAACACCCTTGCCGCGTGGGGTTTATCGCGCGCTATTCCTCCCTGTCACCTACGGGCGTGCCTTCGATCCTCTTAAGGCACGCCCGCCTTTTTCGACAGGCGAGCCGGGGCGAACTGCCTGCCCCGGAAACCTGCACCCTTGCCCCCGTGCGCGTCTGTCCACGCGCCGGGGGTCCTTTGCTCGCGGTCCGGCCCATTCCCACCGGGGCTCGCGTCGGCGTGCCGTGTCCCGGGGTTCCTCCCGGCCGGACCGCGTGCAAAGGGCCCTGGCGTCTGCCGGGCGGTGTCGGGCATGAGCGGGATCGTCTGCTTCGCGCGCCCCGCCGGGGTGATGCCGCCGATCGGGCGCATGATCGGCGAGGCGGGTTGGTTCGTGGCCTGCGCCCGGACGGGCCGCAACCTGACGGCCGAGATCCTTGACCCGCTGCTGCCGGCGGGTTCGCGCTTCTTCGGCCTGCGACGGGTCAGTGAGCGCCAGGCGCAGGTGCTGGCCTTCATCCACAATTTCCCCGAGGCCAGCCGCGCGCTGGTCGCGGATCTTCAGAACAAGTTCGAGGTCGCGGCATGATCCCCGCGTCCGGCATAGACCTGAGCGCCTGCGAGGATCCGGCCTGCACGGCTGTGCATCTCATTCTGACCGACGATGATGGCGTTGAGTTCGCCGTGGCGTCGCTCGAGCCTGACCAGGCGCGTGAACTCGCGGTGCAGCTCAACTTGTTTGCCGATCGAAATGAGGCTTCTGGTCTGCGCGAAGCGGGGCGGCTGACATGATAACTGCGTTTCAAAAGCAGATCGAAAAAGCTTCTGTACTCTATCCGGATTGGACCGGACCCGCCGTCGATATACCGGGCTGGGCAAAGACGTACCAAAGGTGCCGTCCGATTCTGATGCGCATATACGCAAGTGCGCCTCATTGGCAGCAGGCCGAGAAAGACGGGATCAAGCACGTGTCGCCGATCCTTGTCGCATTCTGCGCTTCGCCGGCCGAGGTCAAGGCGCAGGTTGGCGCGGGTCTGTGGAAACAGGTGCACCACGCCAAGTTGACCTCGAACAAACACCGTCTGACGCTGATGCTGCGCATGGGGTGGAGTTTCGAGCAGTCGTTAATCTGGCCCACCCGTCGACGCTTCGATCCATGGAAGTATCGCAGTTATGGCAACGCGAAGCTGCATCAGGCGGCACGGCTCGCCGGCGATGGTGGTGACGTCGTTGAGTGGCTTATGCTGTTGCGCGACTGTGCCCGAATGGGGGTGCAGATCGATCCGAGCTGGGGTCGCAAGAGGTTGCGTCGAGAACACGACGCTGCGGCACTTGAGGCCGTACTGAAAAATGCGGACCCGACGCCTTGGGCAAAATCGTGGTTCATCGATGTGGACGGATACAGCTTCAGCCTGCTGACCTCTGAAGTTGCACTGGCGACTGAAGGCGCGACGATGAGCGATTGCGTTCGAGGTTATGCGCCTTATTGCCGGAGTGGGGTTGAGGTCGTTCTGAGCATCCAGGGCCCCGAAAGGGCGACTTGCTCTTGGCGCAGAGGTGACCCAGCACTCCAAGTCAAGGGCCGCTTTAACCGTTCAGTAAGCTTGAAATGCGTCCGGGCTGCAGAAAGCGCTCGGACGGCATATGAGGAAGTTCTGCGGCAGCAGTCAGAGCGGGGGCGTAGCAAATGACGGCCCCCGGCAACACCTCCGCTGCTGTGCGCCAGCAGCGACACGAGGCGCATGACAGCCTCGACGATTTCCCGACGCCGCCTTGGGCCACGCGGGCGCTCTGTGAGACGATCCGCAACAAGGGCCTGTTGCCGCCCCTGGCGAGTGCCGAGGATCCGGCGGCCAACCGCGGCCACATGCACAAGGTGCTGGCGGAATACTTCGCCGATGCGCGCGGCGCGGACGTGTTCGACTATGGCGCCGGGTTTCCGGTGCGCGACTACCTGCTGGGGCCACCACCGCTCGACGTGACCTGGATGATCACCAATCCGCCCTTCAAGCTGGGCGAGGCCTTCATTCATCGCGGGCTCAGCCATGCCCGCCACGTCGCTGTCTTTGTGCGCAGTGCGTTCTGCGAGGGCGAAGGGCGACACGCGCGGCTCTTCGCCGATAACCCACCAAGCCTCGAGCTGCAATTCTGCGAGCGCGTGGTGCTGTGGAAGGGGCTGTGCCTCGATCCCGATGTGCCGGTCACCCGGTGGAACGACAAAAAGCAGGCTTTCGTCACCGAAAAACCGACCTCGGCCACTGCCTATTCCTGGCTGATCTGGGGCGCGGGCAAGCCGGGGCGCACGCTGAAGGAATGGATCGCCCCCGGCACCCGCGCGCGGCTGACCCGGCCGGGCGATTACCCGCCGCTGCCACCCGAACTGCTGCCGCGGCCCATCGAGCAGGAAGGAGCATTGCTATGACGTTGCGCACGATCGACGTGGCCGGCGAGGATCGCCGCCCGGCGCCCAAGGACACCCGGCCCGAGCTGCGCTGGATCCGCATCGACCAGCTGGTGATCAACACTGGCTATCAGCGCGCGATCGAGGCGCGCGGGCGGCAGACCATCCGAAAGATCGCCGACAACTTCAGCTGGTCCAAGTTCGGGGCGCTGGACGTCAACCAGGTGGGCGACACCACGTTCGAGATCATCGATGGCCAGCACCGGACCCATGCGGCCGCGCTCTGCGGCATCGAGGAGGTGCCGGCGCTGGTCAAGGTTCTGACGCCGCAACAGGCCGCTGCGGCGTTCTCCTGGATCAACGGCATGGTGACGGCCCTGACGCCGAACCAGGTGTTCCGCGCCGCCCTGGCCGCGCTGGAGCCGTGGGCGGTGCAGTGCGACGCCACGGTCAGCCGGGCAGGGTGCAAGCTGATGACCTACAACAAGAGCGCGGCGCACAAGAAGCCGGGCGAGGTCTTCTGCATTTCGATGATCCGCCAGCTGGTCGCGGCCGACAAGGGCACGTTCCTGGTCGCCGTGCTCGACGGGCTGATGGTCGATGCCTGCCGGGGGGGGGCTGCGACCGATCCGGCGCTCTTCGGGGCGATGTGGCTGCGCACGCTGACAGAGTCGGCGCAGTCCTGCGGCATCACGCGCGGCGAGGTGGTCGGCGACTTCCTGGCGCAGAACGACATCTGGTCGATCGAAAAGGCCTGCCTGCGCCTGCGAGCGGACCGGAAGGGCGAGTATTACAACACGCCCATGCACCAACTTCTGACGCGGTCTGTGACGGCGAAGTTGAGAGCCTGGCAGGTCGGAACGGTGGCGGCATGAGCAAATTCGCCGACAGGTACAGGGTGCGCGAGGGGGTCGTCACGATCTGCAATGGGCATCGAGAGTTTCGTGCGCGCAGGTTTCTCGCCGAACGGCGCGCCACGGTGTTCGGTCTCTTCGGTTTCTGGTGGCCTGTCACGGATGGTGAATGGCGCACGACGGAAGAGGCGGCGCAGAACGACATCGCCCGAGACGCGTATCTCCGCCTTCCCTTGGCACCTCCGAAGATCTTCGAGGTGGAGAAAGGAGGCTGATATGATCTGCTACCACGGTGGACCGCCCGGCCTGAAGGTTGGGGCCCGCATACTGCCGGCATCGGTGACCGGCGTGAAATCTTCTGCCGAATTCGGCGCCGCTGGCGTCTGCGACCCCGGCAAGGTGTACGTCACGCCAGATCCGCGGGCCGCGGCGATGTTCGCGTCACTGCATCCTTCAGGGGATGGGCGGGTCTACAAGGTCAGGACCGTAGGAGGGGTCGCATATGATCCCGACTGCACCGCGCCCGGCCTCAGCTACGTCTGCGATGCAGCGGTGATCGTCGGTCGCGTGCGCGTAAAGCGCAAGGCGCTGAACCGCATCAGGCGTGTGATGATGCAAGAGACCGGCCTGTCCGCGGATCTGCGCCCTCCCTGACCCCACCAACCCTCCGCAAGGTGCCGACAGACGCGCCTGCGCCCCCTGAGAGGCAGGGTTTCGCCATCATCGCAGACCGCCCCGTCACCGCCCGCCAGAGGCGTTCCGGGGCATGACAGGCAAGGACAGGCTTATGAGCCATAAAGCCACGAATTGGCTTGCGGACATCGACCCGGCAAAACTGGGCGCGAGCGAATTCCGCGTTCTTTTCCATCTGTGTGACTGCCACAACGCGAGCCAAGGCTGCTTTCCGTCGCAGGCCTATCTGCGCGACCGTGCCGGCGTGTCGAACGGAACGGTCAACAATGTGCTCAATTCTCTGGAGCAGAAGGGGCTGATACAGCGCCATCAAAGCCGAGATGGCAAGACTAAGCGGCAATGCCCGACCCGCTACATCTTGGGGTTTGAGATGGAGAAGGCACAAGAGCCGTCTCCAAAATCTGGAGACGGAAAACGCGGCGAGCCGTCTCCAATATCTGGAGACGGAGCCGTCTCCAATTCAGGGGCCGACCCGTCTCCAATTTCGGGGCCGACCCGTCTCCAGCCCACTGGAGAGGAACCTGTAAGTAACCAGGAAATAACCAGCGCGTGCGCGCGCGAAGGCCGGATTTCTTCAAATCCGATGGTCGTCAAAAAAGCCGAGCGTGCGGTCGCGAGTTATCGCGATGGCAGACTTGATGCTTTCGACGAAATCGAGCGGTTTGTGTGGGATCACGTGGTGTCCTCATCGCTTCTGACCGAACCGGAGCTCCGGGCTGTGACCGGCCGACATGCTGAGAAGGGGAAAGCGCCATGACGGAAGCCGACGTGACCATGACGACCGACGAAGGCAAACGCGCCCGGGTGCGCCGCCTGCTGATCCATCCCCTGACCGCCGACGGGTTCCGAAAGCGGGTGAAGACCTCGGATGAGGATCATCGCAACTTCCTCGACCGGGTGGCCGACAGTTTGGCCTACATGACCGACGACGGGCTGCGCGCCCTGCGCCGGTCTCTGGCGACCAAGGGCGACGGCTCGAGCCGCGACTTCTGGCCCAGCTATGCCTGCATCATCGGCTTGGCCGAAGCGTTCGAGCCGCGGCCGCTGGAGCATGCGCCCGAGCTGCTGCGCTGGTTTGCGTCAAGGGCGGGGCCCGCCGCGCTCGAGGCCGGGCGCCACGTCGCCGAGTACGAGTTCTGGAAGAAGCACAAGCGCCCGCCGGTGATGCCCGGCGACAAGGCGCGCGTGGCCGAGGTCGCGGCCAAATGGAACGACAAGGCCGAGCGGATCCGCGACGTGATCCGCCGGCGCGGCCGGGCCAACTTCGACGACGACCTGCAATGGCTCGACTGGTTCGAGAAAACCAGCACCGATGTCGAGGCGCTGATCGAGGGGGGTGCCGGATGATGTCCTTGCGCAAGATCGCTGGCGAAGCCGGCCCGTCGCGCCCGGTGAACGAGGCGGGTAAGGAACTGATCTCGATCCGGGGGCTGCTGGAATGGGCTTTTTCGGTCGAGTACGCGCAGCTCGACTACGACGACCTGCGCGACACCGGGATCGTCCGTGAATACGCGGCCCGGTCTCAAACGGCCAACGTGTGCGATATGCTTGAGATCGGCAAGGACGGGGCGCGCGGGATCGGTGTGCGGGTCGACGCCACGCCCGGGCGCAGCTATCCGCACGAGGATGCCGACCTGGTTGCCGCAATGGTCAAGGTCGCCTTGCCCTGGCGGCTGGCCACGATGGTGGCGGAGCTGGCCCGCGCCGGACGCACGCCGGACTGGGGGCAGGACATGCGCCCCCGTGTCGAGCCGCGCGAGTGGCGCAACACCCGCCACGGTTTCTATGCCAAGACGGAAAAGATGGGCGTCGTGCAGTATGTCAGCCGCGGCCGGGTGCGAGCCGCGCCGCTCATGGCCTGCCCGATCGTCTACCGTGACACCGCGCAGGAAATCGCCCGTGTCAGAAGGGGTTACCTCGAATGGTGGAGCGCGCTTCTTTCGGTCCGCTGCGCCCTCGCGAACAATGAGATGCGGCGGTTCGCGCTGACTGAGACCATGCCTTGCCAGCGGCCCTGGCAAAAAATCCCTTGACGAAAATCTCAATCCGTTGACATATTGCCATCGAACCGAATTGCGCCCGGAGTGGAGATCCCGCCCCGGGCGTTTTCTTTTGGGCGGAGGCCGAATGATCACCCTGGGTGTCGACACGCGAGAGATTGAGCGACGGCTTGGCGAGATCGCAGTGCGCCAGGTGCCTTTCGCTTCGGCGCTTGCGCTGAACGATACCGCGAATGACGGCAAGGAAGCGGTCGAGCTGGAGATGAAGGTTAGCTTCGACCGGCCCAAGCCTTTTACGATCAACGCGTTTCGGGTGCAGCGCGCGTCCAAGAATCGGCTTCAGGCCGTGCTTCTGCGCAAGACGATGGTGGCGGGGCGCCACTATCTCGAGGTGCAGCAGGCCGGCGGAATCCGGCCGCAGACCGGGATGGAGCGGCGGCTGGCCTCGAAGGTCAAGGCCGGCGGGGTGCGCTCGGTCTACCCGGCGCGCGGGGCGCGGCGCGACAAGTACGGCAACTGGTCGCGTGCGCAGCGCAACCAGGTCCTCGCCGCGATCGAGGGGCAGGGCGGCAAGGGCGCGGGCAAGTTCTTCGTGCCGCGTCCGGGGTCCGGGCTGGCGCCCGGCGTCTACCAGCGCATGGCGCGGCGCAAGATAAAGAAGGTGGTGCACCTGTCCGACACGCCCGCGAGCTACGGCAAGACGTTTCGGTTTTACCAGCGGGCAGAGCGTCGGATGCGGATGACGCTGCAAGAGAATTTCGAGAAACGGTTCGAGCAGGCACTGCGCACCGCGCGGTGAATGACCACCCCCGGACCGGGGGTGGCCGCGGCCCGTCGGGGCGCGGGGGACAGAGGCGAGGGACGGATCGTGATCCCTCGGCCGGGACGGCGGCGCGCGCTGTCTTGCGGCAATGGGGGATGGCGCCCCCACCGCCCGGCTGCACGGTCCCCACCCCCGCCGGTCCGGTCACTTGGGTCCTTCCCAGCCCCCAGCGGCCCGCGGGTAATTCGCACCCCGGTCAAAATCGGTGGGATTTTTGTTTTACCCCGTGGGGTTGCGGTTCTTGTTGTTGCTCTTTGAGGGGCGACGACCGGTAAAATCAGGAAAGAGGCAATGGCTAATATCATCACCCTCGAGAACGGGGAGGAGATCGACGTCGATGCTTTCCCTCTTCCCGAGGGGGTGAGCGACGAGCTGTTCAACATGACGCAGATCGCAAAGGCGATGAACACGTCGACGGTCACGATCACGCGGTGGATCGACCAGGGTTTTCCTATTCACCAGAAGGGCGGCAACGGTCAGGCTTACGAGTTTCGCCTGAGCCATTGCTACGCTTGGCGAATGTGGCGCGAACAGTCGGACGCGGCGGATCGGGCGCGCAAGGACGAACTGGCCGGTCAGCTGGCGATGCAGTTCCTGGGGGGCGAGGAAGAGGCGGGTCACCTTAAGACGCAGCTGTCGCCGAAGGAGATGAAAGCCCACCTCGAGGTCGAGATGGTGCGCAACCAGGCGGCACTGCAGCGAGAGGAACTGGTCAAGAAAGCGCATGTCGAGCGTGTGCTTGAGGGCGTGCTGATAACGTTCCGGCAGGCGATGACGAACTTGCCGGACTACATGGAACAGGAGTTCAGCCTGAGCCCGATCCAGGTCGAGAAGGCGGAAAAATATTGCGACAGCCTGTTGCACGATATCCGTCTACAGATGAGCGAGGCGCGCTTTGCCGTCGGTGAGGTGGTCTCGGTGGCGGATCACAGGGGCAGGTCTGCGTAATGGTGGAGATGAGCGACCGGGCGATCGGCCAGGTCATCGAGATCCCGCCGTTGCCGCCGTTCGCGTCGGCGCGGGATATCCTGGCCGATGCCTTGCCGCTCTTGGATGCGCCCAGCCGGATCTCGCCGGTGGCCGCGGCGGAGCGGTACATGCGGGTCGAGGCGCGGGGCGTGTGGGCGCAATACGATTGCGATGTCACGCCTTACATGGCCGAACCGTTGGAAACTATGCAGTCGCGCCTCTATCGCGGGGGTGCCTTCGTTGGTCCGGCCCAGTCGGGTAAGACGCTTGGCCTGGTCGTCATGGTGACGCACCCGGTTAGCTGTGACCCGGCGCCGGTGCTGATCATCCACATGGATCGGCCGAGCCGGGACCGCTGGGTCGAGGAATCGCTGAACCCGGTGATCCAGAACAGCCCGGCGTTGCGGGATCTGCTGGGCCGGGCGCGGGACGACGACACGTTCAGCCGCAAGCGGTTCCGCGGCATGCGGCTTGCGATCGGTTACCCGACGCCGCAATGGCTGTCCTCGGCGAAGTATCGTCTGGTCGCCCTGACGGATTTCGACCACTTCCCGCCCGAGCTGGGCGTGCGCAAGGATGCGCCGGAGGGTTCGGCCTTCGACATGGCAGTCGAACGGGTCAAGACGTACATGTCGCGGGGTTTCGTCTTTGCCGAGAGCACGCCCGCCTGGCCCGTGAGCGATCCGGCTTGGGCGGCTTCGGCGAATGAGCCGCACGCGCTGCCCCCGGTGAAATACGGGATCGTGAAACTCTACAACACCGGCACGCGGGGCCGGTGGTATTGGGAATGCCGCGATTGCGGCGAGCTCTACGAGCCGAGCTTCGACAAGCTGCACTTCGACGAGGACCGGCCGCCGCGCGAGGCCGGCGAGGCGGCGGAGATGGAATGCCCGCATTGCCATGCACTGACCGGGCCGCAGCACAAGAACGAGATGAACCGCGCCGCACGGCGCGGCCGGGGCGGATGGCTGCACGAGGCGGAGCATGGGGGCAACCTGGTGCCGCTCGGTGACAGCGCGATCCGCCAGTCGGACATCGCCAGCTGGTCGCTGGACGGGGCCGCGGCGACCTTCTCGACCTGGTCGGGTCTGGTGTCGAAATACATCGAGGTCAAGCGGCAGGCCGAGGAACTGGACGACGACCTGGGCCTGGCGAGGTTCTATTACACGAGCCTCGGCAAGCCATACGCTCGGGCGGCGTCGGATGCCGACGAGATGCTGTCGGTTGCCGCGCTCAAGGAGGATCGAACCACGACACCGAAAGGTGTGGCGCCCGAGTGGGTGAGGTTCATCACCGTGACGGCGGACGTCCAGAAAACTCGCTTTCCCGTTCAGATCACGGGATGGGGTGTCGACGGGACACGAACGGTCATCGACCGTTTCGATCTCTACAAGCCCCCGGCGGGTGCCGAGGGTGAAGACCTTGACCGGGCGTTGAGCCCGGCGAAATACGCCGGTGACTGGGATGTCCTGGTCGAGTTGGAAGACCGGCGCTGGCGCGTCGACGGCACGGAGTTCGAACTGCGGGCCTTTGCGCTGGCAGTCGATTTTCAGGGCGAGCCGGGCGTCAGCGACAATGCCGAACTGTTCTGGAAGGGGCGTCGCAAAGTCGGGCAGGGCGCACGATGGTTCCTGACCCGTGGTCATCCCGGTGTGCGCCAGCGCGACCGGGTCTGGCACGAGGCCCCGGGCCGGTCGAACCAGGGCAAGAAGCGCGGCGTCAAGCTGCTGAACATGGCCACGGACAGGCTGAAGGATTCGGTCACTGCCGCGCTTGTGCGGCCCGCCGGCACACCGCGCAGCTTTCCGCTGCCCGAGTTCCTGGGCGATGACCACTTGGCCGAGTTCTGCGCCGAGGTTCGCACCGACAAGGGGTGGGAGCCGAAGCCTGGCCAGAAGCGGAACGAAAGCCTTGACCTGTCGGTCCAGGCGCAGGCGCTGGCCGAGCACAAGGGTCTGCGCCGGATGAACCCGGAAAGCCCGTGGAACTGGGCCATGCTGGGGGCGGACAACCCGCATTGTTTCGCCGTCCATGCGACGGCCCCCGAAGCCAAGCCGAAGGCGCGCAAGCGTCGGGTCGGCAAGATGAGGATCTGATGGCCTACACACAAGACGATCTGACCAAGCTGCAAAAGGCGATCTCGAAAGGTGCGGCCGAAGTGCAGCTGGACGGTGAGCGCGTGCGCTTCCGCAGCCTGGACGAGATGCTGCGGCTCGAGCGCAAGATCCAGGCCGAACTTGGCATCACTGAGCGTCCGACTCGCCGGATGCACTATCCCAAAACTTCGACAGGGTGGCGCTGATGGGGGGATTTGTCGATCGGTTCGCGCCGCGGTGGGCTCTGCGTCGGGAAGTGGCGCGTGCGCAGCTGGACCTTTTGCGCGAGCGGCGCGCGGAGCGGAATGCATCTGCGCCGTATGCGCCGGTCGGTGGGGGGCGTCGCAGCAGGGAGTTCTACCGCAACAGCCGCGATCCGCATGGCACGATCTCGGGCGCGCGCCAGCCGCTGGCCTATATCGCGCGGGACATGCTGCGCAACAACCCGCGGGTGACGCGGGCCAACAACCTCTTTGCCGGTTATGTGGTCGGGTCGGGAATCCGGCCTGTGGTCGAGATGGTCAGCGAGGAAGATAAGGGGGACAAGAGCCGCATCGAGGGTTTGATCGAGGATCACCTTCTGACGACGGCGATCGATGCCGACGGGCACAGCACGCTCTTCGGGATGCAGAACCTGGCGCTGAAGACAATCCCGCTGTCCGGCGAGGTGCTGCTGCGGTATCGCCAGCGTCGCACCTCGGACGGGTTGCCTCTGCCGTTCCAGATCCAGTGCCTGGAAACGGATTATATCGCGCACACCAAGCACACGCTGGGTTCGCCCCAGGGCCGCAGGATCGAGAACGGTATCGAGTACGGGCCCACGGGTGCGCCGGAGGCGTATCACCTCTATGCCAATCATCCTGGCTCGCAATATGGGACCGGCGATATCCGCAGGGTGATGGCGGAGAACATCGCCCACGCGTTCCTGGTCGACCGGCCGGGGCAGCGCCGGGGGGTGAGCTGGTATGCCCCGGTGATGGCCGAGCTGCATGACCTGCACAAGTTCATGCAGGGCACGCTGAAGCGGCAAGAGGTTGCGGCGATGTTCGCCGGCATCCTGAAGAGGACGGGCGATGACGACGCGGGCGACGATCTCAAGGAGGCGCTTCTCGAGATCGAAGCCGGCGGGATTGCCGAGATCCAAGGATCTGACGAACTCGAGTTCACCGAGCCGCCTTCTGCGCAGAGCGCGGAGCCGATCGTGAAGATCATCGACCGGGTGATCGCCAGTGGCTTGATGCTGACCTATGAGGGATTCAGCGGCGATTACAGCCAGGTCAACTACACCAGCGGACGGATGGGCCGCATGGACCAGGACCCGATGATCCAGTTCTGGCAGAACGAGCTGGCTATCGCGCGCCTGATGGGGCCGGTCACGCGGTGGTTCAAGGAAGCGCTGTACTTCAAGACGTTCATCGAACCGGACAAGTACCGGCTGCGCTGGACCGCGCCGCGCCGGCCGGTGGTCGATCCGACCAAGGATTACCCGGCGCTGATCCGCAAGATCCGCGGCGGCCTGGCCACGCGGGCCGATGTCATCCGGGAAATGGGCCAGGATCCCGAGCGGATCTGGAACGAGTGGAGTGGCTGGGCCGCGCGTGATGACGAAGCCGGGCTGGTCTTTGACAGCGATCCGCGCCGCGTTTCGCTGTCCGGCGTGGCACAAGCCAAGGCCGCTAGCGCCAATGCCGTGGACGAAACCCTTACCGACGAGGATGAGACCGATGACTGACTTGACGATGCCACAGATCGCAGAGCGCATGTTCGGCACGCCGCTGCTGGTGGAACCCGCAAAGGCGGCCGTGATCGCACGTGCGTTTGCGCCGCGCCTGCTGGGTGCTGCGGCCGAGGTTCATGTGACCGCTGCAATCTCGGCCGACGCCGAGGCGGGCACCGTTGAAAAGCGCGCGGGCAGCATTCTGCACGAGGGCATGGCGGAACACCTCAAGGAAAGCCGCTCAGGGTTTATCCGGCACGGGCCGGTGGCGGTGATCGAGGTGACGGGTTCGCTCGTGCGGCGCGGATCGTGGCTCGGACAGTCGTCGGGCATGACCAGTTATGAGGGTCTGCGGGCGCAGCTGAAGGCCGCGGCGGCGGATCCGGAGATCAAGGCGATTGCGTTGGAGTTCGACACGCCGGGCGGTGAGGCGGCGGGTGCGTTCGAGCTAGGCGACCTGGTGCGAGAGATCCGTGAGACCAAGCCGGTTTACGGGTTCTGCGCCGAGTATGCCTTTTCCGCCGGCTACGCACTGGCCAGCCAGTGCAATTATCTGACGGTGCCGGAGTTCGGCGGCGCCGGCTCGATCGGCGTGATCATGATGCACGTGGAATACAGCGACCACCTGAAGAAAGAGGGTGTCACGGTCAATATCATCCGCGCCGGTGAGCAAAAGGCGAAGGGCAATTCCGTCGAGCCGCTGCCAGAGGACCTGCGCGAGGAGTGGCAATCGGAATCCGAAGCCATGCGCGTGCAGTTCGCGCAGCTGGTCGGCAAGGGTCGTGGTGACCGCTTCGACATGGCGGCCGCGCTGAAGACAGAGGCCAAGGCGTTCGGCGGGACCGAGGCGGTGCGCCTTGGCTTGGCGGACCGCGTTGCCGATCCCAAGAAAGCATTCGACGCGATGATCGCGTCGATCGTAGCGACCGGCGCGTGGGACGGGACGGTTCCCGCTCCCACGGCCAAGGTCACGAACCGCAGCTCCGGCTGCACAACCGGGGCGCAAACGCCCCACGCTCAGAAGGAGGCAGATATGCCTGATCAAGTGAAAGAGCCGGAAGCGCAAGGTGTGACCGGCGAGCCCAAGGCAGGCGAGGGCAAGACCTCGACCACATCCCCCACGGCGACGTCGCCGGCGGCGGATACCACGGCGCCCAAGTGCGACGCCGCGGCAATCACCAAGGCGGTCGCCCGCGCGGGTCTGTCGGCAGAGTTCGCGGCCGAGCTGATCGCGAAGAACGCGACCCAAGAGCAGGCGTCTGACGCGATTATTGACAAGCTGGCCGACAAGAAGGCCGGGGCCGATGGTGGCGATATCGTGAACGAGGCGCGCGTGGTGCATGACGGCGTCGACCGGATGAAGGCGGGCATGTCGAAGGCGCTGCTGAAGAAGGCCGGCGTTTCGGGTGGCGAGGCGAACGAGTTCTCGTCCATGTCGCTGCGCGAGATGGCGCGTCACACGTTGCAGGTGCGCGGCCTCGATATGCGCTTCGGTGGTGTGCAGCAGCTGGTCGGTGCGGCGTTCGTGCCGACGATGGCCGGCGGGCTGCACAGCACCAGCGATTTCGGTGAAGTCCTGGCCGACGTCGCGAACAAGTCGATGCTGATGGCTTACCAGGAGGCCGAGGAAACTTTCGAGCAGTTCACCAAGCGCACGACGCTGACCGATTTCAAGCCGACGAAGCGCGTGGGAACCGGCCTGTTCCCGGATCTTTCGGAGGTCGGCGAGGCTGGCGAGTTCAAGTACGGCACCATGGGTGACTTTGGCGAGACGATTGCGCTGCTGACCTATGGCAAGTTGTTCGCAATCACGCGCCAAGCGATCATCAACGATGACCTGGGCGCCTTCACGACTGTCCCCATGAAGGCCGGCCGTGCGGCCAAGCGCAAGATCGGCGACCTGGTCTTTGCAGTGCTGAATGCCAACGCGGCGATGTCCGACGGTACCGCGCTCTTCGCGTCGGCGCATGGTAACCTGGCGTCGTCCGGCGCGGCACCGTCCGAAACGACGATCGACGCGGCGCTGGTTGCCATGGCCGCACAGTCCCCGCGCGGAACGGATGCGGACAGTTCGGCCACGCTGAACATCCAACCCAAGTTCCTGATCTCGGGCTACACGCACCGTTCGGCGGTGCTGGCGGCGCTGATGTCGGAGAAGACGCCGGACACCACCGGTTCCAAGTCGCAGATGCGCTACAACACCGTCTATCAGGCGGCTGAGCCGATCTTCGACAACCGCGTCGCTGGGAGTGCGTGGTACATGGCGGCAGACCCAATGATGTTCGACACGATCGAGGTCGCTTACCTGGACGGCGTGACCGAGCCCTACATCGACCAGCAGGACGGCTGGACGGTCGATGGCACCGAATTCAAGGTGCGCGAGGACGTGGGCGTCAAGGCCACGGCCTGGGAAGGGCTTTACAAGAACGCCGGCTCCTAACCCGCGTTCCGATCCGAGCTGAAACGCCCGGCGCCGGTAAGGCGCCGGGTTTTGCATTTGCGCCCCGGCGCACAATTCGAGGAAAGAGAAATGCAGAACTATGTTCAACCAGGCGCAAGCCTGACCCTGCCCGCGTCGGAGGATGTCACTTCGGGCCGCGGGATCCTGATCGGCACCGTCTTTGGGATTGCGCAGCATGACGCAGATTCCGGCGATGACGTGTCGATCCTGCGTCATGGCGTCGTGACCCATGCCAAGACGAGCGCGCAAGCCTGGACGGTGGGCGCGAAACTTTACTGGGACGACACCAACAAGGTCTTCACGACCACGGCCAGCGGCAACACGCTGGTGGGTGCGGCAGGTGCTGCGGCGGCCAACCCGTCGGCGACCGGCACGGTTATCCTGGACGGCGCGGTCCGGTAATGACCGGGATCTTCGACGGCATGGCCGGCGTTCTGAACGACGTGTTCGGGGCGCCGGTCATGCATACGCCGGCCGCGACCGGCTTGCCGGTGGAAGTGCAGGGCATTTTTCGGCGTGATCCGATCGGTGTGGCAGACGAAGACGGCCGGGAATTTCTGGTGACCTCGCCATCCTTGCGTGTTGAACGGCCCTATGCAGCCGACATCCAGGCTGGCGACACGATCGAGGTCGGCGACGGCGCGCGCTTCACGGTTCTCAATGCGCAAAGGGCCACGGCCAGCCCGGCCTCCGATGCGCTGGTGGTGTTCGAGCTCGAGGCGATCGACGCATGAGTTTCAGAACAATTCTGCGGACGCAGGTCCGGGCGGCACTGGCGGCCTCGGATCGCCTGGGCATCGTCGAATTCTACGATGCATTCCCGCGCAATCACGACGCCGAAAAGTTGCCCTACTGCATCGTGCGCACGCCGCGCGAGCGGACGAACCGGGATCATGATTTCGGCGTCAACCGCGCGACAGAGGTCGTCGTGTCCTATCGGCGGGTCGGCGGGAACGACCTGGAGGACGAGCTCGATCTGGATGCCGACGAGGTTGTCGAGGTCGTGCTGCCGGTGCTGCGAGGCGTGGGGCTGCTCTACGGGCTGGACCTGACGGAAATCGACGTCGTGGCCGCGGGCGAGACCCGGCGGGGTGAACTGGACATGACATTTACCGTCGAGCGGCTGCTCGACGAGGACGAAGTTTAACACCGGCGCCGGCGGCGGCATCGGGCAAATCCGGGGGCAGGGCGCCCGGGCAACCTTGCGTTAACGGAGAGAGCAAATGGCGAAGAGCGCGGGACGGAATTACCTGGTGAAGAAAGGCGGCACGACCATCGCGTCTGTGCGGCAGAAATCGCTCAACTGGTCGTCGCAGATGATCGACGTGACGACCGATGATGACACGGGCGACACGACCTACCTCGATGACGTTCTGACCGGAAAGGCATTGGAGTGTTCAGTGGAAGGTCTGACCAACGACGACGTGTTCTCGGATATCGCGTTCTCAACCACCGACTCAGACAAGTTCCTGGACGATCTGACGATCGAACGCCCCAACGGGGACGAGATCTCGGGCGCTTTCATCCTGAGCGCCTATACCGAGACCGGAGCGTATCAGGACGCGGTGACTTTCACCGCGACGCTGACGCGCAGCGGTGCACACACGTTCACAGAGGCTTAATGCATGCGCGGTTTCGAGGACATCAGCGTCCGTTGGATGGGCGTTGACTACACACTCAAGGCGCGGGGCATCATGCCGCTAGTAGCGTCGATCGAGGACATCATCAGCGGGACCAGCGGTGTGCCGGCGGTGGCGATCCTGATGGGCCAGAATGGCGGGCCTACGGTTTCGCGCGTGTCCATGGCCTTTGCGGCTATGCTGCGCCACGCGGGTGCGCAGGTAAGCGATGCCGAGGTCTACCTTTCGGTGCAGGACGAGTTGCTGGACGGTAAAGGTGACGCGCTGAGCGCGATGTCGGATGCCTGCAACCTGCTTCTGGCGATCGTCAGCCCACCACTGGCTGAGAAGATGACCTCTGCGATGGAGGTCGTGGAAGATTTTGACGCAGTCGAGGACGCCGAAAAAAAGGACTAGGCGGCGGGCTTGTGCGGGCGCTGCATGACGCGGTGGTCGTGAACGGATGGGTTTCGCCGCGTGATTTCTGGGACATGGCGCCGGGCGAGGTGTGGTGGGTGGTCGAGGCGCACCGGCCGCGCCAGCCGATGGGCGGGGGCGAAGGTATGGGCGAGCTTTACCGGATGCTGAAGGAGAGCCAGGCGAAAGAGCGGGCTATGAGGGGCGATAGCGATGGCACGTAGTATTGGCGACCTCGAGATCCGCGTCGGAGCGGATGTCGGTGGTCTGCGGCGGGACCTGAAAAAGGGTGAGCGCGACATCCAGGGCTTCGGAGCGCGCGCCACCGTGATGGCGAAAAAGGTCGCGAAGGCCGGGGCGATCATCACGGCCGGTGTCGCCGCGGCCACGGGCGGGCTGCTGGTCATGGCTCGCAGCGCGGCCGAGACTGGCGCCGAGATCGAGCGGCTGTCGCGCCTGGCGAACACGACGCCGGAGACGTTCCAGAAATGGGCGCAGGCGTCGAAGACCGTCGGCATCGA
Organism: Roseovarius sp.; assembly: GCF_965277045.1. Lineage (GTDB taxonomy): Bacteria > Pseudomonadota > Alphaproteobacteria > Rhodobacterales > Rhodobacteraceae > Roseovarius. Next base: position 1,569,267 of record NZ_OZ255712.1, on the reverse strand, counting down.
GCAAGACAAGTTGGCCGATATCCTGAAGGATGTGCAGGACCGGGTCGGCGATTTCATGGCCACCGGCGGCGGGCCGATGGCGGATTTCTTCGAGAATATCGGCCCGAAGGTCGGTGTGACCGCGCAGCATTTCAAGGATTTGAGCGGGCCGGACGCCTTGCAGCTTTACGTCGATTCGCTGCAAAAGGCCGGATTGTCGCAGTCCGAGATGACTTTCTACATGGAGGCGATGTCGTCGGACCTTACGGCCATGCTGCCACTGCTGGCGAATGGCGGCCGCGAGATGAAAAAGTTGGGCGAGGAGGCTGCCGCCGCCGGGCTGATCATGTCGGACGATGCGGTTAAGGGGTCGGTCGAGCTCAAGAAAGAGCTGGACCAGCTGGCAACCGTCATCAGCACGCAGGTCAATAAGGCAATCCTTGAAAACAAGGAAGACATTACTGTGCTGGTTGCCGCGTTGGTGGATCTGGCGCCCAAGGTTCTGAAGGTCGTTCAGGTGTTTGTGGATTGGGCCGCCGCGGTTGTTGACGTCGTCGAGGCGCTTGCGCGGTTGAAAAATGAAGGCTGGACATCGTTTCGGATTGGCGACCCTTCGCGTTTTGAGGATGCACCGACGCTTGATCCGGGCAACCTTCCGGGTCGATTGGGTGAGATTCTCAGCGGTGGCAACGGAAACAACATTCCCCGTCCGTCGGGTCTTGACGTTCTAACTGACCAGTTGTCGGACAGCATTGACGGCGGGCAGGGCATGGACACGCTTGGTTTTGTCGCCGGCGGTGCAGGGTCGCCTTTTGGCTATGACGAGCAGTTCGTCGAGGATGTGCTGGGCCGCCTGGGCGAATTCATGTCGCGCCGGCAGGAGGTGATCAGCGAGGGGGCCTTGGCGGAGCGGTTGATCCACCAGGATCACGCCGAGCGCATGAAGGGTCTGGAAGACGATTCCATGGCGGCACGCCTGTCGGGCTTGCGCGGGGCGTTCGGTGATGTGTCGAGCCTGATGCAGACCGAGAACAAAAAGCTGTTCCAGATCGGCAAGGCCGCGGCGTTGGCGGACGCCACGATCAGTGGCTACCAGGCCGCAGTTGACGCATGGCAGAAGGGCATGAAGATTGGCGGGCCCGGGGTGGCAACGGCATTCACCGCCGCGTCTCTAGCGCGGACCGGTGCCCTTATCTCGCAGATCTCGGCGCAGTCCTATGGCGGAGGTTCGAGCGCCGCAGGCAATGGGGCGGGCGCGGGTGCGGGCGCAGGCGCGCCCGAGACAAGCCCGTCTCAATACTACACCGTGAACCTGCCCGGTGATGGACCGATCTCTCGAAACTCGGTGCGGGATCTGATGCGTATGATGAACGAAGAGATCGAGGGCGGCGCGACCCTGAGCGGGATCGTGGTGAACGGCTGATGGGCGTGATCTTTCAGCCTTTCTATGTTCTGCCGCGTGCGGATCTGCCGCTCACCCATGCGCGGATTGTGCATGCCGGCAATTGGTTTTCCGGTGGTACCGCGTCGGCCAGTGGTACCAATGCGGCCTTTTTCGAGGATGCGCCGATGGGATCGTTGACCTATGAGAAATGGCGGGCGGATGCGGTTCCGGCTACATGGGAATACGACCACGGATCCGAAGTTGTGGCGGATGCAATCTGCATCGCTGCGCATACGTTGGGCACCTCGGGCGCAACATTCAAGCTGCAGTACCATGATGGCTCGACATGGGTGGATCTGACCCGGGCTATCAGTCCCGAGAACGACATGCCTGTCATGGCGATCTTTGAACCCGTCGAAGCGCAGCGGTGGCGTATCAGTATCAGCGCCGCGTCCGAGGTGCCGGATCTGGGAGTGTTTCGCGTCGCCGATACGATGCAAATGCCTCGGCCGCTTTACGGCGGGCACGCTCCGATCGACATGTCGCGCCAAACGGTGATGCGCCAGAACAACTCAGAGACCGGAGAGTTTCTGGGCAAAACCCGTGTGCGATCCAGCCTGATGGCGCAGTTCGAGTGGCGGCACATCGACCCCGATTGGGTGCGCAGCTACTGGCGCCCGTTCATGCTGGCGATCGAGACCGATCCGTATTTTATCGCGTGGCGGCCGGCGCGGTTTTCCGAGGTGGCCTATGTCACGACGTCCCGGGCGCCCGTTCCACAGAACATGGGAATCAACGGATTGATGCAAGTCAGCCTGACCGGAACTGCGCGGGGGTATGATTGATGTCGAGCGCCACGCAACCGGGCCGCGAGGTCGTCCAGATCGTCGAGCTGATCGTGCCGATCTGCGCCAACGTGTTCGGCACCAGCCCGTGCACCGCCACAGGCACGGGCGATCAGAAGTGTTTCAACACGCGCGCCACGTGCCTGGATGCCGAGAATTTCGACGGCTCGGGCACGCTCAGCCTGTTCTTCTCGCGCCAGAGCGTTGCCGAACGGCGTATCGAGGGAGCGGATTACATCATCCCGTCCCTGCGATCGGTTTCGACCGCCCCGACCAAGATCAACCTGTCGGCCGTCGATCCCGACGCGACCGGACTGGGCAATCGCGCGGTGTGCGATATCGAGCTGATGGACCATCCGCACACCGACAGGGTGGTCGATCCGTACCTGGCCGATCGCAGCTATGATCCGATGGCGCGCGGCAGTTTCTGGACCAAGTGGCTGCGCCGCTGGAAATACCGCCAGAACATCACGGTAAAGGTGTATGAGGGATATGCCGGCCAGGCGTTGGCCGACATGATCAAGCGGCAATATGTTCTGATCGAGGTTAGCGGCCCGGATGCCTCTGGACGCGTCCGCCTGAAGGGCAAGGACATCCTTCACAAGCTGGAAGAGCGCAAGGCGCAGTGTCCTGAGGCGTCGCCCGGCGTGCTGCGCACCGCGCTTCTGGCAGGGGCCAAGGCGCTTGCCGTCGCGGGCGCCAGCCTGTCGGACTACCCCGCAAGCGGTCTCTTGCGAATTGGTGACGAGTTCATCGCGTATTCGGCCCTGTCCGGGGTGGATGGTGTGCTGACCTTCACGGTGTCCGAGCGCGGCGCCGAGAACACGGTGGCGGCGGACCACGACGCCGAGGCCGCGGTGCAGCTTTGCAAACAGTATACCGCTGCCACGGTGCAGGAGATCGTTGAGGATCTTCTGACGACACATGCCGGCATAGACCCCGCCATGATCGACAGCGCCGGCAGTTTCGCGCAGGAGGTAAGCCGTCACCTGTCAAGCTACCGACTGAACACGATCATCAGCGACCCGGTGGCAGTCAACAAGCTGATCGCCGAATTGCAGGCACAGTGCGGTTTCTTCATCTGGTGGGACGAGCGGGTGGCCTTGATCAAGATGCGGGCAATCCGCGGGCTAGAGACCGAGCCGCCGACGCTGACGGAGCGGGACCACATCATGCCGGGCCTGTCGGTGAGCGAGTTGCCCCGCAACCGCGTGAGCCAGGCGTGGGTCTATTTCAGCGTGCGAGACTGGACGCAAAGCCTGGACGCCGTGAATTTCCGGCAGGTCCAAGTCGTTGCGGACTTGGCCAGTGAAAGCGAGGATCGTCACGGCGACCCGTCGATCCGCAAGTATTTCTCGCGCTGGCTGCCCACGGGCAACCTGGCGTTTTCGTCCGGGTTTAAGATTGTGAACCGGTATTCTGAGATCCCGAGCGAGGCGGGCTTCCAGGTCGATGCCAAGGATGGGCACGAGTACTGGGTCGGCGATGTCTTCTACCTGTCGCACGGGCGGCTGGTGGACGCGCACGGCGCCCCGGTGATCGAGCAATGGACGGTCGTCAGTGCCGACGAGGTCGTGCCGGGCGAGACGGTCGAGTACGTCGTCGAGAACACGCAGCTTTATGGCCGGGTCTATGAATGGATGGCGGATGACGCCGGAGTCTATCCCGGGACATCCGCCGAATTTGCCGCGGCCTACTGGGGCGATTCCGATGGACTTTTGTCGGATGGCACAAAAGCGGCCACGTGGGGGTAGAGCATGACAAGTTTCACGAGCATTCCGAACACCGAAATCGCGCAGGACAAGCCGATCAAGGCAGAGACTGGATTGGCGCTGAGAGATAATCCGATCGCAATCGCGGAGGGTGGATCGGGTGCCCCGAAGATCGCGAAGAAGATCGTCTCTGCCCAATCGCCCGGCGGGAACGTCACCATTACGGACCTCGATGATTTTGCCGGCGTGCTGGTGCACGGCGTTGTCTTTTCGGATGACAGCGGACCCAGCATGACAGTTGAGTTCAGTCTGAATAATGCGTCGAGCTTTTCCGGCTCTGTGATCGTGGGGCAATTCAATCAACAACTGCGGGCGTCATTTTCGTTTTGGCTGGACTTTGCCACCGGCGATTTCGTTTCGGTCGGAGAGTTCAATTCTGCACTCCGCGTCACCGGTACCTTGGTCGGATCGAGCGTCGCCATCACCGATCTGCGATTCAGCTGTACCGATCCCTTCGCGCTCCTGATCGAGCCGAACGGGGGGCAGAGCGCGACATGATCCGGGTGAATGCCACGGTAAGCGCGCGGACCGGCAAGGTGGTCATGGTCGAGGAGGAGGTTCTCGACCCATCCCCGGGCAGCGCGCCTAAGGCCGTTAGCAGATACCAGTTCAAGGCGGCATTGATTGCTTTAGAAAAAATGGGTGAAGTAACGTTGGCGATGAGCGGTGCCAGCCCAATGGTTCAGCTGGCCTGGGCAGAGGCGCCCGAAATGCGCCGCGCGGATGCGCTGGTCGGCTTCATCACTTCGCAATGCAATTACTCCGACGCGGATCTCGACGAGATTTTCAGCACGGCGTCGGCAATCACCTAACCAAAAGGCGGAATCAGTAAATGGCGACGAACACCTGCACGGTGTCCGGGCAAATCGTGTTGCCCGACGACACCGATGTGACCGGCGGGCGGCTGGTCTTTCGGCTCAGTTCTTACGATGTGGACGGCGGCGAAACCGTCTCTGAGGCCACGGTCGTCACGACGATCGGCGGCGATGGGTCCGTGTCGGTCGATCTGTGGCCGAACCATCGGGGTGTGAAGGCAAGTTACTATACCGTTTCGCTCGTTCGCGAAACGTCGGCCGGCGATGTAGCATTTGACCTTGGCCGTATTCAGGTTCCGGACGAGTCGTCCGCCGATATCAGCGACCTTTTGGGTGCGCCGCTTGTGTCTGAGACGGTCAACTGGACAACGTTGACGGCAAGTGAATTGGATGCCCTGACAACAGAAGAGGAACTGGAAGACGCGATCACCTACGGTGGCGTAGTCAATCTGAACAACTACGGCGGAACGGCTCAAGCGGTGACTGCCGACACCAACGCGAATACTGGTAACGTGGTGATCGCGTCCGGCCTCAAGGTTGCGTATCGTCCCCCCAGCTCGAATACTGGACCGAACCCGACTTTGGCCCTCAATGGTGGCGACGCCTACCAGATCAAGCGCAACGGGGGCAGCGACGTCGTTGAAGGCGAGATCGTTGGTACTCGGTTGCACATTTTGCGTCTGAGCGGTGGAGAGGGAAGTCAACGTTGGGAAGTCGTATCCGGCAGCGGCAACCTTTACGAAAATACGCAGCCCTATTCCAGCCGAGCCGCCTTTATCTCCGCAACCGTTCTGGCACCGGTGGTACAGGCGTCTTTCGTGGTCAACGGGCGCAAGCTGGACGTGATCGACGACGCTGATGGTGAGATTGGTCCCACTGCAGACGGGCGTATGTGGTCCCCGGCCAACGCGCCGCATCTGTGGCACTTCATCACGAACGCGACCCCCGGCACCACGAATATCACTGAGGCCGTTCGCAAGCTGCTTACGTTCTGCACCGAAGCGGGGCAGACTGCGCATTTCGATGGTGTCGGCTTTGGCCTGATCGACACGGATGCGGAGATTACCTACAGCTGCTCGGTCGAGTGGGGTGGCTTGATCGTTCAGGGTAACGAGGAAGCTGTGATCGGCAACCCGGTTGCGGGTGACGTGACACGGATGCTGATCATTGAAGACAGCACGACACCGCTTGTCACCGGCACAATCACCACGGGCGACGACCTGACGCAAAGCAATCTCGCCATCGGATCACACACGCCGACCGCCGATTACTTCGAAGGCCCCGGCTATGCCCGCTTCCAGATGAACGGCGTGCAGATCCCGAACCGCGACCGCGATGCGGCAGGAACCGCGACCGAGGACTGGGATCAGTCCGTTTGGGTGAACCGCAGCGGGACCTGCGTTTATCCCATGTCAGTTGACGGCAGCAGCTCGACCAGCGTGAATTACCAGTACCGCGCGGCTCCGGCCTCGGGGTGGATCACGCAGCGCGGCCTGACCGTGGACATGGATAGTTTCAACCACTGTCAGGTGATGACAGTTGCTCGGAATTTCGTGAACTTCGAAACTACGCAGGCGCTTCCTGGCGCTTCGCCTGTCTCCGACAGCTGCAACCGCCTGATCTATGTCATGGACGCAGGCAAATTCACGATTGACGGAATGTCGGCTACGGCGCAGGAGCCAGGGGGCGATGGAGGTGGCACGTACATCTTCCGCGCCCGTGGTGCCGCTGAAGTGACGATTGAAAACGTGCTGGCTCAAGAGGGCTGGGGCATGATGGCAACGGACCAGATGAACGGTTTCTACGTCAAAAACTGTGCTATCAACCGTGTCGACACGCATGGGCTTTCGGGTAACTTCTTCATCTCTGATACGACGCTTCGAGAGCACGGCGTCACCTATGGCGCGTTCTTCGGTGTCATGAAAATCACCAACCCGACGCTGAACTCGTGCCCGGCACTCCATGCCCGGTCTGACTACGGAGGATACTGCTTTGGTGACCTCTCTGTAACTGGCAAGATCAACTACATCTCGAACGGTGGCCGCGCGATTATCGTCGACCACGAGACCAATCCAATTGGCGTCGAGGGGTTTGATTTGCCCGTAGCCTACAGCGTTCACGTGGGTGAGATCACGGTGTCGCAGGCCAACGACAACGCCAGCGGAACCACGCTCTGCCCCTGGGCGCTGACGGTCGAGACGGATTGCGACGTCTATGTTCCGCATACAAGCGTTTTGGAAGGTGCGAAGGGGTTTAAAATCCGGGTCGAATTGCCCCTGGATTTCAACAACCTGCAACGCTGGGATACAGACGACGACGCAAATTTCAATGATGAGCCTGTCCCGATCCTGGAGATAAGCCGGATGCGCGGGGTGCGTGCGCCGACGGCTGTGGGCGATGGTCTGTACTTTCCGGCCAACACCATTTCCGGGGCTGGCGATTTCGACCTGAAGCTTCTGATCGATAATTGCCTCAACTTCTCGGTCGATTTGGGCGATTTCGACGGGGCGGAGATCAAGACCCACGACAACCAGTTCTACCGCTTCAACGCAACGAACCGGATCGTGTCGAAGGGCGATGAGTTCCTTGAAGCTCAGCTCGGCGGCGCGGAAACGGAAGCGTCTGCGGGCGGCACTGGGTCCCTGTTCTTCAACGCGTTGGTGACGGGCGATAACTGGGATTTTGCCGACGCGAACGCAATCATCGGAATGGTGATCGAGAACAGCCCGTCCAACGTGTCGCTACCCGCGACAGTTACAGAAAGCCAAGCATTCACCGGCTGGCAGGCGTGAGCCGCTCGACCTGAAAGAGCCGGCCGCCGAGAAGGCTCACATAATTGCCCAAACATTGAAACGAGAGGCTCCTCGATGCCCGACGAAAACTGGACCTTGCTTCGCTACAAAGTTGACGAACAGTCGCGTGAGATCCGCGAACTGAGAGATCACGTCGAAAAGCTGGAAAAGCGGGCCGTCGAACGGGACCAGGAAAGATCGGCGCAAGAGCGAAAGCAATTGCTGGCCGGCATCAGCTTTTTGGGTGCAGTGATCATCACGCTTGGAAGCGTCCTCTGGTCTTATCGCGCGGTCATATTCAAGGGGGTTAATTGATGATGTGTTCCACCACGCTTCGTGCGCTCTATGCCGTGTTGTATTCCTTTGTCGCCGTCATCCTGGTCATGGCGTTGTGGTTGGTGCTTTCGACCGACCTGATCATGCGGCCGACGGCCATTCACTACGACGACCGCAGGGTGACGTTCGTGCGGGAAACGCCGTTCGGTGATGTCTGGGGGATCTGGTCGACCGAGATCCGCGTGACGGGAACCGGGGAGGAATGCCCGAGCGGTCGCAACCGCGCCCTCTACCAGGTCAAGGACGATAACACGGTCACCTATTACCTCGGCCCATGGGCCGATCGCTGCCTCGAGCAAGGGCCCCCGCTCGTCATTGTCGACACATGGCAAGCTTTGCTCTTCGGCGTCATTCCGTTGCGGCCCGTTCGGATCACCACTGTCATCGAAATCGCGGAGTAAGTCCTATGAAACTCTTGAAAGACGCCGGGCGCATTGCGACCCGGGCCCATAGCATGTGGGCAAACTATCTCGGTATCCTTTGCCTGATCGCACCGGAAATGATCTATATCCTGTTCGAGCGTGACACGAACCCGCGCCTGTGGTGGGTCGCCGGGATCGCCTTGATCATCTACGGCATCATCGGTCGGCTGAAAGACCAGGGCATCACGCGCAGTCCCGCTGTCGTGGCGCTGCTGGCCATTCTGATGTCCGCCGGGGCTCCGGCGCCGGCCGAACCTGCCAAGGGCACCACGGAAGCCGCTACGCTGGCTGTCGCGGTGCCGCTGATCGCGAAGTGGGAAGGCCTGCGGACGACAGCCTATCGAGACATCGTGGGCGTCTGGACGGTCTGCTACGGAGAAACCAAAGGCGTTCGCCCGGGCGACACCTACACAGAAGCCGAATGCCGGGCGATGCTAGCCCGCGAGGTGGCTGAGTATCGCGCCGGCCTGCATCGGTATTTCACCGAGGCGACAAAGCAATCCCGCCTGACGCCAGAGCGAGATGCAGCTTATACCTCGTTGGCCTACAATGTCGGCACAAGGGGAGCCGGCAAAAGCACGGCGGTTCGCCGCTTGAACTCTGGCGATATCCGTGGCGGTTGCCATGCTATCGGGTGGTGGAACAAAGCCGGCGGCCGCGTCGTGCGCGGGCTTGTGAACCGGCGCCAGGACGAAATCGCCCTTTGCCTTCGTGGGCTCACATGATCACCCGCTACGCCCTCATCGCCGCCCTTCTGGCCTGTCTGGGCCTCGGTGGCGCCCTCTGGTGGCAGTCTGACCGTGTGGCCGGTCTGGAGGCGGACAAGGCGCGCTTGGAGCGCTCGGTCTTGAGCCTCGAGGCGGCACGCGCCCAGGCCCGCACCGCGGCCCGTGTGGCGCAGGCTGAGGCAGAGCGCCAGCGCGCCCTCGCTGCCGAATACGAACAGGTCAAAGACGCTTTCCGAGAAGGAGATTTCGATGCGCCGCTTCCTGATGATTTCCGCGCTCTGCTTGATCGCATCCTGCGGCCCGGAGAATGAGATCGAATACGTCACGCCCGATGTGCCGGCCGAGCTGCGCACGCCGGTGCCGGTGCCGAAACGGAAGGCCGAGACGCTGGCCGATGTCGGCGTGATCCTGACAGACCATGTCCAGGCGCTCGGCAAGGCGAACGGCAAGATCGTGGCGATCGACGAGATCCTGACATGCGCAGAGACACAAGGCTGCGAGGAATGACCTTCTGGGGCTTTCTCGTGGTGTGCCTGCTGATCGGGGCGTTCTGGGCGCGCGAGAATCCGTATTTCGGTCCGGGCCTGTTCATTGCCGCGGTCGCGCTGGTCTGGCTGGCCTAGGCGCAGCCGAGCTGCGTGAGCGCGGGCACCGGGTCGTCGATCGCAACTGCCATCAAGTGAAACCGCACGCTTACCCGTGTTCGTAAAAACATCGAAAGGACTTCGTCATGGCTCTTACATCTGAAAACCAACGCATTCTTCCTGGCGACGGACGGATATTTTCCGCACTGCACCGACCGGGCTTGATGCACGCGCGGCCGGGTTCGGGCAGCGTCGTGCTCGAGGTCGGCGTGTACGATGGCGAAACGCTGACCTGGACCGAGGTTCAGACCTGGACAGAAAACGCCGACGTTTCGGTCGAGGTCGCGCGGGGCATGTTCCGGGTGACGCTGACCGGCGATGCCCAGTATGAATTCGTGGTGTGAGCCATGACTGTCGTGTCGACGTTGATCCGCCCGCTTACGCGGTCTCTTGTCACGGATCTGATCCCTGTCAGTGAGGCGCCGGCCCCCTACAGCGTCACCCTCACCGGCCTGACCGATGGCGAGGCTCGTCCCGGCGACCACGCGTCCATCGGCTTCACCACGGACCCGAGCGGCGGTACGATCACGCAGAGATGGGGTCTGACGCTCGGCGGCGATGATCTGGGAACGGATGCAGATCCCGATGATTTCACCGAAGGCGACGGCGGCACGCTCTATCTCCAAGTCACGCGCGACGGCGTGGTGGTCAATGCCTCTGCGCCGATCCGCGAGGCGGATCCTGAAATCACCGCCACGGACAGCCTGGACGGGCGCGACCTCACAATCACAGTCACCGAGAATGCCGGCGGGGATGCCGACTACGAGCTGACCGCCCTCACGCTCGATGGCGAGGACGTGCTCGGCGACGAGACGGGCACCGGCCCCTGGACCTATGCCGTGCCGTCGAGCGCCGCCGGCCAGGTCGTCGCATGGGAAGTCACCGCCACGAACTCGGGCGGCGAGGATATCGTCAGTGGCGCGGAAGCGGTCGCGGCTGATTTGACCGCACCCGAAGTCGTCGCATCTGACGACCTGGACGGGCGCACCCTCACGATCACCGTGGACAGCAACACCGGCAACCCAAGCCCCACCGCCAGCCTGACGACGCTCACGCTGGACGGCGATGATGTTCTTGAGGACACAACCGGCACCGGCCCCTGGGTCTACGTGGTGCCGGATAGCGCAGCCTCGCAGACAGTGACTTGGGAGGTCACGTCGACCAACGTGGTCGACAGCGACACGGCCAGCGGGTCCGAGGACGTGGCCGCGAACCTGTCCGCACCGGCAGCAACCGCCGCGCCGACCTTCACCGGAAGCGTGCAGGAGGGCGAGACTGTCACGATCAACGAGGGCAACTATACCGGCGCACCCAGCCCCACGATTACCGGCGTTCTTACCCTGGGCGGCGTGGACGTGACCGGCGACATGGACGGCGACGAATACACGATCCCGACCGACGCCGGCGGCGATGATCTGGTCTGGACCGAGACGGCCAGCAATGGCGTGTCACCCAATGCCCAGCAGAGCGTTTCGGAGACGGTTGTGGCGGACACCGCCCCGGCGCAGATGGCGGCGCCCACAGTTACAGCCACCAGCGCCACGGAGATCAGCGTAGACCTTGCAACCGCGCCTGACGATGGCGGTTCCGAAATCACCGGCTATGACCTGCGCTGGTCGACCAACCAGGCAGACTGGACAACATTGCTGGACATTGCCGACCCGCAAACCATTGACGAACTGACCGCCGAAACGGAGTATTTCGTTCAAACGCGGGCCGTGAACGCCGTCGGGCCTGGCCCGTGGTCCGCGTCTGGCTCCGACACGACAGATGCGGTCGCGGCCACGCTCACCATTACCAATTTCAGTTACAGCCGGAACGCCGATGGCGTTGCCCCGACGATCACTGCAAACGCCGCTGCCACAGGCACCACGACCGCGGACTATACCTGGCATGTCGTATTCGCCGCGACTGAGCAGACCAAGCCCGAGATTGACGCGTCCCCCAACAAGTTCACGGTTGTCAAAGACACCCTGCTTTTCTCGGCTGAAAGCATGGACATTGATAACTCCGTGATCGGCGGCAAAGTCTCTGCATACATGCAGGACAGCAGCGAACCGGCGATTGTCTCGAACGTGGTGAGCGACGACGCAGACTACGATGCGGTGGCCCCGGCGTTCAGCAGCTTTGTCATATCGAACGAAGACCCCGACGCTGCGGTGCTGACCGTCAGCAAAAACTCTTATGTTGCGCAGGGCGAGACGCTGGAAATTGGCGACCTTACGTTTGGCGGCGACCTTGCGGGTAACGTCGATGGCATCACTCGTACCAGCGCCCTGACCTACAGGGTAGACCTCGACACCGATGCAGAGCCGGGCGACACGCTGACGGTTGCACTGGCCCCTGGCACGCTGGTGGGTATCGACGCGGAGGACGTGTCCTTTGCCGCTCAGAGCGTGACGAACAACGTTTCTTCGTCGGCGCTTCTGGACGACGACTTCACCAGTGACACAAGCGGCGATTGGACGGTCAACCCGAGCGCCACGCTTACGTATGATGCTGTGAACGACTGCCTGCTGGTCGAACCTTCTGGGGCGTTCCAGGGCGTCAGCAGCCCGGCAATCACGGTCACCAACGGCGCGAGTTACCTCATAACGGTGAACGTCACCAACTTAGACCCGGAAGGCGTGCCCGCCACCCAGATTGACTGCCAATACGGTAGAAGTGGAAGTCTTGAGGCGTTCGGATCATGCCCAGCGGGTCAACGGGTCGCCGACAATACAACAGCCGATATCGTCCACACCGTGACCATCTCAAGCGGGACGGAACTTATCGTCACGCCCCGGTGCCGTGCCCAGGCAGATTTCCGAGTGAACTCAATTCTTGTTGAGGAAGTAGTCTAATGGCTGTGTTTCTGAGCGTTCTCGCAGCGGGTGTAAGCGCTATCCAGTTTGGTGCGCTGACGCCCTCTGGTTTCGGCGGCACCCCCATCTCCGAGGACGACGGCACTTACGGCGAGTTTACCGTTTCCGGTGGGGAAATCACGCCCAACACATCGCCCCTGACGGTTGGTCAAACCACGGTCGGCAGCACGACTGTAGATGTGGTCGCGGGCACGTTATCCTTCAAGCCAGATGCGAGCGCAGGGGGCGAACTTGCCTCTATCCTAGCCTTGGGTTCCGCCACCATATCCGGCAAGACCATAAAGGGACGTGCAGGTGAGCAGCTTTGGGTGAACAGCACCTTTAACAACCGCCCTTTCACGTCGGAAGTTACGGTTACCTCCCATGACGACAGCGACCGTCTGGCTTTTGTATCCGACACGAACCGGGAACTGAGGGCACCCACGAACCTTCGCTTCTACCAGTGCGATTTCATGTGGACCTTCAACGACGCCACGGCTAACTCGGCAGTCGCCGCAATCGCTGTGAAAGGAAACATCGACACGTTCACGGTCGAGGACTGTCTTTTGGATGGTGGTCTGGACGACAGCATCGTGACCTATGGTGACCCGTTCACCGCAGAGGACTATGGCTGGCGCGGCATGCTCGGCCTCGACGGCACCAGCAACGTAGTCGGCCCCTACAATGTCTTGGATTGCACGATCCAGTGGACTTGGCGCGGGCTGAATATGCCGGGTGGTGTTGGCGTCGTCTCCGTGATCGGTTGCACATTCCGCAAGTGCAGCGTGGACAGCCTGCTTATGTCGGGCACGTTCCCCAACGGGCGGAATGTGAAGTGGTGCAAGATCAAAGACCCGTTCCTCCTTGCCCCTGTGCAGGTCGCGGTTCTCTCCGTCGATACTGCGAACGACCGTATGACGGCGGACAGCGACCGCTTCGGCACCGTGGGCCAGTTCGTGACGATCAACATCGGCTCGGACACCACGACACCGCCTGCTGGCACCAACCTACCCGGCGTCGGCGGTTCTAACGACTACAGGTGCGAAATCATTTCCGTCTCAGGCGGACAGACGGTTTTAGAATTTGATGCAAATGTGGACATTACCGACAGCGGGACAGACGTTTTCCTCAACGTGGAACCGCCCCATGCCGATTGCATTCAGTTTGTGCCCCAGCCGACGGCGGAGGCGCAGAGAATGGAGGTGATGTTTAACGATATGTTCGGCGTGGCCGCCGCTGACGGCGAATGGTCGCAGGGTGTCTTTCCAGAGGATATCGCAGCCAATGGGGTGAACAACTACTACGTTGACGCTCTTATTGTCGGTAACATGTTTTGGGGCGCTAACGCTCTGGCGGTTAGCATATATGCGCCGAAGCGCGGTGTCATGGCAGACAACACCGCAGTGTCGCCACAAGGGGAAAGCTACTCCAAACTTGCACGCATCAGGGCTTTAAAAACGTGGCAGTCCCTCCCTGATAATATCCTGCTGTATAACAACGCATCGACCCAAAACCTGATAAGCGACGGCACGGGCCTTGTGGCAGCAAACCACGATGTAGACCCGGAAGATTACGCGTCCTCGGGACTGTTCGCGGGGACAGGCGGGTACAGCCCCACGACGCTTGAGGAATTCACAGCGGCCTTTGCAAGAACAGACCTGGACGGCGAAATCGACTACGATGCGCGGACCTATGACCTGCCTTCGATCAACGCCGCGTCCAGCTTCACCTTCACCGATGAAACTGGGGCCACGACCTCGACGCAGTACACCGCAGGGCCGCAGCAGATCACCAGCATCACCGACAGCGAGGGGGCCGCTTCATCCTACGGAGCTCTGGTGTCGGTTATTGGCGGGAACAGCCCGGAGTTTCGCGTGACAAGTGACGCTGGCGGCTCGTCGGTTGTGACGGACTGGACCGATACGCCGACGATCATGGCCGCGGGGAATTACCTGTGGGTGCGCGATACGTCCTCGGGCAGTGGTTCGACGGAAACGACCGTCCTTGTGCGCGTCGGCGCGGAGTACGACGAGTGGTCGATCACGACAACCGCTTAATTCCACGCAGGCGGAGCCATCCAAGAGCGCCGAAAATGCTAAGCGCCAGCATCGGCATGGAGGCTGGTATCGGAACGGCTGAAACATGAACGCTTCCGCTGAATTCATCCCAGTTGGACATGTCATCGAAGCTCGATACCCTTAGCGTCGTTATGTCGAAACTCATTTCTCGCCCATCAGGCCGCATGAAGCGCACATCTGAAATGCCGAACGATCGTTTGTACGCCATGCTGTATATCAATGTGTTGTCGATTTCGTTATTCAGGTTGAACCCGCCGTTTATTACTGACCTCGGACCAGCAGATAGCGAAATTCCCCACTCCACGGTGCCGAGCGGGTTTCCCGTGGAATCTCTTGCAGTGCTTAGGCCCCATTCGCTGAATCGGGCGGTACCATCCGGGTTCTCAACGAAACCAAACTGATCGCCGATGGTGAAGGTTAGGGCGGGCGCTTGCGTAGCCCAAAGCGTAGCCGCTGCCAAAAACATGCTAAAAGTCTTCATTTTTGCTCTCCTGATCAAAAGCGAGAGCGTCAAAGGCGGACCCTGATTCTGTCAAGAATAAAAGCTCGCATGGCGGCTAAGGCCAGTTGTCACTTTCATTCTAACTCATTGATTTCTATAAGCGCTAGTTTTGGAAGTTTTTTACGGTAAAGCATTGGCAAAGCGCTATTCTGCCTAGACCTTTCAGGTGCGCCACACTTCATCGCGCGTTTCATTCCGGGTATCTTGGCTGGCCAGCCTGCCGCGATGACGTCGGTTCGCGACCAGTCGGTGACGGGGCATCCGGGATGCCGGACCCTGATGGCAGGGGACGCGCATCCCGTGACCGTTTGCAGTCCAGGGGGCAGCTTCAGGCGCAAGAATGGCGCTGCCGAAGCCGCGAGCCGTGCGAGCGACGATATGGCGTTCTGGAGTTCTTCCTTGAATTGCAGAGAATATCCGCATTTCAAGGTCTTGCTCGGGAGCAATGTCCGCGGCTTCGTGCCGAGGGCGCAGAAACTCGAATCATGGAGTTCAGGGTGAAATCCGATGGCTGCGGTGCATCTCTGTTCGTCTGAGCCGTCCCAATTCCAATGTCCGGGTGGTGCCGGTGCCACGGGGGCGGGCAGGGGGCCACGCTCCGGCACCCTCAGGCCGGATGCATCCTGTTCTTTTTGCCCCGTGATCTCGATGCAAGGGCCGCACGTTGCCTGACCGGCCAGCCGACCCTCTTGCCGACAGGCCGGCGGCATAACCCTGCCGCCGGCCGCCCTGCGTGCAAGGGTCAGGTCGTGGCGGACGTCTTGGCCATCGCATAGTACAACGCGCCGCCGAGGCAGGCCCCGATCACCCAGTTATACCCGGACAGGAACCCGAACCACGGCACCCAGACCGTCGCGACCGAGAAGATCGCGGCGATGGCGAAAACCTTGACGGCGGTCAGGTTCCAGCCGTTGCTGTAGTGATAGCGCCCCCCGGACATGTCATAGAGGTCATCCAGGTCCAGGCTTTGCCCGCGATGCAGGTAGTAATCCACGATCATGATCCCGAAGACCGGGGCCAGCGTCGCCCCCAGCGTGTTGACGAAGCCGCTGATGCCGACCTCGCTGATGAAGCTGGTCCAGAACCCGCCGATGATCAGCGCCAGGAACGAGGTGATCAGCCCCGCCTTGCGAAAGCTGATCTTTTCGGGCGCGAGGTTGGCAATGCCATTCACCGCCGGGATGAAATTGGCAACAAGGTTGATCCCGACCGTGGCCGCAAAGAAGGTCAGCGCGGCGATGACCCCCAGCAGCACGCTGTCGGTGCGCTCGACGATAAGGCTGGGGTTGGTGATTTCCTCGCCAAAGACGACAGCCGCGCCCGCGGTGGTCAGCAGGGCCAGCGCCGAGAACAGGATCATGTTGAACGGCAGCCCCACCAGGTTGCCCATCACCATCGACCGCTTGTCGCGGGAATAGCGTGAGAAATCGCTGAAGTTGATCATCACGGCGGCGAAATAGGCCACCATCGTGCCGACGATCGCCACAAAGCCGTTGAACTCGGTAAGGAAGGTCGCATCCGGATTGGCAAAGATCGTGGCCGTCGCCTCGAGCAGCTGGCCGTCGGCCTTTTGCCACAGCACGATCAGCAGGCCGATCATCACCAGGTACACAAGCGGCCCGGCGATGTTCAGGAAGGTCTCGACCCAGTTCATCCCGCGCCAGAAGATCACGATGTGAAAGGCCCAGACGATGAGGAACGACAGCCAGTCGATCCCGGTCAGGCCCAGAACCTCGGCGCCGCCGGCCTCGAGCCCGGTCAGGGACCGGATCAGCAGCGCAACCGCGGTAGAGGCAAAGTAGACCTGCACACCGTACCAGAACACCGCGACCGTCGCCCGAAGAACCGCGGGCAGGCGCGCGCCGCTGGTGCCGAGGCTGGCGCGGGCCAGAACGGGGTAGGGGATTCCGTATTTCTCGCCCGGCGCGCCGGACAGGTTGACCATCCACATGGTAAAGAGGCCCGCGGCGATCAGCGCCGCAAAGGCGGTCCAGCCGCTGACCCCGTAGGATATGAACAGCGACGCCACCAGCGAATAGCCGAACAGCGACTGAACGTCGTTGGCCCAGACGTTGAAGATGGCGAACCACCCCCAGGTCTTTTCGCTGGCCTTGACCGGCTGCAGCGTGTTGCCCTCCGGGTCCAGCGTGGACCCTGCATGGCCGTGGTTTGTTTCGATTGCAGTCATTGTGTCCTCTCTGTCCGTCGACTTGATTATTGTTTTTTTGAATTGGCCCGGTGGCGTGTCGACAATCGCCGCCGGTCCGTGCCGCTCAGCGCGGCAAGGCACCCGGCGCGAGCGGCATGTGCCGGTTCACGTCCTTGTAAAGAAGATAGCGGAAGGGCTCCGGCCCACCGGCATAGCAGGCCTGCGGGCAGAACGCGCGCAGCCACATGAAATCGCCGGCCTCGACCTCGACCCAGTCCTGGTTCAGCCGATAGACCGCCTTGCCCTGCAACACGTAAAGCCCGTGTTCCATGACATGGGTTTCGGCAAACGGGATCACCGCGCCCGGCTGCAGGGTGACGATGGTCACGTGCATGTCGTGGCGGAGGTCGTCGGGATCGACGAAGCGGGTGGTGGCCCATCGGCCGTCGGTGTCGGGCATCGCGGTTGGCGCGACGTCTGCCTCGTTTGTGACCAGGGCCGCGGGCGCGTCGATCCCGTCAACCGCCTGGTACGCCTTGCGGATCCAGTGGAACCGGGCGGGCGCCTCGCCCGGGACCCGCAGCTGCCAGTCCGTGCCGGGCGGGATATAGGCGTATCCGCCCGCACCCATCTCGTGCGCCACGCCATCCAGCGTCAGCCGCAGCGTCCCGTCGACCACGAACAGCACCGACTCGACCCCGGCTTCGGTTTCGGGCCGGTCGCTGCCCCCGCCCGGCTGCACCTCGGCGATATATTGCGAGAATGTCTCGGCAAACCCCGACAGGGGCCGCGCCAATACCCAGAACCGGGCCTTGTCCCAGAACGGCAGCTTGCTGGTCACGATATCGCTCATCGTGCCGTGCGGGATCACCGCGTAGGCCTCGGTAAACACCGCGCGGCCGGTCAGAAGCTGGCTCTGGGGCGGTAACCCGCCCTCGGGATAAGCATAGGTGCGGTCGCTCATGACAGGTCTCCCTGGACTGTGAAGGGTTGCTCGAACCAGTGTTCCTCGAGGTTGGTGCCCGCCCCGATCCGGTCGATCACCAGGAACCGGCCCGGCCCGCCGATCGGGTTCAGAACGCCGTGCCAGACGCCGCGCAGCAGGTTCACCGCCTGTCCGGGCTGGCTGAGAAAGGCGCGCGGTTCGCCGGGGCGGCCCGACGCGTCGGGGGCCACGCAGATCAGCATCGCCACGGGATCCATCGGCACGAAGGCCTGGCTGCCCAGCGGGTGACGCTCCATCATCCCGAGGCTGAGGGGCAGGGTTTCGGCCTCGGCGTCGAACAGGCTCAGCCCGGCGCGGCCCTCGTCGCCGAAATCAAGCCGCGCACGGTCGTGGAACCGGCCACAGCGCCCCTGGTTTATCACGATATCGGGCGCGCCCCTTGCCTCGATCACGTCGCCGAACGGGGCAAAGGCCTCTGCCGTCAAGGGCGCGGCCAGAATGCGCGCGCTGCTCATGGCAGCAACTCTCGCAGGCGCGGCAGAAGCGCAGTTTCATACGTCGTGCAGGCACGGTCGACGGCGCGCGCGTCTGTCGTTTCCCTCGGCTCATCGCCGCCCGCGCCGACCGTGGCGGATTGCGCCGCACCGGCCATCTCCTGCGCCAGCGTCGCGCGCTCCGCGCCGGAGGCGCTGCGCAGGGCACGGCAGAAGGCGTTGTGCAACCCGATGGCGCTGTCATGGCCCGGTCCCAGTTCCAGCGCCCAGGCCCGCGGGGCCAGCCACTTGCCCGCGCCAAGCGCCGGTCCGAACACCTCGGTGAACCGTGCCTCTTTCATCGCGCTGGGGCGTTCCTGGCGATGGTGGGGGTGGGTGGCGGCCCAATGCCGCGCGATGTCGCTTCGACGCGGGCACCAGACCGAATCGTGACGCTGCACATGCTCGATGAAGCGGCGCAACCCGGCGATCTTGCCGGGGCGGCCGACCAGGCGGCAATGCAGCCCCACCGTCATCATCTTCGGCGCGCCGGCCGCGCCCTCGGCGTAAAGCGTGTCGAACGTGTCTTTCAGGTAGGTTTCGAAATCGCCGCCCTTCACCCAGCCAGGCGTGGCGGCAAAGCGCATGTCGTTGGTTTCCAGCGAGTAGGGGATCATCAGTTGATCGCGCCGGGCGAACTCGCGCCAGTGCGGCAGATCGTCGTCATAGCAATCCGAGATGTAGTCGAACCCGCCTTCCTCGGCGACAAGGCGCACGGTGTTGACGCTGCACCGGCCCGTGTACCAGCCGCGCGGCCGTTCGCCGACAACCTCGGTATGCAGGCGCACCGCTTCGGCGATGGCCGCGCGCTCCTCGTGTTCGGGCATGTCCTTGTGGTCGATCCATTTCAGGCCGTGGCTGGCAATCTCCCAGCCGGCGTCGGTCATCGCCGCCACCTGTTCGGGGCTGCGCGCCACGGCGGTGGCGACACCGTATATGGTCAGCGGGATACCCGCCCCGGTGAACAGATCGTGCAACCGCCAGAACCCGGCCCGCGCGCCGTATTCATAGATCGACTCCATGTTCCAGTGACGCTGGCCCGGCCAGGGCACCGCGCCGGGAATGTCCGACAGGAACGCCTCCGAGGCCGCGTCGCCATGCAGGACGCAATTCTCGCCGCCCTCTTCATAGTTCAGCACGAATTGCACGGCGATCTTCGCACCATCGGGCCAGCGCGGGTCCGGCGGCGTCGCGCCGTAGCCGCGCATGTCACGGGGATAGCGGGTCATGTCTGCTCCTTTGTTGAAATCTGTCCGGGTACGCGTCAGCGGCGGACGGGCGGAAGGGGCCGGCGCGCGGCCCCTTCCGGGCGATATGCGTGCCTCAGCCGTCGAGGAACCGGCGCGCGGCGGGCATGTGCCGCATCAGCAGGTAATAGGTCAGCCCCGCCGGGATCAGGCTTGCGTACCACGACACCGACGAAAAGGTCAGCGCCGCGGCGATGCCGACGACCATCGCGATCAGCGCCGCCGGGTTGACCCCCTTGTAGTCGCCGGTCTCGTCATAGAGCTTGTCCAGATCCAGCACCTGCCGGCGCAGCACGTAGTAATCCACCACCAGGATCGCGAAGATCGGGCCGAGGAAGGCGCTGTAGGTCTGGATGAACAGGTTCAGACCGTCGGCGGACTCGTCCTTGACCAGTTCCCACGGGAAGGTGGCGAAGGCCAGCAGCCCGACCAGCACCGCCGACGTCTTGTAGTTCAGCTTGAACACATCCATCAGCGCATAGGCCGGCGGCACCACGTTGTTGAGAATGTTGGTCGTAACCTGGGCAAAGGCGATGAACAGCAACGTGATGACCAGCAACAGCTTATTGTCCACCGCGTTCGAGAACACGCGGATCGGATCGACCTCGCCGGTCGCACCCGACACCATCAGCCCGATCAGACCCATGAACAGCGTCGCCGGCAGGATCGAGTTGGCATAGATCACCACCTGCCGCGTGCGCCCGACGGAGCGGCGCAATTCGCGCGAATAGTCCGACACGTTCAGCATCATCGTCGCGTAGATCCCGAGGAACAGCATCGTCGCCCCCCAGAACGGTGCGCCCCAGGTGCCTTCGACATTGACCAGGTTCGTGCTGATCTCGTCGCCGTATTTCCCGATCACCGACACGAACATGTAGATCAGCGACCCGATGATGAAGACCGAGCCGATGTTCTCCAGCCACTTGATGCCGTGGAAGCCCAGAACCGACAGGAAGATCTGCAGGAACTGGAAGCCGATGAAGAACACCACGATGTTGGAATAGCCGAACAGCGTCTCGCTCACCAGGTTCAGCGCCCCGGCCCCGATCCAGCTTTGAAAGCCGAACCAGACGATGGCCGGCACCGACCGCACCAGCGCGGGAATGCGCGAGCCGGTGAACCCGAAGGCGGAGCGCACCTGCACCATCATCGGAATGCCGTATTTGTGGCCCGCCGCCCCGTTGATCATCAGTGCAAAGCCGATGACGGTGCAGCCGATGGCGATGGCGATGAACACCTGAAGCAGGTTCAGCGTCCCCACAAGGCCCGAGCCGATGGTAAAGGTGCCGATCGACACGCAGCCGCCCAGCCAGGCGAACAGGTACGACCAGGGATCCATGATCCGGGTCTCCTGCGGGGCCAGCGATTCCTCGCCCAGGCCCTTCTTGTCGATTGCATGGGGCACGTGGTCTTCCTTTGACCCGACGCCCCTGTTTGTATCCGAAATTGTCATCTGTCTCCTCCCAGTTGTCTGTTATTTCGGGTTCGGTGCGGCGTAGGCTCCGATCTTGCTCGTCTTCAGCCCCGCACCGACCAGCGCCTCGGCGAATTTCGTCGCCACCGAGACACCGTCGATCACCGGAATGCCCGTCTCCTCCGACAGCCATTCCACCAGATCGGACATGCCGGCACAGCCCAGCACCACGGCCTCGCAGCGATCCTCCTCGATCGCGCGCAGGATCTCGTCGCGCACCTGAATGCGGGCATTCGATCCGGGCTCTTCCAGCGCCAGCACCGGAATCGCCGCCGAGCGCACCTTGCGGCACTGGTGTTCCAGCCCGTAGCGCCGCACCAGTTCCTCGATGATCGGGGCGGAGCGGGGCAGGGTGGTGATCACGCTGAACGACGTGGCGATCATGCTGGCGGCCTTCACCGCCGCCTCGCACAGCCCCACCACCGGGCCGGTCGCGATCTCGCGGCAGGCCCCCAGGCCCGGGTCGTCGAAACAGGCCACGACGATGGCGTCGGCTTTTCCGGCTTCGGCTTCGCGGACCTGCTCCAGAAGCTTTGGCATCGCCATCGCCTCGTCGTAATGGCCCTCGATGCTGACCGGCGCACCGATCCCCGTGCGTGCCTCTATCTCCACGCCCGGTGCGCAGACCGACCGCGCCGTCGCGGCGATCTTGTCTGTCATGCTGACCGTGGCGTTCGGATTGATGACGGCGATTTTCATGTGCTCCTCCACTTGATTTGCATTTTGGATAACATAAATTGTTAACAATCCAAATAGACAATTTTTGCAGTCGAATTTTGTCGGGGAAAATGGCACCTTGCGATAAAGGCTGAACTGCGGTGACCCGATGTCCGAAAATCCAGAACTCATGATCGTCGAACATGTCTTGGACGCCGTCGCGGATCAGCGCCTTCAGGCGGGCACCAAGCTGGGAGAGCAGGCGCTGAGCGATCTTTTTTCCTGCAATCGCGCGCATGTACGCCGCGCACTGGCGACCCTCGCCGCGCATCAGGTGGTCGATCTCATTCCCAATCGCGGCGCATTCGTCGCCACCCCGTCCGAAGCCGAGGCGCGCGACGTGTTCCAGGCCAGGCGGGCTATCGAGGCCACGATCATCCGCAACGTCGTGCGCAACGCAAACGCCGCCGACCTGACCGCCCTGCGCGTCCATCTGGAGGAAGAAGACCGCGTGCGCCACGCCAGCGACCGGCCCCGGGCGATTCGCGCCTCACGCGCGTTCCACATGCTGCTGGGCCGGATCGGGCGCAACAGCGTGCTGGAAAATTACCTGTCCGAACTGACCATGCGAACCTCGCTGATCATCGGGCTCTACGGATCGGACCGCGCCAGCCTGTGTGACGATGACGAACACTCCAGGATCGTCGAAAGCATCGCCGACCGCGACGAGGCAACGGCGCAGAACCTGGTCGACATGCACCTGCGCCATATCGAGGCGGAAATCGACTTCGGCAAGGAACGCCCGCGCGGCGGCCCCCTCTCGGTCCTGATCCAGACGTCTTCTCCAGAGTAGAGACCCCGTGCCGCTCCTCCGGGGTCGATCTGCGCCCTCACGGACCTGTTGCGTTCCCTCGACCGTGTCGCTTGTCACGAAGGGGAAACATCATGGCGCAGATACCAGCCTCGGAGGTCAGCGCCGAGGCCGCGCGACGCCAGGAAAATTCGTACGAATTTTCCATCCCCCAAACTCTTCGAACGAAGGCTCCGGATCTCCATGGCGGCTCAGGGACGATACCGCCCGCTCTTCGGGTCCACGGACATCCAGTCGGGCAGGCCGATGAAATACTCCGCCCCGGCAATCAGAAGACAGATCGCGATGATGGCGAAGACGAACTTGACCCGTCCCGCGCTCGGCGGGTTCTGGGCCCAGCGGGACATGCGGAACAGCCAGCGGGGGTTCATCGACGCTTCGGTTCCGTGTCGAATCCGATGATATTTTCGCGCGGCATTCCGTGTTTCCCTTGCATTTCACGGACCAGTTTACGACACAGACCTGCACCGCCACAAGCCAACGGACCAATCTGCCTTCATGCCTACTCATGCCGAAACCCGGACGCTGCCCTATACCGCGCAGCAGATGTACGACCTTGTCGCCGATGTCGGCTCCTACCCGGAATTTTTGCCCTGGACCGCCGCTGCCCGCGTGACCAGTGTCACGCCGCAGGAGGACGGCAGCAAGGTGATGGAGGCCGACCTTGTGATCAGCTTCCGCGTGTTCCGCGAACGCTTCAGCAGCCGGGTCGTGCTCTGGCCCGAAAAGAAGCGGATCGAGACCGAGTACCTCGACGGCCCGTTCCACCACATGCGCTCGAACTGGGAGTTCCGCGATGTGGGCGACGGCCAGTGCGAGGTCGGCTTCGACGTCGATTTCAAGTTCAAGAACAGGCTCTTGCAGGGCGCGGCGGAGTTGTTCTTCTACGAGGCGATGAAGCGCATCGTGCGCGCCTTCGAGACGCGGGCGGAGAAGCTCTATGGACGGGGGTGAGATCGGCGAGCGGCTGGCCGGCTTCGCGCTCGGCCCGGTCAAGGCCCAGAACGCGATGGAAATCCTGCGGCTGTCGCTGCTCGACTGGGCGGCGGTCGGCATCGCCGGGCGCGACGAGCCCGTGGCGGGGATCCTGCGCGCGCAGGCCGAGGACGAGGGCGGCAGCCCGCAGGCGGGGCTCATCGGCAGCGATCTGCGCGCGCCCGCCCGCATGGCCGCGCTGGTCAACGGCACGGTGTCTCACGCGCTGGACTATGACGACACGCATTTCGCCCATATCGGCCACCCGTCCGTCGCCGTCATCCCCGCAGCATTGGCTGTGGGCGAGGCCGTGGGTGCCACCGGCCCGGCGCTGCAGGAGGCCGCGCTGATCGGCGTCGAGGCCTCGATCCGCGTGGGCGTCTGGCTGGGCCGGGCGCATTACCAGGTGGGCTATCACCAGACCGCCACGGCGGGGGCCTTCGGCGCCACGCTGGCCGCCGGGCGCCTCATGGGCCTGACGCCGGAGCAGATGCAGCACGCCATCGGCCTCGTCACGACCCGCGCGTCCGGCATCAAGGCGCAGTTCGGGACCATGGGTAAGCCGATGAATGCGGGGCTTGCCGCCTCCAACGGCGTCGAGGCCGCACAGCTGGCGGCTCGTGGGTTTATCAGTGCGCCCGGGGCGATGGACGGCCAGAACGGGTTCGGGCCGACGCATCATGGCGAAGGGCAGGGCACGGCGTTCGATACGCTGGGGCAGGACTGGCTGTTCGAAAGCGTGCAGCACAAGTTCCACGCCTGCTGCCACGGCCTGCACGCCACGCTGGAGGCGTTGCGCGACCTCGATGCACCGGCGGACCGGGTCGAGACGGTCGAGATCGCCACCCATCCCCGCTGGCTGAGCGTGTGCAACATCGCGACGCCCGAAAGCGGGCTTCAGTCCAAGTTCAGCTACCGCATGGTCACCGCCATGGCGCTGACCGGGCACGACACCGCGCGGCTGGAAAGTTTCGACGACGCGCTCAGCCGTGACTCCGACCTCGCCGCGCTGCGCGAACGGGTCAGGGTGAACAGCGACGACAGCCTGACCGAAATGCAGGCCCGCCTGCGCGTGACGCTCAAGGACGGGTCTGTGCAGGATCTCTTTCACGACCTCGACGCCGATCCCGGCCTTGCCGCGCGCCAGAAACGCGTGCGCACCAAGGCCGCCGCCTTGCTGGGCGACGGGCGCGCCGAGGCGATCTGGCAGGCGATCGAGGCCGATGCCCCGCCGGAGGAATTCGCCGCGCTGCTGGTCCGCTAGGCCGGTCAGTCCTTTGGGAAGATGACGGCGTCCTTGGGAAGGTCCACGACGCTGCCGTCATATTTCGGCAAATCGTCGTCCAGCGTCAGCCACGGCAGCCGCTTGTCATAATGCACGTGAAAGGCGGGTTGCACCGCGCCCGGGTCCTCTAACGCGGCCGCGTAGACATGCATGTCGCCGGGGTAGTGATCCGCATCGAACGCCATGGGCGTGCCGCAACTGGCGCAGAAATGCCGGCGGGCGCCGGGCGAGCTTTCGCGGGTCGCGGGCGCCGCGCCGGTCCATCGGAAGGCCGCCACCGGCACGCCCAGCCACGCCACCACCGGCGCCCCGCAATTGCGGCGGCAGTCGTCGCAATGGCAATAGCACGCCCAGTTGGGCGCGCCCTCGAACTGCCAGCGCGTGGCGCCGCAATGGCAATGGCCGCGTGTCGTCATGTCGGATATGTCCCGTGCTGAACCCTGCCTGCAAGACCTAGCCGCAGGGCAGGGGCCGGGGCAAGATATTCAGTCCAGCGCCTTGAGCAACAGCGCCAGCGCATGGTCCCGCGCGGCGGTGCGCACTTCGGCCCGCCCCAGGGCACCGAACTCGACCGTTTCCACTTGCGTAACGCGGCCCACGCGGGCCAGGCCGAAGCACACGCGCCCCTCGGGCTTGTGGTCTGACCCGCCGGGGCCGGCGATGCCGGTGATCGACACCGCCACGTCCGCCGCTGAATGGTCCAGCGCGCCTTCAGCCATCTCCCGCGCGACCTCTTCCGACACCGCGCCATGCGCCTCCAGCGTATCGGCCGAGACGCCCAGCATCTGCCGCTTGGCCGTGTTGGAATAGGTCACGAACCCCCGTTCCACAACCGCCGACGAACCTGCGATATCGGTGAGCGCGGCGGCCACCATGCCGCCGGTGCAGGACTCCGCCGTGGCCACCATCAGCCCCGCCGCCTTGGCGGCCTTCAGCACGTCCTCGGCGCTCATAGCCCCAGCACCCCGTGCGACAGCCAGGCGAAAAACATCACACCCAGCGCGGCGAAAAGCCCGGCGATCAGGTCGTCCAGCATCACGCCGAAAGCTCCGCCCTGCCGGTCGGCCCAGCCCACCGGGCCGGGCTTCCAGATGTCGAACAGGCGGAACAGCAGGAAGGCGGTCACGAAGCCGGGCCAAAGTGCGGTCAGCGCCGCGCCCGCATGGGTGGCGCCGATCGACACGGGCAGGAAGGCCAGCCATTGCCCGGCCACTTCGTCGATCACGATCTCGCCTGGGTCGTGATCCTCTTTCCCCTTTGTTTCCAGCGTCGTGGCCCACCATCCTAAGGCAAACGAGGCGACGATCCCGAAGCCCAGCAGCACCGGCCCGCCGAGGACATGCAAGAGCGCCGCCACCGGCAGTGCCGCCAGCGAGCCCCAGGTCCCCGGTGCCGGGCGCAGATAACCCACGCCGCCGAAGGTCGCGATGATCTGCGCGGCCCTCATGTGCGCACCAGCGTGGCCACGGCCTGCGCCGCGATGCCCTCGCCCCGGCCGGTAAAGCCCAGTCGCTCGGTCGTGGTGGCTTTGACCGACACGCGCTCCACCTCAAGGCCCATGATCTCGGACACCCGCGCCCGCATCGCCGCCGCGTGCGGCCCGATCTTGGGCGTCTCGCAGATCAGGGTCAGGTCCACGTTGGTGATGCGATAGCCCTTCTCGGCGGCCAGACCCGCCGCGTGCGACAGGAACACATGGCTCTCAGCACCCTTCCACTGCGGATCGCTGGGCGGAAAATGCCGGCCGATATCGCCCTCGGCCATCGCGCCATAGATCGCGTCAGCCAGCGTGTGCAGCCCTACATCGGCATCCGAATGCCCTTGCAGGCCCCGGTCATGCGGCACCGCGACGCCGCACAGCATCACGTGGTCGCCGGGGCCGAAACGGTGCACGTCAAAGCCGGTTCCGGTGCGTATGTCCATGGGTCCTCTCAGGATGGTCTCGGCCCGGGCGAAATCCTCGGGCGTGGTGATCTTCAGGTTGGTCTCGCGCCCCGGAAGGATGCGCACGGGCAGGCCCGCGGCCCGCGCCACCTCGACATCGTCGGCGGCACCTTCGGGCGCGGTGGCATGGGCGGCCGCAATGGCTGCCAGGTCAAACCCCTGCGGCGTCTGCGCCCGGTGGAGCCCAGCGCGGTCCTGCGTGCCGGTCACCAGCCCGTCCTCGCCCTGCCACAGCGCGTCGCTGACCGGAAGGGCCGGGGCCGCCGCCGGGCAATCGGGGCCAAGCGCCGCGATCACGTCCCGTATCTGGGCCGGGGCCACGCAGCAGCGCGCCGCGTCGTGGATCAGCACATAGGTCACGCCCACGCCCTCCAGCGCCGCCAGCCCGTTGCAGACCGAGCCCGCGCGCGTGGCCGCGCCCTCGGTCACCGTGATCCCGCTCTCGCCGGCCAGTTCGCCCATGTCGTCGGGATGCACCACCACCACGATCCGCTCCACCGCGGGCACCGCGCGGAACGCCGCCAGCGTCCAGTCGATCACCCGTTTGCCGGCCACGCGCTGCCATTGCTTGGGCCGTTCGCCCCCGGCGCGGATGCCACGCCCTGCGGCGACGATGATGGCTGCAATGCTCATATGCTGTGCTTACGCAAGCGGGCAGGGGCATGCAATGGGCGCGTCACGCCGTGGTTTTGCCTAATTTTTAATCACCCATACCTTTTTGATTTTAATTTGAGCATGCATAAATTGTGCTTGGCCGCGCCCGGCCATAAAACGTCCATATGCTCATTCGTTAGGCACCCATGCTCAACATCGGCCCTCGAAACCTACATCCTCCGGTCCTTCTGGCCCCGCTCGCGGGGATCACCGACCTGCCGTTCCGCACCCTGGTCAGCCGCTTCGGCGCCGGACTGGTCGTGAGCGAGATGGTCGCCAGCCAGGAAATGGTGCAATCCAAACCCGGCGTGCGCGAAAAGGCCGAACTGGGGTTCGAGGCCGCCGACACCTCGGTGCAACTGGCGGGGCGCGAGGCGCACTGGATGGCCGAGGCTGCCCGCCAGGTCGAAGGCAACGGCGCCACGCTCATCGACATCAACATGGGCTGCCCGGCCAAGAAGGTCACCAGCGCCAGCGGCTCGGGCGCCAGCGGGTCCGCGCTGATGAAGGACCTCGACCATGCGCTCACCCTGATCGAGGCAGTGGTCGGCGCGGTCTCGATCCCCGTCACGCTGAAGACCCGGCTGGGCTGGGACGACACGACCCTCAACGCGCCGGAGCTGGCCAGGCGCGCCGAAGGGGCGGGGGTGCGGATGATCACCATCCACGGGCGCACCCGCTGCCAGTTCTACAAGGGCTATGCCGACTGGGCCGCGATCCGCGCCGTCAAGGACGCGGTCAGCATCCCCGTCATCGCCAACGGCGACATCACCGGCACCCCCACCGCCCGCGACGCGCTGATGAAATCCGGCGCGGACGGCGTCATGATCGGGCGCGGCGCGCAAGGCCGTCCCTGGCTGCTGGCCCAGGTGGCGCACGAGTTACATGGCACGCCTCCGCCGGACATTCCGCAGGGCCGCGACCTCACGCGGCTGGTGCAGGACCATTACGACGCCATGCTGTCCTTCTACGGCACCGACCTGGGCACCCGCGTCGCCCGCAAGCACCTGGGCTGGTACATGGACGGGCGCGACGTGCCCCCGGCCTTGCGCAAGCGCATCCTGACCGAGCGCGACCCCGCGAACGTCAACCGCCTGCTCGAGGACGCGATGACCGCCCCGGAAAGGACCGCCGCATGACCGGGATGGACGAAATGGTCTGGACGTCGCTGCCGGTGCCGGGGCTGATCCTCGACGGGCAGGACCGCATCGTCCAGATCAACCCCGCCGCCGAGGGCTTTCTGATGACATCCGCCCGCTCGATCATCGGCCAGCCGGTGTGGGACAAGCTGGCCGTCGACGCGCCCATCGAAGAAGCGCTGGAACGCGCCCGCGAGAAATCCGCGCCGCTCTTCGTCAATGACGTGGACGTGGGCACAGGGGATCGCGCGCCGATGCAGTGCAACCTGCAGATCGCGCCGGTCTCGGGCTGGGACGATCACATGATCCTGCTCATTTCGCCCCGCGAACTGGCGGGCCGCGTGACGCAAAGCCAGTCGGTCAAATCCGCTGCCAAGTCCGCGATCGGCATGGCCGAGATGCTGGCGCATGAAATCAAGAACCCTCTGGCGGGCATCACCGGCGCGGCCCAGCTTCTGTCGATGAACCTCGACCAGGACGACCTGGAACTCACCGACCTCATCGTGTCGGAAAGCCGCCGCATCGTCGGCCTCTTGGAACAGGTCGAGCAATTCGGCAATGTCAGCCTGCCCAAGCTACGCGCGGTCAACCTGCACGACGTTCTGGACCGCGCCCGCCGTTCGGCGCTGGTGGGCTTCGCCGCGCACATGACCATCGTCGAGGATTACGACCCCTCGCTGCCGCTCGCCGTGGCCGATCCCGACCAGCTGTTGCAGGTGATCCAGAACCTGTTGAAGAACGCGGCACAGGCCGCGGGCGACAAGGGCGGCACCATCACCCTGCACAGCTATTACGAACAGTCCCTGCGGGTGCGGCGTGACAGTGGCGGCCCGGGCAAGTCGCTGCCGCTCCAGATCGAGGTCATCGACGACGGCCCCGGCCTGCCGCCCGAAATCGCCGGCAACGTGTTCGAGCCGTTCGTGTCGGGCCGCGAGAACGGCACCGGCCTCGGCCTCGCACTGGCCGCCAAGATCGTCTCGGACCTCGACGGCTGGATCTCGGTCAGCTCGGTGCCGGGACGCACAGTATTCAGGATATCGCTGCCGCGCGCCGGCAAGGACATGGAGGAAAGCTAATGGATGGCACGGTACTGGTCGCCGATGACGACCGCACGATCCGCACGGTTCTGACGCAGGCCCTGACGCGGGCGGGGTGCCGGGTGCACGCCACCTCGTCGCTGACCACGCTGATGCGGTGGGTGGGCGAGGGCAAGGGCGACGCGGTGATCACCGACGTCATGATGCCCGATGGCAACGGCCTGGAAATGCTGCCAAAGATCAACCAGGACCGCCCGGGCATGCCGGTGATCGTGATCTCGGCCCAGAACACCATAATGACGGCGATCCAGGCCGAAGAGGCCGCGGCCTTCGATTACCTGCCCAAGCCTTTCGACCTGCCCGACCTGATGAAGCGCACCGCGCGGGCGCTCGACGCCCGCACCAAGCGCCCCCCGACCGAGCCGAAATCCGAGGACCGCCCCGACGAGCTGCCGCTGGTGGGGCGCACCGCGGCGATGCAGGGGCTCTACCGCGTGGTCGCCCGGCTGATGAACACCGATCTGCCGGTGCTGATCACCGGCGAATCCGGCACCGGCAAGACCCTCATCGCGCGTGCCATACACGACTTTTCCGACCGCCGCACGCTGCCCTTCGTCA
This sequence comes from Roseovarius sp., assembly GCF_965277045.1. Lineage (GTDB taxonomy): Bacteria > Pseudomonadota > Alphaproteobacteria > Rhodobacterales > Rhodobacteraceae > Roseovarius. The sequence goes on along the minus strand of NZ_OZ255712.1, from coordinate 1,538,598 downwards.
CCGTCACGCCCACCGACCTTGCCGATCTGGAAGGCCCCGCGCGGGTCATGGCCCGCGCCAAGGGCGGCACCATCGTGCTGGACGGGGTGGGCGACCTCAGCACCGATGCGCAGGCGCGCGTGGTGCGGATGATGGACGCGCCGGGCGATCACGTGCCGCGCTTCATGGCCACCTCGCTGGGCCGCCTGGCCGACCGGCTGGAAGAGGGCAAGCTGCGCGAGGACCTCTATTACCGCCTGTCGGGCGCCGTGGTCGAGGTGCCGTCCCTGCGCGCCCGCGTCGACGACATTCCGCTCCTGGTCCAGCACTTCCTCCTGAAGGCCGAGCGCGAGGGCCAGCCGCCGCGCACCGTGTCCGAAGACGCGATGGAACTGATGCGCGCCTACAGCTGGCCCGGCAATGTCCGTCAGATCGAAAACGCGGTTCAGCGTCTGGGCCTCACCGCGCGGTCCTCCGAGATCACCCGCTCCGAGGTCGAGGCCGTGCTGGGCAACCAGCCCGAGGCCGCGCCGGTGGTCGGCGGCGGCGGGGGCGAGACCCTGTCGACCTCGATCTCGCGCCACCTGCGCCGCTACTTCGACCTGCACGGCAACACCCTGCCGCCGCCGGGCCTCTACGGGCGAATCCTCAAGGAGATGGAGATGCCCCTGATCGAGATCGCGCTCGATGCCACGGGCGGAAATCAGGCCAAATGCGCCGATCTTCTTGGCATTAACCGTAATACATTGCGCAAGAAAATCACCGACCTTGATATTCGCGTGACACGACGCCGCAAGTTGATGTAAAACTGCAACATGACTGTGGCGCTTCGGAAGCCTTGCCAGGTTCCAAGCCATATCTGGAGGTCTGGCGCATCCCGCGCCACAACCTGATGGGGGGATTGCGTGGCTGCAAAAGCACGCAGACTGACGTGGGAAAGGCTCGGGCGTCTTCGCCGGATGAAACGCGTGCGCAATGCCGCCGCGTTCAGCCTCGTCGTTCTGGGCCCGGTGCTGGCGTTCCTGACCTATCTCGTCATGGGCCCGCTCGACCAGGGCAGCTCGTCCAACATCCTGCGCATCGTCCTGCTGGCCGACATGGTCTACATCATCATGGTCGCAGCACTTGTGTTGCAGCGCGTGGTCCAGATGGTCGCCGCCCGCCGCCGCAAGTCCGCCGGCTCCCGCCTGCACCTGCGCCTGACGGGCGTCTTCGCGCTGATGGCGCTCCTGCCCACCATCACCGTCGCCGTCTTCGCCACGCTTTCGGTGAACATGGGGCTCGAAGCGTGGTTCTCCGACAGGGTGGGGCGCGTGGTCGACAACTCCGTAGCCGCCGCCCAGGCCTATGAGGACGAGCACCGCCGCGACCTGCTGACCGATGCGCGCGCCCTGGCGTCCCTGATCAACGCCACCAAGCGCGCCGCCGTCTTCCTCGACGATGGCGACATCCGCCAGATCCTGTCGCGCGGCCAGCGCGAGATCCAGCGCGGCCTGCGCGAGGCCTTCGTGATCGACGGTACCGGCGACATCCGCTCGCGGGGCGAACGCTCCTACCTCTTCGATTACGAGGAACCCTCGCGCGACATGTTTCAGGAGGCCAACGAAGAGGGCGTCGTCGTCATCCGCGACTGGGACAACAACGAATTCCGCGCGCTCCTGCCGCTGGACGAGATCCCCGACCGCTACCTCTATGTCAGCCGCAATGTCGACGGCGACATCCTCAGCCTCCTGGACGACACCCAGGAAACCGCACGCTTCTACCAGCAGCGCGAGGATGAACGCGACCGCGTGCTCTTCGAGTTCGGCGTGCTCTACCTCGGCTTCGCGCTGATCCTCATCCTCGCCGCTGTTTGGCTGGGCATGTGGTTTGCCGAACGCCTCAGCCGCCCGGTGGGCCGCCTGACCAGCGCCGCCCAGCGCGTGGGCGAGGGCGATCTGGACACGCAGGTGCGCGAAGAGGACGGCGACGACGAGATCGGGATGCTCTCGACCTATTTCAACCAGATGACCCGCCAACTGAAGCAGCAGCGCGACAGGCTCCTGACCAACACCGAGCAGATCGAGCGCCGCCGCAGGCTCTTCGATTCCGTTCTGGGGTCCGTGTCCTCGGGCGTGGTGGGCTCGACGTGAAGGGCCGCGTCACCTTCGTCAACCGTGCCGCCGAACGCCTGCTCGACTGGCACGAGGACCAGCAATCGCTGGCGCTCTCCGTGGCGATCCCGGAATTCGGCGCGCTCTTCGACCGGCTGAAGGAGTCCAACACCGGATTCCTCCAGGAGGAGATCAAGGTCAGCCGCTCGGGTCGGATGGAAAACCTGCTGGTGCGCATGTCCACCCGCACGAATGACGGCGGCCGGCGCGAGGGCTACGTGGTCGCCTTCGACGACGTGACCGACCTCGTGACCGCCCAGCGCATGGCCGCCTGGGGCGACGTCGCCCGCCGCATCGCGCACGAGATCAAGAACCCCCTGACCCCGATCCAGCTGTCGGCCGAACGCATCAAGCGCAAGTTCACCAGGCTGCTCGACGACGAACAGGCCGCCAGCCTGGAACAGCTCACCGACGTGGTCGTGCGCCAGACCAACGACCTGCGCCGCATCGTCGACGAGTTTTCCAAGTTCGCCCGGATGCCCGAGCCGCAGACCAAGGTCGAAAGCCTGACCAAGCTCCTGCGCGAGGCGGTCCTTCTGCAAGAGGCCGGCCAGCCCGACGTCACTTTCGAGACCACGCTGACCGACGATGCCCTGATGGCCGAGGTCGATGGCACCATGCTGCACCAGGCGCTGACAAACCTGATCAAGAACGCCGGCGAAGCCATTGATAGCCTTTACGAAAAAGAAGGCAGCGACGGCCACGTCCCGCAGATCCGCGTGATCAGCCTGCGCGAGGACGACAGCGCCGTCATTCGCATTTCCGACAATGGCATCGGTCTGCCAGAGGATCGCTCGCGCCTGTTCGAGCCTTACGTGACAACGCGCGAAAAAGGCACCGGGCTGGGCCTGCCTATCGTCAAGAAGATCATCGAGGAACATGGCGGCAGCCTTGCGCTCGAAGACGCCGAACCCTTCGCGGACGGCGCCCGCTCCGGCGCCATGGCCGTCATCCGACTTCCCCTGACCCGCGCCGAGGCGGCGCCGGACACCGACCCCGACTCTGATTCCGATTTGAACGAATATGACCAACGACAGGCCGTATGAGGTGACCCATGAGTGACATCCTGATTGTCGACGACGAACGCGATATTCGAGAACTGATTTCAGACATCCTGCAGGACGAAGGCTTCACCACCCGCCTTGCCGGCAATTCCGACGAGGCCATGGCCGAGATCCGAGACCAGCCGCCCGGCCTGCTGATCCTCGATATCTGGCTGAAAGACAGCAACATGGACGGGATCGACATCCTCAAGGCGGTCAAACGCGACTATCCCGAGGTTCCCGTTGTCATCATCTCGGGCCACGGCAATATCGAGATCGCGGTGGCGGCGATCAAACAGGGCGCCTACGACTTCATCGAGAAACCGTTCAACATCGACCAACTGATGGTGGTGATCCGCCGCGGCATGGAAACCAGCCGCCTGCGCCGCGAGAACGTCGCGCTCAAGCGCCAGGGCAGTGGCCCGGCCGACATGCTGGGCGAAAGCCCCGCCTTCCGCACCCTCGTGAGCCAGCTCGACAAGGTCACGCGCTCGAACGGCCGGGTCATGCTGTCGGGCCCCGCCGGATCGGGCAAGGAACTGGCCGCGCGCTACATCCACGCCAATTCCGACCGCGCGGCCGGCCCCTTCGTCTGCGCCGGCTGCGCCTCGATTGAACCCGATCGCATGGAAGAGGTGCTCTTCGGACGCGAGGCCGAGGACGGCACCGTCACCCCGGGCCTTCTGGAAGAGGCCAATACCGGCGTCATCTATTTCGACGAGGTCGCCGACATGCCCTTGGGCACCCAGGGCAAGATCCTGCGCGTGCTGGTCGATCAGACCTTCCTGCGCGTGGGCGGCAGCGACAAGGTCCAGGTCGACCTGCGCGTCATCTCCTCCACCTCCCGCGACCTCGAGGCGGAAATCAGGGCCGAGCGGTTCCGCCGCGAACTTTACCACCGCCTGAACGTGGTGCCCATCGCCGTGCCCAGCCTCGAGGACCGGCGCGAGGACATCCCCGTGCTGGCCGGCTACTTCATCGAGAAACTCAACGGCGAACAGGGCCTGCCGATCCGCGCCCTGGGCGACGAGGCGGCGGCCCTCCTGCAGACGATGCGCTGGCCCGGCAACGTGCGCCAGCTGCGCAACGTGATCGAACGCATCCTGATCCTGGGCGACAGCTCGGGCGACATCAACGCGCGCGAGATCCCCGGCGACAGCGCCACGCCCAGCGACGAGGGCCGGGTTGTCCTCTCGGGCACTGTCGCCACCATGCCCCTGCGCGAAGCCCGCGAGGCGTTCGAGCGCGAATACCTGATGACCCAGATCAACCGCTTCGGCGGCAATATCAGCCGCACGGCGGAATTCGTCGGCATGGAACGCAGCGCCCTGCACCGCAAGCTGAAATCGCTGGGCGTGGTCACCGGCGCCAAGGGCGCGCGGCTCTCGGACGAGGAAGAGGACAGCCAGCAGGCCGCCACCGGCTGAACGGGCCGGACGGCCCACGACCGCCCTGCTTCCTCTGGCCCCAAATATCCCCGGCGGAGGCAGTCCCGAGGCGGCCCCGCCGCCGAGACATCGAGCGCGCCGCATGCGCTCCACCTGGTCACGCGACCTAGTCCGGGTTCACGATCTGGTATTTCCCGCCCTTGATGCGGATCGCGCAGGAATTCTCCGTCAGGGGCGGTTGCACGCGCGTCGCGGTGATCACCGTCGCCTCCACCACCTCGGGCGGGCAGGGTTTCAGGCTGACCTTCTCATACCCCTGGTCTGCCATGCACTGCCTGGCCACCCGCGCCCGCAGCCCCTCGTTGGCGTCGTACCGCTCCCACCGGCCGGGGGACAGGATCACGCGGACCGTGCGGCACGCGCCCGCTCCGTTGCAGACCTGCCGATAGCTGTAGGTCGGGGGAATGTACCGCGTCAGCGTGCGCACCGGAACCTGGCGCAGGGCGTCCACGTCGCATTGCGTGCGGTCCCGGGCAACACCGCTCACCGGCGCGCCTTCCTTGTAATAGACGGTTGTCGGCAGGCACCCTGCCAACAGCAGGGCGACACAGGCAAAAAGAGGGACTCGGTACCATTCCATGCGTCCAGCTTATTCGCCAAATTCCCGCAGGACAAAGCAATTGACCGTGACAGCCCCATCTGTCATGCAAAGCGCTCGATTGGGTCAATAAGGGCATAGCCCATGAAGGTCATCATCTGCGGGGCAGGGCAGGTCGGCTGGCAGATCGCGCGCCACCTGTCGGGCGAACGCAACGACGTCACCGTGGTCGACAGCAACCCCGACCTTGTGCGCCGCGCCACCGAGACGCTGGACGTGCAGGGCATCAACGGATTTGCCAGCTACCCCAACGTGCTCGACCAGGCTGGGGCGCGCGATGCCGACATGATCATCGCCGCCACCCATTCCGACGAGGTCAACATGGTCACCTGCCAGGTGGCGCACTCGGTCTTTTCCATCAACCGCAAGATCGCCCGCCTGCGCAGCCAGTCCTACCTGGATGCCATCTATTCCGACCTCTACCGCCGCGACCACATGCCCATCGACGTGGTCATCTCGCCAGAGCGCGAGGTGGCCGAGGCCGCGCTGCAACGCCTTGCCGCGCCGGCCGCCTTCGACACCGAGACCTTCATGGAAGGTAAGGCACAACTTATGGGCCTGCGGATCGAGGATGACTGCCCCATCGTCAACACGCCCTTGCGGCAGCTCACCGACCTTTTCTCGACGCTCGAAGTGGTCGTGCTCGCCATCCGCCGCGACGGCAAGCTCTTCGCCCCCGAGGCCGAGGACCAGCTTTTCGTCGGCGACGACGCCTATGTCTTCGCCCCCACCGAGGACGTGCCGCGCACCATGGAGGTCTTCGGCAAGACCTCCCAGACGCAGGAACGGCTGGTCATCATCGGCGGCGGCAATATCGGCCTCAGCGTCGCCAAGCGGATCGAGAAGCGCGGCAAGCGCACCCGCGTCAAGGTGATCGAGCGCGACCGCAGAGTGGCCGAGCGCGCCGCCGACGCCCTGGAACGCACCATCGTCCTGAACGGCGACGGTCTCGATGCGCAACTCCTGGCCGAGGCCAACATCTCGCGCACGGATGCGGTGCTGGCCGTCACCGACGACGACAAGACCAACATGCTGGCCGCCGTGCGCGCCAAGGCCGAGGGCTGCCCCTTTGCCATCGCGCTGATCAACGACCCCACGCTTCTGCCGATGATGGAGCCCCTGGGCATCGACGCCTATATCAATCCGCGCTCCACCACCGTCAGCTCGATCCTGCGCCACGTCCGCCACGGCCGCGTGCGCTCGGTCTATTCCATCGGCGACGCCGAGGCCGAGGTGATCGAGGCCGAGGTCATGTCCACCTCCAACATCGCCGGCGCCGCCATCCGCGAGATCGACTTCCCCGAAGGCGTGCTCGTGGGCGGCGTGCTGCGCGACGGCAAGGTGCTCAAGCCCTCCGGCACCATGCGGATCGAGGCGGGCGACGTGGTGGTGATCTTCGCGCTGGCGTCGGATGTGGGCCGGGTGGAACAGCTCCTGCAGGTTTCGATTGATTTCTTCTGAGACATCGTCGCCGGGCCTGACCGCCCGTCTGCTGCGGTTTCCGCTCATTCTCGTGCTGACCGGGATCGCCAGCGTCGCCATGCTCGGCCCCGCGCTTCATGCCTTCGTGCAGGACGATCATTCCGTCGCCCGCGCCTTTCTCTATTCCAGCGTCCTCGGGATCATCTTCATCCTGCTCATCGGCCTCGCCATCTCCGGCCGCCGCCAGCAGGACAACACCGACATCCAGAACCTCGCGTCGCTGGCGCTGGCCTATACCGCGCTGCCGATCTTTCTGGCGCTGCCCTTCTACGAGGGGCTCGAGACCACGCGCTTTCTCAACGCGTATGTCGAGATGGTGTCGTGCCTCACCACCACCGGCGCCACGCTCTTCGACAACCCCTCGCGGCTGGTCGACAGCCTGCATCTCTGGCGCGGTCTCGTCGGCTGGTTCGGCGGTCTGCTGATCTGGATCGCGGCCTCGGCGGTGCTGGCGCCGATGAACCTGGGCGGGTTCGAGATCACCGTCTCGGCCGAGCCGGGGCAGGGCGAGGATGCGCTCAGCCGCTTCCGCCGCGCCACCTCCGCCCGCCGCATCGCCCAAAGCACCCAGGCGCTGGCGCCGATCTACGTGGGGCTGACGGGCGTTCTGTGGCTGATGCTGGTGATCGGCGGCGACCGCCCGCTCGTCGCCGTGGTTCATGCCATGTCCACCATGGCCACCAGCGGCATTTCCGCCGTCGGCGGAGTCGAGAATGCCGGCAGCGGCTTCGGCGGCGAGATCGTGATCTTCCTCTTCATGTTCTTCGCCCTCTCGCGGCTGACCTTCTCCTCGGACACGCTGACCAGCCGCTCCACCAGTGTGCTGGGCGACCCCGAGTTCCGCATCGGCTGCGCCCTCGTCGTCGGCGTGCCGCTGATCCTCTTCTCGCGCCATTGGCTGGGCGCGTTCGACGTCGACCAGGTCGAGGATTTCGGCATGGCGCTTCAGGCGCTCTGGGGCGGCACGTTCACCGTCATGTCGTTCCTCTCCACCACCGGCTTTCAAAGCGCGGCATGGGAGGCGGCGCAAAGCTGGTCGGGCCTGGGCACGCCGGGCCTTCTGCTGATGGGGCTGGCGATGTTCGGCGGCGGCGTGGCCACCACGGCGGGGGGCGTGAAACTCTTGCGGATCTACGCGCTCTACCTCAATGGCCAGCGCGAGATGGAGCGTCTGGTGCATCCCTCGTCGGTGGGGCGCGCCGGGGTCCACACCCGCCGGATGCGGCGCGAGGGCGCGTTCGTGGCCTGGATCTTCTTCATGCTCTTCGCGCTGTCGCTGGCGCTGGTGACCGTGCTGATGGCCGCCCTGGGCGAGGATCTGCAGAACGCCATCGTGCTGTCCACCGCGGCCCTCGCCACCGCCGGCCCGCTGACCCAGGTCGGGGCCGACGCGCCCATTCCCCTGCTGGAAATGCGCCCGGCGGCCAAGCTGGTCTTTTCCGCGGCCATGGTGCTGGGCCGGATGGAGACGCTGGCGCTGATCGCGCTGTTCAACCCCAGCCTGTGGCGCCGCTGAGGCCCGGCGCAGGCCGGGCCAAGTTGCGCGCGTGTCACGGTCGTGACATATCTTCCCGGCAAGACGCCGCAACGATTTGATTTTTGGGCTGGAAACTCCGAAACGCCCACTCCATACTCCCTTGCGAGGGAGACCGGGGCCGCAACGCGCCCCATGCAAGAACAAAGGCTATAAAAACAATGGCGACAGACCGACAAAACCTGCAAGACGCATTTCTGAATCAGGTCCGCAAGACCAAGATTCCCGTCACGGTTTTCCTGATCAACGGCGTCAAGCTGCAAGGCGTGATCACCTGGTTCGACAATTTCTGCATCCTGCTGCGCCGCGACGGGCAGTCACAGCTTGTCTACAAACATGCCGTGTCCACTATCATGCCCTCCCAGCCGGTCAGCCTGTACGAGGGCGATGACGGGTCTTGACCCAGACCGACGTTTCGGACACCCGCTCCTGGGTCCTGCACCCCGATATTCCCGGTTCCGATCGCGAGCGTGACCCCGCGCTCGCGCTTGAAGAAGCCGTGTCGCTGGCCCACGCCCTGCCGGGGCTGGACGTGCTGGGCGGCTCGGTCGTGCGCCTGCGCGACCCGCATCCCGGGATGCTGTTCTCGAAGGGCAAGCTGGCCGAGCTGCAATCGCTGGTCGAGGAAAACGAGGTCGAGCTGGTCCTGATCGACGGCCCGGTGTCGCCCGTCCAGCAGCGCAATCTGGAAAAGCAGCTGGGCGTCAAATTGCTGGACCGCACCGGCCTGATCCTTGAAATCTTTTCCGACCGCGCCGCCACCCGCGAAGGCGTGTTGCAGGTGGAAATGGCTGCGCTCAGCTACCAGCGCACACGTCTGGTCCGCGCCTGGACCCACCTTGAACGTCAGCGCGGCGGGCTGGGCTTTGTGGGCGGCCCCGGCGAGACCCAGATCGAGGCGGACCGCCGCGCCATCGACGAACAGCTCGTGCGCCTGCGCCGCCAGCTGGAAAAGGTCGTCAAGACCCGCACCCTGCACCGCGCCGCCCGCGCCAAGGTGCCGTTCCCCATCGTGGCGCTGGTGGGCTACACCAACGCCGGCAAGTCCACGCTCTTCAACCACCTGACGGGGGCCGAGGTGATGGCCAAGGACATGCTCTTTGCGACGCTCGACCCCACCATGCGCAAGATCGCCCTGCCGGGCGGCGGTCCCGAGGTCATCCTGTCCGACACGGTGGGCTTCATCTCGGACCTGCCCACCGAACTCGTCGCCGCCTTCCGCGCCACGCTCGAGGAAGTGCTGGCCGCCGATCTCATCGTGCATGTCCGCGACATTTCGCACCCCGAGACCGAGGACCAGGCCGGCGACGTGCACGAGATCCTCACCAGCCTCGGCGTGCTGGACACCACGCCCCAGATCGAGGTCTGGAACAAGATCGACCGCCTGTCGCCAGAGGACCGCACCCTGGCCGAGAACCGCGCCGCGCGCTTCGACAATGTCCAGCTTCTGTCGGCCATCACCGGCGAAGGCATGGCCGCGCTCAGCGACACCATCATCACCCGCCTGGCGGGCGCGACCCGCGTCGAAACGGTCTCGCTGGGCTTTGAAGCGGGCCGCAAGCGCGCCTGGCTGTTCGAGAAGGGGCTTGTCGAGGACGAAGTGCAAGACGAGGATGGCTACAGCCTGACCGTGCGCTGGAACGACACGCAGAAATCGCAGTTCGACGGGCTCTGAGCACACCGTGCCTCGCGGCCTCGTGATTTGCGAAATACCCGCTGCATCCCGATCTAGCGGCCTTGAGCACCTGAAAGGACGCAAGACATGGCCAAGACCTTCCACGAACTCGCTTTCACCGACGCCGTCCGCGCCATGCAGGAAAAACAGGGCTCTGCCGCCATGTATGCCCGCAGCTTTGCCCCCGATGCCCCCGCCGACGACCGTCTTGGCCCCAACGAAACACAGTTCATCGCCCTGCGCGACGGCTTCTACCAGGCCACGGTCAGCGCCACGGGCTGGCCTTACGTGCAGTTCCGCGGCGGCCCGCGCGGGTTTCTCAAGGTGCTGGACGAAAAGAGGCTGGGCTATGCCGACTATCGCGGCAACCGCCAATATATTTCTGCCGGCAACCTGGCAGACAACGACCGTATCTCGCTCATCCTGATGGATTACCCCAACAGCGCGCGGCTCAAGATCCTCGGCCGCGTGGCGATCTCGGACGAGCCCGAGCTGGTTTCCCGGCTGATGGACGTCGGCTACAAGGCGCGCCCCGAACGCGCCGTGGTCATCACCGTCGAAGGCTTCGACTGGAACTGCCCCCAGCACATCCCCGTCCGACTGACGATGGAGGAACTGGGCCCGATCCTCGAACCCTTCCAGCAGGAGCTGGCAGACCTGCGTGCCGAGAACGCGGCACTCAAGGCCCGTCTGGACGCGGCTCAGTCGCTGTGAACCAGTCGCAAATAGGGCCGTTCGCTGGGGTGTGACAGCGGTGCGGGCCGCTCATGCCGAGCCTTCGGGGCAGGGGGCGCCAGCCGCGCCTGCTCTTCGCTGAATCCGGGCGCCGTCGCGTCGGTCAGATCGACCGGAGTCACCTGGCACTCCACGATGCGGAACCGACGCGGCGTCGCGCCGATCGGCCCGTCGGTCACGAAGCAGCCCAGCGCGCGCGAGATATCGCCCAGGTCGCTGCGCAGCGGCAGCACGATCAGCGTCGCCGCCAGTGCCGGACGGCGGATGCCGCCGGGCGCGGTCAGGTCCAGCCGCAGCGTCGCGGGCCGCTCGAACAGCTCCACCATCGCATCGGCCAGCTGCGCCCGGTCCTCGGGCGCGATCAGGGCCGACAGGGGCATGCCGCGCACTTCCATGCCCATCACGTCCGACAGGTGCGTGCCGGCGATGCGCAGCCGGGCGATGCCGGGAGCGACCTTTTCGACGATGAAGGCATTGCTCAGCAGGCTCTCGATGCCGCGCGGGTCGATCTCGGTGCGCAGCGGCACGTCGCCGCCCCATCGCATCGCCGACCAGTAGGCGACGAACTCGCGCAGGTCCGCCTCGCGCCGGCGGCGGGCCGCGCCTGCACCCGGTAGCTGCAAGTCCAAAATCTTGTCCGGGAACGAGGTTCCAGAATCATCCGTCATCGGTCTTTCCCCATCCGGCTCCGACGCCGGCCTCACCATGAATATTCCGATCCGAACGTGATCACGCGCCCGGAACGCCCCCGTGCGAGATCGACCCTGCGCCACTCCCGCGCGGTCCTGCACTGCCTTCAAATTGAATCAGATGCAGCTCGACTTGGAACAAGCTTGCCACAATTCTGCCCGAATTTGTTCAACTTTGTTGCCCAGTGGTTAACGCGGCCCCGCGCAGGGCGCTTGCGAAGGGGGCCCCGAAAGACTAGGACACCTGCAACGAGACCGGGCGTTTTCACGGCCCGCGCGCGAAGGATAGGCTGCACCGTGACAAAAGATCCGTCCCCCCTGATTTCCATGACCGGCTATGCCGCGGGGCAGGGGGCGCATGGGCGTTTCGGCTGGACGTGGGACCTCAGGTCGGTGAACGGGCGGGGCCTCGATCTGCGCCTGCGGGTGCCCGACTGGATCGAAGGGCTGGAAGCGGCGCTGCGCGCGCGCCTGACCGGGGCACTTTCGCGCGGCAATGTCACCCTCTCGCTGAAGCTTCAGGCGCAGGACGGCGGCGCGGCCGCGCAACTGGACACCGCCCAGCTCGACCGCGTGCTGGCGGCGATGACCGAGATCGAGGCCCGCGCCATGGCGCTCGGCCTGTCGCTGGCGCCGGCCAACGCCGCCGACGTGCTGGCCCTGCGCGGCGTGTTCGAGCCGGGCACGCAGGCCGAGGACACCACCGCCCTGGGCAAGGCGCTGGTGGCGGATTTCGAGACCGTTCTGGACAGTTTCCAGTCGATGCGCCACCGCGAAGGTGCCGCATTGGCCGAGGTGCTGAGCGGCCAGCTTGCCCGGATCGCGGACCTCACCGACGCCGCCGCCACCGCCGCCGAGGCCCGCCGCCCCGAAACCGAGGCCAATTTCCGCGCCGCGCTTCAGCGGGTGATGGACAATACCGACGGCGTCGAGGAAGCGCGCATCGCCCAGGAACTGGCCGTGCTGGCTGTGAAATCCGACGTGACCGAGGAAATCGACCGCCTGCGCAGCCACGTGGCCGCCGCCCGCGACCTCATCGCCAAGGGCAGCCCGGCGGGCCGCAAGCTCGACTTTCTCGCGCAGGAATTCAACCGCGAGGCCAACACGCTGTGTTCCAAGGCGCAAAGCCGCGACCTGACGAGCGTGGGGCTGGAGCTGAAAAGCGTGATCGAACAGATGCGTGAACAGGTGCAGAATGTGGAGTGACCTGCAAAACAGGGTTTTGCAGGTCATCCCGGACGTGATCCTGCCTGTCCAGGGCCTGACCTGGGGCGATCTCGCGGCAATTACGCGCCACCCCGTCCCGGGCTTGGCCCGGGACCTCTCGGCCCCTCGCACACTCTGCCCCAAAGGATTTGCGCCGACTTCGGCGTCGCCGCAGCGCGCCTTCGGCGCTTGCATGAGTATTTCGGGCAAAAAAAAGCCGGGCCGCCTGCCCGCACCGGAGGCCCCATGAAACACCGCCGCGGCCTTCTGATCATCCTGTCCTCGCCCTCGGGCGCGGGCAAGTCCACCCTGTCGCGCCGCCTGCGCGACTGGGACAGCACGATCTCGTTTTCCGTCTCGGCCACCACGCGCCCCCCACGTGCGGGCGAAGTGGACGGGCAGGATTATCACTTCCTCGACGACAGCACCTTCCGCCGCCAGGTTGCGGCGGGCGAGATGCTGGAACACGCCCATGTCTTCGGCAATTTCTACGGCTCGCCCCGCGGCCCCGTGCAGGCCGCCATCGACGCCGGCCGAGACGTGCTCTTCGATATCGACTGGCAGGGCGCGCAGCAGATCCAGAACTCGGTTCTCGGCCCCCATACCCTGTCGATCTTCATCCTGCCGCCCTCGATCACCGAGCTGCACCGCCGGCTTGAGACCCGCGGCCAGGACAGCCCCGAGACCATCGCCAAGCGGATGCAGAAAAGCTGGGACGAGATCAGCCACTGGGGCGAATACGATTACGTGCTGGTCAATGACGACCTGGACACCACCGACAAGGCGCTGAAGACCATTGTCTCGGCCGCCCGCCTGCGCCGCCTGCAACAGCCCGACCTGAACGCCCATGTGCAACGCCTGCAGGCCGAATTCGAGGAGAGATGAATGCCCATCTACGCGCTTGACGACGTAATCCCGCAACTGGAAACCGGCACCTGGGTGGCGCCCGATGCCAACATCATCGGCAAGGTGGTGCTCGAGGAGAATTCCTCGGTCTGGTTCGGCTGCACCCTGCGCGGCGACAACGAGCCGATCGTCGTGGGGGAGGGCAGCAACGTGCAGGAAAACGTGGTCATGCACACCGATCCCGGCTTTCCGCTGAGTATCGGGCGCGGCTGCACCATCGGGCACAAGGCGATGCTGCATGGCTGCACGCTGGGGGAAAACACGCTGATCGGCATGGGCGCGACCGTGCTGAACGGCGCCAGGATCGGCAACAACTGCCTGATCGGGGCAGGCGCGCTGATCACCGAGGGCAAGGAGATCCCCGATGGCAGCCTCGTCATGGGCGCGCCCGGCAAGATCGTGCGCGAACTGGACGAACAGGCCATCGCCGCCTTCACGGCCACCGCGCTGCACTACCAGAAGAACGCCGCGCGCTACCGGGCGGGACTGCGCCGCCTCGACACGGAATGAACCAGGGCAATATCGCCACGCTTTTGCAGGCGATTCCCCTGGCTTCGGTCCTTGTCGGCCGGGGCGAGCGCATCCTTGGCGCCAATGACCGCGCCGTGGCGCTCCTGGGGCCGGGGCTGACCGGGCGCCATTTCATCACCGCCATCCGCCAGCCCACCGTGCTCGACGCGGTCGAGGCGTCCCTGCGCGACCGCGAGACGCGCCAGACGCGCTACCTCTCCAGCGCCGGCGCGCAGGACACCACCTTCATCGTCACATGCAGCCCGGTCGAGACCGAGGCGGGCTCGGGCGTGCTGTTGTGCTTCGAGGATGTCACGCATCTGGAACAGGTGGGCCAGATGCGCCGCGATTTCGTGGCCAATGTCAGCCACGAATTGCGCACGCCGCTGACCGCGCTGCTGGGCTTCATCGAAACCCTGCGCGGTCCCGCCCGCAATGACCCTGTGGCGACGGAGCGGTTTCTGGGCACCATGCAGGTAGAGGCCAGCCGGATGGAGCGCCTCGTCAAGGACCTCCTGTCGCTCAGCCGGGTCGAGGCGCAGGAGCGCGTGCGCCCCACCGACCGCGTCGACCTGATCCGGCTGATCAATGCCGTGACCCACGCCACCCGACCCATCGCCGAGGAAGCTGACGTGAAGATCGCCTTCCTGACCGAGGTGCAAGAGATCCACGTGCCCGGCGATGCCGATCAGCTTCACCAGGTCCTGACCAACCTGATCGAGAATGCCGTCAAGTATGGCGGCCCCGGCAAGACCGTCACCGTGACGCTTGCGGCGCATTCCGATCACCCCGCGCTGCGCGGCCCCTCGGCGGTGGTCTCCGTGGCCGACCAGGGCCCCGGCATCGAGGAGGTGCACATCCCCCGCCTGACCGAACGCTTCTACCGCATCGACAGCCACCGCTCGCGCGAGATGGGCGGCACCGGGCTCGGGCTGGCCATCGTCAAGCATATCGTCAACCGCCACCGCGGCCGGCTGAAGGTCGAATCAGAGCTGGGGCAGGGCACCCGATTCGACGTGATTCTGCCCTCGCGCCCCGCGTCCCCGCAGGCCTGACGCACCCCCCATCATTGCGTCGCGACGTCAACCGAAATTAATTCGGCGTTAACCTTCGCAAAAAGGGGCCTGTCATAAAACCGTTACAAAACCGTAACAAAAGCGTCGTGCCCGAGGCGTAGCAGGGCGCCAAGGTCGCCCGCTGCAAGGTGACCGGGATACATGGATATCAGGAGCTATAAATGTCCTTCATGAAAATGACCGCCTCTACCCTGGCGATCGCGGCCGTTTCGGCCACCGCTGCCGCTGCACGTGACAACGTCCAGGTTGCCGGTTCTTCCACCGTGCTGCCCTACGCGTCGATCGTGGCCGAGCTCTTCGGCGAAAACACCGATTACCCGACCCCGGTCGTGGAATCGGGCGGCTCGTCGGCTGGCCTGAAACGCTTCTGCGAAGGCGTTGGCGAAAACACCATCGACGTGGCGAACGCCTCGCGCGCCATCCGCGAAAAAGAGATCAAGGCCTGCGCCGACAACGGCGTGACCGACATCATCGAAGTGCGCATCGGCTATGACGGCATCGTTTTTGCCAGCCAGCAATCCGGTCCCGAGTTCACCGCGTTCGAGCCCACCGACATCTTCAACGCCATCGGCGCCACCGTCCTGAAAGACGGCGAGCTGGTCGAGAACACCCACGAAAGCTGGGCCGAGTTCAACTCCGAGCTGCCCGACGCCGAAATCGCGATGTTCATCCCCGGCACCAAGCACGGCACCCGCGAAGTCTTCGAAGAGAAGGTTCTGCTGGTCGGCTGCGAGGAAACCGGCGCGATGCAGGCCATGCTGGACAGCGGCATGAGCGAAGACGAAGCCGAAGACGCCTGCCTTGACGTCCGTCAGGACGGCAAGTCGGTCGATATCGACGGCGACTACACCGAGACCCTGGCGCGCATCGACGCCAACACCAACGGCATCGGCGTGTTCGGCCTGGCGTTCTACGAGAACAACACCGACAAGCTGAAGGTCGCCACCATGAGCGGCATCGCGCCCTCGACCGACACCATCGCGTCGGGTGAATACCCGGTGTCGCGCCCGCTGTTCTTCTACGTCAAGAAAGCGCATATCGGCGTGATCCCCGGCCTGAAAGAGTACGCACAGTTCTTCGTCGCCGACGAGATCGCAGGCCCCGGCGGCCCGCTGTCGAACTATGGCCTGGTCGCGGACCCCGAGCTGGCGGCCACGCAGTCGGCTGTCGAGGCCGAAGAAACCATGGGCAGCGGCTCCTGATAGCCTCTGACCACCGGGGGCGGCACAATCCGCCGCCCCCAACCCCTTTTAGGTAATTTTTCCAGACAGACGGATGGGGGGCTCATGCCGACACTCTGGCTATTCCTGATCGTGCTTGGCATCGCGGCGGTGGGCTATGTGCTCGGTCGCGGGCGGGCGCTTCAAAGCGTGGGGGGCGACAACCGCAAGCTCCACTCCCTGCCGTCCTATTACGGCTCGAACGTCCTGATCAAGGTGGTCGTTCCGGCCTTCCTGCTGATGATCGCGTGGCTGCTGATCCAGCCGATCGTGGTCGGCAACACGATCTCGGGCATGATCCCCGACCGCTCGGTCGGCAATACCGGATCCCTGGGGCTGGTCATGGCCGAGGTGCGCCGCACCGCCGAGGGTCTCGACAATGCCGTCGCGCAGGGCCTGATGGACGAGGATTTCGTCAAGAACGCCCGCGCCGACCTCGCCGACGTCACCCAGCGGCTCAAGGATGCGGGCCAGATCGTCACCTCGGAAGTGACCCAACCCATCCTGAACGCCGCCCAGCGCTACCGCGTCATGAACGCCACCGGCAACCTGATGATGACCGTCGCGGTGCTCGTGCTGGCCGTGCTCGGCGCGCTCTGGGGCCTGCGCGAATCCCACGGCGATTTCCGCGCCCGCAACACGGTCGAGCAAAGCATCCGCGCGCTCTTGATCGGTGCGGCCTCCATCGCCATCCTGACCACGGTCGGCATCATCCTGTCGCTGGTGTTCAACACCATCGAGTTCTTCCGACTTTACCCGGCCTCCGATTTCTTCTTCGGCACCAACTGGGCGCCCAGCTTCTCTGGCCGGGGCGGCAGTTCGGACCTCGGGGTGATCCCGCTGCTGTGGGGCACGTTCTACATTTCCATCGTGGCGCTGGCCGTGGCCGTGCCCATCGGGCTTTTCGCCGCGATCTACCTGTCGGAATACGCCTCGCCCAAGGTCCGCTCGGTCGCCAAGCCGCTGCTCGAGGTGCTGGCCGGGATCCCTACCATTGTCTACGGCCTTTTCGCCCTGCTGACAGTAGGCCCGCTTTTGCTGAAGGTATTCGGTGACGAGGGCCTCGGGATCATGCAGGCCGGCACCGCCGTCATGACCGCCGGTCTGGTGATGGGCATCATGCTGATCCCCTTCGTCAGCTCGCTCAGCGACGATATCATCAACGCGGTGCCGCAGGCCATGCGCGACGGCTCCTACGGGCTGGGTGCCACGCAATCGGAAACCATCCGCCAGGTGGTGCTGCCCGCCGCCCTGCCGGGCATCGTGGGCGCCATCCTTCTGGCCGCCAGCCGCGCCATCGGCGAGACGATGATCGTGGTGCTGGGGGCAGGGGCCGCAGCCCGGCTCAGCCTCAACCCGTTCGAGGCCATGACAACCGTGACCGCCAAGATCGTCAGCCAGCTCACGGGTGACGCCGACTTCGCCTCGCCCGAGGCTCTGGTGGCCTTCGCCCTCGGGATGACGCTTTTCGTCATCACGCTCTGCCTGAACGTCTTCGCCCTTTATATCGTGCGCAAATACCGGGAGCAGTACGAATGACCGACGCAACGCTCAATGGCGCCAGCGGCGGTGGCCGCGACCGCTCCTCGCTTAAGACCGCCGACGCCAACACCAAGCGGCGCAATGCCGCCGAGAAACGCTTCCGCGCCTACGGGCTGACGGCGATCATCATCGGCATCTTCTTTCTTGTCGTGCTGTTCTTCTCGATCATCCGCTCGGGCCTTCCGGCCTTCACCCACACCGTGGTGGAGATGGAGTTCACCCTGACGCAAGAACAATTCGACGAGGCCGAGAGCGAACTTTTCAAGACCAAGGCCTATTCCAACCTCTTCATCGCCGAGCTTCAGCAGCAACTGGAGGAACGCGGGATGGAGGTTGAATTCGACGAGGCCTCGATCGAACGCGTGCTGGGCAAGGTCGGCGGCAACCTGCGGGAATACTACGCGGGCAACCAGAACCGTCTCGGCGAGCCGACGTCCTTCTCGCTCTCCGCCTCGTCGCGTGTCGACGGCTATTTCAACGGCCGTGTCACCCGCGAAAGCATGCAGGACAGCCGGTTCCTGATGGCCGCCGACCTCGATCTTGTGGATGCGCTGCGCAACGCGGGCATCATCAAGTCCGAGTTCAACTGGAACTTCATCACCGGCGCGGATTCCGGCGTCGACAACCCCGGCGGGGCCGGCATCGGCGCTTCGGTCATCGGTTCGTTCTTCATGATGTTGGTGGTGCTGGTCCTGTCGCTGCCCATCGGAGTCGCCGCCTCGATCTATCTTGAGGAATTCGCGCCGCAGAACCGCTTCACCGACCTGATCGAGGTGAACATCTCCAACCTCGCCGCCGTGCCGTCAATCGTCTTCGGTATCCTCGGCCTTGCCGTGTTCATCCAGTTCATGCACCTGCCGCAATCGGCTCCTCTGGTTGGCGGGCTGGTGCTGACCCTGATGACCCTGCCCACGATCATCATCTCGACCCGCGCCTCGCTCAAATCCGTGCCGCCCTCCATTCGCGATGCGGCGCTCGGCGTCGGGGCCTCCAAGATGCAGGCGGTCTTCCACCACGTCCTGCCGCTCGCCATGCCCGGCATCCTGACCGGCACCATCATCGGCCTCGCGCAGGCCCTTGGCGAAACCGCGCCGCTTCTGCTGATCGGCATGGTCGGCTTCGTCGCCCGCGGCTATCCTGACGGCTTCGTCGCCGGCTTCACCGAGCCCAACTCGGCCATGCCCGCCCAGATCTACACCTGGGCCGCCCGCGCCGACGCCAGCTTCTATGAGAAAGCCTGGGGCGGCATCATCATCCTGCTGGTCTTCCTGCTGACCATGAACATCATCGCCATCATCCTGCGCCGCCGCTTCGAGCGCCGCTGGTAGAAAGGGACCGCGCCATGTACGATACGCCAAATACGGAGAGAGCCGTGGATCAGAAAGACATCAAATTCTCGGCCAAGGGCGTTCAGGTCTATTACGGCGACACCCACGCCATCAAGGACGTGGATGTCGCGCTGGAAGACAAGACCGTGACTGCCTTCATCGGGCCCTCGGGCTGTGGCAAGTCCACCTTCCTGCGCTGTCTCAACCGGATGAACGACACGATCGACATCTGCCGGGTCGAGGGCGATATCCTGCTGGATGGCGAGGATATCTACGACAAGAAAGTCGACCCGGTGCAGTTGCGCGCCAAGGTCGGCATGGTGTTCCAGAAACCCAACCCGTTCCCCAAGTCGATCTACGACAACATCGCCTACGGCCCCCGTATCCACGGCATGGCCAAGAACAAGGCCGATCTGGACGAGATCGTCGAGCGCGCCCTGCGCCGCGGCGCCATCTGGGACGAGGTCAAGGACCGCCTGCAAGCCTCCGGCACGGGCCTCTCGGGCGGGCAGCAGCAGCGTCTCTGCATCGCTCGCGCCGTGGCCACCGAACCCGAGGTGCTGCTGATGGACGAACCCTGCTCGGCGCTCGATCCCATCGCCACCGCGCAAGTGGAGGAACTGATCGACGAGCTGCGTACCGAATATTCGGTCGTGATCGTGACCCACTCGATGCAGCAGGCCGCCCGCGTCAGCCAGAAGACCGCCTTCTTCCACCTCGGCAACCTCGTGGAATTCGGCGAAACCGGCAAGATCTTCACCAACCCCGAAGATCCCCGCACCGAAAGCTACATCACCGGCCGGATCGGCTAAGGAGCGCACGCTATGAACGACGAACACATCTCATCGGCCTTCGACCGTGACCTCGAAACCGTCCAGGCGCTGATCATGAAGATGGGCGGCCTGGTGGAAGAGGCGATCATGAACGCCGCCATCTCGCTCGACACCCGCGACGAGGAACTGGCCGAAAAGGTCCGTGCCGGCGACCGCGTGATCGACGACCTCGAAGAACAGATCGACCAGGAAACCGCGCGGACAATCGCCCTGCGCGCGCCCACCGCCATCGACCTGCGCGTCATCCTGACGGTGATGAAAATCGCCTCGAACCTCGAACGCATCGGCGACTACGCCAAGAACATGGCCAAGCGCACCACGGTGCTCGCTCAGATGAGCCCGATCAGCGGCGCCACCGCCTCGCTGCGCCGCATGGCGCGCGAGACCGAGCGGATGCTGCGCGACGTGCTCGACGCCTATATCCAGCGCGACGCGGCACTCGCCCGCGAGGTCATTCAGCGCGACCACGACGTGGACCAGATGTACAACGCGCTCTTCCGCGAATTCCTGACCTTCATGATGGAAGATCCGCGCAACATCACGCCCTGCATGCACCTGCATTTCATCGCCAAGAACACGGAGCGCATGGGCGACCATGTCACCAACATCGCCGAACAGGTGGTCTATCTGGTCACCGGCACCATGCCCGACGACAACCGCCCCAAGAGCGACAAGACCTCGCTCGATCCCAAGGTCTCGCCGCAGGTCGGCGCATAACTAAGGACAACAGACGTCATGGCAAGCGATCAGCCCAGCGTACTTCTGGTCGAGGATGAACCGGCCCAGCGCGAAGTGCTGGCCTACAACCTCGAGGCCGACGGCTTTGCAGTCACCCGCGCCGAGAACGGTGAAGAGGCCCTGATGCTGGTCGAAGAGGCCGCGCCCGACCTCATCCTGCTGGACTGGATGCTGCCCAACGTGTCCGGCATCGAGGTCTGCCGCCAGCTCAAGACCCGCTCCGAGACCCGCAACGTGCCCATCATCATGCTCTCGGCCCGCTCCGAGGAGGTGGACCGCGTGCGGGGCCTGGAAACTGGCGCCGACGATTACGTGATCAAGCCCTATTCGGTGATCGAACTCATGGCCCGCGTCCGCGCGCAACTGCGCCGCACCCGACCCTCGACCGTGGGCGAAAGGCTGGAATACGAGGATATCATCCTCGACTCCGAAACCCACCGCGTCACCCGTCAGGGCGAGGGGCTGAAACTGGGCCCGACCGAGTTCCGCCTGCTCTCGACCTTCATGGAAAAGCCGGGCCGGGTGTGGAGCCGCGAACAACTGCTCGACCGCGTCTGGGGCCGCGACATCTATGTCGACACCCGCACCGTCGACGTCCATATCGGCCGGCTGCGCAAGGCGCTCTGCCAGCACGGTGGCGACGACCCGCTGCGCACGGTGCGCGGGGCAGGGTACTCGCTCGGCTGAGGTCGCACCTCATGGCGGGCGGCGGGATATGAGTATTTTCGACAAGAAAAAGCAGCAGCGCGCGCCCGGCTTTTTCTTGCTCCAAATACTCAAATCAAACAAATAAAGCGTGGCGTAGCCACTCGATATGGCTGGTTGCGCTCCGGCCGGGCCCGTCTACTCTGTCGCACGGGACCGGACCGCAAAGGACGCAGATCATGCCCCCACTTCACGACAAGGTCGCCCTCGTCACAGGCACCTCCGCCCCTAACGGAATCGGACAGGCCATCGCCCGAAGGCTGGCAGAGGACGGCGCGCATGTGGTCGTCACCGATCTCGGCGGCACCACGCAGGTAGACGGCGTCGCCACCCCGCGCCTCTCGCTGCTGCGAACGCTCGCCGCCGCCCTCGATCCCGCGGGCACGGCGCTCGAACTGGACGTCACCGATGCCGCGCAGATCGACGCGGTCGTGGCGCAGGTGCAGCGCAGGCTGGGGCGCGTCGACATCCTGGTCAACAACGCCGGCAGCCTCGCGGGCGCGGACAATTTCATGTCCACCACACCCGCCCAGTGGACCAGCAGTTTCAACGTCAACCTCCTGGCCCCGATGATGCTGTCGCGCGCCGTGATCCCGAGCATGCAGGCCGCCGGGGGCGGGCGGATCATCAATATCGGCTCCACCGGCAGCCTGGGCGCCGAACCCGGGTTCGGCGCGTATACGGCGATGAAACACGGGCTGGTGGGCCTGACCAAGACGATCGCCGCCGAGTTCGGGCCGGACAACATCCTGTGCAACATCGTCTGTCCCGGCTACATCGCCACCGACATGCACATGGCCGCCAACACGCGGATCGCCGGCGAACGCGGGCTGAGCCTGGACGAGGTCAAGGCGCAGCGCTACGCCAGCGTGGCGCTGCGCGACGCGGGCCGGCCCGCCGACGTGGCCGATGCCGTGGCCTATCTGGCCGGCCCCCACGCGCGTTATGTCACCGGAATCACATTGCCGGTCTCGGGCGGCGTTCCCTACGGCATCTGAGCTTGGATCGGTCACCGGGGCAGGGGGTCTTCATCCTCGGCCTGCGGCGCCAGCCAGTCGCGGAACTTGATCACCGCGCTGTCCTGCGCCTTCTCCTCGGGCCAGACCAGGTGATAGGCCCCGGGGCTCTCCGTGCGCCCACCCCAGACGGTGACCAGCTTGCCCGTGGCCAGGTCCTGTTCCGCCAGGTAGTCCGGCAACAGCGCCACGCCCAGCCCGTGCAAGGCGGCCTGCGTGATGGTCGAGAACTGGTCATAGATCGTGCCCGCAACCGTGCCCGTCTCGACTCCGTGCGCCGCGAACCACGCGCGCCACGCCTCGGGCCGGGTTTCGATATGCAGCAAGGGCAGGGACAGCACATCCTCGGCCTTTCGCACCGCCGCCCGCTCCAACAGCGCGGGCGCGGCCACTGCCACCACCGCCTCGTTCTTCAGTCGCAGCGATTGCGTGCCGGGCCAAGCTCCGCTGCCGAAAAGGATCGCCGCATCAAAGGGTTCCGCGCCAAAGTTGAACGGTTTCAGCCGGGTCGACAGGTTCAGCGTCACCTCCGGATGCGCCGCGGCGAACTCCGGCAGGCGCGGCACCAGCCAGCGCATCCCGAAGGTCGGCAATATCGCCAGGTTCAGACTGCCGCCCCCGGGGTTCAGCGCCAGCTTCAGCGACGCCTGGCTGATCCGGTTCAGCGCCGCGCGCGTCTCGCCGGCGTATTCCCGCGTCTCGGGCGTCAGCCGCACGCGCCGCCCTTCGCGGACGAAGAGAGGAACGCCAAGCTGGCTTTCCAGCGTCTGCAACTGGCGGCTCACCGCGCTTTGGCTCAGGTTCAGCTCTTCGGCCACCGCGGTCAGGCTGCCCAGCCGGTCCAGCGCCTCCAGCGCCCGCAGGGCGCCCAGCGAAGGCAGAAAGCGACGGGGCAGGGGCATTATGCAGTTTCCTCATGAATATATACCGAATTGCCGCTTTTTATTGCGCTTATCTCAGGATAAATTCAAGCCAAACCCGTTTTCATCCCTGCAAAGGAGACCGCCATGAGCCTCGACGCCCCCAAACTTCGCGACAAGGACAAGCCCGACCTTGCCGGGTTCGACTGGGCCGATCCGTTCCTGCTGAACGCCCAGCTGGAGGAAGACGAGCGCATGATCGCCGACAGCGCCCGCACCTTCGCGCAGGAAACCTTGCAACCCAAGGTCAAGGACGCCTACGCGTCGGAAACCTCCGATCCCGGCATATTTCGAGAGATGGGGCAGATGGGCCTTCTGGGCACCACCATCCCCGAAGAGTACGGCGGCCTTGGCGCCAACTATACCACCTACGGCCTCGTCGCGCGCGAGATCGAGCGTGTGGACTCGGGCTATCGTTCCATGATGTCCGTGCAGTCCAGCCTGGTGATGTATCCCATCTACGCCTATGGCAGCGAGGAACAGCGCCAGAAATACCTGCCGGGCCTGGCCTCGGGCGAGTTGATCGGCTGTTTCGGCCTGACCGAACCCGACGCGGGCTCCGATCCCGCCGGCATGAAGACCCGCGCCGAGAAGACCGACAAAGGCTACAAGATCTCCGGCTCCAAGATGTGGATCTCCAACGCGCCTATCGCCGATGTCTTCGTCGTCTGGGCCAAGTCCGACGCCCATGACGGCAAGATCCGCGGCTTCGTTCTGGAAAAAGGCATGAAGGGGCTTTCCGCGCCCAAGATCGGCGGCAAGCAGAGCTTGCGCGCCTCCATCACCGGCGAGATCGTCATGGATGGCGTCGAGGTGGGCGAAGACGATCTTTTGCCGAATGTTCAAGGACTTAAAGGCCCCTTTGGATGTCTCAACCGCGCCCGCTACGGCATCGCCTGGGGCGTCATGGGATCGGCCGAGTTCTGCTGGCACGCCGCACGCCAATACGGCCTCGACCGCAAGCAGTTCAAGCGTCCGCTGGCGCAGACCCAGCTCTTCCAGAAGAAACTCGCCGACATGCAGACCGAAATCACCCTCGGCCTTCAGGCAGCCCTTCGCGTCGGCCGCCTGATGGACGCCGCGCAAGCCGCGCCCGAGATGATCAGCCTCATCAAGCGCAACAATTGCGGCAAGGCGCTGGATATCGCGCGGCAAGCCCGCGACATGCACGGCGGCAACGGCATTTCCGAGGAATTCCACGTCATCCGCCACATGATGAACCTCGAAACGGTCAATACTTACGAAGGCACGCACGACGTGCACGCGCTGATCTTGGGGCGCGCGCAAACCGGGCTTCAGGCGTTCTTTTGATCCGGCCGCGGGGCAGGGCGGCCCGCCGCCCGCCTTTCGCGCGCACATGCACAGAGATATTGCATTTCCAGTCAGTTGTGCTTTTAAAGCGGGGTGTTAAATCCGTGTTCTGAAGGATCGCCGGAGCACGTTCATGGCCCACGTAATCGACGCCCGTTTCACCGAAGGCAGCCTCATGCGGCATGTGTCCATCATGTCGCTGACCTCCAGCCTTGGGCTGATGGCCATTTTCGCGGTCGATTTGATCGACGTGCTGTTCATCTCGATGCTGGGGCAAGAGGCGCTGGCCGCCGCCGCCGGCTATGCCAGCACGGTGATGTTCTTTGCCAGCGCCATAAATATCGGCCTGTCCATCGCGGCAGGGGCGCTGGTGGCCAACTCGTTGGGCGCGGGCAAGGATCTGCCGGCCCGCGAACACGCGTTTTCCGCGGCCATGTTCGCCATCGCCTTCGGCATTCTGGTGCCGCTGATCATGCTGCCGAATCTCAACCTGATCCTGGGGCTGATCGGCGCCGACGGCGACGTGGCCGAGCGTGCCAAGGGGTATCTGTGGATCATCCTTCCCAGCACCTTCATGTCCGGCATCGGCATGACGACCGTCGCCACGCTACGCGCCTATGGCGACGCGCGCCGGGCCATGTATCCCTCGCTGATCGGGGCCATCGTCAACGGCGCGCTCGACCCGCTGCTGATCTTCGGGCTGTCGATGGGGCTGGAAGGCGCGGCCTGGGCCACCGTGGCGGCGCGGCTGGCCACGATGCTGCTGGCGCTCTGGTTCGCGTGGCGTGTCTACAATGCCTTTGCCGTGCCGCGCCCGCAATGCTTTGCCTATGACATCCGCGAAGGCATGCAGATCGCCACGCCCGCCGTTCTGGCCACCATCGCAACGCCGGTCGGCGCGGCCATCGTGACCCGCGAAATGGCCAAGTACGGGACCGATGCCGTCGCTGGCATGGCGATCATCAGCCGCATGATCCCGGTGGTGTTCTCGGTCGTTCTGGCGCTCTCGGGCGCAATCGGTCCGATCATGGGACAGAATTTCGGGGCAGGGCGGCTTGACCGGGTGCGCCAGGCGTTCTTCGACGGCGTTATATTTGCCGGGTTCTACGTGGTGCTGATCTCGGGGCTGCTGTTCGTGTTCCGCCAGCAAATTGCCGATCTTTTCGGGGCTCAGGGCATGACGCGCGAACTGATCGTGCTGTTCTGCGGACCTATTGCGCTGGCCAGCTTCTTCAACGCGGTGATTTTCGTGGCCAACGCATCCTATAACAATCTTGGTCATCCGGGCTATTCCACCTGGATCAACTGGGGCCGGCAAACCCTTGGCACGATACCGTTTATTCTGATTGGCGGTGCGCTGTTCGGGGCGCCCGGCGTGCTGGTCGGCCAAGCGGCGGGCGGGGTTCTGTTCGCCGGTATCGCCACTTGGCTCAGCCTTTGGATGATCACCGACCAAGCTCATCCGATGCGCCAGCTGACCTGCCGTTTCCAGCTTCAGCGGCGGATGCACGAAATGTACAATCGCACGGCTTAGACCCGGCGTGCGTAATCGCTCAGCACCAGCAGACCGCCCGCAACCGCCCAGTTCTTGACGAAGATCGACATCTGCCAGCCATCCTCGGGCTGGAAATGGAAAATGCTGGTGACCATGCAATAAGCCGCCAGCGCCAGTGCGACCCAGCGCGTGGCCCAACCCAGCAACAGCGCCAGCCCGGCCACGGCGTTGAACACCAGCGCGGGCCAGATCAGCGCGCCGGGCAGCCCCAGATTGCCTAACAAAGC
Organism: Roseovarius sp.; assembly: GCF_965277045.1. Classification (GTDB taxonomy): domain Bacteria; phylum Pseudomonadota; class Alphaproteobacteria; order Rhodobacterales; family Rhodobacteraceae; genus Roseovarius. Next base: position 1,512,169 of record NZ_OZ255712.1, on the reverse strand, counting down.
CATGCCTTGCTCCGGTGCCACGGCTTTCTGCACCGCGCCGGCCAGAAACAGCACCGCGATCAGCGCGCGCCCGATCCGCAGGGTCCAGGGGGTCTTTATCATCTCGGGCACTGATCTCTCCATCGGCAGGGGGCGGTCGGCTTCAATTGGGCGACGTAATCCGTTTCCCATCCACGCAAACCCGGCCGGTCAAGTTTCAGGGCATCCCCGTCAGTCTATGGCGCAATAGCGCATAATCAGTATTATGTTAAATAAACCCATACCCCAAATAGTACGCAAAGCACCGTAAAACCCTTGTGCGTCCGGCACTTGGTCAAATCTCCTCACCCACGTGCCGCGCCTGTCATCCCCGATGCCACAGTCCCGTACAGAGTGCCACACCCCGCAACTCTCACTCGACACCACCGTATGTCACGGTCTATGACGTAGCGGAAAGGACGCGCGCCGCATGACTTCCATCCTGATCCTCAACGGACCGAACCTCAACCTGCTGGGCACACGCCAGCCCGAGGTCTATGGCACCACGACGCTGAGCGACATCGAGGCGCAGTGCCACGCAGTTGCCGAGGATCTGGGCGTCACGCTCGCCTTCGCGCAATCCAACGGCGAAGGCGCGCTCATCGACAGGATCCACGACGCCCGCGGCACGCATCACGGGCTCATCCTCAACGCCGGCGCCTATACCCACACTTCCATCGCCCTGATGGATGCGATCTCGAGCACTGAAATTCCAACGATCGAGCTGCATCTCAGCAACATCCACGCCCGCGAGGATTTCCGCCACACGTCCTACATCGCCAGGGTCGCGGTCGGCGTGATCTGCGGCTTCGGCGCCCATGGCTACACGCTGGCGCTTCAGGCCATCGCGCGGCACTTGGAGAGCGGCGCATGATTTCCACGACCCATCTCAACGCGCTCCTGAACGCGCCCAGCATCGAAGAGCTGTGGGACATGCACGTGGCGCAGATGGCGGACTATGGCTTCGACCGGCTGATCTACGGCTTCACCCGCTACCGCACGCCGACATCGCTGGGCGATCCGGACGATTTCGTCCTGCTCAGCAACCAGACCCCCGAATACATGAACACCTTCATCGGCGACGGTCTCTATCACCATGCGCCGATGGTCCGCTGGGCGCTCGACAACGAAGGCGCCTGCTCGTGGCGCGTCCTGGCCGAGATGCTGGAAACCGAAACGCTGACCCCGCAGGAACGCAAGGTGGTCGATTTCAACGCCTCCATGGGCGTCACCTGCGGCTACTCGATCAGCTTCAAGTCCATGTCGCCGCGCACCAAGGGCGCCATCGCGCTCACCGCGCATGCCGATCATGACCAGGCGGACTGCGACAAGCTGTGGGACAAACATGGCGACGACATCATCCTGCTCAACAACATCGTGCACCTGCGCATCCTCACCCTGCCCTACGAGGCGCCGGGCCGCTCGTTGACCCGTCGCCAGAAAGAGGTGCTGGGCTGGGTCGGCGACGGCAAGACGATCCAGGACATCGCCCTGTTGATGGAACTGACGCCCGCCACCGTGGAAAAGCACCTCCGCCTCGCCCGCGAAGCGCTCAGCGTCGAAACCACCGCGCAGGCGGTGCTCAAGGCCGCGTTCCAGAACCAGATCTTCGTGCTCCACACCTGACACGCGGCAAGGTCCGGCATGGTTCTCCCTGCCAAGGCGCCACGATATTGCGAAATTCTCAAGTGATTTGAACGATTTTACCTTTTGGTAAGGATTCCCCTACTTTCTCGAATTGACGTAACGTCGCAAAGTGGCAACGTTCCGTGAGTGGTGGCTTTTAAGCCTGGGAACATGGGTCGGCGTCCCCTGTGATATCAGGTGAGTACCCGGCCTGCCGGTTTTTCCGGGGGCCGGTCGGTTTGCCTATTTCTCGGTGGATCGACCGGATTTGCCTGCACCGTCTCATCCCGTTTCAGGTGCTGGGAATAACGGTGTCGCCCGCCCGGGCGGCACCGTTTTTCATGGCCCCCTGCCCGCCCGGATGCAGAATGTGACCCTCGCTGACCATTCCGGGGGCCTGCGTCGGCATGGTCAGCCATCTCGACGCACAGCACAGCGGCAGCGGCCCATGGTCGGCCACACATCGCACGCCGCTCAAACGAAAAAGCGCGCCCCGATCCCGGAACGCGCCCTGTCTTCCTTTGGCCGGAAATATCCTGGGGGGTGCCGGGGGGCTGGCCCCCCGCTTTGAACCGGTAGCCCGAGGGGCTGGCCCCTCGGTCCCACGGTCAGGTCAGTCTCAGCCCTGCGCCGCCTTGGCGACTTCCTCGGCGAAGTTCTCTTCCTTCTTCTCGATCCCCTCGCCCACTTCCACGCGGATGAAGCCGGTGATCTCGACACCCGCCTCGGCGGCGGCGGCGCCGACGGTCACGTCGGGATTGATGACGAAGGACTGGTTCACCAGCGTGATCTCGGACATGTACTTCTTCATGCGGCCTTCGATCATCTTCTCGATCACCTGCTCCGGCTTGCCGGATTCGCGGGCGATGTCGATCTGCACCTGGCGTTCCTTGTCGACCACGGCCTGGTCCAGCTCCGCCTCGTTCAGCGCGGCGGGGTTGGTGGCGGCGATATGCATCGCGACTTGGCGACCGAACGCCTCGTCACCACCCTTCATGGCGACCAGCACGCCGATCTTGCCCATGCCGTCGGTGGCGGCGTTGTGGATGTAGCTCACCACCGTCTCGCCATCGATCTTCTCCATGCGGCGCAGGCCCATGTTCTCGCCGATCGTGGCAATCTTGTCGGTGATGATGTCCGACACGGCCTTGCCGCCGATTTCGGCCTTCTGCAGCGCCTCGAGATTGGCCACGCCCACCGCGGCGCCGGCGATCTCGGCCACCATCTTCTGGAAGTCGGCGTTCTTGGCGACAAAGTCGGTCTCGGCATTCACCTCGACGGCGACGCCGGTGCCGCCGGTCACGCTGACGGCCACCAGGCCCTCTGCGGCGGTGCGGCCCGATTTCTTGGCGGCCTTCGCCAGGCCCTTGGTGCGCAGCCAGTCAACCGCGGCCTCCATGTCGCCATCGGTCTCGGTCAGCGCTTTCTTCGCGTCCATCATGCCCGCGCCGGTCTTGTCGCGCAGTTCTTTCACACTTGCAGCTGTGATCGCCATCTTGGCTCTCCTCGAATATTGGGGCTGTCATGGGCGCGGTCGGATCCCGCGCCCAGCTATATCAACAAGGTATAGGTTTCGTGACAGGCTCAGCTGTCAGCGGCCTCTTTCTTGACCTCTTCGGCGGACTCGATGTCCAGCGGCGCGTCCTTCGACATGGAGTCGTCATGCATCGCCTCGTCGCTCGGCGCGGGGGCCTCCGCCGCCGGGGCCGGCGCTTCGCTCACGGCCTCCTCGCTCGGGGCTTCTTCCATCGCGCCCAGATCGATTCCGGCCGCACCCATCTGCGCCGACATGCCGTCGAGCGCCGCACGGGACACCAGGTCGCAGTAGAGCGAGATCGCACGCGCCGCGTCGTCGTTGCCGGGGATGATGTAATCGATCCCATCGGGCGAACAGTTGGTGTCGACCACGGCCACGACCGGGATACCCAGCTTGTTGGCTTCGGCGACGGCCAGCGACTCTTTCTTGACGTCGATCACGAACAGCAGGTCGGGCACGCCGCCCATCTGGCGGATCCCGCCAAGGCTGGCCTGCAGCTTCTCCTGGTCGCGCTCGAGGCCCAGGCGCTCTTTCTTGGTCAGGCCCTCGGCGCCGCCTTCCATGATCTCGTCGATCTCGTTCAGGCGCTTGATCGACTGGCTCACGGTCTGCCAGTTGGTCAGCGTGCCGCCCAGCCAGCGGTGGTTCATGTAATATTGCGCGCATTTCTCGGCCGCCTCGGCGATCGGGGCGCTGGCCTGCCGCTTGGTGCCCACGAACAGAACGCGGCCGTTCTTCGCCACGGTCTCGCGGATGACGTTCAGCGCCGCGTCGAGCATCGGCACGGTCTGCGTCAGGTCCATGATGTGAATGCCATTGCGCGCGCCATAGATGAACTCGCCCATACGGGGGTTCCAACGCTGCGTCTGGTGGCCGAAGTGAACGCCAGCTTCAAGCAGCTGACGCATGGAGAACTCTGGAAGAGCCATGGTCGTTTTCCTTTCCGGTTTGCGCCTCGGTACGGGGATGAGAAGCGGATGCTTCAACCGGTGGACCTTCGGGGATGTCTCCCCCGAGAGGCCCGCCCATACCTGCGGGATTGAATGGCGCGCGTATAACGGGCAATCTTCCCCGGCGCAAGCCCCGTTCTTTAGGGGCCCCTGCGCAGGAAAACGAATGTCGCGTCCAGCGCCGCCTTGTCCTTGATAGACAGGTACACCGCGCCGTCCTTGGCCGAAAATACCCGTAAATCATAGCTATCGAGATGGTTCACCGGCGCATCCTGTGTCGCCTCGGGCCCAACGCAGACCTCCAGCGCTGCCCGTATCTTCTCGAAAAGCGTGTGCGCCTCAAGCGCGCGATACTCGAACCGCCATTGACAGACACTCGCGTCACAGGTCACGGCGTCGGACGGTACGGTGCCCGCGACGAAGGCGTCGACCCACCCGCACTCCTGTGCCGTGGCGCTTCCCGCCATGGCGCAAAGAAAAACCGGAAAGAGCCTAATCATCGGTCTCACATCCCTCGGCCGCCGCGTTCGCCAGGTCTGGCGCCACCTCCGCCAGCATGTCGTTTAGCGCGGCCGTCCCAACAGGAGCATAAAACCAGTCCTCGTCGTCCCAGACCACCAGCCATCGCGCGCACCAACCGAACGGCGCTTTCTCGGGCGATAGATCCTGCGCCCCACTGGCTGCGAGCCCCCAGTGCCATGGTCCTTCCATACCATGCCCGTCGAACTCTGGCCCCGTCACGCCGAAAAGTGAAATGTCGAACGGATGGGCATAGTCAGGGTCCAGCACCGCGCCCCGCAGCCAGTCGGCGGGCATGTCGATCCGCTCCGCATAGGCCTCCAGCAGCCCCGGCAGCACATGCGCCCGCCGCTCTTGGCGCACCCGCGCCTCCTGTCCCGACAGGTCCGCCACCGTCCCCAGAAAGTCGAACGCCCCCTCCCCCGGCGCCGCGCTCAAGTTGGCGAAAGCGGAAAACACCTCCGCCCGCCTGTCCCCGGGCGTCGCCTCGGCGAACCAGGACGCGGGCAGGTTCGCGGCCACCGCCGCCGCCGCCAACAGCGCCAGCACGGGTTTCAGCGGGATGCGAAAGCGGCGTGTGTCGTCCATCCCGTCACCCTACGCCGCGTCCTCGCCTCCCGCAAACCTCTTGCCCTCTCCTGTCCGGGCGGTGCAAATGTCCCCATGACGCGCCCGCCCGACATCCTCTGCATCGGCTCTGTCCTGTGGGACATCATCGGTCGAGCCCCCAGCGCCATGCGGCCCGGCGCCGACGTGCCCGGCCGCATCACCCGCGGCCCCGGCGGCGTCGCGCTCAACATCGCGCTCAGCCTCTCACATTTTGGCCTGCGCCCCGCCCTGCTCAGCGCCGTGGGCCGCGACGCCCCGGGCGAGGAACTTCTGGCGCTCTGCGCCGCGCGCGGCCTCGACACATCCCATGTCTGGCGCGCGTCCGAGCTGCCGACCGATCAGTACATGGCCATCGAAGGCGCGGGCGGGCTGGTGGCGGCCATCGCCGACGCCCATTCGCTCGAAGCCGCCGGAGACCGGATTCTCGCGCCGCTGCACGACGGGACATTGGGAAGCGCCACCGATCCCCATACCGGCCCCATCGCGCTCGACGGCAACCTGACCACGGCCCTGCTGACGCAGATCGCCCACGATCCGGCCTTCTCCGCCGCCGGTCTGCGCATCGCGCCCGCCTCGCCCGGCAAGGCCGAGCGCCTGCTGCCCTTCCTCCAAACCGGGCGCGGCATCCTCTACGTCAACCTCGAAGAGGCCGGCATCCTCTGCGGTCGCCCCTTCGCCACCGCGCCCGAGGCCGCCGAGGCCCTGATCGCACGCGGCGCGGCCCGGGCCATCGTCACCAACGGCGCCGCCCCCGCCGCCGATGCCGGGCCGGACGACGTTCTGACCGGCCAGCCCCCGCCCGTCCTTGTCACTCGTGTCACCGGCGCGGGCGACACCTTCATGGCCGCCCACATCGCCGCCGAATGCACCGGCGCAAGCCGCGCCGCCGCCCTCGACCGCGCCCTTCAGGCCGCCGCCACCCACGTTTCCAGCGAGATCGCCCCATGACCACACTGCCCTTGCAATTCTCGCCCGAGGTTGCCGCCGCCCGCGCTGAGGCGCGCCCCATCGTGGCGCTCGAAAGCACCATCATCACCCACGGCATGCCCTTTCCCCGGAACCTGGAAACTGCCCGGCAGGTCGAGGAGACGGTGCGCGACGCCGGCGCCACCCCGGCCACAATCGCCGTGCTTGAGGGGCAGTTGCATATCGGCCTCGACGACGGCCAGCTCGACTCCCTCGCCCGGGCGCAGACCGTCGCCAAGCTCAGCCGCGCCGACCTCGCCGTTTGCATGGCAACCGGCGGCACCGGCGCCACCACCGTCGCCGCCACCATGATCGCCGCTCATGCCGCCGGCATCGCCACCTTCGCCACAGGCGGCATCGGCGGGGTGCATCGCGGCGCCGAACTCAGCTTCGACATCTCCGCCGACTTGCAGGAACTGGCCCAAACCCCCGTCACCGTGGTCTGCGCCGGGGCCAAGGCCATCCTCGACCTGCCCAAGACGCTGGAAGTGCTGGAAACGCTGGGCGTGCCCGTCATCGCCTATGGCCAGGACAGCCTGCCCACCTTCTGGTCCGCCACCTCGGACCTGCCGGCCCCCCTGCGTCTGGACAATGCGCAGGCCATCGCCCGCGCGCACCTCACCCGCGCCGCGCTCGGCCTGCCGGGCGGACAGCTCGTCGCCAACCCGATCCCCGCCGCGGCCGAGATCCCTGCCGCCGAAATCTCACCGATCATCGATCAGGCCACGCGCGAGGCGACGGCAAAGGGCATCACCGGCAAGGCCGTCACACCCTTCCTGCTGGACCGTGTCTATACCCTCACCAAAGGTCGGTCGCTCGACGCCAATATCGCGCTGGTTGTCAACAATGCCCGGCTTGCCGCGAAAATCGCCATCTTCCTCGCGGATGCGGGTCAAAGCGGTGCCGGGAACTGAAATCCGTTGTAGCGCCCCGTTGAAGCGCCTAGATATCGCCTGACAAGAACCCCCCGAAGGCTCTCATGAACACCCCTTTCGACGAAGATCCCCCGCCGCCGCCCAAGAAACCCGGACGGTTTGCGGGGCTGCGCGCCAGTTTCTTGACCGGCATCGTGGTGATTGCCCCGGTCGTTCTGACAATCTGGCTGATCTGGACACTGGTCGGCTGGGTCGACGGTTTCGTTCTGCCCTTCGTCCCCGACATCTATCAGCCGGAATACCTGGTCAATCGCTTCGTTCTTGGCAACACCCGCCCCGACGACGCCGACTGGATCCATTTCAATATCCGCGGCCTCGGCGTGATCGTCTTTCTTGTGTTCACGCTCATCGTCGGCTGGGTCGCCAAGGGCCTCATCGGTCGCTCCCTCATCCGCTACGGCGAAAGCCTGGTCGACCGGATGCCCGTGGTCCGCTCGATCTATTCCGGCGTCAAACAGATCGCCGAGACGGTCTTTGCCCAGTCCGAGCGCAGCTTCGAGAAGGCCTGCCTCATCCAGTACCCGCGCAAGGGCATCTGGGCCGTCGGCTTCATCTCGACCCAGGCCAAGGGCGAGGTCGCCGACAAGGCCCAGATATCCGAGGACATGCTCAGCGTCTTCGTGCCCACCACGCCGAACCCGACCTCGGGCTTCCTGCTGTTCTTTCCGCGCTCGGACGTGATCGAACTCGACATGACGATCGAGGACGCGGCCAAGCTGGTGATCTCCGCGGGCCTCGTCTATCCGGGCCAGAACGGCAAGGCGATCCCGCCCGACAGCGAACACTGAAATTCCTGCGAATTGCCAAACGCAGCGGACGGCGCCTTGACCGGGCGAAACGCGATCAGGCGCACCGTCGCGATACCACTCGGATACCGACGCGATACCGACGTCCCGTTTCGGCCTGCCCGGCGCCGTAAACCGGCCCGATCCGACTCAGCCGAACATCGCCTTCAGATCCACGCTGTCGCGCCGTCCGACATCCCCGAAATCCGTCTCCAGGAACCTCTCCGCCGCCGCCCGCCCGGCCTGCTTCAACCGGTCCAGCACCGGCGGCGTCGGCACCAGTTTCGTGGCCACCGACAGATCCCGCATCAGCGCGTCATCGGCAATCATGTGCACCCGAACCCGCTTCATCGCACCCTCTGCGATGGTCCCCGCATCCATCAGCTCCTGCACGAAATGGATCGCCCGCAACTCTCGCAAAAGCGCGGCGTTGAAGCTGATCTCGTTGATCCGGTTCTGGATGTCCTGCGGCGATTTCGGCACGTCGTCCCGCACCAGCGGGTTGATGTTCACGACGACGATGTCATCGGGCAAGTCCTTGCGGAACAACGGGAAAAGCGCCGGGTTCCCGCTATAGCCGCCGTCCCAGTAATGCGCCCCGTCGATCTCGATCGCCTGGAACAGCGTCGGCAGACAGGCCGAGGCAAGCAGGCTGTCATCGGTGATCGCGTCGCCTTCGAAGACCCGGATCTTGCCGGTATGCACGTTGGTGGCGCCGACAAAGAACTGCGGCTCGCAGATGCGGCAGACCTTGTCATAGGCGAACCGCCGCACCACCCGCCGCAGCGGGTTCACGTAGAACGGGCCATAGGCATAGGGCGACACCACCCGGCTGGCCGCATCGGCCAGGGTATAGACCGGCGACAGCTCCAGCACGTCGCTCAGCGTGCCGACGCCGGGCAGGTGCCCGGTCATCCACGCCGGCAGCCGCAAATCCTCCACCGCGCCCATCTGCGCCCACAGCCAATCGAGGTTCTCCCGCGCGCCCTCCCGGCCCCCGGCCAGCATGCCGGCCTTCAGCGCGGCACCGTTCAAAGCTCCCGCGGAGGTGCCTGAAATCCCGGCGATTTCAACGTCTTCGTCTTCCAGCAGGCGGTCGAGCACGCCCCATGTGAAAGCCCCGTGCGCGCCCCCGCCCTGCAAGGCCAGATTGATCCGCTTACCGCTCACATCACGCTCTCTTCCTCTGGCTTCAAATATCCCGGGGAGCCCGAGGGGCTAGCCCCTCGGCCCGGGCCATCACAGCGCCGTCCAGCCGCCATCCACGCTGATCGTCGTGCCGGTGATCTGCTCGGCCGCGGACGAGCACAGAAAGACCGTCGTGCCGCCCATCTGCTCCACCGTCGCCATCTGCTTGGACGGCTGGCGCTCCAGGATCACCTCGCGGATCACCTCCTCGCGGCCCATGCCGTATTTCTCCATCGTGTCCGGAATCTGCTTTTCCACCAGCGGCGTCATCACGTAACCGGGGCAGATCGCGTTGCAGGTGATCGGCTCCTCCGCGGTCTCCAGCGCCGTCACCTTGGTCAGGCCGACAATGCCGTGCTTGGCCGCCACATAGGCCGATTTGAACGGGCTCGCGGTCAGCCCGTGGGCACTGGCGATGTTGATCACCCGGCCCCAGCCCCGTTCGCGCATCACCGGCAGGGCGGCGGCGGTGGTGTGAAAGGCGGAACTCAGGTTCACGGCGATGATCTGGTCCCATTTCTCGACCGGGAAGTCCGGGATGCCCGCCACGTGCTGCACGCCTGCATTGTTCACCAGAATATCGCACCCGCCCGCCTCTTCGATCAGCCTGCGGCAGGCCTCCGGGTCGCTCATGTCCGCGGCGATGAACTCGACCTCCGCGCCGGTATCTTTACGAATTCTTTCCGCTATCTCGTAATTCTCGTCTCGCGCGGCCCGACCGTTCAGCACGACGCGCGCCCCGGCCTCGGCCAGAGAGGTGGCGATTCCCAGACCGATTCCCGAGGTCGATCCGGTGACGATGGCGGTTTTTCCGGCGAGAGACATGGTGCAGCACCTTCCTGTTAACTTTCGTGACAGACCTAGCGCGTTTCCCGGGTCGTTGAAAACCTGCCATACACGGGGTTCGGCGCATATGGGCGCATGTTTGCGATCTTGAGAAAAAGCTGCCGTTCGCGTAAAAAAAACGCCGGCACAAGGCCGGCGTTAAGTTATTGAGGCAGGTTTCATACAGGCAAGAAACCTATCGAGCAGTGCCCCCTTTATACGCAATTCGCCGTGATGATCCAAGCTAAAAGTTTGAAAAGACGTAAATCCGCCTTTAACCTCGTTGGTCAGACAAATAAGGCCTGAGCAGGATTGTTGCCCAAATGGGACCAGATTTTTTCCACCGCGCGCTGCGCGCAATCGCGATTCTTGCCGCCGGTTTTGCGGCCAATCCGGGCGTGGCCGAGCCATCGCATGGCATAGCTATGTACGGCGACCCCGCCCTGCCCCCAGATTTCGTGTCCCTGCCCTATGCCAATCCCGACGCGCCCAAGGGCGGCCGGCTGGTCAGCGGCAACGTCGGCAGCTTCGACAGCCTCAATCCTTTCGTCCAGAAAGGCGAGCCGCCCTGGCAGTTGCGTTACCTCACGCACGAGTCGCTCATGGGCCGGTCCTATGACGAACCGTTCTCGCTCTACGGTCTTCTGGCCGAATCGGTCGAGACCGGCCCCGACCGCGACTGGGTCGAATTCACCCTGCGCGAAGAGGCCGCGTTCTCCGACGGCTCCCCCGTCACGGTCGACGACGTGATCTGGTCGTACGAAACCATCGGCACCGAAGGCCACGGGCGCTATCGCGGCTTCTGGCAGAAGGTCGAAAAGATCGAAGCGACCGGCCCGCGCAGCGTCCGGCTGACATTCAACACCGAAGACCGCGAACTGGCGCTCATCGCTGGCCTGCGCCCGATCCTGAAAAAGGCCCAATGGGAGGGCAAGGACTTCTCCGAGGCCGCGCTGGCCGAAGTGCCCATCGGCTCGTCGCCCTACGTGGTCGAGAATTACGAGGTCGGGCGTCACGTGACCCTGCGGCGCAATCCCGATTACTGGGGCAAGGACCTGGCCTTCCGGCGCGGCACCAACAATTTCGACGAAATCCGCATCGAGTTCTACGGCGACGATGCCGTGCTGAAAGAGGCGTTCAAGGCCCAAGCCATTTCCTACGTCCGCGAGCTGAACGCCGAGAAATGGGCGACGCAGTACAACTTCCCCGCCGTTCAGTCCGGCGACGTCACCCTGTCGGAAATTCCGCAGGGCACGCCCTCGGGCATGACCGGGTTCGTGTTCAACACCCGCCGCGCGCCGCTCGATGACTGGCGCGTGCGCGAGGCGCTGATCCTGGCCTTCAATTTCGAGTATATCAACGACACGCTTACCGGCGGGCGCCAGCCGCGCATCACCTCGTATTTCTCAGGCTCGGAACTGGGCATGCGGGACGGCCCGGCGACGGGCCGCGTGCGGGAGCTTCTGGAGCCTTACGCCGACACGCTTCTGCCCGGCGCGCTCGAAGGCTACACCGTGCCCGAAGGCGACGGCACCAAGCGCAACCGTGGCAATATCCGCAAGGCGATGAACTTGCTGAACGAGGCCGGCTGGACCGTTGTGGATGGCGAGTTGCGCAATGCCGAGGGCACCCCGCTGAACCTGACCGTGCTCTTGCGGCAGGACGGCCTTTTGCAGCAGGCCGCCACCTACATGGAGATCTACGCCCAGGCGCTGGAACGGCTGGGCATCGACCTGGCGATCGAGACGACCGACCCCGCCCAGTATAACGAGCGCGAGCAGAATTTCGATTTCGACCTCACCTTCTTTCGCCGCGCCTTCTCGCTCAGTCCCGGGAACGAGCAGATCTATTACTGGGGCGCCGAGTATGCCGACATTCCCGGCAGCCGGAACGTCATGGGCATGAAATCCCCCGCCGCCGAGGCAATGATCGACACGATGCTCAACGCCACCAGCCGCGAAGACTTCACCGCCGCGGTGCGGGCGCTGGACCGGGTGTTGATTTCAGGTCGCTATGTCATTCCAATCCACGAGTATGCCGTCGGCCGGATTGCGCATCTCAGCCACTTGAAATATCCTGCCGACCGACTGCCGGTCTACGGGGACGGGATCTGGTTCCTCCCCGAGGTCTGGTGGTCAGAGGCAAGTGAAAAATAAAAACGACAGTAACAATCGAGCAGGTATCATGAGGAAAATAGCTGTTTTCGCGCTGATCGCCGCGGCCCTGTCGGGCTGTGCCACGATCGAGGGTGTCGGCCGGGACATCTCCGGCGCATCGCGCGGCGTGCAAAGCTGGTTCTGACGCCGCGCTGACGGCGACAGAAGGACCCCTCCAACGTCTTCGGTAGCGAAGGCGAACGGTTTGTTGCGGCCGTTTCCCTGATGCTCCATGCAAAAAGGCCGACGCGTCTGCGCCGGCCTTTTCAGTTTCCGTCTCGAGGCGGTTCAGCCGACCTTTTGCTCGGCGCGGCTTTCGCGCAGATCCGACAGTTGCTGTGCCACGAGGAAGGCCAGTTCCAGCGCCTGCGAGGCATTGAGCCTCGGGTCACAGGCCGTGTGGTAACGGTCCGACAGGTCCTCTTCGGTGACGGCCCGCACGCCGCCGGTGCATTCGGTCACGTCCTGTCCGGTCATCTCGAAATGCACGCCGCCGGGAATGGTGCCCTCGGCCCGGTGTACGCCGAAGAATTCCTGCACCTCGCGCAGCACGCTCTCGAAGGGGCGCGTCTTGTAGCCCGAGGCCGACTTGATCGTGTTGCCATGCATCGGGTCGCAGACCCAGGTCACGTTGGCCCCCTCTTCGCGCACGGTCTTGATCAGGCGCGGCAGATGCTCGCCCGCCTTGCCCGCACCGAACCGCGCGATCAGCGTCAGCCGTCCGGCCTCGTTCTCGGGGTTCAGCTTGGCCAGCAGCTTTTTCAGGTCGTCCTCTTCCATGGACGGACCGCATTTCAGCCCGATTGGGTTCAGAACACCGCTCAGGAACTCCACATGCGCCCCGTCCGGCTGGCGCGTGCGGTCGCCGATCCACAGCATGTGCCCCGACCCCGCCAGCCAGTTGCCCGAGGTCGAGTCGACACGTGCCAGCGCCTCTTCGTATTCCAGCAGCAGGCTTTCATGCGAGGTGTAGAACTCCACCGTGTGCAGCGTGTGCGCGCTGGTGCTGTCGACGCCCGCGGCGCGCATGAAATCCAGCGTGTCGGAAATCCGCGACGCCATCTCGCGATAGCGCTCCGCCTTTTCGCCGTCGGTAAAGCCCAGCGTCCATGCGTGCACCTGGTTCACATCCGCATACCCGCCGGTCGAAAAGGCCCGCAGCAGGTTCAGCGTGGCTGCCGCCTGGGTGTAGGCCTGAAGCATCTTCGCCGGATCGGGGATGCGGGCCTCGGGCGTGAAGGCCAGCTCGTTGATGATGTCGCCGCGATAGCTGGGCAATTCGATACCGTCGACCACCTCCGTCGGAGCAGACCGGGGCTTGGCGAACTGGCCGGCCATGCGCCCGACCTTGATCACCGGCACCTTGGCACCGTAGGTCAGCACCATCGCCATTTGCAGCATCACCTTGAACGTGTCGCGGATGGCGTCCGCCGAGAACTGGTCGAACGCCTCGGCACAATCACCGCCCTGCAGAAGGAAGGCCTCGCCCCGCGATGCCGCGCCAAGCTGTTTCTTCAAACGCCTGGCCTCTCCTGCAAAAACCAGCGGCGGGTACTTGGAAAGCTTCGACTCGACCGCCTGCAGGGCCTCTGCATCGGTATAGTCGGGCATCTGGATCCGCGGCTTGCTGCGCCAGTCAGACTTCTGCCAATTGCTCATCTTTTCTCTCCGCTCATCGAATTTCGAGACCCGTCTATACTAAAGCCAGCCCCCGGACACCATACAGGTTCGACGGAATATGTCGGAAATTGACTGCGGCTCTCTTGCCAACCTCCGGGTTTTCGTGGAAGACCTGACCGATACGCCACTGCGCAGGGAGTAGCGAACATGCGCGCGGAAGCGAAAAAAACGAGCGGCGTCGACAAGTCTGGTCCGAAGCGTTTCGTTTTCGTATTGCTGGAGAATTTCACGCTGCTGAGCTTTGCCTCGGCGCTGGATTGTCTGCGTATTGCGAACCGCATGGCCGGCGAGACCCTGTATGAATGGGTGATGTCCGGCGAGGCCGATGCAGACGGCACCGTGTCGTGCTCTGCCGGCTCACGGTTCAAGGTGGACATCGATCTGGACGAATTGCGCCGCGAGGACGTCGTGCTACTCTGTGGCGGGTCCGATATCCAGAAAGCGGCGACAAAGAAGCTGCTGAACTGGCTGCGCCGCGAGGCGCGCCGGGGACCGCGGATCGGCGGGCTTTGCACCGCGTCCTACGTCATGGCCAAGGCCGGTCTGCTGGATGGCAAGCGCGCGACCATCCACTGGGAAAACCACGACAGCTTTGTCGAAGAGTTCGACGAGGTCGAACTGACCAAGTCGGTTTTCGTCGTGGACGGGAACCGCATGTCCACGGCGGGTGGTACCTCGTCCATCGACCTGATGCTGAAACTCATCGCCGACGACCACGGCGAACAGTTGGCCAACGCGGTGGCCGACCAGATGATCTATTCCTCGATCCGCACCGACCAGGACACGCAGCGGCTGTCCGTCCCAACGCGCATCGGGGTCCGGCATCCCAAGCTGAGCCAGGTCATCCAGATGATGGAAAGCAACATAGAAGAGCCGATCAGCCCCGCGATCCTGGCCAAGCAGGTTGCCATGTCCACGCGGCAGCTGGAGCGGCTGTTCCGGCGTTATCTGAACCGTTCACCCAAGCGCTACTACATGGAACTGCGCCTGCAAAAGGCCCGGAACCTGCTGATGCAGACCGACATGACGGTGATCAACGTGGCGCTGGCCTGCGGTTTCGCCTCGCCCTCGCATTTCTCGAAATGCTACCGCTCGCATTACAACACCACGCCCTATCGCGAGCGCGGCAGTCAGGCGGCACGGCTTTCGGTGTGAGCCGCCCGCCGGCCCGGTCATAGTCCTCAAGAAGGGAACCCTGATCGGTGTCGAAGCTGAAACTCACGGCCTCAACAGCGTGCGGACGTAAGAAATCAAGGCGCAAGGTGGCCATCCGACAGACGGCTGCGCTGACTTGGCAGGGTTGTGCCGGGGTGAGTTAACTTCGATTCGAATAATGTGTCGAACAAAGGGCATTTAGCCGCCTGAATTGACCCTGTTGTTTCACCACGGTCAACAGTTTCGAACCTTGGCCTTGATTGACAACGCTGATCGGCGGAAAACGGCGCGAATTCGGCGTTCGGAGGCGCCAGAACCGCTCTTTTGCCCCATTTGCCTCATTTCCGCCCCATTTGGCGTCGATTTTAGACTTCGTTAACCGAGGTGCGGCGCTGCTGCCGCGTCTCAAGACCACGAGACGAGGAAGGCCGGCCACATATGCCAAGCTATCTACGAGACTTCATGACCGATGATACCGGCGTCGTGAGCGTTGACTGGATCGTATTGGCGTTCAGCGTGATCTGTCTTGGATGCCTGACGATCGCCACCGCCGCCGATGGAACCTTCGGGCTGGCCGACTCGGTCAAGACATCCGTCGGAAGCAAGACCGTCGAAGGGGTCGACCACTAGGTTTGAGTTGAAACCGGCCGGATGCCGGAAATTAAATGTCGAAGGAAAGACGCTGCCATGTTTTCCGCTTTCAAAACCTTCTGCGCCAAAGAAGACGGCGTCGTCACTGTCGAATGGATGGTGATCGCCGCCGCAATCACCTGGATGTGCCTTGGCGCGATCACTTACGCGCAAAGTGGCGTGCACAACCTGGCGAGGGCACTGGAACAAGGCATATCGGTGAAATCCACCCAGGAGGATTAAGTTCTTCCTTCAGGTGACTTGTTTACTTGGTAAAATCCGCGTGCAACATTCTCACGCGCGCTTTCCCGCGATATTCCCCACGCCAAGCACGTCCAGCACTTTCGCTTCGATTTGCGCGGCGTTCAGGCCCGCCACCGCGTACATGTCAGCCGGGCTTGCCTGGTCGATGAAGATGTCGGGCAAGACCATCGAACGAAACCTGAAGCCTTCGTCGAAAACGCCTTGCTCTGCCAGGTGCTGTGCGACGTGGCTGCCGAACCCGCCGATGGCGCCCTCCTCGATGGTGATCAGCGCTTCGTGATCGGCGGCCAGCTGGTCGATCAGGTCGGTGTCCAGCGGTTTCGAGAACCGCGCATCGGCCACGGTTGGCGTGATGCCGCGCGCCCTCAGCCCCTCGCAAGCTTTCATCACCTCGCCAAGACGCGTGCCGAAAGACAGTATCGCAACGCGGGACCCTTCGCGGATCATGCGGCCCTTGCCAATCTCCAGCACCTCTCCGCGTTCGGGCATGGTGACCCCCTCGCCCTCGCCCCGCGGGTAGCGGAACGCGATCGGCCCGCTGTCATGGGCCGCGGCAGTGGCGACCATGTGCACCAGTTCTGCCTCGTCCGCGGCGGCCATCACGGTAAAGCCCGGCAGGTTCGACAGGTAAGCCACGTCAAAGCTGCCGGCATGGGTGGCGCCGTCGGCCCCCACCAGCCCCGCGCGGTCGATGGCAAAGCGCACCGGCAGGCGCTGAATGGCGACATCGTGCACCACCTGGTCGAAACCACGTTGCAGAAAGGTGGAATAGATCGCGCAGAACGGCCGCATCCCGCCCGCGGCAAGCCCGGCTGAAAACGTGACGGCGTGTTGTTCCGCGATGCCCACATCGAAGCAGCGCGACGGATAGCGCTTTTCCAGCAGATCCAGCCCGGTACCGTCCGGCATGGCGGCGGTCACGCCGCAGATGCGGTCATCCTCGGCGGCATGTTTCAGAAGCGCCTCGGCAAAGACCTTGGTGTAGCTGGGCGCGTTCGAGGGCGATTTCTTCTGCTCGCCGGTCGTGACATCGAACTTTGCGGTGGCATGCCCGCCGTCGCGGCGGCTCTCGGCCGGGGCATAGCCCTTGCCCTTCTTAGTGATCATGTGGATCAGGATCGGTCCGCTGGCGCGCGCCTTAACCGTGCGCAGCACCGGCAGAAGCTGGTCCATGTCATGTCCGTCAATGGGTCCGACATAGCTGAAGCCCAGCTGCTCGAACAGGGTGCCGCCCACGGCCATGCCCTTGAGCACTTCCTTGGCCCGCTTCGCGCCCATCTGGAACGGCTCGGGCAAGAGCGAAACCGCGCCCTTGGCGGCGGCCTTGAATTCTTGGAACGGCTCGCCCGCGTAGAGGCGCGACAGGTAGGATGACAGCGCCCCCACGGGCGGCGCGATGGACATCTCGTTGTCGTTCAGGATCACGATCAGGCGCTTTTTCAGGTGGCCTGCGTGGTTCATCGCCTCGAAGGCCATGCCCGCCGACATCGCGCCGTCGCCAATCACCGCGATGGCGTCACCATGGCCGGTATCGCTGGCGCCGCCGAGATCCCGCGCCGCGGCAAACCCGAGCGCGGCCGAGATCGAGGTGGAGCTGTGGGCGGCGCCGAAGGGGTCATAGGGGCTCTCGGACCGCTTGGTAAAGCCGCTGAGGCCTCCCTCTTGCCGGATCGTGCGGATGCGGTCGCGGCGGCCGGTCAGGATCTTGTGGGGATAGCACTGGTGGCTGACATCCCAGATGATCTTGTCGCGCGGCGCGTCGAAGATGTGGTGCAGCGCCACAGTCAGTTCGATCACGCCAAGGCCCGCGCCAAGGTGCCCGCCGGTTTCGGAGACCGCCGCGATGGTCTCGGAACGCAATTCGTCGGCCAGCTGGCGCAGCTCGGCATCGGAAAAGCGCTTGAGATCGGCGGGGCTGGAAACGGTGTCCAGCAAGGGGGTCTGGGGGCGTGTCACGCGTCGCCGCTCCTTCGAATGTGGCTGCCGGCCTTGGCCGGGCGGCTAGCTTTGCCGCGAGATAACGAAGCGGGCCAGATCGCGCAAGCGGTCGGCCCGTGCTCCGTACTCAGATAAGCTGTCACAGGCTGTGTCAACAAGGGCCGCGGCACGGTGTTTCGCCTCGTCGAGGCCCAGAAGCGACACGAAGGTCGCCTTGCCGGCGGCCGCGTCCTTGCCTACGGCCTTGCCCGCGGCGGCGGCATCGCCGGTCTGGTCGATGACGTCATCCTGGATCTGGAACGCGAGGCCGAGCGCCTGCGCATAAGCCACAAGCGGCGCGGTGTCGGCGCGGGCCATGACGGCCCCGGCACTGGCGGCCCATCCAAAGAGTGCGCCGGTCTTGCCGTCCTGCAACGCGACGATCTGGTCGAGCGTCAGTGGGCCCACCGTGGTTTCTGCCGCGATATCAGCGGCCTGGCCCAGAACCATGCCGTCCTTTCCGGCCGCGCGCGCCAGCGTCAGCGCAAGGTCCGCACGCGCCTCGGGCGTGGCGGCGCCGTCAGGATGCGCGGCCATCTCGAAGGCCAGCGACTGCAACGCGTCGCCCACCAGGACGGCAGTGCCTTCGTCCCATTTGACGTGCACGGTGGGCTGGCCCCGGCGCAGATCGTCGTCATCCATGCAGGGCAGGTCGTCATGCACGAGACTGTAGGCGTGCATCGCCTCGATCCCCGACGCCGGAAAGACTGCCCGAGAAGGGTTAACGTCGTGCAAACGGGCCGTTTCCATCACCAGAAACCCGCGCAGCGCCTTGCCGCCGAAAAGCGCGTGGCGCATCGCGGCGTGCAGCGGCAGATCCCCGGTGATCTGGGCGTCGAGGCAGGTCTGGATGGCCGCCGCGTCCTCGGCCAGAGCGGCCTGCAACATCAGAGCCCCTCGACCGGCGTCGTGCCCTTGGGCGTGCCGTCGCCGTCAAGCGTGATCGCCGCCACTTTCTCTTCGGCTTCTTTCAGCTTGGTTTCGCAGCGTTTTTTCAGCTTCGCCCCCTGCTCGTAAAGCGCGATGGACTCGTCCAGCGGGACGTCGCCACGCTCGAGCCGCGTGACGACATCCTCGAGCGCTTTCATGGCCTCTTCGAAAGACAGGGTGTTGATCGCGTCGTCATCCATTGCGTGGTCCCTTGCACGGTAATTTTGCAGGCACCATAGCGCCGCGGGCGGTGGGCTTCAATTCGGTTGACGGTCTTCTGGGCATGGGAAATTATACCGGTATGAAGATGTCTTCTACACCGTCCGCCGACATGATGCCAGACCTTGAGATGCGCGATTTCATGAACCGGCAGTTTGCGGCGGCCTGCGCGGAAAACGAAGACTTTTCAAAGGCTCGGGCAACGGAGTTGATCCGGTATGTTGCGGAAAAACGGATTGTCGCACGTGGGCTGCTGGACGACCAGCCGGCGGTCTTTCGCGTCTACCTGGATAGGGTGGCGGATTGTGCGCGGGACTGGGAGGAAATCTGCCGGATCTGGCCGCAGATGCGAGAGGGAGAGTTGCGGGTCTGTGCCCCGCTTGCATGCGCGCCGGACTGCGGTGTGCTGGCAGTGGCCGACGTGCCCGGCACGCCGCTGTTGAAATGGATCTACGCCGCGGCGGAGGGCGAGCGCGCGCGCTACCTGAAGCCGGCGGCGCGGTGGCTGCGGGCCTACACCGAATGCTCCGAAACGCAAGCCAACGCCCAGCCTGCCGGCTGGGCCAAGCGGGTGGAACGGGCGGCGAAAACCCAGGCATTCAACCGCCTGAAACGGGTCGAGAAGCCGATCCTGGCAGAGATCCAGCGCCTGGTGCCGCAGCTGCAGGACAGCCAGTGGCGCTTTGCCGTGTCGCATGGAGATTTCCACCCCAACAACCTGATAGTGAACGATAATCTTGTCACGGGGATTGATTGCGGCGGGTCGCGTCCGGCGCCCATCTACAAGGACATGGCTCGGTTCCTGATGCATATGGGACGCCGGGCGGTGATCCCGTCGGGAGAGATGTATCTTGGCGTCGACAAGCAGGGGTTCATCGCCTTTGCCGATGCCTTCCGTCTGTCGGCGGAGGAACGTGAGCTGACCTTGCCCTTTTTCATCGCGGTCGAGGCGCTCTTGCGGGTGGAAACGCGGGGCTTGTCGCCAAGCCGGGTGCGGCGGGCGCGGAAGATGTCGGAGGCGCTGCTGGAAGACCTCGAACGCGTCGGCCGATAGCGGGATCGGGGCCGCTCGGATCGACGAAAACGGCGGGTCGGTATCGCGTCGGTATTTCAGTTGCATCGCGTCGGTGGGGTTTTCAGGCCCGGCGGCGGGCCGGGCCGCGGCGAATGGATGCCAGCAAACATGACATCGCGCGTGGGTTTTCACCCACCCTACGTCATCGGCCCTTGAAGAGTCCGCCGAGGATGCCGCGCACGATGCGGCGGCCGGTGGTGCCTTTGAGTTCCTTGACCACGGCGCCCAGGACCGCGTCGCCGATGCCCTCGCTTTTCTTGCGTCCGCGCGACGAGGAGCGATCGACGCGGGAGCCGGAGTAGCGGCGGCCGGCGTTGAATTCGCGCTCGGCGGCGGATTGGTCTTCGGCGGCGGTCTCGGCCTTTTCGGCCTCTTGCGCAGCCGCTGCGGCGCGTTCGGCGAGGATTTCGTAGGCGGATTTGCGGTCCATGACCTTTTCATATTTGCCTGCGACAGGCGAGGCGGCGATGACGCCGGCGCGCGCCGCATCGTCGATGGGGCCAAGGCGCGAGGATGGCGGACGAATGAGCGTGCGCTCGACGATGCCGGGCACGCCCTTGTCCTGCAGCATCGAGGTTACCGCCTCGCCGGTGCCCACGTCGCGGATGGCGTCGGCGGTGTCGAAGCGGTCGTTGGGGCGATAGGTCTCGGCCGCGCGTTCCAGCGCCTTGCGGTCGCGTGCTGTAAAGGCGCGCAGGGCGTGCTGCACCCGGTTGCCGAGTTGGCCCAGTATATCCTCGGGCACGTCATCGGGATTCTGGGTGATGAAATAGACGCCGACGCCCTTGGAGCGGATCAGGCGAGCGACCTGCTCGACCTTGTCGATGAGCGCCTTTGGGGCGTCCTCGAACAGCAGATGCGCCTCGTCGAAGAAGAAGACCAGCTTGGGTTTGTCGGGGTCGCCGATCTCGGGCAGCGTTTCGAAGAGCTCGCTGAGAAGCCACAACAGGAAGGTGGCATAGAGGCGCGGCGCGCCCATCAGCTTGTCGGCGGCCAGGATGTTGACCTGCCCGCGCCCGTCGGGGGCGGTGGTCATGAGGTCCGAAAGCTCCAGCGCGGGTTCAGCGAAGAACTGCGCCCCGCCCTGGTTTTCCAGCACCAGAAGAGAGCGCTGGATCGCGCCGACGGATTGCCGCGAGACGTTGCCGTAGCGCAGGGAAAGCTCGCCGGAGTTTTCGCCCACCCAGACCAGAAGCGCCTGAAGGTCCTTGAGATCCAGCAGCGACAGCCCCTGTTCGTCGGCCACGCGGAAGGCGATGTTCATCACGCCCTCCTGCGCCTCGGTCAGTTGCATCAGGCGACTGAGCAGCAGCGGCCCCATCTCGGCCACGGTGGCGCGGACGGGATGGCCCTGTTCCCCGAAAAGATCCCAGAAGGTGACCGGGAAGCTGTCATAGGTGTAGTCGTCAAAACCGATGGTCTCGGCGCGGCTGGTGAAGGCCTCGTGCAGCTTGAAATCGGCGGTGCCGGCGGCGGCGAGGCCCGAGAGGTCGCCCTTCACGTCCGACAGGAACACAGGGACGCCGGCCGCGGAAAAGCCCTCTGCAAGGATCTGCAAGGTGACGGTCTTGCCGGTGCCGGTCGCCCCGGCAATCAGGCCGTGGCGGTTGGCGTATTTGAGGGCAAGCCCCTGTTTCTCGGCGTAATCGACGCCGCCACCGCCCAAGAAAACCTTGTTTTCCAAGCCCCTGCCCCCTCGTCCAAGTTTTTTCACGATGTGACCATACAAAATTAAGGATTGTCTGCCAGTGTTTATCTCGCTCCGGGCCTCATGTCCTCTTGGCCCGGGGCGACTTCCTCCCTGTCAGACTGGCCGCGCCTTCGGGTGCGGCCTTTTTTCCGCGGCGCTGAGGCGTTGCAACCTAAGCGTGCTAGATCGTTGTTATGGCTTGATAAGTTTTTTTAATCATTGCCTGTTGACGGGTCGACAGAACTGTCCTAGCGTCTGATCAATAGATAAGTCGGCCAGTCCGGCAGGGAGAATTGGGAAAGAGACCTTACGGGTCTCTTTTCCTTTTTGCGGACAGGGGTTTTTCCGTTGTTTCAAGGCGATACGATGGATGATCCCACCGACAATCATGGCGAAAATCCGCCTTGCGCCGCCGTCGGCGTTACGGTTTTATCCTGACATGCCGGCGCACCCATGTTAGAGCGCACACAGCTTGATTTCATACGAGAAAAACGGGGTCCACATGACCAAGATTCTGCACAGCCTTCCCTTGATCGCCCTTCTGGGACTGGGAACGGCTTTGACCGCACAGGAAACCGAACAGACGGACGGTGCCGACACCGAAACGCAGGCCACCGAGACGGAGGGCTCCGAGACGGAAGCCACCGATAGTGCGACGACCGAAACGGACAGCGCTGAGGACAGCGCCGCCGATACGGCCGAGGACACCGCCGGTGAGGCGGGCACCGACCCGGCCACCGGGCTGGACCTGGGCCGCGAGGCGGACGAGCAGCCATCCTATATCAAGGAGACATATGGCGACTGGCAGCTGCAGTGCTTCCGCAGCGAGGCCGGTGAGGACCCTTGCCAGATGTACCAGTTGCTGCGCGAGGAAGGCGGCAACCCGGTTGCCGAGTTCAGCCTGTTCAAGCTGCCGAGCGAAGGCCAGGCCGTGGCCGGCGCGACGATCGCGGTGCCGCTGGGCACGCTGCTGCCGCAGGGCCTGAAGATCTCGGTCGATGGCGGCAAGGCCAAGAACTACAACTACTCGTTCTGCTCGATGGGCGGATGCTTCGCTCGGATCGGCTTTACCCAGGCCGATATCGACGCGTTCCAGGCCGGTGCCGCCGCACGCCTGACGCTGATCCCGGCACAGGCGCCCGACCAGGTGGTCGAGATCGAGGCGTCGCTGTCGGGCTTTACCGCCGCGTATAACGAGGTTTCTGTTCTGGAGAACTGAGAAACGTCACCGTTCCGGATCTGGAAAGCGCCGCCCGCTCCGGGCGGCGTTTTTCGTTTCGGGCTTTGTAACTTCAACGCGTGGTAGTCAAAGCCTTTTTGGCACGCCGCCTAAGACTGGCGTTTCGGGGTCGATTGCTTTGGCAGATTAAACTGACCGGGCTGGCGGTCAGGCGAACCGCTTGAGCGCCAGCACCGCGTTCAGGCCGCCGAAGGCGAAGGCGTTGGAGAGCGCCACTTCGACCGACGCCTCGCGCGCCTCGTTCGGAACCACGTCGAGGGCGCATTCGGGATCGGGCTCGTCATAGTTGATGGTGGGCGCAATGACCCCGTCGCGCAGGGCCATGATGCAGGCCAGAAGTTCGACCGCGCCGGTGCCGCCGATCAGGTGGCCGTGCATCGACTTGGTGGACGAGATCATCAGCCGGTCGGCATGGGCGCCGAAGACATCCGCGACGGCGGCGCTTTCGGTCTTGTCATTGGCGGCGGTGCCGGTGCCGTGGGCGTTGATGTAACCCACCTCCGACGCGTTGATCCGCGCGTCCTGCAAGGCGCCGGCGATGGCGCGCGATGCGCCGTTCTTGGAGGGCATGACGATATCGGCGGCGTCCGAGGACATGGCGAATCCCGCCACCTCGGCGTGGATCTCCGCACCGCGCGCCTTGGCGTGCTCCAGTTCCTCGAAGACGAAGATGCCCGCGCCCTCGCCCTGGACCATGCCGTTGCGATTGGCGGAAAACGGACGGCAGCCATCCTTGGACATCACACGCAGCCCTTCCCAGGCCTTTACCCCGCCGAAGCACAGCATGGATTCCGACCCGCCCGCGATCATCACCGGCGTCAGGCCGCCATGGACCATCTGGAACGCTTGCGCCATGGCGTGGTTCGACGAGGCACAGGCGGTCGAGACGGTAAAGGAAGGACCCTTGAGGTTGAATTCCATCGACACGTGGCTGGCCGCGGCGTTGTTCATCAGCTTGGGCACGACGAAGGGGTGAACGCGGTTCTTGCCCTCCTCGTAGACCGAACGATAGTTTTCATCGAGCGTGGTCATGCCACCGCCCGAATTGCCCAGCACCACGCCGGCCCGCGCCGCAAGCTCGCCTTCGAACTTCAGCCCCGATTGCGCAATGGCCTCGCGGGCGGCGATCAGGGTAAATTGCGTGAAACGGTCGTATAGTGCCAGTTGCTGGCGGTTGAAGCGTTCCTCGGGCTCGAAATTCTTGACCTGGCCGCCGATCTTGATGGCCAGCCGATCGACATCGCGGATGTCCAGCTCGGAAATGCCCGAGCGGCCTTCGCGCATGGCCTCCAGCGTTTCGGGCACGTTTGCCCCCAGCGCGTTGATCGTGCCCGCGCCTGTTATGACGACCCGCTTCACGCTTTCTGTTCCGCCACCAGCTTTTCGATGCCCGCAACGATGGAGGCGACCGACGAGATGTCGAAATCGCTTTCCTGGGGTGCGTTGGCGTTGAAGGGCACGGAGATGTCGAAGGCTTCCTCGATGGCGAAAATGCTTTCGACGAGACCGAGGCTGTCGATGCCCAGTTCCTCCAGCGTGCTGTCCATCGTGACGTCAGACGGCTCCAGCACCGCCTGCTCGGCAATGATTTCGATGACCTTGTCCTTGGTATCCATGCTGCACCCCGTTCTTTTCGCGAACCGCTTTAGTCACTCTTATCCGGTTTTGAAACAGCTTTCTTGAGGTCGGCGACATCGGCAAACAGCCGCTTGATGCGGCGCAGGTATTTGTAGACCTCCATCTGGGTGTCCATCTTCATCGCTGGGTAACCCAGCATCACGCGGCCCGCGGGGACGTTGGCCAGGATCTTGGTGCCGCCGCCCGCGATGACATTGTCGCCGATGAAGATATTGTCGCCGACGCCCACCTGCCCCGCCAGGACCACGCTGTTGCCGACCTTGACCGACCCGGCCAGCCCGACCTGTCCGCAGAGCAGGCAGTCGGTGCCGATGACGCAGTTGTGGCCGACCTGGACGAGGTTGTCGATCTTGGTGCGGTCGCCGATCACCGTGTCCCGGATCGTGCCCCGGTCGAGCGAGGCATGGGCGCCGACCTCGACATCGTCGCCGATGCGCACCGAGCCGAGACTGTGAATGCGCACATAGGATTGCGCCGCGATTTCCCCCTGGTCGCCGAGGGACTGGCGCGCGCGTTCGACGCCCGAGACGTCCGGCGTGACATAGGAAAACCCGTCGGAGCCCACCACCGCGTTGGGCTGCGCGATGAAGCGGTCGCCGATGACCACGCGGGCGCCGATGCGGGCGCCTTCGCGCAGGAAGGCCTTTTCCCCCAGAACCGCACCCGTTCCGACAAAACTTTGCGGCCCGATGACGCTGCCCGCGCCGATCCGGGCACCGGCGCAGATCACGGCGAGCGGACCGACGGAGACATTTTCGCCAAGGCTGGCGGTGTCGTGGATCACGGCGGAGGGGTGGATGCCGTCGTCCCAGCCCTGGCCGGGGTCGAACAGGGTGGACAGGCCCGACATCACGTAGCGCGGACGCGGTGCGACGATGGCGGCCTCCAGCCCCAGCGCCTGCCAGTCGGCCCCGTCCCAGACCAGCGCGGCGCGCGCCGCGCCCTGCGACAGGGTCTGGGCGTATTCGGGCTTCATGGCCAGGGCAAGGTCACGCGCCGTGGCGTCGGCCGGTTCGGACACGCTGGTGACGGTGACGGAAACATCGCCCAGGGCCGTGGCCCCGAGCGCATCTGCGATCTGCTCAATCGTGTAGGACATGACGGACCCCCTGCGTTCGGGGCCGGTTTACCCCCGAACGCCGGGCAGCGAAACCCCCGCCCGCTCCAGCGCCTCCCAGATCCGGGCGTCCCGGCCATAGACATCCGCGCGGTAGTTGGTGTGGCCCTTGGGCTCGGTCACGGCGGTGCGGTAGATGATGTGCACCGGCACCTTGACCTCGAGGTTCACCTTGGTTTCGCGGCCCGTGTTCAGGATGCGGTGGAACGCGCCCTCGGGGTCGGCCTCCTGCCGCGCCAGAAGGGCGTAGGCGAAATCGAACGGCTGTTGCAGCCGGATGCAGCCGTGGCTGTAGGCGCGGGTCTCATGGTCGAACAAATGTTTCTGCGGCGTGTCGTGCAGATAGATGTTGTACTTGTTCGGGAACATGAACTTCACCAGGCCCAGCGCGTTGCGGCTGGAGGGCGGCTGCTTGATCGCGAAGGGGAAGTTGCGGGCGTTATAGGCGCCGAAATTGATGCTGGAGCGGCTGACCGTGCGGCCGCGGCTGTCGACCAGGCGCAGGTGGCCGGCGGCGTTGCGGTTGCGCTTCATCTGCGGCAGGTATTCCTTGACCGCGATGGAGCGCGGCACGTGCCAGGTCGGGTTGATGACCATATGCTCCATCTCGTCCGAGAACTCGGGGCTTTGACGGTCGGCGGCCTTGGCGCCGATCACGGCCCGGGTGCGGAACGTCTCGATGTCGTCGTCCATGATCCGGGCCGAGAAATCGGTCAGGTTCACCAGGATATGTCGCTTGCCCCTGCCCTGCGGCAGGTTCAGCCAGCGCTCGCGTTCCATCGCCACGATGATGGATTTCAGCCGGTCCTCGGCGGTGGCGTTGATTTCGCGCAGGGTGCTTTCGCCTGCGACGCCGTCGGTTTCCAACCCGTGGTCGCGCTGAAACTCGCGCACGGCCTTCTGAATCGTGGAATCATAGCTTTGCGTCGCGGTCCGCCCGAGATAGCCCTTGGCCATCAGCCGGTTGCGCAGGGCAACGACGGCGGCGCCGGTGGCGCCTGGTTCAAGCTTGGTGGCCGGAACGGTCGGCCCCCAGCCGCCGCTGACGACCAGGCCCTCGAGGCGCATCTTTTCCTTCATCAGGCGCTTATATTCGTTGGTCGAGGGGGCAAGCTGCCGGATGAACTGGCGCGGCTCGCGGCTGGCGGCGAAGGCGGTCAGCGTGCGGGTGCGGTCGTAGTCGCGCAGCTCGCGCTTGATCGCAGGGACCACGCGGCGCGGATCCAGCACGCCGGTGCGCATGTCGTCGGCAAGGTTCAGGAACGCCTTGCTGAGCGCGACCTCGGCAAAGCCGATATCGCGGGGCGTGCGCGCGGCGCGCAGCGTATCGATCAGGGCGTCGATGTCGTAGCGCGACTGCGGCAGACCGTGGGCCGACACCGATTGCAATGCCAGGATCAGCGCCTGCCGCCTTGCCTTGTCAGCCTCCTCGTCGGTCCAGATGCCGTGAAAGTCGGTGCTGCGGTAAAAGGCCGCCAGATCGCGGTCGTCCGCGGCGGCTTCGGCCACGGCCTGTTTGTAGGCGGTGACCTGCGCGCTGGCCGGCGTGGACGCGGCCAGCCAGACCACGACCACCGCGAGCGCACTGAAGATGGTGGTGAAAATACTGGTGTGCCCCAAGGTGCGCGACGCGCTGCTCATGCCGTTCTCCAAGTTACCGAAATCCCCTGCGTGCAAAACAAGCGCACGCGATCATTAGTTCCTATTGCGGGTGGAACTGTCCAATCACAATTGGTTTTAAAGGTAAAATCCCCCGCATGTTGCAGCATCGCCGCAGCCGTCGCCGTGCGTCGCAGACACATCTGATCGAAATTTGCGCAAATTCTTGCCGAAATCGCTTGCGCTATGGAACCGGCGGACTTTCACCCCTTGGTAACAGAATCCCGATATGCCATAACACTCCTACATCTGGGGATGAGATGAACAGAGCCGCTACTTAACGCGGCAACAGGCAAGCGACGGGACAGGCGCTAACAACATGACCGATCAAAGCTCGACGAGCGTAACGCGGCGTGCGTTACTGGGTGCATTTGCGGCTACGACAGTGGTTGCAGCACCAACGTTTTCCAACGCAGCAGGGTTCCTTCGGGGCGCAGGCGACATTCGTCGGCTGACCATGGCCTCGCCCCGCACCGGTGAAAAGATCGACACGATTTACTGGATCGAAGGTGAATACATCAAGGACGCGGTCCGCGAGATAAACCTCTTCATGCGCGACTGGCGTACCAATGATGTACACAATATCGACATGCGCACGATGGACATTATGGCGGCGGCTCACAACCTGATGGATGTGAACGAGCCCTACCTGCTTTTGTCCGGCTATCGCAGCCCGAAGACGAACGCGATGCTGCGCTCGCGCTCCAGCGGCGTGGCGAAGAACTCGCGCCACCTGCGCGGCCAGGCGGCGGACCTGCGGCTGAACTCGCGCTCGGTGAACCAGATGTTCCGCGCGGCCTCGGCCTGTCGCGGCGGCGGCGTGGGCCGCTACTCGGGCTCCAACTTCGTGCACATGGATTGCGGCCCGGTCCGCAGCTGGGGTCGGTAAGACCCACGCGACGAAACGCAAATATGTATGTTCAGCACCGGCCCCGCGAGGTCGGTGTTTTTGTTTGTGGGTCAGGGATCCCGGATCAGGTCCGGGATGGGCTGGCGCTGGTCTTGTCCGGCACGATTCTAACGCGGAGGTCATCCCGGACTTGATCCGGGATCTCTTGCTGTTTTCGACGGGCCGTGGCGCGCCTACCCCAGCCTGGCCATCCGCGCGTCGCGCAAGCGGGCGAAATCGTCGCCGGCGTGATAGGACGACCGCGTGAGCGGCGTGGCCGAGACCATCAGGAACCCCTTGCCATAGGCGGCCTTCTCGTAAGCCGCGAACTCGTCTGGATGCACAAAACGGTCGACCGCGTGGTGCTTGGGCGTGGGTTGCAGGTACTGGCCGATGGTCAGGAAGTCGACATCGGCGGCGCGCATGTCGTCCATCACCTGGTGCACCGCCTGGCGTTCTTCGCCCAGGCCCACCATGATGCCGGACTTGGTGAAAATGCCGGGATCGAGTTCCTTGACCCGTTGCAGCAGGCGCAGCGAGTGAAAGTACCGCGCCCCGGCCCGGACCTCGGGGTAGAGCCCCGGCACGGTTTCGAGGTTGTGATTGAACACATCCGGTTTCGCCGCCACCACGACCTCGAGCACGGCGGGATCGCAATGCAGGAAATCGGGCGTCAGGATCTCGATAGTGGTGCCGGGAGAACGGTGGCGAATGGCGCGAATCGTCTGCGCGAAATGTTCCGCGCCGCCATCCTTGACGTCGTCGCGGTCGACGGACGTGATGACCACGTGGTTGAGGCCCAGCTTTTGCACGGCGTCGGCGACGCGGCCCGGCTCGAACGGGTCGAGCTCTTCGGGGGGCTTGCCGGTGGCGATGTTGCAGAACGAACAGGCGCGGGTGCAGACCTCGCCCATGATCATCATGGTGGCGTGGCCCTGGTTCCAGCATTCGCCGGCATTGGGACAGCCCGCTTCCTCGCAGACCGTGACCAGCTTGTGCTCGCGCATGATCCGGTGGGTTTCCAGATAGCCCTTGCCGACCGGCGCCTTGACGCGAATCCAGTCGGGCTTTTTCGGTTGGGCATTGTCGGGCCGGTGCGCCTTTTCAGGATGGCGCTGGTCCGGGATCTTGAGATCGCGCACGAATTTTTCCCCGCAAATCCTTTGGTAAGACATCCTATTTATAAGGCACGGTGGTGGGAAGTTCCAGTGATGCAAACCCGTCATGCATATGGCGGGTGCGCGCTTAACGAGTGGCCCACCTCCTGGCGTCCCGGCGTGGCCGGTCTTCGCGCCGGCGCCACCGCGGACTTCGAGCGTTTGCGCGGGGTCCGGGCCGGTCTATGCTGCCGCCCGAGGCGGAACGCGAGGGCAGGATGGATTGGCAGAGACACAGGCGCGAGGCGCATCGGCTGAGCCAGACTCAGGAATACCTGAAGCAGATCGTCTATGGCGGCAATGACGGGATCGTGACCACCTTCGCCATCGTGGCGGGATTCGCCGGCGCGCAGGCCGAGGGCGTGGCGCAGATCGGCGGCGTGGCGGTCCTTGTTTTCGGTCTGGCCAACCTCTTTGCCGATGCGATCAGCATGGGGCTGGGCGAATTCCTGTCGCTTCGGTCGCAGCATGACCTTTACCGGGCGCGGCGCACCAGCGAGCTGCGCGAGATCGCCGCCGATCCGGAGCACGAGCGGATGGAGCTGTTCGAGATCCTGCGCCAGCGTGGCCTGCCCGCGGGCGAGGCCGACACGGCGGCGACGATCATGTCGCGCCATCCCGAGATCATGGCTGACCTGATGATGACCTATGAATTCGGGATGCAGGACCCCGACGAGGACAGCCCCGTTCTGAGCGGGCTGTTCACCTTTGGCGCGTTCCTTCTGTTCGGGGCGATTCCCCTGTTCCCCTATTTCGTGCTGGAGGCCACGCAGACGACCTTCGTCCTGTCGGTTGCGGCAACCGCAGCGGCGCTGATGGCGCTTGGGGTGCTGCGCTGGAACGCGACCGGCGAACATATGGGGCGCTGCGTGGGCGAGACGCTGCTGGTGGGCACGATCTGTGCGCTGGCGGCCTTCGGCGTCGGCTGGCTGGTGGGCGGCTGAGGCGCGCGGCCCCTACCCCATCAGCCCCGCGCTGTCGCCCAGCTCGGCGTAGTGACGCTTGAGCCGTTGCAGCGCGATCCGCAGAACGATCTTTCCCGACCGCGCCGACCAGCCGAGCTTTTTCTCGGTGGTTTCCAACCCTTCGAGAAAACAGCAGCAGCGCAGGGCCACATCGGCAAGCCCCGGCCCCAGATCGCGCAGGGCGCCAAGCACCCGCGCCTGGGCCGCCTGGGCGCTGGCGGCGGGCGGACCGACGGGCGCGGGCTGCGTCTTGCCGGTCAGAATGTCGGTCCAGTCCGTCCGGGGCGTGTCGTCCAGGTGGCCCATCTCGAAATCTTCACGCAGGCGTTCGCCGGCCCGTACAAGGTCGGGCGCGAGAAAGCGGCTACCGTCGCGGTCGCGGCGGCGCGACAGCAGGATCAGGGGAGACTCCCCGATGCCGTGGCGGAGGCGGCGCCGGCCCTCGGCCAAGGTCTCGTCATCCTCCGAGAGCGGCGCATCCTGCCCCAGGAAGGCGGCCTGCGTCTCGGCAAAGCCCTGGGCGCTGTTCTCCGCCCGGGCCATCAGCTGTCCAAGCGCGGATCGTCCCGCCGACGTGATGGCATAGCGCGACACGCGGCCGGGCGTGTCGCAACAGATCCAACATTTCAGGGCCATCGCCTCGGCGACGTCGCGGTCGACGACCGCAGTGCGGTTCTGGCCGGCTTCGGTTTCGCGGACCACGACGGCCTTGTCCATTTCGCTGGCCACGGCCAGGACCGCGCCTTTCTCGCAAAGCCGGCGCAGAACGCGCAGCGCCTCGCGGTTCAATCGGGTTTCGGTGAGGGTTGTAACGGTATCGGCGGGGGTCGGCAGCATGTTCATGCGGGTCTCCTTGAGGCACGAACCGGCACCGGGCTGCGACATGACCTGTGGACCAAGGCGGCGCAGGGCCTCGTCGACGAGGTGATCGTCGCGCAAGGCCTCGAACGCACGCACTTGTCGGGAAACGGTCGAGGCGTGACAGCCGAGCTTCCGGGCCAGCGCCCGGATCGACGTGCCACCCTCCGTATGGGCCAGATAGGTTATGGCCGCCATCGGCACCCAAGACAGATCTTTGCCGGGCGTCGACCCGGGCACTCCAGCCATGCTCATCCGTTTCCCTCCTTGGCCTGATCTCTTGTGACAGGATCAGTTGTCCCCAAAGTGCCCACAGAGTTCTCCACAAGCGACATGCAACCTAAGGGTGACTTGGTTACCAGTTCGTTAATTTTCACTCCGTTCGGCAACAATGGTTTCCCAAGTGTAAACAATTGCCCACGGCTGCGTGCGCTGGAACGGCGATTCACGCAACGCACCGGCGAGTCGTGCCACTCAGAGGGCTCCGCAGAACAGGAGACCGACACCATGACCCACGCGCTTGCCCTTCTCGATACGCTGACCCGCCCGCGCCTGTTGATCAAGGCGGCCAGGATCGGCGCCGCGCAGTATCGCCGCGACATTCACCTGGGGCGCCTGCTGGACATCGAACCGCTGCCCGACAGCGGCGCGGCGCTGGAATTGTTGATCGAGATCGAGGCCGCGCTCGACGAAGCGCGGCGGCGGCGCAGCGCCGAATACGCCGTGGCACGGCATCTGGACCTATTGATCGCAATCATGGGAGAGGCCCGGCTGATCCGGGCGGCGATGGTGCCCGAAGGCGCGACACCGGCGCAAGGCATGGCACCCGCGCCGGTGTCTTGAGGGATCAGGCGAAGGCGTCAGGCATGGACGCCTTTTTTTCCGCCACATAGGCGTCGAGCGCTTCGAGCACGCCGGGGTCGAGATGGGGCTGCTGGTAGTTGGCCAGCTGCTTCTCGACGCGGGTGGTGGCCAGCGACATGGTGTCCTGCGCGCCCTCGTCGGCCCATTGCTCGAACGGCTTGTAATCGAGCATTTCCGAGCGCCAGAAGGCGGTCTTGAAGTTGGCCTGGGTGTGGGCGCAGCCAAGGTAATGCCCGCCCGGTCCGACCTCGCGGATGGCGTCCATCGCCTGGCCGTTCTCGTCGGTGTAGATACCCTTGGCGAGGTGGTGGTAGACGCCCAGCTGGTCGGCATCCATGACGAATTTCTCGAACGAGGACACCAGCCCGCCTTCGAGCCAGCCGCAGGAATGCAGCATGAAGTTGACGCCCGAAAGAAGCCCCATGTTGAGGCTGTTGGCGGTTTCATACGCGGCCTGCGCGTCGGGCAGCTTGGAGCCGTTGAACGACCCCGCCGACCGGTAGGGCAGCCCCAGGCGGCGGGCGAGTTGGCCCGCGCCATAGGTGATGTGCGCGGCCTCGGGCGTCCCGAACGTGGGCGCGCCGGAGTTCATGTCGATCGACGTCACGAAGGCCCCCATGATGACGGGTGCGCCGGGGTTGCAAAGCTGGTTGAAGGCGACGCCCGCCAGCGCCTCGGCCATCACCTGCGTCAGGGTGCCGGCCACGGTCACCGGCGCCATCGCGCCGCCGACGATGAAGGGCGAGACGATGCAGGCCTGGTTGTTCTTGGCGTAAACCTCCATCGCGCCCATCATCACCTCGTCGAAGGTGAGCGGAGAGTTGATGTTGATCAGCGAGGTCATCACCGTGTTCTGCTGCACGAAGTCCTCGCCGAAGAGGATGCCGCACATGTCCACGCTGTCCTGCGCGCGGGAAGGCTCGGTCACCGAGCCCATGAAGGGTTTGTCGGACAGCACCATATGGGCGCGCAGCATATCGAGGTGACGCTTGTTGACGGGGATGTCGGTGGGTTCGCACACCGTGCCGCCCGAGTGGTGCAGCCACTTGGACATGTAGCCGAGTTTCACGAATTTCTCGAAATCGGCCATGGTGGCATAGCGACGGCCGCCCATGGCGTCGCGCACGAAGGGGGGGCCGTAGACCGGGGCGAAAACCAGGCTGTTGCCACCGACGACGACGTTACGCTCGGGGTTGCGGGCGTGCTGGGTGTAGTGCGACGGCGCGGTCTTGATCAGTTCGCGCGCGAGGCCGCGGGGGATGTGTACCCGCTCGCCCTGCACGTCGGCGCCGGCATCCTTCCACATTTTCAGAGCGCGCGGATTCTCGACGAAATTGACGCCGATCTCTTCCAGAACGGTTTCGGCATTGTGCTCGATCATCTCGAGCGCCTCTTCGTTGAGGATTTCGTAATTCGGGATGTTGCGCTCGATATATTTGGCGGTTTCGACGCTGACGGCGGTACGTTCCGCGCGGCGGGCTGCGCCGCCTCCGCCCCGGGCCCGTCTGCGGGTTGCTGCTTCGGCCATATTCTGGTTCCCCAACGTGAACTTGCACCCATGAGAGAGTGCGACTGCGCCCTTAAATATCCGCTAACGCGACCGAGTCGCGGGAGATTTGCGCCGTTTCACGGTCTATAGCGACATTCGGCGTGGACGATGGGAGCGATTGGCAGGTGCGCGTGGGCTCTCGCCCACCCTACGGGAGGTGGCGGCGCGGCATCCCGGACTTGATCCGGGATCTCCGGGTCCGAGGGGTCCTCCGGTCAGGCCCGAGGATGCCGGAGCGCCTCATGGTCGCGCGCGGAATCGAGGCCGAAGGCCGCCGCGCGATCGCCAGACCGCCCCCAGGGCTGGCGATTGGGTGACGTGAGCGCCTCGATCAGGCCATATCCGGATTTGGCTGCGATAAAGTGCCATGAATGCCAGTTGCTTCGCCATTCCGCGGTCTGTCGATCGCGCGGCTTGGTCAAGCACGCGCAAACCTGTTGCATCGGCCCGGCGCATTTCATAATGGCTTGGCATGACCCAGCATGATCGCCTTCTCATCATCGACTTCGGCAGCCAGGTGACGCAGCTGATCGCGCGCCGCCTGCGCGAATTGAGCGTCTACTGCGAAATCCATCCCTTTCAAAAGGTCACGGACGAGTTTCTGAAGGAGTTCGCGCCCAAGGCGGTGATCTTCTCTGGCGGTCCCGATACGGTGACGCGCGAGGGATCGCCCCGGCCGCCGCAATCGGTCTATGACCTGGGCGTGCCGATCCTGGGCATCTGCTATGGCCAGCAGGTGATGATGCAGGACCTGGGCGGCCGCGTCGAAGGCGGCAAGATCTCGGGCGGCGGCGGCACGGCGGAGTTCGGCCGCGCCTGGGTCTCGCCCAGCGAAGAGCGGATCGAACTGCTGGCGGGCTGGTTCCTGGACGCGCGCGAGCAGGTCTGGATGAGCCATGGCGACCACGTGGCCGAGCTGGCGCCCGGCTTTGCCGTCTACGGCACCTCGCCGCACGCGCCCTTTGCCATCACCGCCGACCTGGAGCGGGATTTCTACGCGGTGCAGTTCCATCCGGAAGTGCATCACACGCCCAACGGCAAGACGCTGTACGAGAATTTCGTCAAGCGCGCCGGGTTCAAGGGCGACTGGACCATGGCCGCCTACCGCGAGGAGATGGTCGAGGCGATCCGCGAGCAGGTGGGCGATGCGAAAGTCATCTGCGCGCTCTCGGGCGGCGTGGACAGTTCGGTGGCCGCGGCCCTCATCCACGAGGCGATCGGCGAGAACCTCACTTGCGTCTTCGTCGATCACGGCCTGCTGCGCCTCAACGAGGGCGAGGAGGTCGTGGGCATGTTCCGCGACCACATGAATTTGCGGGTCATCCACGCGCAGGAGCAGGACCTGTTCCTGGGCGAGCTGGAAGGCGTGTCCGACCCCGAGACCAAGCGCAAGATCATCGGCAAGCTCTTTATCGACGTGTTCCAGAGATACGCCGACGAGATCGAGGGCGCGGCCTTTCTCGCGCAAGGCACGCTTTACCCGGATGTCATTGAATCGGTGAGCTTTTCCGGCGGTCCCAGTGTGACGATCAAGAGCCATCACAACGTCGGCGGCCTGCCCGAGAAGATGGGGCTGAAGCTGGTCGAGCCGTTGCGCGAGCTTTTCAAAGACGAGGTGCGCGCGCTTGGCCGCGAGCTGGGCCTGCCCGACAGTTTCATCGGCCGTCACCCCTTCCCCGGCCCCGGCCTTGCCATCCGCTGTCCCGGCGAGATCACCCGCGACAAGCTGGAGATCCTGCGCAAGGCCGATGCGGTCTACATCGACCAGATCCGCAAGCACGGCCTTTACGACGAGATCTGGCAGGCCTTCGTCGCCATCTTGCCGGTGCGTACCGTGGGCGTGATGGGCGACGGGCGGACCTATGATTACGCCTGCGCGCTGCGCGCAGTGACGAGTGTCGACGGCATGACCGCCGATTACTACCCGTTCAGCCACGATTTCCTGGGCGAGACCGCGACGCGGATCATCAACGAGGTCGAAGGCATCAACCGGGTGACCTATGACATTACCTCGAAGCCGCCGGGCACCATCGAATGGGAATAGGCGCCTGCCTTTCGGTGCCGCGCCCCCAATGACGCCACGTTGAACTTCATGACGCCCCCGCATCACACCGGCTATCGCAGAGAAATCGACGGCCTTCGGGCCTTCGCGGTCCTGTCCGTCGTGGCCTTTCATGCGTTCCCTGACGCGGTGCCGGGCGGGTTCGTCGGGGTCGACGTTTTCTTTGTCATCAGCGGCTTTCTGATCACCAGCCATATCTTCGAGAAGCTGGCCCAGGGCACGTTCAGCTTTTCCGACTTCTTTCAACGGCGTATCCGGCGTATTTTCCCCGCGCTTCTGGTGGTGATGTCGCTCAGCCTGCTGTTCGGCTGGCTGGTCCTGTTGTCGGACGAGTTCAACCAGCTTGGCCTGCACGTCGCCAGCGGCGCGGCGTTCATCAGCAATTTCGTCTTTGCTGCCGAGGCTGGCTATTTCGACGCCGCGGCCGAGCTGAAGCCGATGCTGCACCTGTGGAGCCTCGCGGTCGAGGAGCAGTTCTATATCCTGTGGCCGCTGGCGCTCTGGGTGGCGTGGAAGCTGCGGGTCGGCCTGCTGATCCTGACCCTGATCGTGTTCGCGGCCTCGTTCGTCGTGAATGTCGCCTATGCCACCTCGCATCCGGTCGAGTCGTTCTTCTGGCCGTTCGGGCGCTTCTGGGAACTCCTGAGCGGCAGCATTCTGGCGTGGGTCACGGTTCACCGGGACGGGCCCTTGGCCCGCGCGACGGTACGAAAGCTGGCGGGCGGTCTGGGCCTGGTGCTGCTGGTCGTGTCGGTGGCGGTGATCGACCGGACGGCCGCCTTTCCGTCCTGGTGGGCGATCCTGCCGGTTCTGGGGTCGGTGCTGGTGATCTTCGGCGGGGCCAAGGCGTGGGGTGTCGCACCGCTTTTCACCAATCGCATCGCGGTCTGGTTCGGGCTGATCAGCTATCCGCTCTACCTTTGGCACTGGCCGGTCCTGTCGTTCCTGCATATCGCAGAGGACGACGTGCCGCACCGGGACGCGCGGATCGCGGGCGTGCTCCTGGCTATCCTGCTGGCCTGGCTGACCTACCGCCTGATCGAGCGGCCGATCCGCTTTGGCAAATTCCGCGAACCGGCGCGGTCGCTGTGGCTGGCGGCGGTCATGGTGGCGGTCGGACTGGCGGGGTTCGTGATCAGCCGGACCGATTTCAGCGACACCCACACGGCCCGGACTGTGTACTTGCGGGGCGGTCTGGAACACCGGATCGGGCCGTCCAGCCGGTGGTTCGAGGGGCGTGACGACTGGCTCTTCCTTGGCAACAGCTTTGAACGGACGGTGGCCAAGCTGCGATCCGACAGCCCGCCGCCGCCCGACGAGGTGGAAGAGATACGCGCGCTTTTCGCGGACATCGCCGCGACGGCGGCGCGCTCCGGCACGCGCGTCGCCCTGCTTGTCGGCCCGAACAAATCGTCGGTCTATCCCGAGTACCTGCCGCCGGAACTGACGCCCGCGGACAGCCGGTATTTCGGGGCCTTCGTGCAGGCGTTGGGCGCTGTCCCGAACCTGACGTTCCATGACCCGACCGCCGGGTTCCTGCGGGACAAGGAGACCGAGGGCGAACTCTATTTCCGCACCGACACGCATTGGAACAGCAAGGGCGCGTTTCTTGCCTGGGACGGGTTGATGCAAGCGCTCGGGCTGCCGATGCCGGAGGTGGCGTTTGTGCCCGGTCCCGAAGTGAGAGGCGACATCATAGAGATCGCGGGGATGGAGCGCTTTCCGCTGCATCCCGGCGACAACTGGCTCTACGAATTCCGGCGCGATTTCGAGCTTGAGCGCCGCGGCATTCCCGACGCGACGGTCACCGATTCCTTCGGCCTGCGCGAAGTGGTGACGAACTCGAATCCGCCGTCGGACATGACGGTCTGGGTGATCGGGGATTCCTTTGCCTCGTCGGTCAAGCCCTTCATCGAGGCGAGTTTCCGAGAGGTTCACCACAAGGGGCATTACAACGAGCGCCTGCCGCGACTGGCGGACGATCTGGAGGCCGTCGAGGAAAAACCGGATCTGATCGTGGTCATCCGGGTCGAAAGATCCTTCTGAAGGCTCAATGACGAGCGCATCGCCAAAACCGCACTCTGCCCTTGGAAAGCGCCGTGCGGCTCTTTAGAGAAAGTGTGAGCGCCAGCGGGCCCCGGCATCTGCCGGACCGGCCCGTTGCGCGGCATGATCCTTCAGCCGATCCGGGGACCAGATGACCGACAACCTGCAAAACCCGCCGCGGGAGACCGCGGTGCCCGTCCTGCGCGCGGGCGTCTTCATGCTGGGGGCTGTGGCGTCCTTCACCTTGATGGCCGTCGCCGGGCGGCAGGTGAGCTTCGAGCTGGATACGTTTGAAATCATGATGTTTCGCAGCTTCGTCGGTCTGGCCGTCGTGATGGCGTTCGTGCTGGTTCAGGGTCGCCTGCACGAGTTGCCGACGCGAAAGACCGGCACGCATCTTCTGCGCAACATCTTTCATTTCACCGGACAGAACCTGTGGTTCTTCGCCATCACCATGATTCCGCTGGCGCAGGTCTTCGCGCTGGAATTCACCACGCCCCTGTGGGTGCTGATCCTGTCGCCGCTGATGCTGGGCGAACGGATGACGCGGATGCGGGTCATCGCCGCCGTGCTGGGTTTTGTCGGCATCCTGATCGTGGCGCGGCCCACGCCCGAGACGCTGAACATCGGCACCGCGGCCGCGGCGGCCTGCGCCATCGGATTTGCCGGGACATACATCTTTGCCAAGCGGCTGACGCGCACGGAATCGCTGGCCTGCATCCTGTTCTACATGACGGTCATGCAGGCGGTGTTCGGGCTGATCTGTGCCGGCTTCGACGGCGACATCGCCCTGCCCTCGGCCCAAAGCCTGCCGTGGCTGGTGGCCATCGGCATCTGCGGGCTGACGGCGCATTTCTGCATCACCTCGGCCCTGTCGCTGGCCCCGGCCACGCTGGTCAGCCCGATCGACTTCATGCGCCTGCCGGTGATTGCCATCGTCGGACTGCTGGTCTACGGCGAGGCGGTCAGCATCTATGTGTTCGTGGGCGCCATACTGATCTTCGGGGCGAATTACCTCAACCTGTGGTCGGAAACCCGCAAAAGCTGAACCGCCCGGTTCGGAACAGGCCATAGCTGTGACATTCTTGCATGCCGCACCCCTGCTCCTCGTTTCATGACGTCGCGTAAAAATTGACCGATTTTCACACGTAACAGTAGTGTGAAGTCATGTTCTGGAGGAGAGGAACTCATGAAAAATCTAGCTTTGGCAGCCTGCGCGCTCACCGCAACTGCCTCTGCCGCCTCAGCAGGCGGAATCGAACGCCGCGGTGACCCATCGCAAATCCTGTTCGAAGAGAGCAGGAACTACCTGCAATTCTCGGTGGCGACCGTGCACCCCAACGTGTCCGGCCCGCCGATCGGACAGGCCGCGGCCATCGGCGCACTGCCGACCGGCAACATTCAAAACAGCTATCAAAGCTACGCCCTGGGATTCAAGCACCAGTACAATGACCGCCTGGCGCTGGCCTTTGTCATCGACGAGCCGGTGGGCGCATCCGTGAACTATCGGACGGGCCCCTATACCGGCCCGGGCACCGGCGCGTTCTTCGGCGCCTCCAACGCCGACGTGTCTTCGATCCAGTTCACGGCCATGGCCAAGTACGAGGTCGTGGACAACATCAGCGTCTATGGTGGCGTGCGCTACCAGGGGTTGAAGGGTGACATCGTGGTCATCTCGCCCGCGACCGGCCCCGCCGGAGGCCCTGGCCCCTATACGCTGAGCGTCGATAACGACTTTCAGCTTGGCTACCTGGTTGGTGCGGCCTATGAGCGGCCCGAACTGGCCATGCGCTTTGCGCTGACCTACGAGTCGAAGATCGAGCATTCGTTCCGTGACAACAACGGCACACCGTTCGACGTGGAAATCCCCCAGGCCGTGACCTTGCACGCCCGCTCGGGGATCGCGCCCGACACGCTGCTGTTCGGGTCGATCAAGTGGCGTGAATGGACGGCGTTCAACGTGCAGCCGGCGGACTTCTTTTCCTATACGCCTGCGCCGGTCAACACGTCGATCGCCAGCGGCACCAGCGACATCTGGACCTACGAGCTGGGTCTTGGCCGCCGGTTCAGCGAGAACTGGAGCGGTGCGGCGATCATCGGCTATGAAAAGGACAACGGCGACGTCGTCGGCAACCTTTCGGGCACAGACGGTTATGTCAGCTACGGGCTTGCCGCGACCTACGAAACCGAGTCTTGGAAGATCACGTCCGGCATCCGGTATATCGACGTGGGCAGCGCCAACAGTTCGGTCACCGGGTTTACCGGCAGCGACGCCATCGCCGTCGGCACGACCGTGGGCTTCAAGTTCTAGGACGCGCCATCGGACAAATCCGGAAAACCCCGCCGACCACTCCGGCGGGGTTTTTCTTTTGGCCATACCGCTTTGAGGTTTGACGCCCCGCGCGGTGCTGGCTACCAAAGCGGCTCAAAGGAGAGCCGCGACCATGATTTACAAGACCGCGCAGGCATGGCGGGATGCGCCGCACAAACGGGTGCTGTTTTACGGCATGTCGGGGCTTGGCAAGACGCACCTGTCCAACATGCTGCGCGATGCGGGCACGTGGTTTCACTATTCCATCGATTACCGGATCGGCACGCGCTATATGGGCGAGCTGATCGCCGACAACGCCAAGGCGCACGCGATGAAGGTGCCCTTCCTGCGGGATCTGCTGAAATCCGACTCGATCTATATCGGCTCGAACATCACCTTCGACAACCTGTCGCCGGTGTCCACCTACCTGGGAAAACCGGGCGACCCTGACAAGGGCGGTCTGCCCATCGACGAATACCGCACCCGGCAGGAGCAGTTCCGGCGCGCGGAGATCAACGCGCTGATGGACACCGGGCATTTCATCGAACGCGCCGGGCGGCTTTACGGCTATCCGCATTTCGTCTGCGATACCGGCGGGTCGATCTGCGAATGGGTCGATGGTGACGATCCGGACGACCCGATCCTGACCGAGCTTGCCTCTCACTGTCTTTTGATCGGGCTGAAGGGAAATGACGCCCACCGGCAGGAGCTGATCCGCCGGTTCGACCGCGCGCCCAAGCCGATGTGCTATCAGCCTGCGTTCCTGGCTGCGGCGTGGGCGGAATACCTAAGCGAAAACAATGTCAAAGAAGGCGAAGTTGAACCCGATCACTTCATCCGCTGGACCTATGCCCGCGCGCTGGCCCACCGCGCGCCGCGCTATGCGGCGATGGAGAAATGGGGCATCACGCTGGATCACGACGAGGTTTCGCAGGTCACAACCGCCGACGGGTTCGAGGCGCTGGTGGCCGCAGCCCTTGAGCGCCGGGCATAAATCTTTATCTAGGCCGGACCGCCGCAAACAGGTTATCACATGCCCATAAAGATCCCTTCCAGCCTGCCCGCCTTCGACGTCCTCACCCGCGAGGGCGTCATGGTGATGGACGAGGATCAGGCATCGCGGCAGGATATCCGGCCCTTGCGGATCGGCCTTCTGAACCTGATGCCCAAGAAGATCCAGACCGAGAACCAGTTCGCCCGCCTGATCGGTGCTACGCCGCTGCAGATCGACCTGAGCCTCATCCGCATGTCCGAGCACCGCACCAAGAACACCGCCGCGGATCACATGGAGAGCTTCTATCGCCCCTTCACCGAGGTCGAGGCGACGGGCGAGAAATTCGACGGGCTGATCATCACCGGCGCCCCGATCGAGCACCTGGAGTTCAGCGACGTCACCTATTGGGACGAGCTGACCCGCGTCTTCGAGTGGACGACGACCCATGTGCATTCCACCTTCGGCGTCTGCTGGGGCGGGATGGCGATGATCAATCATTTCCACGGGGTGAAGAAGCACCTGCTGGACGCCAAGGCGTTCGGCTGTTTCCGGCATCGCAACATGGCACCCGCCTCGCCCTTCTTGCGCGGGTTTTCCGACGATTGCGTGATCCCGGTCAGCCGCTGGACCGAGATGCGCCGCGACGAGATCGACGCGGTGGACGGGCTGGAGGTACTGCTGGACAGTGACGAGGTCGGCCCCTGCCTGGTGCAGGACAGCGCGGCGCGGTCGCTCTATATCTTCAACCACCTGGAATATGACAGCGACACGCTGAAACAGGAATATGACCGCGACATCGACGCGGGCACGCCGATCAACGTGCCGTGCAATTACTATCCCGACGATGACCCAGGCCGCCCGCCGCAGAACCGCTGGCGCAGCCATGCGCACCTGCTCTACGGCAACTGGATCAACGAGATTTACCAGACCACCCCCTTTGATATGGACGCGATCGGGCTAGGTTCGCGCTGGTAACGATCGAAGGGGCGCAGGGCTGATGAAACGCGGGCTGGTCTGGGCGGCGCTTGGCGCCGTGGCGCTGTTGTCAAGCTGTGCGGGGCTGGCTGGCGTCAAGGAACGCACCGCCGAGCAAACCCATCCGCCGCTGGGCCGGTTCGTCGAGGTCGATGGCACCCGCGTGCATGTCTGGGTCGAGGGGTCGGGGCCGGACGTGGTGCTGATCCACGGCGCGGGCGGCAACCTGCGGGATTTCACGTTTGACCTGGCGAAACGCCTGACGCCGCGCTACCGCGTCATCGCCTTCGACCGGCCCGGTCTGGGCTATACCGAGCGCCTGCCGGGATATGGCGGTGTCGGCAGCACCGAGGGCGAAAGCCCGCGCGAACAGGCGGCGCTGTTGCAAAAGGCGGCGGCGCAGATCGGCGTGCGGCGGCCGGTGGTGGTGGGCCACAGTTTCGGCGGCGCCGTGGCGCTGGCCTGGGGCCTGAACGCGCCGCAGGACACCGCGGCGCTGGTGTTGCTGGCAGGCGTGTCGAACCCCTGGCCGGGCGAGCTTGGCACATTCTACAACGTCACCGGCACGGCCCTGGGCGGTGCGGCCGCGGTGCCGCTGATCACCGCGCTGGCCTCGGAGGAGCGGATCGAGCGCAGCATCGAGGGCACATTCGCCCCGCAACGCGCGCCCAAGGGGTATTCCGAGTATCTCGGCCCCGGCCTGACCCTGCGGCGCGAGACCTTGCGCGCCAATGGTCAGCAGGTGCTGGGCCTGCGCCCGCATATCGTGGCGATGTCGCAACAGTATCGCGACACGCTGCGGATGCCGGTCGAGATCGTGCATGGCGATGCGGACACCACCGTGCCGCTGGACGTCCACTCGATCCCGCTGTCGAAACAGCTGCGCCGGGGCAACCTCACGGTGCTGGAGGGCGTGGGCCACATGCCGCATCACGTGCGGCCCCAGGCGACGGTCGCGGCAATCGATCGCGCGGCCTCCCGCGCCGGATTGCGTTAAGCCGCTTAACATTCCATAGTCGCCCTAAAATCAAGGGAGTGGCTGCATGGACCTGCCATTTGACGGCGCGATCAGCACCTATTTCAAATCCGAGGCCCCGGAGGAGTTGCGCAACGCCCTCCGACGGGCCGACAAGGGCGATATCCTGTCGCCCGATTACCCCCATTCGGACCGGATGCCGCGCAAGGCGTACGAGCAGGACCTGCACCGCTTGCAGATCGAGCTGGTGAAGCTGCAGGCCTGGGTCAAGGACACCGGCGCGCGCGTTGTCTGCGTCTTCGAGGGGCGGGATGCCGCCGGCAAGGGCGGCACGATCAAGCGCTTCCGCGAGAACCTGAATCCGCGCGGCGCGCGGGTGGTGGCGCTGCCCAAACCGTCCGAAACGGAAGCCACGCAATGGTATTTCCAGCGCTATATCGACCACCTGCCCGCAGGCGGCGAAATGGTGTTCTTCGACCGCTCCTGGTACAATCGCGGCGTGGTGGAAAAGGTCTTCGGCTTTTGCACCGACGCGCAGCGCGAGCATTTCTTTCACCAGGTCGGGGATTTCGAGAAGATGCTGGCGGACGAGGGCATTCACCTTTTCAAGTTCTGGCTGAACGTGGGCCGCGCCGAACAGCTGCGCCGGTTCATGAAGCGCGAGAGCGATCCGCTGAAGCAATGGAAGCTGAGCTGGATCGATGTCGAGGGGCTGAAGAAATGGGACGCCTATTCGGAGGCCATTTCCGAGACGCTGGCGCGCTCGCACAGTACCCACGCGCCCTGGACGGTGGTTCGCTCGGACGACAAGCGTCGCGCCCGGGTCGAGGCGATCCGGCATATCCTGCTGAACATCGACTATGCCCGCAAACTGCCGAAATCGCTGGGCAAACCTGACGCCTCGGTCTGCGGCGGGCCAGAGATCTGGGATGCCTAAGCGCGGCTATCACCACGGCAACCTGCGTCAGGCGCTGGTGGACGCCGCGCTGACCCTGATCGAGGAGAAGGGGCCGACGGGGTTTACTTTGTCCGAGGCCGCCAAGCAGGCCGGCGTGACCCCGGCGGCGGTCTATCGCCATTTCGGCGGACGCGAGGATCTGATCGCCGAGGCCGCGCGGCAAGGCTACGAGATCTTCGCGGACGTGATCGAATACGCCTATGGCACCGGCCAGACGGCGCTGAGCGCGTTTTCGGCCACGGGGCGCGCCTACCTGGCCTTCGCGCGCAAATACCCCGGGCACTATATCGCGATGTTCGAAAGCGGCATTTCCGTCAATCGCAACGCCGACCTCGCCGCCGTGTCGGGCCGCGCCCGCACCGTGCTGGAACGGGCCGCCGAAGGGCTTTCGGCGCATATCCCGCCCGACAAGCGCCCGCCCACGGCGATGGTCTCGGCTCATGTCTGGGCGCTGTCGCATGGCGTGGTGGAGCTTTTCGCCCGCAACTCGCCCGGCACCCAAAGCCCCTTCCCTCCCGAGGACCTGCTGGAATCCGGCATCGGCATCTA
Organism: Roseovarius sp.; assembly: GCF_965277045.1. Lineage (GTDB taxonomy): Bacteria > Pseudomonadota > Alphaproteobacteria > Rhodobacterales > Rhodobacteraceae > Roseovarius. The sequence goes on along the minus strand of NZ_OZ255712.1, from coordinate 1,467,628 downwards.
CCTGCGCGGCCTGGGCCTGTTGCCGCCGGACAGCTGACGGTGCTTTTTGCGACTGCGACGCGCGCTACATGCGCCCGTCGCCGAACAGCGCCTTGTCCAGCAGGGGCGCCACGGCGCGGGCCGCCGGGGCCGAGATATGATCCGCGTCCGTGTAAAGAAGCGCGCGGTCGAGCAGCCAGGCATACCGCCCCTCACGCTCGAAGAACGCGTTGACCGAGATCAGGTCCGCGCCCAGGTCTTCCGCGACATCCACCAGGATCGTGCGGGCGCCGCGCATCAGCTCGTCATGCATCCGGGTGTCGATGAAACTGCGCGCGATATCGGCCTCGAACTCGGCCTCCGGCAGATCGCGCAGGATGGCCTGCCCGAGCACGTTGATCGGCAAGACCACCTGCTGCGGCACCTGGTCCAGGATCACGACACGAATGCCGGCATCCCTGTAGTGGGAAATCGTCTGTCGCAGGCCGGTCTCGAAGCTGGCGAACCATTCCGCATCACTTTGCCGGCGGTTGTCGGGATCGGTCGAGATCATGAACCGCCGCGGCTTGCGCGTGAGGTCGCCTTTGACATAAAGGCTCCACCTTGCGGCGAGGAATACCATGTCGACCCCGCGTGCCACGGCGTCTTCCGCAAAGGCCTGAACCTCATCGTGACATTCTTGCGCCGACAGGCCGCCGTTGACGAGATAGACGCCCAGCAAGGGCGGACAGGCGGCGCGGACACCGCGCAGCACACGTATGTCGCGCATGGCCGCGATTTCGTTGAAGGCGGGCAGGATCGCGCCGGCATGACTGTCGCCCAGCACCGCGATCATCGGGCTTGGTACGTCGCTGTCGTGCACCATGCAGAGACCGCCGGGGCGCTCGGGCGCGCCGCCGGGGCAAGAGGCGCCCTGATTTACAAGTCGGTTAGGCGTGAAGAGGTCGACATACGCCTGATCTGCCTTGCCATCCAGGCGTTGCGGCACGCCGTTCAACGCGAGAACCGTAAACCCCATGGCGCCGAAGGCGACGATGCCCCCAAGGCTCGCACCGAAGACGGCCTTGCGCGACGGCAGCCATCCGGCGCGCCGGAACGGGCGTTCGACAAAGGCCCAGGACAGCACCGCCAGCGCGAAGGAGAGCGCGATCAGGCCCCAGATCAGGCCCGGCACCGTCTCTGTCCAGCCGCGGATGCGGGCAAAAGCCAGGATCGGTTGATGCCAAAGGTAAAGCGAATAGCTGATCAGCCCTATGCCGACCAGGGGGCGCCACGACAGGACCCGCGCCGTCACTGTCTCGCGCGCGGCAAAGAGGATGACCAGCATCGCCCCGGCAATCGGCACCAGAGTGTAGGCCGAGGGCGACGGATCGGCGGGGCCGAGCCAGAAGACACTGCCCACGATCAGCGCAAGCCCGACGGCCGCCAGCGCCTCGTTCCGCATCTGCGGGCGGTTCAGCAAAAGCGCGGCACAGATCGAGCCGGCCAGCAATTCCCACAGCCGGGACGGCGTGAAGAAGAAATTCTCGGCCGGCAGGTTCCACGCGCCCCAGATGGCCAGCGCGATGGATGCCACGGCGCAAAGCGCGAAGACCGCCACATGCTTGCCGCGCCGAAAGCGGCCCAACGCCCAGAGTAGCGCCGGAAACAGGATATAGAACTGTTCCTCGACCGCGAGGCTCCAGGTGTGCAGCAGCGGACGCAGGTCGGCCGAGACGTCGAAATACCCCGAATGTTCCAGAAAATGGACGTTCGAGATGAAGAGAACGGTGAAGGCCAGGCTGCGTGCGAAATCCTCCAGCGGGTCGGGCGGGATCCACATCCACGCGAAGGGCACGCAGCAGGCCAGGACAAGGAACAGCGCGGGCAGGATGCGCCGCGCGCGCCGCTCGTAGAACCGCCACAGGCTGTAGGTGCCGGCCTCTCGGTCGGCAATCAGGATCGTGGTGATCAGGTAGCCGGAGATGACGAAAAAGATGTCGACGCCGATATAGCCGCCGCCGAACGCGGTAAAGCCCGCGTGAAAGAGGATGACCGGCAGCACGGCAACCGCCCTGAGACCGTCGATTTCACGCCTGTATTTCACACCCGACTGCCCCGAGAATTTCGTGCCATCCGTGAACCCGATAAAGGGCTGAGTTGCAAGAAAAAAGCGCGGCACCCGCGGGGTCCACGCTTTCGCACGGTGTGGTCGCGCTAATCGCCCTCAACTCGCCCGGCACGCAAAGCCCCTTCCCGCCCGAGGACCTGCTGGAATCCGGCATCGGCATCTACCTGCGCGGCCTGGGCCTGTTGCCGCCGGACCAGTAGGCACCGCCCCGCTCTTCCTCTGGCTCTAAATATCCCGGGGGTTTGGGGGCTGGCCCCAAATCCAACCTGTGTTTGGGGGCTGGTCTCCAATCGACGCTGTGTTTGGGGGCTGGTCCCCAATCGACCTTGTGTTTGGGGCCGGCCCCGCGCGCCGGTCATCCTCGGGCTTGACCCGAGGATCTCTCTGGCTCGGAGATCCCGGATCAGATCCGGGATGACCTGCGCGCCTGCCGGCAAAGAAAAGGGCCGCCCCACCGGACGGCCCTTTCCGAAATTCTGAACCCAAGGCTTAACGCTTGGAGAACTGGAAGCTCTTGCGGGCCTTGGCGCGGCCGTATTTCTTACGCTCGACGACGCGGCTGTCGCGGGTCAGGAAGCCTGCCGCTTTCAGCGCACCGCGCAAGCTGGGATCGTAAAGCTGCAGCGCCTTGGAGATGCCGTGCTTGACCGCACCGGCCTGGCCCGACAGACCGCCGCCCTTGACGGTGGCCTGAACGTCGAACTGGTCTTCGACACCGGCCACCGTGAACGGCTGGCGCAGGATCATCTGCAGCACCGGGCGCGCGAAGTACTTGTTCATTTCCTTGCCGTTGACCGAGACCTTGCCCGAGCCGGGCTTGATCCAGACGCGGGCGACCGCGTCCTTGCGCTTGCCGGTGGCGTAGGAGCGGCCCAGGTCGTCGCGGACAGGCTCGCGCGGCGCTTCCTCGGGCGTGCCCTGGACACCGCCGATATCATCGGTGACGGCTGCTTCGAGACCGTCGAGTGTTTTGATTTCGTCAGCCATGTCTCTTACACCCGCGTGTTTTTCTTGTTCATGGATTTCACATCCAGCACTTCGGGGCTTTGCGCCTCGTGCGGATGCTCGGTGCCGGCGTAGACGCGCAGATTGGTCATCTGGCGGCGTGCAAGGCGGTTCGACGGCAGCATGCGCTTGACGGCCTGCATGACGACGCGCTCGGGATACGCCCCTTCCAGGATCTCCGCCGTGGTGCGCGACTTGATGCCGCCCGGGTGGCCGGTGTGCCAGTAGTTGGGCTTGTCGCGCTTCTTGCCGGTCAGCTGCACCTTGTCGGCATTGATGACGATGACGTTGTCACCCATGTCCTGGCTCGGTGTGAAGCTGGGCTTGTGCTTGCCACGCAGGCGCGTGGCGACGATCGATGCAAGGCGGCCCAGAACGATGCCGTCGGCGTCGATCACGATCCACTTCTTGTCGATATCTGCCGGTGTTGCAGAAAAGGTTTTCATGGTCTTGTCCCCAAAGGTCAGAGGGTCATAATTCGGATTGCGGGGTTATATAGGCTCCGGTGCACAGTTCAAGCGGGAAATGCGCGTTATTTCCATTCAAAAACAAAGACTTGTTATTTAGGTATTATTTTACCCCACATGGAAAGCCTGATTCACAACCCCGGCCCGCCGCTCGCTGCGCTGCTGCTTCTGGCGCTGTCCACGGCGCTTGGCATGGCGCAGGTGGCCAAGATCATCAAGGTCTACGAGGCCAAGCACGAGCTGAAGCACGGATCGGCCGGATTCATCCGCGGCATCGCGGGCTGGTCCCTGGTGGCGTTCTGGGCCATGGCGGTGTGGTTCGTGGCCACGGTGATCGGCGACTGGTGGTCGACCGAAGACCTGGCCGGCGCCATGGACCGCGCCTGGCTGCGGCTGCGCATTCTGCTGGAGATCGCGGCGGCGCTCGCGGATAGCGACTGATGGCGGGCCCGGTTCCCGGTGCGCAGGCGACCCAGACCGCGCTGCAGTGCCCCAACTGCGCCGGCCAATGCCGCTACAGCGCCGAGGCCAAGGGCCTGCGCTGCGACAGTTGCGGGGACGTGCGGTCGCTCGATGCGCCCGACGACCACCTGGCGCGGACCGAGTTCGGCTATGACCCGGACGTGCCCGCCGAAGAGCCGAAAAGCCGCCCCGATCTGATGGAGCACGGCTGTCAGACATGCGGTGGACACGTGATCTTCACGGGCCCTGCCCTGTCCGAGCGCTGCCCCTATTGCGACGGGCCGGTGGTGCTGGCCCAACCCGACATGGGGTTCGACACCATGGCGCTGATCCCTTTCCGGGTGACGCTGGAGCGCGCGGAAGCCAACGCCCGCGACTGGGTCCGGGCCCGGATCGCCGCGCCGTCGGACCTGTGGGCACAGGTCGAAGACGGGCATTTCAGCGGCCTTTACGCCCCTTTCTGGACCTTCGACAGCAAGGAAGCGCTGCGTTACTGGGCCAAGTATACCACCGGGTCGGGCGACAACCGGCGCACGCATTCCATCGACGGGGCGATGACGATCGACTTCGACGACCTGCTGGTCCCGGCCTCGACGCATGTCACGCCTCTGATCCGGGACGGCATCCTGCACGAGTTCTATCCTGACCGCCTGCGCCCCTACCGCGCGGGCTACCTCGCCGGGTTCGCGGCCGAGCGGCACCACCAGACCGTGGCCGAGGGGCTGGAGGCGAACAAGTCGGACAAGCGCCTGTTGATCCGCAACCGGATCAAGGCGCATATCAACAAGCGCGGGGTGCATGACATCCGCTATCGCACCGACACGACGGGCATCCATTACCGGCGCATCCTGCTACCGGTGTGGATCCTGCACTATGTCTATGACGACGAGGCGCGGAAGGTCGTGGTGTCGGGCATCGACGGGCGCACCTTCGGCGAGCGGCCCCTGTCGAAGCTGAAGCTGATGGGCTATGCCGCTGCCCTCAGCGCCCTGGTGATCGGGGTCGGCCTCGCCTGGGGCGCGGGCGGGCTGCTCTAGGCCCTTTTCAGACGCCGATGCCTTCGGGCGGGTTGTCAAGAAGGCGGCGCAGGCGCTGCATCGCGGCCTCGAAACTGGCCAGGCTGACGCCGGCGTTGACGGCCATGCGCACCGCGTGGGGCGAGGCCGCGTCGCGGCTGGCGAAATCCTCGGCCGAGCGGACCTGCACGCCCTGCTCTGCCGCCGCCTGGCAAAAGGCGGACGTGCGCCAGCCCGGCGGCAGGGTCAGCCACAGGAACGGCACGTCGCGGCGCCATTTCACGTCATACCCGCCCAGCACGTTCAGCGCGGCCTGGATGTAGTCGCCCGACTGGCTGCGCACCGCTTCCATGAGGTCCTCGAGCCGGTCATGCGTCAGAAGCGCCGCCACGAGGTCCGCGATCGGCGTGGCCAACCCGAAGAACGACGATTCCGCCGCGCGGCGCAGCGCCACGGACTGCTCCTTGGGCGCCAGGGCGAAGCCCACGCGCAGCGCCGGCGTCAGGGATTTCGACAAGGACGCCACGTACCAGCCGCGTTCGGGCGCCAGCATCCGGTAGGCCGGGGCCTGGGACGGGCCGATGCGGTAGCAGTCGTCTTCCAGGATCTGCAGGTCGCAGCGACGGGCGACCTCGACGATCTCGTCGCGGCGCGCGGCGGGTGTGAAGACACAGGTGGGGTTGTGCACCTCGGCCGAGGTCATGATCATCTGCGCCTGGTGGCCTTTCGCCGCCGCCTCCAGCGCGTCGGGGCGCAGGCCGTGGGCATCCATCGCCACCGGGATCACCTCGGCCCGCATCAGGTCGGCGGCGCGGCGAAAGCCGGGATAGCACAGCTCCTCGACCAGAACCGTGGGCCGACGCCCGCAAAGAACCGTCTGCATGATCAGGGTGATCGCGTTCTGGCCGCCATGGGTCAGCACCACGTCCTCTTGGGTGAAGCGCCCCAGCGGTGCCCGGCTGAGGTACAGCGCCGCGGCGGCGCGGGCCGGTTGCATGTTGCGGCGGCTGGGATAGTGCATGACGCCCGAGGGTGGATCCTCGGCGATCTGCGCCAGAAGCTGACGGATCAGCCCCGCCTGCCCCACGCTGGGCAGATGCGGCGAGATCATGTTGACCGCATAGACGTCGTCCTCGGAATTGTGCTCGACGGTGTCGGCCTCGATCGGGAACAGGTCCTGGGGGATGGGTTTGGGGCTGGCCACGAAAGTGCCGCGCCCGACCTCGGCCACCAGCGTGCCATCGTCCGTCAGCCCCGAATAGGCCCGCGCCACGGTGCCCGGCGTCATGCCCAGACGCCAGGCCAGGTCACGCACGGGCGGCAGCTTGTCCCCCGGCTCGAGGGTCCGGTCGTCGATCCCGGTGCGGATCGCCTGCATCAGCGCCTTGTATTTCGGCGCGGCGGTTTCCGTCAGCTCGGGCTGCCAATTTGTACCCATGACAATATTTCCGTGGATTCGAACAATTGCGCAATGTATCCCTTAATTGTGGCAATCACACAATATTGTGTCAATACAATTTATCAGGAAAGGACACGCCATGACCAGTTTCACCCGCATCGACCGCACGGCACTCGAGGGGCTTTCGGCCCGCACCACCCTGCCCGCCCTGTCGCTGATCGCGGTACAGCTGGCCTGGGCCTATGTCCTGTGGACACAACGCCGAAAAACCCGGGTGCGCCTGTCGCAGCTGGACGACCACATGCTGCGTGATATCGGCCTGACCCCGCGCGAGGCCGACATGGAAGCGCGCAAACCCTTTTGGAGGCCGTAATCGTCCCCGATACGGATCTCTTCCACCTGGGCCGGGATTTTCCCGGCCCTTTTTTCATGCCTTGGGCGGAATGGAATAGGTCAGGCTGGCCCTCGCCACCGGCTGGTCCATCCCGTCCGAGAAGATCAGCACGTCCCCCACGGCCAGCACGCGGCCCAGTTTCAGCAGGCGGCAGTCCGCAATAAGGTCCGTGTTGGCGGCCGGCTTGCGCATGAAGTCAATGGAACAACTGGTGGTGACCGCAAGCGCCTCGCGTCCGGTCATGCTGAGCACTGCCATGTAGACCGCCACGTCGGCCAGCGCAAAAATCGACGGTCCCGACACCGTTCCGCCGGGGCGCAGGTGGCGGTCGTCGACGTTCAGGCGCACGCGCAGCGCCATTTCCTCCAGGCTGTCGATGGTGAAGTCGCCCTTCACCTGCGGAAAGACCTCGTCGATATAGGCCATCAGATCGGTTGCATTCAGTTTCAGGGCCATGCTTTCCTCCGTGCGCGTGCCGGCGTAAGAAGGCACAAGCCCCGAGGAGGATCAAGATGACAATCCTGGAACGCCAAGATGACGGCGCCATCGCCCGTCTGACGATGAACCAGCCCGAGAAACTGAACGCGCTGAGCGACGGGATGCTGGAGGCGCTGCAGACCGCGCTGGATGACATCGCGGCGGACAGTTCGATCCGCGTGGTCACGCTGGCCGGGGAAGGCAAGGCGTTCTGCGCGGGCCACGACCTCAAGGAAATGACCCAAGGTCGCCAGGCCGAGGATGGCGGCAAGGCGTATTTCGCGGATCTCTTCGCACGCTGCAGCAAACTGATGCGCACGATTCGGGACCTGCCCCAGCCGGTGATCGCTCTGCCCCACGGCATCGCCACCGCCGCCGGGTGCCAGCTGGTGGCGACCTGCGACCTGGCCGTTGCCGCCACGGGCACAAGGTTCGGCGTGAACGGGGTGAATATCGGGCTCTTCTGTTCCACGCCGATGGTGGCGCTCAGCCGCAACATCCCGCGCAAGCAGGCGTTCGAGATGCTGACCACGGGCGAATTCATCGAGACCGACCGCGCGATCGAACTGGGGCTGATCAACCGCGCGGTGCCACATGACGGACTGCACGCTGCCGGCGACGATCTGGCCCATACCATCGCCGCCAAGCTGGGCGCGGCGGTGAAGATCGGTAAACAGGCATTCTACAAGCAGCTGGAAATGGGCCTCGACGATGCCTATGCGTTCACCGGCGAGGTTATGGTCGAGAACATGATGTGGCGCGACACCGAGGAAGGCATCAGCGCTTTCATCGAAAAGCGCACGCCCGAGTGGAGCCAAGACTGACGCGAAAGAATCACGTATAGGCGGCATTTCACGCGCAATACCTCTGCTCACGGTGGAGTTTCGGGCGCCAGACGGGGGCTGTCGAACGCCGTAGAGTAGCAAAATCGCGGAATTCCTGCTCGCAGATCAACACATTAACCGATTGTTAACGAATCGCGTCCTCTGTGTTCCGCTTTGGCCGGTTTATCGACGCCTCAATTCAGTCATTATCAACCCGAGGTTGGTGCGACACAAAGTAGGATCACCCGGTCCGTTTTTTAGCATCTCATTTTACATTCGTCGCGCCAACCTCACGATCAGCCTAGCAAACACTGATCTCTTGCAGGAGCTCCACGGCGCTCGGCAGTGTTTCCAAAGCCGTGCCACAGTTTTTCCGCATTTGCCGTTTTGTCGCCATATTCCATCCGCTAGACCGTATGGCGGGGGCATCGTGTGGGATTTGCACGACGCTATGGTTACGGCGCTATGACATCTCGGGTGGCGGTCTTCGGCATCTGGTCCCTCCTGGCCAGCCTCTCTCTGGCCATCCCATCGGAGGCCACGGACCTGCCCGACCCGGCAAACCGCGCGGCGTTTCCCACACCGGGGGCCACGTCGGTTCTGCTGGGCCGTGATCTGTTTTTTGATCCGATCCTGTCGGGCAATCGCAACATCGCCTGCGCCACCTGCCACCATCCCGAAATGGCCAGCGGCGACGGCGTGTCGCTGTCGCTTGGCGAGGGTGGGCGCGGTCTGGGCCCGGCGCGAACGCGCGCCGCCGACAACCCGCCCAAGCGCCTGGCGCGCAATGCGCCACCGCTTTTCAACCTGGGTGCCACGGAGTTCACCGCCGTTACCCATGACGGCCGTGTCAGCGCCCGCAAGACCGAGCGGTACGGCATCAGCCTCCCCGAGCAGCTTCTGCTGGAGCGCCCGGTCAGCCTGTTGGCCGCGCAGGCATTGCTGCCCTTGGTCGCGATGGACCAGATGGCCGGCCACCCGGGCGAGAACATCATCGCCGACGCCGTGGCGCAGAGCCGGATCGCGGGCTATGACGGTGCCTGGCAGAAGATCGCCGAGCGGGTCTCGGACATTCCCGACTACCGCCGCCGCTTCGCATGGCTGATCGGCCCTGACGAGCCATTGCACATCACCCATATCTCCGCCGCGCTGGCCGATTTCGTGGCCTACGAGTTTCGCGCCACCGACAGCCCGTTCGACGCCTTCCTTTCGGGCCGGGACGAGGCGCTGAGCAACGATCAGCTGCGCGGCATGGCGCTGTTCTATGGCAAGGCGGGGTGTGGCGGCTGCCATTCCGGCACGTTCCAGACCGACCACGGTTTTCATGCCATCGGCCTGCCCCAGATCGGGCCGGGCAAGGGGCACGGGGCCAACGGCAATTCCGATATCGGCCTCGGGGCGATCACGGGCGATCCCGGCGATGCCTACAAGTTCCGCACGCCGTCCTTGCGCAACGTGGCGCTGACCGCGCCTTATGGCCATAACGGCGCCTATCGCGACCTTGGCGCCATGATCCGCCACCATGCCGACCCCGGCGCGGGACTGGCGCAATACCCCGGCCTCAAGGCGGCGTTTCTGCCCGACATCGGCGCCGATGAGACCGGGTTGGACGCCGCGATGCAGGACGAGGCCGAGGTGCTGAACATCTACGCCGCCGCCACCCTGCCCCGGATCCCTCTGACGGACACGGACATCACGATGCTGGTCACCTTTCTCGACGCGCTGACCGACCCGGTCTCGCGCAAGGGGCGCCTCGGCGTGCCCGAGACCGTGCCCTCGGGCCTGCCGGTGGCCGGGCTGCCGGGCGACAGCTGACCCTTTCCAAATGACCCGCGACCCCTTAAATGCGGGGCCATGACAGAGACACTACATATCGTCGGCGGCGGCATGGCCGGGTCCGAGGCCGCGTGGCAGGCCGCCAAAATGGGCGTGCGCGTGGTCATCCACGAGATGCGCCCCAAGGTCGGCACCTTCGCGCACCAGACCGGCGACCTGGCCGAGATGGTCTGCTCCAACTCCTTCCGGTCGGACGATGACGAGCAGAACGCCGTGGGCCTGTTGCATTGGGAAATGCGCGCCGCGGGTGGGCTGATCATGGAAATGGCCGAGACCCACCGCCTGCCCGCGGGCGGCGCGCTGGCCGTGGACCGCGAGGCGTTTTCCCAAGGCGTCACCGCCCGGCTGCGCGACCATCCCAACGTCACCATCGAGGAAGGCGAAGTGACCGCCCTGCCCGACGATGGCCGCTGGATCTTCGCCACCGGGCCGCTGACCTCGCAAGGGCTGGGCGCCGCCATCGCCGCCGAGACCGGCACCGACCGGCTGGCCTTTTTCGACGCCATCGCGCCGATTGTTTACCATGATACGATCGACATGTCCCAGGCGTGGATGCAGTCTCGCTATGACAAGGGCGAAACCGAGGAAGAGCGCACCGCCTACCTCAACTGCCCGATGACAAAGGACCAGTACGAGGCGTTCATCGACGCCCTGCTGGCCGCCGACAAGACCGAGTTTCACGAAGGCGAGACGGCCACCTATTTCGACGGCTGCCTGCCGATCGAGGTGATGGCCGAACGCGGTCGCGAAACGCTGCGGCACGGCCCGATGAAGCCCGTGGGCCTCACGAACCCGCATCAGCTGGAAGTAAAGCCCTGGGCGGTGGTTCAGCTGCGCCGGGACAACGCGCTTGGCACGCTCTACAACATCGTCGGCTTTCAGACCAAGATGAAGTACGGCGCGCAAACAGATGTTTTCAAAATGATTCCCGGGCTGGAGAATACCAGTTTCGCGCGTCTGGGCGGCATCCACCGCAACACGTTCCTGAACTCTCCGACCCTGCTGGACGACCAGATGCGCCTGCGCGCCAAGCCGCATATCCGCTTTGCCGGGCAGATCACGGGCGTCGAAGGCTATGTCGAATCCGCCGCCATGGGTCTTCTGGCCGGGCGTCTGGCCGCCGGAGAGATCCTGGGCTGCCCCCTTCCCGCGCCGCCGCAGGACACCGCCATGGGCGCGCTGATCCACCACATCACCGGCGGAGCCGAGGCCAAGACATTCCAGCCGATGAACGTCAATTTCGGCCTCTTCCGTCCCGTCGACGGCCTCAAGGGCGGGCGGCGCGGCCGGCGCGACCGCTACAAGGCCTATACCGACCGGGCCAAGGCGGCCTGGACCGGCTGGCTGGGTGAAACACAGGTGGACGCAGGCGAAACCGTGTGATTTTCTGCGCTTATGCAGGACAGCTTTTTCGACAAGGCCTATGCCATGGCCGATCCCGACGAAACCCGTGCGCTCTATGACGCCTGGGCGGCCAGTTACGACGCCGAAATCGCCGCGAACGGCTATGCCAGGCCGGGTCGCGTGGCCGAGGCGATGTTCCGCTTCGCCAAGTCGCCCGAGGCGCCGCTGCTGGATTATGGTTGCGGCACGGGCCTTTCCGGCCTGGCGCTGAAACTGGCCGGATTCTCCACCATCGACGGCATGGATCCCAGCCACGAGATGCTGGACGGCGCACGGCGCAAGGCCGTCTACCGCAGCCTGACACCCATCGACCTGTCGGATCCCGCCCCGATCCCGGCGGGGGCCTACCAGGCCATCACCTGCATCGGCGTGATCGGCACCGGCGCGGCCCCGGCCTCGACCCTCGACCTGGTGATGCGCGCGCTGCCAAAGGGCGGCCTTCTGGGCTTCAGCCTGAATGACCATGCGCTGGCCGACCCGCAATACGAAGGCGCGCTGAACGGCTGGCTCGATTGCGGCGCGGCGCGGCTGCTCTTTCGCGAGCACGGACCGCACTTGCCCGGCCAAAACATCAAGTCAACCGTATACATCATTGAAAAAGCGTGACATTCAGAACCAGATTTGCCCCGTCACCCACCGGCCCGCTGCACCTGGGTCATGCCTTCTCGGCGATCCTGGGGCATGACATGGCCCGGGCGCGTGGCGGGGCGTTCCTCTTGCGGATGGAAGACACCGACCTGCAACGCAGCAAGCCGGAATGGGATGCGCAGATCCTCGACGACCTGACATGGCTGGGCCTGACCTGGGACGGACCTGTATTGCGCCAGTCCGAGCACCTGACCAGCTATGACCCGGCCCTGCACCGGCTCGACGCGATGGACCTGCTCTACCCGTGCTCGTGTTCCCGCAGCCAGATCCAGGCCGCGCTCGCCGCCCCACAGGAAGGCGTCACCCACGAGGTCTATCCCGGCACCTGCAAGCACCGCGACATGGCCAGCCGCCAGCCCGGCGACGCGCTGCGCCTGCATCTCGACCGGGCGCTCGATCACTTCGGCGGCGTCTATCCTGACTTCGAAGAAACCGGCCCGTTGCATACCGGCACGCATCGGATCGACCCGGACCATGCCCTGGCCGAGATCGGCGACGTCGTGCTCAGCCGCAAGGGCGAGGACATCGTGGCCTATTTCCTCGCCTCCGCGCTGGACGATATCGGCCAAAATATCACCGACGTGGTGCGCGGCGAGGACCTGTTCGGCTTCGTGCCGATCCAGGTCATCCTGCTGAGCCTTCTGGGCCACGCGATCCCGCACTATCACCACCACCGCCTGATCCGCGACGAAGACGGCAAGCGCCTCGCCAAGCGCGACGATGCGCGCAGCATACTGACCTACCGAGAGGCCGGCAAAACACCCGGCGATATCCGCATCATGATCGGGCTGTAACGCCCGGCTTTTTCTTGCAAAAAATACTCACGACGCGACGGGCGCCATAAGCTCCACCTCGAGCCCGTCCTGTACACCCGTGTAAAAACAGCTGCGCCGGTTGGTGTGACAGGCCGGCCCGGTCTGGTCGACCAACACCAGCAGGCAGTCGCGGTCGCAATCCACCCGGAACTCCACCAGCGTCTGCACGTGCCCCGAGCTTTCGCCCTTGACCCAGAACGCTTGCCGCGAGCGGCTCCAATAGATGACGCGCCCGGTCTCCAGCGTTCGGGCCACGGCCTCGGCGTTCATCCACGCCATCATCAGCACCTCGCCGCTGGCCGCATCCTGCGCGATGGCCGGGATCAGGCCCTGGTCGTTGAAGCGCAAGCTGGAAACATCGAATTCCATGTCAGAAAACCTTTTGCCTTGCCGGTGTCAGCCCTTATCTATGGGGTCAACGACGAAAGGGAAAGCCATGAGCGGCGAGACCGACCTGATCAAGCTCTACTCCGCGCGGATCCTGGAACTGGCCGCCGACATCCCGCATCACGGGCGGCTGGATGCGCCGGAGGCGACGGTGAAACGCCGTGCGCCCCTTTGCGGCTCGACCGTGACGGTGGACTTGGTGACCGACGGCGACCGCATCACCGACTATGCCGCCGAGGTGAAGGCCTGCGCCCTGGGCCAGGCGGCGGCGAGCGTCGTGGGCGGTGGCATCATCGGCTGCACCTATGCCCAGGTGGTCGAGGCGCGCGATGCGCTGAAAGCGATGCTGAAATCCGACGGCCCGACGCCACCTGCGCCCTTCGACGGTCTGGAAGTGCTGCGCCCGGCGCAGGACTACAAGAACCGCCATGCCTCGATCCTGCTCACGCTCGAGGCCACGGCGGAGGCGATGGAAGAGGCCCGCGCCACCGCCTGCGGCAGCGCATAGAGTCCTCAAACGAAGACTCTCGTCACCGCACCACTTCGATCGTCGCGTGATCGACGCCGTAGCTTTCGCGCAAGGCCTCGCGTACCGCCTGCTTGACCGTTTCGGGATCGTGCCCCTCGGCCACGGACAGGTCCAGCGTCGCCATGGGGCGTTCCTGCGTCACCTGCCAGGCATGCACGTGGCTCACCTCGGCCACGCCTGTCACGTCGCGGGTCAGCGCTTCGGCTACCTCGCGCCGGTCGAACCCGCCGGGCGCCCCTTCCAGCAGGATATGACCGCTCTCGCGCACGACCTTCAGCGCCGAACGCAGGATGATCACCGCCACCAGCACCGACAGGATCGGGTCGATGGGCATCCAGCCCGTCCACAGGATGACCAGCGAGGCCACGATGGCCGCGACGGAGCCCAGCAGGTCCCCCGCCACGTGCAGGGCCGCGGCGCGGATATTGAGGTTGTCGCTGTCCTCGCGCGTCAGCACCCAGAAACTGGCGATATTCACCACAAGCCCCGCCAGCGCCACCCACAGCATCAGACCGCCCAGCACCTCGACCGGCTGGGCCAGCCGCCGCACCGCCTCGATCACGATCCAGATCGCGATGGCGAACAGCGTGAGGCCGTTGACGAAGGCCGCCAGCACCGAGAACCGGTCATAGCCATAGGTGCGTTTCCAGTCCGCCGGCCGCCGCGCGATGCGAAAGGCGAACCAGGCCAGCATCAGCGAGGCGAAATCGGTCAGCATGTGTCCCGCATCGGCCAAGAGCGCCAGCGAGCCCGACAGGAGGCCGCCCACCAGTTCCGCCAACATGAAGCCGCCCGTCAGGGCTGCCGCGATGGCAATGGTGCGTTCCTTCTTGGGAACGTGGCTGTGCCCGTGGGCGTGGGAATGATCGTGCATCGGCCCGTCCTTTCGCGCGCAACATCGCACCGGTCACGGGGCGCTGCAATCGGTAGGGCCAAAGATTCTTCGTACGAAGAAACTCTGGCGGCGCAGCAAAAAAAAACCGCCGCACGCTGGTACAGCGGCGGCGGCAGGAATGCGTGATCCGCTTCGGCGCGTCGTGTCAGGGGAAGAGGCAACAACCCCGGACGATGGGACAGTATCGAGCCGCGTCAAAGGGGACAGGAGACGCAAGCGCGACGCGCGAGGGATATACGCAGGCAGAAACCGTTACATCAGGCCCGGCAGGTAGAGCCCGCCCACCAGCGTGACGACCAGCGCCGCACCACCGATGAAATCACCGAGCAGAGTGTCGGCAGAGCGTTTGGCAGCGGTCGTGATCTGGGTCAGCATCGGGTGGCTCCTTGGTGCCGTGAACTTCTGTTGCTCCTTTGTTCTCATTTTAGATGGCTTTTGTAAAGAACTTTATGAGAACATCTGCGAACTTTTGCGGACAACATCGTTCAAACCTCTGATGAATAACGAATATTGGCTGCAACTTTTTCTTTGAACCGTCCCCCGCCCGGCTGCGACTTCCAGTTACCAATCGCAACAGGAAAGAAAGTGGAACAATGGCGGACAAGGATCACAAGAAGTGGATCGAAATCCTTTCCATGGGCACGTCGGTGCCGCGGGACGACGCAGGCGACGCGTTCGACCCACCCGAGAGCTTTCTGCTCTTGCCGGACGTGCAGACCGCGCCCGAGGACCCTGCCTGTGACGCATTCGATTTCAAGGCGTTGGGCAGTGGCGAAGAAACCGCCTACGGCGTCACGGACGTTTTCGTCAGCAGCTATCAGACAGGCGGATCCGGCAGCGACGATCGGGACGTGGTGCCCGAGCCGGAGCCGGTCCCGGAACTCGCCACAGCCGACCATTTCGATTTCTTCTGACCGGCGCGGCGATGTCAGCCGACGGACAACAGACGGATCGCCTCGTCCTGGCCCATCAGCCACAACAGGACGCGGGCGGCCTGCCCGCGCTCTGACTGCAAGTCGGGGTCGTCGGCCAGCAGTTTCCGCGCATCGGTCTGGGCGGTGGCCATCAGCCCCGCCTGCGCCTCCATGTCCGCGACGCGGAAGCGCGGCAGGCCCGATTGCGCCGTGCCGATAAGGTCGCCGACGCCGCGCATCTCGAGGTCCACCTCGGCGATGCGAAATCCGTCCTCGGTCTCGCGCATCGTGTCCATCCGGCGCTGGCCGCCTTCCGACAAAGGCGCCTGGTACATCAACAGGCAGGTCGATTGCGCCTCCCCCCGCCCCACGCGGCCGCGCAGCTGGTGCAGTTGCGCAAGGCCGAAATGCTCGGCCCGTTCGATCACCATGATTGACGCGTTGGGTACGTCCACCCCCACCTCGATCACCGTGGTGGAGACCAGAACGCTGGTTTCGCCCGCTTGGAAGGCCGCCATGGCCGCGTCCTTGTCGGCGGGCGGCATCTGGCCATGCACCAGCCCGACGCGTCCCTCGCCCAAGGCGGCGCGCAAGTGCCTGAACCGCTCTTCGGCGCTGGTCAGGTCCATCACCTCGGATTCCTCGACCAGCGGGCAGACCCAATAGGCCTGCCGCCCCTCGGCGATGGCGCCCCTCAGGTGCTCGACCACTTCCTGCATGCGCGCCATGTTCGTCAGCGCGGTCTTGATCGGCTTCCGACCCGGCGGTTTTTCATCGAGGATGCTGACATCCATATCGCCATATTGCGCCAGCGCAAGGCTGCGTGGAATGGGCGTCGCGGTCATCACCAGGACGTCGACCGCCTGCCCCTTGCGCCCCAGTTCCAGCCGCTGGCGCACGCCGAACCTGTGCTGTTCGTCCACCACGGCCAGGCGCAGATCGTGAAACTCCACGTCCTTCTGGAACACCGCATGGGTGCCCACGAGGATATGGATATCGCCGCGCTGCAACGCCTCCAGCTTGGCGCGCCGCTCGGCCCCCTTGTCGCGGCCGGTCAGCAATTCCAGCACCACGCCCGCAGACTCCGCCAGCGGGCGCAACCCTTCCAGGTGCTGCCGCGCCAGGATCTCGGTGGGGGCCATCATCACCCCCTGCCCGGCCGCCTCGACCGCGACCAGAAGCGCTATGAGCGCCACCAGCGTCTTGCCCGCGCCCACGTCGCCCTGCAGCAGGCGGTTCATGCGCAAGGGCGCGGCCATGTCGGCGGCGATCTCTTCGATGGCGCGGGCCTGTGCGCCCGTGGGCGTATAGGGCAAGGCGGCGCGGACCTTTGCCTGCAACCGGCCCGTGGCCTCGCTCACCCGCCCCTTGCCGCGCCGCATCCTGGCGCGGGCCAGCGCGAGGGTCAGCTGGTGCGCCATGAACTCGTCATAGGCCAGCCGCGTGCGGGCCGGATCGGTCGCCGCCAGATCGCCCATCTTCGCGGGGGAATGGGCCTGCTCCAGCGCCGCGTGCCAGTCGGGCCAGCTGCCTTGCGCCTTCTGTGACCCGTCGATCCATTCCGCCAACTGCGGCGCACGCATCAGCGCCGACCGCACGGCCTTCGCCATCGTCTTTTGCGTCACCCCGGCGGTCAGCGGGTAGACCGGTTCGAAATCCGGTATTTCGCCAGCCTCTTCCACGGGCAGGATGTGGTCGGGATGCACCATCTGCGCCATCCCGTCGAAGAGTTCCACCTTGCCCGACACCACGCGCCGCGCGCCGGTGGGCAGCACGCGATTGAGGTAGTCGTCGCGGCCGTTGAAGAAGACCAGCTGGAAGGCCACGCTGCTGTCCTCGACCTGGATGCGATAGGGCCGTCCCCGGCTGCGCGGCGGATCGTGCCGGCCCACCGTCACCTCGACCGTGACCGTGCCGGGCAGGTCCGCGCCTTGCACCGTGTCGCGCTTGCGCCGGTCGATGCCGGAATGCGGCAGCGTGAACAAGAGGTCGCGGGGCTTGGAAATATGCAGCGCCTCCAGCGTCTTGGCAGTCTTCGGCCCCACGCCTTCCAGCGTTTCCAGCTCCGCGAAAAGCGGAAAGAGGATTTCGGGCCGGGTGCTCATGCGTCGCCGATCAGTTCCAGCCAGCCATCCTCGTCGATGGTCTCGATCCCCAGCTCCGCGGCCTTCTTCGCCTTACTGCCCGCCCCCGGCCCGGCCACCAGCAGGTCGGTTTTTGCCGAGACCGAGCCCGACACCTTGGCGCCCAAAGCCTCGGCCCGCGCCTTGGCCTCGGCGCGGGTCATCTTTTCCAGCGTGCCGGTGAAGACGACGGTTTTTCCGGCCACGGGGCTGCCATCGGTGGCCGGGGCCGCCGCCTCCTGAATCGTCAGGTGTGCGGTCAGCCGGTCGATGCTTTCGCGCTCATGCTCCTGTGCGAAGGCGGTCACCAGGCTGCGGGCCATGACCTCGCCCACCCCGTCGATGGACAGAAGGTTGTCCCATTCCGGGCCTTCGCAGTCTTTCGCGGCGTCCATCGCCTCGGTAAACGCCTCCCAGCGCCCATAGCTGCGCGCGATGAGGGTGCTGGCCTGCTCGCCCACGTGGCGGATGCCAAGCGCGAAGAGCACGCGGCCGAAGGGAATGTCGCGCTTCTCGTCGATCGCCTGGAACAGGTTCTCGGCACTTTTCTCGCCCCAGCCCTTGATGTCGGCAAGAGGTTTGGCCGAAATCCGCGTCAAAGCCGGTTCGAAGTCCTCCAGAGGATCGACGCCCATCGTCGTCAAAAGCTCGCGCCGTGCCTCGATGCGGGAGGCGCGCTCTTCACCGTCTCCGGTCGTCCAGCTCGCGACGACCTCTGACGCGGGTTTCAGAAGCTTGGTTTCCCCGTTGTCGCGCGCCTTGAGCGTGAAAATGTCCGCCGGTTCAGCGATCCATCCCAATTGATAGAACGCCTCGACCTGCTTCGCCCCCAGCCCCTCGATGTCGAAGGCCGCGCGGCTGACGAAATGTTTCAGCTTCTCGACCGCCTGCGCCGGGCAGATCAGACCGCCGGTGCAGCGGCGCACGGCATCGCCCTCCTCGCGGATCGCCTCGGAGCCGCATTCGGGGCATACCGTCGGGAAGTCGTAGGGCTTCGTCCCCTTGGGCCGCTTCGACAGGTCCACGTCCGCCACTTTCGGGATCACGTCGCCGGCGCGGTAGACCTGCACCCAGTCGCCCACGCGGATGTCCTTGCCGCCGCGGATCTCCTGGCCCTTGCTGTCCCGACCCTTGATGTAATCCTCGTTGTGCAGGGTGGCGTTGCTGACCACCACGCCGCCCACGGTGACCGGCGTCAGCCGCGCCACCGGGCTGAGTGCGCCGGTGCGGCCCACCTGGATTTCGATCTTCTCCAGCGTGGTCCAGGCCAGCTCGGCCGGAAATTTATGCGCCGTGGCCCAGCGGGGCGTGGTGCTACGAAAGCCCAGCCGGCGTTGCAGGTCGAGGTCGTTCACCTTGTAGACCACGCCATCGATGTCATAGCCCAGGCTGGCGCGCTGTTGTTCGATCTCGTCGTAATGCGCCTGCATCTCTGCCGGGCCGTCGCACAGCGCGGTCAGCGGGTTGGTTTGAAACCCCAGGTCGGCCAGTCGGTCGATCGCGGCCATCTGCGTGTCGGCCAGCGCTTCGCTCACCTCGCCCCAGGCATAGGCGAAGAACCGCAAGGGCCGCGCCTTGGTGATGCTACTGTCGAGCTGCCGCAACGAGCCCGCGGCGGCGTTGCGCGGGTTGGCGAAGGTCTTGGCGCCCTTCTCTGATTGGCGCGCGTTCAGCGCCTCGAAATCGGCATGGCTCATGTAGACCTCGCCGCGCACCTCCAGCACCTCCGGCGCGCCTGTCAGCGTCACCGGGATATCGTCGATGGTGCGCGCGTTGGCGGTGACGTTCTCGCCCACTGCACCGTCGCCGCGCGTGGCGGCCTGCACCAGTTTGCCCCCCTCGTAGCGCAGGCTCAGGCTCAGCCCGTCGATCTTGGGCTCGGCGGTGTAGTCCAACGGCGCATCGGCCGCGAGGCCGAGATAGCGGCGAATGCGGTCGTCGAACTCGGTCACCTCGGCGTCGTCGAACACGTTCGACAGGCTCAGCATCCGGACCGCGTGGGTCACTTTCGCGAAACCGTCGGCCGGGGCGGCACCCACCTGGTCGCTGGGGCTGTCGGCGCGCTTCAGGCCGGGAAAACGCGCCTCGATCGCGGCGTTGCGGGCCTTGAGCCGGTCATATTCGGCGTCGCTGATCTCTGGCGCGTCATCTTGGTGGTAGGCGGTGTTGGCCTTGGCCAGCAGGTCCGCCAGGCGTTCCAGCTCGGTGCGCGCGTCCTCTTCGGTCAGCTCGTCCACGGGTGTCTCGGTGCTCATGCCCTGTCCTCGATGCGTCTGGCGATCATCTCCGTTTCCGAAGTGTTAATGCCTTTCGCAGCGAAGCTGAATGACCGATTTTCAGGGCCGGCCGCAACGGACCCGCGCCGCTTGCGAAGACCCGCCAGGTTCGAGTGGCCCGAGTGGCCCCGAGCGCCGGGCGTGGTCCCGGTCTGCCGGTGCAGGCGACCGGCGAAAGGTCACCGGGCCCGGCGTTGGGGCCGGACCCGGTCGGGGGAAGGCCCTGTGGCAAGCCCCGGCGCGTCGGGCCGGTTTTGCGCGACGTACCCATTGTGGGAACGCGGCTCAGGATCGGGGGGGGCGGCCCGCCCGCAGTCCGGTCTCAGGCGCCCACGGCCAGGCGGGGACCGTCGCCCTTGCCTTCACTCGGATCGGGGTCGCGCAGGACATAGCCGCGGCCCCAGACCGTTTCGATGTAGTTGTCTCCGCCCGTCGCCTCGGCGAGTTTCTTGCGCAGCTTGCAGATGAAGACGTCGATGATCTTGAGCTCCGGCTCGTCCATCCCGCCGTAAAGGTGGTTCAGGAACATCTCTTTCGTCAGAGTCGTGCCCTTGCGCAGGCTGAGCAGTTCCAGCATCTGGTATTCCTTGCCCGTCAGGTGCACGGTCTTGCCCGCGACATCCACCGTCTTGGCGTCGAGGTTCACGTTCACCTTGCCGGTGCGGATCATCGACTGCGAATGTCCCTTGGACCGGCGGATGATGGCGTGGATCCGCGCCACCAGTTCCTCTCGGTGGAAGGGCTTGGTCAGGTAATCGTCGGCACCGAAACCGAACCCCTTGATCTTGTTCTCGGTGTCGTCCGCCCCGGACAGGATGAGGATCGGCGTGTCGATCCGTGCAAGCCTGAGTTGCCGCAGCACCTCGTGCCCGTTCATGTCCGGCAGGCCCAGATCGAGCAGGATCAGGTCGTAATCGTAAAGCTTGGCCAGATCGATCCCTTCCTCGCCCAGATCCGTGCTGTACACGTTGAGGTTGGCATGGGTCAGCATCAACTCGATGCTTTTCGAGGTATTCGGATCGTCTTCGACCAGAAGAACGCGCATGTTCAATTCTCCGCTTATAACCTTGTCGCGAACGATCTTCCCGAAAATTGGTTAACCGCTGGTTACTATATGAGAACAAATAGAGGTGTCTACCTCAGGTTGTCCACAGGTTTTGCCACTGTCACCTTCAGCCCCGCCTCGCCGTGGCGAGATACCGCTTCAAGCCATTCGTGAAATTCCTCTGCGCTGATCTGGTACATCTCCTGCGCCTCTGCCTGCGACAGCAGGCCATGCGCCACCGCCCGCACAACCAGGAGTTTTCTCGACGCCACCCACCGCTGCGTGTCCGGCGCCGGCAAATCGGCCCGCGTCATGACGCTGCCATCCGGCAGGGTCACGGCGCGGGGCCCTGCGACTTTCTTCAGATACATCTGGTTCACCCCTCGATAACACCCTGCCCACATTCGGGATTTGTCCTTAACGCTGGGTGAAACGGGGCGCGGTGAATGCCTAGTATTTTCCTAAAAGCGGGCGGCGACGGGTGAGCGCCAAGGCGGCCGGCTTGACACTTGCGGCGCGGCAGGCCACACCGCGCCCTCTTAACACCTGTCGGATCCTTCCTATATTCGGGCAAACGCCGGAGCCCTGCCATGCCGCTCGATCCTGAACTGAATTCGCTTGGATTTCCCAAGGCGCCCGCCGACACGCGGGTCGTCGTCGCCATGTCGGGCGGCGTCGACAGTTCCGTCGTGGCCGCACAGTTGGCGGAAGAAGGCTATGACGTGGTCGGTGTGACATTGCAGCTTTACGATCACGGCGCGGCCCTGGCCAAGAAAGGCGCCTGCTGCGCCGGGGTCGACATCCACGACGCGCGGCGCGTGGCCGAGGAAATGGGCTTTCCGCATTACGTGCTGGATTACGAGAACATCTTCAAAGACGCGGTGATCGACGAGTTCGCCGACAGCTATCTGGCCGGCGCGACGCCCGTGCCCTGCATCCGCTGCAACGAGCGGGTCAAGTTCAAGGACCTGCTGGAAACCGCCAAGGACCTCGATGCAGATTGCATGGCAACCGGCCATTACATCCAGCGCAAGACGGGCGAGCGCGGCCCCGAGCTGCATTGCGCGGCGGACGCCAATCGTGACCAGAGCTATTTCCTCTTTTCGACCACGCCGGAACAGCTGGACTTCCTGCGCTTTCCGCTGGGACACCTGCCGTCCAAGGACGCGACGCGGGCTTTGGCCGCGCGTTATGGTCTGCCTGTCGCCGACAAACCCGACAGCCAGGACATCTGCTTCGTGCCGAACGGCAACTATGCCAGCGTGATCGAAAAGCTGCGCCCCGGCGCGGCGGAACCCGGCGAGATCGTCCATGCGGACGGTCGCGTCCTGGGGCAGCACAACGGCGTCATCCACTACACGATCGGCCAGCGCCGGGGTCTGGGCATCGGTGGCCTGGAAGAGCCGCTTTACGTGGTGAAACTCGACGTCGATACGCAGCGCGTGATCGTCGGACCCAAAGAGATGTTGGCGACCCGCTCCGTTCCGGTGCGCGAGATAAACTGGCTGGGCGACGAGGATTTTCAGAGCCGTCCCGAGTGGCACGTGTCGGTCAAGGTCCGCTCCACCCGCCCCCCGCGCGAGGCGGTCATCCGCCCCACCGGGCCGGACACGGCGGAGGTCGAGCTGATGGTGGCCGAGGAAGGTGTATCGCCCGGCCAGGCCTGCGTGTTCTATGAGACCGAAGGCAGCCGTATTCTGGGCGGCGGCTGGATCTGGAAAGGCTGACCGGGGTCAGGCCCCAGGCGCGGCTACGCAAACCCGGCCACGCCTCGGGGCATCCTTTCATGGCGGCGCGGATCGGTCCGGCTGTTCTGCCGAAACGACGAGAATTTCCAGCCCTGTGGCTCGGCGACGAAGCCGTGGCGCACCGGATCGGTCCGGCAATGTTGACGGAACGCCTCGAGGTCCGCACGGTTGCGGACAGGTTCGACGATGTCCTGCGGAACCCACAGATGCGCGCCGCCCGCCGCGATCTGGCTGGGTGTCATCGCCCGTGTCGAGACCCGGGCGGCAAACCGCGCCTTGATCGTTTTGAGCCGGATGGCAAGGTCGTCGTCGCCAATGGGCAATGTCAGGACGGCGTGCAGGTGATCGGGCAGGACGACCCAGGCGTCGATCTCGAACGGCCAGAGCTCGCGGACCATGCGGACCGCGCCTTGCAGGTGGTCGATCTCGTCCACCAGCGTCGTTGCACCCGGTTCGGCCAGGGTCAGGGTGACGAACCGGCTGACGCCCCGACGGCGCAGGGGAAGAAGCTGTACCATGGCCCGAAGACTGGGCGATTCCCGTTAAAGAACTGTTGACGCGGGCGCACGCCGTGTCAGCCGGGCATCCGGTCCAGCACCGCGCGGGCGGCGCGCAGGCCCGGATCCTCGCCGCCGCGCCCCAGCCGCTCCATCGTCAGGCGCATCGCGTCCAGCTGCGTACCGGGATTGTCCAGCATGTCCAGAACGCCGGGCGCGATCAGCTCTGCCCGGCAACGCTCGCCGTTGAATTCGGGGATGGCGCGGGTTTCCGACACCAGATTGACCAGCGTCAGCGTGTCGATGATCAGCATCCGGCGGATGATCTCGCGCGTGATCCAGTTGGTGTCGTAGGCGATGACCATGGGTGTATCGGCGGCGGCCAGTTCCAGCGAGACGGTGCCCGACGCCGCCAGCGCCCCCTGCGCCGCGCCGAAGGCGGCGGCCTTTGTCCTCTTGTCGCGGTCGCCCTGCCCTGTCGGGCCGACCACAACCGGGTCGCCGGGCCAGTCGGCCACAAGTTCCGTGATCTGTTCGGTGCGCGCCGCAACGGTCGGGATCACCAGTCGCAACTCGGGTTTCGCCGCGCAAACCTGCCGGATTGCCTCGCCAAAGATCGGGCCCAGCCGCGCCACCTCGCCACCGCGCGAGCCGGGCAGGACCAGCAGCACCGGCGCCTCGCCGAGGCCGTGATCGGCGCGGAACTCTGCGATCTCGTCAGCCGAGGCCGGGGCATCGTTCACCACCGGGTGGCCGACGAAATCGCAGTCCACGCCCGCGGCCTCCAGGTAGGGCGGCTCGAACGGCAGGAGCGCCAGCACCTGGTCGATCACCTTCGCCATCTTGTCGGCGCGCCCGGGCCGCCAGGCCCAGACCGAGGGAGCGACGTAATGCACGGTGCGTAAGTCGCTCATTTCCTTGATGATCTTCGCCACGCGCAGGCAAAAATCGGGGCTGTCGATGCCGATCACCACGTCGGGTGCATAGTCGATCGCCGCCTGGGCAGTCTCGCGGATGCGGCGTTTGAGGTGGAAATACTTGGGCAGGATCTCGACCAGCCCCATCACGCTCAGCTCTTCCATCGGGAACAGCGAGGTCATGCCCTCGGCCTGCATCTGGTCGCCGCCGACTCCGGCGAATTCCACCGCGGTCAGCGACTTGAGGCCCGCCATCAGCGCCGCACCCAGCCGGTCGCCCGACGCCTCGCCGGCGATGACAAACACCTTCATGCCGCGTCCCGCGGCCGCACCCACAGGAACATGCCCTGCGCCCGCAGCACCTCGGCCACGCCATCGGGGTCGAGCAGCATCACGCCGCCCGCCTCGATCACGATGCCGGCCAGCCCCGCCTCGGCCGCGCGCATAACGGTGCCAAGGCCGATGAGCGGCATGTCCACGCGCAATTCCTGCCCGGGCTTGGGTGCCTTGAAGAGAAGGCCGCCCTCGCTCTTATCCTCCGCGGCCCGCGCCTCGGCCACCGGGCCGCTCAGCCAGTCGGCAACGCTGCCGAGCATGTCGCCGACGATCTCGAACGGGTCGTCGGACATCCAGTGGCTCGGCGTCTCGGGGCAAAGGTCGGCCAGCATGGCGTCGGTGCCGCGGGCATCCTCGCGGGCGATGACCGTGCCGTCGCGCACCACCACCGCCTGTCCCTTGTCGGCCGCCGCAAGGTCGGCCAGCGCGGCCTCCGCTGTGGCGATGTCGCGCTCCACGCCTTCGGGCAACGCGCCGGTCAAACCCTCGGGTGGCAAGAGCGACGGGTCGATCTCGGCCGCGCCGATCACCTCCAGCCCCGCCTCCTCGAATATCTCGGTGAAAATGCGCAGCGTGCTGTCGTCGCCCGAATTGGTCAGCGCCGCCTGCACCTTGGGCACCAGCGGCAGAGTCGCCGCGTCGATCTTCGCGGGATCAATCGGAGGACGGCGCATGGCCCCGGCCATGCAAACCCGTGTCACGCCGATCTCTTTCGCGGTGGCGATGAAGCTGCCCAGCGTTTCAAGACGAAAGCCCAGCCGCGGCAGCTCGCCTCTCACATCCGATGGAAACTGTTCGATCTCGCAAACAACCGGCACCTCGCCACGGGCCAGCATCACCCGCACCAGTTGCGGTGGCAGGCCCCCCTGCCCGGCGATCAGCGCCAGCGTCATCGGCGCCTCAGCCCGCGCCCGGCGTCAGGAAGGACCGGTCACTTCCCGCCAGCACGAAATTCACGATCTGGCGGACATAGTCGCTCTCGGTCTCCTCGCCCAGCCGGCGGGCGCGATCCTGGAACGCGCCCTCGCCCTGCGCCAGCATCTGGAACGCCGCGCGCAGCGCGGTGATATCCGACCGCGCCACCCCGCGCCGCTTGAGACCCACCAGGTTCAACCCGTCCAGATGCCCGCGCGGTGCCTGGACCAAACCATAGGGAATCACGTCGTTGGTCACCATCGTGACCGCGCCGATGATCGCGCCCTGCCCGATCCGCACCCATTGGTGCACGCCCGAAAGCCCGCCGATGATCACGTCGTCCTCGACCACGCAATGGCCTGCAAGGGCCGCGTTGTTGACAATGATCACCCGGTTGCCCACCTGCACGTCATGGGCCACGTGGCAGCCGGCCATGAAGAGGCCCTCGTCGCCCACGCGGGTGATGCCGCCACCGCCCTCGGTGCCGGAGTTCATCGTCACATGCTCGCGGATGCGGTTGCGCTTGCCGATGACCAGCTTCGTTTTCTCACCGGCGAATTTCAGGTCCTGCGGGATCTCTCCGATGCAGGCGAAGGGAAAGATCACCGATCCCTCGCCAACTTCGGTGTCTCCGGTGACGACCACGTGGGATTTCAGAACGACGCCGTCGTCCAGGCGAACCTCGGGTCCGACATGGCAGAACGGGCCGATCTCGACGCCCGCGCCGATCCGGGCGCCCTCTTCGACGACGGCACTGGAATGGATGCGCGTCTCGTCCATGCGGGTCACTCCTTCGGCAGATCCATCATCGCGGTGAAATCCGCCTCGCAGGCCAGTTCCCCCTCGACCGTCGCCTCGCCGTGAAAGCGCCAGACCTTGCCGCCGGGCTTGCCGCGCGTGGTGGTCACCTTCAGCTCCAGCACGTCGCCGGGCACCACCATGCGGCGGAACTTGCAGCCCTCGATGGCCATGAAATAGACCAGCAGATCGCGGTCCTCCATCTTCAACGCGGCGCCCACCATGACGGCGGCGGTCTGCGCCATCGCCTCGACGATGGTGACGCCCGGCATGATCGGTTTGGCCGGAAAATGGCCCTGGAAATGCGGCTCGTTCATCGTGACGTTCTTGATGCCGCGGGCCGAGGCGGTCCCGTCCATGTCCACGACCTTGTCCACCAGCAGGAACGGATAGCGATGCGGAATCAGCCGTTGGATGCGGCCGATATCGGCGCTGTCGAGAGGGGGGGTCATGTGTCGTATATTCCTTCTGCCCTGTCGCGCGAGCCTCAGCCGTCGCGCCCGGTGTCCCGGCTTAGCAACTCGGCCCCGGCGGGGCAAGCGCGGCGGCGCGCGCGCCTAAAGCGTTTCGCGACAAACCTGGATCACGGCTTAGCCGCGAAACGCAGCACAACAGCCGATCGGTGCACACGTTTCGCCTTTCACTGACGGCTCGGGTAAGCGGTGAAACGCTTTAGTTGTCGGTCGTGTTCCCGGCGCCGTCGCCAGCGGCGTCGTCCTCGCTGCCGGCCTGCGAAGGCTCCCCGCCATTGCCCGCGCCATCGCCCAGCGTGGCGTCGATGCGTTGCACCGCGGCGCTGGTGATGTCGACGACATCGTCCTGCAACAGCACCGTGCGCCGGTCCATCACCACCGAGGCCCCGGCCTCGCGCATCAGTTCGACCAGCACAGGTTCGACCTGGCGCATGAAATCCAGCGGCGCGCGTTCGCGGTTGCGTTCGTGCTGGCGGACCCGGCGTTGGCTGTCGGCGCGAATCTGCTGCACCTTCTCGTCAAAGGCGTCAGCCAGGGCGCGGAAATTTTCCGGAGATGTCGTATCCCGCTGTTCGGTCAGCGCCAGTTCCTCGGCTTCCAGCTCGGACTCGAGCTTGCGGTTGAGCGCGATCAGGTCCTCGCGCTCCTGCTGCAGGCGGGCCGTGATGGCTTGCCCCATGCGGGTGTCCTCGAACAGGCGTTCGGGATCCACTACCAGGATATCGCTCTGCACCACGCCGACGTTCTGCGCCAGCGCGGGCACGGCGCCACCGGCGACCCAGGCCGGGACCGCCAGCAGGGCCACCGACATCAGCAGCGCCCGTAGCGGTCTCATCTCAGAATTCCGTGCGTACCGTGATATCGAACTCGCGCTCGATGTCGCCCGGCTCTTTCTTGAGCGCTTTCGAGAAGTTCAGCCGCAGCGGACCGAACGGCGAGTCCCAGAACAGCGACAGGCCGACCACGTGGCGCGGATTGAACCCGGTCGATTGCGCCGCACCGATCGTATCGACATTCCAGATCGCGCCGACATCGTAGAACGCGCCGCCCGACAGGCCGAATTCCTCGGGCGTGCCCAGCGGGAATTCCACGTCGAACTTGGCGACCGCATAGAGGTTGCCGCCCAGGTGTTCGCCATTCTGGATCGGGCCCATGCCGTTGGAATCGAAGCCGCGCATCACCTGCCCGGTATAACGGTCTATGGCGCGGGACTGGTCGCCGCCCATGAAGTCCAGCGCACCGGCCTCGACCGAGGCGCGCAGCGTGATCTCTTCGTTGAAGGCAAGTTTTTGTCCGGCCACGCGCATGGAGTACTTCATGTACTCCAGGTCTCCACCAAGCCCGTTATATTCCACGCCAGCATCGATCAGAACGCCGGCATTGGGGTTGAGCCCCGTGCGCCGCGTGTCGAAGACGACGCGCGTGCCGATGCCGCTGGTAAAG
Organism: Roseovarius sp.; assembly: GCF_965277045.1. Taxonomy (GTDB): domain Bacteria; phylum Pseudomonadota; class Alphaproteobacteria; order Rhodobacterales; family Rhodobacteraceae; genus Roseovarius. The sequence goes on along the minus strand of NZ_OZ255712.1, from coordinate 1,439,496 downwards.
AAATCGCCCTGCGCGACCTCGGCGGCGAGAGTGGGCGAAACGCCGGTATAGTCATCCATCTCCTGATAGCCGGCGCGGTAATACAGCGACAGGCGGCTGTTCTCGGACACGGGGAAGGTCAGGCTGGGCTGGAAGACGCCCTGGACGGTGTCATAAAGGCTGTTGTTGCCATCGGTTTCCAGCAACGAGGTCTGGATCGCGAATTCCACGTCGCGGCCCAGGAAGGCCGGCTCGGCAAATGAAAGATTGTAGTTCGCGGTATCCGCCGAGGCCGCGATCTGTGCTGTCACGCGCTGGCCACGGCCCAGGAAATTGCGCTCTGAAAAGCCCAGCGTCAGGCCGAAACCGCCGTCCGAACTGTAGCTGCCGCCGAAGGAGAGCGTGCCGGTGGTGGTTTCCTCGACATCCACGTCGACCACGACCTGGCTGGGGTCCGACCCTTCGCGGGCCTCCACGTCCACGTCCTCGAAATAGCGCAGCGCGCGGATGCGCTCGGCGGCTTCGCGAATCTGGCGCGGGTTGAACGGGTCGCCCTCGACCGGCGTGAACTGCCGGCGGATGACGCGGTCCAGGGTGGTGGTGTTGCCCTCGATGTCGATGCGTTCGACAAAGACGCGCGGCCCGCGCACCAGCATGAACTCCACGTCCAGCGTCAGGTCCCGCTCGTTGCGGGTGATGACCGGCTCCACCCGCAGGAAGTCGACGCCCTGCTTGATCGCCAGCCGTTCCATCCGCGCGATCGAACTCTCGACCAGGGTGGGCGAATAGACGACGCCCGGGCGAATCTTCAGAACGTTCTGATAAACGGCGGCATCGGCCTCGGGGATCTCGCTCGTGGTGGTGATCTGCCCAAAGCGGAATTGCTGGCCTTCCTGCACGTTGAAGGTCACGAAATAGCTGTCGCGTTCCTGCGCCAGTTCGGCGTTGGTGCCGGTGACGCGGAAATCCACGTAGCCGCGCGACAGGTAGAAATCGCGCAGCACCTGCTTGTCGAATTCCAGCCGCTCGGCATTGAACGTGTCGCGCGAGACGATGGCGCGCAGCAGGCCCGCCTGCTTGCTGTCCACCACGCGGCGCAGCCGGCGGTCGGAATAGGCCCGGTTGCCGACAAAGCTGACCCGGTTCACCTCGATCGCGCCACCCTCGAAGATCTCGTAGACCAGGTCGATGCGGTTGTCGCTGCGGCGGATCACCTTGGGCTGGATCCGAGCCGAGACGCGGCCGTTCTGTTCATAGGCCTCGGTCATGATGGCAATGTCGCGCTCCACCCGCGACGGGCTGAACACCTGGCGCGGTTCGCTTTCTATGAAGCCTTGCAGGTCGGCATCCTTGATGCGCCGGTTGCCCTCGAACGCGACGCGATTGATCGTCGGGTACTCGATGACCCGGATCACCAGCGTGTTGCCCTGCGGGATGACCTGAACGTCCTCGAAAAGACCGCTGGCGCGAATGCGCTGCGCGGCGTCGTTCAACTGACCGGCGCTGACCGTCTCGCCCCGCGCGATGCCCGCCTGGCTGAGGATCGTGCCGCCCTCGATCCGCTGGTTGCCCTCGATGGACACGTTGGTGAAGCGGTAGCTTTGCGCCTGCGCCGGCGATGCGGCGGACAGGGCGGCGGCCATCAGGCCGGCCGCGAAAAGCAGCGAAAGAAAGTGCGTTGAATAAAGCCCTGAAAAGCGCTTCGTCCCCAACCCGATCGACAGTTTCATCAGCAAACCCAATCAGCCATCCCAATGGGCAAAAGCACTACCGGGTCCGGGGAGGGTTGTCAAAACGAGTATGGGAGATTTTTGCGCGAGTGCGTCGTTACGGCGACGCTGCGATCCGCGGCCCTTACAGAGAGCCGACGAAGGCCCCGGCCCAAAGCGCGACGGCGATGGTCGCAAGGTACAGGATGCGGTCCCAGTTCAGGTTCACCAACAGGGTCATCCCGCGATATCCGTTCAGAACGTGTTGCATGTAGTATCCGGCCTTCAACGCGCTTGTTGTCAGAGTATTAACCGGCTTTTCCGATTCTTTTGTGACGACACTCGGGCGGAAAAAATGACGTTTTCAGGGCAGGCCGCGCGCGCCCTGCCCTGCTCTTCCCGTCGCCCCTCCCCCGTACCGGGCCAATCAGGGGCAGAAGATATCGTTGAACAGCGCGAACAGCATCACGCCAAGCACCAGCGTCAGGCCCACGGTCATCATGATCCGCAGCGCGCGTTCGCTGGGCGGCCGGCCGGCCACCGCCTCGTAGGCGTAAAATACCAGGTGGCCGCCATCCAGGACCGGAATCGGAAACAGGTTCAACAGGCCCACGGCGGTGGAAAGAACCGCGATGAACCAGATGAAGCTGTCCACGCCCTGGCTCGCCATCGCGCCCGACACCTCGGCGATGCCGATGGGCCCCGACATGTTGCAGCTGCTGATCGCGCCGGTGACCATGTGATAGAGGCCCGACATCGACCCCGAGATCACCGCCCATGTCTGCGACACCGCGCCCGACAGGGAGTCGCCGAATCCGCGCGGCCCGGTCTGCAATTCATAGGGCAGACCGCCCACGATGCCGATCCGCCAGTTGGTCTCGAACCCGCCGTCTTCCTGCGGTTCGTCCACCCGGCGCGGGGTCAGGTCGAATTCCATCAGATCGCCATCGCGCCACACGTCCAGCGCCACGGTCGCGCCGTCCGAGCCTTCCACCACGTCCTTGAGCTGGTCGAACGCATAGATCCTCTCGCCGTCCAGCCCGACGATCACGTCTTCCTGTTTCAGGCCCGATTCGAATGCCGCCGAGCGGGGCGACAGCTGGGTCACCAGCGGCGGCTGCGGGTGCGGTCCGGTCGCGGTGACAACCTCGCCGTCGCGGCGCACTTCGTAATCCAGCAGCGGTTCCCGCGGCAGCGCGTCGATGAAGGCCTGGAAGACCTCTTGGTCTTCCTCGTCCATGTTGATCAGCGTCGGAATGTCCTGCCCTTCGATCGCCAGCAGCTCGTCGCCCTCCTGCAGGGTGACACCGTCGAACGGCAGCGGGCGCAGGTTGTCGATGACATAGGGCTCGGTGACCTTGCCCTGGCTCATGATGATCGCGCCGAAGACAAGGATCGACAGGATGAAGTTGAAGACGGGCCCCGCCGCCACGGTCAGCGTCCGCGCCCAGAGCGGGGCGCCCAGCATGGTCTTGCGCCTAATCTCGGGCGGCATGTCCTCGACCGTGCCGTCACTGGTGCCGCTGGCGGCGTTCGCGTCGCCCATGAACTTGACGTAACCGCCGAAGGGAAGTGCGGCCAGTTGCCAGCGCGTGCCGTGCCTGTCCATACGGCTGAACAGCACCGGGCCGAACCCCAGCGAAAAGACATCCGCCTTGATGCCGCACCAGCGCCCGACGATGTAATGGCCGTATTCATGGATCGCCACGATGACCGACAGGGCCGCGAAAAAGGCCAGAAGCGTCAGGGCAAGGCCACCGAACTGCGGGAGAAAGCTTAATCCGTCCAAGGTCTGTTATCCGTCCTGCTCTTTCGCCACGCTGTCGACATACATCCTTGCCAGATGGTCCGCGCGGGCTGTTGTATCAAGGGTCATCGGCCTTTGGGCGATCTTGTCATGCCCCTCCAGGCGGGCCAACACCTCTTCGACGATGGTGTTCATCTGCATGAATCGGATCCTGCCGGCGATGAAATGGTCCAGTGCCCGCTCCTTGGCGCCGTTGAACACAGCGCCCATCAGGCCCCGCGCCTCCATCACGTCGCGCGCCAGCCGCAGGGCGGGAAAACGGTCCGGGTCCGGTGCCTCGAAGGTCAGCTGTCCCACCCGGGCAAGGTCAAGCGGGGCGACCGGCAGGTCGCGCCGTTCCGGCCAGTTCAGCGCATAGCCGATGGCGTGGCGCATGTCGTGCGGGCCCATATGCGCCATCATCGCGCCGTCGACGTAATGGACCATGGCGTGCACCAGGGATTCGGGGTGGATCAGCACCTCGATCTGGTCGGGCCGCACGCCGAAGAACTCGCGCGTCTCGATCATCTCCATCGCCTTGTTGAACATCGAGGCGCTGTCGATGGTGATCCGCTTGCCCATGTCCCAGTTGGGATGGGTCGCGGCCTCGTCGGGGGTGGCATGAACCAGCTGATCCAGCGGCCAGTCACGAAAGGCGCCGCCGCTGGCGGTGATGATGATGCGCTGAACGGCGGCGGCGTCCTCGCCCACCAGCGCCTGGAAGATGCCGGAATGCTCGCTGTCCACGGGCAGGATGCGCGCGCCCGCACGCCGCGCGGTGCCCATCATCAGCTGCCCCGCCGCCACCAGCGATTCCTTGTTGGCCAAGGCCAGCGTCGTGCCTTCGTTCAGCGCCGCCAGCCCCGGCGCCAGCCCGGCAAAGCCCACGATGGCCGACATCACCCAGTCTGCGGGCCGCGCGCCCGCTTCGGTCAGCGCGGTCGCGCCCGCGGCGGCCTCGATCCCCGTGCCGCGCAAGGCCGCGCGCAGATCCTCCAGCAGGCTGTCATGCGCGGTGACGGCAATCTCGGCGTCGCACGCGATGGCATCCTGCGCCAGTTTCCCGATGTTGCGCCCGCCGGTCAGGGCGACGACCTGGAACGCGCTGCGGTCGCGCCGCACCAGGTCCAGCGTGTTTTGCCCGATCGAGCCGGTCGCGCCCAGGATGCTCACACGCTTCAAGCGCCGGCCCCCGGCATCAGACCCACGGCCCAGAACAGCAGCGCCGCCGCACTGCTGCCCAGCATGGCGTCGAAGCGGTCGAAAACGCCGCCATGGCCGGGAATGAGGCTCGAGCTGTCCTTGATTCCCTTGCGGCGCTTCACGGCGCTTTCGGCGATGTCGCCCATCTGCCCGGCAAAGCCCACGACCATCGACATCGGCACCAATTCCAGCCCCATGCCCAGCGGCTGAAGAAAGAACATCCCCACGATCCCGGCCAGAAGCCAGCCCGCGATGGTGCCCGACCAGGTCTTCTTGGGACTGACGCGCGGCCAGAATTTCGGCCCGCCCAGCATCCGCCCGGCGAAATACCCCGCCACGTCCGAGGCGATGACGACCAGGATCAGCCACAGGATCCACAGCGTTTCATGCCCGGCGCGCAACCACAGCAGCGCAAAGCAGGCCAGCAGCACCCAGGCGACCACGACAAAGGCCAGCGGCCCGTCCTCGGAGGTTTGGCTGGCCGCGACCAGCGCCAGGCCCAGCATCAGGGGCAACGCGAAGGTGCCGGGAAGGAAATTCAGCGCGACCATCACCACCGTGGCGGCAATCCCCAGGCCCACGGCCTGGCGCGTGGCGAACATGCGCGCGGTTTCCCACACCATGACGCCGCAGATCGCGCAGACCAGAACTATGAAGAACAGCCCGCCCTGGTAGACTCCAAAGGCGCCCAGCACCAGCATCAGCACGCCCGACAGCGCCCGCCGGCGCAGGTCGGACCACTTCGCGCCGCCTGCACTCATGCGGTCACGGCCCCGAACCGCCGGTCCCGCACGCCATAGCCGCGCAGAAGCTCGCCAAAGATTTCCGGCGTGAAATCGGGCCACAGCGTGTCGATGAACTCGTATTCCGCATAGGCCGACTGCCACAGCAGGAAGTTCGAGATCCGCGCCTCGCCCGACGTGCGGATCACCAGGTCGGGATCGGGCAGCACGCAGGTGTCGAGATACTTGGGCAGGGTTTCCTCGTTGACGTCCTCGGGGCGCAGCCGGCCGTCGGCGACGTCACGCGCCAGGCGCTGGGTGGCACGGCTGACCTCGTCGCGTCCGCCATAGTTCAGCGCGATGGTCAGGTTCGTGCCGGTGCATCCTTGGGTCATCGCTTCGGCATCGTCCATCAGCCGGCGCAACTTGGCGTCCAGCCGCGGACGGTCGCCGATGAAGCGCACGCGCACGTTCTCGCGCACGAACTCCTGCATTTCCTTCATGATGTAGCGGCGAAACAGGCTCATCAGCCCCGCTACCTCGGTCTGCGTCCGCTTCCAGTTCTCGGTCGAAAAGGCGAAGATGGTCACGTACTCCACCCCGAAATCGGGACAGGCGGTGACGATCTCCTTGACCCGGCGCGCGCCCGCATGGTGCCCGAAGAGACGCGGCCGCCCACGCTTTTGCGCCCAGCGACCGTTGCCATCCATGATGATCGCCACATGGCGCGGGCCACGACCGGCGGATTGCTCCTGCATGTCTCGCGCCCCTGTCATCTCAGACCTGCATGATTTCGGCCTGCTTGGCCTCCAGCGCGTCGTCCACGGACTTGATGTGCAGGTTGGTCATCTCCTGCACCTCGGTTTCCCAGAATTTCTGGTCGTCCTCGGACATGCCGTCGGCCTTGGCCTTCTTGATCTGGTCCATGCCGTCGCGGCGCACGTTGCGGATGGCGACGCGGGCGTTCTCGGCATATTGCGCGGCCACTTTCGTTAGTTCCTTGCGCCGCTCCTCGTTCAGCTCGGGAATGGGCAGCATGATGATCGTGCCGTTCATCTGCGGATTGATGCCGAGCCCGCTTTCGCGGATGGCCTTTTCCACCTTGTTCACAAGGCCCTTGTCCCAGACATTGACGGTCACCATGCGCGGCTCGGGCACGTTCACGGTGCCGACCTGGTTGATCGGCGTCATCGCGCCGTAGGCGTCCACCATCACCGGCTCCAGCATCGAGGCCGAGGCCCGGCCCGTCCGGAGCGAGGCAAATTCGGTGCGCAAGCTGGTCATCGCGCCGTCCATGCGCCGCTCCAGGTCCTTGGTGTCCAGTTCGAAGTCGTCGCTCATCTTACATCCCTTGTTCTTCCGGACGATGGTCTCGCCTCTATACCGGCAAGTTCCGCCCAATGTATAGGCCCCAGTCCCGTATGAAAGCCTCAGGTTTCGCGTGGATTTTGCGCAGACGGCTCCTAGCCGCCAACCTTCGTATACGTGCCCGTCCCGTCCAGGATCGAGCGAAAGCCGCCCGGCTCGTCCAGGCTGAAGACGATGATCGGCAGGTTGTTGTCGCGCGCCAGCGCGATCGCACTGGCATCCATCACGCCCAGGTGCTTGGCCAGCACCTCGTCATAGCTGACCTCCTCGAACCGCTTGGCATCGTCGAATTTCATCGGGTCCTTGTCATAGACCCCGTCCACCTTGGTGCCCTTGAAGATCGCCTCGCAGGCCATCTCGTTGGCGCGCAGCGTGGCCGCCGTATCGGTGGTGAAATAGGGGTTCCCGGTGCCGGCGGCAAAGATGCACACCCGCTTTTTCTCAAGGTGCCGCACCGCGCGGCGGCGGATATAGGGCTCTGCCACCTCGTCCATGCGAATGGCGGTGATCACCCGGCAGAACACGCCCAGCTTCTCCAAGGCACTCTGCATCGCCAGCGCGTTCATCACCGTGGCCAGCATCCCCATGTAGTCGGCGGTCGTCCGCTCCATCCCCTGAGCGCTGCCTTGCAGCCCACGAAAGATGTTGCCGCCGCCGATCACCATGCAGATCTCGACGCCCATGTCATGGACCGATTTCACCTCGCGCGCGATCCGCTCCACCGTGGGCGGGTTCAGACCGTAATTCGCGTCACCCATCAGCGCCTCGCCGGAAATCTTCAGCAGGACCCGGCTGAACGTGGTCTCGGGGGCGGCAGCGTCTGGCATGGGGCGGCTCCTTATGCGCGGTCTTGGAACGGTCCCGGTGCGGGTCGTCTCTTGGCGCGCAAAATGGGCGAAAACGCCCCCGGGTTCAATCGCCAAACCGGACCACACGGCACTGGTGTACCCGGATTTCCGCCAAAGCCGCTTAAAACCCGTGTGGAAACGTCCTAAACGAAGGACATGATCACCCTGCCCGACATCCCCGCCAACATTCCCCCCGGCATTCCCCCCGGCATTCCCCCCGGCATTCCCCCTGACCGGCCCGTGCTGATCGCCGGCCCCACTGCCTCCGGCAAATCCGCCCTGGCGCTGGCCCTGGCCGAGCGGGACGGCGGATGCATCGTCAATGCCGACGCGCTTCAGGTCTTCGCCAACTGGCGCATCCTCACCGCCCGGCCTTCGCCCGAGGACGAGGCCCGCGTGCCCCATGCCCTCTACGGTTACGTACCGGGGGACGCGGCCTATTCGGTGGGCCATTGGCTGCGCGATCTGGCGCCCCTGTTGCGCCACGGGCCCCGTCCGATCATCGTCGGCGGCACCGGGCTCTATTTTTCGGCCCTGACCGAGGGGCTGGCCGACATCCCCACCATCCCGCCCGAGATCCGCGCCGAGGCCGACGCGCGGCTTGCCGAGAGGGGCCTGCACCACCTGCTCGACGAGCTTGACCCCGACACCCGGTCGCGGATCGACACAGCCAACCCGATGCGCGTACAACGCGCCTGGGAGGTTCAGCGCGCAACCGGCAAACCCTTGGCCCTTTGGCAGGACGCCACCCCGCCCCCGCTCCTGCCGCCTGACGGCGCAACGCGCCTCCTGGTCGGCGCGCCCAAGGACTGGCTGACCCCGCGAATCGAGCGCCGGTTCGACCTGATGCTCGACGCTGGCGCGCTGGAAGAGGCGCGCGACAACCTCGCTACATGGTCCGCGTCGCATCAATCGTCGAAAGCCATCGGAGCCCCCGAACTCATCGCCCACCTCAAGGGCGAGATGACGCTCGACGCCGCCCGCGGAGCGGCGATCATCGCCACGCGGCAATATGCCAAACGTCAGCGCAGCTGGTTCCGCGCCCGCATGAAAAACTGGCAAACCCTCGCCGCCGCCGCGCTGTGATCCGGCTTTGACCTTGTCACACCTGTACAGAATCGGACATTCCTGCGTCCAATTCGATGCAATCTCTGCGCTCTGCGTACAGAATCACGACAATCGAGGTGCCGGACCGTGACATCCCATCCGCAACTCCAGACGCTCGCGCAGTGGATCGGACCGGGCGCATGGCGCGCCAGCCTGCCCCATAGCGACCCGCACCACGTGTTCCTCTGGGTCACCCGCGGCCAGGGGCGCTGCCTGGTGGGCGGACGGCGGCGCGGGCTGGCGGTGCATACCGCGCTGGTGCTGCCCGCAGGTTCGCTCTTCGCGCTCGACCCCGGCGCGCAAAGCTTTGGCCTGGCCTGCCGCATTCCGCCGCGAACCGGCATCCTCATGCCCGACGAGCCTGTGCTCCTGCGCGTCCGCGACCCGCGCGCGCAGGCCGACCTGACCACGCTGCTGGAAACCATGCAGCGCGAACAGAACGAGGCGCGCGACTTCATGGACGAGGCGATGACCGCCCATGCCCAGCTTCTGACGGTCTGGCTGCGCCGCGCCCTGATCTCCGGCGCCGACGAGGCCCTCGCCCCCACCGCGGCCCATCGCCTGGTCGAGGCCTATGCCGCGCTGATCGAACGGGACTACACCACCGGCGCTTCGATGCAGGATTTCGCCCGGCATCTCGGCGTCACGCCCACGCATCTCAGCCGCGTGTGCAAGTCCACGGCGGGGTTGACGGCCTCGGCCATGCTGACGGGCCGCGTCCTGCACGCCGCCCGCAACCTGCTCGAAACCACCGACCGCGCCGCCAACCAGGTTGCCGCCGATCTCGGTTTCAGCAGCGCCGCCTATTTCTCGCGCTTCATCCTGCGCCATACAGGCAAGTCGCCCTCGGACCTGCGCCGCGCCGCCCCGCGCAAGGCCGCCTGAAACGGCGCCGGTCACGCGTATTTCAGCACCACCCGGTTGATTTCCGCGCAGCCGGGATGGAAAGTGAGACCTGACGCCTCATTTATTCCCGCACCGCTCGTTGCAAGGCCCATGCCCATGTCCTCACGCCCCCCTCTTCCGCTTCATCCCGCCCTGCCCGCGCTCAACCGCGCGCTGAGGCGCGGGGCGATGGACCGGCGCGAATTCCTGACCCGCGCCTGTGGCCTGGGCCTCTCCGCGCCGCTGGCCCTGTCCATGGCCGGCCTGCCGGCACCTACGCGCGCGCAGGACAGCGCTGGCATCGTCCCGGGCGGCACCCTGCGCATCCAGCAGAACGTCAAGGCGCTCACCGACCCCCGCACCTATGACTGGAGCGAGATGGGCAACCAGACACGGGGGTTCCTGGAATACCTGGTGGAATACGGCCGCGACGGCACCGTGCGCGGGATGCTCCTGGAAAACTGGGACGTGAACGCCGACGCGACAGAGTATCGCCTGAACGTGCGCGGCGGCGTGACGTGGAACAACGGCGATCCCTTCACCGCCCGTGACGTGGCCCGCAACCTCGAACGCTGGTGCGATGCCTCGGTCGAGGGCAACTCGATGGCCTCTCGCCTCAGGGGCCTGTGCGACCCCGACTCCGGGCTGATCCGCGCGGGTGCCGTGCGCGTGGTCGATGACACCGCGCTCGTCCTCACGCTCGCCAGCCCCGATATCGCGCTCATGGCCAACCTGTCGGATTATCCCGCGGCGGTGATGCATTCCAGCTATGACGATGGCGACCCGTTCGAGCATGGCATCGGCACCGGCCCCTTCCGGCCGGTCGAACTAACCGTGGGCCAGCGCTGCGTGCTGGAGCGCAACAGCGATCACCGCTGGTGGGGCACCGACGTGCTGGGCGGGCCTTACCTGGACCGGGTCGAGTTCATCGACCTGGGCACGAACCCGTCCAACTGGATCGACGCCGCGGAGGGCGACCGCATCGACCTGCTCTACGAATCCGTCGGCCATTTCATCGAGGTGCTCGACGCCATCGGATGGACCCGGACCGAAACCGAAAGCACTGCCACCGTCGTGATCCGCGGCAATGCCCGGGCCGAGCTTGAGGGCACGCGGCCCTATGCCGACCCGGTCCTGCGCCGGGCGTTGGCGCTCGCGGTCCGCAACGAAACCTGCCTCGAGCTTGGCTATTCCGGCTATGGTACCGTGGCGGCCAACGACCATGTCAGCCCGGTTCACCCCGCCCATGCCGATCTTGGCCCGGCCCCGTTCGACGCCGCCAAGGCCCGCGCCGACCTCGAAGAGATCGGGATGTTGGGTTATGCGCACGAGCTGATCACCGTCGATGACGAATGGCAGCGCAACACCGCCGACGCCGTCGTCGCCCAACTGCGGGACGCCGGTCTGACGGTCCAGCGCACGGTGCAACCCGGCGTCACCTTCTGGCAGAACTGGCGCGACTACCCGTTCTCGGTCACCCAGTGGAATCACCGCCCCCTTGGCGTGCAGGTGCTGGACCTTGCCTACCGTTCGGATGCCGTGTGGAACGAGACCGGCTTTGCCAACGCCGAGTTCGACCGCCTGCTGGACCGCGCCATGTCGATGCCCGACGTGGACACAAGGCGGCAGACAATGGAACGCCTGCAATCCATCCTGCGCGCGGAGGGCGTGATCATCCAGCCCTACTGGCGCACGCTCTACAATCACCACAATGGCCGCCTGGCGGGGGCCGAGAAACACCCCTCGAACGAGATCCACCTGCACAAGATCGGCTTTACCGGCTGATCGCGGCGCGGACCCACAGCCACGACATCCCGAAAGGCCACCCCATGAAGATAACCCGCTCCGGCACCAACCCCTCCAAGCCCGGCCCGGACGAGTATTTCACCGGCACCGTGCGGCTCGATCCGCTCTTCACCGCCGAGGCGCCGGGTCGCTCCGTTGGTCTTCATGTCACCTTCGAGCCCGGTGCGCGCACCGCCTGGCACACCCATCCCGCCGGCCAGACCCTGATCGTCACCTTCGGGCAGGGTCGCGTCCAGCGCGAGGGCGGCCCGGTCGAGGAGATCCGGCAAGGCGATGTGGTCTGGTTCCCGGCGGGCGAAAAGCACTGGCACGGCGCGTCGCCCGACACGGCCATGAGCCATATCGCCATTCAGGAAAGCATCGACGGCAGTGCCGTGACGTGGATGGAAAAGGTCACCGACGACGACTACGACGGCTAGACCGCGCGGCGCGGCCTACTGCCCGTAGATGATCTTCACGTAGTTGCGGGTTTCCTTGTAGGGCGGAATGCCCTTGTATTTCTCGACAGCCTTCGGCCCCGCATTATAGGCCGCCAGCGCCAGGCGCCAGGACTTGAAGGTGCGGTACTGCTCGGCCAGGTACCGCGCCCCGCCATCGAGATTCTGGTGCGGGTCGTTGGGATCCACCCCCAGATAGTTCGCCGTGCCGGGCATCAGCTGCGCCAGCCCGATGGCACCCTTGTGCGACACGGCGCGCGGGTTCCAGCCCGATTCCTGCTGCACCAGCCGCAGGAAAAGGTTTTCCGGAATCCCGTGGCGGCGCGCCGAATCCTTGGCGACGTTCAGGAACTGCCCCTTGTATTTTCCGCTGTAACCGACCGCCGGCACGGCCTCGTCCCATTTGCTGGGGGTGTGGACCTTTTGCGGCTGCAACCGCACCGAGGCGTTGTATTGCTGCTTGGCCCGGGTATCCAGCACCCGCGTCTGCGAGCTGAAGACCCGCTGTTTGCCCTTGGTCGAGAGAATATCCGCCGTGGCCGCCATCGGCCATGCCAGTGACGCGCAGGTCACTGCAATCGCGAGCTTCCGCATTCTGGTTACCGTCCCTTGCTGTCCCACTACGATCCTCCGGTGCCTTGTGTCCCAGGGCCCGGTTCGAACCGTCTCGGGGCGCACTATACCGAACTCGGCTCAAATTGCCAGACTTCCGCTCCGCATTGCGGTCCGGCACCGCCCGCCTTGGATCTTCCCTGAATTTTAGCCTTTTCTTCATGCCTTCGGGGTGATGTAAGGTGAACGTTAACCAAGAGACCGCAGCAGGAGGGCGCCATGGCCGGTTCCGTCAACAAAGTCATTCTCATCGGAAACCTGGGGCGCGACCCCGAAGTGCGCACGTTCCAAAACGGCGGCAAGGTGTGCAACCTGCGCATCGCCACGTCCGAGAACTGGAAGGACCGCAACACCGGCGAGCGGCGCGAACGCACCGAATGGCACACCGTGGCGATCTTCAACGAGGCGCTCGTGCGGCTGGCCGAGCAATACCTGAAGAAAGGCTCCAAGGTCTATATCGAGGGCAAGCTGGAAACCCGCAAATGGCAGGACCAGTCGGGCCAGGACCGCTATTCGACCGAGGTCGTGCTGCGCCCCTATGCCGGCGAGATGACCTTTCTCGACGGCCGCGACAGCGGCGGCGGCGGTGGTGGTGGCAGCTATGGCGGCGGCAGCGGCGGCGGCTATGACCAGGATTACGGCGGCGGGCCGTCCGGCCCGTCCGACCAGGGCCGCTCGCAACCTTCGCCCTCGCGCGATTACGACGACGAGATCCCGTTCTGATCGGGCTCTGACCGATGCTGTCCTCTCTTTCACCCGAGGGGCAGGCTTCGGTCACCGTCGTCACCTGCCTGGCGGTGGCCTATTTCATGCTCTATCCCGCCCTGCGCCCGCGCCGCGCCTCGCGCATGGCGGTGTACGATCTTGGCGTGACGGGCGTGATGCTGCTGGTCAACGGCTGGCTTTTCGGGGGCACCGGCACGCGCTTTTCGCTCTGGTTGTTCGACACGAACTGGGTCGTCTTCACCATCGTCGTCGCCTTGGTCATCGAGACGCCGCTGATGCTGTGGTATGTCCGCCGCACCGGCATGACCTGGGACTGATCCGCTACCAGACCCACTCGATCACGCTCAGCACCACGAAGACCGGCACCGACAGCGCCACCGCCACCAGCCCCGCGGCATAGGCCGTGGGCCGCACGCTGGGCGCGGTCACGCCGCGCACCGAGGGGGTCTTCTTCGCCATGACCGGGATTAACCATGATTTAGGTTATCACCGCCTTAATGGCGGCCATGTCTTTGACCTGGACCCCTCGCGACACCGCCCCCGATCCGCCCGGCCCTTGCGCGCTGCACCAGCACCCGCGCTACGGCGCCGCCATGCGGGCCATCGGGGCCGATGTCCGGTGGTATGTGCTGGCCCGTGGTGCGCGCACGCTTGGCACCGCGCAAATCCTGCGCCGCCGCTTTGGCCCATTGCGTCTGACATGGCTCCCGCGCGGGCCGGTGCTGGCCCCCGGCACCGAACCCGGCGCGGCCATGCTGCCCCTGCCCGGCCCCTCCGTTGTTCAGCCGGACACGCCCGCCACCGCCCGCCTCTACCGCTTACACGGCTATCGCGCCCTGCTCACCCCGGCCCACGTCGCCGAACTGGACCTCACGACAGACCCCGGGACCCTCTTGGCCGGCCTGCACGGCAAATGGCGCAACCGCCTGCGCGCCGGGCAATCCGGCCCCCTGCGCACGCATGATCGCCCGTTCGATCCCGAACGCGACGCCGACCTGCTGACCCTCGACCGGCACCAGCAACGCGCCCGTGGCTATCGCGCCCTCCCGCCGGGCTTCACGCTTGCCTTTGCCGCAACCCACCGGCAGGCCACGCGCCTTTTCACCGCCAATGACCGCGCTGGCATGCTGGCCTACCTGCTCTTCCTCCTGCACGGGCAAACCGCCACATACCATATCGGCTGGGCCGCCCCCGCCGCGCGCAAGTCGCACGCCCATACCCTCCTGATGTGGCAGGCCATCACGCACCTCGCCGGTCGCGGAGTCACCCGGCTCGACCTCGGCCCCATCGACACCGAGGCCGCCCCCGGCCTCGCCCGGTTCAAGCTGGGCACCGGCGCCACAGCACGCCCCCTAGGCCCCACGCTCCTGCGGCTTTTGCCGCACCGCGGCGCGCCCATCGCCGCGTAACACCTTTTTCCCTCTGGCAATTGACGCGCAAAGCCCTTAGGGCCACCACCAAACCACCAAGGATACCCCAATGGACCTGCGCAATATCGCAATCATCGCCCACGTCGACCACGGCAAGACCACCCTCGTGGACGAGCTCCTGAAGCAGTCGGGCGCCTTCCGCGCCGGACAGGCCGTGGCCGAACGCGCGATGGACAGCAACGACCTGGAGCGCGAGCGCGGCATTACCATCCTGGCCAAGGCCACATCGGTGGAGTGGAAGAAGACCCGCATCAACATCGTCGACACCCCCGGCCACGCCGATTTCGGCGGCGAGGTCGAGCGCATCCTCAGCATGGTCGACGGCGTGGTCCTGCTCGTCGACGCCGCCGAAGGCCCGATGCCGCAGACCAAGTTCGTCACCTCCAAGGCGCTCGCCCTCGGTCTGCGCCCCATCGTGGTGCTCAACAAGGTCGACAAGCCCGATGCCGAGCCCGACCGCGCACTCGACGAATGCTTCGACCTCTTCGCCGCGCTGGATGCGGACGAAGACCAGCTCGATTTCCCGCATATGTACGCCTCCGGTCGTTCCGGCTGGGCCGATCACGAGCTCGACGGCCCGCGCAAGGACCTGACCGCGCTATTCGACCTCATCGTCAATCACGTCCCCGCCCCCAAGCAGGTCAAGAAGGCCGACGAGGATTTCCGCATGCTGGCCGTGACCCTTGGCGCCGACCCCTTCGTGGGCCGCCTGCTGACCGGCCGCGTCGAATCGGGCCGGCTCAAGGTCGGCGCCACCGTGCAGGCGCTCAGCCGCATCGGCCAAAAGATCGAACAGTTCCGCGTGACCAAGATCCAGGCCTTCCGCGGCCTTACGCTTCAGGACATCGACGAAGCCGCGGCGGGCGATATCGTCAGCCTTGCCGGCATGTCCAAGGCCACCGTGGCCGACACGATCTGCGCGCTGGCAGTCGAGGAACCGCTCTCGGCCCAGCCCATCGATCCGCCCACCATCTCGGTCACCTTCGGCATCAACGACAGCCCGCTCGCGGGCCGCGACGGCAAGAAGGTGCAGTCCCGCGTCATCCGCGAACGCCTGATGAAAGAGGCCGAAACCAACGTCGCCATCAAGGTCACCGACACGCCGGGCGGCGAGGCGTTCGACGTCGCGGGCCGCGGCGAATTGCAGATGGGCGTCCTGATCGAGAACATGCGCCGCGAAGGTTTCGAGCTCAGCATTTCCCGCCCCCGCGTCCTGATGCGCGAAGGCGAGAACGGCGAACAGCTTGAACCCATCGAGGAAGTCACCATCGATGTCGACGACGACCATTCCGGCGCCGTGATCGAGAAACTGACCGGCGCCCGCAAGGGCGAAATGACCGAGATGAAGCCCGCGGGTGCGGGCAAGACACGCATCATCGCGCTTGTCCCGTCGCGCGGCCTCATCGGCTATCACGGGGAATTCCTGACCGACACGCGCGGTACCGGCGTTCTGAACCGCGTGTTCCACGGCTGGGCGCCGCACAAGGGCCCGATCCCGGGCCGCCGCGCCGGTGTGCTGATTTCGATGGAATCCGGCGAGGCCGTCGCCTATGCGCTGTGGAACCTCGAAGAGCGCGGCCGCATGTTCATCGGCCCGCAGGAAAAGATCTACCAGGGCATGATCATCGGCGAGCACAGCCGCGAGAACGACCTGGAAGTGAACCCGCTGAAAGGCAAGAAGCTGACCAACGTCCGGGCCTCGGGCACCGACGAGGCCGTGCGCCTGACCCCGCATGTCCAGATGTCGCTGGAAGAGGCCATCGCCTATATCGACGATGACGAACTGGTCGAGGTCACGCCCAATGCCCTGCGCCTGCGCAAGCGCCACCTCGATCCGCATGAGCGCAAGCGCGCGGCCAAAACCGCGTAACGCATGGCCGATAAACCCCTCAAACTGACCCGCGCCGACTGGGCCAAAGACGCCGACAGCTGGGCGGGTCATTTCGAGGGCAAGGATCTCGGCACCGACATCACCGTACTGTTCGTCGAGTTCGAAGAGCCGGGTCAAGGTCCGCCCCTGCATACGCACCCGTATGACGAAGTGTTCATCCTCCGCGAAGGCTGCGCCCGCTATACCATCGGCGACGAGGTGATCGAGGCCGAGGCGGGCGATGTCCTGCGCGCCCCCGCCGGAGTGCCACATACCTTCGTCAATCTTGGCCCCGGGCGGCTGGTGTCGACGGATATCCACCTAAGCCCCGAATGGATCCAGACCGACTTGGAATAAGACGCGTCACGGCGCGACCGCGATCCGCCCGACAACCTCCAGCCCGTTATCCGTGCGCCGGGTCACGATGATCTCGCCCGATGTGGTGCCTGTGCCGCTCAGTTCCGACACGTTCACCTGGTGCGTGATCAACAAAAGCCGGGCATCTTCGGGCATCTTGGAAATCCGCGCCATGACCTCCGCCGCCTGACGCTCCGGGTCGCCCTGCCCCGCGAAATGCGAATTGAGCGCGGGGAATTCCTCGGGCGTGCCCATGTCCAGCAACTCTGCCGTCTCAACACATCGGCACCACTGGCTCGTCCATACGGCATCGAATTGAACGCCCACCTCGCGCATCGCCGCGCCGATCTGCCTTGCCTGCTCACGCCCCCGGGAATCCAGATTCCGCTGCGTGCTGCAATCTTCGAGGTCGAAGCTCGCCGGATCGCCCACGCCCGGCGCCAGCGCGTGCCGCATCAAGGCCACCGTGCCCGGCTCTTTCAGCAGGCTCCAGTCCTGCGCGGCCACGGCCCCCGGCAGGATCAGCATCAGGATCAGGGAAATCAGTCGCATCGGCACCTCCGTTGGGATCGACGGAGAGCCTAGCTCGCCACGTCCTGCGGTCCAGCCCGTGCGACGCTATCGCCCACTGCGACCCGCCCCGGTTTCAGCACCCGCGCGCACCACCCGCCATGCCCGCGCATGGCGTTGTAGCCACCAGCCCCAAGTGCTGTTTCCATGCGCGAACAGGGTGCACAGGGTGCCGTGAACTCAATCACGGCCTCGCCGATCCGAACGGGATGATTACGCAAAGCGGTCAGGTTCATGCTCGATACTAGCACGTTGCGCCGCAAAACCTCGGGCGGCACCTCGCCAATCCCGGCCAGCGCCGCGATGACCGGCAGATGCTCGGCCTGGATCAGCGTCAGCGCCCGCTTGCCCTTGCGCGCATGATCGCCCACCAGCCCGGACTCGGTCAAATCCGCCGCTGCGACGCTCACCAGATCGGCCAGCCGCTCGGGACGCAGCCCGATCCACGCCACATGGCCCTCGCCCGCGTGCCGCGCCATGATCTCGGCTAATTGGCCTTTCACTATTCCGAGGTTTCCACGATCACCAGATCACGGTCCGACGCGTTCCGCGCATGGTCCAGCGCCTCTTGGTAGGCGTCCGAGCGATAGCATTCCTCCGCCGCTTCCAGCGTCGGAAATTTCGCCACCACGTTGCGCGCCCGGTCGTTGCCTTCCAGCTGCACGTACCGCGCGCCGCGGGCGATGAAATGCCCGCCATGCGCCTCGATTGCCGGCCCGGCTAGCTTGGCATAGCGGCCATAGGCCTCCTCGTCGGTCACGGTCACATGGGCAATCCACAATGCAGGCATGTCTTTAACTCCTCAAACTCCGTCAACGATGACGATATCGCGCTCGCTCGACGAGGTCGCGATGGGCAGGATGCGCTGATACGCGTCCGAATTGTACCAGTCGAGCGCCGCCTGGTGGTCGGGGAACTCAATGATCACATGCCGCTCCGGGCCGATCCCCTCGACCTGCGTCTGGGTCCCGCCCTTGGCCAGGAACCGCCCGCCGAATTGCTCGGCCAGCGCCACGGTCTGGCTGGCATAGGCCTTGTAATCCTCGGGATCGGTCACGTTGATCCGCGCAATCAGGTAGGCCGCCATGTCGTTCCCCTTCTCAGCCGGGTCTCAGCCCTGCAACACCTGTTCCGCCGCCGCGATGGCGGCCTCGGCATTGTCGGTGCTCGCCGCCCCGCCCTGCGCCATGTCGGGACGGCCGCCGCCGCCCTTGCCGCCCAGTTCCGCCACGGCGGCGCGGACAAGATCGACTGCCGAGAGCGTCTCGGTCAAGTCCTTCGTCACGCCCGCGGCCACGGCGGCCTTGCCGTCGGCATCGGCGATCAGCAGCACCGCGCCCGAGCCGATCCGCGTCTTCATCTCGTCCATCAGCGGCGGCAAATCGCGCCCCGACACGCCCGACAGAACCTGGGCCAGGAACTTCACGCCGTTCACGTCCTTGGCCTCGGGGCCGGCGGCCCCGCCGCCGCCCATGGCCAGTTCCCGCTTCAGCTGCGTCACCTCGTTGGCCAGCGTCTTGCGCTCGTCCATCAGCGCGCGCACACGGGCCAGCACATCGTCCGGCTGCGCCTTCAGTTCCGACGCCAGCGCCGCCATGCGGTGATCCTGCGCGCTCAGGTACTTGAACGCCTCGGGTCCGGTCAGCGCCTCGATCCGGCGCACGCCGGAACTCGACGCGCCTTCGCCCACCATCACGAACAGGCCGATGTCGCCGGTCTGCCGCACATGCGTGCCGCCGCACAGCTCGATAGAATATGTCTGCCCGTCCAGCCCCTTGCCCGAGCCGTCCTCGGAGCCCATCGAGACCACGCGCACCTCGTCGCCGTATTTCTCGCCGAACAACGCCTGCGCCCCGATGGCGCGCGCATCGTCAGGCGTCATGATTCGGGTTTCGACCTTGCCGTTCTGGCGGATATAGGCGTTGACCTCTTCCTCGACCTGCTTGATTTCCTCCAGCGTCAGCCCCTTGCCATGGCTGAAATCGAACCGCAGGCGGTCGGGCGCATTGAGGCTCCCGCGCTGCGCTACGTGATCGCCAAGCGCCTTGCGCAACGCCTCGTGCAACAGGTGCGTGGCCGAGTGGTTCGACCGGATCGCGGTGCGGCGGACGTGATCCACCTCCAGCTTGACCGGGTCGCCCACTTCCAGTTCACCCGCCTCGACGGTCACGAAATGCGCCGACAGGCCCCCGGCCCGTTTCTGCACGTCGCTCACATGCCCGGCAAATCGCGCCTCGCCCGCCTCGCGCGCGCTTTCCAAACTGCGCAAATAGCCGTGGTCAGCCACCTGCCCGCCCGCCTCGGCATAGAACGGTGTCTGGTTCACCACGACCCAGCCGTTGGCCTTGTTCGCGCCCAGCTTGTCCACGGCCTCGCCGTCGACGACGATCGCCTGCACCACGCCCTCGGCCTCTTCGGTGTCATAGCCCAGAAAATCCGTCGCACTGTGCGTATCCGCCAGGTCGAACCATACGGTCGCGTCCGCCGACTCGCCGCTGCCGGACCACGCCGCGCGCGCCTTGGCCTTCTGCTCTTCCATCGCCGCATCGAAACCGGCCACGTCCACCTCGCGGCCCTTCTCGCGCAGCGCATCCTGCGTCAGGTCCAGCGGAAAGCCGTAGGTGTCATAGAGCTTGAACGCCGCCTCGCCCGGCAGCGCCGCGCCATCGCCCAGCTTGCCCAGCTCGTCGTCAAGAAGGCGCAGACCCCGGTCCAGCGTCTGCTTGAACCGCTTCTCCTCCAGCTCCAGCGTTTCCTCGATCAGCGGCTGCGCCCGGCCCAGCTCGGGAAAGGCCTGCCCCATCAGCCCCACCAGGTTCGGCACCAGCCGGTACATCACCGGGTCCTGCGCGCCCAGGAGGTGCGCGTGCCGCATCGCCCGCCGCATGATCCTGCGCAGCACGTAACCGCGCCCTTCGTTCGACGGCATCACTCCGTCGGCAATCAGGAACGACGTCGAGCGCAAATGATCCGCGATCACCCGGTGGTGCACGTTGCCCGGCCCGTCCGGCGCCCCGTCGGTCACATGCGCGCTCGCCTCGATCAGGCTGCGCATCAGGTCCGTGTCGTAATTGTCGTGCTTGCCCTGCAACAGCGCGCCGATCCGCTCCAGCCCCATGCCGGTATCGATCGACTGCATGTCCAGGTCCACCTGGCTGCCATCCTCGAACCGCTCGTTCTGCATGAAGACGAGGTTCCAGATCTCGATGAACCGATCGCCATCCTCTTCCGGGCTGCCCGGAGGACCGCCCCAGATCTCGGGACCATGGTCATAAAAGATCTCGGTACAAGGCCCGCACGGCCCAGTGGCACCCATCGACCAGAAATTGTCATCCGTGGCGATGCGGATGATCCGGTCATCGCTGAGGCCGGCATGCTTCTTCCAGATCTCCGCCGCCTCGTCGTCGGTGTGATAGACCGTGACCAGCAGCTTCGACTTGTCGATCCCGAAATCCTTGGTCAGCAGGTCCCACGCATAGGGAATCGCCTCGCGCTTGAAATAGTCGCCGAAGCTGAAGTTCCCCAGCATCTCGAAAAACGTGTGGTGCCGCGCGGTATAACCGACATTGTCGAGGTCATTGTGCTTGCCCCCCGCCCGCACGCATTTCTGGCTGGTGGTGGCGCGGGAATAATCGCGTTTCTCCACCCCCGTGAACAGGTTCTTGAACTGCACCATGCCCGAATTGGTGAACATCAATGTCGGGTCGTTGCGCGGCACAAGCGGGCTGCTCGGCACCACCTCGTGGCCGTTGCGTTCAAAGAAACTAAGGAAGGTCGAGCGGATCTCGTTGAGCGTGGGCATGAAGGTCTGGTCCGAAGGCAAAAGTTGCGTCGAACCCGTGTAACGCCAAGCCTTTTGACTGTCCACAGAAGGTGGGAATTTGAACCTGTCCCGTCTCTCGCGCGACTCAAGGTCGACATCACACGTCAGACATCGCAACCGCAAAACAAGGAGAGACCCGTGATGAAATCCTTCTCAATGGCCAGCCTCGGCCTGATCCTCGCCACCGTTGTTGCAGCACCCGCCACCGCCGCGGATTTCGTGACCAAGACAGAGGTGGCGCGCGCGGGCGGTTATGACATACCGCTGAAGGACGGCTCGACGGCGCGGATCGTCGACATTCGTCCGCCTGCCAAAAATTTCAAGACGTGCCGAGTCGATATCGCTTCGATCAAGACTCTGGCTCAAAAGGCGCAGGACCGTCAGCAATACGGGCACGTTCCGATCCGGTTGCGCGCCCGCATGGACGGGATCGGCAACTTTTTCTGCTACGGTCAGGGCAATGGCTGCATGGTCATCGTAATGGTGCCCACGCCACACGCCTGACCCGTCGCACCCGACCGGGCCTGCCGCCATCCGGAAAAACGAGGAAAGGCCACCCCGTCGGATGGCCTTTGCCCGGATATTCTCCGCCACCCGTCGGTGGCGCGGGCCCTTTCCGGAGTGGGCCGTCTCCGTTCCGTCAGTCGTCCAGTACGTCCTCGGCGGTCTCGTCCGCGCCGCCCGGAATGTTGAAATCAAGGCCATGCGCGCCACGGATCTTGTCCTCGATCTCGTAGGCGATCTTCTTGTTTTCCTTCAGGAAGTTCTTGGCATTCTCGCGGCCCTGGCCGATGCGCTCGTCGCCATAACTGAACCAGCTGCCGGACTTTTCGACCACGCCGGCCGCGACTCCGAGGTCCAGCAATTCGCCGGTCTTGGACACGCCCTCGCCATACATGATGTCGAACTCGACCTGCTTGAAGGGCGGCGCCACCTTGTTCTTGACCACTTTCACGCGGGTCTGGTTGCCCACCACCTCGTCGCGGTCCTTGATCGAGCCGATCCGGCGAATGTCCAGCCGCACCGAGCTGTAGAACTTGAGCGCGTTGCCGCCCGTCGTCGTCTCGGGGCTACCGAACATGACGCCGATCTTCATGCGGATCTGGTTGATGAAGATCACCGTGCACTTGCTGCGGCTGATCGAGCCGGTCAGCTTGCGCATGGCCTGGCTCATCAGGCGGGCATGCACGCCCACGCTGCTGTCGCCCATGTCGCCTTCCAGCTCCGATTTCGGCGTCAGCGCGGCGACCGAGTCGACCACCACCATGCTCACGGCCCCCGAGCGCACCAGCGTGTCCACGATCTCCAGGCTCTGTTCGCCCGTGTCGGGCTGTGAAATCAACAGCTCGTCCAGATCCACGCCCAGCTTCTTGGCATAGATCGGGTCCAGCGCGTGCTCGGCGTCGACAAAGGCGCAGACGCCGCCCTTCTTCTGTTCCTCGGCCACGCAATGCAGCGTCAGCGTCGTCTTGCCCGAGCTTTCTGGACCGTAGATTTCGACGATCCGGCCCTTGGGCAGCCCGCCGATGCCGAGCGCGATGTCGAGACCCAGCGAGCCGGTCGATGTCGATTCGATGTCCTGCGCCGGGTTGTCGGCGCCCAGTCTCATGATCGACCCCTTGCCGAATTGCCGTTCGATCTGCGCCAGCGCGCTGTCGAGCGCCTTCTGGCGGTCTGCTTTCTTCTTGCTATCCATGTTCAAAAGATCTGCCGTTGCCATACCTGTCATTTCCCTTATTTCACACGCCAGACGGAGCGTCTATCGCTGTCTTCCTGCCGCCCGACCGCTGCTTTCGTTCACCTCTTGTTCCACATGTTATGGAGACAAAAGGAGAACATTTCAATGCATTTGTTCCTTTCCGATGTTTGCAGCGATGGGTTAAAGAGGGGTTACCAAGGGCAGGCAAACGGTCGAAATCTTCTATGCTGGTGTTTTCAAACGAAAAGCTCGTTTTTTTGTCGGTCCCCAAGACCGGGACAACCGCCTACGAGGCCGCCCTTGCGCCGCGCGCGGCCATCGTCGTGCGCCAGCCGCCCGAGCTGAAGCACGCGCCGGTCTTTCGCTACAACCGCTTCTTCCGCCCGGCGATCGAGAAATTCATGGGAGAGGGATTCGACGTGCTCGCGGTGATGCGCGACCCGCTCGACTGGCTGGGCAGCTGGTATCGCTACCGTCAGCGTCCGGGCCAGGAGCAGGCCCGCAATTCCACCCACGGGATCAGCTTCGACGCCTTCGTCACCGAGTACATGAAAGGCAAGCGCGCCGCCTTTGCGCAGGTCGGCTCGCAGACGAAATTCCTCGAGCCGCAGAACAACGGCACCGCGGTCACCCACCTCTTCCGCTACGAGGATCAGGACGGGCTGCGGCGTTTTCTCGAAACCCGTCTCGGGATCGAGATCGAGACGCGGCGCATGAACGCTTCGCCGGACATGGCGCTGTCCCTCTCGGCCGATGTCGAAGCGCGCTACCGCCGGAAATTCGCGGTCGAATACCAGCTCTATGACGGAATCGGCGCGGACGGCGCCTTTGTGCCGCTCGCCAACGGTGTTCTGCCGCCGCATCACTGAAGCACCCATACGCTGCATCGCATGCCCTGCGCAGGACACGCATCCGAAAATGTGTCTCAAGGCAAAGAGCTTGGCCAAGGTCATTCCCTGATGTCTTCGACAGAACTCGTTCCGGAAACCACCAGGATCCCGCCCGCGCCGTTCCGCGCCGTCAGCCCTGGGCCAGCTGATGCTGGACGGTCTCGGTCAGCTCGGTCAGGGAAAAGGGTTTGGGCAGAAAGGTCGAATTCGGAATGCGCGACTGGATCTCGCCGAACGCCTCCTCCGCATAGCCGGACATGAACACGACCTGCGTCTCCGGGCGCTCCTCCAGGGCCTTCAGCACCCAGCTTGGGCCGTCGATCCCCGGCATCACGACGTCGGAGACGAAGACATCGACCTTCAGCGACGTATCCTCCAGAAGGTCGAGCGCTGATTCGGCCGAGTCGGCCTCCAGCACCGTCATCCCGCGCAGCTGCAACGCGCGGCTGGCGAAGGCCCGCACGGGCGCCTCGTCTTCCACCAGCAGCACCACGCCGTCCGTCTTGGCCGCGAGGGCCGGCGCCGGGTCCGCCTGGGCCATCGGCGTGTCGACGGTTTCATGGGCCGGAAGCAGCACCTGGAAGGTGGCGCCCTTTCCCTCGTGGCTGTCGACGAAGATGAAACCGCCGGTCTGCTTGACGATCCCGTAGGCCGTCGACAGGCCCAGGCCCGTGCCCTCGCCGGTGCGCTTGGTGGTGAAGAACGGCTCGAACACCTTCTGGATCTTGTCCTGTGAAATCCCCTGCCCCTCGTCCGTGACGCTGACGCGCACATAGCGGCCCGGCGCCACCACCGCGCGGTCGCGGCGCAGCGGTTCGTCCAGCGTGACATTCTCTGTGGCGATGCGGATGTCGCCGCCCTCCGGCATGGCATCGCGGGCGTTCACCACGAGGTTCATCAGCACCTGCTCCAGCTGCCGCTTGTCGGCGCGGATCGACCACAGGGTCGGGTCGTGGCTGAGCGACAGGATCACCCTCTCGCCCACCAGCCGGTTCAGAAGATGCGTCAGTTCCGACAGCATGTCTCGCAGGTCCATGACCTCGGGGCGCAGCGTCTGTTTGCGCGAATAGGCCAGCAGCTGGCTGACCAGGGCGGCGGCCCGATTGGCGTTCTGGTTGATCTGCACAAGGTCGCCGTAATCCGGATCGCCCTGGTCGTGGCGCAGCAACAGCAGGTCGCAATGCCCCGCGATGGCGGTCAGCAGGTTGTTGAAATCATGCGCCACGCCGCCGGCCAGTTGCCCGATGGCCTGCATCTTCTGGCTTTGCACGAACTGCTCTTCCAGGGTCTTCAGCTTGGTCGCGTCGTTCAGCACCGCGATCAGAACCGTCTCGCCCGCCTCCATCGCGCGGTTGAGCGTGACCTGGACGAAGGTCTCGCGGTCGTCGCGCCTGACCCGCAGGAATTCCGAATGCACCCCGCCCCGGCCGGCCGCCGCGTCATCGAGCCAGTCCGGGATCGACCGGCCGAGCCCCTCCATCAGGTCCGACAGCGTCTTGCCGCAGCACGCCTCGGCGCCCAGAAGGTCCCGCGCCGGGCGGTTCGAGATCTGAACCTCGCCGTTGCGCGCCAGTTTCAGCAGCGGCACCGGCAATTCGTCGAAGAACGCCCAACCGTCCGGCTGTCGCTCGGTCGGCGCCACGCCCGGCAGCAGGAACACCTCGCGCCGGCCGGCCACGCCCTCCAGCTCGACGACGAGGCAGGCCGTCAGCCCCTGCGCGGTGGTGATGTCGTTGATCTGGCCCGAGCGCAGGGGCATTTTGGGAAAGATACGGTCGAGCGTGCGCGCCCGTTCACCCACCAGCTCACGTGCCGCGGAATTCATGAACAGAACCGCCCCGCCCCGGCCCACCGTCAGCATCGGCAGCGGGACCGGATCGGCCTCGCGCGAGGGGCGGTCGGCGGATTTTTCGATCCGCCAGATATAGCGGTCCGCCGCCGCGCGGTGCACGCTCAGCCGCAGATGTCCCGCCCGCGTGACCACATCCTCATGCGCCGAGCCGCGCAGGTCGGCCCGGCTTTCCAGGCGGTAGAGGATCGGGCCGGGGTTGGCGACGGTGTGCTTCAGCGCCCCGGCCAGCGTGCTGGCCTCGTCGGCCGAAAACGCGGTCTTCGCCGCGCGGTTGGCGTATTGGATGTCGCCGTCGCGCCCGGTCAGGATGGCCGGGGTCGCGTCTTCTCCCAGGAAATCCGCCGCGGCGTCCACAAGGCCCTTGCGAAACCGCGTTTCCGCCGCGTGGACGATGGCGATCCAGAGCGCCGACATCAGCAGGATCGCGCCGAGAAAAAGGCATGCGACCTGCAACCGCGGATCGGGCATCACGAACGCGCCCGCGCCAATCCCCAGCCCCGTCGCCAGAACGGTCCTGGACCGGGGCCTGATCCGCGACGCGGCATCGCGCAAGGGCAGTACGGTTCCGGTAATCGAAGCCAACCGGCAAGTCTCCAGCAATCTATCTCCTGTCGCCTGTCTTAGGCGGCAGGATTTAACGTTAGATTAACGCTGAAACGGCGAACACGTCTAGGTTGCGATTGCCAGAGTCGGCTCCGCTAATGCGGCTTGCGCAGGACCGACAGGAAAAACCCGTCTCCCACCTCCGACACAGGCCAGTGCCGGGTGATCTCCTGCACCCATCCCGAAGACGCGGCCAGAAGGGCGGCCACCTGGTCGGCGTTTTCCTCGTCCAACACCGAACAGGTGGTGTAGGCCAGCATCCCGCCCGGCCGCACCAGCGCCTGCGCCTCCTGCAGGATGCTCCGCTGGGTCCGGCACAGGTCGACCAGACGCTCGGGCGTCAGGGTCCACTTCGCCTCGGGCGTGCGCCGCCAGGTGCCGCTGCCCGAACAGGGCACGTCGCACAGCACGAGGTCGAAGGGCGCCGCCCCCGTCACCCCACCCGCATCGAGCAGGGTCACCGTCACATCGGCGCGCGCGGCGCGCTGCGGCAGGTCGCGCATCCGTTGCGGCGCGGCGTCATGGGCAAACCACGCGCCTTCGATCCGGGCCGCCAGCGCCAGCACCTTGCCGCCGCCGCCTGCGCAGTAATCCAGCGCCCGTGCGCCCGGCGGCACATCCAGCGCGGCCATGGCCGCCTGACTGCTGGTGTCCTGCACTTCCACAAGCCCGTCGAGATAGGCCCGCGACTGCGTCACCCGCCGCGCCCCCTCGGTCACCAGGACCGCGCCCTCGACATCCGGCACCGGATGCAGCGCGATACCCTCTTGCTCCAGCATATCAATGACATAGGCGTCGGTCTTCAGGCCCGGATTGAGCCGCAGGCAGACCGGCGCGCGATGCCGCAGCGCCTCCGCCGCTCGCGCCGCCTCACCGCCGAGACTCGCCGCGAACCGCTCCCACAGCCAGTCCGGCAGGTCGCGCCCCTCCTGCGGCGTCGGCGTCCGGCCCGCATCGCGCTCGCCGGGGTCGAGCGGCGCGGGGGCATGTCCCTCGCCGGAAAAGATCGCATCGGTGTCCTCGCCCGCCCCGCGCAGCAGGCCCAGCATCAGCGCCCGCCCGCCGTTGCCGCCGCCCAAGGCCGCGCAGGACCGCCTGCGGCGCAGCACCGAGAAGACGTGATCGCGCACCGCCGCGCGGTCTTTCGATCCGGCATAGCGCGCCCCGCGCGCCCAGCGGGTCAGCGCCTGTTCGGCGGCCATCCCGCCGGCCACGGCATCGAGCACCTCGATAGCGGCCTGGACCCGGGCCGCCGGGGTCATGTCATCCCCCGGGCCCTGTCGCGCGGGCCACGGATGACCGCCGCATCAGCCAATGCGGTAGTTGGGGCTTTCGCGGGTGATCTGCACGTCGTGCACGTGGCTTTCCTTCAGCCCCGCCCCGGTGATCTTGATGAACTCGCAATTGCTGCGCATCTCCTCGACCGTGGCGCAGCCGGTATAGCCCATCGCCGCCCGCAGGCCGCCCACCAACTGATGCAGCACCGTGGCCGCACTGCCCTTGTAGGGCACCTGCCCCTCGACGCCCTCGGGCACCAGCTTGTCGCTCGCCGCGTCCTTCTGGAAATACCGGTCGGCCGAGCCGCGGGCCATGGCGGCAAGGCTGCCCATGCCGCGATACGCCTTGAAGCTGCGCCCCTGGTAGAGGATCACCTCGCCGGGGGACTCGTCCGTGCCCGCCAGCATGCTGCCGACCATGGCGCAGGACGCGCCCGCCGCGATCGCCTTGGCGAAATCGCCCGAGAACTTGATGCCGCCATCGGCGATGACCGGCGTGTCGCCCGCCGCCGCGGCGCAATCCATCACCGCGGTCAGCTGCGGCATGCCCACGCCCGCCACCATCCGCGTGGTGCAGATGCTGCCCGGCCCGATGCCGACCTTCACCGCATCCGCACCGGCGCCGATCAGCGCCCGCGTCGCCTCGGCGGTGGCCACGTTGCCGGCCACGATCTGCACCTCGTTGGACAGTTTCTTGGCCCGCTCCACGGCCTGCGCCACGCCTTCGGAATGGCCATGGGCGGTGTCGATCACCACCATATCCACGCCCGCATCCACCAGCGCCTGCGTCCGCTCGAAGCCCGCGTCGCCCACGGTCGAGGCCGCGGCCACGCGCAGCCGGCCCAGCCCGTCCTTGCAGGCGGTCGGGTTCAGCACGGCCTGCTCGGTGTCCTTCAGCGTCAGAAGGCCGGTCAGCTTGCCCTCGGCATTCGTGACCAGCAGTTTCTCGATCCGCCGCGCCTTCATCAGGCTCTTGGCCTCCTCGCGGTCGGCAGGCTCGGTCAGGATCGCCAGGTTGTCACTGGTCATCATCACGTGCACCGGCGTGTCGTCGCTGGTGGCGAACCGCATGTCGCGGTTGGTCACGATGCCCACCACGTGGCCCTTGTCGTCCACCACCGGAAACCCGGTGAAGTTGTAGCGCTCGATCAGTGCCTTGGCATCGCCCAGAGTCTGGTCGGCGCGCAGGGTCACCGGGTTGTAGACGATCCCGCTTTCGAACCGCTTCACCCGCCGCACTTCCTTGGCCTGCTGGTCGACCGTCAGGTTGCGGTGAATGACGCCCATGCCGCCCGACTGGGCCATGCAGATCGCCATCCGCCCTTCGGTCACCGTGTCCATCGCGGAACTCAGAAGCGGGATGTTGAGGTCGATCGAGCGGGTCACGCGGGTGCGCGTGTCCGCCGTGGTGGGCAGCACGCTGGACTTCGCGGGAACCAGCAGAACATCGTCGAAAGTGAGGGCCTCACGAATCTCCATGGCGCATCTCCTTGGGGTGTCTCGTTTGGCGGTTCCCTATTGCACGCGTCGGAGGGAATGGAAAGGGCCGATTGGCGGGTGCGCGCAGATGACAGGGGGCCGCCCCGCCACAAGATCCCGGATCAAGACCGGACTGCCGCCCGCCACAGCCCCGTAGGGTGGGTGAAAACCCACGCGCCGCCGCACTTGCCAATACGTCCCGCGCCAAGCTAGCGTCGCCTCAACCAGAGGACACCGCGCATGAGCACACACGGATACGAAAGCGGCCGGCTCGACCTGCCCTTCGTCGGCATCTCCACCTTCGGAAAACGCCCCTACGTCTCGGACTGGGCCCGGATCGACGCCGACGTGGCCATTCTCGGCGCGCCGTTCGATGCCGGCACCCAATGGCGCTCGGGCGCCCGCTTCGGCCCCCGCGGCGTGCGCGAGGCCTCGACGCTCTTCTCTTTCGGCCACGCCGGCGCCTATGACCACGAGGACGATGCCACCTATCTGCCCGGCGAGGTCAGCATCGTCGATATCGGCGACGCCGACATCGTCCACACCGACACGGTGAAATCTCACGCCAATATAGAGACCGGCGTCCGCGCCATCCTCGCGGCGGGCGCCCTGCCCGTCACCATCGGCGGCGACCATTCCATCAACATCCCCTGCATCAACGCCTTTGACGACCAGGGCGACATCCACGTCCTGCAGATCGACGCCCATCTCGATTTCGTCGACGAGCGCCACGGCGTCCGCCACGGCCACGGCAACCCCATGCGCCGCGCCGCCGAAAAGCCTTACGTGACCGGCCTCACCCAGCTTGGTATCCGCAATGTCAGCTCGACCGCCAAGGAAGGCTATGACGACGCCCGGGCGCGCGGCTCGGATATCCTGTCGGTCCGGCAGGTCCGCAGGCTTGGCCCCGAGGCCACCGCCGATCGCATCCCCGCGGGCTCCCGCGTCTATATCACCATCGACATCGACGCCTTCTGCCCCTCCATTGCGCCCGGCACCGGGACGCCCAGCCATGGCGGGTTCCTCTATTACGACGTGCTGGAAATCTTGCAACAGGTCGCCCGAAACCACGAGATCGTGGGCATCGACCTCGTCGAAGTGGCACCGGATTACGACCCCACCGGCTCCACCTCGATCCTCGCGGCGCAGGTGCTTCTGAACCTCCTGGGCTTCATCTTTCACGCCCGCAGCTGACGACCCGCGCCTTTAGGTACACTTTTGGATCACTCGCCCAGCTTGGCGCGACGCAAACTCGTGCCTGTTTTCCACCTACAGCCATTTTTTCCTTCACATACGCCATTTTCTGCGCAACATTTAATCAAAACAAAAAGCAAAGCGGGACCCGCCCCTTATTCCGGTTCACTTTTGGTTCGTCGCTTGCGCACCAATCCCGACCGGCGACGGACGGTCCCGAAACCCAACAGTGGAGGACACACCCAAAATGGATCTCGCAGCCATTCAGGCCGACCAGGTCACCCTGAATTCCCTTGTCCAGAACCTCGTCTATCTCTCCGGGACCGTCGGCGCGATCACCGTCGTCGTCGGCCTTCTGATGATCGACGCAGGCACCACCCGGCGCAAAAGCCTGTTCAATTCGACCATCGAAAAGGTCATGGGCTTCTTTCTGGGCTTTACCACCTATTTCGCCATCGGCTTCGGCTTCTGGGCGGCGCAGTATTACATCATGGAAGGCGCGACCATGGGCGACTCCTTGCGCGACTGGTGGCTTTTCGGCGGGATGCTGAACGCCAACGCCTCCACCACCGATCCGGCGACCTTTCCGGGGCTGAACACCTTCCAGATTTTCGTCTTCTTCCTCGCGGTCTTTGCCGGGATCGTGAACATCCTCTTCCACTTCGCGGTGTCCGAACGCATCAAGGCCTCGGCCTATTACGTGCTCTGCGTCGTGGCCGCCGTGGCCTCGTCGATCCTCAGCTTCTACACTTGGGGGTCTGTGGGCCCGCTCACCAATGCGGGCTTTCACGACTTCTTCGGTGTGGGCTTCGTCTATCTCTTCCCCACCGGCATGGCGCTGGCGCTGGTGCCCATGCTGGGTCAGCGGCCCGGCATGTTCAACCCGCACCCCTTGGTCTCGGGCTACCACGCGCCCAGCATCGGGCTGGCGGCGGTGGGCCTGCTGACCATCTTCGCGGGCCTGCCCATGGTCATCGTCTCCTGTCTCTTCTTCTTCGACCCCGAGGCGCTGGCGGTCAGCGTCACGATGGCGGAAACCAGCGTGGGCCTTGCCGTGAACAACTACGCCATGGCCTGGGCCGGCGGCGCGGTGACGGGCGGCATCCTCGCCTATGCCACCCGCAAATACGCCTACCTGCTGCTGGGGCCCCTGGCGGGCTACGTGGCCGGCGCCTGCGGCTTCGACGTCTACCAACCGGGCGAGATGTTCCTGGTGGCGCTGGGCGCGCCGGTCATCTCCTATATCGTCTATGAATTCACGCTGAAGCGCGAGTTCGACGAGCACAAGCTGCTGCCGCTCTTTCTCGGCGCGGGCAGCTATGGCCTGATCATGGTCGGCATCCTCGAGGCCGGCACGCCGCGCGGCGGCTATTTCGGCATCACCGAAGGCGAATACGCCTTCCAGCACGGTCAGATCGGCCTGACCATGCAGCTGATCGGCATCGTGGTCTGCCTTGGGGCGGGCCTGGTGACCGGCCTCGTGACGGCGCTGATCCTCAAGGTGACGATCGGGTTGCGCAACACCGACGACGAGATGGCCGCCGGTCTCGACGGTCTGCGCTGGGGGTTGGAGCCTGACGTGCCCACGCGCGAGGACACGCCCATCGCCAAGGGCTGACATCTGGCACCACTCACGGAGTCGCGGCGGCGGGGTCCTACCCGTCGCCGCGATGCGTTTCGGGCTCCCGTCCCGGGACCTCGTAGGGTGGGTGAAAACCCACCTGCGCATCGGTTAACAATCCATCACAACCGGCCGCCGCGTTAATCCCTCAAAACGCGAAAATCCGCACCGTCGCGATACCACTGGAATACCGACGCGATACCGACATGCCGTTTCGGGTCGAATCGAGCCGTTTAACCCAGCCGTTTCGGCGCTCGGTGCCTCAATGCCCCGTTAAGCCTTCAACGCCGTCAGCACGTCCTCATAGCTCTTCAACCCATGCGCCGCGCCCATGGTCTCGCGCCATTTGGCGGCATAGGCCTCGTGCATCGCCGCGCCGATCTGCGCCCGCCCGGCGCCGGCGCGCCCGCTCACCACCTTGCTGGCCTCGCCGCCCGGCGGCAGGTCGCATGCCGCGTCGCGGGCCTGTCGCACAAGATGGTCGTCGAACTGCCGCCCATGCGCTTTCATGAAATCCAGCGTCGCCTGAGCCTCCGCCACGGCGCGTGTCCGCTCATCGGATATCCCCATGAAATCCGCCACTTGCGCGACATTCTTCACCAGGTCCCGCTTCATGTGCTCATAGGCCAGCACCAGCACGTCGTCGCGGTCGCGCACACCCCACCAGGACGACGCATGGCTCCAGTAATCCTCGCGGCCCATCCGATCCAGGTAGTACTCCGCGAAATCCTCCAGCGAAATCGCCCCGCGCTCGAAGGTCCAGCCGTCGAAGAACCGGTAGAGCGACACCATCGCATCCACCGGGTCGCGCAGCACGACGATATAGCGCCCGCCTTCGGGAATCACCCCCCAGGGCAGATGGCTCTTGAAGAGCCGCGGACGGTAGGGTTGCGGCGCGTTAACGTCTTTGCCCATATCGTGCGCCAGTTCCAGCCAAGGCACGACATCGGTAATCTCGTCGAAATCCATGTCGCCCCCGGACCGCAACCCATGCGCGATCTGCGTGACCCAGGTGGTGCCGCACTTGCTGTAGGGCGAAATGAAGATGTCCGAAGGACCCGGGCGATAGGCCAACCCCGTCTCGACGCCATGCTCCGTGGCGAACCGCCCCAGCGCCGCGTTCATCTGCGCCAGCGTCTCAGGACGCTTCATCGCGCGCCTCCCCTTTGCCCGGCACCGGGTCATAGCCGCAGCCGCCCCAGGGATTGCACCGCGCGATCCGGCGCGCGGCCAGCCACCCGCCCTTCAGGCCCCCATGGGTGCGCAGGGCGTCCAACGCATATTGGCTGCACGTGGGATGGTAGCGGCAATTGAACCCCACCCAGG
The DNA here is from genome assembly GCF_965277045.1 of Roseovarius sp. Classification (GTDB taxonomy): domain Bacteria; phylum Pseudomonadota; class Alphaproteobacteria; order Rhodobacterales; family Rhodobacteraceae; genus Roseovarius. Next base: position 1,406,317 of record NZ_OZ255712.1, on the reverse strand, counting down.
GGCTGAATAACAGCCGGTATCCCTTGACCGGTAGGGCCAGTATATGCGCCAGCGGGCTCATCTGTGAACCGAGGCCAGCGCCCGCCGCAGATCCTCGCACAGGCCTTGGAAATCGCGGTCCACCGTGGCCCCGGCCCGCCCGATCAGCACATAGTCATGGCCGGATTTTCCGTTTTCCGTCAGCACCTTGCGCGCCACTTCGCGCAAGCGCCGCTTGGCCCGGTTGCGGGTAACGGCATTGCCCACCTTCTTGGAACAGGTGAACCCCACCCGGATCGTGTCGCTGTCGTCCCGCCGGTCCCGCACTTGCAGCACCAGACCCTTCATCGCCTGCCTGCGTCCCTTGGCAGCGGCCAGGAAATCAGGGCGTTTCTTGAGAACCTCCAGGCAAACGGAAACCGCCGGGGGCGTTTTCCCCGTGTCATCCACGAGGGCCTCCGGCGGTGTCATGTCCGTACGGATCCTGGCTGGCGCTTACGCGCTCAGCGACTTGCGGCCACGCGCGCGACGCGCGTTCAGGATCTTGCGGCCGGCCTTGGTGGCCATGCGCGCGCGGAAACCGTGGCGCCGCTTGCGGACCAGGTTCGAGGGTTGATACGTGCGTTTCATCGCTCGGCTCTCCGGTGTTCTTGGCCTCGCTCAGGAATCGCGAAAGCCGGAATTCGTATTGAAGCCCGGTCTATAGGGGCCTGCGGGACCCAAGTCAAACATCCGATTGGCTTTTGCAACAAAAACCCTGCCCCGATGGCCGGCTTTGTTACAAAGCCACCCGAAACCCGACATTAAGGCCCCGAACCCATCACCCCGCATCACCCCCGCGTGAAGCATCTGGCGCGACGCCCGAGGATCGCGCATCTAGGGAAGGACAGTCAATCGTACCGGACCCCGACATGGACACTGCCGACGACACCAGGCGCCCCGCCTATATCCGCCACGCGCCCCTGGCCGTGATCCTGATCGCCGCCATCGTCGGGTATTTCACGCTGGGCGACTACCTGACTTTCGACACGCTGGCCGAAAATCGCGAGGCCTTGCTGGCCTTTCGCGACGATAATCATATCCTCCTCGCAGGGATATTCATCGCCGCCTACGTGAGCATCGTGGCCTTCTCGCTGCCCGGTGCAGCGGTCGCCTCGGTGACCGGCGGATTTCTCTTCGGCCTCGCGCTTGGCACAGTCTTCAACGTCACCGCCGCCGTGATCGGCGCCTCGGCCATCTTCATGGCCGCGCGTTGGGGCCTTGGCCGCACGCTCGCGGCAAAGATGGACGCCTCCGAAGGCACGCTGAAGAAGATCAAGACCGGCCTGCATGAGCATGAAATCAGTGTCCTTTTGCTGATGCGTCTCGTGCCCGTGGTGCCGTTCTTCGTGGCCAACCTGCTGCCCGCGCTGGTCGGGGTGCGCTTCGTCAATTTCCTCTGGACGACCGCAATCGGCATCATCCCCGGCGCCATCGTCTTCACCTGGATCGGCGTCGGCCTCGGAGAGGTCTTCGACCGCGGAGAACGACCTGATTTATCTCTGCTGTGGGAGCCGCAGGTGATCGGCCCCATTCTCGGGCTTTGCGTGCTGGCAGCACTACCTATCGTGATCAAGACCGTGCGCGGCAAGAAGGACATCTAGGCCATGGCCGACATCAAGACTGACATCCTCGTCATCGGGGCCGGATCCGGCGGCCTCTCCGTCGCCTCGGGCGCGGCACAGATGGGCGCCGACGTGGTCCTTCTGGAAGGCCACGAAATGGGCGGTGACTGCCTCAACTTCGGCTGTGTGCCCTCCAAGGCCCTCATCGCCTCGGCCAAGGCCGCCCATGGCCAGGCACACGCCGCCCCTTACGGCGTCGCCGATGTCGCGCCCACGGTGGACTACGCCGCCGCAAAGGATCACGTTCGGGACGTGATCGCCACCATCGCCCCGCATGACAGCCAGGAACGGTTCGAGGGTCTGGGCGTCAAGGTCATCCGCGACTACGGCCAGTTCATCGCGCCAACCGAGGTCAAGGCCGGCGACACCGTGATCCGCTCCCGGCGCATCGTCATCGCCACCGGCTCCTCGCCACTCGTGCCGCCCATCCCGGGGTTGGAGGACGTGCCCTATGAGACGAACGAAACACTGTTCGACCTGCGCGAAAAGCCCGAGCACCTGCTGGTCATCGGCGGCGGGCCCATCGGCATGGAAATGGCGCAGGCGCATCTGCGACTGGGCTGCAAGGTCACCGTGATTGAAGGCGACAAGGCCCTTGGCAAGGACGACCCCGAGGCGGCGGCATTGGTGCTGGACCATCTGCGTGAGGAAGGCCTTGAGATCGTCGAGGGCGCGACCGCGGCGCAGGTGCGCGGCACCGCCGGCGCGATCGAGGTGGAAACCAAGGACGGCCAGGTCTTCAAGGGCTCGCACCTTTTGGTGGCCGTGGGCCGCAAGCCAAATATCGACCGGCTGAACCTCGAGGCGGCAGGCATCAAATCCACCAGATCCGGCATCAAGGTCGACGCCGCCCTGAAGACCAGCAATTCAAAGGTCTACGCCATCGGCGACGTCGCGGGCGGCCTGCAATTCACCCATGTGGCGGGCTATCACGCGGGTATCGTCATCCGTTCCGCCGTGCTGGGCCTGCCCGCCAAGGCCAGCACCGCGCACCTGCCCTGGACGACCTACACAGACCCCGAACTCGCCCAGGTCGGCCTGACCGAAGCGCAGGCCCGCAAGGCGCACGGACAGAAGCTGGAAGTCGTCCGCGCCGAGTATGACGGGAACGACCGCGCCATCGCCACGCGCAAGACCACGGGCTTCGTCAAGGTCATGGTGGTCGGTGGCCGTCCTGTCGGCGCCACCATCGTCGGCGCCCAAGCGGGCGAGCTTATACACACTTGGGCCTTGGCCCTCGCCAACAACTTGAAAATGAAGCATATCAGCGCCATGGTTGCGCCTTATCCCACGTTGGGGGAACTCAACAAACGGGCCGCGGGGGCGTACTTCACGCCGCGGCTGTTCGAAAGCGACGGGGTCAAGCGGATCGTGCGGCTGGTGCAGCGCTGGCTGCCCTGAGAGACAAGGCGACGGAACGGGCAAGATGGGATTTCTGAAATCACTCTCGGGACGGTTCCTGATCCTGACCGTGGTATTCGTCATGCTGGCCGAGGTCCTGATCTTTTTCCCGTCCATCGCCCGGTTCCGCGAAGATTTTCTGATGGACCGGCTGGAACGTGCCCAGATCGCGTCCCTGGCGCTGCTGGCCAGCGACGAGATCTCGAACGAGCTGCAGGAAGAACTGCTGCAGAATGCCGGCGTCTTCAACGTGGTGCTGCGTCGTGACGAGGCGCGTCAGCTGATGCTGTCGGCGCCCATGCCCTCGCCCATCGTGGACACGTTCGATCTGCGCGATGCCACGCCTCTTGAACTGATCGGGGACGCCGTGACCCGGCTGGCCACCCCCGAGCCAGAGATGATCCGGGTGATCGGTGATCCGTCGCAGATGGGCGGTCTGCTGATCGAGATCACCCTGCTCACGGACGAGTTGCGTGCCGCAATGCTGGATTATGGCCTGCGTATCCTGTTCCTGTCGGCGATGATTTCGGTCGTGACCGCCGCCCTGCTTTATTTTGCCGTGCGCGCCTTTCTGGTGCGGCCCATCGCCAGCGTCGCGCGGCACATGACCCGCTATGCCGAAGCCCCCGAGGACGCGAACCGGGTGATCACGCCTCGGTCCACCACCACCGAGATCCGCCAGGCCGAAGAGGCGCTGCACAAGCTTCAGACCCAGCTGACATCGTCCCTGCGCCAGCGCGAACGCCTGGCTCAGCTGGGCGGCGCGGTGGCCAAGGTCAGCCATGATCTGCGCAACATCCTGACCTCGGCACAGCTTTTCACCGACCGGATCGAAATGAGCGAGGACCCGGCGGTCAAGCGCATGGCGCCCAAGCTGGTCAACTCCATCGCCCGCGCCGTGCATCTGTGCGAGTCCACGCTGGCCTATGGCAAGGCCGAGGAACAGCCGCCCACCCTGGGCCGTTTCGCGCTGATCGACGTGGTGTCGGACGTCATCGAAAGCGAGCGTCTGGCCGTGGGCGACGCCGATATCAGCTTTGCCGAGGACGTGCCGACGGCGCTTGTCGTGCGCGCGGATCACGAACAGCTCTACCGCGTGATCGCCAACCTCGTGCGCAATGCCCGGCAGGCCATCGTCAACAGCGGCAAGCCCGGAGAGATCGCCATTTCAGGACAGGAAACCGGCGACGCATGGCTGATCCATGTCGCCGACACGGGGCCGGGCCTGCCGGCCAAGGCACGCCAACATCTGTTTCAGCCTTTCCATGGCGGAGCGACCAAGGGCGGCACGGGGCTGGGCCTGTCGATCGCCGCCGAGCTGATCCGCGGTCACGGCGGCACGCTGGACCTTGAGCGGACCGACGACAGCGGCACGGTGTTTCGGATTTCATTGCCTCGCGGCGGCCTTGAACTGGACTGACGGATTTTCCCCGGATTTTCCGCGCCGGCCCCCTTGCATTGCACGGCGCTTGGGTCTAGATGCTCGTCCTCACGGACCGATAGCTCAGCTGGATAGAGTACCTGACTACGAATCAGGGGGTCGGGGGTTCGAATCCTCCTCGGTCCGCCACTTCCCCCACTCGCCACTTCCGCACTCCTAAGACACACTGCGGCAAGCGCCTTTCAGCGCCCACGTCACGTGGCGTTTCCCTCGACATCCGACCGCATGAGTATACCCTTGCCATGAGGTGTTCGGCAAAGAGGTCGCCATGAAATTGACCGTAGACGGCACGGTGCACGACATCGACGTCGCAGAGGATATGCCGCTGCTCTGGGTGCTGCGCGACCTACTGGGCAAGACCGGCGTGAAATATGGCTGCGGAATCGCTCAATGCGGTGCATGCACCGTTCATATTGATGGCAAGGCCGTGCGATCCTGCCAGGTTCCGGCGCAGGATGTCTGGGGCGCCGTCACCACGATCCACGGGCTTGGCACCCCCGAGTCGCCCCATCCGGTCCAGCAAGCCTGGATCGAGACGCAAGTGGCGCAATGCGGATACTGTCAATCCGGCCAGATCATGCAGGCCGCGGCCTTGCTGTCGGAAATGCCCGACCCGAGCGATGACGAGATCGACGAGGCCCTGTCCGGCAACCTTTGCCGCTGCGGCACCTATCCGCGTATTCGCGCCGCCGTCAGGGCCGCTGCGGCAAAGTTGAAGGGAGCCTAGGATGAGCCGGGCCGGAAAAATAGCGCGCCGAAGCTTCCTTGTCGGGGCCGTGGCCGCCGCGGGGGGCGTGGCCTTTGGTGTCTGGCGATACAGGACGCCCTACGCCAATCCGCTTCTGACGGGGCTCAACGATGGCGAGGCGGCACTGACGCCATACGTGCTGATCCGTTCCGACGGAATCACCCTGATCACGCCCCGCGCCGATAAGGGTCAGGGCGCCTACCAGGTGCAGGCGATGCTGCTGGCCGAGGAACTGGACGTCACGCTGGATCAGGTCTCGGTCGATCCCGGCCCGCCTGACGTGGCCTATTGGAACCGGGCGCTGGCCGAAGAAACCGCGGCCTTTCTCGTTCCGGGGGGCGGCCTTGGACAAGACGCGGCCGAGACTGTCGTCTCCGCCGCATCCAAGTTCCTGGGTTTGCAGATCACCGGCGGCTCCACCACCACCCCCGACGGATTCGACAAGCTGCGGGCCGCAGGCGCCTCCGCGCGTGAAACGCTCAAGGCTGCCGCCGCCCGCGCGACGGGCCATGCGGTCGATACGCTCTCGACGAAGGATGGTGCGGTGCTGCTGCCGGACGGATCGACGCTGGCCTATACGGATCTTGCCGCGCAGCTGGCCGAAATCGAGCCCGTCACGGACGTCGCGTTGCGCCAGCCCTCCGAATGGCGGCTGATCGGTCATGCGACGCCGCGGCTGGACATGGTGGCGAAATCGACCGGAACGCAGGGATACGGGATAGATGTCGAACTGCCGGGCATGGTTCATGCCACGGTCGTTCTGAACCCCGCGCAGAACGGGGCACTGGGCAGTTACGACACCGGCGAAGCCTTCAAGATTCCCGGCGTTCAGTCCGTGGTCGAGATCACCGGCGGGCTGGGCGTAGTCGCCGACACCACATGGACCGCCTTCAAGGGCGCGCGTGCCTTGGGCGTAAGCTGGCCAGACGGCCCGGTGCCGACGGAAATGGACGATCACTGGCAAGCCTTGTCGGACAGTTTCAACGACGACGCCCTGGACAGCCGCAAACGCGATGACGGAGACGTCGATGCAACGATTGCCGCGCGCGCAGGCGATGTGATCGAGGCCGAGTTCCGTGCGCCCTACCTTGCCCACGCGCCGCTGGAGCCCGTCAACGCGACCGTCCGCGTCGATGAGGATTCGGTCGAGATATGGACAGGGACGCAGATACCGCGCTTCGTTCTGGCCAATGTGGCGCGGATCACTGGCGTTGCGGAAGAGAACATCACTCTCAACGTGCAGATGATCGGCGGAAGTTTCGGCCACCGGCTGGAAGATACGGTGGTCAGGCACGCAACCGAGATCGCGATGGAGATGAAGGGCACCCCGGTCAAGCTGACCTATTCGCGAGAGGAAGACATGACCCATGACTTCCCGCGCCAGATCGCGATGGGCAGAATGCGCGGCACCGTGCGCGACGGCCGCGTCGAGGTGTTCGATCTTGGCATCGCCATGCCTTCGGTCATCCTGTCCCAGATGGCGCGGCAGGGCCAAAGCGTGCCCGGCCCTGATAGCCAGATCGTGGCGGGGGCGTTCGAGCAGCCTTTTGCCCTGCCCCATCACCGCGTGACGGGCTACCGTGCTCCGCCCTTGGCACCTATCAGTTCCTGGCGGTCGGTCGGAGCCTCCACGAACGGGTTTTTCTACAATGCGGGTCTGGACGAGCTGATCCATGCCGCAGGCACAGACCCGCTGGAAGAGCGGCTTCGTCTGTGCAACGATCCGCTGGCCCGCGCCGTGCTGGAGGCCGTGGGCGAGATGAGCGACTGGACAGGCCCCCATCCCGGCGATGGCGTGGGACGCGGCGTGGCCTTCACCAAGTCCTTCGGCGTGCCCTGCGCCGAGGTGGTCGAGGTCGAAACGACGGAATCCGGTCTGCGGATTCGTCGCGCCTGGGTCGCCGCCGAAGTGGGCACGGTTGTCGATCCGCTGAATTTCGAGAACCAGGTCGCCGGCGGTGTCATATTCGGACTGGGTCACGCGATGAATTGTGAAATCACCTATGCCGACGGCCGCGCCGAACAGCAGAATTTCGACAGCTTTCAGGCGATGCGCCTGTATCAGACACCCCGGATCGAGGTGCGCGGCCTGGAAAACGGCGACAGAGTGCGCGGCGTCGGCGAACCGCCGGTACCACCCGCCGCCCCGGCCCTGGCGGCGGCGGTTTTCGCGGCCACCGGTACTCGCCTGCGGGAAATGCCATTCAGCAAGTTCGTCGATTTCGCGTGACGCATAAGCGGCGAATGTGACGACGCCTTGCCGTTCCCCGCAGAGGGTGGTTCAAGGGGATCATGCACTCCCTGCTGACCACTTTCATCCTGCTTGCGCTGGCAAGTGTCGCGGCGTTCGCGGCACAGGCCTTGGGGTTCCCGCTGCCCTTCATGATCGGCCCACTGGCGCTGTCCGGGGCCGTCGCGACCATTTTTTCCGCGCGCTTGCCAGCGGGTTACAGGTTTCCACCGCAGCTTCGGCTCGTGTTCATCTCGATCATCGGGCTGATGATCGGGGCTCAGGTGACGCCGGACCTTTTCGGCGAGGCGTCGCGCCTGGCGATCAGCTTTCTGGCACTGACGCTGTTCGTGGTCGTGGCTCATGCCTACGGCTATGCCATCCTGCGGTTCATCGGAGGATATGATCGCCCCACCGCCTTTTACGGCTCGGCCCCCGGAGGTCTGTTCGAGTCCATCGCCCTGGGCGAGGAAGCTGGCGCCGACCCCGCCCGCCTGACCTTGCAACAGTTTCTGCGAATCATTTCCGTGGTCACGCTGTTGCCGATCGGTCTGTCGCTCTGGGTCGGGCATCCGGTGGGCAGTTCTTCCGGCGTCACGCTCGCCCGGGGCGACGTGCCGTGGCAAGCGTTTCCCTACATTGCCGTCGCCGGCGGGACGGGTCTTGCCCTTGGCCAGTTGCTTCGATTGCCGGCCAAGCAATTGACCGGGCCTCTTGCGGTGGCGGCAGTCTTGTCGCTGACCGGACTGTACCATGTCGATGTGCCGCAATGGCTGGTGAACGTGGCGCAGATCGTTGTCGGAACAGCCCTTGGCATGCGGTTTTCGGGATTGTCCGGCGGTCTGGTCCTGCGCGGGATGGGGCTGACGATATTGTGCGTCGGCGGAATGATGGGGCTCGCGATCATCTTCGCGCTGGCCCTGATGCAAGCGCTTGACCAGCCTTTCGATGTCTTGCTGATCAGCTTTGCCCCGGGCGGTGTCACCGAGATGTCCCTCGTGGCGCTCAGCCTGTCGGCCAATCCGGCTTTCGTGACGCTGCATCACATCTTTCGTATTCTGATTACCGTCGTGAGCCTCGGATTGAGCGCCAGCTTCCTGCGCCGCAAGCTTTGACAGCGCGGGTGTTCTAGATTATCTGAACGGCTGTTCATTTCAAAGTCCCGGAGGCCCCATGCAGATCACTGAAACCGCCGCGATCATCACCGGAGGCGCCTCGGGCCTGGGCGAAGCGACGGCACGGCATTTTCGCGCTCATGGGGCCCAGGTGACGCTGCTGGATCGCGACGCTTATCGCGGTGCCAAGTTGGCAGCCGAAATCGGCGCGGCTTTCGCTGAGACGGACGTGACGGATGAGGCCTCGGTCAAGGCTGCCATTTCCACCGCCAAGCGCGAGATGGGGCGCATCACCGCCGCCGTCAATTGCGCCGGCATCGCCACCGGGGAAAAGACGCTGGGCCGCGAGGGGCCGCACAGCCTGGATGGCTTCCGCCGGACGATCGACATCAACCTGATCGGAACCTTCAACGTGGCCCGGTTGGCCGCCGAGGAAATCGCGCAGAACGCTGCGGCACAGGACGGCACGCGCGGCGTGATCATCAACACCGCGTCGATCGCCGCCTACGAAGGCCAGAAGGGCCAGACCGCCTATGCCGCCTCGAAAGGCGGCATCGTGGGATTGTCGGTCCCCATGGCGCGGGACCTGAGCCGCGCCGGTATCCGGGTGATGGCCATTGCCCCGGGTATCTTCGCCACGCCCATGCTGAAAGGGCTGCCGCAGGACGTGCAGGACGGGCTGGCGCAGGATGTCACATTCCCCAAGCGGCTGGGCGACCCGGACGAATACGCGTCGCTGGCACGCTTCATCGTCGAGTGCGATTATCTCAACGGCGAGGTCATCCGGCTGGACGGCGCGTTGCGGATGCAGTGAGGGTATCAGCCGCCTGCAAGCGCACCGAACTTGGTTTCAAGATAGCTCATCAGGGGCGCGGCAGACGGGGCGGCACCACAGGCGCGCGTGATGAGGTCCTTCGGCTCGAAGCGGCCCCCATGCCGCTGAACCCGCTCTTGCAGCCAACCCGTTGCCGTAGACAGGTCCCCCACGGACAGTTGATCGTCCAGATCGGGGACATCCCGGCGCAGCGCCTCGTTCAGGCAACCGGCATAGACATTGCCCAGGCTGTAGGTCGGGAAATATCCGAAGAGGCCCACGGACCAATGGACATCCTGCAACACGCCATGTGAGGGGCGGTCCACGTCATACCCGAAATCGCTTTTGAAACGGTCGTTCCAGGTCGCATCGAGGTCCTCGACCTGAAGGTCATCCGCAAACAGTGCCCGCTCGAGATCAAACCTCAGCATGATATGAAGGTTGTATTGCACCTCGTCGGCCTCGGTCCGGATATAGCCGCGATGGACACGGTTCACGAGCGCATAGAACGCGTCCTCGTCCGCCACGCCGAATTCTCCGAAGACGTCGCGCATCCGTCCGTAAAGATACCCGCAGAAGGCACGGCTACGGCCCAGCTGGTTCTCGTAAATCCGGCTTTGGCTTTCATGCACGCCCATCGACACGCCCTGCCCCGCCGGGGTCAGCAGGAATGCCTCGTCGATGCCCTGTTCGTAACAGGCGTGGCCGACCTCGTGGATCGTGGAATAAATGCAGTTGAACGGATCGTCCTCGACGGTGCGGGTGGTGATGCGGACGTCGTCGCCCGAGCCGCTGGAAAATGGATGCACCGCGCGGTCGATACGCCCGCGCGTCAGGTCATAGCCGAACGTGCGGGCCAATTCCTGACCGAGGACCATCTGTTTACCCGTGTCGAAACTGGCCGACAGGGGCGCCACTGGGGGTGCGGTCAAGGCACGTTCCCGTAGCGCGACCAGCCCGGGCCGCATCTCGTCGAAGATTCGCGCGAATTCGGCCGCCTTGCCGTTAGGCTCGAAGTCATCGACGAGCGCGTCATATAGATCGCCGCCCTCTGCCAAGGCAGCCGCCTCTTCGCGCCGCAGTCTGACCACCTCGGCCAGCGTGGGCAGGAATGCGGCCACGTCGTCATTGGCGCGGGCCTCGGCCCAGATGCCCTGGGATCGGCTGGTCAGTCGCGCGAGGGCGGTGGCGAGTTCGGACGGCACCTTGACCGCGCGATCGTAGCTGCGTCGGATCAAGCGCAGCTGCGCGGCGCCGTCCTCGTCGGGCGCGACGGCCTGTTCCAGCCACTCGCCAACCTGCGGGTTCGTGCGCCGCGCGTGCAGGACGCTTTCCATCGCACCGCTTTCCTCGGCCCGCTGTCCTGCGGCCCCGCTCGGCATGAGGGTTTCCTGGTCCCAGCTCAGCCGCCCGGCGATGCGGGCCAGTGCCTGGGTTTCCCGCTCATAGGCCATGAGCGAGTCGTATGCGGTCGGCAAGCTCATCCGCGCACCGATCGCACGACGGGATATTGGCTGAGGAAGCGTGCCCTGAGGATCAGAACCCACAGAATCACGGCGAGAACCTGGTGCGTGATCGCCAGTTGCCAGGGCGCGATGTAGAGGACGGTCATGATCCCCAGAACGACCTGCAGGACCAGCGCGAGAAACGCGAAATTGAACGCCCCGCGCGTCAGGGCATGGGCAGAGCGGCGCCCTCGTAACCAGACCACGATACCGAAGGCCAGCAGCAGGTAGCCGGTCATGCGGTGCATGAACTGGACCAGGCCGGGGTTCTCGAAGAAGTTCCTGATCCCAAGCTCCGGCATCCAGAAATCGACCGGCAGGAAGCCGCCTGCCATAAGCGGCCAGTCGGTAAAGGTGCGGCCCGCGTCAATTCCCGCCACAAGGGCACCGATCAGAATCTGCAGTAAGGCGAAATGCAGCCAGCCGGTGGACAGGCCGAACAGCTTGCCTTCGCGGCTGCGCCGGGCCTGCATCAGTTCACGCTCTTCGCGGCCAAGGCACATCACGTACCATGCAATGAAGCCCAGGATCACGAAGGCCAGCCCAAGATGCACGGCCAACCGATAGCTGGCCACGTCAAGCATCTCGCCCGTCAGGCCCGAACTGACCATCCACCAGCCGATCGCACCCTGAAGCCCGCCAAGCCCGCCCAATAGCAGCAAGCGGCCCGCCCAGCCGGGCGGGATTTTTCGCGTGACCAGGAACACCAGGAAACCCAAAGCCCAAACAAGTCCGATCACGCGGCCCAGTTGCCGGTGCCCCCATTCCCACCAATAGATCGTCTTGAATTCGGACAGGCTCATGCCCTTATTCTGAAGCTGGTATTCGGGGATCGCGCGGTACTTTCCGAACTCGGCGTCCCACGTGGCGGCGTCCATGGGGGGCAACGCGCCGGTGACGGGTTTCCATTCGGTGATCGACAGACCGCTGTCGGTCAAGCGTGTCAGCCCGCCCACGGCGATCATCACGACGACCAGTACGAAGAGCAGCGTCAGCCACAGCCGCACCGCGCCCCGCGCCCCGCGGCGTCCGGCGTCTATCATGCCGCCTCGCGGCGTCTCCCGCGGGACATCGGCGTCGGACACCTCTTGGAAAATGCTGCGTTTTTCGCTCATGCTCCGCCCCCTTCAGATGGCGCGAAAGTAATCCGCGCCGCGCCGCGCTTCAACCGCGCTCCTTCCATCGCACCATTTGCCGCAGCACCCCGTGAAGCATCTGCACGTCCGCGCGCGTCAGGGCCATGCGACTCCACATGTTGCGCAGGTTGATCTTCATACCGCGGGCCTTGGCCTCGGGAAAGAAGAAGCCTGCGTCCTCGAGGCGTTCTTCGTAATGCGACGAGAGGGCTTCGATCTCCTGCTGGTTGGCCCATTCGGTGCCGGCCATGTCCACGCGCGAAGCCTCGACCGCCTCCGAGGCGCGACGCCACTCGTACCCGCACAGCAAAACGCATTGCGCCAGGTTCAAGCTGGGAAAGTCCGGATTCACCGACACGCTGATGATCGCATTCGCCCGCGCCACATCCTCGTTTTCCAGCCCCGCGCGCTCCGGCCCGAAGAGGACCGACACACGTTCGCCGCGCGACAGGCGGCGGGCGGCCTCTTGCATCGCGCCTTCCGGGCTGAAGACGGGTTTCGTCAGGCCGCGTACGCGCGCCGTCGTGGCCATCACGAAGGTTTCTTCCTCGACCGCGGTCGCGAGGTCGGGGACCAGCCGCGCCTCGTCCAGCAAACGCCCCGCGCCGCTGGCCATTGCCACGGCTTTCTGGTTGGGCCAGCCATCTCGCGGGGCGGCGATCACCATCCGGTCAAGACCGAAATTCCACATTGCACGGGCCGCGGCCCCGATATTCTCGCCCATCTGTGGGCGCACCAACACGAAACGCGGCTGCATCTTGTCGTCCCTCATCCAGACCCTCCACCGGCCCTGCCATAGTCGACGCGGTGACCACGGGAAAGCGTAAACCGGCGCAATCGCGACCCGTAGACGCTTGTTCGAATCCCGGTTATAGGGGCAAAAACAGGACGAAAAGACCATGGCCGAGCCCGAGCAGCCCCAGATTTACCTGATCACCCCGCCAGAAATCGAACTGGCGCGATTTCCGCAGGCCATGGGCCGGGTTCTGGACGATCACGAGATCGCCTGTGTCCGCCTTGCACTTTCAACGCATGACGAGACGGCTCTATGCCGTGCGGCCGATGCCTGCCGCGAGGTGGCCCACGCCCGCGACGTGGCCATCGTGATCGACACGCATTTCGTTCTGGCTGAGCGTCTGGGACTGGATGGTGTTCACCTGACAGACGGTGCGCGCACAGTACGCAAAGCCCGCAAGGAACTGGGGCCGGACGCGATTGTGGGCGCTTTTTGCGCCACGTCGCGGCACGAGGGCATGAGCGCGGCTGAGGCCGGCGCCGATTACGTCAGCTTCGGGCCGGCGGGCGTGTCCGCCCTGGGCGACGGGTCGCAGGCGGAGCCGGAGCTTTACGAATGGTGGTCGCAGATGATCGAAGTGCCTGTCGTCGCGGAAGGCGCGCTGGACAAGGCCACCGTGGTGCATCTTGCCACCATGACGGACTTTTTCGGTATCGGCGAGGAAATCTGGCGCGAAGATGATCCCAGTGCCGCGCTGGTCAACCTGATCGCAGCCGGAGCCTGACCCGGATCAAGGGACTGCAGTCATCCGGGCAGAGCGCTTTCCGGGGGCATAGCACTTCTGACGCTATTCTCCAGGGCCTGGGCCAGTTTCTTGCGGTCGGAAAAATCGCTGATCCTGAGCGGCTCATGATAGATCACCCGCACGCCGCCTTGGGGAAAGCGCGACAGGACCTGCACCATGTGCGGACCGAGGTCCATGTCGCCCCACCAGCCGTAGAAGCGCGGCTCCTCGACGCCATCGGGAGCGATATACACAACGGTGACAGGTTGAATGCGCATCCCGGTTTCCAGGTCCGCAAACGCTGCGAACAGGCTGGATTTGAAAGGCAGCACGCGCATTCCGTCAGTCGAGGTGCCTTCCGGGAAGAATAACAGTTTGCGCCCCGCATCCAGTTCAGCCTTCAACTGGTTACGTTGGGCATCGGCCTGCCGCGGGTTGCGATTGATGAACACGGTGCCGACCAGTCGGGCAAGAAATCCGATACCAGGCCAACCTGCTACTTCCGCCTTGGACACGAAAGTGATCGCCTGACCTGCCCCGAGCGCGAAGATATCCATCCATGACGCGTGGTTGGCCACGACCGCCCCGTGATCGCGCATCGGCTTGCCTTCGCGCAGATAGCGCAGGCCGATGATCCGCAACCCGGCCCAGATCGCCCAGCGTTGCAACCAAGCAGTCAAGGGACGGCGCCGGTCGAAGAAATAGGGCTCAACCAGGCGCAGGATCAGCACCACCAAGACGCCAGGCACGATGATCGCGACCAGAACGATCAGGCGGAGCGCAAGGATCAGCCAGCCAATTGGCTTCACCTTCGCCATCTTCGCAGGCTGACGCGATTCCCAGGTCGGGCTCACAGGTCGGCTCCTTTCGAATAGATCGCCTTCTGCCGCGCGTTGAGGCGCCCGGTATCCATCACAAGGCACACGTCCGTCGTATTGAAGGTTTCGTCGATGAAAGCGCCGTCACCCACGAAACCGCCCAGTCTGAGATAGGCCTTGATCAGCGCAGGCACCTGCAGCATCGCCGCGCGTCGGTCGATCTGGGCTTCGGGCACGAGGTCCAGCGGTTGGTAGTGTTCCGCCACGGTGCGGACCCGCAGGGCCTCGGGCGCGAGATGCCTGTGATGCAGAAGCGAAAGCGGCTGCGCGAGTTTTGCCGGATCGGTGCCGTGAAAGCTGGCGACGCCGAACAGGATCTCGATGTCATGCTCGGCCACGTACCGCGCGAGCCCGTTCCACAGATGATACATGGCCGCGCCGCCGCGATACCCTTCCGCCAGGCAGGAACGGCCAAGCTCCATGATACGCCGCCCTGATTGCTTGAGAACCGAAAGGTCGTATTCATCCTCGGAGTAGAATTGACCCGCCTTGTCTGCCTGGTCGTCGCGCAGAACGCGATAAACCCCCACGATCGCCCCGCCACGGGAATCGTCGGAAAGCAAAAGATGGTCGAAATACGGGTCGAACCGATCGCGCTCCAGCTTCGCTTCGTGATCCACGAGAGGTCCATCGCCGCCAAGTTCGGAGACGAAAACGTCGTATCTCAGGCGCTGTGCCGCCTGCAGATCGGCCTCGTCCCGGGCCAGCCTTACGGTGAACTGCACATCGCGAGTATACATCAGGGTCCTGCTCAGAATGGCTGCGCGGGTTTTAAGGCGTTTCGGCCCCGGGCTGCAACCACAACAGACCGCTGGCGGCTCTTGCCTGCCGAGCCACGCGGACTTGCGATGTTCCCAAGACGTGTTAACGTTCCAGTAACCAAGATCATGGTTCAGTGATGGGCAGCAATTCAATGCGGGAGCCGTCGATAACAACCTTACCTACATCCTGGAAGTTCACGGTGATCTTGCCACCGATATTCGATTGGACTTGTCCGGTTCCCCAATCCGGCTGATCGGGATGGACGACAAGCATACCGGGCTCGAGGATGCTGTTCAGATCGGACATCGGCGGACTCCGCGGGAAAGGATACGACTTGGTCAGTGATACCAACGCCATCGCCGCATTGATAGGCTCTCGGATATGCCACGACCTCATCAGCCCGATCGGCGCTGTCAGCAACGGCATCGAACTGCTTGAATTGTCCGGGGCCGCCGCATCGCCCGAATTTGCGCTGGTTGTTGACAGCGTGGCACATGCCAATGCCCGCATCAGGTTTTTCCGCCTGGCCTTCGGGGTCGCCAGTCCGGATCAGGACACCGGCGCCGAGGAGGTCAATTCGATTCTTCACGACCTCCACACGGATGAGCGGACGATAATCGACGCGTTTCCACCCGGACATTATCCGCGGCGCGAAGTCAGGGCGGTACTGCTTGCCCTGCTCTGTGCCGAACAGGCAGTGCCCTACGGCGGTCGGATCACGATGACGCTTTCGGACGAAGGCTGGCTCGTGCGGGCGACGGCGGACCGGATGAACTCCGATCCCGAGTTGTGGGACCTGTTGAACGGCACGCAGGGCACGGCATTGCCGGCGCCCGCTCATGTCCAGTTCCTGATCCTTCCGACGGCGGCCTGGGATGCGCGGCTCGACTGCTCTGCCAACCTGACCGACGAGGCGGCCGAGGTCCGGCTCAGGCGCGCGTAAGCCCGTCGCCTTCAACCAGGTATTTGAAGCTGGTCAGTTGCGTAGCGCCGACGGGGCCACGGGCGTGCATCTTTCCGGTTGCGATGCCGATCTCCGCGCCCATGCCGAATTCTCCACCGTCGGCGAACTGCGTCGACGCATTGCGCATCAGAATCGCGCTGTCCAGTTCGGCAAAGAAGCGGTCCGCCGCGGCATCGTCTTCCGTGATGATGCAGTCCGTATGCTGGGACCCGTATTTCCTTATGTGTTCAATGGCTTCCGACAAGTCTTTCACCTGTTTTGCGGCCATGACCATCGCCAGAAACTCAAATCCCCAATCCGTATCGCTGGCCGGAACGGTTCCGGACACCGATTGCAGCGCCGGGTCTGCACGCACTTCCACCCCTTTTTCGAGGAGTGCCCGGATGACGCCCTGTCCGATCGTATCGGCGGCGTCTTCGTGGACCAGCAGACACTCTGCCGCGCCGCAGATGCCCGTGCGGCGGGTCTTGGCGTTCATCACGACGCGCAGCGCCTTTTCCGGGTCGGCGTCCTTGTCGATGTAGATATGCACGATGCCCTCGAGATGGGCAAAGACGGGAACCCGTGCCTCGCGCTGCACGAGGCCGACCAGCCCCTTGCCTCCGCGCGGTACGATCACGTCGATCGTGCCGGTCATCGTCAGCATGGCCTGGACGGCAGCCCGGTCACGGGTCGGCACAAGCTGGATGGCGTCCTCGGGCAGGTTGGCCTCTTTAAGCCCTTCGACGAGGCAACGGTGCAGCGCGCCCGAGGAATGAAAACTTTCTGAGCCACCGCGCAAGATCACCGCATTGCCGGACTTGAGACACAGGGCGCCCGCGTCTGCCGTCACATTCGGGCGGCTTTCGTAGATCACGCCGATCACGCCCAAAGGCGTGCGGACGCGGCGAATATGCAGGCCGTTGGGACGATCCCATTCCTCGATCACCTCGCCCACGGGGTCTTGTTGCGCCGCGACGGCCCTCAGCCCATCGCAAATCGCCCCGATGCGGGCTTCGTCGAGCATGAGGCGGTCCATCATGGCATCCGAAAGACCTTTCTCCGCGCCGAATGCGAGGTCCTTGGCATTCGCCTCGAGTATTTCGGCGCGATTGTCCCAGACCGCTTGCGCCGCCGAGGTCAGCGCAAGCGTTTTCGCCTCTGGCGACGCCGTTGCCAGCACCACCGCCGCCGCTTTGGCGCGCTGGCCGATCTCTTCCATCACAGCCGGAATGTTCTCGAGGTCTTTCATCGCTTCACCTGTTCGTTCGTGCCGAAACTATCAGCACGCCTGTCATATGGCCATATCGTCCCGATGTATGAGCGGGCCACGGGCGGGATAGCCCAGCACCTCCTCGATCTGATCAGAGCGCAGCCGCTTGATCCGCGCAGCATCCGAGGCGTCGTAGCGCGTCAGCCCCTGCCCCAGTACGGCGCCGGTTTCGTCCGCGACCTCGACCGCGTCGCCCCGACCAAACCGCCCGTTCACATCTGCGACACCGGCCACCAAAAGGCTGGAGCCCGCGCGCAGCGCCTTGACCGCGCCCGCATCGACGATCAGCCGGCCTTTCGGTTTCATGGCGGCGATCCATTGTTTGCGCTTTTGCTGCGGATCGCCCTGCGCGGCGAACCACGTTGCCGGCGCGCCATTTTCCAGGGCACTGATCGGGTGCAGCACCGACCCTTCCGTGATCGCCATGTCGCATCCGGCCGCCGTGGCGGTCCGGGCGGCCAGCAGCTTGGTCTTCATGCCCCCCTTCGACAGGCCCGACCCTGCAGCGCCCGCCATCGCCTCGATCTCGGGCGTGATATGCGAGATCAGGTCGAAGCGTTTTGCACTCGGATCGACCCTGGGATTTGCGGAGTAGAACCCGTCCACGTCACTGAGCAGAATCAACTGGTCCGCACCGGCGGTCACCGCAATCTGTGCCGCCATGCGATCGTTGTCGCCATAGCGGATTTCATCGGTTGCGACAGTGTCGTTCTCGTTCACGATCGGCACCACGCCAAGGGACAGTAGCTGTTCCAGCGTTGCCCGGGAATTGAGATAGCGCCGCCTGTCTGCGCTGTCTTCCAGCGTGACCAGAACCTGAGCCGCGATGATGTCGTGCTTGGCCAAGACCTCGGTATAGGCCGTGGCAAGCTGGATCTGGCCGACGGCGGCAGCGGCCTGGGATTGCTCCAGCGACAGATCGGCGGCCGGCAATTTCAGCACGCCCCGGCCAAGCGCGATGGACCCCGACGACACCAGTATCACATCGGTGCCCTGATTTCGCAGGCGCGCCACATCCTCGGCCAGCGCGATCAGCCACTCGTGCCGCAGCTTGCCTGTATCACGGTCGACAAGCAATGCAGAGCCGATCTTGACAACAAGGCGCTTCGCGTCGGCTACGGTTGCCACGGGGCGTCCTCGTCGTCACCCGACCGCTCGCGCAATCGGCCCTTGTCGATATAGGCGCGCAGAGCGCGCAGCACGTCCGTCACCCCTTCACGTGAGACGCCGGACATCGGCAGAACGCTCGATCCGGTCAGTGCCTCGAGCTCTTCCTTCAGGAAATCCCGTTCTTCGTCGTCCAGAGTGTCTATTTTGTTCAGCACGGTGACGCGCGGCTTTTCGGCCAGGCCACCGCCATAGGCCTCAAGCTCGTTTACGATCGTGCGGTAGTCGTCGAGCAGCGTGCCGGATGACCCGTCAACCAGATGCAAGAGGACGGCACAGCGTTCCACGTGACCCAGGAAGAGATCGCCAAGCCCCCGCCCCTCGGATGCGCCGTCGATCAGGCCGGGGATGTCCGCGACCACGAACTCGGTATTGTCGACGCCGACGACACCGAGGTTGGGGTGCAGCGTGGTGAAGGGGTAATCGGCAACCTTGGGCCGCGCATTGGACGTGGCCGCCAGAAACGTCGATTTGCCCGCGTTGGGCAAACCAACGAGGCCCACATCCGCGATGAGCTTGAGGCGTAGCCAGATGGTACGCTCGACACCCTCTTGCCCCGGATTGGAGCGGCGCGGTGCCTGGTTCGTCGACGTCTTGAACCGCAGGTTGCCCCACCCGCCATTGCCGCCCTTGGCAAGGCAGACACGCTCGCCCACCTCGGTCAGGTCGGCGATCACCGTTTCCTGGTCCTCGTCGAGGATCTCGGTGCCCACGGGCACGCGCAGCAAGATGTCGTCGCCGTCCGCGCCGGTGCGTTGCTTGCCCATGCCCGGCTTGCCATTGTCGGCGAAGAAATGCTGCTGGTAGCGAAAATCGATGAGGGTGTTCAGCCCCTCCACGGCTTCGGCCCAGACCGAGCCGCCGCCGCCGCCGTCGCCCCCGTCGGGACCGCCGTATTCGATATACTTCTCGCGCCGGAAACTGATGCATCCGTTGCCGCCGCTGCCCGAGCGGATGTAAACCTTGGCGAGATCGAGAAACTTCATGTCATGCCTCAGATGGCGTCAGGACCCGTGCGTAGTGCGAAATGCGATCCGGCTCAAGACTGCAGGCGCAGGAACGTCCGGCTTGAGCTTGCGCCAAAGCCTGGCGCTCGGACCTATGTACCGGCTCGAACGCCCGACGTGAACAGGGACCATGCCAGCCATTCATACGGTCCGACTGTAGGTCCAAGTGGGCACCGTCGCCTTGCGCGCAACCGAAAAGCTTTCGGCATCGCCCAGATAACTGAACCCACAATTCGTCAGGACACGGGCCGAGGACGCGTTGTCCTGGAAGACACTCGCGAAAATCGTGCTGGAATCCTGGGGATTCGCATCTAGCAGAGCCGTTACCGCCGCGCTTGCGAGGCCGCTGTTCCAATAGGCGGGAGCAATCCAGTACCCGATCTCGGACTGGCTGCGATCCATGCGCGTGAGGCCGATAACGCCCATGACTTCGCCCCCGCCGATGCGCGTGCCATCCAGGACCCAGACATCCTCGGGATGCTCCGGGTCCATCACACGGGCAATGAACGCCTCGGCTGTGCCGGGGGGCATCGGATGCGGAATGGAGGACGTGAACCGCGCCACGCGCTCGTCCCCGGCATAAAGTCCCACAAGACCCGAATCCGATGCGCGGATCGGACGAAGGTCAAAGCGTTCTGTTGCGATCAGCGCGTCGGGAACAAGCTCTTCGATTTTCATGTGCTGTCTCCTCCGAAAAGCACCATCACGTCCCAGGCCAAGGTTGCGTCGACAAAGCCGCGCACCATCCCAAGTGCAGCGTATTTTCCATGCGGATCGGCATCGTCCGGTCTCCTCCATTTGTCCGGAACGGATGCGGTCACGGCCTGGCACATTGAAAAAGGGGACCGGCGATGTGCCGATCCCCCTGAATATCTTGCCTTGAAGGTTCGGCTTACTCTGCGGCCTCCGCCACCGGGAGAACCGAAATAAAGGTACGGCCCTTCAGGCCCTTGCGGAAATGCACGGCGCCTTCGACAGTCGCGAAAAGGGTGTGGTCCTTGCCCTGCCCCACGCCGTCGCCCGGCCAGAACTTGTTGCCGCGCTGACGCACCAGGATGTTGCCAGGAATCACGGCTTCGCCGCCGTATTTCTTGACGCCAAGACGACGGCCGATCGAGTCGCGACCGTTTCTGGATGAACCGCCTGCTTTCTTATGTGCCATATCGTCTCTCCTTAGCCTTTGGCCAGTTCTTTGGCCTGTTCGACCCAGCCTTCACGCTCGATGCGGCCTTTGAAGGACAATTTTTCGTCCATCTCAGCGATGTCATCGGCGGTCCATGCCGCGATCTGGGCAAACGTGGTCACGCCTGCCTCGTGCAGTTTCTTTTCAAGCGCCGGGCCCACGCCGGACAGCTCCTTCAGGTCGTCACCACCCTCGGCCTTTGCGGCTTTCTTGGGGGCAGCCTTCTTTTCCTCGGCCTTCTTCTCGGCTTTGGGTTCGGCTTTCTTGGCGACGCTCTTTTCCTTGGCTTCGTCGTTCTTCACACGCTTGGCCATCTCGGCCTGCTCGGCCTTGTTGTCGGCGTAACGGGTCTTGCCCATGCCTGCGGCCAGTGCGCTTGCACCAACGGCAGCCTTCACGCCCGACTTGTCGGCGCCCTTCTCAAGGATCTCGGTCACGCGCAGAAGCGTCAGTTGCTGACGGTGGCCGCGGGTCCGCTGCGAGCCGTGCTTCCGGCGGCGCTTGACGAAGTTGATGACCTTGTCGCCCTTGATCTGATCGACGACCTCGGCCTGGACGGCCGCGCCTTCGATCAACGGAACGCCGACGACCGGGCTGTCGCCGCCCAGCATCAGGATCTCGTTGAACTGGACTTTCTCACCGGCATCCGCTGCCAGCTTCTCGACGCGCAGCATATCGCCCGACTGGACCTTGTACTGCTTGCCGCCGGTTTTCAAAACCGCAAACATCTTTCGCTTCCCTTTGTCTTCCGCATTCTGTGGCCCCGGGGTCAACCGGCGTTAGGTGCCTCGAACGGCGCGCCCCCGAGGGGCGTAAAAAAATTAAATCCCGCACGAGTCACCCCGTCGGGATGGCCGCTTATCCTAGGGGTGCACTCCAAAGTCAAGCCTTGCACCCGCTGCAAAAGTGGATTTTCAGGACCCTGACGGCATTGGCCAACTGCTGGATGGCGTCAAAGTTCTTCGCTGCGCATGTGTTCCGCCAGCGCCTGCCCCAGCAGATACGAGATTTCATCGTACATCCGGTCGTAGGCGTTGAATACGGCCGTGTTCAGAACTCGGCCCTCCTCGGTTCGGTAAAGCTCGGCGTAAGAGGCCAGTTCCTGAGCTTGCAACGGGCGGTATGCGGTCATCAGGAATGAGCCCAGCCATGCCTCGGATTCCGCGCGTATGGACGACTCCTGCGCCCAGACATCGGCCAGCATGTCGGATTCTCCCAGGTCGATGGCGCCGCCGTCGGCAAGACCGCGATAGAACATCAGGTTGGCATTCATCGCCCCCATGACGTTGTATTCAACAAGGTCACTGTCGGCGATAATGGTCTCGACCTGTTTGAAAAGCTCGGTTTGCTGATCCTGTGCGTCCTCGTAGGCGTCGATCGCGGCAAGCTCGGTTTCTTCGTTCAGGAACGCTTCGCGGGCGTCGATTTCGAGACCAATGATCTCCTTCCCCAGGTCGCTTTCGAAGAATGAGACCAGAGGGGCGACATCCTCGCCGTCCAGCGCGGTCTCGAACCCTTGCGTGATGACCGCTTCCATCTTCTCGGCATCATAGATGCGCGACACGGTGCGATTCCAGTCGTCGGGTGACACATCGGGAAGCATCTCGGCGCCGATCTCGGCCCCGTAGCGCAAGCCTTCCTCGCGCATGATTTCGACCGTATCGCCAATGCGCATGAGGGCGATAAGCCGATCGCTGTCACTGTCCTGCGCCCACACCGGACTGCAAAAGATCAGCGCCGCCGAAAGCGTGCCGATCACAAAAGATCCTGCGCCAGTCATTGCGGTTCAGAGCTCCTGTCCAGGGTGCATTTCGGCCATGCGGGCGGCAAGGACCTCAAAGCGGTTCGCCATGATCTCGTACTGTACCGCGTTCATCAGCTGATAGACGGTCTGCATATCGGGATGCTCCAGCGCCTCGAGATAGGCCTGCAACTCGTCATTCGAGAAGGCCTGGTACGTATAGGCTGCACCTGCAAGGGCCGAGGCCCGCATCGCCTGGCGCAATTCGTCCTCGCCCGCCTTCATGGCGGCACGAAGCGCCCCTTCGTCAAGGTCCTGCTCGAGAATGCCGGCATTGGATGCGGCCATCAGAAACCGGACCTGGATCTCTTGAACGGCACGTACCGAATTGCCATCGGAATCCACGGCTTCGTTCAGATTTTGCAGGGTCTCGACGCGTTCGTCGCCCTGCTCCACCGCTTCGGCCACGAGCGCACGGCCCTCCTGCTGCTTGGCCTCGTCATCCTCGACCATGTGCGAGGTGTTCTCGGCTTCGACCAGCCGTTGACCCAATGGCGATGCATAGAACTCCGCGGCATGGGACAGGTGCTCATCGCTCAGGGTTTCGGACAGGATGTCCAAAGCCATTTCCTGCATCTTTTCGGTGTCGAAAACCTGCTGTGAGACACGGCTCCAGTCCGATCCGAAGTCGCCCGTCTGCATCCCCAGCATCGCCGGCGCGTCGCCGGCCGCGAGTGCGATACTATCAAGGGCGACCCCGAACCCCGTCACCTCGAGGAAAGCCTCAAGCCTGTCGCGGTCGGCGGCACGGACCTGCATTGCGGCAAGCAGCGCAACAGCCAGAGCGGCAATTAAAACAAGGGGACGAATTGTGCGCGATAGGGTCACGATACCTCCTGGGGTCTCACGGTTCCCCTCAACCTAGGCAAAATCCGAAACGAAACAAGGCAAACCCCTTGTCACTCCGTTCAAAGGCGATTAAACGCACCCTCCAGACCCCCGCGGAGAGGTGCCGGAGTGGTCGAACGGGGCGGTCTCGAAAACCGTTGACCCTTCACGGGGTCCCAGGGTTCGAATCCCTGTCTCTCCGCCATTTTATCCGCCAAAGTGAGATAGAGACGCAGACATTTGTCGGGTTTGCGGAACGTTTGGTGGCCTTCGCTAGACCAGCCCCATGTCTCGCCCAAGCATCGCCGCATGGGTGCGATTCCTGGCGCGCAGTTTGCGCGACAAAGTCTTGACGTGAAGCTTCACCGTTACTTCCTGGATCTCCAGATCCCGGGCGATTTCCTTGTTCAGCTTGCCCTCGGCAAGCCGTCTCAGGACTTCCTGTTCGCGCGGCGTCAACGACGCGGCGTTGGTCGCGGTCGGTGCGTCTGCAAGAAAATTATCCGGCAGGAAAGTCTCGCCAATGAGCATTTTCCGGATCGCTGTTACCATAGCCTGGGGATCCAGCGTCTTGGGAAGAAAACCCGCGGCGCCTGCACGCAAGGCGCGCCGCGCGATATCTGTTGGGGCTGTGCCCGACAGGATCGCAACCGGGCAACCCGACAGGGCACACATCCGGGTAAGACCGGACAGCGCTCCCATACCCGGCATTGTGTAATCCAGCAGGATCAGATTGAACGGGCCTCTTTCGGCGTTGATCTTGAGCGCCTCGTCAAGCGAGCCCGCCTGCTCGACGCGAAAACCTGCATTGGACGTCAAAAAAAACGCAATCGTGTCCCGGACGAGGTCATGGTCATCGGCCAGCAGTATCTTGTTCATGACCGTGCTCTGTTACCACTATCGTTTTGCGCCTTGCTTCCGCGTCGGGCAGACTTCAACCGGCACGGGCACTCTTACAGCTCATATCATCGCACTATGCCCGGCACCAATCCTATCGCAAGCAGAGGCTGAGCCGGCTTTCAAGCTACTTGTCAAGCGGGCTGCAGTATGTCGGTCCTTGTGGTCGGTCCCTGCGCACGCAAAGCCGGCGGCCTCACGACCGGCAGTAACGGTTATTTGATCACGCGCGCGCCGACGGTGATTGCAACAGCATCACCACAGGACCGGCGAATTGACGGATGTCCCCGATTGATACGTACTTGAACTTTATCAATCAAAAAAAGCTGAGCAGAAAAGGCATTTCCACGATTGTGGATGCGCAATTCTCCCTTTGCCCACATGCGATCGACAATGGAGCGTGGGCAATTTCGCGTTCTCGGCTAATGGGGTTGGTCCCTGCGCAGCGCTTGCTATTCGGTCCCGTTGGATTAACCTGCTGCAACCTTTCTGCAACGTTTTTTTCGAGGCGGAAAGGAACCATGGAGCCGCCGGATGTCCGTTTTCAAACAGCTTTTGCTGATCTGCCTCCTAGGGGGGATCGGATATGGCTGCTACTGGGGTTACGAAACCTACCTGGCTCCTCCGGCAGAGGCCGCCGAAGCACGCGACTCCGGCCCGGTGACCATCGAAGTTGCGGCGGCAGAAACGCAACGTGTCTATCAGACTGTGGAAGCCGTCGGCACGACCCGGGCCGCCATCTCGATCGAGATCGTGCCGGAGTCGGACGGACGCATCGTCGAGCTTGCCATAACGCCGGGCGCCCGGGTCGAGCAAGGCGCGCTTCTTGTCAGGCTGGATGATGCGATCGAACGCGCCGACCTGGCGGAAGCCGAAGCGCGACTGACCGAGCGGCGCCAGGTGCTGGAACGGATAGAGCAGTTGCGCAGCACCAATGCTGTCAGTCAGGCGTCGCTTGAAGAGGCGGTGGCACGTCTGGCCGAAGCCGAAGCCCAGCTTGACCGAGCCAGGCAGCGTCTCGACGACCGGACCATCCTTGCACCTTTTGCCGGTGTGCTGGGCCTGGCCGAAGTGGATCGCGGCGCGCGGGTGACAAGCGAAGACGTGATCACGCGCCTTGATGACCTCAGCGAGGTTGAACTGGAATTTTCCCTGCCGGAGACACTTTTTGCACAAGTGCGGCGCGGCATGACGGTCGAAGCGCGCAGCGTGGCGTTCGACGACCACATCTTTGAAGGGCAAATCGATACCGTCGACAGCCGCATCGACCCTGTCTCGCGGGCGTTTCGCACCCGCGCCGTGATTCCCAACCCCGAAGGGCTGCTGCCTGCCGGCATGTTCATGTCGCTGACCCTTACCCTGTCCGAAAGCGACGCATTGATGGTCCCGGAAGAGGCCATCGTGTTTCAGGCCGCCGAGACCTATGTCTTCGGCGTGTCCGACGGTGTCGCGATACGCACGCCGGTGCGTACAGGCCAGCGGCAGGATGGCCAGGTCGCCATCTTTTCGGGATTGCAGCCGGGCCAGGAGGTTGCGATACGCGGCCTGGGCCGTCTGCGTGACGGTGCGGAAGTGAAGGTTAAGGCTGCGGAACTGTCCCCGGACGCGTCCGAGGGCGACACATGACGTTGTCGGACATTGCGGTCCGCCGCCCTGTTCTGGCTGCCGTGGCCAGCCTCTTGATTCTCGTCTTCGGGCTGGCGTCCGTTCAGGGCATTCCGGTCCGCGAATTGCCGGACGTGGACAACGCCGTCGTGACCGTAACGACGGATTACCGCGGTGCGGCGCCCGAGGTTATCGACACCGACATAACCGAAACCCTCGAAGGTGCCGTCGCTGCGATTACCGGCCTGCGCTCCATCAGTTCGGAATCGCGCCAAGGGCGCAGCCGGATCACGCTGGAGTTCGAGGCCTCGCGCGATTTGGATAACGCGGCCAACGACGTCCGCAACGCAATCGGCAGGGTCACGGGCCAACTGCCCGAGGAAGCGGAAGAGCCGCGCGTGGTCAAATCCGACGCGGACGCCGATCCGGTCATGCGGCTGGCCGTCACGTCGGACCGGATGACCACCGCCGAGATCACCGACTATATCGACCGCTTCATCGCCGATCGGATCGCCACGGTCGACGGCGTGGCCGACCTGAACATCTATGGCGAGCGGCCGTTCGCCGTGCGCATCTGGCTCGACCGCCGCGCGCTTGCGGCCCGCAAGCTGACCGTCGCGGATGTCGAGACGGCCTTGAGGCGCAACAACCTGGAACTGCCCGCCGGAGAGGTCAAGTCACAGGACAGGCAGTTGACCGTCCGATTGAACTCACGCCTGAGCAGTATCGAGGATTTCCGCGATGTCGTCCTGGACCGTGTCGCGGGCTTTCCCGTACGCTTGGGCGATGTGGCGCGGGTCGAACCCGGCGTGGCCGACGACAGCACCATCGTGCGCACCGACGGAACCGATGCGGTGGGTATCGCCGTGCTGCGCCAGAGCAAATCCAACACGCTTGCCATCAGCCAGGCCGTACGTGCCGAAATAGCGGCCATCACGCCTACCCTGCCCCAAGGGATGACGCTGATCGTCGGCTCGGACGACGCTCTGTTCGTCGGCGCCTCGATCCGCGAGGTATTGATCGCGTTGAGCATTTCGCTGGGGCTGGTGGTCTTGGTGATCCTCGTGTTCCTGCGCAGCCCGCGCGCCACACTGATCCCGTTCGTGGCCATCCCGGTCTCGCTGGTCGGGTGTTTCATCCTGATCTCGGCCTGGGGATTTTCACTGAACACGCTGACTCTCTTGGCGCTGTTGTTGGCGATCGGCCTGGTCGTCGATGATGCCATCGTCGTTCTGGAAAACATACAGCGGCGCATCGAGATGGGCGAGACACCACTGGCCGCCAGCTATCGCGGCGCTCGCCAGGTGACATTCGCGGTCATCGCAACGTCGTTGACGCTGATGGCCGTTTTCGTGCCGCTCTCGTTCATGCCGGGCCAGGTCGGGCGCCTGTTCGTCGAGTTCGGCTGGGTGATGGCCGGAACGGTCGCGATTTCGACCTTCGTGGCGCTCACCGCCTGCCCGGCACTCGCGTCCAAGGTCTTGCGACAGCGCGACGGCGTGTCCTCGGATGACAGCGAAAGACTGGGCTGGACGCAACGGGTCTACCAGTCCCTGCTGCGGCGGGCCGTGGGCGCGCCGCTCGTCGTTCTTGCGGTTGCGCTGGCAGCGACGGGTGGCGCAGCCCTGTTCTATGACGACCTTCCACGCGAACTGGCCCCGCGCGAAGATCGCGGCGTGGGCTTCGTTCCCTTGACCGCGCCGCAGGGCAGCACTGTAGAACATTCGGATATCGCCGCGAGGCAGGTCGAAGATATCCTCGAGCCGTTGCGTCAGTCCGGCGTGATCGAGACGGTTTTCACATTTACCGGATGGGGCAACCGTCCGTGGCGATCGTTCGTGGTGTTTCGGCTGGCACCTTGGGAAGAACGCGACATGACCGTGGCGGAGGTGGTCGGCCAGATCGCGCCTCAGATGGGGGACGTGACCATCGCACGGGGCTTTCCCGTCACCCCCGCGGGCCTGGGGCTACGCGGCAACTCCACCCCGGTCCGCGTCGTGGTCGGCGGACCGGACTTCGAAAGTGTAAAGGAGTGGGCAGAACTCTTGCAGGCCGAGGCCGAGACCATACCGGGTCTGGTCAATCCCGAGATAGATTTCGACCAGAACCTGCCACAGCTCGATATCTCAATCGACCGCGCCCGCGCCGACGATCTGGGGATCTCAGTCGAAACTATCGCCAATACCCTGCAGACCCTTCTTGCCTCGCGCGAGGTGACCGGCTTTGTCAGCCGGGGACGCGAATACCCGGTCATCCTGCAAGCCGAGGAAGCCGACCGCAACACGCCCTCGGACATCGACAATATTTTCGTGCGGGCCGGTGACGGGGAAACACTGGTACCGTTGGGGGCGTTGGTAAACCTGCGCGAGAATGCCGCCGCGCCCAGCTTGCGGCGCTTCGACCGGCTGCCCTCGGTGCAGTTGTCCGGCGCGCTTGAACCCGGAGCGCAACTTGGGACCGTGCTCGACACGATCGAAACCGCGGCGCTCACCATTTTGCCGGTCCAGGCAAAGCTCGGCTACGAGGGACAATCGCGCACCTTCAAGGACACCTCCGCCGGAGTTGGCTTTGTTCTGGTCCTGTCTTTGCTGATCGTGTTCCTGGTACTGGCGGCCCAGTTCGAAAGCTTCGTGCACCCTGTCACCATCATGCTGACGGTGCCTGCGGGCCTCGCCGGCGCGATCTATGCCATGGCGCTCGGGGGGCTGACGCTGAACGTCTACAGCCAGATCGGGATCATCCTGCTGGTGGGCCTTGTGGCAAAGAACGGCATCCTGATCGTGGAATTCGCCAACCAGTTGCGCGGCGAAGGGCTGGACATACGCGAGGCGGTGATCCGGGCTGCCGCTCTGCGCTTGCGCCCGATCGTGATGACGGTGATTTCGACGATCCTTGGCGCCCTGCCCCTGGTCATGGCGACCGGCGCCGGTGCCGAAAGCCGTCAGGCGATCGGCACGGTGATCGTGGCGGGCCTGTCTTTTTCGGCCGTGCTCATGCTGGTGGTGACGCCGGTGCTCTATGATCTTCTGGCTCGCTTCACCCGTCCGCAGGGCGCGTTGGAAAAACGGCTCGACAGGGATCTCTCGAAAGCCAGGGCGGCGATGTAGGTTCTACGCTGCTGGCGGGCTTTCGCGGTCCTCGGCAAATACGGCGATCATACAGCCTGTTTCGGTATGGGAGGTATGTTCCGTACCTGGCGCAAGCCAGACCACGTCGCCCTGACGATAGACCATGCCGTCATTGTCGATAAGTTCGCCTTCGAGCATCAGGAACTCTTCGGCGCCGCCATGACGATGCGGTGTGGTGCGCGCGCCAGGTTCCATGCGGTAAATGTAAAATCCCACATCCCGTGGCAGGTCGGTGTTGAGCTTCAACATCGACGTGCCCGGTTCGGTGACAGGGTCATAGGGCTGAAACGCATCCTCGTCCCGGATATTGGCGACGCGGCGTTCTTCTTTCTGAATCGGTTTCATGCAGCCTCCTTGGCGGTCTCGAATGGGAAGATAGGCGAAATGCGACGATTCACAAAGCACCAGTTCGATGAAGTGCGCGACGCCACGCGCCGGCTGTTTGCAATTCTGAGCCACCGACAACCGACAGGGTCAGCCGACCTGTTCGGACCCGGGTGAGGCAGGATTCTTCACCATGACTTGAAGCAGCAGCACAAGGAACGTCGCCGCGAGCGCCGGGACGACCATGCCGATTGGAACCTGATACCGATGGCATTTTGCACCTGAGCCTAAAATACGGTCGATATCGAAACCTTTACTTCTGTTCCGTCGGCCCGCACGGCGGTCACGCGCGGGTCTAGTACGATTGTCCCGTCATACGCCGCGCCGCCTTGATCAGCGCGTTCGAGCCCTGTCCGCTTTGATCCCGCAGGTACATGCTGACGCCGCCAAAGATGCCCGAGCCTGGTATCGCCGACGGATGAAACGTTGGAAGCTCCGTTGCGATGCTTGAAAAAGCCTGGTTGGCCCGCTGCACGGACCGCACCGGCTCCGTATGTCCAAGTCCGACCCGGGGCGCTCGCCGCCATCTTCATGGATCGGCACGAACTCCACGATAGACGCCAGCTTGACGCGCCGACACATTTTCCCGAACAGTCGCACTGTCAGCAAAGGAGCCTGCCCTTGACGCACGACCCCCTTCTCCAGCCGTTTCAACTCAAGCATCTGACGCTGAAAAACCGGCTGATGATCACCAGTCACGAACCGGCGTACCCCGAGGACGGCCTGCCCACCGAGCGCTATCGCGCCTATCACGTCGAGCGTGCGCGCGGCGGCGTTGCATTGACCATGACGGCAGGTTCCGCCGTGGTGTCCCGCGACAGTCCGCCGGCTTTCAACAATATCCTGGCCTACCGGGACGAGGTCGTGCCGCACATGAAGGCGCTGACCGACGCGTGCCACGACCATGGATGCGCTGTGATGATCCAGTTGACCCACCTCGGTTGGCGCACGCGCTGGGACAAGGGAGACTGGTTGCCGAGCCTGGCACCCGGGCACACCCGCGAACCCGCGCACCGGGCATACCCCAAGAAGATGGAAGACTGGGATATCGCGCGCATCATCCAGGACTATGCCGATGCGGCCGAGCGGATGCAGGCGGCCGGTCTGGACGGGATCGAACTCGAGGCATACGGCCACCTGATGGATGCCTTCTGGTCCTCGCAATTGAATCACCTCGATGGGCCGTATGGCGGCGAAAGCTTCGACAACCGGCTGCGCTTTACCATGGACGTCCTGTCTGCCATCCGGGCACGTGTCGGGGATGAATTCATAGTCGGCCTGCGCTACGTCGCTGACGAGGACAAGCAGGGCGGCCTTACCCGAGAGGACGGGATCGAGATTACGAGGCGACTCAAGTCCTGTGGAATGGTCGATTTCCTGAACGTCATCCGTGGCCATGTCGCAACTGACGCCGCTCTGACGGACGTGATCCCGGTTCAGGGGATGCGGTCCAGCCCGCATCTGGACTTTGCCGGCGAGATACGCGCCGAGGCGCAGATCCCGACCTTTCACGCGTCCAAAATACAGGACGTGGCAACCGCCCGCCATGCCATTGCCACCGGCAAACTGGACATGGTCGGGATGACTCGTGCCCATATCGCCGAGCCGCATATCATCGCCAAGATCATGCGCGGAGAAGAGGAGCGTATCCGGCCTTGCGTGGGCGCAAACTACTGCCTTGACCGGATCTATCAAGGTGGCATGGCACTTTGCCTTCACAACCCCGCCACGGGTCGCGAGACCGAGCAGCCTCACGAGATCCCGCCTGCGGACACCCGCCGCAGAGTGCTGGTCGTCGGGGCTGGCCCGGCCGGTCTGGAAGCCGCCCGTGTATCGGCGGCGCGCGGGCACGAGGTCGTCGTGCACGAGGCCGCAAACGACCCCGGTGGGCAGGTTCGCCTGACCGCGCAGACGGACCGTCGAAAGGAAATGATCCAACTGATCCAGTGGCGCTTCGAGGAATGTCAGCGTTTGGGCGTTTTCTTTCGTTTCAATTCTTTGGTTGACGCAGACACCGTACGAGACCACGCGCCCGATGTCGCGATCATTGCTACGGGTGGATTGCCCCACAGCGAGGTGCCGGGCGGCGGCGAGGACCTGGTGATCACCGCCTGGGACATCCTGTCGGGTGACGCGCAGCCGGGCAGCAACGTGCTGATCTACGACGAGGCGGGTGATTTCGCCGCGCTCCAGGCCGCCGAGAAAATTGCCGCGACCGGCGCGAAGGTCGAGATCATGACACGCGACCGCAGTTTCTCGCCCGAGGTCATGGGCATGTCCCTGACACCATCCATGCGGACCCTTCAGAAACACGACGTGACATTTACCGTGATGTGGAGGCTTGACGCCGTGCGCCGCGAAGGCAACGCCCTTCTGGCCACGATCGGCAGTGATTACGGAGGCGTGCATCGCGAACGCAAAGTCGATCAGGTTGTCGTCAATCACGGGACACGCCCGCTCGACGATCTCTATTTCGACCTGCGCCCCGGATCGTCCAACCGGGGGGAAGTCGATTACAACGCGCTGATCGAGGGCCGCGCGCAGGATCTGAAGCGAAACCGCGACGGCACCTATCGCCTGTTCCGCATCGGCGACGCCGTGGCCTCGCGCAATACCCACGCGGCGATCTTCGACGCGCTGCGGCTGTGCAAGGTGCTGTGACATGCGGTCGGTCAGGACGATCCATGTCGTGTCCGCCCATGCCGAAGGTGAGGTGGGCGATGTCATCGTCGGTGGTGTTCTGCCTCCGCCCGGCGATACGATCTGGCAGCAAAGCCGCTGGATCGCCCGGGATGAGCAGCTGCGCAATTTCGTTCTGAACGAGCCGAGGGGCGGCGTTTTTCGTCACGTCAATCTTCTGGTGCCTCCCAAGAACCCGAAAGCCGACGCCGCCTTCATCATCATGGAGCCTGAAGACACGCCGCCGATGTCCGGCTCGAATGCGATCTGCGTTGCGACAGTGCTTCTTGATGGCGGTATTGTCCCGATGACCGAGCCTGAGACGAATCTCATCCTCGAAGCGCCCGGCGGTCTGGTGCATGTCCGGGCAGAATGCCGCGATGGCAAGGCGGAACGCATTTTCGTGCGCAACTTGCCGTCTTTCGCAGTGGACCTCGATGCCAGTACAGAGGTCGAAGGCTTGGGAACGTTATGCGTTGATACCGCCTATGGTGGCGACAGTTTCGTCATAGTAGATGCCGACCGGCTGGGCCTGTCTCTTGTCGCCGACGAGGCGCGCGACATCGCCGCACTCGGCGTTCGGATCGCCGACGAGGCAACGGCTCAGTTGGGGTTCCGGCATCCTGAAAACCCGGACTGGCGCCATATTTCGTTCTGTCTGTTTGCAGGGCCTTTACGCGATGGGCCGGATGGGCTGGAAACCAGCGCTGCCGTTGCTATCAGGCCCGGCAAGGTGGACCGTTCTCCGACCGGAACTGCGCTCTCGGCGCGCATGGCGGTTTTGCACAGGCGCGGCGCGATGAAGATACACGACCGGCTGACAGCTCGTTCGCTTATCGGGTCCACTTTCACCGGACAAGTCACCGGCGCAACCAAGGTGGGCACGCTCCCCGCGATCCTGCCTGAAATATCCGGCCGCGGATGGATCACCGGCACGCATCAACACATGCTCGATCCTTCCGATCCCTGGCCCTTGGGCTATCGGTTGTCCGACACATGGGGTGCCCGCTGAAACGTCGCCATCAGATGACCGACACCCCCCCGCGCTTGAAGCGTTTATCAATGGCGAAGAGGTCGGATTCTGGACCTTTTCATAAGCCCCGGACGCGGCGCGGTCGCTCATGCAAAGTCTTGCAGAGTTTGACACGGTTGCCCCGGCTGTCCTTGTGCCCGTCGTCGAAACCTATGTCGGCAAGCGCATGCGGCCCAGTGAGCCCTGCCCTGCGATGCGCGGCTTCAGACCGGTAAAGGTTCCGGAAAGTCTCGTGAGAGCCGGCGCCGCGCGTCGATGTAGGGCTGGGGACACCTCGCATGGTACCCGGTGTTCGTTTTGCCGTTGATGGTCACCCTCCCGAAGAGACCTACCCGGTCCTCAGCGGTGAGGAATTTACGCACGGCGACACCCCGTGGCTCGAGCCGGGTTCGGTGGGACCGTTCTAAATCCTCCGAGCCTACGTCGCGCGACGCAATCCGGGTCCGATCTGCTTTCCGCCTATTGGTTGCCGAACAAGCTTGGAAAGGCAAATGCGTGAAATCGTCGGCGCGCAGACGTCGATTTGTCAGGGTAACGCGGATAATCGATAGATGTGGCAAGTGGCTGAGCGGAGGCGACCAGCATCGAACGTTCTCCGCGCTCCGAGCCGTCCAAAAGTAGGATACTCGGTACAGAGTCGTCTGATACCACCGTTACTTTAATCAAACTTTCCAAACGAGCATGTCGCTTAGGGTAGATTCCAGTCGTTCGCTGCAACTGCATTGCAACGGGACAGCTTCAGTAGGAGCTGCCATTCAGAGTGCGTTGCAATCGCTAATTGTTCTGCGAGGCCGCAAGGTTTTTCGAAGCCCCGATTGCCGAATATTGAAGCGTGAACAGTGGTTTGCAATTCTTACCACAGCGCCCCAACACCCTTCCAGAGTATAGTATTCGGCTTCTGGTTCGTGTCTTGAAAAGCATAGCCGGTCGCCCGCGCCGAGCTGCATTCCTTCCAATCAAGCGGGATCTGATAAACCCAGGCTGTCTAACGTCAGCACCTACCGGACAGATTTAGGTGTTTGAGGAACGGAGCATTTCTGGTTCATCGAAGCCATATTGGAGCGAAGATGAACAAGAGATCCGGAACATCCAAGGATGCTGCTGACAAGCTTGTCAGGGGTATCAATTCAGCCTGGTTTCGGTCTCGGTAAGCAAGGACACGTTTCTTGATCTCGAGTTTGTCCGAGAGATGCTCTGCTATCGCGTAAAGGTCTGCCTGAGTGCCGCAACATGCCGGAAAGCGCCGCCCTGCTACAGGCTTTGAAGCAACCCTTGCGATGGAGTGCCTGTCACAGGAAGGCCACGGCTTTCTTGATAGGCGCGGATTGCAGCCTCCGTGTCGCGACCAATCACACCATCCGCGCCCTGGGTATCGAAACCACGCGCAGTCAGGCGCTTCTGCAGGCGCACTCGATCGGCCTTTGTTAGGCCGTTGGCATCGGGTGGAAACGGCGTCCGTAAAGGACCATCGCCGCGAATCCGGTCGGACAAATGCCCAACGCCGATCGCGTAGGCGTCCGAGTTGTTATAGCGCTTGATCACGCTGAAATTGCGCGTGGTGGCGAAGCGTGGGCCGCCGGGCTGTGGCTGAAGTGACCCATTGCTTGTCTCAGACCCCCAGCGAACACCGCGCTGCCAACCATTGCGTTGCAGATAAGCGGCCGCAGAGGCCAAAGCATCGCTGGGGTCATCAGACCAGATGTCGCGCCGTCCATCGCCAGTGTAATCAACAGCAAATTGCAGGTAAGATGTCGGGATGAACTGGGTGTGGCCCATCGCCCCTGCCCAGCTACCCGTCATGCGGCTGGCCGAAATATCGCCAGTCTGAACAATGCGCAGTGCCGCGATTAACTGCTGTTCGAAGAACTGCCCGCGTCGACCATCAAATGCCAAGGTCGAAGTAGCCGATATCACAGGCACCTCCCCTCGCCTTTCACCGTAGAAGCTCTCCAAGCCCCAAATAGCGGCGATGATGTAGGCATCCACACCATAGCGATCTTCAAGCGCCATTAGCGTTCCACGATGGCTAGCAAAGGCGGCCCGTCCTTTTTGAACCCGCTCCTCCGAGGCGGCAATCGCGAGGTAGTCTTCCAGGCTGCGTTTGAACTCGGTCTGATTACGGTCCCGCGTAACAACCCCCGGTAGATAGCCGGTATCACGGAAAGCCGAGGCGAGAGTGCTTTGTGAAATGCCTTTCGTCGCTGCGCGCTCGCGGAAGGAAGCAACCCAAGCATCGTAAGTTACATTTGGTACGGGCCTGAGATCGGCCGGAAGACCACTCGGAATGGTGGATCTGACCGTGCCTGGTTCTGTACCGCCACAGGCGGATACGCCCAAAGCAATCGCCCCAAGCCCAAAGCTGCGTCTTGTTATTTGTATCCGTCTGCTCATCACTTGATGCGTTTTCCCTACTAAGCAGGCTCTCCGGGACTAAGACACCAAGTGGCCGTTCTTGATGCCTAATGCAGGATCGAGCCTCGGTCCATCTGGACATTCAAACTAGCTGTGGGAGCGGCACTGGTCCATGATTTTAGTCCAGTTTGTCACGCATGGTGTGAGGTCGCAATCATCGTACGTTGCTTTCGCAGTAAGCGGCAGATCTTACGGGCTGCGGGGTAGTATCTAGCGGACCTAATGACCGGTAGTAATGAAGCGGAAGCGAATATGTGCCAGCTTTCGGGCCAGCGTCAGTTGTGCGGAACGGAGCACCATTTCGCTGTAGTTGCGCCGAGGTCCGGTTCGGTGATCAGAGCTGCTAAAATACGGCCGAGTCTGCCGGTAACACAAACGGTTGAGTTTTGGCACATCCTGCTCTGCGGAGAAGGTCCAGAGCGAGCCGGACGTCGACTGTGAAGCCTCATGATCGATGGTAGCATGCCGAACATGCTGTTCGTCCGAATTGCCCAAACCTTCAATCTGCATGGTTTTTGAAAGACTGACGATACAGGGTGTTCGCGAATGTCCGCCTCAAGCGTGGCGCAAGCTACGTCCGGGGCTTTGAAACTGACTTCGACGGCCTTCGCCGCTTCTGGTTCGTCTAGTCTCGCCTTTATCCAAGCACGAGGCCTGGCTGCGGGCTGATCCCGATCAGCCACTAGGGGGACGCGCGCTCACTGAGGGTAAGCACGCGATCATCACAGAAAACCTTTGCCGCACATCGCTGTATCGCAGTGAAATTATGTGTGGGTAAACGCTCGTTCACATCTTCGACGCGGCACGCCCGGTTCATTCCGTCTTTGAAGGCGAGAAATTCGACAGGCAGGCTGAAATCATCTGAGCGGCCAGAGATGACGGCGTCGACCAAATCGATATACAGGTCCGGTCTCTCGACGATGAGAACATTGACTTCCCGTGTCACGCGCAGATCGATGCCTTCGTCGAGCACTGCAACCACCAGCGCTACCATGAGAGCTTGCAGAACCTCACACCCGCCGACGTCTACTTCGGGCGCGGACACGCCATTCTAAAACAACGAGAAAGGATCAAACGAAAGACCATCGAAACGCAACGCTTGCTTCACCTCAAATCCGCCACATTATCAATCCAACCAGATGAGCCAAATCCTCTCTTACCTCAAGCCGACATCTGTCCCAAAATCCCTGACACCAAAATCCCTGACAACGGACAAACAACAGAAAAATTCGGCCGCAGCCAGATCGAGAGAACGCTTTCGAGAGTGCCAATGGCGGAGAGACAGGGATTCGAACCCTGGAGACGGTTTCCCGCCTACACGCGTTCCAGGCGTGCGCCTTCGACCACTCGGCCACCTCTCCGGTCTGGCCTCTTTATCGTCAGCGACAAGTCCAGTTCAAGCGCTTTCTTGCACGTGACCGCGCCCTCGGAGCGCGACCGTCCTGCAAAGCCGATCAACGGCCGTCTCCCGCTCCGCCGCCGCCATCGGCGTCGCCGTCCATGTCTGGCGGCTCGTCCTTTTGGCGTGGTGTTGTCGCAAAGCTGGGGCTGGACGGCTTGGTGGCTTGCGCGGCCACGCCGTCTTCGCGGGTCCCGCCGTTCAGGACCTCGGCATTGCGGATCCAGATGTCGCGCTGGGCGAACGGTATTTCTATCCCGGCTTCCGCGAAACGGTGCGCAATCTGGTGGTTCATCTCCGAATGCACGGTCAGGATATAGTTGACGTCACGCAGGATTGCCCGGATCTCGAAATCCAATGAATCTGCGCCGAAACCGCGGAACACCACAAAGGGCGGCGGGTTCAACAACACCAACGGATGCGCCTCCGCGATTTCCTGCAGGATTTTGTCGACCATCTGGGTGTCTGTTCCATAGGCCACGCCAACCGGCACGATGAGACGGCCAACGGTGTTGCCGCGGGTATAGTTCGTCACACGCCCCGAAACCAGATCGGCATTCGGGACAATCACGTCCGAGCGGTCAAAAGTCTGGATGATAGTCGAGCGCACCGAGATATCCTTGACGTTGCCGTGAATGCCGCCGACCTCGATCCAGTCGCCTTCGGAAATGGGACGTTCCACCAGCAGAATGATACCGCTGACGAAATTGGACACAACGTTCTGCAGACCGAACCCGATACCGACGGACAATGCCCCGGCGACATAGCCGAGGGCGGTAAGGTCGATGCCCGCGCTGGTAATGGCGATCACGGCTGCGAGGAATATTCCGACATACCCCACACCGGACAGGATGGCATGGCGGCCGCCGGTGTCGATCCTGGTCTTGGGCAGGATGGTATTCTTTAGCGCCCCCTGTAAAAGACGCGTGGCGAAGTAGCCCAGCACAAATATGAACGCGAATGTAAGGAATATCGTGGGTGATATCCGCGTCTCACCGATGAAGAACCCTTCGGCGGCTCTGCTGTAGAGTTCCGTCAGGTCTGCAACTCGAGCCCCCCACAAAAGCGCGAAAATCGGCAACGAGAGAAGAACCAGAACCACGCCGACCAGGATCGGGATCAAAGACTCGGCCGCACCGGCACGGTTCTTGGTGATAAGGACGTAGACCTCGACCACGACACGCTGCAGCACAAGCAGCATCGCCAGAAGCTCGATCGAACCCAGCGAAGGATACAGAAGGGCCTGCGCCAGCCGGAAGTAGCCCACCGCGCCGAGCACCGGCACAATGATGGCCAGTGCCGTCATGAGAAAGGCCAGGATGCCGGTCATGCGCGAGCGGTAGGTTTCCTCGCCGTCATCCTCGGCATCGGCCCTCACATGTTCGCGCAACAGATTTGCAATCCGGAACACCAGGAGGCAGCACAAGACCATCAGCGGGTACAGGATCACGACCGAGGCAGGCCGACTCCATTGCGCGATCTCGCCGACCTGTTGCAGAAAGAAACTTCCCGCGGCCAAACCACCGAGAAGCATCCCGTAGAACCGACCCTTACGACGGCTTTGCTGCGACAGGTTCAGAGGTAACGTGCGCGCTTCCTTTGCCGGGAAAACGCGCGAGGCAAGCCAACGCGCCAGAAGGAATGCGAAGACCAGCGGCCCGAACACATCCAGAATCCGCCCGCCGCGCAATCCCACAAAGCCACTGCTTGAAAGCGCTTCGATCAGGAAATAGACCCCAAAAAAGGGCAGGAACAAGCTTCCCATCGAAACGATGAAACCGACGATCCAGCGCGCCGCGCCCGGGTCTTCTCCCAGTATCTTGCGCGTCAGGGCGTGAGTCCATTTTCGTCCTCTGCCGACCAGCACGAGGCCGATCGCCGACAGAACGAGGATGACCGGAATATCCTTCCTGGTTTCATCGCGCTGGATCGGATTGCGCCAGGCTGCGTCGGCTTCGGATCTCAGGGCTGCGAACGTACTGCCGAGCGCGGCCAGCCCTTCCGGCCAATGGACCGGGTTGAGCGGAGACGGCCCGAATTGCATGATCTCGTCTCTCTGACGTTCCCGGATGATCGCGTCGATCCCCTGGATCAATCCGTCGGCGCGAGTATGAGCCAGTTCGGCCAAGCGTACAGGTTCACGCAGCCGCGCCATACGATCGTTGAGAAGCTTGCGCGCCGCGGCGATTTCCGCAACTTCCGACTCGCCGTCCTCGGGTGGCGGACCCAGGGCTTCGAGCTGCCGCGTCACTGTCTGTATCGCGTTTCGATTGGTGTCCTGCTCGTCCAGGAACCGCTGTCGCCAAGTCGCCAGGTCGCTGCGCAGGGTCTCCAGCGCATTGGTCGAGGCGCGACCGGCCTCGATCGCCTCGTCGGCGCGGGTTGCCACCCGGTCCCATGCCTCGTAGTCAATCTCGGTGGACGACCCCTGCGACTGTGCCATGGCGGGCGGCGCAGTCGAGAGCAGGGAGACGGTAACCGGGGCGGCAAGCCCCGACATCAACAGCGCTACGGCGATCAGGCAGCGCATGAGGTGGGTCATTCGACAAAGACCCCGGGAATGCTGCGCGGCGCCTCGGTCAGCCAGCCGGGTGTCGGCAGGTTTTTCTCGCGCAGGAATTCCGGGTTGAAGAGCTTGGACTGGTAGCGCGTACCATAATCGCACAGAATGGTGACGATCGTGTGCCCCGGCCCCATGTCGCGGGCCATGCGGATTGCTCCTGCCACGTTCACCCCGGTAGAGGCCCCCATGCACAGCCCCTCGTGTTCAAGCAGGTCGAAGACAATCGGCAAAGCCTCTTCGTCCGGTATCTGGTAGGCGAAATCAGGGGTAAAGCCTTCGAGGTTGGCGGTAATCCGTGCCTGACCGATGCCTTCGGCGATGGAACTGCCCTCGGCTTCCAGTTCGCCGGTCGTGTACCACGAATAGAGCTTTGCTCCCATCGGGTCGGCGATACCCATCTTGACGCCCTTGGACTGAAGCGCCATCGAAACGCCCGCCAATGTGCCGCCCGACCCGCAAGCACAGATGAAGCCGTCGACCTTGCCGTTCGTCTGGTCCCAAATCTCGGGGCCGGTGGTTTCGACATGGGCCTGACGGTTGGCGGTGTTGTCGAATTGGTTGGCCCAGATCACACCCTTCTCGGCTGTCTCCGACAGCTTCTGCGCCAGCCGCTCGGAATAGCGCACGAAATTGTTGGGGTTCGAATAAGGCGCGGCCGGAACCTGAACAAGCTCTGCGCCGGCAAGCGTCAGCATGTCCTTCTTTTCCTGGCTTTGCGTTTCCGGGATCACGATCACGGTCTTGAACCCCATGGACGCGCCAACCAGCGCCAGCCCGATACCGGTGTTACCGGCCGTTCCTTCGACGATTGTCCCACCCGGTTTAAGATCACCGCGAGCGACAGCATCCGTGATGATCGACAGTGCCGCCCGATCCTTGACCGACTGGCCGGGATTCAGGAACTCGGCTTTGCCATAGATGTCGCAGCCGGTTTCTTCGCTGGCCTTTCGCAACTTGATGAGAGGGGTGTTTCCGACCGCGTCGGCCAGATCCTTGGCGATCCGCATCGCTGAGGCTCCTTAAATCGGGTATTCCAAGTCTGATTAAGGCGGAACCGCCGTGAACTCAAGCAGATGCGCGCAGGCGCGTGCGTTCCCGTTCGAGCCAGAGCAACAATGCAAAGAGCGGGCCTATATTCACTTCGCCCGTGCGTGTCATCGCCATGGCTGCGTCAAAGCCGATGACGTGGCGGCGCAAGTCCTCATGCTCTGCCTTCAGCCCCCCATGTGTCTCGCCTGTTTCCGGCAATTCGCACAGCCCGACATAGCAATGAAACACCTCGGTCGAGCATCCGGGTGAGCAATAATGGGAGCTGACATGCAAGAGCTGGGTCAATTCCAGATCGGCCTCCTCGCGGCATTCGCGCCGCGCCGCCTGTTCGGGTGTTTCGCCGGCATCGACACGGCCCGCGACCGGCTCAAGCACCCAAGGTAGCGGATCACCACGGCCAAAGGGACCCATGCGGAACTGCTCGACAAGCAGAATTCTGTCGCGGCGAGGATCGTAGGGCAGCACGAGGGCCGCGTCGGAGGCCACAAAAACCTCTCGGCTTACGATATTGCTCATCCCGCCATCGAACTGCGGGTGACGCAAGCGATAGCTGCGGGTCAGGAAGAACCCTTCATGCGGTGTGTCGTGGGACAGTATCTCGACCTCGGCGCCACGCGTGGCAGTTCGAAGGTCCGCCGGCGCCGGCATCCGTTCGGCGGCGGCTTGCGCCGCGGCGCGCGCCAAGATCATCTGACGAAGTGGTGCCAACTCTTGCACGCATCGTCGACCGAAATATCCCATGATCTCGTCCGCGGCGCATTCCAGGACCCTTGCGCAATGGGTTTCATCCGCCCGAAGCACGGTGGTGTCAGACCGCTCTTCGCGTGAAAAGCCGGCCACTTCGGCGAAAAAGATCGCACGAT
Organism: Roseovarius sp.; assembly: GCF_965277045.1. Lineage (GTDB taxonomy): Bacteria > Pseudomonadota > Alphaproteobacteria > Rhodobacterales > Rhodobacteraceae > Roseovarius. The sequence goes on along the minus strand of NZ_OZ255712.1, from coordinate 1,364,909 downwards.
CCGCCGCGACCCCCTCCAGCATTCGCACTGTCTCGTGGGGCAAAAGGGGGGCGCCTGCGACGCGCCGGATCAAAGCGTCGGTCCACGTCGGACCGTCAAGAACCACCCGCGCCATCCGGTTAGCGCCAGCGCCGCGCAACCCATTCCGAGACCAGACCGATCACGATGCCGCCTACCACGAGCAGAACGATCAGCGGTATGTGCCACATCGTGAACAGGTAATCTATTCCGATCTCGAAAATGGCGATGATCCCTTCGACGGGACCGTCATAGCGCTTTTCCAGCGCCAGCCGCAGCATCTCGTTGAAGCTCTGCAGGAAGAGCGCCCAGAACACCAGAGCGCCCACGCCGGTCAGCCCGGCACCGATCGCGTTGCTGTAGCCATAGTTCAAACGCGATCCGATCACGATCCACCCCGAAAGAAGCCCAAGCACGACATTGACCTCGTTGAACCAGCCAAAGCCGGTGCCCTCCGGCATAAGCGGCCGGAACATTTCGGATGCGTACCAGGCCAGGATCGCCATCAATATCGCAGCGACGCCTCTTCCGGTGGTGGGCATACTGTCTGTTACGGGCATTCCTTGCAGGGCCTTGCGATTGTAATCTGTGTCACATCGCAGTTACCCGTATGAAACGCCGCCGCACAAGAGGTGAGATAAAAATTCCACATCCGCCTGAAGCGGGTATCGAAGCCCATCCTGGCGATCTGGTCCCATTTCTCGTTGAAGGTGTCGTGCCAGCGGCGCAGTGTCTGGCTGTAGCTTTCGCCGAACTCGATCGACTGCCGGAACAGCAGACCGGCCCGTTCCACCTGGGCTTTCAGAGCCCCGGGGCTGGGTAACATGCCGCCCGGAAAGATGTACTTCTGGATGAAGTCGACATCGTTTCGGTAGGTTTCGAAACGATCATCCCCCACGGTAATGATCTGCAGCGTCGCTTGGCCGCCGGGTTTCAGACGCTCGCGCACCGCGTCGAAATAGACCGGCCAATACTGTTCGCCGACAGCCTCGAACATCTCGATGCTGGCGATGCCGTCGTAATGGCCCGTCTCATCGCGGTAATCCTGCAGCTTGAAGGTCACGAGGTCGGACAATCCGGCAGTTGCTATGCGGTCCTGCGCATACTTGAACTGCTCTTCGCTGATCGTCAGGCAGGTGACCCGCAGCCCCCTCGTCCCGGCGGCGTACTCGGCGAACCCGCCCCAGCCACAGCCGATTTCGAGCACGTGATCGCCCGGCTTCGCCCCCATCTGGTCGACCATCGAGGCATACTTCGCGGTCTGCGCAGCCTCCAGGCTTTCCTGCCCGGTTTCAAAGATTGCACTGGAATAGGTCATGGTTTCGTCCAGCCACAGACGGTAGAAATCATTGCCCAGGTCGTAATGATAGCTGATGTTGCGACGCGCCTGTTTCCGGGTGTTCCGCTGAAACCAAAAGCGCAGCTTTTCATAGATTTCGACGATTTTCTGGCCGGGATAGCCGTTGTACATGTCGTCGTTGTCGCTGTTGACGAGGTCCATGAAGGCCTGAAGGTCCGGCGTGGTCCACCATCCGTCCAGGTAGGCATCACAAAAACCCAGGTATCCCTCGCGCAGCATACGAGCAAAGAGGTCGTGATTGTGAATGTCGATCCGCGCCACCGGGCCCGGCGCCTGGCCCTCGACACGGAAAACGCGGCCATCCTCGAGGCCGATATCAAGTCGCCCATGCTGAAGTGTCCCGGCAACCTCGAACATCTTGGTGAAATACCGCGGCAGCGCGGACTGGCCGGTCGTGTCGGTCAGGATTGTCTCACGTGCTGCCTTCGCGGTTGCAACCGGCGTCGCGGCAGAGCCGGGCGCGGCGCCGGCGGATGGTCTCGGGAAATTCAAAACGGTCTCTCTTCATAAGCTCTCAGCGCACGCTCACGGCCCTCTGAAAGGCTGATGATGCGCTCGGGATAGGTGTCGTCTGGCCGCATCGTCCAACTGCGCGGGATTGCATCGAAATAGCTGAGCGCCGTTTTCGTCGGACTGCTTTGCCCCTCCGCGATCCAGCGGCGGCGGTACGCCCCGTCCGGATCGAATTTGTCCAGCTGGGTTTCGGGGTTGAAGACACGGAAATAGGGCGTCGCGTCCGGTCCGCTGCCAGCCGCCCATTGCCAGCCCATCGCGTTCGAAGCCACATCCCAGTCCGTCAGGCAGTCGTCGAACCACGCCTGGCCCACTTTCCAATGTGTCATCAGGTGCTTGGTCAGGTAGCTGGCAACGATCATCCGGGCCCGGTTGTGCATTTTTCCCGTGACGTACATCTCGCGCATGGCAGCATCGACGAAGGGTTCGCCGGTGCGGCCCTGCTTCCACGCCTTGACCTCCGCGCGGCGTTCGTCGTCGTTCCACGGGAATGCGTCCCATTCCTCGCGCCAGTTGCGGTGCTTAATGCGGGGTGTGTGATAGATCAGGTGATACGCGAACTCGCGCCAGACCAGTTCCTGCAGCCAGGTCTCGGCGCCTTTTCCGCCTCCGTTCTGCAACGCCCGCTGCCCGGCATGCCAGCATTGTGCCGGGGAAATCTCGCCGTAGGTCAGGTTTTCCGACAGCCCCGAGGTGCCGTCTTCCGCCGGAAAGTCGCGCTGTTTTCCGTAATCGGAGATCGCTTGGCCGGTAAACCACCCCAGCCGGCCATGCGCCGCCTCTTCGCCCACGCGCTGGTGCGGCAGGCAGACCTCGGCGCCCCGGTCCATTGCGGCGCCCAGCTTCCAGTCGGCCAGATCGTCGGATTTCGGCCAGCTTGAAGGCGCGGGAATTTTCGAGGGGGCAGACAACGGCACATCCACGTCGCGGTCGCGAACGGCCCGCCACATCGGCGTGTAGACCTTGTAAAAACCGCCGGCCTTCGTCTCGACAGTCCAGGGCTCGAACAACAGGTGGCCGGTATGACTTTCGGCCTCGATGCCTGCGTCCTTGAGTGAAGATTTCACCTCGGTATCCCGTTCGATCGCGTCCGGGTCATAGGCCCGCGACCAGTAGACCGCCCCTGCCCCGGTCTCTTTCGCCAAGTCCTTCAGAACATCGGCAGCCTTGCCTGCGCGGAACACGATGCGGCTGCCCTTTTCGCGCAGCCGTTTGTCGAGGTCCGCCAGAGACAGACCCAAGCGCCATTTCGGCGCCGCCCCAAGGTCATCCACCAGCTTGTCGCGAACAAAAACCGGAACAACGGGACCGCCACGGTCGACCGCGGCGGTCAGCGCCGGATGATCCGACAGCCGCAGATCACGGCGCAGCCAAAGAAGTGTGGGTTTTGTATCTGCCAAGCTCGTCGTCCCCCCGCGTCAGTCAGGGGCTATACGGCCTGCATTTCCCCGTGGATCAAAGACAAGTTTCCAAAGCAGTCAACAGTTTGTCCACTTCGGCCTTGTTTGTGTAATGCACGAAGCTAAGCCTCAGAACGCCCTTGTCCAGATCAATCCCCATCGATTGCAACGGCCGCGCCCCGTAGAAGTCTCCACCACCGGCCATGATGCCCTGCGCCGCCAGTTTTTCCGCCATCTCGCGCCCGGGGCCGGGCAATTCGACCGCCACCGTGGGCGCTTTCAAAGCTGCGTCGCGCGGCCCGATCAGGCGTAGCGTATTCCTGTCCGCCAGGTAATCCAACAAGGGCTGAAGCAACGCGGTCTCATGCGCCCGCATGAGATCGTGCACGCCGGCGCTTCGCTCTGCCGCGTCCCCGGTGCAGCCATGATGCTCGGCCAGTGCGTCGTAGTAATCTGCCATTCCGGCGCAGGCCGCCACCTGCGCGTGATCGGGCCCCGCCGGCGTGAACCGCTTGTACAGACTGTCGGCATTGAACCAATGCGCCTGGTTGGGCAGCATCTCACCCAACTCGCGCCGGATCGTCATGATCCCCTGATGCGGCCCGTATGTCTTGTAGGCCGAGAACAGGTAGATGTCGGCGCCCAGATCGCCCACGTTGACGAACCCGTGCGGCGCATAAGAGACGCCGTCCACGCAGACGAACGCCCCGGCGGCATGGGCCGCGGCCGTGATCTCGACCACCGGGTTCACCGCCCCGACGATATTCGAACAATGCGGAAAACAGACCAGCCTGACCCTTTCGTCCAGCAAAGCCTCCAGATCGTCCAGCCGCAAGAGACCGGTTTCGCTGTCGATCCTCCATTCGCGAATCTCGATTCCCGCATCGCCCAGGCGTCTCCATGGGCCGGAATTCGCTTCGTGATCCTGATCCGTCACGATGATTGCGTCGCCAGGGTTCATCCAGTCACGGAAGGCCTGCGCCAGGACATATGTGTTCTGCGTCGTGGATGGCCCAAAGCTCAGCTCGTCGGTTGCGACGCCAAGCATCGCGGCCAACCTTGTTCGGGCCTCGTCCATCTCCTCGCCGCCAAGACGGCTGGCCTCAAAAGGGCCATAAGGTTGAACCTTGCGCTGATGGTAGAACCGCGTCAGCCGCTCTATCACCGGCGCACAGGTGTAGGACCCGCCCGCATTCTCGAAAAAGGCCTTTCCGTTAAAGCCAGGTTCGGCGAAGGCGGGGAACTGCGTCCGCACGAAATCAATGTCCAAAGCTTTCGTCATCCATCCCTCCCCCATTGTTCGGGTTGAACAAACAGCAAAGCCCCCCGAGGTGCAAGAACTCGGGGGGCTTCAAAACTATCGTGGTGCCAGCCTTGCCGCTGGCTGCGTCAGGCGCGTTTCTCGGACGCCAGACCGCGCCAGATTGCGTAGCACATGACCAGCAGCACCAAGGTGAACGGCAGGCCTGTCGAAATTACCGCCGATTGCAGCGAGGAAAGCCCCCCGCCGATCAACAGCACGACAGCCACGGCGCCCTCGAAGATGCACCAGAACACGCGCTGCGCCACCGGAGCATCGACCTTGCCGCCGGCCGTGATCGTATCGATCACAAGGCTGCCCGAGTCCGACGAGGTGACGAAGAACACGATCACCAGCACGATGCCGATTACCGATGTGATCGTCGCCAGCGGCAACTGGTCCAGCATGTAGAACAGCTTCAGTTCCAGAGCCGCATCTTGTGCGCCGGTGTATCCTTCGCTGACCACCTGGTTGAGTGCGGTGCCGCCGAAGACGGTCATCCAGAGCACGCAGACGAGCGTCGGGATGATCAAGACACATGTCACGAATTCGCGCACCGTACGACCGCGGCTGACGCGGGCGATGAACATGCCGACGAAGGGCGACCAGCTGATCCACCAAGCCCAATAGAACGAGGTCCAGCCCTGGCTGAAGTTCAGGTCTTCACGGCCAAGCGGATTGGACAGGGCAACGAGGTTCTGCAGGTAGGCCCAGATGCTGTCGAAAAACAGCGTGATCAGGAAGATCGGACCGCCCACGAAGAACACGAACAGCAGCAACAGCGCTGCAAGGCCCATGTTGATCTCCGACAGGACCTTCACGCCGCCGTCCAGACCCCGGACGACCGAGACCAGGGCAACCGCGGTAATGGCCGATATCAGGATCACCAGCAGCAGCGGGTTGTTCTCGACACCGCTTTCCTCGCTATTGCCATAAGCGATGCCCATGAACGACCGCGTGCCTTCAGCCGCGTCACCGCTGCCGAAGAGATAGGTCAGACCCGACGCCGTTTGTTCCGCACCGAAACCCAGCGAAGTGGCGAGGCCGAACAGCGTGGCGAAAACCGCCAGCGTGTCGATGATATGGCCGGTCCAGCCCCAGACACGATCGCCGAAGATCGGATAGAAGGCCGAGCGCAGGGTCAGCGGCAGACCTTTGTTGTAAGAGAAAAGTGCCAGTGCCAATGCAACGACGGCATAGATCGCCCAAGGATGCAGACCCCAGTGGAAGATGGTCGCGGCCATGCCCAGGCGTTGTGCCGCCGCCTCGTCACCGCCCGCGGCTCCAAGCGGCGCCCAGTCCGTCCGCACGCCCTCTTCCATCGATGTTCCACCCAGCGAACTGGAGAAATGGCTCATCGGTTCGGACACGCCAAAGAACAGCAGACCGATGCCCATGCCGGCAGCGAACAGCATCGCGAACCATCCTATGTAGGAATAGTCCGGTGTCGCATCCGTCCCGCCCAGTCGGACCGAGCCATAGGGCGTCACGATCAGGAACAGGCAGAAAATCACGAAAATGTTGGCAGCGCCAAGGAAGAACCAGTCAAAGCCCTTGGTGACGGCGCTGAAGAGCCAGTCAAACAGGCCCGAGGCCTGCTCAGGCAGGGCCAGCGCGTAAAAAACGAACGCGACGATGGCGAGGCCCGAAATCAGAAAGACCGGATTGTGGATATCAAGGCCGAACGGCCCGATCTTGGTTTCGATATTGTCCTGACCGATCTTGTAGTCGGTCTGTATGAGGTTCGTGGTGCCTTCCGGCTCCGGGATCCCCTGATTTGTCGTTTCGTCGGCCATGCACGACCTCCTATTTGTAAAACTTGATTAGGGCAGCGCTAGACGCGATCAGGTGCGGACAACCATGACCGAGCAATCGGCGTGTTCCGCGATCTTTCCGCCGTTGGACGGCCAGACGTAATCCATGATGTTCGGGACATGGCTGGCCATCACGACCAGATCAGCGCCAGTGTCCTTGACCGCCTTCAGCAGGATGTCGTCCACGTCGGAACTCGGATCTTGGCTGACCAGCGCGTCGCCTGACGCGGTGAAGCCGTGGTCCGATCCCTGATCTTTCGCGAACGCGTCGAGCTTTTCCGCGTACTCGGCAGGCGTGTGGGCCATGGAACTCGGGGTAGAGCTTGTGACGCCGACAAAAATCACTTCGGCATCGTAGTGCTTGGCCAGGTCTGCGGTACATTTGAGCGCCTTCTCGAGACGATCCATATGTGCCAAATCGACCGGAGCCATGATCTTTTTGAACATGTGTGTCCCTCCTGTTGCGCACCGTTTGTCGCGGCTCTTGTCGGCTGCGTGCGCATGTCCCCAGGGATCCATGGCGAACCCACGGACTACCCTGTCGGGGCAAGACTAACCCGTTTGACGACCGAACTTCAATGAAATGCGGCCTATTTCCTGGCGCAAGCGACATGACCCATGCACGGCACAGGGGATATGAGCGCTGGTCAAACGATGCACTGAACGGATTCCACGCAAGTTATCTAGGCACATTAGCAGTAGATTCGCCGAAATTTTCGGCATCCGCGGTCCTGGATCCGGTTGCAATATCCCACCGCGTCACTATGTTTAAGCTGTCCTTCGGGACTATGGACATAAACGCGCTCGTAATAAGCGGATCGGACCCGGGGGCGGTACCCGGCGGCTCCACCAATCACCCGTCGTTGGAGGGATATGGGGCCGAAACAGGATCGACGAACGTCTAAAGGGGTAAGCTTTGTCCCGGTGAGTTACCACCGTTATCGGTACGCTAAGCATAATTGCCAACGACAATAATGCTCCGGTAGCAATGGCCGCGTAAGCGGTCGGAGTAACCGACTCTTAAGCCCTGGCCTCTAGCAAGGTCAGGCGGGGTTCGCAGGCACCTGGCAACAGAAGCCTGCACTTCACCTAATTCACAATGCTTTGGGAAGTCCCTTGCTGACGCGGCAGCGCGCGTCAGTCGGCGAGGTTTTTCGCATCCTGCACCAACCGTGCGATCTGACCCCGCTGGCGACTGAGAAGCGACAAATCCTCTTCATCGCGCGCTACGGCCATGGCCTCGTCATAAAGCTGCATGATCCGTTCCTCGCCTTTTATCACCGAATTGAGCACGTCTTCATCGATGTCATCGAAGACCGCACGGGTCTTGATGACGATGCGCTGTACGGTGGAAAAGAAACTGCCGTCCTCGTCTGGTACACATCCATGCGTGCGCAACTGCGCCGACAATTCTGCCTCGTGCTCCGCATGCGCTGCGGAAAAGCTTTCCATCAGAGGGCGAATATCGGGCTCTGCCCGTTCGAGAATCTCGTCATAGCCTGCCAGCGTGTCCTTGATCCGAACCTGTAATTTGGCAAGTGCATCGCGGTACTCGGCAGAAGTGTTCAGTGTCATGAAATAAACCCCATCGATTACTCTCAACGCGCCGACTTCGCATCATGTTCCGACAGGCATTGACAGAACTATCCAGGACGGCCACGGTAGGCTATGGGGCGCATCTGCGACTGCCCCGTGAGGCTATGGCCCAAAGTCGCATCCACTGAACGTTGCGCAATCGCGTCAACGCTGTCAGCAGAGGATGTACCATGGTGCCGCCCAACGGAATAACCGTTTCCCAACTCGACCGCCTGATCGGAACGCCGGACTGTCCGGACCTTTTCGACATCTGCCTGGACGACGATTTCCAGGCCGATCCCTTTCTTATCCCCGGATCACGCCGGCATCCGCATACCGATATCGCCGGGATCAAGGCGCGGCTCACACCGGGGCATCGAGCCGTCATCATTTGCCAGAAAGGCCGAAAACTCAGCCAGGGCGTTGCAGCGTGGCTGAGCGGCGACGGCATTCGTGCAGAATACCTCGAGGGCGGCATGGAAGCCTGGCGCGATACGGTGGACTTGATGCGTATCCCGGCAAGCGCCCTGCCCCCGGCCAATGCCGGACACACCTTGTGGGTGACGCGCCACCGGCCCAAGATCGACCGCATTGCCTGCCCTTGGTTGATCCGGCGTTTTGTCGATCCCGGGGCACGTTTTCTTTTCGTCTCGCCGGCAGAAGTCGCCAACGTCGCGGATCGCTTCGGCGCCACGGCTTTCGATGTCGAGGGCGTCTTCTGGACCCATCGAGGTGACACCTGCACATTCGACACAATGTCTGCAGAATTCCACCTGACCTCTGTCGCGTTGGCCCGCCTTTCACTGGTCGTTCGCGGCGCGGATACCAACCGACACGATCTGCACCCGGCAGCCGCGGGCCTGCTGGCGGTCTCGGTCGGCCTGTCTCGGCAGTTTCGCAACGATCATGAACAGTTGCAGGCCGGAATGGCGATATATGATGCACTGTACCGATGGGTCCGCGACGGGTATGACGAAGGCCACGACTGGCCAGTGACACGAGATGCGCGATGACGGTATCGCTTAGCAAGATGTTCCGCGTGTTCGGGCGGATCGGGATATTGTCCTTCGGCGGGCCTGCCGCGCAGATTTCCCTTATGCAGACAGAGTTGGTGGACCGCCACAAATGGCTGACCGAGACGCAGTTTCTGCAAGCGTTGTCATTCTGCATGCTTCTGCCCGGGCCCGAGGCGATGCAACTGGCCACCTACGCGGGCTGGAAGCTGCGCGGCGTTCCGGGGGGGCTGCTGGCAGGGCTGTTGTTCGTGCTTCCGGGCGCTGCGGTCATCTTCGCGCTGGCGTTCGGATACGCCTATTTCGGCCAGTTGCCCCTGGTGCAGGTCTTGTTCGCCGGCATCAAGGCCGCCGTGGTCATCATCGTCTTTCAGGCCCTGTACAAGCTGTCGCGCCGGGCATTGAAAGGCGGGCTCGCCTATGTGCTCGCGCTCGCCGCATTCGTGGGAATATTCTTCCTGTCGGTCCCCTTCCCGGCCATCATCGCGCTCGCGGCCACGATCGGCCTCGTTTTCGCCTCCGCGACCTCGCCCGAAGCCAAGGCGTCAACACCGGTGTACCCGGGCAATACCCTGCGCACGGTTCTGCTATGGGGCGCGGTCTGGGCCGCGCCCCTCGTGATCCTGTGGGCCGTGAACGCCTCTCTGCTTTTGCAGATAGGTCTGTTCTTCTCCAAGCTCGCCGTGGTGACCTTCGGTGGCGCATATGCCGTGCTGGCTTACATGACGCAGGAAATCGTGCAATCCTACGGCTGGCTCAGCACGGACCAGATGATCGACGCGCTCGGGCTTGCCGAAACCACCCCGGGGCCGCTTATCCTCGTGACGCAATTTGCTGGTTTCATGGCGGGTTTCCTGCAAGGTGGCCCCGGACTGGCCACGGTGGCCGCGCTCGTGACGCTTTGGGTCACGTTCGTCCCCTGTTTTCTGTGGATTTTTGCCGCCGCTCCCTATGTCGAGTCGTTGTTGTCCCGCCCCCGCCTGAAGGGCGCGTTCGATGCAATATCGGCCAGTGTCGCGGGCGTGATCCTCAACCTTGCAGTCTGGTTCACCCTGCACGTACTCTTCACCGAGATATCACAGGGCAGATATGGTCCCGTCCTGCTGCTCGGAAACCTTTCGCCGCAGAATACGGTTCTGGTCGCACTTGCCTCGTTTCTCTATCTGGTGATGCGTGTGCCGATGGTTGCCGGCCTTGTGATGATGGCCTTTGTCGCATGGGGCGTGGATCTGTTGATCTGAGATGCGCGGCCTCTTTTGTTTTGTTTCGAATCCCTTATTGTGAGGTGCAAGAGGTTCGGGGACCAAGATGCCGCATTCGATTGATTATGGAAAACTGATGCATCGCGCCATGCGCGGCCTGATCCAGGAGGTGCTGTGCAGCGTGCGGGACAATGGACTGCCCGGCGCGCATCATTTCTTCATCACCTTCGAGACGACCCATCCCGACGCAGAACTCGCCGACTGGCTTCGCGAACGCTATCCCAGCGAGATGACCGTGGTGATGCAGCACTGGTTCGACGATCTGGACGTCACCGACGAAGGGTTCACCGTCACACTCAATTTCGGCGACAGCCCCGAGACGTTGTATATCCCCTATGACGCGATTCAGACCTTTGTCGATCCGTCGGTCGAATTCGGGCTTCGGTTCGAGTCTCAGGAAGACGACGAAGAAGATGAGGAGAACGACGACAGTGCCGGCGAACTGGACGAAGCCGATAGTGTCGAGGTCGACGAAGACGACGTCGCCAAGCCTCGGGACGCCGAGGTCGTGAGTCTCGACAGCTTCCGCAAGTGACATGCGGACAGGGTAATTCATAAGACACGGCGTTGATCTTTCCGCTTGGTCCGGTATGAAATCCAAAAGCAGTTCCAGGAGACGCCGACATGACCTCTACCCGTACAGAATCCGACAGTTTCGGCCCGCTGGAAGTCCCTGCGGAAAAATACTGGGGGGCCCAGACGCAGCGTTCGTTGATGAACTTTCCCATCGGCTGGGAGAAACAGCCAGTCGCCATCGTGCGCGCGCTCGGCGTGATCAAGAAGGCGTGCGCCATGGCAAACAAGGAGGCGGGCGTTTTAGACGCCAAGCTGGCAGACGCAATCATCGAAGCGGCGGGCGAAGTCGTCGAGGGTAAGCTGGACGACCATTTCCCCCTCGTGGTCTGGCAGACGGGTTCGGGCACGCAATCGAACATGAACGCCAACGAGGTCATCGCCAACCGCGCGATCGAGATCCTCGGCGGCACCATCGGCAGCAAGGATCCCGTTCACCCCAACGATCACTGCAACATGGGGCAATCCTCGAACGACACCTTTCCGACCGCGATGCATATTGCCACGGCCATGTCGGTGCGTGATGTCCTGCTGCCGGGGTTGGAGAAACTCGCCGCAGGGTTGGAGAAAAAATCTAGCGAATTCAAGGATATCATCAAGATCGGCCGCACCCATACGCAGGATGCGACGCCGCTGACCCTGGGCCAGGAATTCTCGGGCTACGCCCACCAGGTCCGTCAGGGAATCGCGCGGATCGAGACCGGTCTTCCGGGCATTTACGAGTTGGCCCAGGGGGGCACGGCCGTGGGCACGGGCCTCAACACCCGTAAGGGCTGGGGCGAGACGGTGGCGGCGAACATGGCCGAGATCACCAGCCTGCCCTTCGTCACCGCGCCCAACAAATTCGAGGCGCTGGCGGCCCATGACGCGATGGTTTTCCTGTCCGGCGCAATCGCGACCGTGGCGGGCAGCTGTTACAAGATTGCCAATGATATCAGGTTCTTGGGCAGTGGCCCGCGCTCTGGCCTGGGCGAGTTGATCCTGCCCGAGAACGAACCCGGCTCGTCGATCATGCCGGGCAAGGTGAACCCGACGCAGGCCGAGGCACTGACGCAGGTCGCGGCGCACGTGATGGGCAACGATGCCGCGATCAAGTTCGCAGGCAGCCAAGGGCATTTCGAGCTCAATGTCTACAACCCGATGATGTCGTATAACCTGTTGCAATCCATACAGCTTTTGGGTGACGCGGCGGACAGCTTCACCGAGCGGATGCTGCTGGGAATCGAGGCCAACGAGCCCCGGATCGAGAAGCTGATGAAGGAAAGCCTGATGCTGGTGACGGCGCTGGCGCCGACCATCGGCTATGACAATGCCACCAAGGTCGCCAAGACAGCGCACAAGAACGGTACCACCTTGAAAGAAGAGGCAATTTCGCTGGGGTTCGTGGACGAAAAGACCTTTGACGAAGTGGTGCGGCCCGAAGACATGATCGGCCCGAAAGACGCATGAGCGAGGTCGTCAATCTCAACCGCGTTCGGAAGGCGAAGAATCGCGTGAAAAAGCGAGCGCAAGCTGGTGAAAACGCAGTGAAATTCGGTCGGACCAAGGTCGATCGAGAGGTTGACGAGGCAAGAGCGAAAAAGGCGCGGGACGCGCTGCGGCAGCATCGCCTGGACGACGAGTGAGCCGGCCGGTCAAACGGTCGCTGACCCTGCGCGGGCATCGCACCAGCGTGTCCCTGGAAGATGATTTCTGGAAGGCTTTCAAAGAGATAGCCGCCGAAGAAGATGTGCCGGTAAACCTGCTGGCCGCCCGGATCGACGCGGCGCGGGGCGTGGAGATGGGGCTGGCGTCGGCGATCCGGCTCTACGTTCTGCGGCATTACCGGGAAAAAGGTTAACGGATTCGGTAGCGCCGAATCCCACGTCGGTATCGCGTCGGTATCCGAGTGGTAATGCGGCGGTGCCGTTGTCATTCGACGGCCCGATTGACACACCGCACGGGCTTTACCCGTTCTTAACCCTGATCGCGTCACCTTGGGACCATGTCAGAGCTTCGTCTTTTGTTGCCCGCGGACCTTTGGATGCGCAAGATCTTCGACGCGAAAGCGGCGCGGGCTGGCGGCGTTGTCCGACGCAGCGTGAGGGACATCGAGCGGATCGTGGGGCGTGAGCGGTTCCGGTGCGAGATAACGCGACGGGGCTATCATGCGGTCGAGAACGCCGGACAGGTCGTGATCTTTTGCAACAACGAGCGTGTCTCGGTTTGGTGTTGACGGCCAAAAGCTTTGAGAAAGCTTTTGGCAAATCTTTTCTGAAAAGATTTGCCCTTAATCGCTTTAGTCCCGGAGCGTGACCTTGAGCCAGATGCCGTCCTTGCCGCGGACGGTCAGGTGCGCCACCGGCATGGCGGGGCGCTCGGGCACCAGATCGAAGCGGTAGGCCCCCACGAGCATGGACAACAGGAGCGGCCCCTCGATCATCGCGAATCCGGCCCCGGTGCAGACCCGCTGGCCGGCGGAGAACGGCATGAAGGCATTGCGCAAACAGCTCTTGCCGTTCTCGGTGCCAAAGCGGGCCGGGTCGAAATCGTCGGGGCGCTCCCAGAGGCGCTCGTGGCGGTGCTGGTGCCACGGGCTGAGGACGATCTGGCTGCCTTTGCTGACCTGCCGGTCGCGGAAGGTTTCAGGACAGGCGGCCTCCCGCACCATCATCGGGACGGGCGGATAAAGGCGCAGGGTCTCGCGGAAGACGTCGCGCGAGACGCGCAGCTTGCCCATGTCGGAAAAGGGCATGGTGCCATCCGTCAGCACGCCTCGTGCCTCGGCCGCCAGGCGGTCCTGCCAGTCGGGATGCATGGCCAGCAGGTAGAGCGCCCAGGCAAGGGCCGAGGCGGAGGTTTCATGCCCCGCGAGAAAGAAGATCGCCACCTGGTCGACCATCTCGGGCGTGTCGAAGCGGTCGCCCGTCTCGGGGTCGGTCGTGGTCATGATCTTGGTGGCAAGATCGTCCGGCGCGGTCCCGGCGGCGATCTCGTCCATCCGGCGGGTGGTCAGCCGGGTGATGAGGTCACGGATAGTGCGGGCGGTGGCCTTGGTTTTGCCCCGGTGAAAGCGCGGGAACCAGCGCGGCAACGGCAGGAAGGCGGCGAGGTTCAGCATGGGCTGGGTGCGCTGATGCTCGCGGAACTCGTTGAAGACGCGGGTGGCAATTTCATCCTCGATCGGGATCGAGAAGAGCGTGCGGAAGATCACGTCGGCGGCGACGTGGCTTGTCTCGGCCTCGATCTCTACGGGTTGGCCGGTGGCGTGCCCGGCCAGGCGGGTGACGGCGCCCTGCCCCGCGGCGAGCATGGCGGGGAAGGTGTCGCGCAGGCGTCCGCCCTCGAAGGCCGGGTCGATGATGCGGCGCTGGCGTTTCCAGGTCGCGCCATTGGTGACGAAGACGGAATTGCCCAAGAGCGGTGTGAGGCCTTCGCGCACCCGGTCGGATTTGGGGAAATCGTCGGGGCGATGCTTGAGCACCAGGTCGACAAGCGCAGGTTCGTTGCAGAGGTAGGAGCGGAAGAACGGCGTGCGGAATTCGGCCATCCAGGCGCGGTAGAGCCGTGCGGGCTGCGCCGAGAGGATATCGGCCCGGAAAAGCCGCATGTAGCGCCAGAGCGAGACGCGGCCCTCGCGGGCCGGGGGCTTTGGCGGTTGGCTCATGCGGCCATGCTCGTGAAGCGGGAGGTGGCGCGGGTGATGCGGCTGGGGGATGGCTGGCGGTTGGCGTAGCGTTGGCCGAGAGTTTGAGGCCCGGCGGTGATCTGGAAATAGTCATAGTCGCCGGGGCGATCGAAGGCGCAGAGATACTGGAAATGCAGGCGGAAGAAGCGCCAGCGCAGGGCCTTCCACCGTTCCGGGCTGAGGGTTTGGGTGAAGGCCGCCGACAGGATCAGCGGCCAGCGCTGGTTATCGGGGGCAACGCCCGAGACACCCACGGGATCGCACAGCGCGAAGGCGCAGCCGTCCCCGGGCGCGGTGACGTCGACCCAGGTGAGCTCATCGGAGGAGGAGAGGTAATGAAGGTCCGCGCGCAGACGGTCGGCGTTCCTGAGGAACGAGACCATGGGGACGACCTGGCCCAGCGTGAGGAAAGAGAGCGTCGGGCCGTCCTGCGGCACGCGACCCTGGCGGATCAGGTCGGCAAGGATGGACACGCCCAGATGCGCGCCGGAAGAGTGGCCGACCACCAGCACCTCGTCCACATCCGTGGTGAGTGCTTCGGCAATCTCGTCGGTGAACTGGGCCATGCGCGCCTCCAGCTCGGGCGGGTTGGCGCCCTTGGATTGGGCCGAATAGGCGTAGTCGTGCATGAGGTAGTAGGCGAAGAGCTTGTTGTCGCGGGCCTTGAACCAGTGGAGCACGGGCGGGACCACGGCGAGGCCCGCCCAGGCCGCGTAGGGGTGCAGAAGCGCCAGCAGGCGGCCCAGGGCGTAGGCCAGCGCGAGGGCGAGAGCCAGTTGCACGATCAGGAACCCCACCGGGTAGAGCGCGGCGATGACCGGCCCCTTCCGCAGGCGCATGAGCCGAAAGAGCGCGCCGGAGCCGATATAGGTCCAGGCGGTGCGGATGAGTTGCAGGTAGGTGCCCGCGATGTCGCGCTCCATGCTGTCGCGGACGATGTCGGACCAGACCAGAACGTCGAACTCGGTATGGATGTCGTGTCCGTCGATCTGCGCGTCGACCTGCCAGCCGTAGCGGCCTTGGGATTTGCGGGCGGAAAGATCCAGCGCATAGCCTGAGAGGCCCGCCTGTTCCGCGCCCTCCTTGCGGTAGAGCTCGCGGTAGCGGCGCGGGTGGATGGGATCGTATCCCGGGATGTAGAACACCCGGCGGCGGGTGACGTGGGCTTGGGTGGGGCTGCTCATGCCAGACCTGTCTTGGCCTCTTCTTTGGCAAGAGGTTAATCGAAGTCTTGGGCAAGAGTAAGGCTGTTGTGCGACAGTGGATCCCGGACCCGATCCGGGATCTCATGCCGCAGAGTATCTGGGCGAAGTCCCGGGTCGGGCCCGGGACGGGGGCGGACAGACGCCTTTAGCCCACCATGGCCAGCGCCGGGAACATCTCGAGCAGCCAGTAGGAGAAGGCGGCGAACCCGCCGGTCAGCATCAGAAGGCCGATGGTCCAGAGCAGCAGGCCCATGATCCGCTCGATCTGCTCCATGTGGCGCTTCATCCAGGCCATGAGGCCGGAAAGGCGCGGCAGGAAGGCGGCCACGAGCAGGAACGGGATGCCGAGGCCCGCGGCGTAGACCGCGAGCAGGAGCGTGCCGCGGGTGACTGAGGCCTCGGAGGCGGCGAGCGACAGGATCGCGCCCAGCTGCGGGCCGATGCAGGGGGTCCAGCCGAAAGCGAAGGCGAGGCCGAGGATATAGGCACCGAAACTGGTGCCGCCCTTGTCGCCCACGTCGAGCCGGGCCTCGCGGTCCATGATGGCGATGCGGAAGATGCCGAGGAAATGCAGGCCGAAGATCATCACGATGATGCCTGCGGCCGTGTTGAAGTAATCCTGGTACTGCAGGAACGCCCGGCCAAAGGCGGAGGCCGCGAAGCCGAGGAAAAGGAACACGGTCGACAGGCCCAGCACGAAGAAGAGCGCGGGCAGGATCGCCTTGTTCCGCGTGGCGCGAGCGGCTTGCAGGTCGGTGACGGTGACCCCGCTCATGTAGGCGAGGTAGGGCGGCACGATGGGCAGCACGCAGGGGCTGAGAAACGAAAAGACGCCGGCCACCAGCGCGATGGCCATGGCGGGGATCAGGGTGGCGTCTATGAGATCGATTCCGAACATGGACCCCATGTATTGCAAAACGAAGGAGGCGTCACGCGACGCGGGGTCACGGGGCGGTCACATCTCGGTGGACAGGCTGTAACGGTTGGATTACCTCCCACGCCATGAGTGAGACCGAGATCATCGACGCCGTGGGGCTCTTGTGCCCCCTGCCCGTGCTGAAGCTGCGCAAGCGGATGAAGCCGCTGGGCACCGGCGACGTGATCGTGCTGCGGGCGGATGATCCGGCGGCCGTGATCGACGTGCCGCATTTCTGCGCCGAGGCGGGGCATGAGCTGATCGAGACGGTCGAGGACGGGGCGGTGACGCTTTACCGGGTGCGCAAGGGCTGAAGCGCGCGGGGGGTGCGACAACGGCGCGGCGTCCGCCGGGCCGGTTGCACTGTACCTCGGGCCGGCTACGTCATATAATTGTTACAGTTCCGAATGGCGCAACGCGCGTGTTTCGGTGTGGTGTGCCAGATCGGACGACGTTCCCGCAAAGACCGCGCCACCGCGGACTTTGCCGAAGCTCGGAAGGAGTGGCGCAAATGGCAAAATCGACGAAGAAACCCACCGAAATCCCGGACGCGGCCGACCCGGCCCATGCCGGCATGGTCGCCGCGATGGCCGCGTTCAGCCCCGTGGCGACGACGGCGTGGTTCGACATGATGCAGGAAAGCATGCGCTTTGTGACCGAGCGGTTGGAGAAGGACCTGGAGGCGCAGCGCGCGATGCTGGCCTGCAGGACGCCGCAGGAGCTGATGCAGGTGCAGAGCGATTTCATGAAGAAGGCGTTCACGGACTACACCGAAGAGACGCGACGGATGATGGAGATGATGGGCATGGCGTTGAGGGTCGATATCAAGGACACCGCCCCGACAACCCGGCGCAATTACGACGACGTGCCGGTCTGATCCGAAACCCGCCGCAGCTTTTTCCGAATATCCGTTGAAATCACGGCGACGCTTCGCTAGCCTCACGCTTACGCAGGGGGGTCCCGCCTAGGGGACTGAGAGGCTGACGAGGGCATATGCCCGGTGACGCGACCCTTTGAACCTGACCCAGTTGACACTGGCGTAGGAAGCTAGGATCGCATCCTCGGGCCCGCCCGGGTTGTCGTCCGAAGACGGGGCGCATCGCCCCCGCGTTTCCCCCAAGCCACGACTCATCTGGTGTCTTTTCGAGTAACCGCTTGAGGAGCGCCAAAATGAACGTACCCAATCCCAAGATCACCACGGGCGAGTTGCCCGCATCGCGCAAGATCTACGTGAACGGCACGCAATACCCGGATATCCGCGTGCCGATGCGCGAGATTTCCGTGCATCCCACGTCCGGCGAAGACCCCCTGCCCGTCTATGACAGTTCGGGGCCCTATACGGACCCGAATGTTCTGACGGATATCCAGCAAGGGCTGCCGAAGCTGCGCCGTGACTGGATCACCGCGCGTGGTGACGTGGAGGAATACGTCGGCCGCATGGTGAAGCCCGAGGACAATGGCTTTGTCGAGGGCGACCGGCTGACGCCGGAATTTCCCAACATCGCCGCGCCGCTGCGCGCAAAGGACGGCAAGGCGGTGACGCAACTGGCCTATGCGCGGGCGGGCATCGTGACCCCGGAGATGGAATTTATCGCGATCCGCGAGAACCAGATGCGCGAGGCGGTCACCGAGGGCCGTGACGGCAACGACTGGGGCGCCAGCATTCCCGATTACGTGACGCCGGAATTCGTGCGCGACGAGGTGGCGGCTGGCCGGGCGATCATCCCGGCCAACATCAACCACCCGGAAAGCGAGCCGATGATCATCGGGCGTAATTTCCTGGTGAAGATCAACGCCAACATGGGGACCTCCGCCGTCACCTCCTCGATGGAGGAAGAAGTGGACAAGCTGGTCTGGGCGATCCGCTGGGGCGCGGACACGGTGATGGACCTGTCCACCGGGCGCAACATCCACAACACGCGCGAATGGATCATTCGCAATTCCCCGGTGCCGATTGGCACGGTGCCGATCTACCAGGCGCTGGAAAAGGTGAACGGGATCGCCGAGGACCTGACCTGGGAGGTGTTCCGCGACACGCTGATCGAACAGGCGGAACAGGGCGTGGATTACTTCACCATCCATGCGGGCGTGCGCCTGCACATGGTGCCGATGACGGTGGATCGGGTGACGGGCATCGTGTCGCGCGGCGGGTCGATCATGGCCAAGTGGTGCCTGCATCATCACCGCGAGTCGTTCCTCTATGAGCACTTCGAGGAGATCTGCGATATCTGCCGCGCCTATGACGTGAGCTTTTCTTTGGGCGACGGGCTGCGGCCCGGCTCCATCGCGGATGCAAATGACACAGCGCAGTTTGCCGAGCTGGAGACCCTGGGGGAGTTGACCAAGATTGCCTGGACCAAGGATTGCCAGGTGATGATCGAGGGGCCGGGCCACGTGGCCATGCACAAGATCAAGGAGAACATGGACAAGCAACTGGAGTGCTGTCACGAGGCGCCGTTCTATACGCTTGGACCGCTCACCACGGATATCGCGCCGGGATACGACCACATCACCAGCGGGATCGGGGCGGCGATGATCGGGTGGTTCGGCTGCGCGATGCTGTGCTACGTGACGCCGAAGGAACACCTGGGCCTGCCCGACCGGGATGACGTGAAGACCGGCGTGATCACCTACAAGATCGCGGCCCATGCCGCCGACCTTGCCAAGGGCCTGCCGGGGGCGCAGCGGCGCGACGATGCGCTGAGCCGCGCGCGGTTCGAGTTCCGCTGGGAGGACCAGTTCAACCTGTCGCTGGACCCCGAGACGGCGCGCGAATTCCACGACCAGACCCTGCCCAAGGAGGCGCACAAGGTGGCGCATTTCTGTTCCATGTGCGGGCCGAAATTCTGCTCGATGCGGATCAGCCACGACATCCGCGCCGAGGCGCAGAAAGAAGGGATGGAGAAGATGGCCGCGAAGTTCCGCGAAGGCGGGGACCTGTACGTGCCGGTGGACGAGGCGGAGGAGTGACGGTTCGCCTCAGGCGGCCGTCATCCCGGACCTGATCCGGGATCTCTTCGCATGAAGATCCTCGGGTCGCGCCCGAGGATGACGGCGGCTGGTGGGCAAGTGGCATTCCGGACCTGATCCGGGAGCTCTGACCGATGATGTCCCGGGTCAAGCCCGGGACGGCGTGGGCAAGAGGTGAGCGTCGCACCATGTGCATCAAAAAAACGCCGGGGTCCTGCCCCGGCGTTTTTCGTTTTGGTCAGAGCAACTTAGCCGCCGAAAGACCACCAGCCCTTGCGCTTGGGCTTGTCGTCGTCCGCCGCTTGCGTGGCGGCCTCGCCCGTGTCCGCGGCTTCGGCGGCGACTGGCTCGGGCTTCTTGCGGGTCGAGGTCGAGCGCGTGCGCGGTTTCTTGGCAGGCTTGGCCTCGGCCTCCGGCTCCGGTGCGGGCGCCGGGTCCGGAGCCGCTTCGGCGGCTTCAGGGGCGGGTTCTGCCGCCGCTTCCGGTGCCGTCTCGGGCGCGGGCTCTTCCTTTTTCTTGCTGCGCGAGCGCGGCTTGGGCTTGGGCTTCTCCGCAGGTTTGTCCTCTGGCGCGGCCTCGGCACTCTCTGCCGGGGCGTCGTCCTGCGCGGCCTCTTCCTTGGGTGCGTCGTCGGTCTTTTTCTTGCGCGACCGGCTCACGCGCTTGGGCTTTTCGTCTTTCGGGGCCTCGTCGGGAGCCTCTTCGGACGTGGCCGCGACAGGCTCGGCCTCGGACGGTGTGTCGTCCGTCTGCGGCGCGTCCTGGCGCTCGGACTGGTCGTTGTCCGACGCGTCGTTGTTGTCGCGGGTTTCGCCGTTCTGCCCGTTCTCGCCATTGCCCGACTTGGAGCGCGAGCGCGACCGGCGGCGGCGCCGTCGCTTTTTCTTGGGCTGGCCGTCGCCGCCGTCGTTGCGCCCGTCGTTGCCCTCGGTCTCGGGCGCGGGAGGCGCCTCGGCGGGATCGGGCGTCTCGGCCTCCTCGGCGGCGTCGATATCGTCCATCAGCGAGCTGTCGACGGACACCACAGCCGCGGCGGTCTGCTTGACGTTGCGGGTGGCGGTCTTGAATTTCTCGAGCGAGAAATCGGGGCTGACCAGCGCCGGATCGCCCTCGATCCGCACCGACAGGCCATAGCGGCCCTCGATCTGGGCCACGTGCTCGCGCTTCTGGTTCATCAGGAAGTTGGCGATGCCCACGGGGCATTTCACCAGCACCTCGCGGGAGCGGCCACGAGTGCCCTCCTCCTCGATCTGGCGCAGGATGCTGAGCGACATGTTGTCGTCCGAGCGGATCAGGCCGGTGCCGTGGCAGGCGGGGCACGGCTGGGTCGTGGCCTCGATCATGCCGGGGCGCAGGCGCTGGCGGCTCATCTCCATCAGACCGAAGCCCGAGATGCGACCCACCTGGATGCGCGCGCGGTCGGTTTTCAGCCGATCCTTCATGCGCTTTTCGACGGAGGCGTTGTTTTTGCGCTCGTCCATGTCGATGAAGTCGATCACGATCAGCCCGGCAAGGTCGCGCAGGCGCAGCTGGCGGGCGACCTCGTCGGCGGCCTCGAGGTTGGTCTTGAGCGCGGTTTCCTCGATCGAGCCTTCCTTGGTGGCGCGACCTGAGTTGACGTCGATGGCGACCAGCGCTTCGGTCACGCCGATGACGATGTAGCCGCCCGACTTGAGCTGCACCGTGGGGTTGAACATGCCCGCGAGGTAGCTCTCGACCTGGTAGCGGGCGAAGAGCGGCAGGGTGTCGCCATACTGTTTCACGTTCTTGGCGTGGGACGGCATGATCATCTTCATGAAGTCCTTGGCGATGCGGTAACCGCGTTCGCCTTCCACGTGAACCTCGTCGATATCGCGATTGTAGAGGTCGCGGATCGAGCGTTTGATCAGGTCGCCCTCTTCGTAGATCTTGGCGGGCGCGATGGATTTCAGCGTCAGCTCGCGGATCTGTTCCCACAGGCGTTGCAGGTATTCGTAGTCGCGCTTGATCTCGGACTTGGTGCGCTTGGCGCCGGCGGTGCGCACGATAAGACCCGCGCCCTTGGGCACGTCGATCTCGTTCGCGATCTCTTTCAGCTTCTTGCGGTCCGTGGCGTTGGTGATCTTGCGGGAGATGCCGCCGCCACGGGCGGTGTTGGGCATCAGGACGCAGTAGCGGCCCGCGAGAGAAAGATAGGTGGTGAGCGCCGCGCCCTTGTTGCCGCGTTCTTCCTTGACGACCTGCACCAGCAGGATCTGGCGGACCTTGATGACCTCCTGGATCTTGTAGCGGCGCGGGCGCGGTTTGCGCGGCGGGCGGATATCCTCGTGGTCGTCGTCATCGGCGACGGATTCGATCGTCTCGTCCTTGGAAGAGGCGTCGGAGCGCTTGTTCTCGTCGTGATCATGGTCATGACCGTGGTCGTGGTCGCCGCGGTCCTCGTCGCCGTTGTCCTCGTCGGCGCCCTCGTCCGTCTCCGGCGTCGCGGCCTCGGCGTCGTCGTCGCTGTCGTCGCTGGCTTCCTCGACCGGAGTTTCGGCCACGGTTTCCATGGGCGACAGGCCCTCGTCGTCGTCCGCCCCCGCATCATCGAGGTCGATCGTCTCCATTCCCTCGATGTCGGACTTGGCGACCGCGTCGCCGTTGTCGGCCTCGGTCGCCTTGGACGACCGCCGCCGGCGGCTGCGCTTGGGCTTGGGTTTTTCGTCTTCCTCGTCGCGCGACCTCATCGCCTCGGCGTAGGCGCGTTCCTCTTCCAGGAGCGCCTCGCGGTCGGCCACGGGGATCTGGTAGTAATCGGGGTGAATCTCGGAAAAGGCGAGGAAACCGTGCCGGTTGCCGCCGTAATCGACGAAGGCCGCCTGAAGCGACGGTTCGACCCGTGTGACCTTTGCGAGGTAGATGTTGCCAGCTAGCTGGCGCTTGTTCTCCGATTCAAAGTCGAATTCCTCGACCTTGTTTCCGTCGACCACCACAACGCGGGTTTCCTCCGCGTGGGTGGCATCGATAAGCATTTTCTTAGCCATGTATGTCCGTTGCATGACGAAGGCCGCCGCGCCCCGGGGGGTGCGAGCGTGCGTTGGTCATGTCTTTTTCGAGCGATATGCGACGCGCGGCAGGCCCGACCTGATCGGGTCTTGCTGTGGAACATCGATGTTCTCGCGCGCGTCATCGCGGTTCTTCTCCAGGGCTGCGGGACCTCGGCCCCTGCCCCCGTTCATGTGCCGCATCATCCCTTGGAATGTGCCGGCGTCTCGTGGTCCCTGAGGGACCCAATCGGTTGCCTCACCACCCGTCGCAGGGTTTGAAGCAGCGAAACTCGGAATTGATCCACAGGGTGGATCGTCATTCCTAAATAAGGGTTTCGTGCGGTAAAAGACAATGGGTAATCTTGCGCCGGCCGCAAATCGCGGGCCGGCGCCGATACACGTTTAGCGAGACTGCACGGCGAAGCGGCATCCCCGCGCCGGTTGCAAGGCGCGGGCGCCGCAGGTGTCAGGCCGAGAAGTTCGGTTGGCCGTTCGACGCCGACAGGCCGCCATCCACCGGCAGCACCACGCCGTTGACGAAGACCGCGTCGGCAGAGGCCAGGAACGCGATGACGCTGGCCACCTCCTCTGGCTTGGCGCCGCGCCCCATGGGAATGCGGTCGGTGAAGCGGTCCAGAAGTGCTTCGTCCTCGCGGATGCCCTTGGACATGTCGGTTTCGGTCATCGACGGGGCCACGGCATTGACGCGGATGTCCGGCGCAAGGTCCAGCGCCATGGCGCGGGTCATGTTGCTGACCGCGCCCTTGGAGGCGTTGTAGCCGAACATCTGCCAGTCGCCGCCCAGGCCCGACACCGAGGACGTGTTGACGATGCAGGCGCCGTCGGCCTCTTTCAG
This sequence comes from Roseovarius sp., assembly GCF_965277045.1. Lineage (GTDB taxonomy): Bacteria > Pseudomonadota > Alphaproteobacteria > Rhodobacterales > Rhodobacteraceae > Roseovarius. Next base: position 1,341,459 of record NZ_OZ255712.1, on the reverse strand, counting down.
ATGCGGCAGGGCGGCGGTGACGCAGTTGAACAAGCCGCCCACATTGATGCGCATCTGGGCGTCGAAATCCTCGTGGCTGAGCTCTCCCGGCGCGCCGCCGCGGGCGATGCCGGCGTTGTTCAACAGGCAGGTCAGGCCGCCGAACGTGTCGACCGCCGCCTCGACCAGCCGGGCGGCATCGTCAGGCTCCGACACGTCGCCGGGTGCGATGTGCGTGTGACGCTCGGGCAGGTCCTTGGCGACGTCTTCCAGCTTGTCCCGGGTGCGCCCGTTGAGGACGACGTTCCAGCCGTCCTCGGCAAAGCGGCGGGCGGTGGCGGCGCCGATGCCGGAGCCGGCCCCGGTGATGATGACGGTGCGGGTCATGCTGCTCTCTCCTCTTGTGTGTTGCAGGAGAAACGCATGGCCGCGGGCCGGGTTCCGGCCGGACTAGAGGTAGTCCGACCGTTGCAGGCCGTATTTCGCCATCTTCTCGTTCAGGGTGCGGCGCGGCAGGCAAAGCTCGTCCATGACGGAGGCGATGGAGCCCTTGTGGCGGCGCATGGTGTTGTCGATCAGCATGCGCTCGAACGCCTCGACATATTCCTTGAGCGGCTTGCCTTCGGTGGTCATCACCGGCTGCATGTCCTGGTGGTCGGACATCAGGAGCGAGGCGATGGTGCCCGAGCCCCGGCGCGATTGCAGGACGGCGCGTTCGGCGATGTTGATCAGCTGGCGGACGTTGCCCGGCCAGGGCGCTTGCAGCAGTTGTGCGGCTTCCTGCGCGGAGACCTGCGGCGCCTCGCAGCCGTAATCGTCGGCGAAGGCGTCGGAGAAGCGGGTGAAGAGGGTCAGGATATCCTCGCCCCGCTGGCGCAGGGGCGGCACGGTGATGCGCAGCGCGCCGAGGCGGTAGAAGAGATCCGAGCGCAGGGCGTCCTCGCAGGTGCGGTCCTGTTCCTGCATATTGGAGATGGCCACCACGCGGGTTTCGGGCGGCGTGCCTTCCTCGTTGACGAAGGTCAGCAGCTTGGCCTGCGCGGCCTCGCTGAGTTTCTCGATATCCTCCAGCACCAGCGTGCCGCCGCGAGCCTCTTCCACCGCAGGCAGGCGGGTGTCCTCGGGCTGCATCGGGCCGAAGAGGCGCTTCATCAGGGCGTCTTCCTCCAGCCCCGAGCAGGAGATCAGGACGAATTTTTTGCCCGCGCGCGCGCCCACGGCGTGCAGGGCGTGTGCCACGAGGGTCTTGCCGGTGCCGGTCTCGCCCTCGATCAGGACATGGCCGTCGGCTTGGCCGAGGTCGAGGATGTCTTCCTTGAGGCGTTCCATCACCGGCGAGGCGCCGATCAGTTTCTTCATCAGCTGGCCGCCATCGGACAGTTCGCGGCGCAGCGCGCGGCTGTCCAGCACCATGCGGCGGGCGTTGGTGGCGCGCTTGGCCAGCTCGTTCATCCGGTCGGGGTTGAACGGCTTTTCCAGAAAATCGTAGGCGCCCACGCGCATCGCCTCGACCGCCATGGGCACGTCGCCGTGGCCGGTGATCATGATGACGGGCAGCGAGCTGTCGGTGCCCATGAGCTTTTTCAGGAACTGCATCCCGTCCATGCCGGGCATCTTGATGTCGGTGACGACGATGCCGGGATAATCGGGCCCAAGGACCTTGAGCGCCTCCTCGGCGGAGGGGAATGCCTCGGTGTCGTACCCCGAAAGCGCCAGCCATTGGCTGATCGATTGGCGCATGTCCTTTTCGTCGTCGATGATGGCGATCTTCATGGCGGTCGGCATATCCTTCTACTCCGCTGCTCTGGTCTCATCGGGCTGAGAGTCTTCACTTAATATGGGCAGCTGCATTTCGAATACAGCCCCACCGATCGTGGCATTGCGTGCCGTGAGCCGGCCGCCAAGGTCGTTGACGATGCCCGAGGAAATGGCAAGCCCCAAGCCGACACCGTCGCCGGGCTCCTTGGTGGTGTAGAACGGCTCGAACAGGTTCTCGATATCGGCGATGCCCGAGCCGTTGTCGCGCACGGTCAGCACGGCGGTCTCGCCCGCGGCCAGCAGCACGTCGATGCGCGGCTCGGAGGCGTTCTGGGTGGCGTCCATGGCGTTGCGCAGCAGGTTGATGATGACCTGCTCGATGCGCACCCGGTCGCCCATGACCCAGACCGGGTCTTCGGGCAGGGTCCGGGTGATGTCGACCTTGCGTTCACGCAGTTGCGGCTCCATCAGGGCCAGAGCGGAATAGATCGCATCGCCCATGTTTACAGGCTGAAACTGGTTCGCGTCGCGCCGGGCGTAGGATTTCAGCTGCTTGGTGATTGCGCCCATCCGCTCGATCAGGTCGTCGATGCGCTGGAACGAACTGACGGCCTCGTCGGGGCGGTTGCGCGACAGCAGAAGGCGGGCGCCGGCGAGGTAGGTCTTCATCGCCGCCAGGGGCTGGTTCAGCTCGTGGGAAACGGCCGCCGACATCTCGCCCAGCACGGCGAGTTTCGAGCTTTGCTGGAGGGTCTGTTCGGCTACCGCAAGGTTCTCCTGCACCCGTTGGCGTTCGGCGATTTCCCGCTGCAGCCGTGCGTTCAATGCGCGAAGCTCCGCCGACTCGCGCTGGAAGAGCGAGGCGCGCGCCGCCGTCTTGCGGTTGAGAAAGTAGAAGGCGAGCGCCAGAAGGATGGCGAAGACCATGATTTCGAGCGCCAGGACACCGTTCACCTTGTCCCGGACCGAGGCATAGGTGGTGAACGAGGCGATGCGCCAGCCCCGGAAGGCCACCCTGCCCTCGACCCGCATCACCGCCTCGCCCTCGACATAGGCGTCGGGCGGCAGGCTGGACCAGTCGGTGGTGGCCTGGATGGCGCGGAAGATCGCGGAACTGGGCGGCTCGCGGGTGAGTGCGGCTTCTTCGGTCAGGCCGCGCCAGCGCGGCTCGGTCGCCAGGATGATGCGGCCTTGCGAGTCGGTGACCAGCACGGCGTCGGAAATGCCCGCCCAGGCGCGTTCGAACTTTTGCAGGTTGATCTCGACCACGATCATGCCCGCGAGCGTTTGGTTGCTGTCGACGCGGCGCGAATAGAAGAAGCGGAAGGCGCCGGTTTCGTCCTGCACGATGGTGAAGATGTTGTCGCGGCTGCGCAGGGTGTCGACGAAGTAAGGCGCGTCGCGCGCGGATTGCCCGATGCGGGCGCGGTCGGTGGCGGCCACCACCCGGCCGTCGGCATCCAGAAGCGTCAGCGAGGCGGCCTCAATCTCTTCGTTGAAGGTGATAAGGCGTTGGGACGATTGCGTGAAATTGCCCGCGTCAAGCGCGCTGATGAGCGCGGGGTCGCGCGCCAGCAGCTGCGGCACGATGGCGTTCTGGCGCAGCTCGGACAGAAGGTTGCCGGAGTAGAGCGCCAGGCGCAGCTCGGCCCGGTTGCGGGTGTTTTCGGTAAAGCGGTCTGTCAGCAGGCTGTTGGTGACGGCGACCACCCCGATGGCGAGCGCCACCAGCGTCAACAGCGCCAGACGCGCCCGCCAGCCCAGCGTGCGCCCGTTCCTGTCCTCGCTTGAAAAGAAGCCCGTGGCCATGCCTCAGATTACGCTGTCGCCAAGGCCGGAACAAGGGCGGTCGATGGCGCCTTTGGCAGGTTGCCGCCGGCGCGGCGCTCAGGCCGTTTCGAGGCTGCCGACAAGGCCGGAAAAGAGCGTCGCGCCCTCGGTGTTGCCGTGGGTTTCCTCGGCCATCCGCTCGGGGTGCGGCATCATCCCGAGCACGCGGCGGTTTTCCGACAGGATGCCGGCGATGTCCTGCTGCGAGCCGTTGGGGTTTTCGACGTAACGGAAAGCGACGCGATCCTCGTCGTTGAGCCGCGCGAGCGTGTCGTCATCGGCGTAGTAATTTCCGTCGTGATGCGCGATGGGAATGGTGATCGTGGTGCCCGCGTTATAGCCGGATGTGTAAGCGGAATTCGAGGTTTCCACTTTCAGATCAAGGGCTTTGCAGACATACTTGAGGCCCGAATTGCGCAGAAGGACCCCCGGCAGCAGGCCGGTTTCGGTCAGCACCTGGAAGCCGTTGCAGATGCCCAGGACGTAACCGCCCTTGTCCGCGTGCGCTTTCACGGACTGGCAGATCGGCGAGTTCGCCGCAATCGCGCCGCAGCGCAGGTAGTCGCCGAAGGAAAAGCCGCCCGGCACGCCGATCACGTCGACCCCTGCGGGCATCTCGGTGTCCTTGTGCCAGACCATCGAGACCTTGGCGCCCGCGTTCTCGAACGCGACCTTCATGTCACGGTCGCAGTTGGAGCCGGGAAAGACGATGACGGCGGCGTGCATCAGGCGATCTCCACCGAATAGGATTCGATCACGGTGTTCGCCAACAGCTTTTCGCACATGGCGGTCACGGTCTCTTTCGCCTTGGAGGGATCGGTCTCGGTCAGGTCCAGCTCGATGATCTTGCCCTGGCGCACACCCTCGACCCCGTCGAAGCCCAGCGAGCCGAGCGCATGGCGGACGGCCTCGCCCTGCGGGTCGAGAACTCCGTTTTTCAGCATGACGTGTACGCGGGCTTTCATGTGGTCGGGGTCCTTCAGTTGATCAGCGTCGGTTTGGTCACGGGCGGGTTGGTCTTGGGCATGACGCCCAGCCGCTTGGCCACTTCGGTATAGGCATCGGTGAGGCTGCCCAGATCGCGCCGAAACACGTCCTTGTCGAGTTTCTGGCCGGTTTCGATATCCCACAGGCGGCAGCTGTCGGGCGAGATCTCGTCCGCCACGATCAGGCGCATGAAATCGCCGTCATAGACGCGGCCGATCTCGATCTTGAAATCGACCAGCTTGATGCCGACGCCGTACATGACCCCGGCGAGGAAATCGTTCACGCGCAGGGCGAGCGACAGGATATCGTCCATGTCCTGCTGGGTCGCCCAGCCGAAGGCGGCGATATGTTCCTCGGTCACGAGCGGATCGCCCAAAGCGTCGTCCTTCAGGCAGTATTCCACGATCGGACGGGGCAGCTGCGTGCCCTCGTCCATGCCCAGCCGCTTGGCCATCGACCCGGCGGCATAGTTGCGCACGATCACTTCCAGCGGGATGATCTCGCAGGCGCGGACCAGCTGTTCGCGCATGTTGATCCGCTTCATGAAGTGGTTGGGGATGCCGACATTGGTGAGGCCGGTCATGAAGTATTCCGAGAGCATGTTGTTCAGCACGCCCTTGCCTTCGATCACATCGCGTTTTTCCGCGTTGAAGGCGGTGGCGTCGTCCTTGAAATACTGCACGATCGTGCCCGGTTCGGGGCCTTCGAACAGGGTTTTGGCCTTGCCTTCGTAGATTTTCTTGCGCCGCGCCATGGGCTCTCTTTCATCTGGGGCCGCGACGAGGGACTCGCGGCATCTGGCGTTCTCATAGTCTATGCGGCGAAATGGGGCAAGGCGGCCTTATGCCCTTGCGTCTTTGTGGCCGTGCGGCCATATCTGGGAGGACTGAAATACCTGCCCGGGGAGAGCCTGATGAGCACCTTCGACGATCGTGAAAACGCGTTTGAGAACAAGTATGCCCACGACGAGGAAATGAAATTCAAGGCCGAGGCACGGCGCAACAAGCTGTTGGGCCTGTGGGCTGCGGAAATCCTGGGCAAAACCGGCTCGGATGCGGATGCCTACGCGAAAGAGGTCGTCCTGTCCGATTTCGAGGAAGCCGGGCACGAGGACGTGGTGCGCAAGGTCGCGGGCGACCTGGGCGACATGGCCGATGCCGACACGATCCGTTCGAAGATGGACGAACTGCTGCGCGTGGCGCAGGAACAGCTGATGAAGGAAACCTGACGGCGCGTGGGTTTTCACCCACCCTACGCGGGCGACGGCCGGGCCGCAAAGGTCCGGCGAGGCCCGGCGCGGTTCGGGATTTGCATTCAATTTGATACGTTAAACCGCCGGTAACGCCGTGGCCTTACCCTGTGCCGACATGGGCCAGGGAAGGATTTGATCATGGCATCACGGGGGCTGCACGTCGCGCTGCCCGGCGCCGGAGGCTGGGTGCGGGTTGCCGCGCCTTTCGGCCTGGGCGCGATCTGCATCTGGCTTCTTGCGGGCCAGGTCGAGGACGGCGCCTTCGCCGGGTTGGGGGCCGTGATGGCGCAGCTGTCGGCCTGGCAGTGGCTCGGGGCCCTGCTGGCCACCGCCGCGAGTTTTGCCGCGCTGGGCCAGTATGACGTGATATTGCACCGGCACCTGCGAACGGATCTTCCCTCGGCACAGGCACGGATCAGCGGCGCCGCCGCGATTGCCATCGGTCAGACCGTGGGCCTGGGCGTGATTTCGGGCGCGCTGGTGCGCTGGCGCCTGCTGCCCGGGCTGAGCCTGGTTCAGGCGACGAAGCTGGCCACCGGCGTCGCGGTGACGTTCCTGATCGGGCTCTGCTTTGCGCTGGGGCTGGCCGCGCTTTTCGCGCCTCGGGGGCTCTTTCCAACCGCCCTGCCCGCCCTGCTGCTTTTGTTGTTCAGTGTCAGCGGGGTACTGGTCTTTCTTCACCCGCGTATCCGGCTGAAGGCGCTGACCCTGCGGATGCCCAGCCTGTGCGCGCTGGGGGCAATCGCCGGGTTGACGCTGATCGACACGCTGAGTGCGGCGCTGGCGCTGTGGTGCCTGATGCCGGACGGCATGGCGGTTTCGTTCGCGGCGCTGCTGCCGATCTACATGATCGCGCTCGGCGCGGCGCTCCTGAGCGGCACGCCCGGCGGGCTGGGGCCGTTCGAACTGGTGCTGGTGGCGCTCTTGCCGCAGGTTCCGGACACCGAGCTGCTCAGTGCCATCGTCGCGTTCCGGCTGGTTTATTACGCGTTGCCGGCGGTGCTGGCGGGGGCGCTGCTGATGCGGCCGCTGCCGGCCGGACTCCGGCCCGGCACGATACGCCGCCCGTTGAGTGAGGCCGACCTGAGCGGGCCGTGCATGGCCGAGGCGGGCCTGTGCCGCCAGAGCGGTGCGGAAATCGTGGCGCTCGGCACGGTGCGGCTGCCGGTGATCCGCCCGGGCCAGACGCTTTGCCTGCTGTTCGGTCCGCTTGCCGCCCCGGGGGCCGCCGGATTGCGCAACGTGCTGACCCTTTTGCAACGCCATGCCGGACAGGAATCGCTCGTCCCCCTGGTCTACAAGGCCGATGCGAGGCTGGCTGCCACGGCACGGTGGCTGGGGTGGCGGGCGCTGCACGTCGCCGACGACATGGTGTTGCACCCGGCCGGGTTCCGCCCCGAAGGCCGCGCCTATCGACAGCTGCGCCGAAAGCTTCGTCAGGCCGACCAGGCCGGGGTGAGCGTGGCGCGCGGCGCCCGCCTGCCTTGGGCCGCGATGCGCGAGACGGATGCGGCGTGGCAAGCGCGCCAAGGCACGGCCCGCGGCATGACGATGGGCCGCTTCTGCCCGGTCTACCTGAGCCACCAGGCGGTGTTCATCGCGCGCCGGAACGGTCGCGTCATCGGCTTTGCCAGCTTCCATACCGGACGGCGCGACTGGTGCCTGGACCTGATGCGCACAGGCGACGATGCGCCCGAGGGCACCATGCATGCGCTGGTCACCGCCGGTATCGCCGCCGCACACGAGGCCGGCGTCGCTCAGCTGTCGCTGGCGGCCCTGCCCCCGCAAAACGGCCACGTGGCGCGCCTGGCCGCGCGGCTCGCGCCTTCGGCGGGGCTGGCGCAGTTCAAGGCCAGCTTCGGCGCGATCCGCGTGCCGCGCTACGCCCTTGCCCGCAGCCATGCGGGCCTGTGGCTGGGCCTGCTGGACCTCTGGCTGGCGATACGGCGGCCCGCGTCCCGCTCGGACCAGGCCGTGACGTCGATGGCCGATGGTATCCCGGCTCAGGATGATGATGAGGATTTTGGGTTTGCGCAGGCAAGGAATGTGTGAGATTCCCTGCCGGACACCACAAAGGGCTGCGCATGACCAACGCATTGAGCAAGATGATCGCCGAGCGGGACTGGATCCTTGCTGACGGGGCAACGGGCACCAATCTTTTCAACATGGGGCTCGGCTCGGGCGACGCGCCGGAGATGTGGAATGTCGAGCATCCGGACCGTATCACCCGGCTTTACTCCGAGGCGGTGGACGCTGGCAGTGACCTCTTCCTGACCAACTCCTTTGGCGGCAACGCCGCCCGCCTGAAGCTGCACGGCGCCGAAAAACGCGCCCGCGAGTTGAGCCGCATCTCCGCCGAAATCGGCCGCGACGTGGCCGACAGGCGAGACCGTCCGGTGATCGTGGCAGGCTCGGTCGGCCCCACCGGCGAGATCATGGCGCCGATGGGCAAGCTGACCCACGAGCTTGCGGTGGAGATCTTTCACGAACAGGCCGACGGCCTGAAGGAAGGCGGCGCCGACGTGCTGTGGCTGGAGACCATCAGCGCCCCGGAAGAATACAAGGCCGCGGCGGAAGCGTTCCGGCTGGCCGACATGCCGTGGTGCGGCACGATGAGCTTCGACACCGCGGGCCGCACGATGATGGGGCTGACCTCGGCCGACATGGCGACGATGGTCGAAAAGCTGGACCACAAGCCGCTGGCCTTCGGGGCCAATTGCGGCGTGGGCGCATCGGACCTGATGCGCACGGTGCTGGGGTTCGTGGCCCAGGGCACAGAGCGCCCGATCGTGGCCAAGGGCAACGCGGGCATCCCGAAATACGTGGACGGGCATATTCATTATGACGGCACGCCGGAGCTGATGGCGGAATACGCGGTGCTGGCCCGCGACGCCGGCGCGACCATCATCGGCGGCTGCTGCGGCACGATGCCCGAGCACCTGTCGAAGATGCGCGAGGCGCTGGAGACGCGCCCGCGCGGCGCGCGCCCGACGCTGGAACAGATCACCGAGGCGCTAGGGGCTTTTTCGTCCGACGTGGACGGCACCGAAGAGGACAGCAGCGACACGCCCCGCCCGGCGCGGCGCAACCGGCGGCGGCGCGGGTAATCGGCGGCGCGGTTTCGGGCCGGAGCTTCCCGGGCGTAGGGTGGGTGAAAACCCACGCCTGTCGGCGATCAAGTCCCGCGCCTGTGGCCTTGAGGGCGTCGCCGGGGCGCGGGATCCCGACATTGCGCAAGGCCGATCCTTTTCCGTAAGGACAGATCCGGACGGACTGCGTGCAGGAGACCCGTTGAACCGCTGCGTATGACGCCCGCTCCGGTCTCTCGCCTGCGGAACAACGGACGTCTTCCACCTGCACCAGGCCAGGTTCGAAGCCCCCCGACCGGCGCAGGCAATCCGAGTTTCAGGCGCGCAGCTTTTCGCCCTTGGGATCGAAGGGCGGCTCGTGCAGGATGCGGGCCTTGTGCGGACGGCCCAGAACCATGACCTGCACGTCGTCGCCGGGTTTCACCGTGCCGGACCTGACGTAACCCAAGGCAAGGCTCATGCCGACCGTGTAGCCGTAGGTCCCCGAGGTGACGCGGCCAACGGGGGCGCCGTTCGCGTCGCGGATCGGCTCGCCGCCCGTGGCGTCGGCATTGGAGGCGGTGACATCCTCTTCGTCGATATGGATCAGCACCAGTTCCTCGCGCGTGGGCTCGGCCATGGCCTTTTCCGCCGCGGCCTTGTTGAGGAACTCCTTGTCCATCTTGCAGAGCGGCGCAAAGCCGACCTCGTGCGGGAAGTATTCGGGGCTGTATTCGCGGCTCCAAGAGCCGTAACCCTTTTCCACCCGCATGGACATGAGTGCGCGTGCGCCCACGGGGCCGGCGCCGAAGTCCTTGCCCGCTTCCAAAAGGGCTTTGTAGAGCTTCTCCTGGTCCTCGGTCTTGCAGTGCAGCTCCCAGCCCAGGTCGCCGGTGAAGCTGACCCGCAGGGCGAGGCATTCGACGCCCGCGATGTCGATCATCTTGGAGCGCATGAAGGGGAAATCCTCGGTGGCGAGGCTTTCGTTGGTCAGGCGCTGCAGCATCTCGCGCGACTTCGGCCCGGCGACGTTGAAGCCGCACATGGCCTCGGTCTTGGTCTCGAAGGTCGTGCCTTCGGGCAGCGGGACCATGTCGAAGAACCGCTTGTGATAACGCTCGGCCATGCCCGAGGAGACGACCCAGAACTCGTCGTCGGCCACGCGCGTCACCGTGGCGTCACCGGCGATGCCGCCGCGCACGCCGATGAGCGGCGTGAGGCAGGACCGGCCAACGGATTTGGGCATCCGGTTGGCGAAGACGGCATTCAGCCAGTCCTCGGCCCCCGGGCCCTTGACGTGGTACTTGGCGAAGTTGGAGATATCGATGATGCCCGCGCGGTCGCGCAGCATCTTGCATTCCTCACCCACGGGCGCCCACCAGTTCTGGCGGATGAAGCCGTTGGTGTCTTTCGTGCCCGGCTCATCGGCGAACCATTGCGGGTGCTCCCAGCCGTAGTTCAGACCGAAGACCGCGCCCATTTCTTTCTGCATTTCATAGACGGGACGCGTGCGCAGGGGGCGGCCCGCCGCGCGTTCCTCGTTGGGGTAATGGATGGCGAAGCGGTGGGCATAGACATCCTCGACCTTCGCCTTGACGAATTTGCGGTCGTTGGCCCAGAGGCCGAAGCGCGCGATGTCCCAGGCGAACATGTCGTATTTCATCTCGCCCTCGACGATCCACTGGCTGACCATCAGGCCCATGCCGGCGGACTGCGAAAAGCCGGGGATGATGCCGCCGACCATGAAGTAGTTCTTGAGCTCCGGCACCGGGCCCAGGACCACGTTGCTGTCGGGCGACCAGATCATCGGGCCGTTGATGACCCGCTTGATCCCCGCCTCGGCGGCGACCGGCACACGGTCCATCGCGCGCATCACGTTTTCCATGATGCGTTCCAGGTCGTCGGGGAAGAGGTCATGCGCGAAGTCGAGCGGCGTGCCGTCCTCGGCCCAGAAGCGCATGTCGCGTTCATAGGCGCCAATGAGCAGGCCCTTGCCCTCTTGCCGCAGGTAGTATTCGCCGTCGCGGTCGGCGACGGACGGCAGGCGACGGTCCATGCCGTCGATCTCGGGAATCGTCTCGGTCACGAAATACTGGTGTTCGGTGGGTTGCAGCGGCACTTCGATGCCCGCCATTTTCGCCACCTCGCGGCCCCAGAGACCGGAACAGTTGATGACCCATTGCGTGTGGATCTCGCCATTGGGGGTCTCGACGATCCAGCTGCCGTCGGGTTGCGGCACAGTTGCGGTGACGGGGGTGAAGCGGTGGATCTCCGCACCGCGCTGGCGGGCGCCCACGGCATAGGCGTTGGTCACGCCCGAGGGATCGACGTTGCCGCCATCGGGTTCCCACATGATGCAGCGGATGCCGTCGAAATTGACCAGCGGGTGCTTTTCCTCGGCCTCTTCGCGGGTGATCTCGTGAAAGTTCATGCCGTAAAGCTGCGCCTTGGCGGCTTGCAGTTTCAGCTGGTGCTCGCGGTTTTCGGTCTGCGCGAGGTAGAGCGAGCCGGGCTGGAAGACGCCGCAGCTTTGGCCGGTTTCCTCTTCCAGGCTGTTGTAGAGGTTCATCGTGTAATGCTGCAGGCGGCTGATATTGGCGCTGTCATGCAGACCGTGGATGTTGGCAGCCGCGTGCCAGGTCGAGCCCGAGGTCAGTTCGTCACGCTCGAGCAGGACGACATCGGTCCATCCCAGCTTGGTCAGGTGATAGAGCACCGAGCATCCGATGACGCCCCCTCCAATGACAACGGCCTGTGCGTGAGTCTTCATGTTGTTTCCCATTTCGCTGTTTGGCGGCACACTGCCCCAGCGGGGCCGCGCGCGTGTGTCGGTTCCCGACATCATCGGTCGTGTGGAGGCATTTTGCCCTGTCGTTTCCGACAGGGGCTTTCGGTTTGCGTCAGGGGACTAAAGTCGGGCGTTGGCGGCTATGGCCGCGCGATCGACAGACCGCGGGGTGGCGATCAGTCCGGAATTCAGGGCGCTTTATGGAAGCCAAATCCGGATAACCTACAATCGCAGGGCGTACTTCTGCCAATCGCCAGCCCGAGGGGCGGTCTGGCGATCGCGCGGCGGCGCGGCGAGCCGCGCCTTGATTCCGCGCGCAGTCATACACCGACGCCATGTCCAAGCTTTTACGACAAAACCCGTCGCAAACGGACATGCCGCCCGACCGCAGTCATACAGTCTGGTCGCAACAGCGGACGGAAAGGAATCCCCATGAACACCACCACCCGAGTGGCCGTGATCGGCGGCGGCGTTGTCGGATGCAGCGTGCTTTACCACCTGACGAAACTGGGCTGGTCGGACGTCATGCTGATCGAGCGGTCGGACCTGACCTCCGGCTCGACCTGGCATGCCGCCGGGGGCTTTCATACGCTCAACGGCGATACCAACATGGCCGCGCTTCAGGGCTATACGATCAAGCTTTACAAGGAGTTGGAAGAGATCACCGGCATGTCCTGCGGGCTGCACCACGTGGGCGGCGTGACGCTGGCTGACAACAAGGATCGCTTCGACATGCTCCTGGCCGAGCGGGCCAAGCACCGCTACATGGGGCTCGAGACCGAGATCGTCGGCCCCGAGGAGGTGCGCAGGATCGCGCCCGTCACCAACACCGACGGCATCATCGGGGCGCTTTACGACCCGTTGGACGGCCATCTTGACCCGTCGGGCACAACCCACGCCTATGCCAAGGCCGCGCGGATGGGCGGCGCCACGATAGAGACGAATTGCAAGGTATTGGAAACGAACCCGAAACCGGATGGGTCGTGGGAGGTGGTGACCGAGAAAGGCACCATCCTGGCCGAGCATGTGGTCAACGCCGGCGGTCTCTGGGCGCGCGAAGTGGGCGCGATGGCGGGCGTCTACGTGCCGATCTACCCGATGGAGCACCAGTACCTGGTGACCGAGGAAGTGCCCGAGATTGCCGCCATCATCGACGCGGGCGGAGAGCACCCGCACGTGATGGACCCAGCCGGTGAAAGCTATCTGCGGCAGGAGGGGCGTGGCCTGTGCATCGGGTTCTACGAGCAGCCCTGCCGCGTCTGGGCCGTGGACGGAACGCCTTGGGGGTTCGGCCATGAACTGCTGCCCGATGACTTTGACAAAATCGAGCAATCCATTGATTTCGCGTATAAACGCTTCCCCGCGCTGGAACGCGCCGGTGTCAAGTCGGTCATTCACGGGCCGTTCACCTTTGCCCCCGACGGCAACCCGCTGGTCGGCCCCGTCCCGGGCCTGCGGAACTACTGGTCGGCCTGCGGCGTAATGGCGGGCTTCAGCCAGGGCGGCGGCGTGGGCCTGATGCTGGCGCAGTGGATGGTCGAGGGAGAATGCGAGCGGGACGTGTCCGCCATGGACGTGGCGCGTTACGGTGACTGGATCACGCCCGGCTACACCCTGCCCAAGGTGATCGAGAACTACCAGAAACGGTTTTCCGTCAGCTACCCGAACGAGGAACTGCCCGCCGCGCGCCCCTTCCGCACGACGCCGATGTACGACATTTTCGACGGCATGGGCGCGGTCTGGGGGCATCAGTTCGGGCTGGAGGTTGTGAACTATTTCGCGACAGGCGACGAGCCACGGTTCGAGACGCCGAGTTTCCGCCGCTCGAACGCGTGGGAGGCCACGGCGCGCGAGGTGAAGGCCGTCCGCGAAGGCGTTGGAATCAATGAGGTTCACAACTTCGGCAAGTACCTGGTGACCGGCCCCGGCGCGCGCGAGTGGCTGGACCGGATCATGGCCGGGCGCATCCCGAAACCGGGGCGCATCAGCCTGACGCCGATGCTGTCACATGCGGGGCGGCTCATTGGCGACTTTACCGTCTCCTGCCTGTCGGACGAGGCGTTCCAACTGACCGCCTCTTATGGGGCGCAGGCCTATCACATGCGCTGGTTCGAGCAGAACGCCGCGGAGGGGGTGACGGTCGAGAATATTTCGGACCGGCTGAACGGGTTTCAGATTGCGGGGCCGAAATCGCGGGATTTGCTGGCAGCCTGCACGCGGGCCGACATTTCCGACATGGCGTTCATGGATCTGCGGCATGTGTCCGTAGGCATGGTCGACTGCCTCGTGCAGCGGGTCAGCTATACCGGGGATCTCGGTTTCGAGATCTATTGCGATCCGATGGCGCAGCGGGCGCTGTGGGATGAATTGTGGAGCAAGGGCAAGGGCTTCGGCCTGAAACCTTTCGGGATGCGGGCGATGATGTCGCTGCGGCTGGACCGCTTCTTCGGCTCGTGGCTGTCGGAGTTTTCGCCCGATTACACGCCCGGCGAGACCGGGATGGATCGCTTCATCAGTTTCCGGAAGAACGCCGATTTCATCGGGCGCGCGGCGGCCGAGAAAGAGCGCGCCGAAAGCGCCAAGCGGTCGCTGGTGGCGTTCGAGGTGGATGCGACGGATGCGGATGTGAACGGGTATGAACCTGTCTGGATCGACGGGACCGTGCAGGGGTTCTGCACCTCGGGCGGGTATTCGCACCACGCCGGAAAATCCGTCGCGCTGGCGCTGATCCCGGCCGAACACGCCCTGCCGGGCTTGCAGGCCGAGATCGAGATCCTAGGGGAGATGTGCGCCGCAAAGCTGCTGACGGAGCACCTGTTTGACCCTGACATGAGCCGGATGCGAGGATAGTTTCGGGATCATCAGCGAAAGGCACGGAAGACGTGACATTGGGGATCGTGCTGCCCGCCGCGGGTGCCTCGTCGCGGATGCGCGGGCGCGACAAGCTATTGGAAGAGGTGGACGGCATGTCCCTGTTGCTGCGGCAAACGCGGCGGGCGTCAAGCTTGGGTTTACCTGTCCTTGTTACGTTGCCCGCAGGGTCCGGTGCGCGCGCCGCCAGCCTTGGGGCGGCAGGCACGGGGTTTGAGACGCGGACCGTCGCCGATGCGGCGGCCGGGATCAGCGCGTCGCTGCGCGTGGCGGCGCATTGGGCGATGGAACGGGACCTGGGCGGGCTGATGATTGTGCTGCCCGACATGCCGGATCTGGCGTCCGGGGACATGCGGGCGGTTGCGGCGCTGCATGCGGACCATCCGCGCGACGTGATCCGCGCCACGGACGAGGACGGGCAGTTCGGGCACCCGACCCTCCTGCCCGCCCGGCTGTTGCCGGCGCTGCTCTCGCTGGGCGGCGATACCGGGGCGCGCGAGGTGATCGCGCAGGAAAAGATACGGTCCTGCCCCCTTGGCGGGACGCGGGCGACGATGGATCTGGATACGCCCGAAGCCTGGGCGGCGTGGCGGGCGGCAAGGGATTGACGCGGCGTGCTTGTAACCCGGTGCGTTAGGGTCAGATAACCGCGCGCAAAGCGTGCAGGCGGCGTGCGGGACGCAAGGCGCCCGGGCTCAGGCCGTTGAAGCAAGTCGCGCGGGACGCGCAAGTCGGGCGCGACGCGCAAGACCTGTGCAACGCGCAAGACCTGTGCAACACACGAGGCCGCCGCAACAAGCAAGGCGCGTGCAACATGCCAAACGCGCGCGATGCTCAAGGGGCGTTTAACACGCAAGGCGCGCTGGGCACGCAAGGCGCGCGGGACGCGCCAAGCGTAGAGGTTGCGCGCAGATGCGCGGTGCGTGCAGGTTCTAGCGCAGCGCCTGGTCCACCAGCAGCTTCGCCTCGTGCGCCTTGAGCGACAGGCGGGCGGAGTGGTAGCCCGCCAACCCTGCCTGCGTGGCAAGCTCGGGGAAGAGCGTGAGGATCTCGTCGCGGCTTTCCTGCCCCACGCCACGCATCGAGTAATCGCCGGGCTGGAAGCTTTCGGACCAGGCCGCGTCGGCCAGGATCACCTCGTGATGGTCGAACATCAGGTGGATGTAGCTGACCCTGTCGGTGACCGCGCGGTCGACACCGTCGAGCCCGGTCAGGTGCTTGGCGGCGATCAGAACCTCGCGCTCACCGAACATGACCTCGGCCAGTTCGTTGGCCAGAAGCATCCGGTGGTTCGGGCTGACAAGCATGTCGCGGTCGGGCATGTCGGCCCCGAGCGCGCCCTTGCGGATCAGGATAGGCTGGAATTTGGGCATCGTGGCCAGGTCTGCCGCGCCAAGGTCGCGACGGCCCACCCAGCGGATCTCGCGGATGCCGTTGTCGCGGGTGAAGACGCGGTCGCCGGGGTGCAGCGTTTCGACCGCGCGGGTGCCCTGCGGCGTGGCGATCTGTGCGCCCGGCGTGAAGCAGACGATCAGCTCTTCGATATCCGTATAGTTGATATTGGCCGTCTCGTGGCCGCGCTGAAGCTGGATCTGGCCGTTGAAGCCCGGATTGCCGTTTGTTTCGGGGTTCTTGACGAAATTCGTCACGGTCCAGCCGTCATCCAGAAGCGGCGTGATGTCGAGCGTGTCGAAATCGTCGCCGGTCGAGCCGCCGTTCACGGTGGTGTTGTTGACGCCCGACGTCCCCAGCTGATTGATGATAAAGGTGTCGCGGTCGGCGCCGCCGTTCAGGTTGTCGTTGTCGCCGCCGCCGAAGATCGTGTCGTTGCCCGCGCCGCCCTCAACATTGTCGCACCCGTCGCCCGCGTCAATCCGGTCATTACCGGCGCCGCCGTCGATCATGTCGTTGCCCGAGCCACCCTCGATCGTGTCGTCGCCCTCGCCGCCGGACAGGCTGTCATTGCCGCCCTGCCCGAAGATCTGGTCATTGCCCTTGCCGCCAAAGATTGTGTCGTTGCCCTCGACGAAGGGCGTGACGACGGGGTCGTCGATAAGATCGCCCGACAGGGAAAAGCCGGACTGGCCGGTGCGGGTTTCCAGGGTGAATTCGATGAATTCGCGGTTCTCGAACGAGGCCGAGAACCACGCGTCCTGATCGGACGGATCGTTGGTTTCCGTCCCCGCGGCATTGACCACGCCACCCGATGTGGTGACGTTCAAGGACGTGTCGCCCGAGGTCGAGAAATCCGTGAAGCTGCCGGCGTCGACGGTCACGGATTCCTGGTCGCCGGGGCTGTTGCGGTCGATGTCGTTCCAGGTGGCGACGGAGTTCAGCGCGACGTTCTGGCCCGTGGCCGGATCGAAGAACTCCAGCCGGAACGAGGCGGTTTCGCCCACGTCATGCGCGTCGAAGTCGCCGTTCAGAAGAATCTCGAACCCCGCGCCGCCGGACAGGTCCACGGCAAGGTCCTTGTCGGACTTGGCGGTCAGGATCAGGCGGGCGGAAATGGGGGTGCCGTCGTCGAGGCTGGCCACGTTGCTGTAGACCGCGACATCGCCGACCTTGGCGTTGTTGTCGCCCGACGAGCTGTCAGAGACGAGGTTGTCGATATCGAGCACCAGCGGCGAGGCGTCGGAGCCAAGCGCGGTGCCTTCGCCCGCATCGCCGAAGAGCACGTCATCGCCGGACCCGCCGTCGATGCAATCGCTGCCGCCTTCGCCGGAAATCCGGTCGTTGCCGCCCGCGCCGGTGATCGTGTCAGGATCGTTGGTGCCCTGCAACGTGTCGTTGCCGGAAGTGCCGGGAATCGTCGCCATGGCAGTGGCCTCCTGAAGGAGCGGACGGACCTCCCCCGAGATGCGCCGCATTACCGTCTAATTTGAGTCAAGATTGAGACATTATCTACCTCTGCTACAAGGAGAATTCGAGCGAAATCCTTCATACTGTGCATAACGCGGCGTTAATTTACGCGGGCGTCAATTACTTGATCTCAAAAAAGAAACAATCCCGGCCATTGACCGGGATTGTTCACTGGAACTCGAGTCAGCCCCCGTAACCGATTCCATGTGACCGGCCCCGCAAAGGGCCGGTCGGCTGCAAAGCTGTTACTTGACCAGAAGCCGGGCTTCGTGCCGTTTCAGCGACCGGCGCGCGGCGGTGTAGGCCTTCAGACCCTCTGCCTCGGAGAGTTCCGGGAAGAGCTCGAAGATCTCCTTGCGCTGGGCGTCGCCCATCGCGTCGAGCACCGTGTCGCCGGGCTGGAAGCTTTCGGTCCAGGCACCGTTGGACAGCACCACCTCGTGCTGGTCGAACATGAAGTGGATGTAGCTGACCGAGCTGGCCTCGACCGAGGACACACCTTCCATGCCGGTGAGGTGCTTGGCGGCCGCCAGGACCTCGCGGTCCTCGAAGTAGAGCGCCGACTTGTCGTTGTTGATCAGCAGGCGGTGCTGCGGCGAGACCATCATGTCGCGTTCCGGCAGGCCGTGGCCCAGCGAACCCGCGCGGATCAGTACCGGCTGCAGGTGCGGCGCGCTGGCCAGCTCCTGCCCCGACAGATCGCGGCGGCCCACCCAACGGATTTCCTGCAGGCCGTTGTCGCGGGTGATGACCTTGTCGCCTTCGCGCAGCTCTTCGACCAGGCGCTCGCCTTTCGGCGTGGCGATGACCGTTCCCGGCGTGAAGCAGGGAATGACGTCCTCGATCTCGGTGAACTTCAGCGTGCCTTCGACATTGCCGTCGGCATCGAGGAAGTTGACCTGGCCGGTGAAGCTGTTGCCGTCCGGATCGTTCGGCGTGGTCAGGTCGAGCGGGGTGACGCCGTCGCTTTGGACGATCTCGAACCGGCCGAGACCGCGCAGGTCGAGCTGGTCGTTCTCGTTGTCGGTTGTCGGGTCTTCGTCGCCGTCCTCGGTGCCGCCGTCGATCTCGTCGCCGAAGGCATGTTCGCGCTCGTCGAAATGGAACTCGTCCGAGCCGGCCTCGCCATACATCGTGTCGGCACCCTGGCCGCCATAGATGGTGTCGCGGCCGTTGCCACCGTAGATCAGGTCGTTGTCGATACCGCCGTCGAGCAGGTCGCTGCCGCCGCCACCGTAGATGGTGTCGTCATCGTCCTGGCCATAGACCGTGTCGTTGCCCGCGCCGGCGTCGATCCAGTCGCGGCCGTTGCTTTCGTCCGGGTCGGGGCCGAAGGTCCCGCCATCGGGGGCGTTCGGGATGTTGACCTGGTCGAAGGGCACGACGTTGGGGTCGAGACCGCCATAGATGAGGTCGTCACCCGCGCCGGACGAGATCGTGTCGTCGCCTTCGCCGCCGACGATGGTGTCGTTGCCCCAGAGCGCGGTGATCACGTCGTCGTCGATGCCGCCGTCGACATAGTTGTCACCCGCACCGGCGTTGATCGTATCGTCATCGTCGCCGGTATAGATGGTGTCGTTGCCACGACCGGTGTTGACCAGGTCCCGGTCGTCGTCCGGGTCGGCATCCGAGGGCACGGCCGGGAACGGGCCGTAGGACGGGAAGCCGTCATCGGGCAGCGGCAGGGCGCTGTTCTTGGAGGTGTCGATATAGTTGTCGCCACCGCTGCTTTCGACCGTGTCGCTTCCGTCGCCGGACATGACCGTGTCGTTGCCGTAGCCGGTGTCGATCTTGTCGTCGCCATTGCCGCCGTCGACACTGTCGTCGCCTTCGCCGGTTTCCACGTCGATCGGGCCGTCGGCATCCTTGGCGTCGATGGTGTCGTCGCCGCTGCCGGTGATGATGCGCTCGATCTCCTGGAAGGTAATGTCGGGCGTATCGTCGGCATCAAGGCCGTTGACCGTGCCGTTCTCGGGATCGGCGTCTTCCAGGATGACCGTCAGGTCCTCGGTCCGGTCGCCGAGGTTCAGTATGTCGCCCTCGTCACCGTTTTCCGGGCCGTCGGGGTTGCCGTCGGTGCCGTCCGAGCCGCCGTCGATGGTGACGTCGATATCCGTGGCCGGATCGGTGCCGTCGACGGTGAATTCGTCGTCGCCGGTTCCGCCGGACGCCTCGTCGTCGCCGCCCACGGCGATATCGTCATCGCCCTGGCCGCCGTTCAGCGTGTCGGTGCCGTCGCCACCCGCAAGGGTGTCGGCGCCGTCGCCACCGTCGACGCTGTCGTCGCCGTTGCCGCCGGTGATCCGGTCGTCGCCGCTGCCGCCATCGACCGTGTCGTCGCCTTCGCCGGCATCGATCTTGTCGTCGCCGCCATTGCCGAAGATGACGTCATCGTTCCCGTCCGGGCCGTCGATGATATCGCCGCCACCATCGTTCGGGGCGTTGCTGTCATCGTAGCCCGGAGTCATGACTTCGCCGGTTTCCTCGCCGTCCACGACACCGTCACGCTGGGGATCGGTCAGGATGGTCTCGATCTGGCTGAATTCCAGGGTCGAGCCGTCGGCGAATGTCACGGTGCCGGCGCGGGAGCCGTCATCGGAGGCGTCCGCCGCATGGGTGATCGTCACCTGACCCGCGCCGCGCAGGTCGAGCGTGTCGTTGTCCAGCGTGTCGTCCGGGCCGTTGCCGCCGACGATGGTGTCGCCGTCGCCATCGGAAGACGTTGAGACGACGAACGTGTCGTTGCCGCCCTCGCCGTAGATTACGTCTGCGCCCGCGCCGCCGGTGATCACATCATTGCCGCCCTCGCCATCCTGGTCGGGATCGAAGCCGGTGTCGAAATACATGTCGGTGATGTGGATGCCCGAGTTGTCATGGCCATTCTGCGTGTGCGAGACCTCGACCCGCGACACCGGGCCGGGAATGGTGACCTGCACGGTCGTGTCGGGATCGTTCTGATCCTGGTAGGGGCCGTTGGCATCGGCCTCGTTGCCGTTGATGACGACATCCTTGCCGCCCTGCAGGACAACTTCGATCGGGTTGTTGTCGGCGTCATAGGCGGTGACGGTGACAAGCCCGTCGCCGTCGAGATCGTTGATGTTGAATTCCAGGTCGCCGACCGGCTTGGAAAACTCCCATTGGAACTTGCCGGTGTTGCCCTTGCCGGAGGTTTCCGAATAGAGCGAGCTGTTGGTGTCGATCGCCTCGCCGCCCGTGTCGATGCCGGCGGTGTTCAGGTTGGTGTGATTGTCGACGTCGCTTTCGTGGTGCCCGGTATCGAGGATCCGGGTGTAGGTGACGTCCACGCTGCCGGTATTCTGGGTGACAGTGTTGTCGGCCTGGTGGCTCGAGACGAGGTCCCAGTTGAAGCTTTCGCGCGGGCCTTCGAATGTGCCGGCGTCACCGCTGTCACCGTAAATGGTGTCGTCGCCGCCTGCGCCGTCGATCGTGTCGTCGCCGCCATTGCCGAAGATCAGGTCGGCATCGTTGGTGATCTTGTCGCCGCCCTGGTCGGTGGGCGCGTTGGAGTCGTCATAGCCGAGGACCATGTCCTCGCCGAAATCCTCGCCGTCGACGGCGCCATCGGCCGGTGCGTCGGAGGTGTAGCCGGCATCCACGTTGAGCGCGCTCTTGTCGCCGCCGGACGTGTAGGGCACCGCGATCGGATCGGAGAACCCGGAGTGCTGGTTGGCGTCGCTGTCCTCGTTCTCAGCGCCGACATTCTGCGTGACCAGCGGCTCGCCGTTCACCTCGGTGGGGAACTTCACCACGTAGGACTTGCTGTGATACGTGTGCAGACCGGTGAATTCGTAGGCGCCCGACGCGTCGGTGTGCGTGTATCCCAGGAAGTACTTGTTGCCGTAGGAATCGACCTTGTAGAGTTCGACCCGCAAGCCTTCCAGGCCGGTGTCGTACCCGCCGGTGCCATTGTTTTCAGTGTTGTCGCCATTGCTGTCCGAGAACAGCCGCCCTGAAATCGTTCCGCCGCTTGAAAAGGTCATGAAATCATACTCCCGAGGTGGCGCGAGCGCCGAAGTTGAGGAAAGTGCCACCAGTGCCGGCGACATGTGCAGACGAGGTCGGAGAAGCGTTCGATCCGGTGCCCATCGCCCTGCCCTCGTGCACGGGCATTTTCAGACTGATCGGGCCGGTCCCATGTGTGGGAACAGAAGTCACCATCGTTTTCTCCATACGGCGCCCCGCATCCGCGGATCGCCAGACCAATAACCAAGACCCACTGCCGACGATGTGACGGTCAGAGGGCAACCTGCACGAACCTCATTTCAGGAGGGAAAGACCCACAATATCGCGGGAATGGCGCGACGTTCGCACGTCGCATCCATTCGCTCTCGGCCAGCCGCCAAAGCAACCCGACGATCGCATCTTCCACGCACCGGAATGATGGTGCGTCTCGTGCGGTCGCCCCCGTGACCTACAGACATCGCCCCCCAGTTGGGCTGAACTCGTTGTACGGGATTGCCCGGATCACACAAAGTGAAATTTGTCAGAAAACTGTCGATGCAGTTTACGAAATTGCCTTTTAAATGCGTGGATTATGGCAGCCGCAAAGCTGCACGCCTGGCGATTGTTTCCGTGCGCATTCGAGGCCGTTTTTGCGTGGGACCAAGAAAACATGGGGTTTACGCCCTGTGATCTTGTCACATTTCAACCTGAAGCTGAAAATTGTTTCCGAGCCACCCCGAAATCAAAATCGTTTTGAATGTGGCGGTAGTTGGATGGCGGTCAAATTCGGCTGTTGGCTGACCCTGCGTCAATCGGCATCGTTTCAGGCCTTTTGTTCCGAACCGGAAACGATCGCGCCACATTTTGCCCGAATCGTCGCGTTTCGGGATTGAACCGCCCCCGGCCGAGCGACCGATTGCATGGCGCGCGGGCCTGCGGACCCGCCGCGGGGGATCGCAGACCGGCCCTGCCGCCGGTGACGCCGGGGCGCTCGACGACACGCGAACTGCGGGAATTCGGCCACTAATATGACGCGGCCGGCCCGGCAGGTCGGAAACCAGCAGCAAGTCCACGGGAAAGCCAAGGCTCTCTGCTGGTTCAGAATTAATTTATTTGAGCGCTCAATAAAACTTGATAAGGTGTGCGCACCGACCAACCTGGAGTTAGCCATGACACCCCCTGCCACACAGGCCATAGACCTGCCCAACGACCATGACCGCAAGGGACTGCCCGCTTGGAGTTACTTCAACACCGAGATGCTGGAGATGGAAAAGGACCTGCTGTTCCGCTCGCATTGGCAGCTGGTCTGCCATGCCAACGACCTGCCCGAGCCCGGCGATTTCGTCACGCTGGACTGCGTGGGGGAACGCGCGCTGGTGATCCGTGGGAAGGATGGCGAGCTGCGGGCCTTTCACAACCTGTGCCGGCATCGCGGATCGCGGGTAGTGGCCGGCGAACAGGGCAATTGCAAGAACGCGATCATCTGCCCCTTCCACGGCTGGGTCTACAACCTGGACGGCACGCTGCGCGGGGCGGCGCAGCCCGACACCCTGCCCGAGCTGGATCCTGTCGCCTTTGGCCTGAAGGCGATAGAGCTGGACCTGTGGCGGGGGTTCGTCTTCGTGCGGTTCCGCCCCGGCCCGCAGCCGGCGATATCAGAGGTGCTGTCGCGCTTCGACGACGAGATCGACCAGTACGACCTTGAAGGTCTCATGCCCTCGGGCGAAGGTTTTTATGCCGACGTGGCGGAGGTGAACTGGAAATGCATCCGCGATGTGGACAATGAAGGTTATCACGTGCCGATGGCCCATCCCGGCCTGCAGGATCTTTTCGGGTCCAACTATTATGACGAGGATTTCGAGGACGGCGCGTCGCGGTCCTATTCCGAGTTCCGCGAGGCGAACCACCGCCTGTGGAGCGTGCGCGCCTACACGTCCATATTGCAGGCGCCGCCAAAGCTGGACGAGAGCCATGCCAAGGCCTGGCTCTATATCGGCATTTTCCCGAATTGCGTACTTGGCATTTACCCCGATTGTGTCAAATTCTACCAGGAATTCCCGGTGGAGTATGGCAGGACCATGCAGCGCGGAACGACGTACAGGCTGGGCACCGAAGACCGCCGGATGCGGCTGTCGCGCTATCTCAGCAGCCGGATCGACAGGCTGACCTCGGAAGAGGACGAGGAACTGGTGCGCTGGTCCTGGGAAGCGGCGTTTTCCAGCGGCTATGACGGCGTGATCCTCTCGGACCTCGAGAACACCGTGCGCAGCTATCACGACTGCCTGCGCGAACTGTTCCCGGTGCTGAACGAGGACGAGCCGCCCAAGGGCACGGTGGCCGCGCGCAACGCCGAGTTGCTGGCGCAGAAAGTCGCCGCCGAATGAGTACCGGACCCGTCTCCGGCAGAGGCGCAACCTGATGGCGTGGCGCTTTGACCGAGAGGCGGGACAGGGCCTCAAGCTGATCAGCCCCACATTCGGCTATGTGCTGGTGATGCTGGCCGCGCCGCTGTTGATGGTCGTCACCTTCAGCTTTTGGACGCAGGACTACCTGACGATCGACACGACGCTGACGCTGGACAATTACCGCGAGGCGTGGACGCAGCCGCTGTACCAGGTGCTAATGTGGCGCTCGCTGAAGATCTCGCTGATCGTGACGGTGGTGACGGTGCTGCTGGCCTTCCCGATCGCCTATTACCTGTCCTTCCACGTCAAGAAGCGCAAGGCGCTGTGGCTGTTCCTGATCACGGTCCCGTTCTGGACAAGCTATCTGCTGCGGGTGTTCCTGTGGAAGGTGATCCTGGGCTATAACGGCGTCTTCAACACCACGCTGATGGGCCTGGGGTTCATCGAGGAACCGCTGACCTTTATCCTGTATAACCTTAACGCTGTGGTGATTACGCTGGCCCACGCTTGGGCGCCGTTCGCGATCCTGCCCATCTTCGTGGCGCTGGAGAAGATCGACCGCTCCCTGCTGGAGGCGGCGACCGACCTTGGCGACAGCCCGGTGCGGCGGTTCTTCCGCATCACCCTACCGCTGGCCATGCCGGGCATCGTGGCCTCGACCCTGATCGTGCTGATCCCGACGGTGGGCGATTTCATCACGCCCCGTCTGGTGGGCGGCACCGACGGGCTGATGATCTCGAACATGATCCAGATCCAGTTCGGCAAGGCCAACAACGCGCCGCTGGGCGCGGCGCTGGCAGTCTCGGCGATGGTGGTGATCGGGCTGATCAGCGCGGGCATCTTCTTTGCCGGCAAGAAACTCGGAGGACGCGTGCGATGAAATGGCTCTCGGTCAAGTGGCTGACGATCTACGCCGTGGTCTACATGATCTTTCTCTATGCGCCGGTCATTCTGTTGCCGCTCTTTGCGTTCAACACCTCGACGATCATCGCCTTCCCCCTTTCGGGCTTTACGACCGAATGGTTCGTGGGGCTATGGCACACCGACACGCTGCACACCGCGCTGGGCAATTCGATGATCGTGGGGCTGACCACGGCTGTCTTGAGCACGCTTCTGGGCGCCTTCGCGGCCCGCGCCTCGGCTCGGTTCATGTTTCCCGGCAAGACCGGGATCGTCGGGCTGATCATGCTGCCGCTGGTGCTGCCCGAGATCATCGTGGCGGTGGCGCTCTTGGTGATGCTGAACCAGCTGGGCATGCCGCTGTCGCTGTGGACGGTGGTGGCGGGGCACGTGCTGATCTGCACGCCCTTTTCCATCGCCATCCTCAGCTCGGCCTTCCGGGGCCTCGACCGCGAGTTGGAGGAAGCCTCGTTCGATCTGGGCGAGTCGCGCTGGGGCACATTCCGGCGCGTGACGCTGCCGCTGGTGCTGCCGGGCGTGATATCCAGCCTGCTGATCACCTTCACGATCAGCCTCGACGAGTTCATCATCGCCTTCTTCCTGACCGGAACGGACGTGACCCTGCCGGTCTATATCTGGAGCCAGCTGCGCTTTCCGGCCAAGCTGCCGTCGGTCATGGCGCTGGGAACGATCCTGCTGGCCGTTTCGGTCCTGCTGCTGATCGCCGCCGAGGCACTGCGCCGGCGCAGTGCCAGCCGGCAGGGCGTCGAGACCACGCTGGCCGGGGTTTGAACCATGAGCGGAAAGAGTGACATGCAAGACGACAAGACGCCGATGATCGAAATCCGCGACGTGGTCAAGAAATTCGGCAGCTTCACCGCGCTGCACGGCATCACCGCCGATATCCGCGAGGGCGAGTTCTTTTCCCTGCTGGGCCCGTCGGGCTGCGGCAAGACGACCCTGTTGCGCACGATTGCGGGGTTCGAGCCCACCACCAGCGGCACCATCGCCATCGACGGCAAGAACATGGCGGACATCCCGGCCAACGACCGGCCCACCAACATGGTGTTCCAGAGCTACGCGATTTTCCCCCACCTAAACGTGGAGGAAAATGTGGGCTATGGCCTGAAGACGCGGAAGATGCCGAAAAAGGACATCGCCCGAGAGGTGGCCGAAGTGCTGTCGCTGGTGGACATGGAAGGCTACGGCAAGCGCAAGGCGCATGAGCTGTCGGGCGGCCAGCGGCAACGCGTGGCGCTGGCCCGCGCGCTGGTGATGAAACCCAAGGTGATCCTGCTGGACGAGCCGTTGTCGGCTCTGGACAAGAAGCTCCGCGACCAGATGCAGGTGGAGCTGCGCAGCCTGCAACGATCGATCGGGATCACCTTCATCCTTGTCACCCACGATCAGGAGGAAGCGCTGATCATGTCCGACCGGATCGCGGTGATGTTCGAGGGGCAGATCGAACAGCTTGATACGCCCGAGGGCCTGTACCGGCGCCCGGTCAACAAGCGGGTCGCATCCTTCATCGGCGTGATGAACTTCCTGTCTGCCGAGGTGACCGATCAGACCGACACTCACGTCACGCTGGACATGGACGCCCTGGGCAAGATCGACCTGCCGCGCGAGAGGTTGGGCGACGACATCAGCCCCGAAAGCATCAGCACCGTCGGCGTCCGGCCCGAGATGCTGACGGTGCTGTTCGACCAGAACGACTGGTCACAGAACAAGGTCGAGGGCGAAGTGGTCGATACCGAGTATTACGGAGACATGACCTATTACAAGGTGCGCCTGCCCGGCCGGGACGCGCCGCTAAGCATCTCGATGCGCAACACGGCGGGCCGGTCGGTGGTGCCGCCCGGCAGCCCGGTCACGGTCGGCTGGGGGGCGGAATCGATCGTGGTCTTCGGAGACTGAAGCCATGCACGTGTCCGACCTGATCGACGCGCAGCGAGACGGCCACGCGATGGCGCAGGCGTTCTATACCTCGACCGCCGTGTTCGAGGCGGACCGCCGCGCGATATTCGGGCGCGAGTGGATGCTGGCGGGGCATGTCTCGGAAATACCGGAGCCCGGCGACTATTTTCTGTGCGACATCCTGAAGGACAGTGTGATCCTGTGCCGCGACCACGCCGGCGACGTGCGGGGTTTTGCCAATGTCTGCCGGCACCGGGGCTCGCGCCTGTGCATCGAGCCGCGGGGGAACGTGCGGCGTCTGACCTGCCCCTATCATGCGTGGGTCTTCAACCTGGATGGCAGCCTGTTCAGCGCGCGGATGCTGGAAGAGCATCACGACAGGGACGCGCTGGGGCTTTTCCCGGTTGCGGTCGAGATACTGGAGGGGCTGATCTATGTCTCGCTGGCCGACGATCCGCCGGATTTCGCGCCGATCCGAAAGGCGCTGACGCCCTGCCTGGCACCGTTCGACCTGGCGAACACCAGGATCGCGCATCGCGAGACCTATCCGGTCGCGGCCAACTGGAAGCTGCTGCTGGAAAATTACAACGAGTGTTACCATTGCACCCCGGCGCATCCGGAATTTTCGCGCAGCCATGTCGCGCATTTGTCCGACGAGCGCATCACCCCGCTGAACGAGGCGATGGCGGCGCGCTCGGCGGCCTGCAACGTGCCCACGGATTTCATCGACTGCGTCGGCAAGCACGCGCCCGCGCCCGGTGTCGATTTCGCCTATAATCGCTATGCCCTTTACGACGGGTTCCTGACCGGAAGCGAGGATGGCAGACCGCTTGCGCCCCTGCTGGGGCAGATCGGCGGCCATGACGGCGGCGCGTCGGATGTCTACGTGGGGCTGCTCAACCCGATGCTGCTCTATTGCGATCACGCGGTGCTGTATCGGTTTCTGCCCATCGACGCGGACACCTGCGCGCAGGAGATCATCTGGATGGTCCATGCCGACGCGCGGGAGGGCCGCGACTATGACCTGGATCGCCTGACATGGCTGTGGGACGTGACCACGAAGGCCGACAAGCGCATCGTCGAGGACAACGCGCGCGGCGTGGCATCGCGGCACTACGTGCCTGGCCCGCTGGTGCCGATGGAGGGCTATGTCGCGCGCTTCATCGACGCCTATCAGACCACCCTGCGACAACACGAGGCCCGGACATGACCGACCTGAATTACGATGACCGCCACATTGCGTTGCTCGAGGCGTTGTGGGGCGAGGGATACCTGTCCCCCGGCGGGCCGGAGGAAGTAGCGCGCGTGGTCGAGCACGCGCCGGTCGCGGGCGCCCGGATGCTGGATATCGGCAGCGGCTCCGGCGCCATCGCCATCTCGCTGATACGTGATCATGGCGCGGCGCATGTCACCGGCATCGACGTCGAAGTGCCCGTCTGCGCGGCGGCGCGACGGCGGGTCGAGGCGGCGGGGCTGAGCGACCGGATCGCGATAGAGCTGGTCGACCCCGGCCCCCTGCCCTTTGACGACGCGACGTTCGACGTGGTGTTTTCCAAGGACTCGATCATTCACATTCCGGACAAGGAAACGCTGGCCGCCGACGTCTTTCGCATCCTCAAACCCGGCGGCTGGTTCGCCGCCTCGGATTGGCTGATGTCCCATGACGACGCGCCCTCGCCCGAGATGGCGGCCTATATCGCGCTGGAGGATCTGGATTTCGCCATGGCTTCTCCGGCGCGGTACGAAAAGGCGCTGGCCGATGCGGGGTTCCGGCACATCGCGCTGACCAACCGCAACCGTTGGTACCTGTCGCTGGCGCGGGAGGAACTGGCCAGTTTTTCCGGTCCGAAGCGGCCCGACTGGGAAAAGGCGCATGGCGCGGACCTGATCGCGTCTTCCATCGAGACATGGGGCGCGATGATCAAGGTCCTGGAAACCGGCGAGCATTGCCCGCATCACCTGCTGGCGCAAAAGCCCGGCTGACACGGACGGCTTGCACTAAGATACAAAACCGCCGCACCCGGTTGGCTGCGGCGGTCTTTTTTCCGGATAGGTATCGGGGTCAGAACCCGGCCTTGATGTTCTCGAATTCCGCGATCATCTTCTCGCGCATTTCCGATCCCGGAGGCGCCTGCCACAGGGTGTTTTCACGCAGGGACTCGTTGCTGTCGAGCCCGACAGATTTGAGCATTTCCTGGTCCATTTCCGCCATCTGCGCGGCGTTGGAATGACCGTAGCCCCAGGCGTTGACGATGTAATCGGCGGTCTTCGGCTCCAGCCATGCGTTGATGAAGTCGTAGAACTTGTCGTCCGACCCTTCGCCATCCTTCAGCTTGACGTAGCCGCAGACCCAGCTTGACGCGCCTTCCTCGGTGTCGCGTTTCATCGCGATGGGATGGCCCTCGCCGCTCATGGTCGCCGAGGTTTCGTTCCAGGCCCAGGCCAGTTCGACCTGGCCCGACTGCATCAGTTGGGCCAGCGACGACGAGCTGTCCCAGTAGGAGAGCACGTTCTGGTGCACCTTGCGCAGGAAGTCGGAGGCGTTCTGGAAATCCTCGTCCGTGGCGGTGGTCCAGTCCTGCACGCCCGTGGCCAGGAAGCCGAGCGCATAGGCGTCATCGACGCTGTCGCCAATCGACACCTTGCCCATCATCGACGGGTCGGCGAAGATCTGCAGCGAACTGACCTGTTCCTCGGTCAGCTTGTCGGTGTTGTAGGTCAGCGCCGTGTTGCCCCAGTCCATCGGGACGAAATAGTATTCGCCGTCCTTCTTGTAGGCTTCGATCTCGCGGAATTCCTCGTTGAGGTCATCCCAGCGGTCGATGCGCGAGGTATCGAGCGGCTCCAGCAGGCCCGCCTCCATCCATTTCGGCACCGACTGCGAACAGGGGTGCGCGGCATCCGCCTTGAAGCCCGAGCGCAGTTTCTGGAACGCTTCCTCCTCGTCGCCGAAGAAGGCGAAGGTGGGCGGCGCGCCGTGTTCTTCGGTATAGGCGGTATAGAACTCGGGATCCTCGTAGCCGGCCCAATCGAACACCGTCAGCTCGGCGTCCTGCGCCATGGCTGTCGTGGTCATCAGCGCGGCGGCGCCTGCGAGCGCGGTAAGCTTCAGTCGTGACATGATCATCCATTTCTCCCTGTTTCTTATTGTACCGGCCCGTCCGGCACGGATGCGGCGGGCTTCTGGCTGCGAAGGCTACGGGGGAAAGGAGACCGATACAAGATTTCTTTGAGCGCTCAAATAATATGCGTACCAACCAGCGCGCCGCGCGTCAGTCCGTGGCCATCTGCGCGGTCACCTCTTCCAAAGCGTCTTCCAGCAGGTCGAACATTTCGTCCACCTGCGCCTCGGTGATGATCAGCGGGGGCGAGAAGACCGCCATGTTGATCAGGGGCCGCACCAGGAGGCCGCGCTTTTCGCAGGCCTCGTCCAGCAGCGCGCCCAGCTTGCGTTCGGCCGCGAGTGACGTGCCGGGCGTGTCGGGCCGCCCCTCGATGCAGCCCAGAAGGCCCATGCCGCGCAGGTCGCCGACGATGGGGAACTTCTCCAGTGCCCGCAGGCGGGCCTGGAATTTCGGCGTGATCGCGCGGGTATGTTCGAGGATCCGCTCCTCTTCCATGATCTCGATGTTCTTCAGCGCCGCGACACAGCAGACCGGATGCGCCGAATAGGTGTAACCGTTGGAAAACAGGACATTTTCTTCCGGCCCGGTCATCCGTTCCATCACGCGGTCCGAGATGATGCAGGCCCCGAGCGGCAAATAGCCCGAGGTCAGCCCCTTGGCGCAGGTGATGATGTCGGGCACGATCCCGAACACGTCCTCCGACGCAAACCAGTGGCCCAGCCGCCCGAAGGCGGTGACGACCTCGTCCGAGATGTAGAGAATGTCGTGCTTGCGGCAGATCTCGAGCGTGCGCTTGTGATAGCCCTCGGGCGGAATGATGACTCCGCCTGAACAAAGGATCGGCTCGGCGATGAAGGCGCCGATCTTGTCGGGGCCGACCTCGGCAATCATGTCTTCAAGATCCGCAACCTTGGCATCGCACCAGTCCTCGACGCTCATGCCGTCGGGGCGCTTGTACGGGTTCACATCGGGCAAAAACCGCACGAGGCGCTTTTCCACGTCAAAGCGGCTCTTGTCGCGTTCCTTACCGGTCACGGTGGACGCAAGGTAGGTCGAGCCGTGATAGCCTTTCTCACGGGCGATGACGATCTTCTTGTCGGGCCGCCCCAAGGCATTGTTCATGAAATGCATCGTGCGCAGGGCGGTGTCCACGGCGGTCGATCCGCCGGTGGTGAAGAAGACGTTGTTCAGGTCACCGGGCGCCAGATCGGCGATTTTCTTGGCGAGGATCGTCGAGGGATCGGTCGTCGTGGTCCAGGGCGAGGTATAGGGCAGCCGCACCACCTGTTCGGCGATCGCCGCCGCCATGTCCTTGCGGCCATAGCCGATATTGACGCACCACATGCCGCCCGGCCCGTCAATGTAGCGCTTGCCGTCGGCATCCCACAGATAAATGCCCTCGGCGCTTTCGATCGGGTGATAGTCGCTCTCCTGCCAAGCATCCATGGCCGCCCAGGGGTGGATCTGGTGATTGCGGTCCCATTCGTTCAGAAGGTCCGGCGAAGTGCCGTTGGTCATGTTGCGGGGAAGCGTTGTCATGTCGTGCTCTCCTAAGTCGTCAGAACGCCCCGGGCGGTGTCGCGCGGGCGCGGTCGGGCCGTCATGGCCCGCCCCGGCGAAGATCGCGTCAGGTGTGTCCACGGTCATGCGCCGCTTTCCTGAGCCTTGGCAACAGTCATAGCGAAGTGGCGATTTGGCGTAAAGTTTTTTTGAGCGCTCAAACAAAAACAATTAGAATGACATTGCCGTGCCGGTATGGAAAAAACGGCACCACCCTGCGGAGGAACGGGATTGACGCAAGACACGACGAAAAGCACCGAAAAGCCACGCAAGGAGCGCAAGGCGAACGCGGACAAGCGCCGGCGGCAATTGCTGGAGGCGACGCGGCGCTCGATCATCGAGCACGGGCTGGCCAAGACGACGCTGGCCACGGTGGCGGCGGAGGCCGGGCTGTCGCAGGGGGTCGCGGTGTTTTACTTCAAGTCCAAGAACGGCCTGCTGGTCGAGACCCTGCGGGCGCATTACGAGTTCTACGACGACACGTGGCGCGCCGCGCTGGAACAGGCGGGCCCGGACCCCATGGACCGCCTGATGGCGCTGATCACGGCGGATTTCTCGGAAGATGTGTGCTCGGCGGAATCGCTCTCGCTCTGGTTCGCGTTCTGGGGGGAGCAGACATTCGTGCCGCAATATGCCGAAGTTTGCCGCGAGTTCGACCGTGACCGCGTGGCGGCGATACGCGAAGCCTGCGCCGCGCTGATGACCGACGCGCCCGAGGAAGAGGTGCACCGAGTGGCGCAGTGGATCGACACGCTGACCGACGGGTTCTGGCAGAATCTGCACCTGCAACCCACGCGCATGACCCCGGCAGAGTGTCTTGCCTCGACCCGCGCGATGATCGACGCGCTGATCTGAGCCGGGCACGGCAGCGGGCGGACAGATCCGTGCGCCGGATCGCGCGACGGCAATTGCACGAACCGGGGCGCAGGGCGTTGATGGGAGGGATGTCATCTGCTACGCGGTTCGAGGTGACTTTCCCAACTTGAGCCCGGGCCGACCGATGCCAACGCCGCCGAAGGCCACATGCCTTCTCTTGACCTATCAACAGCAGGACCACGTCGCCGAAACGGTGCAATCCGCGCTGCAGCAGGACTGCGCGCCGATGCAGATCGTTCTGTCGGACGACGCCTCGCGCGATGATACGTTCCTGCGCATGAAAGAGGTGGTCGACAGGTATGACGGGCCGCACGAGGTCGTTCTGAACCGCAACGAGACAAACCTGGGCGTCAACGAGCATCTAAAGAAATGTCTCGAGATGTGCCGGGAGGACATCATCATCGCCGCCGCCGGCGACGACCTCTATTATCCGCACCGCAACCGGCGGATCCTCGAGGCATTCGCGGCGCACGAGCCGCTATTGGTGTTCTCGCATGCGGATGTGACCACATTGGACGGGGCCCCTGCCCCGGCGCTCTATCGCAAGGCGACGTTCTACTCGACCACGGACCCGTTGGCCGCCGCGAAATCGCTCTCGCTCTACCTTGGCGCCACCTGCGCGTGGCATCGGTCGTTGTATCGCAAGTACGGGCCGATGATGTTCGACAATACCTACGAGGACCTGATCCTCGGATTTCGGGCCGCTCTGGAAGGCCGTGCGCATTTTATCGACGAGGCGTTGCTGACATACCGGATGGGATCGGGGCTGACCAACACGAAACCTCAGCGGTTCACCGCAGAAAGCTACCGGACGCAGCGCCTGCGCGAGATCGAAAGCAACACTTGCGTCTATCGTCAGCGCGCGGCCGACGCAAAGACCTTCGGGCTGGGTGCCGATCAAGAGATTTCAAAACTTCTGGCCGACCGCGTGGCCGATGGCGAGGTACGCGCCGCCTTTGTCGAGAAAGGCTGGGCGGGCCTGGCACCGTATTTCGGCCGTCACCCGCTGCAGGCCATTTCGCGCGGCGTGTCCGAGACACGGCGGCGCAAGAAACGCATGGCGGCGGCCTGACGCCTGATCTCTCGCCTCAGCCGAGGTCCCACCGATATTGAGGAATAGCGAGGCTGCGCGCGCCGAACATTTCCTTCTGACGGGACAGCCCGACATTCAACTCGCGGCCTTCGGCCGTGGTCGAGATGCCGAAGCTGAACCAGTCGCGGTCCGCGAAAGTGTCGTTGACCAGGGACTGCACCACCAGGTCCAGCGCGCCGAGATCGCGCCCATCCCCGGACGAGGCCATGTACTGGCAATGCACGGTTCGCCCGAAATCGAAGAGGACGACACCGGCCAGCATGCGCGCGTCCTCGAAGGCCGCAAAAAGGCGGATCCGCTTGGGAAACGTGGCGTTGAGGCGCGTGATCTCGTCCAGCGAATGGGTTGGCCGTGCGTCGTGGCGCTGACCAAGCACCTCGCCCAGGATATCCCAGAAGGCGGCGAAATCGGTGGTCTCGGAGGTTGTCAGCCCCGCCTTGGCGGCCTTCTTGGCCCCGTATTTGCGGCCGCTGCTGAACGACAGCTTGCGGCGCAGGGGGATGGCCGCGCTCAGGTCGGTGCGGATCTGCCGGGCGCCGGCGTTGCACAGCGCATAGATGTCGGCCTCGGCGGGTTGCGCGTGGAATATATGCGGCACGGGCTTGTAGTTCAGCGCCCCGATCCCCTGTCTGAGAAGGTCGTCGCGCAAGCTGGCGAAGATCTGAACCACCTGTGCGGCCGAGGTCGAGGGCTTGACCAGCAGGCCGCCGAAGGTCAGGCCGCCATGGGATTGCAGCGTGTCGTTCACCCGGTTCGCGGGCAGGCACGCGATGGTCTTGCCGTCGCTTTCGAAGATCAGGGAATGATCGTCGAAACGGTCGGAATGGTAGTCCATGAAGCGGCGGTCGTGCAGGAACGTGCCGTTCGTCGCGGCGGCGACGAAATCGTTCCACGCAACGGAAAGATCGGGCGTGTAGCGCTTGATTTCGATGTCGCCGCTCATGCCGCCTGCCACTTCGCCAGGCCGACCCCTGTGCGCCCCATGTCGTTGCCGTTGTAGATCAGATACCGTGCCCCGTCCGGCGCCCTGATATGCGCGGGATAGCAGGTCATGTCGCTGTCCCAGCTTCCGGGCGCCCCCAGCGGCAGTTCGACGTCGTCCGTACGGGTGAATTCAACGCCGTCCGGCGAGGTAAAACGGAAGGCCGCATATTGCTTGGCGCGGGTGTCGGAGGTCGCGCGCAGTTCCCATGTGCCGTCCTCCAGCCGGGTCGCACGGGGGCGGCCGATGCGGTATTCGTCACCCGAGGGCGTGATGATGCGCTGGGCGGCCGCGTTGTCGAAGCTCACGCCGTCAGGGCTGGTCAGCGTCCAGCAATCGTAACGGGGATACAGCCGCTCGCCGATCTCCTCCCATCCGTTGCCACGGGAGATCCACGCGCGAAAGCGGCCATCCGGCAGGCGGGCGATGGAGTGCAGCGCGCCTATGAAAGGCCCGTCCGGGCAGCGATCAAGTACGGGCGTCGCGCTGACCCTTTGAAAACTGTCGCCGCGATCCCGGCTGATGGCGAGGCCGGTGAAGGCCAGGAATTTCGCCTTTTCCACCAGCTGAAAGCCCACGTAGTACAGCCGCAATTCGTCCGGCGCGATCTCGATCACATCGCCCAGGATAAGACCATTGTCGTCGAACATGCCCGGTGCGCCGAGATCCAACACGGGGGCCGAGGAACTGGCCTTGACCCGGGTGGGATCGTCGGCGGCGACATCGACCCAGCCGATGCGGCTGATGCCGTGTGCGTCGCGCATCCCGCCGAATATCCGTATCGTGTCCTCGTCGCGCAGCCACGGGCATGGCGTCATGAAGGAATGCTGCGCCCAGTCGAGGGTTCCGTCGGGGCTGAAGATATGCCCCTGTTTCAACCAAGCCATATCAGGGCTTGATCCGGTAGTAGCGGTAGGAGGACACCTTGGCGGCCTCGGCCGGATTGCCGTTCAGGATCAGGCCCGGTGTGTCAAAGCTCTTAGTGACGGCGGCGGCCATGCCGACAAGGCAATCCTCGGCCAGGTGGACGTTGTCGGCCAGCGCCGCGTTCACGCCCAGAAAGCTGCGCGCGCCAATGTCGCAATAGCCAGAAACCACGACATGCGAGGAAAGAAAGCAGTTTTCCCGGATGCGTGTCTGGTGCCCGATATGGTTGCCGGACCACAGCACGCAGCCGTCTTCGATCTTCACGCCATGCTGCACCACGTTGTTCTCGAAGATAAAGACGTTCTGGCCCAGCTCGGCGGTGCGCCAGACCATCGCGCGCGGACTGATGAAATTGGCAAGGTGGTATCCGTGCACTTTGGTCGCCTCGATCAGGCGGGCGCGGATCCGGTTGAGCTTGGTCGAGGTGACCGCGACATGGGCGTCGGTCCTGGCCGGATCGAAATGCGACGGGGCGTCTTCGAGCGGGACCACGGGCAGGTCGAACTTGACGGTTTCGTCAAGGTACTCGCGTTCCACCGCGAACCCGACAACAGTGTAGTCGCTGTCGACGGTGAAATACTAATAGGCGATATCCGCGAACTCGCCGGCTCCCACGATCAGGATATCTTTTGACATTCCAAACCTTTCTGTGCCCGGTGGTCCGGGCCGTCTCTCTTCGGTGCCCGGCTATTTCAAATCGTCGTTGCGCGGTTTATAAACATGGACCAATGCAGAAGCGAGTCGTAATCCCTTGCCGCTAAGTGACTGTCGCCTAATAGATTTACCCAAGGTTTCGGACGCGCGGGGCAACCTGACCTTCGTCGAGGGACACAATCACATCCCGTTCGACATCAAGCGGGTCTACTATCTTTACGACGTGCCCGGCGGCGCCGACCGGGGCGAGCACGCGCACAAGGACCTGCACCAGTTCGTGATCTCGATGTCGGGCAGTTTCGATCTGCTTCTGGATGACGGGTTCGAACAGAAACGGTTCCAGCTGAACCGTCCCTATTACGGCATCTATGTCTGCCCGATGATGTGGCGCTACCTGGACAATTTCTCTTCCGGGTCGGTCTGCATGGTTCTGGCGTCTGGCCCCTATGACGAGGACGACTACATCCGCGACCGCGACGAATTTCTCAAAGCGGTGGGGGCGGCGTGAACGTCCCCTTCCTGGATCTTGCGGCGGCCCGGGCGGGGATTCAGGCCGAGCTGGATCGCGAACTTCTGCGTGTCGCGCATTCCGGCAGCTATGTCATGGGCCCGGAGCTGGAGCGGTTCGAAAGCGCCTTCGCGGCCTATGTCGGCGCCGGCGCCTGCATCGGGACGGCCAACGGGCTGGATGCGCTTCACCTGGGGCTTCGCGCGCTGGGCATCGGGCCGGGCGACGAGGTGATCGTGCCGTCGAACACCTATATCGCGACCTGGCTGGCCGTCAGTCAATGCGGCGCGGTGCCGGTGCCGGTCGACCCCGTCGAGGACACGCACAACATCGACCCCGAGGCCGTCGCCGCTGCGGTCACCGGGCGCACGAGGGCCATCCTGCCGGTGCATCTCTACGGTCAGCCAGCCGACATGGACGCGCTGAACGCGGTGGCCGAAACGCACGGGCTGAAGGTGCTGGAGGACGCCGCGCAGGCGCATGGCGCGCGCTACAAGTCGCGCCGTGTGGGCAGCGATGGCACAGCGGCGTGGAGCTTTTATCCCACCAAGAACCTGGGCGCGCTGGGCGATGCCGGGGCGCTGACCACATCGGATGACGATGTGGCGCAGACCGTCAGGTTGCTGCGGAATTACGGCTCGGAACGGAAATACGAGAACGACATCCGTGGCTTCAACAGCCGTCTTGATCCCCTGCAGGCCGCTCTGCTAGCGGTCAAGCTGCGGGTCCTGGACGACTGGACGGAGAACCGCCGCGCCATCGCACGCGCCTACACCGATGCCTTTTCCCGCGCCGGGCTGCACGTTCCTTACGTGCCCAACTGGGCCGAGCCGGTCTGGCACCTTTACGTGCTGCGCCACCCCGACAGGGATCGGTTTCAGGCGCGTCTGTCCGAGGCCGGCATCGGGACCGTGATCCACTATCCCATCCCGCCCCACCTGCAGAAAGCCTACGCCGACCTTGGCTATGCGAAAGGCGCCTTTCCCCTGGCGGAGCGGCTGGCGAACGAGGTCATCAGCCTGCCCATGTGCCCCGGCCAGACCGACGCGCAGACCGAGTATGTCATCCGGCAGGTCGTGGACCTCGCCTGAGACGTCCGGCTTAGCCGCCGGTTCGGCGCAGCGCCGCGATCATCCCGGCAAAGCGCGCGGAATATTTCCGCCTGCGCCGGGCCGAGACGACGGTTGCCGGTGACAGCGTGCGCAGCGCAGTCTTCAGCACCGCCGCGGCGCAGTTGGCCCGCAGCCCGTGTTTGCGCGCGGTGTAGATCTGGGAATATCCCCAGTGCCAGTTCTTGATCCGCTCGGCTTTCACCGACCCGCCCGAGGAAGCGCCCCCGGCGTGGTGCACCGCGGCGTCGGCGACAAATAGCAGGCGGCCCTGGGATCGGGACAGGCGCAGGCTGAGATCGTCATCCTCGAAAAACAGGAAGATCGCGGGGTCGAACCCGCCGATCGCCTCGAACGCGGCCCGGCGCACGAAAAGCGCGGCGCCCGAGAGGACCGGGACGACCGTGTCCTCGGTCAGCTCCCGCTTGGGCAGCCATTGGGCGCGATCCACAAGGTCGCTGCGGCGTTTGACGACCGCCCTGCCCTCGTGGTCCAGGATCCGGGGATTGAAACCTGCCGCATCGGGGTGCCGCTCCGCCGCATCGACCAGCTTTTGCAGCGTGTCGGAACACAGCGTCGTGTCGGGGTTGAGAAACAGAAGGAATTCGGTGTCGGCGCCTTCTGCGCCCCGGTTGCAGGCGCTGCCAAAGCCCAGGTTGCGCGCGTTCTCGACAAGCCGTGTGGACCCGCGCCGCGCCGCCACGAGGCGGTGCAACTCTGCGCGGTCCGCCGACGCGTTGTCCACGATCACCACGGGCGTCGCAGGCGGCACGGAGGCCAGCATGTCGGGCAGGACCTCGGTGCTGTTATAGGCGACCGTGACAATCGTCACGCGCGCTTCGGCATCATTTCGAGGCATGCGAGTGCTGTCTTGCCAGGGCACGGATCCTGTGCCGGTAAAGCGGCCGCAGGATTTCACGGCGCAGTTTTTGCAACAGGCCCTCCTTGCGGCCGATCATGCTGCCGCCAAGCTCGGCGGAAATCTCGCGCACGCCGGACGGCCATACCGTCGCCACGCGGACATTGTGCACCCATTGCATCTGCAGGAAATTGTCCACTGGCCTGTCAAAGCGCTCGGACGCGGCGAGCAGAGCGCGAGCGGCGTCGCGCGTGACCAGTTGCGCGACCATGCCAAGCGCGATCCGGTCGTGGACACGCAGCCCGATCTCGTCCGACGTGGCGATTTCCTCTGTCCGCTCCTCGCGCAGCTTAATGGGGAACCGGATGAAATCCCCCGGCTGGATGTTGGCCAGGGCGAGGTCCAGAGCTCTGGGAAAAACATCCTCCTGAAGGTGCAGGTCGTCTTCGAGGACAAGCGCGGCCTCCAGATCGTCATCGAGGATCTTCTGCCAGCATGCGCGGTGGCTGTGAAAGGCGGCGATCTCCGAGGGGCGCATCGTGAAGGGATAGGTCGGCCGCATCAGTTTGCGGCGATAGCCGTCGGCGTGGGCCTCGCTCATCTGCTGCCCGTCGACGGCGCTGACGACGTGGCATGCAAGCGGGACAGCCTGCATCATGGCTTCGACCTGCGGCAAACGCGCCTCGGCGCGCGCAAGGTGGATGATCATGCACTCGGCTTCCACTGCCCCGGCCTTTCCGCGTAGATGCAAGCAACAGTCCAGACCTACAAGTTCGGGAACCGAGATGCCAGCGCAGGCCGTCCTTCGAGGCGCAAAAAGCGACGGCACCTGACGGCTGTTGGCGACGGCGCGCCGAAGCCCGAAACACACCTTGG
This sequence comes from Roseovarius sp., assembly GCF_965277045.1. Classification (GTDB taxonomy): domain Bacteria; phylum Pseudomonadota; class Alphaproteobacteria; order Rhodobacterales; family Rhodobacteraceae; genus Roseovarius. The sequence goes on along the minus strand of NZ_OZ255712.1, from coordinate 1,302,310 downwards.
ACGACTCGCCGCGAACTTTAACCAAAACGAGGCGGTCGGATCGTTCGAGACACCGCACGAGCCGCATCGCGCATTTTGGGTTTTCGGTGTGTCGCGGGAACATGTTCACGCCATGGCGCGTTCAGGTGCTGAAGGTTTACGTTTTGAGTGCATGGTGCATGGGGCGGTTAGACCTAAAAGCGGGAGTTTTACATGACCCTTAATAGTACGTTTTTGAAAACCAGCTCGGTCCTCGGCCTTGTCGTTGCTCTTTCGCAGCCGGCCTACGCGATGCAGTGCGCAGAATTCAACGAGATGGATGAGGCCGGTCAAATGGAAGCACTCGAAACCATGGGTGGCCGCGAGAACATCCGCGACGAAGCGGTGGGTGCCGACGAAGGCGCCGACACGGATTCGTCGAGCGCCACCACGGAACTTGGCGACCCTGACGCTGACAATGGCGGCCGCGCCGCTGCCCGCGCCGCCGCAACCGGTTCGGACGAGGAATTGATGGTCGTGCTGAGGGAAGAGTGCGCAAACAACCCCGAGATGGACATGGCCGGCATGTTCCGCGACGAAGACGAGTCGAAATAAGCGACCCGCGTTATATTGGCGGCTCTAGGAATAGGGCCGCCAAAAACCTCGGCCTCACTACAGGCCGAAACCGCAGACCACACATCAATCAGTGAAATCATCGGCATACGAGGCCGGTCGCCCGTGACAATTTCGTGCGTCGGTCGGCGTGTGTGCCAACCTGCGTTATGTACGTCTATCGGTGCTTCACTGAACAAAGTTATTCAGAAAAGCTGATTAGTGCCTGTACAAAGGCGGCCCGAGCGAATAATGCCCGGCACTTGCCGACAGCCTGAATGCCGCTCGGCCCACACCTCTTTCCCAAGAAAAGCATAGACCTCTTGAAACACACCCTTGCGAATGCGCTGGCCCGTAAGGGCTATGACGTCCTGACCCCTGTACAGCAGGCCGTGACCCAACCGGAGCTGGAGGGCCGCGACCTGCTGGTCTCGGCGCAGACCGGATCCGGCAAGACGATCGGATTCGGGCTGGCGATAGCCTCCACCCTGCTGGACGACGCGGACATATTCGGTCAGGCCGATGCCCCGCTGGCGCTGATCGTCGCGCCCACCCGCGAGCTTGCCATGCAGGTCAAGCGAGAGCTTGCCTGGCTTTACGCCGATGCGGGCGCGGTGCTGGCCTCCTGCGTGGGCGGCATGGACATGCGGGACGAGCGGCGAGCATTGGCGCGCGGCGCGCATATTGTCGTGGCCACGCCGGGGCGGCTGCGGGATCACATCATGCGCGGGTCGATCGACCTGTCGGCGGTGCGGGCGGCGGTGCTGGACGAGGCGGACGAGATGCTGGATCTCGGCTTTCGCGAGGACCTGGAGTTCATCCTGGAGCAGACGCCGGAAGCGCGTCAGACGCTGCTGTTCTCGGCCACGGTTCCCGCCGCCATCGCCAGGCTGGCGCAAAGCTATCAGCGGGATGCCGAGCGGATCTCGACCGTTGGCGAGCAGGCCCAGCATTCGGATATCGCCTACCGCGCGATGACAGTTGCGGCACATGACAACGAGAACGCGGTCATCAACGTCTTGCGCTATTACGAGGCCCCCAATGCCATCGTCTTTTGCAACACACGGGCGATGGTCGCGCGGATGACGACGCGGCTGTCGAACCGGGGGTTTCCGGTCGTGGCCCTGTCAGGGGAGTTGACGCAGAGCGAACGGTCGAACGCGCTGCAATCCATGCGCGACGGGCGCGCGCGGGTCTGCGTGGCCACGGACGTCGCCGCCCGTGGGATCGACCTGCCGAAGCTGGACTTGGTGATCCATGCCGAACTGCCCAGCAGCCATGAGACACTTTTGCACCGCTCGGGCCGCACCGGACGCGCGGGGCGCAAGGGGGTCAGTGCGCTGATCGTCGTGCCCTCGGCCCGCAAGAAGGCGGAGCGCATCCTGAAATTCGCCAAGCTGACCGCCGAATGGACCGCCGCGCCGTCGGCGGCGGAGGTGGACGCGCAGGATCAGGTGCGCATGCTGGACGCCGACGACTGGCAGGCCGAGATCACCGAGGGCGAGCGCGGGTCGGTGGATCAACTGCTTGAACGCTTCACGCCCGAGCAGATCGCCGCCGCCTACCTGCGCCAGTACAAGCTTCGTCATTCCGCGCCCGAGGACCTGAGCCCGGTCGGCACCGGCAAACCCGACAAGCCGAAACCGCGCGCCGCCTTCGGTCCCAGCGTCTGGTTCTCGCTGTCCGAAGGGCGGAACCAGGCGGCCTCGCCCCGGCACCTGCTGCCGATGATCTGCAAGGCGGGCGGGTTGAGCAAGGACGATATCGGCGCGATCCGCGTCGCCGATGACCTGTCCTATGTCGAGATCCGCGAGGCCAGCGTGCCGGATTTCCTGGAGGCGATCGGCCCGGGGATGACGATCGAGGGAAGCAAACAGCTGCGCCGCCTCGACGCGGCTCCGGACCTGCCGCCCTTCCGGCCCGGCAAGCCCGAGCGCCGGTCCAAGGGCAAAACGGGGCCGTCCAAGGGGGACACACGGCCCGTCGATTGGAACGACACGCCCGTACCGCGCCGCCGCAAACCCAAGCCCGAGGAACGCAAGGAACAGAAACCCCCGGCGCAAAAGCGCGAGGCGAAAACGTCCGATCCGGCGGTGCATGCCCCCTTGGGCAAACCCCGACACGGGGCGCGGGGCGCCAAGGACACGCCGGAAGACGCAGGCCAGGCCGGGAAGGCCAAGGCCGGTGGTAAACCTGCCTCCAAGCACGCTGGCAAGGGGCCGCCGCCGCCCAAGGGCAAGCCCAGCAGCAAAAAGAACCGGGCGCGCGCGGCGCAAAAAAGAGCGTCGACGGAAAAACCGGGACCGAAGCGGCGCTAGTATCCATACTCCTGCAGGCAAGCCCGTCTTCGCCTGCACCGCCAACAGGGTTCACTCTGCCAGCGCGCGCATCACGTCGATCAGGTCGGATTTGCCTTCGAAACCGATACCCGGCAGGTCTGGCATGAGGATGTGCCCGCCTTCGACCTGCACGCCGTCCGGGAAGCCACCATAGGGCTGGAAGAGATCGGGGTAGCTTTCGTTGCCGCCCAGACCGAGCCCCGCCGCGATGTTCAGAGACATCTGGTGGCCGCCATGCGGGATGCAGCGCGACGCAGACCAGCCGAGCTGGCCCATCACATCGAGCGTGCGCAGGTATTCGACAAGCCCGTAAGAGAGCGCACAGTCGAATTGCAGCCAGTCCCGGTCGGGGCGCATTCCGCCATGGCGGATCAGGTTGCGCGCGTCCTGATGCGAGAACAGGTTTTCGCCGGTCGCCATGGGACCGGGGTAGAATTCTGCCATCGCGGCCTGAAGCTGATAGTCCAGCGGATCGCCGATTTCCTCGAACCAGAAGAGCGGGTATTGCCGCAGCATCTTGGCATAGGCGATCGCGGTCTCGAGGTCGAAGCGTCCGTTGGCATCGACGGCCAGTTGCGCCTCGGTTCCGATTTCGGTCAGGACCGCCTCGATCCGGCGCTGGTCTTCGTCGATGGACGCGCCGCCGATCTTCATCTTAACGACGGTGTAGCCGCGGTCGACGTAGCTGCGCATCTCATTGCAAAGCGCGGTGTCGTCCTTGCCCGGATAATAGTAGCCCCCGGCAGCGTAGACGAAGACGCGCGGGTCCGCCTCGCGCCCCTTGCGGTCGGCCAGCAGGCGGAACAGGGGCTTTTCCTCGATCTTGGCGATGGCGTCCCAGACGGCCATGTCGATGGTGCCGACCGCGACCGAACGTTCGCCATGGCCGCCGGGTTTTTCGTTCTGCATCATGGCGGCCCAGATCCTGTGCGCGTCCAGATTGCTGCCGTCATCGTTCAGGAGCGATGCGGGGTCGGCGTCGAGGATGCGGTCGCGGAAGCGTTCGCGGATGAGCCCGCCCTGGCCGTAACGGCCATTGGAGTTGAAACCGTAGCCGACCACGCGGCGTCCGTCGCGAACGACATCCGTCACCACGGCCACAAGGCTGGCCTTCATCTTGCTGAAGTCGATATAGGCGTTGCGGATGGGCGACGCGATCGGCTTGGTCACTTCCCGAATGTCGACGATTTTCATGGGCGTGTCCCTTCTTCGGGCGTGTGGTCGCCTTGGTTTCTGTCAGGTGCCAAATTTCACGGCAGCGGGACGTGCAGGACGTAGCGGAACAGCGCGAAGAACGCGGTCATCACTGCCGCACCGCTGCCGGCATAGAGCAGCGCGGTCATGGGCGTCCACCTGTCATGCATCGCCGCGACGAGCCCACCCGCAAAGGCGATGGCGCCACTGGCCAGAAAGCCGATATGCGGGATGGCAAGGCATCCCGCGAACATGGCCACGATCAGCAGGACCCGTCGCCACCACGTGCCTGTGCCGAAGCCGCCGCTGTCGCTGGGATGCAGAAAACGTGTGACCAGTGACAGGCCGGCCGTCAGGATCATCAGGATTGCAACGGTGCGGGGAAACACCTGGCTGTCGCGGTCGGAATAGCCGGTGGTGTCGTAAAGCGCGATGATCCCCATGAGCACGAAGAGCGCGGAAATCACCAGCGATCCGATATGGCCGTCCGGGTGGCGTTGCTGGTCCGGCATCAGGTCTGCTCCCCTGCTTTCTTGCGGCGGAGGCGTGCCGTGTAGAGCGGCAAGAAGAGGGTGATCAGCGTGAAAGCGATGATCCCCTGCGAGATGGGCCGCCCGAAGAACATGCCAAAGAGGTTGCCCGTGGCCGAGCCGATGGTCCAGCCCTGCACGAAGCCCTGTTCGGCGATGGGGCCGAGGATCAGGCCCAGCACGATGGGCGAGGCCGCGAAACCGAAGCGCCCCACGACCCAGCCGAAGACGCCGAGGCCCAGCATCAGGATGACATCCGTCACGCTGTTGCGGATCGAGAACGTGCCGATGATGGTCATGAACCCCACCGTCGGCACGAGAACGGCCTTGGGGATGTTGACGATCGACTTGTAGGCGTAGCGCCCGATCAGCAGGCCCGCGGGCAGCATAAGCACCGTGGCGATCAGCAGGCCGTAGATGAAGGTAAAGACGATCGAGCCGCTTTGGCTGAACATCGTGGGGCCGGTGCGCACGCCCTGCACCAGCAGCGCCCCCAGCACGATGGCGTCGGGCGGCGTGCCTGGAATGCCCAGCACCAGCGTCGGGATGAAGCCCCCGCCCACGGTGGCGTTGTTGGCGGATTCCGTGGCGAGGATGCCGTCGGGCTCGCCCTCGCCGAATTTCTGGTGCGGCTTGCCGGTGCGCTTGGCCTCGGAATAGGCGACGAGCCCGGCGACCGAGCCGCCCGCGCCGGGCAGGATACCGATCAGGGTGCCGATGACCGACGATCGGATCAGGTTGATCTTGGACCGCGCGGCAATGCGGAACGCCTCGCCGATGCGGACCGAGCGCACGTCCTCTTCCACCTTGAGGTGGCGGTCGGGCGTCGCGACGAGGTCGATCAGCACCGGGATGCAGTAGAGGCCGATCAGCGCCCCGATGACGCCGAAGCCGCCGATCAGCATCTGGCTGCCGAAGGTCAGCCGGATGTCGGCCGAAACCTCGGCCACGCCGACGGTGGAGAGCAGCATCCCGAAGGCGCCGCCCGCCAGCCCCTTCATCAGGTTGCCGGTGGACAGCGACGCGATGAGCGACAGGCCGAAGATCGACAGCCAGAAATACTCGATCGGCCCGAACGCGAGCGCCACCTTCGACAGGGGCGGCGCCAGCAGCAAGAGCGAGAACGCCCCCACCAGCCCGCCGACGACCGAGGCGAAACAGGCAAGGGCAACCGCAAGGTCGCCGTCGCCGCGCTTCGCCATCGGATAGCCGTCAAACGTGGTGGCGATGGCCGAGGGCGTGCCGGGCGTGTTCAGCAGGATCGCCGCATAGGCCCCGCCATAGATCGCCCCGGTATAGATCGCGCCCAACAGGATCAGCGCCGAGGCAGGATCCATGCTGAACGTGATAGGCACCAGCACGGCCAGCGCCATCGTTGCGGTAAGGCCCGGAATCGAGCCGACGATCGTGCCCGCCACGACACCGAACAACGCTAAACCCAGGTTGAACGGAGTCAGGGCGGACAGGAAGTGACCGAATTCCATGTGTCGGGCCTTTGCGCGCGGTCAGTTTATTCGATCAGCCCCGCTTCGCGCGCGTCGCTGAGATATTCCTCGCTGCGCGCGGCCATGAAATCGTCCATGCCGTCCGCCTCGACATCCAGCATCGCAAAGCCGTTATCCAGCATCTGCTGACGGAACTCTGGGTCGTTGTTGATCTCGGCGATCATGTCGGACCACATCTGCGTGACCTCGTCGCTGGCCGAATTCGGCAGGGCGATCCCGCGATAGGCGCCGCCCACCATGTCATAGCCCAGTTCCTTGAAGGTCGGGACATCGGGGAAAAGCGGGTGGCGTTCCTCCATCGCGACGGCCAGCATCCGCACCTCTTCGCCCTGGGTCGCGGCCACGGTGGAATAGCCCCATTCCGCCTTGACCTGGTTGCCCAGAAGCGCGGTCACGGCGGCCCCGGTGCCTTTGAAGGGCACATAGGTGGTCTGGATATCGGCCATCTTGTCGAACTTGATATGCGCCAGATGGTTGGCCGTGGCCTTGCCCGAGCCCGACATGGTGACCTGGGCGGGGTTCGCCTTGGCGTCCTCGACCAGGTCCTCCAGCGTCTGGTAGGGGCTGTCGGCGCGCACGATGATCGCATCCGGCGTGAAGTGGAACATGTGGAAGACGTTCAGGTCCTCGGTGGTGAAGCCGACATCCTTTTGCGCCGGCTTGATGATGATATGGGGCAGGTTGACACCCATGATCGTCTGGCCATCGCCCGTCAGCCCGTTGAGCGTGGCCCATCCGACCGCGCCGCCGCCGCCGGGCTGGTACGAGATCACCATGTCCTGGCCGAACTTGTCCTTGAAGAACGGTTGTTGGAAGCGCGCGGAAATGTCGGATTCTCCCCCGGGTCCGAACGGGATGATATAGTTGACCGGACCGTTGAGTTCGGCCGCAGCGGCGCCGGTTGCCAGCGATGCGGTCACGGCCAGGGCCGCGCCCATCTTCAGAAATGTTCTTTTCAGCATGTGTTCCTCCCAGAGCTGTTTTATGTCGGCGTTTTCGCCGCCTTGATTACGCGTTGGCCTCCTTCAACGCGGTCATGAACCGGTCGCGGATCACGACCGGATCGGTCTTGATGACCGATACGGGGATGTTCCCGCTTTCGCATTTGCACACGATCACGGTCATCTTGTCACCTGCCAGCGCGTCTTTCATGACGGCGGCGCAGTCTTCGGCCTGGCACTCGATGACGTTTTCGCATCCGCAAGCCTCGGCCACCTTTGCCAGCGAGGTCTTCATGCCGGCATAGGTCGGCTGGTCGCCGGTGGAGCCGTAGCTGCCATTGTCGATGATCAGCAGGATGAAATTGTCGGCCACGTTGTTGGCGATGGTGGGCAAAGTGCCAAAATTGGTCAGGACCGAGCCGTCGCCGTCGATCGAGATCACCTTTTTCGACTGCGCCAGCGCCACGCCCAGCCCGATCGACGAGGCAAGGCCCATCGTGCCCAGCATGTAGAAATTGGTCGGCTGGTCATCCAGCATGTGCAATTCCTGGCTGGGCAGGCCGATATTGCAGACGACGAAATGGTCCGAAATCAGCGGGACCAGCGAGCGCAGGACGTCGGATCGGAACATGTCAGTACCCTTTCCAGAAGGTGGCATCCGTCAGGATCGCGACCGGCTTCATGCACATGAACGTATATTCCAGGATCCGGTCCAGTTCTTCGGCGTCGGATTCATGATGGAAGTGATAGGTCGGGATGTGAAGCTGATTCAGCAGCGCCTTGGTGTGCACGGCCATTTCCACCTGGCAGGCCACCGGCTCGCCCAGTTCTCCGCGATAGGAGATCAGCATCGGCAGCGGCATGCGGTAGAACTGTGTCAGCGTCACCAGCGTGTTGACCGTCACGCCAAGCGCGGTGTTCTGCATGATGATCGCGGAGCGCTTGCCGCCCATGTAGGCGCCGGCGCAGATGCCGATGCCTTCGTCTTCCTTGTTCGCGGGGATGTGGTGGATGTCCGCGCATCGGTCGATTTCGGCAATGACGCCGGCGAGCTGTTTGCACGGGACCGTCGTGACCAGTTTGACGTCGTTCTTGACCAGATCCGCGACGATCTTTGCGTCGATGCTCACGCGCAGGCCTCCCCCTCGATACGTTCATGTTTCATGATCTTGCGCGATAAGAGAAGCTTTAACAAACCAACAATCTTTTCCCATTTGTAAATGTCTGCTTTAGTAAATCGTGCCTTTGATCCTGTTGTGAAAGCGCCCTGCCATGTCGATCACGCTGTTCAAGACCCTTATTGCCGTCGCCGAGGAAGGCAGTTTCAACGCCGCGGCCGACCGCGTCTGCGTCACACATGCGGCGGTCGGCCAGCAGATGAAGCGGCTGGAAGAGACGCTGGGTGTGGCGCTTTTCGATCGGTCGCAGAAGTCCCCGCGACTCAATCAGCTGGGCCGCGCGATGGTGCCCAAGGCCAAGGAGGTTGTCGCCGCCTACGACACGATCCTGGATGACCTGACTGGCGATCCGCGCCTGATCGGGGATATCGTTCTGGGGGCGGTGCCGTCGACGCTGCGCGGGCTTGTGCCCAAGGCGATGAAGGGTCTGATCGGGCAATATCCGGACCTGCGGATCCGGGTGGTGCCGGGGTTGAGCCCGACCTTGCAGGAGATGGTCGAGACCGGCACGGTCGATGCCGCGCTGGTCAGCGAGCCGAACCGGACGCCGGCCACGATGACCTGGACGCCGTTCGCGGTGGAGAAGCTGGTGCTGCTGACCTCGGTGGAGGTGACCGAAACCGACCCCGAGCGCATCCTGTCGGCCAGGCCCTTCATCCGGCACAGCGCGCTGTCGGCCATCGGGGTGATGGCCGAGGACTGGCTGGCGCGAAGCAGGCTGAAGGTGCGCGACATGATGGAGATGAGCTCGCTCGACACGATCGCGAGCATGGTGGCGCATGATCTGGGCGTGTCGATCGGGCCGGATTTCTGCGTGCCCGACCCGATCTTCGGCAGCCTGCGCAAGCTGTCGCTGGGGCCCACGGCGCCGTCGCGGACGCTGGGCGTGCTGAGCCGTGCGGATTGTTCGAAATACCGGCTGGTCGAGCGCTTCCTGGACGAGCTCACCCGGACGGTCGAGGCCCATGGCGGGCGCACGGTTTCTAAAGAGATGGCTTAGATAATCGTAAATTATCTTGCCTTGCTAAAGATCGTGTTTGCCACAGAATGAGTCCGAACGAGGATCGGACGACAGGAGCATCGGGCAGTTGGTGGCATTCGAGATCGCGGAAGGCAGTATTCTGAACGATATCAGGGCGATTGTCGGGGAGACCGCCTGCAAGTCGGGCCCGGATGCCGCGCGATATTACGAAGACCCGCGCGGCAGCTTCACCGGCAAGGACTGTATCGTTGTCCTGCCCGAGACCACCGACCAGGTGTCGCAGATCGTGCGGCTGTGCAACGAATCCGGCATCGCGATCATCCCCTATGGCGGGGGCACCGGCGTGGTCGCGGGGCAGCTTTCGCTGGACAGCGACGCGGCCATCATCCTGTCGCTGGAGCGGATGAACAGGGTGCGCAGCGTGTCGCCGGATGATTTCGTGATGGTGGCCGAGGCCGGCTGCGTGCTGGAGAACATCCACGCCGAGGCCGAGCGGCACGACCTGATGTTCCCGCTCAGCATGGCCTCGAAGGGCAGTTGCACCATCGGTGGAAACCTGGCCACCAACGCCGGCGGCATACAGGTGCTGCGCCACGGCAATGCCCGCGATCTCTGCGTGGGGATCGAGGCGGTGATGCCGTCGGGCGACGTGCTGGAAGAGTTGAGCCCACTGCGTAAGAACAACACCGGCTATGACCTGCGGCACCTGCTGATCGGCAGCGAAGGCACCCTGGGCATCATCACCGCCGCCAGCCTGACGCTGAAGCCGCTGGACCCCGAGGCCGTGACCGCCTTTTGCGCCATCACGTCGCCGGCGGATGCCTTGCGGGTGCTGCGGGCGCTGCGCACGGCCATCGGCAACCGCATGAACGGGATGGAATTGATGAGCGGCTTCGGCGTTGGCCTTGTTTGCGAACATTTCCCGACGCTGAGAAACCCCTTCGCCGACGACCACGCCTGGTACCTGCTGATCGATGCCGCCGGGAACCCAGGCGTGCGGGACGAGACCGAGGCGGCGCTGGCGGACTGCATCGAGAAGGGTTTCGTCCTCGACGTCGTGATGGCCGAATCCGAGGCGCAGCGCAGCGCGCTCTGGTCGCTGCGCGAGCATACGCCCGACGCCAACCGCAAGACCGGCGCGTTCTGCAGCAGCGACACCGCGGTGCCGATCGGCCAGATCGACGCGTTCGTGTCGGGTACGCATGCGGCGATTGCCGGCGTTCACGAGGGCCTTCGGACGAACAGCTATGGTCACATCGGCGACGGGAACATTCATCACAACGTCTTTCCGCCGAAAGGCATCTCGAAGGCCGATTTCCTGCGGACCCACCCCGGCATCGCCAACCGCGTGCGGGGGGCGATCAACGAGGCGACGCTGGCGCTGGGCGGGTCGATCAGTGCCGAACACGGGATCGGCCGCCTGAAACGCCAAGACCTGCAGAAACACGCAAGTCCCAGCAAGATGGCCCTTCTGCGCCAGATCAAGCAGGCCATTGACCCGAACAACATCATGAACCCCGGCGCGCTGATAGAATAGCGCGCCGCCGCGGTCCGGGTCAGGATGAAAGTCCCGTGAGCGAGTTGGATTTGTTCAGGTGTTTCTTGCGCCACGCGACGAACCATTCATCGGCGTCGCCCCCCTTCAGCCAGGGCAGCACCGCGCCCCTGCCCGCCTGCAATTCCTCGCCGCCACCCGCGCAGACGCGGCGGTTCAGGGAATGGTTTGGAAGTCGCCTGAGGGGGGAGCGTACACCGCCGTAAGGCAGGTGATTGAACACTCGGCGCGCAAGCCCTCGAAGGGGTTGGTACCCAAGGCCGGACTCGAACCGGCACGGTATCACTACCGGGGGATTTTGAATCCCCTGCGTCTACCATTCCGCCACTTGGGCACGGACCCAACGTCTACCCAACTCGTCGCCCGAGGACAATAGCAGAACTGACGCTGGCGTCGGGCCATGCGATTTGCTACCGCAGAGCCGACGACCCCTTCGCCCCTCTCTGTCCAAGGACCCCAGAGCATGACCGAGACCGCCCCGGAAGATCTTGCGATCTCGGACCGGCTGGACCAGTTGACCGCCCGCGCCGAGGGCGCCGAGGTCTCGCTGGCCTGGATCCTGGAGCAGTTGCACGAACGCGCCTTCGGGCTCTTCCTGCTGATCCTGGCCCTGCCCTGCTGCATCCCGTTCCTCTATGGCGTGCCGCAGATCGTGGCCTTGCCGCTGATGTTCGTCTCGGTCCAGATCATGATCGGGCGGCGGGTGCCCTGGCTGCCGGGAAAACTGGCCGAGCGCCGCGTCGCCACGGCCAGCCTGCGCCGGCTGGCCGAACGCGCCGGCCCGTGGCTGCGCCGGATCGAGGCGGTGAGCAAGCCGCGCCTCGGGGTTCTGACCCGCAGGCCGATGGATCATTTCGTCGGCGCCGCGCTGGTGCTGTTCAGCGCGTCGATCCTGGTGCCTCTGCCCGCCACCAACACCGTGCCTGGCTTTGCCGTGGTGGTGGTGGCGATGGGCCTGCTGCAACGCGACGGTATCCTGGTGTTGATCGGCGCCGTGCTGGGCACCGCGTGGATCGCCACGCTGTTCTTCGCCGGGGCGACGCTGGTCAGCCTGATCCGGGGGTGGTTGGGCCTGTGACACGGAAATTTGATCCCTTGCGAAGCGCCGCACACCCGGTCTAATGCGACCACCCCTTACCGTTCGAGGCAATCGTGACCCGTAATTCCCTTGTCGTCCTCGCCGCCGTCGGCTCCCTGGCCCTGCTTCTGGGGGCTTTGGCCTTTCAGCACCTGGGCGGGCTTGCGCCCTGCAAGATGTGCATCTGGCAGCGCTGGCCCCATGGCGCGGCGGTCGTTTTCGGGGCGCTGGTGCTGCTGGTGCCTCTGGGCGTCGGGGCGGTGCGGCTCTTGCTGGGTGCGGGATTGCTGGCGGCGCTGACCACGGCCGCGATCGGCTTCTATCACACGGGCGTTGAACGGGGCTGGTGGGAAGGCCCCTCGTCCTGTTCCTCCGGCAACACGGCGGGCATGAGCACCGACGAGCTGATGGAGCAGATCATGTCCGCGCCGCTCGTGCGCTGCGACGAGGTGGCGTGGCAAATGCTGGGCCTGTCGATGGCCAGCTGGAACATGCTGGCCTCGCTTCTGTTGGCGGTGTTCTGGCTGATGGCGCTGCGCCGGGCCGCCTAACCCGCCTGTTTCTTCGTGCTGAGCAGCAGGCTCGTCTCGGACGTCGCGACGCCCTCGAAGCGCCTTATCTCGGCCAATACGGCATCGAGGTCCTCCAGCGTTTCGGCCCCGATCTCGACGATCAGGTCCCAGCGGCCATTGGTGCTGTGCAAGGCCCGCACCGCTGACAGCCCACGCAGCCGCCGCTCGATCCGCTCGGTGCCGCGCCCTTCGATGCCGAGCATCATCAGGCCGCGCACCGGATCGCGGATCGTGTCCTCTTTCAGCACGACCGTGAAGCCCACGATCTTGCCCGAGGCCTTCAGCCGGTCGATCCGTGAGCGCACCGTGGTGCGCGACACGCCAAGCGTCATCGCCAGTTCCGACAGCGACGCGCGGGCGTCATGCCGTAGGGCCGACAGCAGTTTCTGATCCACCGCATCCATTTTGCAGACCATAGCCTCCGTTTTGCCGATATTGGTTTCGGTGTGAACAAAATACCTGCTTCATTCCGAACATTTTAGCAACAACATTCTGGCCAACACCAAAAGGAGCCGTGCGATGACCCAGACCAACTGCATTCTGATCGGTGCCCCCGTGGACAGCGGCAAGGCAAGGCGCGGCTGCCTGATGGGCTCGGACGCGCTGCGCGTGGCGGGGATCGAGAAATCGCTGGCCTCACTGGGCCACAGCGTCGAGGACTGGGGCAACCTCACCCCTGCCCCGGCGACCGCGCCCACCTCCCTGCCCGGCCACCTGGTGCAGCCGGCGGAAACCATCGGATGGACCGAAAGCATCGCCGATGCTGCCGAAAGGGCGATGGACAGCGGCCTGCCGATATTCCTCGGCGGCGACCATGCGCTGTCGCTTGGCAGCGTGATCGGCGTGGCCAATCACGCCGCCCGCGTGGACCGCCCGCAATTCGTGCTGTGGCTGGACGCGCATACCGATTTCCACACGCCGCAAAGTACCGAGTCGGGCAACCTGCACGGCACGCCGCTGGGCTATGCCACGGGGCGCGACGGGTTCGACGGGTTCCCCGAGGTGAAAAACCCGGTGCCCTATGAGAACATCTGTTTCCTCGGCCTGCGGTCGGTCGACCCCGACGAGCGTGAGTTCCTGCAATCCACCCCCGCGCACCGCCACGACATGCGCAGCATCGACGAACAGGGCATCGCGCGGCCCCTAGCCGCCTTCCTCGACACGGTCGCGGCCGCAGGCGGCGCGCTGCACGTGTCGTTCGACGTCGATTTCCTCGACCCCGGCATCGCGCCCGCCGTGGGCACCACCGTGCCGGGCGGCGCCACGATCCGCGAGGCGCACCTGGTGATGGAGATGATCTGCGACAGCGGCCTCATGACCTCGCTCGATCTGGTCGAACTCAACCCCTTCCTCGATGAACGCGGCCGCACGGCGCAGGTGATGGTGGAACTGACCGCCTCGGCCCTTGGCCGCCGCATCTTCGACCGTCCCACCCGCGCCTTCGCCTGATTTCAAAGGAGCCTGACATGCCCATCCTCGCCCCCTCCGACAAGGCGCTCGTGCCGTTCGTCTCTGTCGAGAACATGATGCGTCTGGTCCATCGGATCGGCATCGAAAAGATGCTGACCGGGCTGGCCGAGTATATCGCCGCCGATTTCGCCCGGTGGGAACTGTTCGACAAGACGCCCCGCGTGGCCAGCCACTCGGATGTGGGCGTGATCGAGCTGATGCCCACCTCGGACGGCGAGGCCTATGGCTTCAAATACGTCAACGGCCACCCCAAAAACACCAAGGACGGGCTGCAGACCGTGACCGCCTTCGGCCTTCTGGCGGATGTGGACACCGGGTATCCGGTGCTGCTGACCGAGATGACGGTGCTGACGGCGCTGCGCACGGCGGCGACCTCTGCCCTCGTGGCCAAGCATCTGGCGCCCAAGGGTGCCGACACCATGGCAATGATCGGCAACGGCGCGCAGTCGGAATTCCAGAGCCTTGCCATGAAGGCCATTGTCGGGCTCAAGACCGTGCGCCTGTGGGACACGGACAAGGCCGCCACGCGCAAGGCCGCGCGCAACCTCAAGGGGCTGGGCCTGAACGTGGTGGAATGCGACAGCGCCGAGGACAGCATGGAAGGCGCGCAGATCATCACCACCTGCACGGCGGACAAGCAATATGCCACGATCCTGACCGACAACATGATCGGCGAAGGCGTGCATATCAACGCCATCGGCGGCGACTGCCCCGGCAAGACGGAACTGGCCCCGGCGATCCTGACGCGGTCGGACATCTTCGTGGAATATCCCGAGCAGACCCGGATCGAGGGCGAGATCCAGCAGATGGACCCCGACCACCCGTTGACCGAGTTCTGGCAGGTCCTGACCGGGGCCGCGCCCGGACGCACCAGCGACCGGCAGATCACGCTCTTCGACAGCGTCGGCTTCGCCATCGAGGATTTCAGCGCCCTGCGCTACATCCGCGACCATATCCCCGGCACGGATTGCTTTCTCGACCTCGACCTGCTGGCCGACCCGGACGACCCGCGCGACCTTTTCGGCATGGTGCAGCGCGCCACGCCCTGACCCCGGGGGCCGAACCGCTCTCGCCTTCGGCGCCGCGGTTGGGTATCACCCCGCGCGAGGACCAGCAGGAAAGAGCGTGCAGATGGCGTCACTCACCCGATGGCTCGACCGTCGCCGGAACCCGTGGAAGGGCGTCTATCACGATGCGTATCGCACGTGGCGGCGGCAGAAGGGCCAGGCGCGGCTTCATCAGTACGGCAACCTGGTGCCCGGCGACGTGGTGTTCGACCTTGGCGCGGCGCGCGGCGGCTGGACCGACACGGTGCTGGATCAGCAGCCCGCCGCGCAGATGCACCTGTTCGAGCCGCATCCCGGTCTTGCCGACGATCTGAAACGGAAATTCGCGGGCCGCGACCATGTGCATGTGCACGAGCTGGCCATCGGGGCCAACTCCGGCACGATAAAGCTATGGGACGGGGGCGAGGCCTCGTCCCCGGTCAGGCGTCATGGCAAGAGCGTCGAGGTGAAGTCCATGTCGCTGGGCGATTTCTTCACCCATACGCCGGTCGATCTGATCGCCCTCATGAAGGTCGATATCGAGAGCGGCGAATACGACCTGCTGCCCGCGCTGATCGAGACGGGCGAGGTTTCCAGGATCGACCGCCTGCAAGTGCAGTTCCACCTGTTCGAGCCCGACATGAAAGCGAAGCGCGACGATATCCGCACCCGGCTGAACAGGACGCACCACTGCGTCTGGTCCTATCCGTTCGTCTGGGAAGAATGGCAGTTGCGCCCCTGAGGGACCAAGAAAAACGGGGGGCACAAGGCCCCCCGGTTCAAGTTTCGCCGCTCAGGCTCACTCTTTATGTACCGCCCGGTTTCTGCCTGCGGCCTGAGCTGCGTCAGGGGCGAGCGCACCCGCCCCGGATGAGGATGGGTCAGAGCGATAGTCTGCCCCCACCCTATTCGCTGTGTCATTCCGGGCCCCGGCGCGAGATGTGCTGTCCGGCCCCGTCGCCCCCGCACGCGGGAGCGCTTGTGTCGTCTATCCCGTCAGGCCCCGCTATCGGGTACCGGCCCCGAGGTCTGGAACTCGATCCGGCCGGTGTCCCGGAACGCCTTGCGGATCATGATCGTGAAGGCTTCGCCCGACGCGGTGTGCACGGTGGCCTGCCCCTCGACGCCCTCGATCTTGTCGAAGACCTCTTCGGAGACATGCGCCTCGCCCGACCCGGATCGCTTGCCGTCCTTGACCTCTACCGCGACCGTCACGGTCATCGGCTCGGTTTTCGCACCTGCAACCTCGATTGTCGCGTCCTTGAATTCTCGAATATCGTCGGCCATTTTGCTCTTCCTTGACCACAGCGCGGTTCGGCGCCGCAGGTGGTTACTATGTGTTCGGCCCGGTGCGGCGCGTGCCGCCTCTGGCCCTGTCTCGTCGGGGCGGCCGGCCTAACGCCAAACCGGGACCGCCCCTACACATCCCCCAGGGATGTGTGTTCCGTCAGCTACACCCCGACGTCGCGCCGCAGGTGTTGCACTTCATGCAGGTGCCGTTGCGCACCAGCGTGTAGTTGCCGCATTCGCCGCAGGCCTCGCCCTCGTAGCCCTGCATCTTGGCCTTGGTCGCCGCCGTCATGCCCACCGTGCCCGAAGACACCGCCGTGGTCGTGGTCGCGCTGACCGACTTGGTTTCCGGCACCAGGGTCTTCAGCGCCGTCTCGGGGTCGCCGCTGTCGAGCGCGGTGGCCAGCGCCGCCCCTCCGTTCAGCACCACCAGTTCCTGGGGCAGACGCTTGCGCAGGTAGCCGGTCGAGCTGATCTGCTTGAGCACCTCGAGGGATTTCGAGGCGGCTTCGCCCGACATCTCCTTGATATTGCTCACGCCTTCCTCTTCGCCGCGACCGAGGTCGTCAAACGACGCGCCTTCGGGTTTGACGTGTGCGAGGTCGGTGCGATCCAGATAGCTGACCGCCAGTTCGCGGAAGATATAGTCCAGGATCGACGTGGCGTTCTTGATGCTGTCATTGCCTTGGACCATGCCCGCCGGCTCGAACTTGGTGAAGGTGAAGGCGTCCACGAACTCCTCCAGCGGCACGCCGTATTGCAGGCCCACGCTGACCGCGATGGCGAAGTTGTTCATCATCGCGCGGAAGCCCGCACCTTCCTTGTGCATGTCGATGAATATCTCGCCAAGCGAGCCGTCACCGTATTCACCGGTACGCAGGTACACCTTGTGCCCGCCGACGACCGCCTTTTGGGTATAGCCCTTGCGGCGCTCCGGCATCTTCTCGCGGTGGCTGGCCTTGATGACCTCCTTCACGATCACCTTCTCGACGATCTTCTCGGCCAGCACGGCGGCCTTTTCCTGCGCCGAGCCGCTTTCCAGGATCTCGGCGGCCTCGTCGTCATCCTCGACCAGCGCCGCGGCCAGCGGTTGCGACAGTTTCGAGCCGTCGCGGTAAAGCGCGTTGGCCTTCACCCCCATCTGCCAGCTGCGCTCGTACGCTTCCTGACAATCCTCGATGGTGGCGTCGTTGGGCATGTTGATCGTCTTCGAGATCGCGCCCGAGATAAACGACTGCGCCGCTGCCATCATGTCGATGTGGGAGTTCACCGACAGGAAGCGCTTGCCCTTCTTGCCGCAGGGATTGGCGCAGTCGAAGACCACGTAATGTTCTTCGCGCAGATGCGGTGCGCCTTCCAGCGTCATCGTCCCGCATACGTGGTCGTTGGCCGCCTCGATGTCCTTCCTGGAATAGCCCAGCGAAGCCAGAAGGTCGAAGGTCGGGTCGTTCAGCTTTTCCGCCGGGATGCCCAGCACGTTGCGGCAGAACTCCTCGCCCAGCGTCCACTGGTTGAAGACGAAGCGGATGTCGAAGGCGCTGCCAAGCGCCGCGTCGATCTTGGCCAGCTCGTTCGCGCCAAAGCCGTGGCCCGCGAGCGTGGTGTGGTTGACGCCCGGTGCGTTGCCGATGGTGCCGTGACCCACGGCGTAGGCCACGATTTCCTCGATCTCGGCGCTGCCATAGCCCAGCTTTTCAAGCGCGGCGGGCACCGACTGGTTGATGATCTTGAAATAGCCGCCCCCGGCCAGCTTCTTGAACTTGACCAGCGCAAAGTCGGGCTCGATGCCGGTGGTGTCGCAGTCCATCACCAGGCCGATTGTGCCGGTGGGTGCGATCACGGTCGACTGCGCGTTGCGGTAGCCGTGCTGTTCGCCCAGCTTCAGCGCCTCGTCCCAGCTGGCCATCGCCAGATCGGCCAGGCGGCTGTCGGGAACATTGGCCAGATCCAGCGGCACGGGTTTGACGGCCAGCTTCTCATAGCCTTCGGTCGCGCCATAGGCAGCGTTGCGGTGGTTGCGCATGACCCGCAGCATATGCGCCTTGTTGCGCTTGTAGCCGGCGAACGGTCCCAGTTCCTTGGCCATCTCGGCCGAGGTGGCATAGGCCACGCCGGTCATGATCGCGGTCAGCGCACCGCACAGCGCGCGGCCCTCGTCACTGTCATAGCCGAAGCCCATGTTCATCAGCAGGCCGCCGATATTGGCGTAACCCAGGCCCAGCGTGCGGAACTCGTAGCTCAGCTGCGCGATTTCCTGGCTGGGGAACTGCGCCATGGTGACCGAGATTTCCAGCGTCACGGTCCAAAGGCGCGTGGCGTGCACATACGCTTCCGCATCGAAGGTATTGCCGTCGAAGAATTGCAGCAGGTTCATCGACGCCAGGTTGCAGGCCGTGTCATCAAGGAACATGTATTCCGAGCACGGGTTCGAGCCGCGAATGGCGCCGTCTTCCGGGCAGGTGTGCCAGGCGTTGACCGTGTCGTGGTACTGGATGCCCGGATCGGCGCAGGCCCATGCGGCATGGCCCACCTTTTCCCACAGCTCGCGGGCGGGGATTTCCTTCACGACTTTGCCGTCGGTGCGGTTGGTTAGCTGCCAGATTGCGTCGTCCTTGACCGCCTTCAGGAAGGCGTCGGTGACGCGGATCGAGTTGTTGGAATTCTGCCCCGATACGGAGGCGTATGCTTCACTGTCCCAGTCGGTGTCATAGGTCGGAAACTCGATGCTTTCATAGCCCTGCTTGGCATAGTCCAGCACGCGCTTGACGTAGGTTTCCGGAATGGCCGACTTTTTCGCGCCGCGAATGGCGTCTTTGAGTTGTGCGTTCTTGCTGGGGTCGACCGCATCTTCGGTGCTGCCGTCCCAGGCGCGGATCGCGCTGAAGATCTCGTTCAGCTTCTGCTCGTGCATCTTGGAGCCGGCGACGATCGACGCCACCTTCTGTTCCTCGATGACCTTCCAGTTGATGAAATCCTCAATATCGGGGTGATCGACGTCGCAGATCACCATCTTGGCGGCGCGGCGCGTGGTGCCGCCCGACTTGATCGCCCCCGCCGCGCGGTCGCCGATCTTCAGGAACCCCATCAGGCCGCTGGATTTGCCGCCGCCCGACAGCGGCTCGTTGGCCGCACGCAGCGAGGAAAAGTTGGTGCCGGTGCCCGAGCCATACTTGAACAGGCGGGCCTCACGCACCCACAGATCCATGATGCCACCGTCGCCGACAAGGTCGTCCTTGACCGACTGGATGAAGCACGCATGGGGCTGCGGGTGCTCATAGGCGCTGCTCGATTTGGTCAGTTCGCCCGTCTTGAAATCCACGTAGTAGTGGCCCTGTCCGGGGCCATCGATGCCATAGGCCCAGTGCAGGCCGGTGTTGAACCATTGCGGGCTGTTGGGCGCCGCCATCTGCCGCGCCAGCATGTAGCGCATCTCGTCGAAATAGGCGCGGGCGTCTTCCTCGGTCGAGAAATAACCACCTTTCCAGCCCCAATAGGCCCAGGCGCCGGCCAGCCGGTCAAAGACCTGCTTGGCGCTGGTCTCGCCGGTTTTCGGCGTGTCGTCAGAGGCGGGCACCGAGCGCCACAGGAACTCGGGCACGTCCTTTTCCTCGACCTTCTTCAACGCGGTGGGCACGCCGGCCTTGCGAAAGTACTTCTGCGCGATCACGTCGCTGGCGACTTGGCTCCACTTGGCGGGCACCTCGACCTCGTCCAGCTTGAAGACGGTGGTGCCGTCAGGGTTGCGGATTTCCGAACTCGTGGTGACGAAATCCAGCTCCGCGTAAGCGTCCTGACCTGCCTTGGTGAACTTTCTTTCAATCTTCATTGTGGCTGCCCCATGATCCAGCATTTTATGACCAGCACGGCCTTTGGCCGCGACCCGTGCGTCTCAGTGGACCAGGAGGTAAAGCCGATCCCTGCCGATGCGCCGCATCCGGTCGCACCCTGCTTGTCCCGGCGGTGCCGGCGGAATTCGTGGTGTCTGTCCCTACCTGGATCCGGGCCACTATATCTTGTGGCTTGCTGATCCGCCCACACAAAGTGGCGTATCGGGACATAGACGGTCAACGAATTTTTTACCCTGATTGCCGAAAAATTTGGGTTGACCGGCTTATCCACAACGGCGGCGCGCGGCGCCTGGCGATTCATTCGGCGGGCCAATGCGAAGGCGGCCTGGAAACCGGGCGGGAAAAGCGCTTTCATACATGCGGCTTAGCCGGTTCTGAACGGATCAGTTCGGCCCTCGGGACCCGTGTTGCCCAAAAACCCACCACATATAGTATCCACAGGCCGCTGCCGGCCCCATATAGAGCGTAGCCAGCGGCCTGCGCGCTCGACCGGCCCCGAATCCGCAGAATCACCGCCATTCCGGGCGTTTAAAGTTGTGCTGGAGGAAGAAGTGGTCGGGGCGGCAGGATTCGAACCTACGACCCCCTGTACCCAAAACAGGTGCGCTACCAGACTGCGCCACGCCCCGGACCGTGTGGCCCGTTTAGAGCGGTTTGCGATGAATGGAAAGCCCCATTGCGACGCGCGCAAAATCTGCGCGACATGGCATCCCGGACTTGATCCGGGATCTCCCGGCAGGAGGTCCCGGGTCAGACCCGCGACGGGCGCACGCGGGCCTAGTCGGCGGCGCAGGGCCAGACGGCGGCGCCGGCCCCGATCGCCGGGTGGCGCAGCTCGGTGCCTTCGGAAATGCCCAGTTGCCGCGCCATGCCGCCATTGATCTCCAGCACGTATTGGATCGCGTCGCCGCCGTAGATCAGCGACTCGTCCAGGGGCTGCGCCTCGTGATGCACCTTTTGCACCGTGCCGGTGTCGTCGAGGAAGATCATGTCGAGCGGGATAAGCGTGTTTCGCATCCAGAACCGCACCGGGCGCGGGGCCGGATAGGCGAACAGCATGCCCGCCGAACGCGCCATGCTCTCGCGGTTCATCAGGCCCTGGGACCGTTCAGCGTTGTCGTCGGCCAGTTCCACGGTAAAGCTGGCTGAGCCCCAGTCGCCGCGCAGGTCGACCTTGTCGTCGCGGCAGGCGCCCATCGCGGCCCCCGCCATCAGCAGCAGCGCGGCCGCGCCCGTCAGGAGCCTTTGGATTCCTTGACCGCCATTTCCCATCCACACACCTCCGTGGCCATGCGGCCGCGTTTACCTTCTATGACACGAATGGCAAGCGCCTCGCCCGGCTGCAAGTCCGCAAGGCCCGACCGGCGCAACACTTCTATGTGAACGAACACGTCCTCGTCGCGCCCGAACGTGTTGGCAAAGCCGAACCCCTTGCCCTTGTCGAACCATTTGACCCGCGCCGGTTCCAGCGGGGCGGCGCGGATCACCTCGGGGTCGATGCCTTCCAGGTCCGCCAGCCCGGTGGCCTCGGCATCCTCCGGTGGCTTAATCTCCAGCACCTCCACCGCCTGCACGCCGCGTTCGGTCTGCTGGACCGTCAGCAGGATTCCGGCACGGTCGGCGACGGAGCTTTGACCGAAATTGCGCAGAACGTTGGCGTGCAGCAGGATGTCCGGACCGCCCTCGTCGGCCACGACGAATCCGAACCCCTTGACGGGATCGAACCACTTTACATGGCCATGCAATTGCCTGGTGCCGTTTGCCGAGTCTTCCACGCTCACTGTCCGCTTGGGCCGTGTTCACAGGCCGTTTCGGAATATTGCGCCGAAGTGAATGGCGGTTTCAAGAGACTCCCATGGCATTCAAAGGTATGCATACTTGAAACTCGGGTCCGCTATGGGCTCAACCGTTTGATTTCCCAAGTGCTTTCATGCGTTTCGCGCCGCCAGACAAACCGATCGTGCAGACGGAAGGCGCCGTCGGCCCAGAATTCGATTTCAACCGGAGCGATACGAAACCCGCCCCAAAACGCGGGACGCGGTGGATTCGGTCCCTTGGCTGCGGTCACGCGCGCCACCTCGGCCATCAGCTCGGCCCGCGAGCCGAGCGGTTGCGATTGCTTCGAGGCCCACGCCCCCAGGCGGCTTTTCAGCGAGCGCGACGCGAAATAGGCGTCGGCCTCGGGACCGTCCTCGCGGGTGACGGTGCCGCGCACCCGGATCTGGCGGCGCAGCGATTTCCAGTGCAGCACCAGCGCGACCTTGCCGCTGGCCGCGATCTCGGCGCCCTTGGCGCTCTCGTAATTCGTATAGAACACGAAACTGTCCGGGCCGATGCTTTTCAGCAGAACCATCCGGACATTGGGCATCCCCTCGGGATCGACCGTCGCCAGCGCCATGGCGTTGGGGTCGTTGAGCTCGGTCTTCTCGGCCTCGGCCAGCCAGGCGCGCGCTATCTCGAAAGGATCGTCGCCCGCGAATTTTCCGGTTCTGTCGGTCATTCGATCTTCCCCGTCCTGTCCCGTTCCCGCGCTAGACCGCGGCGCACGATTGCGCAAGTACAACCTGATCCGCCCGCCACGCATTCTCGCCTGCATGCCGTCGCATCCGGTCTTTGGCTTGATGCACCTTTTGCAATCGCCTAAAGCAGTCAGACAAGCGAAGTGGGCCGAGGGCACTGAATGTCAAATCAACTGATGGCGGGCAAGCGTGGGCTGATCATGGGATTGGCCAATGACAAATCCATTGCGTGGGGAATCGCCAAGGCCTGCGCCGACGCCGGTGCCGAACTGGCCTTTTCCTACCAGGGCGAGGCGCTGCTGAAACGCGTCAAACCACTGGCCGAGGAACTGGGCAGCGACACCATCCTGCCCTGCGACGTGGCCGACATGGCCTCGATCGGGGCCCTGTTCGACGAGTTGGAAAAGAAATGGGGCAAGATTGACTTCCTGGTCCATGCCATCGGCTTTTCCGACAAGAACGAACTGCGTGGCCGCTACGTCGACACCAGCCGCGAGAATTTCATCAAGACGATGGATATCTCGGTCTATTCCTTCACCGCCGTGGCCCACCGCGCCGAGAAACTAATGACCGATGGCGGCTCGATGCTGACGCTGACCTATTACGGCGCCGAGCAGGTGATGCCGCATTACAACGTCATGGGCGTGGCCAAGGCCGCCCTCGAGGCGTCGGTCAAATACCTGGCCGAGGATCTGGGCCGCGACGGCATCCGCGTGAACGCCATTTCCGCGGGTCCCATTCGCACGCTGGCCGCCAGCGGTATCGGCGACTTCCGCTATATCCTGAAATGGAACGAGCTGAACTCGCCCCTGCGCCGCAACATCACGATCGAGGATGTGGGCAAGTCCGCACTCTATCTGCTCAGCGATCTGGGCAGCGGCACCACGGGCGAGAACCTGCACGTGGACGCAGGCTATCACATCGTCGGCATGAAGGCCGTCGACGCACCGGATATCGACAAGAGCTGATCTGCCCCAGACGGGAGACACCGCATGACAGACCGCCTGCCCCACGAAAAAGGCTTTCACGTCAGCTGGGACCAGCTGCACCGCGACGCCCGCGCGCTGGCCTGGCGGTTGCAGGACGAGGCACCCGCCGATGCCGACTGGAAAGCCGTGGTCGCCATCACCCGCGGCGGCATGGCCCCCGCGATGATCGTGGCGCGAGAGCTGGACATCCGCGCGGTGGATACGATCAGCGTGAAATCCTATGACCACCAGACGCAAGGCAAGCCGAAGATCCTGAAATCCCCCGATCCCGACCTTGTGGGCGACGGGACGGGCGTGCTGATCGTCGATGACCTCGTCGATACCGGGAAAACACTGGAAGTGGTCCGCGCCGCCCTGCCGAAGGCGCATGTCGCCACCGTCTATGCCAAGCCGCAGGGGCGCGAGCTGGTCCATACCTTCGTCACCGAAGTCAGCCAGGACACCTGGATCTTCTTCCCTTGGGACATGGCCCTGCAATATGTCGAGCCCTATCGCGGGGCCTGAGGACGCAAAATGACAAGCCGCACCGAGACGACCTTTTCGCCCCCGGTGATGGAGGCGCGGCGCTGGCTGGAGGGCGTCATCTTCCCGCCCGAGCGCCCGCTGATCAACGTCAGCCAGGCCGCCCCGGTGGAGCCCCCGCCCGACCAGTTGCGCCGCGTCATCGCCGAAGCCGCGCTGAACGAGCCTCAGGCGCATCTCTACGGGCCGGTGCTGGGCCGGCCGGATCTGCGCGAGGAAGTCGCCCGCCAGTGGTGCGGCGCCTATGGCGGGGCTATCGCGGCCGACCAGGTCGCCATCACCTCGGGCTGCAACCAGGCGTTCGCCGCCACCATCGCCGGGCTGTGCACCGAGGGCGACGAGGTCATCCTGCCGACCCCGTGGTACTTCAATCACAAGATGTGGCTCGACATGCAGGGCGTCACTTCGGTGCCCCTGCCCACCGATGACGCGCTGCTGCCCGACCCCGAGCGGGCCGAGGCCCTGATTACTCCCCGCACGCGGGCCATTTCGCTGGTCACGCCCAACAATCCCGGCGGCGTGGAATATTCCGCCGACCTGGTACGGGCGTTCTTCGAACTGGCACGCCGTCACGGCATCGCGCTCATCGTGGATGAGACCTACCGCGATTTCGACGCCCGCAGCGGCGCGCCGCATGACCTCTTCACCGATCCCGCGTGGGACGATACGCTCATTCAGCTCTATTCCTTTTCCAAGGCCTATCGCCTGACCGGCCACCGCGTTGGCGCGATGGTCGCCAGCCGCGCGCGGCTTGCCGAGGCCGAGAAGTTTCTGGACACCGTCACCATCTGCCCCAACCAGCTGGGCCAGATCGCCGCCCTGTGGGGGATGCAGAACCTGTCCCAATGGCTGGCCGGCGAGCGCGACGAGATCCTCGACCGCCGCGCCGCCATTTCCGACAACATGCCCAGGATCGAGGGCACGGGCTGGCGCCTCATGGGCTGCGGTGCCTATTTCGCCTATCTCCGCCACCCCTTCGCCATGCCGTCCGATGATCTCGCGCAGAAACTGGTGGCCGAGGCCGGTATCCTGCTGTTGCCCGGCACCATGTTCCAGCCCGCCGGTGACGCACAGGGCAAGCGCGAGGTCCGCGTGGCCTTCGCCAACGTGAACCGCGCGGAAATCGGCACGCTCTTCGACCGGCTGGCCGCGCTTGACTGGCCCCTTGCTCCTCGCTGAAACCGGCCTTAGACAGGCCTGAACGCAAGAGCAGCCCCGGGGAGGCCAAATGGCAGCCAAAAGCATCACGAAACCGCTTGTCTGGATCTTGATGGGTCTTCTGATCCTCGGTCTTGGCGGCTTCGGCGTCACCAGCCTGTCGGGAACCCTGCGCACGGTCGGCACCGTGGGCGAGGCCGAGATCTCGGTCCAGGACTATTTCCAGGGCCTGCAGAACGAGATCCGCGCCGAAGAGGCCGACCGCGGCGAAAGCATCAGCTTTGCCCAGGCCCGAGAGTTGAACATCCCCGAGCGTGTCATGGGCCAGCTGACCGTGCAGGGCGCGCTGGACCATGAAACCATCGTCAACGACATCTCGGTGGGCGACACGAACCTGGCCGACCAGATCACCTCGATGCGCCAGTTCACCGGGCCGGGCGGCGAGTTCGACCGCGAGGCCTACCGCTTTACGCTGGACCGCATGGGCATGAACGAGTCCGAGTTCGAGGACGACATCCGCCGCGAGATCGCCCGCAGCTTCGTGCAGGCCGCGGTGCTGTCCGGCGTCACCATGCCGGAGGTCTATACCGACACCGTCAAGCAATACCTCGGCGAACGGCGGGGCATCGAATGGGCCGTGCTGGGCCGCGAGGACCTCGAGGTCGGCGTGCCCGAGCCCACCGACGAAGACCTCGCCGCCTTCCATTCCGAGAACGAGGCGCGGTTCACCCGCCCCGAGGTCAAGCGCATCACCTATGCGTGGCTCACGCCCGAGATGATCCTCGACACGGTCGAGGTGGACGAGCAGGCCCTGCGCGACGCCTATCAGGCGCGGCGCGACGAATTCGTTCAGCCCGAGCGCCGGCTGGTCGAACGGCTGGTGTTTTCCGACACCGCCGCCGCCGAAGCCGCGATGGCGCGGCTCGAAGAGGGCGAGGCCAGCTTCGAGGATCTGGTGGCCGAACGCGGGCTGGCGCTGGCCGATACCGACATGGGCACCGTCGAGGCCGCCGATCTGGGCGAGGCCGCCGATGCGGTGTTCGGCGCCGCCCCCTCCGAAGTGGTGGGCCCCCTGCCCAGCAGCGTCGGCCCCGCGCTGTTCCGCGTGAACGCGGTGCTTCAGGCGCAGGAAACCACCTTTGAAGAGGCCGAGCCGGAACTGCGCGACATCATCGCCGTCGACCGCGCCCGCCGCGTGGTCGAAGGCCGGGTCGATGCGGTCGACGACCTTCTGGCCGGTGGCGCCACCATCGAGGATCTGGGCGCCGAGACCGCCATGCGCGTGGCCAGCATCGACTGGCATCCCGGCATGTCAGAGGAAATCGCCGCCTACGAAGGCTTTCGCGCCGCCGCCGCGAACCTCGGCGCGGACGACTATCCCGAGGTGATCGAGCTGGAGGATGGCGGCATCTTCGCGATGCGCCTGGACGAGACCGTGCCCCCCACCCTGCAACCGCTCGACGAAGTGCGCGACGCCGTCGCCGAAGCCTGGACCCAGACCAGGATCAACCAGCTTCTGCGCGAGCAGGTCGCCGGCAAGGTCGGACGCCTGGCCACCGGCGAAAGCTTCGAGGAGGTCGAGCTGAGCATCGACGGCAGCGAAGAGGTCACCCGCCGCGGCTTTATCGAGGAAGCGCCGCAGGAATTCATCCAGACCGTGTTTGGCATGGAGGCGGGCGAGGTCGAGGTGATCAACGGCAACGGCCGCATCTTCGTGCTGAAACTCAACACGATCGAGCCTCCCGACCCCGAGGATGGCGACCTGCAACAGATCGACCGCTTCCTGCGCAACGAGACGGCGGGCAGCCTGTCGCAGGACCTGTTCCAGGTGCTGGCCAACGACATCCGCACCCGCGCCGGTGTCAATTTCGACCAGGGCGCGCTCAACGCCGTGCACAACAACTTTCAGTAAGGGCTGACGCGTTGGATCTTACCCCGTCATTCGAGGATTTCGCCGCAGGGTACGAGGCCGGGCAGAACCAGGTCGTCTACGCCCGGCTGGCCGCTGATCTGGACACGCCCGTGTCGCTGATGCTGAAACTAACGGGCGCGGCCCGCGATGCGTTTCTGCTGGAATCGGTCACCGGCGGCGAGGTGCGCGGACGCTACTCGATGATCGGGATGAAGCCCGACCTGATCTGGCAATGCCACGGGACGGCCAGCCGCATCAACCGCCAAGCACGTTTCGACAGCGACGCGTTCCAGCCGCTGGACGGCTCGCCGCTCGACACGCTGCGGGCGCTCATATCCGAGAGCCGCATCGACCTGCCCGAGGGCCTGCCTGCCGCCAGCGCGGGCCTCTTCGGCTATCTGGGCTATGACATGATCCGGCTGGTCGAACGCCTGCCCGACGTGAACCCCGACCCGCTGGGCCTGCCTGACGCGGTGATGATCCGCCCCTCCGTCATGGCCGTTCTGGACGGGGTCAAGGGCGAGGTGATCGTCGTGGCTCCCGCCTGGGTCAGCGACGGGCAAAGCCCCCGCGCCGCCTATGCCCAGGCCGCCGAGCGGGTGATGGACGCGGTACGCGACCTCGAACGCGCCCTGCCCCAGCAGGCCCGCGATCTGGGCGACGCGCACGAGGCCGGCGATCCGGTCAGCAATTTCACCCGCGAGGGCTACAAGGCCGCTGTGGAGAAGGCCAAGGAATATATCCGCGCGGGCGACATCTTTCAGGTCGTGCCCAGCCAGCGCTGGACGCAGGCGTTTCCGCAGCCGCCCTTCGCGCTCTATCGCAGCCTGCGGCGCACCAACCCGTCGCCGTTCATGTTCTATTTCAACTTCGGCGGTTTCCAGGTGGTGGGGGCCAGCCCCGAAATTCTTGTCCGCGTCATGAAGGGCGAGGTCACGATCCGCCCAATCGCCGGCACCCGCCCCCGTGGTGCGACGCCCGAAGAGGACCGCGCCAACGAGACAGACCTGTTGGGCGATCAAAAGGAGTTGGCCGAGCACCTGATGCTGCTGGATCTGGGGCGCAACGACGTGGGCCGCGTGGCCAGGATCGGCACGGTCCGGCCCACCGAGGAATTCATCATCGAGCGCTACAGCCACGTCATGCACATCGTGTCCAATGTGGTGGGCGAGTTGTCAGAGGAACACGACGCGCTATCCGCCCTTCTGGCCGGCCTGCCCGCCGGCACGGTATCCGGCGCCCCCAAGGTCCGCGCGATGGAGATCATCGACGAACTGGAGCCGGAAAAACGCGGCGTCTATGGCGGCGGCGTGGGGTATTTCAGCTGCACCGGCGACATGGATGTCTGCATCGCCCTGCGCACGGCGGTGGTGAAGGACGGAAAACTCTACATCCAGGCGGGCGGCGGCGTGGTCTATGACAGCGACGCCGAGGCCGAGTACATGGAGACCGTCCACAAGTCCAACGCCATCCGCCGCGCCGCCGCCGATGCCACCCGCTTCACCGGCAACGGCAACGCGTAAGGTGGGGTTTCACCCCACCATCACGGCGGCTGACGCGTACCCCCACCGCCCCCCATGCTGATCCTCTTCAACAAACCCATGGGCGTCCTGTCGCAGTTCACCGACAAGGGCACCGCGGGCAGCCCGCGCCCGACGCTTTCGGACTTCATCGACATCCCCGGCGTCTACCCCGCCGGGCGGCTGGACCGCGACAGCGAGGGGCTCTTGCTGCTGACCGATGACGGCAAGCTGCAGGCGCGCCTGTCGAACCCGAAATTCAAGACGGAAAAGACCTATCTTGTGCAGGTCGAGGGGGAACCCGACGCCGCAGCCCTCGATGCGCTGGCACGCGGCGTGACGCTCAAGGATGGCCCCACCCGGCCCTCGAAGCTGCGCCGCATCGACCCTCCTGACCTCTGGCCGCGCGACCCGCCGGTCCGGTTCCGCAAATCCGTGCCCGACTGCTGGCTGGAGATCACCATATCAGAAGGCCGCAACCGGCAGGTCCGCCGCATGACGGCGCATGTCGGCCACCCCACCCTGCGGCTGGTGCGCTGGCGGGTGGGCGATTGCACGCTGGAGGGGCTCGATCCCGGCACGTGGCGCGAGGCCTGACCCGGGCGGTCTTGTCCGCACAGTCGCCGGTCACTCCACGATCCATCGCCGCGTCGCGCCGATCCGGTCCGCTCTACGCCGCCTCGGGTGTGAAGGTCAGCGTTGCCACGACACCATGCGCACCGTTCCGCAAGTCCAGGTCCGTGCCGAGCTCCAGGCAGATCACCTCGGCGATCTTCATTCCCAGACCGGCGGACTCGATCCCGTGGTCGGGCGGAAGGCCCACGCCGGTATCCGAACAGGTCAGCTGGACCTGCCCGTCCGGTTCGAGATCCAGCTCGACCGTCACGCTGCCCGTATGCCCGTCTCGAAAGCCGTGCTTGAAGGAATTCGCGACGAATTCGTTCACGAAGGTCCCCACGGCCACGGCCTGCTGCGCCGGGACCGAGACCGGCGTCGTCGTCACATCGAGCGTGACCCCGTCAGGCGCCAGCCCCTCCAGCTGCGCGCAGACGCTGGTCAGGAAGGCGCCCAGTTCTACCACGCCATGGTCGTCGGACTGGTACAGCATCTCGTGCAACTGTGTGAGCGCGTCGATCCGGGTCTTGACCATCGACAGGGCCAGCTTCGCGTCGTCCGACGCA
The DNA here is from genome assembly GCF_965277045.1 of Roseovarius sp. Lineage (GTDB taxonomy): Bacteria > Pseudomonadota > Alphaproteobacteria > Rhodobacterales > Rhodobacteraceae > Roseovarius. Next base: position 1,272,411 of record NZ_OZ255712.1, on the reverse strand, counting down.
AAGGCCCTGGATTGAAGATTGGTGAAGGATGACAGCGATTGCAGCGAGTTCTTGACCCTGTGATCCACCTCGCGGCGCAGGATATCGGCCGACCGCAGCGCCTTGCGCATCTCAAGCAGGGTCACGACCTGCCGCGCCAGAACGCGCAGGGTGTCACGCTGCAACGCGGTCAATTCCCGGGGCTCATAGTCCAGCACGCACAAGGTACCCAGCGGCAGGCCCTCCTGCGTGGTCAGCAGCGCCCCGGCATAAAAGCGCAGGCCGGGCTCGCCGCAGCACAGCGGGTTGTCCTGCATCCTTGGATCTTCCAGCGTGTCCCGGATCTCGGCAAACTCGTCTTGCAGGATCACATGCGCACAGATCGAAGTGGCCAGAGGCGTCTCGCGCACCCCAAGCCCGGTTTCCGCCTTGAACCATTGCCGTTCGGCATCGATGAAATTGACCACCGAGATCGCCGTGCCGCAGGTCGCAGCGGCCAGCTTCACGATCTCGTCGAACTCCTGCTCGGGATCCGTGTCGAGGATCTCGAAGTCGCGCAGCGCGGCAAGTCTGCGCTGTTGGAGCGGATGGTGAAGGGCTTGCATGGAAAATGACTGTCCTGAACTGTGGTCAACTGGGCAATGGCGCTGCCGGGTCTGCTGCGCCGCGTATCGTGGAATGTCCGTTTTGTGAAGATTCTTACGACATTCCCCGGGCGCGGCGCAACCAGGCGCGCGTGCACCGTCGCGTCAATCAGGGTTGGCCTACTCTGCCGTCAGCACCGCCGAGACCGGCGCCAGCGCCACGCTGGCCGCCCGGTCCTGCAACCCCCAAAGCAACAGCGCGCTGATCGTGTCGGGGCGCAGGCGGCCCACCATGATCACGCCGCCCTCCTCCTGGCCCGCGCGAAACGCCGCCTGGTCCAGGAACCGGCGCACCGCGCTGGCGCTCTGGCCGTTGGAATCGAAGTCCCGGAACACGGTGGCCGAGGGCACACCCTGGCGCGCGATCAGCTTTTGCACCGTGTTCAGCCCGTTGGGGAACATCACCAGGCCATGACCGCTGTCTTGCAGGATCGGCGCCAGTTGCTCGGCCGCCTCGCGGCTGGATTGCAGGCCGGTGCCCGTGCCCTCGAAGACGGCGACCGCCTCGGGGACGGCCTCGAGGTAGATGCTCATGGACGTCTCGGCATCGCTGGCGGAGGCATTCTGCGGCAGGTCGACCATGACCAGCACCTCCATCCCCGCAGCGCGATACTTGGCGGCGGTTTCGGCGGCGTTGGCATCCGACGCATCCACCGCAAAGCTGAGCGGATAGGGGAAATCGGCCAATGCAGCCGGGCCGATCGGGCTGGTGCCGTCGTCGATCAGGATAATCGACATCAGCGGCTTGTTCTCGGGGTTCTCGAACTCCGTCGCGTAGCGTTCCAGTCGCGGCAGGTCTTCTGGCGTCGCGCCCTCGGCGGTCTCTGCCTCTGTCTCCGCCGCTTCGGCGGGCGCCGGGTCGGGCGCGGGCTCGTCGATGGCCGTCGGCAGGCGGTTGGTGGTCACGCCATCGGCCAAGTCCCCGATGGTGCCGGTCGCGGCCTCCTCGCTTGCCGTGTCCACGCCTTCGGCACCTGCCTCGCCCTCGGGCGCGGTCGTGTCCGCGGCCGCATCGCCCTCCGAGGCCTCTGGCGGGGTGTCTTCCGCCGCCTCCTGCGGCTCGGACAGCTCGGCGTCGGCCTGCGCCTCGGGCGCGGTCTCGCCGTCCGCCGCGGGGGCCGCATCGCTTTCGCCCGCCGGGACATCCGCGCCGTCGTCCTCCGTCTCGGGAAAGGCCGCGCTTTCGGTCTCCGGCTCCGGCATCGCGGGCTGCGCCGGCTCGGTGGAAATCGACAGGTCGTCCTCCCCCGTCGGCGCCTCGGGGGCCTGGGCCTGCGGATTGGGCAGCACCGGCTGTTCCGAGCCGACATCGACACCGCTCTCGCCCTCGGGCGAGTCCGGCATGTTCAGGCCCGTCTCGGGCGCGCCGGTTTCGGGCTGGCCCGACGAGGTGGTGTCGGCCCCTTCCAGCGAGCTGAGATCATCGGGATCGGGTGCGGTCACCTGCGGCACCGCGTCGGGCGTCTGCGTGTCCTGCAGCTTGGGCAAGGACACCGCGTCATCCTCCCGCGACTGGTCGAATTCCGAGCCCGCGGGCACTTCCACTTCGGTCGCCTCGGGTGGCGCATCGCCTGGCAGGTCGCTCAAAACCGAAAGCCCGCCCAGGAGAAGCCCCGACACCGCCGTTCCCGTCACCAATCCGGCAAGATATCCGCGTAACACTGCTTTTGCCCTCATATTTCTTTCTTAACAGTTTTGCGCCTCTTGACCCTGCCGCGCAACCCTGAGCATCTATATCGCGATTGAAAGCCCGGGTCATAGGCCCGAAAAGACACGGCGCAGACGGGAAATTGGCGACATGTTGCTGCTCATCGATAACTACGACAGTTTCACCTACAACCTCGTGCAATACGTGGGCGAGCTGGGTGCGGACGTGAAAGTGCACCGCAACGACGCCCTGAACGTGCAGGAAGCGATGGCGATGAAGCCCGCTGGCATCCTGCTGTCCCCCGGCCCCGGCACGCCGTCCCAGGCGGGCATCTGCAAGGCGCTGGTCGAGGCCGCGGCGGATACCGAAACGCCCCTGCTGGGCGTCTGCCTTGGCCACCAAGCCATCGGCGAGGTCTTTGGCGGCACGGTCACGCGCCACTCGGACATCGTGCATGGCAAGATGGGCACGATGCATCACACCGCCTCCGGCGTCTTCGCCGGACTGCCCACGCCGTTCGAGGCGACACGCTATCACTCGCTCGTCGTGGCGCGCGAGACCTGCCCCGATGTGCTCGATATCACGGCGGAACTCGAGGACGGCACGATCATGGGACTGCAACACAAGTCGCTGCCCATCCACGGCGTGCAGTTCCACCCCGAATCGATCCGCTCGGAGCACGGGCACGCGTTGCTGAAGAATTTCCTCGACGTGATGAAGGTGCCCGCGTGAGTGACAGCCTGAAGCCCCTGATCGCCGCCGCCGCCGACCGCCCGCTCAGCCGCGCAGAGGCCGAGGCGGCCTTTACCACGCTTTTCGAGGGCGAGGCGACGCCGGCGCAGATGGGCGGCTTCCTGATGGCCCTGCGCACGCGCGGCGAGACGGTGGACGAATACGCCGCCGCCGCTGCCGTGATGCGCGCCAAGTGCCACAAGGTGAAGGCCCCGAAGGGCGCGATGGACATCGTCGGCACCGGGGGCGACGGCAAGGGCACCCTGAACATCTCGACCGCCACCGCCTTTGTCGTGGCCGGTGCGGGCGTGCCGGTGGCCAAGCACGGCAACCGCAACCTCAGTTCCAAATCCGGCGCGGCCGATGCGCTCACGCAGATGGGCGTCAACGTGATGGTCGGCCCGGATGTGGTTGAAAAGGCTTTGGAAAAGGCCGGCATCGCCTTCATGATGGCGCCCATGCATCATCCGGCCATGGCCCATGTCGGCCCCGTCCGCGCCGAGCTTGGCACGCGCACGATCTTCAACATCCTCGGCCCGCTCACCAACCCCGCGGGCGTCAAACGCCAGCTGACCGGCGCCTTCAGCGCGGCGCTCATCCGCCCCATGGCCGAAACCCTGGGCCAGCTCGGGGCCGAACGCGCCTGGCTGGTCCATGGCGGCGACGGCACCGACGAGCTTAGCATTTCCGCCCCCAGCCAGGTGGCGGCGCTGGAAGAGGACGGCACCATCCGCGAGGCGGAAGTCCACCCCGAGGATGCCGGCCTGCCCGTGCACCCGTTCGAGGATATCCTGGGCGGCACGCCCGAGGAAAACGGCCGCGCATTCCGCGCGCTTCTGGACGGCGCGCAAGGCGCCTATCGCGACGCCGTGCTGCTGAACGCCGCCGCAGCCCTTGTGGTGGCGGGCCACGCGGAGGACCTCAGACAAGGCGTCGAGCAGGCCCGCGAAAGCATCGACAGCGGCGCCGCCCGCGCCCGGATCGAGACACTTGCCAAAATCACATCGGAGGCCGCATGAGCACGCCGTCCATCCTTGAAAAGATCAAGGCCTACAAGCTGGAGGAAATCGCCGCGGCCAAGGCCGACAAACCTCTGGAAACACTGGAGAACGAAGCCGCGAACGCCCCGCCCGTGCGCCCTTTCGGCAATGCACTCCTGCAGGCCAGCAAGACCGGCTTCGGCCTGATTGCCGAGATCAAGAAGGCCAGCCCGTCCAAGGGCCTCATCCGCGAAGATTTCGACCCCGCCGCGCTCGCCGCCGCCTATGCCGAGGGCGGCGCCACCTGCCTGTCGGTCCTGACCGACACGCCCAGCTTCCAGGGCGCGCCAGAATATCTGGTGCAGGCCCGCGAGGCCTGCGATCTGCCGGTGCTGCGCAAGGATTTCCTTTACGATCCCTACCAGGTGGTCGAGGCCCGCGCCTGGGGTGCGGACTGCATCCTGATCATCATGGCCTCGGTCAGCGACTCGCAGGCCATCGAACTGGAGGAGGCCGCCATCGCACACGGCATGGATTCGCTGATCGAGGTGCACAACGAGGAAGAGCTGGAGCGCACGAACCTGCTGAAATCCAACCTTCTGGGCATCAACAACCGCGATCTCAACACGTTCGAGACCTCGCTCGACACCACCAAGCGCCTGGCCCGGCTGGCCCCCATCGAGCACCTTCTGATCTCGGAAAGCGGGTTCTACACCAATGACGATCTGGCGGAAATGGCACGCTACGGCACGCGCTGCTTCCTCATCGGCGAAAGCCTGATGCGGCAAGAGGACGTCACCGCCGCCACCCGCGATATCCTGTCCGGCTCCGCGCCGGCGGCGCATTGATGGCGGGGCTCACGCATTTCGACGGCAAGGGCGACGCCCACATGGTCGACGTCTCGGACAAGGACGTGACGTCGCGCATCGCCGCGGCCGAGGCCCATGTCAAGATGGCCCGCGAAACCTTTGATATCATTACCGAAGGCCGCGCGAAGAAGGGCGATGTCCTGTCCGTCGCACGGCTCGCCGGCATCATGGGTGCCAAGCGCACGTCAGAGCTTATCCCGCTCTGTCATCCGCTGCCCATCGCCAAGGTCGCGGTGGATCTCGTGCCCGATCCCGACCTGCCCGGCATCCGCATCACCGCCACCGTCAAGACCACCGGCCAGACCGGCGTCGAGATGGAGGCGCTGACCGCGGCCAGCACCGCTGCGCTGACGGTCTATGACATGGCCAAGGCCGTGGACCGCGCGATGGAAATCGGCGGGTTGCGCGTGGTGCTGAAAGACGGCGGAAAATCAGGTCGTTACGAGGCGAAATGAATACCCCCGGAAGATCACTTGAGCTCTTCTTCATAGATGGGAATCCTGAAGGAATGCTCACCGCTGAGGTGTTCAATTGGACCGGGCACGTCCTACGCATTCCGAGAACGCGAATTAAGGAAGGCTTGGCGCGACCTGAAGCTGGGCACACCGGTGTTTATGTCCTCATCGGCATGCGCGATGGTAAGCCACTGGCGTATATTGGCGAAGCCGAAAGCATGCGGGACCGGCTAAGGAACCACGTTGCCGAGAAAGACTGGTGGGAACAGGCAGTTCTGATTTCGACCAGTTCAGACGCGCTGCACAAAGCTCATATCAAATATTTGGAAAGCAGGCTGGTTGGTATCGCCAAGAAGGTAGCTGCCACGGAACTCGAAAACGGAAACGTACCTCCACAGAGTAGCCTCTCAGAGGCAGCGATGGCGAACATGGAGAGCTTTTTGGACACGTTGACGATGGTCCTGCCAGCTATCCGTGTTGATATGTTCATCGACAAGGCGCGACCGAAGGCGTCGTCTCAAGATTCAGAATTTGCTATTGAAGCGCCCACGTTCGAGATTTCGAGCGATCGAACGGGTGTGCATGCAAGAGCCCAATTCACCGATGGTGAAGTGACGGTTTTGTCAGGTTCCGTCATTCGCGACTCTTGGATCGGTATAGGCTCTTGGGATAAGGGATATCGCGACCTTCGCGAGCAACTTCTTTCAAATGGCGTTGTCGCTGTTCGAGATGGACGAACGGTTTTTGATAAAGATTACGCTTTCTCAAGTCCTTCCGCTGCGGCAGCGGTGGTTCTCGGGCGTGCTTCAAACGGCCGAACAGAGTGGAAGCTTGTGGGAAGCAACAAAACCTATGCTGACTGGGAAAATTCAGAGGTTCTGGAAGGCGAGCAAAACCAATGATCACCGTCGACGAGGCTCTTGCCCACCTCTTCTCGCTCGTCTCCCCCTTGGAGCCGGAAGCCGTTCCGCTGCGCGAGGCGCATGGACGCGTGCTGGCGCAGGATGCCGAGGCGCGGCGCGACCAGCCGCCGTTCGACGCCTCCTCGATGGACGGCTACGCCCTGAAGGCGTCCGAGGCCGCCCCCGGCGTCAGCTTCGACGTCATCGGCGAATCCGCCGCTGGACATGGCTTTGACGGAACCGTCGGCGCGCATCAGGCCGTGCGCATCTTCACCGGCGCGCCGGTGCCAAAAGGCGCGGACAAGGTCGTGATCCAGGAGGACGTCACCCGCGACGGCGACCGCATCACGCTTGGTGACAGGCTCGAGGACAAGCCGAACATTCGCCCCCGCGGCGACGACTTCCGTATCGGCGACCGGATCGAGGCGCCCCGCCTGCTGTCGCCCGAGGACGTGGCGCTGCTGGCGTCGAAGAACGTGGCCGAGGTCACCGTCACCCGCAAACCCAAGGTCGCGCTCATCGCCACCGGCGACGAGCTGGTCATGCCCGGCGAAAACCCCGGCCCCGACCAGATCATCGCGTCCAATTCCTTCGGCCTCTGCGCCCTGCTCGACACTCTGGGCGCCGAGCCCCGCATGCTGCCCATCGCCGGCGACACGCGCGAGGCGCTGGAAACCGCCTTCGACCTCGCCAAAGGCGCCGACCTGGTGGTCACCATCGGCGGCGCGTCGGTGGGCGACCATGACCTCGTCGGCGCTGTGGCGGGCGATCTTGGCATGGAGCGGTCGTTCTACAAGGTCAGGATGCGCCCCGGTAAACCCCTCATGGCCGGTCGCATGGGCGAGGCCGCCATGCTGGGCCTGCCCGGCAACCCGGTCTCGGCCATGGTCTGCGGGCACATTTTCATGGCCCCGATGATCCGCGCGATGCAGGGACTTGGCGCGCACCCTGCCCCGCGCCTTTCGGCCAGGCTCGCCACCGCAATGGGCCCCGGCGGCCCGCGCGAACATTACATGCGCGCCCAGGTCGAGAATGGCAGCATCCTGCCCGAACGCAGCCAGGACAGCGGCATGCTCTCGGTCATGGCCCGCGCCAACGCGCTGCTGATCCGGCCCGCCGACGATGCCCCCCGGGCGCAGGGCGACCGGGTCGATTACGTGCCGATCTGACCGCATTTCCACAGACCCGTTGACACAAAACAAGAACATGCGTAGAACAAATGTAAACGCATGGACCGTGGAGGCGTGAGAAAATGCTGACCAAGAAGCAGCTCGATCTGCTGGAATTCATTCACAAGCGGGTGCAGCGCGACGGTGTGCCGCCCAGCTTCGACGAGATGAAGGATGCGCTGGACCTGCGCTCGAAATCCGGCATTCATCGCCTGATCACGGCCCTGGAGGAACGCGGCTTCATCCGCCGGCTTGCCCACCGTGCGCGGGCGCTGGAAATCATCAAGCTGCCCGAAAGCATGGGCGGAGACATGATCGGCGGCAGCGGCGGCTTCACCCCCCGCGTGATAGACGGCGACCGCCCCGAGGCCGCGCAGCCGGCCAACGCACGCTCGGTCGAGCCGGTGCATGCCCTGGAACTGCCCGTCATGGGCCGCATCGCCGCCGGTGTCCCGATCGAGGCGATCGCCCATGCCAGCCACAACGTGGCCGTCCCCGGCGACATGATCGCCGGGCCGGGCCAGCATTATGCTCTCGAGGTCAAGGGCGACTCGATGATCGAGGCGGGCATCAACGACGGCGACGTGGTGGTAATCCGCGAGACGTCGACGGCGGATAACGGCGATATCGTCGTGGCGCTGGTCGATGACCAGGAAGCGACGCTGAAGAAATTCTATCGCCGCGGCAACGCCATAGCCTTGGAAGCCGCGAACCCCGCCTACGAGACCCGCGTCCTGCCCGAGGACCAGGTCAAGGTGCAGGGCCGCCTTGTGGGTCTGATCCGCACCTATTGACGTCTATCGGACCGCCGCCTGCGATCCGTGTTCCAAAGCCGCGCGCCGGTCATGGCATGCAGGCCGTCATCCTCGCGCCATATCGCCAAGGCGCCCGTGTTCTTCAGCGTTCCGGGATGGATCGCGCGGCAGGGCAGCCCGGCCTGCGGCACGTTGTTGAACACCACCCAGTCCTTGGGTGCACAGTCGGTGAATTCTTCCGCCGCCCGCTTGCCCCGGACGGCGGTAATGGGCCAGTCCGTGCCGCCGGCGACCCTGGCCCAGCGGGCAAAGGCGCCCTCCTGATCCTCCGGATCACCGTCATTCTCAAGCCAGTTCATCGCCACGAAGCTTGACGCGCGGCCTGTGGACAGCGCCCGCCCCTCGGGCGTCATCACCCCCACAAGGCTGCCAGTGTCGGAAACAAGGATATCGGGCCGCTCCGCCTCGGCCCACAGCACGAAAGCCGCCGCCACCGGCAAGACGCCCGCAAACCGCGCCCGCCCCTGCCACAGCACGACGAAAAGCGCCCCCAGCGACAGAAGAGGCAGCACCCATGGCCCCGGCCGCACCACCGTGCCCCGCGCGCCGTCCAGCTCCGAGACCCAATGCGCCACGCCCAGGATCCACTCCAGCGCGGGCTGCATCACGGCGAGCGCCAGCCCTTCCAGCCCCAAGGCCATCAAGAGGCCCGCCAGCACCGCCATCGGCATCACCAGCACGCCCATCAGCGGCACGCTCAGCAGGTTCGCCACCAGCCCGTAATGCGCGATCTGGTTGAAATGCGCGGCGGCAATCGGCGCTGTCGCCAGCCCGGCCACGAAGGAGGACATCACCACGGCCCAGACCGGCCGCATCCATTTCGGCCCCACGCGCCAGTCCCGGTCGCGCAAGGCGCCGAAGACCGCCACCAGCGCCGTGGTGGCGGCAAAGGACATCTGGAAACCCGGCCCCATCAGCGCCTCCGGTCGCAGCACCAGGATGATGCAGGCCGCCAGCGCCACCGCCCGCAGGCTCAGCGCCCGCCTGTCCGCCAGCACCGCCAGCAGCATCACCGCCACCATCACGAACGCCCGCTCGGTCGCCACGTTGCCGCCCGACAGCGCCAGGTACCCCGCCGCCGCCAGCAACGCCCCCACCGCCGCGATCTTCTTGGTGGGCAGGCGCAGCCCCCAGCCCGGTACGGCGGCCATCCCCAGCCGCAGCGCGCCAAAGACGAACCCCGCCAGCAGCCCCATATGCAGGCCGGAAATCGCCAGCAGATGCGCCAGGTTCGACACGCGCAAGGCCGTCAGCGTCTCCTGCCCCATGCCCGAGCGGTCCCCTGTCATGATCGCCGCTGCAAACGCCCCGGCCTCGCCCGGCATCTGCGTCTGAATGCGGTGCGACAAAGCCATGCGCGTCTTGAACAGGATCTGCCCGCCCGCCGCCGGTTCCAGCAGCAGGACAGGTGTACGCGTGTAGCCCACCGCGCCCAGACCCTTGAACCACGCGTGCCGCTGGAAATCGAAGCCCCCCGGCTCTACCGGGCCGGCGGGTGGCGACAGGTGCGCAGTAAGGATCAGCGTCTCGCCCGGTTGCGGATCGGCCCCCTCCGCCGCGCCGTGAAACGACACCCGCACGCGCCCAGGCGTCCGCTCGGGGTCCATGTAGCGCAGCACCACGCGGTCCAGCGTCACCCGCAGCGCGTCAGAGCCCGAGCGGTCGATATCCGCCACGCGCCCCTCCACGGGGCCGTAATAGCGCCAGCCCAACTTGGCATCCGCCACGCCATGCGCCCGGGCCGCGGCGATGCAGAGACCGAGCGCCACCAGCGCCAAGGCCCAGATCATTGGCGCCAGCCCCACGCCGACATAGCGCAGCAGCGCAAGCGCCATGCCGACGCCTCCGGCCAATGCGGCGTACACCCACAGCGGCGGCTCGGACTTCAGCCCGAAATAGAGCGCAATCCCGCAGGCCAGCATCACCGGCACCCACCCGAACAGGTGCCCGCGCTGATCCAGCCAGGCGGCGACGGCACGATGCCAAGGCACCAAGGCTTGTCTCCCTTTTCATGGGCCGATAGACAGGCACCGTAACGATACGTCCCCCATGCTTACCGAAAGGTTAACCGGCCCCATGTCGCAGCCAGTCGTCACCCGTTTTGCCCCTTCGCCGACCGGCTACCTGCACATCGGCGGGGCGCGCACGGCGCTCTTCAACTGGCTGTTCGCGCGGCACCACGGCGGCTCATTCCTTCTGCGGATCGAAGATACCGACCGTGCCCGCTCGACCCCCGAGGCGACGCAGGCGATCCTGGACGGGCTGGCGTGGCTCGGCCTCGACCATGACGGCGAGACGGTCAGCCAGGCCGCCCGCGCCGACCGCCACGCCGAGGTGGCCAACGAACTGCTGTCCAGGGGCCAGGCCTACAAGTGCTTCGCCACGCAAGAGGAAATCCAGGCTTTCCGCGATGAGGCCAAGGCCGAGGGCCGCTCGACCCTCTACCGCAGCCCGTGGCGCGACGCCGATCCCGCGACGCACCCCGACGCGCCCTATGTCATCCGCATCAAGGCCCCGCTCGAAGGCACGACCACCATTGCCGACAAGGTGCAGGGCGACGTCACCATCCGCAACGATCAGCTGGACGACATGGTCCTGCTGCGCTCGGACGGCACGCCGGTCTACATGCTGGCAGTGGCGGTGGACGACCACGACATGGGTGTCACCCACGTCATCCGCGGCGACGACCACCTCAACAACGCCGCCCGCCAGATGCTGATCTACACCGCCATGGGCTGGCCCCTGCCGGTCTACGCCCACATCCCGCTGATCCACGGCCCCGACGGCAAGAAGATGAGCAAGCGCCACGGAGCGCTCGGCGTCGACGAGTACCAGAAGCAGGGGTACCCGGCGGCGGGCATGCGCAACTACCTCGCCCGCCTGGGATGGAGCCACGGCGACGACGAGTTCTTCACCGACGACCAGGCGAAGGCATGGTTCGATCTCGACGGGATCGGCAAATCCCCGGCCCGGTTCGACTTCAAGAAACTGGACAATCTCTGCGGCCAGCACATCGCCGCCAGCGACGATGCTGCGCTGCTGCATGAACTGAACGGTTTCCTTGACGCGACGGCATCCGATCCGCTGCCCGATGCGAAACAGGCGCTGCTTCTGGACGGCATGTATTGCCTCAAAGAGCGCGCGAAGACCTTCCCTGAACTTCTTGATAAAGCGGAATTTATTCTGGCGGATCGACCGATCGAACCGGACGCGAAGGCCGCCGCGCAGCTGGACGCAGTATCCCGTGGTATACTGAACGAATTGACGCCGCACTTGCAAAATGCTAACTGGTCGCGCAACGATCTGGAAGAGGCTGCGAACGCGTTTGCCGCCTCCAAGGATATCAAGTTCGGCAAGCTGGCCGGCCCCATGCGGGCCGCGCTGGCCGGTCGGGCGGCAACACCGAGCGTGTTTGACATGATGCTGGTCCTGGGCCGGGAGGAATCCCTCGCCCGACTGAACGATGCTGCCTCGAAGAGTGTTTAACACTCTTGAAAGGTGCACTGGATTAAGCAGCCAAGACGCGCCGCGCGTCACGGCTTGACGAGGGAGACCCTGATGGCAGACAGTACCAAATCCGCGAAACTGACGATCGGCGACAAGGAATACGAACTTCCGGTCTATTCCCCCACCGCCGGCCCGGACGTGATCGACATCCGCAAGCTCTACGCGCAGGCGGGCGTCTTCACCTATGACCCCGGCTTCACCTCGACCGCAAGTTGCGACAGCACGATCACCTATATCGACGGCGGCAAGGGCGAGCTTCTGCACCGCGGCTACCCGATCGACCAGCTGGCCGAAAAATCGCATTACCTCGAGGTCTGCTACCTGCTGCTCTACGGCGAGCTGCCCTCCGCGGCCCAGCTGGAAGATTTCGAGAACCGTGTGACCAACCACACCATGCTGCACGAACAGATGCACTTCCTGTTCCGCGGCTACCGTCGGGATGCGCACCCGATGGCCATCATGGTGGGCGTGGTGGGCGCGCTTTCCGCCTTCTACCACGACAGCACCGACATCTCGGACCCGTGGCAGCGCGAGGTCGCGACGATCCGCCTGATCGCCAAGATGCCGACCATCGCCTCGATGGCCTACAAGTACACGTTGGGCCAGCCCTTCGTCTATCCGCGCAACGACGTGGACTATGCGTCGAACTTCCTGCGCATGTGCTTTGCCGTCCCGGCCGAGGATTACGAGGTCAACCCGATCCTTTCCCGCGCCATGGACCGCATCTTTACCCTGCATGCCGACCACGAGCAGAACGCCTCGACCTCCACGGTCCGGCTGGCCTCGTCGTCGGGCGCCAACCCCTTCGCCTGCGTCGCGGCGGGCATCGCCTGTCTCTGGGGGCCGGCCCATGGCGGCGCCAACCAGGCCTGCCTGGAGATGCTGCAGGAAATCGGCACGCCCGACCGCATCCCGGAATTCATCGCGCGGGCCAAGGACAAGGACGATCCGTTCCGCCTGATGGGCTTTGGCCACCGCGTCTACAAGAACTTCGATCCGCGCGCCAAGGTGATGAAACAGTCCGCCGACGAGGTGCTCGACCTCCTGGGGATCGAGAACAACCCGACGCTGCAAGTCGCCAAGGAGCTTGAGAAACAGGCGCTGGAAGATTCCTACTTCACCGAGAAGAAGCTCTTCCCGAACGTCGATTTCTACTCGGGCATCATCCTCGAGGCGATGGGCTTCCCGACCTCGATGTTCACGCCGATCTTCGCGCTCAGCCGCACGGTGGGCTGGATTTCGCAGTGGAAGGAAATGATCGGCGATCCGCAACTGAAAATCGGCCGCCCGCGCCAGCTCTACAAGGGCGAGACGCTGCGCGATTACGTGGACATGGAAAACCGCTGAGCGCGACCTTCCTGCCATTCTGAAACGCCCCGCCAGCGCGGGGCGTTTTCTTTTGTGCCCGCAGGATGGCTAAAATTGTAGCCAAGTGATGTGCGGCGGCCGGTCGCGCATTTACCGGCGGTTCAGTCTCCTGCGCCATGATGCCCGCAACCGGGCAACTTGGGGCGCATCATGGCGATACTCGGCATCCTTATACTGATCGGCGGCGCAATGGCCGGCCTCGTGGGGCTGGGCGGGCTGGACCTGCCCGAACTCGATGCGGACAACACAACCGAAGACTCCGCCGAGGCCGAGGCGCAGGCCGCCGCGCGCAGCGATCTGCTGCTGGGCGGCGACGGCGCCGACCTTCTGACGGGGGGCACCGGCGGCGATTGGGTCATCGGCCTCGATGGCGACGACACGCTGACCGGCGGCGCTGGCGGCGATGTCATCATTCCCGGCACGGGGCAGGACGCGATTGCCGCCGGCGACGGCCACGATTTCGTCGAGGCGGCCAATGTCGTGGACGAGGCTGCCTTGCGCAGTTCCGCCGCGGGGGCCGACGATATCTTCGACATCGCGTTCGCCTACGACCTGCCGGCCGCGTCCGATGCCGGCGACCTGGTCGATCTCGGCGCGGGCGACGATACCGTGGTGGCAGGCTCCGACGACACCATCGCCGGCGGTCCGGGCCGCGACGAGTTTGCCTTGGGCGACTGGATCGCCGGCGGCGCCCCGGTCGAGATAGCGGATTTCGACGCGGCGGAGGATATCATCACCTTCGTCTACGACCGGGACGGAGACGCCCCGGAACTGTCGGTCGCGCGAAACGAGACGACGGGCGTCACCACCATCATGGCCGACGGCCGCTCGATCGCCGTCCTGCGCGACACCAGCCCGCACTTCTCGCTGCGCAATGTCGCCATCGGCCGCTACACGGCCTGAGCTTTCCGTGGTCCCGCCCGAAAATCAACGCTTCTTCCAAATCGAAAGAATTGTTTCGCAAGTGGCGACGATGCACCGGGGAAATGCCTCGAAAATCCATGAATCCGGCCCGAAATCGACGAATGTTCACGACGGGCCGCCTATCGAAGAGTATTCTGCAAACATGTGAGTCTCTTGGGAAATCCTTCATGCTTGGTATAGTTCTGCTCAGTCTGCTGGGCATCGGTGCGACGGCTGCCCTGGCCATCGACCTCTTCGACGATAATGACGACAATGCCCGTGCCCCTGACACGCCGGGCGAGGAAGAACCCGAAACCGGCGGACCCGGCCCGTTGCCCGAAGAGCCGGAAACCGGCGGCCCCGATCCCCTTCCGACCGACACGATCAATCCGGTCACCGGCACGGCAGGCGCGGACTCGATCACCGGAACGGATGCCGTCGACTTCATCGACGCCGAAGACGGCGACGATGTGGTGCGCGGCGGCGCCGAAGGCGACGTCATCGATGCCGGCGATGGCGACGACCGGGTGTTCGGCGAAGACGGCCAGGACGTGATCGCGGGCAATGCCGGCAACGACTTCCTGCGCGGCGGCGCCGACGAGGATATCCTGGCGGACAGTGACGGGGCCGACACCTTGCGCGGGGATACCGGCGACGACCTGATCCTGTCCACCGGCCTTACGGATCAGACCGCCTTTATCGACGCGACCCGCACCGTGGCGCGCGATTTCGCCAATGGCGACGCGGCGTCGCTCGACGACCTGCCGGGCCTCGACCTGACCCGGGATGACGACACCGAAGGCGACGAGGTCGATGGTGGCGCAGGAAACGATGTGATGATCTTCGGTCAGAACGACACTGTCACCGGCGGCGAAGGCGCCGACCTTTTCATCGGCGGCAGCCCCCTGCTGGCCGGCAATCCGGCCACGATCACGGATTTCGAGGTGAACGAGGAACTGCTCGTGCTGACCTACGATGGCGGCGATCCGCCGGACCTCAGCCTGACGGATTTCGGCGGCAACGCGGTGCTCAACCTCGACGGCGCACCTGCAGTGATCCTGCCCGGGCTGGGAAGCGCATTCCAGCTCAGCGACGTGGAACTGATCGAGGTCTCGGCCTGATCAGCGCCCCTCGTATTCCGGCTTGCGCTTGTCCAGGAAGGCGGTCACACCTTCCTGGAAATCGCGCGTCCGCCCGCATTCACCCTGCAGCTGCGCCTCGAGGTCCAGCTGCTTGTCGAACCCGTTTTCCCAACTGCCGCGCACCGCGCGCTTGATCCCGCCATAGGCCGCCGTCGGCCCCTTGGCCAGGTGCGCCGCCTGCGCCTGCCAGTGCAGGTCAAAGGCGTCGTCCTCGACCGCCTCCCAGATCAGGCCCCAGGCATCCGCCTGCCGCGCCGAGATCGGCTCGGCGAAGAGCGCCGCACCCATCGCCTTGGCCGCCCCCACCTGGCGCGGCATCCAGTAGGTACCGCCCGCGTCCGGAATGAGGCCGATCCGCGCGAAGGCCTGCAGGAAATAGGCGCTCTCGGTGGCGATCACCACGTCGAAGGCCAGCGCCAGGTTCGCCCCTGCCCCCGCCGCCGGGCCGTTCACCGCCGCGATGGTGGGCACAGGGCAGTCCGAAATCATCCGCAGCATCGGCTCGTACTCGTCGCGCAGCACGCGCTCCACGTCCAGCGCCGCCGCCGTGCCGTTGTCCGACAGGTCCTGCCCCGAGCAGAACGCCTTGCCGTTGCCGGTCAGCACCAGCACCCGCGCCTCGCGGCCCGCGCGCCCGACCGCGTCGGTGATCTCGGCCCGCATCTGGGTGTTGAGCGCGTTCATCTTGTCGGCGCGGTTCATCCGCAGCACGGCGATGTCGTCGCTCAGGTCGTAGGTCAGGGTCTGATAGGTCGTCATCGGGCGGGCCTCCATCTGGCGTTTGACGCCAATCAACCCCGCCCGGCCCGGAAATGCAACGCGCGACGGCGCGTCAGTCCTTCATGATTTCGCGCAGCCGCGCCTCTTCGGCGGCGCTCAGCCCGGCCTCGCCCTCCGGTTTCGCGCCCGCGCGCCCCCGGATATAGACCGCCGCCAGCAGCCCGCCCAAAAGCAGCATCACCGGCCCCGCCAGCCACAGCACCAGGTTGCTGCCGCTGGCTACCGGGTTCAGCAGCACGTATTCGCCGTAGCGGTCCACGACGAAGTCGATGACCTCCTCGTCGCTGTCGCCCGCCACCAGCCGCTCGCGCACCAGCAGGCGCAGGTCGCGGGCCAGGTCGGCGTTGGAATCGTCGATGCTCTCGTTGCGGCAGACAAGACAGCGCAGGCCCGAGGATATCTCCCGCGCGCGTTCCTCCAGAACCGGATCGTCGAGGATCTCGTCCGGCTGCACCGCCCAGAGCGGCGAGGCCAGAAGGCAGAGGATCAGCACCAGACGTTTCATTCCGCCGGCACCCCCACGGCGCGCGTCTTGCGCGCCCCCGCCGCCACGCGGTAGCGCCGGTCGGAGAGCGACAGCGCGCCGCCGATCGCCATCAGGATCGCACCGCCCCAGATCCAGTTCGCCAAGGGCTTGTAGTAGGTCCGCACGGCCCAGCCGCCCGCCGCCTGCTCGTCGCCGATCACAACATAGACGTCGCGCAGAACGCCGTTGTCGATCGCGGCCTCGGTCGTCGGCATCCCGGCCACCGGGTAGATGCGCTTTTCCGGGGTCAGCCGGCTGATCTCGGATCCGCCCTTCGACAGGGTCACATCCGCCATGGTCGACAGGTAGTTCGGCCCCTCCACCTCGCGCACGTCATCGAGCGTGATGGTCAGCCCCGACACCTCGAAACTGTCGCCCACCTGCGCCACGCGGATATCCTCGGCCTCCCAGGCCAGCATACCGGCGATGCCTGCGATGGTAATTCCAAAGCCCGCATGGGCCACAGCCTTGCCCCAGTCGGCGCGCGGCAGGCGCGTCAGCCGCGACAGGCGGCCCCCGCCCCGTCCCGTCCGGCTCCACAGATCGACCGCCGCGCCCGACACCAGCCAGGCCGCGAGGAACAGGCCCACCGGCCCCAGCGCGCTGCGCTCTGTCTGCATCGCGAAGGCCAGCGCGCCCACCGCCACGGCCAGTGCAAAGGCGCCCGCCAACGGCCGCAGAACCCGGCCTAGGTTGCCCCGCTTCCACGGCAGCATCGCGCCCACCGGCAGGATCAGCCCCAACAGCACCATGAACGGCGTGAACGCCATGTTGAAGAACGGCTCGCCCACGCTCAGCTTGCGGTCGAACGCAAGTTCCGAGATCAGCGGCCAGATCGTACCCACAAAGATCACAAAGGCCGACACGCCCAACAGCACGTTATTGGCCACCAGCATCGTCTCGCGGCTCATCAGGCCAAAGACCCCCTTCGCCTGCATCGCCCCCGCCCGCGCGGCGAACAGCGTCAGGCCCAGCATCATGAAAAACCCGGTGATCATCAGCAGGAACACGCCGCGCTCGGGGTCCGTGGCAAAGGCATGGACCGAGGTCAGCACGCCCGAGCGCGTGATGAACGCGCCGATCATGGAAAACCCGAAAGCGATGATCGCCAGCAGAATGGTCCAGCTTTTCAGCGACTCGCGTTTTTCCACCACGATGGCCGAATGCAGCAGCGCGGCGGCAATGAGCCACGGCATGAACGACGCATTCTCCACCGGATCCCAGAACCAGAACCCGCCCCAGCCCAGCTCGTAATACGCCCACCAGGACCCAAGCGCGATGCCGATGGTCAGGAAGATCCACGCCGCCAGCGTATAGGGCCGCACCCACCGGCCCCAGGCCGCGTCGACCCGGCCTTCGATCAGGGCGGCCAGCGCGAAGGAATAGGTCATCGAAAGACCCACGTAACCGAGGTAGAGAAACGGCGGATGGAACGCCAATCCCGGGTCCTGCAAAAGCGGGTTCAAATCCCGCCCATCGAAAGGCGGCACGTCCATACGCAGGAACGGGTTCGAGGTGAAGAGAATAAACGCAAAGAACGCCACCCCGATCAGCCCCTGGATCGACAGCACGCGGGCCTTCAACGTCGGCGGCAGGCTGCCCCCGAACCAGGCCGCGAAGGCCCCGAACAGCGTCACAATCAGCACCCACAGCAGCATCGAGCCTTCGTGGTTCCCCCAGACGCCGGTGATCTTATAGAGCAACGGCTTGGCCGAATGGCTGTTGGCGACCACCAGCTCCAACGAGAAATCCGAGGTCACGAAGGCCCACATCAGCGCCCCGAACGCACCCAGCGTCAGCACGAATTGCAGCGTCGCGGCGGGTTCGGCCACGGCCATCCACCCCGCCCATCGCTTCTGCGCGCCGATCAGGGGCACGACCGACTGAAAGCACGCCACGAAGAAGGCGAGGATGAGTGCGAAATGTCCAAGCTCGGTGATCATGGCCCGGTTATAGTCGTCCCGCGCCCCGCCTCCAACGTCTTTCGGGTGCGACGGGCGATCACATTGTCGCGGGATCAGCCTTGCCCGGCGAGGCGCGCGATCGCCAGACCGCGGGCTGGCGAGCCGACCTTGGTTCAGCACACTTTATCGCCACCAAGTCCGAAAAACCTCAATACGAAGCGCCTACGTCACCCAATCGCCAGCCCGGGGGGCGGTCTGGCGATCGCGCGGCGGTGCAGCAAGCTGCACCTTGATTCCGCGCCGTAAGTTCACCGCCCGTGGCTCGCGTCCTGCCACTCCCTCAAAGCCGCATTGGGCTCGCTCTCCACCTGCTGCACCTGCAACGCCAGCCCCGCGTCATGCCCGGTATCGGCCACGCCCGCGCTGCCCGCCTCCAGCGCGCGCAAGGATTTCAGGTTGCCCACCACCTGCGGCGTGCGCGCCATGGTGGCGGCGATCGAGCGGTGAAATTCCTGCCCCTTCGCCTGATGCCGCGCACCGAAATAGAAGCTGACGATCGCGCCCAACAGCCACCACAATGGTTCGGGCACCAGCGCGATCCCTTGCATCCGCTCGGAAAACCAGATCGGGTCCACCATGGCGGCCACGAACAGCCCAAGCGTGCCAAGCGCCATGGCCGGTCGCGGCACCCGGTTCAGCCCGTCGATGAACCGGTCGTACCGGCCCTTGCGCTCGGCCTTGAACTCGGCCGCCAGCTGCGCCAGCGCCGCGCCCTGCAATTCGGCGGCGCGTTGGTCGGATTTCTCGGCATTCACCCGGAACACTTCCGCGGTTTCGGCCACGGCATTGCGCCCGCCGCCGAAGACCAGGCCCAGGACCGTCTCGATCAGTCCCATTTCGCCACCCGGTCCCGAAACTCCGCCGGCGTCATGTGATAGCGCGACGAGATGAACGCCTCGGCCCGCCGAATCCAGCCGCCCTTGCCGCCCGCCCGGGTGCGCGCGAACTTGCGCGACGCGGGGCGCTGATCGGCCAGCCTGAAATAGTAATTCCGCCGCGCGATCCCGTAGGCATCCGCGATGTGCAGCGGCGCCACGCCATGGGCCAGCTCGGCCGCCTCGATGGTCTGAGGCCCGATGATGCCATCGACGGACACCTCGTGCCCCATCTGCCGCAACAGCCGTTGCAGGATCTTCACCGCGTTGGCCCCGGCATTCACGTACATGTCGAACACGCTGGCCTGCAAAACCTGCGGCAGGCGCGCGATGCCGGGCCGGTGGTAATAATGGTCGATGAAGATGTCCTGCGCCTGCGCCCGGCTGAGACGACGCACATCGGCCACGTCCACATCCCCGTCCCGGTCAAGGTCCAACCCCAGCCGCCGCATCGTGTGGATGGTCACGCCATGGTTGGTGGCCCCGCCCGGGTCGTCGGGGTCGGTCACGAACCCGCCTTCCCGCGCCAGGATATCCTTTGCGATCTCCGAGACAGTCTGCATTCCGCGCCCCCTTGGCCAGCGATGTCAAATCACCGGCAAGGGTTGTCAGGATTGGTTAACGCGTGGCTTAGCTACCGTCCGGTTCCTGGTAGACGCCCTGTTCCTTCAGCGCATCGACCACCTCTTTCGGCATGTATTCCTCGTCATGCTTGGCCAGGATCTCGGTCGCGGTAAAGACGCCGTTCTCGTAGCGGCCCAAGCCGACCATGCCCTCGTTCTCTCCGAAAAGATCGGGCAGAACCCCGGTATAGCGCACCGGCACCGACGCCCCGCCATCGGTCACGCTGAAGGTCACCGTCTCGCCTTCGCCGCGCCTGAGCGTGCCTTCCTCGACCAGCCCGCCGATGCGGAAGGTTTCCGAGGGCGCGGGCGGCTCGGCCATCACCTGGCTGGGCGAGCGGAAGAAGTTTATGCCGTCGCGCATCGCGTAGCCGATCAGACCGGTGGCCAGGATCAGCGCAATCGCCGTCACCGCGATGACTTGGATTCGCCGCTGTTTCTTCAGTGATTTCATCGCGCTACCCCGTCCTCCTCAGGGAAACTCACGGAAACACCGGCGCCAGCATCAGCCCCGTCGTCTCGTCGATACCTAGCATCAGGTTGGCATTCTGCAAAGCCTGCCCGCTTGACCCCTTGCACAGGTTGTCGAGCGCGGCAACCACGATGGCCCGCCCGTCGATCCGGTCCGCCACCACGCCGATATGGCAGAAATTGCTGCCCCGCACATGCCGCGTGCTAGGTCCCTCGCCGTAGGGCAGAACCTCGATGAACGGCTCGTCGGCATAGGCGTTGTAAAGCGTCTCATAGACCGCCTTGGCCTCGCCCTTCACGTATCCCGTCGCCAGAATGCCCCGGTTCGCCGGGATCAGATGCGGCGTGAACTGGATGCGCACGTCGCGGCCCGCAATCTCCGAGAACTCCTGATCGAACTCGCCCAGGTGCCTGTGCGTGCCCCCCAGAGCATAGGCGTGATACCCCTCCGACAGCTCCGCATGCAGCAGATTTTCCTTCAAGCTCCGCCCGGCCCCGGACACCCCGCATTTCAGATCGAGGATAATTTCGTCGAGGTCGATCACCCCCGCCTGGATCAAGGGCCGCAGCACGTATTGCCCTGTCGCGGCATTGCACCCCGTCCCGGCCACCAGCCGCGCCTCGCGGATGGCGTCGCGGTAAAACTCGGTCAGGCCATAGACGGCCTCCTGCTGCATCTCCACCGCCGCGTGCGTGTTGCCGTACCATTTCTCGTAAGCATCCGGGTCGCGCAGCCGGAAATCCGCGCTCAGATCCACGATCTTCAGATCCTTGGGCAGCGCCGCGATGATCTCCTGGCTGGTCTTGTGCGGCAGCGCGCAGAAGCACAGGTCGATCCCGGAAAAGTCGATCTCGTCGATCGTTACCAGCGTCGGCAAATCCAGGTGCCGCAGATGCGGAAACGCCTGCGCCATGGTCTGCCCCGCCTTGGAATTGGCCGACAGCGCGGCAATCTCCAGCCCCGGATGGGTGGCGATCAGCCGTACAAGTTCGGCGCCGGTATAGCCCGAGGCGCCCAGAATGGCGATTTTATGGGTCATGTCAGACCTCTTTCATCAGTTATCAGTCATGTAAGGAAGAATGGGCGCGCCCGCAATGCGACGCGCTGGCCTCAGGCGGCCTGAAACGTGATCCCTCGTCGCAGGAACTGCGTCGCCCGGTCCGAAGTCCGCTTGGGATCGCCCGTGGTCAGGAACCGCACACCCTCGCCTCCTTCGGCCATTTCGGGATGGCGCGACAGGTAATCGGCCAGGCTCGCCGCCACCAGTTGCGGCTGCGAATAGACCTGCACCTCGGGGCCAAGCGCCGCCTGAAACACGTCCTCGACCAGCGGGTAATGCGTGCAGCCAAGCACGGCGGCCTGCGGATTGGGCATCTTGCGCTTCAGCGCATCCACATGGCTGCGCACCAGCGCCTCGGCCAAAATCATGTCGCCGTCCTCGATCGCGTCCACCACCCCGCCACAGGCCTGCGCCTCCACGTCCACGCCGATGGCGCGGAACGCCAGTTCCCGCTGAAAGGCCCGGCTGCTGACGGTCGTGGGCGTGGCAAAGAGGGCCGCGTGCTTCACCGCCACCTCGCGCGGGGGCGAGTTGTCGCCCCATTGCCGCTCGGTCAGCGCCTCGATCAGCGGCACGAAGACCCCCAGCACGCGCTTGCCCTTGGGCACGCCTTCCTCCTGCATCCGGCGCAGCGCGGCGGCGGACGCCGTGTTGCAGGCCAGAATCACGAGGTTGCAATCCTCGTCATGCCACAGTCGCTGCACATGCGCCTTGGTGCGGTTGAAAATATCGTCAGGGTCGCGCACCCCGTAAGGCGCGTTGGCGTTGTCGCCCAGATAGACCAGAGCCACCTCCGGCAGCCGCGCCTCCACGGCGCTCAGAACCGTCAGGCCGCCAAGCCCGCTGTCGAAAATCCCAACTGCCATGTCAACCGCGCTGCGCGCGCCCCTAGTCGTATTCGAAGCCAATCTCGTCCGCGTTCACCGGACGCGTGCTAAGCTCATACGTCTTGTGCCGCAGAAACGCCATCATGGATTTCGTGTCCCCGGCCCGTGCGCGCAATTCGTCCTGCGCGATGGGCTGGCCCAACACCACCTGCACACGGGTGTCCACGCGCTTGTTGAACTCCTTGATCAGAAGCCCCATGCGCAGCGTGGTGTGCATATGGCTGGCCAGCTGGAACAGCCGGCTGGTATGTCCCTCGAAGAACACCGGCACCACCGTGGCGTCCGATTTCGCTACCATCCGCGCCGTAAACCCGCGCCAGCCGGGGTCGAGGGGCTGGGCAAAGGGTTTCGCCGCCGTACTGACCGTCCCGCCGGGGAAAATCCCGATGGCGCCGCCGTCCTTCAGGTAATTCAGCGCCGTCTTGCGCGTTTCGACATTCAGCGCGACAGCCTCTTTCGTCTCGTCGAAACTGATCGGCAGGATCACGCGGTTCAGGTCCTCTGCCTTGCGAAAGATCTGGTGCGCCAGGATGCGGAAATCGCCCCGCGTCTGGCTCAGGATATGGCCCATCATCAGGCCATCCAGAATGCCATAGGGGTGGTTCGCGATCAGGATCAACGGCCCCGTGCGCGGAATGCTGTCCAGGCTGCCGCCCACCACGTCCAGCGTCAGGCCATAGCGCTCTACCATCACCTGCCAGAAATCACGGCCCGCCGCGACCTCCTGCTCGTACCCCGCCGCCCGCTTGATCAGCCGGATACGGCCCGTCAGGTTCTCCATCGTGCGGATCATGGCGCGCCCCCCGCGGGTCTGCGCCGAGTAGGCATAGCTGATGTCACGGGCCACGTGGCGTTCCAGGCGCATCTTACCGTCCGTCTCGATTCGCGTGCATCCATCTACATCGCCCCGCCACGTAACAGGGCGATGAAATTTGGGTAACAAACGCGCGGGCGGCCTACTGTGCCGCCCGTGCCACGTCCTGCCCGCCGTCGCGGATCACCTGCAACAGATGCTCGCGCTGCTTGGCCGCCTTCTGTGCGTTTGCCATCTTCACCGGACCGAAGCCGCGAATCTGCAACGGCAATTCGGCCAGCGCCACAATGGCGTCCTGCGTCCGGCCCTCCAGCTTCGGCAGCACTTCCGCCATGTCCGCCTCGTACTCGCGGATCAGCGCGCGTTCCATCCGCCGCTCCTCGCTATAGCCGAAGATGTCCAGCGGCGTGCCGCGCAGGCCCTTGAACTTCGCCATCAGGCGCATCGGCTTTTCCATCCAGGCGCCGAATTGCCGCTTCTTGGGCCTACCGTCCGGGCCGGTCTTGCTCAGGATCGGCGGCGCCAGGTGAAAGGTCATGTCGAAATCACCCGCGAACTCCTCCTCGGCCTTCTTCCGGCTCTGGATCAGCAGGCGCGCGACCTCGTATTCGTCCTTGTAGCTCAAGAGCTTGTGATAGCCCATCGCCACCGCTTCGCGCACTTGCTCGTTCTCGATCCCGTCCACCAGCTTGCGATACCGCTTGGCCAGCCGCTTGGACTGATATCCGACCAGGTGATCTGCCCGGAAGGCGATCTTCTCCTCCAGCGATTTGGGTTTCTGCACCACGTTCGGCGTCACCATGCGGTCAGCCTCCTCGGGGTGCACGGCGGCCCATCGCCCGATCTCGAAGGCGCGCAGGTTGCGCTCCACCGCAGCCCCGTTCAGCTCGATGGCGGCGTCGATCGAGGCCTTGGACAAGGGCACAAGCCCCCGCTGCCACGCCGCGCCAAAGATGATCATGTTGGAGAAGATCGCGTCGCCCATCGCCACCCGCGCCAGTTCACTGGCGTCGAACAGCACCACGTCGTCCTGCATTCGCGCCTTCAGCGACAGCGCCAGCTGGTCCGTCGGCAGCGTGAACTCGGTGTCGCGAGTGAAATCGCCGGTCATGATCTCGTGGCTGTTGACCACGCCGCCCGTGCGCCCCATCCGAGTCAGGCCCAGCGTCTTGGCCCCGGCGCTGACCACGAGGTCGCCACCGATCAGCGCATCGGCCTCGCCCGTGGCGACCCGTATGGCACTGATATCGCCCGGCTTCTCGGCAATCCGGCAATGGATATGCACCGCGCCGCCCTTCTGCGCCAGACCGGCCATTTCCATCATACCGGCACCCTTGCCATCAATCTGCGCCGCCTGCGCCATGACGGCGCCGATGGTCACGACGCCGGTACCGCCAACGCCGGTGATCACCACGTTATAGGTGCCGTCGATCTTGGGCAGCGCAGGCTCCGGCAGATCCGGCAGGTCCAGATCGGCCGAGGCTTCCTTGCGGATCTTGGCCCCTTCCAGTGTCACGAAGGACGGGCAGAACCCCTTGAGGCAGGAAAAATCCTTGTTGCAGCTCGACTGGTCGATGGCCCGTTTCCGGCCCAGCTCCGTCTCCTTCGGCACGATGGCGACGCAGTTCGACTGAACCCCGCAATCACCGCAGCCCTCGCAGATATCGGTGTTGATGAACACGCGTTTGTCGGGGTCCGGGAAGGTGCCGCGCTTGCGGCGGCGGCGTTTCTCGGCGGCGCAGGTCTGCACGTAAATGATGGCCGACACGCCATTGATTTCCTGAAACTTCTCCTGGACCTGCATCATCTCGGCCCGCTCGTGCCAGCCGATGCCCGACGGGAAATGAGACTTCTCGGGTTCTTCCTTCTCGTCATAGACCACCGCGATGTGCTCCACGCCCATCGACTTCAATTCGCGCGCGATCCGGTCGGGCCCAAGTCCGCCTTCGTTGGTCTGCCCCCCTGTCATGGCGACCGCGTCGTTGTAGAGGATCTTGTAGGTGATGTTCACACCCGCCGCCAACGCCGCGCGAATGGCCAGAACGCCCGAATGGTTGTACGTTCCGTCGCCCAGGTTCTGGAACACATGCTCGCGGTTGGAAAACGGCGCCTCGCCGATCCAGTTGGCGCCTTCCGCGCCCATGTGCGTGAACCCGCTTGTCTCGCGATCCATCCACAGCGACATGATGTGACACCCGATCCCGGCATAGGCGCGCCCGCCCTCGGGCACCTTGGTCGAGGTGTTGTGCGGACACCCGGCACAGAAATAAGGCAGCCGCGCCGCCAGTTCCTCTGCGTTGTCCGATTTCTTCGCTTCGTCAATCAATTGCAGGCCGGCCTTCACGCGGTCCGTGCCGCGGCCTTCCTCCACCAGGATGGTCCCGATCTTCTCGGCCACCATCACCGGGTCCAGCGCCATGCGCGTCGGGAACAGCTCCTCGGAGTGCAGGCCGCCCGCGCCGCCCTTGTACCAGCCATAGACGCGCCGGCCTTTGCGGTCGTCGAAAATCGCCTCCTTGATCTGGATCTCGATCAACTTACGCTTTTCCTCGACCACCACGATCAGGTCCAGCTCCTCGGCCCAGTCGTGAAAGCCCTTCATGTCCATCGGGAAAGTCTGGCCCACCTTGTAGGTCGTCAGCCCCAGACGCTCAGCCTCGGCGGCATCGATCCCCAGCATGTCCAGCGCATGGGTCAGGTCCAGCCAGTTCTTGCCCGCGGCCACGAACCCGATCTTCGCGCCGGGTTTACCCCACACCCGCTTGTCGATCTTGTTTGCGTGGGCAAAGGCTTCGGCGGCGTACCTCTTGTGGTCGATCATCCGCGCTTCCTGCGCGATCCAGTGATCCCCCAGCCGGATGCTCAGGCCCCCATCGGGCATGTCGAACTCCGGCAGCACGAAATTCATCCGGTCGAGACTGCCATCGACGACGCTGGTCACCTCTACGGTGTCCTTCATCGTCTTCAGCCCGGCCCAGACGCCCGCGAACCGCGACAACGCAAAGCCATAGAGGCCAAAGTCCAGGATCTCCTGCACCCCCGCCGGCGACAGCACGGGCATGTAGGCATCCACCAGCGCCCAGTCCGACTGATGACACACCGTGGAACTCTCCCCGGTGTGGTCATCCCCCATCGCCATCAGCACGCCGCCCAGCGGCGCGGTCCCGGCCATGTTGGCGTGCCGCATCACGTCGCCCGAGCGGTCCACCCCCGGCCCCTTGCCGTACCACAGGCCAAAGACGCCATCATGCTTGCCCTCGCCGCGCAACTGCGCCTGTTGCGTGCCCCACAGCGCCGTCGCCGCCAGATCCTCGTTCAGGCCAGGCTGGAAGGTGACATTCGCCTCGGCCAAAGTCTTTTGCGCCCGCGCCATCTGCAGGTCCACCGCCCCAAGCGGCGAGCCGCGATAGCCGGTGACATACCCGGCGGTGTTGTGCCCCTCGGCGCGGTCCCGTGCGGCCTGCATCAGCATCAGACGCACAAGGGCCTGCGTGCCGTTCAACAGGATCTGCGACTTGGACAGGTCCAGCCGGTCGTTCAGGGAAATCTTCTGATCGCTCATGTCGTCCTCCCGTGGCGCTTGCGCGATCCCGCGCAATTGCTATGTATATAGGCGTGTATTAGGTCAATATACGTGACCTAATGCAGTTTTTCACGCGAATTCCGCGCTATCGGCTGTGAACCGCAAATGTTTTTCTGCTATTGCGCCAGCGGGGAATGGATTGAATTGAAAGTTGCGAAATGGATTGGGACAAACTGAGAATATTTCACGCGGTCGCCGACGCGGGCAGCCTCACCCATGCCGGGGACCAGCTTCACCTGTCGCAATCCGCTGTCTCACGACAGATTCGCGGGCTCGAGGAATCACTCAACGCCACGCTCTTTCACCGCCACGCCCGCGGCCTCATCCTGACCGAACAGGGCGAGCTTCTGTTCGACGCCACCCGCGCCATGGTCAAGCGTCTGGACGCCGCCACCGCGCGCATCCGCGACAGCGAGGAAGAGGTGTTCGGTGAACTCCGCGTCACCACCACCATCGGATTCGGCACGCTCTGGCTCGCCCCGCGCCTTCCCAAGCTCTTCTCGACCTATCCCGACCTCAACATCGACCTCATGCTCGAGGAACGCGTGCTCGACCTGCCCATGCGCGAGGCCGACGTGGCCATCCGCATGAAGGAACCCAGCCAGGCAGACCTCATCCGCAAGCGCCTGATGATGATCAACATGTGCCTGTACGCGACGCAGAAGTATCTCGATGAGCGCGGCACGCCCGAAGGGATGGAAGACCTCGGAACGCACCGGCTGATCTGCCAGAACCCGCGCTCGGCCCAGGTCGGCGCCGGCGCCACGCTGGTCAACGAACTGGTGACCTACGACATCCCGTCGCTGCTGACCGTCAACAACTATTACGGCGTGCTGCAGGGCGTGCTCAACAACCTCGGCATCGGCGTCCTGCCCGATTACTTGGGCCAGGATTTCGACCAGCTTGTCCGCGTCCTGCCCGACGTGCAGTCCTCAGACGTGCCGGTCTTCCTCGCCTACCCCGAGGAGCTGCGCCATTCGCAGCGCATCAAGGCGTTCCGCGATTTCGTTCAGGAAGAAATTGTGGCCTATCGCAAAAACGTCGCGAAATAAGGCGTTTCGGGCAATTTGCGCGCGCCATAACAGCAGCCATGCGGCAACAGCATAGCAGGTTTTCGCATAGTGCGGCCTGTTTACCCTTGATCGCTCGAAAAACGGGCACTAATTCCACGGCATGACGGTGATCAACCCGATCACTTCATACCTCCCTGTTGGACTATGGCCGAGCTTATCAGCTCGGCCTTTTTTTCTCAGATCAATGGGATGTCCGGGCCCGCCAGCGGCGACAGCCCCCGCGGCGCGCCTTCGGTGATCAAGATATTCTCCTCGTGCACCATGCACAGGTCCCCGGGCCGGTCTATCCCCGGCTCCAGCGTGATCACCATGCCCGGCTCCAGCACGGTCTGATCGCGTGCCGTCAGCGACATCCCCTCGGTCAGCTGCATCCCCAGCCCGTGGCCCAGCCGTCCCGCGGTCTCGCCCGCGCCGACGATAGCCGACATGGCGCGCCACAGGTCGCAGGCCCGCGCACCGGGCCGGGCAAGCTCCATCGCCGCCTGCGTGGCCTCGACCAGCCGCGCATGGGCCTCCGCCACGCCGTCGCCCACGTGGCCCACGGCGAAATTCCGGTCGAAATCGCAGAAATACCCGTCCCACACCGCGCCCGTGTCCAGCATCAGAACGTCGCCCGCCCGTAGCGGCCTCTCGGACGCGGGCGAGATCACGTCCGCATAGCCACCCTGCCCCGCGCCGCCCGCAAGGTAAGGCACCCAGTCTGCGCCTTCCTCCAGCAGCAGGCGCTGAAAGTCGCGAAAGACCTGCGCCAGCGGGCGGCCCGCGCCCGCGATCTCGGGCACACGGTCAAAGGCGCGGCCCGCGATGGCGCAGGAAGTCCCGATCCTGGCGACCTCGGCTGGCGACTTCACCGCCCGCAGCCGCGCCACGATCCCCGCATCGCCCGTGAACGGCAGACCCGCCAGCTCCCTCACCCGCGCGAAATCCGCCAGCGGCATGCGCAGATGCGTCTCAAAGCCCATCGGCACCCCCACCGGGCCGCCAACCTCGGCCAGCGTCTGCGCCAGCAGGCTCACACCGTCATCCTCGGGATCCGGAGCCGGCCACGTGCGGATATCCTCGATCCATGTCCGCCCCATCAGCGCGGCCCCGATCGAGGGAATCACCGCCTTGGGCGGCCCTTCGCGCGGCACCACCAGGAACCACGGACGGCTCGGGCTTTCCCAGAACCGCGTCAGGAACCCGGTAAAATAGCGCACATCCGCCTCGGTGGTCAGCAGAAGCGCCCCCAGCCCGGCGCGGTCCATCAGCACCTGCGCCCGCGCCGTGCGGGTCTCGTATTCCGCACGGTCGAATCCCCGGTTCATGCCTCGGCCTGCTCACTCAGGATGCACAGCACCCGCGCCTCCGGTCCAAGGCCCATCAACCGCACGGCCGCCAGCCCCGCCGCACCGGATTCGGTGCTCTCCAGCCCCATCAGCGTCAGCTCCGGCAACACCTCCGCCGCTTCCTCCTCGGTGATGGTGACAAAGGCATCGGCATCCCGCGACAGCCCGCGCAGCGCGATCAGCGAAGGCTCCTTGCAGTCCAGCCGTCCCATGGCCGAGACCGGCCCCTCGGTCGCCACGGGTCGCCCCGCCTCGATGCTGGCCTGCAAGGCCGGGGCCGCCTCGGGCTCCACCACGACGATGCGCGGCGCTGCGCCCCAATGCTGGCGAAACAGCGTCGCGCAGGCCCCCGCCAGCCCGCCAACCCCGGCTTGCAGGAAAATATGCGTCGGCACCTCGGGGATCTGCCGCACAGCCTCGTCTGCCATCACCAGGTAGCCTTCCATCAGCCGCCACGGCAGGTCCACGTATCCCGGCCAGGAACTGTCCGACAGGAGCGTCCAGCCGTTATCCGAGGCCGTCGTCTCGGCCGCCTTCATGCTGGCCGCGTAGTCCGCCCCGGCCCGCACCACCTCCGCGCCCATGCCGCGCAGACGCCCGGCAAAGCCTTCGGGCACCGTCTCGGCGATATAGACCACCGCCTTGGCGCCAAAGACCTTGGCCCCGGCGGCCACCGACATCCCGTGATTGCCCGCGCTCGCGGTCACGTAAGTCCGTCCCGCCAGCGCGTTCGCCATGTCGCCATCCCCCGTCGCCGCGGCCTCATGCGCAATCACGTAAGCCGCCCCAAGCGCCTTGAAGCTGCCCAGCCCCATGCGCCCGCGCTCGTCCTTGACGAACAGCGTGGTGCCAAAGGCTTCGCGCCGCTCCAGCGGCGTCACCCCATGCGCCGGACATTCCGCCAACAGCCGCAACGGCGCGGCGGCATCCACGCTGGGGCCGGGGATCTCGGCCAGCACCCCGTCCACCAGCCCCTGCCCCCGCCACGGGTTCTCGATGATCTTCATGGCACCTCCTTTTCGCCCAACCCGACGGCATCGTGCGGCATCCGTCAAGGCCCATGACACGCACCGCGCCGCACCCCCTTCCCCCCGCTGCGTTCATGTCCTAATAGGGGCGCCATCTGCACCGCACCTTGGGGGACATGTTTCACATGCAGGAACCGGCCATCACGTCCGATCTGATCGCGGCCCACGGGCTCAAGCCCGACGAATACGACCGCATCCTCGAAATCATCGGCCGCGAACCGAGCTTCACCGAACTCGGGATCTTCTCGGCCATGTGGAACGAGCATTGCTCCTACAAGTCCTCCAAGAAATGGCTGCGCACCCTGCCCACGGACGGCCCGCAAGTGATCTGCGGCCCGGGCGAGAATGCGGGCGTCGTGGATATCGGCGACGGTCAGGCCGTGGTCTTCAAGATGGAAAGCCACAACCACCCGTCGTATATCGAGCCCTACCAGGGCGCGGCCACCGGCGTGGGCGGCATCCTGCGCGACGTCTTCACCATGGGCGCGCGCCCCATCGCGTCGATGAACTCGCTTAGCTTCGGCGAGGTCGCCCACCCCAAGACCCGCCAGCTGGTGCATGGCGTGGTCGCGGGCATCGGCGGCTACGGCAACTGCTTCGGCGTGCCCTGCGCGGGCGGCGAGGTG
This sequence comes from Roseovarius sp., assembly GCF_965277045.1. GTDB lineage: Bacteria > Pseudomonadota > Alphaproteobacteria > Rhodobacterales > Rhodobacteraceae > Roseovarius. The sequence continues at coordinate 1,241,659 of NZ_OZ255712.1, read as the reverse complement.
CGCTTCGACCCGGCCTATAACGGCAACTGCCTCGTCAACGCCTTCGCGGCGGGGCTGGCCGATGCCGACAAGATCTTCTACTCCGCCGCCTCCGGCATCGGAATGCCCGTGGTCTATCTCGGCGCCAAGACCGGCCGCGACGGCGTCGGCGGCGCCACCATGGCCTCGGCCGAATTCGACGAGACCATCGAGGAAAAGCGCCCCACCGTGCAGGTCGGCGACCCTTTCACCGAGAAACGCCTGATGGAGGCCACGCTGGAGCTGATGGCCACCGGCGCCGTCATCTCGATCCAGGACATGGGCGCCGCAGGCCTCACCTGCTCGGCCGTCGAGATGGGCGACAAGGGCGGCCTCGGCGTGAAACTCAACCTCGACGCCGTCCCGCAGCGCGAGGCGAACATGACCGCCTACGAGATGATGCTGTCGGAATCCCAGGAACGGATGCTCATGGTCCTGCGCCCGGAAAAGGAATCCGAGGCCCGCGCCGTGTTCGAGAAATGGGACCTCGACTTCGCCATCGTCGGCGAAACCATCGCCGAGGACCGCTTCCTGATCATGCACAAGGGCGAGGTCATGGCCGACCTGCCTCTCGCCACCCTCTCGGGCAGCGCGCCGGAATACGACCGCCCGTGGGAAGAGCCTGAAACGCCCGAGGCGCTCGACGATGCGAATGTACCCAATGTCGATCCCATCGACGGGCTGAAGGCGCTCATCGGCTCGGTCAACTACTGCGGCAAGCAATGGGTCTACGAGCAATACGACACGATGGTGATGGCCGACAGCGCCCGCACCCCCGGCCAGGGCGCGGGGCTCATCCGCGTCCACGGCACCGACAAGCACCTCGCCTTCACCTCCGACGTCACGCCCCGCTACGTCAAGGCGAACCCCTTCGAGGGCGGCAAACAGGCGGTGGCCGAGGCCTATCGCAACCTCACGGCACTTGGGGCCGTGCCGCTCGCCACGACCGACAACCTCAATTTCGGCAACCCCGAGAAACCGGCGATCATGGGCCAGTTCGTCATGGCCATCAAGGGCATCGGCGCGGCCGTCGCAGCGCTCGACATGCCGATCGTGTCTGGCAACGTCTCGCTCTACAACGAGACCGACGGCAGCGCGATCCTGCCCACCCCCACTATCGGCGCGGTCGGCTTGATCCGCGACCCCGAGACCGCCATCACCGGCCAGGCCCGCGACGGCCACGTGGCCCTGCTGGTGGGCGAAACCACCGGCCACCTGGGCCAGTCGGCGCTTCTGACCGAGGTCTACAACCGCATCGAAGGCGACGCGCCGCATGTGGATCTCGACGCCGAGAAACGCAACGGCGATTTCATCCGCGCCAACCACGCGCTGATCAAGGCCTGCACCGACCTTTCCGACGGCGGCCTTGCGCTCGCCGCCTTCGAGATGGCCGAGGCAGCGGGCGTGGGCGTCTGCCTCGACAGCGACGAGACGGCAGTCCTCTTCGGCGAGGATCAGGCCCGCTATCTCATCGCCTGCAACTTCGATCAGGCCGAGGCGCTGATGATCGCCGCCGGCCAGGCCGGGGTGCCGATCCAATCCGTGGGCCGCTTTACCGGTAGCGACGTGCAAATGGGCCGCTCCAGCGCGCCACTTACCGAGCTGGCCGCGATCTACCGCGGCACCTTCGGCGACACCTTCGCCTGACACACCGTAGGGCGGGGTTTAACCCCGCCTCCGCACGCCGGTGCCGGGATGAAATCCCGGCCCACCCTGCCCCGCGCACCAAAACATATCCCGTAGAGCGGGGTTTCACCCCGCCTTCCCGGACCAATACCTCCCGCTCGCGCCCCATCACGTTTGCGTCGGGGGCGTTGGCGGGCCTGCCACGCTCTGCCATTCTTTCGGAACCTACCCTCCGAAAGGTTCCGACCATGCTCCGCCTGTCCCTGACCCTCGCCCTCGTCACGCTGCCCCTCATGGCCACCGCCCAGGACAGCGAAACGCCCACCCCGGACACTCCGATCGAAGCCCCCATGACCCTCGACCGGCTGGACACGATCCTGAAATCACTGGACGAGAGCACCCGGACCGACGGCCGCGTCTGGCAACTGACCATCGCCGACACGCCCGTACTGATCATCACCGATCCCGACAATGACCGCATGCGTGCCCTGTCCCCCGTGGCCGATCTCGAAGACGTGCAGGTCGACACGCTTCAGCGCATGATGCAGGCCAATTTCGACACCGCGCTCGATGCCCGCTACGCCATCGCCAAGGACATGGTCTGGTCCACCTATATCCACCCGCTCGCCCCGCTGGAAAAGGACCAGCTGATTTCGGGGCTCGGCCAGGTCGTCAATCTCGTGCAGACCTACGGCACGCTCTACACCGGCGGCGCGATGCAGTTCGGCGGCGGCGACAGCGGCGCCCTACAACGGGACCTTATCGACGAGCTTCTGAAAAAGGGCGAGGAGCTCTGACGCGGCGCGCACCCACCCCACATCGTAGGGCGGGGTTCCACCCCGCCGCCCCACCCGGATGCCGTGATGAAATCCCGGCCTACCCCGCCACGGACGACATCGCCGGAAACCACGTCCGTCGCTTGCATCCCGGCCCTGCCCTCTCTACATCAGGGGCAGACACCAAGGAGACGCGCACATGCCCATGCAAGTCCAGGAAATCGAGGACCTGATCCGCGAAACCTTCCCCGACGCCAAGATCACCATCACCGATCTGGCGGGCGACGGGAACCACTACGCGGCCGAGGTCATCGACGAAAGCTTCCGGGGCAAGAACCGTGTCCAGCAGCAGCGCGCCGTATATGCCGCGCTCAAGGGCAAGATGGACGGCCCCTCGGGCGACCTGCACGCCCTGGCGCTGACCACCAAGGCCCCGGACTAGGCCCATGAGCTGGACGCTGATCATCCTGCTGGTCCTGGTTGCCGCCGCCATCGCCGCGGTGGCCATCGTGGGCCAGCGCAAATCCCCCGGCCAGCGCGGCAGCGAACCAGGGACCGGGATGCACACACTTGAATCCGACTACCAATCCGGCATGGGCGGCGGCAACGTCCGGCGCTGGGAAATCCCCCGCGATCCGCAAGCCTATGCCAAAATCTTTGCACCGAAGGACACCAACAAATGAGCGACCCGAAGACGCAAATCGAAGAGACCGTCAAAGCCCACGACGTGGTGCTCTACATGAAAGGCACCAAGACCATGCCGCAATGCGGGTTCTCGTCCCGCGTCGCTGGCGTGCTGAACTACATGGGCGTCGAATACACGGACGTGAACGTGCTGTCCGATGACGGCATCCGGCAGGGCATCAAGGATTATTCCGACTGGCCCACCATCCCCCAGCTCTACGTGAAGGGCGAATTCGTCGGAGGCTGCGACATCATCACCGAGATGACGCTCTCGGGCGAGCTCGACACGCTCTTCGAGCAGAACGGCGTCACCTATGACAAGGACGCCGCCGAGAAGATCCGCGAAGCCAACGCCTGAGCGGCTCTTTCCAAACGGTTAATCCAAGGCGCGGTCCCCGGTCGGAGGCCGCGTTTTTCTTTACAAGGCGTCAACGCCGCGCACTCCGTTCATTCCGATCCCCGGAAAATGGCACCGCCGCGATACCACTCGGATACCGACGCGATACCGACGTCGGAACGGGGCGCTTTTCGCGGACTGTTAACGCTTGTCCGCCGGTCCGCTCCGCCCCAGTCCGCACCGGGTCAGATATCCAGCGTGTGGTCCTTTTCCCACTGGCTGAAGTGCGACATGTAGGAATCCCACTCCTGCCGCTTCATCTTCAGGAACGCCGAGGAAAACGCCTCGCCAAGCATCGCCTTCAACTCGCGGTCCTTGTCGTACAGGCGCAAGGCATCCAGCATGTTCAGCGGCAGCTTCGGAGCACCGCGCACCTTGTAGCCCTCGGCGTACATGTCGATGTCATACCGCTTGCCCGGATCCGCCTTGGACCGGATCCCGCTGAGACCCGCCGCGATGATCACGGCCTGAAGCAGGTAGGGGTTCGCCGCCCCGTCCGCCAGCCGCAGCTCGAACCGCCCCGGCCCCGGCACGCGCACCATGTGGGTGCGGTTGTTGCCGGTCCATGTCACCGTGTTGGGCGCCCAGGTGGCCCCCGACGTGGTGCGCGGCGCGTTGATCCGCTTGTAGCTGTTGACCGTCGGGTTGGTGATCGCCGCCATCCCGCTGGCGTGCTTCATGATCCCGCCCAGGAAATTGGCGCCCCGGTCCGACAGGCCCAGCTCTGCCGTCGGGCTGCCCTCGGCCTTGTCGGTGGCAAAGACGTTGGTCTTGGCCTTTGCCCCGGGCGCATCCCAGACCGAGATATGCACATGCGCGCCGTTGCCGGTCAGCCCCTCGACGGGCTTGGGCATGAAGGTGGCGCGAAAGCCGTGCTTTTCGGCCACCGACTTGGTCATGAACTTGAAGAACGAATGCCGGTCCGCCGTCACCAGCGCGTCGTCGAACTCCCAGTTCATCTCGAACTGGCCATTGGCATCCTCGTGGTCGTTCTGGTACGGGCCCCAGCCCAGGTCCAGCATGTAGTCGCAGATCTCGCGCACCACGTCATAGCGGCGCATCACCGCCTGCTGGTCATAGCAGGGCTTCTCGGCGGTATCGAACTCGTCACTCAGCGAATTGCCATCCGGCGTCAGCAGGAAATACTCCGCCTCCACGCCGGTCTTGACGTGCAGGCCTTCCTCGGCGGCCTCGTCGATCAGGCGCCGCAGGACGTTGCGAGGCGCTTGCGCCACGTCCTCGCCCTCCATCACCGGGTTGGCGGCGACCCAGGCGACCTCGGGTTTCCACGGCAATTGGATCACGGATTCCGGGTCCGGCACGGCCAGCATGTCGGGATGCGCCGGCGTCATGTCCAGCCACGTGGCAAACCCCGCAAAGCCCGCGCCATCCTCCTGCATGTCGGCAATCGCCTGCGCCGGCACCAGCTTGGCGCGTTGCCCGCCGAAGAGGTCCGTGAAGGAAATCATGAAGTACTTTACGCCGTTCTTGTCGGCGAATTTCGCCAGGTCCGTGGCCATTGTCGTCTCCCCGTTTCTTGTCGTTGTTGATTATTGTCGCGATTACATACCGCCCTGCCCGGGAATCCAAGAGGTTCCCGCCAAAGGCACCCGCGCCATGGCAGCGGCCTCCACGGTAAGGGCTTGTAAATCTTCTGGCTCCAGATTGTGCACGTGGTTCTTGCCACAGGCCCGGGCCAGCGTCTGTGCCTCCAGCGTCAGGACCTTGAGGTAATTGTTCAGCCGACGCCCGGCCTCGACCGGGTCCAGGCGTTTCGACAATTCCGGGTCCTGCGTTGAAATGCCCGCCGGGTCGCGGCCTTCGTGCCAGTCGTCATAGGCCCCGGCGGTGGAGCCGAGCGCATTGTACTCGGCCTCCCACTTGGGGTCGTTGTCGCCGATGGCCACCATGGCCGCCGTGCCGATGCTGACCGCGTCCGCGCCAAGCGCCAGCGCCTTGGCGACGTCCGCGCCCGTGCGGATGCCGCCCGAGACGATCAGCTGCACCTTGCGGTGCATGCCCAGTTCCTGAAGCGCGGCCACAGCCTCGCGGATACAGGCCAATGTCGGGATGCCGACATGCTCGATAAACACGTCCTGCGTGGCCGCCGTTCCGCCCTGCATGCCGTCGATCACCACCACGTCCGCTCCGGCCTTCACGGCCAGCGTCGTGTCGAAGAACGGGCGCGCCGCGCCGACCTTGACGTAAATGGGCTTTTCCCAGCCGGTGATCTCGCGCAGTTCCAGGATCTTGATTTCAAGGTCATCCGGCCCGGTCCAGTCCGGGTGGCGACAGGCAGACCGCTGATCGATCCCCTTGGGCAGCGTGCGCATCTCGGCCACACGATCCGAGATTTTCTGGCCCAACAGCATCCCGCCGCCGCCGGGCTTGGCGCCCTGGCCGACGACGACCTCGATGGCATCCGCCTTGCGCAGATCGACCGGGTTCATCCCGTAACGGCTCGGAAGGTATTGATACACAAGCGTTTTCGACTGGCCGCGCTCCTCGGGCGTCATGCCGCCATCGCCCGTGGTGGTCGAGGTCCCGGCCATCGACGCCCCGCGCCCCAGCGCCTCTTTGGCTTGCGCCGACAGCGCGCCAAAACTCATGCCAGCGATGGTGATCGGGATCTTCAGCTCGATCGGCTTCTTCGCATAGCGCGTGCCCAGCACCACGTTCGTGTCACACCGCTCGCGATAGCCTTCCAGCGGGTAACGCGACATCGACGCACCCAGGAACACCAGGTCGTCGAAATGCGGCACCTTCCGCTTGGCCCCGCCACCGCGAATGTCGTAGATTCCGGTGGCCGCGGCCCGGCGGATTTCCGCATTAACGTCCGGCGTGAAGGTATTGGAATATCTCGGCAAAGTCCGCGGAGCGGATTTTTGATTGTCGCTCATTCGTCCGTCTCCTCAGTAGGCGTTGTCGATGTTGAAATTATACAGCGTCCGGGCCGAGCCATAGCGCCTGAACTCGGACGGATCGGCGTCGATCCCGGCCTTGTCCAGAAGCTCGGTCAGCTTCTCGACATGCTCGGGCCGCATCTCCTTCTCGATGCAGTCGGCGCCCAGGCTTTTGACGCTGCCGCGCACGAACAGCTTCGCCTCGTAGAGCGAGTCGCCAAGCGCATCGCCTGCATCCCCGCAAACCACCAGGTGCCCCGCCTGCCCCATGAAAGCCGACATATGCCCCACATTGCCGCCCACCACGATGTCGATTCCCTTCATCGAGATCCCGCAGCGGGACGAGGCGTTGCCCTTGATCACAAGAAGCCCACCATGCCCGGTCGCCCCGGCATACTGGCTGGCATCGCCCTCGACGATTACCGTGCCGCTCATCATGTTCTCGGCCACGCCCGGGCCGACATTGCCAGCCACCCGCACCGTCGCCTGCTGGTTCATGCCCGCGCAGTAGTACCCGGTCGAGCCCTTCACGGTCACATCCAGCGGCGCGTCCAGCCCCACGGCAATTGCATGGCTGCCGCGCGGATTCACCACTTCCCAACCGGTCTCGTTGCCGCTGGCCCCTTGCAGCGCGGCGTTCAGCCCGCGCAGCCCATCGGCTTCCAAATCGTATGTCTGCATCTCAATGGCTCCAGAAATAAACGGTGGCGGGTTCGGGCTCCCACACGCGGGCGTCCTCGATCCCCGGCAGGTTCACCAGCGCGCGATACTCGCTGCCGAAGGCCACGTATTGATCTGTTTCGGCCATCACGGCAGGCTTGCATGCGATCGGATCGCGCAGCACGCCGAACCCGTCCTTGGTGCCGACGACAAAGGTGTAAAAGCCATCGAGATCCGCCAGCCCCGCCTCCAGCGCTTCGCCAAGCGTATGACCCTGCTGCATTTTCCACGTCAGGTAGGCAGCGGCGACCTCGGTGTCGTTCTGCGTCTCCACCTCGATCCCCTCACGCGCCAGTTGCCGGCGCAGCGCGTTATGATTGCTGAGCGACCCGTTATGGACAAGGCACTGGTCGGACCCCGTGGAAAACGGGTGCGCCCCCAGCGTGGTAACCGCGCTTTCGGTGGCCATGCGGGTGTGACCGATGCCGTGGCTGCCGGTCAGCTTGGGGATGTCGAAGCGTTTCGCTACGTCCCCCGGCAGGCCAACCTCCTTGTAGATCTCGATGATGTCGCCCGCGCTCATCACACGAATATCCGGGCGCAGCCGCTTGACCTCCTGCCGCGCCGCCGACACCTTGTCCTGCGGAAGGTCCAACACCGCGTGAGTGTCGATCACCCGCTGGCTGATTCTGGCACCCACCTCCTTGCCGATCTCCTCGGCAAGGCCCTCGAACTGGCTTGGCTCGGCAGCCTGCAGGGTCAGTTTCGCCTGCCCGTCGCGATCCGTGCCGTAGACGGCAATGCCCGCGCTGTCGGGCCCTCGGTCGGACATGGTGATCAGCATGTCGGTCAGCATTTCGCCCAAGCGCGGCTCAAGCGTCTTGTCCTTCAGGAACAGTCCAACGATTCCACACATATCGGTGTCTCCTATGTTGCAGAGACGCTAATACGGCGGGAAAGAAGACGCAATGGGGTGAATTAAATATTCTTGAGGGGAATATTCATCGCTCGCCCTGCGGATAAGAGATCACCGACAGGTACCGGATCGGCAGGCTCAGCAATTCGTCAGGGCCATGCGGCGCGTCGGCATCGAAAAACAGGCTGTCGCCGGGCCGAAGGTGAAATCGCTGGTCACCATGGCGATACCCCACCTCGCCCTCCAGAATATAGAGCAGCTCTATTCCGTCGTGCTGAAAGGTGGGAAAGACGTCCGATTCCTCGTTGAGCGTGATCAGGTAGGGTTCCACCACAACACCGCTGTTGTTGGCGCCGATGTGGCCCAGAAGGTTGTACTGATGCCCCGCCCGCGTACCGGCGCGCTCCATCTCCACCGCCTCGCCCGCCTTGACATGCACAACCTCGCGCCGCTCCTCGAACCGGCGGAAGAACGCCGTGATCGGAACGCTCAGCGCGGTCGACAGCGCCTGCAACGTTGTCAGCGACGACGATGTGACCCCGTTCTCGATTTTCGACAGCATCCCGACGGAGAGGCCCGTGACGTCCGACAGGTCCGACACCGTCATGCCGCGGGTCTTGCGGAACTCGCGCACGGCCCGCCCGATGGCGGTTTCCAGGTTCATGTCCTGATGCTCACGAACCTTGTGCGGGTCCTGATTCAGCTTGCCGGGGGCCATGGTGTCTGCACTTTTTCTCGTTTCGGAACTTACCCTTGCACGGTCTTGGACGCGATTACGATACAAAATTCACGGCGCACGCCACATTACCGCCACATTTCGGCCCAACTTAAGTCCATGTCGACGGCAACCCTGTTCGGATAATCAGGCGCCGGTCGGCGCTGTCCGGCCGGTCTGACCCAAAAAAGGAGCAGGCACATGGCAACGACCCCCGACCTTCCCAAGAAGTCGCAGAAACCCGCACCGACACCGCGCAACGTCGTGCGCAAGGACGCCAAGGTGATCATCTCGAAACAGGTCTTCACCGACTTCGCCGCGATCTGAAGCGCCCGGCGCAGACAAAAACGGCGCGATCCGAAGATCACGCCGTCCTTAATCTTCTGTCTAGGTGCGATCAGCCGACCAGTTCGAGACCCGAAAAGAAATAGGCGATTTCCACCGCCGCCGTCTCCGGCGCATCGGACCCGTGGACCGAGTTCTCGCCGACCGACTCCGCGAACTCCGCGCGGATCGTGCCCGGGGCCGCATCGGCAGGGTTCGTGGCACCCATCACTTCGCGGTTCTTGGCAATGGCACCCTCGCCTTCCAGCACCTGCACGACGACCGGCTCGGACGCCATGAATTCGCACAGTTCGTCATAGAACGGACGCTCGGAATGCACGGCGTAGAACACACCGGCCTGCGCCTTGCTGAGGTGGATCCGCTTCTGCGCGATGATGCGCAGGCCGGCCTCCTCGAACTTGGCATTGATCTTGCCGGTCAGGTTGCGTTTGGTGGCATCGGGTTTGATGATGCTGAGCGTGCGTTCGACAGCCATTGTAGCCTCTTTTCGTATTAGTCGTGGCGCAAACCCCATGCCTGCGCCGTTGTTCGGCGCCCCGATAGCATGGGGGTGCATGATTGAAAAGCTGCGATTGACGGGGCGCGCGCTATACGGCATGCGGTGCGCATGTTGCGTCTTGATGACATAAGTTTCTCGGTCGCCGGCCGCCCCCTGATCGAGGGCGCATCGGCCGTGATCCCTGCGGGCCACAAGGTGGGGCTGGTGGGCCGCAACGGCACCGGCAAGACCACGCTCTTTCGCATGATCCGGGGCGAGCTGCCGCTGGATACCGGCACGATTTCATTGCCCGAACGCGCCCGCATCGGCGGCGTCGACCAGGAGGTGCCGGGCAACGAGGTGTCGCTGATCGACACCGTTTTGGCCGCCGATACCGAGCGCAGCGCCTTGATGGCCGAGGCCGAGACGTCCACGGACGGCACACGGATCGCCGATATTCAGACGCGCCTGGCCGATATCGACGCCTGGAGCGCCGAGGCCCGTGCCGCGACCATCCTCAAGGGTCTGGGGTTCACCGACGAAGAACAGGCCCAGCCCTGCTCGGCCTTCTCGGGCGGCTGGCGGATGCGCGTGGCACTGGCCGCGGTGCTTTTCACCGCGCCGGACCTCTTGCTGCTCGACGAGCCCACGAACTATCTCGACCTCGAAGGCGCGCTTTGGCTGGAAAGCTACCTGGCGCGCTATCCCCATACCGTTCTGGTCATCAGCCACGACCGCGGGCTTCTCAATCGCGCCGTGGGGGCCATCCTGCATCTTGAGGACCGCAAGCTGACGCTCTACCAGGGCGGCTACGACACCTTTGCCGAAACCCGCGCCGCGCGGCTGGCCAACGCCGAGGCCGAGGCGAAAAAGCAGGAGGCGCGCCGCGCCCACCTGCAATCCTATGTCGACCGCTTCCGCTACAAGGCGGACAAGGCGAAGCAGGCGCAGTCCCGCATCAAGGCGCTGGAGAAGATGAAGCCGATCTCGCGCCCGCAAGAGGCCGCCTTGCGCCGCTTTACCTTCCCCGAACCCGACCAGTTGTCGCCCCCGATCCTGCGGCTCGACAATGTCGCCACGGGCTATGATGGCGCGCCGGTCTTGCAGCGGCTGACGCTGCGGATCGACCAGGATGACCGGATCGCGCTGCTGGGGCGGAACGGCGAAGGAAAATCCACGCTTTCCAAGCTGTTATCTGGCAAACTTGAGGTTCTAGACGGCAAGAAGCACGCGGCCTCGAAGCTGCGGGTGGGCTATTTCGCCCAGCACCAGGTGGACGAGTTGCATCTCGACGAAAGCCCGCTCGATCACATCCGCCGCCTTTATCCCGATGACGGCCAGGCCAAGCTGCGCGCGCGGCTGGGCGGCTTCGGCATCGGCGCGGAACAGGCCGACACATTGGTGGCGAAACTTTCGGGCGGGCAGAAGGCCCGGCTGTCGCTGATGCTGGCCACGATCGACGCGCCGCACATGCTGATCCTTGACGAGCCGACCAACCACCTTGATATCGAGAGCCGCGAGGCGCTGGTCGAGGCGCTGACCGATTACACCGGCGCGATCATCCTCGTCAGCCACGACATGCACCTGCTGGAACTGGTGGCCGACCGGCTGTGGCTGGTCAAGGACGGCACGGTAAAGCCTTACGAGGGCGACCTGCAAAGCTATCGCGCCGCCCTGCTGGACCAGAAGCCCCAGAAAAAGGAAGTGGCAACGACGGCGGTGGAAAAGCCCGCGCCGAAGCCCAAACGCCCCCCTCGCGACACCGTTCTGGAGTTGCGGCATGATGTGAAGTCCTGCGAACAGCGCGTGGAAAAGCTGAACGTGATGCGCGACAAGATCGCGGCCAAGCTGGCCGATCCCACGATCTACAGCAATGCCAAGGCGAACGACATGGAAGCCTGGCAGCGCAAGTATGCCGAGGTAATGGAAGGCCTCGACCGGGCCGAGGCGCTGTGGCTGGCCGCGCTGGAACGGCTCGACGCGGCGGAAAACTGAACCCGGACGGTTTACAACGCCCGCATCCCGGCGCAAACCATGGCGCATGGACCCTAGTTTCCTCATCACCGCCTGGGTGGCGCTTTTCGTCATCATCGACCCTATCGGCATGACCCCGCTTTTCGTGGCGCTGACCCAAGGCGACAGTCCGGCGCGCCGCCGCGCCATCGCATTGCGCGCCTGCGTCGCCGGGGCGCTTATCCTGATCGTCTTTGCCAGTTTCGGCGAATCCGTGCTGGAGTTCGTGGGCATCTCGATGCCCGCCTTCCGCATCGCGGGCGGGCTTCTGTTGTTTCTGACCGCGCTCGACATGTTGTTCGAACGGCGCACCAAGCGGCGCAAGGACCAGGCCGACGAGGAAGACGACCGCGACGATCCCTCGATCTACCCGCTGGCCATTCCGCTGATCGGCGGTCCGGGCGCGATCACCACCGTGATCCTGCTGGCCGGCCAGCAACCCGGGATCGAGGGACTCGCCTGGGTCATCGGCGTGATGCTGAGCGTGGTGACGCTCGTGTTCCTGTTGTTCCTGACCGCCGGCCTGCTGGAACGCGCGCTGGGGCGGACCGGCATCAACGTCATCACCCGCCTTCTGGGGATGCTGCTGGCCGCGCTGGCGGTTCAGTTCGTGCTGGACGGATTGAAGGGGTTTGGGCTGGCGGGCTGACGCGCCGCTGCTTATATCTTGCGCCATGACCGGAGATGACACCGCCCGACTGATCTACCTCGCGCTGCTCGGCGCCGCAGTCGTCGCGTGGTTTTTTGCGCAGAACCGCACCTCGCTGGGCAAGAACATGCAATATGTCGTGGTCTGGGGTCTGATCTTCGTGGGCGCCATCGCTGCCGTCGGGCTTTGGGGCGACATCCGCAACACCGCTAGCCCCGCATCCTACACGACTTTGGGCGAAGATCAGATCGAGCTGCGCCGGGCGCTGGACGGGCACTACTATGTCACGGCCGAGGTGAACGGCGCCCCGGTGGATTTCGTGGTGGATACCGGCGCGACCCTGATCGTGCTGACCCGGGCCGATGCCGAGAGCGCCGGCCTGAACACAGACGACCTCGCTTTCATAGGCCGCGCCGGCACCGCCAACGGCATGGTCAGCACAGCGCCGGTGCGCCTGGACAGCCTGAAAATCGGTCCGCTGGAGGACCGCGGCATCGCGGCGTCGGTCAATGGCGGTGAACTGGACCGATCGCTTTTGGGCATGAGCTATCTCGAGCGGTTCTCGAACGTGCAGATTTCCGACGGAAAGATGATCCTGACCCGCTAGACGCACACGCGTCCCTCACGCCTCGGCTTTCTTCTCCCATCGGCCCGACTCCTCGGACCAGTATTGCGCAGAACAACTCGCGCTGGTCAGGGTCTTCCACTGGCCACGAGCGTGGTTCAGAGCCTGTTCATCATTGCCGTCGAAAAGGATGCAGGTCCGTTCCAGCGCCTGCACCTCGTCGGGTGACACCTCGGCTCCGTCGACGCTCATGATGCAGACGGCGCCGTTGGTCGCCGCGCCAGTGCTCAGCAGGATCGGCTGGCGGGTATCGTGCGGCCCTCCCGCGCGCCCGTGCGGAAGAAAGCCCTCCTCGGGCCCCAGCCACAGCTTTTCGTCCAGCCAGTCCAGCCGCGCCTCCTGCGTGCCGCGCACCAGCACACGCCATCCCGCCCCGCGCGCCTTGTCCAGCAGCATCGGCAGCGTCGCCTCCAGCGGACGGCGGGTCAGGTGATAGAAATAAACCGCGCCCATCACTCCCCTTCGTATTGATCGGCCACCAGCCGGTCGAGGCTCATGACACCCCAGCCGGTCGAGCCCTTGGGGGCGAAATCCGTGTCCTTGGTCACGCGCGCCACGCCCGCGATATCGAGGTGGATCCAGGGCGTCCCTTCCTCGACGAAACGTTGCAGGAACTGCGCCGCGGTGATCGAGCCGGCGGGCCGTCCGCCCACGTTCTTCATATCGGCGATGTCGGATTTGAGCTGCTTGTCATAGGCCTCGCCCAGCGGCAGGCGCCAGGCCCCTTCGCCCGCGTTCTTGGCGGCACGCAGGAACTTGTCGCAGAAATTGTCGTCGTTGGAAAAGACGCCGGCGTTCTCGTGCCCGAGCGCAATGATCATCGCCCCCGTCAGCGTGGCGAGGTCAATGATTGCGGCGGGCTTGTAGGTCTGTTGCGCGTACCACAGCACATCGGCCAGAAGCAGGCGCCCCTCGGCATCGGTGTTGATGATCTCAACCGTGTCACCCTTCATCGAGGTAAATACGTCACCGGGGCGATAGGCCTCGCCCGATGGCATGTTCTCGACCAACCCGACAAGACCCACCACGTTGGCCTTGGCCTCGCGCAGCGCGAGGGCGCGCATCGTGCCTGTGACCACGCCGGCGCCGCCCATGTCCATGGTCATGTCTTCCATTCCCGTGGGCACCTTCAGCGAGATGCCCCCGGTGTCGAAAACCACGCCCTTGCCGACCAGCGCCAGCGGCGCATCCCCGTCGCGGCCGCCAGACCATTCCATCACTGCGACCTTGGTGGGCGAGGCAGAGCCCTGCCCCACGGCCAGCAACAGCCCCATGCCGTGTTTTTCCAGGTCCTTTTCCTCGAGGATGGTGATCTTGAGCCCGAGGCTCTCCATCTCCTTGATCCGCTTGGCGAATTCGGTGGTGGTCAGATGATTGGCCGGCTCCGATACCAGGTCGCGGGTCATCAGCACGCCCTCGGCCACGGCCAGGGCGGATTTCGCCGTCTCGGTGGCCTCGTCAGGCTTGCCCACCATGATTGAAACCGCGCCCGGCTCCTCGGGTTGCTTGGACTTGCGCGCGTCGAACGAGTAAGCCCGCAGAGCGATCCCCTGCGCCAGCTCGCCCAGCCGCCGCGCGGTGCCCGCCAGCACCAGAAGCGGCGCCTCACCCTTCAGCTTGCCCAGGGCCGCACCGGCCTTGCGCGTCTCGACCGGGTCCGCCCCGCGCTCCAGGCACAGCACGTCCAGCGCCTTGGCAGCCAGGCCCGTGGGCCAGGCCAATGTCACCACTTGCCCGGGTTTGGTCTTTTCCCACGCCTCGCTTTCCAGCAGGCGCTTGACCGCCCCCTTGGTCAGCCGGTTCACGCGCCGCGCACCGGGGCCCATCTTGCCGCTGGGCGTGACGATCACCGCGACGCGGCCTTCCGCTCCGGCAATGGCGTCGAGGTCCAGTTCGGTGAAGGTGACGGAAACGGGCGTGCTCATGGGATGCTCCTTGCGCGGAAATTGTCTGTCTTTCGCCACCAGACCTATCGCCTTGCGAAGTGGAAGGCCAGTGCTGGCCGCAAACCGCCGGCCCGCGTCGCTTTACCGGTTTTCCCCCGCAATCAAATCGCATAACTTGCCCTGAAATGCTGCTAGACCGCGGGGGGAAGCGTGACCAGATTCGACAGGTACATGCTGTCGCAATTCATGGTGCTGTTCGGGTTCTTCGCACTTGTGCTGGTGTCGATCTTCTGGATCAACAAGGCGGTGCGGATGTTCGACCGGCTGATCGGCGACGGCCAGCCTGCCTGGATCTTCCTCGAGTTCACCGCCCTGACCCTGCCCGGCGTAATCGGCGTGGTCCTGCCCATCGCGACCTTCGCCGGGGCGGTCTATGTCACCAATCGGATGACCACGGAGTCGGAGATGACGGTGATGCAGGCGACCGGCTATTCGCCCTGGCGCCTGATCCGCCCGGTGCTGATCTACGGGATTCTGATCGCGCTCATGATGTCGGTGCTCAGCCACTACCTGATCCCCAAGAGCCTGAGCCAGTTGCGCCTGCGCCAAGCCGAGGTCAGCCAGAACATCACCGCCAAGCTCCTGACCGAGGGAGAGTTCCTGCACCCGGCCCCCGGAATCACCTTCTACATCCGCGACATCACACCCGAAGGTGAACTGCGCGACGTCTTCCTGTCCGACCGGCGCAACGCGCAGACGCCGGTGACATACACCTCGACCCAGGCCTACCTCGTTCAGGAAGGCGGCGGTACCAAACTGGTGATGGTCGAGGGGCTGGCCCAGAACCTGCGCGCCGAGGGCAACCGCCTGTTCACGACCCATTTCGACGATTTTTCCTATGATATCAGCAGGCTCATCTCGCGCGATCCCACGAACCTGAACCGGGTGGACTTCGCGCTGACCGGCGACCTGCTCTTCCGTTCATCCGAGATGGCCGAGATCACCGGCACGACAGTTCCCGAGGTTCTCTACGAGGCGCATGGCCGTATTGCGCAGGCCCTGATGTGCATCGTCGCCGCCCTGATCGGGTTTGCCACGCTGCTGGTGGGCACCTACAGCCGGTTCGGCGTCTGGTGGCAGATCGTGGGCGCCTTCACCTTGCTGGTGATGATCAAGATGGTCGAGGGCGCCGTATCGGGCGCGGTCCTTGCGAGCGCAACCGCCTGGCCCCTGATCTACCTGCCGACCGGCATCGGCGCGGGGCTGACCGTGATCCTGCTCTACCTTGCGGCGCATCCCGGCTTCGTCCGGCGCCTCTGGCCGTTCGGACCGCGCCGCGGCCCCTCGGGCCCGGCGGAGGGCGCGGCATGATCCTGCACTACTATTTCGCCCGCAAGTTCCTGTGGACCTTCGTCGCCATCGCATCGGTCTTTGTCATCCTTCTGGCCTTGATCGACCTCGTGGACGAGCTTCAGGACTTTCCCGACCTGCCCTTCATGGATGTGCTTGGCGTCGTATTGCTCAACGTGCCGCACGCCAATTACGAAATCCTGCCGCTGGTGGTGATCCTGTCCGCCGTCGCCCTCTTTCTGCGGCTGGCGAGGTCGTCCGAACTGGTCGTGACGCGGGCCGCGGGCCGCTCGGCCCTGCGCAGCCTGGCCGCGCCCGTCACGGTGGCGGCGCTGATCGGGGTCTTGTCGATCACCATGCTCAACCCGCTCGTCGCGGCGGCGTCGAAACGCTACAACGACGTGGTGAACACCTATATGGGCGGCGGCACCAGCGTTCTGGCCATCGCGTCCGAGGGCCTGTGGCTGCGCCAGGGCAGTTCCGAGGGCCAGACCGTGATCCACGCCGCCCGGGCCAGTTCCGACGTCACCACGCTCTACGACGCTACATTCATCAATTTTTCCCCCGAGGGCGAACCCGAGCAGCGCATCGTGGCCGAGACGGCCAGCCTCGCGGCCGGCCAGTGGGACCTGAAGAACGCCAAGATCTGGGATCTTTCGCCAGGCCGGAACCCCGAGGCGTCCGCCGAGGAGATCGCGCAGCTAGAGCTTCCGTCTGCCCTCACGCAGGACCGCATCATCGACAGCTTCGGCAAGCCGGAATACATCTCGTTGTGGGACCTTCCCGCGTTCATCAATCAGCTGGAAGAGGCCGGATTCTCCGCCCGCAGATATGCCGTGTGGTTCCAGATGGAGCTGTCGCGCCCGCTCTTCCTTGTGGCGCTCGTCATGGTCGCTGCCGCCTTCACGATGCGCCACGCGCGGCTCAGCAACACCGGCGTCTCGGTGCTGATCGCGGTGATGCTGGGCTTTACCTTGCATTACATCCGCAACTTTGCGCAGATCCTTGGCGAAAACGGACAGATCCCGGTCTACCTTGCGGCTTGGGCCCCACCGGTGGCGTCCTTCATGCTGGCGGCTGGCATCCTGCTGCACCTGGAGGATGGATGAGGCGCGGGCTGGCCATATGCGCGGTGCTGACTGCACTTGCCTTCGGCTATGGCGCCGGCGCCGATGCGCAGGGCCGCGTCGACGGCGCGCTGCCGGCCGGGCCCGGGGAGTCGGCGCAACCGGCGGTGCTGGTGGCCGATGACGTGTTCCTCAACGGAAACGAGCAACTAGTCGCCACCGGCAATGTCGAGGCGCTCTACGACGGTCGCAGGCTCAAGGCATCACGGATCGTCTATGACCGGACAACCGAAACCCTGAGTGTCAGCGGACCGATCTCGCTGGAAGAAGCGGACGGCACCATGTTCGTTCTGGCCGACAGTGCGGAACTGGACCGCGAGATGCGCAATGGCCTGATGACCGGAGCCCGGATCGTGATGGACGACCAGATTCAACTGGCCGCCAACGAACTGGCGCGGGTGAACGGCCGCTACAACCAGCTTTACAAGGCCGCCGTCACCTCGTGCCGGGTCTGCAACTCCAAGAGTCCACCGCTTTGGCAACTGCGCGCGCGCCGGGTCGTTCACGACCAGCAGGAAAGACAGCTCTATTTTGATGGCGCCCAGTTCCAGGTGCTGGGCACGCCGGTCTTTTACCTTCCCCGCCTACGCCTGCCCGATCCGACGCTGGAACGCGCCACCGGATTTCTGGTGCCGACGCTCAACAACTCGTCGCTTCTGGGCTTCGGGGCACGCGTGCCATATTTCATCCGTATCGGCGATCACAAGGACCTGACCGTCACGCCCTATATCTCGACCGAAACCCGCACCCTGGAATTGCGCTACAGGCAAGCGTTCCGCAACGGCCTGATCGAGGTCGAAGGTGCGCTCAGCGACGATGATATCGGCGGGCGCAGCTTCAAATCCTACGTGTTCGCCGGCGGGACCTTCGCCCTTCCGCGCGATTTCACCCTGCGCTTCGACATCGAAGCCGTGAATGATGACACCTACCTGCTGGATTACGGGTATTCCGGCAAGGACCGGCTGGACAGCGAAATCTCGGTCGAGCGCGCCCGGCGCGACGAATACATCCGCGTGGCACTGACCGGGTTTCGGTCGCTGCGGGCCGGCGAGAGCAATTCGACCCTGCCCACAATCGTGTCGAACGGCGAATACGAAAAGCGCATCCAGCTGGCCTATGCGCCGGGCGGAGAGATTCGCCTCGGCTTTCTCAGCCACGCGCATTATCGCTCGTCCGACCTTGCGATCGACGGGCCCGATTTCGATCCCTTCTCCGATGGGCGTGACGTGGGCCGCTTCACCCTGAGCGCGGACTGGCACCGAAGCTGGACCCTTGGCCCCGGCGTGCTGGCCTCGGCGCAGGTGGGCCTGGCGGTCGACAGTTTCCACATAAGCCAGGCCGGTCTCACCAGCCAATCGGACGCCGTCGAAGTCACGCCCTCCGCCTCGGTCGAGTTGCGCTGGCCGCTTGTGAAGACCACCTCGAACGGTGCAACCCACGTCGTCGAACCGGTGATGCAACTGGCCTGGGTCGGGGGCAGCAACCCCTTTGTGCCCAATGACGAAAGCACGCGGATCGAATTCGACGAAGGCAACCTGTTCGCCACATCCCGCTTCACTGCGCCGGACCGGCGCGAACGCGGCTTCAGCTCCGCCTACGGGCTAAGCTGGACCCGCTATGGCAACAAGGGCTGGCAAAGCACGTTCGCCGTCGGACAGGTGGTCCGCGACGAGGTGCAGCTCGATCCTGCCGGCGGGTTTGCCTTTACCAATTCCTCGGGCTTGCAGGACCGCTATTCGGACCTTCTGATCGCGGGTCAGTTCAAGACCGACGACGGCCTGGCCATCACCGCGCGCGGTCTTTTCGACGACGATTTCGTCACGACCAAGGCCGAGGCGCGGGCAAGCTGGCGCAACGACCGCGCCGCGGTGGGCGGCACCTATATCTGGCTGCGCAATGACGTGGCCGAGGCCCGGCCCAACAATATTTCCGAATGGGCGTTCGACGCGTCCTACCGCCTGTCCCGGCACTGGACCGGCAGCGCCGACTGGCGTTACGACGTGGCCAGCGACGAATCCGTCCGCGCCGGGATCGGGGTCACATACACCAACGAGTGCGTGGATATCTCGCTTTCGGCCTCGCGTCGTTTCACCTCTTCCACTATCCTCGTGCCATCGACCGATATCAGCTTCACCGTGGGGCTTCGTGGCTTCACCACCAAGACTAGAGACAAGAGTTACGTCCGGACATGCGAGCAATGATGCCAAGACCTTCCTTTATTTCCTCCGCGCTTCTCGTGCTATTCGCAATTGCGGCCGGCACTTTTTCCGGCGCGGCGCAGGCGCAGCAAAATCCCTTCGAGGCCGTGATCAAGGTCAACGACCTGGCCATCACACGCTACGAGGTCTCCCAGCGGGCGCGGATGCTTCAGCTGTTCCGCGCCCCGGGCAACCCGCAGAAACTGGCCCGCGAGCAGCTGATAGAGGACCGCCTGAAGCTGGACGCCGCCACCAACGCCGGTTTCGTCCTGGAGGATGAACAGTTGATGGCCGGGATGGAAGAATTCGCCAGCCGCGCCAACCTGAGCGCCGAAGAGATGATTACATCCTTGGGACAGGCGGGCGTGGACGAATCGAGCTTTCGCGACTTCGTCCGAGCCGGGATGACATGGCGCGAGTTCTCACGCGCGCGGTTCGCACCTCAAATCAACGTCGACGAAGACGACGTCGCCCGCGCCCGGCTGTCGATCGGCAACCAGACCAGCGTGCGCGTGCTCTTGTCAGAGATCATCATGCCGCTGGGCAACGGCGACCCGCAAGCGATCCAGGACCGTGCCAACCAGATCAGCCAGTACACCACCGAGGCGGAATTCGCCGCCGCCGCGCGCCGTTACTCGGCCACTGAGAGCGCCGGCCGTGGCGGCCGCATGGAGTGGGTCGCGATCAACGATCTGCCTGAAGGTCTGCGCCCGGTCGTGCTGGGCCTTGCCCCGGGCGAGGTCAGCGATCCCCTGCCGCTGCAGGGGGCCATCGCGCTGTTTCAGCTGCGAGACATCGAGGAAACCGACCAGCCCGCGCGCGAGTACGAGGAAATCGAGTATGCCGCCTATTACATCGACGGCGGCCGCACCGAGCAGGCCCTGGCCCGCGCCGCCCGGATCGACGCCGATACCGACACCTGTGATGACCTCTACGGCATCGCTCACGGTCAACCAGAGCAAGTGCTGGAACGCGGCAGCAAGGCACCAAGCGAAATCCCGGACGACATCCGTCTGGCGCTGACAAAGCTGGATCCGGGCGAAATATCGACCGCGGTGACCCGGTCGGGCGGTCAGACGCTGGTCCTGCTGATGCTGTGCAGCCGGACGCCCAAGACCGACGGCGAGGCGCCCGACGTCGAACAGCTCACCAATTTCATTCAAAGCCGCCGTCTGGACAGCTACGCCAGTGCCTATCTCGAGGAATTGCGGGCCGAAGCCCGGATCGTCGAACTGGAATGACCGCAAGGTCCGTCGCGCTGCCTGTCGCCATAAGCTGCGGCGAACCTGCGGGCATCGGGCCTGAAATCGCGGCCCGCGCCTGGCACGCGCTGAAAGACGAGGTGCCGGTCCTCTACCTGGGCGACCCGGACCACCTGCCCAAGGATGTGCCGGTTACCCGGATCGACGCCCCGGAGGACGCGCCGCAATATGCGACAAGCGCCCTGCCGGTGCTCGCGTATCGCTTCGAGGGGCCTTTGACGCATGGGCAGCCAAATCCCGACCATGCCCGCTCGGTCATCGAGATGATATCGACGGCGGTCACCCTGCTGCAGCGCGGCGCCGTCGGCGCGCTTTGCACCGCGCCGATCCACAAGAAGGCGCTTCAGGACGGTGCGGGGTTCGCCTTTCCGGGACATACCGAGTTCCTGGCGGACCTGGCAGGTGCAAAGCATGTCGTGATGATGCTGGCCAGCGACCAACTGCGAGTCGTGCCAGCCACCATCCACATGCCCCTATCTCAGGTGCCCGCCGCGTTGACACCGGACAGCCTCGAACAGACGATCCGCATCACCCATGCCGGTCTGATCCGCGACTTCGGAATCGTGGTTCCGCGCATCGCCGTTGCGGGGCTCAATCCCCATGCAGGCGAAGGCGGCAAGATGGGGCACGAAGACATCGAGATCATCGCACCCGTCCTGGACAAGCTGCGGGGCGAAGGCATGGACCTGCGCGGCCCGCTCAGCGCCGACACCATGTTCCACGCTGGCGCCAGAACCGGCTATGACGCGGCGATCTGCATGTATCACGACCAGGCGCTCATCCCGATCAAGACGCTGGATTTCGACCGGGGCGTCAACGTCACGCTGGGCCTGCCCTTTGTACGCACCTCGCCCGATCACGGAACCGCACTGGATATCGCCGGAAAGGGCATGGCCAATCCGACCTCGATGATCGAAGCGGTTCGCTTGGCCGCCCGCATGGGCGCCGCCCGCGCATGAGCGCGATCGACTCGCTGCCCCCCCTGCGCGAGGTCATCGCCACGCACGGCCTGACCGCGCGCAAGTCGTTGGGGCAGAATTTTCTTCTGGATCTCAACCTGACAGCCAAGATCGCGCGTATGGCCGGTGATATCGGCACCGCCGATGTCCTGGAAATCGGCCCGGGCCCGGGCGGGCTGACCCGCGGATTGCTGGCCGAGGGCGCGCGCCGCGTTCTGGCGGTCGAGAAGGACGCGCGCTGTATCCCCGCGCTGAAGGATATTGCCGCCGCCTATCCCGGACGGCTCGACATCATCAACGGCGACGCGTTGGAGATCGACGCGACCGCTCTGTTGACGCCGCCCATCAAGATCGCGGCCAATCTGCCCTACAATGTGGGAACCGAGCTTTTGGTGCGGTGGCTGACGCCAGCCACCTGGCCGCCTTTCTGGGACAGCCTGACACTCATGTTCCAGCGCGAGGTGGCAGAGCGTATCGTCGCGCAACCTGGATCCAAGGCCTATGGCCGGCTGGCCGTCCTGGCCCAGTGGCGCAGCGACGCGCAGATCGTGCTGCAACTGCCGCCCGGGGCGTTCACTCCGCCACCGAAAGTGTCCAGCGCAGTCGTTCACATCAAGGCGCGGAAAACGCCGCGATTCGAGGCCGCCCCCAAGGTGCTGGAACGTGTCGTCGCCCGCGCCTTCAACCAGCGGCGCAAGATGATGCGGGCGGCGCTGAAGGGTCTTGCACCCGATATCGAGGATCGGCTGATCGCCTCTGGAATCCAGCCCACCGACCGGGCCGAAACCGTCGGCCTGGAACAGTTCTGCGCCCTTGCGCGCACGTTTGACGACTGAACCACGGAACGCCCCGGATCGCGAACGCGGTCCGGGCAACGGGCGCGCGGCCCCAAGACTGCCCGGGGGCTACTCTGCCGCGGCAGACGGCTCGGAACCGCCGTTATCGCGCTGCTCGCCGCCGCCACCTTCGTTGCCGCCACCTTCATTGCCGCTGTCCGGCTTCTTGCGAGGCTTGCGGGCGCGCTTGGGTTTCTGCGGTTTCTCGTCCGACTGGCTTTCCGGCGTTTCCACCAGACCGCTGTCGCCGAAGGAATCGCTTTGCAAGGAATCCGTTGACGCGTCGTTGCCGGTATCGCTCTCGCCGTTCGACTCGCGCTCCTGGCGTTGCGCGCGTTCGCGGTCGCGCTCGGCCTGACGCTCCCGGTTCTGGCGCTCCTGCTCTTCGCGCTTCTGATCCTGCTCCTTCTGGGCCGAGCCCAGAAGCCTCAGGTAATGTTCGGCGTGTTGCTGGAAATTTTCGGTCAGAACCCGGTCGCCCGCCAATTGCGTGTCGCGGGCAAGCTGGTTGTACTTGTCGATGATTTGCTGCGGCGTGCCGCGCACCTTTCCCTCGGGGCCGGAACTGTCGAACACGCGGTTGACGACATTGCCCAGGGGCGAACGGTTGCGGTTCGACTTGTTCCGCGAACGTGACTTCGATGATCTCATAAGTGGTTGTCAGCCCTATTGCTTGAAGCGCTGTTTGTTCCGGGTGACGCCCCTTGCGTCTGTGACGACCGGATCAATGTGCTGGCTTGAATTCACATACGGGTGTCGCAAGGACCCACGGCGTTGTGATACGTCCAGTAAACATGCCGCGACGGTTTTCACAAGGGCTTAGGTCGAATTTTCGGCAAAAACCATGCAAAACAGCCCGATTCAGAGGGGTCCAGCCGGCATTTTCCCGCCAACCACGCGGTCGCGCCCCTCTAAATCGCGCATCACCGCGACCTCGCGAAAGCCCGCAGTTTCGAACAGCCGGGTCACATCCGCCGCTTGCATGTGGCCGATTTCCACCAACAGGCGCCCGTCCGGGCGCAGATGCGCAGGCGCACCGGGCACGAGTCTTCGGTAAGCCTCAAGGCCGTCGCTTTCATCGGTCAGCGCAATCCGCGGCTCATGCGACAGCTCGGGCGCAAGCCCCTTCATTTCGTCGACTGCGATATATGGGGGATTGGACACGATGAGATCGAACCGGCCTTCGACCGCCTCGTACCAGTCCGAGCGCAAGAGCATCACGCGGTCGGCCAGCTTCAACCTGCGGGCATTGCGGTCCGCCACGGCAAGGGCGTCGGGCGAAATATCCGTGCCCACTCCCGCCGCGCCGGGCTGGGCCGACAAGAGCGACAGCAGGATACATCCCGATCCCGTCCCAAGGTCCAGCACGTGGTCGAATGACTGCTCCAACGCGGCCTCGACCAGCGTTTCCGTGTCAGAGCGCGGGTCCAGAACCGCGCTGCTGACCTCGAAACGGTGACGGTAAAAGTCGCGCCACCCGGTCAGGTGGGTCAACGGAACACGCGCAACGGTGCGGCGCTCAACCAAGGTTTCCAGTCGCGCCATGGCAGCGGCCGGCGCTGCGTCCCGTGCCATCACGCTGATCCGGTCGGCCTGTGTCTCAAGGGCAAGGGCCACGAGGCTGCGCGCCTCGCGCGGCGCGTCCTCGATGCCTGCGGCCTTCAACACGACCCCGGCGTGGCGCACAAGGTCGGCAACCGTCTGGCTCACCCTTCCATCTCCGCGAGGAGCGCCGCCTGCGCATCGGCGGTCAGCGCGTCGATCACTTCGTCCAGGTCGCCCTGCATCACCTGGTCCAGCTTATAGAGCGTCAGGTTGATCCGGTGATCGGTCATGCGCCCCTGCGGAAAGTTGTACGTGCGGATGCGCTCGGACCTGTCGCCCGAGCCAACCTGCGCAGCGCGGCTGGCCGAGCGCTCGTCATGCATCTTCTGGCGTTCCATGTCGAAGAGGCGCGTTTTCAGCACCTGCATCGCGATCTCGCGGTTGCGGTGCTGGGATTTCTCGGAACTGGTGACGACGATGCCGGTGGGGATATGCGTGATCCGCACGGCGGAATCGGTGGTGTTCACGTGCTGGCCACCCGCGCCGGAGCTGCGCATCGTGTCGATCCGCAGGTCGTTGGGGTCAATCTGGATATCCACGTCCTCGGCCTCGGGCAGCACGGCCACCGTGGCGGCAGAGGTGTGGATGCGCCCGCCCGATTCCGTTTCCGGCACGCGCTGCACCCGGTGCACGCCGGATTCGAACTTCAGCCGTGCAAAGACGCCCTCGCCCTTGATGTTGGCCACGACCTCCTTCACCCCGCCCAGCTCGGTCTCGCTGAACTCGATGATCTCAAGCTTCCAGCCCCGCGCCTCGGCATAGCGCTGGTACATGCGCAGCAGATCGCCCGCGAACAGCGCCGCCTCCTCGCCGCCTGTGCCGGGGCGGATCTCGATGATGGCCGGCCGCGCATCGGCCTTGTCGCGCGGCAGAAGCGCCAGTTGCAGCCGTTCCTCCAGCGCAGGGCGCTGCGCCTCCAGCGTGTCCAGTTCGTCGGAGGCAAGCTCTTTCATCTCGGGGTCGTCCAGCATGGCGCTGGCACTCTCGATCCCGTCCAGCACCTCGTTATAAGCGCGGATCTCCGCGACCACCGGGCGCAGTTCGGCGTATTCCCGGCCCAGCCGCGCGATATCGCCCGTCCCGGCCGACATCTGCGCCTCGATATACTCGAACCGCTGCGTGATCTCGCGAAGTTTGTCCAAAGGCACCATCCGCGCGGTGTTGCCTATTCCTCGCGCTTGGTCAAGTCGCCAAGCCGTGCTAGCATAAGGTCATGAAACGGATTTTCATCCTTCTGTTCGCCCTCGCACCCGTGCTGGCCTCGGCGCAGGGAAAAACCGTCGAATGCTACTGCACCGACAAATCCGGGACACGGGTCGAGATGGGCGAGACGATCTGCATGCAGGTCGACGGCCGCAGCTTCATGGCGCAATGCCAGATGTCGCTGAACGTGCCGATGTGGCGCAAGGTGTCCGACGGATGCCTCAGCTCATAGCTGCGCCAGCCAGCCGTCCAGCCGCTTGGCGTTGACGCCGAGGTCCGACTTGCCGAACCGCGCCCTGCCGTAAAGCACGATCCGCCCGTCCCGATGCGCGACCGTCGTGTAATCGGGAAACCCCCACAGAGCCGAGCGGGTGACATATGTGATCATCCCCTCGTCGACCGAACCCGCCAGAACTGTGGTACGCGACGTGTCGCGAATGATCGTGTCCAACCGTGCCAGCGTATCGCCATCGTCCGAGACAACGCGCACGGCGCTGCTCCGACCGTCGCCGGACGTCAGTCCGCTCGGCAAATCGTGCCATTTCGCCGGATTAACCGGAGCTAGCCGAACGTAAGCGGCAAAGGCCGCGACGACTAGGATGAATGCACAAATGATTATCACTAGAGTTTTCATGTATCCCCGTCTTGATCTTACGCCTTTCCAATGTCGGAAGGGCAAATAACGCCTAGCGAGACTTTGTATAAGTTCCGTTTTTGAGCAGCGGCCATGCCTCCTCGTAGGGCATGATTTCCTCGTGCTTGGAACGCCAATGCGCGTCGATACCATCCCAACCATTGCCTCTGAAGATATGACCGCATTCAGGGCACTGTTTCTTTTCTTCAGAGCGAGCAGAAGAGCCGATATCCTTTCGCGCCCAGCCCCAGAGGCACAGCATCTCCATCACCACATGCGCGCCCGCAATGGCCGTGGCCCCGGTGGTGTCGAAGGGCGGCGACACCTCGACCATGTCCCCGCCCACAAGGTTGATACCCGCAATATCGCGCAGGATCGCGGCGGCCTGCCAGCTGGCCAGCCCGCCCCAGACCGGCGTGCCCGTCCCCGGTGCAAAGGCGGGGTCCAGACAGTCGATATCGAAGGTCATGTAGGTCGGCGCGTCGCCCAAAACCTCGCGGATACGCGCGGCCACGGCGGCAGGCCCCATCTCGTGCACCTCGCGTGCGGTCAGGGTCGGCACGCCCAGGTTATCCTCGTTCACCGTGCGGATCCCCACCTGGATCGAGCGTGCGGGGTCCACCAGCCCTTCCTTCACGGCCTTGTAGAACATGGTGCCGTGGTCGATCCGCTCCATGTCGTCGTCCGCCCAGGTGTCGGAATGCGCATCGAAATGCAGCAGGGACAGAGGCCCATATTTCTCGGCATAGGCCCGCAAGATCGGGAAAGAGATATAGTGATCGCCGCCGATCGCAATGCTGGCCGCGCCGCCCTTCAGGATGCCGCGAATATGTTCGGTCAAGGCGGCGGGAAACTCCGACACCTTGGCATAATCGAACGCCATGTCACCGTAATCGACAATCGCCAGCGCCTCCAACGGGCTGTAGCCGTCCCAATAGATGGGCGGATCGAAAGGTTGCAGGCTCGACGCCTCGCGCACCGCCCGCGGCCCCAGCCGCGTGCCGGTGCGATTGGTCACCGCCTGGTCGAACGGAATGCCGGTGATGGCCACGTCCACGCCGCTCAATTCCTTGCTGTATTTCCGCCGCAAAAAGGATGGCGCGCCCCCGAAGGCGTTCTCGAACGACAGCCCGCGCAGGTCGTCCCGCGTGAACGCCTGGTCCACCTGTTTCTTCGCATCCTCAAGCGCCATCTGTGCGCCCTCCTTCGTTATTCGTTCAACGGTTGCGCCCGCTCCACCAGCCGGGCAAAGAACGACGCGCCGACCGGCGCCACCGCGTCGTTGAAATCGAAACCCGGGTGATGCAGCGCCGGTCCCTCGCCCTGTCCCAGGAACAGGTAGGCCCCCGGCCGCGCGTTCAGCATGAAGGCGAAATCCTCCGCCCCCATCTCGCGCTGCCGGTCCGTCTGCACCATGTCGGCGCCCGACACCTCGCCCGCCACCTCGGCGGCAAAGGCCGTCTGGTCGGCATGATTCACCGTCGCCGGATAGCCCGTCTCGATCCGCAAGGTCGCCTCGACCCCGTAAGAGGCCGCCTGCCCCGCGATGATCTCTTGCAACCGTGTGTGCACCATCTGCTGCACCTCCGGCGCGAAGGTGCGGATCGTGCCGTTCACATAGGCCGTCTCGGGCACGATATTCTCGGCGCTGCCGGTGTGGATCTGCGTCACCGAGACGACCAGATCCTGCAAGGCATGATGGTTGCGGCTGACGATGGTCTGGATCGCCTGCACCATCCCCGCCGCCGCCACGACCGGATCGCGCGTGTGGTGTGGAAAGGCGCCGTGCCCGCCCTGCCCGGTGATGTCGATGTGAAACGTGTCCACCGCCGCCATGATCGGCCCCGGCGTCGTGCAGAACCGTCCCTCGGCATCGCCCGGCATGGTGTGCAGCGCGTAGACCTGGTCTATGCCGAACCGCTCCATGATGCCTTCCTCGACCATGATCCGCCCGCCGCCCGGCCCGGCCTCTTCGCTGGGCTGGAAGATCAGCGCGACACGGCCTTTGAAGTTGCGCGTCTCCGCCAGGTATCGCGCCGCGCCGAGCAGCATTGTCGTGTGCCCGTCATGCCCGCAGGCGTGCATCGCCCCCGGCGTTTCCGAGGCGTATGGCACACCTGACGTCTCCTGAATCGGCAACGCGTCCATGTCGGCGCGCAGCCCGATGGTCGGCCCAGGCCCCTGACCCTCGATCACCGCCACAACGCCGGTCCGGGCAATCCCGGTCTCGATCTCGCTGATGCCGAACTCCCGCAGCCGCTCCACCACAAAGGCCGCGGTCTCGAAGCAGTCGAACCCAAGCTCGGGACGCTGGTGCAGATGCCTGCGCCACGCCGTCATGTCGTCTGCGAACCCCGCGATCCGGTTGATGATGGCCAAGCGTCTGGACTCCTCTTTGCTCTGCGGTCAGGGTCCACTCAACGCCAGAACGAAGGAGGGTGCAATGCCCGATGACCTGATCCATGACCCCAAGGGCGGGATGCCCCGGCTTCGCGCGATCATGCGCGCGCTGCGCGACCCCGACACCGGCTGCCCGTGGGACATCGAACAGGATTTCGGCACCATCGCCCCCTACACCATCGAAGAGGCCTACGAGGTCGCCGACGCCATCGAGCGCGGCCAGTGGTCCGAGCTGCGCGATGAGCTGGGGGACCTGCTGTTCCAGGCCGTGTTCCACGCCCAGATCGCCGACGACAAGGGGCTGTTCGATTTCGACGACGTGGCCAATGGCATCGCCGACAAGATGGTCGCCCGTCATCCCCACGTCTTTGGCGATGAAAGCCGCGACAAGTCCGCCGAGCAACAGACCCGCGACTGGGAAACCGTCAAGGCGGCCGAACGCGCAGCCAAGGCCCAGACCGGCGTTCTGGATGGCGTCGCGGTCGGCCTGCCCGCGCTTCTGCGCGCGGTCAAGCTTCAGAAACGCGCGGCGCGGGTGGGCTTCGACTGGCCCGATGCCGCGCATGTTCTCGACAAGATCACCGAGGAAGCGCAGGAGCTGCAAGAGGCTGCCGACACGCTTGGCCCCGACGAGGTCGAGGAGGAATTCGGCGATCTGCTGTTTGTCATGGCCAACCTTGCGCGCCACATGCAGGTCGATCCCGAACAGGCCCTGCGCCGCGCCAACGCCAAGTTCACCCGCCGGTTCGAACGGATCGAGGCGTTGCTGGCCGAAGACGGCAAGACGCCGCAGGAGTCGGACCTGGCCGAAATGGATGCCCTCTGGGACCGCGCCAAGACCGAGGAAAAAGCCTGAGGTCAGGTGGCTGTCGCACCGCCTCGGTCATCGCTTGCCTCTGCGAAGAGTATGTCCTCACCTGCCACCACGATCTGCCGGTACAGGTGCCATGTGGCATGGCCCAGAAGCGGCAGGACCAGAAATAGACCCAGAAAGGCCGGGACCAGCGCCACGAAGGTCAGCACCGCCACCACCGCGGCCCAGCACAGCATCGGCACCGGGTTGCCGGCCACGGTCTGGATGCTGGTGATCATCGCGGTCACGAAATCCACCTCGCGGTCCAGCAGCAGCGGCAGCGCCACCACCGTCATGGAAAACAGCAACAGCGCAAAGGCCGCGCCCACGGCACTTCCCACGGCCAGCATCGTCAGCCCCTCGTTCGTCAGGTAGATGTCGTAGGACGTCGAGACGTTGGTCATGGTCGAATAGCCCAGGAACAGCGCAAAGATCATATGCGCCAGGAAGAACCAGAACAGGAACACCACGATCACCACGGCGCAGATCGACGGCAACTGCCGATGCCTCTGGTCAAAGATCACGCCCATGATGTCCTTCGCCACCAGTGGCGTGCCGGTCTCCAGCCGGTGACTGACCTCGTACAGACCGACCGCCGCGAAGGGACCGATCAGTGGAAATCCCACCGCCGCGAAAACCAGCCAATAGGTCTGTCCCGTGACCCAGGTAATCCAGATCATTCCCCAGCCGATGGCCACGTAGACGCCCGCGAAAAGAACAGCGT
The DNA here is from genome assembly GCF_965277045.1 of Roseovarius sp. Classification (GTDB taxonomy): domain Bacteria; phylum Pseudomonadota; class Alphaproteobacteria; order Rhodobacterales; family Rhodobacteraceae; genus Roseovarius. The sequence goes on along the minus strand of NZ_OZ255712.1, from coordinate 1,211,817 downwards.
AGCCGGGCGCTCGACGCATGTCCCGAAGGCCCCGGCGCAAGGCCGTGCCCAGCATGTCCAGCCGGACGTCGCCAAGCTCCGGCACACCCAGCGGCCGCGCGTGCTGTTCCCTTTCGCCCATGGCATCCTCCCTCGGGCGACAAGCCTACAGCCTGCCCGCGCGTCGGCAAAGCCGAATTTGGGTTTGCAATTCCTACAGTGTCGGCGGCCGCGTCTCTGGCCAGCGTGTGGCGCGGTGGTAGGCCTCGGCCAGCTCAAGCAGCCGTGCATCATCGCCGTGCCGCCCGATCAGCTGCAGCCCCATCGGCAGGCCCTGCGGCCCGAACCCGGCGGGCACCGCAACGGCGGGCAGCCCCAGCAGGCTCGCGGGCACCACCACCTCCATCCAGCGATGATAGGTGTCCATACCCTGCCCGGCGATTGCCTTCGGCCAGTCCAGCGTCTTGTCGAACGGCCAGACCTGCGCCGTGGGCAATGCGATGACGTCAAACCGTTCGAAAAACGCGTCGGCGGCGCGCAGCCAGTCGGAGCGCAGCACACTCGCCGCGTGCACGTCCAGCGCCGACAGCGCGCGGCCCTGCTCGATCTCCCAGATCGCCTCGGGCTTGAGATGACGGCGCAGCGCTTCATCCTCGTACATCGGCGACTTGTCCGACGCGATGGCCCAGCTGCGCAGGGCGGTCCAGGACTGCCACAGCGCCTCGCGGGAAAATGGCGCGGCGGGGCTGTCCACGGCGCAGCCCTCCTGCCCCAGCACATCCAGCGCCGCCTCGCACAGCGGCAGGATACCGTCCTCGAACGGCAACGCGCCGTTCCAGTCCGCCAGCCAGGCCACGCGCAGGCCTGCCGCCTCGCCGCGCAACGCGCCGACCGGCGCAAAATCCGGCCCCCGCAGGCCACCCTTTTGCGGCACCGACATCACGTCCAGCTGCAACGCAAGGTCGCCGGGGCAGCGCGCCATCGGCCCGTTGGTGGCCAACCGATGCAAAAAGACATCGCCCTCCGCCCCACCCGGCACCCGGCCCCAGCTAGGGCGCATCCCGTAGACGTTGGTCCACCCCGCCGGGTTGCGCAGGCTGCCCATCATGTCCGAGCCATCCGCGATCGACAGCATTCCCGCCGCCAGCGCCACCGCCGCGCCGCCCGAAGACCCGCCGCAACTGCGCGTCAGGTCATAGGGGTTCGAAGTGACACCGTGCACCGGGTTGTAGGTGTGACTGCCCAACCCGAATTCCGGCGTGTTGGTCTTGCCAATGACAATCGCCCCCGCCGCGCGCAGCGGTGCGATATGCGGGCTGTCTCCGGCGGCGATCTGCCCGGCAAACGCCGGCGAGCCATGGCTCGTGGGCAAGCCCGCCGCATCGGCCAGATCCTTGACCGCGAGCGGCAAACCGTGCAATGGACCCTTCGCCTCGGCCTTGTCCGCCGCACGCGCCTCGCTCAGCAACGTCTCACGCTCACGCAGCGACACGATGGCATTGAGCGGGCCGTTCACGGCCTCTATCCGGTCCAGTGTCGCCGCCATCAGGTCGACCACGCGCAGCCGCCCCTCGAGAATCGCGCGCGCCTGGTCCGCGGCGGTCAGTGTCAGCGGATCACTCGACATGGGAACAGATCGGTGGACGCGGCGTGCCGCGCTCGGTTGCGTTGATGCCCTCGATCCAGCCTGCGCCGATGGCCAACATCATCATGTCCATCGTCGTCCAGGCGTTGACCGCTTCACCTTCCGTGACATCCGCCAGGGTCTGCCCAACCTCGACGGTGACCGGCGCGCCATTGGCGTCACACGTCACGCGGCTGGCATTGTCGCGCACCAGCGTGTCGAAATGTTCCAGCATCAGCGCCTGGCTGCGCCGGATGGCGTCGATTCTCGGCACGTCCGCACAGGCCCCCGTCAGCACCTGAAACCCCATCGGCGTGCGCAGCGGATCGTCGGAGAAAAAGCTGACACGACCCGACCGCACGCCCTCGGCGATGATCCTGTAATAGGCGACCGCCGCCGCGTCGCGGGTCAAGCCTTCCTGCTGCACAAGCGCCTGCTGCATGTCCTCGCCGACGATGAAACAGCCGTATTCCTCGAACTCCGCATGGGCATCGACCGCCCCGATCCCGCGCTGAACCACCGGCGAGGCGATGTCATAGCTGGTGTCGATCTTCGGCGGCTGAATGGTGCAGATCTCGGGCCCCAGCACGATCCAGTCGCCGTGCCTCTCTGCCTCGCCCCGCGCCAGCGCCGCCTCGGCATAGGTTGTCAAAGTGGCGTGAAACTCCGGCGTCGGCATCTCCTGCGCCATGCGCGCCTGCGGTCCGACGGCGCAACCATTTTCCGACAGGTAGGCCCGCACAGAGGCGTCATCGGCCCAAGCGCCGCCCGCGGCCAGCATCGTCACGAGGCCCGCTGCGGCAATCGCCCTAGACATCCTCGCCCTGCGCCTCGGCCCGCGACTTGCCCGAGACATCCAGCGCCAGCGTGGCGGCCATGAACGGGTCCAGATCCCCGTCCAGTACCCCCTTGGTGTCGCTGGTCTCGTGCCCGGTGCGCAGGTCCTTCACCATCTGGTAGGGTTGCAGCACGTAAGACCGGATCTGGTTGCCCCAGCCCGCGTCGCCCTTGGCCTCGTGCGCGGCGTTGATGTCGGCATTCCGCTTGTCCAGCTCCAGCTGGTACAGCCGCGATTTAAGCGCTTTCATGGCGATATCGCGGTTCTGATGCTGCGACTTTTCCGAACTGGTCACCACGATGCCCGTGGGATGGTGCGTGATCCGCACCGCCGAGTCGGTCTTGTTCACGTGCTGACCGCCCGCGCCGGAACTGCGGTATGTGTCGATGCGGATGTCGTTGGGGTTGACCTCGATCTCGATATTGTCGTCGACCACCGGATAGACCCAGACCGAACTGAACGATGTGTGCCTCTTGGCCGCCGAATCATAGGGCGATATCCGCACCAGCCGGTGCACGCCCGACTCCGATTTCAGCCAGCCATAGGCATTGTGCCCGCTGATCTTGTAGGCCGCCGACTTGATCCCGGCCTCGTCGCCCGGCGTCTCGGATTGCAGCTCGACCGTGTAGCCATGCTGCTCGGCCCATCGCACATACATCCGCGCCAGCATATTGGCCCAGTCGCAGCTTTCCGTGCCGCCCGCGCCCGCGTTGATTTCCAGAAACGTGTCGTTGCTGTCGGCCTCGCCGTTCAAGAGCGCTTCCAGCTCCTTCGCCGCTGCCCTCTTGGCCAGCCGCCGCAGCGCCTCCTCGGCCTCGGACACGACCTCGTTGTCGTCTTCCATCTCGCCCAATTCAATCAGGCCGGTCTGGTCCTCCAGCTCCGCCTTGATGGAGTCATGCGTCTCGATGGCATCGACCAGCGCCTGCCGCTCGCGCATCAGCGCCTGCGCCTTCGTCGGGTCGTCCCACAGGTTGGGGTCCTCGACCCGCGCGTTGAACTCCTCCAGCCGGTGTTGCGCGGTTTCCCACCCCAACCGCTGGCGCAAAAGCTCCAGCGAGGTTTCGATTTCGGCAACAAGTGTCTGTATCTCGGCGCGCATTGTGGCGATGTCCTCGGTCTGCTCAGGGCTTGGTGATATCAAGGCCCTCGGCGACGGACAAGATCATGCGAGACCGCTCCGGCCCGGGCCGGGGCGGACCTCAATAAAGGCCGCCCGAGCTCATGTTGCCAAAGCTGGATTTCTGTCCCACCTGCGCCTTGTTCCCGGTCGAGGTCGTGACCTCGCGCACCTGCTCGGTCTCGCCGGCCTGGAACAGGTCGAAATCGCCGCCCATCGCGTAGCCGCCATCGAACATGATCCCGAACAGCGGGTCTTCGCCCTCGCGGAAACATTCCGACACGACGTTGGGGCCCGACGCGCCGTCGGGCAGGCGCGAGCCGGTATACCGGTCAATGTTGATGAAGTCGCAGCCCTCGGGGACCTTGAACTCTGAGCCGCCGTATTTCTGGATCGCCTTTTCCATGAACGCCTGGAATACCGGGCCGCACATCGACGAGCCATAAGCGCTCCGCCCCATGCCGCGCGGCTGGTCATAGCCGATGTAACAGCCCGCCGCGATCGTGGACGAAAAGCCCACGAACCACACGTCGCGCGCGTCGTTGGTGGTGCCGGTCTTGCCGGCAATCGGCACCGGAAGGTTGATCGCACCGCGGGCCGTCCCCCGGTCGACCACGCCTTTCATCATCGACGTCAGCTGATAGGCCGTCACCGGGTCCATGACCCGCTCGCGGTTGGACACGATGCGCGGGCTGCGCGACCGCGGGATCCCCGGATCGCCACAATCGGTGCAATCCCGCGCGTCATGGCGATACACCGTGCGGCCATAGCGGTCCTGCACCCGGTCCACCAGTGTCGGCTGCACCCGCTCACCGCCATTGGCGAACATCGAATAGGCCGCCACCATCTTGTAAAGCGTGGTTTCCTCGGACCCCAATGCGTTGGCCAGGAACGGCTTCATGTTGTCGTAGACGCCGAATTTCTCGGCATAGCTCGCCACGGTTTCCATGCCGACCTCTTCGGCCAGGCGGACCGTCATCAGGTTCCGGGACTGCTCGATGCCGGTCCGCAGCGGCGTGGGCCCGTAGAACTTGTTCGACGAGTTCTTGGGCCGCCACAGCCCCTGCGGCGTGTTGATCTCGATCGGCGCGTCCACCACGATGGTGGCGGGCGTATAGCCGCTGTCCAGCGCGGAGGCGTAGACGAACGGCTTGAAGCTCGAGCCGGGCTGGCGCTTGGCCTGCGTTGCGCGGTTGAACACCGAGTGCTGATAGGAAAACCCGCCCTGCATCGCCAGCACGCGGCCGGTGTTGACGTCCATCGCCACGAACCCGCCCTGCACCTGGGGCACCTGCCGCAATGTCCAGCGGATGAAGCTGCCGTCGCTGTCGGCGGTCATGCGCCGCACGTGCACGACCTCGCCCCGTTCGAAGGTTTCCTGGAAATTGCCGGGCAGCCAGGCGATGTCCTCGCGCGGCACCACATGAGACTCGGCCTCGGTTTCCTCGACCCCCTCGATGCCAAGGCGCATCCGCTGGTCCCCGATCTCCAGGATCACCGCCGGATACCAGGTGCCATCCAGCACGATATCACGCGCGACCCGTGTCTCGGCCAGCGCCGCGCGCCACGCCTCTTCGCTTTCCAGCGCCTCGGCCGGCAGCGTCTTGCCGGTGCCGCGCCAACGGCCCGTACCCCGGTCATAGACCTCAAGCTGTTCGCGCAGGGCTTCGGCCGCGATATTCTGCAACTCCCGGTCGATCGTCGCGCGCACCGCCAGACCGCCAGAGAAAAACTCGCCTTCGCCGAAATCCTGGCTCAACTGGCGGCGGATCTCGTCGGTGAAATAATCGCGGGGCGGCAATTGTGCCGAGAACGGCTCGAAATCGCCGTTCTGAACCGAACGAAGCGGCATCGCCACCTCGGTCTCGTAACTGGCCTCGTCGATATACCCGTTCTCATGCATTTCCTTCAGCACGAAGTCGCGCCGCTTCTTCAGCCGCTCTGCTTCGCGCACCGGATGGTAATCCGAGGGCGCCTTCGGCATCGACGCCAGGAACGCCGCCTCGTGCGGCGCCAGCTCTCGCAGGGGCTTGTTGAAATAGGTCTGCGCCGCCGCCGTCACGCCATAGGAATTCTGGCCGAGGAAGATCTCGTTCATGTAAAGCTCGAGGATATCTTCCTTGCTCAGCGTCTCCTCGATCCGCGTGGCCAGGATGATCTCCTTGATCTTGCGCTCGATCCGCCGGTCGCCCGACAGCAGGAAGTTCTTCATCACCTGTTGCGTGATGGTCGACGCCCCGCGCACGTTCTGCCCGCGCGAGCGCACCGCCTCGACCACCGCGGCAGCGATCCCGCGCGCGTCATAGCCGCCATGGCTGTAGAAATTCTTGTCCTCGGCCGAGATGAAGGCCTGCTTCACCAGGTCGGGGATATCCTCGGCGGGCGTGAACAGCCGCCGCTCGCGGCTGAACTCGTCGATGATCCGCCCCTCGCCCGAATAGATTCGGCTGATCGTCGGCGGGGTGTAATTCGCCAGGCTCTCGTGGCTCGGAAGGTCCTTGCCGTAAATGTGAAACACCGCCCCGATCGACAGCGCGATCACCACGACGACAAGCGTCACGAGACTGAAGATCGTGCCCAGGAATGTGGTGATGGGTCTCAGCAAGATACGGGTCCTTTCAAGATCGCCCTCCTATAGGCGCCGCGCGATGCGCCGTCAAAACACATTCCGGTGCGCCCGGGCCGTCGGCGCCTCATTGCCGCACCAGTTCCGCGTTGGCCGCATCGGCCTGGCGCCAGGCCCGGATGGCGTCGCTGACCGCCTGCGCCATCCGGGCGCGCCATTCCGCGTCCGCGATGTTGGCACGGTCCCGGTCCGAGCTCAGAAACCCCACTTCCAGAAGGACCGACGGAATATCGGGCGATTTCAGCACCGAGAACCCGGCCATCCGCATGGGGCGCGAATTCAGTGGCAGCCCGTTCTCCCTTATGCCCATCTGGATCGCCTTTGCCAGCTGTTCGGCCCGGGGCTGCGTCTCCATCCGCGCCAGGTCCATCAGAACGTCGGCCACCACGTCATCCGATCCCGTCAGGTCGATCCCGGCCAGCAGGTCGGCGCGGTCATGCCGCTCGGCCAGCGCCGCCGAGGCGCGGTCCGACGCGCTGTCCGACAGGGTATAGACCGTCGCGCCATGCGCCCGCCCCTCGATCAGCGCATCCGCGTGCAGCGAAATGAACAGCCCCGCCCCGACCTGGTGGGCAATCGCCACCCGCCGTTCCAGCGAGACGAAACTGTCATCCTCGCGGGTCAGCACCACCTCGACATCCGCCTGCCGCAACAGCACGTCCTTCAACTCGCGCGCGAAGGCCAGCATCAGGTCCTTTTCCGACAGGCCGTCCTTCTCGGCGCCGGGGTCTATGCCGCCATGCCCGGGGTCGATCACCACCGTGAACATGCCCGGATCCGCCGCGCGCGCGCCTTTTTGCGGCGGCTGATCCTGCCTGTCCCAGCCCGGCACCTCCGGTGCGCCCGAGGCCGCGGCGAACGCGGCTTCGGTCACTTCCGTCAACTCGATCGACAAGAGCGCCGCGCCCGTCTCCTGCTCGAGCGCCATGTCCGCGGCCCTTACCGCGTACGGCCCGGCAAGCGTGATCACCATGCGCGACCAGCCGGGCCGGAAACTGCCCATGCGCACGTCCCGCGCCCGCTCGGCCATGTCCAGCAGGGCCGCGTCCACACCGCGCCAGTCCACCTCGCGGAAATCCACCACCAGGCGCTCCGGCGCGTCCAGCGTGAACACCCGCCACGGCACGCCCTGGCTCAGCGCCAGTTCCAACACCAGGCCCTGCCGCGTATCCGACAGCCGCGAGCCCTCCATGTCGACCCGCGCCAGCCCGCCGAAAGAGGACTGCGCCGCCGCCGCCACGGCCCAAAGGCACATCATCATTGCCAGAAATACCCGGATCATACTGCTCAGCCGCTATTCGGTCTTGGTTGTCGCAAGTCTACACCAGCACGACCGATTCCCACAGCCCGCTTTTCCCCTGGCCGGAAATATCCCGGGGAGGAAGCCGAAACCCGGTTTCGGCCGGAGGGGCAGCGCCCCTCCTCAAGCAAAACCTGCGCGCCGCAGGCGCACAACCGGATCACCGCGCCGCCGTGAACGCCGCCAGCCGCCCCAGGCCGTCCTCGATATCCGCCGTCGACCGCGCATAGGAAAACCGCAGCGTGCCGCCACCGCGCACCGGGTCGAAATCCAGCCCCGGCGTCACCGCCACCCCGGCCCGCTCCAGGATTTCGGCGGCAAAGGCCCGGCTGTCATCGGTCAGGTGGCTGACATCGGCATAGACGTAGAACGCGCCATCGGGCGGCGCGATCCGGTCGAACCCGGCCTTCGGCAGGCCCTCCAGCATCAGCGCCCGGTTGGCGCGGTAGACGTCCATGTTGGCCTGCAACTCGGGCCCGCACTCCATCGCCGCCAGCGCCGCCACCTGGCTGGCATGCGGCGGGCAGATGAACAGGTTCTGCGCCAGCCGCTCGATCCGGCGCACATGGGTCTCGGGCACCACCATCCAGCCCACGCGCCAGCCCGTCATGCTGAAATACTTGGAGAACGAATTGATCACGTAGGCCTCGTCGCTGACCTCCAGCGCGGTGACCGCGCGGGTGTCATACTCGATGCCGTGATAGATCTCGTCGCTGATGAACCCCGCACCGGCCTCTTGCGCCGCTCCCATCAGCGCCGCCAGCGCGTCCCCGTCCAGCATCGTCCCCGTCGGGTTCGCCGGGCTGGCCACCAGCAGGCCGTCCAGCTTGTGCGCCGCCACATCTCCCGGCACGGGCTGATAGCGATGTTCCGCCGTTGTCTCGATGTCCACCGGGCAGAGATCCAGCGCCTTCAGGATCTGGCGATAACTGGGATAGCCCGGCGCGCCGATGCCCACGCGCGCCCCGGTATCGAAAAGCGCCGTGAAGGCCAGGATGAACGCCCCGGACGAGCCCGGCGTGATCACCACCCGCTCGGGCGACAGGTCGATGTCGTACCACTCGCCGTAGAGCCGCGCGATCCGCGCGCGCAGCGCCGGCAGCCCCAGCGCCACGGTATAGCCCATCGGATCTTCCTGCATGGCCCGCGACAGCGCGGCCCTCGCGCCCTCGGGCGCGGGCGTGCCCGGCTGACCCACCTCCATGTGGATGATGTGCCGGCCTTCCGCCTCGGCCCGCCGCGCGGCTTCCATTACGTCCATCACGATAAAGGGATCGACCTCCGAACGGGTTGAGTTTCGCATCCTAATATCCCTACATTGCGGCCACACCCGGGTTTCACAGGGAAAACGGACGCACGTCAATGCACCTGGCCCGCCACGACTTGACGCCATCCACGCGAAGCCCCAAACACGCCACGTAATCCGCAAAGGAGAGCCCGGATGACCCGCCCCTTCGTTTCCGCGACCGCCCTCGCCCTGGGCCTTGCCCTGCCCGCCCAGGCGCTCGACCTCGACTCCATGACCGATGCCGAACGCGCCGCCTTCCGTGACGAGGTCCGCGCCTACCTGATGGAGAATCCGGAGGTCATCATGGAGGCCGTCGCCGTGCTGGAACAGCGCGAGGCCGACGCCCAGGCGCAGAGCGACAAGGATCTCGTGGCCGCCAATGCAGACGCGCTCTTCGACGACGGCCACTCCTGGGTCGGCGGCAATCCCGACGGTGACATCACCCTGGTCGAGTTTCTCGACTATCGCTGCGGCTACTGCAAACGCGCCCATCCCGAGGTGACGAACCTGCTGAAGGAAGACGGCAACATCCGCTTCATCGTCAAGGAATTCCCGATCCTGGGCGAGCAATCGGTCACCGCGTCGCGCTTTGCCATCGCCACGCAGCAAGTCGCCGGCGACGACGCCTACCACGCCGTCAGCGAGGCCCTCATGGCCTATTCCGGCGACATCACCGAACCGGCGCTGCGCCGGATGGCCGAACCGCTGGACCTGCCCGTGGACGACATCATCGCCGCCATGGGCAGCGAAGAGGTCACCACCGTAATCGAGGAAAACCACGCGCTTGGTCGCGCCCTTCAGATCTCGGGCACGCCCTCCTTCGTGATGGAAAACCAGATGCTGCGCGGCTACGTCCCGCAGGAAGAAATGGAAATGATCGCCGACGAGATCCGCAACGAAGGCTGATCAAGGCGTTTCCGGGACAACCAAAGTCACGGATTATCGCGAAACGCAGTGAAACGCGCGAAGATCACCGCGCAAGCCATTGACCGGACATCATTCCGCGGCTTGCGCACCCTCTCCGGCCGCCTCGATCTCGGCGGCCTTTTTCTCGACCTCCTCGACGATGTGCTCGATCATCTGATCGTTCGACATCTTGTGACTGGCCTTGCCGGCAAGATAGACCATGCCGCTGCCCGCGCCGCCGCCGGTAAAGCCCACGTCGGTCATCAGCGCCTCGCCCGGGCCGTTCACCACGCAGCCGATGATGCTCAGGCTCATCGGCGTCTTGATATGCTCCAGCCGCTCCTCCAGCGCCTCGACCGTCTTGATCACGTCGAATCCCTGGCGGGCACAGCTGGGACAGGAAATGATGTTCACGCCCCGGTGGCGCAGACCCAGCGATTTCAGGATCTCGTAGCCGACCTTGATCTCTTCGACCGGGTCGGCGGACAGGCTGACCCGGATCGTGTCGCCGATCCCCATCCACAGCAGGTTGCCCAACCCGATGGCGCTCTTGATCGTGCCCGAGGTCAGCCCGCCCGCCTCGGTGATGCCAAGGTGTATGGGTGCGTCCGTCGCCTCGGCCAAGGCCTGGTAGGCGGCGGCGGCCATAAACACGTCGGACGCCTTGCAGCTGATCTTGAACTCGTGAAAGTCGTTGTCTTCCAGTACCTTGATATGGTCGAGCCCGGATTCCACCATGGCCTCGGGCGTGGGCTCGCCGTACTTGTCCAGCAGGTGCTTTTCCAGGCTCCCGGCATTCACGCCGATCCGCATGGAACAGCCGTGGTCGCGCGCCGCCCTGATCACTTCGCGCACCCGGTCCTGGCTGCCGATATTGCCCGGGTTGATCCGCAGGCAGGCCGCGCCGGCCTCGGCGGCCTCGATCCCGCGCTTGTAGTGGAAATGGATGTCCGCCACGATCGGCACCGGGCTTTCGCGCACGATCTCCTTCAGGGCGCGGGCGCTGTCCTCGTCCGGCACCGAGACCCGCACGATATCCGCCCCCGCATCGGCGGCGGCCTGCACCTGCGCGACCGTGCCCTTGACGTCGGTCGTCGCCGTGTTGGTCATGGTCTGCACGCTGATCGGGGCATCGCCGCCCACCGGCACGTTGCCCACCATGATCTGGCGGCTTTCCCGGCGGTAGATATTACGCCACGGGCGGATGTGGTTCAGCGACATAGGGTAAAGGTCCAGACAAGTTTCAATCCTGCGTCCAAGGTAAGGATGCAGCGCGGCTATGACAATGAAAGGATCGCGAATTACGGTCCCCGGCCCTTCGGGCGCGGATCAGTCCTGTGTCGGCGGTGTCTCGGCCCGCGCTTCGAGTTCGGCCACGTAGCGCGACAGGTCCTGGTCGGACTCCAGGTTCGCCACCGGCAGCGCATCGGCCAGCATCTTCGAATCCAACGGCAGGCCAGAAGTCACCTGCCCGCGCTGCCCGGCCGGGCCATGGTGTACGCCGTTCACGGCGAAATAGATCGCGCCGCTCTCCCCGATCCGGATCGTCGGCGCATCTTCCATCACCGGCACGTCCCAGGTGTCGCCCGCGTTCATGATCGTCTCGTAGATGACACTGCCATCGGGCGCCTGCACCCGTACCCACGCGGGACGGACGGCCACCATCTTCACGCCGGCGGGCTGGTCGGCCAGAACCTGTGGTCCCTGGCGCTCTTCGCCGGTCCGGCCCGTCTGGGGCGCATTGGCGATCTGCGCGGCACCGGCCGTGGCCGTCGCGTAGTCGGGCGAGGTCCGGTCCGCCTCCGGCAGCGTGCCGCTGAACGCCCCCACATCGGCAGGGTTCAGCGTGGAAATCGGCGCGTCGCGCGCGACCATCACAGGCACATCCAGCGCCTCGGGGCGGTACAGCCGGTCCAGCCGTTCGTCGCGCGGGGCGTCGAACACCGACGCCGTTGTCGCGGGGTCGTTCTCGCGCGTCTCGCCGTCGGTCCGGGCCGGCGCGACGGCGCCGTCCAGCGGATCGAGGTCGCTCAGGACCGCAGGGGTGTTCTCGACCGGGGCGAACTGCACGCGCTGCACCTCGTTCAGGATGCTCCACGCGCCATAGCCCAGGCCGCCGATCAGCAATGTCAGCACCATCGCCGACCCGATCGCGCCCGGCTCGATCCGGGCCAGAAACGATTCCGTGGCCGGCACGAACGGTGTCTTCGGCAAGGCGATAGGATCTTCGCTGCGGGCCTTGCGCCGCATCGGCATCGCGTCGGGGCGGCGGATACTGCTGGCCTCGGCCGACATGCCATGCGCGATGGAAAACCCGCTTTCCGCGCAGAAGCCGGCAAAGGCCCGGTCGGGATCCATGTTCAGATAGCGCGCGTAGGACCGCACGTAGCCGGGGATGAAGCCCGGCGTGTCGAACGCGTCGGGATCGCAATTCTCGATGGCGGCGATGTAGGAGGCCTTGATGCGAAGCTCGCGTTCAACATCCAGAAGGGACTTGCCCAATGTCGCGCGCTCACCGCGCATAAGGTCGCCCAAGCGCAACTCAAACGCGTCGAAACCACGCGGCTCGACGTCCGGTTCCCCAGTATATCGCTTGGATCGGAACCCTATCATCAGGTTCTGCCCTCTAACTTCGTGCCTGCGTTTATCCCGCCGCGCGAAACCCTTCATCCGGGTCTGTCCGATTCGCGCGATGCCCTTTTTCTTTATGCACTCTTAGCATAGCGCAAGAAACAATGCACCTGTGACGAAATTATGCTGACAGTTCGGCACGATTCAGCGCGCAATGACTCCAGAGTTCATCCATCGCGTTAACCAGATGGTCCATCTCGCGCGGGCCATGCACCGGCGAGGGGGTAAAGCGCAGCCGCTCGGTGCCGCGCGGTACGGTCGGGAAATTGATCGGCTGCACGTAGATGCCGTAGCGCTCCAGCAGCATGTCCGACAGTTTCTTGGTGTGCACCGGATCGCCCACGATTACCGGCACGATATGCGTGCCGTGGTCGATGATCGGCAGGCCCAGCCCCTTCAGCCGCAGCTTCAGGATGCCGGCCTGGGTCTGGTGCCGGTCGCGCAGATTCTGATCGTGCTTGAGATGCGCAACCGACGCGGCCGCCCCGGCGGCGACGGCCGGCGGCAGCGAGGTGGTAAAGATGAAGCCCGGCGCATAAGACCTTACCGCATCGCACATTTTCTCGCTCGCGGCGATATAGCCGCCCATCACGCCGAACGCCTTGGCCAGCGTGCCGTTGATGATGTCGATCCGGTGGGTCAGCCGGTCGCGTTCGGCCACGCCGCCGCCGCGGGGACCGTACATGCCCACCGCGTGCACCTCGTCCAGATAGGTCAGCGCGCCGAACTCGTCCGCGATGTCGCAGACCGCCTCGATCGGGCCGAAATCACCATCCATCGAATAGATCGATTCGAACGCGATCAGCTTCGGCGCCGCGGGATCGTCCGCTGCCATCATCTCGCGCAGATGGTCCAGGTCGTTGTGTCGGAAAATCCGCTTGGACCCGCCATTGCGCCGAATGCCTTCGATCATCGAGGCGTGGTTCAGCGAGTCCGAATAGATGATCAGCCCGGGAAACAGCTTCGGCAGCGTCGAAAGCGTGGCATCGTTGGCGATATAGGCCGAGGTGAACAGCAGCGCCGCTTCCTTGCCGTGCAGGTCCGCCAGCTCGGCCTCCAGCCGCTTGTGATAGACCGTCGTGCCCGAAATGTTGCGCGTGCCGCCCGACCCTGCGCCGGTGGCATCGAGCGCCTCGTGCATCGCCGCCAGGACGACAGGGTGCTGCCCCATCCCGAGATAGTCGTTGCCGCACCAGACGGTGATCGGCTGCTCGCCCCCGTCGGGCCGCTTCCACGTCGCGTGCGGGTACTGGCCGTTCGTCCGCTCGATATCGATGAAGGTGCGGTACCGCCCTTCCTCGTGAAGTCGGTTCAAGGCGATATCGAGCTTGGCAGTGTAATCCACGCGGATCTCCTCCTGGCAGTCTGACGAGGCGCGGCGCGGAGGCGGCCAGCTTCGCCCTTGTTGCGCCGGATATAGTTTTAAGGTTTGGCGCGCAACAGGTTACAAATTGCCACGCCCCTGCCCCCGTGACAACCGCGCCCGGCCCCTCCTTTGGTCGCAGGCGCAAGGGGCCCGCGCCCCGATCCCGCTGGACAGTCCGGCGCGCGGTGGTAGGGTCCGGCCAACATTTCCTTCAGACCGGAGTTCGCGCATGTCCCTCGACGCCATCCTCACCCGTATCGACGACCAGTTGCCCGACGCGATGGACCGCCTGACGGATCTTCTGCGCATCCCCTCCATCTCCACCGATCCGGCCTTCAAGCAGCCCACAGAGGACGCCGCCGACTGGCTGGTCGCCGACCTGCAAAGCCTGGGCATCAAGGCCGAGAAGCGCACCACCACCGGCCACCCCATGGTGGTGGGCCACGCCGACGGGCCCAAGGGCGGCACTGGCCCGCACCTGCTGTTCTATGGCCACTACGACGTACAGCCCGTCGACCCGCTCGACCTATGGAAGACCGACCCCTTCGATCCGCACATCCAGGACACGCCCGCAGGCAAGGTCATCCGCGGCCGCGGCGCCTCGGACGACAAGGGCCAGCTGATGACCTTCGTCGAGGCTTGCCGGGCCTATAAACACGTCACCGGCGAGATGCCCTGCCGCATCACCTTCTTCTTCGAGGGCGAAGAGGAATCGGGCTCGCCCTCCCTCATCCCCTTCATGAAGGAAAACGCCGAAGAGCTTCAGGCCGATCTCGCCCTGATCTGCGACACCTCGATGGTCGCCCCCGGCGTGCCCTCCATCGCGTCGCAGCTGCGCGGCATGATGAAGGACGAATTCACCATCCACGGCCCCCGCATCGACCTGCATTCCGGTCACTATGGCGGCCCGGCCCTGAACCCGCTGCGGGAAATCTCGCGCCTCATCGCCTCGTTCCACGACGACACCGGGCGCGTCGCCGTCGACGGCTTCTACGACGGCGTGCAAGAGGTTCCCGCCGAGCTTCTGCGCCAATGGGAAAGCTGCGGCTTCGACGAAAAGGAATACCTGTCCTCGGTCGGCTTCACCCAGGCGCATGGCGAAGAGGGCTACAGCACTCTCGTGCAGCAATGGGCGCGGCCCACTCTGGAAATCAACGGTCTCTGGGGCGGCTACCAGGGTGCCGGCACCAAGACGGTGATCCCCGCCGAGGCGCATTGCAAGCTGACCTGCCGGCTGGTCGACGACATGGACCCCGACGCACTGCGCACCAAGATCCGCAAGCATGTCGAGGACCGCCTGTCGCCCGACGCCCGTGTCACCTGGAACGACGATCTCGACGGCTCGCCGGCGGCGAAGATGAACATCGACCGCCCCGAATTCGAAGCCGCCCGCCAGGCGCTCTCCGATGAATGGGACCGCGAGGCGGTTTTCACCGGCATGGGCGGCTCGATCCCCATCGCCGGTTTCTTCAAGGAAATCTTGTCGCTTGATTCCATGCTGATCGGCTTTGCCCAGGAAGACGACGCCATCCACTCACCCAACGAGAAATACAACGTCGAGAGCTTTCACAAGGGCACCCGCAGCTGGGCGCGCGTGCTCGACCGGCTGTCGCGCTAACCCGTGCCCATCCCCGGCTTTCGCCACGCGACCGCGCAGGTCAACGGCATCCGGATCGCCTATAGCATCGGCGGCTCCGGCCCGCCGCTGCTGCTCTTGCACGGTTTCCCGCAGACCCGTGCGCTCTGGGCCCGCGTGGCCCTGGCGCTGGCCGACACGCACACCGTAATCTGCCCCGACCTGCGCGGCTATGGCGACAGCGGAAAACCCCAGGATGTCGCCGCCTACAGCTTTCGCGAAATGGCCCGCGACCAACTGGCGCTGATGTCTCACCTTGGCCACGACCGCTTCGCCGTCGCAGGCCATGATCGCGGGGCGCGCGTGGCGCACCGGCTTGCCCTCGACGCGCCCGACGCCGTGACCTCGCTTTGCCTGATGGATATCGTGCCCACGCACACGCTCTTGACCGAATTGCGGATGGACGTGGCGCAGACCTATTACCACTGGTTCTTCCTTGCCCAGCCCGGCGCCCTGATCGAGGACATGATCGCTGCCGACCCGGACGCCTACTACCACTCCTGCCTCACCGGCTGGGGCGCCGCCGCGCTCGAAGATTTCGACCCGCATCAACTGGCCGCCTACCGTGAAAGCTGGCGCAGCCGCGACACGATCCGCGGCATGTGCAACGATTACCGCGCCGCCATTGCCCATGACGTGACCGACGATGCCGCCGATCTCGACGCCCGCATCGCCTGCCCCACGCTGATCCTCTACGGTCGTGACGGTGCGATGGCCCGCCACTATGACGTGCCGGCCACGTGGGAGCCGAAATGCGCCGACATGCGCTCCGGTACGATCGAAGGCGGCCATTTCTTCATCGACACGGCGCCCGAGGCGACCATCGCGGCGCTGCGCCGGTTCTTCGACTGAATGTAGGGGATGACGTGGCGCGGTTGACGGGGCTCGAACCCGCGACCCCCGGCGTGACAGGCCGGTACTCTAACCAACTGAGCTACAACCGCGCGAAGGTCGTAATGTTTTGCAGCGGTGGCGCGGTTGACGGGGCTCGAACCCGCGACCCCCGGCGTGACAGGCCGGTACTCTAACCAACTGAGCTACAACCGCCCGCTGCAAACCCGAAGCCATGCCCCGAGCGTGAGAGGGTGTTTAGGCGGCGCGGCCCGTCCCGTCAAGCGTTCACCGCGTCAAATCGACAGGTTTTTCCACACCCGTTCCGACGCCGGTTTTCAAGCGTTTCGTGACGTTGCGTCAGTCCCCGGAAACAGTGTTTTTCTTTGGATTCAGGTGCACAGATGCCAAGCCTTGGGGCTAAATGCTTTACTGGTGAAGTGTCAATCGCTATTTGACGTTACTGCAATAGACCACTTATAAATGACTCGTGATCCGTAAAACAGGATTGGTATCTCGTGCTGGATTTCCATGATCGACTGAAGACCTACATCAAGGGCTCGTCCTACGATTACAAAGGCCTGTCTCTCGAGATCGGACAGGGCGAGCGTTATATTTCCAACCTCCTGTCCTCGAAAAGTGACCCGGGCTATTCCAGCGTGGTCAAGATCTGCTCCGCCCTTGGCATCACGCCGAACCAGATCGCCGGTCTCAACGACCAGATCACCCTGGCCGGCGGCGAGATCGACAACCGCATCGTCACGGCCCAGGCAGAGCGGATCCTGACCTCCGTCACCCGCGAGGCGCATCGCAAGCTGTCGCAACGCGGCGCCCGCCCCCTTCTGGACGACGTGCTGACCTGGTGGCACCAGCAGGGGGGCGTTCTGACCAATTTCGACACGCTCAGCGAACATGTCGATCTCTACCTTGCGCCGGACGAGCACTCGCGCCTGCCCGAACCCTACAAGATCGGCCACCAGAGCCTTGCCGCGCAAAGCTTCGGCATCCAGACGGCCGAGCACCTGCGCTATCTCTTCACCACCTTCGACGACAAGCTGTGCGAAAGCGTCCGGCTGGCCCATGTCGAGGCCACGCGCGGCGAACCCAAGCTGACGATCGAGGAGATCGACGTCATGCTGCCCGGCCACAGCTTTCCGCTGCGCTTCACCTACAAGCGGCTGCTGCTGCCGGTGCGCGATGGCGAAGGCAACAAGTACGTGCTGAACTACTCACAAGCTCTCGAGTGAGCCGGCGTAATACGCCATCATGTGCGACAGGTGCTCCGACGACAGCGCCACCAGCCATTCGCTGTCGCCCCGCCCCGCAGGCGCTGGATCGGCCCATCTCGCCACGCCGGGCACCTGCACGGTAAACCCATACGTGGTTGCGAATCCCGCCATCACGTCCCGGTCCCGCATCATCGCATAGGTCCAGTCCACCGGCCATTTCGTGGCGATACAGCAATGCAGCAGCAACATCAGCTGTCGCAGGCGCTGCCGCGACCCCCGCTGCCCCGGGGCCACGAAAAGCTCTCCGATATAGGCCATGCGCCCGTGAAACCCCGGCGGCAGCGCCGTGGTGAAGTCCAGCAAGGTGTCGCCGGACGGGTGCGGGTAGTGCCGGCGCATCGTCCGGCGCATGTAATCGCCCATGTTCTCGCGTCCGACATTGTCGAACCGCGTCGCCACCGCCGCCACGAAGGTCTCGCCCTCGCGCAGCACCAGCCAGAAGCCGGACTCTTCGGTGAAATCGTTGTAATGCGCCGACAGTTTCGCGGTGACGCTGGTCTTGCCATGCTCCCGCACCAGCTGTTCCACGGCCTCGAAATCCGACACCGTCTCGATAGCATACCCGTTGCGCGCCAGGCCCGAGACGCAGGCCCCGCCGACCTTGATCAGGTCCAGTGAATTCTGCATGTGCTCCTGCTTCCCCTGCATCGAGCCTTGCCGTGGCAACCGTCGGCCCACCGGCATCCGCAAACATGGTTAACAGCGTGGAATGCAGGTTGGAATGACTCCGATCCTCAAAAACGGAATGTTTCTCCAAGCGAAACAACCCCCGGCACGTGTTTCGACATCGGAAAACGCGCGTCTGCCAGCCTGTTTTTTAGGGGGAGTGGTGGGCGGTGAGGGACTCGAACCCCCGGCATCTTCGGTGTAAACGAAGCGCTCTACCAACTGAGCTAACCGCCCCTCGCTGCGCTCCTCTAGCAACACCGCACTGGCCTTGCAAGATGCTTCGCACCCGACCGCCCCGCGGATTGCGCGGTCGAACTTTCCCGCAACAGGCCGGGCGAAAATTAACACGGGCGTGCCGAAATCTATTCAGAACGCCTGTGCCCGTGCCTAAGGTCGTCTGCAACGAACAAAAAGACTGCGCACGAGCATGGCCCTCACTCTTCTTGCATTCGCACTCCCGGCGGCGCTCTTTCTGGTGCTGGCCCTCCTGCCCCATGGGCGGCCCGCCCTGCTGGCCGCCCTGACGGTGGCGGCAGCCCTCATCGTCCTGTGGGGCGCGCATTATCTCGACGTACTGGGGCTGGGCGCACGCGGTCAGGGCAATGCCCGGATCATCGCATTCTTCATGCTCCTCGGCCTCACCCTCGCCTGGTTCATGGCAACGTCGCTTCAGATCCTGCGCCAGCGCTTCCCGCCGCACTGGCCACGCTGGAGCTGGCCCGCCGTGGTCGTCGTGACCCTGCTGGTCATCGGCTACGGGCTCTGGCGGATGCTGAATGTATAGGGTGGGAAATGGTGGGCGATAGAAGATTCGAACTTCTGACATCTTCGATGTGAACGAAGCGCTCTACCACTGAGCTAATCGCCCGCCGGAGCCGCTGTTTAGCGTCCCTTCGAGACCGGTGCAATAGCAAAGCCGCATGATCCGCGCACGGAATTTCACCCTGCAGGCGGACCCGGGCGGCCTTAGCTGTTGCCGCTGGTGTCGTCGTCCTTCGATTGCCGGATCTTCGCCACGATGACCCGCGCGTTGCCGACCTCTTTCTGGCGGTTGATCTTCACCTTGCCCAGCGGCTTGAGGTTCAGCTCGCGCCCTTCGGCCAACGCCTCGCCCAGCACTTCCAGCATGGCCTCGACCACCGGCTTAACCTTGTTCTTGTTCAGATCGGCGCGGTCCGCCACCAACTGAAGCAGCTCCTGCTTCTTGAGTTCGGTCGAAACGATCTCCGCCGCGGTCGTCTCGGTGACCACGTCCAGATCCGCCTTGGCCGGAGCGGCGGGCGCTGTGTCCGCGGACTTGGATTTCGGGCTTGTCGTACTGCGCGATGCCATTCTGGGCCTCTGTTATTTGCACTTTTGACACACGATACCGGATTTGGAACGGAATACCACCGCCGAGTTGACGTACCGGCAACCTGGCCGCATAAATTGTCGCCAATTATCACTGGGGATCACACAATGAAGAAAGTTATTGTCGCCGCCGCTGTCGCCTCGCTGCTTTTCGTCGAACCCGGCCTTGCCGGAAACTTGTCAGACCCCGTGCTCGATCAGCAGGTTATCGCGGATGCCGCCGTCGAGGATTCCACGGCCAAGGTCGATGCGCTGATGCTGACGTTGTTTTACGTCTTCCTCTTCGCGGTGGCCGGCGGCGCGTTCTAGACTGCGAGACCGCGCAATCGGGAACCCCGAACCGACCGGCCGGTCATCGGGCGAATGCGCCTGCGCGGCCTGCAGCAGGCGGCGTTGAATCGATCTGCCCGAATGAAAAAAGGCGCCCGACCGGGGCGCCTTTTTCTTTTCACCGAACGGTCGGGCCGGCCTAGTGGGTCACCGCCCCTGCCCCGTCATCCCGCGACTTTCGCGCGGCCTCGGCGGCAGCCGCCTCCTCGGCGGCTTCGTCCCACTCGACGGGCTCGGGTGCCTTGACCAGCGCCAGCCGCAGCACATCGCTGACATGCTCGACGGGGATGATCTCCAGCCCCTCCTTCACGTTGTCGGGGATTTCGGTCAGGTCCTTCTCGTTTTCCTGCGGGATCAGAACCGTCTTGATACCACCGCGCAGGGCCGCCAGCAGCTTCTCCTTCAGACCGCCGATGGCCAGCGCATTACCACGCAGCGTGACCTCGCCGGTCATGGCGATGTCCTTGCGCACCGGGATCCCGGTCAGCACCGACACGATCGACGTCACCATCGCCAGGCCCGCGCTGGGGCCATCCTTGGGCGTGGCGCCCTCGGGCACGTGCACGTGGATATCCCAGTTCTCGAACCGCGGCGGTTTCACCCCGATCTGCGGGCTGATCGACCGGACATAGCTAGACGCCGCGTCGATCGATTCCTTCATCACGTCGCCCAGCTTGCCGGTGGTCTTCATCCGGCCCTTGCCCGGCAGGCGCAACGCCTCGATGTTCAGAAGCTCACCACCCACCGAGGTATAGGCCAGCCCGGTGACGACACCAACCTGGTCCTTCTCCTCGGCAAGGCCATAGCGGAACTTCTTCACGCCCAGGAACTCGTCGATATTGTCGCCGGTCACGTCGACGCGCTCGGCCTCTTTCTTGATGATCTTGGTCAGCGCCTTGCGGCAGACCTTGCTGATCTCGCGCTCGAGGTTCCGCACGCCCGCCTCGCGGGTGTAATGCCGGATGATCGCCGTCAGCGCACTATCGTCCAGGCTGAACTCCTTCTGCTTCAGACCGTGGTTCTTGATCTGCTTGGCCAGAAGGTGCTGCTTGGCGATCTCGCGCTTTTCGTCCTCGGTGTAGCCGGCCAACGGAATGATCTCCATCCTATCGAGCAGCGGCCCCGGCATGTTGTAGGAGTTCGCCGTGGTCAGGAACATCACGTTCGACAAGTCGTACTCGACCTCCAGGTAGTGGTCCACGAACGTCCCGTTCTGCTCGGGGTCCAGCACCTCCAGCATGGCCGACGCCGGGTCGCCCCGGAAATCCTGGCCCATCTTGTCGATCTCGTCGAGCAGGATCAGCGGGTTGGTCGTCTTCGCCTTCTTCAGCGACTGGATGATCTTGCCCGGCATCGAGCCGATATAGGTCCGGCGGTGACCGCGGATCTCGGACTCGTCGCGCACTCCGCCCAGGCTGATGCGGATGAACTCACGGCCGGTGGCGCGCGCAACGGATTTGCCCAGCGACGTCTTGCCCACGCCCGGCGGGCCGACAAGGCACATGATCGGGCCTTTCAGCTTTTTCGAGCGTTGCTGCACCGCCAGGTACTCGACGATCCGCTCCTTGACCTTCTCAAGGCCGTAATGGTCCTTGTCGAGGATATCCTGCGCCCGGCCCAGGTCCTTCTTCACGCGGGATTTCGTGCCCCACGGAATGGACAGCATCCAGTCCAGGTAGTTGCGCACGACCGTGGCCTCGGCGCTCATCGGGCTCATGTTCTTGAGCTTCTTCAGCTCGCCCTCGGCCTTCTCGCGGGCTTCCTTCGACAGCTTGGTGGCTTCGATGCGCTCTTCCAGCTCGGCAATCTCGCCTTCGCCGTCCTCGCCATCGCCCAGCTCCTTCTGAATGGCCTTCATCTGCTCATTCAGGTAATACTCGCGCTGCGTGCGCTCCATCTGCGACTTGACGCGCGTCTTGATCTTCTTCTCGACCTGCAACACGCTCATTTCGCCCTGCATCAGGCCATAGACCTTCTCAAGCCGCTCGCTGACGCTCAGCGTCTCCAGCAATTCCTGCTTCTGCGCCACCTCAATGCCCAGGTGTCCCGACACCAGGTCGGCCAGCTTGGCGGCGTCGTCGGCCTCGGTCACGGCGGCCAGCGCCTCTTCGGGGATGTTCTTCTTGACCTTCGCATAGCGCGCGAACTCGTCCGACACGGTGCGCAGCAGCGCCTCGATCGTCGCGGCGTCGCCCGGCATCTCGGCCAGGTACTCGGCCCGCGCCTCGAAGAAATTCTCGTTCTCCAGGTACTCGGTGATCTGCACCCGCGCCACGCCCTCGACCAGCACCTTGACGGTGCCGTCGGGCAGTTTCAGCAGTTGCAGCACATTGGCCAGCACGCCGGCGGTATAGATGCCGTCCGAATTCGGGTCGTCCTCGCCCGGGTCGATCTGGCTCGACAGCAGGATCTGCTTGTCGTCCTGCATCACCTCTTCCAGCGCCCGGACCGATTTCTCGCGTCCCACGAAAAGCGGCACGATCATGTGCGGGAACACCACGATATCGCGCAGCGGCAGCACGGGGTAAGAGGCGTTAAGGGGATCTTGCATGCTCGGTATCCTGTATTGGCAAGAAGGCTCCGGTCCCGACTTGGCGGCAACCACCGGCCTTCTCCGTTTCGATAGGGTTAATCTGGGCGCTCTCGGACCAGTTTCAACCTCGGCCCGCACGGGGCTGGTGTCAGCATGACTCGCGGCGCAGACAGGCACAAGCACCAAATATACGCGTTCTTAACAGTGATTGCGCATTTTCGCGCAGGCTCGGCCCGTGCGTGGACGCGCGCCGCGGCGCGGCCCTGGCGCGGCACGATCAGGCCAGCAGCACCGCAGCCAGAACCGCCATAGAGGCCCAGGTGAAGGTGAATACCACATATGTCATCTGATCGCTCCCAGCCTGTCACGGTGTCGTGATGCCTCTGGGTCGCGCTCTGCCGGCAAAGCGTTCAAAAAAATGTATCGGCCCGGTGCGTGGTGCCGGTCTGAATTTTAGGGCTCGGATGGTCCGACGTGTGCCTGAACTAGGCAAGCAGCACGGCCGCGAACAGCGCGACGGACATCCAGCTAAAGGCAAAGGCAGCATAAGTCATTGTAATAGTACTCATTTCCCCAGTAATGATAACAGGATAAGCGGAAAACCGCCCATCGCCTAGAGAAATCGGATCACGTTTTGGAAACAGTTTGGAGCCAAAAGCCGGAGGATCGGCCAAGCCATTGCGAACGCTGTCAAATCGGCGTGATATCCCCCTCTGCCCGCCCGGCATGAAACGCCGCTTCCCAGGCATCGAACCGGCCCGCGGCGATGGCCTCGCGCATCCCCGCCATGATCTCCTGGTAGTAATGCAGGTTGTGCCAGGTCAGCAGCATCGAGCTGATGATCTCCTGGCTGCGGAACACGTGGTGCAGATAGGCCCGTGAATACTTCCGGCACGCCGGACAGGTGCAGGCCTCGTCCAGGGGGCGCGGGTCGTCCTGGTGCCGGGCGTTCTTGATGTTCAGCACGCCGCGCCGGGTGAACACCTGCCCCGTCCGCCCCGACCGCGACGGCAGCACGCAATCCATCATGTCGACGCCGCGTTTGACCGCACCGACGATGTCGTCGGGCTTGCCCACCCCCATCAGGTAGCGCGGCCTGTCGTCGGGCAGGTACCCGGTGGCATAGTCCAGCACGCCGAACATCGCCGCCTGCCCCTCGCCCACCGCCAGCCCGCCGATGGCATAGCCGTCGAACCCGATCTCGACCAGCACGTTGGCGCTTTCCTGGCGCAGCTCCTGCGTCACGCCGCCCTGCATGATCCCGAAAAGCGCATGCCCCGGCCGGTCCCCGAACGCGTCCTTCGACCGCGCCGCCCACCGCATCGACAGGCGCATCGCCCGCGCCACCTCGTCGTCGCTCGCCGGCAGCGCGGGGCATTCGTCGAAACACATCACGATATCGCTGCCCAACAGGCGCTGGATGTCCATCGACCGCTCCGGCGTCAGCTCGTGTTTCGACCCGTCGATATGGCTCTTGAAGGTGACGCCCTCCTCGGTCAGCTTGCGCAACCCCGCAAGGCTCATCACCTGGAACCCGCCGCTGTCGGTCAGAATGGGCCGCTCCCAGTTCATGAACCGATGCAACCCGCCCAGGGCGTCGATCCGCTCCGCCGTGGGGCGCAGCATCAGGTGATAGGTGTTGCCCAACAGGATATCCGCCCCCGTCTCGCGAACACTTTCAGGCATCATCGCCTTGACCGTGGCGGCTGTCCCCACCGGCATGAAGGCCGGCGTGCGCACCTCGCCGCGCGGCGTGCGGATCACCCCCGTCCGCGCCTGCCCGTCCGTTGCGCCCAACTCGAAAGCGAACCCGTTCGTCATGTCATCACCCTCTGACCTCACCGCGCCCTCCATAACGCCTTTGGCGAAAGCTTCAATCACCCCGGTTTTCAGCCCCGGACCGGGGCGCGCGGAAGAAAATGAACCAAACCGGCACGGACCGGGTTATGCTGGCACGAAAATGACGGGACACGTGACCAGACCTATGCACATTATCGCCGCCTCGCTGCGCAGCCTCCTGGCGGCGCTTTTCGTCCTCGTGTCCGGCGCGGTCGCGTCACTTGCGCAGGAGCCCTATTTCGAGATCGACCTGCTGAATCCCGGCTTGCCCCAGCCGCCCGCGTCCCTCGACCGCGACACGCCCCGCTCGACGGTGGAATCCCTCCTGTCCTTCTTCGACGACGACGAATACGGCGCCGCGGCCCACCTGCTGGACCTGGGCGATCTGCCGCTCGAGATGCAGGCCAACCGCGGCGCCGATCTCGCGCGGCAGCTCAAGATGATCATCGACCGGCAGGTCCTGATCCCCTGGACCGACCTGTCGGACCGCCCCGACGGCTGGCTCGACGGGGCCCAGGAAGACCCTGGCGCCGGGCGCGTGCGCCGCTCGATCCTGCTCAACATGCTGGAGCTGGACAAGCGCCCCGTGCCCCTGCGCCTCAACCGCGTGAAACCCGCGAACGAAGACGCGGTATGGGTCATCTCGCGGCAAAGCGTGCGCGACATCCCCGCGCTTTACGAGCGCTTCAAGCCGACCGAGCTTGAAATGGCGATGCCCCCCTGGGCGCGCGAACGCGGCCCGTTCGGGATGTATATCTGGGAATGGCTGGCACTGCCCGTCATCACCGTCGTCGCGTTCCTGCTGGGCTACATCGCCTATCGCCTCGTCGGCTGGCTGGGCCAGTTCTCCAGCCGTCGGATCGTGCAGGCCTGCGTCCGCGCCTTCCGCCTGCCCGCCACCATCATGGTGATTTCCGCCGTCATCGGCTTCACCACCAACCGCCTGCTGGTGGTCACCGGCCCGATAAGTGTCGTCGTCGGACCCCTGGTCCTTTTGGGCTATGTCATCGGCTTCGCCCTGGCCGCCGTGCGCGTCGCCGACGAGATCTTCGACCGCGTCAGCCTCAACAGCCCCGAGGAACTCGCCATCCCGGGCAACGCGCACTATCGCAACATGGCCACCATGCTGTCGGGCTTTCGCAAGTTCGTCATCATCCTGGCCGTGATCGCCGGCGCCGCCACGCTGCTCAGCTCGGTGCAGGTCTTCAACTCGCTGGGCTACACCCTGCTGGCCGGGGCCGGTGCGATCACCATCGTCCTGGGTTTCGCCGCCCGCGAGGTGCTGGGCAACCTCCTGGCCGCCGTGCAGATCGCGCTCAACCGCTCGGCCCGGATCGGCGACCAGATCATCTTCGAGGACCGCTTCTGCACCGTCGAGCGCATCCATTTCACCTATGTCCAGCTGGCGATCTGGACCGGCAACCGCTTCATCGTGCCGGTCAGCCACTTCGTCAAGCATCCCTTCGAGAACCTCTCCGCCGGCGACCGCGAGATGACCCGGCCGATCCGCCTCACCTTCGCCCAGACCGCCGATGTGTCCGCCCTGCGCACGGCGTTCTTCCAGATCATGGACGAGATCGACGACGGCACGCTGGGATCGAAGGACGACGCCGGCGTATGGGTCGAGGATCAGGACATCTTCGGCAAGAAGGTCCTCTTCGCCCTGCCCACCCCCGACCAGTCCACCTTCTGGGATCTCGAAACCGCCTGCCGCGAACGCCTGCTGACCCGCGCCGCCGAGCTGGAAAAGGAAACCGGCAAGCCCTTCCTGCCGCAGGGCCCGGTGCAGGATTATCCCGGCGGCTGAAGGTGCCCGCGACCGTCATCCCACCGTAACCTTGTGCCGACATTGATTACGTGGTGAAACTTGCAGTTCCACCGTCGACCGATCAACAATCAAAAGGCCACCCCATGACAGCATCCGCCGACAGCCCCGAGATCCTGAACTTTGGCTGGGAAGAATGGATTTCCCTGCCCGGACTGGGCGTGCCGGCGTTGCGGGCCAAGGTCGACACCGGCGCGCGCACCTCGGCGCTCCACGCCTTCGACATCGAGACCTTCGGGCCGTCCTCGAAACCCAAGGTCCGGTTCACCGTCCACCCCATCCCGGGCCGCGACGACCTCGTGATCCCCTGCTCGGCCCCCATCGTCGACCGGCGCGAGGTCGCGTCCTCGAACGGCGAGAAGGAACTGCGCTACGTCATCGAAAGCAAGCTCGAGGTCTCGGGCCAGTCCTGGCCGATCGAGATCACGCTCACCAACCGCTCCACCATGAACAGCCGGATGCTCCTGGGCCGCACCGCGCTCAAGGATCACATCTCGATCGTCGCCACCGACCGCTTCCTTCAGCCCGAGCTCAACTACGACGTCTACCACACCAAGAAGATGCGCGAGGCCCAGCCCAACCGCTCCTTGCGCATCGCGGTGCTCTCGCGCGAAGACAACTACTCGACCCGCCGCCTCGTCGAGGAAGGCGAGAAGCGCGGCCATTCCGTCGAGGTCATCAACACCACCCGCTGCTACATGGCGATCAACACGCTGGCGCCCGAGGTGCATTACGACGGCAAACGCCTGCCCCGCTACGATGCCGTGATCCCGCGCATCGGCGCCTCGATCACCTCCTACGGCGCCGCCGTGGTGCGTCAGTTCGAAACCATCGGCACCTACTGCGTGAACCCCTCCGCCGGCATCTCCTCCAGCCGCGACAAGCTCTACGCGCATCAGCTCATGGCCCGCGCCAAGGTCGGGATGCCCAACACCGCCTTCGCCGCCTCGCCGCAGGACACCGGCAACCTCATCGGCCTCGTCGGCACCGCGCCGCTGATCGTCAAACTGCTGGAATCCACCCAAGGCAAGGGCGTCGTGCTGGCCGAAACCAAGAAGGCGGCCGAGAGCGTGATCGACGCCTTCCGCGGCCTCAAGGCCAACTTCCTCGTGCAGGATTTCGTCAAGGAGGCCGCGGGCGAGGACATCCGCTGTCTCGTGATCGGCGGCAAGGTCGTGGCCTCGATGAAACGCACCGGGGCCGAGGGCGATTTCCGCTCCAACCTGCACCGCGGCGGCTCTGCCAAGTCCGTGCGCATCACCAAGACCGAGCGCGAGACCGCCCTGCGCGCCGCCCGCGCCTTCGGCCTGGGGCTCGCCGGCGTCGATCTTCTGCGGGCCGAGGCCGGCCCCAAGGTGCTCGAGGTCAACTCCTCGCCCGGCATGGAGGGGATCGAGAATTCGACCGGCAAGAACATCGTCGGGATGCTCTACGATGATATCGAGGCCCGCGTGCGCCCCGAACCCGTGCGGCGGCGACGCACCAGCAAGTGAACCCGGGGGGAGCGCAACGTCACCCGGCGCGCGTTAACCCTTTCGCGCCGCGCGGTGCTGCGCCGCGGCGGTGTACGGGGGGTGCACGCGGGGTGTACGCATGTCACCCCCACCCGATCCGGCCAATATCGGGGCGTTAATCCACCGCACCCCCTCTGGACGCGGCGCTCTCATATCCTTATATATTCAGTCGGATAACGGCACAGGACGTGACATGACCCAACAGCCAGAACCCCTCGAAGGCGCGCCGCTGATCGCGCCCTCCAGCACGGATCACCCGCTTTACGACCAGATCGTCGAAGCGTGCCGCTCGGTCTATGACCCTGAAATCCCTGTGAATATCTATGACCTCGGGCTGATCTACACGATCGACATCACCCCCCAGAACGAGGTCAGCGTCATCATGACCCTCACCGCCCCGGGTTGCCCCGTCGCCGGCGAAATGCCCGGCTGGGTCGCCGAGGCGATCGAGCCGTTAGCAGGTGTTAAACAGGTTGATGTTGATCTGACCTGGGAGCCACCCTGGGGCATGGACATGATGAGCGACGAGGCAAGGCTCGAACTCGGGTTCATGTAAGGCAAGCAAAAACGCTTGCATTTTGCAAAAGCAAGTAATATTACTTGCATATGATCTGGACCGTCTTCACCGGCGATATCGTTGACTCCTCCGCCCTTTCGGCGGACCGTCTGGACGATGTCATGGCCTGCCTCGACCGGCTGTCAGATGACATCTCCGCCTGGGGCCAAGGCGCCACGGCTGCGTTCGGACGACGTGGCGGGGACGGCTGGCAACTGGCGGTCAATCCGGCTGAATACACCCTTAGATCAACGCTTTACCTGCAATCCAGCCTGATGGCGTTGGAGCCGGCAGTGCAAACGCGCATCGCCGTGGCGACCGGCAAGGGCACCCTCTCCGACGTCAACCCCAACAGTGCCCACGGCCCTGCGTTCAGCGCCTCTGGCCGCCTGCTGGAGTCGCTCTCGGGCAACACGCTCCTGGCCCACGCCGCCGGTGGCCCACTCGACGCCACCTTCCGACTTGCCGACCATATCGCGCAGGGCTGGACCCAGGCGCAGGCCCGCGCCGTGGCCGCGATGCTGCCCCCCGGAACCGGGCCGCGCCGCGTCGCCGCCGACCGCCTCGGCATCTCCCGCCAGGCCATTGACCAGGCGCTTCATGCCGCCGGCTACCCCGCCCTGCACGATGCCCTGACACTGCTGGAGAAGTCGGAATGATCGAAACCTTGACCGCCCTCCTCTTTGCTCATGTCGTGGCCGATTTCATCCTGCAAACCGACTGGATCCATCGCCACAAGCGCCATTTCGGCGTCATGCTTCTGCACGGGGCGGTGGTTCTGGTGGCCTCCATGGCCGCGCTGGGCCACGTGGACGCTTTGCCGGTCCTGGCGCTCGCAGGCCTGCACCTCGCGATCGACTGCGCCAAAACCTACGGCAATTTCAAGGGCCTGACGGCGTTCCTCGCCGATCAGGCCCTGCACCTTTTGGTGGTTGTCGCCGTCGCGTTCTACGCCCCCACCCTCTGGGCCACCGGCGCCTGGGCCGACATGCCCACCCTGTTGCCGCTGATGGCGCTTCTCTCCGGCCTGATCGCGACCCTGGTCGCCGGACAATACGCCATCGGCCTCTTGATGCGCTCGCATGGCACGCTGATCCAGCAACGCGGCCTGCGCAACGGCGGCCGCCAGATCGGGCTGATCGAGCGGGGCCTGATCTTCTTTTTCGTCATGGCAAATCAACCGCTTGCCGTGGGCTTTTTGATCACTGCCAAGTCCATCCTGCGCTTCGGCACCGCCGCGCGGGATCAGAAAACGGCGGAATACGTGATCATCGGCACGCTGGCCTCCTTTGCATGGGCGTTCCTGGTGGCCGAGGCCACCCGCGCCTGGATGGAATTGCTGCCGCCGCTTGAGATTGCCGGGTGGCTTGCTTAGATTGAGGTCAACGCAGCGAGAAAGGCAGCACCATGTTCGGAATTCCAGGCAAACAGGCGGTCACCATGACCCCCAAAGCGGCGTCGATGATTGCCCGCCTGATGGACAAGGACGGCCACCAGGGCCTGCGCATCGGCGTCAAGAAAGGCGGCTGCGCGGGCATGGAATACACCATGGACTACGTGACCGAGGTCGACCCAAACGACGAAGTGGTCGAGCAGGACGGCGCCCGCGTCATGATCGCGCCCATGGCGCAGATGTTCCTCTTCGGGACCGAAATCGACTACCAGACCTCGCTTCTGGAATCGGGCTTCGTCTTCAACAATCCCAATGTCACCGAGGCGTGCGGCTGCGGCGAGTCGATCAAGTTCGAAGGCATGTAGCCGTTGCCCCGCCCGGCCCGAGCCGCTACCACTCCGGTCAATTAACCCGGAGGTAAGGAATGGCGCGTAAGCTGGCGGCTGGTAACTGGAAGATGAACGGCACGCGCTGTGCCTTGCAGGAATTGTCCGCTCTCGCACAGGCGCATCCAAATCCGTCCGTGGACATCCTGATCTGCCCGCCCGCCACGCTGATACATCCGGCTGCGGCGCTCGTGGCGGACGCGTCCGTTCAGATCGGCGGGCAGGATTGTCACGCGCAGGTCAGTGGCGCCCATACCGGCGATATCTCTGCCGAAATGCTGTCCGACGCCGGCGCCACCAGCGTCATCCTCGGACATTCCGAACGGCGCGAAGATCACGGCGAGAGCAGCGATGACGTCAACGCCAAGATCCGCGCGGCCCACGCCGCCGGGCTGGTCGCCATCGTCTGCGTGGGCGAGTCGCTGGCGCAGCGCGAGGCGGCCAACACGCTCGATATCATCGGCGGCCAACTCGCCGCGTCCCTGCCCGATGCCTGCACCGCGGCCAATACGGTGATCGCCTACGAGCCGATCTGGGCCATCGGCACCGGCAAGATTCCCACGACCGAACAGATCGACGAGGTTCACGATTTCATCCGCGCCAGCATGATCCGCCGCTTCGGCGCTGAGGACGGCCGTGCGATCCCCCTGCTCTACGGCGGATCGGTAAAGCCCGACAACGCCGCCGAGATTTTCGCCACCGACAATGTCGACGGCGCCCTCGTCGGCGGCGCAAGCCTCAAGGCCGCGGATTTCTCGCCCATTATCAAGGCATTGGAGCAATCGACCTGATCGTCTAGACCGGCAACATCGTCGTCGACTTGATCTCTTCCATCGATAAGAGCGCGGTGACGTTGTGCACTTTCACCTCTGAAATCAGCGCCTGGTAGAAGGTGTCGTAGGCCCGCGCGTTGCTGACCACGACCTTCAGGATATAGTCGATATCACCTGCCAGCCGGTGCGCCTCCATCACCTCCGGCCGGGTCCTTAGAGCATTCAGAAACCTGTCCTGCCACTCCTTGTCGTGCTCTGACGTGCGGATCAGGACGAAGAAACAGGCCTCCAGCCCCAACGCCTCGGGATCCAGCAAAAAAGTCTGCTGGCGGATCACGCCGCCTTCCCGCATCTTGCGAATCCGGTTCCACACCGGCGTCTTCGAACTGCCCACGGATTTGGCGATATCGTCCAGCGACTGCCCCCCGTCCTTTTGCAGTTCCAAGAGGATTTTCCGATCCAGTTCGTCAAGGCGAACACTCATTCCACAATTTCCCTTTTCCCGGAACACGCCCTGTCCACTGAATGCATTTTGGAACGCATGTCCTTATTCGCACCGACCAGTGGCGCAATACCGGGAATATTTTCTATATCTAAGGACAAGTCAATCGCAGCCGGAGGCCAGCTCCCGTGAAACATTTTCCCATCTTCGTCGCGCTCGAGGGCCGTCGCGTCGTACTGTCCGGCGGCGGTGACGCGGCCCTGGCCAAGCTGCGCCTGCTGCTGAAAACCGAAGCGCACCTGACGGTGTTCGCCTCGTCTCCCGCGCAAGAGATCGAAGACTGGCACGCCGCCGGCAAACTGCGCCTTGTGCGCCGCGCGATGGAGCCCGGTGACACGACCTGCGCCGTACTGTTCTACGCCGCGGACGAGGACGAGGCCGAGGATGCCCGCACCTCCGCCATCGCCCGCGCCGATGGCGCGCTGGTGAATATCGTCGACAACTTGCAGGACAGCGCGTTCATCACGCCCGCGATCGTGGATCGTGACCCGGTAACCGTCGCCATCGGCACCGAGGGCGCGGCGCCCGTTCTGGCCCGCGCGATCAAGGCCGATCTGGAAGAGCGCCTGCCCGCCACGCTGGGCACCCTCGCCCGGATCGGCAAGGCATTCCGCAAGGCGGTCGAGGTGCTGCCCATGGGCCGCAAGCGCCGTGACTTCTGGTCGGAGTACTATTTCGGAACCGGCCCGCGTGCGATGGATGAAGGCGGCGAAGAAGCCGTCAACGCGGTTCTGCCCACCCTTCTGGACACCCATGTGAAGGCCGAAGAACGTCAGGGTCACGTGGCCTTCGTCGGCGCCGGCCCGGGTGATCCGGAACTGCTGACGCTCAAGGCCCGCAAGGCGCTCGACGCCGCCGACGTGGTGATCCACGACCGGCTTGTCACGCCCGAAATCCTTGAACTTGCCCGCCGCGAAGCGACGCTGATCGACGCCGGCAAAACCGGCTTTGGCCCTTCGATGTCGCAGGAGGATATCAACGCGCTGATCGTCGAACACGCCGCCACCGGCGCGCAGGTGGTGCGCCTGAAAGGTGGCGATCCGACCGTATTCGGCCGACTCGACGAAGAAATCGACGCGGTCGATGCCGCCGGGATCGGCTGGCACATCGTGCCCGGGATCACCGCTGCCTCGGCCGGTGTAGCCGCCATCGGCCAAAGCCTGACCAAGCGCAAGCGCAACGCCGCCGTCCGCTTCGTTACCGGCCATGACATGAAAGGCTATGCCGAGCAGGACTGGGCCGCCCTCGCCCAACCCGGCGAGGTTGCCGCGATCTACATGGGCAAGAAGTCCAGCCGATTCATCCAGGGCCGTCTGCTGATGCACGGGGCGGACCGCGCAACCCCTGTCAGCATCGTCGAAAATGCCTCGCGCCCGGAACAGCGCATCGTCGCCACCACCGTGGCCCGCATGGCGCAGGATCTGGAAGCCGCCGATCTCGACGGCCCCGCCCTCACCTTCATCGGCCTCGCCCCCCGTGCCGCCGAGGCAAGTCTTTCCCTCTCGACCCAGGAGTTCGCCTGATGCCCAGAGAATTCACGCCCAAGGTCGTCACCGCCAATGCGCTGCTCGAAGGCGACGTCGTTTACCAAACCGCCGACGACCGCTGGACACGGCACCTTTCCGAGGCCGAGTTGATCAGCGACGAAGCCCTCGCCAATCTGCGGCTGGCGCAGGCCGAAGGTCAGCCGGAATTGGTCGTCGGCGCGTATCTGGCCGATGCCAAGCCCTCTGACAACGGCCCCCAGCCGACGCATTTCCGCGAGGAGTTCCGCCGGACCGGGCCATCCAACTACCACCATGGCAAGCAAGCCGAGGTAAACTGATGTATTCCTATTCCGAATTCGACGCGGCCTTCGTGGCCGAGCGCAACCGCCAGTTCCGTGCCCAGGTCGAGCGCCGCATCGCCGGCAACCTCACCGAGGACGAGTTCAAGCCGCTGCGCCTGATGAATGGCCTCTACCTGCAACTGCACGCCTACATGCTGCGCGTGGCCATCCCCTATGGCACGATCAACTCGCGCCAGATGCGTCAGCTCGCCCATATCGCCGAGACATGGGACAAGGGTTACGGCCATTTCACCACGCGCCAGAACATCCAGTTCAACTGGCCCGAACTGCGCGACGTGCCCGAGATTCTCGAGGCGCTGGCCGAGGTCGAGATGCACGCGATCCAGACCTCCGGCAACACCATCCGCAACGTGACCGCCGATCATTTCGCCGGCGCCGCCGAGGACGAGATCGCCGATCCTCGCCCAGTGGCGGAACTCTTGCGGCAGTGGTCCACCGACCACCCCGAATTCCAGTTCCTGCCGCGCAAGTTCAAGATCGCCGTGACCGGCAGCCCGAACGACCGCGCCGTGATCAAGGCGCACGATATCGGCATCCAGATCGTCGAGCGCGACGGCGAAATCGGCTACCGCGTTCTCGTCGGCGGTGGCCTTGGCCGGACGCCGATGATCGGCAAGGTGCTGACCGATTTCGTCAGCCAGGAAGACCTGCTGCCTTTTATCGAGGCCACGGTCAGCGTCTGGAACCTGCTGGGCCGGCGCGACAACAAGTACAAGTCGCGCATCAAGATCACTGTGCACGAGCACGGCATCGACGATATCCGCGCCCGGGTTCAGGAGCGGTTCGAGATTATCCGCCCCACGTTCAGCGGCATCGACGTAGCTCTCTTCGAAGACATCAAGACCGCCTTCGCACCGCCGGCGTTCCGGCAGGACGGCACCGAGGTGTTCGAGACCACGTACAAGACCGACCCGATCTTCCGGTCCTGGGCCGACACGAACCTCGTCGCGCACCGTGCGCCCGGCTATGCTATCGTACAGATCAGCCTCAAGGCCCATGGCGCCACGCCCGGTGACGCCACGGCGGACCAGATGCGGGTGATGGCCGACCTTGCCGAGTTCTACGGCCATGACGAGCTGCGCATCAGCCACGAACAGAACGTGATCCTGCCGCATGTGCACAAGTCCTACCTGCCCGCGCTGCACGCCATCCTGAAAAAGCACGGGTTGGCCACGGCGAATATCGGCCTGATCTCGGATATCATCGCCTGCCCCGGCATGGATTACTGCGCGCTGGCCACGGCGCGGTCCATTCCGATCGCCCAGCAGATCGCCACCCGCTTCGACGAGTTGAAGCTGGAGCATGATATCGGCGAGTTGAAGATCAAGATCTCGGGCTGCATCAACGCCTGCGGCCATCACCATGTGGGCCATATCGGCATCCTCGGGCTCGATCGCGCAGGCGTCGAGAACTACCAGATCACGCTGGGTGGCGACCACACCGAGACCGCGGCTATCGGCGACCGTACCGGACCGGGATTCTCGGCCGACGAGATCATTCCGGCCGTCGAACGCATCGTCGAGACCTATCTCGACCAGCGGCAGGACCGGGACGAGACGTTCCTGCAATTCTACCGCCGTGTCGGCATGGCGCCGTTCAAGACCGCCCTCTACGAACAGGACAAGGCCTATGCTGCAGAGTAAGATCGACACCAGCCTGCCGACCCGGGTCTCGGGTCTGAACGAGTGGTATCGCCTGAACTCCGCGACCGCCGTGCTGCGCCATGCGCTGGCCAGCCCCGAGGCGGGCAAGCTGGCGCTCGTGTCCAGCTTCGGCGCGGAATCCGTGGTGCTTTTGCACATGATTTCGGTGCTGAAGCGCGACACGCCGGTGATCTTTCTCGATACCGAGATGCTGTTTGCCGAAACGCTGGTCTACCAGCAGGAACTGGCCGAACGCCTTGGCCTGAAGGACCTGCGCATCATCCGTCCCGACACCGACGCGGTGGCCCGGCAGGACCCCAACGGGACCCTGCACCAATCCGACACCGACGCCTGCTGCACCCTGCGCAAGACGGTGCCGCTACAACGCGCGCTGCAAGGGTTCGACGGCTGGATCACCGGGCGCAAACGCTATCACGGTGGTGACCGGGCGGCGCTCGATTTCTTCGAGACCGAAGAGTCCACGGGCCGGATGAAGGTCAACCCGCTGGCGCATTGGACCCGAGAAGACGTGCAGACCTACATGGAAGAAAACCGCCTGCCCCGGCATCCGCTGGTGGCGCAAGGCTATCCGTCCATCGGGTGCAAACCCTGCACCAGCCGTGTGGCCGCCGGCGAAGACGCCCGCGCGGGCCGCTGGCGAGGCACCGACAAATCCGAATGCGGCATTCATTTCGTCAACGGAAAACCCGTCAGAACAGGAGAAACGGCATGAGCGTTATCGTGACCGATCAAGGCTTTACAAGCGACGACTGGGACGGTCCCATCGCCGCGCTGAACGACGCGCATCCTGGCTGTGCCATCGATCTTGCGTCCAGCAACGACCCCAATGAGCTGGCCGGGCGGATATCTGACATCCCGATGATCCGCGTCGACTTTCCCAGCTTTTCCGACGGGCGCGGGTTCACCATCGCGCGGCAACTCCGGCTGATGGGCTTCAAGGGGCGCCTGCGGGCGCGCGGCCATGTCATCGCCGACCAATACGCGATGGCGCGCCGGGCCGGTTTCGACGAGGTGGAAATCTCGGACGACCTGGCCCAACGGCAGCCCGAGGACCAATGGCTGTTCCGGGCGAATTGGCAGGCGCATGACTACCAGGCACGCCTGCGCGGGGCCGAGCGCGGCAGGATTCCCGCGGAATAACCCCTGTCATCTGACCTGAATCAAAGTATACGAGGAGGCGCCCGGGCTAAGACCCCGGGCGATGATTGCTGATGAACGAGACCGTGACCGTGACCGAAGCGAAACCCGTCAAAGTCCCCACCCTGCCCGACGCCCAGACCGTGACGGCGGTCAAGCACTGGACCGACCGGCTGTTTTCCTTCCGCACCACCCGACCCGCCAGCCTGCGCTTTCGCTCGGGCGAGTTCGTGATGATCGGGCTGATGCAGAAAGACGAGAAGACCGGCAAGGAAAAGCCCCTGCTGCGGGCCTATTCCATCGCGTCTCCGTCTTGGGACGACGAGCTGGAGTTTTACTCGATCAAGGTGCAGGACGGCCCCCTGACCAGCCGCCTGCAGCACATCCAGCCGGGCGACGAAATCATTCTGCGGCCCAAGCCCGTGGGAACGCTGGTGCATGACGCCCTCTTGCCCGGCAAGCTCCTGTGGCTTTTCGCAACGGGCACCGGCTTTGCGCCTTTCGCCTCGCTGTTGCGCGATCCGCAAACCTATACCGATTATGACGAGGTGATCATCACCCATACCTGCCGCGAGGTGGGTGAGCTGACCTACGGCAAGGAGCTGATCGACAGCATCCGCAGCGACGAGATGCTGGCCGAACTGATCGGCGAAGGCTTTCACGAGAAGCTGCGCTATTACCCCACCACAACGCGAGAGGAGAGCCCGAAGATGGGCCGCATCACAGACTTGATGCGCAAGGGCGAAGTCTTCGAAGACCTGGGGGTTGAGTCTCTTACGCCCGAGATCGACCGCGCGATGGTCTGCGGCAACCTGGCGTTCAACCTTGAGATCAAGGAAATGCTGGAGGAATACGGCCTGCGCGAGGGTGCCAACTCCGATCCGAAGGAATACGTGGTCGAAAAAGCCTTTCTCGACTGAACCTTGTCAGCCGAAAAACGAAAAAACCCGCGCTGTTCGCAGCGCGGGTTTTCTTGTTTCAGCAGCCTGATGCGATCAGATGTTGAGCGCTTCACGCACCGCGTCCAGCGCGCTGTCCAGCATATCGGGATTGTCCCGCGCGGCTTCCAGGCTGGATTTCAGCCCTGTCTTCTGCACCGGGCCGAGGCCGGAATTGTCGATGTAGTCCGCAACCTTGTCGTAATCGAACCCCTCGGGCGTCAGCAACTGCTCGATGGAGGTCTCGGTCGCCTCGGCTGCGTCCCCGGCTTCGGTCGCGGCGTCTTCCGCGGCCTCTTCGGTAGCGCTCGCGGCGTCTTCTGCCGCGTTTTCGGTTGCAGCTGCCGCATCGCTCGTCGCATCCGCGGCCTCGTCAGCCGCATCCTCGGCGGCCTCTTCCGTCGCATCCGCCGCGTCGCTTGCAGTGTCAGCGGCGGCATCTGCGGCGTCCGAGGCGGCTTGCGTCGTTTCTTCGGCGACTTCCTCGGCTGTCTGCCCGGTCGCATCCGCGGCGTCGGCGGCGGCTTCCGCCGCATCATCCGCGGCTTCACTGGCCGAGTTGGCGGCATCCGACGCGGTGTCCTCGGCGAAATTGGCCGCGTCGTCGCCAGCCTCGACCGCGTCCTGCGCCGCTTCATCGGCGGCTTCCCCGGCAGCATCGACAGCATCTTCTGCGGCCGCCGCGGCATCTTCGGCGGCCTCCTCGGTTGCCTCGGCAGCCTCGTCCAGCGCTTGGCCGGTGTCCTCGACGGCGTTCTCGACCGCTTCACCGGCGGCATCGCCGGCACTTTCCAGCTCTTCGGGTGTCGACACGGTCTCGGAGACCTCTTCCACGACCTCCTGCGGAGACTTGCCGGTGAACAGCATGTAGCCGCCGGCAAGAATGACCAGGGCGACGATCAGCCACAAAATGTTTCTCATTGGTATTCCCCTCAACTGGCAGGTATCTAGAGACAGTCACAGCCTGCCTTAACGTTGCTTCGAGATGAAGCGTAAAATCGGCGTGCGCAAGGGGAAATTACCTTCGCTTGGGGCACTGCCAGCCCATTTTGCCGCTTGAAACACCCCTTGGCCGCAGTTACCTTGCGACCTCAAACTTGTTGAACGATCGAAGGACAAAAACCATAGCCCGCAGACCACACAACGCGCCCCCGACGCGCGACACCGGCCCCCGCATCAACGATAAAATCCGCGTTCCGGAAATCCGCCTGATCGGCGCGGATGGCGAAAACGTTGGCGTCGTGACGCCAGAACGGGCCATGGGCATGGCGGAAGAGGCCGGTCTGGACCTCGTGGAAATCTCGCCGAACGCCAATCCGCCGGTCTGCAAGATCATGGACTACGGCAAGTACAAGTACGAACAGCAGAAGCGCGAGTCCGAGGCACGCAAGAAGCAGAAGGTCATCGAGGTGAAGGAGGTGAAGTTCCGCCCCAACACCGATACGCACGATTATGACGTCAAGATGCGCAACGT
Source organism: Roseovarius sp. (assembly GCF_965277045.1). Lineage (GTDB taxonomy): Bacteria > Pseudomonadota > Alphaproteobacteria > Rhodobacterales > Rhodobacteraceae > Roseovarius. The sequence continues at coordinate 1,173,651 of NZ_OZ255712.1, read as the reverse complement.
CTTCCGCTTTCTGGAAAACGGCGACAAGGTCAAGATCACGCTGCGCTTCCGTGGCCGCGAAATGGCGCACCAGGACCTGGGCCGCGACCTGCTGCAACGGGTGGCCGAGGACATCAAGGAAATCGGCAAGGTCGAGAACATGCCGAAGATGGAAGGCCGCCAGATGATCATGATCATCGCGCCGGGCGCCAGGTAGACCCCATAAGTTACGCAGACAGGTTTTGTCGCGTCTTCGGTCTGCCCCGACCGGGCTGACCGCTTGATTTTCCGCCGGGCAAATGGTCAGATGCCGTCGTCATACTCCCGGACCCCATCACTCACACGACCCAGGGGTTCACGACAGGCCATTGTCGGCGTCGTGGGAGGTGGCACGAACCATAAGGGGACACGGAGATGCAGTGGGGACAGCTGACCGCGGCGGCGATGCTTGCATGTAGCGTCGCGCAGGTCTGCGCCGCAGAACGGGCAAGCGACGGACAGGTCAACGTGATCTTCTGGCAGGCCCCGTCGATCATGAACCCCTATCTGACAGGCGGAATTAAGGACATCGAGTCCGCCAGCCTGGTTCTCGAGCCGCTGGCGCGCTACGACGAGACGGGCACGATGGTGCCTTGGCTGGTGGACGAGATCCCGACGCTGGAAAACGGCGGCGTCAGCGAGGACATGAAATCCGTCACCTGGACCCTGACCGACGGGCTGCTTTGGTCGGACGGCACGCCCGTCACCTCCAGCGATGTCCGTTTCACCTGGACATACTGCACCGCCGAGGGTGGCGGTTGCGCGCATGCCGACAAGTTCGCCGGGATCACCGCCATAGATACGCCGGATGACCGGACGGTCGTCATACGCTTCGACGAGGCAAAGCCGTTTCCCTACGACGCGTTCGTGGGATCCTCGGCCCCGATCCTGCAGTCACGGCAATTCGCCGATTGCCTTGGCGACCGCGCGCCGACCTGCACAGACGCCAATTTCTATCCCATAGGAACCGGCCCGTTCGTGTTGGACGAGTTTCGGGCGGGGGACATCGTCAAGATGTCCGCCAACCCGAATTTCCGGGAGCCCGAGAAGCCTGCCTTCGCCAGCTTGCTTATCAAGGGAGGTGGCACCGCCGAAAATGCGGGCCGGGCCGTGCTGGAAACCGCGGATTACGACTACGCCTGGAACCTGCAACTGCCGCCCGAGGTGCTGGACGGGATGCAGGCGGCGGGCAAAGGCAGCATCGTTTCGGCGTTCGGGACGCTGGTTGAACGTGTCGTTCTCAATCTGACCGATCCCTCGGCCGCGCTTGGGGACGAGCGTTCGACCCGGGCGCATGACCACCCGTTTCTGACCGATGTCGCCGTGCGCCAGGCCCTGAGCCTGGCGATCGACCGGGCGATCCTTGTCGAGATCGGCTATGGCGAGGCGGGTGCGATGACCTGCAACATCCTGCCCGCGCCGGAAATCTATGCCTCCGACGCCAACGAGGCCTGCAAGACCCAGGACATCGCAGGTGCCAAGTCGCTGCTGGACGCGGCCGGCTGGACCGACAGTGATGGCGATGGCATCCGCGACAAGGACGGGATCGATCTGCGCATTCTGTTTCAAACCTCCACCAACGCGGTCCGCCAGACCTTTCAGGCGGCGATCAAGAGCTGGTGGTCAGAGATCGGGGTCGAAACCGAACTGCGCAGCATCGACGGGAACGTCTTTTTCGGAAGCGATCCGAACAGTCCGGACACTTACCAGAAGTTTTTTGCCGACGTGCAGATGTACGCCCAGATGTTCGATGGCACGGACCCCGAGGCGTATATGGCCAGCTGGACATGTGAGCGCATTCCGACACCGGAAAACCAGTGGCAGGGCACCAACATGCCGCGCTATTGCAACGAGGCATACGATGCCCTGGTGCAAGAGTTTCGCGAAACCGCAGGCCTGGAGGCCCGTGCCGAACTGGCACGAGCGCTCAACGACATGCTGATACAGGATTTCGCGATTCTGCCGCTCGTACATCGCGGGCGCGTTTCGGCCCATGTAGACAGCCTGGGTGGTATCGTCATGAACACCTGGGACAGCGAATTGTGGAACGCGGCGGACTGGTACCGCAAGTCTGCGGAGTGAACCCGAAAAGGGTACGATGGGGGCCGCCAATGGACATGGCTGAATGCTGACATTCGCTTTGCGCCGATTGCTGCTTTCGATACCGGCCCTGATCCTGATCGCGTTGATCATCTTTCTGTTGCTGGAACTCGCGCCGGGCGATCCCATGGGCAACCTGCCCCAAACGATTTCGCCCGAGGTGAAGGCACAGATGCGCGAGGCGCTCGGCCTTGGCGAGCCCGTGCATGTGCGGTTCTGGAAGTGGATGGTGCAATTCTTCTGGATCGAGCCGCAAGTGCTGTTGGATAGCGTGTTCGGCACATCCCTCGCCGATGGAAAGCTGCGGGTCCTGAGTTGGCAGAGCCGTGCGCCCGTCATGGCCGAGATCGCCCGCGCCCTGCCCCAGACCCTTTGGGTCGTCGGTACGGCTTATGTGGTCGGCATTCTCGTGGCCTTGCCGATCGGGATCTACTCGGCCTATCGGCAATACTCGGTCTTCGACAACGCCGGCACCTTCGTGACCATGCTAGGCTATTCCCTGCCGCCGTTCCTGACCGGCCCCTTGGTCATCTATGTCTTCGCGGTTCAACTCGACCTGCTGCCCTTCATCTACGAGACAACGCATAGCGTGAGGGATTGGGACAGCTTCATCTATCAGGTCCGGCAGATGGTCTTGCCCGTGCTGGTCTTGTCGGTACAGACCACGGCGCAGATCAGCCGCTATCTGCGCTCTGCCATGCTGGACAACCTCGGCCAGGATTACGTGCGCACGGCGCGGGCCAAGGGGCTTGGAGAGTGGGCGGTGGTGATGGTGCACGTCCTGCGCAATTCGATGATCCCGGTGGTAACCGTCATTGCATTGGGCGCCCCGGCAGTGTTCGGCGGGGCCATCATCACCGAGCAGGTGTTCGCGATAAACGGCATCGGCGCGCAGTTGATTGGTGCGATCAAGGCCAACGACCTGCCCATGGTTCAGACGCTGACATTCCTGTTCGCGGTCCTGATCGTTCTCGCCAACCTGGCTGCGGACCTGCTCTATGGTCTGCTCGATCCGAGGATCCGCTATGACTGACCGGGCGCGCGCCAAAACCGGCCTCTGGCGCGACGTCCGGCGCCAATTCCTGCGCCACAAGGGTGCCGTCTTCGGCGCATACCTTTTTGCCGGTATCGTGCTGGCCGTACTGCTTGGCCCGTCCCTGTGGAGCATCCCGCCCGATGCGCTGGATTTCTCCGCCCGCAACGCGGCGCCCAGCCTGGCGCATCCCTTCGGAACCGATCAGCTGGGCCGGGACGTGCTGGCACAGGTGCTGGTGGGGGGACGTATCTCACTGGCGGTCGGGGTGGCGGCCATGGTCCTGTCGGTGGGGCTGGGCACGCTGGTGGGTGTGTCCGCCGGGTTCTTTCCCCGACTCGACGGGCCGTTGATGCGGCTGACGGACCTGTTTCTGTCCCTGCCCCTTCTTCCCTTGCTGCTGGTCATCGTGATGCTTTTCCGCGAAGCGCTGAGTGCCGCGGTTGGTACGGAGATGGGAATTTTCCTTTTGGTCGTCACCGCGATCGGACTGACCAGTTGGATGCCCGTAGCACGGATCGTGCGGGCCGACGTGCTGAGCGTTCGGGAGCGCGAATTCATCCTGGCGGCACGCGCCTCGGGCACCACGCGCTTTCGCCAGATCACCCGGCATGTGCTGCCGAACGTCCTGTCGCCGGTGGTGGTTTCCGCCACGCTCGGGATTGCCAACGCGATCATAACCGAAAGCGCCCTGAGTTTTCTGAGCCTGGGTTTTCCATCCGATTTTCCCACCTGGGGGCGCCTTCTGAGCGATGGCGTGGTCTATCTGGCGGAGTTCCCCTGGCGCGTGTTCTGGCCGGGCCTGATGATCTCGCTCACCGTTCTCAGCGTGAATTTCATGGGCGACGGGCTGCGCGATGCGCTCGACCCCAAGCTGCGCGCCCGAACCGCGCGGCTTTGATCGGGATCAAGGCGGGACAGGCTTGGCCTGCGAATATGGAGCCCGCGAAAGGGAGGCCATCATGAAGCACGAAGCCCGGAAAAACGCGTTGCTAAAACGCCGCGAAACGCTGACCGCTCATTTGAACACCGTCGAACGCACGTTGGACGAGACACCACCCAAAGACTGGGAAGACCGCGCCTCGGAGCGGCAGGGCGACGAGGTGCTCGAGGCGCTGGGTTTGGCGGAACTGGAAGAGCTCCGCCGAATCGATGCCGCGCTGGAGCGGATCAGGGCGGGCACTTATGGTATCTGCAGTGCCTGCGGGGAAAACATCCCGGAGGCCCGGCTGAAGTTCCTGCCGGACACACCGTTCTGCGCCCACTGCGCGGCCTGACCGAATCAGGCCGGCATCCGCTGTTCGATGATCCCGGCCCACCAGCTGCAGCCGGCGGGGATGACCTCGTCGTTGAAGTTGTACTCTGGATGATGAACCGGGGCCGAGGGACCATTGCCGACAAGGATATAGGCCCCCGGCCGTTCCTCGAGCATGAAGGCGAAATCCTCGCCGCCCATGACAAGCGGGGCCGTATCGCATTGACCTGACACCGATTTTGCCACCTCGGCGGCGAAATCCGTCTGCTCTTCGTGGTTGGCCATGACCGGGTAGTTGTACTCGTAGCCAAGCGATATCTCGGCGCCGAAGGCCGCGCCGATATGGTCGCAGATGCCCTTCATCCGGGTCGCGGCCAGCTCTCGCGTCTCGTTGCTGAGCGTGCGCACGGTGCCCATCAGCGTGACACGTGACGGGATCACGTTGAACGTGTGCGACGAGGTTTCCATCGAGGTCACCGAGACGACGATCTGCTGGATCGGATCGGCATTGCGGCTGACGATGGTCTGAAGCGCGGTCACCAGGTGGCCGGTGACGACCGTGGGATCGATGGTTTCATGTGGCTTGGCCGCGTGGCCGCCCTTGCCTTCGACCTCGATATCGAACCTGTCGGTGGCGGCAAAGAACGGGCCGGGACGGATGGCGAACTGACCCGGCTCGACCCCCGGCCAGTTGTGCATGCCGTAGACCTCCTGGATGCCGAAGCGTTCCATCAATCCGTCGTCGCACATCTCCTTGCCGCCGCCGCCGCCCTCTTCGGCGGGCTGGAAGATGATGACGGCAGTGCCGTTGAAATTGCGCGTCTCCGCAAGATATTTCGCCGCGCCCAGCAGCATGGCGGTGTGACCGTCATGGCCGCAGGCGTGCATCGCGCCGGGCGTCTTGGAGGCATAGTCGAGCCCCGTCGCCTCGTGAATCGGCAGTGCGTCCATATCGGCGCGCAGGCCGATGGTGCGGCCCGAGCTGTGCTCGCGCCCTTTGATGACCGCCACGACGCCGGTGCGACCCAGCCCGGTTACGACCTCGTCGCAGCCGAAGCTTTGCAGTTTTTCGGCAACCAGTGCGCTGGTGCGGTGGGTATCAAAGAGGATTTCGGGGTTCTCGTGAATATCACGTCGCCATGCCGTTATCTCATCCTGCATTTCTGCAAAGCGGTTCTTGATGGGCATGCGCGGTCCTTTCAGTATCCACAATCCGAAGTCAGAACGACGTGATCCCGCGAAACCTCGCGATAGAGCGACGGGCCGGGGTCGTGATCCTTGGGGTGTATCGGAGACGGAATCGGTTTGAAACTCAAATCACTTATCAGCCGCCGTTGGTCAGGGTCTGCCACGGGGACAGCGCGCAGGAGCGCGCGCGTGTAGGGATGCCGGGGATCTTCCAACACGACGGCACGGGGCCCGCGCTCGACGATGCGCCCGGCATACATGACCGCGATGTGATGGCTGACCCGCTCGACCACCGCCATGTCATGGCTGATGAAGAGGTAAGACAACCCCAGTTCGGCCTGCAATTCCATCAGGAGATTGAGAACCTGCGCCTGCACGCTGACGTCCAGCGCCGAGACAGCTTCGTCGGCGACGATTAATTTCGGGTTAAGCGCTAGGGCGCGCGCGATTGCGACGCGCTGACGCTGGCCACCGGACAACTCGTGCGGGTAGCGGTCGAGAAAGCTGCCTGGCAGGCCGACCCGGTCGAACAGGGCTGTCACGCGGTCAGTGCGTTGAGCCTTGTTCTGATTGGTGAAATTGCGCAGGGGTTCGGCCACCTGCTCGGCTAGGCGCAGCACGGGATTGAGGCTGCCGTAAGGGTCCTGGAAGATCATCTGCATCTGCGCGCGCGCGCGGCGCAGTTCGGCGGCGGGCAAGGCGGTTATGTCCTGTCCGCCCAGCGAGATGCGGCCGCGATCGGGCTCGACCAGGCGCAGAAGGGAACGGCCCACGGTGGACTTGCCACAGCCGGATTCACCAACCAAGGCAAGGGTTTGACCGGCGTTGATGGAGAAGGACACATCCTCGACCGCGTGAACACGACCCACGATTTGCCGCAAAAGCCCGCCCCTTACCGGAAACCGGGTGCACAAATGCTCGACCCGGAGAAGTTCGGTGCCCTGCCCCGGTATGGGTTTCGGCGGCGCTTCGGGATCGAGCGCGAACGGCTCCGGCGCCGGTTTTCCGCGCATGTCGCCCAGACGCGGCACGGCGCCAAGAAGCTTGCGCGTGTAAGGATGCGAGGGCGACGAAAAGACTTGCGAAACAGGGCCTCCCTCGATTTTTTCACCGTCCTTCAGGACCACGACGCGGTCGGCCACCTGGGCCACGACGGCCATGTCGTGGGTGATGAAAAGAACGGCGGTTGCGTGGTCGTGGCGGAGGTGGTCGATGAGGGCCAGGATCTCGGCCTGGGTGGTGACGTCGAGGGCGGTGGTGGGCTCGTCGGCGATCAGGAGACGCGGCTCGCAGGCCAGCGCCATGGCGATCATTACGCGCTGGCGCATGCCGCCAGAGAGTTCGTGGGGGAATTGCGAGAGGCGGCGTTCGGGTTCGGAGAGGCGGACTTCTTGCAGTAATTCCAAGGCCTTGGCGCGCGCAGCGGCGCGGCTGAGCCGCTTGTGTTTGCGCAGACCTTCGGTCAGCTGACGGCCGATAGTGAAGACCGGGTTGAGGGCGGTCACGGGTTCCTGGAAGATCATGCCGATCCGGGCGCCGCGCAGGCTACGCATCTGTTTTTGCGTCAGTTTTCCGAGGTCGAGAGGCCCGGAGCCTGCGTCGAACATCAACCGGCCGCCGGTGATCCGGCCCCCCTCGAAGCCGACAAGACGCATCAGGGCGAGTGAGGTCACGGACTTGCCGGAGCCGGATTCCCCAACGATTGCAAGGGTTTCGCCAGGCAGAATGTCGAACGAGACGTCGCGCACGGCCACGGTGTAGCCGGCATCGGACCGGAACGTCACGCCGAGGTTTTCGATCTGGGCAAGAGGCATGTCGCGCATGTCAGGGAGTTAAGCAGCGGGCTTGGGAGAGGTCAATTTCGCGATGACCGACTGCACATTGAAGGGCGAAGATCAGCGTCGGTATCGCGTCGGTATCCGGGTGGTATTGCGACGGTGCGGTTTTCGGGATCACCGGAGCACCGGAGCGGCGCAGAATTTGCGCAAATTCTGCAACCGGAGAATATGTATTCTCCGGGACATTTTCTGCGCAGAAAATGGCGCGCGGACCATCAGGGGGCGGCGGGTGTCAGGCGGGTGATCCCGACCGACGCGGCGCGCGCGAGATCGGCATCGAGCGACATCGGGATGTATTCCCCCCGGCGCCAGAGCTGGGCCATGTCGTCGTAGTGCCGGCTGAGAAAGTGGCCCGATTGCCCGGTCGCGGTGATGAACACGCTGCTGTCGGGATCGGCGAAATCGTAGACCCCGCGATAGCCCGCGCCGTGCACGTTCTGGAAGGGGTCGGGTCCCTGCCCGCGCGTGCGCCCGCGCAGGAGCGTGTTGTCGCCGCCCGAGGTCGACTGGCGGATGTTGACGAAGTAGCGCAGCAGCGGCACTTCGCCCAGAACCTGGTGATCATGCGTGGCCTGGTGCGCGTCGCCCCAGCGCAGGCTTTCCAGCGCGCTGCCATAGCGTTCGTCGATCCAGATCAGCGCCGCGTCGAGCGCGATGCGGGCGACGTCGGAACAGGTTTCCTCGACCGTGGACTGTCGGATGTCACACCAGGCCGACGCGCCGTCGATGTCGCGGTAGACACGTTCGATGAAGACCGGATCGGGATGGGTGAACTCGTCCGCCAGGGGGCCGAGCTCATCGACGATCAGGCGGCGTTGCAATTCGCGCAGCCAGGCGGCGTAGATCAGCGGCTCGGGCAAATGCTCGTTCATCTCACCGTTCCACTCGGACAGCAGGGTGAGCGCGCGTTGGCGCTGACGCTCCGGCGTGCCGTCGGGCGCGGCTTCGCCGGTGAACCACAGGTCCTTGCCGATGAGCGGCAAAAGCGAGCGGGCGGTGAAGCTGACGGTATCGAGCTGCGCTTCGATGAAGCTGTCGCGGGTATGCACCTCGCGGTTCTGCATCAGGCGGCGCCAGCGGAAGACGCGCTGCGTGTCGCCCCACTTGTAGCTGACATGGTTGGGAAAGGGGCGGTCCAGGGTCTTGTTGTTGGTGTTACCCAGGATGCCACCGGCGGGGGCCACGAACTCGGGGTTTGCTGAATAGGCCAGCGTCCCCTGCCAGCGGTTCTTGTCTTCCCATCCCCGCGACGGGTAGCGGCCGCGCGTTTCGTGCTCTGCGTCGCGGCGGGGCATGGCGCCGATGGTCTTCATGGCGATGGTGGACTGGTCCACCAGCGTCAGGTTCTGCGACGGCGCGATATAGCTCTCGCCTGCCGCGATGGCCTCTTCCACCGATGCCGCACGCATCAGGGCCATGGCCGAGGACAGCGTCGTGTCGCTGTCCGAGAGGGCCGTCCAGCCCAGCGAGGCGACGTGGCCCGGGGGCGTCACGTCGGCCAGGTTGTAATGCGAGCCAGGGAGCACGGGACCATTTTCCGTCCAGCGCAGGGTGAGCGTGATCGGGGCGGCATCCGCGATGCGGATGATGGTGCTTTCGGTACGGAAGGGCTTGTAGCCGTCGGGTGTGAGATATTCCTGCGGGTTGTCGGGGTTCAAGCGCTCGATGAAGAGGTCCTGGTCGTCGAGATAGGAAGACGTGACCCCCCAGCCCAGGTCGGCGCTGCGCCCGGCCATGACGATGGGCACACCGGGGATGGTGGCGCCGATGACGCCGCCGGTCTGCAGCTCCAGCCGGGCGAGGTACCAGATGGCGGGCGCGGTCAGGCCAAGGTGAGGATCGTTGGCCAGCAGCGTGCCGCCCGAGGCCGAGCGCTTGGGCGCGGCGGCCCAGGCGTTGGAGGCGCCGGCGAAGGCCCGTTTCCTGAAGGGCGACAGCGGGTGGTCGGGGATACCGGGAGCATTGTTGTGGGCGAATTGCGTGCCCTCGGGGAAAAGGCTGGCATATTCGGGCAGCGCGGCGATGCCGGTGCCGGGGGCCAGCGGCATGATGTCGGCCAGGCGGTCGGCATCGTCCAGCTCAAGCGCTGCGTGGGCGTAGAGCACTTCCTCTTCCAGATGCGCGGAAAGCTGCACCGCCATGAGCTTGACGATGGCGATGGAATCGGCGGGCGTCCACGGGGCCACGGGATTGTTGAAGATGAACATCTCGGGCGCGCCGCGGCCCAGAGCGGATTCGTTGATCTCCTTCAGTCGCGCGTTCACCCCGGCGGAATAGGCGCGCAGGGCGGCAAGCGTCTGGGTGTCCTGCGCCTCGACCGACCGCTGGGCGAGCGTGTAGAGGTCGAAGCGGCGGAGGATCTTGTCGATCTCGACAGTGCGGGGGCCGAACACCTCGGACAGGCGCCCCTGCACGGTGCGGCGCATCATCACCATCTGCCACAGCCGGTCCTGCGCATGGGCGTAACCCAGCCCGTAGAACGTGTCGGGGTCGTTGGTGCCGAAGATATGCGGCACGTTGGCGTTGTCGCGGACGATCTCGACCGGCTCCAGGATGCCGATCACGTCGAGGTCCTTGGAATAGTCCGGCAGCGAACGCGACAGCAGGAAATAGACGCCCACCAGCGCGACCAGGCCGAGCAGGATCATCCCGCCCGCGATCCGCACCAGCCATTTGAACACTTGCGCCATGTTCCACCCACGTTAGGTTGCCATTCCGGTGGGGATAGTCACAAATCCCGGCATAGACAATGGGCCGCTCTTCACAATGCGGCGCGAAGGCACGAGGGAGATTGCGATGACGAAGCTGGCATTTCTGGGACTGGGCGTGATGGGGTATCCGATGGCCGGACACCTGGCGTCGGCGGGGCATGACGTGTGCGTCTACAACCGGACGGCGGCCAAGGCCGAGGCCTGGGTGAAGGAGCATGGCGGGCGTCACGCCCCCACCCCGCGCGAGGCCGCCGACGGCGCGGAGTGCGTGATGGCCTGCGTGGGCAATGACGACGATCTGCGGTCGGTCTGCCTGGGCGATGATGGCGCGTTCGCGGGGATGGCGAAGGGGGCGACCTTTGTCGACCACACGACCGTGTCGGCGCAGGTGACCGAGGAGCTTTATGCCGCCGCCAAGGAGGCCGGGATCGGCTATGTCGATGCGCCGATCTCGGGCGGTCAGGCCGGGGCGGAAAACGGGCAGCTGTCGATCATGTGCGGCGGCGACGCGGAAGTCTATGCCAGGGCCGAGCCGGTGATGGAGACCTACGCGAAGCTCTGCCGCCGGATCGGCGAGAGCGGCGCGGGCCAGATGACCAAGATGTGCAACCAGATCGCCATTGCCGGGCTGGTGCAGGGCCTGTCCGAGGCGCTGCATTTCGCCGAGAAGGCGGGGCTCGATGGCCGCGCGGTGGTCGAGGTGATCAGCCAGGGTGCCGCCGGCAGCTGGCAAATGGCGAACCGCTACGAGACGATGCTGGACGACCAGTTCGAGCACGGTTTTGCGGTGGACTGGATGCGCAAGGACCTGGGGATCTGCCTGAAGACCGGGAACGAGAACGGCGCGTCGCTGCCGGTGACGGCGCTGGTGGACCAGTATTACAAGGATGTGCAGAAGATGGGTGGCGGGCGTTGGGACACGTCGAGCCTGATCAAGCGGCTGCGCAAGCTGGGATAAGCGCGAGGCGGGGCCGGGATGCGTGGCCCCGCCTCGGGCTGTCTGTCGGGTGTGCCGCCGCGCGCCGTCATGCGCAACTTGGTGACGAAGCTGGCGGCTGGCCCGGCAGGGAGTGGTTTGAACCTAGGCGTCACAGCGGCGGACGTCGGTGACAAAGTCACGCAAGAGGCGGAAAGATGAGCGCGGACGGGACGACAGGCATCGCGGACTGGACGGAGCGGTTCAAGGGGACACGCGCCCTGCCCCGTGACGTGCGCGACCGGCTGATCCGGGCGGCGCGGATCGTCCGGCTGGAGAAAGGCACCCAGGTCTTCGGGCCGGACAACGTGCCGGACAGGCTGTTCTTTCTCTACGATGGGCGGATTCGCGTGTCGCAAACCTCGGAAGGCGGGCGCGAGATCGTGCTTTACCGGGTGGAGGCCGGGGACAGCTGCGTGCTGACCACCGCCTGCATGCTGGCCGAGGAAGCCTATAACGCCGAAGGGATCGCCGAGACGGACGTGACCGCCGTGGTCCTGCCGAAGCCCGAGTTCGACCGGCTGGTGGCCGAGGCGGAACCGTTTCGCAAGTTCGTCTTCGATGCCTATTCGCGGCGGCTGATCGACATGCTGCGGGTGGTGGACGATGTGGCGTTCGGGCGGATCGATGTGCGGCTGGCCGAGCGACTGCTGGCGCTGGCGGGCGACAGGAAGGAGATCGCGGCGACGCACCAGGACCTGGCGAGCGAACTGGGCACTGCGCGGGAGGTGATCTCGCGCGTGCTGGCGGATTTCCAGAAACGCGGGCTGGTGCAGCAGTCGCGGGGGCGCATCGCGCTGGTGGACAAACCGACGCTGCGGGCGCTGGCGGAGAGCCATTGATGCCCGCGCTTGGTCGGTTGGTGATCTATACCCACAAGCTGGACGAGATGGCGGCGTTCTATGCGCGGCATTTCAGGTTTCAGGTGATCCGCGCCGCGGGCGACAGGATCGTGGAGCTGCGCCCCGAGGCAGGCGGCGCGGCGATTCTTCTGCATAGGGCAGCGGCGAAGCAGAAGGAAGGTCAGGTTCTGGTGAAGCTGGTCTTCGACGTCGAGGATGTGGCCGCGTTTTGTGCCGCCGCCCGTGACAATGGGTTGGTGTTCGGCAAGGTGCACGAGGCGGACGGTTACAGCTTTGCCAATTCCAAGGACCCGGCAGGCAACGCGATCCAGGTGTCGAGCCGCGCATCGGCGACGCCGGGGCAAGACGCCTGAAGGACGCCCTTGCAGGGCCAGCCCAACGCGACTGCGCGGCGGGGCGTAGACCTGTTGCCGCCTGGGTGACTATGTCACTGACGCGCGCCGTCCCGAGGCGTACCGATAGGGCATCATTTCCATGGAGGACACCATGACCGTCAATGTAGGCACAATCGACCGTATCCTGCGCGCCGCCCTGGGGGCCGTGCTGCTGTATCTTGCGTTCTTCAGCGGGCTGCCCGCGTTCGAGGCGCCGGTCTGGAAATACGGGGCCGCCGGCGTGGGCGTCGTGATGCTGATCGTGGCGGCGGTGCGGGTCTGCCCGGTCTATTCCATCCTCGGTGTCCGGACCTGCGCGCGCTGACCCATGGAGACGGCGTTTACACCGTTTGCGGCGCTGGCCGGTGGCGCGCTGATCGGGCTGGCGGCGGTGCTGCTGATGCTGGGGCTGGGGCGCATCCTGGGCGCGACCGGCATCCTGTCGGGCTTTGTATTCGCCGAAGACCGCGAGGAGCGGTCGTGGCGCGCGGCGCTGATGCTGGGCATGGTCCTGGTGCCGGGGCTGATGTTCCTGGCGACCGGGCGCTGGCCCGAGATCGAGGTTCCGGTCAGCCCGGCGATGATCGTGATCGGCGGGATCGTCGTGGGATTCGGGGCGAGCCTCGGGTCCGGCTGTACCTCGGGGCACGGGGTATGCGGGCTGTCGCGCCTGTCGCGCCGGTCCATCGTGGCGGTGCCGGTCTTCATGGGCACGGCGGCGGTCACTGTTTATGTCATCCGCCACGTGATCGGAGGCTGAGCGATGAGACTTCTGTTCGCTGTCCTGACGGGCATGGTTTTCGGAGCAGGGATCACCCTGTCGGGGATGATCAACCCGGCGAAGGTGCTGAATTTTCTCGATATCGCAGGGATTTGGGATGCGAGCCTGATCTTCGTGATGGGGGGCGCCGTGGTGGTGACCTTTGTCGGCTACCGCGTGGTCTGGCGGCGGTCCGCGCCGCTGTTCGCCGCGCGGTTCCAGCAGCCTAGCGCGAGCGGGATCGACGGCAGGCTGGTCGGCGGTTCGGCCCTCTTCGGGGTCGGATGGGGGATCGCGGGATTCTGCCCCGGTGCGGCCATTCCAGCGCTTGGCACGGGCCGCTGGGAGGTTATCCTGTTCCTGGTTACGGTTGGCGTCGGGCTGGCGCTGGCGCGGCTGGCAAAGGGACTTCCGCTGTTCCCGCGAAAGACCGAGGCGTAAAGGAGGCATGACGATGACCGAGTATCCCGTCCGGATGGACGTGCACCCGCAGGTGCAGGGCTTTTTCGACGCGGCGACCAACACGATCAGCTATATCGTGAAGGAGCCCGACAGCGACGCCTGTGCCATCGTCGACAGCGTGATGGACATAGATTACGCCGCCGGGCGGATCACCTATGACCATGCCGACGAACTGATCCGGCAGATCGAGGATCAGGGCCTGCGGCTGGAGTGGATCATCGAGACGCATGTCCATGCCGACCACCTGTCCGCCGCGCCCTATATCCAGGACAAGCTGGGCGGCAAGATCGGGATCGGATCCAAGATCATGGTGGTGCAGGACACGTTCGGCAAGGTGTTCAACGAAGGCACCGAGTTTCAGCGTGACGGGTCGCAGTTCGACGCGCTGTTCGAGGATGGCGACACCTACCGCGTGGGCGAGATGGAATGTTTCGCCATGTACACGCCCGGCCATACGCCCGCCTGCATGGTGCACGTGATGGGCGACGCGGCGTTTGTGGGGGATACGCTGTTCATGCCCGACGGCGGCTCGGCCCGGGCGGATTTTCCGGGCGGGGATGCCGGGCAGCTTTACGACAGTATTCAGAAGGTGCTGGCCCTGCCCGACGCGATGCGGCTGTTCATGTGTCACGACTATGGGCCGAATGGCAGGGATATCGCGTGGGAGACCAGCGTGGGCGACGAAAAGGCGCACAACATCCACGTTGGCGGCCGCAAGAGCCGCGAGGAGTTCGTCAAGTTCCGCACAGAGCGGGACGCAACGCTGGCCATGCCCAAGCTGATCATCCCGTCGCTGCAGGTGAACATGCGGGCGGGCAAGGTGCCGACGGACGAACACGGGAACCCGGTGCTGAAGGTGCCGTTGAACGGTTTGTAAGGCACCGCAGATTTCAAGAGCAGTCGGAGGGATCGCATGAGCGACGACATCCTGAGCAAGATATCCGCGTCGAATGGCGCGGGAAGCCCCGAGGTGATCGGGTTTTATGACGAGGATACAGGAAGTTGCCAGTATATCTGCATCTGCCCCGAGACCCGGAAGGCGGCGCTGATCGACGTGGTGCAGACGCTGGACCCGAAATCATTCTCCACCGGGTTCGCGCCGGCGCAATGGGCGCTGGACACTATCGCGGAACGCGGGCTGGAACTGGAATGGATCCTCGATACGCATCCGCATGCGGATCACCTGATGGCGAGCGCCTGGCTGAAGGAGCAGACCAGCGCGCCCACGGGGATCGGCGAGAAGGTGCGCGAGATTGCAGCGCTATGGCGGGATTATTACAACGCGCCGCACGCCTTTCCGGTCAATCCGCATTTCGACCGCTTGTTTGCCGATGGCGACAGCTTCAACATCGGCAATCTGGACGTGAAGGTGATGCTGTCGCCGGGCCATACGCTGGGGTCCGTGACCTATATCGTGGGCGACGCGATATTTGCGCATGACACGCTGATGATGCCGGACGCGGGCACGGCGCGCGCGGATTTTCCGGGCGGGACGGCGGCGGAGCTATATGACAGCATCATGCGGATCCTGGACCACCCGGAGGCGTTCCGCGTCTTCATCGGGCACGATTACGGCACCGACAGCCGCGAAGAGCCTGCCTGGGAAAGCACGGTGGGTCAGCAGAAGCGCGAGAACATCCACCTGAAGGACGGGGCGAGCAAGGCGGAGTACGTGGCCCGGCGCGAGACCCGGGATGCGACGCTGGCCCTGCCCGACCGGATGCTGGCGGCGTTGCAGGTCAACCTGCGCGGCGGGCGGTTGCCCGAGCCGGAGGAAGACGGCAGGAGCTATTTCAAGATCCCGGCGAACAGGTTCTAGCGGGACGTGCGCGTGGGTTTTCACCCACCCTACGCGGATGTCAGGGCAGAACAACCGGGAGCCGAGGCGACACGCTCCTGCCCTTTTTCATGCAATGACCGCAATCGCGCCTCAAAATGGGGCGTCTGCCGTGGCATCCGGGACGGGCTGGAGACCACGGGGTTTGGCATGGACCGCATCGTAAACCGCATTTTCCTGGCCGTGACCGCGGCCATTCTTGCCTGGACCTGGGCCGCGCCGGCGGTCTCGTTGCGGCATTTCGCGGTGCCTTTGGTGCATTACACCGGGCTGGGCCTGAGCATGTGGGCGGCGGGGGCGCTGATTCTGGTCTGCCTGGGGCTGATCGGCCAGGCCGTGCGCGGCCCGGCGCCAGTGGACCGTCTGGGGTTCGTGAAGGATTGGCTGGCGCATCAGCGGCGGGCAAGGTTTCTGAACGTGGTGGTGCCGCTGGTGGCGTTCATCGTGACGATGGCCAGTTTTACAGTGCACAAGACCGTGGTGCTGCCGGAATACGGGTTCACGTGGGATGCGGATTTCATCGCGTGGGACCGGGCGATGTTCATGGGGCATGACCCGTGGGTGTTGAGCCACGCGGTGTTCGGCAGCGCGGCGGCGACATGGTGGATCGACCAGTTCTACCACGCGTGGTTCTATCCGATGATGATCGCCTATGTGATCTGCGGGCTGATGGTGGCGGGGCCGCTGGCGCGTGCCTGTTACATCGGGACGTTCCTGATCAGCTGGTTCGTGATCGGCTGCGTGCTGGCGGGGATGTTCGCATCGGCGGGGCCGGTCTATGACGGGGCATTGTTCGAGGCGGGCCAGTTCGAGCCTTTGAAAGCCCGGCTGGCGGAACAGGCGGCGGAGGTGCCGGGGATCGCCTCGCGGGTTTTCCAGGCGGAGTTGCTGGCGGGGTACAAGGCCGGGACGATCGGGCTGGGATACGGGATCTCGGCGATGCCGTCGATGCATGTGGCGCTGGCGGCGATGTGGGCGCTGCTGTTCTTCGGGGTCAGCCGGTGGCTGGGGCTGGCGGGCGTCGCCTATACGCTCTTCATCTGGGTGGGGTCTGTGCACCTTGGGTGGCATTACGCGGTGGACGGGGTGGTGTCCTCGGCGCTGGTCGTGGCGATCTGGGGCGCCTTGCGGGCGGTGATCCTGGGGTTGGCGTCGGGCAAGGCCGTTGAGCGCGCGGTTTTGCCGGGGGTGCCGGGGGAGTAGCCGGGGGACGCGTGGGTTTTCACCCACCCTACGCGGGGACGGCGGAACCGCGTTTGATTGCGCCGGGTGGACGGCGAAACCGCGTTGGTTTCAGAGGCTGAGCTTGTCGCGCATGAAGGCGAGCGCCACGGACAGACCGTCGGGAGCGATGCCGTGGGCGGTGCCTTTCATCACGTGGGCATAGACCTCTTTCCAGCCCGCGGATTGAAGCGCCTCGGCGGCCTCGGGCAAGGATTGCGGCGGCACCACGTCGTCGGCGTCGCCATGGACCAGAAGCACCGGCGGGCGGCTGACCACCTCGTCGGCCAGGAGTTCGGGTTGCAGGAGGCGGCCCGAGAAGCCGACGATGCCGGCGATCTCGTCCTCGCGGCGCGGGGCGACATGCAGGGCCATCATCGTGCCCTGGGAAAAGCCGAAGAGCACGACTTGTTCGGGCAGCACGTCCTCGTCCACCATGAGCGCGTCGAGGAAAGCGTTGAGATCCTCGGCGGCGGCGACGAGCCCGCGATGGGCCTCTTCCTCGCTAGAGCCGTCGATCCAGGGGATCGGAAACCACTGGTAGCCGGTGGGCATCATCGGGATCGTCTCGGGCGCGTCGGGGGCGACGAAGAGCGTATCCGGCAGGTGTTCGGCCAGCGGGTCGGCCAGGCCCAGGAGGTCGGCCCCGTTGGCGCCGTAGCCGTGCAGGAAGACGACGACGGAGCGGGTCGTGCCCGAAAGAGGTTCCTTGCGGCCGGCCTGAAGTACGCGGGTCATCTGATGCCTTCCCTTTGTTTCGCCACACGGTAGTAGGCCCAGAGCTGGCGGGCTGCAACCGATCTCCATGGGCTCCAGGCGGTCGCCATGTCGCGCAGGGCGCGGTCGCGGGGGCGTTCGGGCAGGTCGTAGAGGAGGCGCGCGGCCTCTTGCAGGGCAAGGTCGCCCGGGGCGAAGACGTCGGCCCGGCCGAGCGAGAACATGGCGTAGATCTCGGCCGTCCAGGTGCCGATGCCGGGGACCTGGGTGAGCGTGGCGATGACCTCGTCGGTAGGAGCATCGCGGAGGGCCTTGAAGTTGATCCCCGCGTCCGAGAGCGCGCGGGCGTAGCGGATCTTCTGGCGGCTGAGGCCCACGGCGCGCAGGTCCTCGTCGCTGGCCCATTTGATCTTGCGCGGGCCGGTGAGGCCTGCGGTTCTCATGCGGCCCCAGATGGCGGCTGCGGAAGCGGTGGAGACCTGCTGGCTGACGATGGCCGACAGGAGCTCGGCAAAGCCGTCGGGCCGGCGGCGCAGGGGAAGCGGGCCGGTCTGGGCGAAGGCGTGTGCCATACGCGGGCAGTTGGCGGTGAGGTGCGCCACGCCTTCGGCGACGTCCGCGTGGGTTCCGATGATGCGCCCGGTCACAGCGAACGCACCCATGCAAGGGCGTCCTCGACGGTCTCGACGCGGCGGGCGTCCGGCTGGGGCGGACGGTTGATCAGCGCCACGCGGAGGCCCAGGCGGCGCGCGGCGTCGAGCTTGGTGCGGGGCGTGGGGCCGCCGGCGTTCTTGGCGACGAGCCAGTCGATGCCAAGCGATTTGAAAAGGTCGTATTCCTGGCCTTCCGAGAACGGCGGGGTGCCGGGCAGGAAGCGCCCGTTGGGAAAGGGAAACGGGGTGTCGGGGATGTTGATCTGCCGGCTGATGACGGTGCAGGACGAAAGGTTGGCGAAGCGGTGGAGCGTCTGGCGCCCGGTGGCGAGAAAGACGGTCGAACCCGGCGCGATGTGGGCGGCGGCCTCCTCCTCGCGGTCGATGAGGGTCCAGTCATCGCCCGGCCCCGGTGTCCAGGACGGGCGCAGGACCTGGCAGTAGGGCATTCCGAGGTCGGCGCAGACCCGGGCGGTGCGCTGCGAGATCCGGTCGGCGAAAGGGTGCGTGGCATCGAGAACGGCATTGATCCCGTGTTCGGAGAGGTAGGCGCGGAACGCGGCCTCGCCGCCGAACCCGCCGCTGCGGGTGGGAATGTCGAGAGGTGCGGGCGCGCGGGACGCGCCGGCGAGCGACGCGGTTGCCGCGATTCCCTCTTTGCGCAGTCGGGTGGCGATGGCCTTGGCCTCGCCCGTGCCGGCCAGGAGAAGGAGCGTCACGGGGCGGGCCTTGGGGATGGGGGAACGGGTCGTCTTGGCATGGCCGGCGGACTATAGGCGGGCAAGGCGGTCGCGCCAATGGGCCAATTTCGCATTGCGCCTTGCGCAATACGACCGATGCGAGGGGCGCTGCCCCTCGCGCTCCCCGGGATATTTTTGGCCAGAGGAAAAGCAGGGGCTGGTATTGATTTGGGGTCTTGTGGGCCTCTCGAGAGGGGTCTAGCAAGGCGGCATGACCGAGACCGCCCTGCCCCTTGAAGATGACCGCCGCGCAAAGCGCAACGTGATCGTGTTGGTGCTGGCGCAGGCCATCCTGGGGGCGCAGATGGCGATGATCTTCGTTGTCGGCGGGTTGGCCGGGCAGAGCCTTGCCAGCAACGTCTGTTTCGCCACGCTGCCGATCTCGCTGATCGTGCTGGGCTCGATGATCTCGGCCAACCCGCTGTCGATGGTGATGCAGCGGTTCGGGCGCAAGGCCGGGTTCCTGATCGGGACCATGGGGGGTGCCGCAGGGGCGGCGCTCGCGGGTTATGGCCTTTATCTGGCATCCTTTCCGGTGTACCTGGCGGGCAGTTTCCTGACCGGGATCTACATGTCGGCGCAGGGCTTTTATCGCTTCGCCGCCGCGGACACCGCGAGCGACGATTTCCGGCCCAAGGCGATTTCCTATGTGCTGGCGGGCGGACTGGCGAGCGCCATCATTGGACCGCAACTGGTGAAGGTGACGAGCCAGGCGATGGTGGTCCCGTTCCTGGGCACGTACCTGGCGGTAATCGCGATCAACCTTTTGGGCGCGCTGCTGTTCTTCTTCCTGGACATTCCGAAACCCCCGCCGCCCGCGCCGGACAGTCCCAGGGGGCGGACCCGGTGGGAATTGCTGACCACGCCGCGGATCGCGGTGGCGGTGATCTGCGCCATGGTGTCCTATGCGCTGATGAACCTGGTGATGACCTCGACACCGCTGGCGGTGGTGGGGTGCGGGTTCACCGAGGGCAACGCGGCGGACATCGTGACAGGCCACGTGCTGGCGATGTTCGCGCCCTCGTTCTTTACCGGGCATCTGATCGCGCGGTTCGGGGTGGAGCGGATCGTGGGCGCGGGCCTTGTGATCCTGGCCGCCGCCGGTGTCGTGGCGCTGCAGGGGGTGGAGATCGAGAATTTCTTCATCGCCCTGATCCTGCTGGGGCTGGGCTGGAATTTCGGCTTTATCGGAGCGACGACGATGCTGGCGGGCGCCCACGACGTGCATGAACGCGGCCGGATGCAGGGTATGAACGACCTGTTGGTCTTTGGCGGCGTGACGCTGGCCTCGCTGGCCTCGGGCGGATTGATGAACTGCTCGGGTGGCACGGCAGAGGCCGGGTGGACGGCGGTGAACCTGGCCATGGTGCCGCTTCTGACCCTGGCGGGTGGCGCGTTGATCTGGCTGGTGATGCGGCCGAAGACAGCCTGAGGCTTTTTCTTGCCGAAAATACTCCGGGGAGTTTGAGGGGCAGCGCCCCTCATTCCCCTATAGAGCGCGCCGGAGGCGCTCCGTTTACCAGCGTCCGGTCAGGGCTCGGCGCATCAGTCCGAGGCGGGAGCGGAAGGGCGGAAGGGTCAAGCGGTTTTCCGAGACGGCGGCGGGGTCGCGGCGGGCCTTTTTCAGGATCGCGTCGGTTTGCCAGAGAGCCAGCATGGCCGGACGTACTTCCGGCGCAAGGCGCGTGTGGCGGGCCTCTGCCAAATCTGTCAGCGCGTCGTCGGCCAGAGCGCGGATGGCCGCGTGCGTGCCTTCGACCAGCGGGATGCGGCCTTGGCGTTCCAGTTCCGGAACGGCGCGCAGCCAGTTGGCGACGCCCTGGGCGTAGCCTGCCTTGAGGATTGGTGCCTCGAGCGCGTCGCCAAGGGCGCGTGCGGCGGCGAGCAGCAGCAGGCCCGACGTGTTGGTGAGGTGGGCGCGGAAGACGCTCATGTCCTCGAACGGGTCGCGGTAGATGTCCCAGCGGCGGGCCTCGACCAGAGCATCCAGGCGCGCGGCCATGTCCGTTTCCAGCACCGTGGCCAAAGGCGTGGCGACCTCGTGGCGTCGGACCTCGGCGCCCGTGCGGATCTCTTCAAGCACGTCGCGCCACCATTGCAGGCGCATCTCGGCGATCATGGATTCCTGCGTGACCCACGGCGCGCGGGAAACCTCGACATTGAAGGCATAAAGCGGGAAGAGCTTTTCGCGCGCGGGCACCGGGGCGGCCATCGTGGCGGCGAAACGCTCGGGGTCGCCGCGCTGCACGAGGCCCGCGCAGGCCATGATGTCGGGATCGAGCGCCATGGCCGTCAGGTAGGCCCGAAGCCGGGGCGCGCAAGGATAAGCGCGTAGGCGATATCGCCGGGCGCCTGCCGCCAGAGGGTGATTTCGCGCAGCGCGGCGTCGAGGACTTGGGTCAATGCCGTGTCGGCACCGGGGCGCAGGGTGGCGATGCGGCCGCCGAGTTCGGCGTAATACTCCGCCCAGGCCATGCCGGTGATGAGGCGATGATCCTGCACGGTGTAGCCTGCCGCCTCGACCCGCGCGGTGATGCCGTCGAGGTCGGAGATTGCCGGGTAGTCGGCCCAGAAATCGCGGGCGGCCTGCGGTGCCTCGGGACTGAGGACGGGTTCGGAAAAGGCCACGGCGCCTTCTGTCGTGAGGGCGCGCCTCCAGAGTTTCAGCCCTTCGGTGACGCCGAGGAAATAGAGCGCGCCGGCGCACCAGATGAGGTCGTAAAACCCGCTGATCTGCGCCATGTCGCCGGTGTCGACGGTGACGTTGGTAAAGCGGGCGGTGGTCGTGCGGGCCTCTTCGACAAGGTGGGGCAGCTGGTCGATGCCTTCGATCCGCGCCCGGGGCAGCGCTTCGGCGAGTGTCACGAGGTCGGCGCCGGGGCCGCAGGCGGCGTCGAGCACATTGGGCGCGTCGGGCAGGTCAAGCTGGCTGAGGGCCCAGCGGACATCCTCGGATGTGCCGGGGCCTTGCCGGGTCATCTCGCGGTGGAGCGTCAGGAAGGCGTCGTCCACCTCTCAGGCCTCGCCGCCGTCGCGCAGGAGTTTCCAGTTTATCGCGTCGAGCAGCGCCTCGAACGACGCGTCGATTATGTTAGGCGACACGCCCACGGTGGACCAGCGCCGCCCCTGCCCGTCCTCAGAGTCGATGATGACGCGGGTCACGGCCTCGGTGCCGCCCTGGGTGATGCGCACCTTGAAGTCCACCAGCCGCATGTCGGCGATGGCGTCCTGGTAGCGACCCAAATCCTTGGCCAGGGCCTGGGACAGCGCGTTGACCGGGCCACGATCTGTGCCGGTCTCGTCCATCGACTCGCTGACCGACAGTTTCTTTTCCCCGTCGACCTTGACCACCACCACGGCCTCGGACAGCGACACCATCCTATCGTACTTGTTCTTGCGGCGCTCGACCGTGACCTTGTAGCGCTTGACCTCGAAGAACTCGGGCAGAAGGCCCAGTTCTCGGCGGGCGACCAGCTCGAAACTCGCCTGCGCCATGTCGTAGGTGTAGCCACGGTTCTCCCGGGTCTTGACCTCTTCGAGGATGCGCGGGAGCGCGGGGTTGTCCTTTTCGACCTCAAGCCCCGCCTCGGACAGGCGGTTGCGAAGATTGGACTGGCCCGCCTGGTTGGACATCGGGATGATGCGGGCGTTGCCGACGGTGGCGGGGTCGATATGTTCGTAGGTGGTCGGGTCCTTGACGATGGCGCTGGCATGAAGCCCCGCCTTGTGGGCGAAGGCGGAGGCGCCCACATAAGCGGATTGCTTCATCGGGACACGGTTGAGGATTTCGTCCAGCTGGCGCGAGGCCATGGTGATGCCTTCGAGCGCCTGCGCCGTGACGCCGGTGGCGTAGCGGCTGGCATAGGGTTCCTTGAGCAGGAGCGTGGGGATGAGCGCGGTGAGGTTGGCGTTGCCGCAGCGTTCGCCCAGACCGTTGAGCGTGCCCTGGATCTGGCGGGCGCCGGCGTCGACCGCCGCCAGACTGCCCGCGACGGCGTTTTCGGTGTCGTTATGGGTGTGGATGCCCAGCCGCTCGCCGGGGATGCCGGCGGCGATGACATCCGAGACCACGTCGGCGATGCGGTGCGGCAGCGTGCCGCCATTGGTGTCGCAGAGCACGATCCAGCGGGCGCCGGCGCCGTGCGCGGCCTTGAGGCAGTCCAGCGCATAGGCGGGATCGCGGGCGTAGCCGTCGAAGAAATGCTCGGCGTCGAAAAGCGCCTCGCGGCCCTGTTTGACGATATGGGCGATGGAGGCGGAGATGTTTTCGAGGTTTTCATCGGGGGCGATGCCCAGCGCCGTTTCGACGTGGAAGAGATCGGTCTTGCCGACGAGGCAGATCGAGGCGGTGCCGGCGTTCATCACGGCGGCCAGCACGTCGTCGTTCTCCGCGCTGCGCCCGGCCCGCTTGGTCATGCCGAAGGCGGTGAGGCGGGCGCGGGTCTCGGGCGCGGCGTCGAAGAAGGCGCTGTCGGTGGGATTGGCCCCGGGCCAGCCGCCTTCGATGTAATCGACGCCGAGCTGGTCGAGCGTGGTGGCGATGGCCTGTTTCTCGGCGGTGGAGAATTGCACGCCTTGGGTTTGTTGCCCGTCGCGCAGGGTTGTGTCGTAGAGGCTGAGGCGGGTCTTGGTCATTGGTTCGATCCCTTGGCGGGAAGGGCCGCGCCCGACCCTGGGAGGGCATGTGCGACGGGCAAGCGACGCGAGGCGGCGCAGTCAAGCCGCACATGGGTTCGGCGCGTGACGTCGGCAATGCGCCCTCCCGGGGGGAGGGTCGGGCGCGGCCCGGCCTGAGGCCGGGCGAAACAGAAGGATTGGAGGGTCATTTGAGGGCCTCCAGTTTGGCGGGGTCGAAGTCGGAGTTCGGCTCAACGGAAGTACCATTTGCGGACGTTTTCACTTCAAAGCCAGCTTCTTGCAAAACCTTTCTAATACGATCTGCTTCTTCGTAGTTCTTCTCAGCCCTAGCAGCGTCTAGCCTTTCAGCCAACTCTGAGGCTAGATCATAAGCTTCGACATGGTCGTTCACTAAGTCTTCCATCGTATGAAGACCCGCCGCCCAGTCACCCATTTCATTTCGCAACAAGCCCAGCAAAACACCGACAGCTTTCAGTTTAGAAAATTCACCTTCGTTGGCCATGCGGTGAAGAGCAGTTATAACACCGGGCGTATTCAAATCATCAGCGAGTAGCGCCAACACGTCCTCAGGTACTTCGCTTGGTTCGACCTCTCGCGTCTGTGATCGCCAGTTCTTAATCGTCTTCTTCGCCTCGCGCGCCTTCTCGGCCGTCCAGTCCATCGGCTTGCGGTAATGCGTGGAGAGGAACACGAAGCGGATCACCTCGCCGGGAATGCCCTGATCGAGCAAGTCCTTCACAGTGAAGAAATTGCCCAGGCTCTTGGACATCTTCTTGCCCTCGACCTGCAGCATCTCGTTGTGCAGCCAGAAGTTGGCGAATGTCCCCTCGGGGTGGGCGCAGCAGCTTTGGGCGATCTCGTTCTCGTGGTGCGGAAACATCAGGTCGTTGCCGCCGCCGTGGATGTCGAAGCTTTCTCCGAGCAACTCATAGGCCATGGCCGAGCATTCGATATGCCAGCCGGGACGACCCCGGCCCCACGGGCTGTCCCAGCCGGGTTGAGTCTCATCGGACGGCTTCCAGAGGACGAAATCCATCGGGTCTTCCTTGTAGGGCGCGACCTCGACCCGGGCGCCTGCCACCATGTCGTCGACCGAACGGCCCGAGAGCTTGCCGTAGTCCTGGTAAGAGCGGACGCGGAATAGGACGTGGCCCTCGACGGCGTAGGCGTGGCCGTCGGCGATGAGCTTTTCGATCATCGCGACCATCTGCGGAATGTACTGCGTGGCGCGGGGCATCTGATCGGGTTCCAGCGCGCCGAGGCTGCCCATGTCGTCAAGGAACCATTGGGTGGTTTCGGCGGTGATGTCGGAGATATCCCGCCCGGTCTCGTCGGCGCGCGCATTGATCTTGTCGTCCACGTCGGTGAAGTTCCGCACGTAGGTTACCTTGCCCCAGCCCTTCTCTTTCGCCACATGCCGCAAGAGCCGGTAGAGCACGTCAAAGACCACCACGGGCCGCGCGTTACCCAGATGGGCGCGGTCATAGACGGTGGGGCCGCAGACATACATGCGCACATCGTCCTTGTTCAGAGGCTCGAACACCTCTTTCTTCCGGGTGCGGGTGTTGTGGAGTTTTATAGTTGTCATGGCGTCCTCGCGCGCGTGGTCCCGCGGCGGGCTTAGCAACTAACATTCAAGGATGGAATAGAAGACCGGCCCGCCTGACGATGTCAGCGGGTAATGCAGCAAATGGTGATGGGTGCAACGGTCATGGGGGCGACCATAAAAGGCCGCCCCCGCCCGGTCAAGCGCATCCCGCACAGGGTGCCCGCCGGGGGACCACTGGCGCCGGGGAAAGCTGCGCGCGGATGGTCAGGGCAATGCCGATGGCGATCACCGCCGCCCCGGCCCAGGTGAGCGGGGCATAGACCTCGCCCAGCAGCACCGTGCCGGCGGCCAGCCCCACGGCGGCGGCGACATAGCCGATCTGGCTGAGCAGGACCGGGCCGCCCGCGCGTTGCAGGGCGAAATAGGCCGGGAAGGTCAGGCCCGCGATCAGCATCTGTGGCAGGACGAGATGCGGCACGGCGTGAAGAGGCTCGAGCGGCACCGTGCCGGTCAGCGCGATCTGAAAGGTGGCGAGCGCCATGAGCGCGAAGATATGGCTCCACGCCGCCAGGGCGGCGGGGTGTGCGCCCTCGGGCCAGTCGAGGGTGCGATAGACATTGCCGATGGCCAGGATCGCCGGCAGCGCGAAGGCCAGGACCGCCCAGCCGAGGGCCCCTGCCCCACTCGCCTCGCCCCGCGTCAGCGCCACCAGCGCCGCGCCCGCAAGGCCCAAACCGATGCCGATGATCCCCAGCCGGGGCGGCGTGGCAAGGCCTGCCAGCGCCGTCACCGCCAGCGTCGCCACCGGCGAGAGGGCGAACATCAGCCCGGCATAGCCCGCGCCGACATGCGGGATCACCCAAAACAGAAGCGCGTTGACCGCGGCAAAGCTGAGTGCGCCGGATATGGCTGCATAGCGCAGCATCCGCCCCCGGGGCAGCACGAAGCGCCGCTGCACGACCAGCACCGGGATCAGCACGCCGGCGGCCCCGGCAGAGATCACCATGGCCCAGACCAGCGGCGGCACCCCGGCGCCGGACGCCAGCTTGCCCAGCGGCAGGCCGGCGCCCAGCAGCGCGCCGGTATAGAGCAGGAGGCCGATGGCGCGGGGGGTGTGGGCGGTGTCAGTCATAGGCCACCACCTCGAACTCGATCCCGTCGGGGCCGTCGAAATAGAACCGCCGCCCCGGTTCATAGTCGGCGTGGTTGTGGGGCGTGTAGCCGGCGGCCTTGACCTTCGCCTCGGTTCCCGCGAGGTCGTCCACCGTGACGCCCACATGGTTCAGGCCGCCGATCCGGCCATAGGTCTCGCCTGTCGGCTGAAGGTCCTTGTCGGGCGCGTAGAGCGCGAGATAGCTATCGTCGTCGCCGACATGAACGGTGAAGCCGTTGTCCTTGGCCGCGCCCTGCCAGCGGACGTGCCAGCAGAAGAGATCGCACAGGATCGCGGCGCTGGCGCGGGGGTCGGGGACGGTGATGTTGACGTGTTCGAGTTTCATGTCGGCTCCTTATGCAACCTTGATTCCGTTGTGAAATCAGCGTAATCCTTCAAGTTAACTTGAAGCCAAGAGGGAAAATTCTCATGCCCGTCAGACCCTTGCCGGATCGCGGCCTGACGATCGGCTATGTCGCCGAGCGCACGGGCCTCGCGCCGTCGGCCATCCGGTACTACGAGGACGAGGGGCTGGTGCGCCCGGATCGCAACGACGCGGGGCACCGGCGCTATGCGCGGTCGGACATCAGGCGGCTGAGCTTCGTGATGATCTCGCAGGGGCTCGGCTTCAGCCTGCCCGAGATCCGCGCGGCGCTGGCCGAGCTGCCCGAGCACCGCACGCCGGGCAAGGCGGACTGGGCGCGGATCTCGCGCCGGTTCGGGGCGGTGCTGGACGAACGGATCGCGCAGATGCAGGCGCTGAGGGCGCGGCTGGACGGGTGCATCGGCTGCGGCTGCCTGTCGCTGAAGACCTGCGCGCTTTACAACCCGAAGGACAAGGCGCGGGTGCGCGGCCCGGGGCCGCGCTACGTGATGGGGGACCGCTCGGACGAGATCTGAGAGGGCTGGCCACCTGCTTGACTTCGCGAAGGGTGCCGGGCCATGTGGCGGCGACCGAGCGAAGGAGGCTGGCATGGCATTGTCGAAGCGGATCACGGGGCTGACGGGCGGCGGATCGGACGGCTGGGACGTCTATTACAAGGCCAAGGACATGATGGACGCGGGCGAGGATGTCGCCATGCTGACCATCGGCGAGCACGATATCGGCACCGATGACAGGATCCTGGACGCGATGCATGCCGCCACGAAGGCGGGGCATGTGGGCTATTCCATGTTCAACGGCAACCTGAACCTGCGCGAAACGGTGGCCGAGCGGGTGACCGCGCGGACGGGCGTGGCGACCACGCCGGACAACGTCTTGGTCGTGCCGGGCGGCCAGGCGGGGCTCTTCGCGGCGCATCACGCGGCCTGTGACGAGGGTGACCGGGCGCTTTACATCGACCCGTTCTATGCCACCTACCCCGGCACGATCCGGGCCGTGGGCGCGAAGGATGCGGCGGTGGCCGCGCGGCCCGAGCGGATGTTCCAGCCCGATCCGGCGGATATCGCGGCAGCGGCGGCGGAGGGCGCGAAGAGCCTGCTGATCAACACGCCCAACAATCCCACCGGCGCGGTCTATGGCCGCGAGACGCTGGAGGGGATCGCACGGGTCTGCCAAGAGCATGACATGTGGCTGATCTCGGACGAAGTCTATGACACGCAGCTGTGGGAGGGCGATCACCTGAGCCCCCGGATGCTGGACGGGATGGCCGACCGCACGCTGGTGATCGGGTCGCTGTCGAAAAGCCATGCGATGACCGGCAGCCGCATCGGCTGGGTCGTGGGGCCGGAGGACGCAATTTTGCATATGGGCAACCTGTCGACCCACACGACCTATGGCGTGGCGGGGTTCGTGCAGGAGGCGGCCTGCTATGCGCTTGGCAAGGGAGCGGATTTCGAGGCAGAGGTGGCGGCCCCTTTCCGGCGGCGGCGCGACCTGATGCTGGGGCTGCTGGAGGGCCAGGACGTGGTCCGCCCGATCCCGGCGCAGGGGGCGATGTTCGTGATGCTGGACGTGCGGGCGACCGGGCTGTCGGGCGAGGACTTTGCGCTGCGCCTGCTGGACCGCCACAAGGTGGCGGTGATGCCGGGCGAGAGCTTTGGTATGGCCGCGGCGGGGCATGTGCGCGTGGCACTGACGGTGGCGGACGACCGGCTGCGCGAGGCGCTGGCGCGTCTTGTGGAGATGGCGTCGGACCTGGCGGGCGTGGCGGCCTGAGACTGTGAGAGGTCCCGGGTCAGGCCCGGGACGGGTGCTCTGCGGGACCGGCGAAGCTGTTCTGGGGAACAGCGGGCATCGGCGTTTGCGCGCGGCCCCCTGCGACCGCCGGTCGCGTCGAAACCCTTGGCGGGCCGCACAAATCCACCCTGTGACTTGGTTCAACCGGAGGAAACACATGTTCAAGGGTCTGGGACTTTCGATGGCGATCATTCTGGGCGGCATGGTCGGGCTGCCTGCCGCGATCCTCGCGGCGCTGTAGGCCGCATCATCCTGCGTCATCGAGGCCCGCGACAGGCGCGCGGGCCTTTTTCATGTTCGCTGCCCTGCGGCGTAAGATTCTGTCGTTTTTGGACCATGCGTCGCTTTCGGGACAGATCGGACGCGAGGCTGCCGCCTTAAATCGACCAATGGGCCCGGCGGTGCGGTCACGTGCGTGCGGGTTGGCGATGGAGGCCGCGCATGGCGCAGCGCTGCAAGATAGTTCTGAAGGTCCGCACCATCGGGGCGGAACGCGGGCGGGCCGCGCGGGGGCGGCCGGGACGGGGCTGAGACACGACCTCCCCTTCCCTTTTCCCGCGATCCAAGGACCCAAGATATGAACAACCTATCCCCTCGCCGTACCGGAGGCCGTGCCGCGCGCCGTGCCAGCCGGGCGGCCCCGCTCGACACCATGATCCGCCCGGTCCGCGCCGGGCTGGAGGGCGGCACGCTGAAAGTGCTGAGCGACGCGCAGATTGCGCGCATCCACGACACCGCGCTCGATGCGCTGGAACGCATCGGTCTGTCGGGCGCGCCGCCGAGCGGCATCGCCTATCTGACCGCCGCCGGGGCCATCCAGGGCGACGACGGGCGCATTCGCTTTCCCCGGGCGCTGGTGGAGGAGACCATCGCGCGGGCCAACCGCGAGATCACACTATACAGCCGCGACGGGCTGAACGACCTGCACCTGGGCGGGTCCCGGGTGCATTACGGCACCGCGGGGGCTGCGGTGAACATGGTGGACGTGGACGGGCGCAATTACCGCGAAAGCACGGTGCAGGACCTGCACGATGCGGCGCGGATCGTCGATGTGCTGGACAACGTGCATTTCTGTCAGCGGCCCATGGTGGCGCGGGACATTCCCGACAACATGGAGATGGAACTGAACACCGTCTATGCCTGCTGCACGGGCACGACGAAGCATGTGGGCACGTCCTTTACCGAGCCGCATCACGTCGCCCCGGCGATGGAGATGCTTTACATGATCGCGGGCGGTGAGGATGAGTTTCGCGCGCGGCCTTTCGTCAGCAATTCCAATTGCTTCGTTGTTCCGCCGATGCGGTTCGCGACCGAAAGCTGCGAGGTGATGGAGCGCTGCATCGAAGGCGGGATGCCGGTGCTGCTGCTCTCGGCGGGCATGGCCGGGGCCACCGCGCCTTCGACCATAGCGGGGGCGATCATGCAGGCCACGGCGGAATGCCTGGCCGGGCTGGTCTATGTCAACGCGGTGAAGCCGGGGCATCCCTGTATTTTCGGCACCTGGCCCTTCGGGCTGGACCTGCGCACGGGCGCGATGTCGATCGGGTCGGGCGAGCAGGCGCTGCTGAGCGCGGGCTGCGCGCAGATGCACCAGTTCTATGGCGTGCCCGGCGGAGCGGCGGGCGGAGCCTCGGACAGCAAGCTGCCCGACATGCAGGCCGGGTGGGAGCAGATGTGCTCGAACGTGATGGCGGGGCTTGCGGGCGTGAACATGGTCTACGAGGCGGCGGGGATGCACGCGTCCCTGCTGGGGTTCTGTCACGAAAGCCTGATCCTGGGCGATGACCTGATCGGCCAGGCGCTGCGCTGTGTGCGCGGGATCGAGGTGGATGACGAGACGCTGGCGCTCGACCAGATGGAAGCGGTTTGTGTGGGCGGGCCGGGGCATTACTTGGGCACCGAGGCGACGCTGGCGCGGATGCAGCGGGATCATTGTTATCCCAATCTGGGGGACAGGTCCTCGCCCAAGGAGTGGGTGGAAAAGGGCAAGCCGGACCTGGTGGAGAAGGCCGTGGCGCGGAAGGAGGAGATCCTGGCGCAGCGATCGGCCGCGCGGCTGAACCCCTTGCTGGATGTGGAGATTCGCAAGCGGTTCGCGATACATTTGAAAGCGTAGAGGCCGCGCGATGGCCAGACCGCGGGATGGCGATCTTGCGGTTCTTAAGCGCACTTTATGGCGGCTGTTTCCGCGAGACTTCTGATCGGAGTGCACACATAACACAATCGCCAGCTCGGGGGGCGGTCTGGCGATCGCGCGGCGGCGCGCAAGGCGCGCCTCGATTCCGCGCGTTTTTTTGAGCGAGTGTTTACTTCAAGTTTTGACGGCAGGAGGTCCCGGGTCTGGCCCGGGACGGGTGATCGGGGTGGCGAGGTCGCGCGCATGTCAAAGACACGACGTCATCCCGGACCTGATCCGGGATCTCTTATTGCGGGAGATCCTCGGCTCAGGCCCGAGGATGAGGCGGCAAGGGAAGGCGCATGAAGGCCCTAAAGCCGCGACAGGATCGTGTCGGTGTCGACCGCGCCGATGGCGCCGGTGGTGCGGCCGCGCTCGCCCGCGAGCCGCGTGGCCACGTAGGCCTCGGCCACCGCGGGGGGCGCGTGGCGGATGAGGACGGAGGCCGTGAGCAGCGTGGCGAGGCTTTCGACATACCAGCGGGCCTGCGCCTCGTCCGGCAGGCGGGGAAAGCGGGTGATGTGGCCGTTGAGCGCCGCGTCATAGCGCCAGTATTGACCGGCCACCGCCCCCAGCTCGCGGCTGAGGACCTCGCCCGACAAAGGCACCTTGCGCAGGGTGCGCAGGATATCGAGGCAGATCACGTTGCCCGACCCTTCCCAGATCGAGTTGAGTGGCGCCTCGCGGTAGAGAAGCGGAAGGCCTGAGTCCTCGACATAGCCCATGCCGCCCAGCACCTCCATCGCCTCGTAGACGAGGTTGGGACAGAGCTTGTTGCCCATGTACTTGGCCAGCGCCACGGCGACGCGGGAAAACGCGCGGGCCGCGTCGGTGTCGCGGTCGAAATGCGCCGCCACGAACATCCCCAGCGCCAGCGTGCCCTCCCAGTCGAGCGCGAGGTCCGCCAGCACCGACCGCATCAGGGGCTGGTCGATCAGCGTTTTCTGGAAGGCCGTGCGATGGCGGGCCCAATGGGCGGCATGGGACAGCGCGGCGCGCATCAGGCCCGCCGGCGCCATGGCGGTGTCGAGGCGGGTGTGGTGCACCATCTCGACGATGGTTTTCACGCCCTCCCCTTCCTCTCCCAAACGGTGGGCCACGGCGTCGGCATATTCGATTTCGGCGGACGCGTTGGCGCGGTTGCCCAGCTTGTCCTTGAGCCGCTGGATGTGGATCGTGTTGCGCCGCCCCTCCAGCCAGCGGGGCACGAGGAAGCAGGTCAGGCCTCCGGGTGCCTGCGCGAGCGTCAGGAAACCGTCGGACATGGGCGCAGAACAGAACCACTTGTGGCCGCGCAGCACGTAGGCGTCGCCATCGGGCGCGGCGCGGGTGGTGTTGGCGCGCACGTCAGAGCCGCCCTGTTTTTCCGTCATGGCCATGCCCAGCGTCGCGCCGGGCTTGCGCGCCAGCGTCTTGGGCGCGGGATCGTAGGCGCGGCTGAGCAGCTTGGGCACCCATGCGTCAAAGAGCCCGCTATCTGCCTGAAGCGCCGGCACGGCGGCGTAGGTCATGGTCATGGGGCAGCACACGCCGGGTTCGACCTGGCTGGTCAGATAGACCATCGCGGCATGGGTTGCGTGGCCGCCCGCCGCGCCCTCCCAGGCGATGGCGGCATAGCCCGCGCCGATGCCGGTGCGCATGAGGTCGTGATAGGCGGGATGAAACCGGACCTCGTCCAGCCTGCGCCCGCCTGTGTCGAAGAGCACCAGTTCCGGCGGAGTGCGATTGGCGGCCCGGCCCGCCTCGGCCATGGCGGCGGTGCCGATGGTTTCGCCGTAGGCGGCAAGATGCGCGATGTCGGCCCCCGCCGCTCCGGCATGGTCCGCCAGGGCCGGATCGGTGGCGAAAAGATCCACGTCGCCACGGGCCGCGGGCTGGTTCGTCACGTCATGGGTGAGCAGCGCGGCGTCGGGGGGCAATTGTGGCATGAATGACTCTCCTCAAGGACGAGTAGTAGCCTTTAAGCGCTTTGATGTGAAAGGGGATTCACAAAGCGATTCGCCTGTGTCATTGTGCACGGGCACCGCACGCAAAGATGCGGGCACCAGAGGCAGAAAGAGCAGTCATGAAATCGCGCAGGCGCCCCGCATTCGGTGTGTTGATCTATTTCGCCATAGCCTTCGGGCTGGGGGCCTATTTCACATTCGCGGCCGTACAGGGCGATTACGGCGTGTTCCGCCGCGCCGAGATCGAATCGGGCGAGGCGGAATTGCGCGAACAGCTGGCCGTGCTGGATGCCAAGGTCGCGCGGATGGAGAACCTGACGCGGCGGTTGTCGGACACGTATCTGGATCTCGACCTCTTGGACCAGCAGGCGCGTGAGGTGCTAGGGATGCTGCGGGCCGACGAGATCGTGATCCGCTGAGCCCCGCCCTGCCCCGGTTTCCGGCCGGTGTTTCCGGAAATTTCAGGCAAGCGGAAGATCGTGGCGGATCGAGCCAGGCACGAGCGCATGGGTTTCCTTCGTGGCGCCGGTGATTTCCAGCACGCCCCCTGGTGGCGGCTGCCCTGGCTCGGCGCGAGCGACGCGCATGGTGCAGGTCACATCCTCTGCCCTGAGCGAGAGTGACGCCCACGCGGCGCCTTCGATCCAGACCCAGTCGTAATCTCCGGTGACGTGCATCCCATCGACGCTGAACGCGATCCTCGGCGGGCCGGTGGGCGCGCCGAGGTAGACCCCGTAGACCAGGCCCGGCTGCAGGCTGACGCACAGCGTCTCGCCGGTCTCGGCGAGCCGCGCCAGCAAAACGATGTGTTCGTCCGGTCCGCAGGGCGGGTCAACGCAGTCGGGGCTTGCGGAGGATGGGCACATGATGTCACCTTCGATATCGCCGGTGCGCTGCACGGCCCCGGTCGAGTGCTGGACGTGTCCAAAGCGTAGGCTAGGTGGTTGGACACGAGCAAGTGAGCATGCGGGAACGGCACCCGACCGCCCGCGTGCGGGAACGGCAAGGAGAGGAGAGCAAGAAATGAGTGCGCAACTGTTGGCGGCCCTGATCGTCTCGCCCTTCGCGCTGGCCTTCGTATGTGCCGGGTACCACGAGTATTCGCGCTACAAATCCGAGGGCCGCGCGACTTATGGGCTGGCCTATGACGAGGAAAGCGGCACGACCCACGTGACCGGGATCGGCGACGATGATGAGGCCTATGATCCCGAAGACTTCGATCCGAACGGGTACAGGGATCCCGATATCAAGGACGACGGGCAAGCCTGACCCGGTTTTCCGGACCAGAGACGCGGCCAAACATGCTGCGTCTGACGCTGCGTCAAAAACCCTCTCGAAAAATCGGAGCGAGTCCTGTATAAGATAGTTTAACGCTAAACTATTCTTTTCAGCACAGGAGCCCGCCCGCATGGCTGCCAGGAAAACGACAAAGAAACCAAACGTTTCCGCCGACGAGTTGAAGAAGTACTACCGCGACATGTTGCTGGTCCGTCGATTCGAGGAAAAGGCCGGCCAGCTGTATGGCATGGGCCTGATCGGCGGGTTCTGCCACCTCTACATCGGGCAGGAAGCGGTGGTCGTCGGGCTGGAAGCCACTGCCGAAGAAGGCGACAAACGGATCACGACCTATCGCGACCATGGCCACATGCTGGCCTGCGGGATGGACCCCGATGGCGTGATGGCCGAGCTGACGGGCCGCGAGGGCGGCTATTCCAAAGGCAAGGGCGGCTCGATGCACATGTTCAGCCGCGAGAAGGATTTCTACGGCGGGCACGGCATCGTGGGCGCGAACGTGCCGCTGGGCGCGGGGCTTGCATTGGCCGACCAGTACAAGGGCAACGGGCGCGTGACCTTCACCTATTTCGGCGACGGGGCCGCAAACCAGGGCCAGGTCTATGAGACGTTCAACATGGCCGCACTGTGGAAGCTGCCGGTGGTTTTCGTCATTGAAAACAACCAGTACGCCATGGGCACGTCACAGAAACGCTCGACCTCGACCCCCGACATCTACACCCGTGGTGCGGCGTTCGGCATTCCGGGCGAGGCGGTGGACGGCATGGACGTTCTGGCCGTCAAGGAAGCGGGCGAAAAGGCCGTGGCCCACTGCCGCAAAGGCGACGGGCCTTATATCCTGGAAGTGAAGACCTATCGCTATCGCGGGCATTCCATGTCGGACCCGGCCAAGTACCGCACGCGCGAGGAAGTGCAGAAGATGCGCGACGAGAAGGACTGTATCGAGCATGTGCGCGAGCTGCTGCTGGAGGGCAAGCACGCCAGCGAGGAAGACCTCAAGGCGATCGACAAGGAAATCAAGGACGTGGTGAACAAGTCCGCCGAGTTCGCCAAGGAAAGCGCCGAGCCGGACGTGTCCGAGCTGTGGACCGATATCTACGTGGAAGCCTGAGCGGCGGAGGGTGCAGCACATGCCGCATTTTGAAATTCACGCGACGGACGTGGAACGGGCCAAGGCTTTCTACGGTGGCCTGTTCGGCTGGAGCTTCGTCCCGATGCCGGGGGCAGAGGATGTCGCGTATCATCTGATCGAAGGCGACGGCATCGGTATGAACGAGACGCTGACCGGCGGGATGATGCGCAGGGTCGCAGACGCACCGGCACCGGGCAGTCCGATCCGGGGCGGAACCATGACATTCGACGTCGAGAACTGCGACGACAGCTACCAATGGGCGCTTTCGCATGGCGGGGCCGAAGCGCTGCCGCCCCAGGATTACCCCGGGATCGGCAGATGCGCCTATG
Source organism: Roseovarius sp. (assembly GCF_965277045.1). Lineage (GTDB taxonomy): Bacteria > Pseudomonadota > Alphaproteobacteria > Rhodobacterales > Rhodobacteraceae > Roseovarius. The sequence continues at coordinate 1,138,510 of NZ_OZ255712.1, read as the reverse complement.
TCGAGGACGGAGAAGGAAATGTTGTCGGGATGATTGCGCCGACCGAGGGAGAAAACTGAGATGCCAACGGAAATTCTGATGCCCGCCCTGTCGCCCACCATGGAAGAGGGCACGCTGGCCAAGTGGCTGGTCAAGAAAGGCGACACGGTCAACTCGGGCGACATCATGGCCGAGATCGAGACCGACAAGGCGACGATGGAGTTCGAAGCCGTCGACGAGGGCACCATAGGCAAGATCCTGATTGAGGAAGGCACCGAAGGGGTGAAGGTGAACACGCCCATCGCGGTGCTGCTGGAAGAAGGCGAGAGCGCGGACGATATCGGCGAGACGTCGTCGGGCGGTGGTGACTCCTCCGCCAAGGAGGACGATGAGAGCGGCGACGACGAGAGCCGGGCGAAATCCGAACCGGTCGCGGCCTCGCCCGCGGCCCCCGTGCCGCAGCCCGACGCCAGCCCCGACTGGCCCGAGGGCACCGAGATGCAGAAGATGACCGTGCGTGAGGCGATCAACGCGGCCATGGCCGAGGAGATGCGCAACGACGAGAACGTCTTCATCATGGGCGAGGAGGTGGCCGAGTACCAGGGCGCCTACAAGATCACCCAAGGTCTGCTGGACGAGTTCGGCGCCAAGCGCGTGATCGACACGCCCATCACCGAGCACGGATTTGCCGGGATCGGCGTGGGCGCGGCCTGGGGCGGGCTGAAGCCCATCGTGGAATTCATGACCTGGAACTTCGCCATGCAGGCGATCGACCAGATCATCAACTCGGCCGCCAAGACAAACTACATGTCCGGCGGGCAGTTGGGCTGTTCCATCGTGTTCCGCGGGCCCAATGGTGCCGCCGCGCGGGTGGCCGCCCAGCACAGCCAAGACTATGCCGCGTGGTATTCGCACGTACCGGGCCTGAAGGTGGTACAGCCCTACTCTGCCGCCGATGCCAAGGGCCTGCTGAAAAGCGCCATTCGCGACCCCAACCCGGTGATTTTCCTGGAAAACGAGATCCTGTATGGGCGCAGCTTCGAGGTGCCGGTGCTCGACGATTTCACCATCCCCTTCGGCAAGGCACGCATTGCGCGGCCCGGGGACGACGTGACCATTGTCAGCTTCGGCATCGGCATGACCTATGCGCTGGAGGCCGCCGACAAGCTGGCCGAGGACGGCGTGAGCGCCGAGGTGATCGACCTGCGCACGCTGCGTCCGCTGGATTATGACACGGTGCTGGCCAGCGTGATGAAGACCAACCGCTGCGTCACGGTCGAGGAAGGTTTCCCGGTGGCCAGCATGGGCAACCATCTGAGTGCCGTGATCATGGAGCGGGCGTTCGACTACCTGGATGCGCCGGTTATCAACTGCACGGGCAAGGACGTGCCCATGCCCTATGCCGCGAACCTTGAAAAGCGGGCGCTGACCTCGACCAAGGAAGTAATCGAGGCCGTCAACAAAGTGACCTACCGGTAAGGAGAGAGCGCGATGCCCACGGAAATACTGATGCCCGCCCTTTCCCCGACGATGGAGGAAGGCACGCTGGCGAAATGGCTGGTCAAGGAAGGCGACACGGTGAATTCCGGCGACCTGCTGGCCGAGATCGAGACCGACAAGGCGACGATGGAGTTCGAGGCAGTCGACGAAGGCACCATCGGCAAGATCCTGATCGAGGAAGGCACCGAAGGGGTCAAGGTGAACACCGCGATTGCCGTGCTGCTGGAGGAAGGCGAGAGTGCGGATGATATCGGCGACATGAGCGCCTCCGGCGGCTCTGACGGAGGCGACGACAAGGCCGAGGCCAAGGACGACAAGCAGAAGGCGGCCCCGAAGAAGGAGGCCGAGGCCGGCAAACCCGAAAGCGGCGACGTGCCCCCTGCCCCTGCGGCGCCCGTGAAAGACGGCGAGCGCATCTTCGCCTCGCCCCTGGCACGCCGGATCGCCAAGCAGAAGGGCATCGACCTGACCGAGTTGAAAGGCTCGGGTCCGCATGGGCGGATCGTCAAGGCGGATGTGGAAAGTGCCAAACCCGGTGCGGCGAAGCCTGCCGAGGAGAAAGCGGCGGGAGGTCCCGCATCAAGTGCGGGACAGGCCGCCCCTGCCCCTGCGGGTCCCAGTACCGATGCGGTCGTGGCGATGTACAAGAACCGCGAGTTCGAGGAAGTCAAACTCGACGGGATGCGCAAGACGATCGCCGCGCGCCTGACCGAGGCCAAGCAGACGATCCCGCATTTCTATCTGCGGCGGGAAATCCAGCTGGATGCGCTGCTGAAGTTCCGCGGGCAGCTGAACAAGCAGTTGGAAGGCCGCGGCGTCAAGCTGTCGGTCAACGACTTCATCATCAAGGCCTGCGCGCTGGCGCTGCAGGCGGTGCCCGATTGCAACGCGGTCTGGGCCGGGGACCGGGTGTTGAAGCTGAAGCCGTCGGACGTGGCGGTGGCAGTGGCGATTGAGGGCGGGCTCTTCACGCCTGTCCTGAAGGACGCCGAGATGAAGTCGCTGTCGGCCCTGTCGGCGGAGATGAAGGACCTGGCCGCCCGCGCGCGCGAGCGCAAGCTGTCGCCCGAGGAATACCAGGGCGGGACCTTCGCGATTTCCAACCTCGGCATGTTCGGGATCGACAATTTCGACGCGGTGATCAACCCGCCGCATGGCGCGATCCTGGCCGTGGGCGCGGGTGTGAAAAAGCCGGTCGTGGGCGCGGATGGCGAACTGACGGTGGCGACGGTGATGTCGGTGACGCTGAGCGTGGATCACCGGGTGATCGACGGGGCGCTTGGCGCGGAGCTGTTGGCGCAGATCACAGAGAACCTGGAGAACCCGATGGTGATGCTGGCCTGAGGGCCACGGTCGTCAAGGAATGCAGGCCGGGGATTTCCCCGGCCTTTTTCATATGGGCTGGTGGGTTTGAAACCCACCCTACGGTTTCGCGTCATGCTCCCGCGCGGGCCGATCAGAACGAGACGGCGGTGCCTTCCTTCTTGGCCTTCTGCGCTTTCTTCCAGGCGAAAACCTTGCTGCGCTCGGTCCAGTCGTAGCGGCCATCCTCGCGCACGAGGCCCCAGTAGAGCTCGCCCGCACCGCGCCACGGATCGAGTACCAGGCTGTTTTCCATCGAGTCGCCGCGGCGGCCCAGGATGGTGGTGCTGTGTTCCAGCCGGATGCTGTCGTAATTGGCGATGGCCCGGTGAATTTCCAGCGTCTTGAAGTTCTCGCGCTGCAGGCGGGCGTCCATGTCATGCGCCCAGTGCCAGCAGAGACCGCGCGGCTTGGTACCGAAATTCACCCGCGTGTTGTGGGCGAGCGCGCCGCTGTCGATCTCGTATTCGACGACCAGCTGCGCGACATAGGTATAGGCCACGTAGGCGGCGCGCCCGGCCTCTTCGGGGTCGACGCCGGGGCCGAGATCGAGAAACGCCTGCTTCAGCGCGGCGATATTGGCCGCCTCGCGCTGTGCGGCGGCCTGGTAGAACGCCTTGTCGAAGCTGTGGCCATAGCGCGCCAGCTGCGCCGAGCGTTGCCATACCGCGTCGGGCATGGAAATGGCCTCGGCCAGCACAGCGGGCGGCAGGCTCATGTTGTCGGTCGCGTTGCGCGAGGAGGCGAAGGACGAACCGCCGTCGTCGGGCACATCGGTGCAGGCGCCTAGAAGGACCGCGAAGGCCAGGGGCAGAAAGCTGATGGTCTTTGATATCATGGAGCGACACCTCCCGTGGGCAGACAGGCCCGTTTTCGATCTCTTTGGCGGGGTATCTACTGTCCGGTCGTGCGGATGTCGACAGAGTGCACCATGCGATGCGGCACCGAGGCCCCTTTTGTGCGTCTCTTTTGCATCACGCCGGTGCAGATGCCCTTTTTTTGAGTTCTGCGCGCCGGGTGGCGACACATCTTCACCTATTACACAAAAGGACGGCAAGTTGTTCCTTCACACCGGGAATTCCACGCGTTGGCGCTGATCTGCCGGCGGACGGGACGGGGCGGACTCGGGCGTTGCAAGCCGGCCTTTCCGCTGTCGAGGGCCGGAGGCATGTGTCGCGGCGTGATGCGCGGTATCACTCATTGCCCGTTGCGCGCGTCGCTGGCGGGATTTTCACAATGAGTGCAACGGTTTCCAAGAGGTCCATGCGGCTGGGAACGGCGCAACAGCCCCTGCGCGCGATATGCCCGCCCGCGCCGCTTGACCTCACGAAAAACAGCGGCGCACCGGGCGCCGCTGTCGGATCAAGAGTCATAATGGTCCTGCGCAGGCCCGCCTTAGCGCACGCCCAGGAGCTGATCCATGGCCACGGAGGGCTGATCGCAGCCCGCCTCGCCCACGATCTTGGCCGGAACGCCCGCGACGGTCTTGCAGGGCGGCACTTCCTGCAACACCACGGAACCGGCGGCGATGCGGCTGCAATGGCCGACCTTGATGTTGCCCAGAACCTTGGCCCCAGCCCCAATGAGGACGCCATCGCCGATCTTGGGATGGCGGTCTTCCTCTTCCTTGCCGGTACCGCCAAGCGTGACGGAGTGCAGCATCGAGACGTTGTCGCCCACCACCGCCGTCTCACCGATGACGATTGAGTGGGCGTGGTCGATCATGATGCCCTTGCCGATACGTGCGGCGGGGTGAATGTCGACGCCGAAGACCTCAGAGCAGCGCATCTGGAAGAAGCGCGCCATATCGCGGCGGTCGGTCCGCCACAGCCAGTTCGCCACGCGGTAGGCCTGGATCGCCTGGAATCCCTTGAAGAACAGCATCGGCAGGATGAAACGGTCGCAGGCCGGGTCGCGATCGTAGACGGCGACGATATCGGCGCGCGCGGCCTGCCCCAGTTCGGGATCATCGGCATAGGCCATGTCGCAGATCTCGCGCAACAGTTGCTCGGGCATCTCTTCCGCGCCCAGCTTCATCGAGGTGCGATAGGCCAGCGCGGCCTCGATCGTCTTGTGGTGCAGGATCGAGGAATGGATCAACCCGCCCAGAAGCGGCTCGTCCTTGATCGCGGCTGTCGCCTCGGTGTTGATCCGGGCCCAGACCGGGTCAAGCTCTGCCAGCTTTGCATGTGTTTCGGCCATGTGCATGCTCCTTGGTGCGCCTATCGGTTATACCAGATATGCTCGATCCGTAAAATGCAAAGGCGTCATGGGTGGGTTCACGAAAATGAATGAAGCAGAGCGACAGGATTTCCGGGCGCTGATCGAGACCCGGCTGGCGGAGTTGAGCGAGGAGGACGCCCGCGGCGCGGCGGGCAAGGCGACGGTGCAACTGGACCAGCAATCGGTGGGTCGTCTGAGCCGGATGGATGCCTTGCAGAACCAGGCGATGGCAAAGGCTACGGATGCGCGGCGCGCAGGCGAGCGGGCGCGGCTAGTGGCGGCCCTCGCCCGGATGGACGAGGGCGAGTTCGGCACTTGCGAGGATTGCGGCGAGGAGATCGCCCCGGGCCGGCTGCGTCTCGACCCCTCCGCGACGCGCTGCGTGGACTGCGCGCGAGGCTGAAGTCGCCGCGTTAGCCGGGCACTGTCAGGCGGGCAAAGCGCCCAGATCCGAAGCGGGCCGACACCTGGGCCACATGCAACTCGTAAGAGCCGCTCAGCGCGTCGGCGGCCTGCGCGGCGGCGCTGTAGGTCCAGCTTGGCGCCGCGACGGTGACCTCGCGGATCACCGCGCCTGCCTGGACCACGCGCACGACATATTCTTCCTTTTCCTCGCCCAGCGGCACCTCGGGGATATCCCAGCGGTCGCCGTCGATCCGCGTGCGGCGGATCCAGTTGAGCGACAGGTCGCCCTCCTGCCCGGGCGCGAGCCGCAGGTGCACCGGGGACAGCGGGCGCAGGCCCAGCCCGTCGAAGGCCAGCCGCACAGCGCTGAAGCTGGGATCGTCCACCGGGCGCCCCGGGGGGCCGATCCGGTAGTAGCGCGCCAGCCCGCGCTTGGCCTCGGCCAGGTCGATCTGCTCGGCGGTGCCATCGAGGCGCACGAGGTAGCTGCCCTCCGGCCAGGGCGCGGCGCGCTCGGTGCCCACCTGCCCGCGCAGACGGTGCCGCAGAAGGTAGGTGTCTGTGTCCACCAGTTCGGCCTCGCGGAACTGGATCAGCTCCCACCCGTCCGGCGTTCCGTCGCCAATGGCACAGAGGTTGCCGCCGTTCAGCAGCGCCAGGTCGCTGATGCTTTGCAGCGTGCCCGCCAGCATCCGCACCTGGAGGTCCGGACCCCGGTCGATGCGGCCCGGATCCGCGGGAAACAGCGGTGTTTCGAGCACGCCCACGGGAGTGCGGGCCGTGACCAGTGAATTCAGAGAGTAATTCGCGTCCTCGTCCGACGCGTAGAGCGCCACCGACCCCGGCCAGGGCCGGGCCGTGACCGCGAGGTGCGGTGCGTGCGGCACCTCTTCGCCCGTCAGCAGCGGCAGATCGAGGAAGAACGGCGCGACCGGGGACGGTGGCACGAAGGGGCGCAGGGTGACGGCCTCGTCCTCGAACTCGGCCGGGCGGTAGCTTTCGGGTTCGATCCGCACCGCTTCGAGTTTCTGCGCGGCGGCCATCTGGTCGATCCGGTCGATGCGAAAGAGACCGCGCCCCTGTCCTTCGGGCAAGGCGATGACATCGCCCGCGCCGGTGTCCAGCTGCGACGGCGGCAAGGTCAGCTGGACCGTGTCTGTGGCCACGCGCGCCTCGGACAGCCAGCGTTCCACCGTCTGGCGCCCTTCGGCGCGGGTCATGGCCAGAGGAAATTCCGAGGTCGAGACAAAGTGGGTGGCGTCGTCGGGCAGGATCGCCTCCTCGGCGATGACTTCGAAATCGCCGTCAGCCTCGACGAACCGCAGGCGGACGCGGCCCGCCAGTTCCACGGTGCTTCCGCGGGTTTCCTCCAGCACGCCGTCACGCTCGGGGTCGCGGACCAGCGTGTCGAGGTCGATCAGCCGGTCGCTCTGCCCGTCGCGCATCACGAAATGCAGGCGCCCGTCGCGGTCCACCGCGTCGACGCCATAGCGCAGCATCAAGGGTTGCAGGGCGCTGCGGGCCTCGGACACCTGATCGACAGTATAGCCGCGCACCAGACCGTGGGCGCGGGAGGTGTCGCAATTTTCCAGCCCGGTACGCAGGCAGATCTCGTCGATCACCGACGCCAACGTGCGCGCGGAGACGCGCCCGTTCAGCCAATGGCCCCGCGTATAGTTCTCGCCATCGCTCCAGAGGTCGCGGTTGTTGGGGAAATAGGGATAGGGCCGCATGTCCCAGGCCCAGGCATAGGCGTGATCCATGTCCAGCATCGCGCCGTCGTAGACATCCGATTGCGGATTGTTGTCGGGGTCGTTCCAGTAGCCAAGGCAGGCGCGCAGGTATTGCTGCTGAATCAGCTCGTCGCGCCGCCCGTCCGAGAAATGCGGCAGGGTGGATTCAGAGGATTTCGGGTCGAGGAACTTGTTGGGCTGGTTGGTGCCCTTGTCCACGGCGGCACAGCCGTATTCGTCCACCCAGGCGCCGTCGAACTGCGGCCCGCGCAGGCTTTCCGGGTCGTGGGCCGAGAACACCTGTGCGGTGGCGCCATTGGGCCAGATCAGCCGTTTGCGCGTGGCCTGCCAGACCGGGCGGCGGTCGGGGGGCGAACAGGCCAGGATGCCGCTTTCGCCAAAGATCATCACGTCGCGGACCTGGTCGATGGTTTCGCCCACCAGCGCCAGGCGATGGCAATGCCCGGCATCCAGCGGGCGCGCGCCCTCGACCTGGCTGCGTACCCATTCGGCGCCCGCCCGCGTCTTGCCCGCGCCACGCCCGCCCAGGATGACCCAAGCGCGCCAGTCGCCTTTGGGCGGGCGCTGGTGGTCCATCGCCCAGAAATCGAACAGGTAGGGCAGCGACAGGATCTCGCCGTCACTCAGGCTGTCCAGAAACTCTTTCTGCGTCTCGGGCCCTGCGGAGACGAGCCAGTCGACATCCGATGCTTTCGCGGGCTTCATCGAGGTCGAGGGCATAGGCACCGGCGACGCCACGCTCTTTTTCTCTTCGTTTTTCAAGTTGTGTCTCCGCTTCTATCGCGATCCTCAGCCACTGCCGGATCTCCGACGTGGCGCGTGTGGCGTCTCTCAGGTCCTCGAACCTCCCTTCCCTGATCTGGGAATGGATCGCCTCCAGATCCGCGCGCATGTCCGCCAGCTGCGCCTCGAGCGCATCTATGGACAGCGTCACGTTGGAAGGGGTCCGATCGTGCGTGATCAGTGGCATGCGGGCCGGCACCTCGAAGTTCTTGCATCGCGGAAGAAGTGTCTCTCAAAGCAAACAGGCGACCGATGGTCATGCCACGGGTCGCCTGCAGTTTCAGAGATCTCGGTTAAACAGTCGTCGCAGCACCGTGCGGTGCAGCGCCTTCCGCCAGCTTCGGCCTACTGGTTGGCGCGCTCTGCCTCCAGCGCGCGATAGGCCGCGACGTTGCGGTTATGCTCTTCCAGCGTTTCCGCGAACAGGTGGCCGTCGCGGGGGTCCAGCGTACGGGCCACGAAGAACACGTAATCCGTGTCTTCCGGGTTCACCGCCGCCTCGATGCTGGCGCGGCCGGGATTGGCGATGGGCGTGGGTGGCAACCCGTCGATGACATAGGTGTTATAGGGCGTCTCGGCGCGCAGCTCGCTCTGGCGCAGGCCGCGGCCCAGCACGCCCTCGCCATTCGTGATGCCATAGATCACGGTGGGGTCGGTCTGCAGGCGCATCCCTTGCAGAAGGCGGTTGGTGAAGACGCTGGCGACCTGCCCGCGCTCGGTGGGCACGCCGGTTTCCTTTTCGATGATCGAGGCAAGGATCAGCGCTTCTTCGGGGGTCTCGACGGCGATATCCGACGCCCGGTTCTGCCAGGCTTCGGTCAGGATCAGGTCCTGCGCCTCGCGCATCCGGGTCAGGACGCTCTCGCGGGTGTCACCCACGCTGAACTCGTAACTGTTCGGCGCAAGGCTGCCCTCGGGCGGCACCCCCGCCACCTCTCCGTCCAGCGCGTCGACCGCCCCCAGCGCGTTCACCACCTGCCAGCTTGTCACCCCTTCGGCGACGGCAACCCGGTAGCGGGTGTCGGCCTGCTCACGCACCTCGCTGAACTCGGCGGGCGGCGTCACGTCCTCGGCCTGCGGATCGAAGGCCGCGACCTCGACAAAGCGGTTCGTGGCCGGGTCCAGTTCGCGAACCTCGACCTCGCTGGCGTTGACGCCGATCCGGTACACCACCTCGGTGCCACAGGTGCTGGCCCCGCCGCGGGTTACGATATCGGCGATCTCGTCCATGCTGGACCCTTCGGGAATCAGCCAGCTTCCGGCTTTCAGCAACTGGGTCTTTTCACCGTAATCCGTACCGATGCGAAAAATCCGCTCACTGGTGATCGCGCCCTGCGCGGCCAGATCCGTGGACACGGCCCTCATGGAACTGCCGCGCGGCACCTGCAGGCAGATGGGATCTTCCAGCGGGCCGGTGGCCTCGTACTGGTTCTGCCCCCACAGGATGACCCCGCCCAGCAGGAAGATCACCACCACCAGGAAGGTCAGGAAGTTCGACGCGATATGCCGCCACATCAGCGCACGGCCCCCAGGCAAAGACAGGCATTGGTGCCGCCGAAGCCGAAGCTGTTGGAAATCGCCACCTTGATCTCGCGCTCATGCTTGGCGTTGGGCGCCAGGTTCAGCGGGGTGTCCACCGCTGGGGTGTCCAGGTTGATCGTGGGCGGTGCCACCTGGTCACGGATTGCGAGGATCGAGAAGATGCCCTCGATCGCCCCCGCCGCGCCCAGAAGGTGCCCGGTCGAGGATTTGGTCGAACTCATCGTCGCCGTCGAGGCCGCGTCGCCCAACAGTTTCTCCACCGCCTTCAACTCGATCGTGTCGGCCATTGTGCTGGTGCCGTGGGCGTTGATGTAATCCACGTCGCCAGGCTCGATCCCGGCATTGCGCAGCGCGCCCTGCATGGCGCGGAACCCGCCATCGCCATCCTCGGCGGGTGCCGTGATGTGGTAGGCATCGCCCGACAGGCCATAACCCAGCACCTCGGCATAGATCTTGGCGCCACGGGCCTTGGCGTGCTCGTATTCCTCCAGCACCACCATGCCGGCGCCCTCACCCATCACGAACCCGTCGCGATCCGCATCATACGGCCGGCTGGCCGCCTGCGGGTCATCTGCGCGTTTCGTCGACAGCGCCTTGCAGGCGTTGAAACCCGCGATCCCGATCTCGCAAATCGCCGCCTCGGCGCCGCCCGCGATCATCACGTCGGCATCGCCATGCTGGATAAGCCGCGACGCGTCACCGATGGCGTGCGCGCCTGTGGAACAGGCCGTCACCACCGCATGGTTCGGCCCCTTGAAGCCATAGCGGATGCTGACCTGGCCGCTGATCAGGTTAATCAGCGCGCCGGGAATGAAGAACGGCGACACCCGCCGCACACCGCGGTCGCGAATGAGCAGCGTCGTTTCCTCGATCGAGCGCAGCCCGCCGATGCCGGACCCGATCATCACACCGGTGCGCAGGCGGCTTTCCTCGTCCTCGGGCAGCCAGTCCGCATCGCGCACCGCCTGTTCCGCCGCCGCCACGCCGTAAAGGATGAAATCATCCACCTTCCGGCGCTCTTTCGGCTCCATGTAATTGTCCGAGTTGAACGTGCCGTCGCTGCCATCGCCTAGCGGCACTTCGCAGGCGTATTTCGTGGCCACGTTCACAGGGTCGAACCGCGTGATGGTGCCCGCCCCGGACTTGCCATCCAGAATGCGGCGCCAGCTTTCCTCCACGCCAGATGCCAGCGGGGTCACAAGACCCAGACCTGTCACGACCACTCGACGCATGATACCTGCCCTCTTGTCCTACCTTCGTCGGTGTCCATACCGCGCCTTGGCCACCGGGGGCAAGGCCAACGACAAGGGGGCGCGGCCTTCCGCGCCCCCTTTTTCGAACCCGAACTTCGGCTTACTGGAACGCGGCGACCGGCTCGCGCTCGCCCTGCGCCACCTCCAGCGCCTCTTTCAGCGACACGTCGCGCGACAGAAGCGCCCGGCCGATCATCGTGCCCGAGATGTTGGGCACGTATTTCAGGCGCGACACGTCATCGACGCTGCGCACCGTGCCACGGGCGATGACGGAGTGCCGGGTCAGCCCGGCAAGCCCGCTGATCACCCCCAGCGTGCCGTCGCTGTCCTCGATATCGGCGTCGATATCGGTCAGGATGATACCCGCCAGCGGCGCGTCGTCGAACGCCGCGATATAGCTTTCGGGCGTGAACGCGCTTTTCGTGCGCCACCCTTCCGTCATGACCGAGCCCTGGAAGATATCGACAGCCAGCACGATCTGGTCGGGGTGGAACTTTGCCAGTTCGCGCAGCGTGTCCGGGTCATAGGCGGCCATGGTGCCGACGACGATCCGGCCCGCGCCCTTGTCGATCCATTTCGTGACGCTGTCGCGCGACCGGAAACCGCCGCCCACCTGCACCGGAATGCCGACCGTGCGAATGATCTGCTCGATCAGCGCGCTGTTGTCGCCTTCCCCCGCAAGGGCGTCGATGTCGGTGACGTGCATCCACGACGTCCCCGCCGCCACGAAGGATTTCGCGGTCTCGACAGGGTCGACATGCCAGATGACGGGTTCTTCGAGACGACCGCGCGTCAGCGACACGCATTTGCCTTTGTGCAGTTCGATGGTGGGGTAGATGATCATGCGTCAGTCACCTTCTGATTCGGGCGGGTGCCGCCTGGTGTACAGGCTCCGGCCCTGTTTAGACCGGCGGCCCGTGCACGCTGGTCTCAAATCGGCATGATACAGTCTGTTCCCGAAGTTTTCTAACGCGCAAACGAAAAGACCCCGCCATCGCGGCGGGGCCTTTCCGGAAATCTGTCGCGCGTCGCGGCTTACGACGCTTCCTTGATGAACTTCACCGCGTCGCCGAAGGTCTGGATGTTCTCGGCCGCGTCATCGGGGATCTCGATGCCGAATTCCTCTTCGAACGCCATGACCAGTTCGACCGTGTCCAGGCTGTCCGCGCCCAGATCGTCAATGAAAGAGGCGTTCTCGGTGACCTTGTCCTCTTCGACGCCCAGGTGTTCCACCACGATCTTCTTCACGCGGTCTGCGATATCGCTCATGTTTCGTTCCTCATCTTCAGCCGGGTCATTCGCCCGTTTTATGTGCCCCCGCCCGACCGGACAAGCGGCTAAGTATGCCCCTGTATCGGGCGGCTTGCATGACCCGTATAACGGGCATTTGCGGAGTAATACAGTATTACCCCAGCGTAAACTGCGCCGCCTATAGCATATGCGGCGCGATTGGCAAATGGATTCCCCTGCCCTTGTTTCTTTACGGCGCGGCGGCGCGTCAGAGCATCGCCATGCCGCCGTTCACGTGCAGCGTGGCCCCCGTGACATACCCCGCCTCCGGGCTGGCAAGATAGAGGACGGCCGCGGCGATTTCCTCGGGCGTGCCCATGCGGGCGGCGGGAATCTGCGCGTTGATCTTGTCCTTCTGATCGTCGCTCAGCTTCTCGGTCATCGCCGTCGCGATAAAGCCCGGCGCGACCGCGTTGGCGGTGATCCCGCGGCTGGCCACCTCATAGGCGATGGACTTGGTCATGCCCACCATCCCGGCCTTGGAGGCGGCATAGTTCACCTGCCCCGGGTTGCCCGTCGCGCCCACGATCGAACTGATGTTGATGATCCGCCCCCAGCGCGCCTTCATCATCGGGCGCATCACGCCCCGGCAGAGGCGCATGGTGGCGGTCAGGTTCACATCGATCACGCTCTGCCACTCTTCGTCCGACATCCGCATGAAGATCTGGTCGCGGGTGATCCCCGCGTTGTTCACCAGGATATCGACGCTGCCCATGGCCTCGGCGGCCTGTTTCGGCAGCGCATCGACGGCCTCCGGGTCGCTCAGGTTGCAAGGCAGCACATGCGCCCGCTCGCCCAGCTCGCCCGCCAGCGCCTCCAGCGGCTCGACCCGCGTGCCCGACAGGCCCACCGTCGCGCCCGCGCCGTGCAATGCCTTGGCAATCTCTCCGCCGATGCCCCCGGATGCGCCGGTCACCAGCGCCGTCTTTCCCGTCAGGTCGAACATCTCTCTTGATCCCTTTCGTCTGGTGCCAAATTTCTTTCAGAAGAAATTTGACAAGAAAATCCCATTTTCTTGGTCCCGGCTCAGCCGGCCATGGACTCGGCAGCCGCTCTCACATCCTCGGGCGTGCCCACCGCGCGCGTGTCAATGTCGCGGTTGATCCGGCGCACCATGCCAATGAGCGCCTTGCCCGCGCCGATCTCCCAGACTTGGGTGATGCCATGCGCGCCCATATACTCGACCGACTCGCGCCAGCGCACCGATCCCGTCACCTGCTTGACCAAGAGTTCCCGGATCTGTGCCGGGTCCTCAACCGCACTGGCCGTCACGTTGGCGACCACCGGCACGCGCGGCGCCTTGATCGTTACCTCCGAAAGCGCGGCGGCCATCGCATCGGCGGCAGGCGCCATCAGCGCGGAATGAAAGGGCGCACTGACCGGCAGCAGCATGGCGCGCTTGGCGCCCTTCTCCTTGGCCAGCTCCACCGCCTTTTCCACGGCGGCGGCATGGCCCGAGACCACCACCTGCGCCGGGTCGTTGTCGTTGGCCGCCTGCACCACGCCGCCACTCGCGGCGGCGGCCTCGGCCACCTCGCTCACGGTGGCGAAATCCAGCCCCAGGATCGCGGCCATCGCGCCCTCGCCCACCGGCACGGCGGCCTGCATCGCCTGACCGCGCGTGCGCAAAAGACGCGCGCAATCGCTCACGCTCAGCGCCCCGGCAGCGGCCAGCGCGGAATATTCGCCCAGCGAATGCCCCGCCACCAGCGAGGCGACCTCGATGCCGACGCCTTCAGCCTCCAGCGCGCGCACCGCCGCCAGCGATGTGGCCATCAGCGCCGGCTGCGCGTTCTGCGTCAGGGTCAGGGTCTCCTGATCGCCCTCCCAGATCAGCGCGCTCAGCTTTTCGCCCAGTGCCTCGTCGACCTCGTCGAACACCGTCCTTGCCGCCGGATAGGCGTCGGCCAGCGCCTTGCCCATTCCGACCGCCTGCGCACCCTGCCCAGGAAATACGAATGCTTTGCTCATGGTCCCTTGCCCTCCCGTTCAATGCCCTCCGATAGCGTGACGCGCCGGGCGGTGCAATGTCGCGGGCCGAAAAACCGCCCCATCCGCACGTCCACTGTGCGCAGGCAATCATTGCCCCGGCCCCGCGCTCGGCTAGATTGCAGCCGAAAGTTTCCGACATAGCAGAGCCATCACCATGCCCCTCGCCAATGCGCACGACCGTTACGGTGCCGTCACCAAGACCTTCCACTGGCTGACCGCGCTGCTGATTCTCTCGGCCATCCCGCTCGGTCTTTTCGCCAACGACCTCGCCCACGCGGTCCGCAACCCGGACATCGCCACCACCGACGCGGACGTCTCGCGCGCGGCCTTCCTGTTCTCGCTGCACAAGACAATCGGCGTCACGGTCTTCTTCGTGGCCCTGCTGCGCATCCTCTGGGCGATGGGCCAGGCCAAGCCCGGCCTGCTGAACGGCGACAAGCCGGTCGAGGCACGGGCCGCCGAAACAGTGCACTGGCTCCTCTACGGCTCTTTGGTGGCCGTGCCGCTGACCGGCTGGATCCACCATGCTGCCACCACCGGCTTTGCGCCCATCTGGTGGCCGTTCGGGCAATCCCTGCCCTTCGTGCCCAAGGATGACAGCCTGGCCCATACCTTCGCCTCCCTGCACCATATTCTGAACTGGGTGCTGTGGATCAGTCTCGCCGCCCATGTCGCCGGGGCGCTGAAGCATCATGTGATCGACCGCGACGCCACCCTGCGCCGGATGCTGCCGGGTCGCACCACGGCGGAGCCGACGGTGCGTCAGCCCGGGCATGTCCTTCCCGCCGTCGCCGCGCTGGTGATCTGGGCCGCCGCCCTGGGCATGGGGAGCGCATTGGGCTATTTCTCGCACGAAACCGAACCCGCTCAGAGCGCCGAGGCCGACACCGCCGAACCGGCCGCCGAGACCGTCAGCGCAGAGACCGAAAGCGCCGACGCCACCGCCCCAGCCGTGACCGCCGAAAACGCCTGGACCGTCACCGACGGAACTCTCGGCCTGACAGTGGTTCAAATGGGCTCCGAGGTGACGGGCCAATTCGAGGACTGGACCGCCGACATCGTCTATGACGAGACCGCCGACAGCGAAGGCAGGCACGGCACCGTCGACGTGACGGTGACCATCGCCTCGCTCACGCTGGGCTCGGTGACCAGCGACGCCAAGGGCTCTGACTATCTCGCCGCCGAAGACCATCCCACTGCCACCTTCTCTGCCGACATTGTCTCGCGCGAGGCCGGGCATGTCGCCCCCGGCACGCTAACGATCAAGGGCAATTCCGTTCCCGTCGAAATGCCTTTTGAGCTCACCATCGACGGCGACACCGCCACCGCCTCGGGCGGGCTGACCGTGGACCGGCGCGATTTCGGGGTCGGCGGACAAAGTGAGGGCAATGTCGGCGCCTCCGTCGATATCCGGTTCGAGCTGACCGCCGAACGCTAGGGCAAGTCACTCCCCGTCCCGGGCTTGACCCCGGACCTCCCTCGCCTCCTGCAAGCATGAAAAAGACCCGCATCCTCGGATGCGGGCCTTTGTCTTGCCGGATATCGGCTTTGGCTTATTCCGCCTTCTCGGCCTCGATCGAGATCATCACCTGAACCTCGTCGCTGACCGCCGGCGCGGCATAGTCCAGCCCGTAATCCGAGCGCATCAGCGTGGTCGTGGCATCGAACCCCGCCCATTGCTTTTCCTGCATCGGGTGCGCATCGGCCTTGTTCAATTCAGCGTCCAGCACGACCGATTTGGTCACGCCATTCATCGTCAGGTCGCCTGTGATCTCGGCGGTCGTGTCGCCGGTCAACTCGATGCCGGTCGAGGTAAACGTGATCATGTCTCCCTCTTCGGCCCCGAAAAAGTCATCGCCCATGAAATGCTCCAGCCGCTTTTCCCAGCCGGTATACATCGACATCACCGGAATCGAGACCGAGACGCTGGAATTCGCCGGGTCTTCCTGGTCGAACATGATCTCGCCCTCGAACCCCGTAAAGACGTTGTAGGTGGTCGAAAAGCCCAGGTGCTCGTAGGTGAACACCACCTGGCTATGGCTGGGGTCCAGGTTGTATTGCTCCGGCGCGGCCAGTGCGGCGGTGCCGAGGCCCGCGAGGGCCATCGAGGTGGCGAATGCGATGGATTTCATGAAGTGCTCCTTCCGTGGTGCGTTGAATATCCCGACGGAAGATGATGCATTTGACGCATCACGCAAGGCGCAAGAATTGAACATTTCGTGTGGAACGATGAACAGCCCCGCCCGGCGCGGGCGGGCCCAGTGTCAGCTGGAGCGCGGCATCGCGCTGCGGATGGCGCTGGCCTCCTCGTCCGAGCCGAGCGGCATTTCCAGCACCAGAACGCCGGACGCATCGCGGGCCCGCAGCTTGCGCCGGTTGACGGAAAGTTCCTGCAGCGCGTCGATGTCGTGGCAGGTCTTCAGGGTCGAACGGCCCTTGGCGTCGTATTCATAGATCCGCAGCTGGCGCTTCACCGGGTCGATCTGCACCTCCGGCCCGGGCGCGTCACGGTTCAGGCTATTGAACAGGATCAGCCCCCCCAGCAGCATCACGACCGAGGCGAAAAGCTTGATCAGTTGCATCGCCGCGTCTTCCGACGGCATCAGCCAAAGCCCGGCCGCCGACATGCATAGCGCCGCTCCGGCACAGGCGGTCAGCGCCCGGCGCGCCGCGCCTTGGGGTGCGTCGGCCACCGCGCTGTCCTCTGCGGTTTTCGTGCTCTGAAAGCGCGCGTCGATTGCATGTGTCATCGGTCTGTCCTAACCCGGTTCCGCATTGAGACCAGACTGCGCAGCAATCACGACCAAAATGGGGCAGACCCTCGTCTGCATCTGGGCAGAGCGCGGGCAATTTCAGGGCCTCCAACCCCCCTTGCCAAGCGCATGTATGCGTCGTATACGCCCACTTCCTTTCGCACGTATATCGAACCGCGCAGTCTCTCGTGGACGGGCCGCGAAAGGACCTCAGGCCCGCCTTTGAAATGCGCCCAGACAGAAGTGGAATTCACATGCCGCTCTACGAGCATGTTTTTATCTCGCGTCAGGACTTGTCCAACACGCAAGCCGAAGGCCTTGTCGAACATTTCAGCACCGTGATCACGGATAACGGCGGCAAGATCGTCGAATCCGAGTACTGGGGCGTCAAGACGATGGCCTACAAGATCAACAAGAACCGCAAGGGCCACTATGCCTTCCTGCGCACCGACGCCCCGTCGGAAGCCGTGCAGGAAATGGAACGCCTGATGCGCCTGCACGAGGACGTGATGCGCGTTCTGACCGTCCGGGTCGACGAACACGAGGAAGGCCCCTCGGTCCAGATGCAGAAACGTGACGAGCGTGGCGACCGCCGCGAACGTCGCCCCTGATCGGCTTGAAGAAAGGACACTAACCCATGGCTGCAAAACCGTTTTTCCGTCGCCGCAAGGTCTGCCCCTTCTCGGGCGACGATGCACCCAAGATCGACTACAAGGACACCAAGCTGCTGCAACGCTACATTTCCGAGCGTGGCAAGATCGTGCCCTCCCGTATCACCGCCGTCTCGGCCAAGAAGCAGCGTGAACTGGCCCGCGCCATCAAGCGCGCCCGCTTCCTCGCCCTGCTGCCCTACGCCGTGAAATAAGGAGAAAGACCCATGCAAGTCATCCTTCTCGAACGCGTGGCCAAGCTGGGCCAGATGGGCGATGTGGTCGAGGTGAAGCCCGGCTTCGCCCGCAACTACCTGCTGCTGCAAGGCAAGGCGCTGACCGCCTCGAAAGAGAACATCGCCTCCTTCGAAGAGCAGAAGGCACAGCTCGAGGCGCGCAATCTGGACTCCAAGAAAGAGGCCGAGGCCCTGGCGTCCCGTCTCGACGGCCAGCAGTTCATCGTGATTCGCCAGGCCTCCGATGGCGGCAACCTCTACGGCTCGGTCTCGACCCGTGACGCCGCCGCCGTCGCCACCGAAGAGGGCTACTCGGTCGACCGCAAGCAGGTCCTGATCCGTCAGCCGATCAAGACGCTGGGCCTGCATGACGTCGAGGTGCACCTGCACCCCGAGGTCGAGGCGCATATCGTCCTCAACGTCGCCCGCTCGCCTGAAGAGGCCGAGCTTCAGGCGTCTGGCCGCACCATCCAGGACGTGGCCGCCGAGGAAGAGGAAGCCGCCGATTTCGAAATCGCCGAGCTGTTCGACGACATCGGCGCCGCCGCCTCCGAAGACGACGATCTGGCCGAGGCCGTCGAGGAAGAGACCGCGTCGGACGACACCGGCTCGGACGACGAGAGTGAAGACAAGTAAGCGCAGGCATATCGCCGCGACCCGGGGCCGCCCACCGCGTGTGGGCGGCCTTTTTCTTTTGCCATCAGGCGTCGCGGAGGCGACGACAATCCGCGGACGTCATCCCGGACCCGATCCGGGATCTCCTGCCTCAAGAGGTCCCGGGTCAGCTATGCGAGACTTTTCTGCCGTTCACGACGGAGGCAATCGTCAGCCCCTGGGGTGGCGATCCGACGGCAGTTAAGAAGCACTTTATGTCTGCCAAACACATCCTCAGAATGATCGTTGCACCCAGCCTCCCCAAATCGCCAGCCCAAGGGAGGGGCTGACGATGGCCGGGCCGCTTCGCGGCTGTTAACCGGCTGGGTGCCCAACACGAATGACTCGCAAGGGCTCAGAGCAAACATTCCGCTCCGACCCGTCGCCTGGCTCAACAAAAAAGGGCCGCCCCACCGGACGGCCCTCCCCTGATCACGAATCCGGCAGACCTCAGTCTTCCAGCTTCTCGACCTCTTTCTCCAACTCGTCCTTCGACACCTCTTTCTCGGTTATCTCGGCCTCGCTGGCGATATGGTCGATGACCTTGTCCTCGAAGATCGGCGCGCGCAGTTGCTGGCGCATCTGCGGGTTCTTCTGCACGAACTCGAAGAATTCGCGCTCCTGCCCCGGATATTGCCGCGCCTGCTCCATGACGGCCTGCGTCATTTCCTGGTCGGTCACCTCGACCTCGGCCTTCTGGCCCAGGTCGGCCAGCAACAGGCCCAGACGCACGCGGCGCTCGGCCAGGACCTTGTGCTCGTCCGTCGGCTCGATCTCGGGGTGGTCATGCCCTTCGACATCCGGGTTTTCCTCGTGCCACAGCTGGTGCGCGATCTGGTTGGCTTCCGCCTCCACCATGCTCGGCGGCAGGTCAAAGCTGACCAGCCCGTCCAGTTGATCCAGGATGCCGCGCTTCATCACCGCGCGGGCCGCACCCGCGTACTCGGCTTCCAGCCGCTCGGCGATCTGTTCCTTCAGCGCATCCAAGCTCTCGGCGCCGAACTTCTCGGCCAGCGCATCGTCGATCTCGGCCGCCACGGGCTCCTTCACCGCCTTCACGGTGCAAGTGAACTCGGCATCCTTGCCCGCTAGGTGCGGCGCCTGATATTCCTCGGGGAAGCTGACCTTGACCACCTTCTCCTCGTCCACCTTCACGCCGACCAGCTGTTCCTCGAAGCCGGGGATGAAGCTGTTGGAACCGAGCGTCAGCGGGTAATCCTCCGCGCTGCCGCCCTCGAAGGCCTCGCCGTCGACACGGCCCACGAAATCGATCGTGACCTGGTCGCCATCCTTGGCCTTGGTGCCCTTTTTGCGGTCCTTGAAGTCCTGCGCGCTGGACGCCAGGTTCTGCAGCGCCTCGTCGACTTCCGCGTCACCGGCTTTCACGACCAGCCTCTCGGCCTTCACCTTGGACAGGTCCACCTCGGGGATGTCCGGCAGCGCCTCGTAGGTCATCTCGACCTCGACATCGTCGCCCGGTTTCCAGTCTTCGTTGACCATCTTGACGGCCGGCTCGGCCGCGGGGCGCTCGCCCTTGTCCTCGAAGTGCTGGCTCATGGCGCCGTCGACAGCTTCCTGCATGGCCTCGCCCATGACACGCTCGCCGAACTGCTTTTTCAGCAGTGGCAGCGGCACCTTGCCCTTGCGGAACCCTTTCATCTCGACATCGGGTTGCGCTTCTTTCAGCTTGTCCATGACCTTGTCGTCCAGCTCCTTGGCCGACAGTGTCATCTTGTAGCCGCGTTTCAGCCCTTCATTGAGCGTCTCTGTGACCTGCATGTTCGTCCTTCCATTGCAAAAAGGCCGCGGAGGCGTCCGCGGCGGTCAAAATCACTCCGGCTATCTATTGATGGTGGCTGTGGCGTGCAAGCGGAGTCTTGGCGCCTCCGCGCCAAGCCTCCGTCCCGGGCCTGACCCGGGGACCTCCCACCACCTCGCACCAACTCGTCCCGGACTTGATCCGGGACCTCCCAGCCACCTAACACCAACCCGTCCCGGACTTGATCCGGGACCTCTCACCCTCCCAAGTATTTCCGCACAATGGCGCTCACCTGCTCGGGCGGCAGGACGGGCGGCACCTGTGTCAGCACCTCGCCCGCGGGGTCCAGCAGGTAGATGAAACTGCCGTGACTGTAGATCGGCCCGTGTTCGGGATCGTCGAACAGGTGCTCGAACTCCACCCGGAACGCGTCATAGGCCACGTCCAGCGCCTCGGGCGTGCCGGTCAGGCCCAGCAAATCGTCTGACACCTTCGCCAGCGACGGCCCCATCGTCTCGACCGTGTCCAGTTCGGGGTCGATCGTCACCACCAGTGCCGCCATCTCGACGCCGTCCGCCTCCAGTTCCGCCACCGCGTCCGCCATGAGTGGCAGCGCCGCGCTGCAGATCCCCGGGCAATTGGCATAGCCGAAAAACAAGAGCTGATGCCGACCCTCGGGATCGGCCTGCGTCCGCACCCGTCCGGTGTGGTCGACCAGTTCGAACGGCCCGCCAACCTTCCACGGCAGCGCGACCGGCGCCTCCTTCAGCGCCGCCGCCAGCCGGTCGTCGGGCAAAGCCTTCGCGCCCGGCCCGTGGTCCTCGCCGTCATGGGCCTGCGCCGCAGCCGCCAGCAGAAACGTCGCGGCGGCAAGCCTGCCCCGCATCAGAACCACTCCTCGATAAAGGCCGCGTCCGCCTCCAGCCCCAGCCCCAGGTACCCGCTTTCCTCGATCATGCCGTTCACCCTCGGATCGCGCCGGAACCACGGTCCCTTCCCCCCGGCATCCGGATGCGCCTCAGCCCATTTCTTCGTCCAACTGTTGGCGGTGACCCATTCGCTTTCGCCGACCTCGCGGATCTTCTGCACAAGGTAGATATTCGTGGCCCCCAGCTCCGGGTCCTCGATCATCAGCCCGTCCACCTCGACCTCTGCACCACAGTACGGCGCTAGTTCCAGCGCCGCGCCGGTAAAGGCGGGCTGATTGTTCTTGTTCGGATAGACCAGCACCCCGTCGACCGACCGCAAGAGCCCCAGCTGCCGCTTGCCCCCGCCGCAATCCTCGGCGCAGTCGCCGGTCAATTCGCACAGCATGTCCACCACCGTCGCCTCGAACCGCGCCGGTGTCTCGGCGGCGAGGTTCCAGGTCTTCGCCTCGGAGCCGTCCGAGAAATCCTGCGCCGCCGCGGGCAGGCCCAGGCAAAGCACGGCCGTTGTCATGGCAATCCGTTTCATGGTCACACTCCTCATTCCGCCGGCTCGGGGATGGCAAAGCCCGGCACCGGGCCATAGATGTCGTGGCTCAGGTTGGTGATGCCGTGATCGGTCACCACCTCCTCGACCACCAGGTAATTCAGCCCGTCGCGCCGGTAGAGCATGCCGTCCGCCGTCACCTCGTGGCTCGCCAGCCGCAGTTGGGTGTCCCCGCTGGCCGAGGCGTCGTCGCCCTCGATCTTGAGAACCATGTAGACTTCGCCATCCTCGCCCAGGAGCCCCACGGGGATGCCCCCTGCCGAGCACCACAGCGCGCAGGTGTGATGCGCCGTGCCGACCACCGCCTCGGGCCCGCCCATGACGCCGGAATAATAGCACCAGGTGTCGATGATCTCGCCCCTGACCCCCACCCGCTCGCCCTCGGCGGCAATTGCCGAGACCGGGGCCGAACAGGCCAGCGCCACACTCACCCAAATTCGCTTCATTCCATGATCCTCCGATGACTTGATCCCTGAACACGCCGATTAGGCCCCGGGACCCGATCACGCGTCCAATCACATTTTCGGAAAGACCCGGTGATGACGCGCGCCGCGCCCGTGCGTGACGTTCATTTCAAGGGGGAATGGTGCGGGTGAAGGGACTTGAACCCCCACGCCTTGCGGCGCCAGAACCTAAATCTGGTGCGTCTACCAATTCCGCCACACCCGCATCGAGCCGGGTCTTAGCAAAGCCCGTGAAGGGATGCGAGGGGAAAGTGTCGGGCAACACGCGCTCTAAATCGTCCCCGAACCTGAACAAAAAGCGCGACATATGCGAAATGTTAACGTAAGCTGTCCAACAATCTGAGGCAGAAAACAGAGCGAGATAGCCCATGGAACCGAAAACGGTCGGGGGCACAGGCGGGACCAACCCGTCCGGAGCCAGAGTGCAGGCCAGCGGCTTTGCCGCAGGTGCCATCGTCATGACATTGGACGGAGAGAAAGCAGTCGAGGATCTTCGGCCCGGCGACCGCGTGATCACGCGCGACACCGGCATGGCGGTGCTGCGCGGCGTCGCGTCGGCCACCCTGCGGACCCGCGCCATCCGCGTGCAGGCCGGCTCGCTCGGCCATACGCGCCCGGTGCGCGACGTGCTGTTGCCCGCGGGACAACTCCTGCTGATCCGCGACTGGCGGGCCGAGGCGATGTTCGGCGCAAAACGGGCCGTGGCCGCGGTGTCGCAACTGGTCGACGGCGAATTCATCACCGACGAGGGCGAGGCCGAGATGACGCTCTTCACCCTCGAGTTCGACACGCCACACGTGCTCTATGTCGACGGGCTCGAAGTGGCCAGCACGGCCGATATCGCGGCGCTGTCCCGAGCGGCCTGACCCCCCGTCCCTCACGTGTCCCGGGCCTGACCCGGGACCTCTCAGCCGGCCACGTCCCGCAGCACCTTGGGCAGTTCCTCCGGCAGGTCCTCCGCGATCAGGCCGGGGCCGAAACTGCGCGCGCATTCCACGTGCAGCCAGGCGGCGGCCTCCGCCGCCTGCATCGGCTCCACCCCCCGCGCCAGAAGCCCCGCGATGAAGCCGGTCAGAACGTCTCCCGCCCCGGCCGTCGCCAGCCATGGCGCCGCACGGTCATACTGCGCGGAGTTGATGCTGCACCGCCCGTCCGGCGCAGCAATCACGGTGTCCGCACCCTTGAAGAGCACCACGCAGCCGGCCCGCGCCGCGGCATCCCGCGTCGCATCCACCTTGGAATAGGCCGGGCCTGTCACCGGCGTCGCGTCCAACCGCTCCACGATATCGGGAAAAAGCCGGGCAAATTCGCCGCCGTGGGGCGTCAGCACGCACGCCGCGTGCAACATCCCGAACAGCTCGTCGGGCGCTTCGGCAAACGCCGTCAGCGCATCCGCATCCAAGACCGTCGGGCGAGGCTCCACCCCGCCACGCGCCAACGCGACGGGCACCAGCTCCAGCGCCCGCTCCACGCCCAGCCCCGGCCCCAGGCAGACCGCGCTCAAACGCTCATCCTGCAAGACGTCTGCCAGCCCGTCGCCGCCTACGACCCGGGCCAGCATGATCGACGTCACCTGGCAGGCCGCTTCCATCTGCGCGGAGGGCGGCACCCCCAGCGTCACCAGCCCCGCCCCGATCCGCAGCGCCCCGCGCGCCGCCAATCGTGCGGCCCCGGTGCGCCCCGCGCCGCCCGACAGAACCAACGCGTGACCGTGGCCGTATTTGTGTCGTTCCGCGCGCTTCTCCAGATGACCGCTGCAAGGCCTCTCGACCAAGCGCACCACGTCGTCGGCGCCCGCCCCCGGCTCCAGCCCGATGCCCTTGACCCTCAACTTTCCCGACTGGTGCGGCCCGCGAGACAGGTGGTGCCCCGGCTTTGCCGCATGGAACGTGACCGTCAGGTCGGCCCTGGCGCACGCGCCCAGGGCACGGCCGCTGTCGGCGCAAAGCCCGGACGGGACGTCCACCGCCACGGTGCGCCCCTCCTGCGAGTCGCGAAACCCATCGAACGTTGCCAGAACCTGCGCAAGCCTCCCCTCCACCGGCCGGGACAATCCGGTTCCGAACACCGCATCCACCAAGAGGTGCGGCGCGCACCCATGCCCGATGTCACGGATCATGTCGCCAACCGCGCCCATCTGCGCCCACCGCGCGCAATTCGTCTTCGCATCGGGCGGCAGCTTTTCGGGATCGCCGAAAAGGAACAGTTCGACATCCCAGCCCCGTTCGTGCAACAGCCGCGCCACCACGAACCCGTCGCCACCGTTATTCCCCGGCCCGCACAGAACCACCGCCCGGTGCGACGTCGCGGCCAGATCGGGCCATTCCTCGAACACCGCCTCGACCACGCCGCGCCCGGCGCGCTCCATCAGCTCCGGCCCGGTCACCTTGCCGGACGTCATCGCGGCCTCTTCGACGGCTCGCATCCGGGCCGCGGTCAGCAATTCGGTCATTCCCGCCTCACTTCGATTCATTTCAGCGCAAAATTCGGGCATTTTGCCTAAATTTTAATCACGCAAATTTATCACCCTGCCACATGCCTGCCCAAACCCCCTATCCGATTGTGCCGCGTTAACAGAAATGATCTTCAAATCCCGCAAGTCAGTCGGAGGAGTCGACCCATGAAAAAAATCGAGGCGATCATCAAGCCCTTCAAGCTCGATGAAGTCAAGGAAGCGCTTCAGGAGGTGGGTGTGCAGGGCCTCTCGGTGATCGAGGTCAAGGGCTTCGGCCGCCAGAAAGGCCACACCGAACTTTATCGCGGTGCCGAGTACGTGGTCGACTTCCTGCCCAAGGTGAAGATCGACGTCGTGCTGGACGACGATCAGGTCGACGCCGCGATCGAGGCCATCGTCGATGCCGCCAAGACCGACAAGATCGGCGACGGCAAGATCTTCGTCAGCCCCGTCGAACAAGCCATCCGCATCCGCACCGGCGAATCCGGTTCGGACGCGCTTTAATCTACACCTGGAACCACAACGAAGGGATCAATGGACATGAGCGCAAAAGATCTGCTCAAGACGATCAAGGACGAGGAGGTCGAATATGTCGACATCCGTTTCACCGACCCGCGCGGCAAGCTGCAGCACGTGACGGTCATCGCCGACGAGGTCGACGAGGATTTCCTCGAAGAAGGCTTCATGTTCGACGGCTCCTCGATCGCCGGCTGGAAATCGATCGAAGCCTCGGACATGAAACTGATGCCCGACACGACCAGCGGCTACATCGACCCCTTCTATGCCGAGAAAACCATCTGCGTGCATTGCTCGATCGTCGAGCCCGACACCGGCGAAGCGTATGAGCGTGACCCGCGCGGCACCGCCGAAAAGGCCGAGGCCTACCTGAAATCCAGCGGCATCGGCGACAGCGCCTTCATGGGCCCCGAAGCGGAATTCTTCCTCTTCGACGACGTGCGCTTCTCCAACTCGATCAACAAGGTCTCCTACGAGGTCGACGCGATCGACGCCTCCTGGAACACCGACACCGAGTACGAGATGGGCAACATGGGCCACCGTCCGGGCGTCAAGGGCGGCTATTTCCCGGTGAACCCCACCGACGAGGCGCAGGACATCCGCTCGGAAATGCTCTCGACCATGAAGCGTCTGGGCATGAAGGTCGACAAGCACCACCACGAGGTGGCGTCGTGCCAGCACGAGCTTGGCCTGATCTTCGGCACCGTGACCAAACAGGCCGACGAGCTGCAGAAGTACAAGTACGTCATCCACAACGTCGCCGCCGCCTACGGCAAGTCGGCCACGTTCATGCCCAAGCCCATCGCGGGCGACAACGGCACCGGCATGCACGTCAACATGTCGATCTGGAAAGACGGCAAGCCGCTCTTTGCCGGCGACAAGTACGCCGACCTGTCGGACGAGGCCCTGTGGTACATCGGCGGCATCCTGAAGCACGCCAAATCGCTCAATGCCTTCACCAACCCGTCGACCAACAGCTACAAGCGCCTGATCCCCGGCTTCGAGGCCCCCGTGCTGCGCGCCTACTCGGCCCGCAACCGCTCGGGCTGCGTCCGGATCCCATGGACCGAGTCGCCGAAAGCCAAGCGCGTCGAGGCCCGTTTCCCCGACCCGTCGGCAAACCCCTACCTGTGCTTTGCCGCGCTCCTGATGGCCGGTCTCGACGGCATCAAGAACAAGATCGACCCGGGCGAGGCGATGGACAAGAACCTCTACGATCTGCCCGCCGAAGAGCTGGAAGGCATCCCGACCGTCTGCGGCAGCCTGCGCGAAGCCATGCAGGAACTTCAGGCCGATCACGACTACCTGCTGGCCGGTGACGTGTTCACCAAGGACCAGATCGACGGCTATATCGAGCTCAAGATGGAAGAGATCGAAAAGTACGAACACACGCCACACCCGGTGGAATTCGGCATGTATTACAGCTGCTGATCCGGCAGACATCCTGCAACGACGCGGGCGCCTTTTTTGGAAGGCGCCCGTTTTTTTGTCCTGCCCTTCGGAAATCACGCGAAAAAACTGCCTCAAACAGGCGGAATCCCGCCCGTTTCCGAAAAGTGCCCAATCGGTTTCATATTTGAAACACACTGTCTCCACTAACTCTTCGGATGATCTACGCGTGAGAGTGAACAACCGGGGAGTGAAAGATGGCACAGAGCGACAACCGCGTCATGGCGGGGCTGATCTTCATGGAAGAGAAATCGATCGACCTCCTGGATGCGGTCACGCGCACCGCCGAGGCGTTGAAAGGCCTTTGCGAGGACGTCCGGTCGCTCGGGTTTCTGTCCGACCGGGACGCCGGGGTCGAGACCGAGCAATACCGGGTCTGCCTGACACTCAGCGACAATGTCGTGCTGCCCGGCCTGGAGGAAGAGGCGAACACCCTGCTGCGGATCGACGTCTGCCGACGGGACCCGGCGGCACCCGACTCCGGCCCGGCGATCGACGCCGTTCTGGCGCGCGTGGCCATCGACCTCAGCGATCACCTGCGCCCGACCCACCTGCAATGGGTCGAGCAAGAGGCGCTCCTCTCAGCCGAAGAGGTCTGCGAGGCCCGCGAGCCTGCGGCCTGCGATGCGCCCGAAGCCGACACGCTCAGAGACCAGACCTTGCGCGCCCGCAGCGCCCTGACCGGAATAGGCGAACTGCACAGCAGGCTGGACGAACAGCTCGAACGCACGCCCCCGCCGGAATTGCCGGTCCTGCCCTCGAAGGATTTCTTGGGCGAATCCGAGGGCATTATAGAAGACACGCCGCAGATGGTCGCCCCCGCCATCGAGAACATCGCCGAAGAGACCGATCGCCTGCGCCTGTCGGCCTGGCTTTTGTCCCTTGCGGTGGCCTGCATCGCACTGCCGGTCGGTGTGGCGCTTGTGATCATCAATCTGGTCAAGGGTGAGAACCTGCGCCTCGCCGGACAGGCGGCGGCGCTGTCGGGGCTCTTCGTGTCGCTTCAGGCGAACGGCGCCACCGCCGCCGCCGCGCAGGTGATCCAGTCCGTTCTGGGCTGACCGGCCCGCCTCCCGCCCGACGGATAAAGCGCAGGAGGCATCTTTGCGGAACACACCCGCCCGATCGACCGTTGTTGTCCCGGACGGGCCCTCGCTGAACGCCCGTTCCGATGTGCCGAACCTCTTGGAGAATTGACTTTGTTCCCCTGTCCGGCTCGGCTAACATCTCGCTTGTCTGACCTGGAGCTGCTCAATGTCTTTGAAACTCAAATCCCGTTTTCTTGCGCTTGCCGTCGCCGGCGCCGCCACCTTGACCGCCGGAACGGCGGCCCATGCCCAGTGCGGCAATAACGCCAGCGGGTTCGAACAATGGAAATCGGGCTTCGCCCAGCAGGCCCAGGCCGCGGGCGTGGGGCAACGCGGCCTCCAGGCGCTGGCCCAGACCAGCTATGCCTCCGGCACCATCGCAGCCGACCGCAACCAGAAAAGCTTCCGCTACTCGCTCGACAAGTTCATGCAGGTGCGCGGCGCCAACACGATCATCTCCCAGGGCCGCAAGCGTAAGGCGCAGAACCCCGGTTTCTACAACTGGATCGAACAGAATTACGGCGTGCCCGCAGGGGTCATCATCGCCATCCACGGCATGGAGACCGGCTTTGGCGGTTTCATGGGCGACAGCTCGGTCGTCTCGGCCATCGTCACGCTCACCTACGATTGCCGCCGCTCCGATTTCTTCCGCCCCCACGCCATCGGCGCGCTGAAGCTGGTGGATCGCGGCTCGATCACCCTCAACACGCGCGGCGCCAAGCATGGCGAGCTGGGCCATACCCAGTTCCTGCCCGGCAACGCACTGGCCTACGGTGTCGACGGCAACGGCGACGGGCGGGTGGATTTCTACAACCAGGCCGACGCGCTGGTCTCGACCGCCAATTTCCTGCGCCAGAAGGGCTGGCGTCCGGGTGCCGGCTACCAGCAGGGCCAGCCCAATTTCAACGTCATCAAGCAGTGGAACGCGGCCACCGTCTATCAACAGGCCATCGCCATAATGGCGGCCAAGATCGACGGCTGACGGCCCCGGGGCTTGACGCGACCGCACGGCCTGCCTATCTGCGGCATTCACGGGGTGTCAGGCCCCCGCCGCTCGCAGGCCGTCGCGCCATGGTGAAGCCCTGACAGATCATTGCATTGACCCGGGGCTTCGACCGGGCAGCAACGCGGGCCCTGCCGATCCGATTTCGCCCCATCTGGGAAAACTGCAATGACACAGACCATCCTGCCGTCGCGCGACGTGCTCAAAGAGCATGCGCGCAAACTTCGTGACACTCTCGCACGCGCCGGAACCCCGGTCAGCCACTCCGCCGCGCTGGAACACCTGGCGCATCAATGGGGCTACCGCGACTGGAACACCCTGTCCGGGGCCGCCGCGCCCCCGGGCCGCTGCGCCTGGACCCTCGGCCAGCGCGTCTCGGGGCGCTACCTGGGCCACGCCTTTGCCGGCACCGTCAGGTCGGCCAGGGCCAAGGGGCCGGATCATGTCGAACTGACCATCGCCTTCGACACCCCTGTCGACGTGGTCGATTCCCCCCGGTTCAGCTCGCTGCGCCGCCAGGTGTCCTGCACCCTCGGTCCCACCGGCCGCACTGTCGAGAAAACGTCCGACGGACAGCCTCACGTCGTGCTGGACCTGCCCTGACAGATCCTGCGTGCCGCGCCACCGACAGGCGCGGCATGCTTCTTTTATTCAAGCCATTAGTCCTCGATACGGGACGACCTTCATGATTTTGCCGCAGTTTCTTCCAACGCCGAACGCAGTTGCTCCCTATTCGTAAAACTCTCCCCGATTGTCGCAAAAACCGTTCACCGCGGAAAGAGAATGTTCCAAGATCATCAGGCCTCCATCGCTCTGTTCAGCTATCGCCGCGCGCCCGCGGCGCAGGCCGCCGACATCGTGCGGGCCATCGACGGAATGCTGCAAGGCACCGACGCCCAGCCGCGCCGGATCAGCTGGGTGGAGGACGGCGTCGCGATGATCGACCGCATCGGCGTCCGCATCGCCATCGCCCTTCTGCCGCCAAGCCCACAGGATCGCTACGCGCATCTTGTGCTGGCCGTGGGTGCCCCGCCCGACGCGCAGAAGTGCGACGACCTACTCGCCGTCTCCTACGCGCATCTCGCCGACCGGCTGGTCTACCGCATCAAGGAGGACATGCCCTACGACGCGATCATGCGCGGCGAGACCCCGGAAACGGTCGATCACGACCTCGTCCTGTCGCTCTACGACCTTCTGCGCCAGTCCTCCCCCGTCGCCTTGCCCGCCAGCCTGGCCAACCTCGACACGCGGCCCCGGCCCGACGCGCCCGGCGCATCATCGCACCCCCCGGTCGAGGAGCGCTTCGACATCATCCTGTCCGAGGACGTGCCCGGCTTGACCACCTCCGCGCCGGACTGGCTCCTCAAGCGCGCCGCGCCCACCAAGCCGCTGCGCCTGACCGTGCACACCATGGCGCTGTCGATCATGCTCATTACGCCGCCCCTGGGCGCGTTTCTCTTCACCTATTCCATGCTACGGGACATCACTGGCGACAATTGAACACCCCTGCTCCGGTGCAGGTCGCAGTGAAACGGGCGGCACCCTCGGGTGCCGCCCTGCCTGTATGAAGCCTCTGTATCCGGCTTTATTCTGTGCCTGGCTCGGGTCGGCTGCCATGCCCGCCCGGCTCTTGTTTTTGCTATTGTCTCTTATGGCGAAACAATTTGGCCGAAATAAGGCGTGTTGTTCGCCTTCACGGCCTTGTCATGCGGAAGAACCTGCTGACCATCCGGTACGCCTTGCGCGGCCCGCGCACCTGCCACCGCGCGCTCCACTCCGGCCAGTCCGCGAAATCGTAGCGAACCTCGTACATGTCCGGGTCGCACCAGTGCTGCGCCGCGCCGCTTTCGGTGATGCTATGAAAGAACCGGCCATCCTCGAACGCCACGTCGATCCCGCCGCCCGGGCGCGCCCGCCAGATGTATCCCCGCTCGGCCCGCATCGGCGGTTGCCCGGCCATGCTCAGCACGCCCGCCTCGCGATAGACCAGCCCGCCCAGCCCCGGGGCAAAACGCGCCTCACCCTCGAACCGCGCCGGCGCCGCGCCCGCGTGCACCACGTCACGCTCCAGCCGCCACGCCCCTTCGAAATCTGCCAGTTCCGGTACCAATCGCCACGCCCGTCTTGCCGCCACCCGTTCCTCCGTCTAAACCGCGCCCGACACCCATTCAATCCAAAGGTCCGTTCGCATGATCCCTCGCTATTCCCGCCCCGACATGGTCGCCATCTGGGAACCCGCCACCAAGTTCCGCATCTGGTACGAGATCGAGGCCCATGCCTGCGACGCCATGGCCGACCTTGGCGTGATCCCGCGCGAGAATGCCGAAGCCGTGTGGAAGGCCAAGGATGTGGAATTCGACGTCGCCCGCATCGACGAGATCGAGGCCGTGACCAAGCATGACGTCATCGCCTTCCTCACCCACCTGGCCGAGCATGTTGGAAGCGAGGAAGCCCGCTTCGTCCACCAGGGCATGACCTCGTCTGACGTCCTCGACACCTGCCTGAACGTCCAGCTGGTGCGCGCCGCCGACCTGCTGATCGCCGACATGGAAGACCTTCTCGCCGCCCTCAAGAAACGCGCCTTCGAGCACAAGATGACCCTGCGCGTCGGCCGCTCCCACGGCATCCACGCCGAGCCCACGACCATGGGCCTCACCTTCGCGCGTTTTTACGCCGAGATGGACCGCAACCTGACCCGCCTGCGCAGCGCCCGGGCCGAGGTCGCCACCGGCGCCATCTCCGGCGCGGTGGGCACCTTTGCCAATATCGACCCGCGCGTCGAAGAGCATGTCTGCGCGCAACTGGGCCTCACGCCCGAACCCATCAGCACGCAGGTCATCCCCCGCGACCGTCACGCCGCCTTCTTCGCCACCCTAGGCGTCATAGCCTCGTCCATCGAGAACGTCGCCATTGAAATCCGCCACATGCAGCGCACCGAGGTTCTGGAAGGCGCCGAATTCTTCTCGATGGGCCAGAAAGGCTCGTCCGCCATGCCGCACAAGAAGAACCCGGTCCTGACCGAGAACCTGACGGGTCTTGCCCGCCTCGTCCGCATGGCGGTGATTCCGGCAATGGAAAACGTGGCCCTCTGGCACGAGCGCGACATCTCGCATTCCTCGGTCGAACGCATGATCGGCCCCGACGCCACCGTGACACTCGATTTCGCCCTCGCCCGTCTCACCGGCGTCGTCGACAAGATGATCATCTTCCCCGAGAACATGCTGGAAAACATGAACAAGTTTCCGGGCCTCGTGATGTCCCAACGCGTCCTTCTGGCCCTGACGCAAGCCGGCGTCAGCCGCGAGGACGCCTACGCCATGGTCCAGCGCAACGCCCTCAAGGTCTGGGAACAACGCACGGATTTCAAAGAGGAACTTCTGTCCGACGCCGATGTGGTCGCCGCCCTCGGCACCGATCAGATCGAAGAGAAATTCGACATGGATTACCACACCAAGCATGTCGACACGATCTTCACCCGCGTCTTCGGGGAAAGCTGAATTTCCGGGCAGAACCGCTGACGCGCCAACGGGATCGCGCCGAAAGACTGGTCTGACGCCGGTTTCGTGTTACCATTCGGGCTCTGGGGAAAAAAAGGAGTTCAATCCATGAAGTCCAAGACCAAGACCATTCTGACGTCCCTCGCCCTCGTTCTGGGTACCACCCTGTCCGCCGCCGCGATGTGCCCCGGCAAGGCCCAACAGGCCGCCTCCTGCGCCGAAGGCATGGTGTGGGACCGCGCGTCCGGCACCTGCGTCGAACAGACCATGAGCTGACCGGCGCACATATCCCAAGTCGAGGCGGCGCTCCCGGGACCGGGCGGCGCCGTTTCTAATTTTAGCTTTATCGGTTTGTTCACCACTCCCGCCCTAGTTTGCCGGCACGACATCCGGGGACTGGAATGAGCAGCAGCAATTTTGGGCAACTGGCGCTTCCGGGGCCGTCCGCAAACGCGGCGGCCCAGCTGACCCGCCGGCAGAAGGCCGCGATCATCGTGCGCTTTCTCATCAACGAAGGCGCGGATGTGCCGCTTCAGGACCTGCCCGACGAGTTGCAGCGCCGGCTGACCCAGCAGATGGGCACGATGCGCTATGTCGACCGCTCCACCCTGGCCGACGTCGTGGCCGAATTCGCCTCCGAGGTCGAGGCGATGGGCCTGACCTTCCCGCGTGGCATGGCCGGGGCACTCACCGCCCTGGATGGCCGCATCAGCCCGCAAACAGCCTCACGCCTGCGCAAGGAGGCCGGCGTGCGCCAGTTCGGCGAGCCGTGGGAGCAGGTGCGCACCGCCGACACCGACGACCTCTTGGACATACTGCAATCCGAAAGCACCGAGGTGGCCGCCGTTCTGCTCTCCAAGCTCGACGTGGCCCGCGCCGCCGAACTCCTGGGCAAGCTGCCGGGCGACACCGCCCGCCGCATCGCCGTCGCCATGTCCCAGACCGGCGCGGTGACGCCCGATGCCGTGGACCGGATCGGCCTGTCGCTTGCCGCCCAGCTTCACAACGTGCCGGAAACCGCCTTTCCCGACAGCGCGGTGGACCGCGTGGGCGCGATCCTCAACTTCTCCCCCGCCGCCACCCGCGACGATGTTCTGATCGGCCTCGACGAAAGCGATGAAAGCTTTGCCGCCAAGGTGCGCAAGGCCATCTTCACCTTCGTCAACATCGCCGACCGGCTCAACCCGATCGACGTGCCCAAGATCACGCGGGACGTGGACCAGGCCGCGCTGGTTCAGGCGCTGGCCCACGCCCGGACCGCGGAGGACACCAGGGCGTCCGCCGATTTCATCCTCGAGAACATGTCGAAACGCATGGCCGACGCCCTGCGCGAAGAGGTCGAGGCCCTGGGCAAGGTGAAACCCAAGGACGGCGAGGCGGCGATGACCGATGTGGTCAACGTCATCCGCACGCTCGAGGCCAGCGGCGAGTTGCAGCTGATCGTCCCGGACGACGATGAAGAGGAAAACGCCTGAGGCTCAGTCCACAGGGAAGATGAAACACTTGTCGCGGCGAATGGTCAGCCACATCGCCGTGCCGTTCTTGGGCAGGAAGACCGCCGGCACCGTCACCTTGAAGCGCGGCCCGCCGAACGCCATGTCGAATTCCACCAGGCTTTCGCCGCCCATGAACCGCGCCCGCTTCACCACCCCGCGCACCGCCGTGCCGTCGCTGATCGTGGGCGCCGGGCCCTTGCCCGCGCGGTCGAAATCCAGCTTCACATGCTGCGGCCGCACGACGATCTCCACCGCCTGGCCATCGGGCACGCCGGGCGCGAGGAACTGACCGAAGGGGGTCTGCGCCAGCGCGCCATTCACCTCGCCGCGCACCACGTTGACGTCGCTGAAGAACGACACCGCCGCACCATCCGCCGGGGCGTTGTAGATGTTGTAGGGCGCGCCCTGCTGCACGATCCGGCCATCGCGCATCAGCGCGATCGTGTCGGCCATCCGCATCGCCTCTTCCGGCTCGTGCGTCACCAGCAGCACGGCGGTGTCCTGCTCGCGCAGGATATCCAGCGTCTCGTCCCGGATCCCGTCGCGCAGCCGGTTGTCGAGGCCCGAGAACGGCTCGTCCATCAGCATGATGCTGGGGCGCGGCGCCAGCGCGCGGGCCAGCGCCACACGCTGCTGCTCGCCTCCCGACAGCTCGTGCGGAAAATTCTGCGCGTAGCCGCCCAGCCCCACGCGCTCCAGCAACTCGGCGACCCGGACGGCTTTGTCATCCGCCGTTCCGCTCAGACCGAATGCCACGTTTTCGCCCACCCGCAGGTGGGGAAACAGCGCGAAATCCTGGAACATCAGCCCGATATGCCGCCGCTCCGGCGGCACGCGGTACACCGTGTCGCAGACCAGCTTGCCGTCGACCCAGATCTCGCCCGAATCCTGCATCTCGACGCCCGCGATCATCCGCAGCGTCGTCGACTTGCCACAGCCCGACGGCCCCAGAAGGCACGTCACCTGCCCCGGCAGCACGGACAGCGAGACGTCGTCCACCACCGTGCGCCCGTCGTAACGGCGCACCAAGTTCCTTGTCTCAAGGCGCGGAATCACATCTTGCACGTCTGCCTCTTCTTTTTCCCGACTGAATGCGTCGGACTTGATGTCGCAAATAGCAATCCCGCATGGTCCGCGCAAGATACCGCCGCCACCACGGCAAACACGCGAAAGTGTGCCAAGCGGAGGAAATCCTGACTATCGCGGCGCGACGACTGGGCCTATCTGAATCGTACTAACGAGCAGCAACGACAAAAAAACGACGGAGCCTACCGATGCGGAAATACCTGATCGCGATACAGGTCGCCCTGATCGCCCTTCTGGCCATAACCGGCGCCCTGGCCGGCCCGGATACACGCCCGGCCTGCCCCCTCGGGGAACAGGCCACCACCGCGCAGACCTGCGAAAAGTAAACCGGCCTCAGCCGCCCTGCGCGCGTTCGATCGCAGGGCGGATCTGGCTGTCCATGACACGCTGCGTGATCGGCCCCGGAAAGCGCAGCACCACCCGGCCCTCCCCGTCGATCACGTAGGTTTCCGGCACCCCGTAAAGCCCCCAGTCCAGCGCCATCCGCCCGGTCTGATCGGCGCCGATGGCCGTGTAAGGGTCCCCCAACTCGTTCAGGAATTTCAGGGCGTTGCCCGGCTGGTCCTTGTAATTCACGCCGTAGATCGTGATCCCTTCCTCGGCCAGCGCCGTCAGGTGCGGGTGCTCCACCCGACAGGGTGCACACCAGCTGGCCCAGTAATTCAACAGCTTCACGCCCCCGCTGCGCAGGTCGGCATCGTCAAAGGGCGTCTTGCCCTCCAGCGCGGTCAGCACAACCGCAGGCGCCGGCTTGCCCTCGATGGCCGAGGGCAGCGCATCGGGATCCTCACGCTGCATCCCGATATAGAACACCGCGGCCAGCGCCGCGAAGATCACCGGCGGCAACACCATCAGGAACGAGGTCTTAGACATCCGTTTTCCGCTTTCTTTCAACGTCTTTCAGCGCGTTCTTGACGCGCACGGACCGCCGCCAGCTCAGCGCGACCAGCGCGATCAGCAGCACCAGCGATACCGCATAGGACGACAGCACCGCCTCGGCGTATTTTCCAAGCTCCGGCATCACGCCTCCATCCGATCGCGGGCCAAAAGCGCCCGCATCCGCCGCGCCCGGATTTCCGTCTGCGTGCGCAGGAACACCAGCGCGATGAACAGGAACACGAACCCCGCGATGCTGACCAGCAGCGGGAAATAGAACACATCCGCCACGTTCTCTTCCTTGTCCAGGCTCAGCGACGCCCCCTGGTGCAGCCCCTGGTTCCAGAACAGCACTGCGTAGCGGCTCAGCAGGGCAAAGACCGACCCCACGATGCACAGGATCGCGGTCAGGTCGGCCGCCGTGTCGTCATTCTCGATGGCTTCCCACAGGGCGATATAGCCGAGGTAGAACAGGAACAGGATCAGGAACGACGTCAGCCGCGGGTCCCACGCCCACCAAGTGCCCCACATCGGCTGTCCCCAGATCGCCCCCGTCGCCAGCGCGATCACCGTCATCACCACGCCCACGGGTGCGGCCGCGCGGGCCGCCAATGCGCTCACGTGGTGCCGCCGCACGACCCAGATCAGCGACGCCACCAGCATCATGATCCACGCGTTTATCGCCATCAGCGCGCTTGGCACGTGCAGGTAGATGATCTTGACGGTCGAGCCCTGCCGGAAGTCATCCGGCGTGAAGAAAAAGCCCCAGATCAGCCCCGTCGCCAGGCACAGCACCGCCAGCACCGACACCCACGGCAGAACCTTGTCCGTCGTGTCGATGAACTTCTTCGGGTTGGCGTATTCCCACAATGATGCCACGCGTGTGACCTCCTCGTTAACGCAGGTTGACCCTCAATACCGCAGCCGATGCAAAAGGCAAAAGCGCGATGGTGCCGCAGGTGATCCCCGCCAGCATCAGCATCGGCGTGGTGTAATCCTGCCCGTCCACGCCCCGCCGTGCCATCTCGGCGCCAAAGATCAGTGTCGGCACGTACAGCGGCAGCACCAGCAGACTCAGCAGCAATCCGCCCCGCCGCAGCCCAACCGTCAACGCCGCCCCGAACGCACCGATCATGCTCAACGCTGGCGTCCCAAGGAGCAGCGACAGGACCAATGGCCCATAGCCCTGCACAGGCAGGCTCAGCAGAACACCCAGCACGGGTGCGGCCAGCACCAGCGGCAGTCCCGTCGTGATCCAGTGCGCCAGCCCCTTGACGGCTGCCACCGCTTCCATCGGCAGCGGGGCCGTGGCCAGCAGATCAAGGCTGCCGTCCTCCCAGTCCAGCGCAAAGATCCGGTCGAGCGACACAAGACAGGCCAGCAGCGCCCCGATCCACAGGATGCCCGCCGCGATCCGGGAAAGAAGCTCCGATTGCGGCCCCACGCCAAACGGCACCAGCACCACGACGATCAGGAAGAACGCGAGGCCCAGACCGAACCCGCCCCCGGCCCGAACCGCCAGCCGGATGTCGCGCAGCAGCAGCGCCGTCACAGGAAGGCCTCGTCGAAATCGTCCAGCTCCTGGCGCACCGCGCGAAACGGCGCCACGTCCAGCACCGTCGCCTCGTCCAGGCCCAAGTCGATATGCGTAGCCAGCACGGCGATGCCACCTTCGGCCAGATGCGCCCGCACCACGGTGGCGAACATCGCCACCGCACGGGCGTCCAGCGACACCGTCGGCTCGTCCAGAATCCAGATCGCACGGCCCGTCACCAACAGCCGCGCCAGCCCCAGCCGCCGCTTCTGCCCGGCGGACAGGAATCCTGCCGGACGGTCGGCCAAAGCCTCCAGCTCATAGGCCGCCAAAGCAGGCGAAATGTCTTTAAGGCCAAAGACCTGCGCCCAGAAACTCAGGTTCTCCGCTACGCTCAACGCCGGTTTGATCCCGTCCGCGTGCCCCGCGTAAACCACGCTGTCGGCGGGATAGTCCACATTGCCTTCTACCGGCGGCTGCAACCCGGCCAATGTGCGCAAGAGCGTTGTCTTGCCGGCGCCGTTGGGCCCGCGCAGAACCAGCACCTCGCCCGCCGCCACGGCAAAGCTCAGACCGTCCAGCACCCGCACGCCGCCGCGCGCCACGCAAAGGTCCCGAACCGTCAGGCGCATCGCCGGCCCACCGCTCTCAGACCGGCAACAGGGCCACGGCCACGCGCCGCCCCTCGGATATCAGCACGTTGTAGGTCCGCGCCGCGGCGGGCGAATTCATCGCTTCCACCCCGAGGCCCGCCTCCTCCAGCGCGGTGCGGAAATCACCCGGCACATGCGCGGTCTCGGCGCCCGTGCCGATGAACAGCACGTCGATCTCGTCCGCAAGTTGCACCAGCGACGCGCTGTCCTCGTACCCGCCCCAGGCGCCCACGCCGTCGGGGCCGGCGCAGATCGCGCCCTCGATCGCCTCTCCGCCCACGCGGAAGAAACCCGGCCCGTAGCCGTCGATCGGTTTCACGCCGGAAAATGTTACCTCGTTCAGGCGCATCGCGTCCTCCTCAGTCCCACAGCGGCAAGCCCGAGATGACCGCCAGCGCGATCACCCCGTAGGCGGCCCAGCGATACAGGCGCTCGCGCGTGGGGTCAAACAGGGCCTGCCCGATCAGCGTCGTGATTAGGTAGGGCACCGCCATCACCACGG
Source organism: Roseovarius sp. (assembly GCF_965277045.1). GTDB lineage: Bacteria > Pseudomonadota > Alphaproteobacteria > Rhodobacterales > Rhodobacteraceae > Roseovarius. The sequence goes on along the minus strand of NZ_OZ255712.1, from coordinate 1,100,283 downwards.
CCAGTAGGGTCAGCTCCCAGGTCACCACGCCCTGCCACAACAGGTTGGCGATCAGCACCACGTCGAGCGCGGCAAGGAACAAAATCGTGTTGCCCCTGACCGAGGACACCGCCGCCTGCCCCGACAGGTAGAACAGGATCACCACCGGCCCGGTCAACCCCGTCAGCCCGCCGACGATCCCTGCCGCGGCCCCGATGGCCAGCAGCCCCGGCCGGGTTATGGCCCGGGCATAGCGCCAGCCCGCGATCAGCGCGGCCAGCATGCCGCCCGCGACGCCGGTGATGATCCAGCGCACCGTGTCGTTGTCCAGAAGGTCCAGCAGCGCCAGGCCCAGCGGTACGGTGACCAGCGCGGCCAGCACCAGCACGCCCACTTCCCTGGGCTGCCCCTGCTGCCACGCCCGGCGCAGGATCACCGCGTTGCTGGCAATGCCGGTTAGCATGATGACCACGATCACTTCCTTGGGCGACAGGAAGATATTGGCCACCGGCACCACGATCAGCGCCGTGCCGAACCCGGTAAAGCCCCGCACCAGCCCCGCGACCCCGATGGCGAAGCACAGCCACACCAGTCCCGGCGTGGCCAGCACTCCGCTCAGGATCTCAGGCATCTATGTTCGCGAACTGCGTCCCTGCATTGGCGTCGGGCTTCGACCAGTCGCGCTTGACCCCCAGCCACATCAGCACCGTGCTGGCCACGAAGATCGAACTGTAGGTGCCCACGATCACGCCCCAGATCATCGCGAAGACAAAGCCGCGGATCACGTCCCCGCCCAGCGTGAACAGCGCCAGAAGCGCCAGAAGCGTGGTGACAGAGGTCATCATGGTCCGGCTCAGCGTCTCGTTGATCGAGATGTTCAGGACTTCCTTCAGCGGCTTCTTTTTGTATTTCCGCAGGTTCTCGCGCACCCGGTCAAAGACCACGACGGTGTCGTTCAGCGAATAGCCAACGATGGTCAGAAGCGCCGCGATGATGGCCAGGTCGAACTGGATCTGCACTTCCGAGAATATGCCGATGGTCAGCACCACGTCATGCACCAGGGCTATGACCGCGCCCAGCGCGAACTGCCACTCGAACCTCAGCCAGATATAGATCAGCACCGCAGCGATGGCCAACAGCACCGCGATCACGGCGGTCTGTATGAGCTCGCCCGACACTTTCGGCCCCACGCTTTCCACCGAGGTGAACGTGATGTCCGGCACCGCCTCCTGCAACGCCCCCTCGACCGCCGCGATCGTGTCCTGGGTCACCGCCTCCTGATCGTCCTGCGCCTGGATGCGGATCATGGTTACGTTCTGGTCCGGGCCGAAGGTCGGGTCGAACACCTCGGTGATGCTGATATCGCCCAGCTCCAGCGGCGCGATGGCGTCGCGGTACTGCCCCACATCCACCGTCTCGGTGCTCTGCGTGCGGATGGTCGTGCCGCCGCGGAAATCGATCCCGTAGTTCAGCCCCTGCAACAGGAACGACCCCAGCGCGATCACGATCAGAAAGCCGGACAGCCCCAGCGACAGCTTCCACCGCTTGAAGAAATCCCAGTTGGTGAAGGTCGGCACCAGCTTCAGCGACCGGCCCTGCAACACCGTCTTGGGCCGCTTGCGCTCGAACCACATGACCGCGATCAGGCGGGTGACGAAAATCGCCGTGAAGACCGAGGTGATGATCCCCAGCCCCAGCGTGATGGCAAAGCCCCGCACCGGGCCCGAGCCCATGGCGTACAGGATCAGCGCCGTGATGAATGTGGTGATGTTGGCGTCGGTGATCGCGCTCAGCGCTCTTTCATACCCCAGCTGGATCGCCCGCGACGCGCCCTTGGCGGTCTTCATCTCCTCGCGGATGCGCTCGAACACCAGCACGTTGGCGTCCACCGCCATCCCGATGGTCAGCACGATCCCCGCGATCCCCGGCAATGTCAGCGTGGCGCCGATCAGGCTCAGCAGGCCGAACATCAGCCCGACGTTGATGATAAGCGCAATGTTGGCAAAGAGGCCAAACACCCCGTAGCTGGCCCACATGAAGACCAGCACCAGCGCGAAGGCCACGATACAGGCGATCTGTCCCGCCTCGATGCTGTCGGCCCCCAGTTCCGGTCCGATGGTGCGTTCTTCCAGGAAATTCAGCTCGGCGGGCAGAGCGCCCGCGCGCAACAGCACGGCAAGGTTGGTGCTCTCGTCGACAGTGAACTGCCCGGTGATGATGCCGGTGCCGCCGGCGATATGCGCCTGGATCACCGGCGCGCTGATCACCTCGTTGTCCAGCACGATGGCAAACGGGTTGCCGATGTTCTCGGCTGTGTAATCCCCGAACTGCCGCGCCCCCGTGGGGTTGAAGCGGAACGACACCGCCGGCCGCCCGTTCTGGTCGAAATCGGGCTGCGCATCGACCAGTTGTTCGCCCGTCACCACCGGCGCGCGTTCCAGGATATAGAACACGCCCTCCTCGTCCACCGAAGGCAGGATCTCGTTGCCGCCACCGGGGGTCTCGTTGCCGTTGGTGGTCCGGCTCACCACCGGCTGGAATGTCAGCTGCGCCGTGGTGCCGATGATATCCTTCAGCTCCGCCGCGCTGCCCACGCCCGGCACCTGGATCAGGATACGGTCGGCGCCCTGCCGCTGGATCGTCGGCTCGCGCGTGCCCATCTCGTTGATCCGGCGCTCGATGATCTCGCGCGCGGTGCGCACGGTCTGCTCGTCGCTGGCCTGCCGCTCGGCCTCGCTCAGCGTGACCACGATGGCGTCGCCCTCGACATTCACCGCGATATCGTTCTGACCCGCGCCGGTGACACTGGCGACCGGCCGCGCCAGTCCACGCACCAGGCTCGCCGCATATTCGGCCTCGTCCGCGTTCTCCACCAGCCGCACGCGCAACTCCGGCGCGTCGGTGTCCTGCAAGCGGATCGGGCCGACCCGGTCGCGCTCCTCGCGCAGCAGGTCGCGGATCTCCGGCCACATCGCCTCGATCCGCGCCTCATAGACATCCTCGACCTGCACTTCGGCCAGCAGATGCGCCCCGCCCCGCAGGTCGAGTCCAAGGTTCACCAGCCCCGACGGCAGCCAGTCCGGCCACATCTCGGCCTGCTCCTGCAACCCCTCGCCCTCGCCGCCCATCTCCAGCGCCATGGTGGCGTCGTTATGGGTCTCGACGCGGGTGTAGAACGCGTTGGGCATCGCCAACAGCAGCCCCAAGGCCACCAGGCCCCAAATCACCACGCGTTTCCAAAGGTCGATCTGAAGCATCTGAAGTGCCTTTTATGTCTGTCTTGTATCTATCGAAGGGGCGGAACGCGCCCCGAAATCAGGCGGCCGGCTCGGTCTTCGACAGGACCTGGGCGACGGTATTGCGCACGACACGCACCTTCACGCCCTCGGCGATCTCCACCTCGATTTCCTCGCCCTCTTTGACGCGGGTCACCTTGCCGATCATCCCGCCCTGCGTGACGATCTGGTCGCCCTTGCGCAACGCCGCCACCATCGCCTGGTGCTCTTTCAGCTTCTTCTGCTGCGGACGGATGAGCAGGAACCACATGATCGCGAAGATCAGGATGAGCGGGATGAACTGGCCAATGGCTTCCATGCGAATCTTATTCCTTTTCGGGCTTTGCGGGCCCCCCGGCCCGCGTTTGCGCGAACCTAAGTCCGGCTTTTGGGTTTTGCAAGGCGCGAACCGGCGGGCCTGCGGCAATGTCGCAGGGGCGCGTCAAACGCCTCTATGCGGAATAAATCGGCTGTTATACCGCGCGCTTTACTTGCTACAACCCACCCCACGACTCAACCTGACCCGAGGACCAAGACGATGCACGACATCCGCGCCATCCGCGAAAACCCCGCCCAGTTCGACGCCGCCATGGCCCGTCGCGGGGTGTCGAGCGCGTCGTCCGAGATCCTCGCGCTGGACGAGGACCGCCGCGCCAAGATCCAGGCCGCCGAGACCGCGCAGGCCGATCAGAACAAGGCCTCCAAGGCGGTCGGCGCCGCCAAGGCCAAGGGCGACGAGGCCGAGTTCGAGCGCCTGCGCGCGCTCGTGTCCGAGAAAAAGGCCGAGGTCGCCGCCATGCAATCCGAGGCCAAGGCGCTCGACCAGAAGCTCACCGACCTCTTGATGACCCTGCCCAACCTCGCGCTCGAAGGCGTGCCAGAGGGCGAGGACGAAGACGACAATGTCGAGCTGAAACGCTGGGGCACCCCCCGCGAGTTCGATTTCACCCCGGTCGAGCATTATGACCTCGCCGGCGTCAAACCCGGCATGGATTTCGAACTGGCCGCGAAACTCTCCGGCTCCCGCTTTGTGGTGCTGTCGGGTGGCGTCGCTCGCATACATCGCGCGCTGGCACAGTTCATGATCGACACCCATGTCGAGGAAAACGGCCTCTCCGAGACCTGGACTCCCGTCTTGGTCCGCCCCGAAATGATGTACGGCACCGGCCAACTTCCCAAGTTCGGCGAGGACAGCTATGAGACCACAAATGGCTGGTGGCTGGTGCCCACCGCCGAGGTGACGCTGACCAATATCGTCAACGGCCTCGTGGTGGACGAGGATTACCTTCCCCGCCGCTATGTCGCCCACACCCAGTGCTTCCGCTCCGAGGCGGGCAGCGCGGGCAAGGACACCGCCGGCATGCTGCGCCAGCACCAGTTCGAGAAGGTCGAGATGGTTTCGGTCACGCACCCGGACACCTCGCTCGACGAGCACGACCGCATGACGGCCTGCGCCGAGGGCATCCTCGAACGCCTCGGCCTGCCCTACCGCACCATCGTGCTCTGCACCGGCGACATGGGCTTTGGCGCGCGCAAGACCCACGATATCGAGGTCTGGCTGCCCGGTCAGAACACCTATCGCGAAATCAGCTCGGTCTCCGTCTGCGGCGATTTCCAGGCCCGCCGCATGAACGGCCGCTTCAAGCCCGCGGATGGCGGCAAGCCGCAATTCGTGCACACGCTCAACGGATCGGGCCTCGCCGTGGGCCGCTGCCTCATTGCCGTGCTGGAAAACGGCCAGCAGGCGGACGGCTCGGTCGACCTGCCCGAAGCGCTGCACCCCTACCTGCGCGGCAAGACCCGGCTGCTTGCGGACGGTTCGCTGGGGTAAAGAGCTTTCTGTCCTGCCCCGGGGCCCATGCCGCGCGATTGCCAGACCGCGGGCTGGCGACCCACACTTGTTCAGCGCACTTTATCCTCGCAATATCCGCAAGACCTACAATCGAAGCGCCAACGCTCCCAAATCGCCAGCCCGTCCGGGCGGTCTGGCGATCGTGCGGCGGCGCGGCAAGCCGCGCCTTGATTCCGCGCTAGATGATACAATAACGCCGTCCCGGGCCTGACCCGGGACCTCCCCTTCGGCCTCCGCCTCTGCGTTGATCATTCCTTAATCACCGCGCGGCATCCTTACCGCCATGAAACATTATTTGTATATACGCCGTATTGACGCGAAATATACGTGCGTCATAAATGCGTTACATGACAAATGAAAAGCACACCCTGGCGGCGGCGGCTTTTCTGATAACGAGCACGCTGGCCGCCCCATCGAACGCCCTCAGCCTTGCAGAGCAGGCAGAGGCCTTCGCCACCTGCGCCGGTCGCTACTCCGCCATGGCCACCCGCCAAAGCGCGACCCACAACCCCGCCAGCGACGCGACCCGGCAGCTGCAAAGCAGCTTCGAGTCGCTGCTCGAGGCCATGCTTCCCCACGCCGCCGAAGCCGGCATCGACCCGCGCCGCGCCCGCAGCTGGCAGGCCTCGGGCTGGTCCGAAATGGCGCAGCTCATGCGCCTGCAACAGCGCAGCGCCGACGCCACCCATGCCGACCGCGCCGCCCGCGACATGCACCGCCGCCTCTCCACTTGCCGCCAGCTCATCCTCTGACGCGGCAATTTCCGCGCCGCGCCCACTGGTCATTCCGCGCCCGTCAGCCTAGGTTGCATCCCTGAAACCGCAGCGTGACAGGGCCCCGCAGAATGGCGCAATCCGACAACCCCGCCGATCCCTTCAAAAAGGCGCTGGCCGAGGCCACCAAGGTGCTGGCCGACGATCCCGACCTGAACGTCTCCTACTCGGTCGATCCCGCCGGCGTCTCCGGCGATTCCATGCGCCTGCCCCAGATCAGCCGCCGCATGACCAAGGACGAGGTTCTGCAGGCCCGCGGCACCGCCGACGCGCTGGCGCTGCGGCACAAGTATCACGACGCGGGCACCCATACCCGCTACTGCCCGCCCGGCGACATGGCCCGCGACCTGTACGAGGCGATGGAAACCGCCCGGTGCGAGGCGATGGGCGCGCGCCACATGCCCGGCACCGCCGGCAATATCGACGCCAAGATCGGCGCCGAGGCCCGCCGGCGCGGCTATGACCAGATCACCGACGCCGCCGAGGCGCCCCTGGCCAACGCCGCGGGCTACCTCATCCGCCACCTCGCCACGGGGCGCGAGCTGCCCGACGGCGCCCGCAATGTCATGGAGCTCTGGAAAGGCTTCATCGAGGAGCAAGCCGGCGGCACCCTCGAAGACCTCCAGAGCAAACTGTCCGACCAGTCCGAATTCGCCCGCTTCGCCCGCCAGATCATCGACGACCTGGGCTATGGCGACCAGCTGGGCGACGACCCCGACGCGCTCGACGACGAGGACGAGACCGAGGCCGAGGCGGACCAGGACGAAGAGGAACAGCCCGACAGCACCGGCGAGGATGACAGCGACGAGGCCGAGGCCGACGCCGATCCCGAGCAATCCCAGGATCAGCAGCAGGACGAGGCGCAGGCCCAGGTCAGCATGGACGACATGGCCGACCAGGAACAGGGCGACGAGACCGAGATGCCCGAAGGCGAGGCCCCGCTCGATCCCCCGCCCCCGCTGCCCATCTCGGACGCCGACCCCAACTACGCCGTCTACAACTCCGCCTTCGACGAGGAAATCCACGCCGAGGACCTGGCCGAGCCCATCGAACTGGAACGCCTCCGCGCCTTCCTCGACCAGCAGCTGGAGCCCTTGAAGGGCGCCGTCAGCCGCCTTGCCAACAAGCTGCAACGCCGCCTGCAGGCGCAACAGAACCGAAGCTGGGAATTCGACCGCGAAGAAGGCATCCTCGATGCCGGCCGCCTCGCCCGCGTGGTGGCCAACCCCACCACCCCGCTCAGTTTCAAGATCGAAAAGGACACCGAGTTCCGCGACACGGTCGTCACGCTCCTTTTGGACAATTCCGGCTCAATGCGCGGCCGTCCAATCTCGATTGCCGCCATCTGCGCCGATGTCCTTGCCCGCACGCTCGAACGCTGCAACGTCAAGGTCGAGATCCTCGGCTTCACCACCCGCGCCTGGAAAGGCGGCCAGAGTCGCGAAAGCTGGCTTAACGAAGGCCGCCCGCAACTGCCCGGCCGCCTCAACGACCTGCGCCACATCATCTACAAATCCGCCGACGCGCCGATGCGCCGCACCCGTTCCAACCTGGGCCTGATGATGAAAGAAGGGCTCCTGAAGGAAAACATCGACGGCGAGGCGCTGGAATGGGCGCATCGCCGCCTCGCCGGTCGCCGCGAGGCGCGCAAGATCCTGATGGTCATCTCCGACGGCGCCCCGGTGGACGATTCCACCCTGTCGGTGAACCCGGCCAACTACCTCGAAAAGCACCTGCGCGACGTGATCGCCATGGTCGAGCGCCGCAAACAGGTGGAACTTCTGGCCATCGGCATCGGCCACGACGTGACGCGCTATTACAACCGCGCCGTCACCATCACCGACGCCGACCAGCTGGCCGGGGTGATGACCGAACAGCTCGCCGCGCTCTTCGACAGCGACCCGCGCGCCCGCGCCCGCGTGATGGGCATGCGCCGCGCCAGCTAAGACCCTGAAGAATCTAGAAATATTCGACATCGTGCATGCGGAATTTTGCAAAATTCCGCGCTGGAAAATTCCAATTTTCCAATCCGATTTCTTGCAAGAAATCGGCCCCTGTCACCGTCACACTTGCACTTCACACCGCGCGGCCCTAGCACTTTGCCCATGACAGATTTGCCCGACACCGTCTTCCAGTCCTTCACCGAAACGTCTTCGCCCGAACAGGGCCCGCCGCGCCTGAAACTCCTGCGCGCCGAACTGGAACGCGAGGGCGTCGACGGCTTCATGATCCCCCGCGCCGACGCGCATCAGGGCGAATACGTCGCGCCGGGCGACGAGCGTCTGGCCTGGCTCACCGGCTTCACCGGCTCGGCGGGCTTTTGCATCGTGCTGCAGGACATCGCCGGCGTCTTCGTCGACGGCCGTTACCGCGGCCAGGTCCGCGCCCAGGTCGACACCGATCACTTCACCCCCGTCGACTGGCCCGACACAAGGCCTGCCGGATGGCTGAAGGCGCACCTGCCGAAAGGTGGAACGGTCGCCTACGACCCCTGGCTCTATACGCCCGAGCAGATCGCCGCGATCGAGGACGGCCTCAAAGGCACGCAGATCACGCTCACACCCACCGACAACCTCGTCGACCGCACCTGGCCCGGCCGCCCCGCGCCGCCCAAGGGCGCAGTTCGCGTCTACCCCGACGACCTCGCCGGCAAATCCCACGCCGGCAAGCGCCGCGAGCTTGCCGCGACGCTGCGCGAGGACGGCCACCGAGCCGCCATCCTCACCCTGCCCGATTCCATCGCGTGGCTTCTGAACATCCGGGGCAGCGACATCCCCCGCAACCCGATCCCGCACGCCTTCGCAATCCTGCACGACGACGCCACGCTCGATCTCTACATCGACCCCGCCAAGCTCGACGACGCGGTGCGCGCCCATCTGGCCGGGGACATCACCCTCGCCCGGCCGCAGGATTTCGAACCGGCCATCAGCGCGCTCTCCGGCCCCGTCCGGCTCGACCACGGCTCGGTTCCCCTGCGCATCGTGACGCTGCTTGAAAACGCCGGCACCGAGATCGCCTATGCCGGCGATCCCTGCATCCTGCCCAAGGCCTGCAAAACCGACGCCGAAATCGCCGCCACCACCAAGGCGCACCTTCGCGACGCCGCCGCCATGTGCACCTTCCTTGCGTGGTTCGACGCCCAGGCCCCCGGCACGATCACCGAGATCGACGTGGTAAAGAAATTGGAATCGTGCCGCCGCGACACCGGTGCCCTGCTCGATATCTCCTTCGACACCATCGCCGGCTCCGGGCCGCACGGCGCCCTTCCGCATTACCGCGTCTCGGACTCGACCAACCGCACGCTTCAGGACGGCGACTTGCTCGTCCTCGACAGCGGCGGACAGTACCAGGACGGCACCACCGACATCACCCGCACCCTGGCCGTGGGCACGCCCGGCGACACCGAGCGCGCCGCCTTCACCCGTGTCCTGCAAGGCATGATCGCCATGAGCCGCGCCCGCTGGCCCAAGGGGCTTTCGGGGCGCGACCTCGACGCCATCGCGCGCATGCCGCTCTGGCTCGCAGGGCAGGATTACGACCACGGCACCGGCCACGGCGTCGGCGTGCACTTATGCGTCCACGAAGGCCCGCAGCGCCTGTCTCGCGCCTCGACCGAGCCGCTCAAACCCGGCATGATCCTGTCGAACGAGCCGGGATACTACCGCGAGGGCGCCTTCGGCATCCGCATCGAGAACCTGGTGGTGGTCACGCCCGCCCCCGCCCTGCCCGATGGCGACGACACCCGCCAGATGCTGCACTTCACCACGCTTAATTACGTGCCCATCGACCGCCGCCTGATCGACGCAGCCGCGCTCTCGGACCGCGAACGCGACTGGCTCAACGCCTATCACACGGCCTGTCTCGACCGCATCGGGCCACGGCTCGACGAGCCCACCCGCGAGTGGCTGACCGGGGCGACCGCCCCGCTCTGACATGAAACTGTGACAAGTCTGCGCGACACCGCACAGGCCAACAGCTTGACACCGGGGCCCGTCCCGGTGCCTAAAGTGGCTTCAAGAGGGAAGGACAAGAAAAATGGCAAAGATCACGATCCACAAGGCAGACGGCACATGGACGGTCCGCGCAGGCGGCGCGGTGCTGGTCGAAAGCAGGAACGCATTGGTTCTGGCCGAGGAGGGCCTGAACGACGTGATCTATTTCCCGCGGCAGGACATCGCCATGGCTTTCCTCGATGAAAGCGATCACCGCACCACCTGCCCACACAAGGGCGAGGCAAGCTACTTCTCGATCGTCACCAAGAGCAAGACACTGGAAAACGCCGCCTGGAGCTACGAGGACCCCAAGTCCGACGTGGCCCGCATCAAGGATCACCTGGCGTTCTATTCCACCGACGACGTCACCGTCGAACAGGTCTGACGCGCCAGATTATTTGCACTAATAATCTCACCTGAAATTCTTCGTACGAAGAATTTCAGGCCCCCATCACCGCACCACGCAGGCTGCGACGGCGCGGAAACGGCACCAGCTTGCCGCTCTCCTCGTCCCACAGTTTCAGCCGGAAACTGGCCAGCGCCTCGCGCCAGCGGATCTCGTCATGCACGCGCAGGTCGTCGGGCAGATTCTTCTGCGCCCGGCGCAGGTTGTAGGACGGGATTTGCGGGTTGTAATGGTGCAGGTCGTGATAGGCGATGTTGCCCGTCCCGATATCCCACCAATGCCCCAGGTCCAGGCTCGACGAGCCTTCCAGTGTCGCCTTGCGGAAATCGAGGTCCGGCTTGCGGTCCCAATAGGTGTCCTCGAAATTATGCTGCAAGTAGACCAGGAAAACCCCGATCACGCCCGCCAGCACCGCGCTTGCGCCCAGTACAACGAGCCCCGGCATTCCCAAGAAAGTCCAGACAGTGGCGACATAGGCGGCGACCGCGATGTTGTGCGCCACCACGCCCCACGGGCCCACCTTAATGGTGTTCACCGGCCAGCGATAGGCGATGAAATAGGCATAGATCCCGCCCAGGCTCAGCATCACGACCGGGTTGCGATAGATCCGGTACCACACCCGCGTCCAAATCCCCGCCTCGCGCCATTCCTGCAACGTCATGGTATAGACCTCGGTGGTCTCGCGGTGCTCCAGGTTGCCCAGGTAGGCATGGTGCTGATTGTGGTTGTACTGCATGACCCGGTAGGGTGTCAGCGAAAACACCGACAGCACATGCCCCGCCACGTCGTTCAGCCACCGCGTCGCGAACAGCGAATAATGCCCGCAATCATGCTGCAACACGTAAAGCCGCACCGACGCGAAGGCCAGTACCACGACACACGGCAACACCGCCCACCAGACCGGCCAGGCCCACGCGCCCAGGCCCAGAGCAGCGCCATAGACAGCGAAGGTCGCGCCAAGGCTCAGCGCGCCCATCCCGTCGGACTTCTGCGCATAATCCCTAAGATAGTCTCGGATGGTCATGATCGACTGCCCCACGAAGGACGGACAAGAAAAAACGACACAACAGGAATGATACCGTGGACAAGTGCAATTTGAAACTATTTCAGTGATTTGCAAGGGTTGATCGCGGAAAATCATCGCGCGCGTCGCGGCGCCGAAAGCAAGGAGGCAACATGCACAAGGTCAAGGCAGTCTTCGCGTTGGTGGCCGCCATTCTCTTCGCCCTGTCCCCGGTCTACAGCAGCGGGTTCAACGGCTTCAGCGCCGGGCAGTTCCCGATCCCCCAGGACAACCCTCCGGTCCAGCCTGCCGGCTATGCCTTCTCCATCTGGGGGCTGATCTACATCTGGCTTCTGGCCGGGGCGCTGTTCGGATTGCTCAACCGCTACGACGACCCGGCCTGGGACGCGATGCGCTGGCCCTACATCGTCAGCCTCGTCATCGGCGCGGCGTGGATCCCGGTGGCCAATATCAGCCCCGCCTGGGCCACGGCGCTGATCTGGCTGATGTGGGGCACCGCTACGCTGGCGCTGGTGCGGGCGGGCACGCGCGACAGGATCTGGCTGCGCACGCCGATCGCGCTCTATACCGGCTGGCTGACCGCCGCGTCCTGCGTGGCGCTCGGCCTCTTGCTGGCGGGCTACGGGGTCATGTCCCAATCGACGGCGGCCCTGCTGATGATCGCGCTGGCGCTGGTCCTGTCGGCGGCGGTGCTGGCCCTGCGCCCCGACACGCCGGAATTCGCCGCCGCGGTCGTCTGGGCGCTGGTCGGCATCGCCGTCACCAACGCCGATCCCGTCAACTGGCCGGTGCTCGCGCTGTGCGGCGCAGGGGTGGTCGCCCTCGCGCTCCTCGTACTGCGCGGCCGGCCCGACCGCCTCAGCTAGTGCCGCGCCCCTTGATGTGCTTGCGCAGCTTCGACGGCCCGGCCTTCTTCTTGGCCTTGTAGGGGTTCTTGTCCGACTGCGACCGCAAGGTCAGGCGGATCGGCGTGCCCGGCATGTCAAAGTCCTCCCGCAACCCGTTGACAAGATAGCGCGAATAGCTCGCCGGCATCTTGTCGGGATGGCTGCACATCACCACGAAACCGGGGGGCCGCGTCTTGGCCTGCGTCATGTAGCGCAGCTTGATCCGGCGCCCGCCCGGCGCGGGGGGCGGGTGCGCCTCCAGCACGCCGGTCAGCCAGCGATTGAGCCGCGCCGTGCTGACCCGCCGGTTCCACACGTCATAGGCTTTCTCCACGGCGGCATGCAGCCGGTCCAGCCCCTTGCCCGTCTTGGCCGAAACCGTCACCAGCGGCGCGCCGCGCAGCTGCGGCAACAGCCGCTCGAACGCCTCGCGCAGGTCGCGCAGCTTGCCCTGCTTGTCGTCCTCGATGTCCCACTTGTTCACCGCCACCACCACCGCACGCCCCTCGCGCTCGGCAAGGTCGGCAATGCGCAAATCCTGCTGCTCGAACGGAATCGCCGCATCCAGCAGCACCACCACGACCTCGGCGAACTTCACCGCCCGCAAACCATCGCTCACCGACAGTTTTTCCAGCTTTTCCTGCACCTTGGCCTTCTTGCGCATCCCCGCCGTGTCGAAGATCCGCATCGGCAGCCCGTCCCAGTCCATCCGGACCGAAATCGCATCGCGCGTGATCCCCGCCTCCGGCCCGGTCAAAAGCCGGTCCTCGCCCAGGATCTTGTTGATCAGCGTGGACTTGCCCGCGTTGGGCCGCCCCACGACGGCCACCTGCAAGGGCCGCGCCTTGGTCGGCTTGCGCACGCCTTCGGGGTCCGCCTCGCCGTCCTCGTCGACGGCCACGTCCACCTCGGGCGCCTCGGCCTCGGCCCGCTCGGCATAGCCATCGGCCAGCGGCAACAGCGCGGTGTAAAGGTCGTGCATCCCTTCGCCATGCTCGGCCGACAAGCGAATGGGCTCGCCCAGCCCCAGGCTGTACGCCTCCAGCACACCGGCGTCCGCCGCGCTGCCCTCGGACTTGTTGGCGGCGACAAAGACATGATCCGCCCGCTTGCGCAGGATCTCGGCGAACATCTCGTCCAGCGCCGTCACGCCGGCCCGTGCGTCGATCAGGAACAGGCACACATCGGCCATGTCCACCGCCCGCTCGGTCAGCTTGCGCATCCGGCCTTCCAGGCTGTCGTCGGTCGCGTCCTCCAGCCCGGCGGTATCGATCACCGTGAACCGCAGGTCGGCCAGCCGTGCATCGCCTTCGCGCAGGTCGCGCGTCACGCCCGGCTGGTCGTCGACCAGCGCCAGCCGCTTGCCCACAAGCCGGTTGAACAGCGTGGATTTGCCCACGTTGGGGCGGCCCACGATTGCCAGTGTGAAACTCATCTTGTCAGGCTCCGGATCGGATGAACCGCGCGGACCCTGCGCATCAGGACCGCCGCGAAAGCGCCCTGTTACACCATGTCCGGCTTAACGGAAAGCCATCAACTGGCCCTTCGACGACACGACGTACAGCGTGTTTCCGGCCACCACCGGGTTGGTCGTCGCCCCGCCCGGCATCTGCACCTGTCCCAGCGAAGCGCCATTGGTCGGGTCGAAGAACCGCATCAGCCCGTCACTCGACGCAATGATCAGCCGGCCACCCGCGATGATCGGCCCGTGATGGGCAAAGATCCGCGCCTGTTTCTTGGGCTTCGATTTGGTGAAGAACGGCAGTTTCACGCCCCACAGGCGCCGCCCGTCGGATTGCGCCAGCCGCAGAAGCTCGTTGCGGTCCGACACCATGAAGATCGAGTCGCCCGCGGGCCACACCCGATAAAGCGGCCCGTCTGCGGCGGTCCACAACCGCTCGCCATTGCCAAGGTTCAGCGCCACGGTCCGGCCGCTATGGTTGCCGGCAAAGATCGTGTTGCCCTCGATCACGGGCTCGCCGGTCACATCCTCGATGATCCCAGAGGAATAGCCCCTCCGCTTGCCTGCGATCTGCGTCGTCCAGCGGCGCAAGCCGCCCTTCAGAAACGCGCCTTGCACCTCGCCCGAGCCAAAGCCGAAGACGACGTACTTGTCCGAAACGGCAGGCGACGGCGCGCCCAGCACGTTGCGGATGTCCGAAGTCGCCTCCAGCTGCCACGCGATGCGCCCGTCCGTGCGGTCCAGCGCCCAGGCCAGTTCGTCGCCCGCGACGGCGTAGACAAGGTCCCCGGCCACGGTCGGGCTGCCCGATCCGGTGGCCCGCAGGTTCTGCTGCCACTGGACCTGCCCGGTGGCGGCGTCGAGCGCCGTCAAAAGGCCGAAGCCCGACGAAACGAACAGCTGTCCGTTGTCATAGGCCAGACCGCCGCCGCTGCCGTCGATGGCGCCGTCATTCGCGGGCACCAGGTCGCGGGTCCAGATCACCTGGCCCGAAGTGCTGACCGCCGTCACCTGGGCGCGGGAATCCAGCGTGTATACACGACCGCCCCCGACCACCGGATCGGCGTTGATGCGCGACTTGCGGCTGTCGCCCTGCCCGATATTCGCCGTCCAGGCCAGCTGCGGCGTGCCGCGCAGCGCCGGATGCGCCACCCGCGTGCGGGCATTGGAAATGCTCTGGGCCCAGCTGGCGTTGCTGCGGGCCGCCGGCAGCGCCAGTGGCGGCACCGCGCCAGAGACCGCCTGCGGCGCCAGCGCCGATTCACCCGGCTCGGTCTGCAGGATATCGCTGATCTCCTGGCGCTCGCCGGTCAGGATGTTTTCCTTCTTCGCACAGGCCGCAACAAGGCACAGCGCACTCAGGCCAATCACTCCCGCTAACGTCTTCACCGCCATCGCCCCCGTACTTTTCAGCCGGCTTTGCCCTCTGGGGCCGCCGGAACGCTTAGTTGCCGTCGGTCTCGCCGACCGGCTCTTCTTCAATGTCACCGTCCAGCGCAACAATCAACTGCTCGACGCGCCGACGCAAGCCCGCTGTGGCTTCCGCGCTTTCATAGAGGCCGCGCAGCCGCTCCAGCGCCGCGTCCCGGTCGCCCGCCTCCAGGTCGACCAGCGCCAGCTGCTCCTCGGCCAGAAGCCGCACGATGCCGCCGCTCGCCGCCATGCCCTCCAGCCGGGCGCGCTTGTCCTCGGGGCTCAGGCCCGATCCGGGCAGCGCCACGGCCTTCAGCGTCGCGATCTGCCGATAGACCAGCGGCACGTCGGCCGAGTCGGCCAGGCTCAACAGTTGCTCGGCGGTCTGGGGTGCGTTGTCGGCCCCGCCCTCGCCCGCCGCCAGCAGACCCACGATGGCGCGCGCCCCGCCGGTTTCGGGCTGGATGGCGTCCAGCGCCGCGTTCCGCGCAGCAGCGTCCTCCTCGCCCAGCGCCGCGATGATCGCGTCGCCCAGCGCCTCGGCCTCGGCACGCTCCTGCGCCTTGCGCCACTCGTTGAAGGCCGCGCCCCCCACCAGCAGCAGCACCGCCAGGATGCCGATCCAGCCATACCGCTTGAAATTGCGGTACAGCCGGTCGCGGCGGACCTCCTCGGTCACCTCGTCGATGAAACTGTCAGACTGGCTCACTGCGCATTGCCCTTCTTCGAAATTTCGCCCCTCTTACCGCGTCACTCCGGCCCTGCCAAGGGGCGCGCCGCCACATCGCGCGCGCACCCGGGCGCCCGCGCGTCGCGGCGGGTTGAACAATGCCGGCAAAAAGACTAATCTAAACCGGACAGTTCAGCGTAAACCGCGTTAAAGACGCATGGCGATTGACGCCAAGCGCCCGTAAACTCACGCAAACGACTCTCGGAAAGCTATTTCATGCGCCTCTTTCCCATCTTCGCCGCCATCCTGGTCTGCGCGGCCATTTACGCGCTCGTGATGGAACGCGACAGCATCGCGGCGCTCTTCGCGCCGGTCGAGGACACCGAACTGGCCGAGGCGGTCGCGCCGGACACCGATCAGGGCGACCCCCTGGCCGAAACCCCCGAGGAACGCGAAGGCACCGTCGGCGTCGTCGCCCTGCGCTCCACCGCGCGCACGATCGACACCGCCGTCACCGTGCGCGGCCAGACCGAGGCCGACCGCCAGGTCGAGCTGCGGGCCGAAACCCCCGGCCAGATCGTCTCGGAACCCATTCGCAAGGGGGCCTTTGTCGAAGAGGACCAGACTCTTTGCCAAATTGACCCCGGCACGCGAGAGGCCAACCTGGCCGAGGCGCTGGCCCGCCTGGCCGAGGCCCGTTCCCGCATCCCCGAGGCAGAGGCCGCCGTCCCCGAGGCCGAGGCCCGCGTCGAGGAAAGCCGCGCCCGCCTGGTCGAGGCGCGCGCCGTGCTCAGCGAGGCCGAGATCAACGCCAACGCCGCCGACAAGCTCTCGACCGACGGGTTCGCCTCCCAGACCCGCGTGGCCCAGACCAAGGCCGCCGTCGAAGGCGCCAAGGCCCAGATCACCAGCGCCGAGGCCGCGCTCAAGGCCGCTGAATCGGGCCGGGAAACCGCCGCCGCGGGCATCGAGGCCGCCCGCTCGGGCGTCGAAAGCGCCCAGGCCGCCGTCGCCTCCGCTCGCAAGGAAATCGAGCGTCTGACGATCAAGGCGCCGTTCGCGGGCTTGCTGGAATCGGACACCGCCGAGCTTGGCAGCCTTCTTCAGGCCGGATCGCTCTGCGCCACGGTCATCCAGCTCGATCCGATCATGCTGGTGGGCTACATCCCCGAAACCGAAATCGCCAAGGTCAACGCCGGCGCGCCCGCAACCGCGCGGCTCGCCTCCGGCGGCACGGTCGAGGGAGAGGTCACCTTCATCTCCCGCGCCGCCGACCCCACCACCCGAACCTTCCGCGTCGACATCCGCGTCCCGAACGAGGATCTCGCCCTGCGCGACGGCCAGACCGCCGAAATCCGCATCGAGTCGGACGGCGTGAAAGCGCATCTGCTGCCGCAATCCGCGCTCACGCTCGACGATGACGGCGCCCTGGGCGTGCGCATCGTCACCCCCGACAAGACGGCACAGTTCAAACCTGTGACTTTGCTGCGCGACAGTCCCACCGGCGTCTTCGTCGCCGGCCTGGATGAAACCTCGGACGTCATCATCCTCGGCCAGGAATTCGTCGCCGACGGCGTCTCGGTCGAACCCGCCTTCCGGGAGAATATTCAATGACCGGAATCGTCGACTGGGCCTCGCAACGCGCCCGGATGGTGATCGCCTTCATCATCCTGTCGATCGTGGCGGGCACCACCGCCTACATCTCCCTTCCCAAGGAAGGCGAGCCGGATATCGAGATCCCGGCCCTTTTCGTGTCGGTCAACTTCCCCGGCATCTCGGCCGAAGATTCCGAGAAGCTGCTCGTCAAGCCCATGGAAACCGAGCTGTCGGATCTCGACGGCCTGAAGGAAATGACCGGCACCGCCGCCGAAAACTACGCCGGCGTGGCGCTGGAATTCGAATTCGGCTGGGACAAGACCCAGATCATGGCCGACGTGCGCGACGCCATGAACGCCGCCGAGGCCGACTTTCCCGAAGGCGCCGAGCAATACACGATCAACGAGATCAACTTCTCCGAGTTTCCCATCATCATCGTCTCGCTCTCCGGCCCGGTCCCCGAACGCACGCTGGCCCGCATCGCCAAGGACCTTCAGGACCGCCTCGAAGGGCTGGAGCCGGTGCTCGAGGCCGGCATCGCCGGCAACCGCGACGAGATGGTCGAGGTGGTCATCGACCCGCTGCGGCTCGAGGCCTACAACGTCACCGCCAACGAGCTTCTGAACGTCGTCCAGAACAACAACCAGCTGATTGCCGCAGGCGAGGTCGACAGCGCCCAGGGCGCGTTCTCGGTCAAGATCCCCTCGTCCTTCGACGACACCGGCGACATCTACGACCTTCCGGTCAAGACCAATGGCGACCGTGTCGTCACGCTGGGCGATCTGGCCCGCATCAACCTGACCTTCGAGGACCGCGCCGGCACCGCCCGCTTCAACGGCGAGACGGCGATTGCCCTGCAGGTGGTCAAGCGCAAGGGCTTCAACATCATCGACACCGCCGCGCTGGTGCGCGACACCGTGGCCGAGGCCGAGGACACCTGGCCGTCCGAGCTTCAGGTCGCGGTGCAGGTCGACACTTCCAACGACCAGTCGCGCATCATCGCCTCCATGGTCTCGCAGCTCGAAGGCTCGGTGCTGACCGCCATCGCGCTGGTGATGATCGTCACGCTGGCCGCGCTCGGCATCCGCCCCGCCCTGCTCGTGGGCTTCGCCATCCCCACCTCGTTCCTGCTCTGCTTCGCGCTCCTGGCGGTGATGGGCGTGCCGGTGTCGAACATCGTCATGTTCGGCCTGATCCTCGCCGTGGGCATGCTGGTCGACGGCGCCATCGTGGTGGTCGAATACGCCGACAAGCAGATCGCCGAGGGCGAAGGCCCGATGCACGCCTACGTGGCCGCTGCCAAGCGCATGTTCTGGCCGGTGGTCAGTTCCACCGCCACCACGCTCTGCGCCTTCCTGCCGATGCTCTTCTGGCCCGGCGTGCCGGGGCAGTTCATGATGATGCTGCCCGTCACGCTCATCTTCGTGCTGTCGGCCTCGCTGCTGGTGGCGCTCGTCTACCTGCCCGTCATGGGCGGCGTCACCGGACGGATCGAGCGCTGGTTCACCCAGCGGATCGAATCCATAGCCACCACCCGCTGGTACCTGCATATCGCGCTCGCCGTGCTGGCCGTGGGCGGCCTGATGCTGGCGGGTCAGGCCATCGGCCCCCTCGCCCGGCAGGCCGGGGCACAGTTCGCAGGCATGGACGGCGGCGACATCCTCGGCTCCGTCATCCCGTCGCTTCTGACGGCCTTCGGCCTCGGCCTCGGCATGGTTCTCGCCGGCGGCGTGGCCCTCGCGGGCGCGCTCACCGCGCTCCTCTGCGTGCTGGCGCTTTTCCGCCGCCTGTCGCTCCTGTGGCAAAGCGTCGACGCCTGGCAGGCCCGCAAGCTGCCTTTCCCCATGGCCCGCGGCCTGATCTTCGCGGCGGCCGCCATCGGCGCCGCCTGGGCCTCCGGGATCGGCTGGGCCGCCGCCATCGTGCTCGCGCTCATCGTCTTCGCCAGTTCTTCGTCGACAGCGAACCCGAGAACGCCATCGTCTATGTCCGCGCCCGCGGCAACCTCTCGATCGGCCAGAAGGACGCGCTGGTGCGCGAGGCCGAAGAGATCGTGCTGCAGCATCCCAACGTGCTCTCCGCCTTCTCCTTTGCCGGCGACGGTGGTCTGAACAACAACACCGGCGGCGCCGCCCCCCCGCTCGACACGATCGGCCAGGTCCAGTTCGAACTGATCAAGTGGGAGGACCGCCCGACCACCTACGAGACCTGGTTCACCATCCCGGTCCTCGACTACGACGTGCAGCGCCGCGTCAACGACCCCGTGGCGGGCGGCGAACGCACCATCGACGAACTGACCGCCCGGCTTGAACGGATCCCCGGCATGAAGGTCGAGATCCTGTCGCTGGAACAGGGCCCCGCCTCCGCCAAGCCCGTGCACCTGCGGCTCAAGGGCGACAACTGGCAGGAGCTTCAGGACTTCACCGCCCGCGCCCGCGAAAAGTTCGAAGAGACCCGCGGCCTGGACCTGGTCGAGGACACGCTCCCCCTGCCCGGCATCGACTGGCAGATCGACGTCGACGTGGAAAAGGCCGGCCGCTTCGGCGCCGACGTGGCCACCGTGGGCGCCATGGTCCAGCTGGTGACCCGCGGCATCCTGCTCGACACCATGCGCGTGCCCTCCTCGGACGAGGAAATCGACATCCGCGTCCGCCTGCCGGCCGAGGACCGCGTGCTCTCGACCCTCGATGAACTCAAGGTGCGCACCGATGACGGCCTCGTGCCGCTGTCCAACTTCATCACCCGTCAGCCGGTGCCCAAGCTCGCCCAGATCGACCGCGTCGACCAGACCCGCTATTTCGACGTCAAGGCCGCCGTGGTGGACGGCCTGACCGTCACCACCACCGGCGAAAACGGCGAGGAAACCCAAGCGCCCCTCACCGCCAACGAACGCATCGAAACCCTGACCGCATGGCTCGAAAGCGCCGACATGCCGCGCAGCGTCTCCTACGAATGGACCGGCGACGCCGAGGACCAGGAAGAATCCGGCGCCTTCCTGCAACAGGCCTTCCTGGGCGCCCTGGGCCTGATGTTCATCATCCTGCTGGCGCAGTTCAACTCGGTCTACAACGCCGTGCTGGTGCTTCTGGCGGTGATCCTGTCCACCACCGGCGTGCTGATCGGGATGCTGGTGATGAACCAGCCGTTTTCCATCATCATGACCGGCACCGGCATCGTGGCGCTCGCGGGCATCGTGGTGAACAACAACATCGTCCTGATCGACACCTACCAGGAATATTCCCGCTACATGCCCCGGATCGAGGCGATCACCCGCACGGCCGAGGCGCGCATCCGCCCGGTCCTGCTGACCACGATCACCACCATGGCCGGCCTCGCGCCGATGATGTTCGGCCTCAGCCTCGATTTCTTCAACGGCGGGTATACCTTCAACAGCCCCACCGCGCTGTGGTGGACCCAGCTCGCCACCGCGGTCGTCTTCGGCCTGGGCATCGCCACCGTGCTGACGCTGGTCTTCACGCCTTCCATGCTGGCGCTGCGCATCTGGGCCACGACCTACGTGCTCTGGGGCGCCCAGCTCCTGGCCAAGCTCTCCTTCGGCCGCTCCAGCCGCGCCGCCCGCGACTGGGCCCTCTCGCGCCAGGCCGCCCGCGTCCGCGCGCCCGAGATCATCTGGACCGAAGGCATCCCCGATATCGCCGCCTACGAGGACGACACCACCCAGCCCGAACTCGCCCTCGACGACGTCAAGGGCGTGCTGGCCGACCGCAAGGCGGCGCAGGCCGGATCGGATGACGACGACGACACACCGCCCAAGGACAAATCCCTCCGAGCCGCCGAATAAGCCCGCGTTGGGTGGGTGAAAACCCACGCGGCATGACGCCCGGAGGCGCGCCGCCGAGCAAGCCGCGTAGGGTTGGTGAAAACCCACGCGTCATGACGCCCGGGGGCGCGCCGCTCACCCCTCGTCCTGCGGCGCGATGTCCAGCGTCACGACCGTTTGCGCCTCGTCCGTCCCGGTGCTGCCGACGACAGTTACCACCATACCGACCCGCAAGTCCGGCCAGAGGTCGGGAAAATCGGACGCCCGCGCCCGGAACAAGGGGTTGCCGGCCTTCGCACACCAGATATGCGCGACGCCTCCGTCTTCGGAGAAATACAGGATCGTACCGCGGAACATGTCGTCTCTTGCTTTGCGCGTCTTCAGCGTCGGCCGCTCGCACCAAAACCAGAAAGAACTTGAAACACACAGGCCAGGAAGCACCGCTTTAACGCACGTCGCCCAACCACTTCCACAAGGAAATAGACGCCTGACGCGACGTATCCAGTAAAGAAATCAAGGCCGCGCACCCCGGGCAAAACCGTCCCCCGGAACACAAGCCGAACACGGCACCTTCCACAGGTCCGTCCCGGCCATCAAGGTTGCGTCCGGGCCGCCCTGCTGGGTCTCAGGCAGCGACGGCGCCGGCCCGCGCGCCACAAGCCGCCTCAGGCCGCGCGCTCGCGTTCGCTGGCCTGCCGCGCCCAGAGCCCCGCATAGCGCCCCTCCCGCGCCAGCAGCTCGCCATGGGTGCCTTCCTCCACGATCCGCCCGTCTTCCAGCACCACGATCCGGTCCGCATCCGCCACCGTCGACAAACGGTGCGCGATGGTGATCACCGTGCGCCCCTCGCCCGCCCGGCGCAGCGCGTCCTGGATCTCGCGCTCGGTCTCCGTGTCTAGGGCACTCGTCGCCTCGTCCAGCAGCAGGATCGGCGGGTCCTTCAACAGCGTGCGCGCGATTCCCACCCGCTGCTTCTCGCCACCCGACAGCTTCAGACCGCGCTCGCCCACCTGCGTCTCGTACCCCTTGGGCAGGCGCGCGATGAACTCGTGGATCTGCGCCGCCTTCGCCGCCGCCTCGATCTCGTCCTGCGTGGCCCCGTCGCGGCCATAGGCAATGTTGTAGCCTATCGTGTCGTTGAACAGCACCGTGTCCTGCGGCACCACGCCGATGGCGGCGTGCAAGCTCTCCTGCGTCACGCCGCGCACGTCCTGCCCGTCGATCTCCAGCGCGCCGCCGCTCACGTCGTAGAACCGGAACAGCAGCCGCCCGATGGTGGACTTGCCCGACCCCGACGGGCCGACCAGCGCCACGGTCTCCCCCGCCGCAACGGTCAGCGACACATCGTGCAGGATCGGTCTTTCCGGGTCATACCCGAAGGAAACCTCGCGAAACCGCACCGAGCCACCTTCGATTTTCAGACCTTTCGCATCCGATCTGTCGGTCACATCCGGCGTTTGCTCTAACAAATCGAACATTTGCGCCATGTCGACCAGGCTCTGCCGGATTTCCCGGTAAACCGTGCCCAGAAAGTTCAGCGGCATGGTGATCTGGATCATGTAGGCGTTGACCATCACGAAATCGCCCACCGTCAGATCGCCGCTCTGCACGCCCATCGCCGCCATCACCATCACGGCCACCAGCCCGCCGGTGATCAGGAAACTCTGCCCGACATTCAGAAAGGCCAGCGAATAGGACGTTTGCAAGGCCGCACTCTCGTACCCCTCCATCGCCCGGTCATACCGCGCCGCCTCGCGGCCCTCGGCGCCGAAATACTTCACCGTCTCGAAATTCAGCAGGCTGTCGATGGCCTTCTGGTTGGCATCGGTGTCCTGCTCGTTCATCCGCCGGCGCAGCTTGACCCGCCATTCCGTCACCTTGAAAGTAAAGACCGCGTAGGTCGCGATCACGCCCATCACGACGGCAAGATAAGAGAAATCGAACAGCGTCCACAGCACCACGCCGATCATCAGCAGTTCCAGGATCAGCGGCCCGATCGAGAACACCAGGAACCGCAGCAGGAACTCCACGCTTTTCACGCCGCGCTCTATGATCCGGCTCAGCCCCCCGGTCTTGCGCGTCATGTGAAACCGCATCGACATCTGGTGGATATGCTGGAACGTCTCCAGCGCCAGCCGCCGCAGACCGCGCTGCGCCACGGGGGCGAATATCGCGTCGCGCAGCTGCTGGAAGCCCACGTTCATCAGCCGCGCCATGCCATAGGCGACGGTCAGCCCGATTGCCCCCGCGCCCAGCATCCACGCCGCATCCTGGCCCTCTCCGGCCAGCGAATCCACCGCCGCCTTGTAAAAGAACGGCGTGCCCACCGCCACGACCTTGGCCAGCACCAGCGCCATGAGCGCCAGCACCACCCTGCGCTTGGCCCAGGTCTGCCCCTCGGGCCACAGGTACGGCGCCACGCGCCGGATCACCTGCAGGGCGTTATCCGGCATTTCCGTTGCTGTCGTGGGTCTGCGCCGCATCTGGTCTCCTTGGTCCCTCCGCTGACATAGGCCAAGCCCGCGCCCAAGGCCAGACGCGCCGCCGCACACTTGTGTCGCAGTTTCTGCAATCGCGGTGGAACCAAACTCGCCCCGCCGCGTTCCATCGCCAACGGCAGGCAACGTGCCCGTTTAAATGGAGAAAAAACATGCGTTTCATCGCAGCACTCATCGCCCTTTTCGCCCTCGCCGCGTGCGAGACGACCGAAGGGTTCGGGCGCGACCTGTCCAATCTCGGTGACAACATCGAGGAAGAGGCTGAAGAAAACGATTGAGCCCTCTTTTACGCGGCGTCGTGGCCCCCGATCCAAACTTCGTCACGACGTCCGTAAGGAAAGTTGCAAGGCCCCGGCGCGCACACCGCGTCGGGGTTTTCCTTTTGCGGGCCTATTCCACCGCCACCTGGTCGGGAATGGTAAAGACCTGGCCAGGGTAAATCAGGTCGGGGTCGCGGATGCGGTCGCGATTGGCCTCGAAGATCCGCACATACTCGATTCCCTCGCCGTAATTGCGCCGTGAAATCCCCCACAGCGTGTATCCCGGCTGCACCGTCACCGCCTGCACCAGCTTGCCCGCCTGCGTGGCCTCGGCCAACAGCGCCTCGTCCTCACGCTTGAACGGGGTCTCGACCCGGCTGGTGACATTGCCATCGGCATCCACCTCGTCGATCCGCAGGGTATAGACGCCGGTATCCACCTCCGGCAGGTCCGATTGCCAGCTGCCATCGGTGGCAATGCGCGAGGTCGTGACCGGCGTGTTGTCCAGGTAGACCCGCACGAACCCGTCGCTGGCGCCCCGCCCCGACAGTTCCACCGCGCCGGTGTCGGAATAGCTGATCGCATCCAGCGCCACCACCGCCATCACCTCGGGGCTGGCATCGCCCGGCGCGGGCTGGATCACCCGCACGCCATCCGCGTCCGACATCAGCACCGCGGCCCCCGGCGCAGGATCGGGCTGATCGGTCGTGTCATCGCCCGTCCCGCCGCCCACACCCCCGGGCGTCGCACTGTCGGCACTCTTGCCGCCGCTCGCGGTGTCCGCCCCCTGCCCCGTAGCGGCCTCGCCTGTCTCCCGGACGGTCTCCGCGTCGTCGCCTCCACCTCCCGTGGCGGCCTGTTCTGTGTCGCTCTGAGCTGACGCCCCATCATCGCGTCCGGTCCCCGCGACGGACGGCCCGGCGGCGTCCTCACGCGCAGCGGCGTCGTCCCCTGCATCCCGCGCGGCGGCCTGCCGCGTGCCCGCCTCATCCGCCTCGGCGCCCTCATCGGCGGCCCCGACGCTCTCGGTCCCTCCGTCAGACCCGCCGCCTTCAACCTGCTCGGACGCTGCCGTCCGCGCCACGTCCGAGCCTTCGGTCTGGCTCTCCGGCGCACCCTGTTGATCCTCCTGCGCCGGTTCTGCCGTATCCGACAGCGCGGCCGTCTCGAACCCGCCAGCAGCCTCCTCCGCTGCGGGCTCCGCGGCCGTTTCCTCGGACGCAATCACCTCGACCGCCTCCGCCGCCTGCGTCACGGACCGATCGCCATCGCCCGATTGCCGCACCGCGTCGTCAGGCGTCACGCTCTCCGCTTCGCTCGTCCCGGCGGTCTCCAGCGCAGCAACCGTATCCCCCGGCGCGGCCTCTGCCACGTCCCCCTCGGCCACGTCCGGCGGGGCCGGCGCGCGCAGCGGCGCGATGATGATTTCTCCTTGGCTTTCAATGTCTTCGCCGGTCTCGGGCGAGGTCATGCTCAGCGACAGAACCCGCGGCTCGGCGCTCGGGTCGACAGTCACGAACTCCACGAACTGGCCATCGCCCTCGGGCACGAAACTGCGCAGCACGTCCCGGTCCAGCCGGATCGCGGTTTCCCAGCCCGGCTCGGCCCGCCCGGCCACCAGCATCCGGCCATCGGGATCCAGCCGAAAGGTGCTGACCTTCGGCGGCGCCGGCGTCCCGGGCGCAGTGTCGGCGGTCTCGGCATCCGGCGTCTCCGCCGCCTCGGTCTCGGCCGTGTCGGTCGCCGCCCCGCTCCCGGCGTCGGGGGCCATGCCCTCCCCGGTCTCCGCCGCCCCCGTCTCCCCCGTCCCGGCCTCGGGCGCTGCACCGCTCTCTCGGGAGGCGCCCGTCTCCGGCGCGTCCACCTCCCGGTCGAACACCCCCCCGGCGAAAAGGCCGATCACCACAACCAGCGTCCCGACCGCCGCCGCGATCGCGGTGCCGTATCCTCCGGTCAGGCCAGACAGTTTGCTCATGGTTTTCGTCCCCCGAGCCGCAGGACAGCTCTGCGGTTGCAGGAGTTTAGCAACACCGGCTAGAACGGTCAAAAGAAGCCCCATCAGCCATTGGTGATTTTCATGCCCAAGCGTTCCGTCTGTGTCTTTTGTGGCTCACGCAAGGGGCGCAACCCGGCCTACGAGGCCGCGGCGACAGCGCTTGGCACGGCCCTCGCCGAGCACGACATGCGGCTGGTCTACGGCGCCGGCGACGTGGGCCTGATGGGCGCCGTGGCGCGCGCGGCCCAGGCCGCGGAGGGCGAGACCTTCGGCGTCATCCCCGACCACCTCGTGAAATGGGAAGTCGGCAAGACCGACCTCACCCGCTACATCGTCACCGAGACCATGCACGAGCGCAAGAAAGTCATGTTCATGAACTGCGACGCGGTTGTGGTCCTGCCGGGCGGCGCGGGGTCCCTCGACGAGTATTTCGAGGTCCTGACCTGGCGCCAGATCGGCCTGCACGAGAAGCCGGTTTTTCTCTTGAATACCGAAGGCTACTGGACAAAGCTCATCCAGTTGATCGACCATGTCATCGATGAAGGCTTCGCCGACGCCTCCCTGCGCGACTACACCCAGATCGTCGATACCGTTCAGGACCTGATGGACGGCCTCGGCGCCACGGGCCGGTAACGCCAGCGCGCCACGCTATAGAGCGCTAGCGCGCCCCAGATCATGGCAAAGGCGATCATGTGCCAGCCCGTGAAGGGCTCCGCAAAGATCACGACCGCCACGGCGAATTGCAGGCTGGGGTTGAGGTAGGACAGCACGCCGACACTCGCCAGGTCGATCCGCCGCGCGCCATAGCTGAACAGGATCAGCGGCGTCGCCGTCATCGGCCCGGCCAGCATCAGGGTCAGCGCCAGCGGCCATGACCCGCCCATCACCGGCCCGCCCTGCGCCGACGACCACGCCAGCCAGGCCAGTGCCGGGCCGACCAGCAACAGCGACTCCGCCGCGACCGACACGACCGGCCCCATGTCCAGCCGCTTCTTCACCGCGCCGTAGGCCCCGAAGCTCAGCGCGATCCCCAGCGCGATCCACGGCGCCACGCCCAGCCCCGCGGTCAGCACGATCACCGCCAGCGCCGCCAGCAGCACCGCCAGCGTCTCGCCCCGGCCCAGCCGTTCGCCAAAGAACATCAGCCCGAACAGCACCACAACCAGCGGAAAGATGTAATAGCCCAACGAGGCCTCCAGCGCCTGGTCCGACTTGATGGCCCAGACGAACAGCATCCAGTTGAACCCGATCAGCACCGACGCCGCCGCCAGGACCCGCAGCGTGCGCCCCGCGCGCACGGCCAGGAACGGCACCGCCACCCGGCCCTGCACGCTCAGGATCAACAAGAAGAAAACCGCCCCCCAGATCGTGCGATGCGCCAGCACGTCCAGCACCGGCAACCCGGCCAGCAGCTTGTAGAACAGGCCCGAAAGCCCCCAGACGGTACAGGCCAGGATTATGGCGGCGACGCCCTTGGCGGTTTCGGTCATGCGGGATGGCTCCGACAAGAAAACCCCCGGCCAATCGGCCGGGGGCTGAAAATCAGTGAGCTGTCGCAGGCACTTACATGCGGCTTGCGACGTTCTCCCAGTTTACTAAGTGCAATGCAACGCATTGCGCGTAGGTGACTGGGAGAGCGACACACGCAATTACATGCGGCTTGCGACGTTTTCCCAGTTCACAAGCTTGTCGAGGAAGTTCGACAGGTAATCCGGCCGCTTGTTGCGGAAGTCGATGTAGTAGGAATGCTCCCACACGTCGCAGCCCAGCAGCGCCGTCTGGTTGAAGCACACCGGGTTCACGCCGTTCTCGGTCTTGGTGACCTTAAGGCTGCCATCGGTGTCCTTGACCAGCCACGCCCAGCCCGAGCCGAACTGACCGCCGCCGGCGGCCTTGAACTCGTCCTTGAACTTGTCGACCGAGCCAAAGCTGTCGTTGATCGCCTTCTCCAGCTCACCCGGCATCTTGCTGTCTTCGGGGGTCATCATCTCCCAGAACTGGTTGTGGTTCCACAGCTGGCTGATGTTGTTGAAGATGCCCGACTGGGCCACGGCGTTGGGATCGTAGGTGCCCTTGATAATCTCCTCCAGGGACTTGCCGTCCCACTCGGTCCCCTCGATCGCCTTGTTGCCGTTGGTGACATAGGCGTTGTGGTGGATGTCGTGGTGGTATTCCAGCGTCTCCTTCGACATGCCTTTGCCGGCAAGCGCGTCATGTGCGTAAGGAAGGTCGGGAAGTTCAAAAGCCATTTCGGGCCCCCTTTTCTTTGAGGTGATATTTCGCGACTACATGGTAGCGTTAAGGGATCAACGTCAAGGCTGATGTTTTGTTCCTGCGCTGCGGGCGGGCTGTGCATGGGCGCAGGGCATGCAAGAGCCGCGGGATGGCGACCCAACGGATTTTCATTGGACTTTATTTCACCAACTGCCGCAAGACTTCGGATCGAAGCGCCAACGGCACCCAATCGCCAGCCCGTCCGGGCGGCCCCCCTTTCAGTGATTGCTTGCAATCGCCTTTCGGTCAGCGGACGATCGCGCGGCGGGCCTGAAGGCCCTTGATTCCGCGCGATTAAGCTTTCCCGTCCCGGGCCTGCCCCGGGACCTCGTAGGGTGGGTTACAACCCACCTCATCCAACCCGAATGCTGCGAACGCTTACGCAAAAAGCCCCGTCTCGCCCCCCGGCTCGGCCGCGTCCTTCAACAGGTTGAACGCGTATTCCGCCACCGAGCGGAAGCACACCACTCGGATCGTCTCGGCATCCACCATCCAGAAAGCCGCCGCGATCTGCGCCATGCGCGTCCGCCGGATCATCCCCGGCTCGAACGCCCCCGGCGCCATGTCCACCGGGCACAGCTTGGCGATGATCTCGCGCGCCGCCGCGCCCTTCAGCTGGAACACGGCCCGCGCGTCCGACACGTTCACGACCAGGAAGTGCTCGCCTGACAACGCCTTTTCCAACGCCGCCAGCGCATCCGCGACGCCCTCGTAAGGCACCATCAGCAACAGCTCGTCCGGCGACATCCACGCCGCCCCCTTGTCCCCCGCGACCGCGATCTCGCGCTGACCGGGCAGGTCCACGCCACACGCGTCCTTCACGGCTTTCTTCATTTTGGCCGAGGACAGATCCCCGCGCAGCGTGATCATGCCCTGAAGGCCCATCTCGCGGACCTCGACGTAGCCTTGGTAAACCGCGCCTTGCAACGCACTGACAGCCTTAGACATTCTGCTTCTCCCCTTCAGGGTCGTGAAAGACCGCGCTGACGATCCTGGTGGGCACCGTGGTGCCGTCGACCTTGGCAAACTCGATCACCTCGTCCATCCGGTCCGCGCCATGCTTGACCAGACCCATGGCAATCCCGCGATCCAACGTCGGCGAATAATAGGTCGAGGTCACCCGCCCCTGCGTGTTGCGCTGCCCGTTGGCATTGTCGCCCTCGGCTACGCAATAGGCGCCATCGGGCAGGACCGATCCGTCGACCGTCTTCAAGCCCACCAGCTGCCACCGCTCGGGGTCGGCCATATGGCTGCGCTGTTGCGCCCGCTTGCCGATATAGTCGTCCTTCTTCTTCGAGATGGCCCAGTCCATCCCCAGGTCCTGCGGAATGACAGTGCCATCCGTCTCGTCCCCGATCATGATGAACCCCTTCTCGGCCCGCATCACGTGCAGCCCTTCGGTGCCATAGGGCATCACGCCGAACTCCTTGCCAGCCTCCAGGAGCTGATCCCAGAACGCCCGGCCCTGGCTCGCCGGCACGGCGATCTCGTAGCTCAACTCGCCCGAGAACGAAATCCGGAACACCCGCGCCTTCACCTCGCCAAAGTCGATGTCTTGCCACGCCATGAACGGCAGCGCCTCGGCGCTCAGGTCCGCATCGGTCAGTTTCTCCAGCGTCTTGCGGGCATTCGGCCCGACAACCCCGATCTGCGCGTATTGCTCGGTCACGTTGGCGACATAGACTTTCCAGTCCCACCACTCGGTCTGCAGCCACTCTTCCATATGCGCATGGATGCTGTCCGCGCCGCCCGTGGTGGTGTGGCACAGGAAGGTGTCGTCATCCAGCCGCGCCACCACGCCGTCATCCATCAGGAACCCGTTCTCGTTACACATCAGCCCATAGCGGCAGCGCCCCGGCTTCAGCGTGCTCATCATGTTGGTGTAGAGCATGTCGAGGAATTTCCCCGCATCCGGCCCCTTCACGATCAGCTTGCCCAACGTCGACGCATCCAGGAGGCCCAGGCTCCCGCGCGTCTGGTTGATCTCGCGCTTGACGGCGGCCGAAATCTCCTCGCCCGGGTTCTGACGGAACGTATAGGGACGCCGCCAGTGACCCACCGGCTCCCAATAGGCGCCGTTCGCCTCGTGCCAGTCATGCATCGGCGTCTTGCGCAGCGGCTGGAAGATCTCGCCCCGCGCCTCGCCCGCGATCGACGCCATGGAAATCGGTGTATAGGGCGGCCGGAACGTGGTCGTCCCGGTCTGCGGAATGGGCTGGTTCAAAGCGTCCGACAGGATCGCCAGCCCGTTGATATTGCTCAGCTTGCCCTGATCTGTCGCCATGCCCAGCGTGGTATAGCGCTTGGCGTGCTCGACGCTTTCATAGCCTTCGCGCGCCGCCAGCTGCACGTCGCTGACCTTCACGTCGTTCTGGTAATCCAGCCACGACTTCATCCGCAGCTTCACGTTGGCACCCTGCGGCATCATCCAGATCGGCTGAATGACGTTGGTCTTCAGCTCCGCCGCCTCGGGCTTCTGCGCCTTCTTCGGCGTCTTGCCCACGGCCTTGGCCGCCGCACGGCCGGCCTCCTCGGCATCGGCCAGAACAGCACCCAGGTCCAGTTCGCCGCTGGCCGTCCCGGCGGTCGAAACATAGGCCTCGCCCGCCGCCCCCGTGGGGGCCTTGTCCGGGTCGGGCCGGAACATCGCCTGCGTCTCGTCCCACAGCAATTTACCGCCGCAATGCGACCACAAATGCACCACCGGGGACCAGCCGCCGGACATCGCCACCGCGTCGCACGCGATCTCTTCCAGGGCCGAGCCTTCGCCGGCTTGTGCACAGATACCCACACCCGTCACGCGCTTGCCGCCCTTGACCTTCGCGATGCCCTTGCCGGTCTCCACGCGGATGCCCGCCGCCTTGGCCTTCTCGGCCAGCACGCCCGCGCCCGCCGCCCGCGCGTCAATGATTGCAGGCACATCAAGGCCCGCCGCCTTCAGCGCCAGCGCTGTCAGGTAGGCGTCGTCGTTGTTGGTCACCACAACCGTACGGTCCCCGACGGAAACCCCATAATTTACGACGTAATCGCGCACCGCCGAGGCCAGCATCACGCCCGGCACATCGTTCCCGGCAAAGCTCAGAGGCCGCTCGATCGCGCCTGTCGCGGTCACGATCTGGGCTGCACGAATCCGCCACAAACGGTGCCGCGGGCCCTTGGCTTTCGGCGTGTGATCGTTCACCCGCTCATAGCCCAGAAGGTAGCCGTGGTCGTAAACGCCGGCCCCCATCATACGCAGCCGCATGTCGACATTGGACATTTCGCCCAGTTCGGCGACCAGTTCATCCACGAACTTATCCACAGGCCCGTCATTGACAGTCGCATTGTAAAGCGGACCATCCACTGGCGTACGTCCGCCCCAGGCGGCGGTCTGCTCCATCAGCAGCACCTTGGCGCCCGCAGCGCCCGCCGCGCGGGCCGCCATCAGCCCCGCGACACCGCCGCCGATCACCACCACGTCGTAGAACGCGTAAAGATGCTCGTACTTGTCGCCGTCCTTGTCCTTGGGTGCCTTGCCCAGACCCGCCGACTGCCGGATGAACGGCTCATAGACGTGCTTCCACAAAGGGCGCGGATGGATGAACATCTTGTAGTAGAACCCGGCGGGCAGGAACCGCGAGAACTTGGCGTTGATCGCGCCCACGTCGAACTCCAGGCTTGGCCAATGATTCTGGCTCGTCGCCTCCAGCCCGTCGAAAAGCTCGGTCGTCGTCACCCGCTGGTTCGGCTCGAACGACTCGCCCCGGCCCATGTTGACCAGTCCGTTGGGCTCTTCCCCGCCCGACGCCACGATCCCGCGCGGGCGGTGATACTTGAACGACCGGCCCACCAGCATCTGGTCATTGGCCAGCAAGGCCGACGCCAGCGTGTCGCCCTCGTACCCCTTCAACCGCTTGCCGTTGAAGGTGAATTCCATCGCGTGCGCCTTGTTAACAAGACGCCCGCCATTCGCCAGACGCGTGCTCATGAAAACTCTCTCCAGCTCCAGCCCGGCACCTTCGCCGAGATCTTGTCCTTGATGTCCTTCGGCGGCTCGGTGGTCTGCGCCGAATAGGTCCCGTAGACCTCCAGCGTCACCGTGTTGCGCGCGGCGTGAAACCACTTGCCGCAGCCGTTGGTATGCCGCCAGCGTTCCAGGTGCACGCCCTTGGGGTTCTCGCGCTTGAAGAGGTAAGCGTGGAAATCATCGTCGCTGGCACCGGGGCCGAAACGCTTCAGATGCGCCTCGCCGCCGCCCGCGAACTCGGTTTCCTCGCCCTTCACCCCGCAATAGGGACATTCCAGGATCAGCATGCCATCCACCTTTCCATGTTGCCTGCACCGGGCACGGCTTTGGTTCTGCGTGCCCCAGGCACGACAAAGGCGGGCGCCGATTGGCACCCGCCCATAACGTTGCGATCACCTCCGGCGAAGCGGGGCGTGTTATTCTTCGACAGCAGCCGTGCTTGCCACACCGTCCGCGGGCTCGTCCGGCACGATGAAGCCTTCCGGTACGTCGGACAGGTCCGGCGCGGTGCCGTTGCCCAGCGATCCGGCAAAGACCAGCGCCCCCAAGGCGACGACGACGACGAGGACCCAGAAGAGGCCCGCACTGCCCGCGTCATGGACAGGCATGCCGTAGCCACGCCTTTGCTGCCATTGTTCTTGGTCAGACATCTCTCGAACTCCTCATGGTGGAAGTTCGACAATGCGCCCCTCGGGGCACGCCCGGAAGAACCGGCAAAACCCCGCGCAGGGTTTGGGCCGGTTCCCGCAACTTCGGCCCGAGTGCGTGGGCCGCTTTCCGCCACGTGTGCACGCGGCGACACAGGGGCGTCACACGCCCCTGCGTTCTGCCATGTTGCAGGCGCGAGGCCGAATGCGGCCCCGTATGAGTTATTGCTGAGTTTCGCCTTCGACGTTGTCAGCCGCGTCCTCGACGTCCTGGGCAGCCCCTTCGACGTCCTCGGCAGCACCCTCGACAGCGTCGGCCGTGTCTTCGGCAGCATCGGCGACGTCATCGGCCGCGTCATCGGACGTCTCGACAGAGACATTGACGTCCGACGGCTCCGAGCCGCCGATGAGGTCATCGCCGCCGCCGCCGCTGTCACCGAACATGACCCAGGCAATGACGCCCACTGCGACGACCAGCCCGCCGACGATGAAAGCCATCGTTGCGCCGCCTCCGCCACCGCCGGAATGCTGTGGCGGCGGAGTGTGGTTATTGTTGTTGTGATCGGACATGTCGGTTCTCCGTTGCTTCTGGATTCCGACACTTCAACGCCCGATATGCCAAGGCGGTTCCCCATCAGTGCGCGACCCCCGCGGCAACGCTTTCGTCGATGAACCGGCCCTCGTAGAACCGCTCCAGCCCGAACTCGGCCGTCAGCGGCGAATAGCCCTTCGCCATCAGCTCGGCAAAGCCCCAGCCGCTGCCCGGGATCGCCTTGAACCCGCCCGTGCCCCAGCCGCAGTTGATGAACACATTGTCGACCGGCGTCTTCGACAGGATGGGCGAGCGGTCGCCGGTCATGTCCACGATCCCGCCCCACTGCCGCAGCATCTTCAGCCGCGAAATCATCGGGAAGGTCTCGATCAATGCGCGCACCGTCTCCTCGATGTGATGGAAACTGCCCCGCTGGGTATAGTTGTTGTACCCGTCCGCGCCGCCGCCAATCACCATCTCGCCCTTGTCCGACTGGCTCATGTAGCCGTGCACCGTGTTGGCCATCACCACCACGTCCATGCAGGGCTTGATCGGCTCGCTCACCAGCGCCTGCAACGCCACGCTCTCGATCGGCAGGCGGAAGCCCGCCATGTCCGCCAAATGCCCGGAATGCCCCGCCACCACGATCCCAAGCTTGTCACAGGCGATATCGCCCCGGTTGGTGCTCACACCCGTGACCTTGCCACCCTCGCTGCGAATGCCCGTCACTTCGCATTTCTGGATCACATCCATCCCCATGGCCGAGCACGCCCGAGCATAGCCCCAGGCCACCGCGTCGTGCCGCGCGGTCCCGCCGCGCGCCTGCCACAGCCCGCCCAGCACCGGGTATCGCGGACCCTCCAGGTTGATGATCGGGCACAGCTCCTTGACGCGGCTGGGGCTGATGAACTCGGTCTTCACGCCCTGCAACGCGTTGGCATGGGCCGTCCGCTCATACCCGCGCACCTCGTGCTGGGTCTGCGCCAGCATGATCACGCCGCGCGGGCTGAACATGATGTTGTAGTTCAAATCCTGGCTCAGCGTCTCGTACAGACTGCGCGATTTCTCATACATCGCCGCCGACGCATCCTGCAGATAGTTCGACCGGATGATCGTCGTGTTCCGCCCGGTGTTGCCACCGCCCAGCCAGCCCTTTTCCAGGATCGCCACGTTCCGGATCCCGTGGTTCTTGCCCAGGTAATAGGCCGTCGCCAACCCGTGCCCGCCCGCGCCGATGATGATCGCGTCGTATTTCTTCTTGGGCTCCGGCGAGGCCCAGGCCCGCTCCCATCCCATGTGATATTTCAGCGCTTCTTTCGCGACGGCAAAGGCGGAATAACGTTTCATCAGGCGGGTCTCGCTCATGGCTTGCACAGTGTCGGGCCCGGGGGGATTCGCCCCCGGCCCTCGTCATTGCTCCCGTATGTATCAGACAGGGCGTATCGCCGACACCTCATGCGGCACGAATGGCGTGATTTGCGACACGCCGCCGACGATCCGCCCCTGCGACACCACGGGCGACCACTTGCCTCTTTCGGTTTGCCCGCCCAATCGTTAAATCACCCCCGAAGACAAGGAGATCATATGACATTCTGGGTGCTCGCCATCGCCTTGGGCCTCGCCTGCGCCGCCATCCTCGGGCTGGTGCTGATCCGTGGCCGCGTCGGCGACGCGCCGCCTGCCGCCTACGACCTCCGGGTCTACCGCGACCAGCTGAAGGAGGTTGACCGCGACCTCGCCCGCGGCGTCATCACCCCCGAGGACGCGGAGCGCACCCGCTCGGAAGTCTCCCGCCGCATCCTCGCCGCCGACGCCCAGCTTCAGGCCACGGGCACGGCCGGCGCCCAGCCCGCGCTGGGGGGCAAGCTCTTCGCCGCCCTCGCCCTTCTTGGCCTCGTGGGCGGGGCTGGCTGGCTCTACACGCAGATGGGCACGCCCGGCTACACCGACCTGCCCCGTACCGCCCGCCTGGCCGCCTCCGACGCGGCCCGCGCCAACCGCCTGCCCCAGGCCGAGGCCGAGGCGCGCTTCAACGCGTCCCAGCCCGTCACCCCGGACATGGGCGAGGCCGACCCGCAATATCTCGAACTCATGGACCGCCTGCGCGAGGCCGTCGAGAGCCGCCCGGACGAACTCCAGGGCTACATCCTGCTCGCCCGGAACGAGGCCGCGCTCGGCAATCTCTCCGCCGCCGCCAAGGCCAAGACCCGCGTGATCGAGCTCAAGGGCAACGCCGCCACCGCCGCCGACTATGCCGAGCTTTCGGACATGATGGTCTCCGCCGCCGGCGGCTATGTCTCGGAAGAGGCCGCCGAGGCCATCCGCGCCGCCCTCGCCCGCGACCCAAAGGAACCCCGCGCGCGCTACTACATGGGTCTCTATATGATCCAGGTCGACCGTCCCGACATTGCCTTCCGCACCTGGGACAGCCTTTTGCGTGAAAGCACCGCCGACGCCCCCTGGACCGCCCT
This sequence comes from Roseovarius sp., assembly GCF_965277045.1. Taxonomy (GTDB): domain Bacteria; phylum Pseudomonadota; class Alphaproteobacteria; order Rhodobacterales; family Rhodobacteraceae; genus Roseovarius. The sequence continues at coordinate 1,064,489 of NZ_OZ255712.1, read as the reverse complement.
CATCCGCCCCCGGATCGAGGAACTGGCCTGGCGCGCCGGCGTCAACCGCTACGAGCCGCCCGCGCAGAACGCCGCCCCCGGCCCCTCGCAGGGCGACATCGACGCCGCCGGGGACATGACACCCGAGGATCGCACTACCATGATCCGCGGTATGGTCGACCGCCTCGCCACCCGCATCGACGAGACCGGCGGCACGCCGGACGAATGGGTGCGCCTGTCGAACGCCTACGCCGTCCTGGGCGATTTCGACGCCGTGCGCGATCTCATCGCCCGCGCGCAGGACCGTTTCGACGACCCCACCGTGATCGACACCATCACCAACGCCGCCAAGCAGGCCGGTTACTCCGAATGATCGTCGAGGATTTCGCCGAATTCGCCGCCGCCCTGCCCGGCTTCCGCGCGCTGCTGGGCCTCGATCTCGGGACCAAGACCATCGGCGTCGCGTCTTCCGACGCGCTTCTGTCGTCGGCCAACCCGGTCGAGACCATCAAGCGCACCAAGTTCACCGCGGATGCCGACCGCCTGCTGGCCATCGCCGCCAACCGCACCGCCGCCGGGATCATCCTCGGCCTGCCCCGCAATATGGACGGCTCCGAAGGCCCGCGCTGTCAATCCACCCGCGCCTTCGCGCGCAACCTTGCCGCGCGCACCGATCTGCCCATCGGCTTCTGGGACGAGCGCCTCTCCACCGTTGCGGCAGAAAGAGCACTGATCGAGGCCGATTTGACCCGAAAGCGTCGCGCAGAGGTGATCGATGCCGTCGCGGCGGCGTATATCCTGCAAGGAGCGCTGGACCGAATCCGCCACCTGAAAGCCGAGACATGAACGACAGCCCCGTCTGGAACCGCAACGAGATCGAAAGCCCCTGCGTGCGCATCTGCGTCGTGCACCCCGAGGCGCGGATCTGCACGGGCTGCTATCGCACCATCGACGAGATCGGCCGCTGGTCCAAAATGACGCCCGGGGAACGCCGCGAGATCATGGCCGACCTGCCCGACCGCGCCGCCACCCTGACGAAGCGCCGCGGCGGCCGCGCTGCCCGACTGAAGCGCGGCTGAAACCGCCCGCACAAACGGTCTCCCTCGGCGCACCGAAAAATTGCAATTTTTCGGCCCGGAACTTTGCAAAATTCCGCTCGCTGAAGCGCTACGACACCCGCGACCTGTCAGGATAATGCGCGGACGATTGCACCGGGACAAACACTTCGCGCGGTCCTTTCATCCCGGAAAATGGCGAAACGCGCACTGTCGCAATACCACTTGAATACCGACGCGATACCGACGTGCCGATTTCGCCCTCTCGTCCCGAATTAACCTTTGAGTCGCGTCCCTTACGGCGCGGTCAGCCACTGATCCCCCAGGATCGTCCATTCGGGCCTGAAATAGACGATCATACGCCCCTCGTCCGGCGCCTCCGCGCCGTCCTCCCACGGGGCCACGCCATGCAAGGCCAGCCGGTGCACGACATAGGCCTCCCCCGGTTTCGCCGGCAGCAGAACCCTCTCGCAGGTGTCGAAAACCTCGCGACGCGCGGCCTTGTAGATATCCGTCAGGTCGACCCTGTCCCAGGCCTCGGGCGGCACGCCTTGCAAGGCCTCGGCAAAGGCCGCGCGCATCACTTTATGGCTGCCTTCCCAGACACTTAACGGGCTGGCCCCGTCACCGCATTCGGTCAAAGGAAGCCCCAGGATATAGGCATGCCGCTCCTTCAGGAACCGCCGCCTGTCCGGCCCCTCCAAAAGCAATCCATCCACATGCGCCGCATCCCGCCGCAGCCTGTACCCGAACGCCGCGTCCCCCTCGCCGTCCTTCGGCCTGGGGTATCCGGGATACATCACTGACACCTGCCCCCGGTGCAACGGCAGGCGGCGATAGAGCGCCGACATCGCCGCCCACGCCTCTCCCGTCAGCGGCCCGGACTGGCCCACCGCGCCATCGGGTGCGTTGGGCAGCGTATCGACCCCCACGAACCAGGTGCCTTCGCAATACATCCAGCGCTGCTCTTCCGGTGCCTTAACCCTCTCTTTCGCAACAGAAAACGCCGCCTCGGCCCAGGCGGACACAGCCGGATCGAACGCGAACCGCGCCCAGCCTTTCTCCAGGAAATCCTTCACGCGGCAACCCCCGTCACCTGCGCCAGCGCCTCCTCCACCAGCGCCGTTCCGGCCCCCGGTTTCGTCGCGCCTTCCGACAACACCCGCCGCCACGCCCGCGCGCCCGGCTGACCGGCGAACAACCCCAGCATATGCCGCGTCACCTGGTGCAGCTTACCGCCTGAAATCAAATGATTTTCGATGTATGGCAGCATGGCATGCACCGCGTCCTCGCCCGTCCGGTCCGGACCCTTGCCGCCGAAGACACGCCGATCCGCCGCCCCCAGGATCTCCGCCGGCCGATGGTAAGCCGCCCGCCCCAGCATCACGCCGTCGAACCCGGCCTCCAGGTGACCCACCGCCTCGTCCAGCGTCTCCACCCCGCCGTTGAGCGAGATGTGAAGGCGTGGAAACCGCTCTTTCATGCGCGCCACAAGAGCGTAGTCCAATGGCGGTATGTCCCTGTTTTCCTTGGGGCTCAGCCCTTGCAACCACGCCTTGCGCGCATGGATGGTGAACCGTCGGACACCCACCGCGCTGACCCGCTCGAGGAAGTCCGGCAACACCGTCTCGACATCCTGGTCATCCACCCCGATCCGGCATTTCACCGTCACCTCGGTGTCCACCGCCCCGATCATCGCCGCGCAGCATTCGGCCACGAGATCCGGTTGCTTCATCAGCACCGCACCGAAGGTCCCCGACTGCACCCGGTCGCTGGGGCATCCGACGTTGAGGTTGATCTCGTCATACCCCGCCCCGGCCCCCAGCGCCGCCGCCTGCGCCAGTTCGTCGGGCTCCGATCCGCCCAGTTGCAGCGCGACCGGATGCTCCTCCGCGGCATGGTCCAGCAGGTGCAGCGCCCCACCTCGCACCAATGCCGGCGCGGTCACCATCTCGGTGTACAGCAAGGCGTTCCGCGACAGTTGGCGATGCAGGAACCGGCAATGACGATCGGTCCAGTCCATCATGGGTGCCACGGCAAGCCGGGATGCGTATTTTACATTTTTTTTCATATATTTAGACAAAACCTCAACTTGCAGACACTGGCAGGGATTTGAATTGATTCCCGGAGGTTTTCCTCCGTTTCCCTGGATATTCCAAGATCACTTGCTACCGGGTAGCAACATACGCCGCCCGCGTCACGTCCGAACCAGAGCCCCACCAAGTACGAACTGTCGGGCCGATTTCGGAACCGTCTCAAATTACCTAGCTCGGCCGATTTTCGACCCGATCGGTACGACACCAAATCCTCGATGTTCAGCAAGAGAGGGGACAGTAATGTCTCATACTACCCAAGTTAGCTCGACAAATTTTCTCAAGCAAATCTCCCGTGAACGCGCAGCGGGCTCTCCCTTTCCCGCACACGTAGGAGGGCCCACACGAGCGCGATCTGCTGACGGGTCCAGCAAAAGCAAAAAGAGTGCGGAGCGAAATCCGGATCACAAACAACGTGCTCAGACTTCGAAAAAGGAGTATCGCCTGCCTGCGGCAGGAGACTGTTCGACCGAGCCCTTCATTTCGGCTCGCACTCCAAAGGATGGTCTACCGAGATACTGCGGGCAAATTCGTCGTAGAACCGACGAGGGACCAATCAATGTAAGCAAGACATTCTCAAGCCTTGAGGACGCCAAGAAGTGGAGAGATGACACCTTGGCCCAGATACAACTCGGCCTGCTCGCTCCCAGGCAAAACGACGATCCGGAAACAGGCCCCCGAGTATGCGATCTGATTCAGAAGAGGAAGGACAAGGGACGAAGCGTCGATAAGACTGCGACGCAAAATCTCAATTTTCTGATCAATCACGAACGCTGTCAGATCCCTGCATCAGCGATAGACCTGAAATGGTTCCAAGACGTCGCAGAGGATCTGCTCAAGTTGGAGATGATGCCGCAAACAGCGGCGACCTATATGACGATGCTTGCTTCATCGCTGAAGTGGGCAGCTGAACGCGACGAAGACGTGCCCTATGGCGTCGTCGTTCGCGCAATGAAAGTCTTGTGGCATGACGAAATCCTGGCACGGTCCGAAGCACGTGAACGGCGTCCCACGCTCGACGAGCTTGACCTGATATTTGACGCGGTGCTCGCAAACAAGAGGCAAAAGATTCCGGTCGTTGTAATAAGTGTGATTGCCATATTCTCCTGTCGCCGCCTCGGCGAAATCTGCCGTCTTCGATGGAGCGACCTCAACGTCACACATCGGCTTATCCCAAAATCCAAACCGCCAAGCGCCACGTAGGAGAAAACGGTGAACGCAAGCAGGTACGCCCATATCGCTGCAATATCGAAGGGAACAGTCATCATGTGTTTCCCGGCCTATCGAGATTTTCATCCGGACGCGCCGGCAAGCATCTGCCGACGCCACCGCGCCGAACCCTCTGCGTTCGCGTTCGCAGCTAAGCCCCTCATACCTATTGATCTTGCATTGCGATCGCGTCCACACCCCACCGGGCTCGCAGATAGCCACTCAGGTCTTCCAATTCCGCCTCCGCCAAGGTGGCGTCAAACGCGGGCATTTCCTGCATCCTGAGATGTCCGCTCAACTGCCGGGCCGGAATGCCTTCTCGGATCACACGCTGCAGGTTCAGCGGATTGTCCAGCATCAACGTAGTATTGCCCACCATCGGGACAGAGCCGGAGGGCTGGCCGCTCCCGTTGGTACCATGGCAGCCGGCGCAAAGCCCGACATACAGCCGGTGCCCCTCGGGGTGCGCGTCGATGGCGTCGGGATCGGAGGGCGGCTCGGACGGCTCCGGCATGTCTTGCGCCAGGTAGGCCGAGACCGCCTCGATATCGCGCTCGGGCAGGTACTTGGTTGAATGGCTGAGCACCGGAAACATGCGGAACGTCATCACGCCCTGCGGCGACAAACCGGTCGAGAGGAACTGCGACAGGTCCGCCTCGGTCCAGCCCCGGCCGGCCAGCCCCTGCGGCGTGATATCGGGGGCGACGGCGCCTTCGATCACAGTGCCGCCCAGATGCTCGCCCGTCTTGGCAAAGGCGAAGTTGCGGGGCGTATGGCATTCGCCGCAATGGCCCAGCACATCGACCAGATATGCCCCGCGTCCGGTGTCGGCCAGCCTGTCCCCACCCGACAATCCGGGGCCCGGCTCCTCTGGCGGGTCAGGCCGATAGATCAGGTTCCAGAAGGCGATCAGAGGTCGAATGTTGAACGGAAAGGCCATGTCGGCATCGCGGTTCGGCTTCTCCACCGGGCCCTGCGACATGAGATAGACGTAGAGGGCGTCGATATCCTCGCGAGAGACGGCATGGTAGGAGGTGTAGGGCATGGCGGGATAGAGGCGCCGACCGCCGGGCGCGATACCGTAGACCATCGCTCGATAGAGATCGTCGGGTGAATAGTCACCGATACCGTGGGTCTCTGACGGGGTGATGTTGGTGCCGTAGACCGTGCCCATCGGCGTTTCCATCGGCGTGCCCCCGGCAAGCGCCAGCCCATCCTCGCTCTCGTGGCAGGCGGCGCAATCGCCGGCCTTGGCGACGTATTCGCCCAGTGAGACCATCTCGGCCCTTGCCTCTTCATCCAGCGCCTCGAGATCGCGGCTGGCCGGCGGCACGGGCCCCGCCCCGGTGAACCCGAAAAAGATGACCACGGCAACGATGACGCCAAGCAGAACGAGCCCGGCCAGGACGCGAAACAGGGTGCGCATCAGCTTCCCTCCGCCCGGCCGTCGCCGATCGTCAGGCCGGGTGTCGCCAGGATCACGTCCCGTGTCGCCTCGAGGTAGCGGACATAGCCGGTGCAGCGGCAGATATTTTCGTTCAGCGCCTCCAGCACGACGCCCTCGACGTCTTCCGCCGGCACCGGATCGACTTCCAGCCGCTCGACCAGGGCCTGCGCGGCGGCGACGAAGCCGGGCGTGCAATAGGAGCACTGGAAGGAGAAGTGGTCGAGAAACGCCTGCTGGACCGGTGTCACCGCGGTGACATTGCCGTCCGCATCATGCTCGGCATGCCCTTCGACAGTCCGGAAGGCGCGTCCGTCGGCCCAAGCCACACCGGTGACACAGGCCGGCACCACCCGTGCGCCCCGTGGGCCGTCATGGATGACGGCGCAGGCGCGGCAGACCCCCTGCCCGCAGCCATAGCGCGTGCCGGTCAGGTTGAGGTATTCCTGCAGGAACTCCAGAAGCATCAGGTCTTCGGGCACCTCCACCGGCTCGGTCTCGGTGCCGTTGATCGTCATGGAAACGGTCATCATGGCGCTCATGCCGTGGCCTCCTTAATCCTTTCGGGCGTGATCGGCGTGCGGTCGAACCTGTGGCCGATGGCATGATGCACGGCGTTGCCGATCGCGGCCACCACCGGGATCATCACCACCTCCGCAATGCCTTTCGGCGGGTCGGTGGGCGACAGGGGCTCGAGCACCGTGGCGCTTTGCGCCCAGACCGCGACATCCTCGGCGCGGGGCAGACGGTAGCGGCTGAAGTTCCAAGTGCCGTTTCCGGGGCCGTCTTCATACGGCGGCATCTCTTCATAGAGCGCGTGGCCGATGCCCATGGCGATGCCGCCCTGTATCTGCCCCGAGACCAGCTCGGGCACGATTTGCCGGCCGCACTCCAGCCAGGACCGGTGGTTGAGCACCTTGATCTCTCCCGAGCCGGGATTGACCGAAAGCTCTACCAGCGTCGCGCAGGGGGCATAGTAGGTGACGGCGGCATTGTTGCGCTGCGTGGGCGGGTATTCGACACGCTGGCGCGGTTGGAAGGCATAGCCCCCATCGGTCATGTCCGCCCGCTTCCCGGGATCGGCCCCCTCGCCCCAGCGGACGGACAGCGCGTCGATCGGAGCCTCGAACCGCTCGCCTTCGACCTCGAATTCCGCCCGGGCCCAGGCCCAGCGATTGAACGTGTGCACCGTGACGCCGGTGATGTAACCCCGCTCGTGGGCGCGGCGCGCCAAGTCTTCAAGCGGAAGCGGATTCAACCCGCCGGCCACCAGATGCCCGTCGCGCCATTCCGCCTCTTCCCGGCGCACGTACAGCGGGCCCGCCTGCCCGCCACCGATACCTTCGCGCCAGAAGCTGAGCGCGGCTTTCCACAGGCCCAGTTCGAAAAGCAGCCGCGCCGCTTCCGTGGTGGCGTGGGTGAAGTAGTAGGCAGAGTTCGAGGCGCTGCGGGGCGACGTGATGCGCGGCACCCAGCGGGGGTTTTCCGCCAGCCTGTCCTGCGTGTCCTGGCTCATCGTGTAAGGTTCGTTGTTGGCCTCAAGCGGCAGGCTGGGCCAATCCGTGACGGCGAAATCGACGGTGTCGGCCGGTTTGCCAAGATGCGCTTCGGTCACCAGCATCTGCGACGTCGTCGCACCGCAGCCGATTTCCGAGGCCACGTGCCGCATATGCAGGTGGCCGTCTGGCGAGAGCTCGAGCTGCACGAGAGCGGCCTCTGCCCCGGTGCCATAATCTTTCTGCACGCAGGAGAAGCCGACACCATAGTGATAGCCCGGGTTCTCGGCTTCGAACGCTTTCTTTTTCTCGGCGCGTTCGGTCCAGATCGGGTCGGCCGCGGCGGCTTCGAGCATTTCGGCGGCCCGCAGGTGCCCGCCCGGAATGGCGCCCTGGGTGTTTTTGTTGCCGGTGCGGAAGGCGTTGATCCGGCGCAGCTCGATCGGGTCGCGCCCGAGATCCTCTGCCACCTCGTCGACCATCAGCTCCATCGCAACCATGCTTTGCAGCGTGCCGTAGCCGCGCATCGAGCCGGCGGTCGGCGCCCGCGAGGCATCGACCTGCACGGCGAGATCGCTTTTCGGAAGATAGTAGATGGATTGCAGCGCCGTCGCGGACACCTGCCCGACCGAGGGGCTGAAATTCATCACCCCGCCGCCATCGGCCCGCTGGTCGGCGGCCAGACTGCGAAACTCGCCCGTTTTGCGGTCGACGGCGAGCGTAATATCGGTGTCGAACGGATGGCGCTTCAGCGCACTTTGGAAATGCTCCCACCGGTCGAGGGCCAGCCGTACCGGGCGCCCGTCGCCGTAGAGGGCCGCCATGGCGACGTAATACGGATGAACGTGGTGCTCTTTCTGGCCATAGCCCACGGTATAGCCGGGATGAAAACGCAGCTCGGTCAGATCGAAACGGCTGGCGCTGACCATCCTTTCGATGTGGTCGGCATTGGTCCAGGGCGACTGGGTGCCCGTCACAACGTGAAGGCGGCCCGTGGCCGTATCGTACCACGCGTTGCCGTTATCGGGCTCGAGCGCCGCGGGATCGACATATTGCGAGCGATACTTGCGCCGGTAGACATTCCAGCCTTCGGGGGGATTTTCCAGCTCAGACCGCAACTCCCCGGCCAGGGCCATGGCCTTGCCGCCGACATCGCCTTCGCTGTCTGCGTCCGGCCAATCCGCCTCGCCGTTTTCGAACCCTGCGAATATCGTGCCGTTCCTGAGGGGCGAGAAACGATCCTCGGCCTCCCGCGCCTCCCCGCCGATCCGGACGTACCGGGTGGCGCCATAGGGCGTGCGCGCCGGCGGTTCGGCCGCATCGCCCCAGATCAGCGCGTCCTCGTTGAACTTGAACCTTGTCCGCGCCGCGCGGAACCGCGCGTAGTCGTGGTAAACCAAAAGCGCCACAGGCTGCCCCAGGTAGGCCGGCACTTTTCCCTCTTCGAGAAAGAACGCCCCGTAGAAGTCCGGCTCGACCATCTCGACGCCATCGTTGCGCAGTGTCTCTGCCGTCACGACGGCGTCAGGGCGCAGCTCTTCGCCAAGCGGGTCGAGCATCACGCCCTCGAAGATCCGATCCGCCCGAGGCACCCGAATGAGAAAGGCGTGGGCCTGTTCGTCCGGCCAGTCGGGCATATCCTTGGCCCGAATATCGACCGCAAAGACCTTGTCCCCGGTCACCTTGGGAATGCCATCCTGGCGAAAGCGGACATTGCCGCTTTCACGCCATCCGGGCGGCTGTGTCTGTCGCTCGGTCTGAAGACCGGCCAAGGCTTGGTGAAGCGGGGTCACGCTCACTGCCACGGCAGTTGCGCCCCCTTTCAGGAATCCCCGTCGCGACAAATGGTTCATGAGAGCCTCCAGTACTTCAACGCACAGGCTTTCGATCACGTTCCATGTTGATTGAAGGACTGGCTATTGAAGCCGTTCAAGAGGATCGGAAGGTCAGTCGGCTCAGGAACCGGCGGGAGACGACCTGCCCGGACTGGCGATCCACTCCCAAACCGCCTTGGCCACGTTTTCTCTGTTGCCCGAGGCCTCTACCCTCTGCCAGTCAACCGGGCCCGTATCCTTTTCCACCTGCTTACGCACCACGGAAGCGTCGGCGTCAGAGGCGTCGCCTTCCCTTGCATCAACCCTCCGCGTCAATGCCTCGACCGGCGCGTCGAGCCAGATGCCCGTGAACGGCACCCCTGTCTGCGCGGCCAGGTCTCGTGCGTGTTTCCTCTCGACCGGGGTCAGGAAGGTGGCATCGAGGATGACGCTCTGCCCGGTCGCCAGAACGGCCGCCGCACGCGCCGCGAGACGATCGTACACGGCATCGGATGCCGCTGCCGTATAGGCGCTCTCCGGCAAGCGGTCTTCCGGGGCTACGCCGGCAAGCGACTTGCGCTCCAGGTCGCTCCGCAGGTGCACGGCCCCCGGCATCCGGCCGATCTGCGGCGCCAGGCGCCGGCCGATCGTCGACTTGCCGGATCCGGACATCCCGCCGATCGCCACGAGCCGTGCCTCGCAAGGCTCCAGCGCGGCCAGGCCCGTCTCGAGATACCCCCGGGCCTGTGCCCGAACCTCCTCTCGCTCACCGGCACCGGTTTGCACCGCCACCATCGCCCGGATACCGGCGCGCAACGCCACAAAGAGAGGAAGCGCGGCCAGCCCCTCATCCTGCTGCCCCTCATTTGCATGCAGCCACGCATTCAGAACGATGTTCCCCTGCCGGCCGAGGCCCCGGTTCAGCAGGTCCATGACCAGAAAGGCCAGGTCATAGAGCACGTCGCAGGTCCCCAGCTCCTCGTCGAACTCGAGCGCATCGAAAAGAACCGGCCGGCCGTCGATCAGCACGAGATTGTGCAGGTGCAAATCGCCGTGGCAGCGCCGAAGATGGCCCCCGGCGGCCCGCTCCCGCAAAAGCGCCGCGACCCGGCCGAACTCGGCCTTCGTCATCGTGATGAACGCATCCGCCTCGCCGACGCCAAGCTCATCGCGCATGGCCCCGAACGCGGTCTCCAGCTCCTCGATGATCGCTTGTATCCGGTCGGCGCCGTCGCCCTCGCGCAAAGGCGCATCGGCGTGGTAATCCGCGATGGATCGGCCGAGATCATCCGCCAGGGCATCGCTCAACTCGCCGCGGGCCGCGACAGCCGAAAGCTCATTCTCCTTCGGAAAACGCCACATCCGCAGCACCCATTCCACCGGGGCCCCCTCCCCGTCCAGCTCCAGACGGTCGCCGTCACGTGTCACCGCCACGACATCGCGATAAATCTGAGGCGCGCCCGGCCGGTTCAGGTCCAGTTCGCGGCGCAGCATCCTTTCGCGCGTCTCGAGCTCGGTGAAATCGAGGTAATCGTAGTGGACGGCCTTCTTGATTTTCAGGGCCGTATCGCCATGCAGGAATACATGCGCACCATGCGTTTCGACGTGATCGCTCCGACTTCCGCCGTCACCTTCGTGACGGCCGAGAAAGGCGATCACCTTGTCCTGTGTGTCCTCTGCCATGCCAATGCTCCGCGACAATCAGGAATGGGGCCTCAAAACGCCTCCGCAAGGTCGTTCGACGCCTCCCTGCGATTTTTGCGCAGTCAGCATATCGAACGCGCTGAGAAAGCAAGTTTCGCTGAAAGGTTTCTCGATATGATGACAAGCCCCGCGCGTCCCGGAAAGATGCTCCGGCAACGCCATGTCATCTGCAAGCAGCAGAACCGGACAGGCATTGTCGGCAAGCCGCGTGGCGATGGCCAGGGAGGCATCCCGCTCTGCCAGCCCGATGTCGAGAACACCGGCATCCGGAACGGCAATGTCGATGCTCCGCTCGGCCAGTTCGGCCGTCTCGCAGACGATCACCGGATCGCATCCACGCGCCTCCAGGATCGATGCCAGGTCAAGGGCGACGACGCTTTGGTTTTCGAGGATCAGGACTCTGAGCGAGGACATGGAATTTCCTTTCTCCCGGTTTTCGTCCATAAAGGTAATCAGTGTTCCCGGCTGCACCTAACGAAACGACCTTCGACTGCGCTGGTTTCCGCTCGGCCGCATTCCGCGGGCCGCGCCCCGTTGATGGAACATCGCCACGCCGGGGAAGGTTGGGGGTGAAAGGAAAGGCCCATGTCAGACACCCCCGACATCACGAGACTGAAGGCAAGCCACGGCGACTGGATCGGCCCGGAGGAACTTCACGACATCCTCGCTGAAGAGGGATACTCCGCCGGCACGCGCGAGCAGTATCTCAAGTCGATCCTGACCGAGCTGAGCAAGATTGAATCCGATCCCGCGGATAACAGGGAAAAGCGTGAAGCCCTGATGCGGGAGGTGCGGAACATCCTGTCACAAGAACAGGGTAAGCAGGGTCAGACCCCGATGTCGGACGACGTCTGAGGCGCTTCGGGCCAAGCCAGCAGTTCAATCAACTACAAAGCCGGTCCATTCGGAATTCGAAAAATACCCGGCCGGGCCGCATATCGCGACCCGACCGGATCGAAAGCATTACTCGATGACCGCACAGTCCGTTCAGCGGCGTCGCCGGACGGTTGGCTCTCGTAGTTATCCGCCCCGCCATGGATGACAATGGCGCGGCCCGAACCATCGGCCTCGCCGCCGATCGACACGGCAGTGTTCAGAACCTGCGCGATCAGCTTGCCGTCAGCTGAAACATACTGGTTCGGCATATCGCCGCTATCCGCCCCGCCTTCGACCAGCAGGCCGTGCTCGGTGTCACCGGCGTTGCCCGCCTGCGGATTTGAACCCGCTCTCGGTATCGCACACCCCTTCCTCGTGGATGTGAAACCCGTGCCAGCCATCGGCCGGTAGGTTCTGCAAGTCGACCTCGATCAATGCGCCGGACGGGGTGCCGGTCAGCGAGCCGGCGCTGCTGGCTTCAGCATCGGTGTCTTGCCAATTCTCGTCCGTCATTGGGAACCAACAGAACAGAGCCACGGATGTTCCTCACTCCCGTTCCAACCGCTGGAACATGCCGAGACGAGCCTGCCCTGCCCAAGCCCCATATCGCATCACGTGGACTCAAGCAGGGATTCCCCCATCACTGCCGCCATCACCACGTATATCGGTGTGCTGGTTTCGTCCCGCACAGTCACCACGTAGTTTGCTCGTTCTCCATCCGGCAAGTCATCACGGATGATCAGTGAAAGCTCTCGCATGGCGGCTTGCTTTGCTTCGTCCTTGGTTTTGTAAGTGACACCATAATCGTCGACAGAGCGCTTTCGTCCGTCATTCACATCGAAATAGAAGTGGGCCACTTGGCCTCCTTTTCTCCGGGTCACTCATTCCTCTGGCGCCGTCCCGGCCCGGCATCTTCAGATTGGCCTTCCGAGGTGGAGATACGTCGCGTCGAAATCGCTGTATTCCGCTACTGCGTCAAAGTCATGCAGGCCGATCTCGCGGTCCTGCTGGGTGATCAGTCCCCTGTCACGCAGCTGGGTCATCGTGCGTTGAACATGGACCTGCGTAACCCCCACCAGATCGCCCAGCGTGGTTTGCGTGAATGGCATTCGAAACCGGTCATTCTCGGCCAGTCCAACGGCTTCCAGCCGCGTGTAGAGTTCGCAGAACAAGTGGGCGAGTTGCTGGTCCGTCCGGCGCCGACCAACGTTCACCAACCACTCGCGCAGCACCGCCTCGTCGACCAGCGTCGCCCACCAGCAGGCCCGGCTGATTGCCGGGGAGGCCGCCAGCATCTGCAAGACGTCGTCCCGCGACACGCGCGATACCCGGCTTTCCTGCAATGTGCCGATGGAATGATCCATGTGGTCGAGGATCGCGACATGCAAGTCACAGAAGTCGCCCGGCAACAGAAGCGCCAAAATAGCCCGACTGCCGTCCGGTGTGATCTTGTAGCGGCAGGCAACTCCTGACTCGATCACGTGTACGTATTCGGTGATCTCATGCTCCTTGATCAAGTCGGTGTTGGCCGGGACGCAGCGAGAGGTCAGGGCGATCCGCTCGAGGCGCTCCATGTCCTCGCCGGAGAGCGCCGCACCGTTGCGCAGCTTGCGCGTCAGAGCGCTCACATCTTGCATTCGATGGTCCTTACAGCGGCCAGCAGACAGTGACCCGGTAGCCGCCATTCGTATGACTTTGACCACGCTGCAGACCACCCCCCAAGAATAGGGAGAGATCCCGGGTCAGCGATCGTCCATGTACAGTGGAGTCGGTGCCTCGCTTGCACTGGTTCGACCTGCCAGCCCTCGGGCCGACCCCGTCATCTTCCACCTCGAGAGTAGCATTTCCGTCCCCACAAGCATAGAGCCGGACATGAACCGTGCCGTGGCGCTGTTCCGGGAAGGCGTGCTTGATCGCGTTGAGCACCAGTTCCTGCGCGATCAGGATGACGATCGTATGCTGGCTTTGTGCCATCTTCAGCCCGGGCTCGGCCTCGACCACGATACGAATATGGCCGTTGCAGATGCGCTGCCACTGTCGTGCCATGCTGCCAAGCAGGTCGGCCGTGTCGCCCTGCGCGCCTTCGCGCGTCAGGCCGTGCAGCCTGCCGAGCGTTTCGACCAACTCGCTGACCCAGCTCAGCGCCTCGCGCGCCTCGGCTGTCTCGGCTTCCTGCAGGCTGCGACTGACAAGGCTCGACAGGATCTGAAGCGTGTTGGCATGCCTGTGCTCCGCTTCGTTGAGCAGCAGCAACTCCTGCTCGTTTTCCCGGTCACCCGTGCCGGTAGAGGTATTGGACTCCAAGTCGATTTCTCCTGGATGTTGACTGTTGTACGCGATTACGCCCGCTCCGAAACGGCAAAGCGGCGGACTGGGAAACAGGAGATGACGAGGCAGCGCGTCCTCTCATCCTATCCGGGTATGTCCTGAGACCGCGACAACATAGGGTTGCTGGCGCGGCGGAAATTCCGGTCCGGCAAACTTCCGCGACATCTGGCGCCGTCTGCCCGCGTGCCGGAACATCGCCGCGTCCGTTTCGCGATCGACATCACGACCATCCACCCTCGCGCGCAGGAGGTTCTTGCGGAAGTGCCGCGGCAAACAAACCCGGCAAGGCGCATGATCAAACGCAACCGGGCCCTGGCGATCGCGGTGCCCCCGCTGACTCCTCTTCGACGGGAGTGGCATGATCTCAAGTTCGGCCGCGACCTGGTCTGGACCGAGGACCGTTATCGCCTCCGGGACTACAAGCTCCGCAAGACCCGGCATCGTTCCGGTCGAGAAGAATACCCCGGTTCCATTCACCCGAGCGTGCAGCACTTTGTCGATGCGCGCCTGCTTCAGGATGATGACCCAAAATATCTCGAAACCCTGCGCCAGATTGCCGAGCAGCAGGAATGGCCGCTGTTTGTCCATCCCGATGGCACGCTCGTTGCCGCGAATTACGTGTCGCAGGTCTGGTCCTCGGCGTTCGGAACCGGCGCTCATATCTGCCGATCCATCGTCTACGACGTGGTGTTTGCAATTAGCGAGGATGCGACGCTCGCCGGCATGCTGATGAACGATCACACGTCACGGCAAGCCCGGAAGAAATACACCGGAGATTGGGCGAAGCAGGCCGCGCTTGCGGCCGCCGGGAAAGAGATCGACGACATCTTTGATGAATTTTCAATTCTCTGATCTACACGAGTTGCAAGAGTCGTCCGGCTCCCAAACGCAGAAGATGCCGTCCCCTTCCCGCATCACCTTGTCGTCTTAGGTGAATTGCCCTCGAACCGAGATCGAACTGGCGTTCAAAGATACCAGTTCATTCCCACCGATCCTGCAGGACCACATGTAGGACAGGGCCGACATCATCAAGGTGTTAAGAAAATTCGATCATGTCTCAGTCCGGGTCAGAAAACTACGGACCTGTTTTCGGATAAGCGAGATCCTTGCCAAAATCAAACATGTACCTCCCCTCGTCTCCGGCCTGGACCATCGCAATTGAAGGATCTAACCGACAAAAGTTAGAGAATTGTGGGTAATGGCGCCAACTTGGCAATGCCCGGTACGCCAGCTACCCGGCATGGCCTTCCCGTGTCGCGACCCCGGATTCAGAGGATTGAAATCCGGTGCGGCGGACCGCCTCCGGCCCTGCGATCACGGAAAAGGAGCCGTCGGATTCCAGGATGACGGCAGCAACCGTCTCCGGGTCGCGCTGCCCTTCCGTGCGCACAATTGTCTCGAGTTCCGCTTCGGTGACCCGGGCGCGCTTCATCGCACGCGGCAGGACCTCGCCATCGCGCAGCAGCAAGGTCGGCTCCGAACGGACGATGCGCGCGAACGAGGTCGAACGCACGGACAGGGCCGTCACGCCGTATTGCAATGCGATCAGCAACAGCAGCGCCGTCACGCCCTCGGCCAGTGCGACGTTCTTGCTGAGAAGGATGGTGGCGAGAGTCGACCCAAGAGCCACGGTAACCACCAGGTCGAACGCGTTGAGTTTCGCGAGGGTCCGTTTGCCGGACGTCCGCAACGCGACGACCAGCACCGCATAGGCAAGGGTGCCGACGATCGCGGTGCGCAGGATCCCGCTCCACCCCTGAAACAACATGCCTGACCAATCCATGATTTTCTCCATTCGTGACGCATTTGTGCTGTCTACCTAACCCTCTTGCACCGCTAAGACAGTTTTTCACCTGAACGCAGGGCGCAGACGGGCTGGAACATTGGAACATCGCGGCCGTTGACTCCCCAGCACCAACGCGGAGAAGTCTCATGAATTATCCGAAGCCCCCCTTTACCGAGCAGCCCCAGGGCACGCCCGGCCATACCGATCAGATGGAGCCGCGCCCCGACCACGGCGAAGACAGCTACAAGGGGTCCGGCAAGCTTGAAGGCATGGCCGCCCTCGTGACCGGCGGCGACAGCGGCATCGGCCGCGCGGTGGCGCTGGCCTACGCGCGCGAAGGCGCCGACGTGATGATCTCCTACTTGGAAGAGCACGACGAGGCGCATACGACACGCACCTTGGTGGAAGACGCCGGTCGGCGGGCCTATGTCATGCCCGGCGACATCCAGAGCGGCGATCACTGCCGGGCGCTGGTGCGCGACACGCACGAGGCCTTCGGTCGGCTCGACATCCTGGTGAACAATGCCGCCCACCAGATGCATTTCGACACGCTGGAGGACATCCCGGACGAGGAGTGGGAGATGACCTTCCGCACCAACATCCATTCGATGTTCTACCTCTGCAAGGCCGCCGTCCCGGTGATGGAAAAGGGCGGCACGATCATCAATACCGCCTCGATCAACTCCGACAAGCCCAACCCCGGCCTGCTGGCCTATGCCGCGACCAAGGGCGCGATCCAGAACTTCACCGTGGGGCTGGCACAGATGCTGGCGCCGCGCGGCATCCGCGCAAACTGCGTGGCGCCCGGCCCGGTCTGGACGCCGCTGATCCCGGCGACGCTGCCGAAGGACTCGGTGGCCCATTTCGGCGAGGACAAGCCGATCGGCCGCCCCGCGCAGCCCGCCGAACTCGCCACCGCCTACGTCATGCTCGCCGATCCGCTTTCAAGCTACACGACCGGCGCCACGGTGGAGGTCACCGGCGGCATTCCCATGATCTGACCGATGGCTGTCGTGACCCCGGCGGGTTAGGCCAAATGGCGCCGACCGTTGCCGGCGGTCACACCGCCATCGACCGGCAACGCGACGCCGGTGACGAATGGCAATCAGGAGAGGAGACCATCATCGTACGACCCAATGACGTCCTGACCGAAAATTCAGCCCGTCGCACGCTGACGCGGTGGCCCCACGGCCTCCGCCCTAACAATACCAAGGAGGTTCCCATGACCAATCCATCCCAACACTTGCGCCCTGCCCGGCTGCTGCTGCTTGCCTCGGCCATGTCGCTCGGCCTCGCCAACGTGGCACAGGCGCAGGACGCCGATGCGCAGGCGAGTTTCATCAATGCCGAAGGCACGGAGATCGGGACGGCAACCCTCACCGGTACACCTTCGGGGGTGCTGATCGAGCTCGACCTGGCCGAGCTGCCGCCGGAAACCTGGCATGGCTTCCACATTCACGAGACCGGGGAATGCGATACCCAGGGCGGCTTCAAGTCCGCGGGCGGGCATCTCGCGGTTTCGAGCAACGATCACGGCTTCTTCACGGATGGCGGCCCTCATGCCGGTGACATGCCCAACCAGTATGTGGCCAGCGATGGCACGCTGAAGGCCCAGGTGCTCAATCATCAGGCAATGCTGGGCGGCGAGCAGGACAATCTGTCAGGCCGTGCGCTGATGCTGCACAGCGGTCCCGACGACTACGAGAGTCAGCCATCGGGCGATGCCGGCGAGCGCATCGCCTGCGCCGTCATCGAGTAACCCTTCGGCCACCCCGGCGCCGGTCCTTCAAGGCACGGGGTGGCCGCCACCGGGACGATTGCACCACGCTTTCGGCTCGGAATTCGGCGCCATATTCCGACGATGACCTGCCTGCCTTCAGCAGGACCAGAAGCCGCCATACGAAACGGTCGGCCCCCGGGTCATCGAGAACGTCAGCCGCGTATCGAAGCGGGATGCATCAACCGAGTCGAGCGTGATATCCAGGCCCTCGGTCGTGAAGACCGTACCGTCCTCGCTGCCCTTCAGCGAAAGGATGACGCCGTTCAAACTGACACTCGCCGCATTTCCGTCGGCCGTGGCGAGCATGACGGGATCTTCGGTGAGGGTGCGACGGAAACGACAGGTCTCGCCCACGGGCCCGGCATCTGCCGGCAATGGGGCGAGATCGAGTTCCGACAGCAGCGTGTTGTTCAGCGCGTCGTCCAGCGTACCGTTCCGGGGCGCCGGATCTTCAAAGACCTCCTGCACCACCTCGCCCGCATCCAGATCGGCGACAAGGGCCCGCATCTCGGATATCTCCTTCTTCTGGGCCTCGGCGATGCTGGCCGCCAGCTTTTCCACCCGGGCATCTTCGATCCCGGCCCGTTCCGATGTCATGATGGCGATGGAATGGTGCGGTACCATCGCCCGCATGTAGCTTTCTCCGTCAACCGTGGCCTGGCTGCGCACCAGCCAGAGAGACAGGCCGAAGACGACAACGCTGCCTGCAAAAATGCTGATGTTGACGGTGCGGCTGGGATACATGGAGGCCATGAAAGCCAGCATGACGAAAGCCATGGTCGCCCCCATCAGGATGGCCGTCCAGAGCCGGGTTTCGCTGAAGAAAACATGCTCGAATGCGTAGGTGTTCAGATACATGAGCACGAACATGACGACCGTTGAGGTCAGGATCATCAGGGCGAAGCGGATGTAGGTCATGCGGCTCTCCATTCTTGGCATACCGGGCTCAAAGCAGGCCCGGGGGGTGTCAGCACAGGCACCGAACGGTCGACACATGACCGCTCGAAGTTCGATCGGGACAGGCATCAGCTCAGGGCATGCAATACGCGGCTCCTCGGACCGGTCGTTGCGTCCAAGCACGCCAGGATCGCATGGCCCGCATGTGCCGCCCAAGGGCTTTCAGTCGCGAGACCAGTCTTCCAGAGCTTCCACGACCTCGGTTCCGATACCGCGCGCCTTTGCCGACCGCAGCGGACACGGGCGTTTCAGACGTGCCGCCATATCGCCCACATGGAAGCCGTCGGGGCGGCTCAGGTCCTGCAACTCGGCCCAGGTAACCGGCACCGCGACCGCGGCGCCGGGGCGCGCGCGGAGGGAATAGGGGGCGATGGCGGTGGCGCCGCGCTCGTTGCGCAGCCAGTCGATGAACACGCGCCCCTTGCGTTTGGCCTTGGACATGGTGGCGGTATATCGCTTCGGGTGCCGCTCCGCCAGCACGGTGGCGAAGGTCTTGGCGAAGGTTTTCACCGTCACCCACTCGCTGATGCGGCGCAGCGGCACGATCACGTGCACGCCCTTGCCGCCCGTGACCATGGGCACGCTGTCCAGTCCGCAGGCGCTCAGGCCCTCGCGCACCTCTTGCGCCGCTGCCTTCACCTTGGCGAAGCCGAGACCCTCGTCGGGATCGAGATCGAACACCATCCGGTCGGGCCGTTCGATCCGGTCGCGGCGTGCACCCCAGATGTGGAATTCCAGCGTGCCCATCTGCGCCGCGCCAAGGAGGCCTTCGGGACCGGAGACATACATGTAATCGGCTGTATCGCCGTCCTTTTCCTCGATGGGAATGGATTTGACTCCCTCGGGAAAGCCCTTGCCGGCGTGTTTCTGAAAAAAGCAATCGCCCGCGATCCCATCTGGGCAGCGCAACAGCGCCAGGGGGTGGTCGGCGGCGTCATCGAGCATGCGGTCGGCCACCCGGGCGTAGTGTTCCGCAACCTCGCCCTTGGTCAGCCCCGCATCGGGATAGACCCTGCGCGAGGTGCTGGAAATGCGGACGCCGCCGATGGTTTTCTCGCCGTCGGCACTGTCGTTCTTCGCTTCGGCGCTGGCACTCACGTCCTTGGCCTCCTTGTCTTCGCGCAGGCCCTTGTAGACGCCGTGGCGTATTCGGCCTTCGCTGGTGAACTCGGCATAGTCCGCCTCGACGACCAGCCTTGGCGTGACCCAGCGGGCGCCCGCTGCCTCGTCGGGCAGGTCTTCGTCAAACGGGGCTGTCTTGCGGGCAAGGGGCTTCAGGGCGGCCATCAGGTCCGCCATGTCTTCGCCGTCGAACCCGGTGCCGACGCGACCCCGGTAGATCAGCGTGCCCGCCTCAAAGCTCCCTAGGATCAGCGAGGAAAACGGCCTGCCCTTCTTGTCCGAGGGCGACCATCCGGCGACCACGAACTCGGCCCGGCGGATGCACTTGGACTTGATCCAGCTTTTGCTGCGACCGCCGCGATAGGGCGCGTCGATGCGCTTGGAGATGAGGCCCTCCCCGCCGGCCTCGCAGATGGCGGCAAGGGCGGCGGCACCATCGCCCTCGATCACCGGGCTGAGGCGGAGCGGCCCGCGGGGCGGCTGCCCGTCCATGAGCCCTTCCAGCGCCGCGCGCCGCTCGGAGAGCGGCTTGCCGGTCAGATCCTCGCCATCGAGGGCAAGGATGTCGAAGAGGTAGCAGGTGAGCGGGTCGCCCGCCTTCAGTGCCTTCTGAAGCGTCGAGAAATCCCCTCCGCCGGCCCCGGCGATGACTTCCCCGTCGATCAGGGCCGAGCCACAGGCCAACGCCGCCGCCGGTTCGCAGAGCGCCCCGAAGCGGTCCGACCAGTCCTTGCCGTTGCGCGAGTAGAGCCGCACCCCGCCCTTGCCCACGGCGATCACACAGCGATAACCGTCGAACTTGGCCTCGTGCTGCCAGCCCTCGCCGTCGGGCGGGGCGTCGCGCAGGGTGGCAAGCTGGACCTTGCGGAAGCGGGGCAGCGGCTTGGCGTGTCTCGCGGGGGTGGCGGCTTGTTTGCCCCCGGCGATGGCACGCATCGCCCGGCCCGTGGTCACCGAGGTGCGGTGCTTGTTGGTCAGTGCATCGGCGGTGCGCCCGGCAAAATCGTCGCGTTCCTTGATCATCAGCCAGTTCTCGCGTTTCTCGCCCTTTTTCCCGCGCATCCGCACCAGCGCCCAGCCGCCTTTCATCCGCGCGCCGTGCAGCCGGAAATGCAGCTTGCCGTCCTTCAGGCCCTCCTCGGGATCGTGCAGAGGTTCCCACCAGCCGTTGTCCCACAGCATGACGGTGCCGCCACCGTATTCCTCTTTCGGGATGGTGCCCTCGAAATCGCCATAGGACACCGGGTGGTCCTCGGTGCGCACCGCGAGGCGCTTTTGCGACGGATCGGTCGAGGGGCCCTTGGTCACGGCCCAGGACAGCAGCACACCGCCCAGTTCCAGGCGAAAGTCGTAGTGCAGGCGGCTGGCGTCATGTTTCTGGACAACGAAGGACAGGCGCTCGCCGCCGGCGTCGACAAGCTCGGCGCGGGGCTCCGGCGTGACGTCGAAATCCCGCTTCTCGCGATATGCGTCCAGGGATCTCACGAAGCCTTCTTGCGGCGGGTGGACTTGCCGCCCTTGCTCTGCTTCAGGCTCTTCTTCAGCGCATCCATCAGGTCGACCACGTTCTCCGCCTCGGCGCCGCCACCGTCATCGGCGGCCTTCGCGCGGGGCGTCTTCTTCGATTTCATCTTCGCGGCGATCAGGTCCTTCAGGGCCGCCGCGTAGTGATCCTCGAAGGCCGAGGCATCGAAGGGCGCGGTCTTCTTGTCGATCAGCTGGGTGGCGACCTCGAGCAGTTCCTCGTCCGAGGCGTCATCCTCGATCCCGGAAAACAGCGGGTCGGCGTCGCGGATGTCCGCCTCGTAATGCAGCGTCTCCATCAACAGCCCGTCGCCGCAGGGGCGGATGGCGCACAGGTATTCCTTACCGCGCATGGTCAGCTGACCGAGACCCGCCTTCTTCGTCTGCCGCAGGGCATCGCGGACCACGCGATAGGCATCCTCCGCAAGCTCGTCGGAGGGCACGACGTAATAGGGCCGGTCGAACCAGATGGGCGCAATTTCCGAGGTCTCGACGAACTGGACGAGTTCCAGCGTCTTCTTCGTTTCCAGCTTGATCGCGTCGATCTCGTCCTTGTCGAGCAGGATATAGTCCCCGTCCTCGGTCTCGTAGCCCTTCATGATGTCATCGTTCTCGACGGGGCCGACCCCCTGAACCGTCTTCTGGTAGCGCACGGGCTTGCCCGAGGGCTCGTGGATCTGGCGGAACGACACGCGCGAAGAGGAATTGCGGGCGGAATGGATTTCCACCGGAATGGACACCAGCGACAGGCGAAGCTGTCCTGTCCAGAGAGCGCGTGATGCCATGATCCTTGCCTTTCCTGCCGCGCGGGGTGCAACGTCGGGGGGTCAACGCCCGAACCGACGCAGGAGTTCAACGCGGGCCTTTCCGGGGCGCGGCGCGGGCGGCAGCCGCGGAAACATTCGGTGGGAATGCGGGTTTGGGTTCGATAGGAAGGAAGTTGTGCGGCAGGCCCACCTTGCCGCCACGCGCAACGAAGCGACGGACAGGCCCGGGGGGTTTCTGATCATGGACGGGATCTACTGCGGACAACCGCCGCCGCCCGCAGAGCTTTGGGCAAGCTGGAACCTCGATCCGGCGGTTCTCGCGGCGCTCTTGGGGCTGACGGCGCTGCTGCGCCGCGAGCCTGCCGGGCTGGCGGCTGTCGCGGTTATGTTCGTCGCGTTCGTTTCGCCCTTGTGTGCGCTTTCCTCTGCCCTGTTTTCGGCGCGGGTGCTGCATCACGTTCTTCTGGTGGCGGTGGCGGCGCCGCTTCTGGCGGTGGTTAGGCGCGGGCGCGGCAGGACCGGCCTGGCCCTGCCCTTTTCGGCTTCGACGGCGGTCCTGTGGATATGGCACGTCCCGGCAAGCTACGACTTGGCGTTATCCAACGTGGCGGTCTACTGGCTGATGCAACTGACGTTGCTTGGCAGCGCCGTCTGGTTCTGGCGGGGCATCTTCGCCATCGAGGATGCACCCATCGACCGGCTGGTCTTCGTGGTGGCGGGGTTTGCGCAGATGGGCATGCTTGGCGCGATCCTGACATTTGCCCCCGCGCCGCTATACGCGGCGCATGCCGTAGCACCGTTCCTCTGGGGCCTCACGCCGCTTCAGGACCAGCAGCTGGGCGGGCTGATCATGTGGGTGCCGGCCGGTGTTCCCTATGCGGCGGCCGCCATCGTCGTGGCCCGGCGCTCCTGGTCGCACCTGTCCTCGGGGCCGGCATGACACTCGACTGGATCCTCTCGACCGTGCCGCTGCTCAAGCTGCTGCATGTCGCCGGGCTGACGCTGTGGTGCGGCGGACTGCTGGTACTGCCGCTCATGCTGGCCCGCCATGACCCTGCCGTCGTCGCCGACGATTATCGCATCATCCGGCACGCCACCCATATGACCTACACAATGATCGTCACCCCCGCCGCCGTGCTGACCGTCATCGCGGGAACCTGGTTGATCTTCCTGCGCGAGGTTTTCGTGCCATGGCTTTATGCCAAGCTCGCTTTCGTCGCGCTCCTTGTCGCCGTCCATGCCTGGATCGGCCACGTTCTGGTGAAGGTCGCCGAGAAGCCGGGCCGACACAGGCCGCCACACCCCCTGATGCCCGTCGCGGCCGCACTGGTGCCCTGCCTGTTCATACTCACCCTTGTTCTGGCGAAACCGACGCTGGACTGGATCAGCTTTCCCGAATGGATGACCGAACCCCGGGGCGGTCAGTTGCCCTTGGACGTCCCCAGCCGGTAATCGAAGACGAGCTTGCCCCCATGCCATCCCGTGAAGCCCACCACACAGACGCAAAGTGCCGACATCAGGATGCCGTAGGGCAGCACCGCCTCCTGATATCCGTAAAGTCGCTGTCCCCAGTTGGCCCCCAGAAGCGCCAGCAATGTGACCGCGATGATGAAATGCGTCCAGGCCGGGGCCCGCGCGCGGATACCCGGCACGAACAGCAGTTCGGCCGTGCCGGAAAGTCCCGCGAACATCCCGAACAGGAAACCGGTGCCCGCGGCCCACAAGGCCGCGCGCGCCCAGAACGCGTCGCCGGTCCACCAATAGAGCGCATCCGCCCCCAGGGTGCAGAAGGTCAGAGCGACCGGGAACGCCACGCTCATCGCGTGGATCGGATGGCCCAGGATCGCGATCTGCGATTCCGTTTCCCCATAGCCTGGACGTTCGCTGACCGGGTCGATCAGTTCCTCGTCTTCCTCGTTCACCATCGGTTCCGTCGCCATGCCGCCCCACTGTGTCGCACTGTCGTTGCGACTACAACGCTTGTGACGCTTGCCGGTTGCGAAGGGGCGCTGTCCGTCGTCGATCCGGCCGGACCGGCCGCCCGCGAGATCGCGACCCTGTGGTGGGTGCTGCTGGCCGGGGCGACGCTGATCTTCGCCTTGGTGATGGTACTGACGGCCCTGCCCTTCCTCCGCCGTGGCGGGCCGGGCAGCGAAAGGCACGGCATTCGCACCTGGGTGATCGGCCTTGGCCTGGCCTTTCCGATGGCCGTGCTTGCCGCGTTGCTGGCCTACGGCCTGGTGATCGGTGAACGCTTGCTGCCCCGCGCCGGCGACGAGGTCGTCGAGGTCACCGCGACCGGCAGCCGCGACGGCTGGGTGTTCACCTATGCCGACGCGGCCGACCGGACGACCAGCGCGGTGCTGCACATTCCCGCCGGGCGGCCAATCGATGTGGCGATCACGACCAAAGACGTGATCCACGCGTTCTGGGTGCCCCGGCTTGCCGGCAAGCTCGATGCGATCCCCGGCCATGTGAACATCCTGCGGATCGAGGCCGACGAGCCGGGCACCTACCGGGGCCTCAGCGCAGAGTTCAGCGGCCCGGGCTACGGCGACCTGACCTTCAGCGTCACCGCGCATGACGCGGCCGGCTGGACGGCCTTCCTTGCAGGTAACCCGAATGAACGCACTCCGGCGCCATCGCGCCCTCTCTCGCATCTGGGCGTCCGAGCCGGGCTTCCGCGGCTGGTTCTCGACCGTGAACCATACCGACCTGGGGCGGATGTTCCTCGTCACCGCCTTCTTCTTCTTCGTCGTCGGCGGGCTTCTGGCGATGCTGATCCGGGCCCAGCTTGCCACGCCGCATTCGGCCTTCGCGGGGCCCGAGATCTACAACCAGATCTTCACCATGCACGGGACCATCATGATGTTTCTCTTCGCCATCCCCACCTTCGAGGGGCTGGCGATCTATCTGCTGCCCAAGATGCTGGGCACCCGCGACCTGGCCTTCCCGCGGCTCACGGCCTATGGCTACTGGTGCTACGTCTTCGGCGGAACGATGCTTCTGATGTCGATGCTGCTGGGAATCGCCCCCGACGGCGGCTGGTTCATGTATCCCCCGCTCAGCGGCGCGATCCATTCGCCCGGGATCAACACCGATTTCTGGCTGATCGGCATCACCTTCGTCGAGATATCGGCCATCGCGGCGGCGGTCGAGATCACCGTCTCGATCCTGAAATACCGCGCGCCGGGCATGTCATTGGACAGGATGCCGATCTTCGCCTGGTATGCGCTGGTGACCGCGCTGATGATCCTGACGGGGTTTCCGCCGCTGATCCTCGGCTCCGTCCTGCTGGAGGTCGAGCGCGCCTTCGGCCTGCCGTTCTTCCAGGCCGAGCTGGGCGGTGACAGCCTGCTCTGGCAGCACCTGTTCTGGCTGTTCGGCCACCCCGAGGTCTACATCATCTTCCTGCCTGCCGCGGGCGTGATCTCGACCGTGCTGCCGGTGATGTGCCGCACCACGCTGCTGGGCTACGGCTGGATCGTCGCGGCGGCGGTGGCGCTGGCCTTCCTGTCCTTCGGGCTGTGGGTCCACCACATGTTCACCACCGGCATCCCGCACATGGGACTGGCCTTCTTCTCGGCCGCCTCGACGCTGGTGGCGGTGCCCACGTCGGTGCAGATCTTCGCGTGGATCGGCACCATGTGGCGGGGCCGGCCCGAGCTGCACATGCCGATGCTGCACATCCTGGGATTCTTCGTGACCTTCGTGATCGGCGGGCTAACCGGCGTGATGGTCGCCGTGGTGCCCTTCGACTGGCAGGTGCATGACACCGCCTTTGTCACCGCGCACCTGCATTATGTCCTGTTCGGCGGCTTCGTCTTTCCGGTGCTGGCCGGGATCTACTACTGGCTGCCGCATGTCACCGGGCGAAAGCGGTTCTTCCGGTTGGGGGAATTCGCCTTCGCACTGGTATTCACCGGATTCCACGTGACCTTCCTGGCCATGCACTGGGTCGGCCTCCTGGGCCAGCGCCGCCGCATCCCGACCTATGCGCCCGAGGATGGCTGGACCGCGATCAACCTGGTGTCCTCCATCGGCAGTTTCGTGCTGGCGATCGGTCTGGCGATGGTCCTTTTGGATATCATCCTCAATTCCGTGACGGCCTTGCGGGGCCGGCGAGATCCCTGGAAGGCAGGCACGCTGGAATGGGCGATGATGGTCCCGCCTCCGCCCTACAACTTCGCCAGCCTGCCGCAGGTCACCGACCGCGAGCCGCTGACGTGCGAACCGGACCTCGCGCTGCGGCTGGCCCGCGGCGAAGGCTACCTCGACAACCCCCGGCAGGGCTGCCGCGAGACGCTGACCGTCGACGTCGCCTCCGGCCGACCGGATTTCCACGTGATCTACCCGTCGAACACCCGCCTGCCGATCGTGATGTCCGCGGTCACGGGCCTGTTCTTCCTGTCGCTCCTGCTCAAGCTCTACTGGCTGACCCCCTTGGCCCTCGCCGGTGTGGCAGCGCTGGCCTGCCGCTGGGTCTGGGCGCTGGGCCGTCGCGACGATCTGCCCACGCAGGACATCGGCCACGGGCTGGAATTGCCCCCCGCCGCCGCGACCGACCGGGCGCCAGGCTGGTGGGGGTCGGTCTTCCTGCTGACGGCGAACGCCACCTTCTTCGGGTCGCTCCTATTCGGGTTCGCCTTTCTCTGGACCGTGGCCCCGGGCTGGCCGCCGCCTGCGTGGTTCACCCCCTCGGGCCTGGAAATCGGCATCGGCCTGGCGGGCGCGGCCACCGGACCCTTGGCCATGCGGGTGGCGATCCGGGGGGTACGCCGCGACGCCAACGTGCTGGCCGCGCTTGGACTGTCCTTCGCCGCCGCCTGCGCCATCGGGATCGCCTGCGCGGCGATGATGCTGCGCGCGCCGGACCCGGACGGGCACGCCTATGGCGCGACGCTGACGGTGCTGGGCGCCTACGGTCTGGTCCACGCGGGACTGGCCGCGCTGATGATCGCCGTCCTCACCGCCAAGGTCCGGGCCGGGCTGACGTCGGCCCGGCGCCGGGCGGATTTTCCGGTGGTTGGCCTCTGGGTCGATTACCTGGTCGCCACCGGAACACTGATCCTTCTGGCCGCGCACCTGCCCGGGTTCCTGTCATGACGGATGTCCTGCGTATACTGGTCTCGCCCCTGCTGTGGCTCGCCGCGTTCAGCGCGGTCTACGGGCTGCACGGATCGATCTGCGGCCACGGCCTGACGGGGACGATGTTCGGCGTAGGGCTGCCCGGCGTGCTGCTGGGCGCAGGCTATGCCCTGGCGATCCTGGCGCAACTGGCGCTTCTGGCCGCGCATTACTCCTGGCCGCACCCGTCATCCGACCTGGTCCGCTTCGTCAGCCTCGCCGGGGGCTGGGTGGGTCTGGTCGCCACCATCTGGACGCTTCTGCCGGTCGTGTCCATCACGACATGCAGTTGAGGTGCAGCTTTGACTTTGTCGGATCCCCTCACACCCTCAGGAGGCGCGCCATAGCCGGGTGGAGCCCGGAGGACCTGGTCGCCATCTTCTCGACCGGGCGCAACGCCCATGCGGCAGTCAACGGCGAGATGCAGTTGGTCATCCGGGATACCACCCAGTTCATGAGCGAAGAGGACCTTGCCGCCATGTCGGCCTTCCTTGTGGGGCTGAACGACGGCGGCGCGGCGCCGGCACGCTCCGGCGACAGGACCGGGACCGAGGCCCTGATCGCCTCGGCCGACCCGGACATGCCTCTGGGGGCCCGATTGTACATCGACAACTGCAACGCCTGCCATTTCGCCGACGGGCGCGGCGCCGACGAGGTCTTTCCAGAACTCGATGGAAATGCGCTGGTCACGGCGGAAAGCCCGACCGGGCTGATCTCGATGATCCTGAACGGCTCGGAACTGCCCTCGACGCCCAAGCGTCCCTACAGCCCGCGGATGCCCGGATTTGCAGACCGGCTGACGGACAAGGAGGCGGCAGAACTGGCCAGTTTCGTCCGGCAGGGCTGGTCAAACGACGCCGCGGGCGTCGGTGCGGATGATGTCGCCGACCTGCGCGGGGACGCGAAAGCCAAGGTCGAATGACCCGCAGGCGCCCGACTGGATGCGCAGGGCCTATTCCTTGCGCATCCACAACCGCGTCACTACCCAAAGCACCACGCCGATCCCGATCAGCACCGCAGCGATGAGGTATTGCGCCGGGTCGCGGCCCGTCCAGGGGCCGACAAGAAAGGCGCATGTCGCCGCGCCGGCCACGGCCACCCAGACCGGCGTGCGGAAATGCTCGTGATCGACCTTGTCGCGCTTGAGCACCAGCACCGCGATGTTGACGATGGTAAAGACACCCAGCAACAAAAGCGCCGTCGTGCCGCCCAGTTCCGGCACAGCACCCACGAAGGTGATCAGCCCCGCCGCCAGCAGCGTCGTGAAAATGATCGCCGTCACCGGCGTTTGCCGCGCCCGGTTCACCTTTCCC
Source organism: Roseovarius sp. (assembly GCF_965277045.1). Lineage (GTDB taxonomy): Bacteria > Pseudomonadota > Alphaproteobacteria > Rhodobacterales > Rhodobacteraceae > Roseovarius. Next base: position 1,036,115 of record NZ_OZ255712.1, on the reverse strand, counting down.
AGAACGGCAGGCAGCACCCCCTCCTCGCTCATGCCGTAGACAAGGCGACTGGCCATGAGCAGGTTGATCAGCGCGGAATTCCCCACCGCGATCATCGTGATCAGGCCGAAGATCCACGGCGGAAAGCCCGGGGCGCCTGCCTCCACGACCTTCAGAAGCGGCGTGTCACCCTCGGCCAGATCGTCGATCGGAACGATCGAGATCGCGACAATCGACACCACGAGGTAAAGAACCGCCGCGATGCCCAGCCCGGCAAACAGCATCCTCGGGAAGATGCGGCTCGGCTCCTTGGTCTCCTCGGCCATGTTCACGGAATCCTCGAAACCGACCATGGCAAAGAAGGCCAGCGTGGTGCCGGCGATCACCGGCCAGAAGACGCCATCCTCTTTGTCGCCGAACTCGAACGCCTTGCCGATGTCGGCCTCGCCGTTGCCAAAAACCATCATGCCGATGACCACGATGATGAACAGCCCGGTCAATTCGATGCAGGTGAAGACCGCGTTGACCATCACGCTTTCTCCGACGCCGCGCATGTTGATCAGCGCAACCGCACCGACAAAGGCCAAGCCGATCAGGGTCACCGCCCAGGCTCCAAGTTCCAGACCGAACCCGGTCGAAAAGTTCTCGGCAAAGGCACGGGCGGCGGTGGACGAGGATGTCAGGCCCGAGGACATGACGGCGAAGGCTACGAGGAACGTGACAAAGTGGATTCCAAAGGCCTTTTCCGTGTAAAGCGCCGCTCCGGCGGCCTTGGGATATTTCGTGACGAGTTCCAGGTAACTGCAGGCCGTCAGCGTCGCGACGACAAAGGCGACAAGGAAGGGCAGCCAGACGATGCCACCCACCTCTTCGGCGACTTTCCCGGTCAGGGCGTAAATGCCGGTGCCAAGGACGTCGCCCACAATGAACAATAAAAGCAGACCGGGGCCGATCGCACGCTTGAGCTTGCCATTTTCGTCACCCGACCCTTGTGCGGCGCCCTTGGTCGCGACATCGCTCACGGCAAATCCTCCGCCATCGGCCGCCGCCCGTACTTGTCCTGCTCATCCTCCAGAATGCGCCGAACCTCTGCGAGCAATGCTGCGGCCTTGCCGTCGGGTGCGCCATGCTCGGCGCTCTCTGCCGCGAGGTCGGTCAGGACCGAGTTCAGGAAGTTCATCCTTTCGCTCCAGGAATATCCCTCTTCGGCGAGAACCTCTTGCAACTCTCGCGGGGAAATCCAATCTCCATTCCGCGTTCGCAATTGACGGCTGTTTTCCTGCCTCATCACCCGGATCCTCCTGAATCGGTAACCGCCTGTGATCGCGACAGTTCCCGGCAGCGCGCGGCCTGTCCAGATGCGGCGTCTTTCCGCTCAATCCATCCGGTCTCCGACCAAGGTGAGGCCGGGACCCTTTGCGCGCAGAGAAAAGCTCCCTTGCCGCGAGGACCCATCGGAACATTATCCGCGCGCATCTGTTAGTCGAATTCATCACCAGTGTGCTCGAAAGAGGTTCAAATGAACGCCGAAACCGACCCCACGGACCGAAAGCACGGCGACATTTCCACGCCCGGCCGGCGCTCTGGCGCAGCCGGAGCGGCACGCCTGCGCGATCGGATCGACCGCGGCGCGGGTGGCGACAAGGTTGCATTCCAGGACCCCGCCGCTGCGCCGCTGGGCACGGACGACGAAGCGGCAGGAACTCCGCCGAGCGCGGCACAGGTGTCGACGGCCATGCAACAGGAGGGGACCCGATCGGCAAGCGCCGACCGCAAACCGGGACCGGAAGATAGGCAAGGCGACGGATCGCGGCGGCGCGCCCGGTGGGTCGTCGCCGGGCTCCTGGCACTGGCGGCCGTGGCAATCGCTTTCATCGTTGCGTGATTGGAACGCGGCGGATCGGCCGGTGTTGAATCAAGAGACCTGGTCATCGCGCGGCTGACTGTCCGGCTGTCACATCCGGCGCGGTGGACAAAGCCGGCGCAAGGAACACCGGGAGAACTGCATGACCGAAAGCACGCAGAACGATCGGCGGAAACCCCTGGTTCTGGTCACCGGGGCTGCCGGTAACCTTGGTGGCGCCCTGACGCGGCGGCTGGCGGATGACTACCGGGTGGTCGGCCTTGACCTGCAGGAAGCCGAGGACATCTTCGCCTTCGATATCACCGATGCGGCGTCGGTCGGCAGCGCATTGGAACAGGTCCGCTCACAGCATGGCGATCACATAGCCGCCGTCATCCACCTTGCCGCCTATTTCGACTTCTCGGGAGAGGACAGCCCGCTCTATGAGCAGGTCAACGTGGAGGGCACCCGCAACCTGCTGCGCGGGCTGCGGCAGTTCCGCGTCGACCGTTTCATCTATTCCGGCACCATGCTGGTGCACCGCCCCTCGGCCCCCGGGATCCCGGTCACCGAAGACACTCCGGTGGAGCCGGGCTGGGCCTATCCCGCCTCGAAGGCGCGCACCGAGGAGGTGATCCGCGCCGAACATGGCGGCATCCCCTATGCGCTGCTGCATCTTGCCGGCCTTTACGACGAACGCACAGCCGTGCCCACGCTCGCCGAGCAGATCCGCCGCATCTACGAACGCGACCCGAAATCGCACGCCTATTCCGGCGACCTGTCCACTGGCCAATCCTTCCTGCACAAGGACGACATGCTCGAGGCCTTCGCCCGCACGGTCGACCGCCGGGACGATCTGTCAGAGGACGTGAAGATCCTGGTCGGCGAGCGCGAGGCCATGGGCTATGACGCGCTGCAACGGCGCATCGCGCAGCTGATTCACGGCACCGAGGAGTGGCAGACGCTCTCGGTCCCCAAGCCGATCGCGGCCGCGGGGGCCTGGGCGCAGGTCAAGGCCGAGCCGGTCGTGCCGGATGATTTCGACCAGGGCGAGGAGCCTTTCATAAAGCCGTTCATGGTCCGGATGGCGGATGACCACTACGAGCTCGACATCTCCCGCGCCGAAGAATTGCTGGGCTGGACGCCCAAGCATTCGATCCGCGAGGAATTGCCGGCGATGATCGCCAGGCTCAAGAACGACCCGGCGGGCTGGTACGAGGCTAATGGTCTCACCAAGCCACACTGGCTTCAGGCGGCAAAGGATCGTGACGACCCCGAAGCGTTGCGCAGACGTCACGAAGACCAGTTCCGCACCGCTCATGCCCGAAACGTCTGGGCGCAGTTCCTCAACATCGGGCTGGGAGCCTGGGTGATCACCGCACCGGTGATCTGGGGCTACACGGACCTGACCGGCCTACTGGTCAGCGACATCGCCGCGGGTCTCGTGGTGGTGATCGGCAGTTTCCTGGCACTCTCCTGGCGCGCCGCACTGGTCCGCTGGGGGGTCGCTGCGGTCGCCGCCTGGATCATGACCGCGCCGCTGGTCTTCTGGACCGAGAGTGCCGCGGCCTATCTCAACGGCACGCTGGCAGGGGCGGCGATCTTTGGCCTTGCGGTCTGCACCCGCCCCGCCCCGGGGATCGGGACGATGGCGGCCACCACCGGGCCGACGATCCCGCTCGGCTGGGATTACTCTCCGTCCGACTGGACCCAGCGGATGCCGGTGATCGGGCTGGCCTTCATTGGGCTCTTTGTGTCACGCTACCTCGCGGCCTACCAGATGGGGCACGTAGACGGGGTCTGGGAGCCATTCTTCGCGGGCAGCCCCGACAACCCGCAGAACGGCACCGAGGAGATCATCACCTCCGATATCTCCAAGGCCTGGCCGGTGCCGGATGCCGGCCTTGGCGCGCTGACCTACCTGCTGGAGATCCTCATCGGCTTCATCGGCTCGGCCCGGCGCTGGCGCACGATGCCCTGGCTGGTGCTCATCTTCGGCATCATGATCGTTCCCCTGGGCGTGATCTCCATCACCTTCATCATCATCCAGCCGATCTTGCTGGGCACATGGTGCACGCTCTGCCTGATCACCGCCGCCGCCATGCTGGTCCAGATCCCCTACGCGGTGGACGAGCTGATCGCGACCTGCCAGTTACTGCGCCGCCGTCACCGGGCGGGTGCACCGATCCTGCGGGTCTTCCTGACCGGCGACACCGATGAGGGGCCGGACGACCGCCGCGACGAAAGCTTCGAGCGGCCCGCCGGCGCCGTGGTGCGCGAGATGATGGGCGGCGGCGTGAGCGTGACCTGGGGGCTGGCAGCCAGCGTGGCGATCGGCACCTGGCTGATGTTCACCCGGCTGACCCTGGGCACCGAGGGTACCCTGGCCAACACCGACCACCTGATCGGCGCGCTGGCAGTCACCATCGCCGTCAGCGCCATGGCCGAAAGCATCCGCGCCGCGCGGTTCCTCAACGTCTGCCTCGGCGCGGCGCTGGTCATTTGCGCGCTGGTGATGGAGGCCACCTGGCTCCAGAGCGGCGCCGACATCGCCGCCGGGCTGGCATTGATGGCCGTCAGCCTGCCGCGCGGACCTGTGCGCCACAACTACGGCGGCTGGTCGCGCGTGGTGGTATGAGCAAGGTTTGCAAGCCTGCCGCTCACAGTCGGCGCGGCCCTCTTCCTTGGGCCGGCGATGGGCGTCTGGTTCTCGGGCACGCGAATGTCCCGGCTGACCGATGGCGTGCTGCTGCCAGGCGGCATCACCCCGTTGCCCGTTAACGCGACTGTACGATCCACCTCGGTGGCACCGTCCTGCCGTTCGCACTCAAATGACGGAGAAACCGGCATGAACCACCCCGCGACCCATGCACTGAGCGATATTCTCGACGAACTCGAGCGCTCCGTTTCGGGTGAGGAGATTTCGGTCGAGGATGTGGTCGATATGTTTGGTCACTCTTCCTTCGCCGCGCTGATGCTGGCCTTCTCCCTGGTCTCCACCTCGCCGGCCAGCGCCATCCCCGGGATCACCGCCGTGGTGGCGGCGCTGGTCTTCATCCTCGTGGCGCAGATGATGGTGGGGCGAAAGAGCTTCTGGTTGCCGGGTTTCGTCACCCGTCGAAGGCTGTCGACCGCGAAGCTCTGCAAGGGCATCCGCTGGCTGCGGCGGCCCGTCCGTCTTGTCGAGCGCTTCCTGAAACCGCGACTGACCTGGCTGTTTCACCGTCCCTGGATGTGGCTGCCGTTGACCCTCGTGATGGCGCTCACATTGTTCATGCCGTTCATGGAGATCGTGCCAACGTCCGGCTCCATAGCTTCGGCTGTGATCGCGCTCTTCGCCGCCAGCCTATTGACCCGCGACGGCGTGTTGGCGCTTGTTTCGCTCGGCCTGCTGTCGATATTGCCTGTAGCGATCTATTATTGGGTCTGACACCAGAGCGGGCAATTCGGTTATTGCCACTACTTGGGCGGTCCGGATTTCTGAGGGTTTCTTGACGAATGTGAATCGACCGTCTTTACAGCCATGTGCACCTCAGGTGCTACGACAGCCTATAAACCCGCCATCATGGATACGGGACGCGAATAGTCTGAGCTGAGTCTACCAGAAGAACATCCCCAACGGCTACCGCTCGGGGGAAACTTCCGGGATTGCTATTTCTTTGCTACTTGACACCAGATGATAGATTATTCAATTAAAAACAATGAACTACAGCATGTCTCCCCAATCCATCATAGGGGCGACGTACAGGCGGGCGGCTCGGGTGGCGGGATCCGTCGGCATGAAAAAGTCTCCTCGGGCCGGACGCCAGCGTGGGTCAGCCCGTAGGATCTGTCATATTCATTTCCCAAGCCAAGCGCCACCCGTCGCCCGGCGCGCCCACTTTCAGAACGTTCGGCTGAGCGACACTTTCAGGGTCCGGCCCGGCGCCTTGCGGTTGGGCGAAGACAGGTGCCCCACGTAATCCGCATCGAAGGCATTCTCTATCCCGAACCGCACTTCGCTGCCTTCAAGCCAGCGCGTACCGGGTGCCCAGGTGGCGCGCAGGTTATGCACGGTCGTATCCCCCAGATCCGAGCCAAGCGCGTCAAAGCGGTCAGCGGCGTGAATAACCTCCCAGCTGAGATCGAGGTAATCCCCAACCCTTTGACCCACTGTCAGCTGCACCCGGTCTGCCGCAGAGTTGCGCCATGTCTGCGAGGTGCCGTCGGGATTGTACTCGTGCCCCTCGCCCAGGTGCCCGGCGAAGTCCACGTAGAACCCCCGGGCGGTCCCGTAGGACGCCTCGAGCTCGACCCCCTCGGTCGTGACACCGTCCAGATCATCTCCCATGGCGCCGGCCACGGTATAGGTCGTGATGTCCCACAGCTTCGTCTGGTACAGGTTCCCGCGCAGCGTGAACGAGTCGCCTTCTCGGAAGATGTCGGTTCCGGTGTAGGCGGCCCCGATCTCGAACGTGTGCGATTTCTCGGTCGTGGCCAGGCGGCGCTGCGCGGTGGCGGTGTCGCCCAGGTCGTCGATCGGCGGCAGCCCCTCGGTATAGGCCGCGCTGCCGAACACCGAAACGCCGTTGCCGAAATCATAGGCCACGGCCAAGCCGCCCATCAGCGCGTCACTTGAATAGCTGCGAGGCGCGCTCCCAAGCGCCCCCGAGCTTTTGATCCGCGATGTCTCGTACCGGATCGCGGGGGTCACGGTCGTCTGGCCGATGGTCATCTCGTTCACCACGAAGGCGGCGAAACGGTCGTCCGTCCCCCCCGGCGCGCTATTGGCATCAAGGCGCTTCTTGTGAATGCCCTCGATCCCCGCCAGCATGTCATGCTCGATCGTGCCGGTCGTGAACATCGCACGGTTCGACAGGGTCAGCTTGGTCGTCTGGTAGCGGTTGTCGGCGCAGATCACGCCAAAGAAGGGGTTGGCGCAGAACACGGCCACCGGCTGGCCGCCTTGAAGGGGCGAGCTTCCGTCGATGTAGGTATTGTCGATCTTCTGATCGGCGTAGGACAGGTTCGCGCGCAGATCGATCAGGTCGTTGGCGGGATTGAACCGGTACTCGACGGTCGTCTGTTTCGTGTCGGTCAGCCGGTCGACCCGGCCAAAACTGCCGGGCGTCGTCTGGAACTGGTCATAGGGCACATCCTTGTCGTCCGCCTCGGTCCGCGAATGGCTGAACATCAGCGAATGCGCATCGTCGTCGCCAAAGGTGAACCGCGCCTTGGCCAGGAACGACGGCGTCTCGAACGAACTGTTGCCGATCTTGGTGCCATCCCCGGCCTCCAGCGTGCCTTGGTCGCGCCAGGTATAGTTCAGCAGGAACTCCGCTCCCTTCGCCGGCATCCACGCGAGGTTGGTCGAGCTCACGAACCCGTTGCCGTTGGTGCTGAATTCCAGCGTCTGCGATCCGCCAAAACCCAGTTCCCCGCCCGTAAAGTCGGAAGCGTCCTTGGTTTCCAGCCGGACGACGCCGCCGACGATCCCCGAGCCGTAGGCAAAGCTGCCGATCGTGCCGCGCAGCACTTCGGCCTCTTTGTACAGAAACGGATCGGTGAAGAGCTGCGTTCCGATGCGGTAAAGCTCTTCCGACCCGACCGACGCGCCGTCGATCTGCACCGCGATCTTCTGATCCGACCCGTAGGTCGTGTTCGCGCCGAAGCCCCGGATGTTTATCCCCGACCCCTGCGGCGTGGTGCCGTTGACCAGCGTGACGCCGGGTACGGAATCGATCAGCTGCGCGACCGTGCTCGCCTGCCGGTCCTTGATCTCCTCTTCGTCAATGACGGTCCGCGACAACGCCGTGCCAAAACTGAGATCCCGTTTTCCGGGTGTCAGGATCAGCGTTCCCAGGAACCCCGGCTCCTCCTGCGCGGTGGCCGTTCCAGCCAGTGACAGACAGATCAGCGCGGTCGTGCCGCGCAACTTCATGGTGAGCATGCGCTCGCTCCTTTTGCAAAAGTAGAACCGTTGCTTGCAAAAGGCTGGCGCGGCGTTTTCGTCTTTTTCGATGATACCCATCGCGACGGGTTGCAGCGCTAAACCAATCCGACTAAAACAGTCAAGTAAATTCAAGAGCCACGCACCGTTGGAAGACCGGGCGCAGCCATCGGACCTGCACGCATACCGAAGGATGCCCCATGAGCGACCGCACCTCCCCAACCCCAGAAGACATTCGCGCCCATCGGGCGGAAAACCCCAAGCTACGCGCCCGCGATGCAGCACAGGCGTTGGACATTTCCGAGGCAGAGCTGGTGGCCGCCGAGGTGGGCCGGGGCGTGATGCGAATCGCGGCGCATCCCGACCGGGTTATCCCCGCCGCCGAACAGCTGGGCGAGGTCATGGCCCTGACCCGCGTCGAGGCCTGCGTGCATGAAAAGGTCGGTGAGTACGGCAACTATCATCCCGGCGATCATGCCGCGATGACCCTGACCGAGAATATCGACCTGCGAATCTTTCAATCCCACTGGGTACACGGGTTCGCGGTCGAAACCGAGACAGAGACGGGGCCACGCCGGTCGATCCAGATCTTCGATGCGGCGGGTGACGCGATCCACAAGATCCACCTGCGCGACTCCTCGCGACACGATGCCTGGGCCGGGCTGGTTGCGGACCTCGCCGTGGAAGATCAGTCCGACACGCAGGCGGTCGCACCCCGCCAGTCCACCGAAGCGCCGAAATCGCGCCTCGACAAGCGCGATATCCTGCGTGACGAGTGGGCGCGTCTGACCGACACCCACCAGTTTCTGCGTCTGTGTTCCAAGCTGAAGATTAATCGCCTCGGCGCTTACCGCATCGCTGGCGCACCCTTCGTGCGCCAGCTTGACCCCAAGGCGGTGGACGACATGCTGTACGCCGTGCGCGATGCCGGGATCGAGATCATGCTGTTCGTCGGCAACCGCGGCTGCATCCAGATCCATTCCGGTCCGATCGTCACCCTGCACCCGATGGGGCCGTGGCAGAACGTGATGGATCCTGGATTCAACCTTCACCTGCGGCGCGACAAGGTGGCGGAACTCTGGGCTGTCGAAAAGCCCACGCAACGCGGTCCGGCTGTCTCGGTCGAAGCCTTCGATGCCGATGGAGGCCTCATCTTCCAGTGTTTCGGCGTCGGCAAGGAAGGCCGCGATTCCCGCCCGGCCTGGGGCGAAATCGTCTCAAAGCTGAAATCGGCCGAAGAGGTGGCGGCATGACGTGCAAATCGGGTGCAAAGGCGGCATTCCTCGCGATCGGCATCTCGATGGTAGGTGCCGTAGCGGCCTTCTCCGTCAGCGGACAGCAGGCAAAGACCTCTGAAAACCCGCATGCCACGGTCCTGTCCATTGGCGGCTCCGTCACCGAAATCGTCGCGGCGCTGGGTCAGGAAGACCGGCTGAAGGCGCGCGATACGACGTCGACCTATCCGCCTTCTGTCGAAAGCCTGCCGGACGTGGGATATATGCGGGCGCTGTCGCCCGAGGGCATCCTGTCGGTCGGTCCGTCGCTCATCCTGTCCGAGGAAGGGGCCGGGCCGCCAGAGGCCCTTGACGTGATCCGCGCGGCAGACGTGACATTCGTCGAGGTTCCCGACGCGCTGACCACCGAAGGCATCCTGCGCAAGATCTCGGTCGTGGGCGATGCGCTCGACGTACCGGACCGGGCGGGCGCCCTGGCCGCCAAGGTCAAGGCCGAGATGCAGGCTGCAATATCGGATGCCGCACGTCCCGAGGGGGACAAGAAACGCGTCCTCTTCGTCCTGTCCACCCAAGGCGGCAAGATCAACGCGTCCGGCACCGGCACCGCGGCAGATGCCATTATCCGCATGGCGGGCGGGCTGAACGCGATCTCCGCGTTCGAAGGCTACAAGCAGATCACGGACGAGGCCGTTGGCCAGGCCGCACCGGACGTGATCGTGATGATGAACCGGACCGGCGACCATGCCATCACCGATGACGCGCTCTTCGACATGCCCGCGATCCGCCTGACCCCAGCGGCCCGAAAGCGCGCGGTCGTGCGGATGGACGGGCTCTTGATTCTGGGGTTCGGCCCTCGCACCGCCGAGGGTATCCGTAACCTGAACGCCGCGCTTTACGAACAGGGCAGCTAGGCGATGTCGGCGATCACGGATGTGCAGCGCCGTCCGCGCGACCGGGTGGCACGCGCCTACAGGCTGCATTGGCTCCTCTTGGCGATGCTGCTGCTTGCCTGTCTCGCCGGCCTTCAGGTCGGCGCCACGGATGTGCGCCTGTCCGACGTTTCCGCCCGGATATTTCAGGGCCAGCCACTGAGCCAGATGGAACGCGTGGTCCTGTGGGACATCCGTTTGCCGCGCCTCGTCATGGGCGTGCTGGTCGGCGCGGCGCTTGCCGTCTCGGGGGCGGTCATGCAGGGGCTGTTTCGCAACCCCCTGGCGGATCCGGGCATCGTCGGTGTCAGCGCCGGGGCCGGGCTGGGCGCGATCCTGGCGATCGTGCTGGGCGCGCAGGCACCGGCCTGGCTGGCAGGCGCGGTCGGAGCGCACGCGGTGCCGCTCGCAGCCTTTCTCGGCGGATGGGGATCGACCATCCTGCTTTACCGTGTCGCCACGCGTCGCGGACACACCTCCGTCGCCACGATGCTGCTGGCCGGCATCGCGCTCGGCGCCCTGGCCGGCGCGCTTTCGGGGGTGCTCGTCTACATGGCCGATGACCAGCAGCTGCGCGACCTCACGTTCTGGGGTCTCGGATCGCTTGCCGGGGCCAACTGGGCCAAGGTGCTGACGGCGGGCCCGATGATCCTGCTGGCCATGGGGGTCGCCCTGACCCTCAGTCGCGGTCTGAATGGCCTGGCCCTGGGCGAGGCCACGGCCGCGCATATCGGTATCCAGGTGCAGCGCGTGAAATTCCTGGCCATCCTCGCGGTCGCCGCGGCGACAGGGGCCGCCGTGTCGGTATCGGGCGGGATCGGTTTCGTCGGTATTGTGGTGCCGCACTTGCTGCGCCTGGCGTCGGGTCCGGATCACCGCCCGCTGCTGCTGAACGCAGCGCTTCTTGGCGCCATCCTGCTGGTGCTTGCGGATGTGATTGCCCGGGTGGTCATCGCCCCGGCGGAATTGCCCATCGGCATCGTCACCGCCGTCCTTGGCGCACCCGTTTTCCTGTGGATCCTGCTCAAACGCCGGGGGCTCGTGGACCTATGAGTTTCGTCGCAACGGACATCCATGTCTCCTACGGACGCCGCCGCGCGGTGCGCGGTGTCACCCTCGATGCCGCCCCGGGCGAGGTCACGGCGATCGTCGGTCCCAACGGCTCGGGCAAATCCACGTTGCTCGGTGCGATGACGGCCGCGTCCGCCTATCGCGGCACCGTCAGGCTTAACAGCCGGAACATCGCAGAGATGAAGCCGTGGGAATTGGCCGCGCAGCGTGCCGTGCTTCCGCAAGCGTCACGGCTTGCCTTCCCCTTCACGGTGATCGAGGTGGTACGCCTCGGACAGCAGGCCGGCACCGCCGGACAACACGCCGAGGTCGCCCTGGCGGCGCTTACGCGCGTCGGTCTGGCGGATTATGCCGACCGGACGTTCCAGGAACTCTCCGGCGGCGAAGCGCAGCGCGTGATGCTGGCCCGCGTGCTGGCCCAGGTCTGGACGCCGGTCGAGAACGGCCAGCCGCGCTGGCTCTTGCTGGACGAACCTGTCAGCAGCCTTGATATCGCGCACCAGTTGCAGGTCATGGAAATCGCCCGGGGGTTTGCCAGGGCGGGCGGTGGCGTCATCGCGGTCATGCACGATCTGAACCTCACCGCGCTCTACGCTCACCGGGTTGCCGTGCTGTCCGAGGGGCGGCGGCTGGCCTTCGGCACGCCTGCCGAGGTCTTGACCGACAGCATCCTGTCACGGGCCTATGGCTGCAGTTTGAGGGTTTCCGCTCCTCCCCCGTCGGGAGTGCCCTATATCCTGCCGCACGCGGCCTCTGCCTGAAAGGATCGTCCATGCGCCTCGCCACGCTTCTTCTCTGTCTCGCGCCACCTGCGCTGTCCCAGCCGGCCGCCGATATCGTCATCCTCGGCGAAGTCCACGACAACTCGGACGCGCATCTTGGCCAGGCCGCGGTGCTGGAAGAACTGCAACCGACCGCCGTAGTGTTCGAGATGCTGACCGCCGAAGAGGCAGACAAGGCCGACGCGCACCGGACCCGGATCGAGGCCGCCTGGGAGGCCAGCGGATGGCCCGACTATCCGATCTACGCGCCGCTCTTCGATGCATTGGGCGAAGCCCGGATCATCGGGGCGGCAGCGCCGCGTGACAGCGTCAAGACCGTCTATAGCGACGGGGCCGCCACCGTGTTCGGCCCAGACGCCACGCTTTACGGTCTGGACACCCCGTTGGCGCAAGAGGAACAGGCGACGCGCGAAGCGATGCAATTCGCGGCTCATTGCGAGGCCATGCCGTTGGACATGATGGGTGGCATGGTCGCCGTGCAACGCTACCGCGACGCGGTCTTCGCCCGCGCCGCGCTTGAGGCGCTGGAGGCATATGGTCCCCCTGTCGCCGTGATCGCCGGCAACGGTCACGCAAGAACCGACTGGGGCATTCCCGCGATGATCGCGCGCGCCGCGCCTCAGGTCACAACCCACGCCATCGGTTTCGTCGAGTCGCAAACCGATATACCTTTTGACGAGACCCGGATCGTCCCGCCAGCCGAGCGAGACGACCCCTGCGCGTCGCTTACCAACCAATGAGGCTTTCGATGTACCTTGCCATGAACCGTTTCACCGTCCCGCTGGAAAACGCCGCCGAGTTCGAACAGCTTTGGTTGACCCGCGAAAGCAGGCTGAAGGACATGGACGGCTTCGTGTCGTTTCACATGCTCAAGGGCCCGCAGGAAGAGGGCCGCGTCCTCTATGCGTCGCACACCGTCTGGGAAAGCGAAGAGCATTTCCGCGCTTGGACCACCAGTGCCGAATTCCGTGCCTCCCACGCGCGCGCCGGTGCAAGCCGCAAGCTGCACGAGGGTACACCGAAATTCGAAGGCTTCAGCGCGATCCAGAAGATTGACGCCGACGCACCCGCATGAAGCCCCGCGTTACCCGCACCGCGCCGGTCTTCCGCAGCTTCGACGAAGGCAAGGCGCGGGCGTTCTACGTGGACTGGCTGGGATTCGAGTGGACCGGCGAGGTGCGCGTCTTCCCCGACGCCCCGCTCTATGCCTTCCTGCGACTGGGGGATTTCCACCTTCATCTCAGCGAACATCACGGAGATGCCACGCCCGGCTCGACCGTGATGGTCCATGTCGACAACCTGCGCGACTGGCACGCCACCCTGCCGCCCTCCCCCAACATGCGGCCCGAGCCCCAGCTTTTACCCTGGGGGCTGCAGATGGAGGTGATCGACCCCTTCGGTAACCGCCTGCGCTTTCTGGATCAGGCCGCCGGTCGCTGAATGTCCCAGGCAAGCCCGCGGCGCTACCCGAGATTTCTTGACTGAAACAATCGGATTATTGTACGCATGCCACAAACCCGAGTCGAATAGTCGGGAAATTTCGCGCAGCGATCGTCACCCGGGGTCCGGCCACCGCGAATGGCAGCCCGCTTGTCATTGGAAGGAAACATGAATGATGCTCCCCGACCTTGACGCTCACGCCACGGCCCGGGCCGCAGAACCGCTTGGCCGGCACACAGCGTCAAGCCACGCGGTGAGGCCGTGATGAGCCGGACCAGCCCCGTCCCCGAGACGCGTCAGATCGTGGACCACGACGAAGGCGCCGTCTACGACGCCCGCGACCTGATCGTGAACGGGGTAAAGGCCAATATCGTCCTCGACGGCCAGACCTACACCTTGCGCATCACCCGCGCGGGCAATCTGATCCTGACGAAGTGAGACCCGCCGCCCCCGACCACCTGAACCCCATGCCAGACAGTGCTCAGACCATCTTCCAGCGAGGCCCCATGTCAAAAGTCCCAAGTCCCTGTATCGACGTCTGCAAGTTCAAGCGTGACGGCCATTGCATCGGCTGCTCGATGACCAAGGCGCAGAAATCCGCGTTCAAGCAACTGAAGAAGGACAAGCAGCGCGAGGCTTTCGTGGAACTGGTCGTCGCGCAGCAGACCGTCATGGGCCGCTACAAGCACTGGGACCAAGCCTATGCGAAGAAGTGCAAGAAAAAGAAAGTGTCGCTGACCGTTCTCGACGGCGGAAAAGCGGCTTGAGGCCGCGTCGCTCACGACTGCGCCGATAGCAATTCGAACCCGAGAGACAAACCAAGAGGCTCTTGAATGACATCTGCCCTGCAATGCCGCAACGGATCCGAAAGCGGCTTTGAAACCCAAGCGCTTGCCGGGCCAGGCCCGCTGATTGACCACCTACGGCACGTCGCTCGCGATGCGCGCTGCAAGAGTTACGTCGATTTTTTCGGGGCCTGCGCCGCGCTGTCTGTCAATGGGCATGTGGCCAGATACGCGGCCTCGGAGATCCTCGTGCGATGCCTGTCTCAGGCTCTGGGCCGGCGCCCGATCCTCTTTCGCGACGGAGAGTGTGAAACCTCCTTCGACGAGGACTGGCTGATGTCGCTGGCCCGCAGCATCAAGACGAACGACCAGGCAAGCACGACGTTCCTGCTGCATTCTCGCGTCCCCAAGCACGCCCACCGCAACCTCGTCTTTCTTCTGGGGACTGTCGCTGACAATTTCGCTCGGATTTAGAAAGATTCTAAATCGGCTTGCCGATCGGGTCATTGAGACCTAATTTGATCCTGCAAGCCAGCCATTTGCCAGCCAGCACCTTTCCCGGACACCAAATCAGGAGGCTCGAATGACCCAGACGGCCCAATCCCTTTCGACCGACGCCAACGCCCAGATCGCCGAGGCACTCAACCAATGCGTCGCGGAAACCGCCGTCGCGACGATGCTGGCGCAGAATTTCCACTGGAACGTGACCGGCATGGCCTTTGGCCCTCTGCACCAGCTCTTCCAGACAATGTACGAAGATCACTTCATTGCCCAGGACGACCTGGCCGAACGCATCAAGGCGTTGGACGGGCACGCCGAGGGAATGCTGGCCGGCATGCTGAAGCGCTCGAAAGTGCCCGAGGCCGAAGGGGTCCCCACCGCCGAAGAAATGATCCGTCTTTTGAAGGAAGCGCAGGAAACCCTGGCCGAAACAGTTGCCGGGGCCGGCGAACTGGCCGCCAAGCATGGCGACACGCTGACCGAGGACCTGTGCATCGCACGCGGACAGACGCACGAGAAATTCGCCTGGATGCTGCGCGCGCACCTCAAGTAAGCGTCGATACCCGATGATCCGGCCGATGTGACCCCGGACACCATTTTGGATGGCGGGCTTGCGCCATCCAAGTCTTTCAGGGTCGACGCAAGACCACAGTTTGCGCGCAATACAGCCTGTCTTGGCGTTTCGATTCGATGGTCGGGGTACATGGCCGAACAGGCGCCTCAATTTCCGATCTTTTAAATCAGGAATTGAGGTGTCCGACTGTTTTTGTAAGAGTCCTGCTGTCGACCGATTCTTACGGCTCAACGCCGCGATCGCTCATCTGACCGAATTGAGGGACTCCAATGCCACGTTTACTTCTCGCCGCAAGCGCGATCACACTTGGTTGTGCGGGCACCGCGCAGGCCCAAAGCGCACCCGAGGTGCTTGAAACCTACGCCGATATCGCACATGCCAACTACTCGGACAGCCTGACCACGGCAGAGGCGCTTGAAGCGGCCGTGGACGCGCTGATCGACACCCCGTCCGCCGACACGATGCACGCCGCCCGCCAGGCATGGCTTGAGGCACGCGTGCCCTACCAGCAGACAGAGGTCTTCCGGTTCGGCAATCCCATCGTCGACGACTGGGAAGGCAAGGTGAACGCCTGGCCGCTGGACGAGGGCCTGATCGACTATGTCGACGGTGCCTATGGCGGACCGACCGATGCCAACCAGTTCGCTGCGCTCAATGTCATCGCCAACCCGACCTTCACCCTGTCGGGCGAAGAGATCGACGCATCGGACATCACGCCCGCCCTGCTGGAAGACCAGTTGCACGAGGCCGACGGCATCGAAGCCAACGTGGCGACCGGCTATCACGCCATCGAGTTCCTTCTCTGGGGCCAGGATCTGAACGGCCATGACGACGGCGCCGGCAACCGTCCCTGGACCGACTATGCCCAGAGCGATGACTGCACCAACGAAAATTGCGACCGCCGGGCCGACTATCTTGCGGCCGCGACCGAACTTCTGGTGTCGGACCTTGAATGGATGGTGTCCCAATGGGCCGATGACGGCGCCGCCCGCGAAAATCTGATGCAGGACCCCAAGGCAGGGCTGTCGGCGATCCTCACCGGGATGGGCAGCCTCAGCTACGGCGAGACCGCGGGCGAACGTATGCGCCTCGGCCTGATGCTGAACGATCCCGAGGAAGAGCATTCGTGCTTCTCGGACAACACCCACAACGACCACTTCTACGACGGCGTCGGCATCCGCAACGTCTATCTCGGCGAATACGTGCGCACCGATGGCACGCTGGTCTCCGGTCCTTCCCTGTCGGACCTCGTGGCGCAGGATCACCCCGAGCTTGACCGCGAAATGCGCACCCGCCTCGCCGACGCCGTCCTTGCCCTTGGCCGGATCAAGTCCGCGGCCGAAGCGGGATTTGCCTATGACGAGATGCTGGCACGCGGCAACGCGGCCGGCGAGGCGCTTATCATGGGCGGCGTCGACGGTCTGATCGATCAAACCCGGTCAATCGAACGCGTGGTCAGCGCACTCGAGCTTGGCGGAATTGAGATCGAAGGCTCCGACAGCCTCGATGATCCCTCTGCTGTCTTTCAATAACGCCCGCGTGCGTCATGGGGTGCGCCCAGCGGCGCGCCCCTTTCTCTTGATGAACGAACCCCGATGACATTCAAGACTTCCTTGCTGCTGGCACTCGCAGCGGCATCTGTCCTTCCCGCCGTCCCCCTCGCCCAGGAAACGACCGCGTCCGCATGGGCCAATTTGCAGGACATACATCTCGACGTCATTCCCCGCACCGACGATGAACGCCACCGGGTTGCCGCTGTCACCGCGCCTCCAAAGGACTTCTCCGCACCCTGGACGTTCGAGGAAAACGCCGGGGGGGCGCAGACGGTCCGCGCCCGGCAGACGCCCGACGCCTTTTCCCAGCCCGCCGAGAACCTGACTTTCGAACAGGAACTCGATTTCCGCGTCGGCAACGGCCTCTTCCGGCGGCTCTGGGTTTCTCCCCCGGCATCGACGATCGCATCCGACGGCCTCGGCCCGCTCTACAATGCCCGCTCCTGCCAGCGCTGCCATCTGAAAGACGGGCGCGGCCATCCTCCCGAAGGACCCGAGGACAGCGCGGTTTCCATGTTCCTGCGCGTCTCGGTGCCCGCGTCAGCCCCGCAGGACATCGAACGTTTCATAGCCGGGACCCACGCCACCAGCCCCGAGCCGACCTATGGCAGCCAGCTGCAGGATTTCAGCCTGCCGGGCCACGTCCCGGAATACCGACTTCAGGTCACTTACGAAGAGATCGAGATCCCGCTCTCGGGCGGCGAGACCGCCACCCTGCGACAGCCCAGCTATGACGCGGTTGATCTGGGTTACGGTCCGCTGGCCGAGGACGCCATGCTTAGCCCTCGGGTCGCGCCGCAGATGATCGGCATGGGCCTGCTGGAGGCGATCCCGACCGCCGACATCCTCAGCCGCGCCGATCCGGACGACAGCGACGGGGACGGCATTTCCGGACGACCCCAGGTGGTCTGGTCCGACGTCCATGATCAACCCATGCTGGGCCGTTTCGGGCTCAAGGCCGGCAATCCGACCGTGCTCGAGCAGAGCGCCAGCGCCTTCGCCGGCGATATCGGCATTTCCAACCCGATCCATCGTGCCGGCGCGGGTGAATGCACCGATGCGCAGACCGACTGTACCGCCGCCCGGCACGGCGGTGACCCCGAACAGGGCGGGCTCGAGATCGACCAGACCGGGCTGGACCTCGTTGCCTTCTACAGCCGGACGCTGGGCGTTCCGGCACGGCGCGATGTGGACGACCCGGAGGTTCTGCGCGGGCGCAAGGTTTTCTTCGATGCGGGATGCGCATCCTGCCACCAGCCCAATTTCGTCACGCATCGTCTGGACGGCGATAACCCGGCCAGTTTTCAGTTGATCTGGCCCTACACGGACTTGCTTTTGCATGATATGGGTCCCGGGCTGGCCGATGATCGTCCCGAAGGCCGCGCCGACGGCCAGGAATGGCGCACAGCGCCGCTCTGGGGAATCGGCCTGACCGAGACTGTGTCCGGCCGCAGCACGTTCTTGCATGACGGGCGGGCACGGTCGCTGCTGGAAGCCGTCCTGTGGCATGACGGCGAGGCGCGCGCCGCCCGTGACAAGGTGGCGGAAATGCCGCCCCGGGACCGCGCGGCGCTGATCCGCTTTCTGGAGAGCCTATGAAATACCTGTCCGCCCTGATCCTCAGCTTCGGTCTTGCGGCCGCACCGGCCCATGCCGGGGTCGATGACGCCCTCGAACAGCACATTCTGCCGGGACTGGAACGATTTGCCGAGGCATCGGAACAACTTGCCGAGACGGCCGAAAACGATTGCCTGGCGGATGCGTTGCGCCCCGCTTTCCAGGACACGTTCGACGCGTGGATGCCGATTTCGGATCTCCGCATCGGGCCGTCCGAAACAGGCGCCCTGTCGGTCGGCTTCTGGCCCGATCCGCGCGGCTTCACCCAGCGCGCCCTGAATGGCCTGATCTCCGACGAGGATCCGGTCGCGCACGACCCGGACGCCTATGCCGACGTCTCGATCGCGGCACGCGGATTGTTCGCGCTGGACATGCTGCTCTACGATCCGGATTTCTCGGACTACACCGCACAGAGCTACACATGCGCCCTCGTGACCACGATCGCGGTCGATCTCGGAAGGCAGGCCGAGGCGCTTCAGTCCGCCTGGGAAACGGAGTTTGCCCCGGTACTGCGAACGGCAGGAGAGGCCGGCAACACGACCTACATGACCGACGCCGAGGCGAAGCGGGCGATCTTCACCCAAGTCCTGTCATCGTTGGAGTTCACGTCCGGAAAACGACTGAGTCTGCCAATGGGAGATTTCGACCGGCCGCGCCCCGCGCTGGCCGAGGCGCGGCGCTCGGGCCGGTCCCTGCGCAACGTACGGCTTGCGGTTGGCGGTGCCGTCGATCTTGCCCGCGCCCTGGCCGACCGTGATCTGCCCCGCACCGAAGCCGCCCGCGCGCATTTCAGAAAAACCGCGGATCACATTGAAGACCCCGCCTTGGGCGATGTCGCGACACCGCAGGGCCGGTTGCGGGTCGAGGTGCTTCAGCAGGCCGTGGATACCCTGCACGACACCATTGCAAGCGAGGTCGGTGAACCGCTGGGCATCGCGCCCGGCTTCAATGCCCACGACGGAGACTGACCATGCCGACCACCCGCCGAGGATTCCTAGCAAGCCTGCTGGCCGCCGGCAGCGTCCCCCATCTTGGCTGGGCCGCGGCCGGCAATCCGCATTTCCTGGCAGCAGCCAGGCAACCAGATGGCCATTTCGCGCTATACGGCTTGACAGATGCCGCCGAAGTCGCGTTCCGCATCCCCCTGCCCGCCCGCGGACATGCCGGGGCCGGACATCCGCACCGGGCCGAGGCCGTCGCCTTCGCCCGCCGTCCCGGCAGCTTCGCCCTGGTGATCGACTGCGCGCGCGGCGATGTCGTCCACCGGCTGACCCCGCCCGAGGCGCGACAGTTCAATGGCCATGGCGTGTTTGCCGAAGGCGGCGCGCTGCTCTTCACCAGTGAACAAGCCAGCGATACGAGCGAAGGCTACATCGGCATCTGGGACGCCAGCGCGGAATACCATCGCATCGGCGAATTTCCGACCGGCGGGATAGGCCCGCATGATCTGCGCCTCATGCCGGATGGCGCCACTCTGGTGGTCGCCAATGGCGGGATTGCCACCGATCCCACAGACCGGACCAAGCTGAACGTCGACACGATGCGGCCTAATCTGAGCTACCTGTCACTCGGTGGCGCGTTGCTTGAACAAGTCGCACTTTCAGACGACCTGCACCAGAATTCTATCCGTCACCTTGCCATTCGCGCCGACGGGCTGGTGGGCTTCGCGATGCAGTGGGAAGGCCTGCCCGACAGCGCCACGCCGCTTCTCGGCCTGCATCGGCGCGGCAGCACTCCGGTCCTCGCGTCTGCCCCGCTTGCGGATGAACTGGCCATGCAAGGATACGCCGGCAGTATCGCATTTCGAGGCGACGGGCAGGAGATTGCCATCACTTCGCCGCGGGGCGGCAGGCTGCATCGTTTCAACGACGACGGAGACTTCCGTGGCGCCCTGTCCCGCGCCGATATCTGCGGGCTCGCGACCCGTGGCGCGGGCTATCTCGCCAGCGACGGGCTGGGCGGTCTGATCGGCATCGGTCCGGACGGCCCGCGTGCGCTCGACCGAATCGACTGCGCCTGGGACAATCATATCGTGGCGCTTTAACGCGCGCCTTAGAACATCACGCGCGGCAGCCATGTCGCCAGTGACGGCCAAATCCAGACAACCGCCACACCCACGGCCTGCAACCCGATAAACGGCATCACCCCGCGATAGATATGGCCCGTCGTGATCTCCGGCGGCGCCGCGCCGCGCAGATAGAACAGCGAAAAGCCGAAAGGCGGGGTCAGGAACGAGGTCTGCAGGTTGATCGCCAGAATGATCCCCAGCCAGATCGGGTCATGCCCGAGCAGGATCAGCGAGGGCGTCACCAGCGGCAGCACGATCACCGAGATTTCCACGAAATCCAGGAAGAAGCCCATGAAAAAAACGATGATCATCGTCACGATCAACGCTCCCGTCGCCCCGCCCGGCAGGTTGGCCAGCCAATAGGCCACCCGGTCCTCTCCGCCCAGACCGATGAAGACGAGCGAGAACATGCCCGCGGCCAGGATCGTGGCAAAGATCATCGCCGTCATGGTCATGGTCGAGGTGACCGCATCATGCGCCACCCGCTCCGCCAGCACATTGCGCAGCGCCGCCAGCACGCCGATCAGCCCCAGCACCGCCAGCGCGATGTAGATCCCACCCGCCACGTAGGACCCGGCACCAAGATCCCCCCGCTGCAACCGCACCGGAAAGACACCCGCCGCGATGGCCAGCGCGATCAGCGCGGCGGCCGAAATCAGGATCAGGTCACGCATCCGTCCCAGCCGCGCGCCCGACATCAAGAGCGCCCCCACGGCGCCCACGGCGGCGGCCTCGGTCGGCGTCGCCAATCCGCCCAGGATTGACCCCAACACGGCAAAGATCAGCAGCACAGGCGGCACGATGGCCCCCAGCACTTCGCGCCCGGTAGGCTTGGACATGGTGGCATCCGCGGGCGGCATGTCCTGCGGCCGCAACGCACCGCGCACCAGCACGTAGATCAGGTACAGCGACACCAGCACCAGCCCGGGGATCAATGCCGCGGCAAAGAACTGCCCCACCGAGAGCGCCTCGACCGAGAACTTGCCCTGCTCGTACTGCGCTTGCTGATAGGCGTTCGACATCACGTCGGCGAGGATGATCAGCAGGGTCGACGGCGGAATGATCTGCCCCAGCGTGCCCGCCGTACAGACGATCCCGGCCGACACGCTCGGATTATATCCCGACCGCAGCATTGTCGGCAGCGCGATCATACCCATCGCCACCACCGTCGCACCCACGATCCCGGTCGACGCCGCCAACAGCGCCCCCACCAGGATCACGGAAATGCCAAGCCCGCCGCGCAGTGATCCGCAGGCGCGCCCCATCGTGTCCAGCAACTCCTCGGCGATGCGGCTTTTCTCCAGCAACGCCCCCATCAGCACGAACAGCGGTATGGCGATAAGGACCTGGTTCGAAATCAGCCCGAACACCCTTTGCCCGAACGCCCCCAACAGCGAGATATCCATCGCGCCCAGACCCCATCCCAGATAGGCGAACAGGACCGCGATTCCGGCGATACTGAAGGCCACCGGAAAACCCGAGAGTATCGCCATCACCAGCGCCGCGAACATCAGAAGGTCGAGATACTCCGTCACGCCCGCTCCTCCCCGGTGATCAACCGCAAGAGGATTGCCACCGATTGGAGAGCGACCAGCACGCAGAACACCGGGATCAGCGATTTCAGCAGGAACACCGCCTCGATCCCGCCCACCGAAATGGGCCCTTCAAGAATTTTCCACGAATTGCGCACCGACGGCCAGGACCACCACAGCAGCGCCGCCATCGACGGCAGCAGCAGGAAGAGGTGCCCGGCCATGTCGATCCACCGCCGCGTGGCGGGCGCGGCCTTGGCATAGAAGATGTCGACCCGCACATGTTTGTCGACCAGCAGGGTGTAACCGGCCGCCAGCATGAACAGCGTGGCGTGAAGGTACAGAACGCTTTCCTGCACCCAGATCGAATTGACGCCGAAAACATAGCGCCCGACGACGATGCCGAACTGCACCAACACCATCAGCAGCGCGAACCACCGCAATACCGACGCGATACCGCGATTGATCCCGTCGATGATCCCTGCCAGTGCCAGCATGTCCCGGCCTTCCCTGCCCCTTTGGTCGTGGCGCGCGAGGCTGTCCCCCGCGCGCCCGCGTCATCAGTAGCCCATCACCGCGGCACGGGCATTCATCTGACCGTTATCGGCATAGGTCATGTAGGCCCCGATGCTGTCGCGATAGGCGACGAAGCTTTCGGTGATCCGCTTGACCAGCTCGTCGCTGTCCTCGCGCAACTCGGCGATCACTTCCTTGGCGGCCTCGCCCATGGCGTCGATCACCTCCTGCGGGAACTTCCGCACCTGCACGCCGTCTTCCTCGACCAGCTTCTTCAGCGAGGCCGCATGCTTGGTGGTGTATTCCGTCCAGACCGGGTTGTAGAGGCTTTCGCAGGCCACCGACACCGCTTCTTTCAGGTCGTCGGGCAGCGCGCCGAACACCTCGGCATTCACACCGCATTCCTCGGCCGAGGACGGCTCACCCACCCCGGGCCAGTAATAGTTCTTGGCGACCTGCTGATAGCCCAGCGCGCTGTCGGTCCACGGCCCGATGAACTCGCCCGCGTCCAGTGCGCCGGTCTGCAACGCCTGGAACATGTCCGGCCCGCCCATGGCCTCGGCCGCCATGCCCAGCTTGGCGCACATCTCGGAGGCAAGGCCGGTCGTGCGGAACTTCAGCCCCTTCAGATCCTCGACCGAGTTGATCTCATTACGGAACCAGCCGCCCCATTGCGGGCCGGAGTTGCCGCACAGGAACGGCTTGATGCCGAACTGGCCGTACATCTCGTCGTAAAGCGCCTGCCCGCCCCCGTGGTAAAGCCAACCCACCTGCTCATCCGCGCGCAACCCGAAAGGCTGCGAGCCGAACAGCAGGATGCCCTTGGATTTCGAACCCCAATAGGCCGGCACCGCATGATATAGTTCCGCCGTTCCTTCGCTGACGGCATCGAACACGCCGCGCCCCGGCACCAGTTCGCCCGCCGCGAACAGCTTTACCTCGATCCGCCCGCCCGACAGCGTGGTGATCCGGTCGGCCAGCATCTGCGCGGCCACACCGGGGCCAGGCAGGTTCTTGGGCCAAGCGGTCACCATCTTCCATTGCTGCACGTCCTGCGCGATGGCCGGGGTGGCCAGCGGCGCGGCGGCAGTGCCCACGGCGGCGGTCGTCAGGAATTTGCGTCTGTCCATTACTTCTCTCCTTGTTGGTCAGTGGTTTATCGTTTGTGTCGAAAGCCTAGGCCTTGCCTTCCAGCCCGTCTTCGGCTGCGCCCGTCGCATTCGGAATGCGCATCTCGAAGACATCCTTGATGCAAGTGTAGTCGTAATATCCCATCCGCGCGATCGGCTGGATTTTCGGAATGTCCAGCTTGCCCTCGGGCGTCAGAACTGCGTCGTCGACATGAATTCGGGCAACCTGCCCAAAAACTACGTCGACCCAGCCTGCGTTGCTGTCGCCACGCAAGCGATGCGTCGAAAGATACCTGCATTCGAAATGCGCCGGGCTCTCGGCTACGCGAATTCCCGGCGCGTCGATGCAGGCCGCGCGCGTGACACCCGCCGCATCGAATTCGTCATCCTCGGGTGGCACGGCCATGGCCGAAATGTTGACCGCCTCGCGCAACGCATAGGTCGCCATGTTCCACACGAACCAGCCCGTCTGTTCAGCGTTGATCACCGTGTCCTTGCGCCGCCCGTCGGGGTACTGGTTGGCCGCGAACATCACCATCGGCGGATCGAAGGTCAGGTTCTGCCACTGGCTGTAGGGGGCAAGGTTGTGCACGCCGTCCACGCTGACCGTCGATAGCCATCCGATGGGCCGCGGCACCGTGCAGCTCTTGAAAGGCGAAAACGGCAGCGGGCAGTCTTCCTGTCCGGGAGCGTAGTGCATTCCTCAGTTCCCCAGGATGCCTGGCAGGCGCAAGCCATGATCCTTCGCGCAGTCGATCGCACTCTCGTAACCCGCATCGGCATGACGCCACACGCCCGAGGCCGGGTCGTTCCACAGCACCCGCTCCAGCCGCTTGGCGGCCGCGTCGGTGCCATCGGCCACGATCACAACGCCCGCGTGCTGGCTGAAACCCATGCCAACGCCGCCGCCGTGATGCAGGCTGACCCAGGTCGCGCCGCTCGCCGTGTTCACCAGCGCGTTCAGCAAGGGCCAGTCGCTCACTGCGTCCGATCCGTCCTTCATCGCTTCCGTCTCGCGGTTCGGGCTGGCGACCGACCCGCTGTCGAGGTGGTCCCGCCCGATGACCACAGGCGCCTTCAACTCGCCACTGGCCACCATCTCGTTGAACTTCAGCCCCGCCCGATGCCGGTCGCCCAACCCGATCCAGCAAATCCGCGCCGGCAGCCCCTGGAACGAAATCCGCTCGCGCGCCATGTCCAGCCACGTGTGCAGCTTCTCGTTCTCGGGGAACAGCTCCTTCATCGCCTGGTCGGTCTTGTAGATATCCTCCGGATCGCCCGACAGCGCGCACCAGCGGAACGGCCCGATCCCCTTGCAAAACAAGGGCCGGATGTAGGCGGGCACGAAACCCGGGAAGGCAAAGGCATTCTCCAGCCCCTCCTCCTGCGCCACCTGCCGGATGTTGTTGCCATAGTCCAGCGTCGGCACCCCGTCGTTCCAGAAATCCACCATCGCCTGCACATGCACCTTCATCGACGCGCGCGAGGCCTTTTCGACCGCCTTGGGGTCGCTCTCCCGCTTGTCGCGCCACTCGGCCATGCTCCACCCCTGCGGCAGGTAGCCGTTCACCGGGTCATGCGCGCTGGTCTGGTCGGTCACGATATCGGGGCGCACGCCGCGCTTGTGGATCTCGGGAAAGATATCCGCCGCATTGCCCAGCAAGGCCACCGATTTGGCCTCGCCCGCCTTGGTCCAGCGGTCGATCATTTCCAGCGCCTCATCAAGGCTGTCGGTCTTCTCGTCCACATACCGCGTGCGCAGACGGAAATCGATGCTGTCGGGATTGCATTCCACCGCAAGACAGCACGCCCCAGCCATGACCGCGGCCAGCGGCTGTGCCCCGCCCATGCCGCCCAAGCCGCCGGTCAGGATCCACTTGCCGGTCAGGTCTCCGTCGTAGTGCTGACGCCCCGCCTCGGCAAAGGTCTCGTAGGTGCCCTGAACGATGCCCTGGCTTCCGATATAGATCCACGATCCGGCCGTCATCTGGCCGTACATCATCAGGCCCTTCTTATCGAGCTCGTTGAAATGGTCCCAGTTGGCCCAATGTGGCACGATATTGGAATTGGCGATCAGAACGCGCGGCGCGTCGGCGTGGGTCTTGACGATGGCCACCGGCTTGCCCGACTGCACCACCAGCGTCTCGTCATCCTCGAGGTCCTTCAGCCCGGCAACGATCCGGTCGAAATCGTCCCAGGTCCGCGCCGCACGCCCGATGCCACCATAGACCACCAGCTCATGCGGGTTCTCGGCCACGTCCGGATGCAGGTTGTTCATCAGCATCCGCATCGCGGCCTCGGCCTGCCAGCTTTTGGCGGTGATCTCGGTACCGGTGGGCGGGTAGATGTCACGCAGGTTATGGCGGGGATTGGTCATTCGGGCCTCCAACGGATCAGGTCGTCTAGAATGGTTTTCAGATGCGGGCGCAGGCGGTCCGCGCGGTCGGGCGCATAGTCCCAGGGCGGGGTTTCCTGCATATAGGTGGACTGCGCCAGCTCCATCTGGATCGCGTGCAGGCCGTCGCCAGGCTGCCCGTAATGCCGCGTTGTCCAGCCGCCCTTGAAACGCCCGTTCAGGATGGCGCTGTATCCTTGGGCCGCCTCGCACCTACGATACACGCTATCCTGGATCGACGCAGCGCAGGTGCGGCCCTCATCGGTGCCCACGTTGAAATCCGGCAGAACGCCCTCGAACAGAAAGGGAATTTCCGACCGGATCGAGTGGCAGTCATAAAGCACCGCGAACCCGTGAATGTCCCGCACACGCTCCAGCTCCGCCGCCAGCGCCGCGTGATAGGGCGCATGATACGCCTCGCGCCGCCGCGCGATCTCGGCCTTGTCGGGTGCGGCGCCCTCCTTCCAGATCGGCTGACCGTCAAAGTCCGTCACCGGGCACAGCGACGTGGTGTTCTGGCCGGGATAAAGGCTCGCGCCCTCCGGGTCGCGATTCACATCAATGACATAGCGGTGGATGGTGGTGCGCACCGTGGTCGCATCGCCCACCAGCCCGGCGTAAAGCGCGTGAATGTGCCAGTCCGTATCGGCCAGTGCCAGCCCGGTCTCGTTCAGGCCCTCGGCCACGTCGGGCGGAACATCCGTTCCCGTATGCGGCAGCCCCAATACCAGCGGGCTCTGCCCGCGCGTCACCTCGAGAAAACTCACAGCGAGACCTCCACGCCAGTCTCAAAGGCCAGCGCGTCGTCGCGCACCAGCGCCGCGGCCTTTTCCATGTCCGGCGCCATAAGTCTGTCCTCTTTCAAGGCCGGCACCACAGCCCGGATCACCCCCAGCGCATTGGTCAGCGCCGGTGAGGTCACCAGCGGCGCCCGCGCCTCGATCCCTTGCGTTGCGCACAGCGCCTCGACGCCCAGGATCATCGACAGGTTCGCGTTCATCCGGCGCAGCCGCCGTGCACCATGGGCGGCCATGCTGACGTGATCCTCCTGGTTGGCCGAGGTCGGCGTGCTGTCGGTCGAACATGGGTTCGCCAGATGCTTGTTCTCGCTCATCAGCGCCGCCGTGGTGACCTCGGCAATCATGAAGCCCGAGTTCAGCCCCGGCGCGGGCGTCAGGAAAGGCGGCAGGTCGTGGCTCAATGCCGGGTCCACCATCAACGCCACGCGCCGCTGCGCGATGGCTCCGATCTCCGACAATGCCAGCGCGATCTGGTCGGCGGCAAAGGCCACCGGCTCGGCGTGGAAATTCCCGCCCGAAACGATCCCCGCCTCGATCACCAGCGGATTGTCCGTGACGGCATTCGCCTCTATCTCCAGCGTTGTCGCGGCAAAGCGCAACAGGTCCAGCGCCGCGCCCGCCACCTGCGGCTGGCAGCGAATGCAATAGGGGTCCTGCACCCGGCTGTCGCCTTCGCGGTGGCTTTCGCGGATCTCGCTGCCCGTCATCAAGGCCGACATCGCGGTGGCCACGTCGATCTGCCCTCTGTGGCCGCGCAAGCTGTGGATTTCCGGCTGCAATGGCTGGGTCGAGCCCATGATGGCATCCGTCGACAGCGCCGACGTCACGACCGACGCCCTCAGCGCCCGCACGCCGTCGAACAGCGCCGCCAATGCGCAGGCGGTCGAAAACTGCGTGCCGTTGATCAGCGCCAGCCCTTCCTTGGGGCCCAGCACCACGGGTGTCAGCCCGGCCTGCTCCAACGCCTCGCCCGCTGGCATCCGTACACCGTGCAGTAGCGCGTCGCCCTCGCCGATCATCGCAGCGGCCATATGCGCCAGCGGCGCAAGGTCGCCCGACGCGCCCACCGACCCCTGTGACGGGATCACGGGCACGACGCCTTTCGCCAGCATCCCCTCGATCAGCGCACAAATCTCCCACCGCACGCCCGAGGCACCCCGCCCCAGCGACAAAAGCTTCAGCGCCATCATCAGGCACGTGGTCTCGGGCTCCAGCACTTCGCCCACGCCGCAGCAATGGCTGAGGATCAGGTTGCGCTGCAACGTCTCGACATCCTCGGGCGGAATGCGCACCGAGGCCAGCTTGCCGAAGCCCGTATTCACCCCGTAAACCGGCACGTCCCCACGCGCCGCCGCAGCGACCTGCCCCGCTGCCGCCTCGATCGCCGGTCGCGCATCGGGCGCCAGAACCGCCGCCGTACCGTCGCGCCACATCCGCTCCAGCGTGTCCAGCCGGGTCTCTCCCGGCACCAGCGTCAAGGTCATGCCCGCCCTCCGAAGATTCGTTTGAAGAGCGGGTTCACCCCGATGCGATAGCTCAGCTCCGCCGGCTCCTCGACATCCCAGATGGCGAGGTCCGCCCGCATCCCCGGCGCGATCTCGCCCCGGTCATAGAGCCCCAGCGCCTGCGCCGCATGGTGCGTTGTGCCCGCCAGCGCCTCGGCCGGGGTCAGACCGAACAGCGTGCAGGCCATATTCATCGCCAAAAGGACCGAGCCCATCGGCGACGACCCGGGGTTCCAGTCCGTCGCCACCGCCATCGGCACGCCATGGGCGCGGAACGCCACCACGGGCGGCTTTTGCGTCTCGTGCAGCGTATAGAACGCACCGGGCAACAGCACCGCAACGCTGCCCGCTTCGGCCAGCGCCCTGGCATCGGCCTCATCGGCATATTCCACGTGATCCGCCGACAAAGCGCCGTACCGCGCTGCCAGCCTGGTGCCGCCGATATTGCTCAGCTGCTCGGCATGCAGCTTGACCGGCAGGCCCAGCGCCGCGGCCTTGTCGAATACCCGCGCGATCTGCGCGGTGTCGAACGCGATCCCTTCGCAGAAGCCGTCCACCGCATCGACCAACCCCTCGGCATGGGCCGCCTCCAGCGCGGGCAGGCAGACCTCGTCGACATAGCTGTCAGCATCCGCGCCCTTGGGCACTGCATGCGCGCCCAGAAACGAAGTCACCACCCGCACCGGACGTGCCTCGCCCACCGCGCGCGCCACCCGCAGCATCTTCAGTTCCGTTTCGATATCAAGGCCATAACCCGACTTGATCTCGATCGTCGTGACACCCTCGGCGATCAGCGCGTCGGCGCGGCGCAACGCCTGCGCCAGCAACAGATCCTCATTCGCCTCCCGCGTCGCCGTCACGGTCGAGACGATCCCGCCCCCGGCGCGCGCCACCTCCTCATAGCTCGCCCCCTCAAGGCGCATCTCGAACTCGCGGGCGCGATTGCCGCCATGCACAATGTGGGTGTGACAATCGATCAGACCGGGCGTCAGAAGCCGCCCTCCGGCGTCGAGCACCTGCGCGCCTTGTGGCACCTCGCCAATCTCGGCCATCGGCCCGACCCAGTCGATCCGCTCGCCCTGCACCCGCAGCGCCGCATCCCGCATCAGGCCGTATCCGTCTTCGGAGCCGTCCATGCAGGCGATGGTGGCATTGGTGATCGTCAGATGATCGGTCATTCTTCCCTCCTTGCCACACGGCCTACGGAACGTTAATATGTAGGTACATATTTTGTCAATGGAGATCGCCCGTGCAGGAAATCCAGTCTCGTCAAACCCTTACTCCGGACGGCTGGGTCAGCGACCTTTGCCTGACTATCGACCAGGGGCGCATCACGCGAATCTCCCGCACGCCGTCGCCCGGCGCGCACACCGTCGACCTGTTGCTGCCTGCGCCGGTCAACCTGCACAGCCATGCATTCCAGCGCGCCATGGCCGGGCTGACCGAAACCCGAGGCCCCGACCCCGACGACAGTTTCTGGACCTGGCGCAAGCTGATGTACCGCTTTCTCGACCGGCTGACACCGGACCACGTGCAGGCCATCGCCGAGCTTGTGTTCATGGAGATGCTCGAGGCCGGCTATGGCGCGGTGGCCGAGTTTCACTACCTGCACCACGATATCGGCGGCAAACCCTATGCCGAATTGGCCGAAATGGCCGGACGGATCACCACGGCCGCGACGAATACCGGCATCGGCCTCACCCTGCTGCCGGTTCACTACATGCAGGGCGGCTGCGACGGGCGCGCGCTGGAAGGCGGCCAGCGCCGGTTCGGCAGCGACCCGGATCTGTTCGCCCGCCTGCACGCCGACAGCGCAAGGCTTATTGCCGAAGCGCCCGAGGACTTTGCCATCGGGGTGGCACCCCATTCCCTCCGCGCCGTGCCGCCTGACGCGCTGGCGCAAGCCCGCCAAATCTGCCCCAAGGGCCCTATCCACATGCATCTCGCCGAGCAAGTCGCGGAGGTTCAGGAGGTCGAGGCCCACCTCGGCGCCCGCCCGGTCGAGTGGCTTCTGGACAATGCCGATGTGACCGCGGAATGGTGCCTGATCCACTGCACGCAGATGACGGACGCCGAGACCCGTGCGCTGGCCGGCACGGGCGCTGTCGCCGGCCTCTGCCCGATCACGGAATCGAGCTTGGGCGACGGTATCTTCAACGGGATCACCTATCGCGACGCCGGTGGCCGGTTCGGCGTCGGCTCGGATTCCAATATCCACATCGCGCTCTGGGAGGAACTAGCCACGCTCGACTACTCTCAGCGCCTGCGCGACCGCAGCCGCGCGGCGATGGCAACGGCGGACCGCTCCACGGGCCGGGTGCTCTTTGACGCCGCGGCGCAGGCCGGAGCACAGGCCGCGGGCCGAGCTTCGGGGCAGATTGCCGAAGGTCAGCTTGCCGATCTCATTGCCGTGTCCACAGACAACGAGTTCATCTGCAATCGCTCCGGCGACACCGCGCTCGACAGTCTTATCTTCACGGGCCGTGGCCGCAGTTGCGTCACCGATGTCTGGAGCGCGGGGCGCCACATGGTCCAAAACGGTCGACACGTCGCGCGTGACCGGATCACCAACGCATTCCTGGCTGTCACCGCGCAACTGGGACAGGCCATATGACCACGCCGCCGCGCCTGTCGTGGAGAGATGTCCGCGACAGGATCCACGACCAGATCCTCACCGGGCAATACGGCCCCGGCGACCGCCTGCCGCGGGATGCCGACATTGCCGAAGACCTGAACTGCGCGCGCTCCACCGTACAACGCGCCATGCAGGATCTTTCCGACAGCGGTCTGGTGGAGCGTCGGCGCAAGGGCGGAACGCGGGTGCGGCCCGACCCGGTCACCCGCGCCACGCTCGACATCCCGATCACCCGCCGCGAGGTGGAACAACGCGGTGGGCGCTATGGCTATCACCTGATCCGCCGCCGTGAAGCCAATGCGCCACGCGCGGTGCTCTCGGCATTCGAACTCGACACGCCGCGCCCCATGGTGCGCGTCGAGGCCCTGCACCTGTCCGACAGCCGGCCCTACATCCTCGAGGACCGCTGGATTTGCCCCCGGACGTCGCCCGAAATACGCGATCTCGATTTCACCGAGCAGAGCGCGAACGAGTGGCTTGTCCACAACAAGCCCTACACAAGGCTCGATCTGCGCTTCTATGCCATCTCGGCGAACGAAGAGATCGCGGGCCTTCTCGAGACACCCGTCGGGGCCGCTCTCATGGTGATCGAACGCACGACCTGGATCGACGGCGCGCCCATCACCACGGTCAAGGCGATCACCCGGCCCGGCTATCAGATCCAGACCGGCAGCTGAGGCCTAAAGACACTCCGCCAGGGTCGTCGCAAGATTGCGCAGCAGCTGCGGATAAAGCGCGCGTCCCGGCGCCAGGTCCGAGCCAAGCGGATCCAGCACATCCGTCCGCGCTTGCGCATCCTCCATCACCGCGTCGACGATGCCGGGGGCGAACTGGGGTTCCGACAGTACGCAGGTCACACCCTCATCACGCACCCGTGCCTGAATTTCGGCAATGCGCGCCGGGCTGGGGTCGGCCGCGTCCGAGACCGAGATCGCCCCTGCAGCAGGCATGTTCAAGGCATCCTCGAAATACTGGTAGGCATCGTGGAACACGATGAAATTGCCGCCGCGCACCGGGTCGAGGATAGCGTCGAGCTCGGATTTCAGCGCGGCAATTTCGTCGACACCAGCGGCGGCGTTTTCGCGATAGGCCTCGGCGTTCCCGGGGTCGGCCTCCGACAGCGTGGCAGCGATCGCGGTCAGCCACGTGGCGGCATTGTCGGGCGACAGCCAGGCATGCGGGTCCAGCCCGCCATGGCCGTGATCGTGCGCGGCGTGGCCCTCCGCGCTTTCGCCGTGCTCGGCGCCTGTCTCGTGGTCGTGCTCATGCTTGTGGTCGTGCTCATGATCGTGGTCGTGCGCATACTCCGACTCCGCGTGAGCATGTTTCTCCTCATCACCTTCGTGATCGGCATGGTCGTCGCCATGCGCATGGTCATCGTGCCCGCCCGATCCGTGCGCATGGTCATGCGCTTCGAACAAGGCATTTTCACGGACCGGCAGGGTTACCGTGCCGTCGACCTCCAACAACTCGACCACATCGGCCTGCCCCGCCAGCGTGTCCAGCGCACCGTCCAGCCAGGGCGTAAGGTCAGGCCCGAGCCAGAAAACCACGTCCGCCTCCTGCAACGCCCCCGCGTCGGAGGGTCGCAAGCTGTATTCGTGCGGGCTTGCCCCCGGCGCCACGATCAGCGCGGGCTGGCCCACGCCGTCCATGACGCGGGCGACCAGCGAATGGATCGGCGCGATATCCACGGCGACTTGCGGTGCCTCGGCGCCGGCAGTGCCTGCAACGAACGCCATCGTGGCGGACAGGGAAAGAAGGGTTCTGGACATCACGGCCTCTTGTAATTACATAACATTGCATGTCGCAATATACAAAACGTTATAATATGACAAGTACCGACAAATCAGGGACCGCTGGCCCGAGCGAACCACTCGGTTTCGAGACGCACGATCACGCCAATTGCATCTCTGCCGCGATCTCCGAGGCCGAGGCGCATTGCGCCCGCGAAGGGCTGCGCTTTACGCCCGTGCGCCGTAAGGCACTGGAAATCCTGCTGCAGGAGCACCGTGCGCTTGGCGCCTATGACATGCTCGACCGCCTGCGCGAGGCCGGATTTGGCTCCCAGCCCCCGGTGGCCTATCGCGCGCTCGAATTCCTCGTCGCCAACGGATTTGCGCACAAGATCGAACGGCTCAACGCGTTTGTGGCCTGCTCCCACCCCGGCGCCAACCACTCGCCCGCCTTCATGATCTGCCGCCAATGCGACTCGGTAGCAGAGGCGCAGGCGACACCCGCAAGTGGCGACTTGGGCGAGACGGCTCGCGCGGCCGGCTTCCGGATCGAAAGAACCGTGGTCGAGGCCGAGGGCCTTTGCCCCGCCTGCTCCGGCAAGGCCGACACATGAGCCTCGTCTCCGTCGAGAATATCAGCGTCGGCTACGGCGCCGTCCGGGTGTTGCGCGATGTCTCGCTTGCCGTCGAACCCGGCGAGATCATCACGATCGTGGGGCCGAACGGATCGGGCAAGACGACGCTTCTGCGCGCACTCATCGGCGCCGTTGCGCCCTCCTCCGGCAAGATCGTGCGCAGCGCCGGCCTGCGTATCGGCTATGTGCCGCAGAAACTCCACATCGACCCAACGCTGCCTCTGACCGTGAAACGGTTTTTGCGGCTGCCCTCCGGCGCATTCCGGGCCGCGATCGAGCAGGCACTGGACCGGTCCGGGGTCCCGGATCTTTCCGACCGGCAAATGGACGGCCTGTCCGGCGGCCAGATGCAGCGCGTCCTGCTGGCACGGGCGCTGATCGGACGTCCGAACCTTCTGCTGCTCGATGAAGCGACCCAGGGGCTCGACCAGCCCGGCTCTGCCGCGTTCTACCGCCAGATCGAGGACGTGCGCCGCGAGACCGGCTGTGCAATCGTGATGATCAGCCACGAACTGCACGTTGTCATGAGCGCCTCGGACCGCGTGATCTGCCTCAACGGGCACGTTTGCTGCCAAGGCACGCCCGAAACCGTCTCGGCCGCCCCCGAATACCAGGCCCTGTTCGGATCGGGCACCGGCGGCGCACTGGCGCTTTACCGGCACGACCATGACCACGCCCATGACGAGACCTGCACGCACGACCACGTGCACGACCATACGTCGAACAGCACCGAGACCGAGGCCGCCGAATAATGCTCGATGATTTCATGATCCGTGCCACCCTGGCCGGTATCGGTGTCGCCTGCGCGGCCGCCCCGCTCGGCAGTTTCGTCGTGTGGCGGCGGATGGCCTATTTCGGTGACGCCACCGCGCACGCGGCAATTCTGGGCGTGGCGCTGTCGCTGGCGCTGCAGATCTCGGTCTTCGCGGGCGCCGTGGCCGTTTCGCTTGCCATGGCGTTGACCGTCACCGGGCTGTCGGGACGGGGCTATGCCATGGACACGCTTCTTGGTGTCCTGGCGCATTCTGCTCTGGCTTTCGGGCTGGTGGCGGTATCGTTCCTGTCCGGGATACGTATCGACCTGATGGCCTATCTGTTCGGCGACATCCTCGCGGTGTCCCGTGGCGACCTGATCGTGATCTGGGGCGGCGCCGCACTGGTGGTGGCGTTGATCGGCTGGCGCTGGTCCGCCCTTCTGGCCTCGACGCTCAGCGACGAACTGGCATATGCCAGCGGCATCGACCCCCGGCGCGAACGGCTGATCCTTACACTGGCCCTTGCCATCACCGTCGCCGTGGCGATCAAGGTCGTCGGCGCGCTTCTGATTGCGGCAATGCTGATCATTCCCGCAGCCGCCGCACGGCCCCTGTCGCGCAGCCCCGAAGAGATGGCGGTTGCCGCTGCCGCTATCGGCTCGGTCTCGGCGGTCGCGGGCCTGCAATCCGCGTATCTGCTCGACACCCCGACAGGCCCCTCCATCGTCTGCGTCGCCGCTGTTCTCTTCGTGGTGACCAGCGCCCTGCGCGGTGTACGCGACTGAACGTCCAAAGGGCCGACCGTCTAAAGCGCGGGGGCGTAGCGGACGCGGTGGCACAACGCGGACGGATCCTCGAGGATCGCACCGTAATCCTGGGCAAGCTGATCGAAAGACGACTCCCCGGACACCAGGACATCCAGCGCTGGATCCGCAAGAAGATTCAACGCCTTTTCCAGCCGCCTGCGGTAACTCCACCTGACGCGCCTGTCCGCGGGCACCTGCCCGACCTGGCTGCTGACGATCTGTAGACGGCGCTGATGGAACGCACCACCAAGGGGCACCTCGGGCGCCTTGGTGCCGAACCAGCTTGCCTCGACAACCCGTGCCTCCATGCCCGCCAGCGCAATGGCCGTAGCCAGACCTTCCGCCGTCGCCGACGCGTGGATGACCACGTCCCTGTCGCCGGCCGCCTCTGCCGGCTGCGAGAAACCGCAGCCCATCGCGTCGGCCAGGGCCGCCTTGCGCGGATCGACATCGACCATCGTCACCTCGGTTCCCGGAATCCGCGCGCAGACATAGCCGGTCAACAGACCCACCACGCCGGCACCGATCACGCTGACCCTGTCGCCCGGCGCCACACGGGCGTCCCACGTGATGTTCAGCGCCGTTTCCATGTTGGCGGCAAGCACCGCGCGCGCCGCCGGCACCGTGTCTGGCACCGGGCACGCGGCCTCGGACGGCACGGCGAACTGCGTCTGGTGCGGATGCAGGACAAAGACGGTCTCCCCAGCCCGTTCGCCCCCCTGCACGGTGCCCACCGCGGCATACCCGTATTTCACCGGAAAGCTGAACGCACCCTGCTGAAACGGTGCCCGCATGGTTTCGTGCTCGCTGGCTGGTACACCCCCGCTCCAGACCAGCCGCTCGGTGCCGCGGCTGATCCCGCTGAAGAGGGTCTCGATCACCACATCCTCCGGTCCCGCATTGACCTCGACCGCCCGCAGTTCAACCGTCTGCCTGTCCACGATCCACAATGCCTGGGCTGCGTCAGTATTCAAAGTGCGTGCCCGGATTTCAGCGCTTTCACGGACAGATAGCCGCTGTTGTGAATGTTCTTTCCAACCCGCAGAGGCAGTTGTTCCACGACCTCGATCCCCTGTGCCCGGAAGGTCCGCACCTTGGCCGGATTGTTGGTCAACAGACGCACCTTCCCGACGCCAAGCTGCCGCAGGATGACAGCCGCCACGCGGAAATCGCGCTCGTCGTCCTCGAACCCCAGCGTATGATTGGCGTCCACGGTATCGAGGCCCTGTGCCTGCAGATCATAGACCCGCATCTTGTTGGCCAGCCCGATGCCGCGCCCTTCCTGATTGAGGTAGAGCAGCAGGCCAGCGCCCTCCTCGCCCATCCGCAACATCGCGGCGCGAAGCTGCGGCCCGCAATCGCATTTCAGACTGCCCAGCACGTCACCCGTAAAGCAGGCCGAGTGCAGTCGGGCCAGCACCGGCCCCGCCGGATCCGGTGTTCCGATTTCGAACGCGTAGTGTTCGGTGCGTCCGTCCGGGTCGCGAAAAACGTGCAACCGGCCTGCGTCATGCGCCTCGACCGGCAGGCCGGCCGCCGCCACGTGCGACAGCACCGGCGCCTTTGCAAAATGTCCGAGCGTCTCTGCCACATCCACGTGCGTCATGGCCAGTTCCACGGGCAAATCGGCGGTCCGCGCCACGTCGAACACCAACGCCGCCGGCAGCAGCTCTGCCGACTTCACCAGGCTCAGGGCTACTCCATGCAGGCGCGTCTCCTCCGATCGTACGCGATGCAGCGGTGCGACAGGGCCCGCCGCCGCATCTTGACCGGCATCCGCCAGGCGCATGAACCAGCCGATATCGGCCTGTTTCGGCGGGTGGATACGCACCGGGCCATCGGTCACATCGGCGCTTTGCACAGGTGCCATGGCGGCGCGTGCCCGATTCCCGGTCAGAACAAGCTCGGGCACGCCGAACATCCCGCGCAGCGCATCCAGACGCTCCTGGGTCAGCGGCTCGATCGCCACCACGACCGCCCGCGAGCCCCCGTCGGCTACAAGGCATGGCAGACCAAGGCGCAGATCGGCGCTCACCCGGCTCAGGCGTTCCGCGATACTGGGTCGAAGACTTTCAGGTACTGGCGACATGGAACACACTCTCAGATTATCAGGGTCGGATCGGGACATTCGGAACACAATTTCAGTGCCGCAAGGCCGGGCGGTCGTTCAGGCGATGCGGCCACAGCACTTCGGCAGGCGGCTCGGGCGCCAGCGCACAGTCGAAGAGAACGTCGGAGCCAAGGCTGTAGACCTCGGTCTTGGGGCGCAACGCCTCGGCCAGGCAGGGCACCGGCGAGGTCTTGAGGCCCGCGGGCCCCGCCCCGATCAGCAGTGGTGCCACGGCCACGTGCAGCCGGGTCAGCAGACCGGCCTCGAGGAACTGCGCAATCGTGATCCCTCCACCCTCGACCAGAACATGGTAAAGGCCCAAGCCGCGCAGTGCCGACAGGATCTGCGCCGGCGAGATCCAGGCGCCGCGCGGCAGACGGATCACCTCGACATCGGCGGGACGCGGCGTGTCGACCGCCTGGATGACGATGCGCCGCGCGCTCGTGTCCGTCAGCAAGCCGGCGTCATTGGGCAGCCGTCCGTTCGGGTCGATCACCACGCGGGCCGGATTGCGCCCCTTGGCCAGCCTCACAGTCAGGCGCGGATTGTCGTGCAACGCGGTCTTCACTCCGATTACCACCGCATCCACCAGCGCCCGAAGGCGATGCAGGTGCGCCAGCCCGTCCTTGCCGGATATATCCTGCGCATCACCCGACTCTGTCGCGACGCGCCCGTCCAGCGACTGGCCGATCTGTGCCACCACGCTTTGGCCACTCAATGTCCGCGTCAGCCCCCCGTATAGCGTCAATGCGGCGCGCTCGCCGGAACTCCAGTCGCCGCAGCACAAGCACGCTTCGTCGTTCCGCGCGGCGAGGATACGGGCCCAGACCCTTGGTGTGACATCCAGTGCGTCCATACTCATCTCCGCGGTTCCCGCAATGTCTGCGCCGGCGTTCCATCCGGGATCGCCAACAGGTCGCGGTGCCCTACCTTGAGGGCTGTGTGATTGACTGTCCTGAGTCTCGCTTCGGCCCAGCTTTCGGCCTGCGTTTCCCCGGCCTCGGTGGCCGCGACCGCGACACCGGCCACGAATTC
Source organism: Roseovarius sp. (assembly GCF_965277045.1). Classification (GTDB taxonomy): domain Bacteria; phylum Pseudomonadota; class Alphaproteobacteria; order Rhodobacterales; family Rhodobacteraceae; genus Roseovarius. The sequence goes on along the minus strand of NZ_OZ255712.1, from coordinate 998,219 downwards.
GGCCTGCAAGGCCGCATCGTCCGGGCCAAGATGCCACGCGCTGTCAGCAAGCCTGACTTCGAAACCGTTTGCCTCAAAGGCCTGCGCCGTCTGCACCGCACCGTCCGGCCCCATCGCGACCTGTCCCGCCTTGGCGCCGCGCTGATGCCGGTTGAACGCTCGCACGATGTCGGAATCCGCCGGCAAGCCCGGGTCCCACTCCATTCGGCCATCGAAGCTGAGTGCCGCGTAGAACGGGATGGATGCCGCCGCCAACCGTTTCGCCAACGCGTCCGCCCAAGCGGCGCTCATCAGGTCCAGAAGCGCGGACGTGGTGACAAGGCCGGCATCCTCGAGCGGAAGCGCCTGCACATCCTCCACGCTGCACATCGCGCAGTCGGCCGCCGGATGCCGCGCCTTGGCCACCTGCAAGTGGCCTTCATCAGTGTCCAGAAAGCGCCAACTCATCGTCTCGAACCCTGCGGCGGCAAACGCGCGTGCCGTCGATCCGGTGCCGCTGCCAAGATCCACGACCCGCGTTCCGGGTGCCATCAATGACGCGGCCTCGCGCAGCAATTCGGGGGCACGCGCCGCGTGGTCCGCCGGTTCGCGCAGGCTCAGCCAGTCGGGCTGGAATTGCGTGTCAGATATCCGATTCATACCACCCACGCGCCACGTGACTTTCATGAAGCTGGACCCGGATGCGCTTGACACGTCCGTCATCGCCCAGGCCCTTCGATTTGACCGTATCCCGAAGCTGCGCCCATATATGGTGGCACAGGAACTCGGTCGTGGTGATTTTGCCTTCGAATTCCGGCTTGTCGTCGAGGTTGCCGTATTTCAGCGGCTCCAGCGCCGCGTTCAGCGCTTCGGTCGCAAGGCCGATGTCGACCACCAAGCCGTTAGGGTCCAGGTCCTCTGTATAGAACGCTGCGTCGACGACGAAGGTCGCGCCGTGCAGGCCCTGGGCCGGGCCGAAGACGGGGGATGGCAAGGAATGTGCGATCATGATGTGATCGCGGACTTCAACTGCAAACATGGAACTTCCATTTTTCGGGGTGATGCGGAACGAGCGCCGCGCATTTTCGAAATAGTAACAGGCTCATGATCCAATCCGTTCCAGAACGTCCGCGAAAACACGTGCCGTGTGTGTCCAGCCGGGCAGCGACGCCGCCCGGTCGCGCGCAGCGCGGGCATAGCTGCGGGCGGCTTCCGGCGATGTCAGCAAGGTTCTGATTGCCTCGGCCAGCGCCAGGGGCTCGTCCGGCTCCACCAGCAGCGCCGCCTCGCCCACCGTTTCGGGAACCGCGCCCACACGGGTCGAGACGACCGGCAAACCGTTCTGCATCGCCTCGCTCAACACCATGCCGTATCCCTCGTAGCGGGTCGCAAGGGCAAAGACGCTTGCGCGGCCGTAGGCCTGTCTCAACGCTTTTTCGCTCACCTCTCCGGCGAACCGCACGCGATCCGAAAGCCCCAGCGTCGCCGCTTCGGCGAGCAGCTTCTCGGTGGTCTCGGGCTCATGAGCCTTGCCGACGATTTCTGCCTGCCAGTCCAGGTCGGTCAGCTCGGCGAGCGCTTTGAGAAGGACATCATGCCCCTTCCTCGGCGTCAGAAGCCCCACCGAAAGAATCAACGGTGGCATCGCCTTGGCCGGCACCGGTCCGGCTTCCTCGTCCAGTTGCTCGAACCCCGGCGGCGCAACGGTCAAGCGGTCCCGCTCGACCCCAAGCTCCCGCGCCACGGTGTCCGCGATGTGCTGGCTCGGCACGATCACATGCGCCACGTGGCGCAGGACCTCTGCCTCGTTGTCCAAAAGCCGTCGGGCGCGGTCTGCGGGCAGACCGCTTTCCAGTCCCAGCGGGTGATGCACCATCCCGACGATCGGCGCGGCGACACGGCACAGTCCTGCCGGTTCCAACGCGCCCAGCGCCAGCCCGTCCACGATGGTCGGACAAGAGCGCGGGATCGCGGCCAGGGCATCGAACGTCTTCTGCATATCCATGGAAGATGGGTCAGGAAAGCTGTCCGGCAACTGCACGTGGGCAGTATCATGCCCCAAAGCATTCAAGCGACTCAGCACGGTGGCGTCATAGATGTACCCTCCGGTGCGCTGGTTCTTGTCTCCGGGAATGGCGAAAACGGCGCGGGTCATTGCGATGCGGCCTCCCCTGCCGCGGATGCGTTCGCGCTCGGCGCCCAAAGAAGAACCAGCGCCGGCAAGGTCGCGATCAGCATCATCGCGCCATAGCAGATGCCCATTGCCACACCTGCATCGGACGTGAGGCCGATCAGCGGGAACAGCGCCGCCGCCGCCCCTTCGCGCCATCCCCAGCCGGCAATCGACAGCGGCACAAGCATCGCGCAGAAGACCAGCGGCAGTACCGTCAACAGGCCGGCCGCGGGTATGACCGAGCCGGTGGCCCGCGCGCACGCGTAGAGTGCGAAAACCAGCAGCCCCGCGCCGAAAAAGGCATGCAAAACGATCCTGCGGTGCCCGAGCAACCGCCGGATCAGCCCCGGAAACGACCTGGTTGCGGGAAACTGCCGTGCCACCCACAAGGCCACGCCGCACAGAAGCGGCATGATCAGCAAAAGTGTCCAGACACCGCCCGGCCATACCGTGCCGCCCGGCACGATCACCGCACCGACCAGACCAAGGCTCAGCAGAGTGAACATCGCCACCTGCCCCATCAGTCGCTCGGCGGCAACCGACTGTCCGGCACGCGCCCAATCTGCCTGACGGCGTACCCGCACGGCGCGGCCCACATCTCCCAGAACGCCGCCGGGCAGGACCGAATTGATCAACTGCGCCAGGTAATACTCCCTCAGCGCGAGGCCAAATCCGATCCGGATATCCAGCGCGCGCGCCGTCAATTGCCAACGGCGGGCCATGGAAACGGTCGCCAGCGTCAACGCCCCGAGACTTGCCGCCAGCCATGTCCACTCCGCTTTGGCCAGGCGTCCGGCCACTTCTTCCGTGTCCGTCCACCACAGCATCGCCGCCATCAGTCCCGCCGACGCCAGCAGTTTCAATGCCCAGGCCCTCATTCCCTGACACCTGCAATCTGTTCCATCGACGTGAACGCCCGGATGAAATCGTCGCGAAAGCTGTCCATCCGGCGCACCGGCGCGGCGGCGGACGGGATCAGGCCGTCGCTCCAACCCCACGCCTCGATGAACCCCAAGACCTCCGGCGGCGCGATCATGTGCACCGGCACGTCCTTGTTGTCGCTGCCCGCCACGAACCCCGCCGCTTGATGGTCGCCGGCGACAATGACCAGCGGGGCAGCCTCCCCCAGACGCGCCACGTGGGAAAAGACGGCCTGCAGCGCGTAATCCACCGATCTCCGATACGCATCGCGCACCGCGTCGCGATCCTTCCACAGTTCTCGCGGGGACGGACCCTGCCCCGCCATTTCGCTGAACTCGGACCCGTCGCCGATGGCCTCCCAGGGCAGCATCCGCGGCACCGGCGTCCACGGCGCATGAGACGAGATCAACGCAATCTGCACGAAATCCGGGCGCGGGTCTTCGGACAGAAGGTCGCCGTAGGCCGCCAGGGTGAACTGGTCGGGCATCGTGACCCAGTTGAACGGCGCGCCCGTGTAGGGGATGTCCTCGGCCTCGAAGACAAGGTCGAAGCCCATGGCCGCGCTTTCCGGCCAGGCCATCGTGATCGCGGGCATGACCGCAGCGGTGCGATATCCCGCCGCCTGCGCGAAGTGAAACAGCCATTTCTGCCCACTGGCGATCATCGCGCTGTACCGCGCATTGTCCGACGTCCACAATCCGCTGTTCAGCGCGCCATGGGCAAGCCAGCTCTGACCGCCCGCCGTGGGCGAGGTAAGCCAGCCGCTCTTCATAGCCAGGCCTGCCTCACGCAGGTCCGCTTCAGCGCCGCGCAACGTCGCGGTATGCGTGCCTGAATACTCCGGATTGTCGAAACTCGCGCGCCCATAGCTCTCGATCCAGATCAACAGCAAGTCCCGCCCCTGCAACCGATCGAAAACGCCCGCGATGTCGCGCATCGGATCGTCCTGCGCCGCCCGTTTGAACCGCGCCAGTTCCGCCACGGTTTCCCGCGCATCGCCGATCCGCGCAACGGCAACCCGGGTCGTCCGGGCCGACCCCGGAGGGCTTTGAGCGAACGACCAGTAACCCAGGTGGTGCCCGGTATCGGCGACCGCCCAACCGCTCGTCGCCAGGACTCCAACCAATGCCAGCGCTCTCGCCGGCGCCGGAAGCACTAGCCGTTGCCACGCCTTCAGCCCGCCACGCAACAGCGTGAACAGGATCGCCGTCGCCATGAATGCGCCCAGTACAAGCAGCACGGTGCGCATCGGCCCTATGCTGTCCCTCAGCAGGCTCAACCCGGCCTCCACCAGAAAGAGGTCCGACACTGGATTGAAGCCACGGTTATAGGCCGCAAAACTCGCCATATCCGCCAGCTTCAGCGCCGTCAGCGCGACCAGCGCCAAGGCTGCCGCCGTGGCCAGGCCGCGCCCCTGACCCGCGGCCAGCATGGCGAACAGCAGAACCGACAACTCTATCGGCCAATAGGCCATACCCGAAAATGACATCTGCCCGGGATGGTTGGGCAACGCCAGCACGCACAGCATCAGCCCCGCGGACGAGATCAGGATCAGCGCCCGCCTCATTTGCGGTGCCGCACCAACCAGATCGTGTCCACCGCGAATGAAATGGCCAGCAGGGCCGCTGCCGCCATCGCGATCGGTGTCACCAGGCCTTCCGGCAGCAGGGGAAACACCAACGCAATCAGAGCCGCGATCTGCACCACGCAGATGGTCTTGCGGCGCATCGATTCCGGCAAATCCGCGCGCAGCGCGGGCCACAACATACCTGCCAGCACGAAGCCATAGCGCATGAAGCCCAAGACCAGGATCTCGGCTCCGGTCTTGCCTGAAATTAGCAACCATAGCGCAAGCAACGCTCCCAGCGCCGCGTCCGTTTCCATGTCGAAACGGGCTCCGAAGGCAGATTTCAACCGCGAGCGGCGCGCCAGCCAGCCATCTACACCGTCAAACGCGAGGATCGCCAGTGACAGCCAGAAGACCACCCAAGCCGACACCGCGTTCACCTCGAACAACGCGCCGAACAGCACGGATAAAAGCGCGGCCCGGCCCAGCGTCACGGTGTTGCACAGGCCGAAAACGGTGTGGGGATATCCGCCGCGCAGGCCCACCGAGACCAGTCCGACGCAAATCCCGAAGGCCATGATGGACCAGACCGGCGTCAACAGCACCGTGCCGGAGAGCACCAGCAGCCCCAGCGCCATCAGCGCCGCTGTCGCGACAAACTCTGCCATCGGCGGACGAACCCTTATCGCGGGACCATTCTGTTGTGGGGTTACGTCGACCATGCTTTATCCTTGCCACTGATGGGTTTACATAGAACGTGCGGCACCCGCGGCCAGATCACAATTCGTTCACCACAGACCGATCATTTCGCTGCGTCCAGGTCCACGATACCCCTGATCGGCAAATGATCCGAGGCAAGCCGCAGTTGCGGCGTACGCACCGTTTCGACCTCCCACACAGCGCCGGCCCGGTCCGTAAGGATCCGGTCGAGTGGCAACACGGGGCGTCCCGACGGAAAGCTGCGCCTTGCAGGTCCGCAAAACCGGCGCCCAAGCAGCCCGGCATTGAACATCAGCCCGCCCCAGGGGCGCCATTCATTGAAATCGCCCAGCAGAATGGTCTGCATTTCGGGGCGGCGATACAGATATTGCCCAAGGATCCGCATCTGCACGACCCGAAGGGGCTGAAACAACGACAGATGCATCGACATCACTCGAAATGCTGTTCCGTTGGCCTCGGCCTCGACAACGACCGCACCGCGATGACAATGCCCGGGCAGGTCGACGACGTCTCTATACAAGACGTCGAAGCGTGGATGCAGGAACACGATCGTCCCCAGGAACCCGTCGCTGCACGGCCCCCAGCGCAGTGCCGCGCTGTCGTGCTGGTACTTCAGCCCGGTATCCGCCGCGATTCCCGCCACATCGAGGATCCGGCCATGCGGACGGCATTCTTCGTCTGCCTCCTGCAACGCCAGCATGTCTGGCCTCCACGGTGCCAGGTCCGTCCGTATTGCCGCGCGCACACGCGCTGGGTCGACCCGTCCATCCGTGCCTTTCGCGCGGTGCACGTTCCAACTCATACAGCGCAGACTGGTACCGGGCCTATCCGTTTTCACCGTTGCAGGGGCCACGTGCCGCCCTACCTTTCCGTTAACTGTCATTCCCCAGATGCCAACAGATAGGAGACAACATGCGAATTCAAATGCTGGCCGCAGCCCTTGCCGCCCTGCCCGCCGCTGCCCAGGCCGAGATGGCCCGGTATGAACTCGACCCCAGTCACACCTCGGTCTATTTCACAATTGACCATGTCGGCTATGCCAAGACCCTAGGCATCTTCCCCGGGATCGAGGGCAGCTTTCAATACGACAGCGAAACGCAGAAACTGGGCGAGGTCACCGTGACCATCGACGCCACAAGCGTCGACACGTTTCACGATGGCCGCAACGAACATGTGCGCAAGGCCGATTTCCTCGACGTGTCCAATCATCCTGAAATCACCTTCACTGCGAATGGCGGCACACCAACGTCCGACACCGAAGGCACGGTCGAGGGTGAGTTGACCATCCTCGGCCAGACACAGCCGGTCACGTTGAATGTCACGTTGAACAAAGCAGAGGCATACCCCTTTGGCCACGAACGCTTCGTGCTCGGGCTGTCGATGGATGCCAGCATCCAGCGCAGCGATTTCGGCATGACCTACGGCGTCGAAAACGGATTGGTGGGAGACACGGTCGACATCAACATCGAAACCGAAGCGATGCGCATGGACTAGGTGGCACGTCAACCGCGCCAGCTTGGCACATGCAGTTGATCGCGCCTTGGCCATTCGTCCTCGGTGTGGCAGTTTCGCGCACAGAATTGATGTTCACTTCGAGAAAGAAACTGTGAGTAATGCCTGACGTCTCTGGCAAACCCTGCATCCTGTGCTGCGCGATCACCGGCTCCGTGCCCCGCACGTCCGACAATCCCGCGGTTCCGATCACCGTAAGCGAACAGGTCGAAAGCAGCCACGCGGCTGTCGAGGCCGGCGCCACGATCATCCACGCCCATGTGCGCAACGACGACGAGTCGCCCTCCTCCGACCGCGAGAGGTTCGCGGCTCTCAAGGAGGGGCTGGAAAAACACTGCCCCGGCGTCGTGATCCAGTTCTCGACCGGCGGGCGCTCGGGCGCGGGCAAGGCACGGGGCGGGATGCTGTCCTTGCGGCCCGACATGGCCTCGCTCTCGGTCGGCTCCAACAATTTTCCCAGCCGCGTCTACGAAAACCCGCCCGATCTCGTGGACTGGCTCGCGGCCGAGATGACGACCTACGGCATCACCCCCGAGGTCGAGGCGTTCGACCTCTCGCATATCCTGCAGGCCATTGCCAAGCACGACGCGGGTGCCCTGCCCGGCCAGCTCTATGTCCAGTTCGTCATGGGCGTGAAGAACGCCATGCCCGCCGACAGGGCCGTGTTCGACTTCTACGTGAAAACCATGCAGGAGCGTGCGCCGAACGCCAATTGGTGCGCCGCGGGCATCGGCGCAAATCAGATCGTCGTCAACGAATGGGCCATAGCCGCGGGTGGCCACACGCGCGCCGGCCTGGAAGACAACGTGCGCCTTGACCGCGACACGCTGGCGCCGTCGAACGCGGCGCTGATCGCGCGCGCCGCCGATCTCTGTGCGAAATACGACCGCCCCGTGGCGACCTGTGCCCAGACACGCGAAATCCTCGGTCTGCGTCCGGCGTAAAATTCCGGCAATTCAGAATGTTACGGAAATTTTTTAAGGCGTTGCCTCAGGCGGATCTGGCGAATTCGGCGGTCTCATCCAGCATCTCGGGATACCACCGTTCCAACACCGGCGCGAATTCTTCGCGGATCCGCCCCACCTGCGCCGGAGTCAGGTCGTCTTTCCATCCACCTGCCGTGCCCTTGGCGAAAAAGCTCTGCATGCCTTTGGGTCGTTCGGTGAACCCGTGTTTTTCTTCCTGCTTCTTCATCGACGCGAAACTGGTGGCCTTGATCGCCTTGGCCAGTTTCGGTCGGTCGGGCTTGACGCTCAGAAAATTCAGCAACCGCTCAATCGCCTTGGCCGGCCGGTCCAGCATATCCTCATACCGAATCAGGTGCCGCGGCATTCCAGGCACCGTGGCCCATCGGGTGACATGGTCGTCCCACCGCCCCAAAGCATCCAGAATACCCGTTTCCGTACCCATCACGTTTTCCGGGTCGCACATCTTGTCGATTGCGGCATCCATCGGGACAGATGTATGCCGCGCAAAGGACGGCGCCACATCGAAGGGATTGCGCATGATGTAAAGCGCGCCTGCCGTGACCTCTGGCGGAATCAGGTCCACTGGACCCACCCGGACGGGCGTGCAATGCGTCTTGACGAAATGCTTGCCCGGCTTGGCCCCCGCAATCATGTGCAGCGCCTTCGTGCGCACCTTCAGCCAATCCTCCACGCTCTTGCCCCGGAACGGCCTGCCATTGGCGGCGTCAAAGAAATCCTGCCGAATATCGGCAGTGGTAAACTGGCGTAAGTTATTGATATCTGGCGCCATTCCCGGTGGCATGAAATAATGCGCTAGAAGGCTGCGCAGCCATGTGTTGCCCGATTTCGGGTAGGATGCCAGCCAGATGATACGCCGCAGGTCAGACACTGTAATACCCGTGTTTTTTCATCATGCGTTTATGCTCCCGCCGCACCTTCGTCACCAGCGCGGGGTCGAGGTCGTCCTTCCACTGCCCCGCCTGCCCCTTGGCGAAAAAGCGCTCGGAATTGGGCGACTTTTCCTGGAAGCCCGATTGCTCTTCCTGCTTCTTCAGTTCATCGAAGCTTGCAAAGCGGATGGCCCGCTCGAGGCGATCAGGCACGACCGGCACACCCAGGAACTCGAGCGTCTTGGCGAAATGGGTCTGCGGCTCATCCAGCAGGTCCTCATAGCGCAGCGATAAGACCGGGAACGCTCCGCCTTGCGTCCAATCCTTGACGTGATCGCTCCAACTGCCCAGGAACTGCCAGGTGGTTGTGGCGTCTGCCTGATTGGCACTGTCTGTCCGGCCGATAAATTCAACGGTCTGCTCATGTGTCATGCCGTAGTGCCGGGCGTATGACAAAACCATATCCAGAGGATTGCGCAGGATATAGATCGCCTGCCTGGTATATCGCGCCGGAATAAGTTCATGACCGAATGCCTGATTCCGACAATTGTGCGTTTTTACGAAGTTCACGTCCGCATTGTTTGCCACGATACCCTGCAACACCCGGTCGCGCACCTGAAGCGTTGCTTCAGGATCGTTTATGTCGATCCTTCTGCCAGTCGCAGCCAAGTAACGATCCGGTTTCGAGTCTCCAAACCCAAATCGCTGAATCTGGTTGATGCTTAGAGGTTCTTTCGAATCGGACAGGTAATTGGCCAGAAAAATCCGCATCCATGTATTGCCGGATTTCGGGTAAGAGGCCAACCAGACAATACTTCGTTTCATGTCCATCCTTTGTGGCACATCAAAAAGGGAACGGTTGCCCGTTCCCTAAAAGAAAACGGCGGGAGAGTACACTCCCCCGCCGTTCAATCTCGTTCAAGCTAAGCTTAGAAGCTCAGGTTGATCGCGGTACCGATTGCGGTGCCGTCGATGTCGCCGTTCACGAGCGAGTCGTTGCGGGTTTCACCGTAAAGCAGGTAGGTCGTCCAGCTGACGCCCGGTCCCAGGTCCCGGTTAGCTGCGAGTTTGTAGTACTCGTAGTGGTCGTCGGTGACGCCCGAGCCGTCTTCGATTTCACCGATGTAGGCTTCGAGGCCAAAGGTCCAGGGACCGGCGGCGTCGTATGCCACACCAACGCTGTAACCTTGTTGGTCCGTGTTGGCGACCGCGTTGTCGTTTTCAGCATAGGCAGCACCGAAGGTGAAGCCGCTGAAGCCGACTTGGAAGCCAACGCCCCAGGTTTCGGGATCCGAAGTACCCGCAACTTTGCTGTCACCGGTGCCCCAACGAGCGGCCAGGGTGATGTCGGTGGTGCCGAAGGACTGGCTGTAGTTCACACCGATGTCGAAGATGTCGACCAGGCCAACGTTGCGGTTGACCGGTGCGGCGTTTGCAGCGTTACCAGCAGCCGACGGTGCGTAGGAGATACCAGCCGTGAAGCCCGAGAAGCTCGGCGTGTAGTAGGTGATACGCGCGACGTCGTTGTTGCCTGCGACCTCAGTGTAGGACGACAGACCGGCTTGACGGAACTGACCACCTGCGAACCCGGTGAACGGGATGAACGCCGAAGCGGACGGCGAGTTGATCGCCATGGAGCCGACTTGCGGTGCGCCAACCATCATCTTGTAACCGGCGGAGTTTTCAAAACCGGCGTCGATGCGGCCAAACGTGTCGCTCGAGATCGACATGTACGCTTCGTCGATACCGTCTGCACCACCACCGCTGTTCAGAGCTTCCATCTGAACGTTGATGCCGAAGGTCATGCCGTTGTCCAGCGTGATGTTCGGGGTAAAGATGATTTCGGCGTTGGTGAACATCTGGACGCCGTCGAAGTCAGCAGCACCAGGGGTGCTGACATCGGCATACGCGATGTGCTGTTGGAAGAAACCACCCCAATCCAGGTTCCAGTCCTGGGCCGAGGCAGGGGCAGCAGCGACGCCGAGGGCGATTGCGCTGGTGCAGAGAAGTTGCTTTTTCAAGGTTATCCCTCCTTAAAGCAGGAAAGTTACAAGTTCCACCGCCCCCGATCCAGGACACGGCTTGGGAGGATGAATGCTGTAAATGCCCCCTCGCTGTCAACGAACCGCCCCCGGTGCGCCGTGTTGTTGGACGCTCTGTGACGTATTTCACACACAGATCTCTGCGGCACTTCGCAAAACCCGCTGAAAACTTCGATTTGCCGCGTTTTTTAAGGGTTTCCTGCAACCTTTGGCTGCACCAGGCGGGCTGCGGGTTCGGCTTTCCGGGGCCGCGCGGCGACTCGCCGGACCGGGTATTGCGCGACTCGGCGCGGCGGCGCGACATTTCCGTCACACTGCCTGCACGCGCCCGGGGCCTCGTGGCCTCGGTCCGCGTGCACGACACCAGCCCCGCAGTCAACGACAGGCCCTTCGGGCATATCGCAATCACAAACGGACCGGGTTCGCGCCCCCTGCGGGTGCAAGCACAGCATGGCGCACGGGCCAGAGCCCCTCCGTGTCCACCCGGGACCGCCTGAAAAGACGGTCTTCCCGTCACAGACCCCGTTCTTCCAGCACCTTGCGCGCGTGGCGAAAGCACTCCAGTCCCTGCGGCACCCCGCAATAGATCGCCACGACATGAACGATGGCGCGAATCTCTTCCTTGGTGACGCCATTGTTCAGCGCCCCGCGACAGTGGATATCGAATTCGTTCATCTTGCCCAGTGCCCCGATCATGCTCAGGTTCATCATGCTCCGGGTCTTGGCGTCGATCACCTCGTCGCCCCATCCGAATCCCCAGCACCAGGCGGTCATCGCCTCCTGGAACGGCCGGGTGAACTCGTCCGCGGCGGCAAGGTTCTTTTCCACATACTCGGCCCCCAGCGTGGCCTTCCTCTGCTCCAGCCCTTTCAGAAACAGGTCCTCATCGAACAGGCTCATCGACTTTCCTTTCCGTTACAGGTCGACCGGGCGCAGGGCATACAGGTCCTGCGCCGCCATTTTGATCTTGTCATGGTCGTAAAGGCGCGCGCGCCACTCCTCGGGGATACCGTCATAGCCATAAAGACGCCCCGCCATCTGTCCCACCACGGCGCCCACCGTGTCGGCGTCGCCACCAAGGTTCACGCCGGCCAGAACGACGTCGCGAAACGTATCGCCCTGCGTCAGCGCCCAGAACGCCGCGTGCAGCGTGTGCACCACGTAGCCGCTGGCCTCGTCCGGTGGCGCCTCCGGGCGCGGCAACAGGCTTCGATCCCCCGTCACCAGGAACTCCGCCATGTTCGCCGCCGCCCGCTGGCAGAGCGGGCTGGCGTGGGTCAGGCGGCTTTGCAGCCGCGCCACCGCCATCGCGCTTTCCTTCGCCGCACCGTAGGCGATCACCACCGGCGCCAGCCGCATGATGCCGCCGTTGCCGCTCTTTTCGTCCTCCACCGGCCCGGCATAAGGGTTCCCTGTCTGCTGAAACCGGGTCAGGGCCGCGTCGGTCTGCATGCCGATATCGAAACACACCCGCGTCGACGACAGGTAGCCGTTGTCGCGCCAGTTCACGAATCGCCTCATCGCATCCTCGGCGTCCCAGCCATTGGCCGAGCGCAGCATTTGCGCCAGACACATCGCCATCGAGGTGTCGTCGGTCCACTTGCCGGGTTCCAGGTTGAACGGCCCGCCCCCCACCATATCGGTGATGGGCTCGAAACTGCCGCGCGCACGGAATTCCAGCGTGGTGCCCACCGCGTCGCCCACGGCCAGCCCTACCAGCATTCCGATGGCCTCATCCTCGCTAAAGGCTTTCTGCATCATCTTTCGGGAACCTCGTCATCGAACCGGCCGGCCTTAGCGCGCCGCAAGGCACCCGCCTCCTCGTCCGGGTCTTTAGAGTCCAGCGCATCCAGCCGCAGGCCCTTGTGCGCGTAAACGGGCCGTCCCGCCGCCGCCAATCCGCGCAACCGCGCGGCCATGGCCCGCTTGCGGTGCACCTGGTGCGGCTGAAACCGGTCATAGTCGCGCGGCAGATGATCGGCACCGCGCACCAGGTCTCCGGCCGCGACGGCCGCGTCGAACAGCGCCTGCCCCGCGGGCGAGCGCACGATCACGCCGTTGAACCCTTCGTCTTCTCCCTCGGGCTCCGCTCCGGGCCAGATATCGGCCGCCGCCACATCCGCCGCCTCGCCAATCGCATCGGGACAAAGCTTGCAGCGGCTCTGGATCCGCCAGCCCGCCTCGTCCGCCCACATCTCGTTATAGGTCTTCTCGAAATGCCGTCCGTCCCGCGTCTCGATCCGGGTCGGCCCCGGGTTGCCATGCCCGCGATAGCGAAACAGCGTGAGGTCGTCCTCCGCCACACCCAGCTCGTCCAGCACCGCCTGCGACTTGCCCAGGTCCGATGCCCCGCCGCAAACCATGACAAGGACGGCCACCAGCAGGCTGTCCAGCCGCGCATCCGCCTTGGCCCGGGCCCTCACGGCGCACGCGTCGCAGGGCTTGGCGATGATCGCAAAGGGCTCGCTCCGCGCCAGCGCCGCCTCCAGCCCGGCCAGCGTATCGCTTGGGCCATAGCGCGACCCGGCCCTCTGCGCGACCTCTTCAGGCGTGTCGGACATCACCCAACGCGACCGCATCGGTCGCTCCGGGTCCGCGGCGCAATGCAGGACAAACGCGGCCTTGCCCGTGCGCAACAGATGCACGCCCAGCGCCGTCAGCACCCCGCCCGAGGCCGCGCGAAACCGTATGTCGGAGTCCCCGGCCCAGGCCTCGCCCATATGCGTATAGCTGCCCCAGACCGGATCTTCCTGGTCGCCTCTGGCCTCCGCCTCGGCCACCACCCCCGGACAGGCGGACAGGATCCCGGCGTCAGCCTCCGGATCCTCGGCGCCGACCGGCGCAGGCCGCAGACGTCCGTGCCGGTTCATCACCATGACCCAGCGTGCCGGGGCAAGCGCCTCGCACAGGCCGCACCCGATGCACAGGCCGGCCTCAACCACCTCGCACACGCTCTCTGCCTGTCGCGCCTGTGTCATGCGGCCTTCCTTTCGTTCCGGCTGTCGCGTATTGGTGACCCGCCCCGCCGCCATGCGCAAGCCCCTGCGCCCCGGCATTCAACCCAAGAGGCGCGTCATGACCATGACCTGCACGGCAACCGTGCTCATCGACGACACCCGCACCCGCGTCACCCGGTTCGACTTCGCGCCGGGTCAGCAGACCGGCTGGCACGTCCATGACCACGACTATGTCATCACCGCGATCACCGACTGCCACATGCACCTCGAAGAGCCCGGTGGCCAGACGCGCGAGACGGTCGTGCCCGCCGGCACCGCCTATGCCCGCGCACAGGGCGTGGAACACAACGTCATCAACGCCGGCGACGTCCCGATGAGCTTTGTCGAGGTCGAGCTCAAGTAATCTTGCGACGCGCGGGCGCCCGATTCTTCGCAAGGCGATGAAATCCGACAAAACCTGCCCCAAACACGACACGCGTCGCTGCGTCCGCCATGCGCCGCTGCCCAGAGTTTTCGCTGCAACCCCGCGACAATTCGGCAGAATTTATTTCTTCAAAGGAAGTTTTTATTCACTGTGTTAATTTATTGTTGGCAAACAGCCTAACAATTAAGCATTCTGCCCTTATCCGGGCAGCCCAAAGGCAAAGCTCCGCCCGGACATCGGCCCCGTTCAAGAGCGGCCGGCAAATGAAAATAGGTGCACCCGGTCGGCGCGCTCCTCCTGTCGCCTTACGGGTCGCACCACACTGGGAGGACAGTAAATTGGATACCGATATCGGTGCACTGACGGTGATCTTCACCGAGTTCTATTATTGGGTGACCGTACCGCTCATGTTCCTGATCCACGTCGGCTTCTGCATGTACGAGGTCGGCGCCAGCCGCCACAAGAACCACATGCATACCGTGATGAAGAACACCATGCTCATGCCGCTGGTGACCATCACCTTCTTTTTCTTCGGGTGGTGGATCTACTTCGCCCTCCCCAACGGCCCCGGCATCACCGGCGGGATCACGCAATCCGACAACGCCGTGCCTTGGTCCGAACTGATGGGCACGCACCTTGGCGGCCCCGGACCGGCGCTCGAAAGCGCGCAAGGCTACGGCGCCGAACTCGGCAATGGCTTCTGGAACCGCCTGAACGGTGTGTTCTGGGCGGCCTTCCTGCTGTTCAGCTGGACCGCGGCCTCGATCGTGTCGGGCGCCACCATCGAACGCATCCGCCCCACCGCCTTCTGGATCCTGGCCGTGGTCATCGGCTCGGGCACCTGGATCATCGACGCGGCCTGGGGCTGGCACCCGGATGGCTGGATGGTCACCCAGCTTGGCTATCACGATGCCTATGCGTCGGGCGTGATCCACGCCATCGCGGGCGGCTTCGCGCTCGGCGTGATCGTCGTGCTGGGGCCAAGGATCGGCAAGTTCGCTCCCGACGGCACCCCGCGCAACATCAATCCGCACAACAAATGGCTGGTGACGATCGGGCTCTTCCTGATCTATTGCGGCTTCTGGGGCTTCTACGTCGCCTGCAACGTGCCGATCATCGACCACGGCACGCTGGGCGGCGCGGAAGGCGTGGTGAACTTCACCGCGACAACCATCTACCTCACGCCTACAACCCTGTCGGCCATCGTGTTCAACTTCCTGATGTCGCTCTCGGGTGGGCTTCTGGCCGGCTACGTCGTATCGAAGGGCGAAGCGTTCTGGACCTACTCCGCTGGCCTGGCCGGGGTCATTACGGCCTCTGCCGGGAATGACCTCTACCACCCGATCCAGGCCATGCTGATCGGCGCGGTCGGCGCCGTCTGCGCCTACAAGCTGCACTTCTGGGTCGAACGCCGCTTCAAGCTCGACGATCCGGTGGGGGCGGTGGCCGTGCACGGCTACGCAGGCTTCATCGGTCTGGTGATCTGCGGCTTCATGCTCTGGGGCCACCCGGCCACGGCGGCCTATCACGAGACTGTCGCGGTTATCACGCCCTGGGGCCAGTTTGCCGGCGCGGTCATCATGTTCTTCGTGTTGGGCTTCCTGCCCGCCTTCATCGTGTCCAAGATCCTGATGGGCATGGGCATGCTGCGCGTACCGCCCGCGGTCGAACTCGTCGGACTCGACATGTCCGAGGAGATCGCCGAGGAAATGGATGCCATAGAGGTGTCCGAAGCCGACATCGCCGAGGCCAAGCGCCTTGGCCTGCTGACTTGAGGAGGGTCACGACATGTCAACGACAGCTGTAGAAACCTGGGCAGATGCGGACCTGTCGCAGATCGGCCCGATCTATCCCATGGTCGGCACCGAAATGATCCTCGTGATCGTCGGCGTCCTGTTCTGGCTTGGGTTCCATGTCCTGCAGGCCAGGATCGAACGCCGTGAACTCGACGGCGACGAGGCGGCGGCCCGCAGTCCTGAACGCATAAAGCGGGTGTTCGAAGAGGAAGCGCGGGAGTAACACCTCCCCCACACAGGCTGAACGCCGGCCCCTCCCCGGGCCGGCGTTCTTGCGTTTCGGGACAGACGCAATACCGACGAGGCGCCGACGCCTATGGACACCTTCCCGACCCTCTGCCACTGATCGCGCCATGACAGCCCGCACCGCCCTGCCCGACGACATCCAGAACCGCACGCTCGGGCTTTTCGCCGCCTTCGGCGTCCTGGTGATCTGGTCCGGCTTCATCGTTTTTTCGCGGGCCGGCGTGCAGACGGCGCTGACGCCCGGCGATATCACCGCGCTGCGCTTCATGGTGACCGGAGTGCTGACCCTGCCCGTCGCATGGGCGTGGTGGCCGCGCCACCTCGGCCTCACCCCGATCGTTCTTATCGTGCTCTGCGGCTCCGGTGCGCTTTACGCGATGCTGGTCTACATGGGCCTCAGGTACACCTCCGCGGCCTACGCGGGCGTTTTCACCAACGGGGCGCTGCCGTTTTTCACCGTGCTGCTGGTCACCGTTTTCACGGGCGCATTGCCCAATCGGCTGCAACTGGTCAGCCTCGTGATCGTGACCCTGGGTGCAGTCCTCGTTGCGGTCACCGGCATCCGGACCACCGGAGACGGCGCCGCGCTGGGGATCGTGCTTTTCCTGACCGCTGCGGCGATCCAGTCGATCTATATCTTCGGCGTCCGCCGCTGGCGGCTGACACCGCGACAGGCGCTGGTCGTCATCAACGTGCCCAACGCGATTGTCTTTCTGCCGTTGTGGTATTTCTGGCTACCGTCAGGCCTGGCGCAGGCCGACACCGGCACGATCCTGTTCCAAGCCGCCTACCAGGGCCTGGGTCCGGGCATCCTCGCCATGGTGTGCTTCGCCATCGCCGCCAACCATCTGGGTCCGACTCACACGGCTGGCTTTTCCGCTGCCGTCCCGGCCTCTGCGGCGCTTCTGGCGATCCCGGTCCTGTCGGAAATTCCCGGGCCGCTGGAATGGACCGGCATCGCACTTGTCACGATAGGTCTCCTCATGCTCGTGCGGGCGCGCGACGGTTAGCGCCGGAACCCCTAGGGGCACCCGAACGGCACGAAGGTACTGGCCATCCCCTCGTTCATCGTCATCTTCAGCAGGGTGTCGGCCAGCGTCCATTCCTCGGGCGTCATCGGACAAATCTCGACGCGCACGGCACATTGCGCATCTATGAACTCCTGGTTGCTGGTCAGAAACGCCATCCGCAGCCCCTCCGGCCCCTGCAAGGTAATCGCGTCCCGCACGGCCTGCTCGTAGAGTTCGCATTTCCGCGCCGTCCAATCGTCCGCGAACGACTCCGTCGCCGCCCCTTGGCTGGGCCCGGCAACCGCCAGACCCATCAGCCAAGCCAGCCAAAGGCGCGACGGCTTGATGCATGGGTTTTTCATCGCAACACCACCTTTTGCCGGTGCAGACCCCTGCACTCGTTTCGCGGCGCGAACCTCGTCACGACCGCCGCGCCTGCCATGCCTCGGCCCGGTCCACCCAGTGACGAAAAACAAGGTCGGCGGCCTTCAGAAAATGCGGCCTGTCGAACGGATGCAGCACGTGACGCGGCAGGCGCGTTCTTGCATAGGCCGTCTCGGCGCGTGCATCACCGACGGCCAGCCAGCCCGCCTTGGCGCCAAGATACGGCGCCATCACGGTGCCCGAGCCGCTGAAGCCCATGGCGAAGCAGACGCCGTCATGTTGGCCGACATGCGGCATTTGCGCGAAACTGAACCCGGTATAGCCGCTCCAGACATGGCTCAGCTTCGCCTCTGCCAACTCGGGCCAGACCTCCACCATCGTCTGCCGTTGCCTTTGCGCCGCGATGTGCAAAGGCACGTCCCGCATGGCCGCCCGTCCGCCGAAAAGCACCCGTTTGCCATCGGGCGATATCCTGAAATAGCTGTGCCGCGCGCGGGTTTCGACCATCATGCGCCGTCCGGGCGCAAGGTGCCCGATCAGGTTCTCGGGCAGTTCTTCCGTCGCAATGATGAAGCTCGGCAGCGGAAACACGCGCCGGAGGTGCCATTCAAAAGGCCGCGTCGTATAGCCGTTGGTGGCCAATACCACCTTCTCGGACCGGATCGGGCCCTTGGCTGTCTGCGCCACCAGTCGCGTGCCCTCCCGCGTCATTGCTTCGACCCGCGCGTGGCTGACGACGGGGACACCGCGCCGCCGAACCGCCTCCAGCATTCCGCGATGATACTTCGCCGGATGCAACGCCCCGTGCTGCGGAAAGAGAAGACCGCCGTGATAGAGACCCGTGTCGATCTCGCGTCCAAGGTCGGACCGCTCGACCAGTTCCACCTCCACCCGGCTTTTCTCGCGCACCTTGTCGGCCAGCCGCTTCTGCCCCTCGAAATGCGCGCGTGTGTAGGCCAGTTGCACCCGGCCCGTGACCTCGAAATCGCACTGGATTTTCTCGTGCTCGATGAACGCCTTCGCCCAGTCCAGCGCGGGCGCCGCCTCGGCCAGCAGATCGTCGGCCACATCGGCGCCGAAGGCCGCCGCCATCTTGTCCCAGCTCAACCGGGGATGCGCCCCGACCATGCCGCCATTGCGGCTCGAGGCCCCCTCGCCCGGAACACCCGCCTCGGCCACGACCACCCTTGCGCCGCTGTCATGCGCCGCGATGGCCGCCGACAGCCCGGTATATCCCGCGCCGATGACCAGCACGTCGCAATGATTGGGCAAGCCGTCCTCGGTGGCTTCGGGCTCCACGGCCTCCCACCACCACGGACGGCCCGGGGCCGCTTCGCCTGTCCATTCGGTCATGCTCTTGCTCCTGTCGCTGGCGACAGAATGACCGGACCATGGTCAGCGTCAAGCCATGTTGCCGACATCCACCGCACCATCGCCGACCGCCATCCGCCTTTCAGCGCTCGACCCTCAGCAAAACAAGCTCCGGTGCGGGGCCGTCCACCGGCACCAGCCCCCCGGCCGCAAGCCCCCCGGCCAACTGCGTAGCAAAGGATGTCCCGTCTCCGTAATGCGCATCCCGGCACAACAACAGGTAGTCCGCGCCGGTACGCTCCAGCGCGGCACGCAGGGTTTGTTCATCGCCATCGAACGGCACGGCACCGTTCGCGATGGCGTCCGCGCTGCGGTGATAGGGGCCGGCCAACGCCGCATGGCCGGTCAGCAGCAACAGCGGCGGTCCATAGCTGCTGGAACTCAGGATGACGCCCTCGGGCACCGAGTTCAGGCTGCGCAGGATGTCGGGTTGTCGGCACGCATCCGCATCCACAGACTGCCCGCCGGAGGCCGTCATCGTGGAGCCTGCACCGCCGCCGCCATGCGTCAGGCCATGCAGCGTCGGCGTCATCAGGGTCAGCACGACCGCCAACAGCGCCGGCACCGACCCCAGCCGCCCGAAATGGCCTTCCCTTCCCCACTCCAGCAGCGTTGCAACGACGACCCCGACCAACATCGGTATCGCCGCCGCACCCATCAATACAAGCCGGATCTGGAACAGCGCGCCGATCACGCCAAGCCAGCCAAAAAGCAGCAACACGCCCAACCGCGCCGGTGTCCCGGCGCCGGTCCTGCCCTGCAGGCTCTGCCAGCCCCAGATCAGGCTGCCAAGCAGTACGGCCATCGCCGCGGGTGCGACGAACCGGAACCCCAGGCCATTGGCCTCCCACAGGTAAGGCAAGGTCGGACGCGCCTCGATGATCCGACCGGTTATCAGGTCCTGCACCTCTTGCGGCAGGCTGTCATAGGGTCCGCTTGCGCAGGGGCCTATCAGGGGGCTCAAGGCGACGATCCCGGCCGCCGCCAGCGCCACCAGCAGCACCACGCGCAACGCCAGGTTCGGCAGGCGCGGCGACAGGGCCACCACGCCGATGCAAATCGCCGCGCCCGTCCATGCCAGCGCCAGGTAGGGCAAGGACAGCTCGTCGCATCGCGGCACCAGCCATCCGCCCGGCGCCGTCTGCCCCATGAAGAACAGCGTCGCCCCCCCGGCCAGCGACAGGCAGAAGCCGGCCAAATGCCGCGCCGCGCCGTCCTGGAACATCATCGCCCGCACCGTCAGGACCAGCCCGGCCAGGGCGATCGTTATCATGGTCTCCAGCCCCACAGCCAGCGACAGCGCCGCGGCAAGGCCTCCCACTATGCCGCCGCGGGCCGAGGCGCCCGGCCAGAGCACGGTGATCAGCATCAGCGTGGTCAACAGGATCTGCACGTTGTGATGGTCGATGCGTGCGGGCGCGAAATAGGTGAGCCCCGTGGGCGGCCACAGCAGCACCGCCACCACCGCCACGAGCGCCGCCATATCACCGAAAAGCCGCCGCGCCGCCAGACCTGTGAGCACGATTAGCGCCACAAACAGCAATGTGGGCCATGCCACCAGCGCAACCGCCGCCGCCTGCGCCTCGGTCATCACCAGCGACAGGGGCCGGATGATTGCCGCGATCCCAAGGTCGATATAGCGCGACCAGTGCATCTCCAGCCCCTCGGGCGGCAGCATCCGGTATTGCGTGGTGTCGTACCACCCCTGCCCCGCCAGCCAGTCGCGCACCATCAGGAAGCGCATGATGTCGTCGTTGTCCGAAACACTCAGGGTGTCTATCGGCGCCATCCCGGTCGCCACCGCCCGGAACACGACCATGCAGACCGCCAGCAGCAGCACGATCGCGAATAACCTGCTCTCTCTCGCCGTGTCCTGCATTCCTCGGCCTCTCATTTCTTGTTTTGGTCACTAACCCGACGAAGCCCCGACCGCGCAAGCCTTAATGCCCGGCCGGGCGCAACACCGTCCGAAGGTGTTTCCCCTGCGCCAGAGCATTGTTTCGATTAACCTCACAAATCCGCAGATTTGCCGCATTTTGGCCTGTTTCACCGGCTTTTCTGCATCCAGAAACCGACCGCAAGAGCGCCGCATATGTCCGTCCTTTTTCCCAGCGAATTCAACGCCGATCCGCAGGCCACTGAAGGCTCCGGCCCGCGCGTCGCCGTGCTGATCCCCTGCTTCAACGAGGCGGCGGCCATCGGCACCGTCGTGCGCGACTTCCGCGCCGCCCTTCCGCAGGCCGATATTTACGTCTACGACAACAACTCGTCCGATGGCACCGCCGAGGTCGCCGCCCGCGCCGGAGCGATCGTCCGACGCGAACCTCGCCAGGGCAAAGGGCACGTGGTGCGCCGCATGTTCGCCGATGTCGAGGCCGACATCTTCGTGATGGTGGACGGGGACGACACCTACGACGCCACCGCAGCCCCCGCGATGGTGTCCCGGCTGACGGATGAAGGCCTGGATCTCGTCAACGGCGTGCGGGTTGCCGGAACCGACACCGCCTACCGCCCGGGCCACAAGCTGGGGAACCAAGTCCTTTCAGGCCTTGTCCGGACGATCTTTGGCCGTGGCAGTAGCGACATGCTCTCGGGCTTCCGCGTCTTCTCGCGCCGCTTCGTCAAGACCTTCCCGATGATGTCGCGCGGATTCGAGATCGAAACCGAACTGACCGTACATGCGCTCGAGCTTGACATGCTCACCGCCGAGGTGCCGGGCCGCTTCAAGGACCGTCCCGACGGTTCGGAAAGCAAGCTCAACAGCATCCGAGACGGGCTGCGTATCCTCAGCACAATCACCAGGCTCCTGAAACAGGAACGCCCGTTTCTGGTATTCTCGACCATCGCCTCCGTCTTCGCGATCATGTCGCTGACACTCGCCGGCCCGGTCTTCGCCGAATATTTCGCCACCGGCCTCGTCCCGCGCCTGCCCACCGCCGTGCTGTCGGCCAGTCTGATGATCCTGGCATTCCTGATGGGGGCTGTTGGTCTCATCCTCGATACGGTCACACGCGGACGGCAGGAAGCAAAGCGGATGCAATACCTTTCGGTTCCCGGAGTGCTCGGCCTGCGCGGCGCCCGCCGCGACGAACGCGGGCCTTTTTCCACCCGGAAATGACCCGCCCCGCCCGATCCTTCGTCCGGTTTCTCACCGTGGGCAGTGCCGGCTTCGCGATCGACGCCGGCCTGCTCTGGACGCTGATCACCCTGGGCGGCGATGCCTACCTGTCGCGGGCGGTCAGCTTTGCCGTGGCCATGACTGTCACCTGGGCGCTCAACCGGCGCTGGACATTCCCGTCAACGCGTCGGAAATCGCTTCATCACGAGTATGCCGGCTATGCGGCCGTTCAGGGCGCGGGCATAGCGGTCAACTTCGCGGTTTACGCCCTGATCCTGTCTGCGCTCGGCGCCACAGCCGCGACCGCCGTGGTTGCGCTGGCCGGCGGATCGGTGGTCGCACTCGCGGTCAACTATCTGGGCATGAAGCACCTCGTCTTCCGGACCTCCACCTCCTGAGCCTGTCGCGCGACAGGGGGCGGATGCCGATACCCTCGCGGTCCAAAGGTGATTCATCCGCATCTGGCTGCCGTACAGAAGCGCCCTGACAATGTGTCACATGCTATAGGTGAGCCGTTTCGGGCGGCCGGTTGCACACCACGGCATACCTATGCCGGGAGGCGCCCGACACTAGAGCGCGGTAAACACTCGAAAATAATCGTTTCTGTAAATTTCTTCTCAACTTTTCAGCCGAGACGGGGAAATTATTTACAAATAAAAGTCAATGATCTTAATGGCTAACTGTAAAATTTTACTGAACACTTTTATAACACCGCCAAAGCACGGATTGACTCGACAGGACGGCTGCGAGCGTGTCACGTGCAAAGGAGGAGACAAATGACAATGCAACCGGAAACAGATACCCAAACCTATCCGCCGAGTTCCGATTTTGTATCCAGGGCCCATGTCGACGCGGCCAAGTATGACGAGATGTACGCGGGCTCGATCAAGGACCCCGAGGCCTTCTGGGGCGAGCAGGGCAAGCGCATCGACTGGATCAAGCCTTACTCCAAGGTGAAGGATGTCGATTACACCTACGGAAACGTCTCCATCAAGTGGTTCGAGGACGGCACGCTCAACGTCGCCGCCAACTGCATCGACCGCCACCTTGCCGACCGCGCCGACCAGACCGCCATCATCTGGGAACCCGACGATCCCAGCGACGACGCCCAGCACATCACCTACCGCCAGCTCCATGCCGAGACCTGCCGCATGGCCAACGTGCTCAAGAACCTCGGCGTCGGAAAGGGCGACCGCGTCGTGCTCTACCTGCCGATGATCCCCGAGGCGGCCTATGCCATGCTCGCCTGCGCCCGCATCGGGGCCATCCATTCCATCGTCTTCGCCGGCTTTTCCCCCGACGCGCTCGGCGCGCGCGTGAACGGCTGCGACGCCAAGCTCGTCATCACCGCCGACACCGCCCCCCGCGGCGGCCGCGTGACCAAGCTCAAGGACAACGTCAACCAGGCGCTCCTGCACGACACGACGGACGTCAAGTGCCTCGTGGTCAAGCGCACCGGCGATCCCATCGCCTGGCGCCGCGACCTCGATTTCTGGCTGCACGAAGAGGCCGAAAAGGTCGAGGACACTTGCGAGCCCGAGGAAATGAACGCCGAGGACCCGCTCTTCATCCTCTACACCTCGGGCTCCACCGGCCAGCCCAAGGGCGTCGTGCACACCACCGGCGGCTATCTGGTTTACGCCGCCATGACGCACGAGATCACCTTCGATTACCACGAGGGCGACGTCTACTGGTGCACCGCTGATGTGGGTTGGGTCACCGGCCACAGCTACATCGTCTACGGGCCGCTCGCGAACGGCGCCACCACGCTGATGTTCGAGGGCGTGCCGACCTATCCGGATGCCTCCCGCTTCTGGCAGGTCTGCGAAAAGCATAAAGTGAACCAGTTCTACACCGCCCCCACCGCCATCCGCGCCCTGATGGGCCAGGGCGACGAGTACGTCACCAAGTGCGATCTGAGCGACCTCAAGGTGCTGGGCACCGTGGGCGAGCCGATCAACCCCGAGGCCTGGAACTGGTACCACAATGTGGTCGGCAAGGGCACCTGCCCCATCGTCGACACCTGGTGGCAGACCGAGACCGGCGGGCACCTGATGACCCCCCTGCCCGGCGCCCACGCCACCAAGCCCGGCGCGGCGATGAAGCCCTTCTTCGGGCTGAAGTTCGAGGTGCTCGATCCCGAGAGCGGCAAGACGGTGGAGGGCAACCCCGCCGAGGGCGTGCTCTGCATCGCCGACAGCTGGCCCGGCCAGATGCGCACCGTCTGGGGCGATCACGAGCGGTTCATGAACACCTACTTCCAGCAGTACAAGGGCTATTACTTCACCGGCGACGGCTGCCGCCGGGACGAGGATGGCGACTACTGGATCACGGGCCGGGTCGACGACGTGATCAACGTCTCGGGCCACCGCATGGGCACGGCCGAGGTCGAAAGCGCGCTGGTGGCGCATTCCAAGGTCTCCGAGGCCGCCGTAGTGGGCTATCCGCACGACATCAAGGGCCAGGGCATCTACTGCTACGTCACGCTGATGTCGGGCGAGGAACCCTCCGACGAGCTGCGCAAGGAGCTGCAGGACTGGGTCCGCCAGGAAATCGGCCCCATCGCCAAGCCCGACCTGATCCAGTGGGCCCCCGGCCTGCCCAAGACCCGCTCCGGCAAGATCATGCGCCGCATCCTGCGCAAGATCGCCGAGGACGACTACGGCGCGCTCGGCGACACCTCCACCCTCGCAGACCCAGACGTCGTCGACGACCTCATCGACAACAGAATGAACCGGGGGGACTGACCATGGACGGCGCCAAAACACCCGCAACCGCCCCGGTCCTGATCCTGCTTGGCCCCCCGGGCGCGGGCAAGGGCACGCAGGCCCGGCTGCTGGAGGAAAAGCACGGGCTCGTGCAACTCTCCACCGGCGATCTTTTGCGCGCCGCCGTCGCTGCCGGTACCCCGGCAGGACGCGAGGCGAAGGCCGTCATGGACGCGGGGAACCTCGTCAGCGACGATATCGTCATCGCCATCCTGCGCGACCGCCTGGCCGAGCCCGATTGCGCGAACGGCGTCATCCTCGACGGCTTCCCGCGCACGGCAGTGCAGGCAGAGGCGCTCGACTCCCTGCTGGCCGAAAGCGGGCAAAAGATCGACACCGCCATCAGCCTCGAGGTGGACGACGCCGCCATGGTGGAGCGCATCTCGGGCCGCTTCACCTGCGGCGGCTGCGGCGAGGGCTACCACGACAGTTTCAAGCCCACGGCCAGACCCGGCATCTGCGACACCTGCGGCGGCACCGACATGAAACGCCGCGCCGACGACAATGCCGAAACGGTGGCGCAACGGCTGGCGGCGTATCACGCCCAGACCGCGCCCCTGATCGACTATTACCAATCCAAGGGTGCGCTTTCCCGCGTGCCCGCAATGGGCCCGATCGACGAGATCGCCGCCCAGCTGGACACCGTCCTGTCGCAACGGGCGACATGACGAAACGCCGGTCGGGCCGCATGTCGCGGCCCGGCCTTTTCACTAGGAGGAGGGACCCCACACATGTCTCTGGACAAAACAAGCGCGCAATATTGGAAAGCCAATGTGCGTCTCATCCTGATCAGCCTCGTCATCTGGGCGCTGGTCTCTTTCGGGTTCGGGATCGTCCTGCGCCCGCTCATTTCGGGCATCGGGGTCGGCGGCACCGATCTCGGCTTCTGGTTCGCCCAGCAAGGCTCGATCCTCGTCTTCCTGGCGCTGATCTTCTTCTACGCCTGGCGGATGAACAAGCTCGACCGTGAATACGGCGTGGACGAGGAATAACGCCATGGATCAGTTCACACTCAATCTTCTCTTCGTGGGCGCATCCTTCGCGCTCTATATCGGCATCGCGATCTGGGCCCGCGCGGGCTCGACCGCGGATTTCTACGCCGCCGGTCGCGGCGTGCACCCGGTCACCAACGGGATGGCCACGGCGGCCGACTGGATGTCGGCAGCGTCCTTCATCTCGATGGCGGGCCTCATCGCCTTCACCGGCTATGACAACTCGTCCTTCCTGATGGGCTGGACGGGCGGCTACGTGCTACTGGCCCTGCTCCTGGCGCCCTACCTGCGCAAATTCGGCAAGTTCACCGTGTCCGAGTTCATCGGCGACCGCTTCTACTCCAAGACCGCGCGCCTCGTGGCCGTGATCTGCCTGCTGGTGGCCTCCATCACCTACGTGATCGGCCAAATGCAGGGCGTGGGCATCGCCTTTGGCCGGTTCCTCGAGATCGACGCCTTCTGGGGCCTGATGATCGGGGCCTGCGTGGTCTTCGCCTATGCCGTGTTCGGCGGCATGAAGGGCGTGACCTACACCCAGGTGGCGCAATACTGCGTGCTGATCCTGGCCTACACGATCCCGGCCGTGTTCATCTCGCTGCAACTGACGGGCAACCCGATCCCGGCGCTCGGTCTTTTCGGCGACACCTCGGACGGCGAGCCGCTGCTTGCCAAGCTGAACCAGATCGTGACCGATCTCGGCTTTGCCGAATACACGGCAGCGCATGGCTCGACCATCAACATGGTGCTCTTCACCCTGTCGCTGATGATCGGCACCGCCGGCCTACCGCACGTCATCATGCGCTTCTTCACCGTGCCGCGCGTGTCCGACGCTCGCTGGTCCGCCGGCTGGACGCTGGTCTTCATTGCGCTGCTTTACCTGACGGCCCCGGCCGTAGGCGCGATGGCGCGGCTGAACATCTCGGAACTGATGTGGCCCAACGGCACCGACGGCGCCGCCGTCAGCGTCGAGCAGATCGAAACCTCGCCCGAATACGCCTGGATGGCCACCTGGGAAGCGACCGGCCTCCTGGGCTGGGAAGACAAGAACGGCGACGGCATGATCCAGTACTACAACGATGCCAATGCCGAGCTTCAGGAAAAGGCCGAGGCGAACGGTTGGCAGGGTAACGAGCTCACGAACTTCAACCAGGACATCCTGGTGCTCGCCAACCCGGAAATCGCCAACCTGCCCGGCTGGGTGATCGGTCTCGTGGCCGCCGGTGGCCTTGCCGCCGCGCTTTCCACGGCGGCGGGTCTGCTGCTGGCCATTTCCTCCGCCGTCTCGCACGACCTGTTGAAGGGTCAGCTGACCCCGAACATGTCCGAGAGGTCCGAGCTTATGGCGGCGCGGGTCTCGATGGCCGCGGCGATCGTGGTGGCGGTGCTTCTGGGCCTCAATCCACCGGGCTTTGCCGCCCAGACGGTGGCGCTCGCCTTCGGGCTTGCGGCGGCCTCGATCTTCCCGGCGCTGATGATGGGAATCTTCTCGACCCGCATCAACAATGTCGGCGCGGTCGCGGGCATGCTTGCCGGTCTGGTCGTGACACTGGTCTACATCTTCCTGCACAAGGGTTGGTTCTTCATTCCCGACACCAACCTCTTCACCGATGCCGATCCGCTTCTGGGTCCGGTCAAGTCGACCTCCTTCGGGGCGATCGGTGCGGCGGTCAACTTCGCGGTGGCATTCTTCGTCGCCAGCATCACGAAAGAGACCCCGCAGGAGATCAAGGACCTCGTCGAAAGCGTCCGCGTCCCCCGTGGCGCCGGTGCCGCCGTCGAAGGCCACTAAGGTCAACGCTGGCCCCGCCGCGCCACCATGCGGCGGGGCTTTCGCTTCAAATCCGGTCCGGCCCGCTCCACAGTGGGCGCGACCACCCCCTCCAGAGGCCTTGACCATGCCCCTTTCGAGCGACCTCACGCAGTTCCTGCGCTCGGTTCACCCCTATGACAGCCTGGATGACAGCGATCTGGATGACCTGTCCACGCGCTGCGAAGCCGCCGACGTCTCCGCCGGCGCGACCCTCTTCAGGCTGGGCGACACCGTTGCCAGCCTCTACATCGTCGTTACCGGCGAGATCGAGATCACCGACGAGGCCGACGTCCAGCTCTCTCTGCTCGGCCCCCGCAATTCCTTCGGCGAACGCGCGCTCCTGCGCGAGGATGTTGCCAGCCGCACCGCCACCGCCCGCACCGACGCCACGCTGATCGTGATGCCGGCGGACGCGCTTTTCGCCCTCATCAAGTCCTCTGCCAAAGTCGCCCGCTTCTTCGACCGCCGCCGCCCCGCGCGCAGCGACCGCAAGGACCTCACGACCCTGCGCGTGGCCGAGTTGATGACCCGCGATCCGCTCACCTGCACGCCCGCCACCGCGATCCGCGACGCGGCGGCGGAGATGCACGAACACCACATCTCGTCGATTTGCATCACCCAGGGCGGCGACCTGCGCGGCATCCTCACCGTGCGCGACATGAACGGCAAGGTCGTGGCTCAAGGCACCGATCCGTCGGCCCCGATCTACAGCATCATGACCGAAGCGCCTTTGACGCTCGGCCCCGATGCGCTCGGTACCGATGTGCTGCACCTGATGATGGAGCGCGGCATCGGCCACGTGCCCATAACCGAAGGCACCCGGCTGGTGGGCATCGTCACGCAGACCGACCTCACCCGCGTGCAGGCTCTCTCGTCCGGCGCCCTCGTGGGCCGCATCGCCCGCGCCGCCGACGCTGCCACCATGGCGCGCGCCACCGCGGAAATCCCGCAATTGCTGGCCCAGCTTGTCGGCTCGGGCAACCGGCATGACGTGGTCACGCGCCTCATTACCGATATCGCCGACACCGTCACCCGCCGCCTGCTGACACTGGCCGACGCGCAACTCGGCCCGCCCCCCGTCCCCTATCTCTGGCTCGCCTGCGGGTCTCAGGGCCGTCAGGAACAGACCGGCGTCTCGGATCAGGACAACTGCCTGATCCTCTCCGATGACGTGACCGACGCCGAAATGCCCTACTTCACCAGCCTCGCCAATTTCGTCAGCGACGGACTGGATACCTGCGGCTACTTCTACTGCCCCGGCGACATGATGGCGACCAACCCGCGCTGGTGTCAGCCCCTGCGCGTGTGGCGCGGCTATTTCGACGACTGGATCGCGCGCCCGGCCCCCGAGGCCCAGATGCTGGCCTCGGTCATGTTCGACCTGCGCCCCATCGGCGGCGACACCACGCTTTTCGACACGCTGCAAACCGACACGCTCGCCAAGGCCGCGAAAAACTCGATCTTCACGGCGCACATGATTTCCAACTCGATCAAGCACCAGCCCCCTCTGGGCCTCCTGCGGGGTCTCGCCACCATCCGGTCGGGCGAGCATCGCCGCCGCCTCGACCTCAAGCATAACGGCGTCGTGCCCATAACCGACCTGGGCCGCGTCTACGCGCTGCAAGGCCAGTTGCGTCAGGTCAATACCCGCGCGCGGCTGGTCGCCGCACAGGCCGCCGGTCACCTCTCGACCTCGGGCGGCGCCGACCTTCTGGATGCCTACGACCTCATCGCCACAATGCGGCTCGACCACCAGGCGGCACAGGTCAAGGCGGGCGATCTGCCCGACAACTTCCTCGATCCCTCCACCCTCTCGGATTTCGAGCGCAGCCACCTGCGCGACGCCTTCGTCGTGGTCAAGACGATGCAATCCTCGGTATCGTCGGGCAAAGGCATGTTAGGGTAAGCAAATGTTCATAGAACTCATCGCCACGATTTTCGCGGGCGTCGCCGCCGCCGGTCTTCTGATGATCGTCAACATCGCCTTGGGCCGCCGCCTGCCGCGCTGGCTCACGCCCGTGGCGGCAGGTCTCGGCATGATCGCCGCGACCATCTCCAACGAGTACACCTGGTACGACCGCACCGCCGAAGCCCTGCCCGAAGGCATGCAGATCGCCGTCACGATCGACGAACAAAGCTGGATCCGCCCCTGGACCCAGATCTGGCCCTATACCGAACGCTTCGCCGCCGTCGATACCGGCAATGCCCGGCGCAACGCCAATCAACCCGGCCAGACCATCGCCGACATCTACTTCTTCGGCCGCTGGGCGCCGGTCAACAAGGCGCCTGTCCTCTTCGACTGCACTGCGAACCGCTCGGCGTTGCTGATCGACGGGGCCGAGTTCGCGCAAGACGGCGCCGTCACCGACGCCGACTGGCAACCCCTGCCCGAGGACGACCCGCTTCTCGGTATCGTCTGCGAGACCTGACATGCTCTCCCGCCTCAGCCTCCGCCTGCGCATCTTCCTGTTCTTCTGCCTTCTGGCGACGGGCGCGGTGGCACTGGCAGGCGCAGCGCTCTGGTTCGGCTGGTCGCGCGCCGAAGGCACGCTTCCCGCCGCGCCCTTTCTCACCGCCCTCATCGTCTTCGCGCTTCTCAACACCGCGCTTCTGACCGGTGTCTGGCTGCTGTTTGATGAAAACCTCGCCAAGCCCATCCAGATGCTCTCGGCCAACCTCCGCCTGCGCGCCCATTCCGGCGTCGACAAGGACCTGTGCCCCGAAAGCACAAAATACCTCGGTGATCTCGCCCCCGCCGCCGACGCAGTCACTCGCACGCTCAGCGCGGGCGTCATGGACACGGCCGCACAGGTTGCCCGCGAAACCGAACGCCTGCGCACGGAATCCAAGCGCCTGACAGCCTTGCTCACCGAGATCCCCGTCGCCACGATCCTCGTGAACCCGGCCCAGGAAATCGTGCTCTACGACGGACAGGCCGCCGACATCCTCCGCCAAATCGCCCCGCCCCGCCTCAAGGCTCCGCTCCGCGACTATTTCGATACCGCCAGCCTCTCCGCCGCCCAAGACCAATTGAGCAGGACCAAGGCCGAAATCTCCACCGAACTTCACGACCACTCTGGCGCCCGGCGCTATAAGGTCCGTCTGAAACCACTTGGCGAAGGCGGCTACATGCTCCTTCTCGACACCCAGGAAACCGAGGTTGACCCGACCAAGGCCCGCCCGCTGGTCTATGACTTCGACCTGATGGAAACAGCGCAGGCCTGCGATATCCGCGACACGCCGCTGCGCTCACTCTGCTGTGTTGCGTTCGACACCGAAACCACCGGGCTATCGCCGCAGGACGATCACGTGATCCAACTCGGTGCCGTGCGCATCCTCAATGGGCGCATCGTCGAGGGCGAGGTCATCGACACCTATGTCGACCCCAAACGCCCGATCCCGCCCGCCTCGACGAAAATCCACCGCATCACCGACGACGACGTGCGGACCGCCCCGGATTTCGACACCGTGGGCCGCGATTTCCACCATTTCGCCCGCGACGCCGTGCTGGTCGCCCATAACGCGCCCTTCGACATCGGCTTCTTCCGCCGCGCCGCCGACCGGATGGGCGTCGCGTGGGACCACCCCGTCCTCGACACCGTGCTGCTGTCCGCCGTCGTCTTCGGCACCACCGCCGAACACTCCCTCGACGCCCTCTGCGACCGCCTCGGGATCACCATTCCACCCGACCTGCGCCACACCGCCCTCGGGGACGCGCAGGCGACGGGCGAGGCGCTGGTGAAACTCATCCCCCTGCTCGAAGGCAAGGGCCTGACCACCTTCGGCCACGTCATCACCGAAACCCGCCGCCACGGCCGCCTGATCCAGGACCTCAACACCTCGCAAGGCTGAGCCTTGATCCGGATGGACACACCGGCCAACTGTGTTAGCACCGTGCCCGGACCCAACCGCGCGGATCAGACCCCATGAAAACCTTCCCTCCCGAACGCATCGTCTGCCTCACGGAAGAAACCGTCGAGACGCTCTACATTCTTGGCGAACAGGACCGCATCGTCGGCGTCTCGGGCTATGCCGTGCGGCCCAAGGGGGTGCGCCAGGAAAAGCCCCGCGTCTCGGCCTTCACCTCCGCCGACATCCCCAAGATCCTGGCGCTTCAGCCCGATCTCGTGCTGACCTTCTCCGACCTTCAGGCCGATATCGCCGCCGAACTGCTGCGCGAGGGCGTCGCCGTCATGGGCTACAACCAGCGCGACCTGCACGGCATCCTCGCCATGATCCGCCACCTTGGCGCCACCGTGGGGCAAGAGGCCAAGGCGGCGCAATTGGTCGATCACTACCGCGACCGGCTGGCACAGGTTGCCGCCAACGCGGCGGGCAAACCCCGCCCGAAAGTCTATTTCGAGGAATGGGACGAGCCGATGATCTCCGGCATCGGCTGGGTCTCGGACCTGATCGAGATCGCCGGCGGGCAAGACGCCTTCCCCGAACTCGCGACCAAGGACAAGGCGCGCGACCGCTTCGTCACTTCCGATCAGGTCATCGCCGCCGCCCCCGACATCATCATCGGATCGTGGTGCGGCAAGAAGGTGCGCCCCGAGAAGATCGCCGCCCGCCCCGGTTGGGACGTCATTCCCGCCGTTCGCGACAATCGCATCTACGAGATCAAGTCGCCCCTCATCCTGCAACCCGGCCCCGCCGCGCTGACCGACGGACTCGACGCGATCGTGGCGGCTTTGGCGTGAGCCGCAAGGCCTTCCTGCCGTGGAGTTTCGGGCATTGCCGCGCCGCTGAAGCTGCAACATGGCGCGACCAATCCGCGCGACAGCATGGCCTGCACCGAATTCAGCTTGGGCCTCACGTGAATTGCCGCTTGCAAACCGTGGCGATACACTAATTATCGTGGTGATGCGCGAAACCTCACTCAATCTCGACGAAGTGATCGTCTGCCCGCAATGCGATGCGGCCTACAGCCTGCGCCGGCCCGAAGCTGGCGAGCGGGCCAAATGCGCACGGTGCGGCACGGCGCTGATCACGCCCCGGCGCAAGGCCGGGCTCCAGATCATCGCGCTGTCGCTCACCGTGGCGATCCTGATCGTCTCGGCGACGGTCTTTCCCTTTCTGACGATCACGGCCGCGGGCACGTCGAACTCGGTCTCGATCCTGGACGCGGCGCTGGCCTTCAGCGACGGCCCCATGATCGCCCTGGCCCTCGCCACCGCGGCTTTGATCGTCTTTATCCCGCTGGCGCGGGTTCTGCTGTCGATGTACGTGCTGATCCCAATCGTGCTCGACCGTCCACCGGCGCGGGGCGCGACGCAGGCCTTTCGCCTGTCCGAGGCGATGCGCCCGTGGTCCATGGCCGAGATTTTCGCCATCGGCTGCGCTGTGGCCCTGGTCAAGATCACGGACCTGGCCGATGTCGGCTTCGGGCCCGCCTTCTGGATGTTTTGCGCCCTGGTTTTTCTTGTAGTCGTTCAGGATAATTTCCTGTGCAGGTGGTCGGTATGGAACTCGCTGGACAAACCCAAGACATAAAGAGCGCCCGCGAACTGGGCCTCGTCGCCTGCACCCGCTGCACCAAGGTCTGGCCTGCCGGAACCGAGGCCTGCGGCCGGTGCGGCAAGCCCCTGCAATCGCGCGACACCGGCAGCCTGCAACGGGTCTGGGCCTTCTGGATCGTCGGTTTCCTGTGTTATATCCCGGCCAACATGTACCCGATGTTGCAAACCCGCACGCTTCTGACCGTGCAGGAAGACACCATCGTCGGCGGCGCGATCGAGCTTTTCCACTACGGGTCTCCCGGTATCGCGCTCATCATCCTGATCGCCAGCGTCGCCATCCCCGTGGCCAAGTTCTTGGCCATCGCCTTTCTGGCCATCTCG
The DNA here is from genome assembly GCF_965277045.1 of Roseovarius sp. GTDB lineage: Bacteria > Pseudomonadota > Alphaproteobacteria > Rhodobacterales > Rhodobacteraceae > Roseovarius. The sequence continues at coordinate 964,728 of NZ_OZ255712.1, read as the reverse complement.
GTCCGGCGTGTCTCCAGCATCTCCATGCACCAGCGGCAGCTGCTCTACGAAGTCGTTGAATACATTGGACGCTGGTCGATGATCGACATATTCGTGGTTGCCATCATGTCCTCCTTGGTGCAGTTGAATACATTGGCGGCCATCAACCCGGGTCGCGCCAGTTTGTTTTTTGCACTTTCGGTGATTTTCACGATGCTCTCTGCCCAAGCTTTTGACAGCCGCATGATCTGGGATGTCCAATCCCGCGAAGCGGACTCTCTCGACGACCACACCGGCGCAGACACCACGGACCGGACCGTCTGATGAGTGAGACACCGCCCCCCGTTCAGGTCGAGAAACAAAGCAAGCCGCGGCTCAGCCGTGTCTCGATCGTATGGATCATCCCGCTGCTCGCCATCGTGATCGCCCTTGCCGTCGCCTGGCAGACCTACAGCGAGCGCGGTCCCGTGATCGAGATCGTGTTCGAGAACGGCGCCGGCATCGCCGAACGCGAAACCGAACTGCGTTATCGCGACGTGGCCGTCGGCATTGTCGAGGAGGTCCGCTTTTCCAAGGACCTCGAGGCGGTCGTGGCCGCCGTGCGCGTCGACAAGGACGTGGCAGACTTCATCGACGTGTCCGCCAGTTTCTGGATCGTCCGCCCCGAGGTCACGGCGCGCGGGGTGACGGGGCTCGATACCGTCCTGTCGGGCGTCTACATCGAGGGCACGTGGGACAGCAAGCCGGGCGCGCCTCAGACCCGCTTCGACGGGCTTGCCGACGCGCCGCTCTTCCGCGCCGGCGGCGGCGGCCTCGAGATCGTTCTGCGGACCACGCCCGAGGGAAAGATGACCGATGACAGCCCGATCACGTTCCGCGGCATCGAAGTGGGCCGTGTCGGCAAGGCCAGCATCTCGCCACAGGGCAACTACGCTGTGGCCGAGGCCCTGATCTACGAGGAACACACCCGCCTCATCTCCAGCGCCAGCCGCTTCTGGGAAACCTCGGGCTTTACCTTTTCCGTCGGCCCCCAGGGCGCCGAGATCGACTTTTCCTCGCTCGCCACGCTGGTCAGCGGCGGTCTGACCTTCGACACGTTCGTGTCAGGTGGCGATCCTGTCTCCAACGGCACCGTCTTCGACGTCTACGCGTCCGAAGCCGAAGCCCGCAACAGCCTCTTCCAGGCAAGGGAAGTCGAGACGTTGGAGGTTCGTGTCGTCTTCGACGAGAACGTGTCCGGCCTTGCCGTCGAAGCCCCGGTCGAGATCAACGGGCTCAAGATCGGCGAGGTGCAAAACGTCCTCGGCGTCATCGACGAAGAGCAATTCGGCGACAGCCGCGTGCGCCTCAGTGTCGTGATGGCAATCCAGCCCGCCCGCCTCGGGCTGCAAGACGATGTCACGCCGGAAGCCGCCCGCGCCTTTCTGGAAGAGCGGATCGAAAACGGTCTGCGGGCCCGTCTGACCAATGCCAGCATCCTGACCGGCGGGCTCAAGGTCGACCTCACCCAGGTCGACGAGGCCGAGCCCGTGACACCCGACACGTCCCAGGACGGCCTGCTGAACATTCCGACCACGGAAAGCGACATCATCGACGCCGCCGCCACGGTCGAGGGCGTGGTCACCCGCATCAACAACCTGCCGATCGAGGAACTTCTGGGAAGCGCGATCGACTTTCTCGACAGCGCCCAGGCCCTGGTGGCCAACGAGGATCTTCAGGAAACCCCTGGCGAGGTGCGTGCGATCCTGTCCGAGATTCGCGGCATCGTCGCCTCCGAGGAAGTGAAGAACATTCCCGTCGCCCTCAACGCGTCCGCCACCCGGCTCGAATCGCTGCTGGCGGATATCGAGGAAACCGAACTGACGGAGCGCCTCGTCGCCGCCGTCGATGCCGCCGCGGAGGCCGCCACCGGGGTCAGCACCTCGGTCGAAGGCATCCCCACCCTCGTCGAGCAGATCGAGGCCGTGGCCGCCAAGGCCGAGGCGCTTCCGGTCGAGGAACTGGCCAACCAGCTGACCGAACTGGCCGCCTCTGCCGAGGCCATTCTCGACACCGACGCCGCACGCCAGCTGCCCGCCGACCTGGGCGCGGCCCTGAACGAGATCAACGCCACCCTGGCCGAACTGCGCGAGGGCGGCGCGGTCGAGAACCTGAACGCCACGCTGGGCTCGGCCCGCGACGCCGCCGATGCGGTGGCCACCTCGGCCGAGGACCTTCCGGCATTGGTCGAGCGTCTCGGCAATGTCCTGAACCAGGCCAGCGTGACGATCGCCGGCTACAACAAGGGCGAAACGCTCAGCCGCGAGGCCCAGGCCGCCCTGCGGGACATCTCGCAGGCAGCGGACGCCCTGACGTCTCTGGCCCGAATGCTGGAACGCAACCCCAGCGCGCTAATTCGAGGAAGATGACAATGACCCGTATCCGCCCCTTCGCCCTTGCCGCCATGACCGCGCTGGCCGCCGCCTGTGGCGGCCCCTCCGCCGATCTTTACCCGGTGGCAGCGCCCCAGGTCGCCGACACGATCCGCATCTCGTTCCGGACGGTCGAGGTGCGCGAGGTGTCGCTGCCCGCATATGCCGCGGCCGATGAAATCGCGGTCGAGGATGAGGACGGCAAGCTTGTGACCGACGCGAACGTCCGCTGGGCGGACGCGCCGGAACGCGCCGTGGCGCTCGAGATCGCGCGCAACCTTGCGCGGCTGTCCGGCGCCCGTGTCGCGTCCGAGCCCTGGCCGTTCGAGGAACTGCCCGACGCGCGCCTCGAAGTGCGCTTCGAAAGCCTGGTGGCGGGGGCCGATGGCAACTTCCGCGGATCGGGCCAGTATTTCGTCGGCGTCCCCGACGGCCGACGCGAACGGTCGGGCATCTTCGAGCTTGCGGTGCCCTATGATCTCGAGGGCGGCACCCCCGCGCTTGCCCGCGCCCGAGGCCAGCTGGTCCTCGACGTCTCCCGCGTCATCGCCCGCGAAGGCCTGCGATAAAAGCGACTCGACCGACAGACGGCAACCCGGTGGCTCGGACCGGGCCGCCAGGTACCCGTGCGCTGCGGGCAGAGGGCAGGTTCGGATGCGAAGGAAACCCACGTCCCGAATAGCCTGAAGCGGCCCAAGACAGTGTCCATCTGGAAAATGGTGCCCCCACACGGACTCGAACCGCGGACCTACTGATTACAAATCAGTTGCTCTACCAGCTGAGCTATAGGGGCACTGACGGTCTGATTACGCATCCCGGGCACGAACCGCAAGACGAAATCTTGCGGTCCCCTGCACGGTGCCGAAAGCGGTTTAACTGCACGCAAAAGCCTCTATATTGCGGCGGCACGCTCAAGACGGGAAAGTGACAGAATGCAAGTGGTTATCCACGCCGGGGCGCATATGACGGACGAGGATCGCCTGATCGAAACGTTGATGGCGAACCGCGAGATGCTGGCCGAAATCGGCACCGACGTCCCCGATCCGAAATCCTATCGCAAGCTTTTGCGGGATATCCTCAACACCGTGTCCGATAGCGGACTCACCGCCGAGACGCGCAACGAGGTGCTGGCCGCGGTCGACCACGATCCTGGCAATGACCGGCTCGTCCTGTCGAACCAGGCCTTCTTCGGCACGCCCAAGATGGCCGTGGGCCAGGGCATGTTCTATCCCGCCGCCGAAATGCGGATCGCGGCCTTCCAGGAGATATTCGCCAACGATCAGCTCGAGCTCTTCCTGGGCCTGCGCGACCCCGCGACCCATCTGCCCGCGCTTTTCGCGAAAACGCCGCATGACTCGATGGCCGATTTCCTGAACGGCGTGGAGCCTGCCGCATTCCGCTGGTCCGAAACCATCGCCCGCTTCCGGCGCGCCTTCCCCGAAATGCCCATCACCGTCTGGTGCAACGAGGACAGCCCCTTGATCTGGTCACAGGTCGTGCGCGAGATGGCGGGCCTCGATCCCCACGCCCAATTCGAAGGCGAATTCGCGCTGCTTCAGGAAATCATGACGTCTGCGGGCATGAAACGGTTCGAGACCTATCTCGCCTCACATCCCGGCATGACCGAAATCCAGAAGCGTCGGGTCATCTCCGCCTTTCTCGACAAGTTCGTGAAGGACGAAGAGATCGAGGAAGAGCTCGACCTGCCCGGCTGGACGGCGGAACTGGTCGATACCCTGTCCGAGGCCTACGACGAAGACGTCTACGAAATCGAGCGCATCCAGGGCGTCCAGTTCATCGCCCCGTAGACGCGGGCCGGGCGCCCTTTCTCGTAGGGTGGGTGCCAACCCACGCATGCCGGTCAGAACGCGAGGCGGACCAACCGCCCCTCGGGCCGGCTCACATCCCCAGCGCTTCCTTGTACATCTCCAGGACCGCCTCTTCTTCGGCGATATCGTCCTTGTCGCGCTTGCGCAGTGCGATCACCTTGCGCATCACCTTGGTGTCGTATCCGCGCGCCTTGGCCTCGGCCATCACCTCTTTCTGCTGTTCGGCGATGTCCTTTTTCTCCTGCTCCAGCCGTTCGAAGCGTTCGATGAACTGGCGCAGCTCGTCGGCGGTGACACGATAGCTGCTGTCGGCGCTGCTTTGCGGAATCTGATCGTCCATGACGGCTCTCCAAGGTCCGGGGGATGGCCCCCTGACTACAAGCGCGCCCCCGGCCCCGCAAGCCCGTTTTCGCACCCTGCGCCTTGCGACCCGGGGCGCGATGCGCTACCCGAAAATGCACCGGCAAGACCAACGCGGAGACCCCTGATGGAAATTCTGATCTGGCTCGGAGCCGCGGTCACGCTGGCCGGCCTCGCCCTGCTGGTATGGTGCATCCTGCGCGTGGTCCGCGCCCGCCGCGCGGGCCTGTCCGATGAAGAGCTGCGCGCCGCCCTGCAGCGCATTCTGCCGGTCAACACGGGTGCCTTGTTCCTGTCGGTCATAGGCCTGATGCTGGTAATCCTCGGGATCACCCTCGGCTAGGGCCCAGCGCCGGCACCAAAAAACCGCTGACCGTACTTGACCATCTCCTCCAGCTCAACGGGCGGTGTCCACAGCGCCGGGGCAAGCGGAATGAGCGCCTTCATGGCCCGTACGTAGCGCAACAGCCCGTCCGCCTCCGCCGCCAGGATCGGACCGCCCCGCGTCGCGTCAAACCCATAGCCCCGCACCATGCACAGGTCGATATCCGAGGCGCGCGCAGCGGTATCGTCCTCCAGCATTCGCCCGGTTTCGGCCAGGATTGCGGCGTTCAGCGCAACATCCAGAGGTACGTCCGGAAGATCGGGCAGATCAAGCTGCCCCTCGCGCCATGCCCCTATCCAGTCCGCCAGCCCCGGATCGGGCACCAGCGCCTGCCCCTGCGATGCGTAAAAGCCCTGGCCGGGCGTCTTGCCGGCGGCCACGGCGTCGGCCCGGGCGTCCAGCAACGCCAGTTCCGGCACACCGCCGAAGATCCGGCGCAACCGCGCCACGGTCACGCCGATCCCGTCCACCTCGACCAGTTCCAGCGGCCCGCGCGCAAATCCGAACCTGCGCGCCGCCGCCTCGACCGCCTCCGCCGGGGCCCCGGCCCGCAGCAGCGCCAGCGCCGCCCGCTGCACCGCCCCCATCAGGCGGTGGCCAAGCATCCCGGGCCGGTCCGCACTGCGCAACACGCAGCGATCGGCCCCGGCAAAATACTGCCCCACCGTCATCACCGCGTCCGGGTCCGCGCTCTCCGGCACCGCCAGTTCCACCAACGGGCGCACATGCGCGGGGCGATAGGCGCGCAACGCCAGCACCGGAACCCGCTGCCCCAGTTGCGCCCGGCGCGATGCCGATCGGTCGCGTCCCGATACAATGCACCAGACCGCGCCCTTGCGCACCGGATATCCCCCGACATCGCCGCCACCGCCATCCAGGACCAAATCCGCCGCCATCAGGACCGCCGGATCACCGCCATGGCTCAGCCGGGCCAGCCGCGCGTCGCGCTCGGCCTCGGTCATGCGCTTGCGAACCACGGCGCCTTCATAGACCGCCCGCGCGCGTGCCGTCATCGCCTCGCCTGCCGGGCCGGCCGCCAGGATGGCCACGCGCCGGTCGTTGTCCAGCGCATGGACCGCCAGCTCCGGCAGCACCGGATCGGACCCGACCAGCACCACTGTCTTGATCTGCCGCGCCGTGCCGTGCTGCGCTTCGGGCCAGACACCGGCCCGCCGTTCCGCGGCGTAAAGATGCCGGGCCGCCCGCGCGTCGGCACGCGCCAGGCGCGCCTCGAAGGCCGCGGCCTCGAACTGCAGCCCCTGCGCATACGGCAACAGCTGCGCCGCCTCGACGCAGCGAACGATATCGGCTTCGGCGCTGTCGCGCGTGTCGATCCGTGCCGCCACCTCGGTCACGGCCCGGCGATAGGCGGCCGGATCCGAGAACCCCCGCTCTATCCGCCAGACACGCGCGAAATCCGGCGCCTGCGCAAAGCGCCGCGCGAGGCTCAGCGCGGCCTCGAGCGGCGCCTCCGTCGTCACCTCTGCGAATAGTTTGGCCAGCCGTGGCTCTTCCACCGCGACGGACCGTCCCGTCAAAAGGAATTCCAGCGCCGCCTGTGCCCCCAGCAAACGCGGCAGGCGTTGCGTGCTGCCGCCGCTCGGCATCATGCCCAGCGCGACTTCGGGCAAGGCGACGCGGCTTCCCGCCCGCGCGACCCGCGCGTGACATGCCAGCGCCAGCTCGAATGCCGCCCCCAGTGCGTTGCCGTCCAGCGCCGCGATCACGGGCTTGGAATGGGTCTCGATCCGCTGTGTCAGAACGTCGAGCCATGGGGGCGCCAACGGGCCGTCGTATTCGGCCAGGTCCACACCGGAGCTGAACGTGCCCCCGGCTCCGGTCAGAACGACCGCCCGCACCTCTGCATCTTCCGCGGCACGGCTCAGCGCGGCGGCCAGCTCCGCGCGCATCTCCGGAGACAGGGCATTCGCCTCGCCCCGCGCCAGACGCAGGACGGCGACGCCATCGGCCACCTCGTAATTCACTTCGGACACGGCTCTTTGCGCCCCGTGGCAACTTGAACATTGCCGCCACTAGACAGCGCGGCACCAGCTATATGCAAATGATTTGAGCCACTTGGACGCGGTTCAGACAGGCATATTCTCGAACTGTGCCTCAATCGCCTCATCCAGAAGCGTCTCGTTCAGACGTTGCATGGCGGCGGGCACCGGCTCTCCGGCGTGGCGCATCTGCCCCAGAAGCCCTGCCAGGCGCGGCTGCAGACGGTACCGTTCACCTTCGCTCAGATCCAGGATCTGACGGTGCAATTGCTTGATCTCCTGAGATAACTTTGTCATGGCAACTCCTCCCAGTGGCGGCCTGCCGCGTCCGGTCGAAGTGACCGCAGGCCTCGCGCCACAACCGTAGCATGAACCGTCACCTCAATAGAAGCATGCCGACGCACGAAAAGCCGGTTTTCCCCGGTCTCGGCCCGATCCCGCTCACGTTTTGGGCGCAGGCGCGCACGGTCGGGCCGTGCATCGGCCCTCAGCCTCATCCTGCAAGGGGTCCGGGCCGCGTCCGTCCATTGGCGCGGTGCTTTGCATCCGTCACGGTCGGCGGGCCTGCGACCGGCCCCAAAACGCCGCCTGCACAGCGTCGAGGGCCTCAGGTCACCGGCGCGCCAAGGCTCGGTCCGCCCGGCATCGGCAGATCGTCGTCTTCTCCCTCGACCTCGAACCGCGCAGCGGCGCGGGCCAGCTCTTCCTCGACCAGGGCGTCCAGTGCGCCGTCCTCCTCGCCATGCTCCGACCGGGCGTCATCAATACCCGGCAACTCCGGCAGGTCGCTCTCACCTTCGCCAAGGTCCGGCAGGTCATCCAGGTCCTGCAGGCCAGGCAGATCGGGCAGATCCGTCAGGTCCGACAATGCGGGCGCGTCTGAATAGTCCGGCTGATCCGACCCGGCCGCGCCCTCTCCACTCGATCGACCGCCAGCCTCCTGCATGGCGGAGCCACCGGACCCATCGCCGCGCTCGGTGCTGTCATCCCCGGGTTCGGATTTCAGCACCATGCGCACGGCGCGGAACCCGTTGAGCTGCCCCAGCGCCGCCGGCGCCACCTTGTGCCCTTTCGCCCCGATCACCCGTGCGCCGGTCACGGTCTCCGGCGAAAGCTTCAAAAGCGTTCCCGGCGCCCAGCCGCAAATCTCGTTCAACGGCAGGCGCAGCGGGGCCAGGACCGCGTCCAGCATCACCGGCGCGTTCATCGCGTTCTCTTCCAGCTTGCGGGCCAGCGTGGTGCCGTCATTCGTCTCTGCCTCCGGCTCGGGCGGGCGCTCGGGCAGGATCAGTTCCATCACGCCGGTCTTCGCCCCCGGCCCGAAATCCACGTTCAGACGGTAAAGGTCATAGTCCGGCGCCCAGAGCGCCAGCGCCAGGGCACGCCCGTTCTCCAGCCGGTCGCCAAAGCGGAAGCGCGCCGCCCGCGGCATCCGATCGCACGCATCCACCTGATCGGCATACCCTTCCAGGACCGCGTTCATCAAAGGCTGGACGATCGCCGCATCGGTCGGGGTGAAAGGGCGCGGTTTCGCCGCGCCTTGCCGGACTTCCCCCATCAGCTGAACCTCGATCAGCGCCATCACGAACTGCAGGTCCAGCTTGATCGCCCCGGGCGGACCGTCCAGGCCATCCAGCAGGATCAGCAGGCTGTCCTCGCCGGCGACGGATTCGATCCCGGTCAGCGCCACGCCTTCATGCTCGACCATCCGCACGACAAGCGACAGCTCGAACTGCGCCGAGGCCGCCTTGGCCAAGGCCAGCCGCAACGCCTTGGACGGCGACATTTCACGCGCGTCGAATTCGTCGCGGGCCACCTTGGCCTTGCGATGGATGACAGATGCACTCTCCGCGGGCTCTGCGCTCATGACCAGTCGCGTTCCTTCCTGTGGTGTCGCGCGTATCGCCGTCATACCGCGCCGGTCAGGCCACGCCTGCCGTCCGGCCCCGGTGATCGGCGGCAGCTAAGCGCAAGAAGGTTACGATAGGATTGATATCCGCCCGCAGGTTCCGCGAAAAAACGTGCCGGCCGCCTATTGCGCCGCCTGGGCCGCGGCGCCCTCCGCCATCGGCAGATAGACCCGGAACGCGCCGCCATCCTGCCCGGGCAGGTATTCGATGCCCCCGCCCAGCCGCGCCATGATCTCGCGGCAAATCGCCAGCCCAAGGCCAGCGCCTCCCGCCTTGGTCTCGCTGACCCGCGCGAACTTCTCGAAGATCGTCCCCTGCTGGTCTGTGGGGATGCCGCTGCCATTGTCGATGAAATCCACGAACAGCGTTTCGTTGCGCTCGGCCACGCGGATGTCCAGCCGCGGGACGTCGGCATCGCAATATTTCCGCGCGTTCGACATGAGGTTGATGAACACCTGCGCCAGCCGGTCCGTATCGGTGTGCACTCGCACCCGGTCTGCTTCGGCATCGCGGTGCATCACCATGCCGCTGTCGGTCAGGCCCGCCGCCACCGCCGCCCGGTCCAGCAGGGGACCAAGCTCGCCGTCTTCGAGGCTCAGGACGATCTGCGCGTTCTCCAGCACGCTCAGGTCCAGCAGGTCGTCCAGCAGCCGCGTCAGCCGGATCGCCTCGTCGTGGATGATCGAGGCATAGCGCCGCTGTTCGGCCTCCGGCATGTCGCCCCCGTCGCGCAGGATTTCCGAGAACGCCCGGATCGACGTCATCGGCGTGCGCAACTCGTGGCTGATCTGGCTCAGGAAAGCGTCCTTCTGCACCGAAATCTGGGTCAGCTTCTCGTTCACCTGCCGCAGCTGCCGCGCGGTCCGGGCCTGTTCCTCGGTCTTCATCTCCAGCTGGCTGGAATATTCCATGATCTGCGCGGTCTCGTCCGCCACCGCCATCAGGTCCTGGACCGACACGCTGGCGCCACCGACGATCTGGCTGATCATCGCATGCGCCGTCGCGGCGCCCACCGAGCCCGCCAATGACCGTTCCAGCCGGCTCAGGAAATCCGGCGTCGGTTCCGGCAGATAGCCGCCGACCCCCTGCTCGCGCGCGGCCTCGGCGAACAGCGCCTGCGCCTCCTTAGCGCCCATGATCCGCTGCGCCATGATCATCAGGTCCTCGCTCTGCGCCAGCCCCCCGGTCCAGCCGCCCGACGTGGCGGAATGCTCGAACACGTTGACGAACTGGGCGCCCTGAAGCCGCTCCACCGGCTGCGGGAAGCTGACCAGCGACACGACGACGAAAACAACGATGTTCAGCGACAGGCTCCACATGAACGCATGCACCACCGGGTCCATGCCGGCGGCCCAGAACAGCGCCTGCGGCCGTAGCCACGACAGCCCCATCATCCCGTCGTCCAGAACCGCTTGCGGCATCACGGCCGACGCGCCGAAGCTGGGCAGGAACAGGCTGTACATCCAGATCGCGAAGCCCACCGACAGCCCGGCCAGCGCCCCGCGCCGGTTGGCACCCCGCCAGAACAACCCGCCCAGCAACGCCGGCAGGAACTGCGCCACGCCGACGAACGAGATCAGGCCGATGGCCGCCAGCGCCGTTCCGCCGCCCGACACCCGGAAATAGAGATAGCCCAGGAACAGGATCACGCCGATCGACAACCGCCGCGCGCGGATCGCCACCTGCCGCACGTCGCCCGAAATGACGGCACTTCCGCCGGACATCCACAGCCAGACCGGCATCACCACGTGGTTCGATACCATTGTCGACAGGGCAATCGCGGCCACGATCACCATCGAGGTGGCGCTGCTGAACCCCCCCAGAAAGGACAGCACCGCCAGACCTTCCTGCCCGTTCTCCAACGGCAGCGTCAGCACGAACAGGTCCGGGTTGGCACCGGCGGGGCTCAGGTCCAGCCCCACCGCCGCGATGGGCACCACGAAAAGGCTCATCAGCATGACGTAGGTCGGAAACGCCCAGGACGCAGTGCGCAGATGCTCCTCGTCCTCGTTTTCCACCACCATCACCTGGAACATCCGCGGCAGGCACATGAACGCCGCCGCCGAGAGCAGCGTCAGCCCCACCCAGCGGCTTCCGGGGACGTCCCAGCGGGCGATGGCGCTCTGGTCGATTCGCGCCAGGGTCTCGTCAACGCCTCCCGCAAGGCCCCAGACCACGAAGATGCCCACCGCCAGCAGCGCGCACAGCTTCACGACCGCCTCCAGCGCGATGGCCATGACCAGACCGTGATGCCGCTCGTTGGCATCGAGGTTGCGCGTCCCGAACAGGATGGTGAACACCACCAGCCCCACCGCGACCCACAGCGCCGTCGCCGTCTCGCTGATCTCCCCGGTGTGGGTCGGATCGGCGGCGGCGAAGGCCGCGAAGGAAATCGTCACCGACTGAAGCTGCAGCGCGATATAGGGCGTGGTGCCGATGACGGCGAGGACGGTCACGAACACCGCCAGCGCGTTCGACTTGCCGAACCGGCTGGAAATCAGGTCGGCGATCGAGGTGATCCGCTGGCTGCGCCCCACCCGCACCATCTTGCGCAGGGTCCACCACCAGCCCACCATCACCAATGTCGGTCCCAGGTAGATCGTCAGGTATTCCAGCCCTGACCGCGCGGCGAACCCCACCGCCCCGTAAAACGTCCAGGCGGTGCAGTATATGGACAGCGACAGCGTGTAGACGATGGGCGAGCGCAGCCAGGTTCCCCGGCCCCGCGCGGCGGCGCGGTCGGCGGCGAAGGCCACGCAGAACAGCAGCGCCACGTACAGCAGGCTGACCAGGACAATGACGTTCAGCGCGCCCATTCACCCCTCCCGGGACGGGCGCACCTGATGTTCCGACGCGGTGCCGGCCCCGAGCGCGTCCGGCGCATCCGCCGGGGACAGCCGCCGCGAGACGATCCAGCCCAGGCCGATCAGAAGAACCCAGCACAGGAAGATGTAGAACATCACGGCGACCGTGCGTGCGCCCTCGCCCGACTTCCACAAGAGCGGCAGCACGAACATGCCCGCCCCCAGCACCGGCAAGAGCCGGGCCGCATCCATCATCCGGCGCTGAAAATAGGCCCGCCGCGCCAGGAATATCGGTCCGCCGTCACGGCTCATGACGGCACCAGGGCGCGCACCGCGTCCAAAACCTCGGCATTGGAAAAGGGCTTGGTCATGTAGCGGTCCGCGCCCGCGCGCTTCGCCATTTCCACGTCCTTGGCCTGCCCGCGGGCGGACAGCATCAGAACCGGCAGCCGCTCGAACCGCGCCTCGGCGCGGATCTCGGACAGGATGTCGAAGCCGCTCTTGCCCGGCAGCATCACGTCCAGGATCACCACGTCCGGCTCTCTCGCGCGCACCGCCTCCATCGCGTTCTGGCCGTTGGCATGGGTCTTCACCTCCCAGCCGTCACGCGACAGGATAAAGCTCACGGCCTCGATGATGTTCTGCTCGTCCTCGATCAGAAGCACGGTCTTGCCCATCTAACCGGCCTCCCCTCCGATCAATTTCGTCTCCCGTCCGACGACTATTGCGAAACTCGTGTCGCCTGTCAAAAGGTCATCACTCAGAACGCGTCCCGCAGGACCGACCCCTCGCGCCGCGCCGCGCAGCCCGCGATCGGACAGATCCGGCAGGTCACCCCCACAGGCCGCGCCTGCGCCCGGTCCGTCCCCCGTGGCTCGGGAAGGATCAGCATGTAGGCCCGCATCAACGGCGGGGAGGCAAAGCTGGCAGGCACCGTCTCCTCGGCCACGGCCATCGCGCGCACGCGCAGGTCGCCCTGCAGAAGCGCCGCCTGCACCGGCCGGCCGGGCTGGCCCAGAACCTCGTAGAGAGGCCAAAGCGCACAGCCCGCCCCGCTGCGCGGCGTGGTGAACCCCATGACCGTCTTGCGCAGGATCAACGCGCCCGCCCCGTCGACCACGATCAGGCCCACGGGCCCGACCATGTCCTCGGGCAGCGTGGCCAGGCGGCGGAAAACCTGCGCCAGGCTCGTCCCAGTGGCGTGCGCAATCGCATCCGGTGCCAGCCCATGCGCGTCCAGCGCGGTCTGCATGTCGTCGCGCGGCAAGGCGCGGGCGTCCTCCAGGTACTGCGTCAGCGCCGCGCGCGACAGGGCCCGCGCGGCCCGGTTCTCGACCTGCCCCAGCATAGACTCGATCCGCGACTCGGCGCCCCATCCCTCGAGCTGCGGAAAGTGAAACCCGTGCCGTTCCAGAAAGGCGTGCATCTCGTCCTGCGGCGAGGTCACTTCCGCCCCGGCCTCGGGCGCGGCCTCCAGGTAGCGCATCAGCGCCTCGGCGCCCTCGGCCAGGCGCGCACCGTCCTCGTTGATGTTGCGGTGAAAACGCATCTGCCATTCCGGCTCCAGCTCGCGCGTCTCCGCCAGGATCGACGCGGTCGAGCGGATAGATGTCACCGCCGAAATGACCTCGTGCAGCGTGGCCGACAGTTCCGGGTCGTGCGCCAGCCGTTCGCTCAGCGCCTTGACGGTTCTCTCCAGCGCATCGCGTTTCCGGCCCAGATCGGCCAGCCGCCCGGCCCAGCCCGGAAACCGCCCGACGAATTCCTCAATCCGGTCCAGCTCGGGCGCGGCATGTGCCAGATCATCGTCGGCCTCCGCGTCTCCCGCCGCCTCCTGCAAGGCCGCCAGGAGTTCGGATTCCACGCCCTCGGTCAGAGTCGCGGGCTCCACGCCCAACGCCTCGGCGATCTGCAACAGCGTGCGACCTCCGATTCGACGCCGGTTGTGCTCGATCAGGTTGAGATAGCTGGGCGATATTCCGGCCGCCTCGGCCAGCTCGGCCTGCTTCAGCCCGGCCACCAGCCGCCGCTGCCTTATGCGTGTTCCAGCCATCCCTGGCTCGGCCATGTCCGATTCCTCTTTAATTCAATCGTTTCCGCGACGGCTGAAAAGTAATTTACAGATTTCTGCGCTGCGTTGAAGATTCTATTTACAAAAAAAACGTTTGCGGAAAGGCCCTTGTTGAACGGTTTTCAGCTGCCTCCAATAATGCCGATAGCACGTTTGTGCGTCCGGCCGGGCCTGAGGAGCCCCGGCCGCGAAAAACTCTAGGGAGGGATTCAATGTCCAAAACTGACCTCACGCGCCGTGGTCTGCTGAAAACCAGCGCCATTGCCGGCGCCGGCGTCGCGCTGCCGACCATCTTCACGGCAAGCTCCGCCGCGGCCTTTACCAACGAACCCACAGGCGACACCGTCAAGCTGGGCTTCAACGTGCCCCAATCCGGCCCCTACGCCGATGAGGGCGCCGACGAACTGCGCGCCTACGAACTGGCTGTCGAGCACCTGAACGGCGGCGGCGACGGCGGCATGATGAGCACCTTCTCGTCCAACGCCCTGCAAGGCAACGGCATCCTGGGCAAGAAAGTCGAATACGTCACCGGCGACACCCAGACCAAGGCCGACGCGGCCCGCGCCTCGGCCAAGTCGATGATCGAGAAAGACGGCGCCGTTATGGTGACCGGCGGGTCGTCCTCGGGCGTGGCCGTGGCCGTTCAGGCGCTCTGCCAGGAGGCCGGCATCATCTTCATGGCAGGTCTCACCCACTCCAACGACACCACCGGCAAGGACCGCAAGGCCAACGGTTTCCGCCACTTCTTCAATTCCTACATGTCGGGCGCCGCGCTGGCGCCGGTGCTGGCCGCCAACTACGGCACCGACCGCAAGGCCTATCACCTGACCGCCGACTACAACTGGGGCTATACCACCGAGGAAGCCGTGCGCGCCTCGACCGAGGCCATGGGCTGGGAAACCGTCGCCGCGGTGAAGACGCCGCTGACCCAGACGGACTTTTCGTCCTACATCGCGCCGGTGCTGCAATCGGGCGCCGACGTGCTGGTGCTGAACCACTACGGCGGGAACATGGTGAACTCGCTGACCAACGCTGTTCAGTTCGGCCTGCGTGAAAAGCAGGTGAACGGCAAGAACTTCGAAATCGTCGTTCCGCTCTACAGCCGCCTGATGGCCAAGGGCGCCGGTGCCAACGTGAAGGGCATCTTCGGTTCCACCAACTGGCACTGGTCGCTGCAGGACGAAGGCTCCAAGGCGTTCGTCAAATCCTTTGGCACCAAGTACGGCTTCCCGCCGTCCCAGGCCGCGCATACCTGCTACGTCCAGGCGATGCTCTATGCCGATGCCGTGGAACGCGCCGGGTCGTTCAACCCCTGCGCCGTGGCCGAGGCCCTGGAAGGCTTCGAATTCGACGGCATGGGCAACGGCAAGACGCTCTACCGCGCCGAGGATCACCAGTGCTTCAAGGACGTGCTGGTCGTGCGCGGGAAAGAGAACCCCGAAAGCGAATTCGACCTGCTCGAAATCGTCGAGGTGACCCCGGTCGACCAGGTGACCTATGCCCCCGACCACCCGCAGATGGGCGGCGCAGAGGCATCCCTGGGCGAATGCAACCCGGGCGCCTGATCGCACAGATGTGAGCTGACAAAATCCGACGCGGGCGCGCTTGCCGCGCCCGCGTCCACCACCAAGCCGGACCACGCGCCCCGCGCGCGTCCGTGACCATAACCGGCATCTCTGCAAACCCGAGGGGCACTTCGATGGAAGCCATTATCCTGCAAGTTCTCAATGGCCTGGACAAAGGCTCGGCCTATGCGCTGATCGCGCTCGGCCTGACGCTGATCTTCGGCACGTTGGGCGTCGTGAACTTCGCGCATGGCGCACTGTTCATGATCGGTGCGTTCTGCGCCGTCACGCTGAGCCGCATTCTCACGCTCTCCCGCACCGTCGTCGACGAAACGCAAACCGACTTCCTCGGCAACCCGCTCGAAGTCCAGGTGCCCTACGTATACGATTGGTTCGGCCAAGCCACGGGGGACGCGATCATCGACTGGGCCGTGCCGCTCTCGATCCTTTTCGCCATTCCGGTGATGATGCTGATCGGCGTGATCATGGAACGTGGCCTGATCAAGCATTTCTACCGCCGCCCCCATGCGGACCAGATCCTGGTGACCTTCGGCCTCGCCATCGTCCTGCAGGAAATCATCAAGTTCTACTACGGCGCCAACCCGATCCCGACGCCCGCCCCGGATGCGTTCCGCGGATCGTTCGATTTCGGCGCCATGCTGGGGCTCGACCCCAACGTGGTGATCTACCCCTACTGGCGGATCATCTACTTCGTGTTCGCCGCCATCATCATCGGCGCCGTCTTCGCCTTCCTGCAATTCACCACCTTCGGGATGGTCGTCCGCGCCGGCATGGCCGACCGCGAGACCGTGCAGCTTCTGGGCATCAACATCGACCGCCGCTTCACCATCATGTTCGGCCTCGCCGCCGCCGTGGCGGGTCTTGCGGGCGTCATGTACACGCCGATCAATTCGCCCAATTACCACATGGGCATGGATTTCCTCGTGCTCAGCTTCGTGGTGGTCGTGGTCGGCGGCATGGGCTCGCTTCCGGGCGCCGTGCTGGCCGGTTTCCTTCTGGGCATTCTCGAAAGCTTCGCCTCCATGCGCGAAGTGCTCGAAGTGCTGCCCGGCATCAACCAGATCATCATCTACCTGGTTGCCATCATCATTCTGCTGACACGTCCGCGTGGCCTGATGGGCCGCAAGGGCGTGATGGAGGACTAAGCCATGCTCGGTCTCAACGCCAAAGACTTCCGCCTGCTGCTGATCGTCATCGCGATCACCCTGCTGGCCCCCTTCATCCTCAACCCGTTCCCCGAGAACTCGGGCCTGGCACAGTTCAACGCGGGCTATCCCGACCTGATGCAGCGCTTCGTGATCTACGGGATCTTCGCCATCGGCTTCAACATCCTCTTCGGCCTCACCGGGTACCTTTCCTTCGGCCACGCGGCCTTTCTCGGGGTGGGCTCCTACGCCGCGATCTGGATGATGAAGCTGGTCACGCTCAACGTGATCCCGGCGATCATCCTCGGCGTGATCGTCGCGGGCCTCTTCGCGCTCGCCGTGGGCTATATCTCGCTGCGGCGCTCGGGCATCTACTTCTCGATCCTGACCCTGGCCTTCGCGCAGATGTCCTATGCGCTGGCCTACTCGGTGCTGACCCCGATCACCGGCGGCGAAACCGGCCTTCAGATCAAGTCCACCGACAGCCCGCTCTTGTCTAACCTGGAGCCGGGCGAGATCGGCCGCGCCAATCTTTTCGGTATGGATATGCGCGCGGGTTTCGACCTGTCCTTCGGCGACTGGCTCTTTACCATCAACATGGGCTACTACATCGCGGCGGCCTTCATGATCATCGCCTTCTACCTCTCGATCCGGATCTTCCGCTCGCCCTTCGGCACGATGCTGCGGGCGGTGAAATCCAACCAGACGCGGATGTACTATACCGGCCTCAACGCGCGGCCCTACACGCTGGCGGCCTTCGTGATCTCGGGCATGTATGCCGGCCTTGCCGGCGGCCTTCTGGTGGCGATGGACACGCAGGCCGGCCCGGAACGCATGTTCTGGACCGCGAGCGGTGAGGTCGTCCTGATGACCATCCTCGGCGGCGCGGGCACCCTCATCGGCCCCGTCCTCGGCTCGGGCGCGATCAAGTACATGGAAAACATCCTGTCGAAGATCAACAAGGACATCCTGCACGAATGGTTCGCCTTCATGCCCGACGGGCTCGAGGATTTCGTCATCACCATCGTCTACCCCTTCATCGGCAAGGGCTGGCACCTGACGCTCGGCCTCATCTTCATGGCCGTGGTGATCTTCCTGCCCGGCGGCCTCGTCGAGGGCGGACAGCGGATCGGTCGTCTGCTCCGAGGCAAGAAAGCCAAGGATGACGGCGACAAGGCCACCCAATCCACACCGGCCGAATAAGGAGCGACGACAATGGGTATTCTTGAAGTCAAGAACGTCAACAAGCGCTTCGGCGGCCTTCAGGCCCTGAGCGACGTGAATCTCTCGGTGGCGGAAAACACCGTCCATGCCATCATCGGTCCCAACGGCGCGGGCAAGTCGACACTTCTGAACTGCCTCATCGGCAAGCTCATTCCCGACACCGGCTCGGTCATGTTCGACGGGCAGTCCGTGCTGGGGCGCAAGGCCTACCAGATCAACCAGATGGGCATTTCCCGCGTGTTCCAGACGCCCGAGATCTTCGGCGACCTCACGGTGCTGGAAAACATGATGATCCCGATCTTCGCGCGCCGCGACGGGGCCTTCCGGATGCACGCGCTGGAAAGCACGATGGACGAAAAGCACATCCTCGAACAGGCCGAGAACATGCTGGAAAGTCTCAATCTCGCGGATGCCCGCCACGATCACGCGGCGGCCATGTCGCGCGGCAACAAGCGGCGTCTGGAAATCGGCATGTGCCTGGCGCAGAACCCGCGCCTGCTGTTGCTGGACGAACCGACGGCCGGCATGGCCCGGGCCGACACCAACAACACGATCGACCTTCTCAAGCAGATCAAGCAAGAGCGCGACATCACCATCTGCATCATCGAGCACGACATGCACGTGGTCTTCTCGCTCGCCGAACGCATCACCGTGCTGGCACAGGGCACACCCCTGGTCGAGGACACGCCGGACAAGATCAAGGGCCACCCCAAGGTCCGCGAAGCCTATCTCGGCGAAAGCGCCTGACCGCCATTCCACCGACGCCCCGGACCTGATCCGGGGCCTCGCCCCCACCGCAAGAGGTCCCGGATCAGGTCCGGGACGGGAGGACCCGAAAAATGAACGTCAAACCCGACTTTTCCAAGCACCGCAACCACGCCGAAACCGCGCCGGCCTTTCTGTCGGTCTGGGGGATGCAGGCCTATTACGGCGAAAGCTACATCGTCCAGGACATTTCCTTCAACGTCCACGAGGGCGAGATTCTGGCGCTTCTGGGCCGCAACGGCGCGGGCAAGACCACCACGCTGCGCGCCATCGCCCGGATGGACAATCCGCAACTCGCGCATGGCGAAATCTGGCTCGACCATCAGCCGTTGCACAGCATGAAAAGTGCGCAAGCGGCCACCTGCGGCATCGGCCTCGTCCCCGAGGACCGCTGCATCATTCCCGGCCTCACCGTCGAGGAAAACCTGCAACTGGCGCAGATCACGCCGCCCATCGGCTGGTCCATCGACCGCCTCTACGAGCTTTTCCCCCGCCTGCGCGAACGCCGCAAGCAGGAAGGCGTCACCCTGTCGGGCGGCGAACAGCAGATGCTGGCCGTCGCCCGCGCGCTCGCGCGCGACATCAAGGTCCTGCTTCTGGACGAACCCTACGAGGGCCTAGCCCCCGTCATCGTCGACGAGATCGAAAAGACCCTGCGCATCATCAAGGAACAGGGCATCACCACGATCCTCGTCGAACAGAACGCTGTCCGCGCCCTTGAACTCGCCGATCGCTGCATCATCCTCGATACGGGTGGCATCGCCTTCGACGGGACAGCGTCAGAGGTGCTGGAAAACGAAAGTCTCCGCGCCGAGTATCTGGCCATCTGACGCCAACCTCCCTAGGCTGCCACCAGGAGGATGCCCGCCCCCGCCGTTTCATGGGCGGTGGCGGGCCTGCAAGACATTCAAGACCACCGAGGGAGGAATCATGTCCGATAAAACCTATGCCCCCAGTGCCGATTTCACGGCGAATGCCCATGTCGACGCGGCCAAGTATGACGAGATGTACGCGGCCTCGATCAAGGACCCCGAGGCCTTCTGGGGCGAGCAGGGCAAGCGCATCGACTGGATCAAGCCTTACTCCAAGGTGAAGGATGTCGATTACACCTACGGAAACGTCTCCATCAAGTGGTTCGAGGACGGCACGCTCAACGTCGCCGCCAACTGCATCGACCGCCACCTTGCCGACCGCGCCGACCAGACCGCCATCATCTGGGAACCCGACGATCCCAGCGACGACGCCCAGCACATCACCTACCGCCAGCTCCATGCCGAGACCTGCCGCATGGCCAACGTGCTCAAGAACCTCGGCGTCGGAAAGGGCGACCGCGTCGTGCTCTACCTGCCGATGATCCCCGAGGCGGCCTATGCCATGCTCGCCTGCGCCCGCATCGGGGCCATCCATTCCATCGTCTTCGCCGGCTTTTCCCCCGACGCGCTCGGCGCGCGCGTGAACGGCTGCGACGCCAAGCTCGTCATCACCGCCGACACCGCCCCCCGCGGCGGCCGCGTGACCAAGCTCAAGGACAACGTCAACCAGGCGCTCCTGCACGACACGACGGACGTCAAGTGCCTCGTGGTCAAGCGCACCGGCGATCCCATCGCCTGGCGCCGCGACCTCGATTTCTGGCTGCACGAAGAGGCCGAAAAGGTCGAGGACACTTGCGAGCCCGAGGAAATGAACGCCGAGGACCCGCTCTTCATCCTCTACACCTCCGGCTCCACCGGCCAGCCCAAGGGCGTCGTGCACACCACCGGCGGCTATCTGGTTTACGCCGCCATGACGCACGAGATCACCTTCGATTACCACGAGGGCGACGTCTACTGGTGCACCGCTGATGTGGGTTGGGTCACCGGCCACAGCTACATCGTCTACGGGCCGCTCGCGAACGGCGCCACCACGCTGATGTTCGAGGGCGTGCCGACCTATCCGGATGCCTCCCGCTTCTGGCAGGTCTGCGAAAAGCATAAAGTGAACCAGTTCTACACCGCCCCCACCGCCATCCGCGCCCTGATGGGCCAGGGCGACGAGTACGTCACCAAGTGCGATCTGAGCGACCTCAAGGTGCTGGGCACCGTGGGCGAGCCGATCAACCCCGAGGCCTGGAACTGGTACCACAATGTGGTCGGCAAGGGCACCTGCCCCATCGTCGACACCTGGTGGCAGACCGAGACCGGCGGGCACCTGATGACCCCCCTGCCCGGCGCCCACGCCACCAAGCCCGGCGCGGCGATGAAGCCCTTCTTCGGGCTGAAGTTCGAGGTGCTCGATCCCGAGAGCGGCAAGACGGTGGAGGGCAACCCCGCCGAGGGCGTGCTCTGCATCGCCGACAGCTGGCCCGGCCAGATGCGCACCGTCTGGGGCGATCACGAGCGCTTCATGAACACCTACTTCCAGCAGTACAAGGGCTATTACTTCACCGGCGACGGCTGCCGCCGGGACGAGGACGGCGACTACTGGATCACCGGGCGGGTCGACGACGTGATCAACGTCTCGGGCCACCGCATGGGCACCGCCGAGGTCGAAAGCGCCCTCGTCGCCCACGCCAAGGTCTCCGAGGCCGCCGTGGTGGGCTATCCGCACGACATCAAGGGCCAGGGCATCTACTGCTACGTCACGCTGATGGCCGGCGAGGAGCCCTCAGACGCGCTGCGCAAGGAGCTTCAGGACTGGGTCCGCCAGGAAATCGGCCCCATCGCCAAGCCCGACCTCATCCAGTGGGCCCCCGGCCTGCCGAAAACCCGCTCCGGCAAGATCATGCGCCGCATCCTGCGCAAGATCGCCGAAGACGACTACGGCGCGCTCGGCGACACCTCCACCCTCGCAGACCCCGACGTTGTCGACGACCTCATCGACAACAGAATGAACAAAAGCTGACCTCGTAGGGTGGGCATTCTGCCCACCGCACCGCGACACGGGGCCGGTGCCACAGGCGCCGGCCCAATTCGTTCCGCTCCCCCGTTCGTTTCAGCCCACCGCCTTCCGCGTGGCCAGCAGAACCCCCGTTCCCGCCAGCGCCATGCCGCCCCAGGCCACGGGCGGCATCACCTCGCCCAGAAGCGCCCAGGCCAATACCGCCGCGAGCGGCGGCACCAGGAAGAAGAGCGACGACACCCGCGCCACGTCCCCCGCCCGGATCATCGCCAGCAGAAGCCCCACGGCCACCAGCGAATTGCCCAGGACGAGGTAGACCATCACGCCGAGAAAGGGCCAGCCCCAAGTAATGCTCAGATCGTCCTGCAAGGCCAGTAACGGCAGGATCCCGACCAGGCCGACAGCATAGCCCACCAGGTTCGAGGTCACGGGATGATGCTGCACCCCGAACCGCTTTTCCCACAGCGATGCCGCGACGATGCCCCCAAGCCCGATCACCGCAAAGGCGAAACCCGCCACACTCGGCGGCTCCACCGCGGCGCGCGCCGCGATCACCACGCCGGCCCCCAGCAGGCCCAGGATCAGCCCGGACCATTGCTTCCAGCCCACCTGCTCGCCGGTCCAGCGCGGGGCGACAAGCGCCACCATGACCGGCTGCAAGGTCATCAGCAACGCCAGCGTGCCCGCTGCCACGCCGGAATCCAGCGCGTAGTAGGACATGCCGAAATAGACCGACTGGATCAGCAACCCGACCATGGCAAGGTGCCCCCATTCGGCGCGGGTTTTCGGCAAGGGCGGGCGCAACACCAGCCAGAGCGCCGCCATCACCGCCACCACCAGCGCAAACCGCATCGCCAGGATCACCATCGGCGCGGCATAGCCCAGCCCCGCCTTCGCCACCGCGTAGCCCCCCGACCACAAGACGAGGAAGATGACCGGCGCGAGCCGCAGCCAGATCGGGCGGACGGGTGACATCGGAAAGGCGCGTCCTCGTGGTTGATCCGACGCCCGTTATGGGCCGCACCAGCCCCAAGGGACAGCGCTTTCTGTCGAGAATCAGGGCGGTCTGGTCCGGTCACGCATCCGAACCTGTCCCATTGACGACACCGCGTCGCCAACAGGCAAGACACGTGCCGCTGTTGCGTACGACGCTTCACGCGCCGGCACGACCGGCATTCCGATATCCAAACGAAGATCCATCACGGAGTTTCATGTCGGCAGGCACCTATCCCTCGTCGCAGCACGCGGCCATGGCGGCTCCCTCGCAGGCCACGCACGGCATTTTCTGCGTCGGTCTCGGAATGCTGTTCTTCGTGGGCCAGGACGCTCTGATGAAGGTGCTTCTGACCAGCTATCCGATCTGGCACCTGCTCTTCGCCCGCTCGGTCATCTCGGTTGCCGTGCTCGTCCCGCTGATCCTGTGGCTGGGGGGACCGTACCGGCTCTTCACACCGCTCTGGCCGGTGCACATGCTGCGCGGGCTTCTTTTCGCCACCGGCTTCTCGCTTTATTACGCGGCCTTCCCTTTCATGGGCCTCGCCGAAGTTTCGACCATCTTCTTCTCCGCGCCCCTGATCGTGGCGCTTCTGGCGGCCATCTGGCTGGGCGAAACCATAGGTCCCCACCGGATCATCGCGCTCGCCGTCGGCTTCACCGGCGTCGTGATCGCCATCAACCCCACCGCGGATGCGCTCAGCTGGGTTTCCGTCCTGCCTCTGGCCTGTGCGGTCTTCTATGCGGTGGGTCAGGTCCTGGCGCGGCGGATCGGGGACCGCGAGACCTCCCTGACGCTGGGCCTGCACACGCTGGTCTTTGCCGGCGTCTTCATCCTGCCCATGGGCTGGCTCGTCAACCTGCTGGTTCCCGTCTCACTCACGCATCCGCACCTGGCTCTCGGCCGCCCCGAGGATCTTGCGGCGAACTGGCATGTCGTGGTTCTTCTGGGCCTCGCGGGCATGCTCGGCTATATCCTGCTGTCCCGCGCCTACCAGGTGGCCAGCGCGAGCCTGGTCGCGCCATTCGACTACAGCTATCTGCCCATGGCCACGCTGCTGGGCTACCTGCTGTGGGGCGAGGTCCCTTCCGTCGCGACCTTCTGGGGCATGGGGCTGATCGTCGGGTCCGGTTTATACCTCGCCTACCGCGAGCTTCGCGCCTCCAGACACCGGCCCGATCCGTCGCTCGTCGGCGAAAGCGTTTTTCCGCCGACAGCGGTCCCACTTACGCAGATTCACGCGGATGAAAATGATGTGACCTGACATGGAACCCTGAGGCCCTAAGCTCGTTAAGGGTACAGCAAAAGGAAGAGGACCCATGAAAAAACAGATTACAGCCCTTGTGACCGCAGCCGCTCTGACAGTGACCGCCTGCGATACGCTGACCAATGAAGAGCAAGGCGCTCTGATCGGGGCCGGTGCAGGTGCCGTGGCCGCACAAGCTTTCGACGCTAACCTCGGCTGGACCGTAGTTACCGCCGCAGCTGGTGCCGCCGCCGGTGCGCTGATCGCACGCAACCAGCGGACCAACCAGTGTGCCTACGCGGACGGTCGCGGCGGCTACGTGACGCGCCCCTGCTAAGCACCAGAAAATTCGTCGAATTTTCTAGCCCCAGATTCTTCATACGAAGAATCTGGGGTTCCTCGTTTCAGCCCCGGCCGCGATAGGGCGGCACGCCCTGATCCGGCACCCAGACCCCCTGCGGCATCTCGCCGGTCTGCCAGAAGACGTCGATCGGAATCCCCCCGCGCGGATACCAGTACCCTCCGATCCGCAGCCATTGCGGCTCCAGAAAATCCACCAGCCGTCGCGCGATAGAGATCGTGCAATCTTCGTGGAACGCGCCATGATTGCGAAAGCTTGTCAGGTACAGCTTCAGCGACTTGCTTTCCACCAGCCACCGCCCCGGCACGTAATCAATGACCAGATGCGCGAAATCCGGCTGGCCGGTCATCGGGCAAAGCGAGGTGAACTCCGGCGCGGTGAACCGCACGTTATAGGCCACGTCGGCCTGCGGGTTCTCGACACGCTCCAGCTCGGCCTCCTCCGGGCTTTGCGGCACTTTCGTCTCGCCGCCCAACTGCCTGAGATTACTGTAGATATCGTCGCTCATTCCGTCCTCCGTCAGACGCCGCGCATGTTGCCCCACAGGGTCACGTGCAATTGCGGCAGCACCCGTGCGTCATACCACTTTTCTTCCGTCACCCGATCCACCAGCCAGCGCATCCGCGCTTCCAGCCCCTCGCGGTCGACCGTCGCCGTGTCGTCATCGGGCGGCGGGGGCGTATGGTTGCCCGGTTGCAGGTAGACCGGCAGGTGCGGAAACATCGCCGCCGCCTCGCGCGCATAGGCGAAATCCGCCTCGTCGAACACGACCAGCTTAAGGATCGTCTGCGTGCCTTGCCCCGCCTCGACGCATTCGGCCACCAGACCCCAGTCCGTCACCATCCCGCTCGACGGCGGCTTGGGCGACAGCACCAGCATGTCCAGCGCCTCAAACCAGCCGCGCACGACCGACCCCTGCGTTTCCATGGCAAAGTAGCACCCCTGCTCCTGCCCCAGACGGATCAGCTCCGCCATCGGCTGGATCGCCGGATTGCCTCCCGACAGCGTGATCAGGATCGGCGTGCCCCCCGACAGCCGCGCCACCTCCTCCATGATCGCCTCGGGCGTCATCGGCTTCCACGTCTCGCGATAGTCGTCGTCCACCGCGTGCATGCTGTCGCACCACGAGCACCGGAAATCACAGCCCCCCGTGCGCACGAACACCGTCGGCTGCCCGATCAGCGCGCCCTCGCCCTGGATCGTCGGCCCGAAGATCTCGGACACGCGAATGAGGCGCTTGTCGCTCAAGGCCGATACTCCGCCCAGGTCTTCGGCGTCTCGCTCACCTTCGCCGCCGTCACCTCGGGCCAGCGCGCACGACACCAGTCATGGAAATGTTTCGCCAGCCGCTCGGCGGTCACGCAATCATCCCCAAGAACATCGTTCAGGTGCCGGTGATCCAGCGTCTCATCGACATACCGCTTGAACGCGCCCAGATCGTGGTAATCCCGTACGAACCCGTGCGCATTCAACGCCTCGGCCCGCAATTCGATCACGACCACGTAATTGTGCCCATGCAGCCGCGCGCATTGATGGTCCTCCGGCAACCCGTGCAACTGGTGCGACGCGGAAAAGTGAAACTCCTTGGTGATCGTGTACATCACGCCACCCCCGTCGCCGCTTTCCAGAACTGCGCATCGGCATAGGCGGTCGGGTCCGCGACCCCGGCCAGGTGAAACGCCTCGCGCCGCTCCACGCACGTGCCGCAGCGCCCGCAATGCACGTCCCCGCCCTTGTAGCACGACCATGTCTCGCCAAAGGGCGTTCCCCACTTCGCACCCTCGGTCACGATATCCGCCTTCGACCCGGTCAGGAACGGCGTATAAAGCTGCACCTCGGCCACGCCCTCCAGAGCCTCGTCCTGCATCGCCTGGAACGCCTCAACGAAGCCGGGCCGGCAATCAGCGTATATGAAATGATCCCCGCCGTGGACAGCGGCCGCTACCGCCTGCGCCTTTTCCGCCGCCGCCATGCCAAAGGCAATGGCCAGCATGATAGCGTTGCGGTTGGGCACGATGGTGATCTTCATCGTCTCTTCCGCATAATGCCCGTCCGGCACCTCGACATCATCGGTCAGCGCCGAACCCGACAGCGCCGCACCCACGCCCGAGATGTCCACAACCTTGTGCGGCACGCCGAGACGGCGCGCACAGGCCGCGGCAAATTCCACTTCCTTCAGATGCCGCTGGCCATAGTCGAAGGACAAAAGCCCCCGCAGCGTGCCCTCGCCCGCCACCTTGTGGGCCAGCGACACGGAATCAAGCCCGCCAGAGCAGATCACGATCGTATCCATAGATTTGGTCCTTGTTTTTTAACGCGGGTAGGCTGCGACCGCAGGGCGCTCACCTAGCGGGTTCGGCATCTTCTTGCAAGACCCGCGCCGCCACATTGCGCGCCGACCACCACCAGAACCGCCACATCAGGAAGACGCCCGCCAGCGCCAGCCCCACCGCCAGCCCCAGCCAGATGCCCACGCCGCCCCAGCCCAGCCAGAACCCCATGGCGTAACTGACCGGCACGCCGACGACCCAATAGCTGACGGCGGCGATCCACATCGGCACGCGGGTGTCCTGCACGCCCCGCAACAGCCCCAGCGCCATTACCTGCGCCGCGTCCACCAGCTGAAACAGCGCCGCCGCAGCCAACAGGCCCACGCCCACGGCGATCACCGCCGCGCGCTCTGGCTCCTCGGGGTTCAGGAACGCCGCGATCATCGGCTCCGGCACTGCCAAGAACAGCACGACCGTGACCAGGGCAAAGATGCCCGACAATGCCAGCACCACCTTCGCGCCGTCCCGCAATCCCGGCCCGTCCCCGCGACCGAACGCGTTGCCCGCCCGGATCGTGGCTGCATTGCTCAACCCCACATGCACCATGAAGGTCAGCGAACTCACCTGCAGCGCGATCCCGTGCGCCGCCAGCGCGATCGTGCCCAGCCAGCCCATCATCACGGTCGAGGCCGCGAACAACCCCACCTCGGCCAGGCTGGTGATACCGATCGGCCAGCCCAGGCGGAAGACCTGCCCGAACGCCTCTCGATCCGGCCGCCAGACCCGGGAAAACAGGGCGTGTTCCGGCGTCACCTTCGCGGCATAGACCGCCAGCGCAACAAAGCTCGCACTGGTCACCACCAGCGAGGCCACCGCAGCCCCCCGCACCCCCAGCTCCGGCGCGCCCCAATTGCCGAAGATCAGCGCGTAGTTCACCACCACGTTCAGCCCCACGGCCCCCACCGTGACCCAAAGCACCACCTGCGTGCGCTCCAGCGCTGCCAGGTGCGATTTCAACACCATGACCAGCAAGGCCGGAAACAGGGCGAACCCCACGATTTCCGCATATTCCCCGGCCAGTGCGGCGGTTCCCGCCTCCTGCCCCGTCGCCAGGAAAAGCGGTCCCGACCAGAGCATGACCGGCAACGCGCAGGCGGCAAAAAGCACCGAGGCCCAGCCTCCCATCCGCGTCACCCGCCGCACCTGTGTCTCGTCCCCCGCGCCTTGCGCCGCCGCCACCAGCGGCATCACCGCCCAGGCAAAGCCCGATCCGAAAATGAACAGCACGAAAAAGAGCGTGCCGCCCAGCACCTCTGCCGCCAGCGCCTCGACCGAGTACCAGCCCAGCATCAGCGCGTCAGTCAGCGTGATCGCCATCTGCGCCAAGTGGCTGCCCACCAGCGGCAGGCCCAGCTTCAGCGCGGCGCGCCCGTGCTCGCGATATGTCATCCCCCCGCTCATGGCACAGCCATTAGAGGCTTTCCCGCCCCGGAAAAACCCCTTTCGACCGGCCCGCCACGTTCCGCGCACCGCCCCGCTTTTTCTTGCCGAAAATACTCATGGCGCAACGGCGGCCTACAGCACCGCCGCCACCAGTTGCAGCGACACCGCGGCGATCAGCACTCCGGCAGCCATTTCGATCACCGGCAGGGCCTTGGCCCCCGCCCCGCCCGTCGCCAGCCGCGCCAGCACGCCTGTCCGAAGGCTGACGGCGGCCACCGCCACCACCATGGTCACGCTCGCCGTGCCCAGCCCCATGATGAAGGCGCCGGCGATGCCCGCCAGGTCGATCCCGAAGCGCCATGTCAGGATCAGCAGGAACAGTGCCCCGGTGCACGGCCGGATCGCCACCGCCCCCACCAAGACTGCCGCCTCGCGCCAGCTGTGCACCGACGCTGCCTCCTCCACGCTCGGCCCGTGCCGATGCCCGCAGGTCGAACAGATACCGTCACCGTGATCATGTGTGTGGTCGTGAGCACGGGTATGCCCATGGCCATGCCCCCGCGCCCGCCACAGCTTCATTGCCCCGCGCAGCACCAGCCACAAACCCACCAGCGCAATCGCGCCATAGCTCACCGCCGCCAGCGTCCGGTCCGCCAGCCCCGTCACCGCCTCGCGCCCCAGCCCCAGCGCGTAAAGCCCCGCATAGACCAGCAGCACCGCCGCCGCCGCCTGCGCCAGGCTCGACGCCAGCGCCAGGCCCACCAGCCGCTTGACCGGCACCGCCCGCCCCACGCCGTACCCGCCGATTAGCAGCTTGCCATGCCCCGGCCCCGCCGCGTGAAAGAACCCGTAGGCGAAACAGATCCCCCAAAGACCCACCAGCGCCCCGGCCTTTCCGGCCCGCAGTTTCTGCAGGTAGCCTGCCATTGCCTGCTGCACCTCGCGTTGCCCCTCCAGCGCCCAGGCCTGCAACTCGTACGCGCCGCCAAAGCCCCACAGCCAGACCGCCAGCGCCACAACCCCAAGGCCAAGTGCCGTCACGACCCCGCGCATGTCACCTCGGCGGCAAAGGCATAGTGGACCCCGACCTTGGCCTCCTCGAAGAACATCTCATCGTCGCTGTTGCCCATCTCGGCCACCCGCGCATCGGCCGCCCCCTTGTCCGGCGGCACGATCCGCGCCGTGCAGCCCTCGGGCAGACCCTCCACCCCCACAAGGCTCAGCGACGCATAGTAATAGGGGTCATACGGCTCCAGCCGCAGCATCTCGCCCGCATCGAGCTCCAGCGCCTCCACCGGACGCCGATGCCGCGTGACCAGCGCGCCGTCCCGCATCCCGACCGACAGCGCCTCGGCCGGTCCAAGCTCCAGCGCGCCCTCCGCGTCATGGGCAAAAAGCGCCCCGTCGAACCCCTCGGGCCAGTCCTCGAGGTCGAACCCCAGCAAGAGGGCTTTTTCCTCTTCCGTCAGCACAAGATCGGCATCCGGATCCAGGCCCCGATCGCTCAGCACCAGCATGGTGAAGAGCGGATCGTAGACCCAGGTCACTTCGATCGCGTCGACGCGCCCTTCGGCATCGGTCTCGAGTGTCAGCGTCACGTTGACGAAGACATGCGGATGCGCCCGCGCCATCGGCGCGGCGATCAGGCAGCAGATCAGGATCAGGCCACGCCACATGGTCCAAAGCTCTAGGTCCTGACCGCCCCCGCCGCAAGGGCGGCGTCGCACGCCATTTGCCGCCACCGGAAAATGCGCATTTTCCGGCCCATTTCCTGCGCAGGAGATGGCCCCGGCCGCCCCCGTCGCGCACTTCTCGCGGGATCACGGAGACAAACCGATGGGGCTTGCCGCCTGTCCGCCTCTTACCTCTCAGTCCCGCGCGGGCAGCAGCGCCGCATCGAACTGCCCCGAGGACGCGGCAAAACTCTGAGCCCACAGCCCCGCCTCCGCATCGCCCGTCGCCAGGTCCAGAACCCTGTTCGATGCCGCCACGGCGTTCAGCCAGACTATCACCCCCTCGCGCTCCGCCACGCCGCAATAGCGCAGCGCGAACCAGTCCGGGGCAAGCTTTCCATGCTTGCGCCTCGGCCGGCGCATCACGGCGGCCCCGAACGCCAACAGGCCGGGCCTGCCCAGCTCCGGGTGATCGAAGATCGCGTCCAACGCCCCGGTCAGCACCTCCAGCGCCCAGCCGCCGCACAGCAACGTCTCCAGCAGCGCCGAAGGCGTGTAAACCGCCCCCTCCTCTGTCGTGTCGGCCCATGCGAAATGCCACATCATCGCCCGCGCCCACGCGTCCAGAACCGCGCGCTCGTCCAACGTGAACAGCGCCGGGTTCGCCCGCACCGCATCCCCGAACCGCAAGAGTTCCGTGCCCACGCCGATGTCATCGACCAACGCGTCCTCGGCCATGATCTCCAGGTATCGCGGCAGGAACAGCCTGAGGTCGTCCAGATCCGCCGGCACCCCATGCGCCGAGTGGGAATAATCCCGGACCTGCGCCACGCTCAGCCGGTCGTTCCGCGTGGCGACGATCGCCTTGCGCGCCGCCTCGGTCATGCAGACAGGGCACAGGCACACCTCGAGCTGCGCACTCACATGCCCGCGCCCGAACGCGTCATAGGCGGCCTCGACCGCCCGCAACAGCTCTGCCTTGTAGGGTCCGTCCGTCACCGGCCCGCTCTCCGGCGCAGCCAGTGCAACCGCCTCAGTGGGTCCAGGCGCCCCGGCGATTGGTGGCGAAATTCTCGCCATAGCCGCCCTTGCGGATGTTGGGCTTGCGCTTGTGCGGCTCGGCCACGACCACGTCGATGCCGTGCTCCTTGGCGTATTCCAGCGCCGCCTCCTTGCTGGCAAAGCGCAGCTTGACCTGCGCCTGCGTGTCCGACGAACTGGTCCAGCCCATCAGCGGATCGACGTCGCGCCCGGACTCGTTCACATGCTCCAGCACCCAGGAATTGCTGTTGCCCTGCCCCGATTGGGTGGCAGTCCGCGCGGGCTGGTAGATACGTGCTGGCATGGCGTCTCTCCATTCTGGTCTTGCCTCCCCGATTACCCCAAGCGCCCCTCATGTCACAAGAGGCCATTTGCGCGCGCCCCCCGGCTTTTTCTTGCTGAAAATACTCGAATCCCGACGCTTGCCCCTGACAAAACCCGTCACCATTGCGGGCACCGCACCCGGCCCGGCTTGAACTCGGGCGCGCAGGCAACAACTCTAGGGCAAGTCTCAAGGATTCGCCCCATGCCCTACGCCCATTCCGACAAGTCCACCGCCCTGATGCACGCTCCCGCCCCCGACGTGAAGGCGCGCGAGAAGCTGGAGGGCGGCAAGCGGTTCGAGATGGTGACCGAGTTCTCGCCCGCCGGCGACCAGCCCACGGCCATTGCCGAGCTTTCCGCGGGCGTCAACGACGGCGAGCGCGACCAGGTCCTTTTGGGCGCCACCGGCACCGGCAAGACCTACACCATGGCCAAGGTGATCGAGGAAACCCAGCGCCCCGCCATCATCCTCGCCCCCAACAAGACCCTTGCGGCCCAGCTCTACGGCGAGTTCAAGAATTTCTTCCCCAACAACGCCGTCGAGTATTTCGTCTCCTATTACGACTACTACCAGCCCGAGGCCTACGTGCCGCGCTCGGACACGTATATCGAGAAGGAATCCCAGATCAACGAACAGATCGACCGGATGCGCCACTCCGCCACCCGCGCGCTTCTGGAACGCGACGACGTGATCATCGTGGCCTCGGTCTCCTGCATCTACGGCATCGGCAGCGTCGAGACCTACGGCGCCATGACGCAGGACCTCAAGGTCGGCTCCGACTACGACCAGCGCGCCGTGATGGCCGATCTCGTCGCCCAGCAATACCGCCGCAACGACCAGGCGTTCCAACGCGGCTCGTTCCGGGTGCGCGGCGACAGCCTCGAGATTTTCCCCGCCCACCTCGAAGACCGCGCATGGAAGTTGAGCTTCTTCGGAGAGGAGCTTGAATCCATTACGGAATTCGACCCTCTGACAGGTGAGAAAACCGGCAGTTTCGACCAGATCCGCGTCTACGCCAACTCGCACTACGTGACGCCGAAACCGACGATGCAGCAGGCCATCATCGGCATCAAGAAAGAACTGCGCACCCGCCTCGACCAGCTTGTCGGCGAAGGCAAACTGCTCGAGGCGCAACGGCTGGAGCAACGCACCAACTTCGACCTCGAAATGCTGGAAGCGACCGGCGTCTGCAACGGCATCGAGAACTACTCGCGCTACCTGACGGGCCGCGCCCCGGGCGAGCCGCCCCCCACGCTGTTCGAGTTCATTCCCGACAATGCGATTGTTTTCGCGGACGAATCCCACGTATCCGTCCCCCAGATCGGCGGCATGTACAAGGGCGACTACCGGCGCAAGTTCACCTTGGCGGAGCACGGCTTCCGCCTGCCCAGCTGCATGGATAACCGCCCCCTGAAGTTCGAGGAATGGGACGCCATGCGCCCGCAATCGGTCTTCGTCTCCGCCACCCCGGCGAAGTGGGAGATCGAGCAGACCGGGGGCGTCTTCACTGAACAGGTCATCCGCCCCACCGGCCTCTTGGATCCGCAGGTCGAAATCCGCCCGGTCGAGATGCAGGTGGACGACCTGCTGGACGAGGTGCGCAAGGTCTCGCAGGCCGGCTACCGCACGCTGGTGACCACGCTCACCAAGCGCATGGCCGAGGACCTGACCGAGTATCTGCACGAACAGGGCATCCGCGTGCGCTACATGCACTCCGACATCGATACCATTGAAAGGATTGAGATTCTCCGCGACCTGCGCCTTGGCGCCTTCGATGTGCTGATCGGCATCAACCTCTTGCGCGAGGGGCTCGACATCCCCGAATGCGGCCTCGTCGCCATTCTCGATGCGGACAAGGAAGGCTTCCTGCGCTCCGAGACCTCTCTGATCCAGACCATCGGCCGCGCCGCGCGCAATGCCGAGGGCCGCGTGATCATGTATGCCGACCGCATGACCGGCAGCATGGAACGCGCCATCGGCGAGACCAACCGCCGCCGCGAAAAGCAGATCGCCTATAATGAAGAACGCGGCATAACCCCCGAGACGATCAGGAAAAACGTCGAGGATATCCTGCAGGGCCTCTACAAGGGCGACGTCGACATGAACCGCGTCACGGCCAAGGTCGACAAGCCCCTCGTCGGCGCCAACCTGCAGGCCCATCTCGACGGCCTGCGCACCGAGATGCGCAAGGCGGCCGAAAACCTCGAATTCGAGGAAGCCGCCCGCCTGCGCGACGAGGTCAAGCGCCTCGAGGCCGTCGACCTCGCCGTCCACGACGACCCCCTGGCCCGCCAGTCCGCGGTCGAGGCCGCGTCGGACGCCGCCACGAAGTCACAGGGGCGCTCGACGGCCGGCAGGCCGGGGCAGCGGGGCGGGAATGTGAAGCGGAGGACTAAAGGATGAGCCTAGTTCTCACGTAATTTCACTACAACGTCCGAGTAGAATTTCAAGGCTGTACGCAGCGAACCCAACGAAATTGTAAAACTATCACTAAGGTCTATCTTCCATTTTTCTTTAATATACTTGCGATCTGTGGCGTTAAACTTGTTAGTACCGCCGTGAACCAAAGCGTTTCTACGGGAATACAACCAATCTGCATAACCAATGACGCTTTGCGGGATTTTCTTGTTATGGTTCGCTATTTTTGATTCATGTATCTTACCTTTGTTTGGATCGACCCTTAGTTCGTTGAAAAACCACTTCTCATCCGGCTTTGTCGCCAATACGAGGTGGTTCACTTTAGCAGAATGTCGCTCACGCAAAAGCCGCGTGCGCAAGCCTTCTTGAAGACGATCGCGAAGCACGTCGTTTAGTTTATCGCCGTGCAACAAGTACTCAATAAGCTGTGCTTCCGTGATTGGACTGTCAGCAACCTTCAGTGCTCGCCCGCGAAAATATTCGGCTTCGCAATTCTCAAGGATGCAGTAATCAATCATCGAGTCGAAGCGGTCAACTACATTGGTGTATAATAACTTTTGGATATGACGTCTGCTTGCATCCTTCTTTAGAGCAGCGATTTCTTCGATTGCTGGCTCAATTTCTTTATTGAGAAAGCTTTCGAACATCTTTGCAGGTTCTAGTTCCATTTACTGCCTCTACATTATTTTTTCTGACAAAGAAGTTTCTTAATATTGTCGCAAAACGAAAACTTTGAAGCCTTCTGTTAGTCAGTTTCGACGTGCGCTCGCGCGAGCGCGACAATTTTTATTAAGTTCAAATTGCGCTGTTTTCAATGGAAACCGATTTGAAGCAACCGGACCCCACTCAAAACACCCCCGCCACCTCGTACATCACCGGCTCGAACCGCGAGCACATGGCCGCGAATTCCCGGTTCCGCTTCCGCATCTCCTCACTCCGCAACATCGCCTGGAAATCCTCCCGGCTGTCCCATTGTGAGTAATTGGCGATCCGCGTCTGCGCATCGTTCACATGCAGCGCGGCGGCGATGAATCCCGTCTGCTTCGAGATAAACCCCGCATAGGCCGCCTCCAGCGCCTCCAGCAAATCCGCGCAGGTGCCCGGCGAGCATTCGAACGTGGTGACGACAGTCTGGCACGTGGCCCCGGCCTCGATCTTCAACATGGGCGATTCCTCCTCGCGTAAAGCCTAGCACAGCCCCGCCCCAAAACGAGGTCGTATCCACCAGCCGCACCCGCATGCCCTCGTTCACCTGCTCCTGCCCCGGCACAGGCGGGCCCTCAGCGTTGCCCCGCGACGGCGCTCGCCACCGTCTCCTGGCCGCGCGTCGGATCACGACGGCACGTTTCCGCCGATTTCTGAACTGCGCGGGAACCGGCCAAGCCGATACGCGGTTATGTCGCCGAACGCCTGGAGGGGTGCGCCACGGGGCCACCCGACGTTCGCAAAGAAGGAGTTGAATGATGAAATCGTTTCTCAGAACCACCGCGCTGGCAGCCGTGCTGTCCCTGCCGCTCGCCGCGACCGCCGCAGAAACCGCCGTGTCCGACATTTCCGTCGAGGCGGACCTGAGCTCCATCCAGAACGCCACCGCCGCCAGTGTCTGGGCCAACCTGCCCGCCGACCTGCAAAACACCCTCGCCGTCCGACTGGCCAACCAGATCGCCCCCGAGGGCGAGGACGGCGCCGACATCATGATCGACATCACCTCGGTCGAACTGGCCTCGTCCTTCGAGAACGTGGCGAACCTCGCCGACTCGCGGATCACCGGCGACGTCATCATCGAACGGGCCGGCTCCGACTATGACGAGGCCTACACGCTGACCGTCAGCGCCGAGCAGGCCGCTGTCCTGCTGCCGGCGGGCGCGGATATCATGCTGCTCACCCCCGGCAGCATGGAATTCTACACCGCGATGGTTGACGCGTTCGCCGGCAACATCGTCGAGAAGTTGCAGTAAAGCACCGAACCCAGGATGCGCCGCCCGCCCCGCGATGGCTCCGGGGCGGGCGGTGCCACTTCAGACCCGCAGCGCCCGGTCCGACAGCTTTTGGAAATAAGGCGCATGATGGTGCAGGTAGTCCCGCAGATGCGGCGCGGTCTCGACCAGCGCCTCGAATTCCATCTCCTTGCGCAGCATCTCTTCGGGGTCCGCCGTACGGATGCCTGATGACGTGCTGGCCTCTTCGTGCCATGCGCTGACATGCTCCCAATCCTCGGGCGGGGCCTGCCAGTTGAACGCGGCCTCGGTATAGTCCAGCCCGATCCGCGCCCACAGCGCACGCATGATGCCCTTGGGGTCGGCCCGCACCGCCTCGGCCTCGATCACCACCGGTGACAGGCCCGCCTCCTCCGCCGCCTGGTAAAGCTGCCATTGCGCCTCGATACCGACTTCCTCGCGCGTGAAATCCGGGTCCAGCTTGTGATAGCTCAGAAGCGACGCCACAGGCGGACGCACCAGGAACACATGCGTGATCCGGCGCAGCATCTCCGGGTCTTCCAGCATCCGCGGCACCACGTAGAACGCCATGTCCTTGAAAAAGACCGGCCCGCTCTCGGCCCGTTCCCGCAGCATGTCGCAGATGCCCTCATAGCTTGTCGGATGCCCCGGCACCGGCTCGAAGCCGGGAAAGTCACGCCCCTGGCCCACGTAATAGTCGTACATGAACGGCTCGTGCAGCACGTCCAGATCGCCGCGTTCGCGCATGATCCGTTCCGTCGCCGTGGACATCGAGCGGGGATGCGCCCAAAGCGCGATGATCTTGTGCATACGAAAGCCCTCCTGCCCGGACCCTACAAAGAGCGCGCGGCAGGTGCTAGGGCTTTGTCGAGCCGGGATTTCCTGTCAGAGCGATCCCTCGTCGGTCAGTGACATGGGCCGCGTGGTCGAGCCATCGCGATAGGCGATGCATTGCCACGGCGCCTGGCCCGCCCCCACGCCCACGATCACCTCGGTACCGGCCTCGGAAAACGTCGAACTCAGCAGGACCACGTCGGCGTTGCCCGTCTCTTCCGTCACCGCTTTCAGGCACGCCTGCGATGCGGCATCCGGCATGTCCGTGGCCTGCGCAGCCGCGCCGCTCGCCGCCCCGGTCGTGCCTGCGGCGGGATCGTCGCTGCCTTCCACAAGGTAGTCGCCCGCGGCCCATCCCTCGACCCCCGGATCGGCCAGCGTCGCCACCCGGCACCAGCGCCGCGCCTCTTCCATCCGGCAGCCCAGGTTGCGAACGTTCTGCCCGTTGTTCAGCGTCGTCACCACGGCTGCACCGCCCGAAGGCTCCGCGCGCAGGTTCAGCACGCCACCGCCCGAGGTCGCCACGCGGTAGAAATTCGGCCCGCCCTGCAGCCCGTCTGCATAGTCGTTCTGCACCACGTCACCGGTCGCGCCCTCGATGCTGATTGTCAGGCTATAATCAGACACTTCCTCGCGCCGTGCGGCACTGCGCATCATGTAGACCGAAATCGTGTAGGTCCCCGACGCAGGCAGCACCCCGTCGAACCGGTTCAGGTCGGGCACCATCTCACCCATCGTCCCGGCATTGGCAATTGCCTCGTCGCCCGGCCCCTTGCCGGGGGCATAGACGTTGAAATAAGTAGCCAGGTTCGATGGCTCCAGCCGCACCTGCATCCGCTGTCCGGCCTCCGCGCCCAGGGTATAAAGCACGCTTTCATACCCGGTGATCCTGTCGGTGATCGTCGTGCCGCTGGTGCCTGCGGCGAAGCGCACCGTTTCCGTCCGCGCCTCATCCTGCGCCACCAGGGCGGCGGGTGCGCCACAGGCCATCGCAATTGCGAAAAAAAGATTCCGAGTATTCATCAGGGACCTCCCTCCACTGAAATCATGCAGCAAAAGGCCCTGAAACATATAGAGGTAACGCGTTTACGAAAAGAATACGGCCTGTCCGCCGAGCTAAGGACAAGCCCATCATAGCACATTCCACGCCCCAGCGACCAAAGATCGGGCCAATGGCCGGCGCGGCAAATCCGCCGCGCGGCTTCAGAAGTCGAACAGGTCCTCCAGGAACCCGCCGCGCTTCTTGCGCTTCTCGGGGCGACTGTCGGCCTGCCACACGCGGGCATCCGGCGCCTCGGGCGTGGTCCGCTCGATGATCTTGTCCAGCTCGCCCCGGTCCAGCCACACACCGCGGCATTGCGGGCAATAGTCGATCTCGACACCGGCGCGATCGGTGATCACCAGCGTTTCTCCGTCAACCGGGCATTTCATCGGGCAGTCCTCCTGTAACCAAACTGATGGCCTTCCAGATGGGCATCGCACGCCGGTTTCTCAAGCCTCTGCGCAGGACATGGCACCGCGCAGGCGGCATGCCGCACACCACGTGACACGATGGTCCAAGGCCGCGCCTCCTCCGCCGTGACATGGATCACCCACGCCGCAGCACCCGCCCGTCCGTCACCAACAGCCCCAGCGCGATCAGGCCGAAGCCACCCCAGGCCGCAGCCCCCAGCCGCTCGCCCAGGAAGGCCGCGCCAAGTCCCGCCGCAAAGGGCGGGATCATCAGCGTCACCAGCATCAGGTTCGCCGCCCCCGCCCGCCGCAGGATGGCAAAGTAAAGCAGGTAGGCCAGCGCCGTCGACAATGCCGCAACCGACAAAAGCGCCGCCCAGACATACCCCGACAGGTCGAGGCGCGGTACCCCGTCCACCCAAAGCGCCACCGGCAGCATCAGGACGCTCGATCCCATCAGCATGCCCAGCGCATTCACCTGCGGCGGCTGACCCGCCAGTGCTCGCTTGGCCCAGACGCTCGCCAGCGCATAGCTCATCGCCCCTCCAAGCACCGCCAGCTGCGCAAGGTTGCGCAAATCCACCCCGCGCAGCAGGTCCGGCCCCATGATCGCCGCCACGCCCATCAGCCCCAGCAACGCCCCCACGATCTTGCGCGGCAACAGCGGCTCGTCGCGCAACAGCAGCCCCGCCACCACCGCGCCGAAGACCGCCGTCGTACCGTTCAGGATCGACGCCAGGCCGCTTTGCAGCTCCACCTGCGCCCAGAAGATCAGCGAGAACGGAATCGCGTTGTTCAGCGCCCCCATCACCAGGTATGCGCCCCACACCCCTGGCGCGCGCGGCAACCGCAGCCCCAGCACGCACACGACGCCCAACAGGATCGGCACCGCCCAGAAAACCCGGTGCAGTGCGATGGTCAGGGGCGGCACCTCTGCCAATGCGATTTCGGCGAAAAAGAACGACCCGCCCCAGACAGCGGCCAGTGACAGCAGCATCAGGGCCGAGGCCGTGGATATCGAAGGGCTTGTGGTCATGCCCCTTGCTGGCACGCCCGCAAAACCGGCACGACCCGTTTCTTGCGGGAAGCACCGCCCCGTCAGCTATTCACGGAGAATGCCGCGCTCAGGCCATTCCCTCGCCGGTGCGCTTGAGACGCACACCGTTGATCTTCCAGCCGCCGGGGCCCTGGATCATCTCGTATTCCAGCTCGTGGTACACGCCGTCCGCGCCCCGGATCAGCACGTCCTGCATCAGCGCATCGCCCTCGTCCCGCTCGCCCAGGAACTCGACCTCCGCAGGCCGCCAGACCATCGGATAGCCGTTGCGCACCATCTGCCCGAACCGCTCGGACGAGCCGAAGATGCCCTGGATCATCGGGCTGGCATGGGTAAAGGCGGTGTCGAAATCGTCCTGCTGAAACGCGTCCAGCTGGTCCGATATCACCTGCCGCGCCGCATCATCCGCGCGGGCTGGCAGGGCCATCAGGAAAACCGCCACGACAAGGCAAAGAAAACGGGTCATGGGAAAACTCCTTTAAGCAGGAGATAGCCCGCATCGCCCCCGCATCAAACGCGGGCCACGTCACTCCGCCTGCAAGCTCTCCAGGAACACGATCAGATCGGCCACCGGCTGAGACACCATGACCGGCTGACCCGCCCCAGTGCGCGCCGCCACCTGCCCGGTCGTATCGAAGAAATCGCCATAGACCGGCATGCTCGATCCGTGCGCCACCAGCGGGTCGCGCCCGTCGATCCGCTGCGCCACCCGCTCGACGGGAAAGGCGCCGCCATGGCGCGCGGTCAGCGTCGTCAGGTCCGAAGGCTGCACCAGCAGCACTTCGCGCATCGGGCCCCGGCCATCCGCCTGCGGCCCGTGGCAACTGACACAATGCTGCGCATAAAGCGCGGCACCCGCTCCGGCATCCCCCTCCGCCAGAACCGGCACCGCGCCAAGGACCAGACTTGCAACCGCCCCGCTCAGCCGCAGGTGTCTGGCCGAAACCTTCTGCAAACCGAACATTTTCATGCGCTCCTCCGGGCGTTTGGCGCCGCCGCGCTCCGCGACCGGAATTTGTGCTCCGGCACGACTCAAACGGCGTACACTGGCCAGTATGCACCGATCCAAGCACGCGCACCTTGACATGGATCATGCGGGCGCAGTTCTCGCTCCCACGGTGCCCTAGCGCACCTGCAACCCCGAGATCCGGGCCTGGATCACGCTGTCAGTGTCATCACTGTCTCCGGACACAGCCAAGCCCACCAGCGACGTCGCCTGCCCGCCGAACGCACGGGCGTAATCAGCCGCCAGATCGACGCTTTCGCGCGCCTCGCCCGTGCCCGCGCCGCGCAGCACCACCGTCTTGCCCCGCGCGCCCAGATAGGGGCTGTTCAGTACCGCGCCCCGCGCGTGCTCGCCACCCCAGACATAGACCAGCACCCGCACATCGTCGTTCGACAAGAGCCGAGTCACGCGGCTGCCCCGCACGCGTTCGGCCTCGGCTTCGGGCAGAAACACGAAATAAAGCGCCAGGTTGCGGTCGTCGCCGCCCTTGCGGGCCAAGTTGGTGGGCGGCACGCTTTGCGACACCTGCCAGCTCCACGAGGCGCCACTGGCCTGCCACGCGCTCTTTGGCAATTCGCGGTAAAGCAGCGACACCGCGCCGTCCGACGCCACGTCCAGCGCGCCGCCCCTCCGCGCATACTCATTCCTCGAAAACAGCGAGAACCGCTGATGTTTCCAGCTTTCGTCAAACGTCACCGGCGCGGACCATGCGGCAGGCGCCGGAAGACAGGTCAGGGCGGCCAGGGCGGCCGGCAGAACAAAACGCATAACATTTCCTCCTCATGACCCTCAGTGACCTAGCTGGCCCGCCCGTACACGCCAGTCACCCTTGCGTGAGCCCCGGATCACGCAGCCCGGCGGTTGAACCCATCCGGCCCCGGCCCCGACCCATCTGCAACCGCCGAAACCACGAAGGACACGCCGCCCATGCCACCGCCTCTCGCCTTTGCCTGGAAACCTGTCCTGCGCCTCGGCGCCAGCCTGCTTGTGATGGCCCTCACCGCGCCCGACGTCCACAGTGCCGCCCTGCCCTGCGACCCGGCACTGGACCGGCTGCCGCCCCCCGGTGCCCGGGCCGCTCCGGACGACACCTGCGACCTGACAGCCTGAAACCGCTCTTCTGTTTTCGGTGTTCACGCCCTATATTTCTGGTGTCAGACAACAGGAGCCTTTTGATGCACCGCGTCCTAACCATGACAGCCCTCTGCGTCAGCCTTGCCGGCGCCGCCCTCGCACAGGAGTACGACGAGCCCGACCCGGCCGATCTGGTGCCGTCCCATTTCAGCGCCGCCACCTTCGCCGAACTCGATCAGTACGATCTTTACGACGTGACACTGGCGCTCAAGCGCGGTCGCGACATCCGGTTGGCCGATTGCACCCCGTCGCAAAGCCGTGCCATCATCGAGGCCTCCTACGACCGCCGCGCCCCCGCGATGGACATGCTGCGCGCCACCTGCTCCGGTTAATCCGCGCCCGCCAGCCGCTGCGCCAGCGCCCAGGCGTCGGGGTCGACCTTCACCGGGTCTTGCACCGCGCGCGCCTGCCCCGGCATCCGCGCGCCCTCGTCCCGCTGCACCGCTTCGGACACTTGGCGGAGCCGGTCAAAGAACGCCCCGCCCGACACGTCCGGGTCCATGATCAGGTAGAAATCCCCGATATCATGCGGATCGCCCTCGGGCGCTTTCAGCGGCCCCAGGTCCACGCCCGCGCGGCTGCCGGTCATGCCCGCCGCCAGCAGCTCCGCCATCAGGCCGAACCCCCAGCCCTTATAGCCGCCCATGCTGACCAGCGAGCCTTTCAGCGCCGCCTCGGGGTCGGTCGTGGGCTTGCCCTCGGCATCGACGGCCCAGCCTTCGGGGATGGTCTCGCCCGCCGCCTTGGCCATGGTGATCTTGCCCAGCGCCACGGTGGTGGTGGACTGGTCGAACAGCATCGCCACCCCGCCCTTGCCATCCGGCACGGCGAAGGAAATCGGGTTGGTGCCAATCACGCGATGCTTGCCCCCCGGCGGCGCCACCACCGGCGTCGCGTTGGTCATCCCCAGAACGATGAACCCTGCCCGCGCGATCTGCGCCGTAAAATAGCCCAGGCTGGTGCAGGTATGCGCATGACAGACTGCCAGGCTGATCGTGCCCGTCTCGCGCACGGCCTTGACCGCCTCGGGCAGCGCTTTAGAGAAAGCCGCCTGTGCAAAGCCGAATTTCGCATCCACCTCGACCACGCCAGGCCGCGGCTTGCGCACCTCCGGCACGGCGTCGCTCTTGACGCGCCCCGTCCGCAACTGCTGGCAATAGCTTTCGAGGTAATAAAGCCCGCAGATGCGGTTGCCCAAACCTTCCGCCTCGCGCACCGCCGCCGCCACTTCGCCCGCGATCCAGTCCTGCGCACCATGCCTCACCAGGGCCGCCTTCGCCGTCGCCTCGATCTCGTCCAGCGATACCTGCATCGCACCCCCTGTTTTCGCTTGCGTAGGGTGGGGTTTCACCCCAACACAATCCGCCCGGCTTCCAACTTCACAACCCGGTCCATCCGCGCGGCCAACTCCAGGTTATGCGTCGCGATCAGCGCCGCCAGCCCGGTGCCCCGCACCAGCTCCATCAGCGCCGCGAACACCTGGTCCGACGTGCCGGGGTCCAGGTTGCCCGTCGGCTCGTCCGCCAGCAGCAATCGCGGGCTGTTGGCCAACGCCCGGCAGAACGCCACCCGCTGCTGCTCGCCGCCCGACATGGCACTGGGCCGATGCCCGGCCCGGTCGGCAATGCCCACCTGCGTCAGCAACTCGGTCGCCCGCGCCTCGGCCACCTTGCGGCTGATCCCGTCGGCCAACTGCGGCAGCACGATATTCTCTTGGGCCGTGAACTCCGGCAACAGGTGGTGAAACTGGTAGACGAACCCCACCTCCTGCCGCCGCATGATCGTCCGCCGCCGGTCCGACCGGCCCACC
This sequence comes from Roseovarius sp., assembly GCF_965277045.1. GTDB lineage: Bacteria > Pseudomonadota > Alphaproteobacteria > Rhodobacterales > Rhodobacteraceae > Roseovarius. The sequence continues at coordinate 922,360 of NZ_OZ255712.1, read as the reverse complement.
ATGTCCTCGCCGCCGATCTCGACAACGCCCGCATCTGCGGTGTCCAGAAGCCCCGCAATATGCAACAGCGTCGACTTGCCCGCCCCCGAAGGCGCCACCAGCGCCACCATCTCGCCCGCGCCGATCGTCAGGTCGATGCCCGACAGAACGCTCACCTCGTTGGCCTTGCCCTTGTTATAGGCCTTCTCGACCCCCGCCAGCCTCAGCATCGCTTCACTCATAGCGCAGCGCCTCCACCGGGTTCATCCGCGCCGCCCGCCGGGCCGGGAAAATCGTCACCACGAAGCTCAGGAACAGCGACAGGCCCACCGCGCTCATCACATCCCAGAATTCCAGCTTGGCGGGCAGGAAATAGATCCCCCGCGTGTCCGGCGTCCAGATCGGCTGATCGCTGAAACTGTCCAGGATGCCGAAGATCTGGTCGATATAGACAGCAAAGAGACAGCCCAGAACCGTGCCCATCACCGTGCCGATGATGCCGATAAAGGCCCCGCACATGAAGAACACGCGCAGGACAGACCCCTCGGTCAGCCCCATCGTCCGCAGGATGCCGATGTCCCGCCCCTTGTTCTTGACCAGCATGATCAAACCGCTGGTGATATTCATCGCCGCGATCAGCACGAGGATCGACAGGATGATGAACATCACGTTGTCCTCCACCTCCAGCGCCCGCAGAAACCCGCTACTGGAATCGCGCCAAGTCCAGATCTGCGTGTTGTCCCCGGCGGCGCGCAACAGGTCCAGCGACATCTCGTTCACCCGCTCGGGCTCCTCGATCATCACCTCGATCTCGTCCGCCTTGCCCTCGCTGTTGAAGAAACTCTGCGCCTCCTCGAACGGCAGGTAGACGCGCACCTTGTCGATGTCGTACCGCCCCGCGCTGAATACATAGACCACGTCATAGGCATTCACCCGCGGGCTGGTCCCCAGCGCGGTGCGGTTGCCGGTGGGGTTGATCACCTTGATCTTGTCGCCCACCCCGATCCCCAGCGTGCTGGCCACGCCCGACCCGATGGCGATGGGAAAGACGCCCGTCTCGGCCGAGTCCTGCGAGAAATCCTCGATATCGCCCTGCGCCGTCTCGGGATCCGCGATCCGCGGCAGGCCCTTCAGGTCGTCCAGCGCGATGCCGAAGACCTCAATCCCCGCGTTGCGGTCACGCACGCTGGCCAGGACCTGGTTCTTGATCAGCGGTGCGGCGCGCGTGACGCCCTCGACCTGCCGCAACCGCTCGGCCATCGCCTCGTAATCGCCGATCTGCCGGTCGATGCGGCCCGTCTGCTGGTCCACCGTTCCGGCATTGTAGACCGTCACATGCGCATTCGACCCCAGGATCGTGTCCACGAACTCGGCCCGAAAGCCGGCGCGGACGGCCAGCGTGGCAATCAGCGCGAACACCGCCAGCGTGATCCCGATAAGGCTGATCCACGTCATGACGCTGACCCCGCCCTCGGCCCGCTTGGCCCGCAGGTAGCGCCACGCGATCATCGTCTCGAAGGCGGAAAACGGCTTGGGCTGAACTGCCACGATGGGGACCTCGGGTTCGTTATGCGTCTCTGCGGTGTATCCGGTGCCGGGATAAGGTCAACCCCGGTTTAGCAGAGGCGATTGCCGAATGTGGCGAAGCCCGCGCGGGATCAAGGCCGCAGGCCGCCGCGCGATCGCCCGCTGACCGAAAGGCGATTGCGTGCAATCGCCGAAAGGGGGGCCGCCCCCCGGTCTGGCGATTGGTTTACAAAGGCGCGTCGATCAAAAGTTCTGCGGAAGTGGCAGCCATAAAGTGCATTGAAGACCGCTCGGGTCGCCAGCCCGCGGTCTGGCAATCGCGCGGATCATCCGCTGCCTGATCAGACATTCTGACCGGCTCGAAGGTCTGCGCGTTCCGCGCCCCACCTACTCCGCCGGCGTCGCCACCGGCCTGCGCCGCACCATTCGGCCCAGGCCACCCAACAGCATCCCGATCAGCGTATACCCCGCCAGGAACCCGCCCAGGCCAAAGCCCGCTCCCGCCACCGTCGCAGGCACAGCAGGCTCGAAATCGCCCCAGGTCTTCTGCGCCAGTTCCGGGTCCAGGTACTGCCACCCGATCAGCGCCGCGCTGACCGAGTTGGTCGTCCCAAGGTGCTCCAGATGGGCAGACAACCGCTCATGCCGGATCAGAACCTGCCCCATGCTCTCGCTCCGAGCCTGTGCCATGGCAGTGCCGCGCGCAAGCTCGCTCAGCGCCGCGTCCCGGCTCAGGCCAAGCGCCGCGGCATCCGCATCGAACCGCTCCACCACCCAGGCCAATTCATCCACAGCGCCAGACAGGCGCTGCTTATACTGTTGGGAAAACTCAGGAAATTGCGACGCGGCCAGTGCACAGCACAGCCCGCCCGCCAGGGCCAGTCCCTTGGAAATCATTGCTCTGCCTCGTTTTGTCGTCTTTTGTTTTGAGGCAAGTATAGCGCGTTTCGCGCAAATCCAGAAACAAGATTATCGCGACAGGGCGCGGCACCGGCCTAGGCCCCGCGCCACAGGCCCGTCACATCCAGGTATGGAACGACCGATCCGCCATCGGCTCGACCGTCCCGGCCTCACCGCGATGCGGCGCATAGATCTCGGCGATCTTCTCGACCGCCGCCTCCGGCGCCATCTCCTCGCTCTCGCCGGTGCGGCGGCTGGTCAGTTCCACCACGCCGTTCTTCAGGCCCCGCGGCCCCACAGTGATCCGCCACGGCAGGCCAATGAGGTCCATCGTCGCGAACTTGCCGCCCGCCCGCTCGTCGCGGTCATCGTAAAGCGGGTCTAGCCCCTTGCCCTTCAGCGCCGCATAAAGCTTTTCGCAGGCCGCATCCGCCTCGCCGTCGCCCTGTTTCAGGTTCACGATCCCGGCATGGAAAGGTGTGACGCCCTCGGGCCAGATGATGCCCTTGTCGTCGTGGCTGGCCTCGATGATCGCTCCCACCAGGCGGCTCACACCGATCCCGTGGCTGCCCATATGCACCGGCACCGGCTTGCCGTCGGGGCCTTGCACCGTAGCGCCCATCGGCTCGGAATACTTGGTCCCGAAATAAAAGATCTGGCCCACCTCGATGCCCCGCGCGACGCGACGGCGGTCCTCGGGGATCTTGTTGAAGACCTCTTCATCGTGCGTTTCGTCCGTCCGCGCATAGCGCGACGTGAACTCTTCCAGCACCGCCTGGCATTGCGCCTTGTCACTGTAATCGATCTCGCGCTCGCCGAATTTCAGGTCCGTGATCTCGCTGTCATAGAACACCTCCGACTCGCCCGTCTCGGCCAGCACCAGGAACTCATGCGTGTCATCGCCCCCGATCGGGCCACTATCCGCCCGCATCGGAATCGCCTGCAGCCCCATCCGCTCGTAGGTCCGCAGGTAGCTCACCAGGTGCCGGTTATAGGCATGCAGCGCGTCTTCCTTCGTCAGGTCGAAATTGTACCCGTCCTTCATGAAGAACTCGCGCCCCCGCATCACGCCGAAACGCGGCCGGATCTCGTCACGGAACTTCCACTGGATGTGATAGAGCGTCAGCGGCAAATCCCGGTAGCTGCCCACATGCGACCGGAAGATATCGGTGATCAATTCCTCGTTCGTCGGACCATAGAGCATATCCCGGTCCTGCCGGTCGCGGATCCGCAGCATCTCGGGACCATAGGCATCGTACCGCCCGCTTTCCCGCCACAAATCCGCCGATTGCAGCGTCGGCATCAGCATCGGGATATGCCCCGCCCGCACCTGCTCCTCGTGGACGATATTTTCCAGCTTGCGCAACACCTTGAAGCCCAGGGGCAGCCACGAATAGATCCCCGCGCTGGCCTGCTTGATCATCCCGGCCCGCAGCATCAGGCGGTGGCTGGCGATCTGCGCCTCGGCAGGCGTCTCCTTCAGGACCGGCAGGAAATACTTGGACAGGCGCATGGGGAACCTCTGGTCATTGCGTGCTTAGGCCCCGTTTATGGCCTCAGCGCCCGCCAGACAAGCCGGAAGGCGCTTGCAACGCTGCGCCCCTTGCGCGAAAAACAGGGCGACGCGTTTTGTTCCCCCGAGGTGGCATGGCCCTTCCCGTCCGGACACAATTTCAATTCTGGGGCATCGCCATCGCGCTGTTCCTCGTTGTCATGTGGTTCCTGGGCGACGTGATCCTGCCCTTCGTGCTGGGCGGCGCCGTGGCCTATTTCCTCGACCCCATCGCCGACCGGATCGAACGCCTGGGCGCCTCGCGGGCCATCGCCGTCACGATCATCACGCTCGTCGCGATCTGCATCTTCGTCATCATGGTGCTTCTGGTCATCCCCACGCTGGTCAACCAGACCGCCAACCTCATCGACATCGCGCCGAAGCTGTTTCAGGACCTGCAGGACTTCCTCACCACCCGCTTTCCCGAGATCGTCGACGAGGATTCCACCCTGCGCCAGTCGCTCGCCAGCCTCGGCGCCACCATCCAGGAACGCGGCGGCCAGGTTGTCGAAACCGTGCTGGCTTCGGTGGGCTCGCTCGTCAACGTGGTGGTCCTGCTGGTGATCGTGCCCGTGGTGGCCTTCTACCTGCTCTACGACTGGGACCGCATGGTCGCCGAGATCGACCGCCTCCTGCCGCGCGAACATGCCCCGGTGATCCGCCGGCTCGCGTCCGAGATCGACAAGACCCTCGCCAGCTTCATCCGCGGCATGGGCACCGTCTGCCTGATCCTCGGCACCTACTACGCCGTCGCGCTGATGCTGGTGGGCCTGCAATTCGGCCTCGTCGTGGGGGCCTTTGCCGGCTTCGTCACCTTCATTCCCTACGTGGGTGCCGTTCTTGGCGGCGCGCTCGCCATCGGCCTCGCCCTCTTCCAGTTCTGGGGCGACTGGCTGTCCATCGGCCTCGTCGCCGGCATCTTCGTGCTGGGCCAGGTGGTCGAGGGCAATATCCTGACGCCCAAGCTGGTGGGCGAATCCGTCGGCCTGCACCCGGTCTGGCTGATCTTCGCGCTGTCGGTCTTCGGTGCCCTCTTCGGCTTCGTGGGCATGCTGGTCGCGGTGCCGGTCGCGGCGGCCATCGGCGTTCTTGCCCGCTTCGCCGTGCAGCAATACATGGACAGCGCCCTCTATACCGGGCAAGGCAACCGGGACCCCGAATAATGGCACAGCAGCTCAGCTTCGACCTGCCCGCCAAACCGGCGCACGGGCGGGAGGATTTCTTCGTTTCCGCCGCCAACGCGCAGGCCGTCGCCATGATCGACACCTGGGACGCGTGGCCCGCCCGCAAGCTGGTCCTCTACGGTCCCCCCGGCGCCGGCAAGACCCATCTCGCCCATGTCTGGTCGGCGCAAAGCGGTGGCCTCATCATTCCCGTGACCGACCTCGCGCAGGCCGACATCCCGGTCCTCGCACAGAACCACGTCGCCGTCGAGGATTGCGAGAACATCGCCGGCAGCGAACCCGCTGAAACGGCTCTCTTCCACCTGCACAACCTGACCCTTGCCGAGGGCCATTCCCTGCTGCTGACGGCCCATGCCGCGCCCAAGTACTGGAACCTCGCCCTGCCCGACCTTGCCAGCCGCATGCAGGGCACGCCCGCCGTCGAACTCGATCTGCCCGACGACAGGCTGCTGACGGCCATCCTCGCCAAGCTTTTCGACGATCGCCAGCTGACCCCCACGCCGGACGTCATCCCCTATCTTCTGCGCCGCATCGACCGCTCGTTCGAGGCCGCCCGCGAGGTCGTCGCCCTGCTCGATTCCGCCGCACTGTCGCGCAAACGGGCCCTCACCCGCCCCTTTGCCCGCGATGTTCTGGACAACGCAGGGCTGTAACGGCAAAGTCGTCACCTTATCGTTACGTCGCAATCCCATAAGGGCCACATGACAAACGCAGATTTCCTCAAATCCACCGCCCCTGCCCCCGTGACGATCGACGGTCTCGATATCACCGGCCCCGGGCGCTTCTTCAACCGGGAGCTCAGCTGGCTGGGCTTCAACTGGCGCGTCCTGGAAGAAGCACAAAACCCCCGCGTTCCCCTGCTGGAGCGCCTGCGCTTCCTGTCCATTTCCGCCAACAACCTCGACGAGTTCTACAACGTCCGCGTCGCGGGCCTGCGCGAACTGGCCCATGCCGGCAACACCACGCCCGCCGCCGATGGCCTCACCCCCGCCGAACAGCTTGTCCTGATTGACGAGGACGCCCGCAAATTGCTGGCCCAGCAGCAAGGCACGCTCGAAGACCTCCGGCAAGAGATGGAGGCCGAGGGCATCACCATCCTCGACATCGACAGCCTCACGAAAGACGACCGCACCCATCTCAGCGACATCTTCCTCGAACAGGTCTTCCCGGTCCTGTCGCCGCTGGCCGTCGACCCCGCGCACCCGTTCCCCTTCATCCCCAACCTGGGCTATTCGCTCGCGCTCCAGATGCAGCGCAAGTCCGACAAGCGTCCGCTTCAGGCGCTCCTGCCCATCCCCAACCAGATCGACCGCTTCGTCACCGTCCCGTCCGAGCCGGGCCAGTTCCGCGCCCTCCCGCTCGAAGACCTGTTACTGCTCAACCTCGATCACCTCTTCCCGGGCTACACCTACAAGGCCCACTGCAACTTCCGCGTCCTGCGTGACAGCGATCTGGAAGTCGAGGAAGAGGCCGAGGACCTCGTGCGCGAATTCGAGGTGGCCCTGAAACGCCGCCGCCGCGGCGAGGTGGTGCGCCTGAAAATCTCTTCCGGCGCGCCCGAGGAACTGCGCCGCACCATCATGCAGAAACTCGAGGTCCGCCCCGAGGAAGTGGTCGAGGTCGACGGCATGATCGGGCTGGCGGATCTCAAGGAAATGGTGCTCGACAGCCGCCCGGACCTGCTGTGGCCCAGCTTCACGCCCCGCGTGCCTGAACGCGTGCAGGACCATGACGGCGACATGTTCGCCGCCATCCGGCAAAAGGACATGCTGCTGCACCACCCGTACGAGACGTTCGACATGGTGATCCGCTTCCTGACGCAGGCGGCGCGCGACCCCAACGTGGTGGCGATCAAGCAGACGCTCTACCGCACCTCCAAGGACAGCCCCGTCGTATCGGCACTGTGCGAGGCCGCCGAGGACGGCAAGTCCGTCACCGCGCTGGTGGAACTCAAGGCCCGCTTCGACGAGGCCGCCAACATCCGCCAGTCCCGGCGGCTGGAACGCGCCGGCGCCCATGTCGTCTACGGCTTTCTCGATCTCAAGACCCACGCCAAGATCTCCACCGTGGTCCGGCGCGAGGGCGACAAGCTGGTGACCTACACCCATTACGGCACCGGCAACTATCACCCCATCACCGCCAAGATCTACACCGACCTCAGCCTTTTCACCTGCGATTCCTCGCTGGGCCGCGACGCCACCAAGGTCTTCAACTACCTCTCCGGCTACGCCCAGCCCGAAAAGCTGGAAAACCTGGCCATCTCGCCCACCACGCTGAAACCCCGCCTGCTGGAAATGATCGCCGCCGAGATCGACCACGCCAAGTCCGGCAAACCGGCCGAGATCTGGGCCAAGATGAACTCGATCATCGAACCCGACGTGATCGACGCGCTCTACGCCGCGTCGCAGGCCGGCGTGAAGATCTGCCTTGTGGTGCGCGGCATCTGCGGCATCCGCCCGGGGATAAAGGGCCTGTCCGAGAATATCCGCGTCAAGTCCATCGTCGGGCGCTTCCTGGAACATTCGCGCATCGTCTGCTTCGGCAACGGCGCCGGCCTGCCCTCGAAAAAGGCCAAGGTCTACATGTCCTCCGCCGACTGGATGGGCCGCAACCTCAACCGCCGCGTCGAAACCCTGGTGGAAATCACCAACCCCACCGTCAAGGCCCAGATCGTGGGCCAGGTCATGGCCGCCAACCTTGCCGACGTGGCACAGACCTGGGTCATGGCCCCCGACGGCAGCTTCACCCGCGACCTGATCGAGGAAGGCACATTCGCCTTCAACTGCCACCGCTTCTTCATGGAAAACCCGTCGCTGTCGGGCCGCGGCTCCGCCGGGGCGGCGGACGTGCCCAAACTCACCCACACCGACGATTGACCCTCCCGGCCCCCTGTCGCATATAAGGGGCCGAGACCAAGCCGGGGATGTCATGGACGGCACGACCGATCCCGAACACAGCGAATGGGGCCCTTTCGGGCGCCCGCTTTTCGACAAGGACGCGGCCAAGGCGCTCAGCCGCGTGGGCGTGGTCGACGTGGGTTCGAACTCCGTCCGCATGGTGGTGTTCGACGGCGCCGCCCGCAGCCCGGCCTATTTCTACAACGAGAAAATCATGTGCGGCTTGGGCCAGGGCCTGTCGGAAACCGGCCGCCTGAACCCCGAGGGGCGCGAACGCGCGCTCGCCGCCATGAAACGCTTCGCCCGGCTGGCAGAGAACATGGACACCGGCCCGCTCACCGCCGTCGCCACCGCCGCCGTGCGCGAGGCCAGCGACGGCGAAGAATTCCGCGACGAGATCAAGCGCGAGACCGGCATTCATCTCTGGGTCGTCGACGGCCCCGAAGAGGCGCGCCTCTCGGCCCAGGGCGTGCTTCTGGGCTGGCCCGGCTCCTACGGCCTTGTCTGCGACATCGGCGGCTCCTCCATGGAGCTGGCCGAAATCAACGGCGGCCAGGTCGGCAAGCGCCTGACCTCGCGCCTCGGCCCCTTCTCCCTGCAGGAGGTCAAGGGCGGCAAGAAGGCCCGCAAGGCCTATATCAAGGACACGCTGGAGCGCATGCACGACCAGCTGGGCGAACAGAAGAACCGCCTCTTTCTGGTGGGCGGTTCATGGCGCGCCATCGCCAAGATCGACATGGAACGCCGCGGCTATCCCCTCCACGTCCTGCACGAATACCGCATGACCCCCAAGGACGTGCGCAAGACCGCCGATTACATCGCCAAGAACGACGCCGAAGAGCTGCGCAACCGCGCCGGCGTGTCCTCGCAGCGTATGGCGCTGGTGCCCGACGCCGCCGAGGTGCTGCGCCGCCTGGTCAAGACCTTCGGCCCCCGCGACATCGCCGTCTCCAGCTACGGCATCCGCGAGGGGCTCTTGTACGAACAGATGCCCCAGCAACTGCGCGACCGCGATCCCCTGATCGAGGCGTGCCGCTTTGCCGAGGCCAAGGATGCCCGCCTGCCCGGCTATGGCCGCGCCATCTATCACTTCGTCGAGCCGCTCTTCCGCAGCGCGCGCCCCGACAAGCTGCGCATCATCCGCGCCGCCTGCCTCTTGCATGACGTCAGCTGGCGCTCGCATCCCGACTACCGCGCCGAGGACTGCTTCGACAACGCCACCCGCGCCAACCTCGGCGGGCTGAAACACTCCGAACGGGTGTTCCTGGGCCTCGCCCTCCTGCACCGCTATTCCAACAAGCGCGAGGGCACCCGGTTCGAGAAACTGGCCGAACTGCTGGACGAGCGCGGCCAGCACCAGGCCGAGGTTCTGGGCAAGGCCATGCGCTTTGCCGCGATGTTCTGGCTACGGGCCGACACCCAGCTGGGCGAGCTGACCTGGCACCCCAAGAAGAAACAGCTGATCCTGCGCCTGACCGAAGAGGCCGTGCCGCTCTACGGCGAAGTCGGGCAAACGCGCCTCGCCTCGCTCGCCGACACGCTGGGTGCGGAATTCGACGTCAAGCTGCTGCGCCCGCGCCGCGCAAGGGCCACGCCGGGCAAGTCCCCGGGCTGATCGAAACGCCAGGGGCGCGCCGCCTCAGATCTCGATTTCCTCGTCCGGGTCGATTTCCTCTTCCAGCGGGGTCTTGCGGCGGATGATGATATCCCCATTGGGCATCATCTCGGGCGCATGGTAATTGCTCAGATCGTCGATCTGGCCCATCAGGTCGGCAAAGGCGGGGCCCATCTCCTCGACGAAACTGCGCAAGGCCGGCTGCATCTCCTTCGCCATCCCCTCGATGTCGCGCATCGCCGGTTCCATCTCGCGCATGATGCCTTCCATGAACATCTGCGCCCCCCGCTCCATCAGGGAAAAACCTTCGTCCTCTTCCTCCTGCGCCAGTGCGGGCGCGGCGGCAAGGGACAGCGACAGGGCGGCGATGGGCATGATCCGTTTCATGACCCCAATATAGCGCATCGCGATGACGATTTTAAGATGACAGGTCGATATCCAGCGTGACCGGAAAGTGATCCGACGCCGCCAAGAGCGCGTCGCGCAGCTCCGGCACCTTCCAGCAACCCGGGTCCTCGAAGGGGTGCCAGATGCGCCATTTCGGCCCCCTCGCCCGCAACCCCCGGGAAATCATGATGTAATCCAGCAGCGCCTGAAGGTAACGCCCCTCGTCCTTCAGATAGAACCGCGCCGAACTGTGCTGCGCGCCGATCCGCTGGTTCAGCGCCCGCCGTGCGTGCGGATCGTAAAGCCGCATCTCGCCCGGCTCGGCCCCGCCCATGATCACCTCGATCGACGAGCGGCCAAAGAGGTTCTCGTACTCGTCCAGCCCCGGCCCGTCGTTCAGATCGCCCAGCAGCATCAATTGCTCGCCCGCTTCAAGATGCGCGCGGATGCGCTTGCGCAGCCACACCGCCTGCGCCTGCTGCTTGCGCCGGTTGGCAATGGCGAGCCGCATCACCTCGTCCCGCGTGGTGGCCCCATGCGGCGCCTTCGACTTCAGATGCGCCCCGATCATGCGAAAGCCGACCCCGCCCCGCACCTCCACCGCCACTTCCAGCGGCGGCTTGGAGAACACCACCAGATCCTCGGTCGCGTCGATATCCAGATCGATGCGGAACACGCCGTCAAAGCGCGGCGCCTCGCTCGACCCTCTCTTGCCGGTCTCCTCGCCCCTCGGGTCATGCCGGCAGGTCATCACGTCCGGGTCGTACAGCAGCGCAATCTCCTGCTGGGTGTCGTTGACGAACCCCATCAGCGCCTTGCGCGCCCGCAGATCCATCATCGCCGCGAACGCTTCAAGCGCCTTGACGGTATCGCGCTTGCTGCCGCTATCCGGCGCCTCGATCACCATCACCGCATCGGAATCCATAGCCGCGAACACCATGCCCAAGGCGGCCAGCTGATCGCCCCGCGTCACGCCGTACCGTGCCGATGGCCCGTCATCGTCCAAAACCCGGTCCTGCGCGTCGAACAGCGCGTTGAACCACTCGACGTTATAGGTGGCGATACGCATCGCTCAGGCCGCCTCGCGCTGGATCTGCTCCCACGCGTCGTTGACGTCGGTCAGCCGCTTCTCGGCCAGCTTGATCGCCTCCTGCGGCACGCCCCGCGCCACCATCCGGTCGGGATGCATCTCGCGCACCTTGGCGCGCCAGACCTTGCGAATCTCGGGCAAGGGCGTGTCGGGCGTCACCCCCAGCACGGCATAGGGGTCCGGCTTGGCATCCGGCACGAAGCGGCTTCGCAGCGTGTTGAACTCCCGCTCCGGCAGGCCGAAAATCGTCGCCACCTCCGATAGGAACACATCCTCGTTCGGGTGATAGACACCATCGGCCACCGCGATGTGGAAAAGCCCTTCCAGAAGGTCGTTCAGGGTTGCCGCGTCGTCGCCGAACATCGTCTTGATCCGACGCGCATATTCCTCGAATCCCGCAACGTCCTGCCGCGCGAGGTTGAAAACTTTCGCAGCCCCCGCCTCGTCGTCGCTGGCGATCAGGAACACCTCGCGGAACGCCGTCACCTCGTCGCGCGTCACCTGCCCGTCCGCCTTGGCCATCTTCGCGCCCAGCGCGATCACAGCTATGGCAAAGGCCACCGTCCGCTCCGGCGGCGTGCGCAGCCGGTCGAACACGCTGGTCAGCGGCTCGCCACTGGCCAGCGCCGACAGCGCTTCGGATATGCGACTCCAGATCGACATGGGCCGCAACCTAAGGCGTGCGGCCCCCGGGGGACAGGAGTTTCTGCATCAACACAAGGTCGATCCGCCGCCCGAATTTCAGCCCGGCCTGCGCCACGCGCCCCACCTCGGCAAACCCGATCCTGCGGTGAAACGCGATCCCGCCCGCGTTCTCGCCACTGATCCCCCCGATCAGCGAATGCACGCCGCGCGCCCGCGCATGGTCCTCCAGCGCCTGCATCAGCGCCCGGCCCACCCCGTTGCCCTCGGCCCCGGGGCGCAGCAGCACCGTATGCTCCAGCGTCTCGCGATAGCCCGAGCCGTTGCGATACGGCCCATAGGTGGCATAGCCCAGCAGGTCACCATCCCGCTCGGCCACCAGGAACCCGTGCCCCGCCTCGTCGCGCGTCTTCACGGCCAACGCCATTTCCAGCACGGTCTTCTCGTCTTCGGTAAAACTGACCGTCGTCTCACGGATGTAATGATTGACGATCCCGGCCAGCGCCTTTGCATCGCCCGCCTCCGCCGGCCGGATCTTCATGCCAGCACGCACGCCCCTCGCGGCGTGGTCAACTCGGCCCTCAGCGCCGCCGCGCCGGTCTCAAAGACCACCCGGGCGTCGCTCAGCACCGGCGCCAGCGCGTCCTCCAACGCCTCGGCCTCCGGGTGGGTCACCACCAGCCGGTCCAGCCGGCATCCCGAGGCCGGCAACATCTGCACCGGATGCTGAGCGCATTGCCATTCGATCACCGCCGGAAAAAGGTTGTCCCACGGCAGCCGCCCATCCTCGGGCACCGCCATCTGCCAGCGCAGGTCGCCGCGCGCCAGCGGCACCGGCACGCCCGCCTTCGGGAACCGCTCCACGACGGCCCCAAGGGCCGGCGTGTTGCAGATCCAGTTCGTCGGCCTCGGCCGCCCCTTGAACCTGTCCAGATCGAACCACCGCGCGCAGCCCGGCGCGGGCGCCTCGGGATCCACCGCGATGACCTCCAGGTAAAGCCCATCCTCCAGCCCCAGCAGCATGTTATGCGTCCCGAAATGCGCGTGCTGCCCCCCGGGGCGCAGCGCCACGCCAAGCGCCTCCTCGGCATAGACGCGGCCCTCGTCCAGCGTCTCGGCCGCCACCGCGAAATGATCCAGGTTCAGCATCTCACCCCACCGTCAGTCGCCACAGCACCCAAAGCGCCGCCAGCACCGTGGGATAGAACGTCGCCGCAAATCCGAAGGCCCGCAAGGGCGGCGCCATATGGTACCCCACCCAGAACGCCACCCGCGCCACGGCAAAGCCGATCCCCAGCGCCAGCACCGTGCCCGCGCCCAGGAAAAACCCCACCAGCGGCCAGATGCACAAGGCCAACACCACCTGCTCGACGGTGTTCTGCAACACGCGCGAATCCACCGCCGCGCCACCTGTGAGCGGCTGCCCGTCGATGATGTCATCGTCGAAGAACCGCCGCTGCGCCAGCCGCCCGATCATCAGCGCCAGCACCACACCCGGGCCAAAGGCCGCGCCCATCAGCGTCGGCTGCATCATCGCCATCGGCACCGGGATCTGGCGCCCGATCCACAGCACGGCCACGGCCCATACCAGCCCCGCCGCCATGCCGATCAGGATCTTCGGGCGCTTCTGCATCAGGCTGCCCGCGCCTCGCGGATCAGCCGCAGGATATCCTGCGCCGCCTCGGGGATGTTGGTGCCGGGCCCGAAAATGGCCTTCACGCCCACATCCTTCAGGAACTCGTAATCCTGTTGCGGAATGACCCCGCCGCAGATCACGATGATATCACCCGCATCCTTCTCCTTCAGCGCATCGATCAGCTGCGGCGCCAGCGTCTTGTGCCCCGCCGCCTGGCTGGAAATGCCGATCACATGCACGTCGTTGTCGATGGCGTCCTGCGCCGCCTCGTCCGGTGTCTGGAACAGCGGGCCCACATCCACGTCGAAGCCAATGTCGGCGAATGCCGTGGCGATCACCTTGGCGCCCCGGTCGTGCCCGTCCTGCCCCATCTTGACGACCAGCATCCGGGGCCGCCGCCCCTCGTCCTCGGCAAAGGCCTCGACCGATTTCTGGATCGCGGCGAAACCCTCGTCGCCCTCGTAGGCCTTGCCGTAGACCCCGGCCAGCGTCTTCACCTCGGCGCGGTGCCGTCCGAATTCCTTTTCCATGGCCATGCTGATTTCCCCCACAGTAGCTCTTGCGCGGGCCGCTTCCACCGCGGCCTCCAGCAAATTGCCGCCGTCCTTGGCGCGGCGCGTCAATTCATCCAGTGCCTTGGTGCAGGCGTCCTCGTCACGCTCCGCGCGGATACGCTCCAACGCCTCGACCTGCCCCTTGCGCACCTTGACGTTGTCCACGTCCAGGATGTCGATCGGGTCTTCCTTGTCCTTGCGGTACTTGTTGACGCCGACGATCACCTCGTCGCCCCGGTCGATCATCGCCTGCCGTGTGGCCGCCGATTCCTCGATCCGCAGCTTGGGCATCCCGCTGGCCACGGCCTTGGTCATGCCGCCCATTTCCTCGACCTCTTCCATCAGCTCCCACGCCTTTTCGGCCAGCTCGGCGGTCAGGCTCTCGACGTAATAGGACCCCGCCAGCGGGTCGACCACCGCCGTCACGCCGGTCTCTTCCTGCAGGATCAGCTGCGTGTTCCGCGCGATCCGCGCGCTGAAATCCGTGGGCAGCGCGATGGCTTCGTCCAGCGCGTTGGTGTGCAGGCTCTGCGTGCCGCCCAGAACGGCGCTCATCGCCTCGTAGGCGGTGCGCACGACGTTATTGTAGGGGTCCTGCTCCTGCAACGAAACACCGCTGGTCTGGCAATGCGTCCGCAGCATCTTGGAGCGGTCGTTCTTCGCCCCGAACTCGGTCATGATCCGGTGCCACAGCAGACGCGCCGCCCGCAGCTTGGCGGCCTCCATGAAGAAATTCATGCCGATTGCAAAAAAGAACGAAAGCCGCCCGGCAAAGCGGTCCACGTCCATCCCGGCCTCGATCGCGGCCTTCACGTATTCCCGGCCATCAGCCAGCGTATAGGCCAGCTCCTGCACCAGGTTCGCGCCGGCCTCCTGCATGTGATAGCCGGAGATACTGATCGAGTTGAAGCGCGGCATATCGTTCGCCGTGAACTCGATGATGTCGCTGACGATCCGCATACTGGGCTCGGGCGGATAGATATAGGTGTTGCGCACCATGAACTCTTTCAGGATGTCGTTCTGAATGGTGCCCGACAGGGCGCTGCGGTCATGCCCTTGCTCTTCCCCCGCGACGATGAAACTGGCCAGAACCGGGATCACCGCGCCGTTCATGGTCATCGACACGCTGACCTGGTCCAGCGGGATGCCGTCGAACAGGATTTTCATGTCCTCGACACTGTCGATGGCCACACCCGCCTTGCCCACATCGCCCACCACGCGCGGGTGATCGCTGTCGTAACCGCGGTGCGTCGCCAGATCGAATGCCACCGAGACGCCCTGCTGCCCGGCCGCCAGATTGCGGCGATAAAAGGCGTTCGATTCCTCGGCCGTGGAAAAGCCCGCATATTGCCGGATCGTCCAGGGACGCCCGGCATACATCGTGGCCTTAACGCCCCGCGTGAACGGCGCCTGCCCGGGGATGGTGCCAAGGTGGTCCATACCCTCGACATCTTCCTCGGTATAGAGCGGCTTGACGTCGATCCCCTCAAGGGTCTTCCACGTCAGGTCCTCCAGCGGACGGCCCTTCAGCTCGCCTTCCGCGATCTTACGCCAATCGTCGGTCTTCGATCCCATCGTCTTGTCCTCTTTTCCTCTGGTCCGGGCGCGGGGTTGTCCCCGTCTTCACCGGGCCGGTTTCCTCTGTCAGCTGCGCCAATCCCTCTGCCCCGGCACGCAGCCAGAACAGATCGTCGGCATAGGCCTCGCGCATCTCGCGCAAGGCGGTCTCGTCGAACGGTTGCCACTTGCCCGCCCCTTCGGGCAGGCGCGCAGGGTCGCCGCCACGCTCTCCCACGATCCGGCGCAGCTGGCCCAGGCCGGGGCCCTGGTTCCTCCAGTCCCGCGCATGGGCGCGCGGCATCGGGCCATGCCCGGTCATGTGTTCCAGCACCCGCTCGGGCAGGCCGCCGAAAATCTCGTAGGGCAGCACGCTCAGCTCGACCTTGGGCAGGGCGCAGGCCACGTCCAGCACCACGTCCCGCCACAGCCGCGGCGAAGCCGCCAGCGCATCCAGCACCGCCTGGTCCGGCACGCGATGCCCCCGCGCCACGCCGAAGGACACCACCGACGCCCAAAAGCTGTCATGACTGCGGATCGACAGGCAGGCCCGCGTCACCTGGCCGTCGAAGGCATGGGCGAACCGCGCCAGGCGCTGGCCGATATCGGGGTAAAGCCGCCCCTGCCGCAGGCAGCGGCGCGGCGCCCCGATCATGTTCTCGTCGCTGATCACCAGCACCTTGGCGCCGGCCCTGCGTTCGCGGGCCATGTTGATCGCCACCCGCGCGCGGGCGCGCTCCAGCTGCTCCTGCGGCGGGCGCGGGCTCTCGATCGGTATCACCCCGGTCAGCAGGCCGTCACGCGTCTGTTTCGGCCCCCAAACGGCGATGCCCATCCGCCCCAGCGCCGCCCGGTTCGCCGCCAGGTAGGCCTGGAACGTGGTGGTGGCCGTCCGGTGAGCCCCGATATGCAGAACAACGTCCATGATCCCGCGCCTTTCCCGTGCGGCCCGCGGCCTGCGGGCGGTCGACCTTGCGTCGCGCCAGCCTGCACCACGGGACCTGACCACGGGATTAACGGTAAAATTTTCGCGGCCCTGCGGCCAAACGGCCTTCGCATTCGGCGCCTCGGGCCTTATATCTGGTCCAGCAGGAGGCCCAATGCGCAAGCTGATCGTTCTTTCTTTTCTGGCACTTACGTCGATATCACTCGTCGCGGACACGGCCCGCGCGACCGACGGATCGCCGGAGGACGGAATCATACTTGCCGGCGAAAGCGTCGATTTGAACGAATTTCTCTGGATAAAGCGCCCCATCGTCGTCTTTGCCGACAACGCCTCGGATCCGCGCTTCATCGAACAGATGAACTTCATCACCGACCGGCTGGACGATCTGGACCGGCGCGATGTCGTGGTGCTGACCGATACCGACCCCTCCGCCGACAGCGACCTGCGCCGCAGGTTGCGCCCGCGCGGCTTCATGCTGGCGCTCATCGGCAAGGACGGCAAGGTCGAGCTGCGCAAACCCGCGCCATGGAGCGTGCGCGAGCTGTCCCGCGCCATCGACAAGATGCCGATCCGGCAACAGGAAATCCGCGACCGGCTGAGCGGCAACTGATCCCACGCACCGTTCATGCCCGCTCTCCCGCCGCGACCACCAGAACCCGGTTCGCGCGGTCCATCAGCATCAGCGTGCCGTCGGTCGTCTCATAGGCCAGCACGGTCTCGGGGCGCATCAGCAGGCGGCGGAACTCCACCCCCACCTTGCCGTCCATGCAGGGCCGCGCCTCCAGCCCCGCACGGCGCATCTGCATCCCGAACGTGCGCTGCGTGTTGACCGCGTCCACCATCGCCGCATCCGGCGTCATATCGGGGTCGTCCAGCGCCGCAACGCCCCGTCTGGGCAGCGCGCGCAGCATGTCGGGCACGTTGCGCTCGACCGGCACCGCAGCCCCGATATCCGCGTTCACCAGCCGGAACGCCGCCGCGGCACACCGCGCCTTGGAAGAAAACGCCAGCGTCTCGCCCAGGCTGAACCACGGCGCCAGCCGCGCCCGCATCGACGCCTCGTCGTCGCGCGTGCAGGCCCCTAGCAGGACCGCGCCCGCCATCGCCGCGGGCAGGATATGAGTCCCGCGCAGGGTCACCGCGTCATTCGAACTCCATGATCACGTCATCCACCGCCAGGCTGTCGCCCGGTCCGGCGTTGATCTTCGTCACCACGGCCTTGCGCTCGGCCCGCAGGATGTTCTCCATCTTCATCGCCTCCACGGTGCACAGCGCCTGGCCTTCCTGCACCTCGTCGCCCTCCGCGACATTCACGCTGACGATCAGGCCCGGCATCGGGCACAGCAGCATCTTCGATGTATCAGCGGCAAGTTTCTCGGGCATTAACAGCGCCAGTTCCGCCTGGCGCGGCGTGCGCACATGCACCTTCAGGTCCGCGCCCCGGTTGCGGATGCGGAACCCGCCCGACACCTTGCCGACCTTCAGCACCACCGTCTCGCCATCGACGTCCAGCACCGCCAGCGCGTCGCCCGGCGTCCAGTCGCTGGACACCCGGTGCGTGGCGCCATCCGCGAAGGTCACCGTGGCGCCGTCGCGATCCGCGGCAACGCTGACCTCGTAACTCATGCCTTGCAGGCTGACGACCCAGTCCTCGCCCACGCGGCGCTCGTGGTTGTCCATCCGGCCCGACACCCGCGTGCGCCGGATCTCCGCCACCCGGTGCATCGCCGCACAACTGGCCGCGATCCGCCGCAGCGCCGCCTCCTCCAGTTCCACACCCTCGAACCCGTCGGGATACTCCTCGGCGATGAACGCCGTGGTCATGTCGCCCGACACGAACTTGGGGTGATCCATCACCGCACTCAGGAACGGCAAGTTGTGCCCGATCCCTTCCAGCTCGAACGAATCCAGCGCCACGCGCATAGCCTCGATGGCCGCGCCCCGGTCGGGCGCCCAGGTGCAGAGCTTCGCGATCATCGGGTCGTAATACATTGAAATCTCGCCGCCCTCGTAGACGCCGGTATCGTTGCGCACCGCCGTCTCGCCGGCCTCGGCCTCGTCCTGCCACTTGCCCTTGTCCAGCAGCGGCCCAGCCGCCACCTCCACCGGCGGGCGATAGCGCACCAGCCGCCCGATCGAGGGCAGGAAGTTGCGATACGGGTCTTCGGCATACAGCCGGCTTTCCATCGCCCAGCCGGTCAGCTTTATATCGTCCTGGCTCAGCGACAGCTTTTCACCCGCCGCCACGCGGATCATCTGCTCCACCAGGTCCACGCCGGTGATCAGTTCTGTCACCGGATGCTCCACCTGAAGGCGCGTGTTCATCTCCAGGAAGTAGAAGTTCTTGTCGCCATCGACGATGAACTCCACCGTGCCCGCGCTGGAATAGCCCACCGCATGGGCCAGCGCCAAAGCCTGCTCGCCCATCGCCTTGCGCGTCTCTTCATCCAGAAACGGGCTCGGCGCCTCTTCGATCACCTTTTGGTTCCGCCGCTGGATCGAGCATTCCCGCTCGCCTAGATACACCCCGTTGCCGTGGCTGTCGCACAGCACCTGGATCTCGATGTGGCGCGGCTGCGTCACGAACTTCTCGATGAACATCCGGTCGTCACCGAAACTGCTGGCCGCCTCGTTCTTCGACGCCTGGAAGCCCTCGCGCACTTCCTCGGCATTCCACGCGATCCGCATCCCCTTGCCGCCGCCGCCCGCGCTGGCCTTCAGCATCACCGGAAAGCCGATCTCTTCCGAGATCTTCAGCGCCTCGTCGGCATCCTCGATCAGGCCCATGTGCCCCGGCACGGTGTTCACATCCGCCTCGGCGGCGATCTTCTTCGAGGTGATCTTGTCGCCCATCGCCTCGATGGCCTTCTTGGGCGGCCCGATAAAGGCCACGCCGGCGGCCTCCAGCGCCTCGGCGAACTTGGGGTTCTCCGACAGGAAACCATAGCCGGGATGCACCGCCTCGGCGCCGGTCTGCTTGATCGCTTCCATCACCTTGTCGATGACGATATACGACTCCGACGCCGGCGGCGGGCCGATATGCACCGCTTCGTCGGCCATCTCCACGTGCAGCGCGTGACGGTCGGCGTCCGAGTAAATCGCCACCGTCGATATGCCCATCTTGCGCGCCGTCTTGATGACGCGGCAGGCGATCTCGCCCCGGTTGGCGATCAGGATTTTCTTGAACATCTCACGTCCCCTTCAGTCTTGCCCGCCCCGGCGAGCCTGCCGGACGGGGGTGATACGAAAAAACCACCGCCCCGCTGGCGCGAGGGGTGGTTTCATGCAGGTTGAGCCGCCCGGTGACGGGCGCGAAATTCAGGCTACAGGCATTTGTCCGGGTAGACCTGGCAGAACGCCACGTTGCCCGCGGCGCCCACCGCCGCACCGGTAAGCAGCGATCCTCCCACGACGGCCGCCGCGCCGGTGCCCGCGGCCCCGCCGAACAGCGCCTGTTCCGGCACGGTGTTGCCGCAGGCCGCCAGGAAAACTGGGAGGCACAGGAAGAAAGGAAGGGATTTACGGAACTGCATCGGATGTCGCCTCGCGTTTCTTGATCTGAATTGCGCTCACTCAACGCCAGTTCCGCGGCGGAATCAAAGCCCGTCCTCCGGCCTCGGGCGATTTGGGCGCAACCTCGCCTATCCGCGTAAGCCTTTGACTCGCACGTAAAAAAGGGCGGCCTCTGCAACAATGCATAAGGCCGCCCATCAGGGGAAGGGTAACGGTTTAGACGGTATGTCTCGGCCCATTGGGGGAAGGCCGCCACTACACTAGTGACGGTGCACGCAATCTGGCATTGCGCCAAGCCCCAAGTCTCATCCTGCAGGTGATCGGCTGCAATTCGCGTGAATCCGCGGGTCGTCGGCAAAAACGTGCCTAAATAAAGGACCGGAGTTGCGCCAATCATGCCGGTTCCCCTTCCTCGAACGCGTCCGGAAAGGCGCGCCTTGCCGCCGCGACGTCCAGCACCAGCAGCGCTTCGTAGCTTTCCGAATCGAACGCGTCCTCGGCCGGCAGCACTTCGCGGCCGAACAGCCAGCTCAGCCGGCCGGCATCCAGGTTGCCCCGCTCGAAGGGCTGATCGCCAAAAGCCTCCCACAAGGCGCGGACAAAGGCGGTGTCGGCGCGCTTGTCGGCCGGACGCCGGTCGCGATAGCGCTCGCGGCGCACGATGGCGGTGGCGCCCTTGGGGTTGGCACGGCGAATGGTGAACTGGAAATCGCTGCCGGGCAGACGCCCCGGAAAGCCGCGGTGCTTGATCATGACCCGCCTCCGCAACCGCGCAGGGACCGCCGGGTCTCGCCGTCCATCAGGACAGGGTGGATCAGGACAGGCCCGAGGGCCTGCCCCTGTCGTGCGTTCGGGTGCTTACTTGAGCTTGCCGGTGTAGGTCGGCTCGGTCGAGATCGGCTCCGGATCGACCACGACGAATTCTTCTTCTTGCTGCTGCTGACCGCAGGCTGCCACGAGGGCAACCAGACCAACCGTGAGGATGCTCTTGATGCTGTTCGACATGTTTGTCTCCTGTCTCTGTACTCCAGCACATGGCGCGCCAAACGCCCCATCTGCCCCTCGTTCGAGGAATGGGTCACGGATATGTAACCAAGTGTGACAATAGCGGAATCCGTCAACGTTTCATATCTGCCCGGCGCGATCCCGCCTGCCTGTGTCTGGAAAGCCTCAAACCCGCGCGGGGCTGCGCTTTGATCCGCAACATATTGTGCATTCATCAGAACAGCTCCAAGATACAGGTTGCGTCCTTGACCGAGAAACTCTCGAAAATCTGCGTCACATCGGGGTCGAACCGGCCGAATTCCGACGGCCTGTCGGCCACCGAGATCACCACCCTGTCGGGCGGGCGCTGCCCCGGCGCCAGGCGTGGCAGGGCATAGTCGTTGCACAGGTATTCCAGGTCCGCGGTCTGCACCTCGAAATCCTCGGTTCCCGTGAAATCCTCGGCCACGAAGCGGAACCGCACCGTCATGCCCATCGCCGCCTCGCCGGTGATGGTCTCCTGCAATTCCGCCTCCAGCCCCGATGGCAGGACAAGACGCTCCTCCTCTTGCGCCTCGCCCTGCTCTGGGGCGGCCAGCGCCATCAGCGCGGCCAGCGTCCCTGCCAACATTTCTTTCATCGCGCCCACCTCGTCCAGCGCGCGACGTGGCCCGGATCGGCCAGCAGCGCCGCGATGACACCCTCCAGCCGGGCGCGGTCATGCCGCCCCTCCACCTGCCCGCCCGCGGTCAGCGTCACGCCATCCTCGGCCTCCACGACCCTGACGACCGGCGCAAAGCCCCGCACGTTTTGCAAGACGCGCCACAGGTCCTGCCGCACCTGCTGCGCCAGCGCCAGCTTGCGCAGCGGGCCAAAGCGCGCCTCGGCGCTCACGTCGAACCGCACCGGCACCCGCCGCGCCACGGTCACCGCGCCTGCCTCGCGCAGGATATGAAAGCCCCGGCTCATCTCAATTCGTACCTTCGACCAATCTCGCAGGGCGGGGTTCACCCCGCCGCCCGTGACGGGATAAATCCCGCCCTACAACGGAATATTGTCGTGCTTCTTCCACGGCAGCTTGCGCTTCTTGTGGCGCAGCGCCGCAAAGGCCCGGCTCACCCGCTTGCGCGTGCTGCGCGGCTGGATCACCTCGTCGATGAAGCCGCGCTCCGCCGCCACGAAGGGGTTGGCGAACCGCTCCTCGTAATCCGCCGTGTGCTTGGCGATCTTCTCGTCATCGCCCAGGTCGCCCCGATGGATGATCTCCGTCGCGCCCTTGGCGCCCATCACCGCGATCTCCGACGTGGGCCAGGCATAGTTGATGTCCCCCCGCAGGTGCTTGGAGCTCATCACCACATACGCGCCCCCGTAGGCCTTGCGCGTGATCACCGTCACCTTCGGCACCGTCGCCTCGCCATAGGCAAACAGCAGCTTCGCGCCGTGCTTGATCACGCCGTTATGCTCCTGGCTGGTGCCGGGCAGAAAGCCGGGCACGTCCACGAAGGTCAGGATCGGGATCTCGAAACAGTCGCAGAACCGCACGAACCGCGCCGCCTTGCGGGAACTGTCGATGTCCAGACACCCGGCCAGCACCATGGGCTGGTTCGCCACCACACCCACCGTGCGGCCCTCGAGGCGGATGAACCCGGTGACCATGTTCTTCGCGAAATCCTCCTGGATCTCATAGAAATCGCCCTCGTCGGCGACCTTCACGATCAGCTCCTTCATGTCGTAGGGCATGTTGGGGTTGTCCGGGATCAGCGTATCCAGGCTCGTCTCGGCGCGATCCGGGTCGTCGAAGAACGGGCGCACCGGAACCGGCTCTCGGTTGTTCAGCGGCAGGAAATCCACCAGCCGCCGCACCTCGGCCATCGCCTCCACGTCGTTCTCGAAGGCCGCATCTGCGACCGAGGACTTTTTCGTGTGGGTCGAGGCCCCGCCCAGCTCCTCCGCCGTCACCTGCTCGTTGGTCACGGTCTTGACCACGTCCGGGCCGGTCACGAACATGTACGAGCTGTCGCGCACCATGAATATGAAGTCGGTCATCGCCGGCGAATACACCGCCCCGCCCGCGCATGGCCCGGTGATCACGCTGATCTGCGGCACCACGCCCGAAGCCTCGATATTGCGCTGGAACACTTCGCCATACCCCGCAAGGCTGTCCACGCCCTCCTGGATCCGCGCACCGCCCGAGTCGTTGATGCCGATCACCGGCGCGCCGTTCTGCATCGCCATGTCCATGATCTTGCAGATCTTCATCGCGTGGGTATGCGACACCGATCCGCCCAGCACGGTGAAATCCTGGCTGAAGACATAGACCTGACGGCCGTTGATGGTGCCCCAGCCGGTCACCACGCCATCGCCATAGGGCCGGTTCTTCTCCATCCCGAAATCGGTACAACGATGGGCCACGAACATGTCGAACTCTTCGAAACTGTCCTCGTCCAGCAGCAGGTCGATCCGCTCGCGCGCGGTCAGCTTGCCTTTCTCGTGCTGCGCGTCGATCCGCTTCTGCCCGCCGCCCAGCCGCGCGTTGCCGCGGCGCGTGTCCAGTTCCTGAAGGATATCTTTCATCGAGGCCCCCTTGATTTGCTGGCGCGACCCTACTGGTTGCGCGCACCTCATCCAAGACAATTTCCGCAAATTTGCCAAATCCCGCTAAGCGCGGATTGCTAAATTGCAAATCTGCAAATCACCCGGTCCGGCAACTCGTCAAACGGACCGGTCCATGGGTGCGGCGACACCTTCGCTCCATGCGCGTTCCCGGCGAGCCGGCCACATCCAGGGGAACACAGGTTTGTGAACGGCGTTGATGCAGAATGGAACCTGCACAAACCTGGCTATCCGAGCCCGACCGCCTGATGCACATCGCAGCGTCATGCGTGGTCTTCTATTACTTCATCATCGTCCTTGTCCGTCTGAGCGGAAAGCGCACGACGGGCAACATGAACAATTTCGACTGGATCATCACGGTTGCGATCGGCTCGATCATGGCGTCGGGCCTCCTTCTGCGAAAGGTGTCCATGCTGGACGCCATGCTCGCGGTGTCCGTACTGGCCGTATTGCAATGGCTGACCACATGGGGCGCGCTGCGGTCCAGGCGCTTCGCCCGGCTGGTCAAGCCGCAGCCCCGCATGCTGCTGAAAGACGGGCGCCTGCTGGACCGGGACATGACATACGAGCGCGTGACCGAGGACGAAGTGAAATCCGCGCTGCGCGCGGCGGGCCTGTCCGAAACCGACGCGGCAGCCTGGGTCGTGATGGAAACGAACGGCTCGCTCTCCGTTATCAGCAAGCCGGGTCACGCACACCTGTCCGACGATCTTCTGGAAGGCGTCGCGCGACACGGTGACGATGACGTGCAAAAAAGGGACACGCGCGGCAAGACCTGAAGCCGCCTGTCCCCGGAGGCGCAGCCGCGCCCACCCCGCCCATGGCTCACGCCACAGCCCATCTGGACATCCCCCGCACTCCGGGATAGCGCCTTTGACATGCCCACCGTCCGCTTCCTCGACCGCACGACTCCGCCGCACATCTTCACCCTGATCGTGCTGGCCGGGATCTCGACGCTGGCGCTCAACATCTTCCTGCCGTCCCTGCCCGGCATGACCGCCTATTTCGAGACGGAGTACGGCGTGATGCAACTCGCCGTAGCGGGCTACCTTGGCATCAACGCCATCCTGCAACTGCTGATCGGCCCCATCTCCGACCGCGTGGGGCGCCGCCCGGTCATCCTCGGCGGGCTGGTGATCTTCCTGCTGGCGACACTGGGCTGCCTGATGTCCACGAATATCTGGGTCTTCCTGATCTTCCGCATGTTCCAGGGCGGCATCGTCGCCGCGATGGTCCTCTCGCGCGCCGTGGTGCGCGACATGGTCCCCGCCGACCGGGCCGCGTCGATGATCGGCTACGTCACCATGGGCATGTCCGTCGTGCCGATGATCGGCCCGGCCATCGGCGGGATGCTCGACGCCGCCTTCGACTGGCACGGCAGCTTCTGGGCGCTCTTCGCCATGGGCGCGGCCGTGCTCTGGCTGGTTTGGAACGACCTCGGCGAAACCGCCCCGCTGGAAGGCCGCACCTTCGGCGACCAGTTCGCAGAATACCCCGAGCTGTTTACCTCCTACCGCTTCTGGGGCTACGCGCTCGCCGCCGCGCTCTCCTCGGGGGCGTTCTTCGCCTATCTCGGCGGTGCGCCCTTCGTGGGCACACAGGTCTTCGGGCTCACCCCGTCCCAGCTTGGCCTCTTCTTCGGCGCGCCCGCCGTAGGCTATTTCACCGGCAATTTCCTGTCGGGCCGCTTCTCCACCCGGATCGGCATCAACCGCATGGTGTTCTACGGCTCGGTGGCCAACGCCATCGGCCACGCCGTCAACCTCGCCACGCTTTATGCCGGGGTCAGCACGCCCTACACGTTCTTCGGCCTGATGACGCTGATGGGCCTGGGCAACGGCATGACCATCCCCAACGCCACCGCCGGCGCGCTCTCCGTGCGTCCCAGCCTCGCCGGCACCGCCAGTGGCCTTGCCGGCTTCCTGATGATCGGCGGCGGTGCAGGTCTGTCGGCGCTGGCCGGAGCCCTGCTCGGCCCCGGCACGGGAGCCTTCCCGCTGGTGTGGCTGATGCTGCTGACGGCGCTTGGCGGCATTCTCGCCATCTCGCTCGTCATCCTGCGCGAACGGCAGGTGGGCGTGTCCTCGGTCTGAACGCCGCCCTTGCGCGCGCCGCTTTGCAAATCTAAACCTGCGCTTACGCAAACCTGCAAAGCGAGCCACCCATGGCCACCCAGAAACTCTATGCCGGCGCCAAGCTGCGCGAAACCCGCCAGCGCCTCGCCCTGACGCAAAAGGATTTCGCCGCCAAGCTCGGCGTCTCCCTGCCCTACCTGAACCAGATGGAGAACAACAACCGGCCCGTCTCCACCACGGTCATCCTCGCCCTGGCCCAGGAATTCGGCTTCGACGTCACCGAACTCGCCACCGGCGACGCCGAACGCCTGGTGACCGACATGCGCGAGGCACTGGCCGACGCCGTCTTCGCCGACGACATCCCCGGCCTCAGCGACTTGCGCCTCACGGCCTCCAACGCCCCCGCCATGGCCCGCGCCTTTCTCGAACTGCACCGCGCCTACCGCGACACACACGAACGCCTCGCCTCTCTGGACGAGGCGCTGGGTCGTGAGGATGCCCGCCCTCAGACCTCCCCCTGGGACGAGGTGCGCGACTTCTTCCACTATTGCGACAACTACATCGACGCAGTGGACCGGGCGGCCGAACATTTCGCCGGCCCCGCCTCCGGCCCCCGCCGCATCACCGACCTGGCGGAGGCCCGGCTCGACGCGCTCGGCATCAAGGTGGTAGACAGCGACGACGCGCGCCTGCGCCACTACGACCGCGACGCGCGGATCCTCTATCTCTCGAACCACGCCGAACCCGAGACGCGCCGCTTTCAACTCCTCCTGCAAGTGGCTCTGCTGACACAGGAAAAGCTGATCGAGGCCACGCTCGACCTCGCCCGGTTCCAGTCCCCGGCGGCGCGCGACATCGCCAAGATCGGGCTGGCGAACTACTTCGCCGGGGCGGCGCTCATGCCCTACACCGCCTTCCTGCAAGCGGCCCAACACCACCGCCACGACCTCGAACGCCTCGCCACCCGCTTCGGGGCGTCCATCGAGCAGGTCTGTCACCGCCTGTCGACCCTGCAACGCCCCGGCGCCAAGGGCGTGCCCTTCTTCTTCGTCCGCGTCGACCAGGCCGGAACCATCACCAAGCGCCACTCCGCCACGCGCCTGCAATTCGCCCGCTTCGGCGGAGCGTGTCCCCTCTGGAACGTCCACCGCGCCTTCGAAACCCCGGGCCGCTTCCTGCGCCAGCTGGCCGAAACTCCCGACGGAGTACGCTACATCTCCCTTGCCCGCGACGTCTCCAAACGCGGCGGGCATTTCGGCGCGCCCGTCCGCCGCTTCGCCATCGCCCTGGGCTGCGAAGTGAAACACGCCGACGCCCTGGTCTATGCCGACGACCTCGACCTGACGCTCTCGCAGGCCTTCGAGCCCATCGGCATCTCCTGTCGCATCTGCGAGCGCACGCAGTGCCACCAGCGCTCGGTCCCGCCGCTGGAACGCCGCCTGCAAGTCACCCCGGACGAGCGCGGGGTGCTTCCTTACAAGGTGGGGTAGCCGCGCGAGCGCCAGACCGCGGGATGGCGACCCGCCAGGTGTTCGGGGCACTTTATGGCAGCCAAATCCGTAACACCTTTGATTTGCGCGCCAAAGTCACCCAATCGCCAGCCCGTCCGGGCGGTCTGGCGATCGCGCGGCGGCCTCCGGCCTTGATTCCGCGCGCTTCCCGGCCCCAACGTTATTCGGCACGTCGTAGGGTGGGTGAAAACCCACCGCCCCTACCAAAAGAAAAACCCCCGGCCAAACCGGGGGTCCTCCAAGTCTCACGAACAAACCCGAATATCAGGCCATCCACCAGCGCTCCATCCAGCGCTCGCCGTCCATCTCCCAGTTCGACGCCATCTCGCCATGGGCAACCTTCTCGCCCACCGCGAAGACGTAGTTGGCAAACATCGGGATCACGACGCCGCCCTGGTTGGCCACCAGGTCCTGCATCTCGTAATACATCTCCCGGCGCTTGTCCTCGTCCAGCTCGGCACGGGCCTTGACCAGCAACTCCTCGAAGCGGTCATTGCACCAGAAGCTGTCGTTCCATGCCGCCCCGCACTGGTAGGCGGTGGCGAACATCTGGTCCTCGACCGGCCGGCCGCCCCAGTAGACGGCGGTGAAGGGCTTCTTCATCCAAACGTCCGACCAGTAACCGTCCTTGGGCTCGCGTACCACGTTGATGTTGATGCCCGCCTCCTTGGCCGACGCCTGGTAGAGGATCGCCGCATCCACCGCGCCGCCGAAGGCCGCATCCGACGCCGACAGGTTGATGTCGATGCTGTCCATTCCGGCTTCTTTCAGGTGGAACTTCGCCTTGTCGGGATCATAGGTCTTCTGCTCCAGCTCGGAGTTGTAGAAGCGCTGCCCCTCGCCGATCGGATGGTCGTTGCCGACCGTGCCATAGCCGAACAGGATCTTCTCGACCATTTCCTCGCGGTTGATGCCGTATTTCAGGGCCTGACGGATGTTGTTGTCCGTATAGGGGTCGGTATTCGTGGACATCGCGAAGGTATAGTGCTGCGTGCCCGCCACCGATTCGATGGTCACACCGGGATTGCGGCCCAGCAGGTTCGCGGCCTTCAGGTCGACCCGGTCGATCGCCTGCACGTCGCCCGACACCAGCGCGGTCGTGCGCGCGTTCTGGTCCACCACGCACAGCATCTCGACCGTGTCGAACCATGCCACGTCGTCGCGCCAGTGGTTCGGGTTGCGCTCGAACTGGCTGCTGACCCCGGCATTGAAGTTCTTCAGGACATAACTGCCGCAGCCATTGCCCGACTGCCAGTCGATGCCGTCCTCCGTCGCCGGGCAGACCACCAGGTGGTAATCCGACAGGATGAACGGAAAGTCGGCATTGCCGCCATCCAGCGTGAACACCACCGTGTCCTCGCCCTCGGCCTTGATATCCGAGATCGGCGCCACGATCGGCCCCGCGGCCGAGGTCGAATCCTCGCCCCGGTGGTGGTTGATCGACGCCACCACGTCCTTGACCGTCACCGGCTTGCCGTCATGGAACGTCACGCCCTGGCGAATCTTGAACCGCCATTCGCTGGCATCCTCGGACGCTTCCCAGCTTTCGGCCAGCTCCGGCACCAGCGACCCGTCGGGGGCCACCTCGGTCAAACGCCCGTGAACGCCGAAGCCCAGCGCCAGCATATAGCCGTTCTCCCACTGGCCGGGGTCCAGCGTGTCCGTCGTCTGGCCGTGGCCTTTCGCCACGCGCAGGTCACCGCCGCGCTTTGGCGTGCTCTGGGCAAAGGACGCCCCTGGCAGACCCGCCGCGACACCCGCCGCGACCGTGGTTTTCAGAAATCCGCGACGGTCCAGAAGTCCGCCTTTGATCAATGACATGTCATGTTCTCCCTTGTTGACACGATACTGCAATAAGTCCTGCGCATGACGCGCGTATGTCCCGGGCCGCGCGATCTCGCGCTCGTGGCACCTTTTTCGGGGCTGCGCTGCGGTCCCTCCGCATGGCCCCGAAAACGACATTGTGTCGACCTTAGACGCCACGTGCGGCCACGTGCAACGCGAAAGCTCCCAACGTCTCATCCTCGGTCCCCACCCCCTGATGACGCAAACAATACGTTTATTGATTGACGAGTCAATTAAAACTCAATACCGCATGGGGCTGTCAATCACGGAGGACCAATTGCCCAAGATCGGAATGGAACCGATTCGACGCTCCGCGCTGGTCGAGGCCACGATCCACGAGATCGGCGCGCGCGGCTCGCTCGACGTGACCGTCAGCCAGATCGCCCGCCGCGCCGGCGTGTCCTCGGCGCTGGCGCATCACTATTTCGGCTCCAAGGAACAGATCTTCGCCGCCGCCATGCGCCATATCCTCACCCTCTACGGCGCCGAGGTGCGCGGCGCGCTGATCATGGCCAAAACGCCCCACCAGCGGCTCGAGGCGATCGTCCGCGCCAGCTTCGCGCCCGGCCAGTTCCGGGACGAGATGATCGCCGCCTGGCTCAACTTCTACGTCCAGGCCCAGAAATCCGACGCGGCGCGGCGCCTTCTGCATGTCTACCAGCGACGCCTGCGCTCCAACCTCTTTCATGCCTTCCGCCAGCTTGCCCCGGCGGACGAGGCCCGCATCCTCACACGCGGTCTGGCCGCGATGATCGACGGCCTCTATATCCGGCAGGCGCTGCACAGCGCACCGCTCTCGGGCGAAACCGCCATCGGTGTGCTGTTGCACTATATCTACACCTCACTCCCGGAAGGCGCCCCCACATGACACGTCCCAACATCCTCATCTTCATGGTCGACCAGCTGAACGGAAAGCTCTTCCCCGACGGCCCCGCCGACTGGCTGCACGCGCCGAACCTCAAGGCGCTGGCCGCCCGCTCCACCCGGTTCAGGAACGCCTACACCGCCTCGCCGCTCTGCGCTCCTGGCCGCGCCAGCTACATGTCCGGCCTCCTGCCCTCGCGCTCCCGCGTCTACGACAACGCCGCCGAGTTCTCCGCCGACATTCCCACCTATGCGCATCACCTGCGCCGCGCCAGCTACCAGACCTGCCTCTCCGGCAAGATGCATTTCGTCGGCCCCGACCAGCTCCACGGCTTCGAGGAACGCCTCACGACCGACATTTACCCCGCCGATTTCGGCTGGACGCCCGACTACCGCAAACCGGGCGAACGCATCGACTGGTGGTACCACAACATGGGCTCTGTCACCGGCTCCGGCGTGGCCGAGATCTCCAACCAGATGGAATACGATGACGAGGTCGCCTACCACGCCACCCGCAAGGTCTACGATTACGGGCGCGGCAAGGACGACCGCCCCTGGTGCCTGACGGTCAGCTTCACCCACCCGCACGATCCATATGTCGCGCGCAAGAAATACTGGGACCTCTACGAGGGCTGCGAACACCTCCTGCCCGACGTGCCCGCGATGGATTACGAGGATCACGACCCCCATTCGCAGCGCATTTTCGATGCCAACGACTGGCGCAGCTTCACCATCACTGACGAGGACATAAGCCGTTCCCGCCGCGCCTATTTCGCCAACATCTCCTATCTCGACGACAAGATCGGCGAGGTGATGGAGGCCCTCCGCGGCACGCGCCAGGAAGACGACACCATCATCCTCTTCGTCTCCGACCACGGCGACATGCTGGGCGAGCGCGGCCTGTGGTTCAAGATGTCCTTCTTCGAGGGCTCGTCGCGGGTACCACTGATGATCTCCGCCCCCGCGATGACACCCGGCCTTGTCGCCGAGCCGGTCAGCAATATCGACGTCTGCCCCACGCTCTGCGACCTCGCCGGCGTGGACATGTCCGAGGTCATGCCCTGGGTCGCCGGCGAAAGCCTCGTGCCCTCGGGCCAGGGCGCGATCCGCAAAAGCCCCGTCGCCATGGAATACGCCGCCGAGGCCTCCTATTCGCCGCTGGTCTGCCTGCGCCACGAGCACTGGAAATACACCAACTGCGCGCTCGACCCCGAACAGCTCTTCGACCTCGACGCCGACCCGCTGGAGCTCACCAACCTGGCCGAGGACCCCGCGCACAAATCCACCCTCGAGCGCTTCCGCGTCGAGGCCGCCGCCCGCTGGGATCTCGAGGCCTTCGACGCCCAGGTCCGCGAAAGCCAGGCCCGCCGCTGGGTCGTCTACGAAGCGCTGCGCCAGGGCGGCTAT
Organism: Roseovarius sp.; assembly: GCF_965277045.1. GTDB lineage: Bacteria > Pseudomonadota > Alphaproteobacteria > Rhodobacterales > Rhodobacteraceae > Roseovarius. The sequence goes on along the minus strand of NZ_OZ255712.1, from coordinate 891,082 downwards.
TACCCGTGGGATTACCAGCCCCTGCAAAAGGCGTCCGAGCGCTACATGCGCAATCACATGGACCTCAACGTGGTCGAGGAAAACGCCCGCTACCCGAGGGGCGAATGATGCTCACCGTCTATGGCCGCGCCACCTCCTCCAACGTGCAACTGGTCATGTGGACCCTCGCCGAGCTTGGCCTCGACTGCGAGCGGCTCGACTACGGCCACGCCCATGGCGGCCTCGACACGCCTGAATTCGGCGCCATGAACCCGCACCGCAAGGTGCCGGTCCTGCGCGACGGCGACCTCGTGGTCTGGGAAAGCACCGCAATCCTGCGCTACCTGGCATCCCGCTACGGCGACGGCGGCCCCTTCTGGCCCGCCGACCCCGCCGCCCGCGCCCCCGTCGACATGTGGGCCGAATGGGCCAAGACCACCCTGGCCGTGGGCTTCACCCACCCCATCTTCTGGCCCCGCGTCCGCACCTCCGCCGCCGACCGCGACCAAGCCGCGCTCGACGCCGCCATAACGCGCTTCGACGCCCATCTCGCGCGCCTGGCCGAGCAACTCTCCGACCACGATTACATCTGCGGCGACCACTTCACCGCCGCCGACATCGTCGCGGGCCACCTCCTCTACCGCTGGTTCACCATCGACATCCCCCGTGCCGCCAATCCGACGGTCGAGGCTTATTACAACCGCCTCACCCGGCGCCCCGCCTACCGGGCCCACGTCATGGTCCCCTACGACACCCTGCGGGCCGAGGGCGCCTGATGCCTTTTCCTCTGGCCATAAATATCCCGGGGGGAGCGGTGAACCGCAGGTTCGCCGCGGGGGGCAGCGCCCCCCTCTTCTTCGCAGCGGGCAGCGCCCCCCTCCTTCGCCAAGCGGGCAGCGCCCCCCTCCTTCGCCCACCATCCAAGCGAGGTCCCTGATGCAAGCCGATTACGTCATCGTCGGCGCCGGCAGCGCCGGCTGCGCCATGGCCTACCGCCTGTCCGAGGCGGGCCATTCCGTTCTGGTCATCGAACATGGCGGCACCGATGCCGGCCCCTTCATCCAGATGCCCGGCGCGCTCAGCTACCCGATGAACATGAAGATGTACGACTGGGGCTACCGCACCGAGCCGGAACCCCACCTGAACAACCGCCGCCTCGCCGCCCCGCGCGGCAAGGTCATCGGCGGCTCCTCCTCAATCAACGGCATGGTCTATGTGCGCGGCCACGCCCGCGACTTCGACCACTGGCGCGACGAGGGCGCCACCGGCTGGGGCTATGCCGACGTGCTGCCCTATTACAAGCGCCTGGAAAACTGGACCGATGCCGGCCATGGCGGCGACCCCGACTGGCGCGGCCAGGACGGCCCTCTGCACGTCACCCGCGGCCAGATGGCCAACCCCCTCACCCGCGCCTTCATCGAGGCGGGTCGACAGGCGGGCTACCCGGTGACGCCCGACTATAACGGCGAACAGCAGGAAGGCTTCGCGCCCTTCGAGATGACCGTCCACAAGGGCCAGCGCTGGTCCGCCGCCAACGCCTATCTCAAGCCCGCGCTCAAGACCGGAAAATGCGACGTCATCCGCGGCCTCGCGGGCCGTGTGGTCTTCGAAGACGGCCGCGCCATCGGCGTAAAGGTCACCCGTAAAGGCCGGCAGGAAATCATCCGTGCCAATGCCGAAGTCATCCTGTCCGCGTCGGCCTTCAACTCCCCCAAACTCCTGATGCTCTCCGGCATCGGCCCCGCCGCGCATCTCGCCGAACACGGCATCGACGTCATCGCCGACCGCCCCGGCGTCGGCGCCAACCTTCAGGACCATCTCGAGGTCTACGTACAGATGGCCGCCTCCCAGCCGGTCAGCCTCTACAAGTACTGGAACCTGCCCGGCAAGGCCCTCGTCGGCCTCACCTGGCTGCTAGGCAAGACCGGCCCAGGCGCCACCAACCAGTTCGAATCCTGCGGCTTCATCCGCTCGGCGGCAGGCGTGGATTATCCCGACCTGCAATTCCATTTCCTTCCCATCGCCGTGCGCTATGACGGCCAGGCGGCGGCCGAGGGCCACGGCTACCAGGCCCATGTCGGCCCCATGCGTTCCGAGAGCCGCGGGGCTGTCACGCTCAATTCCGCCGATCCCGCCGCACCGCCGAAGATTTTCTTCAACTACATGAGCTGCGATAGCGACTGGCGCGATTTCCGCCGCGCCATCCGGCTGACGCGCGAGGTCTTCGCCCAGGACGCCTTCGCTCCGTTCTCCAAGCACGAGATCCAACCCGGCGCGGACATGCAGTCCGACGACCAGCTCGACGCTTTCATCCGCGAACACGCCGAAAGCGCCTATCACCCCTGCGGAACCTGCCGCATGGGCCGGGTGGACGATCCGCGCAGCGTGGTCGACCCGCAGGGCCGCGTGATCGGCGTCTCGGGCCTGCGCGTCGCCGACAGTTCGGTCTTCCCGCGCATCCCCAACGGCAATCTCAACGCCCCCTCGATCATGGTGGGCGAGAAGATGGCCGATCACGTCCTCGACCGCGCGCTTCCGGCGGACAACGCCCAGGCCTGGATCCACCCCGAATGGCAGACCGCGCAACGCTGAGGACCGCTCCGGTTTGATCCGCATCAAGGTGCGCCCCCCGGCGCGCGCCTAACCTCTCCTCCGACACGCGAACAAGGAGGACCCCGGATGTCACACACCCCGCACGAGCTGCACGAAGAATTCCCCGAAATGGCCGACCGCATCACGGCGCTGAAAACCTCGGACGCCCATTTCGCCCGGCTGATGGACGACTACCATGCGGTCAACCGGCAGATCCACGCGGCGGAAACCAACGTGACCCCGGTCTCGCCCGCCGCCGAGACGGACATGCGCAAGAAACGCGCCCGCCTGAAGGACGAACTCTACGCGGTGCTCACGGCCTGACACACACATGGATTGCCCCTTGCCGCGCCGCCCGGTGCGGCAAGGCCGCCCCCCGCGAAAAACCGCACCGTCGCGATACCACCCGGATACCGACGCGATACCGACGTACCGTTTTCGGCGTTCTTGCCGAAATTAACCAGTCGAATCAGAATTTTGTCTGATGCGCCGCCGGGGTCACCGCGCGCCGCTTCAGCACAGCCTCCCGCCAGCTGATGAAACTGACCGATCCGACGATCACCAGCCCGCCCAAAATCACCCACGGATCAAACGGTTCGGCGAAAAAGGTCACGCCCAACAGCACCGCCCAAACAAGCTGCAGGAACGTCACCGGCTGCGTCACCGCCAGCGGGGCCGCGCGAAACGCCAGCGTCATGGTGTAATGCCCGCCCGTGGCAAAGGCCGCGACCCCCATCAATATCGCCAGCTCCCAAAGGGTTGGCGGCACCCAGTTGCTCAGCGCCACGGGCGCCAGCCCGATCGTCACGGTGATCGACAGCATCGCCACCACCAGCCCGGGCGCACAGCGGTCGGACAGCATCTTGGCCAGCAGGTACGACCCGCCGAAGGCCACCGCGGTGAACAGCATCGCGAAATGCCCGGGCCCCAACTCTCGGAACCCCGGGCGCAGGATGATGAACGCGCCGATCAGGGCCACGACGATGGCCATGACCCGTCTCAAGGCCAGCCTTTCCCCCAGAAAAAGCGCCGCGCCCAGCGTGACATAGATGGGCGAGAGATAGTTCATCGCCGTCACATCCGCGAGCGGGATCCGTGCCATGGCAAAGAACCACAGGCCCACCCCGGCGGAATGCGCGAGCCCTCTCGCGGCGAACAGGCCCCAGGTGCCGCGGTCCAGCCGCAGGCGGCTCAACGTGCCCAGCATCGGCAAAAGTAAGATCAGCCCCAGCACGTACCGAAGAAACGCCGCCTCCGTGGCAGGGATCCGCGTGCCCAGAAGCTTTACCATGGCGGTCACACCGACAAACAGCACACCGGTCACGACCATCCAGAAAACACCCCAGCCGGGCCGTGCATTCAACTCTGAACTCATGGCGGCATAAAGCCCGCGGCGCGCCGGGATGTCGAGCGCAAAAGTACGGAATTTTCAGACCCCGTTAACCTCCGCCTGCCAGGATGGCGCCAAGGCACGCCTTGTCGCGGTGGCAAAATTTTTTCGAATAAATTTTGCGCCCGGCGGCGCGGCAGGCGCTCAGATCTTCTGTTGCGTGTATTTGCGCAGCTCCGCCCGCGCCACCTGCCGCCGATGCACCGCGTCCGGCCCGTCGGCCAGGCGCAGGGTGCGCAGGTGTGTCCACATCGCCGCCAGCGGCGTGTCCTGGCTGATGCCCTGCGCCCCGAACATCTGGACGGCCTCGTCCACCACCTTCAGCGCCACCTTGGGCGCGACCACCTTGATCTGGCTGATCCAGGGCGCCGCCGCCCGTGCATCGCCCCGGTCCATCATCCACGCGGCCTTCAGGCACAACAGCCGCGCCTGCTCGATCTCCATCCGGGCCTCGGCGATATAATCGAAATTCGCCCCCAGCTGCGCCAGCGGCTTGCCGAAGGCCTCGCGCTGCAGGGACCTGCGGCACATCAGCTCCAGCGCCGCCTCGGCCATGCCGATGGCCCGCATGCAATGGTGAATGCGTCCCGGCCCCAGCCGCCCCTGCGCGATCTCGAACCCGCGCCCTTCGCCCAGCAGCATGTTCTCGGCCGGCACCCGCACATCGCTGAACCGGATATGCATGTGCCCGTGCGGCGCGTCATCGGCGCCGTAGACCTTCATCGGCCTGACCTTCTCAACACCCTGCGTGTCGGACGGCACCACGATCATCGAATGGCGCTGATGCTTGGGCGAATCGTCATCGCCGGTCTTGACCATCACGATATAGACCGCGCAGCGCGGGTCCCCGGCCCCCGTGGCCCACCACTTTTCGCCGTTCAGGACATAGGCGTCCCCCTCCCGCACACAGCTCAGCGAGATGTTCGTGGCGTCCGAACTGGCCACATCCGGCTCGGTCATCAGGTAGGCCGAGCGGATGTCCCCTTCCAGGAGCGGCGCCAGCCACCGCGCCTTCATGTCGTCGGTGCCGTGCTTCTGGAACACTTCCATGTTGCCGGTGTCCGGCGCGTTGCAGTTGAACACTTCCGCCGCCATCGGCGTCTTGCCGATTTCCTCTGCGAAATAAGCGTACTCGACCGTGCTCAGCCCCACGCCGCCCTCACCATCGGTCAGCCAGAAGTTCCACAGGCCCGCCGCCTTGGCCTGCGCCTTCAGCCCTTCCAAAATCTCGGCCTGGCGCTCGGTATAGCTCCAGCGGTCGCCCTTCTCGACCTCCGCGTGGTACGGGGCCTCCATCGGCATTATGGCGTCCTGCACCATCACCCGCACACGGTCCAGCAACTCCGCGACATGCGGTCGGATTTCAAAGTTCATGAGGCGTCCTCCCGGTCGTGGCCTGGCCAGGCTCTGGTGATCGCATGTTGCCATGGCAGGGTCCAGTGCCCACCGTCAAATCCCCGCAAAAGCGACACAATCCGGCGGTATCCATCGTCCCAGGCCGATCGGCCGCCCGTTGTGCGCCGTTGTGTTTTCAGGGCGGTCGTGACGCCCCTTGTTTCAGCAGCCGTCGCGCCCCAGCACCATCACCCAGATCCGTCCCGGCGCCTCGACCACCGCCATTTCCCGGGCCTGCGGGGCCAGCATGTTCCTGCGATGCCCGGACGATCCGGCCCAACCGTTCAGAACCGCGTTCAGCCTAGGTTGTCCCTTGGCGATGTTCTCGGCAATGAAGCAATAGGCGTAGCCGACGCGCCGCGCCCTGTCCCCCACGCTGCTCTTGTCCGATCCGGTATGGCTGAAATACCCCTTTCGGGCCATGTCCGCCGCATGGATCGAGGCCACGCGGGTCAGCCTGTCCGAAAGGCTCACGGGGGAAAGTCCGCGCTCGGCGCGAAAGCTGTTGACCCAGTCCCGCGCGGCAGCGCTCCGATCGGTCGCGTCCTGGGCCACGGCCAGTTGGCACGTCATGGCGGCGATGACCGCAAGAAGGCAAATCCGAAGAGGCATGAACCGACCCTATCCGCTGCAGCCGGACCACGCCAGACGCCAGACCTCAGAAATGGCGCGCAAGGATCTCCAGGGCGGCCTCGTGCTGTTGGCGTCCCGCGGCCGCGATGGCGCGCCCGCCCTCGTGTGCCGGCCCGCCGCTCCAGTCCGTGACGATGCCGCCAGCGGCCTCGATCACCGCGATCGGCGCCTGGATGTCGTACGCGTTGAGCCCTGCCTCGATCACCAGGTCCACCTGCCCGCAGGCGACAAGCGCATAGGCATAGCAATCGAGACCGTAGCGCGTCAGCTGCGCCTGGCGCGCCACGTCCCGAAAGGCCGCGCCCTCGGCCTCGGTGCCGACCTCGGGAAAGGTGGTGAAGACGGTCGATTGCGACAGCGGCGCCTCCCCCCTTGTCTTCAGCGCCCGCGCGCCTTGCGGTCCGCGCATCCCGGCGCGTCCGAAGCCGCCCTCGAACCGTTCACCGATGTAAGGCTGGTCGATCAGGCCATAGACCGGCCCGCCCTGATCGGCGACGGCGATCAGCACACCCCATGTCGGCGCCCCGGCCACGAAGGCGCGCGTGCCGTCAATCGGGTCCAGAACCCAGGTCAGGCCGCTCGTGCCCGGGGTTTCGCCCATTTCCTCGCCAAGGATCGCGTCGTCGGGGCGGCGCTCGGCCAGCACCTCGCGCATCGCGGCTTCCGCGGCCCTGTCGGCGGCGGTGACCGGATCGAATCCCGACGACGCCTTGTTTTCCACGTCAATCGCCCCGGCGCGAAACCACGGCAGGATGGCGTCGCGCGCTGCATCTGCAAGCGCGTGCGCCGTGTTAACAATTTCCGAGTCGTTCCGGGTCATTCTATCCCCACCTTGTAACTGCATGGCGGGGATAAACGGCTTCTAGGACCGGCTCAAGCGACGTCGCTGAGAACCCGTGCAAGATCGAACAGGCGACGGCGCTGGTTTTCCGGGATCGCGTAATAGGACCGGATCAGATCGAGCGCTTCCTTGTCGCCCAGCAAATCCGCCGGGATCATGTCGCTCTCGTTTCTTGCGTCGCCATCGTGGTCGATACCGTCAAAGAAAAAGCTGACCTCCACGTCCAGGGCATCCGCGATGTCCCAAAGGCGAGAGGCGCTGACGCGGTTCGCGCCGGTTTCATATTTCTGAATTTGCTGGAATTTGATGCCTACGCTTTCAGCCAGCTGTTGTTGGGTCATTCCAACCAGCCAGCGGCGATGGCGAATACGTTTTCCGACATGCACGTCTACGGGGTGCGGCATGGGCAGTCCTTTCCTCAGGTGCCAACCCGGTTTGAAGTCATAATTTCCCGGGCGAGCGTTAAAAAAATATTAGGCCGCGCATCCCAGCGACACTGACGAGAAAATAAGAGCTGAGATTCTGTATAGCAAGAAGTATTGCACCCCGAATAAGGGATCGGTCCCTTATACCTACAATCTAAACGGGCATATACTGCTTTTGTATAGGTTGCCCACAACCAGAGCACGCGTTTGACATCGTTTCGGGACTTCGATTATCCGGGCAAGACGCCGGTCCGATCCGACAATTATTGATGAGGAGCCTCTAGATGCGCGCGTTCCGGATCGATTCGCACGATACAACCGCAACCCTCCAGGACGTCGAGGCGCCCCGGCCCGCCGCCGGGGAAATCGGACTGAAGATCCATGCCTGCGGGCTGAATTTCGCCGATTTGCTGATGCTGAAGGGCGAGTATCAGGACACGCCCGACACGCCGTTCACCCTCGGCATGGAAGTGGCTGGCACGGTAGAGGCGCTGGGGGACGGGGTCGAAGGACCCGCCATCGGCAGCCGCGTTGCCGTTTTCGGCGGTCAGGGAGGCCTGGCAGAGCGGGGCTGCTTTCCCGCCGACCGCGCGGTGGTCCTGCCCGATCAGATGAGCTTTACCGACGCGGCGGCGTTTCAGATCGCCTATGGCACCAGCCATGTCGGCCTGGATCACAAGGCCCGTCTGCAACCGGGCGAGACCCTGCTGGTTCTCGGCGCGGCGGGCGGCGTCGGCCTGACCGCGGTCGAGATCGGCAAGCTGATGGGCGCCACCGTCATCGCCTGCGCCCGCGGTGCCGACAAACTGGAGGTTGCGCGCAAGGCCGGGGCCGATCACCTGATCGACGCCGAAACCGACGATATCCGGGAGGCGTGCCGTGCCTTGGGGGGCGTCGATGTCGTCTACGATCCCGTCGGCGGGGACCAGTTCAAGTCCGCCATGCGCGCCTGCCGTCCCGAGGCCCGCATCCTGACCATCGGCTTTGCCAGCGGTGAGGTGCCGAAAATTCCGGCCAACCACTTGCTGGTCAAGAATATCTCGGTCCTGGGCCTCTACTGGGGCGGCTACCTCGCATTCCGGCCGCAGGTCGTCACCGACAGCCTGGCGCAGCTTTTCGCCTGGTATGCCGACGGCCGGCTGAAACCGCATGTCAGCCACATCCTGTCGCTCGAGAAGGCGCAGGAGGGGCTCGACCTGATGCGCACGCGCAAATCCACCGGCAAGGTTGTCATCACGACCGGCTGAGACCCCGCGCTCAGGCCTGCCGCAACAGGGTCGGCGTCGCGGCCCGGTATCCCTGACGCAGCAGATCGGCCATTTCGCGCGTGATCTCGTCTCGATTGGCCGACCCGTACATGTTGATCTGTTGAAAGCCCAGTTCCGGCAGCGCCCCTTGCGTGTTGATCGCTTCCTGATGCGGCGGGATGCTGGTCTCCAGCAGAGCCCCGATCGCAAGATCCGCGCTGATCAGCGCCTCGACCGAGCGATCCTCGTCCGACTCTATCGCCAGTTCCCAGTCGATTCCCGCCGCATCCAGGATGCGCAGCACCGGCGCCCGGAAGATGCAGAAATTGCAGAACCCCAGCCGCAAGGGCCGTTTTCGCCAAGCCTGGCCGCCCAGGGCACCGACCCATTTCAGCGGGATTTTCGTCAAGGTCTCTCCACCCGGCGTCAACGCTTTCTCGGTCGTCAGGATCAGATCGATCTCGCCTTTCTTCAACGCGTCGTGCAGTCGGACAGTGCTGGAGGATTTCAGGACGACATTCACCCTCGGGAAAACGCTGTTGAACGTCTTCAGAACCCGCGGCACGACGGGATAGATGATGTCATGCGGCACGCCCAGGGTCAGCGTGCCCTCGTAAACCTCGTCCGAAAGCCGCCCCACGGCCTCGTCATTCAAATCGACGATGCGCCGCGCATAGGTCAAGAGTTGCTCGCCCGAGGCGGTCAGCGCGATGCGCCGGTTGCTGCGATCCAGCAGTTCGATCCCAAGCAGGTCTTCCAACCGCTTGAGCTGCATCGACACCGCCGACTGCGTCAGGTTCAGCACCTGCGCGGCGCGCGTCACACCGCCCTGCTCGGCGACTTCCAGAAAAGACCGCAAGGTCGTCATGTCGAGATTACGCATTCATCATGTTCCTTGATGCAATCCAAGCCAAACATTCATTTTTCATATATGACCCGGCATGCCATTTATATCAACAGTAATAATGATGCGCGCCGCGCCATCACTGAAATTGAAAGGACGCACTCATGCTCACTTTGTCATTCCGTCGCCATGCGCCCTACCCGGCCCCTCGCCGCGCCCGCCTGCGCGATGTGATCGAGATGTATCGTCAGCGCCGTGCCCTGGCACGTCTCGACGATCACGCCCTTCAGGATATCGGCATTACCCGCCAGGAGGCGATGGCCGAGGCCCGCCGTCCGATCTGGGACATCTCGTGTCGCTGACAGGTGAACCGACTGTTTCCGCACGATTTCGGTGCGGATTTTCTTGAAAAGAGACGTCGGGCACACGATATTGTCTGCAAACCTCGGCTTGAGGTTTGAATGGGACACTTATTCGGAGGCTTGAATGGCTCAATTCGAAACGATCCGGTCGGCAACTGGTGCGCGTACCGCCGCGATCGACGAAGGCTTGCGCGCCCACATGAACAAGGTCTACGGCACGATGTCGATCGGCATGTTGCTGACCTTTGCGGCCGCTTGGGCCGTGGGCAACAACGCCGCGATGATGGAAACGCTGTTCACCGGCTTCACACGCTATATCGTGATGTTCGCCCCGCTGATCATGGTCTTCGCCTTCGGCGCGGTGATCAACAAGCTGTCGGCGGCTGCGGCACAACTCTTCTTCTACGCCTTCGCCGCGGTGATGGGTGTGTCGATCTCGTACATCTTCGTGGTGTTCACCGATTTCTCGATCGCCCAGGTCTTCCTGGCCACGGCGGCCGCCTTCGCAGGGCTTTCGCTGTGGGGCTACACCACGAAAAAGGACATCTCCGGCTGGGGCAGCTTCCTGATCATGGGTGTAATCGGCCTGATCGTGGCGTCGATCGTCAACATCTTCATCGGCTCCAGCGAAATCATGTTCGCGATCTCGGCCATCGGCGTGCTGATCTTCGCCGGCCTGACCGCCTATGACACGCAGTCGATCAAGAATGAGTACCTGGCCCACGCCCACCACGGCGACAGCGAGTGGCTGGGCAAGGCAGCCATCATGGGCGCCCTGCGGCTCTATCTCGACTTCATCAACATGTTCATGATGCTGTTGAACCTGCTGGGCCAGCGCGAATAACCACAGCGCACAAGCTGAAACGAACAATGGGCCGGTCATCAGACCGGCCCTTTTTCGTGGGGCCGCTGGCTTCGAGAACACCCGTCCCGGGCCTGACCCGGGACCTCCCGTCGCAAACGGCCCCAGATCAAGTCCCACGCGGACGCCGCGTCTCGGCGCGCAACTGCGAAAAGTCCCAAAGCAAAAGGCCGCACCCATCGGCACGGCCCTTGAATACGCTCGGAGGGAAGATCCTACTTGATCTTGCCTTCCTTGTACTCGACGTGCTTGCGCGCGACGGGGTCGTATTTGCGCACCGACATCTTCTCGGTCATGGTGCGGGCGTTCTTCTTCGTCACGTAGAAGTGGCCCGTGCCGGCGGTCGAGTTCAGGCGGATCTTGATTGTGGTCGGCTTCGCCATGGGTATCTCTCCTGCGGCGGGATGTCAGCCACCCCGCGAAATTCGTCATGAAGCCCGCCTTTTAAACGCGCGGGCCTGCATGTCAACCGGATTCTCCGCCCCGCTCAGTTCGAGCTGACGCGCGTCGGCATCCGGTAGAAGTGATGCACTCCGATCGTGGTGGTCCGGGCGAAATTGCGCGACCATTTCGGGCGCACGGCCTTGGTGTGGTAATGCGTCGCTCCGGCCGTCAGGTCGCGCCTGGCGCCCTTGACCATCAGATACGCCACCTTGCCGGCCCGTTCGAAGGCACGTTTCTCGCTGATCCGGTCGCTGGCACCGTCACAGGTGTAGGTGAACTGGCACTGGTACTTGCGGCCCGTGCCTTGGTGCACAACGCCACAGATCGTGTCGGGAAAGCGGGCGCTGTCGACCCGGTTCATAATGACCTCGGCCACCGCGAACTGACCCTTGACGCTTTCGCCGCGCGCCTCGTGGTACAGCGCTTCGGCCAGGCAACGCCATTGCTTGCCGCCAGTGTGGGCCGACTGGGCCGCCAGCCAGTCGCGCGAATACGTCACGTCCACGCCCGGGCGCTCCATATAGCGCGCCACCATATCTTCGGGAATCGAACTCAGCACGCGGTTCTCGTGCGCATATAAACGGTTGATGTCCTGCTCTGCCGCGGCCGCGGTCCCAAGGCACATCATCAAGATCATCGCGAGGGTTCTCAAGGCTCGCCTCCTTCAAAATAAGACCCTACGGGCCCGTCAAGTCGCGACGAGGTACATAAAAGGGGTATGCGAGTCCAGCCTGCGGCGCTGCAAGGGCGTTATGCAGCGAGATTGCAAGGCCAAAAATCGGCGGAATTACGGCAGATATGGCGAGAACCCGCCCGCGATCTACCCGATCTTGTCCTTCACGGCCAATTGTGCGGCAGCTAGTCGCGCCACCGGAACCCGGAACGGAGAACAGGAAACATAGTCGAATCCCGCCGTCCGGCAGAAGGCAATCGATTCGGGGTTGCCACCGTGTTCGCCACAGATCGACAGGGTCAGGTCAGGGGCCACCTCGCGGCCGCGCCGCGCCCCGATCTCCAGCAATTCGCCCACCCCGTCGACGTCCAGCACGTGGAACGGGTCCTCGGGGAACACACCCTGCTTGACGTAGTGCGACATGAACCGCCCTGCGTCATCGCGGCTGAGGCCATATGTCATCTGCGTCAGGTCGTTGGTGCCGAAGCTCAGGAAAGCCACGTGCGGCGCAATCTCGGCGGCGCGCAACGCGGCGCGCGGGGTCTCGACCATCACGCCCAGCCGATAGGTGAAATCGCGGCCCGTCTCGCGGCGCACGGCATCGGCCACGTTGTCGACATTCTCGCGCACCAGTTCGACCTCGCGCATCGCCGACACCAGCGGGATCATGATTTCGGGCACGACCGGATCGCCCTCCTTGCTGGCGGCGACCGTCGCCTCGAAGATCGCCCGCGCCTGCATCTCGTAGATCTCCGGCACCGCGATGCCCAGCCGCACACCGCGCATCCCCAGCATGGGGTTGTATTCTCCAAGCGATTCCACCCGCTCGGTCACATCCGCCACCGGCAGGTCCAGCGCGTCGGCCAACTCGCGAATGCCCTCGCGGTCGGCGGGCAGGTATTCGTGCAAAGGCGGGTCGAACAGCCGTATACAGACGGGCATCCCCGACATGATCCGGAAAAGGTCGATGAAATCCGCCCGCTGCATCGGCAACAGCACCTCCAGCGCCGAGGCGCGGTCCTCGCTGGTGTCGGCAAAGATCATCTCACGCATCGCCACCAGGCGGCTGGGTTCCACGAACATGTGCTCGGTCCGGCACAGTCCGATCCCCTGAGCCTTGAAAGTCAGCGCCAGTTCGGCATCGGCCTGGGTGTCGGCATTGGCCCGCACTTCGATGTCGCGCACCTCGTCGGCCCAGCTCATCAGCGTCTTGAACGTCTCGTCCCGCGCGGCCTCCAGCAGGCGCGGCTCGCCGGCCAGAACCTCGCCACTGGTGCCGTCGATTGTGATCTGATCCCCGGCCATCAGGCTGCGGCCGTCGGGAAAGACCAGCCGCTTGCGCTTGATCTGAAAGGTGATTGCAGAGGCGCCCACGACACAGGGCTTGCCGATGCCCCGCCCGATCACGGCGGCATGGCTGGTGATCCCGCCCCGCTCGGTCAGCACACCGGCGGCGGCGTGCATCCCGCGAATGTCCTCGGGGCTGGTCTCTCGCCGCACCAGGATCGCCGCCTCGCCGCGCGACTCCGCCGCCTGGGCTTCCTCGGCGCTGAAGACGATCTTTCCCGTGGCCGCGCCGGGGCTGGCGGCGATGCCGCGCGCCAGAACGTCGCGCTTGACCTCGGGGTCGATCTGCCGGTGCAGAAGTTCATTCAGCGCCCGCGGCTCGATCCGCATCAGCGCCTCCTCGCGCGTGATGATCCCCTCTTCGGCCAACGCCACGGCGATGGCCACGGCAGCGCGGGCGTTGCGGGACACGCGCACCCCGTCCAGCAGGTAGACCTCGCCGTTCTCGATGGTGAATTCGGCCTGCATTTCCTCGCGCAGCTTCTCGCGCATAAGCTTGGTGCATTGCTTCAGCCGCGCGAACGCCTCCGGCGCCAGTTCCTCCAGGGACGGGCCGCGCGGATCCTTCTGCAGGTACAGCGCTTCCTTGCTGGCCTTCAGCGCCTCTCGCCCCTGGCTCTGGCTCAGGTAGCGCCCGGTGCAGCGCCGGTCGCCCGTCGCGCTGTCGACCAGCTGCATCACGCCCGAGCCGCATTCGCCCTCGCCCAGGCCAAGCGCCATTTCCTGCACCACAAGGCCAAGGCCCGCGTCGGCCGGCGCGCCCTTGGCCTGCCGCAAGAGCCGTGCCGTGGTGCCCTGCCACGCCCGCGCCATGGAACGCAGCACGCCCAGCAACTGCACTTTCGCATCCTGCGGGAACTCTTCCTCGACTTCCTCTTCGTAGGCGACCAGCGCCTGGCCTACCGCCTTGACCGGATCATCGTCCAGGTCGTCGAACATGTCCGGGTCGGCGCGGGCCACGTGCACCGCATAGGCCTGCACGAACCGCAGGTAGAGCGTCGCCGCCGCCGGCTTGCCGATCCGGTCCGACAAATCGACGAACCGCGCATCGTTCATGCCGATGTTCAGAACCGCCCCCGGCCCGCCCCAGTCGGGGTCCTCGGACGACGGGCGCACGCACAGCACCGGCAGTTCGCCGAACGGGTCCAGCAAGGATGCCATGTCCGGCACCTCGCCGTCCGCGATGCCCCTCACCGCGTCGAAGGACAGCGCGACCGTGCGCGGGACCGGCAAATCCAGCCGCACGAGGCGTTGCAGGCACTTGGCCCGCCCGCCATGCGTCGGGATCGCGATGGGCGCGTCGGGAGTGATCGGCGTGATATGTTCAGGGCCCTGCTGCACTGCGGCAATTCCTTTTCTGGCCCGCAGAATACGCAAGCCGAATTTTTAGGCAAGGCCTGTCGGGTCCACCGCTGCGGTTTGCCCCACTATCCTTCCAGCCGCCGCAAATCCGCCGCCTGCAGACAGATCTGGCGGATGGAATGCAGCATGTTCAAACGGTTGCGCCGCAGGATCGCATTCTCGGAATTGATCTGCACCGCCTCGAAGAACGCGTCGATCGGTGCGCGCAGCGCGGCCATTGCGCCCATGGCCCGGGCGAAATCCTCGTCCTTCCCGGCGGCGGCGATGGTTTTCTCCGCATCCTGCAAGGCCGCGAAAAGCGCCTTTTCGGTCGCGTCCTCGGCAAATTTGGGATCGGCGCCAAAGGAATACTCGACCCCGTCCTTCTCCTCGGCCTGCGTCAGGATGTTGTTCGCCCGCTTGAACCCCTGCACCAGGTTCTCGCCATCCTCGGTCTGAAGCACGTCCTGCAAGGCCCGCGCCCGCTTGACCAGCAGAGCCAGATCGTCATTGCCCTCCATCGCGATACAGGCGTCGATAACGTCATGGCGGATGCCCTGATCGCGCAGGTAGACTTTGAGGCGGTCGTGGAAGAAGGAGAGGAGGTCCAACAGAATTGCCAATTTCTCGTCGTAGACAATTTCGTTACCATCAAAGGTTTTGGTCGCCGCAAGCTTTGCCTCGGGAACTGATGTTCTAGCCGCCGCGTCAATCAAATCGCTAGGTTGAGGCTTGAAGCCTGAGACCAACGTCTCTCGAAGATCTAACTTGATCTCGTTTTCCAGCACCAACCGGATTACCCCCAACGCCGCCCTTCGCAGCGCATAAGGATCCTTAGACCCGGTGGGCTTCTCGTCAATCGCCCAGAACCCCGTCAGCGTATCCAGCTTGTCCGCCAGCGCCACCGCAACCGAGACGAGACGCGACGGCACCGCATCAGACGGCCCGAGCGGCGCGTAATGCTCCTCGCAGGCCGCCGCCACATCCTCGGGCAACCCAGCCTCGGCGGCGTAATACCGCCCCATGATCCCCTGCAATTCGGGGAACTCGTAGACCATTTCCGAACTCAAATCGGCCTTCGCCACCTGCGCCGCCTGCTCCGCCAGATCGGGATCTGCCCCCACCACCGGCGCGATTTCCCGCGCCAGGGCTGCAATCCGCGCGATCCGCTCGGCCTGGCTGCCCAGCTTGTTATGGAAGGTGACGTTCTCCAGGCTGTCCAGCCACGGCCCCATGCCCTCTTTCGCAATGCGCAGATCGTTCTCCCAAAAGAACTTGGCGTCTGCCAGCCGTGCGGCCAGAACCTTCTGGTTGCCGGCAAGGATCGTGGCGCCCTGGTCGGCAGTTTCGCGGTTCGCCACGGTCACGAACTGCTCGATCCGGCCCGTCTTGGGGTTGCGCACCGAAAAGAATTTCTGGTGTTCCTTCATCGACGATTGCAGCACCTCGGGCGGCAGGTCCAGGAACTCGGCCCCGATACCGCCCATCAGCGGCACGGGCCATTCCACCAGCCCCGCGACCTCCTGCAACAGCCCCTTGTCCTCGACCACCTCGAGGCCGCGGGCAAAGGCTTGGTTCGTGGCCTCCTGCCAGATATGACCGGCACGTTCCTCGGGGTTCAGCACGACCTTGGCGCGCTTCAGCTTCGCCGCGTAATCCTCGAAGGACGTGACGGAAAATCGCTCCGGCGCCATGAACCTGTGCCCTTCGGTGCTGTCGCCCGCCTTGATGCCGTCCACGTCCAGCGGCACGACCTGCGCCTCGCCCGCGTCGTCGGTCAGGATGCACAGGATGGAATGCAAGGGCCGCACCCAGCGCAGGCTGCCCGCGCCCCACCGCATCGACTTGGGCCACGGGAAGTTGCGGATCGTGTCGTCCAGCACCTCGGCGACGATCTCGGCCGCCGGGCGGCCCGGCTTGGTGATGGTCGCGAAATAGACCTGACCCTTCTTTTCATCGCGGACTTCAAGCGTGTCGCGCGCCACGCCCGCACCGCGCAGGAAGCCCTCGATCGCCTTTTCCGGCGCATCGACGCGCGGCCCCTTGCGCTCTTCGCGCAAGGTCGGGCTCTCGGACAACAGCCCTTCCAGCGCCAGTGTCAGCCGCCGGGGCGTGGCAAAGGCCGCGGCCCCCGCATAGGTCAGGCCGGCCTCGACCAGCCCGTCGGTCATCCGCTTTTTCAGGTCCTCGCAGGCCCGCGCCTGCATCCGGGCCGGGATTTCCTCGGAGAAAAGTTCGATCAGAAGGTCGGGCATGATGTCACCGGAACGTCTTGGGTCAACGTCCCGGTGCTTAACGGGCCTGCCGCGGCGCGGCAAGCCGATTGACGGCAATTAGCTGGCGGCAGCGGTCCGCGCCGTGGACTTGGCCTTCGCCTTGGCGGCCTGCGCCATGCTTTGAATGTCGCTGCTGTGGCCCACGCCCGGCACGATGCGATAGCGCGCCTCGACGAAGTTCTCGATGCCAAAGCCGATAATGCCCAGCGCTATCACGCCCAGCACGACCTGCCCGCCGGTCATGCCGCGGATGTAGTCCAGCGCGCCGCCGATCCCCATGGCCGAGGACGGATCGGAATTCATCGCTGCAAGGCAAAGGAACATGCCCACGATGGCCAGGACGATGCCATAGCTCACAAAACCCCAGCGCAACAGCGGCTCCAGCTTCTGCGTCTTCTCGTTGTTCTGGATGTAACGCTTGTACTTCTTCTTCCAGCCCTTGATCACATAGTGGATGCCCGCGCCCAGAATGCCGAGGGCCGCAGCGCCCACGATCCATTTCCCGCCGGGCATCTGCAGGACCTTCGCCGTCCAGTCGGACGCGCCGCCACCGCCGGAACTGCCGCCGACCCCCAGCGCCACTGACGCCATCGCGAACCCGAGGCCCACGTGGATCAGCCCGGTCACCACCAGCGCAAGCCGCTGGAACAGGCCCTTTTCCTCGTCGCCGCGATTTTCAAGGTCGAAATAGGCCGCGATAAAGCGCCAGATGCCGTAGCACACGAACCCCAGCGCCACGAGCCACAGCAGGATCTGCCCAAACGGCGCATCGCGCAGCGTCTGCAGCGCGCCCTTGGTTCCTTCGGCGTTGCCACCCCACAGGGCGGCGGACATCGTCAGCCCGCCGAGGATAAGGTAAACCAGCCCTCTTGCGGAATACCCCGCCCGCATCATCGGAATGACCCAGTCGGGTGCTCTCTGATCGGCCATGGCGCGTCCTCCGCTGCGTGTGGGCATTGGTGGGACAGCGTGCGAAGCCGGTCTAAAGTTCCTTAATCTTCTGGATTATCTTCACGCGGCGGGCATTCCTCGCCCACGACAGTGCCGTCATAGGCCTTGTCGCCGCATTCGTTCAGCTCGTGCCAGGCATAGCCGCGCCCGTCCTCGGCGACGACGACGATGCGGTCGATCCCGTAATGGATGTTCTTCTCGCCCAGAAAGGCCAGCGCGGTGCCGGCCTCCAGTTCCTCGGCAATCGCCTCGGCATCGAAACAGTCAAACCACCCCGGCGCGGTCAGCGGCTCTGCGCCCTCGTACATCTCGTAGGTCTCGGTCAGCATCGCCTGGCTCATCTCGGTGGTGAAACAGGCGCGATAGCGGATCGGGCTGCTGGCGGCGTCGATGGCCTGGAAATCCTCGTAACGCACCGGCTCGGGCGCGCCGGTGACGAGGTTGACCAACCGCACGTCGTCGGTGCCGGTCGCCTCCACCGGTTCGTAGAAATGGTAGACCTGCAGGTAATACATGGCCGCCCCGGCCAGAAGTGCGATCATGACGATCCCGATCCCGATAACCTTGCCCATCAGTCGCCCCTTTCGCGCAACGTCACGCGGCATACCCGGCATCGGCCGTCAGAACGTAGGCGTCGGCGCATTTCTTCGCCAGCGCCCGCACCCGGCCGATATAGGCCTGCCGCTCGGTCACGCTGATCACCCCGCGCGCGTCCAGAAGGTTGAAGATGTGGCTCGCCTTGATGCACTGGTCATAGGCCGGCAGCGCCATCACGATCCGACGGCCGGTCTTGGGGTCGGTCTCGGGCTGGTCCAGGATACGCTCGCATTCCTGCTCCGCGTCGATGAAATGCTGCAACAGCATGTCGGTGTCGGCCACGTCGAAGTTCCAGCGCGCATATTGCGCCTCGGCCTCGCGGAAGACGTCGCCATAGGTCAGCGGGATCGGCGCGTGGGGGTCGTTGAACGGCATCTCGTTGCCGTCGTCATAGCCCAGCACGTACATCGCCAGCCGTTCCAGCCCGTAGGTCAGCTCACCCGACACCGGCGCGCAGTCATGCCCGCCCACCTGCTGGAAGTAGGTGAACTGGCTCACCTCCATCCCGTCGCACCACACTTCCCATCCCAGGCCCCAGGCGCCCAGCGTCGGGCTCTCCCAGTCGTCCTCGACAAAGCGGATGTCGTGCAGGTCCATGTCGATGCCGATCGCTTCCAGCGAGCCCAGGTAGATCTGTTGCAGGTTCGCGGGGCTCGGCTTGATGATGACCTGGTACTGGTAATAGTGCTGCCAGCGGTTCGGACTGTCGCCGTAACGCCCGTCCGTGGGCCGGCGCGACGGTTGCACGTAGGCCGCCGACCACGGCCGCGCCCCCAGCGAACGCAAGGTCGTCGCCGGGTGGAACGTGCCCGCCCCCACTTCCATGTCGTAGGGCTGCATCACCGCGCAGCCCTGCGCGGCCCAGTAGGCCTGCAAACGCAGGATGATGTCCTGGAATGACCGCGGTTTGCCGGTGCTGTCGCTCATGGAATGTCCTCCGGGTCGCCCCTCGTGATGCTCGGCCCTTCCCTACGGCGCTCTCACCCAAGGGTCAATTGCCCTGAAAGGCCATATTTAGGATGCACGCGCCCGCAGATTTGGTAAAAAGCGGGGAAGAGCAGAAACAACACCGAACTCGGCAAGGGACGTACATGTCGCGCATCTTTCTTACCTTCGTATTCCTGGCCGTCGCCCTTGTGGCGCCGGTCGCCGCCAAGGCCCAGGTCTTCATCCAGATCGAGGCGCAACCCAGCCTTGCCCAGGCCGAGGCCAGCCTGCGCCGATACGCCGGACAGATGCAGGACGTGAACGGCTTTGCTCTGGGCGGCGGCTGGTACGGCATCGCCCTCGGCCCCTACAGCGAAGCGGATGCCAACACGATCCTGCGCAACCTGCGCTCGGCCAGGCTCATCCCCCGTGACAGCTACATTGCCGAAGAGAGCGAGTACCAGCGTCAGTTCTGGCCCGTGGGCGCGAACGTGCTGAACCGTCCCACCCGGCAGGTCGCCGAAGACACCGAGGATGCTACGACGGGCACCGGCGACCAGGACACGGTGCAGACCGATCCCCAGCCACAGCCGCAGCCCGAAGCCTCGGATGAAACCGTCCGCGAGGCCCGCGCCGGCGAGGCCTTGCTGACCCGCGAGGAACGCGCCGCATTGCAGGAAGCCCTGAAATGGGCCGGCTTCTACGGCGGCGCGATCGACGCGGCTTTCGGGCGCGGCACGCGGGGCTCCATGGCCCGCTGGCAGGAGGCCAACAATTTCGAGGCAACCGGCGTTCTGACGACCCGTCAACGCGCCGAACTGTTCCGTCAGTACAACGCCGTGCTCGAAGGGCTCGACCTGCGCGTCGTGCGCGACACCGGGGCCGGTATCGCCATGAAACTGCCCACCGGCGTGGTGGAGTTCGCCAAGTACGAGCCGCCTTTCGCCCATTACGACGCCACCGGCGACATCGACGCCAAGGTACTGCTGATCAGCCAGGAAGGCGACCGCGCCACGCTGGCGGGCCTCTTCGACATCATGCAGACGCTTGAAATCGTGCCCCAGACCGGCCCGCGCAATCTCGACGGCGACGCCTTCACCCTGATCGGCGAGAGCGCCTATACCATCTCGCACACCCAGGCATGGCTTCGCGATGGCCAGATCAAGGGGTTCACCCTGGTCTGGCCCGCCGGCGACGAGGAACGCCGCACCCGGATGCTGGGCGAAATGCAGGAAAGCTTCTCGCGCCTCGACACCGTGCTCGACCCCGCCGCGGGCAGCAACGAGGTCCAGAGCATCAACCTGGTCGCCGGACTTGAAATCCGCACGCCCAAGCTCTCGCGCTCGGGCTTCTACGTCGATCGGTCCGGCACCGTCGTGACCACCTCTGAGGTCGTCGCTTCCTGCGGCCGCATCACCCTGGACGAAACCATCGAGGCCGAGATCCAGACCGCCAACGACGACACCGGCATCGCCGTGCTGCGCCCGCGCACGCCGCTGGCACCGCTGGCCGTGGCCGCGTTTCAGCAAAACGCGCCGCGCCTGCAATCGGACGTGGCCGTGGCGGGCTATTCCTACGGCGGCGTTCTGGGTGCACCCTCGGTCACGTTCGGCCAGCTGGCCGACGTGCAGGGTCTCAACGGCGAGCGCGAAATGAAGCGCCTGGCGCTCAACGCGCTGGACGGCGACGCCGGCGGCCCCGTCGTCGATGCGGGCGGCGCCGTGGTCGGTATGTTGCTGCCCCACGACACCGGCACGCGGCAACTGCCCGAAGGCGTCAGCTTTGCCGCCAATGCCGAAACGATACGCCGGGTGCTGGAGCAGGCCGGCGTCACCCCCTCGGCGACCAACGGCGACGGCCAGATGCCGCCCGAGAGCCTGTCGGAACGCGTCTCCGGCATGACCGTGCTGGTCAGCTGCTGGGAATAACGAAAAACCTCTTAAAACCGATCACGAAGCTCGCCTTGACGCCACATTCCGGCCAAAGGCGGGCCACCGGCGGCCCCGATACCACGCGTCAGGTGGTGTGGGGCCACGGCCGCACGATGCGGCCCGTCAACCGGAGTGGATCGACATGTTCAAATCAACCGTTCTTGGCGCGCTCGCGCTCGGCTTTTCCTTCGCCACGACCGCCACGATCGCCCAGGCCGACCTGTCAGCGGATGTCGCGGCCTCCTTGCACCTCGCCCGCGATGGCGGGGCCGCTCCCGCGCTGAACCACCAGGGGCAATGGTGGACCCACCCCAAGGGCTGCGAATACTCCCGCGCGGGCCGCGGCGGCGAGGTTGTCTGGTACCTGATCATCAACACCGCCCGCCCCGGCTGCCCGGCCTATATCGTCAGCTACAGCCCCTATAACGACGTCTATTGAGCGTGGCGGACCCCGCGACCTGGGTCTTCGAGAACTGATGAAACCCCGGGATGCGCCGCGCTTTCAAAGACCCCGACATACGCGCCGCCCGCCGTCAGTCCCCGATCCCGGCCATGACGTGAATCAGCGTCGGGCGGTCCGCGTCGAACGCCCCGCGCACCGCCCGCCCCATGTCCTCCAGGCTGCCGGGCTGCACCGCGTGAGCGCCATAGGCCTGCGCCAGGGCACAGAAATCCGGGTTGCGCGCGACCACCGCGTTGGGCGCGATCTGGGACCGGATCATCGCGTCCTCGATCTCTTTCAATTTGCCGTTGTCCCACAGGATGATCGGCAATGGCAGGCCGTGTTCGACCGCCGTGCCCAGCTCCTGCAAGGTGTATTGAAACCCGCTGTCGCCACAGATCGCCAGGGTCGGCTTGCCCTCCCGCGCGATCGCCCCGCCGATGGCGGCAGGCATCCCGTAGCCCAAGGTGCCATAGCCGAACGGGTGATGCCAGTGACCCGGCCGGTCCATCGGCCAGACCTCCTTGGCGGCATAGGCGAATTGCGTCATGTCCGAATAGATCATCGTCTCCGCCGGACAGGCATCGCGCAGCGCGTCGACCACCGGAACGATACCGGGCCGCTCGGCCTCCACCTCGATCCGCCAGCGGGCCTTGGTGGCGGTCACGTCCGCGGCGTTCCATTTCGGCTCGGCCTGCTCGGGCAGGCTGTCTGCCAGCGCCTCCAGGAAGGCGCCCGCGTCCGAAAGGATGCACAGCTCGGCCCGCGGGTGCTCCAGCTCCACCGGGTCGATATCCACCCGGATCATGCGGCCCTTGTGGCCCAATTCGTCCCGCCACAGGTCAATCTCGGACAGTTCCGAGCCCACGACCAGTACCAGGTCCGCCCGTGCCAGAACGTCGGCGCTGTCCGGCCGGGCGAGATAGGCCCCGAAATCCAGGGCCAGGTCTGCGCCGACCACGCCCCGCCCGGCATAGGTGGTCATCGTCGCGGCTCCGCTGCGCTCGACCACCGCCCGGGCTGCCGCCCCTGCCCCGACGCTGCCGCCGCCGAAGAGGATCATCGGCGTTTTCGCCCGCTGCAGCGCGTCCGCCACAGCCGCCACGTCCTCGGGGCGTGCGACGGGCCGTTTCGCCCGCGTCTCCACCGGGACCGGCGCCGCGTCGGCCAGGCTGCCTCCCAGGGCGATCGGCACCTGCAGATGCTTGGTGCGCGGCCGCGCGGTGGAAAACTCGTTGAACGCCCGCTCGATCAGACCATAGGTCGCCCCGGCCGATTTCACCTCAAAGCTCCAGTCGCAGATGCAGCGCGCCGCACCTTCCTGGTCGATCATCTGGTGCAACTGCCCGCGCCGCGCCGCCGTCTCGTCAAGGCAGCTCGAGATCACCAGCATCGGCACGCTGTCCGAATAGGCCTGCCCCATCGGCGTCATCACGTTGGTCAGCCCCGGCCCGGTGATCACATAGGCCACCCCCGGCTTGCCCGACGCCCGGGCATAGCCGTCGGCCATGAACCCCGCCCCCTGCTCGTGCCGCGCCAGCACGTGGCGGATGCCGGCCTCCTCGATGCCGCGATACATCTCCACGTTATGCACGCCGGGAATGCCGAAGATCACGTCGACCCCGCGGGCCTTCAACATGTGGGATATCTGCGCACCGAGCGGTCGTTGGGTCATCAGGCTCTCCAGAATGACAGTGTGAAAATGGCGTAGACGGCCAGCATCTCAAGCCGCCCGATCAGCATCGCGGCGATCAGGATCCACTTGGCCGTGTCGTTGAGCGGCTGGAAGTTCCCCGAAGGCCCGATCACCTCCCCCAGCCCCGGGCCGATATTGGCCACTGCCGTCGCGGCCCCGGATACCGACGTGGTGAAATCCAGTCCCGTCATCCCAAGCGCCACGGCCACCAGCCCCAGCGTGACGACGAAGAAGACGAAAAAGGACATGACCGAGCTTAGCACGTCCTCGGAAATCGGCCGGCCGTCATAGCGCGGCGTGAACACGCCATGCGGCGAATAGATCCGCTGCAACTGCGCCCTGACCGAGGCGAACAGCAACTGGTAGCGGAAGATCTTGATCGAACAGCTGGTCGACCCGGCGCAGCCCCCGATCAGGCCAAGGAAAAAGAACACCGCGATCAGGAAGGTCCCCCATTCCATGTAATCCACGCTGGCATAGCCTGTGCCGCTGATGATCGAGGTGATGTTGAACGCCGCCTCGCGCAGCGCCTGTTCGGGATGGTGCGGAAAAATCGACATCAGGATGACGGCGGTGCCCACGATCAGGACACCGATGGTCATCAGGAAGGCCCGGACCTGGCTGTCCTTCAACAGCACGTTGCTGCCGCCCAGCAATTGCACGTAACGCACGAAGGGCAGCGCCGCGAGGATCATGAACGCCGTCGCCACCCATTCCGCCGGCCCCTGGAAGGTGCCGAAGGACGCGTCATAGGACGAAAAGCCGCCCGTCGACACCGTCGTCAGCGCGTGCATGGTGGCGTCGAACGCGTTCATCCCCGTCATCATGTAGCAGGCCGTACAGGCCAGCGTCAGCCCGAGGTAGATCACCGAGATGCGCGAGGCGATCTCGGTCGCGCGCGGCAGGATCTTTCCCATCGTGTCGAACGCTTCCGAGCGGAAGATCTGCATCCCGCCGACCCGCAATTCGGGCAGGAACACCATCGCCACGATGACGATACCGATCCCCCCCAACCATTGCAGGATACCGCGCCACAGGTTCAGCCCCTTCGGCAGCGTGTCCAGCCCCGACAGAACCGTCGAGCCGGTCGTCGTGAGGCCCGACATCGCCTCGAAGAAACCATCCACCAGGCTCGAATTGGTGGCCCCGAACATGAACGGCATCGCGCCGAAGATCGGCAGGATCACCCAGACCCCGGTCGTCAGAAGGAATGTCTGCTGAATGGTCAGGCCTTCGCGCACGCCGTTTCTGCACGACAGCGCCACAAGGCCGCCGACCAGGACCGTCAGGATCGCGCTTTCCGCGAAAACCTGCCAGTGGCCGCGCCCTTCCGCGATATCCACCATCATGGGCAGGACCATCGCCAGGCCCAGCGCCATGACCGTCAGGCCAATCACATATCCAACCGGGCGAAAATCCACCATGGAGCAAAGCCTTGGCCCCGGTTCTGAGCTATGTCAAGCCGCTCCGCGGGGGCCCGGCATGGCCGGAACCCCCAAGGAACGGGAAAGGCAGTCAGGCGTAGAACAGGTCCTGGAAGACGTGGCGCACGATGTCTTCGCGCTTGATGCCCATCTCTGCCAGTTCTTCGTCGCTCTTCGCGGTGAGTTCCTCGATCAGGCTGCGACGCGACATGATGCGCGCGTGCTGGTCGAAACGGTCCACGATGCCGTGGAACAAGCGGGTGAAAAAGCCGCCTTGATCAAGATTGGTTGTGCTAGTCGCCATTTGGAAACCTCAAGAATGTTGCTTCGGTTTCCTCCCTGACACCAAGGTAGGCCAAACGATCGGTCAGTACCACTGCCATACCCGAAACCCAGACTTGCAACTGGTGCAACCCCGCAGGGTGCGCCCCGACCGGCAAGACCGCATCGGCCGCCTCGGAGGGTACGGGCGGAACGCAAGTCCTTACTGTAATGTGAGAATTTCGCCAGAACAGCGTCTCGCCGGACGACAGACGACACGTTTGGGCCACCTCGACGCCCTCGCCGCGTTGGCCCGGTGGCCCCCGCGACCGCAAGAGCCTGGTCGCGACTCAAACCGCCCTTGGGACCAGGTGCCTTTGCAGGTGTCCCAAAGGGCGGCTTCGTCATCGGGCCGGACAAAGGCCCTTTCGTTCTCTATGGATCAGTGCGCCTTGCAAGGCGCTGGCAGGTGCCGGCCAGGCATCCCGGTCCGGCCGCCTCCGGCGCTCAGGCCGCCCATTCGATCTGGGTCTTGCGCGTCATGGCTTGGGTCAGTTTCCTCAGTGCCTCGGGAATTTTCCGAACCAGGCGATAGAAACCGTGTTCATAGGTAAGGTTGGTTGTGCTGGTAGCCATCTTGGAAACCTCGTGTGTTGATCTTTCAGTTTCCCCCCTGGTCGACAGGTATACCTGCAGACCACGGACGACCACTTTCAAGGTGGAAGCCCCGGTCTGCATTCTGTGCAAGGCTCGGAGCTCCGGGCGGATTTTCGGCGGCCACGCCATCACCGGAACAGGAAAGCGCGGCCACCGCTTCAGCAGGGGCCGCGCCATTTCAGTCTTCGCGTCATCCGATCCGGCTGAAGCCGCGTGTTACGAATCCGCGGCCTTGTCGGGACCCGCGAACCGATCCGGCATCGCCGGCGGGGCCGAGGGCTGGCGCGGCCGCTTGGCGCCACTGTCATTTTCCGTGGCCGTCTCGGGCGTGGGAAAGGCTGTCACGTTGCTCGTCTCGGGTTTGGCCGCGCCTTGGCTCGCTGGCTGCGGGGCCGGCGTCGGCTCAGGTTTTGCCGGCGTGTCTGCCGCCTTTGCCGGGGCCGGTTTGCTCGCCGGTTTCGCGGTCGACTTGGCCACCGCCGGTTTCGCCGCCGCCTTGGCGGCGGGTTTGGCGGCCGGCTTCGCGGCTGGTTTCTCTGCCGGCTTGGCTGCGGGTTTCGCGGTCGTTTTCGCCGCGGTCTTCGTGGCCGGTTTGGCCTCCGCCTTGGGCGCGGGCATGGCCGTCGTCTTTGCCGCCGGCTTCGATGCGGTCTTTTTGGCGGCCGGCTTTGCCGCTGGTTTCACTGCGGGACGCGACTTGGCGGCCGGTTGCGCCCGCACCGGGGCCAGAACCGGCAAGCCAAAGGCCAGACCCATGAACTGAAGCTGCGAGTCATAGGAGGCGCGCCCCAGCACCTGCATCACTCTCAGCTGCTTTTCCACGATCATGCCGCTCAGCTGCAGGCCCATCAAGGACGCCCTCAGCGGTGCCGAATACATATCCATTGCTCTATCCCGTTTTGAATCGCCCCTGCGGGCAAGATTGCACGGGAGTTATACCAGCTTTGCACGTGCAGAAAAGGTTATGCCGCGTCGCAGCTAGCGTCGCGACCGATTCCGGCGGGCTTTTGCCAAAGGTTTCAGCACAAAACGCGCCAAAGCACCGCCACGCGGCCTATCCGACGTGAAACAGCGTCGTGAACAGCTTCGGATCAAGGCTTTCGGACGCAAAGGTCGGGCCTTTCGTCGTGATGCTGACCGCGTCATGGCTGTGCAGGCTTTCCTGGTGGCTCGCGATCACGCGGAAATCGCCGATCCGCGCGTCGTTCAGCAATTGCTCGGAAAACAGCCGCGCCGCATCCTCGACGAAGATCGGGTTGGCCGCGTTCAACTCTGCAAAGGCCTGTTCGTCCTCGCGCTTGACCATGACCTGGGTCTCTGTCGCCACCGCCGTGCGGGCCAGTTCGATCAGGTCCTCGAACCACAGGCACTCCTCGCCCACGACCTCGACCGAAATCCGCGCCACCGAGCGTTGCGAATGCGGCGTCGCCAACTGCCCCCGCGCCTGCCGCGCGTGTTCGCTCAGCTCCAGCGAACAGGGGCAGGTCGAAGAATAGACATAGTCGAAATGCATGAACTTGCGCCGCACCCCGTCATGCTCGACCAGCTCCATCGCGATGTCGTAATACTGGTACCCGTCCAGGCCGGACCGCAGCGAGGTGATCTTCATCGGGAAGGAAAACCGCATCTGGATGCGCGCATCTATGCTGTCCAGGTCCGAGATATAGTCGTCCAGAGCCGCCTCGATCACCTCGAAGCTGAAGGTCCGCTCGGCGTGCTTGTAAAAGCTGCGCATGATGCGGGACATGTTGATGCCCTTCTTCTCGGCCTCCAGGCTGACCGAGCCGGTGACCGAGGTTTCAAGCGTCAGGTCGCCGTTTTCGCGGGTGTGAAAGTTGATCGGCAGCCGGAAATTCGAAATCCCGACATGCTGCAACTGCTGCCGCGCCCCCTTGATCAACGACGACGGGCCGTTCTGCAGATCGGGCATGCTGGCCTTGTAGGCCGCGTCGGGCTTGAAATCCTCCGGGTAGTCGCGGCGCAGAGCCGGGTAATTCGACACTTCGCCTTGCGGCAGAAGACGGGCAATCGCCGGATCGAGATCCGCCACCTCCTCGGGCGTGGCCGTTTCCGCCCACGCACGCAGAATGTCCAACGCCTCTTTGGCGTCGCTGCGGTCCGCAACCTTCTTCATGTCACTCGGGTGCACATTCATGGTCGGGTCCTCGCTCGCTGCCGACAGCACCGTATCTATGCCAGATCACGGTAAATTACCACTTTGACATGAGATACGTCAGAAACGCTGTCTTGGATCACTGTTGCGTCACCGCCTCCAGCGCCTGGCTCACGTCCGCTACCAGGTCCTCGGCATCCTCGATCCCCACGCTCAGCCGTATGAGGCCCGGCGTGATGCCCAGCGCGTCCTTCTGTTCGTCCGACAGCCGCTGGTGCGTTGTCGTCGCCGGATGGGTCGCGATGGATTTCGCGTCGCCGAGGTTGTTCGAGATGACCACGATCTCCAGCGCGTTCAGGAACCGGAACGCCGCCGCCTGCCCGCCCTTGATGTCCAGCGCGATGACCGTACCGCCCTTGCCCATCTGGCGCTTGACCAGATCGTGCTGCCCGTGGCTGGCGTGCCCGGGGAAGATCACCCGCTCCAGCGCCGGATGCCCCTGTAGGGCCTCGGCGAGGGCCAGCGCATTGTCGGCCTGCGCCCGCACCCGCAGGTCGATCGTCTCCAGCCCTTTCAGCATCACCCACGCGGTGAAGGGCGACATCGAACCGCCCGTATGCTTCATGTAAGGCTCGACCGTCTTGCGGATATACTCTTCGGTGCCCAGGATCACACCGCCCAGCGCGCGGCCCTGCCCGTCGATATGCTTGGTCGCGGAATAGACGACCACATCGGCCCCCTGCGCCACTGCACGAGAAAAGACCGGCGTGGCAAAGACGTTGTCGACCACCACCTTGGCCCCCACGGCGTGGGCGATTCCGGCAACGGCTTCCACGTCCACGACCTCCAGCGTCGGGTTGGCGATGGTCTCGAAAAAGACGACCTTGGTGTCGTCCCGCACCGCCGCGCGCCACGCCTCGATGTCGGTGCCGTCGACAAAGGTCACCTCAACGCCATAGCGCGTCAGGATTTCTTCCAGCACGTAAAGGCACGACCCGAAGAGCGCCCGCGCCGACACCACGTGATCGCCGGCCTTCAGCATCGAGATCAGCGCGCCACTGACCGCCGCCATGCCGCTCGCCGTGGCGAATGCGGCCTCTGCCCCCTCGAGGGCGGCGATTCGATCCTCGAACATGGCCACGGTCGGGTTGCCGTAGCGGGCATAGATGAACTCGTCATCGCCGGCCTGCACGAACCGCGCCTCTGCCGCCTCGGCACTGTCATAGACAAAGCCCTGCGTCAGGAATATCGCCTCGCTCACCTCGCCGTACTGGCTGCGTCGCGTTCCGCCATGCACCAGCTTGGTGCGTCTGTTCCATTCGTTTTTCATCATCGACCTCCGGGCGATCCGCCCAAAAAATAAAGCTCCCAAGCCGGTCAAGCGAAAGGGAGCTTTCATCCTGACCTTTTAGCGGAGATGTTTAACGTGGCCCGCAATCCGGTAACAAATCGCCACGTGCCTGCTCTACGCCCCCAAGCGCGGCCCGTCAACCGATAGCTGCGCCGCGCCGCTGTGGCCGGGTGGCACCGTCACGGTGATGTAACCCAAGCTTCAATCAACCGTCATATGGCTGGAGTAACTGCTGCCCACAAGATGTAGTAGAAAGGGTCGAAGATGCCGCTTTTGCAGATCGACGCCACGCCTCTTGGTCCGTGCCTGCACGGCAGCGAAGAGGCGCCGCTGCCCAGCCTTCGCCGCGCTCTGGTCCGCCCCGGCCCGATCATCGTCATGACGCACGGTTTCAAATACGCCCCCGGCCATCCCGCCGCCTGCCCGCACAAGCACATCCTCGCGCTCGATCCCGAGATGCGCACGTGGAAAGCGAAAAGCTGGCCACGCGGGCTGGGGTTCGGGGCGGACAGGCCCGACGAAGGGCTGGCCATCGGTTTTGGCTGGTCCGCCCGTGGCACCATCTGGAATGCCTACCGACAGGCCGAACGGGCCGGGCTGTGCCTGGCGGAGCTCGTGACGATGATACGCCGGGTGGCGCCGGACCGCCCCGTGCACCTGGTGGCGCACTCGATGGGCGCGCGCGTGGCGCTCGGGGCGCTGCCGCACCTGCGCGCCGGTGCGATCGGACGCGTCCTGCTGCTCAACGGGGCCGAATATGGCACCGCCGCCCGGGCCGCCATCGAAAGCGAGGCCGGCCGCGCCGCCGAGATCATCAGCGTCACCACGCGCGAGAACGACCTCTTCGATTTCTTGATGGAGCGCCTGATATCGGCCCCCGAACACGGCGACCGCAGCCTTGCACAGGCCTTGCCGCAACGGCCCAACACCCTGACCGTGCAGCTTGACCATCCCGACACCCTGCCCTCGCTGGAACGCGCGGGGTTCCGCGTGGCGCCCGGGCGGGCGCGATTCTACTGTCACTGGTCGACCTACCTGCGCGACGGGCTGTTCGATTTCTACCGCGCCCTGCTGCGCGAGCCTCAGCATGTCACGCTGTCGCGGCTTCGCGCGCAACTGCCCGACATGCCCGATCCGCGCTGGTCGCGGGTGCTGCCCTGGCCCAGACCCGCCCTGCCAGCCTGGCCGTTCCTGTCCCGCGCGTCTCAGGCGGGGCTGTCGTCGGGCGGCATCACCAGCAATACGGTGAACCAATAGGCCGCGTGGACCGCGAACGCCGCGATCATCATCGCCGACATCCATCGCGGCGCATGTCATGTCGCCCTGCGTGCCGGATCAATGGGGCGACAGCCTGATCCGCAGTGTTTCAAGGCCCGGACTGGGCGAAACGGCCGCCAAACGGATCAGGACTTGCCGCTTTCGTCGGTGCCATGCTCGGCGATCAGCTTGCCCTGCATCATGAAGAAAACGAACATCGCCGCCATCAGGCCGAAGGTCTTGAAATAGACCCAGGTTTCCTCGCTCTGCGTGCGCCAGACCAGCTCGTTCAGCGCCGCCATGGCGAAAAAGAAGATCGTGATCCGCTTCGTCAGGATCATCCATCCCCGGTCGGTCAGCGGCATCAGCCCGTCCATCACGTATTGCAGATAGGACCGCCCCCGCAGCAGGCCGATGCCCAGAACCGTGCCGAAGAACAGGTAGATGATCGTCGGCTTCATCTGGAAAAATTTCGGATCATTCAGCCACACCGTCAGCCCGCCGAAGACCACCACCAGAACCGCCGTCAGGATCTGCATCTTCGACAGGTGGCCCGTCAGCTTCCACATCAGCGCGGTCGAGGCCAGCAGCACGGGGATGAACACCGCCGTGATGACGATGAAGCCTTCGTATTCGGTCCCGCCGATGGTGAACACGCGGTCCTTCAGCATAAGGTAGGCCACGAAAAAACCCAGCACCGGGCCGAATTCCAGCACTGCCTTCAGTTTGCCATTCGCGTTCTTGTCGTCCATCGTCTCGCCTCTTCGTTTCAGCCGCCACTTTCAACTATGACCGCGCCGGCTGCAATCAATGCCATCAGCGCGATCCGCCGCGGCCCCACCGTTTCCTTCAGGATCAGCCACCCGATCAGGGCGGCGAACACCGTCGACGTCTCGCGCAGCACCGCCGCCTCGCCCACCTTGTCCAGCCGCGTGGCCATCATGATCGACCCGAAGGAAAAGAACGCGATGACCCCGCCCGCAAACCCGCGCAGCAGCAGCGGTCCGGGCTCCGGCGCATCGGCCATCCCCCGCCAGCGGCGATAGGCGAGGACAGGAAACGTCAATCCGTCGATCATGAAGAACCACGCCAGGAACGTGAACGGGTCCGCGGTGGCCCGAATGCCATAGGCGTCGTAGGTGGTGTAAAGCGCCACGAAAAGCCCGGTCAGCACCGCCAGCCCCAGCGCGGCGGGCATCGTCTCGCGGTCCAGCTTGATCGTACGCAGGTTATAGATCGCCAGGCCATAGATCCCGGCCAGCAGCACGCCCACGCCCGTCCATTGCACCGCGTTGAATGTCTCACCGAACAGCAGGTAGGCCCCGATCACGGTGAAAAGCGGCCCGGTGCCGCGCACCACCGGGTACACGACAGTGTAGGCCCCACGCATGTAGGCCATCGCCTGCAATATCTTGTAGAGCGTGTGGATCACCCACGCCGTGGCGAATATCGGCCACATATGCGGCTCGGGCCACGGCACCACGAACAGGGCGAACGGCGCCGCCATCAGCGCATAGGACCCGTCGATCGCACCGCGCGTCAGCCACGGATCGTGCCGCCCTTTCTGCAACGCCCCGAAGAGCGCGTGCAGAACGGCGGCCAGCAAGGCCAGCCCGAGGGCAAGCTGGTGACCGGCCTCGGTCCCCTCAAGCGAGACGATCCATTCGCTCATGCGCCGGTGTCAAACCCCCGGCGCAGTCCCGTCCGCCCTTCAGCCTTCATGCGTGCCGCGTATGGGATAATCGTTTTCCAGCACGTACCTGATCCGCGACGGCAGCTTCTCCAGCTCCGGGCGCAGGAACGGCGCGTTCGAGATATCCACCATGTGCAAATCGCCCTCCGGGTTGACCAGGAACAGCCCGGGTTCCGCGAAGGGCCGGTCGGTTTCCTCGGGCGAGCGCGGGTCCGAGACATACAGTCCCAGCGCCTGCATCTGCGCCACGTCCATCCCGTACCCCAGCGGTACCGAAAGGGAAAGGTCCGCCCGCAATTTCCGCGCCTTGGCCTCTGTATCGGCCGACACGGCCACTACCTCGATGCCCATATCCGCGAATTCCTGCAGCTTGGGCTCTAGGTCCTGCAGGTACTGGCGGCAGATCGGGCAGTGGATCCCGCGATAGACGAAGATCAGGTGCCACGGCAGTGCCTCGGGCTTGCCAAGGCGGATCGTCCCGCCGTCCAGGCGGTCGATCTCGGTCACGGGGAACGCGGCGGCGGATGACAGGGCGACGGGCATGGGAAAGCTCCTATTTCGGGGGTGCGAGCCACGGTCTGCGGCATCGGCGTCAGGATTACCTCGTCTCGGAAACCGCCAATTCAAGTCCCCCGTCCCGCGCCATGCGGGCAAACCCGCCAAACGGCCCCCTCCGCGACGCGACGGAACCCTGACAGCACTGCAAAGTTGATCCTCCATGCAACCCATGCTCGCGGCATTCATGGACCAGATCGTGAACGAGGTGCAGGGCACGTTTTCAGTGGTCCCGGCCTCGGTCGCCTTCGCGCGTCTGAGCGTCGCCGTCGTGCTCGGCGCCTTCATCGGGTTCGAACGCGAGATGCGCGAAAAACCAGCCGGTCTGCGCACGCATATCCTGGTGTCCGTCGCCGCCTGCCTGTTCGTCATCATCGGCCGCGAACTGGCCGCGCTCGACTTCAGTGGCGGGAACAGCGAGCAGCGCAACGACCCCATCCGCATGATCGAGGCGGTCACCGCCGGGGTCGCCTTCCTGGCCGCGGGTCTGATCTTTACCGCCGGCGACAAGGTGCGCAACGTCACCACCGGCGCCTCGCTCTGGCTGGCGGGCGCCGTGGGTCTCGGTTGCGGCGCGGGCCAGATCCCGCTGGCCGCCATGGCCGCCGCCATCGTCGTGATCGTGCTCTTCGTGCTGGGCCAGATCGAGAAGTTGATGGGCACGCACTGAAGCCGCGCGCCACGCGGCCGCCTCAGACTGGATAAATGAAATTGTTTGTGTGCCCGTCGACAGTCTTTTCCTTGTCCAGCCGATCCAGCAGAAAAAAGATGCGATGCCGCTGCGGGTTCTGCGGCGCCAGCTTGGGCCGCTCTTTCGATGTCACACCGGTGATTGCCTCATGCCCGTTCAGATAGTCTATGGCCGGCGCAGGGTCGCCGATAACTTCGACAAACAGCTTGAACTGAGTTCCCAGCCGTTTGTGGAGCCTTAGCTTCACACTGATCGGTGCCGCCTCTGACGGCAGCGCCTCGGCCAGTCGGAAGACCTTGTTGCGCAGACGTCCGTGATGCCGTTCCTGATCGCTCGCAAGCGAACTCAGATAGGTGTCGTTGCCATAGCGGATCAGCAAAAGGTTCAGGCTGGTGATGTTCTGCGGCACGCCGCTATGCGGCTCCAGAATGAACTCGAATTCCCGGGTGCGCAGGGACAGCTGAAAATAGGCCGCCTGGACCAGGCGGTTGACCACGGTCCATACCGCGCTCGCCACCGCAATGAAAAGCGTCGTATCGAAGGCCAGCTCCAGCGTGCCGAACCGCGCAAGGAGGTCTTCGATCATGCCGGCGCGCCTTGCTCCAGGCCCGTCAGCGCCGCGGCAAAATCCTCCGGGTCGAACGGCGCCAGATCGTCGATCTGCTCGCCCACCCCGATGGCGTGGATCGGCAGACCGAACTTGTCGGCCAGCGCCACCAGAACACCGCCCTTCGCGGTGCCATCCAGCTTGGTCATCACCAGACCGGACACATCGGCCAGTTCTTGGAACGTCTTGACCTGGCTCAGCGCGTTCTGCCCCGTGGTGGCGTCCAGCACCAGCAGCGTGTTGTGCGGCGCGTCGGGGTCCTTCTTGCGGATGACGCGCACGATCTTGGCCAGCTCCTCCATCAGGTCGGCGCGGTTCTGCAACCGTCCGGCCGTGTCGATCATCAGCAGGTCCGCACCGTCCTTCTCGGCCTTGTCCATCGCATCAAACGCCAGGCTGGCGGGGTCGCTGCCCTCGGGCGCGGTCAGCACCGGCACGCCCGCGCGGTCGCCACAGACCTGCAATTGCTCCACGGCGGCGGCGCGGAACGTGTCGCCCGCGGCGATCACCACCGACTTGCCCGCCGCCTTGAACTGGCTCGCCAGCTTGCCGATGGTCGTGGTCTTGCCGGATCCGTTCACCCCCACCACCAGCACCACCTGCGGACGCTTGGGATACAGCGGCATGGGCTTTGCCACAGGCTCCATGATCCGCGTGATCTCGCGCGCCAGAAGCTCCTTGATTTCCTGGCTCGATAATTTCCGCCCCATCCGCCCCTCGGCCATGTTCGCGGTGACGCGCAGGGCCGTGTCGACGCCCATATCGGCGGTGATCAGCAGCTCTTCGAGCTGTTCCAGCATGTCGTCGTCGAGCACCCGGCGCACCACCGTCCTGGCCTCGCCACGTCCCAGCAGCCGCCCGAACAGGCCCGTTTTCGCGGCAGGCGCGGCCTCGCTCTTCGGCGTGTCGGGCGGGATCTCAATCGGCGTCGGCATGGGCTGCGGATCGGGCGCACGCACCGGGTCTTCCAGGGGCGGCGTCTGCGGCACCTCCTGCGGCGCGGCTGGCGGCACTTCGCTCGGCGGCACGGGAACTTCCGGCGGCGACGGGTCGGGGCGCGGCTCCGGCGGAGGCGTCGGACGCGGCTCGGGCCGTGGCTCGGGGTCCGGTTCCGGCGCGGGCTCCGGTTCCGGCTCAGGCTCGGGCTTTGGTTCTGGCTCAGGCTCGGGCTCTGGTTGCGGGTCAGGCCTCGGCTGAGGTTCCGGCTCCGGCGTCGGTTCCGGCTCGGGTTCTGGCTCCGGCGTCGGCTGAGGTTCAGGCTCCGGCTCAGTTTCCGGCGCAGGCTCCGGCTTTGGGTCCGGTTCCGCCGCCTCGGTCAGCTCCTCGGCCTCGCCCCCGTCCTCGACAATCGCGTCCAGCCCTTCCTCCAGCTTCGAGGAAGACTTGAACAACCGATCCTTCAGCTTGCGGAAAAACGCCATTGAGACACCCCTGCTTTCTGACCTCTCCAGTTAAACCGCCCCGCCCCCGATGAAAACCCACCATTGACAAGCGCGGCCCGCAGGCAACCATGCCGACATGCTTCTGCGCCTCGTCCTTCTCGTCTCCATGCTGGTCCCCGGCCCCGCGCTGGCGACGCCGCCCGACACGATCTGTTCCACCGACAAGTGGGGGCCGCCCCTGTGCATCCGCAAGGCGCATTTCGTCTACGACACCTGCAACGCCATCGAAACCTTCGCCACCCGGCACGGGCTCGACCCGCATTTCTTCGCCCGCCTGATCTGGCAGGAAAGCCGCTTCGATCCCAACGCGCTGAGCCCCGCCAACGCCCGCGGCATCGCCCAGTTCATCCCCTCCACCGCCAAGCTGCGCGGCCTCTCGGACCCCTACAACCCCGCCGAGGCGCTGGAGCATTCCGCGCACTACCTCGCCGAAATGGCCCGGCGCTACGGCAATCCGGGCCTCGCCGCCATCGGCTATAACGGCGGCGAGCGCCGCGCCGAAGGGCTGATCGCCGGCACCGGCGGGCTGGCCCAAGAGACCGTCGACTATGTCCGCATCATCACCGGCGTGCCTTACCCGAATTGGACCGAAGAGCCCCAACCCACCCCCGACCTGCGCCTCTCGCACGATCTGCCCTTCGACAAGGCGTGCTTCGAGCTGGCCCGCAACCGCCGCATGACCGCGCTCAAATCCTACCTGCCCAAGGTCAAACCCTGGGGCATACAGATGGCCTTCGGCATGACCAAGAAAACGTCCCTGGCCAAGTTCAGGGCCCAGACCCGCGCCTGCGCCGGCCTCATCGGCAAGGAAGACCCCGACCTGCTGTTCCAGAAAAGCCGCGCCAGCCCCAAGGGCGGCTATTTCATGGCCCGCCTCGGCCGCGACAGCCGCGATACGGCCTGGCGCGACTGCGCGAAATTCAAGAAGGCGGGCTGCATCTGCGCCGTCTACCGCAACGACTGACCGGATCACGCCCGGCGCACGGCCAAGACCCCCCCGCCCTCAATCCAAAGCAGAGTGAACATCTCAGAAATCACCCCAAGGGGGATAAACCTTGCTCCCTCGTCACGCCGCCGCAGGTTTATCCGGCCAACCCGACATCGAAGATTGAGCGAATCGTAATCGCCCCCATGTTAATGGTTCCGGCGAAGCAAGATCCCAGAGGCCCCATGAAAGACCTGCGTCTTTTCACCATCGCGACATGCCTGCCCGTCCTGCTGATCGGGCTGGGTGCGGCGTGGGGCGGTGCCTGGGCGTGGCTGGCGCTCGGGTATCTGACGGTACTGACCTTCCTTCTGGACCGCCTGATCGCGGTCGAGGCCGCCAATACCGACCCCGAGGCCGAGTTTCCCGCCGCCGACACGCTGCTGGCCGCGCTCGGCATCGCGCATTTCGGCCTCTATGCCGCCGCGCTCTGGGCCATTGCGGGGCCGTCCGGCCTGTCGGGTGTGGAGCGTTTTCTCACGGGCTTCGCCACCGGGCTCTTCTTCGGCCAGATCTCGCACCCCGTCGCGCATGAGCTCATCCACCGCAAGGCCCGGTCCCTGCGCCTCTTGGGCCGGCTGATCTATACCTCGCTGCTGGTCGGCCACCACGCCAGCGCCCACCTGCGGGTGCACCATGTCCACGTGGGCAGCGACAGCGACCCCAACAGCGCCCGGCCCGGCGAAGGGTTCTACCGCTATGCCCTGCGGGCCAGCGCAGGATCGTTCCGCGCGGGCCTAAGGGCCGAGAACCGCCTGCGGGCCGGCCGCAAGCCGCTCTGGAGCCATCCTTACGCGCTCTACATCGGCGGCGCCGCGGCGCTGATACTGGCCGCAACGCTGATCGGCGGCGTCCCGGCGCTGGCGGCGCTTCTGGCACTCTCGCTTTATGCGCAGGTGCAGATCCTCCTGTCTGATTACGTTCAGCATTACGGCCTGCGCCGCGTCACCTTGTCCGATGGACGGCTGGAACCCGTCGGCCCGCAGCATTCGTGGAACACACCGCACTGGTTCTCCTCGGCGCTGATGCTGAACGCCCCGCGCCACTCGGATCACCATGTCACTCCCGCGCGCGGCTATCCCGCGCTGCAACTCGACCCCGCGACCATGCCGATGCTGCCCCTGCCCTTGCCTCTGATGGCCACCATCGCCCTTTTCCCCACGCTGTGGCGCCGCATCATGGACCGCCGCTGCGCCAAATGGCGGGATCGCGCCGGCGCGACCGTGGCCAGGCCTGTGCCGGGCGAATAACCCGTGGTCTCCCCCTTCCGCATCTGTCAGGATCACGCCATGCGCTTCTTGCTTGCCTGCGTCCTTGCCGCCACCCCCCTTCTCGCCGTCGCCCAAGACCTCATGTCCGCCGACGAGTTCGACGCCTATACCCGCGGCAAGACCTTCTATTACGGCGCCCAGGGCGCGCCCTATGGCGGCGAGGAATATCTCGAAAACCGCCGCGTTCGCTGGTCCTTCCTCGACGGTGCATGCCAGGAAGGCGAGTGGTACGAGGATGACGGGCTGATCTGTTTCGTCTACGAGGGCAAGCCCGACCCCCAATGCTGGAGCTTCCGGCGCTCCGGCTCGGGCCTCGTCGCGCAGTTCGAGAACGACCCGGCCCAGACCCAGCTTTACGAGATGGAACAGACCGGCGAGCCGCTCCACTGCCTCGGCCCCGAGATCGGCGTGTGAGACCGCGCTAGAACAGGCTGCCCTGCTCGGGCGGTGTCTTCTTGGCCTTCGGCGCGGGCTTCGCCGCAGGCTCCCGCTCGGTGGCCCGGGACGGGGTCGCGGCCGCATCGCCCCCGCCGACCGCCAGCCGCCCGTCGGCAAACTCGATCTCCAGGGCGCCGGCTGCCTGTGCCGCGTCCTTCGTCGTCACCAGCGCCCCGTCGCCGCGCACCACGGCATAGCCCCTCTCCAGCGTCGCCTTGTAACCCAGCGTTTCACGCAAGCGGTCCTGCGATGCCAGCCTGTCGCGCCAGCTGCTGATCTGCCGCGCACCGACATCCGACAAACGCTTGGTTACCCGGTCGAACTCCGTGCGCTTCTGGCCGATATCCCGTTGAAGCGCCCGCGTGTTCACCCGCGCGGCCAGCGACGCAAATGCCTCGCGGCGGTTCCGCACGCGCTCGCGCAGCATACCGGGCCGCAGCGCCCCGGCCTTTTCCGACAGCGTGACCTGCCGCACCTGGATCGACGCACGCAGCGCCCCGGGCAGCTTGTCCGACATCCCGTCCAGCCTCTGGCGCGGCCCGTCCAGCAGGGCCTCGCCGCGCGGCAACGCCCGGCTCAGGTCGCGCAGCCGCTGTTGCCGGGCCGTCACCTGCCCCTTCAGCGCCTGCAACAGCCGGCCTTCCTGCCCGTCCAGCCATGCCAGCAGGTCCAGCCGCACCGGCACGGCCAGCTCGGCCGCCGCCGTGGGCGTCGGCGCCCGCTTGTCCGAGGCAAAATCGATCAGCGTCGTATCCGTCTCGTGCCCGACGGCGGAAATCAACGGAATCTCCGAGGCCGCCGCGGCGCGCACGACCGATTCCTCGTTGAAGCCCCAGAGGTCCTCGATACTGCCCCCGCCGCGCGCCACGATCAGCAGGTCCGGGCGCGGCAGCGCACCGCCCGGCGTCATCGCATTGAAGCCTTGAATGGCCCGCGTCACCTCGGGCGCGCATTTCTCACCCTGCACGGCGACAGGCCAGATCAGCACCTTGCGGGGAAAACGGTCGCGCAGCCGGTGCAGGATATCTCGGATCACCGCACCCGAAGGCGAGGTCACGACTCCGATGACTTCCGGCAGGTAGGGCAGCCGCTTCTTGCGCTCGGGCGCAAACAGGCCTTCGCCCGCCAGCGCCTTGCGCCGCGCCTCCAGCATGGCCATCAACGCACCCATGCCCGCAGGCTTCAGGTCTTCGATGACGATCTGATAACGGGACTGTCCGGGGAACGTGGTCAGCCGGCCCGTGGCCACGACCTCCATCCCCTCTTCGGGCTGCACCGCCAGCTTGCTGGCGACACCCTTCCAGATCACCCCGGCCAGAACCGAGCGATCATCCTTGAGGTCCATGTAAACATGACCGGAGCGAGGCCGGCTCACGCGTCCCACCTCGCCTTTCACGCGCACGTGGGAAAACTCTCCCTCGATCATGCGCTTGATCGCCCCCGACAGGTCGGAGACCGAGAATTCGGGGGCGTTTCCGCCCGGGTCGGGATCGTCAATCAGGTCAGACATGACCGCATCTTTGACGCATCCCGCCCCGGTTGAAAAGGTCAGGCGGCACGGGCTTCGTGACGACCTTCGCAGATTTCCTCGATCATCTTGCCGCAAAAGTTCGGCAGGTCGTCGGGATTGCGGCTGGTCACCACGCCCTGGTCGACCACGACCGGGCTGTCTTCCCATATCGCGCCTGCATTCTCCAGGTCGGTGCGAATCGAATGGAACGAGGTCAGCTTGCGCCCCTTGGCGATACCCGCCTCGACCAGCAGCCACGGCGCGTGGCAGATCGCGGCGATGGGCTTCTTGGCCTCGAAGATCGCCTTGATGAATCTCACGGCGCTCTTGTCGTTGCGCAGCATGTCGGGGTTGATCTGACCGCCAGGCAACACCAGCGCGTCGTAGTCGGCGGGGCTGACGTCGTCGAGCGTCTTGTCGACATTCACCGAGTCGCCCCAGTCGTTTTCATTCCAGCCACGGATCTGGCCGGAATGCGTCGAGACGATATGCACTTCGGCCCCCTCGCTCAGCAGCGCATCGCGGGGCTTTTCCAGCTCGGATTGTTCATAGCCATCGGTGGCGAGTATGGCGATTCGTCGGTTCTGCAGTTTGGGCATCTCATTACTCCTGGATAACATCTACGTTCTGACCCGAAAACGCCGCCTGCACCCGATCCGTTCCCTCGACAGACGGTCGCACCTGTCCGCTAGGGCGTGCGTGCGGCGCGCCCCTGGCAGCCGCGGCACGGGATCACGGCGTGCCTCGGGCGGGGTCCTTGCCACCCTGAGGACGACCGATTAGAGAGCCAACAAAACCGGAGTCTTGGTACAGATGAATATTCTCATACTCGGCGGCGGCGGGCGCGAACATGCCCTGGCCTGGGCGGTGATGCAGAACCCCAAATGCGACAAGCTGATCGTGGCGCCGGGCAATGCCGGGATCGCGCAGATCGCCGAATGCGCCAGCCTGGACATCGAGAACGGGGCCGCCGTGGTCAATTTCTGCGAGGCCAACGCCATCGAGTTCGTAATCATCGGCCCCGAGGCGCCGCTCGTCGCGGGCGTGGGCGACCGGCTGCGCGACGCGGGCTTTCTGGTGTTCGGCCCGTCGCAGGCGGCCGCCCAGCTCGAAGCCTCCAAGAGCTTCACCAAGGAGATCTGCGACGCCGCGAACGCGCCCACCGCCGCCTATGGCCACTTCACCGACGCCGGGGCAGCGAAGGATTACGTGACAGCCCGGGGCGCGCCCATCGTCGTCAAGGCCGACGGCCTGGCCGCCGGCAAGGGCGTGATCATCGCCCAGACAGTGGACGAGGCGCACGCCGCCATCGACGACATGTTCGGCGGCAGCTTCGGCAGCGCCGGCGCCGAAGTGGTGATCGAGGAATTCATGGACGGCGAAGAGGCGTCGTTCTTCGTGCTGTGTGACGGCCAGACCGCCCTGCCCATGGGCACCGCGCAGGATCACAAGCGCGTGGGCGAGGGCGACACCGGCCCCAACACCGGCGGCATGGGCGCCTATTCTCCTGCCCCTGTGCTGACCGACGCCGTGGCCGAAAAGGCGCTGGAGGAGATCATCCGCCCCACCTTGCGCGTCATGGCCGAGCGCGACATGCCCTACCAGGGCGTGCTCTACGCCGGATTGATGATCAAGGACGGCCAGCCCCGGCTGGTGGAATACAACGTGCGGTTCGGCGACCCCGAATGCCAGGTCCTGATGCTGCGCCTCGGGGCACAGGCGCTGGACCTGATGCAGGCCGCCGCCGAGGGGCGCCTGCACCAGGTCGAGGCCAGTTGGGCCGACGACCATGCCCTGACCGTGGTGATGGCGGCAAAGGGCTATCCCGGCGCCTATGAGAAGGGCAGCGTCATCACCGGGCTGGACGACTGCCCGGAAGACAGCTTTCACATGGTCTTCCACGCCGGAACGGGCGAGAAGGACGGAAAGATCACCGCCACCGGCGGCCGGGTCCTGAACGTCACCGCCCGCGGCGCCACCCTGCGCGAGGCCGCCGACCGGGCCTATGGCATGATCGACAGGATCGACTGGCCCGAAGGGTTCTGCCGCCGCGATATCGGATGGCGGGCGCTGTACTGAGGTTCGGACCGCGCTGCGCGCGATCCGACCGATGCGGGGGCCAGCCCCCGCACGCGTTGTAAAGCGGGGGCTGGCGCCGCACGCAGGTTCAGGCGGGGGCCAGCCCCCGCACCCCCGGGATATTTACGGCCAGAGGAAGCGGCAGGTCAGATCTGTTTCTCGGGCATCTGCACGACAAGGCCGTCCAGCGCGTCGCTGACCTTCAGCTGGCACGTCAGGCGCGAACGCTCGGGATCGGGCTCGAACGCGAAGTCCAGCATGTCCTCTTCCATGTCGTCCTTCGCCGGCAGCTTCTCGACCCAGGCCGGGTCGACATAGACATGGCAGGTCGAACAGGCGCAGGCGCCGCCGCAATCGGCCTCGATGCCGGGGATGTTGTTGTCGCGCGCGCCTTCCATCACGGTCAGGCCGTTGGCGACCTCCACCTCGTGCTTGGTGCCGTTATGTTCGATATAGGTGATCTTGGCCATGAAATCGGGCTCCCGTCGCTTGCGTTCTTCAAGGGTTCCTAGCCGCGCCATGTAGGCGATGCCAGTCCCATTTGCGACATCGCCGGGAAAAGAGTTGCCTAAAATCCCGCATGTTCTATCTTTGTTCCCATGAGAGTTCTCACCGCCGCACCCCCCCATGACTGGCCCCGCCCGCCGGCCGCGCTGGTGGCCGCACGCCTGGCCGATCCGCCCGAAGGCGCGCGCGTGACGGTGGCGGGCCTCGTGATCCTGCGCCAGCGGCCCGGCACCGCCAAGGGCGTGATCTTTCTGACGCTGGAGGACGAGACCGGCGTGGTCAACATCGTGGTCTGGCGCGCGCTTTACGAACAATACCGCCGGGCCGTCATCGCCGGGCGGCTGTTGCGCATCACCGGCCGGATCCAGCGGCAATCGGGCGTGGTGCATGTCATCGCCGAGAAGGTCGAGGATATCTCGCCCCTGCTCGACCGCCTGCTGGACAGCGCGGACGACTGCACGCTTCCCCAAGCGGGTGAAACCGGGTAAGATGCTGCAAAACACGCCTAAAAAGGCACGAGCAGATGATCCGACCGACCCTGATTGCACCTTGCGCATTCCTTGCGCTGGCCGCCTGTGGCGAGGTGCCCCGCACCGCCGCCGACCCCGACGCGGTGCAACGGCTGGACACCCCGCCCCCCGGCGCGGCCCCCGGCACCTGCTGGGCCCAGGATACGTCGCCCGCCGTGGTGGAGACGGTGACCGAACAGATCCTCGTCAGCCCCGCGGAGGTTGCCGCAGACGGCACCGTCACGCGCCCCGCCAGCTATCGCACTGAGACCGCGCAGAAGATCGTGCAGGAACGCCGCGTGACCCGGTTCCAGGTCCCCTGCCGGGCCGAGTTGACGCCTGAATTCAACGCCTCGGTGCAGCGCGCGCTCAAGGCCCGCGGGCTTTATCGCGGCCCGATCAACGGCGAGATGGACCGTCGCACCCGCGCCGCCATCCGCAGCTTTCAAAAGCCGCAGGGATTCGACTCCGATATCCTGTCCGTGGCCGGGGCGCGCCAACTCGGCCTTATCGCGGTGCCCCGCGACAGGCCCGCCTGACCGGGCCGCGTTAACCTGGCATTTACCAAATTTGACCAAGCTGACCGCGTGAGGTGCCATGCCGCTCAAGCGCGTCGTCATTCCGGTTCTGTTGCTCGCCGCCCCCGCCCCGGCGCTGGCCGGCCCATGGCCGCGCGCCGAAGACCGGACGTTTCTGAGCACCTCGATCGAGATCGACGCCGAGGGCGGCATATCAGACGGCGGCGGCTTCTACGGCTCGGTCTATGCCGAACACGGGCTGACCGACCGGCTGACGCTCGGCCTCGACGCGGGCGGCCGCGAGGACAACATGTCCAAGGCCATCGCCTTTCTGCGCTGGCCCGTCGGCGCCACCGACCGCACCCTGCGCCTCGCTGCCGAATTCGGCCTCGGGATGGCGCGGGAAACCTTCGCCCTGCGCCCCGGCCTCAGCCTGGGGCGCGGGGTCGCGCTTGGGGACACGCCCGGCTGGATCAGCGTCGACAGCCGGGCGGTGATCATCGACAGTTTCGACGGCGTGCTGGAAACCGACATCACGTTCGGCCTCAGCCCCGGCCCCGACGCCAAGGTGATCTTGCAACTGCAGACAGGCATCCCGACCGACAGCGCCCCTTACGCCAAGCTGGCGCCGTCCTACGTCCACCGGATCGCCCCGGGATATCATGCCGAGATCGGCGTGGTCGCCGGCGTGGCAGAAGCCGATGATTTCAAGCTGAAAATCGGCTTCTGGCACCAGTTC
Source organism: Roseovarius sp. (assembly GCF_965277045.1). Taxonomy (GTDB): domain Bacteria; phylum Pseudomonadota; class Alphaproteobacteria; order Rhodobacterales; family Rhodobacteraceae; genus Roseovarius. Next base: position 847,280 of record NZ_OZ255712.1, on the reverse strand, counting down.
TGACAGGGAACGCGAAAGGTCCTCGCGTCAGATCAGGTCGTCGATCCTGACCCGCATCGTGACCGTCCCCCGGACCGCCTTTTCCCAGCGCAGGTTGACCTGATCATTGTTCGGGCCTTCCTTGCCGTCATAATACGGGATGCCGAAATAGGCGTCGCCATTGGCCTCGCGGATCGGCCCTTCCGGCACGATCGCCTCGACCGTCTGCGCCCAGGCCTCGAAGGGCAGCTTGGGATGCGGCGCCACGACCCAGGTCTTCTGCGCGCTGGCCTCGGTATGTTGCAGGACCAGCGGATTCTCCACCTGGATGTTGACGTTGAAATAGGCGTTGTCCTCGAAGCGGATGTTGCGGAACCGCTCGAAATTCAGCGTGGCGAAGCTGGTATCGACCCCCTCGAAGCGGTCGATCGGCCCGTCGATCAGCCGCACCGTGTTGCCCGTCACCGTCAGCCCGTTGATAAAATGTCCCGGCCCGTAGGGCTTCACGATCAGAAAGTTGAACGACGGCGCGGTGCTCTGGCTGAGGAACACGTTGCTGGTGATCGACAGGGCGCTGAACGAGAACTCGCTCGAAAAATCCGGCGCCTCGTCATACTCGTTGGTCCACTCGACCGACCCGTCGCAGATATAGTTCCCGGTGATCGTGCCGCGATTGTTGGTCCGCGCCAGCACGAAGATCGCGCTGCGCGGGCCGGGATCGGCGCTGTCGCCCTGGAAACAGTGGTTGCCAATGATGATGCTGGACGACCCCGCCAGGATCGCGAAATGCTTGAAGAAATTGCAGCGGCAGTTGCGGATCTTGATGTCGTTGCCGTTGCAATTGACGCCGATCGTGGTCCGGTCCGGCACCAGCAGCGGGCTTTCCCGGGACAGAAACTGGCAGCGGTCGATCATCATGCCCTGGTCGCCCTCGCCGTGGCTGGTGATGCCCCGGTCGCGCGGCTGGGTGAAAAAGCAATCCCGGAAATGGATCGCCGATCCCGCGGGCGGCAGCAGCACGGCACTGCAATCGCCGCCGCACTGGAACTCGATATTGGACACCGCGAATTTCGAAACCTGGGCGAAGCCGCTAAAATCCCACATGTATTTGAATCGCCTGAAGGTGTAGGTCTGCGTGCCTTCCGCGTCGTAGAGCGGCTGGCTCAGCGTCACCGTCTGGGCGCCGACATTCCTGGCCCGCACGTAAACCTCGCGGCCCACCCCGTTGCCGGTCACCAGCGACCCCACTTGGATGTTGGCCACGTTGGCGACATTGGTCAGCCGCTTGTTGTCATTGGCGTTGTAGGTGGCTTGCGAGGTGACGATATCGGTGTCCCAGTTCGGCCCCGGAAAGACCGAGAACTGCGCATTCTTGATCACGTGCCGCGTCTTGTAGGTGGTCCGGTTCGGCACGGCGGCCTGCATGTCCACGGGTTCGCGCAGCGCCACCTTGCGGCCTTTCATGTCCAGTTCTACATGCCCCGGATTGTTCAGCAGCGCCTGATAGGCCTTCTTGAAGGCCATCTCCGTATCGCCGCCGAACGCATCCACGTACTTGGAAAAGTCGAAATCGTTGACCAGCTCGAAGATCTTGTCGACCGGCATGGTGATCTCGCCTTCAAAACTGACCTTGCTTTGCATGGTCAGGCTGTCCGCCAGGAAATACGTCCCGGCAGGTACCAGAACCGTGCGGCCGTTCGCGGCGGCGTCGGCGGCCTCGAAGGCGGGCAGGTCATCGGTGCTGCCGTCGCCCTTCGCGCCATAGTCGCGCACGTCCACCAGGCCGATGATGTCGCGCAGGAACACGCCGGTCACATCCTCGATCCGAAAGTCGTCGATCCGCACCACACCGCCATTCGGCCCCGTCAGGTCGATGCCGAAATGCCCGTACAGGGGCTCGGTGCCCCACACCATGTCCACGCCGCCACGGTCGCCGCTGCCGACGATGGCCGTGACCTCGACCACCTCACCGTAATTGGTCAGCGTCACGCTGGGACCGGTCTCCGTCAGCCCGGTCACGTGAGTGCCGCCCGCACCGCCGGCCCACCCCGCGATGCACACGTTGGGCAGGTTGCCGGACACCGCTTTCACCCGCGCGGTGATCTGCAGGTAACAGCCCGGCAGGATCGGCGTCTCGCCCATGTAGCGCAGCTTCTGCGTGCCCTGGACCTTCTGGACCTCCAGCGCGCCGCCGAAATCCTGGTCGGCGGGGACGAAGGCGGCATTGGCGGCGCCATCATAGGTGTCCGACCCCGGCGTGCCGTTCTCGCTCGACCAGACATCCAGCCCGTTCGCAAAAGGCGGCGGCATGAAGACGATGCCATCGGTGATTGCCTTGTTCATGAATTTCCCTTTCCGCGCCCGGGGCCTTCCCCCAAGGCGTCACGTGATTGCCAGCAAAGGCGCGACACGGTCCGCACCCGGGCTTCGGGAAATATCAACGGGGGGTTAACGGGGGATCAGGCCACCGTGACGGTGGGGGGCACGATCCTGCACGGACCGGCAGCTGTGCGGACCTTGCTGTCGTTCACGACAGAGGCCATCGGCAGCCCCTGGGATGGCGATCCGACGGAAACTCTGAAGCACTTCATGCCTGCCAAGCACATCCTCAAAAGGATCGTTGCGCCCAGCTTTGCCAAATCGCCAGCCCAAGGGAGGGGCTGACGATGGCCGGGCCGCTTCGCGGCTGTTAACCGGCCGGGTGCTCGAGATCAGTGTCTCACAAGGGCTCGATCCCGACATGCGTTGCAGGCGGCACGAATGTCGGCAGTGCGGCCAAACCGGACGTCAGCTTCACAAGCCGCGTGATTGCCAGACCGCGGGCTGCCGACCGACCGATGTTCGGCGCAGTTTATCCGCGCCACGTCCGCAAAACCTCGGATCGAAGCAACAACGTCACCCAATCGCCAGCCCGGGGGGCGGTCTGGCGATCGCGCGGCGGCCTCCGGCCTTGATTCCGCGCGACACGTGTCTTTCTTCACGTCGTTAATGCCGGACAAAAAAGACGTTTGATCTACACCCCCGGCGCGGACTCAGGCCGCAGGCCCCGCGCCATCGCCGCGCCGCGGCCCGTCGATGGCGCTCTGGGAAATAGATCACACGTGGCGGCAAAGGGCCCACACCAGACTGTCGCTGCAAATCCCGCCGGCTACGCCATCCCGCCCTGCACCAACCTTTCCGCCAGCCGCGCATAGGCGTCCGACACCGCGCCGTCCTCCAGCGCCACGGGCCGCCCGGCATCGCCGCCAAGCCTTGTGTCGAGGTCGATGGGCAACGCCCCCAATAGCGGCAGGCCCAGCCGATCGGCCTCGGCCGCCACGCCGCCATGGCCGAATATCGCCGCCTCGTATCCGCATTGCGGGCAGTGAAACATCGACATGTTCTCGATCAGCCCCAGCACCGGCGTCTTCAGCGTGTTGAACATGTCGATCGCCTTGCGCGCATCCAACAGCGCCACGTCCTGCGGTGTCGACACAACCAGCGCCCCCGTGGGTTGCGCCCTCTGGCACAGGGTCAGCTGCACGTCCCCCGTGCCCGGCGGCAGGTCGACCAGCAGCGCGTCCAGCTCGCCCCAGTCGACCTGGCTGATCATCTGCTGCAACGCCCCCATCAGCATCGGCCCACGCCACACCACGGCGCGATCCTCCTCGATCATCAGGCCGATGGACATCATCTTGACGCCATGCGCCTCCAGCGGTGTCAGGATCTTGCCGTCCGGGCTCTGGGCGCGGTCGGTCACGCCCATCATGCGGGGCTGGCTCGGCCCGTGGATATCGGCATCGAGCAATCCGACGCGCCGCCCCGCCCGCGCCAGCGCCACCGCCAGGTTCGACGCCACGGTCGACTTGCCCACGCCCCCCTTACCCGACGCCACCGCGAGAATCGATTTGACCCCACCCGGCCGGATCGAGGCGTTGCCGCCCTCGGGATGCCGCCCGACCTTCAGCGTCGGAGCGGACGCCTCGGGGGCCTGCGCGGTCAGCGCGACCTGCGCCGATGTCACCCCCTCAACCGACAGCGCCGCACGCTCGGCGGCGGCCCGCAGGGGTTCCATCCGGCGGGCCATCTCGGGGCTGGGCGCCTCCAGCACGAATCGCACCGCGCCGCCTTCGAGTCGCATCGCGCGCACCATGTCGCGCGAAATCACCGTGCCGCCGTCCGGCAATTCCAGCCGGTCCAGCTCTCGGCGCACATTTTCGAGTATTTTCGTCATGCCCGGTCTCCATGCATCTGCGGCGTTGAAAGTGGCACTTCTGAAAACAGGTGCAACCCCCGTTTCAACCTCGCCCAAAAAACTGGCAAAGCGGTGATTTTACACGTAAAAAATGATCCGATCTTCTATGCGCCAACTGCATAGCTGCGTTGCAGCAAAACCTATTGTGCATGCGCAGCATATCGCTATCTTTAACTCAACAGCGAACGGAAACGGTCACAGCGCCGAACGCTCGCGAAAACAATCAGGTGCCTCTCCTCCCGTTTGGTACCTGTTCGGGATACCGCCTCTCCTCCCTTGTGCGGTCCCGGCAAGACCTGGGTTCCTCTGGAACCCAAACCTAACGAACGGTCCCTTCCTCCTCCCTGGGACCCGACGTAAAGAACGGCGGCGCCTCTCCTCCTCCCTGGCGTCGCCGTTTTTTCTTTTTTGCCCCACAGCTTTCGCAAGGCCCTCGCCTCGCCGCCCCCGCGCCGGCAAACGGCCAAAGACCCCGCCGACACGCGGCAGGATCAAGGCCTTGGGCTCAATGCACCACCCTTGCGGCCCGCCCGCGCCGGCCCCGCGTCATCGGCGCGGCATAGCGCGCTTCTTCCAGCACGCGGGCAAACGCCTTGGCCGCCGCGCTGTCGGCATTCCGGACCGCGGGTTCGGCCAGCGCCTCGCGCACGACCCGCGCCGTGACGGCGCCGGGATAGCCAAAGACCCACTCCAGGAAACCCAGCCGCGCCACGGCCTCGGCCTCGGCGCCGGTGGCCCCGCTGCGCTCCAACCCGTTCATGATCGGTGTCAGGCTCATGCTTTCTGCTCTTCCCCCGGCCGCACCCCGGGCCGGACTGGGGCGAGGGAAAGCCGCGCGAGAACCGTTCTTCCGGTCCACCGCCCGCACCGCCCCCCGCGGTTCGACGTTCTCCCAAAGGCTGGTTTCCGGGCTTGGCGGGGGTGCGGATACGCGCGCCTTCCCGGGGCATGTCGCCCCAGTGGCCATCTGCGGTATCCCCCATCCTTACCGTTGCGGGGGCAGCGCCGGACTTTCACCGGCTTCCCAATTCTCCGCGACCTGCGCGGCACCTTCGGGAGTCTCACTTTGCCGCCAAGCGGCCCCTGACGCAACCCGCGATTGCGACCTTGAAGCGCCGTGAGACGACACCATCAGCCGACCATACGTCAGGCCAGAACGTCCGCCCACTCCGGGTGCCGGCGAAACTGCGACGCGGCAAACGGGCAAAGCGGCGTGATCTTGCGCCCCGCCGCGCGGGCATCCTCCACCGCGCGGGTCACCAGCGCCAGGCCCACGCCCTTGCCGCGATAGGCGTCCGGCACGCCGGTATGGTCGATGATCATGCCCGTGCGTCCCAGCTTGGAATAGGTCAGCTCCGCCTCCGGCCCGTCGTCGATCCGGGTGACATAGCGCCCCTTGCTCTCTCCGTCTTCGTGTTCGATCTGCATGCCGACTCTCCCCTGGCTGCGCGCAGCATGCCGCAGCGCCGCAAAAAGGTCCACAACACGGCACAGCGCAGGCTCCGCGCACGACACCGCCCCGAACGCAAAACGGCGCCCCGCCGGGACGCCGCCTCAAATCCGTGCGGGCCGGATCACTCCGCCGCCAGCTGGTCCATCACCTCGTCGCTGGCCTCGAAATTCGTGGTGACGTTCTGCACGTCGTCATCGTCTTCCAGCGCGTCGATCAGCTTCATCAGCTTCTGCATGCCTTCCAGGTCCAGTTCGGTGGTGGTCGTCGGACGCCAGGCCAGCTTGGTCTCCTCGCTCTCGCCCAGTTCCGCCTCCAGCGCGGTCGAGACATCGTTCAGGTCCGTGTCCGCACACCAGATCACGTGCCCGTCCTCGCCCGATTCCACGTCCTCGGCCCCGGCCTCGATCGCGGCCATCATCACCGTGTCGCCATCGCCCGCATCCGAAGGGTAGGTCACCTGCCCCTTGCGCTCGAACATGAACCCGACCGAGCCGGTCTCACCCAGATTCCCGCCATGCTTGGTAAAGGTCGAGCGCACCGTGCTGGCAGTGCGGTTGCGGTTGTCGGTCATCGCCTCGACGATCACCGCGACACCGTTCGGGCCATAGCCCTCATAGCGGATTTCCTCGTAATCCTCGCCCTCGCCCGCGACCGATTTCTTGATCGCCCGGTCGATATTGTCGTTGGGCATCGACTGCGACTTGGCCTGCTTGACCGCCAGCCGCAGGCGCGGGTTCTTGTCGGGGTCCGGGTCGCCCATCTTCGCGGCGATGGTGATCTCTTTCGACAACTTGGAAAAGAGCTTCGCCCGCTGGGCATCCTGACGGCCCTTGCGGTGCTGGATATTGGCCCATTTGGAGTGGCCGGCCATGACGTGCCTCCGATGACATGCGTAAAGTTCACGCCTCTATAAATCAGGCGCAGGCCCCTGTGCAATCCCGCCAATCACCTGCCCCGCGCCACCGCGCCGGGCTGGACCAGACCGGCGGCTATATCGTGAAGGATGACAGGCGCGTGGCCCTGCCCCGGACCGCTCCCGTGCTCGGCGTGTCACGTCGCGCGATCCGGCCGCTCTGGCCGCCCCGCCTCAGCGGCAGTGCCGCGCGATCTCGCGCTCGCGCAAGCCGGTCTGAACCAGCAGACACTTGTCCCGCGCGGCATAGTAATAGCCCCGCGCGTACCACATCACCGCGTCGGGCTCGCTGCCGTCCGACACCAGCCATGCGCCGCGCAGGTACTTCACCGCGTATTTCAGGTTGGTTTCCGCATCCAGAAGGTCGCTCGGCGCGCCCTGAAAGCCCATGCCCTTTGCGGTGGCGGGCAGGATCTGCATCATGCCGAAATACGGCCCGTTGCGCGCCCCGGGCCGATAGTCGCTCTCACGCTGCACCACCCGGTGCACCAGCGACCGTGGCACCTCGTAATCGTCGGCATACTGGTTGATCAGCGCCCGAAGCTGCGGCGTCTCGTTGGGATAAAGCGGCGGGCTATGCGCGGCGCGCGGCTCCGGCGCCTCCTTCGCACTGCATCCCGCAACCACGCAAACCAGCATGAACGCCATCAAACGCCGCATCAGAGAATCCTCCGGTTTTTTTGCCTTTTTCCCCAAGCCCGCGCGGCAGGCAAGCTTTCCGGAGTCCGACGCGCGGGAATCCGCCAAAAAAATTGTCCGCCCGCCTCTTGCAAACGACCCCGCGCATCCCATTTTCCCGCCATCCGGGCGCAAGGCTCCGTCCGGCGGCTTGAAGGCGCAGGGTCGCGCTCAAAGCGCCTTTCTCCTTCTGGATCAAACACATGCGCATCATCACCGCGGCCATCATTGCCGCATTCGCCGCCCTTCCGGCCTTCGCCGACGAAACCGAAGGCCACGTACTGGCCTTCGACCGTGTCGACGGCATCATCGTGCTCACCGACAAGACCGTCTGGCACGTGCCTGCCGAGATCACCCTGCCCGACGACCTGTCGCGCGGCGACCGCGTGCTTTTCGAGTACGACACCGCCGGCGAAGACGGCATGACCAAGCTCAACACGGTCACCCGGCTGGCCACCGCCCTGCCCGAAGGCACCGACGGCGGCAGCTGATCGCGCTCTTTACCGGGGCCGGCCTCGCGCCCGTCCCGGTCCGGCTTCGTCCGAACCGACGCCAGGCCCCGCGCCGCACAATCTCCGGCGCGGCGCGCTTATCCTGCACTCACCGCAGGACCCTCGGCCTCACAGCGGCCAGATGAACGGGATCAGCGCACTGGCCAGCAGCCCCACGCTCAGGTTCAGCGGCACGCCCACCTTCAGGAAATCGGTGAACTTGTAACCCCCCGGCCCATAGACCAGCGTATTGGTCTGGTACCCGATGGGCGTAGCGAAACTGGCCGAGGCCGCGACCATCACCGCCACCACCAGCGCCCGCGCGTCGATCCCCATCGCATCCGCCAGCCCGATGGCGATGGGCGTCACCACCACCGCCACCGCGTTGTTGCTCACCAACTCCGTCAGGATCGAGGTCAGAAGGTAGATCGCCCAGACGATCAGGAAGGGCGGCAGAGATGACAGCCCCGGCGCCACGTAGTCGACGATCAGCTGTATCGCACCCGACGCCTCCAGCGCCGCCCCGATGGCCAGCATCGAGAAGATCAGCGCCAGCAAGCGCCCGTCGACAAAGGAAAACGCCTCGTCCGCGTCGATGCAGCGCGACAGCAGCACCACCGCCAGCGCGATCACCGTCAGCGCCAGGATCGGCGCCACGCCCAGGGCCGCCAGGATCACGATTCCCGCCAGCGCCGCCAGCGCCACGGGCGCGTGCCCGCGCCGGAACGCCTTGGCCGAGGGCTGGCTCACGTCCACCAGGTCCATCTCGCCCGCCAGCCGCTTGATGTCCTCCGGCGCCCCTTCCAAAAGCAGCGTGTCGCCCACCCGCACGATAAGGTCATCCAGTTGCCGCCCGATATTCTGGTTCCGCCGGTGCACCGCCAGCGGATAGACCCCGAACCGCCGCCGCAAGCGCAGCGAGCCGAGCGAGCGCCCCACCATCTTGCAGCCCGGCGTGATCAGCACCTCCACCGTCGACGTCTCCACCGCCGACACCTGGTCGACCCGCTTCAGTTCCTTGTTGCGCTGCAGGCTCAGCAGTTCGGTCATCTGCGTGCGCAGCACCACCCGGTCGCCCACCTGCAACTCGACCCCCTGCAGGTTGCGCCGCAGCGAGATATCGCCCCGCACCACGTCCACCAGCCGCACGCCCTCGCGCTTGAACAACTGCACGCCCGTCACCTCGCGGCCGATCAGGTTGCTGTCGGGCGGGATCACCGCCTCGGTGAAGAACTTCATCTTCGAGCGGTCCGACAGCATGTCCGCCATGCTCTCGCGGTCCGGCAACAGGCGTGGCGCGATGAAATAGAGGTACACCGCCCCCCACGCCACCAGGCACAGCGCCAGCGGCGTCACCTCGAATATCCCGAACGGCTCCATCCCCTGCGAGCGCGCCACACCGTCGACCAGCAGGTTGGTCGAGGTCCCGATCAGCGTCAGCGTCCCGCCCAGGATCGCCGCGTAACTCAACGGGATCAGCATCTTCGAGGCCGTCACCCCCAGCGTCCGCGCCAGTTGCACGAAGATCGGGATCATCACCACGACGACGGGCGTGTTGTTCATGAAGGCCGATCCGAACACGACAAAGGCCATCAGCATCCCGATGGCCAGCTTCGGCTTCACTTTGGCCTGCCGGTCCGCCACGGTGGTGAACGCGTCCAGCGCCCCGGTGCGCACCAGCGCCCCCATCACCACGAACATCCCCGCGATGGTCCAGGGCGCGGGATTGGCCAGCACCTCCAGCCCCGCGTCGTAAGGCAGCACCCCCAGCGCCAGCAGCACCGCGGCACCGCTCAGCGCCACCACCTCGGTGGGATAGATCTCGCGGATGAACAGCACGAACATCACCGCGACCACGCCCAGGGCGACCAACGGCTGGGCGCCCTGCGAAAGTTCGATGAATTGCATCAGCTCTGCCCGTCCCGGTCCGATGTCATGCCAACTTCGGCATTGTCATCTATCACGCGCCCCGGCACAAGAACCCGCGCCGCCCGCGGCTGTACCAGGAACATGCCCAGCATCATTGTTCCCAGCGCCAGCCAGACCCAGATCGCATAGCTTTCCTGCAACAGGGCCATCGACCACAGAACCCCCGCCGCCGTCACCATATAGGACGTCTGCGCGGTAAACACCGACCCGGCCCGCCCGACCATCCAGACATAGGTGGCATAGACCAGCGCGTGCAGCGCCGCCCCCGCCGCCAGCGCCAGCTCGGGCACGCCGATCCCGTTCAGCGGATTGATCCACTGCCCGCTCAGCAAAGCCGCCGGCAGGCAGATCACCAGCCCGACTAGAGACGCGCCCAGGATCACCTGCATCGGGTCCAGGCCCTGCGTGCCCCACAAGGCCACCAGGTTGCCCTCGGTCGCATAGAGCGCCGGCGCGCACAGCGCCAGCAGGACGAACCCTGCCGAGGCCGCGCCCGGCAGGCTCGCCTCCGGCCCCACCAGCATCACGATGCCCACAAGGCCGATCACCACCCCGACCAGGCGCTGCCACTCGAACCGCTCATTGCCCAGCGCCACCGCGATCGGCAGCGAGAACATCGCCACGCTCGAGACAACGATCGACATCACGCCGCCCGGCAGTTTCGCCGCGGCAAGATAGAAGAAAACGTCGGGCAGGACCGCGCCGCACAGCGCGACCATCACGAAGAGCCGCAGGTAGGCCCGCCCGAAAATGATCCTGCGCCCCCGCACCAGCGTCACCGCGCCCAGGCAGACGACGACCACCACCAGCTGCCAGAAAATCAGGCCGACCGGCTGGTGCCCGGTGCTGACGGCAATCTTGGCCAGCGGAATCGTCAGACCCCACCCCAACCCCATCGCGATCAGAATGGCATAAAGCCAAAGATCGGATTTCATGGGCCACCCGGCGACAGCCGCCCGCCCTCGCGGACCATCTCGACACGGGTGGCTTTGCCGGTGGCGTCATCCGTCTCGACATACAAGCCGCACAGCGTGACCTCGCCCAGCGCCGGCGTGAACCGCTCCTTGCCCATGCCGGTCACGAAGCGGCGCATCGGTTCGGCCTTCTCCATCCCGATCACGCTCAGGTAGTCGCCGCACATGCCCGCATCCGACTGGAACGCCGTGCCCCCCGGCAGGATCTGCGCGTCGGCGGTGGGCACATGGGTATGGCTGCCCACGACGATGCTCGCCCGCCCGTCGCAGTAATGCCCCATCCCCATCTTCTCGCTGGTGGCCTCGCAATGGATGTCGATCAGGCTGGCCTGCACCCCGCCGCCCGGCACATGGGCGCGCATCACCGTATCGACGGCGCTGAACGGGTCGTCGAAGGCGCGTTTCATGAACACCTGCCCCAGCACCTGCGCCACCATCACCTTGCGCCCCCGCGCATCGGAAAAGACCGCCGCACCGCGCCCCGGCGCGCCCTTGGCGAAGTTCAGAGGCCGCACGATCCGCGGTTCGCCCTCAATATATTGCAGCATGTCCTTCTGGTCGAAGGCGTGATCCCCCAGCGTCAGGCAATCCGCGCCCGCCTCCAGCAGATCCTTCGCATGTGCCCCGCTCAGGCCCATCCCGCCCGTGGCGTTCTCGCCGTTGACCACGACGAAATCCAGCTTCCACGCCTGGCGCAGGCCCGGCAAACGCTCCGCGACGGCCTGCCGTCCGGCCCGGCCCATCACGTCTCCAAGATACAAAATCCTCATGCCGAAACTGGTAGAGACACCGCCTCCAAAGGGCAAGGGCCACCGACGCTCCCCCCTCCGACCCGGGCCTGACCCGGGACCTCCCAGCCCCGTTCAGCCCGCCGCCACCTCGTAGCGCGCCTCGTAGACAATCGGAAACGCCACCGACCGCGCGATGAAACAGACCTCGTGAATGCGCCCGTGGATCGCGTCCGCCGCCTCCAGGTCCGTGCCCTCGGGCACCGTGATCACTGGGCGCAGCACGGCCCGCGTGAACCGCCCCTTGCCGGACCGCTCCACCTCCGCCTCGCCCAGCGGGTCGTCAACATAGCCGTGCACCGCGATCCCGGCGTCACTGGCGAAATGCAGGTACCACAGCATGTGGCACGCACTCACTGTCGCCAGCAAAAGGTCCTCGGGATTGTGCAGCTTCGGGTCCCCGCCCAGCACCGGATCGTTCGAGCACGCCACAACCGGCTTGCCCGGAGTCTCGATATTCCACGTCCGGTCATACCCCTTGTAGCTCCGGGTGCCGTCGCCCCGGTTGCCGGTCCAGACCACCTTGGCGGTATAGTCGTGGGTGTCCATGTTCATCTCTTTCCGACAGGTGCGACGGGTGTGCCGCGCGAACGCCAGACCGCGGGATGGCGACCCGACCGACGGTCAGGGCACTTTATCTCAGCAACTTCCGCAAGACCTCAAATCAAATCGCCAGCGTACCCCAATCGCCAGCCCGTCCGGGCGGTCTGGCGATCGCGCGGCGGCGCAGCAAGCTGCGCCTTGACTCCGCGCGCTATCCAAGATCAACCGCCGTGGTGAAAAAACCAGTCCCCCGTCAAAACCCGATCACCTCTTTCTCCGTCACAACCATGTCCAGCGGCTGGTCCGTGGGCTCCAGCGGCAGCCCCTCGGCCTCCTGCGCCGCAAAGGCGAACCCGATGGCCAGCGTCGCCCGCTTGCCCCTCAACAGTTCCAGCGTCCGGTCATAGAACCCCCCGCCATACCCCAGCCGTCCGCCATTCCGGTCGAACGCCACCAGCGGGACAATCAGGATCTCCGGCTCGAAAAAGTCATCCACCTCCGGCACCCGTGCGCCAAACGGCCCGTCGCGCAACTCACCATCCGGTTCCCAGCGCGAGAACTTCAGCGGCAGTCCCTCGCCTTCGATCACCGGCACGCCCACCGGGCCATGCGCCGCCGCCTCGGCCATCGCCGGCAACGGGTCGATCTCGGTGCGTATGGGCATATACCCCGCCAAAGGCACGCCGCGATACCCGGCCAGCACGCCGGACAAGAGGCCCGCCCCGGCGCCCTCTGCCCCGTCAAACGCCGCCTTGCGCCGCGCAAAGGCCGCCTTGCGCGCCGCCGCCTTCACGTCCGCCAGATCGCTCACAGCAGCACCACCGCCGCGAGCCCCAGGAAGGCGAAAAAGCCCACGATATCCGTCACAGTCGTCACGAACGCGCCCGAGGCCAGCGCCGGGTCCACGCCCACCCGGTCCAGCACGACAGGAATGACCGTGCCCGCCAACCCAGCCATCACCAGGTTAATCACCATCGCCGCTCCGATGACATAGCCCAGTTCCGGCCCGCCGAACCACAGCACGCCCACGATCCCCATCACCACCGCGAATATGATCCCGTTGACCAAGCCCACCAGCACCTCGCGTCGGATGAACCGCCACACGTTCGACCCTGTAAGGTCCTTCGTCGCAATCGCGCGCACCGCCACGGTCAGGCTCTGCGTCCCCGCATTGCCGCCCATCGACGCCACGATCGGCATCAGGACCGCCAGCGCCACGATCTGCGCGATCGCCGCCTCGAACTGCGCAATGACCAACGACGCCATGATCGCCGTCACCAGGTTCACCGCCAGCCACGGAAACCGCCGTTTCGTCGTGCTGATCACTCGATCGCTCAGGCTGCCTTCCTCGCTCACACCGGCCAGGCGCAGGATGTCCTCCTCGTGCTCCTCGTCCAGCACCGCCATCGCGTCGTCGATGGTGATCACCCCCACCAGCCGCTCGTCCTCGTCCACCACGGGGGCGGAAATCAGGTGATACTGGTTGAACGCATAGGCCACGTCGCCCTCGTACTGCTCGGCGGGAATGACGTGAAACGTCTCCTCCACCAGCGAGCTCAGCATCACCTCGCGCCTTGAGGCCATCAGCTTGCCCAGCGTCACGTTGCCCACGGGTTTCAGGCGCGGGTCCACCAGCACGATGTGATAGAACTGGTCCGGCAGGTCGTCCTGGTCGCGCAGATAGTCGATCGCCTCGCCCACGTTCCAGTGCTCGGGCGCCATCACCACCTCGCGCTGCATCAGGCGCCCGGCGGAATACTCTGGGTAACTCAGCGACTGCTGCACCAGCGTCCGGTCGCTGTCCTCCAGCACGCCCAGGATCTCGGCCGCCCGGCTTTCCTCCATGTCCTCGACCAGGTCGACCACGTCGTCCGATTCCAGGTCGCGTACCGCGTTGGTCAGAACCTCCGGCGCTAGGATCGAGATCACCTCCTCGCGGATCGTCTCGTCCAGCTCCGTCAGCACGTCGCCGTCGAACTCGTGCCCGTAAAGCTCGATCAGCCGGCGGCGGTCGAAGGAATTGATCTGTTCCAGAAGGTCGGCGATGTCGGCGGGGTGAAACGGCTCCAGCTCCTGCCACAGCATCGCCTGGTCGCCGATATCCACCGCATACATGATCCGGCCCACGACTTTCTGGTCCAGAACATAGGCGCTGTCCTCGCGCTCGGGCTCTCGCTCGGGCTCGGGCACCTGCGCGGGTTCGCGCTCTTCGGTCACGTCGTCCTGCTGGTTTTCCTCGGCCATCGCGCGCTCCCCGGTTCTGCGGCACCATGTAGGACAAAGCCGCGGGAAATCACAACGTAATATGCGGGATTTACGCCTGTCTTCTGCGCACCTATCCTGCCCCCGACCGGCCCCGAGGACACCACCCCGCATGACCCCCCCGCGCATCCTGACCGGACAGGTCCTCTGCTTCACGCGCTCGCCGTTCGAGGGCGACCCCGCCGGCTCTGCCCGCCTCGACGAGGCGGTCCTGATCGAGAACGGTCGCATCATGCGCACCGGCCCCCTCGCGGACCTGCGCACCGCCGCCCCGGACGCCCGGATCGAGCGCTACGACGACCATCTCATCTCGCCCGGTTTCATCGACGCCCACGCGCATTACCCCCAGACCGGCATCATCGCCAGCTGGGGCAAGCGCCTGCGCGACTGGCTGGAAAGCTACACCTTCCCCGAGGAAATGCGCTTCGCCGATCCCGCCTACGCGCACCGGATCGCCAATCGCTACCTCGACCTGACGCTGGCCAACGGCACCACCACGGTCGCGACGTTCTGCACCTCCCACGCCCACAGCGTCGACGCCTTTTTCGAGGCCGCGCAGAGCCGCAACCTCTGCGCAGTCGCCGGCAAGACCTGCATGGACCGCAACGCCCCCGCCGCCCTGCTGGACACCGCGCAATCCGCCTATGACGACAGCGCCGCCCTCATCGCCCGCTGGCACGGCATTGGCCGGCTGACCTACGCCATCACCCCGCGCTTCTCGCCCACCTCGACGCCCGATCAACTCTCCGCCCTCGGCGCCCTCTGGGCCGAACACCCCACCTGCCTGATGCAAACGCATCTTTCCGAACAGGTCGAGGAAATCGCCTGGGTCAAATCCCTCTTCCCGACGGCCCGCGACTATCTCGACACCTACGAGTTCCACGGCCTTCTCGGCCCCCGCGGCCTCTACGGCCACGCCATCCACCTCACCGCCCGCGAACGCGCCCGCCTGGCCGAGGCCGACGCGGCGCTCATCCACTGCCCCACCTCCAACACCTTCATCGGCTCCGGCCTGTTCGACATGGCCGCGCGCCTCGAGGACGGCCACCGCATCGGCCTTGCCACCGATACCGGGGGCGGCTCGTCCTTCTCCATGCTGCGCACCATGGCCGCCGCCTACGAGATCGGCCAGCTGTCCGGCACCGCTCTGCACCCCGCGCAGCTGTGGTGGCTGGCGACAGCGGGCAGCGCCGACGCCCTGCACCTCTCGGACCACATCGGCACCATCGCCCCGGGGATGGAGGCCGACCTTGTCGCCATAAACCTCGCCTCGACCCCGGCGATTGCCCAGCGCGCCGCCAGCGCCGAGGACCTCTGGCAGGCCGTCTTCCCCACGATCATGATGGCCGACGACCGCGCCATCGCGCAGGTCTGGGTGACGGGAACGCCGCAATCGTAGGGTGGGGTTCAACCCCACCACGCGAACGCCGATTTTCGAATGAACATCGATGCACCCTCCACCCTCGATCATCGCGCAACGCAAAAGGGTGTTCGGGACTGGTGCGGTCGGGGGGACTCGAACCCCCACGAGTGTTAGCTCACAGCGACCTCAACGCTGCGCGTCTACCAATTCCGCCACGACCGCCCGTGACCGAAAGACGCTCTGAACGAACGCCTTGGTGCAGCGCCGTATAGGCAATCGCGCCCGGCTTGTGAAGGCCAAAAACCACGGCTTTGACAAAATCCGCGCCACCTGCCAAAGCACGCCGATGGTAGACTGGATCACCTCCCCCGGCCTCGTCGACTACGAGACCGCCTGCGCCAAGATGGAGGCCCGCGCCGAGGCCATCGCGCGCGGCGCGGCGGACGAGGCGATCTGGCTGCTGGAACATCCTCCGCTCTACACCGCCGGCACCTCCGCCAAACCCGCCGACCTCACCGATCCCGACCGCTTTCCGGTCTACCCCACCAAGCGCGGCGGGCAATATACCTATCACGGCCCCGGCCAGCGCGTCGTCTACGTCATGCTGAACGTGGGCCAGCGCGGCCGCGACGTCCGAGCCTTCGTCCAGCAGCTCGAGGCCTGGGTCATCTCCACCCTCGACCAGTTCAATGTCACCGGCGAGATTCGCGAGGGCCGCGTCGGTGTCTGGGTCGTGCGCGACGACAAGCCCCTCACCGCGACGGGGCAAAAGCCCGAGGACAAGATCGCCGCCATCGGCATCCGCCTGCGCAAATGGGTCAGCTTCCACGGCATCTCGATCAACGTCGAACCGGACCTCGATCACTTCACCGGCATCATCCCCTGCGGCATCACCGACCACGGCGTGACCTCGCTCGTCGATCTCGGCCTGCCGGTCACCATGGGCGACGTGGACGTGGCCCTGCAAAAGACCTTTCCGCGAGTGTTCGGCTAAAGCGTTTCCGGGTCAGTCCGAAACATGCATCGCTTCTGGCGATCCAAGAGGCCGCGAAACGCGATCCGGTTTTTCCCGGAAACGCCTTGATCGACGCAGGAAAAGACCCGGACGAAGCACGATTCACGGTCTTGCCTCGCCCGGGCCCACGCCGGCAATAGGCCAGCCGTCAGGCCAGCTCGGTCTTCACCTCGATATTGCCTTGCGTCGCATTGGAATACGGACAGATGAAATGCCCGCGTTCCATGATCTTCTTCGCAGTGTCCTCGTCGACACCCGGCATCTTCACCTTCAGTTCCACCTTCAGGCCGAACCCGCCATCATCACGCGGCCCGATCCCCACCTTGGCATCGACAGATGCATCCTTGGGCACCTCGCCCAGCTTCTCGCTCTGCGCGGCGAACCGCATCGCGCCCAGGTAGCACGCGGCATAGCCCGTCGCGAACAGCTCCTCGGGGTTGTGTCCCTTGCCGGCCCCGCCCAGCGCCTCTGGCGTGTCCATGGTAAAGGTCAGCATGCCGTTCTTCAGGCGCGCCACCCCTTCGCGGCCACCGCCGGTGGCATGGGCTTCGGTCCAGTACTTGATATCGGTCGACATGAAGGTTCCCTTTCATCGCTCAAGATTAAATCGTACACGACACATATGTCGGCGACCCGACCTGTCAACGCTTGCGATCAAATCGCGCACGACATATCTTTTCGCAATGAGCACCCTGCCCCCACCCGACATGCTGTGCTTTGCGCTCTATTCCACGGCGCACCGGATGCAGCAGACCTACAAGCCGCTCCTCGCCCCGCTGGGCCTGACCTATCCGCAATACCTGTTGCTCAGCGCGCTCTGGTTCGGCGACGCCCGCACGGTCGGCGCCCTGGGCCGCGAGTTGCAGCTTGAATCCAACACCCTCACCCCGTTGATCAAGCGGCTGGAAACCCGCCGCCTCCTGCGCCGCGAACGCGACACCGCGGACGAACGCCAGGTCCGCGTGCATCTCACCGACACGGGCCGCGCCCTTCAGGCCGACGCCGCGCATATCCCCGACTGCATCACCCGCGAAACCGGCATGGACATGACAGACCTCGCCCGCCTGCGCGACGAGATCCTCGCCCTGCGCGACCGGCTCGACCGCGCCTGACGCCCAGCGCCCCTCCCGGCGCGGCCACACCTTCCTCTGGCCGAAAATATCCCCGCCGGAGGCCCCGGCCTGCCAAACGCCCTTCGTCGGCCGAACGCGTCACATCGCCACCCGCGCCCCGAGACGCCGCATGTCGCGGCGTCGAGACGACCTGCGCGCGCACAGCGCGCCCCTTCGGATCACCGGCCCCCCACCCCGTCAGAACGGAATATCATCCGCCCCGGTCACGAACCGCGCCACCACCTTCTTGACCCCGGCCTTCTCGAAATCGATCTCCAGCTTGTCGCCCTCGATCCCGATGATCGCGCCATAGCCGAACTTCTGGTGAAACACCCGTTCACCCATCTCGTGCGCGCTCACGGCCTGCGCGTCGATCACCATGTCGCGCGCCTCCTGCGGCTGGCTCATCGGGCGCTGCTGGCTCCGCGCCTGCATCCGCTTCCAGCCCGGCGAGTTATAGACATTGGCCTCCGCCACGCGGGATTCGATCGAACCGAGGCCCCCGCCCGCCGCGCCATAGCCCCCACCATAGAGCCCCGGCGGCGTCAGCACCTCCACATGATCCTCCGGCAGCTCGTCGATGAACCGGCTCGGCATCTGGCTCTGCCACTGTCCGTAGACCCGCCGGTTCCCGGCAAAGGAAATCGTGCAGACCTCCTCGGCCCGCGTGATCCCCACATAGGCCAGCCGGCGCTCCTCCTCGAGGCCCTTCAGCCCGCTCTCATCCATGCTCCGCTGGCTGGGGAAGAGGCCATCCTCCCACCCCGGCAGGAACACGGCGGGAAACTCCAGCCCCTTTGCGGCGTGCAGCGTCATGATGCTCACCTTCTCGCCCGCCTCCTCGCTCTCGTTGTCCATGATCAGGCTGACATGCTCCAGGAACCCCTGCAGGTTCTCGAAGCCTTCCAGCGCCTTCACCAGTTCCTTGAGGTTCTCCAGCCGCCCCGGCGCCTCGGGCGTCTTGTCCATCTGCCACATCTCGGTATAGCCGCTCTCGTCCAGCACCATCTCGGCCAGTTCGACATGGGACACGTCCTTGTCCCCCACCATCCTCCCCCAGCGCCTGAGACCATCAAGCAGCTTGCAAAGCTCCGCAGCCCCCTTGCCGGTTAGGCCCTTTTCCTCCAGCAGTATCGCGGCCCCTTCCACCAGCGACACACCGTTCTGCCGCGCCGTCACCTGGATCTTCTGCTGCGCCTTGTCGCCAAGGCCGCGCTTCGGCGTGTTCACCACCCGCTCGAAGGCCAGGTCATCGGCAGGCGACACCACGAGCCGGAAATAGGCCATGGCATCGCGGATCTCCATCCGCTCGTAGAACCGTGGGCCACCAATCACCCGATATGGCATCCCGATCGTCAGGAACCGGTCCTCGAAGGCCCGCATCTGGTGGCTCGCCCGCACGAGGATCGCCATGTGATCGAGGCTCATCGGCTGCATCCCCCGCGTACCCCGCTGCATCGCCTCGATCTCTTCCCCGACCCAGCGCGCCTCCTCGTCACCGTCCCAATGACCGATCAGGCGCACCTTCTCGCCCTCCTCGGCCTCGGTCCACAATTCCTTGCCCAGCCGGTCCTTGTTGCCCGAAATCACGCCGCCGGCCGCAGCCAGGATATGCGGCGTCGAGCGGTAATTCTGCTCCAGCCGAACAACAGTGGCGCCCGGAAAATCCTTTTCGAACCGCAGGATGTTGCCCACCTCGGCGCCCCGCCAGCCATAGATCGACTGGTCGTCATCGCCCACGCAACAGATGTTCCGATGACCGCCCGCCAAAAGGCGTAGCCAAAGGTACTGCGCCACGTTGGTATCCTGGTACTCGTCAACCAGAATATAGCGGAACCAGCGCCGGTACTGCTCCAGCACGTCGTCATGGGTCTGAAAGATCGTCACCATGTGCAGCAACAGGTCGCCGAAATCCACCGCGTTCAGCTCGCGCAGCCGGGTCTGGTATTGTTTGTAGAGCGCCACGCCCTTGCCGTCATAGGCGCTGGCCTCGGCCGCCGGCACCTGGTCGGGCGTCCACGCCCGGTTCTTCCACTGGTCGATGATCCCGGCCAGCATCCGCGCGGGCCAGCGCTTGTCATCGATATTCGCCGCCGCCACCAGCTGCTTCAGCAGGCGCAGCTGATCGTCGGTGTCCAGAATGGTGAAGTTCGACTTCAGCTCCACCAACTCCGCGTGCCGGCGCAACAGCTTCACGCAGATCGAGTGGAACGTGCCCAGCCACGGCATTCCCTCGACGGCCTCGCCCATCAGCCGCCCCACGCGCATCTTCATCTCGCGCGCCGCCTTGTTGGTGAAGGTCACTGCCAGGATCTCGTTTGGCCTTGCGGTGCCCGTGTTCAGCAAATGCACCATGCGCGTCGTCAGCGCCTTGGTCTTGCCGGTCCCGGCCCCTGCCAGCATCAGCACAGGCCCCTCCAACGCCTCCACCGCCTCGCGCTGCGCGGGGTTCAGGTCATCCAGATAAGGCGTCGGGCGGGCCGCCATCGCACGCGTCGCCAATGACGCGCTTTCGAAGGCATCGGATTCGTCGAAACTGCTCATGGCCGAAGAATAGCGAAGCCGCGTCCCGAGGAAAAGCCAATGTTCACACTGTGTTCCAACCCGTTAACACTTATTCACACCTCTTGACGCCGTGTAGGGTGGGTTTCCAACCCACCTTTCATGCGCGGATCTAACGCCCCACGGCTACGACCCCGCGTCCCGCTCCCGCCGCAACGCCTGCAAATCGCAACGGCTGGCGACGGCCCCCGGTCCCGGCAGGTCATCCGCCCCCGCCGTGCCCTGCCGCAGGCCCGACGTGGCCGCCCACCGCTGGATCGCACTTTCCGAACACCGCAGGTACAGCACGCCCGCGGCTTGCGTGACATGGCGCATCTCGAACTCGAACCGGCCTTCATACCCGTCCCGGTCGATCAGGATCACCACGGGTTTCTTACCCGTCAAATGCTGCGCGAAAAGCGCCTGGTGCAGCGAATCCCGCGCGCTCGCGCTGCCGTCGAGGCTCAGCTCGATCACATGGTCCTCGGTCTCGCAATCCACGCGGACATACCGCTTCATGCCCGCCACGTCGAAATAGTGCCGCTG
The DNA here is from genome assembly GCF_965277045.1 of Roseovarius sp. Lineage (GTDB taxonomy): Bacteria > Pseudomonadota > Alphaproteobacteria > Rhodobacterales > Rhodobacteraceae > Roseovarius. Next base: position 826,459 of record NZ_OZ255712.1, on the reverse strand, counting down.
CTCCTCAACACTTCCCGCCAGAAACGCGCACAGCAAAGCGGCCAGTTCGATCTCGCCCATGGAACACACCCTCTCGCGCCCGAAAACCGTTAACAAAGGTTAACACGGCGCCCGCCAAACCATAGCCCCGATTTCAGTCCCACCGACCGGGCGCGCCCGCAATAACGTTTCTCAATCAAGATTAACGCCCGCGACCGCCCCACTTCTGCCACGCAAAGGATATCCCCCACGAAAATTCGTACGAATTTTCACTCATGCCGCGAACCGACTGCCCGGAACGGATCGGCGCGATCCCGCCTTCCCTGCGGCACCGATTGGAACGAACCGGCGGTCTCCCCGTTAGACAGGCAATGGAAAAAGGAGGAGGATCCCCATGAAACGCAAGATGACAAGCGTGCTCGCAATATGCACCATCGCCGGTCTTTCCGGCCCCGCCCTGGCGGATTGCCAGGATGAACTGGCACAACTCACCGGCGAGGCCGGAATGGAAGTCGAAGGCGGCATCTCCAAGGACGGCAGCCTGGCCCCGCTGGAAGACCCGGATGCAAGCGCCGACGCGTCGGGCAGCATGGACGGCGCCGACAGCACCTCGGACACGGGCGCGTCCGACAGCGGCTCCGACACGGACCTGTCTGCACAGGCCGAGGACATGAACTCGGACGCCTCCGAAAGCGACGGCGAGGTCGTCAAGGACGGCGACACCGCACCTCTCGAGACCGATACATCCTCCGTGGCCACCTCCGGACAGGACGCCGCCGCGCAGCAGGACGGTTCGGGCGACGACAGCGCCACGACCAGCTCGGACTCCGAGATGTCGCAAGAGGCCAAGGATGCCATCGAAACCGCGAAAGCAGCGCTCGAAGCCGGCGACGAGAAAGCCTGCATGGAAGCCGTCGAGGAAGCGCGCAATTCGTGACGCCGCGACGCACCGCTGAACGAGACCAGAACGCCGCCATCCCGTCCCGGGGTGGCGGCGTCGGTTTGTCCGCATCCGTCCCGGATCCGGTCCTGGACCTGCCCGCCTGATGCCCGGAAAACGCCGCGGTCTGCCCCGGGCGTTAACCTTCCCTCAACACTCGCGGCCTCCGGCCCGTCGCGCACCGCGCGTCGCGTCAACCAGAGCAAACGAGAAATTTCGCACCGTCGCCATACCACCCGGATACCGACGCGATACCGACGTGACATTTCGAATCGATCCGCACCGTTAACCCTGCCCGCGGATGATTTCCCTTTCCGGGCGCATCCCGGCTTGCTATCGCTTTGCCATGTCGCTCGATGCCCGTTTTCCCGCCATTTCCGACCTGCGCGCCCGCGCCCGTCGCCGGCTGCCGCATTTCGTCTGGGAATATCTCGACAGCGGAACCGGGTCCGAAGCCACGACGCGGCGCAACAAGGCGCAGATCGATGCGGTCCGCCTGATGCCCTCGATCCTGCATGGCGAGATCGCCCCGGATCTGAAAACTTCCCTTTTGGGACAAGAGTTTGACATGCCCTTCGGCATCGCTCCAGTGGGCATGTCCGGCATGATCTGGCCCGGCGCGGAACAGCTCCTGGCCCGCGCCGCGGCACGGGCGAACATCCCCTACACGCTCTCCACCGTGGCCACGCAAAAGCCCGAGGATCTGACCGGATCACTCGGCCCGCATGCCTGGTTCCAGCTCTATCCCCCACGCGATCCCGAAATCCGCAAGGATATGATCCAACGCATTAAAAGCGCAGGATTTTCCACGCTGGTCCTGACCGTGGACGTGCCCATCGCCTCGCGCCGTGAACGCCAGGTGCGGTCAGGCCTGACCACCCCGCCCCGGATCACGCCGCGTGTCCTCGCGCAGATCGCGATCCGCCCAGCCTGGGCCATGGGCATGTCCGGTCGCGGTATGCCCCGCATGCGCTTCATCGACGATTATGCGCCGGATACCAAGGGGTTACCCTCGAACAAGCATGCCGGCTACCTGCTGCGCACCTCCCCGGACTGGTCCTATCTTACCTGGCTGCGCGAGCATTGGGACGGCACTCTGATCATCAAGGGCGTACAGGATCATCGCGACGTGGCCCGCCTGCAATCCGAAGGCGTCGACGCGATCTGGATATCCAACCACGCCGGCCGCCAGTTCGACGCCGCCCCGGCCACGATCGAGGCGCTGCCTCTCATCCGCGCCGAAACCGACCTGCCGATCCTCCTGGATGGCGGTATCGAGAGCGGCCTGGACATCCTGCGTGCCTTGGCCCTGGGGGCGGATTTCGTCATGCTTGGACGGGCCTGGCACTATGCGCTCGCCGCCCTCGGGCGGGACGGCCCGGGGCATCTGGTGCATATCCTCAAGACCGATCTCGAGGCCAACATGGGCCAGTTGGGCCTTGGCCGCCCCCGGGATGCCCGCGGCCGCCTGCTGCCGGACCCGGACTGAGCGACCATAGCGCCCGACCTTCACGAAGCGTTAACCTGCGTACCCGTACAGTCTCGCGGCGACCCGGCCCCGACACGCCCCCCGGTGTTCGGCACCGGTCTCCCAATCGGGTAGCCTCACTACCCGCCCGGCCAAGAAAATCGCTCGGCGGTGGATGTACCCACTTTGTCGGATTGCGCTACCCTCTTGCAAAACCTAAAAACAGGCGCAACGCTGCACTGCGGCGCAAACACTGCGGAGCAACCGCAGCGAACGACATGACGGGAGGACGGGCCATGGCCGAGTTCAAGAAAATTCTGATTGCCAACCGGGGCGAGATCGCCATCCGCATCATGCGCGCCGCCAACGAGTTGGGCAAACGCACCGTCGCCGTCTATGCCGAGGAAGACAAGCTGGGCCTGCACCGCTTCAAGGCCGACGAGGCCTACCGCATCGGCGAGGGGCTGGGCCCCGTGCAGGCCTATCTCTCGATCGACGAGATCATCCGCGTCGCCAAGAAATCCGGCGCCGACGCGATCCATCCGGGCTATGGCCTTCTGTCCGAGAACCCCGCGCTCGTGGACGCCTGCGAGGCCAACGGCATCACCTTCATCGGCCCCAAGGCCGAGACCATGCGCGCCCTTGGCGACAAGGCCAGCGCCCGGCGCGTCGCCATCGAGGCCGGCGTGCCGGTCATACCCGCCACCGAGGTGCTGGGCGAGGACATGGACCAGATCCGCAAGGAAGCGTCCGAGATCGGCTACCCGATGATGCTCAAGGCCTCCTGGGGCGGCGGTGGACGCGGCATGCGACCCATTCAGTCCGAGAAGGAGCTTGAAGAAAAGGTCCGCGAAGGCCGACGCGAAGCCGAGGCTGCATTCGGAAATGGCGAAGGCTATCTGGAAAAGATGATCGAGCGTGCCCGCCATGTCGAGGTCCAGATCCTGGGTGACAAGCACGGCAACATGTACCACCTCTTCGAGCGTGACTGCTCGGTCCAGCGCCGCAACCAGAAGGTCGTCGAACGCGCGCCCGCGCCGTACCTGACCGACGCGCAGCGCGAGGAAATCTGCCAACTGGGCTACAAGATCTGCAAGCACGTCAATTACGAATGCGCCGGTACGGTCGAGTTCCTGATGGATATGGAGACCGACCAGTTCTACTTCATCGAGGTGAATCCTCGCGTCCAGGTCGAACACACCGTGACCGAGGAGGTCACCGGCATCGACATCGTCCAGGCCCAGATCAAGATCGCCGAGGGCAAGACGCTCGAGGAAGCCACCCGCAAGGCCGGCCAGGACCAGATCACCCTCAACGGCCACGCGATCCAGACCCGGATCACCACCGAGGACCCGCAGAACAACTTCATCCCCGACTACGGCCGCATCACCGCCTTCCGCGAGGCCACCGGCATGGGCATCCGCCTCGACGGCGGCACGGCCTATTCGGGCGGCGTCATCACGCGGTATTACGACAGCCTGCTGGTCAAGATCACCGCCCACGCGCAGACCCCCGAAGGCGCCATCGCCCGGATGGATCGCGCCCTGCGCGAGTTCCGTATCCGGGGCGTCAGCACAAACATCGCCTTCGTCGAGAACCTGCTGAAACACCCCATTTTCCTCAGCAACGAATACACGACCAAGTTCATCGACACGACGCCCGAGCTTTTCGATTTCGCCGCCCGCCGCGACCGGGGCACCAAGGTGCTCACCTACATCGCCGACATCACGGTAAACGGCCACCCCGAGGTCCAGGGCCGCGTGAAACCGCGCGAGGATCTCGCCCTGCCCCGCGCACCGAAGCCGAAGAACGAAACGATCACCGATGGCGCCAAGCAGATACTCGACCGTGACGGGCCGCAGGCCGTGGCCGACTGGATGGCCGCCCAGAAACAGGTGCTGATGACCGACACCACCATGCGCGACAGCCACCAATCGCTGCTGGCGACGCGCATGCGGTCGATCGACATGATCCAGATCGCCGAGAACTATGCCCATGATCTTCCACAGCTTTTCTCGGTCGAATGCTGGGGCGGCGCCACCTTCGACGTGGCCTACCGGTTCCTCGACGAATGCCCGTGGCAGCGCCTGCGCGACCTGCGCGAACGCATGCCCAACCTGCTGACCCAGATGCTGCTGCGCGGCTCCAACGGCGTGGGCTACACCAACTATCCCGACAATGTCGTGCAGGCTTTCGTGAAACAGGCCGCCGACAGTGGCGTCGACATATTCCGCGTCTTCGACCCCCTGAACTGGACCGAGAACATGCGCGTCTCAATGGACGCCGTGCGCGACGCCGACAAGGTGCTGGAAGCGGCGATCTGCTACACCGGCGACATCCTCGACCCGAACCGTGCGAAGTACGACCTGAAGTATTACCTCAACATGGCGCGTGAGCTGAAAGAAGCCGGCACCCATATTCTGTGCATCAAGGACATGGGCGGCCTTCTGAAACCGGCCTCCGCCACGGTGCTCTTCAAGGCCCTCAAGGAAGAGATCGGCCTGCCCATCCACTTCCACACCCACGACACCGCTGGCGTGGCATCGGCCACGATCCTTGCCGCCGCCGACGCGGGTGTCGATGCCGTGGACTGCGCCATGGACGCGCTTTCGGGCAACACCTCCCAAGCCACCATGGGCTCTGTCGTCGAGGCCCTGCGCCACACCGACCGCGACACCGGCCTCGATATCGGCGCAATCCGGCAGATCTCGATCTACTGGGAAAACGTACGCGAGCATTACGCCGCGTTCGAGAGCGCCATGCAGTCGCCCACCTCCGAGGTCTACCTGCACGAGATGCCCGGCGGACAGTTTACCAACCTGCGTGCCCAGGCCCGCTCTCTGGGGCTCGAGGCGAAGTGGCCCGAAATCGCCCGCACCTATGCCGACGTGAACCAGATGTTCGGCGACGTGATCAAGGTGACCCCCATCGCCAAGACCGTGGGCGATCTGGCGCTGATGATGGTCAGCCAAGGCCTCACCTGCGAGGACGTGCTCGACCCCAAGACCGAGGTCAGCTTTCCCGAAAGCGTCGTGACCCTGATGAAGGGCTACGTGGGCCAGGCCCCCGGCGGCTTCCCCGACAACATCGTGCGCAAGGTGCTCAAGGACGAAAAACCGATTACCGTCCGCCCCGGCACGCTGCTTGAGCCCGAGGACCTCGAGGCACGCCACAAGGAGCTTCAGGACAAATTCGAGGACGAGAACATCGACAACGAGGACCTGATGGGCGCGATGATGTATCCCAAGGTCTTCGATGCGTACATGGAGCGCCACCAAGTCTATGGCCCCGTGCGCACCCTGCCCACCAAGACCTTCTTCTACGGCATGGAACCGGCCGAAGAGATCTCGGCCGAGATCGACCCCGGCAAGACGCTGGAAATCCGGCTGGTCGCCGTCGGCGAAACCCACGAGGACGGCGAAGCGCGGGTGTTCTTCGAACTGAACGGCCAGCCCCGCACCATTCGCGTGCCTGACCGGCGCGTCAAGGAAACCGTTCAGGCCCGCCCCAAGGCCGAAGTCGGCAATGCCGACCACATCGGTGCGCCCATGCCGGGCGCCGTGGCCACCGTGGCGGTCAGCGCGGGCCAGCAGGTCAAGACCGGCGATCTGCTGCTGACGATCGAGGCGATGAAGATGGAAACCGGCCTGCACGCCGAACGCGACGCGACCGTCAAGGCCGTGCATGTCCAGCCGGGCGCCCAGATCGACGCCAAAGACCTGCTGGTCGAGCTGGAGTGACCCCTCCCAGGCGGGGCGCGCATCCCGACGCGCCCCACCCGCGACCGGCCAACAGCCCCCTTTCCAAAACCCGCGAATCCGACAAAGCTGCGCCGGTCTGAAGCCCGGGGGATGTCATGCAGAAAATCATCGTCTTTACTGACATCCATTTCGTGCCCGAGGGCGAGACGATCATCGGCCTTGATCCCGCCGCACGCTTCGCCCAAGGCCTCGCCCACGCGCAGAAACACCACCCGGATGCCGCCCGTATCGTCATCACCGGCGATCTCACCCATCACGGGACCGAACCCGAGTACCGCCGCCTGCAAGCCGCGCTGGCGGACGTGCAGATCCCCGTGTCGCTCATGCTGGGAAATCACGACCGCCGCCGCCCCTTCCGGTCGGTGTTTACCGATGCGCCGCAAACGCCCGAGGGATTCGTCCAGGATTCGATTGACCTCGACGACACCCGCCTTGTCCTGCTCGACACCCTGAACGAAGAGTCCGACGACACCCATAGCGGTCTTCTGTGCAATGATCGGCTGGACTGGATGGAAGCCGCCATCGCAGGCGCACAAGGCCACCGCGTGATCCTCTTCCTGCACCATCCGCCCATCCTCACCGGGTTCGGCGGCATGGACTGGATCGGGCTGAAATCGCGCCGTCAGCTGGCCGCGCGGCTGGAAGGGCACGACTCTGTCCACCAGATCGTCGCCGGCCATATCCACCGCACGATCCAGGGCGGGTTCGCCACCGGCGCCGGCAACCGCATTCCCACGGCGATCTTCAAAAGCCCCTGCCACCAGATGCCCATGGCGCTCGGTTTTCAGGATCCCAGCCTTTCGGTGGACGAGCCGGGGGCCTACGGCCTTCTGCTGCTTGGCCCGGACGGGATCGTGGTGCACACCGAGGACTTCACTCTGCCGCCCGCAGACCGCGTCTGTTACGACACCGACAGCGGCTGACCTGCGGTTTCGCGGCTTGCCGACATGGCGCCGGCGTCCGCGTGGTCGCCTCAGGGTCAGGCGCGCTTTTCCGCCACTTGGCACCCGCCCCCCGGTTTTGCTTGCCCGATGGCTGTCGGGATACTACCCTCAGTTGCACCCTGCTGCATTTGCCGCAGTCTCTACCGAAGGAGACGTGACGTGACCGGATTGCATGATCAAGACCCGGATGTGCCGACGCCCCCGACGAAAAAGCGTCGTGCCCTGTTTTTCGCATTTTTGCTGCTTGCCTCGACCCTTGTCTATGTCGAGCTGATCCTGCGCTACGGCAGCTGACGGCCGCCGCGGCAAAAAAATCCGCCCAAGCTGCGATTTTCCCTTGCAGCCCCGCGCGAGACTTTATATCTCCGCCTCACCCAACGGACGCGGGCGTAGCTCAGGGGTAGAGCATTACCTTGCCAAGGTAAGGGTCGTGAGTTCGAATCTCATCGCCCGCTCCATTAAATCAAAGGCCGACAAACCTTTGATAGGGTCTTATTCCAGAATTGCAGGTTACAGCAGGTTATACCGCAGATAACGCGCCTCGCCTCCCACGTGCTGGGACATATTTGGCAACGTGCTCCGGATGCATTTAACGGTAAAACCACGTCAGAGACGTCTGGTATCATGTTTCGGTATCGGTAAGCTGGACGTCAGTGCGCTCCGATCACACTGCGCATCAGACCCGGGACTCAGGAGGTCTTTCATGCGCTTTTTGCATGTCATTGCAGCCCTCGCGCTTAGCGCGTCATCGGCCATGGCACAGATGCAATGCGATCGCGACCTTCTCCTCGACATGGCTACAGAGGTCATCGACTCTCGCGCGGACCTGCCCGGTTTGTCAGGTCGCAGCACAGGCGGGGACGCCGCCTACCTCCTGCTGCGCTACGGCGGCATGAATGCCCAAGATCTGACGAAGGCGCTGGCCGCTGGCCGCCCCTACTCGCACACCGAAGAGCTGTTTCTGGCGCAGCGCATCACCCAGCTGGGGCCCGAAGGCACGAAGATGTGGGGCGCAGATCCCCGTGACGTCCTGATCTCCGCCTTCTGGCCGGTTCAAAGGGCGATCCTGCTGCTCGACGACGGGGACACCTATTTCGACCTCGTGCGGCAGATCGAGGCCGATCCGGCCCGTGCCGAAAAATTCAAAAGCACCTGGTTCTATGGCGCCAACCTTCATGCTCTGTTGACCGATCAACCCGTCGAGGTGCTGCAAGACACGGCGCGCCGGGCCGAGGGCGACGGTCACCTCGTCGTTGCCGCATCTCTATACGCCTTGATGCCCGAAGGCGCCTACGAGGCCTTCTGGGACAGGGCCCGCACCAGCGGGTTCGAGCCTCTGCGCCTTGCCGGACCGCTTATGATGAATTCGAACGGCAGCGCCGCGCTGGTGCGGGACATCGCCATGTCGGACCCGGACAACCCCGCTGGCCTGGACCAACGCCTTCAGCGCCAGCGCTTCTTCGTGACGATGAAGGCGGGCCTCGCCGAAGCCGGGACGCAGATCCTGGGCATCAGCCTGAATCAAAGCGGGCGCGAAACCGAGATGGCGTACGTCAGTGAAAGCTTTCTGACAGCTATCGAGAACGGCGACATCAGCCCCGAGCAGCGACCCGAGGAAGCCTGGGTCTTCATCCTGTCCGCGATGAAGGAGGCTCTGGGTGCCGACCCTGCCGAAAATATCCTTCGCGCCTTCGATCAACGCGCGGACCACCGCCATTACGCCGGCCGCGCGCTTCAAGTTCTGGAAATGGCAACCGCCGCCGAGGCCGCCGGCCCGTGGCTGCGCGAAGAGGTCGCCGATCCGCCCGGAAAACCCGCAAGCCTGGGCCAAGGCTTCGACTGGCCGCGCGCCGTGTCGGTCTGGTCCATGGTCCGAACCGGCGGGCAATTCCCCGATGAACCACTGACCGACGATGATTTCGCCCTCGCCCTGGAAGGCCACGTGCAACGGGGCGAGATAAACGCCGCACTGGACCTGGCAGAACGCAGCGGCGGGCTCGAAACCCGCCTCGATCTCACCCGCGACGTGATGTTACGGCAAAATCGGCTTTGCGACCAACACGGGATCATCCCGGGACAATCCATATTGCTGAGCGGCCAGCTGCTCTACGACTTTCAGTGACAGGCGCGACCCCGCGCTGCTTGTCTGACGTCAACACCTCCAAATGGCCAATCCGCTACAGGTTCCGCAGGACGGCACCGCCCCCCTTGGCGCGCCTGCCCGCGCCGCCTATAACGGCGCGGCAAACACTCAGGGACGCACCCAATGCGCAGCGCCAACATCACCCGCAAGACCGCGGAAACCGATATCTCGGTCACGATCGACCTCGACGGCACCGGCACCTACGACAACCGTACCGGCGTGGGGTTCTTCGACCACATGCTGGACCAACTGGCCCGCCACGCGCTGATCGACATGGAAATCCGCTGCGAGGGCGACCTGCATATCGACGATCACCACACGGTCGAGGATGTGGGCATCGCGCTCGGACAGGCCTTGGCACAGGCCGTGGGCGACAAGAAAGGCATCCGCCGCTATGGTGCCTGCCTGCTGCCGATGGATGACGCGCTGGTGCGCGCCGCGCTGGATATTTCCGGCCGGCCCTATCTGGTGTGGAACGTCGCCATGCCCACCGCCCAGATCAAGACATTCGACACCGAACTGGTGCGAGAGTTCTTCCAGGCGTTCAGCACCCATGGCGGGCTCACGCTGCATGTCGATGCGCTGCACGGCATCAACAGCCATCACATTGCCGAGGCTGCGTTCAAGTCCATCGCCCGCGCCCTGCGCGACGCGCTGGAAATCGACCCGCGCAAATCGGACGCGATCCCTTCCACCAAGGGCACGCTCTGAGCCCATGACAACTGTCATCGTCGATTACGAATCCGGCAATCTGCATTCGGCCGAAAAGGCGTTTCAGCGCATGGCGTCCGAGGCCGGTGCCGGCAAGGTCCTCGTGACCTCGGACCCCGAGACCGTACGCACGGCCGCACGCATCGTGCTGCCCGGCGACGGCGCCTTCCCGGCCTGCCGGGAAGAGCTTTATGACCATCGCGGCTTGTTCGAGGCGATGAAGGAGGCGGTCATCGACAAGGGCCGTCCCTTCATGGGCATCTGTATCGGGATGCAGATGCTGGCCACGCGCGGGCTGGAATATACCGAGACGGACGGGTTTGACTGGATTGCCGGCACGGTCGGTCCGGTCGCGCCGTCGGATCCGTCGATGAAGGTTCCGCACATGGGCTGGAACGATCTTGTGATCGACACGCCCCATCCCGTACTTGACGGCGTAAGCACCGGCGACCACGCCTACTTCGTGCATTCCTACCATTTCGAGGTCGCGGACCTCGCCCAGCGGATCGCCCATGTGGATTATGGCGGGCCGGTGACGGCCGTGGTGGGCCGCGACAACCTCGTCGGCACCCAGTTTCACCCGGAGAAAAGCCAGGCCACCGGCCTGCGCATCATCCGCAATTTCCTGACCTGGACGCCCTGAGGCTTACTGGATGCGGGTCCAGTTCTGCGACATGCAAACCGGCCCCATGCAGCCCCGGACCGTCATCCTGTCGCCCAGAAGGGTCATGCCCGCGGGATATTCGCGCTGATGGGACGGTATCCAGGCGCGCCCTTCGTATTTGCCGTTGCCGGTCGGCGTGGCGTTTCGGATCACCTTGTGCCCGACGCTCGCGGCCGCCACCTCCTGCCCTTGCGAATTGAAGGTCCGCGTGATCTTGCCGCAGACGGCGTTGCCGCAGTCGTACACATTCACATGGGCGATGATGCCCTTCTTGTCGGGCTCGGTCTGCCACGTGCCCGTCGCCGGATCGGCCAATGCCGCGCCCGTGGTTCCGATCAACAGTGCAAAAGACATAGCCATACGCATTGGCCGGGCCTCCTTCTTACCTGATTTCAACATATTACAGGTAAGACGTGCGGCCCGGCCAAATCGTTCAATCACAGTTCCGTATCAGCGGAAAAGGGCTTATTTCACCTTTGTCCACGTACCGCCATCGCGGCAGATGCCCAGGACGCAGCCCGACACTTTCAGGGCATTGCCGTTCATCTGAAGTCTGGAATTGTAGGTCTTGCCGCGGTCGGGGCTGTAAACCTTGCCGGTATAGCTGCCATTGCCCTTGGGCACGGTCTCGGAAATGATGTTGCGCCCCACGTTTTCGCTTTTGATTTCCTGTCCTTGACCGTTATAGGCCTTCACCAGCGTGCCGCAAAGCTGCGCGCCGCAGGGCTTGACGTGGATCAGGCCGGAATGCCCGTTATCGTCTTTCGCCGTGCGCCAGTAACCTTCCAGCGGATCGGCGGCAAAGGCCACGCCCGCGCTCATCAGGGTGGCCACGAAGGCCAGTGTCATCGTTCTCATGCGTATCTCCTCCCGCAAATGATGCCGCGCAGTCTGCGGCCTCCGCCCCGTCCCGATCAAGCCTGACGCCACGTCGCGTTGCAAACGCCGTCCCGTCATGGCACATCGCGGCGAAGTTCACAGACCGGATGACCGCCCATGATCCTCTACCCCGCAATCGACCTGAAGGACGGCCAGGCCGTGCGCCTGCTGAAAGGCGAAATGGAGAAGGCCACGGTGTTCAACGACGATCCCGCCGCGCAGGCGATGGAGTTCGTGAACGCGGGCTGCGAGTGGCTGCACCTCGTCGACCTCAACGGCGCCTTCGCCGGTGAGCCGGTAAACGCCGCCCCGGTCGAGGCGATCCTGGAACGCACAAAGGTGCCCGCCCAGCTTGGCGGCGGCATCCGCGACATGGCGACGATAGAGCGCTGGCTCAGCAAAGGCCTCGCCCGCGTCATCCTGGGCACCGTGGCGGTCGAAAATCCTGCCCTTGTGCGCGAGGCGGCACAGGCCTTCCCCGGCCAGGTCGCCGTGGGCATCGACGCCCGCAACGGGCGCGTGGCCACCAAGGGCTGGGCCGAGGAGACCGACGTGATGGTCACCGACCTCGCACGCAGCTTCGAGGACGCGGGCGTCGCCGCGATCATCTACACCGACATCAACCGCGACGGCGCCATGCAGGGCCCGAACATCGAGGCCACGGCAGCACTCGCAAACGCCGTCTCGATCCCGGTCATCGCCTCTGGCGGTGTGTCGTCCCTAGACGACCTCATCGCGCTGAGGGATTGCGGCGCCCCTCTGAACGGCGCGATCTCGGGCCGGGCGCTCTACGACGGGGCGCTGGACCTGAAAGAGGCCCTGCGCACCCTCTCCGCCTGACGCGAGACCGGCACGCAAGAGCGGGTCAGCCGCCCGCCGCCTTTTCGGTCAGCTTGCCAAGCGCGCCGGTCATCTGCTGGATATACGGCGCGTCGTCGTCGATCCCGTCCAGTTCGTCGAACATTTCCTCCGGGTCCTCGTAGGCCAGCCAGACCTGCCCTTCCGCATCTTCGTACACCAGCACCTTCATCGGCAGGAACAGCCCCGCCAGCGGGTCGGCCTGCATCGCCGGCGTGCCCAGCTTGGGGTTGCCGAAGATCAGAACCTCCGAGGGGGCCAGTTGCATCCCGACGCCTTCGGCCCCGCCGGCATGGTCGACACGGGCAAAGACCGTGGCACCGGCACCTTCCACCGCCGCTTCCAGCGCGTCCATCGTGCTGGCCACGTCCTTGCCGGACTGCACCTTCATCAGATCGTCGTCTGCGAATGCGGGGCCGGCCAGCGCGGTCACGGCGGCAAGTGTCAGAAATCGTTTCATCTCGAATATCTCCTGCAAGGGGTCCGTCCATCGCTATAGCTAAACCGACCGCGCCGCGTGGAAACAGATATTCGCGCGATCGGCCCGATCCTGCCGGGCCCCGTCCTCACGCAAACGAACACCCGGCCGAGGACCGGGTGCTGACTTTCCATTTAAGGCGGGCCATTGAAGGCGGGCCTATTGCCAGGTCGTATAGCCCAGTGACAGCGTCTTGGGCGATCCGCCCGAGACAGCGTTCACGCGAAACTGGCTGATCCGCCCTTCGTTGGTCTTGGCGCAGATGTAGGACCCCACCGGAATATCCCGCAGCGATACCCGGTTCGCGCTGAACCGCGCGCCCCGGCAGCCGTCAAAGCCCCGGTTGCGCCGGTCGCCCACACCCAGCTGCGCGCCATTGCGCGGCGCCACGTACAAAAGCTCTGCCGTTTCCGCCTGGAACCATATGTCCACGCCACTTCCGCGACCCACCGCCCCGCGGTCAAGGTCCGCCGTCCACGTCTGCGGAATGTCCAGCGGCCCGGTCGAGAAGGTCCGCGCCCCCGCGCCCGAGGCAGACTCGCGGTTGCACTCGAACTGCCGACCGCTCACCCGGCAGGTCGCCCCCTCCGGCGCATAGCGCTGGATCGACCCTGCTGGTCCGTAGATGCACTGCAACGCCGCGCGCCCGCCGATATTGGTGACCCGCGCCTCGGTCAGCGAGTTGACGATCGGCGTGTTCCACCAGTCGCCGGGAACCGCCGTGGTCACCTCGCGGCGGATCTGGCTGTGCGGGCAGGTGATGGTCTCGGCCTGCGCCGGTGCGGCCGGCGCGGCCACGGCGGCGGTCATGGCCAGCGACAGCATGGCAAGGGTGGATTTCAAAGACATCATGGCTTGGTCCTTTCGGAAGGATTGGAGTGAGGCGCAGAACCGCGCCGACACCTATCCGTCGCCCATCCCCCCGGCGGGGTTCAAAAATCACCGCCTGGAGATGCGCGCGTCCAAAGCCCCATTGGCACCGCCCGCCGCCCGCGCTAGAAGGCAGGCGCGAAAGGACGGCCCATGCTCAAGATCCGCATCATTCCCTGCCTCGACGTGGCCGATGGCCGCGTGGTCAAGGGCGTGAACTTCGTCAACCTGCGCGACGCGGGCGACCCCGTGGATGCGGCCCGCGCCTATGACGCCGCCGGCGCCGACGAGCTGTGCTTTCTCGACATCCACGCCACCCACGAAAACCGCGGCGTGATGCTCGACGTGGTCACCCGCACGGCCGAGCAATGCTACATCCCTCTGACCGTGGGCGGCGGTGTCCGTACCGTGGCAGATGTGCGCGCGCTCTTGCTTGCCGGCGCCGACAAGGTCTCGTTCAACTCCGCCGCGGTGGCCGACCCGGACGTGGTGCGCCTTGCCGCCGACCAGTTCGGCAGCCAGTGCATCGTGGTGGCCATCGACGCCAAGACGGTCAGCCCCGGCAAGTGGGAAATCTTCACCCATGGCGGGCGCAAGCCCACCGGCATCGACGCCGTCGAGTTCGCCAAGCTGGTCGAGGATAAAGGCGCCGGGGAAATCCTGCTGACCTCGATGGACCGCGACGGCACCCGTTCCGGCTTCAACCTGCCCCTCACCCGCGCCATCGCGGACGCAGTCTCGATCCCCGTCATCGCCTCGGGCGGCGTCGGCACGCTCGATCACCTGGTCGATGGCGTGACCGAGGGCGGCGCCTCCGCGGTGCTTGCCGCCTCCATCTTCCACTTCGGCGATCACACCATCGCCGAGGCCAAGGCCCACATGGCCGCGGCCGGCATCCCCATGAGGCTAGGCGCATGACCCTCGAAGAGCTGGAACAGATCGTCGCCGCTCGCGCCAGCGCCTCGCCCGAGGACAGCTGGACCGCCAAGCTGCTGGCCAAGGGCCCCGAGAAGGTCGCCGAGAAGTTCGGCGAGGAAGCCATCGAGGCGCTGATCGAAGCAGTCAGGGACGACAAGCCGCGCTTGACGTCAGAGGCCGCCGACGTGCTCTTTCACCTGCTCGTCATGCTGCACAGCCGCGGCGTCTCCGTGGATGACGTCATGACGGAACTCGCCGCCCGCCAATCGCAATCCGGCCTTGCCGAGAAAGCCGCACGATCCGAATGATTCGCCACATCGTTTTCTTCACCGCCAAGGATCCCGCCGACCTGCCCGAAATTCGCGCCGGTCTGGAAATGCTTGGCCAGATCCCCCACAGCACCCATTTCGAGGTCGGGCAGAACATACATGCCGACACCCTGACCGGCGCGGAAGTCGATCTCGTGGTCTATGTGGAATTCCCGGACGAGGCCGCGCTCGCGGCCTACAAGGCCCACCCGATCTATTCCCGCGCCATCGCCCGCGTCAAACCCCTGCGAGAGATGCGCATCGCCGCGGATATCCCCGTCGCCTGAGCGCCGTCAGGGCTCCTACAGCTTCGATGAAATCACGCCGGTATTGAACCCGCCCATCCGCAACTCGCCGAACAGGCGCTGGTATTCGATCTTCGGACAACGGTTCATCACCACGTCGACGCCCCGTGCCCGCGCCTTTTCCGCGGCCTCTTCGTGCGATACGCCGATCTGCATCCAGATCGTCTGCAGCGCCGGGAACCGCTCCAGCGCCTCGTCCACGATCGCGGGCACATGCTCGGGCCGTCGAAAGATGTCGACCATGTCGACCTCGCCCTCGATGTCGCTCAGCGATCCCAGCACCGTTGCCCCGAACGCGGTCTTGCCAGCGTGGCCGGGGTTGATCGGAACCACATCGAAGCCCTTCAGCTTCAGATAACGCGCCACGTAGAAGCTCGGGCGCACCTCGTTCATCGACACGCCGACGACCGCGATGCGCTTGGTGCGCTTCAGGATATTCCGCAGATGAGACTCTGTGTACTGTTCGTTCATGGCACCACCCTAAAGCGCTTGCGAAAAAGAAAAAAGCGCCCGGGATAACCCGGGCGCCAGTCGCGGAACGAGGGACAGTGAAGAGAAACGCCGGAGTTCCAGTTCGGCGCTTCTGACATGTCAGATAGGTACTCATTTCCAGATAAAAAGAGGTTGTAAAATAGGTGTGAAGAATCGGTAAGAATCCGCCAAATCTCAGTCGATGATGTCTTCCACCACATCCCAGACCTCTTCCAGCAACCGTCCGAACATCGGTTTGCGCCGCTTGTTCGATTTCTTCTTGCGCCGCCTCGGGTCGGCACCACCATGCCACTCGGGCTTTTCGGCGACGGGTCGTCCCGTGCGACGATCCACCGGCGCCTTCTTCTGCCGAACATCCTGCGCCCGGGGGGATTGCGGCATCATCTTCATGTCGTGCAACGGTGCACCGCATGCCCGGCAGGTCAGTTCATGCAGCGTCTCGTCGAACACCAGAACAGCCCGCGTTCCGCAGTAACAGCACGTGGCGATCTTCCGGCCCATCAGCCCCCCGTCGGTTGGTCAGTCGGTTTGTCCTCTGGATGCATATAGGGCCACGGCAGCCGCATTTGAGACATTGAGCGACCCGAACGGGCCGGAAAAGCCGATCCGCACCAATTTGTCGCAGGTTTCTCGGGTCTTCTGCCGCAAGCCGGGCCCTTCCGCCCCCAGCACCAGCGCCACAGGACGGTCCTGCACGCCGACCAGCGCCTCTTCGATCGTTTCACCCGCCGTGCCGTCAAGCCCAAGCACGATATACCCCATGCCCTGAAGCGCCGCGATGGCGTCCGACAGATTGCGCACGCGCAGGTACGGCTGCCGCTCAAGTGCCCCGCTCGCCGTCTTGGCCAGCGCCCCGGTCTCGGGCGCAGAATGGTGGCGCGGCGCGATCACGGCCGAAGCGCCGAAGACTTCCGCCGACCGCAGGATGGCGCCCACGTTATGCGGGTCCGTCACCCGGTCCAGCATCATCACGCGCGGCGGCCGGGTTCCGTCGCCCAGGCAGACATCCTCCAGCGTGCCCCAGTCCAGCGGCTTCACCTCCAGCGCGGCGCCCTGGTGCACTGATTGCGGATCCAGCGGCGCACTGAACTTACGCGGATCGGCCATCTCCGCCGTCATGCCCGACGCTGCGATGGCATCCGCCAGTTTGTCGGCGGCGTTCTTCGTCACCACCAGCCGCAGCTTGTGGCGCCGTGGATTTTCCAGCGCATCGCGCACCGCGTGCAAGCCGAACAACCACACCGTTTCCGACGCGGCGGCCTTCTTGGCCTGTTCCTTTTCCACCACCCACTTGGGTTTCTTTATCGCCATCCGGGGGCCTCCTTCACAGGCGCCGGACAATGGCCCCGCACCACCGCAATCGCAAGCGATTTTCCGGTTGACGGGGCAACGGCCCGCTTCTAAACACGCGCCTCAGTGGGCGACAGGCCGCAAGGTGTGGCAGGGGACTGTAACTCCCTCGCGGAGACGCACGCTAGGTTCGATTCCTAGGTCGCCCACCATTTTCCAGGACGCAACGCCAAACGTTCGAACGTCGCCGTTGCGCTGGAGGCCCCCACGGGTCCCCTCCACCTGTCCCCGACCCTCATCCCCGCGCCTGGATCGACGGTATTTAAGGCAAATCCACCGCAATCTGCCTGTTGCGGAAAGGAAAACATTAATCTCCAGCGCGTACGACCTTACCCGAGTGAAGGGACCATTGCGTGTGAGGATGTGCCGTGACCAAGACCAGTACGACCGTGAAAGACGACGCTTCAGGCGACGTTCAGGCTGACCGAAACCACCTGACGCAGCTCGAAGGCCTCGCCGACGCCCTGCACCGCGTGCAGGCGGTGATCGAGTTCGAGCTTGACGGCACGATCCTGACGGCCAACGACAATTTCCTCTCCACGCTCGGCTATTCGCTGGACGAGATCGTCGGCAAGCACCACCGCATGTTCTGCAACAGCGACTACGTGCGCACCGATGCCTATCGCGATTTCTGGATGAACCTTGCCATGGGCAAGTTCGAGGCGGGCGAATTCAAACGCATCACGAAGGACGGCGGCGAGATCTGGATCAACGCCTCCTACAATCCGATCTTCGACTCCACCGGCAAACCGATCAAGGTCGTCAAGTTCGCCACCGAAATTACGAAAAGTAAGCTGGATGCGCTGGAAAAGAACGCCAAGCTGGCAGCCGTCAGCCGCGTACAGGCCATGATCGAGTTCACGCCCGATGGCAAAATACTGGACGCGAACGAGAATTTCTGCGCCGCGACCGGCTACACCCTGAACGAAATCCGCGGCAAGCATCACCGGATCTTCTGCGACGATGCATACAGCGCCTCGAAAGAGTACACGCGTTTCTGGGAAAAGCTTGCGTCGGGCGAACACGATGAAGGCAAGTACCGCCGCATCGACCGCGACGGCAAGGACCTGTTCCTGCGCGCCACCTACACGCCCATTATCGACGACGACGGCAAAGTCCTGAAGGTGGTCAAGTTCGCCTTCGACATCACGCCCGAGGTTGAGCTGGAAAAGAACGTGACGCGCATCTCGAGCCAATTCGCCGAGAAATCCGCAAGCATCACCGAACAGGCTCAGAAAGTGGCGGCAGGCGCTCAGACGCTGGGATGCACCACAGAGGAAATCAGCGCCTCGGTCGAGGAACTCAGCGCCTCGATCGATTCCATCGCCCAGAACAGCCGCCTGTCCGACGACATCGCCCAACGCACCAAGCAGGAGGCCGATGTCGGCGCCGGCGCCATCGACCGCTCGATCGAGTCCATGGACCTGATCAACGCCTCCTCCGAGCAGATCAACGAAATCGTGAAGGTGATCAGCGAGATCGCGGGCCAGACCAACATGCTGGCCTTCAACGCCGCCATCGAGGCCGCGCGCGCCGGTGAACACGGGCTCGGCTTCTCGGTCGTGGCCGACGAGGTACGCAAGCTGGCCGAGCGGTCCTCCCAGGCGACGAAGGAAATCACCAAGCTGATCAACGAAACGGTCAAGCGGGTCTCGCAAGGCAGCGACGTCTCGCGCGAGGCCGGAGCGGCATTCAAGAAGATCCTCGAAGGCATCGGCGAAACCACCGAGTCGATTTCGCAAATCACGGTGGCCGTCACCGAACAGCAAACCGCCGCACGCGATGTGGCGGACTCGGTTCAGCAGATCGTCGAAGCCTCCGAGGAGGCCGTCATCGCCTCAGACAACATCGCGGCGGCCACCAACGAACTCAGCACCGGCGCGGAAGACCTCAAGACCGAAGTTTCCAAACTGGGCGTCTGATCAAGGACAGGTGATACACCATGACAGCAGAAAAAGAGCTTTCGCTCAGCGAGTCGCAATTCAACAAGATCAGGGGCATCATCCACGACAGCACCGGCATCACGATCGGGGACAATCGCACGTCTCTCCTGCTCAGCCGGCTGCGCAGCCGCTTGCGTGAAACCAGGGACGCGGACTTCAAGGCGTATATCGCGCGCGTGACCTCCGACAAGACCGAGCTTCAGGAACTGATCAACCGGATCACGACGAACAAGACGTTTTTCTATCGAACGCCCCGGATCTGGCAACATTTCCGCGATGTCGCCATCCCGGCCTTCATGGAACGCAACACAAGACGCCCGATGCGCATCTGGTCCGCGGCCGCCTCGACCGGCGAAGAGGCCTATACCGCGGGCATGATCCTTGAGCACACGCGCAGCACGCAGGAGGGGTTCGACTACAGGTGCACGGGCACCGACATCTCGTCGAAGGTCCTGAAACAGGCCGAGGCCGGTCTTTACGCCGTGCCGGCCCTCACCCAACTGCGCGCGGATGGCACGGACCTCTTTGATCGGTTCCTGGGCGGCGACGATACTGCCGGGTACAAGGTCGACACCCAGATCAGGGGGCGCACCACGTTCAAGCTGCACAACCTGCTCAAACCCTTGCCGGGCGGTGCCAGCTTCGACGCCGTTTTCCTGCGCAACGTGCTGATCTACTTCACACCCGAGGATCAGGAGGCCATCTTGCGAAACGTGCACGCCGCGATGGCGCCCGATGCCTTGCTCTATATCGGCGAAAGCGAAAGCATCGCCCGGCTTCGGACCGATTTCGCGATCATCGAACCGATGATCTATCGCCCCGCGCCCAAGGGTGGAAAGCCCCTGACATGAGTGGTGAAGATCGACTCCACGTCCAGATCGGCCAGGTCAAGGTCGGTCGCGCGGGACAGACACTGAACGCCATACTGGGCTCCTGCATCGGCCTTGGTTTCGTGGACAAGAAAAACGGCATCTGCGGTCTCGCCCATGCCTTGCTGGCCAAGGCCGAAGGCCCTCCCAAAGCCAAGGGCAGCGGGCGCCATGTCGATCACGCGATCGAGGCGCTTCTGCACCAGATGAACGTCGCAGACGCCGAGCGCCGCAAGATGCGCGTCTTCATCGCCGGCGGCGCAAACATGACCCTGCCGCATGAGACCGAACCCGAACGCCTGGTCGGCCAGGTCAACGCCGATTTCGCACGCGCCGCACTGCGCGACGCCGGGCTTCGCATCGTGCATGACGATACCGGGGGCACACACGGCCGTCGTGTGGCGATCGACTGCACGACCGGCGACTTCACGATCACGCCAATTCCGCGCCTTGGAGAGGGATGATGTCGCACCCGCCTGAAACGCCTCCCAACGCGACCGCGCCGGGTGCCCCGGCCCCAATGCCCGGCGCGTCCTGCAAGGCCGACGCGCCGGCCGCGGCCATAGACCCGGCGCCTGGCGTGCATGCCGCGCGCAACGTCGTCTATGGCTCCTTCTGGCTTGACGAGACCGAGTTCGCATTGCCCGTCGATGTCATCCAGGAGGTCGTGAACGCCCCCGACAGCTATTCCGAGGTCCCCCTGGCCGCGCGGCACATGGTCGGGCTCTTCTGCCTGCGCAACACGATCGTCCCGGTGATCGACCTGCGTCACATCCTGGGAATTGCGCCCGCATCTGAAACCTCCGTGCGCAAGGTGGCCATCATCGAGAACGGGGACCTCTGCGTGGGGCTTCTGTTCGACGATACCGGCGCCATCATTCAGGGCATGAATGCCACGCGGGTCAATTTCCTGCGTGACGCCCAGGGATTGAAGGACGTCATTGTCGAAGGGGTGCTGAAGCTGGACGACGGCGCCCGCATGGTGCAGCTTCTCGACCCTTACGAGATCCTGCAAATCGAGAAGATTCCGCGCGTCGCCCGGATCGATCACGCTCAGCAACGCAAGACCCATCTCGGTCAGCGCTTCAACTGCATTTCCTTTCAACTCGGTCATACGACCTGCGCCCTCGACCTGCGTTTCGTGCAGGAAATCACCGATATGCCGCCGCTGCAGAAGTCTCAGCTCGCCCACGGCTACGTCATCGGAAACGTGGAATTGCGCGGACGCACCCTGCCGGTGGTCGATTTTCGGGGGATGATCGGCAACGAGACGCCCTACAAGTTCAAGGCCGGCATGCTGGAGAAGCGCAAGCTCCTTGTCCTCGACCTGCCCGAAGGCCGGATCGGCCTGCTGGTCTACTCGATCGACAGCATCATGACATTCTATGAAAAGGACATCCTGCCCTTCGCGAACGTGGGGCTGCCGCGGCACGACGTCGTGTCCGGCTGCCTCGTGCGTCAGGACGAAACGATCGTCATCCTGCTCGACCATCACAGCCTGCTGAAGGACGAGATGCTGGCGCTCGCCGCACGCTCCTGCCAGGAAATCTATCCCTCGGCGGATATCGAGACCAAGCCAAAGAACTTCAGGACGGAACGCGGCCGTTCGACCTTTATCCTGTTCTCCGTGGACATCGAGATGGGCTTCGACATCTCCGGCGTCAACGAGGTCATCGACCGCCCCTCGTCGTTGTTGAAACCGCCCTACGCCCTCACCTTCGTCGACGGTATTCTCAACCTCAGGGGCGAGTTGATTACCCTCATCAACCTGCGTGTCCTCTACGGTTTTCCCGAGACCGGAGCGGAGGCGGACAAGGTGCTGATCTTCGAACATGGCGGGCGGAAATACGGCATCACCGTCGACTCCATCGACGAAATCGTGACGACCGGACCCGAGGACCTTTTCGACGTGCCCACGATCCGCGATCCGGAAGCGGCCCGTCTCGTGTCAGGCGACCTCGCGGGGTGCCTGCGGGTCCCCTCACGCCCGTCACACAGCAACCCGGTCCTCGTGCTGGATCAAGCATCGGTTGTCCGCCGCTGCATCGCCGACGCGAACTTCGAAGCGGCAGCGCCCGACGCCGCAACGGGGACCTGACCGGCGTCTCCGTCCTGTTCGGTCGCGGCCCCTGTCACCATGATCCGTGCACGCGCGCCCGCGCATAGATGCGGTTCTTCGCACCCGGCGAATCAGCGGAATCTTGCGCGGCTGCACCGAATGCGGTAGTATTATTGCATAAAAAACAAAACAGGCACCGGGCAGGTCCATGAAATACGTGATCCATCTGGGCGTCCACAGGACGGCGTCCCTGCTGTTGCAGCAAAATCTCTCCTTCAATCGCGAGCAATTGCGGGCGCAACGGGTGTTCTACGTGAATGCCGAAATGCCCAAGGCCGTCCAAAGGCAGGTCCGCATGATCCGCCGACGGCACAAGCCCGGCTCCACGCCGCAGGACTACGGCGTCTTCGCAGAGTTGAACGCCGCCATCACGAGCGCTGCCTCGAAGGCCGGCGCGGAAACCGTTCTGATTTCCGACGAACACCGGCTTGGCCCCACGATGACGCAATCCCTGCTCTGGAACGAGACGAACCCCGCGTTCTATCCGCAGGCTCCGACCAATCTGCGATATGCCCAGGCCGGTCTGCCGCTGGAGGATAGCCGGCTGCTGCTCTATACGCGCAACGCCGAAAGCTATCTCGTCAGCCTGTATTCCGACGCCATTCGTCAGAACCACACCACGCTGACGCTGGAAAACTTCTGTCGCAGCGTGAACTTCAATTCCATCGACTTCTCCGCGCTGGAGCAGACGCTTTGCGCGCTTCACCCCGGGCTCCAGGTCAGGTCGCGCCAGTTCGAACGCATCAAGCTTGGTCCGGAAACCTATTTGCGCAGCTTCCTGCGCGATATCGGGCTCGATCCCAAGCCGTTCGTCCTGCATCTCGCCGCGCCGCGGCCGCAGCTTGACGCGATGCAGGTCGAGGCCCTTTTGCACATCATGTCCGGGCGTCAGTCAAAGCGCGGCGAAATGATCTCCGCCTTGCGCGACCAGGTACTGAATGGCGCACCCAACCCGCTGGCTCCGCTGGTCCTGCCGGCTTGGGTGACGGACTCCATGCGCGTGACAGACGAAGGCCGTGTCCTCGACGCCCCCGAGGCAAGAAGCGCCTGACCGGTCTCATCCAGGGGGCGTTAGTCCCGGCGCTTGTCCTTCGGTCGCCAAGTGTCTAGCCAGCGCCGAACGCGTCCGCGCCGGTCCTCTACCGCATTCCCGGCAGCGTCGAAACGGGCCTCGACCCCGTCCCAGACCGGGTCGAGCCGCCTGGCCCGGAACCCGCGCCATATCCGCCAGGTGCCGAAGGCCACTATGGCAAAACCCGCCAGGATCAGCAGGTTCAGCCACGGAAACGGCTTGCCCGCATCCGGCCCCGCAACCGGCCAGATGCTCACGCCGTTGGGAAAGATCGACAGGAACTCGTTGCGCCAGCCGTAGTGTTTCAGCGCCGCCCATCGCGGCGCCTCGGCGGTGGATTTCAGATCGGCCGCCTCGGCCTGCAGGTTGGACGTGTCGAACTTGAAGTAGGGCGGCCAGCCCCACCCGGTGTCCTCGTTGCGATAGACCATCGTCCTGCCATTCGCCCGCACCGTCTGGATAAAAAAGACGTCGCGGTTGATCGGCGTCACGTCATTGCCGGCGTCGGGACTGGCCCAGAACAGGCTGTTCTCGCCAAAATCTATGCGCTTTTCATAGGTGTCCGTCACCCGCACGATATCGGTCTGTGGCAGGGTGTAGTGGAAAAAAGCGGCCACCAGCACCCAGAAAAAACCCCAGAACAGCCATTTCAGATAAACCAACGTCCCACCCCCTTCAGTGAAAATTCGTGAAGTAGATGATCGCCGCCACGATGCTGAACGGCACGACATAGACCCCGAAGATCAGCTTGCGCCGGAGCGATCCGTCATACTCCTCCAGCCCCTTTTCGATATAGGCGTCCAGGTCCCCGGGCCGGCCTTCCTCCTCCCACCATTCGCGCAGCTTGCCTTTTCGCACGCTCCGGGAATAGATCGAGAGGACGACATACAGGATCGTGCAGACGATGAACCCGATGATCAGAAGTCTCGCCAATGCCGCCATGTCCTATCTCCTCGTCTTCCTGTCCGCCGAATAGGGCGTGCCCTTGCCAGCCCGGCGCGTCACAGGCCCCCAGGGTCCGACCCGCCGCACAACCGCCTCGATCTCCGGCTCGGGCTCGGGCGGTCTCGGCGGCGCCGGCTCTTCCATCGAGGCCTCGTGTCCGAAAAGCGCCGCGCGCGTGCCCATCTTGTCCACCTGGTATTCGTTCAGCAACAGGTCCACCACATAGGCCTTCTTGGTGTCCGCCCATGTCTGGTAGCGGCGGTAGAAAAGGCTCTTGTGGCAGATGAACAGCTGCCTCACATCCTTCGGCGCCAGCTCCGCCAGAAGCATGTTGACCAGGTCCGCATCCTGGTTCGCCGCGGCCCGCAGCGTGTAGAAATACGCCGGATTGTCCGAGCTTATCACCGGCCAGGGGCCGCCATTCTCGGCCCAGTTCAACAGGGCATTGAGCGTGTGAAACTCCTCCGGCAAAAGGTCCGAGTGCCGCCGCGCCAGCCGGCGCATCTCGGCCCGGCTGCGGCCTGCGAACTCCACGCCTTCATCCGCCAGCGCATCGACCAGCATGAAATCCATCTTCTGCCGCAGGATCGCCGACGCATCTATACCGCGTGCCTTGACGATCGGCTCCACCAGCCCGTTGAGATCGAGGAAACTGGCAATCCGGTTCCGCTCGTTGATGCCAAAGACATACTCGATCCGCTCTCCCTCGAAGGGGGTCTTGTCAGAAACGCAGATCACACCCGGCAGTTCGAGGTCCTGAAACAGGTACACGCCGCCGAAATGATCGGTCCAGTAATTGCGCTGCTCGAAACTCATCTCCTTCAGATCGATGGGATTGCGCAGCACGTCCCCGGTCTGCCCGGCCAGTTCGATCATCTCGGCAATCAGCACGTCGTCGAACCAGGCGTCCTCTTCCGACATGAACCGTTCGACCTTCTCATCCAGCTTCTCGGCCTGCCGCAGCGCCCCGTTGGTGGTGTCCGCCTCGATGGTGATACGGCGGATATCGAACAGGCGCGCGGGGCTCGACATGTCATAGACCGAATTGACCAACTCCCCCGCCACCGCGTCCCGCGCCGTCAGGGCAAAAAGCGCCGGCTCGTTTTCCTCGATGAACTGCTTCAGGATGCCCCGGCTGGTCGAGAATTGCGCATTCAAGAGCGGCGCGCGCTTCTGCTCCGTGGTCAGCAGGATGAACTGCCGGTTCACGCCTGCATGGTTGAGGTAAAGGTCATCGCCCAGCTCATGCCCCACCTCCGGCGAATAACCCGAGATATCGACATAGAAATCCGTCAGGCTGGTGGTCTTGCCCGTCAGGTGCTTCAGCGCGCGATTGTATCGCTCCACCAGCGCCGGGCTGGCCACATGCACCAGGTTGCCGAACATCAGGCCGGACTTAATCAGACGTTCCATGCACCACCTCCGTAGGGTGGGTTTCCAACCCACCATCCCCGGCCCGCCCCAAGCGCCCCCGCGCCCCGGACCCGATCCGGGGCCTCTCGTTTCCGGCGCATCCCCATCACGCCTCCCCCCGCA
The DNA here is from genome assembly GCF_965277045.1 of Roseovarius sp. Taxonomy (GTDB): domain Bacteria; phylum Pseudomonadota; class Alphaproteobacteria; order Rhodobacterales; family Rhodobacteraceae; genus Roseovarius. The sequence continues at coordinate 800,907 of NZ_OZ255712.1, read as the reverse complement.
CGATATCGCGGTTCCTCAAACGCTCCACCCGCTGCGCAAGACCCAGCCAGACGAAGACCAGCACCGGCCCCCAAACCATCACCGCCGCCAGCGAGGTCCGCAGGTACATCCACATCACCACGCCCTGCTGGGCAAGCCCCTGCCCATCCAGAAGGCTGCGCTTGTCGAACAGCGCGAAGATCCCAGCGCTGCAACCCAGCATTAGTCCCGCCGACGCGACGACCGACATCAGAACCCGCCCGTGCGACCGGGTGTCCCTCGGCGTGAATAGCCACGGCAACAGCGCCGCGATGCCGCCGATGATCAGCAGCGGCAGGCCCGTGTTAACCAGTGTGACCTGATCCTCGTTCATGCGAGCCGCCTGCTTTCGGAATTCTCGAGCCGTCGTTCGAAGCGAACCACCTGCCATGCCCAGAAAAAACCGGCGAAAACAGCCGCGACCCACGGCACACCTGAAAGGTTGTCTTTGAATTCATGGACCTCCGGCCGCGAAATATCACCGGTGACCGAATACAGAAACTGAATATCAGAAAATAGAGCCTGCCCAAAACGGGCTGCCAAGAAAATCGCGCAGATCGCACCACCGAGAGAGACGACGACGAAGACCGAAAAGCGCGCACCGCTTGAAAACCGGACCCCGGCGTACAGGCCCATGTAAATCATGCACGCGCCCAATAGTCCGAGCGCCAAGGCGTAGGCATTTATGATGAGGCCGAAATCTGTCATTCCTTCGCCGCCATGTACCGCCGCTTGGCCTCCTCCGTCCGACCGAAATCGCGCACCATGGTCTCGATCGCCACCTCGTCGGATTTGTCGGCATAGCGGAACTCTGAATCCGCGTACCGGTTGATCTCCTGAATCACCATTTCCACCGTAATGGGCTGTCGCAGTTCCTCGATCATCCCCTTCTTCTCGTCGTAGGCCTTGAACAGGAACAGGTCGGGCTTTTCCATCCATTCATCGGGCAGTTCGAAATCCATCGCCCGCACCTTCACCGCGTCGGTGATGTTCTTGATCGCCCGGCCCGTGAAGCGTTCGTCCGCCTCCTGAATGCCCTTCAGATACGTCCCCAGCTTGGCAATCGTGTCCAGCTTGCCAATGTCTTTCTCGACCCGCTCATAGACCCGGATCAGCCCTTCTTCATGGGGCTTCGCGTGGCTCTCGAACGAGGCCGCCACGGCCTTCTTGATCTCCTGCGCGGCATAGACCTCATGCTGCCCCAGCGGGATGTCATGGTTCTTGCCCATCAGCAGGTAGAGGATATCGATATAATCCTCCCGCGTCTGCGGCCCGTCCACCAGGAACCGCGCGCCTGCCCGCTGGCGCAGCGCGTCGTCCACGTTCTCGGGATAGTTCGAGAACATGCCAAACGTGCAATTCCCCCGAACCACCGTGTTGGCCCCGGCAAAGCTCTCCATCAGCACGGCGGTGATCTCCAGCTGCCCCGCGCTCGATTGCCGGTCGCCGCGCTTGCCCGCCAGCTGGTCGATATCGTCGATCGTCCCGAACCCGATCACGACCGGATCGATCACGGTGTTGATGAACGCCTTGGCATTCTGCGCCGACTTGCCCTGGTAGCTGTCGATGCTCTCGGTGCTCAGGTTCTGATACCGAAACGGATAGCCCACGTTGTCGCAATAGCCCTTGATCAGCCCGGCCATCATCTGGATCAGCGTCGTCTTGCCCGTCCCCGGCTTGCCGTCGCCCATGAAGGTGAAGATGAACCCGCCCAGTTCGGCAAAGGGGTTCAGCTTTCGCTCGAAATCATAGGCCATCAGCATCTTCGAGAGCTTCAGCGCCTGGTATTTGGCGATGTGGTTGCCCACCACCTCGTGCGGCTGCTTGAAGGTCATGGTCAGGGTCGAGGACTTGCCCTTCGATGCCGCGTCAAAGCCGCGAATGGTGAAATCATCCGCCTCGACGCGCCAGCTTGCCCCGGTAAAGGCACTCAATCGCCCGGCATTCTGCGCCCGCAGCGCGATCTTCTCCATCAACTGCTCGGCAAAGGCGCTGACCGTGGCCACCAGCCGCGCATCATCACCGGCATGGGCCGCGATATCCTGGTCCAGTTCCCACAACGCGCCGTGCAGGGCCAATTGCGAATTGTCGGTCAGAACCTCCTCGACCTCACCTACCTCAACGCTGACTTCGGACCCATGCGGCGCCAACAGGAACGCCGTCGCGTTGGCAAACACATGCCCCACCGCGAGCGCCTCAGCGCCCAGAAGCTCGGTGAACTCGGTCTTGCGGTCCGCGCCCAGCGACCCGGCCAGGTTCGCCCGCCGCAGATCGGCCAGGCCCGTCGCGTCGGAAAACTGCTCTCCCACCGCCAGCGCGATGGCAATCGCCCGCCGCAGGCCGTGCAATACCGTCGCCTGCATCGGGCTCACCAGCGGGTCGTCGCCATCGGCGGCCTCGATCCGCTCCACCAAATGCACGCCCTCGGGACGCGCGGTCGAGCGTGTCACCAGCCCCGGCGTCGTGGTGCGAAACCGCCGCCGCGTGCCCAGCCCGGCCGATTTCTCCTCCTGCGGCCCCTCCGCCGCCTTCGCGATGCGCGGCGTATGGTCGAACCCCGCCAGCATCGCCGCCGCTGCCGCGTAATGCTTTGCGATATCCTCTTCGCGCAATTCCATCGTGTCTGCCGTCAGGCTCATCGTCTTCTCCCCAATGGTGGGTTTGAAACCCACCCTACAATCTGGCGTAGGGTGGGGTTTCACCCCACCTTGCGTTCAATATCTCAAGACCCGCCCCCCCGGGCTGACCACGTATTTGGTGACCGACGAAAACCCCGGCGGGGTCTTCTCGGCCAGCACCTGATAGGGTCGCTCCGGCAGGATGATACTGCGCTCCATCCGCGTCGCCCCGGTCTCGGCCCCTTTCCCCGAGAACGGGTCCAGCGCGAAAACTTCGCGCTCCACCGTTCCAAACCAGCCCGCGCGTTCCTCGATCACCCGTTCGCTTTCCAGCACTTCGTCGGTCCACGCCAGCGCCCAGTCCTGCCCCACAGGCGCGTCGGCTTGCGCCAGCACCTCGCGCAGCGGACCGGTCTGCCGCGTGAAGGCGTGGCTGTACATCGGACCGACGTGAAACCGCCGCAGTCGCTTGGGGTGCAGGTCGTCGAAGCTCTCGTCGAACCCCTTGGCGATGGTCAGCAGCTTCAATCCGCCCAAGCTCTGCGCCATAAGATGCGCCTGCACTTCGGGCCAGCGCCGCTCGTCCTTGCCCAGGGGCGCGCGGCCCGTGTCCTCGACCTCCATCAGATAGATCGTCGGCAGGTTCACCTGGCTGTCATAGACCGCCCAGTGCAAAAGGTATCGCCGCCGCTCGTCCAGCCCGCTCACCCATTGGATCTGCGGATCGTTCTGCGCCCAGAACAGGTGCCCGCGCAGCATCTCCTCGTAATACAGCCGCTGCGACAGCGCGAATTGCAGCCGGGTCGGGATTGTCCGTTCCGAGATGATCTGCTCGACCATCTCGCGCTTCAGCGTCTCTGTATCCGGCATCCCCTCCAGGTGCCGCCGCGCCTGGGCCGCGTCATTGGCCATCACCATCAGTTCCGAGAACACCGGAAAGCCGCTTTCGGTCACGTCCATGGCCAGTGAGCCAAAGAACTGCCCCGTGTCGCGCCCGACCAGCAGGTACTTCATGCTCAGCGCCTTGAACGTGTAGGCGATGCCCTGAACATAGCTGGTGAGAATCTCGACCTCCTGCTTGCCCAGGTTGCCCTCGGCCTGCATCACGGCCGCCACGCGATTCAGATGCCCCGTGATCCGCTCGAACTTGGCGAAATAGCGCCGCGACGCGAAAAGGTCCGACAGCGCCACGCGATCAGAGGTCGGGGCGTCGGCGGTCATTCACCTCCCCCGCCACCGTCACCCGACCCATCACAGCCGTCACTATCAAAGCTGGAATAGCCCGCATCGCCAGACCCGGCGCCGGGCTTCACAAAGGCCCAGACCGCCAGAACGATCATCCCGATGATGCCGTAGGCCATCATCTCGTCATGTCCCAACCTGTAGCCGCCCAGCGCCATGCCACCCGACACCACGATGCCGAAGAGTAACACCAGGCCGGTTATGCGCTCTTTGGACATCGCGCTCACGCCCCGCCTCCGCCATCCCGGCGCGACAGCCCGATCAGGATCAACCCCGCAATGCCGAACCCCACCCCGACAAGGTTCACCCAGGCCGGCACGGTGAACACAAACGACACGACAAGGCAGACGACAGACAGAACAATGGCAAGCGTCCCAAGCCCCATGCCTTAGCCGCCATACGCGTTGGCGTCATGTTTCTCGATGATCTTGGCAAAGCGACGGGCGAACCGCTCGTCCGCCTTGGCCTTGGCCTCCAGCACTTCGCGGGCAAAGACCATGTGATCCTCGTGCGCCTCCAGCATGTCGGCCATCTTCTGGTTGGTGGCCGCGCCGATCCCGGCCATGGCGCTCTGCGCCTCCTGGTCGGTCTTGACCCCGATCTCGTTGATCCGGTGAGCCACGTCCTGCTGCTGCGCGGTCTTCAGCGACTTGGTCAGCGCATCATAGAGCACGACCCGCTGCTTGGTGTCCGTTTGCAACTTGTTGATCAGCACCATCTGCGTCGCCGCCTGGTTCTGCAGCGAATCGACCCAGGTCTTGCCCTTCTCGATATACCGCTCCAGCGTTTGCGACTTCGCCAGCTTGACCTGCTCCTGCTGCACCATCTCGTTGTACTTGGCGTTCATCTCGGCCAACTCGCTTTCCAGCTTGGTGCGGGCCGCCGCGTCAGTCTCGTTGGCGATCTTGTTCTCCAGTTCGATGATCTTGGGGTCCATCCCCTGGATGTCCGAGCGCAGCGTCTCCAACTCGCCCACCGTCGCCTCGCGCTCGTCCAGCGTCTCGGTCAGGTTCGTCTCGACCTTCACCTTGTGCTCTTCCAGCGTGCGCAACTGGCCTTCCAGCAATTGCACGATGATGTCGGATTTCGAGATCAGGTCCTGAAGCTTGTCGTCGATGCTGGCGGTGCGGATGCGGTCCTGGCGCATGCTGTCGGCCTTGTGGCGGCTGAAGATGCCGACAAAGCTTTCCCAGCCCGTCTTGTTGCGCATCTCGTCGAAATCACGCGAGAAGCCCGCGGTCACGTCGTCCAGCCCCATGATCAGCTCGGCGATGTTGGCGTTCATCGTCTCGGTATGCGCGTGCACCTCGTCCAGCGTCGCGTTCTCGATATCGAGGCTGGCATCCTCGCCGCCCTTGATCTTGGACCGCGCGCTTTCGATCTTGCTGGTCAGCTCGGCAATCTTCGCCTGCGCCGATGCGACCTGCTCCTGACTTTCGCGCACCTGCGCATCCAAATTCGCCATCACCGCTCCCTTTCGCCTAAAGTTAATTACCTTAACATCAATATAGGTACGCCACGGCTGATTTGAAGGCGCGCCCGCTCTTTAGGGTTTTCGCAAAACCTTTGGCGCGGGGCAAGAAAGACGTGCGCGTTCAGGGCATCAAAACCTCTTTCCGCCCGAACACCCCCTCCGCCGTGCCAAGGTCGTCGTACAGGATCTCGACCGCGATGCTCTCGATCTCGCCCAGACCGAAGCTCTTGTAGATCACCGCGTCGTCGGGAAAAGCATTGGGGGCAGCGGTGTCCGTCTGGCAGGGCGGCAACGCCCAAGCCTCCATCGCGCCGCCGTTCACGCCCACGCGCACCCGGTGCATCCCGCAGCGCCAGCTCAGCAGATGCGTCAGGTACAGCAGGTCCTGACCATCGTATTCGCGCACCGCCACCCAGTTGCCGCGCGTGGCCTCGATGATCGGCCTGATCTCGGCGGCGGTGGTGAACTTGCCGGTGGGCGTCTGGTCCTCGGCCTCGAACCCGGCGGGCGGTTGGCTCCCGTCCACTGCCGATTGCGCCACGGCGGCCCCGTCCGGACTTCCCGTACCGCCGCCCAGGGCCACGGCAAGGCCAACGAAAATCCACTCGATCATCCGAAAACACCTTTCCTTTCAAAAATCTGCGCAACTGCCTCTCGCGCAATCCAGGCGCAGCGCTTATACTGGCGCCAAAGGGCAGTTCAGGCAGGCGTGACCGGATTATGGCCGCGAAAAAGGCAAAGAACCAAGCGTTCAATATCGTGGTGGTCGGTCATGCCGGCCGGCTTCAGTTCGAGGCGGTGCTTTTCGCCGCGTCCCTGCGCGCCCGCAGCCCAAACTTCAAAGGCCGCCTTTTCGTGGCCGAAACCCAGCCCGGACCGCTGTGGAAGAACGACCCGACCATGCGCGGCGACATCCGCGCCCTCTTGGAAAGCTACGGGGCCGAGATCCTGCCCTTTCAGTCCCGGCATTTCGGGCAGGCCTACCCCTATGGCAACAAGATCGAATGCCTGATGGCCCTGCCCGAGGGCGAGCCGTTCGTGTTCTTCGACACCGACACCCTGGTCACCGGCGACCTGACGCAGGTCCCCTTCGATTTCGACCGCCCCACCGCCTCGCTCAAGCGCGAAGGCACCTGGCCCGAAATAGAACTCTACGGCCCCGGCTACACGGCCACATGGAAATCGCTCTACGACAAATTCGGGCTCGATTTCGAGTCCTCGCTCGACACGTCCCTGCCCGACGAATACTGGCGCCGCTACCTCTACTTCAACGCCGGGTTCTTCTTCTACAAGTGCCCGCATGTCTTCGGCCAGCGCTTCCTCGACTACGCGCTCGCCATCCGCGACGACCCGCCGCCGGAATTGGTCTGCCAGTCGCTCGATCCCTGGCTCGACCAGGTGGCGCTGCCGCTCGTGATACATTCGCTGGGCGGCGGGCGCGACACGCTGCCCGACGGTCTCCTCGACGGCGAGGTCACGTGCCACTACCGCATGTTCCCGCTGCTATACGCCCGCGAAAATGACGACGTGGTGGCGCTGCTGGAAGAAATCAGCGCCCCCAATCCGGTCAAGAAGCTGCTGAAGAACTACGACGCGATCAAGTTCATGGTCTACCACGGCCGCGGTCAAAAGGTGCGCGCCCTCTTCGACCGTGAAAATATGCCGCGCAAGGAACAGGCGATCCGCAACACCATCCGCCGGAACGGGTTCTGGATACGCTGATGGCCTTGCGTGACGTACCCGGCCTGACCCGCATCGCGCAGGTCTTCGGCCCGTCCGACGCGATGCTGGCCGTCGCCGCCCTCGAAGGCGCAGGCTTTCGCGTCTTCGTGCCGGGCTACCACACGCTCTCGAATGCCCAGTACCTCTCGGTCGCCCTGGGCGGTGTACCGATCATGGTCGAAACCGCCCGCGCGGCCGAGGCCGCCGCCTTTCTCGACGCCCTGGAAACCTCCGACGTCGAGGTGCTTTCCCCCTCCGCGTTCGACAGCATTCCTGATGACGATCTGCCGCCGCCCCGCCCGCGCGGGCTGTTGCGCCGGATCGTGGAAAGCGCGTTCTACCTCCTCACCGGAACCGCGCCCGCCCTGCGCGGCCGCTACGGACGCGTCCCGAAAAAATAGCCATTGGCCCGGCTCTTGTCCGCGCAAGACCATGTCAATACGCTTGTCCTGCGTCCCGCCATCGCTTACCCAAATGACAAACGCCATTAGGGAGGCTTTCCATGTCCGACGACGACCGCATTCACCAATTCGGCTTCGACACGCTGCAAATCCATGCCGGCGCCCGGCCCGATCCGGCCACGGGCGCGCGCCAGACACCGATCTACCAGTCGACCGCCTACGTGTTCCGCGACGCCGAGCACGCCGCCGCCCTCTTCAACCTCCAGGAAGTGGGCTTCATCTATTCGCGCCTGACCAACCCGACCGTGGCCGTGCTTCAGGAACGCGTCGCCACGCTCGAAGGCGGCGCCGGCGCCGTCTGCTGCTCGTCGGGTCACGCGGCCCAGATCATGGCGCTGTTCCCGCTGATGGGCCCGGGCAAGAACGTGGTCGTCTCCACCCGCCTCTATGGCGGCTCGATCACCCAGTTCAGCCAGACCATCAAGCGCTTCGGCTGGTCGGCCAAGTTCGTCGATATCGACGACATGGACGCCATCAAATCCGCCATCGACGACGACACCCGCGCGGTGTTCTGCGAATCCATCGCCAATCCCGGCGGCCACATCGCCGACCTGCGCGCGGTGGCCGACGTGGCCGACGCCGCCGGTCTGCCGCTGATCGTCGACAACACCTCTGCCACGCCCTATCTCTGCCGCCCGATCGAACACGGCGCCACGCTGGTCGTCCACTCCATGACCAAGTTCCTCACCGGCAACGGCACGGTCACCGGCGGCGTCGTGGTGGATTCCGGCACCTTCGACTGGTCCGCGTCCGACAAGTTTCCCTCGCTCAGCGAACCCGAACCCGCCTATCACGGCCTCAAGTTCCACGAAACGTTCGGCCCGCTGGCCTTTACCTTCCACGGCATTGCCATCGGCCTGCGCGACCTCGGCATGACGCTGAACCCCCAGGCCGCGCACTACACCCTTATGGGGATCGAGACGCTGTCCCTGCGGATGCAGAAACACGTCGAGAATGCCGAGACCGTCGCCAGCTGGCTGGAAAAGCACGACGCGGTCGAGGCGGTCACATATGCCGGGCTCAAGTCCTCGCCCTACCACAAGCGCGTCAAGACTGTCTGCCCCAAGGGCGCGGGCGGCCTGTTCACCGTCGCGCTCAAGTCGGGTTACGAAGGCTGCGTCAAGCTGGTGGACAGTCTCGAACTCTTCAGCCACGTCGCCAACCTCGGCGACACCCGCTCGCTGATCATCCACTCGGCCTCCACCACCCACCGCCAGCTGACCCCGGAACAGCAGACCGCCGCCGGCGCCGCCCCCAACGTGGTGCGCATTTCCATCGGCTGCGAGGATGCCGACGACATCATCGCCGATCTCGAACAGGCGCTGGCCAAGGCGGGCGCCTGACCGTCGGGGGTCTCCGCCGATCGCGGCAACCGTGATCGGTGTTTGCCTTTCCCTCGGCGGTAAGCTGCTGTAGAATCCACGTGCGGCAGGGGGCCACCCCTGCCGGGTCCGTGGTGCCAGAGCGTTGTGAATGAAACCGAATTTTGCCCTGACCCTGTCCTTCGAAGGCATCAGCCTTCTGCATCGTGCCTTCCCCGGTTGGCACATGGTGGGCGAGGTCAGCCTCGACAGCAGCGACCTCGCCGGTGCGCTGTCCGACCTTCGAAACCGGGCCGGGCAACTCGACAGCAACCCGATCCGCTCCAAGCTGGTCATTCCCAACGACCAGATTCGCTTCCTGCAGTTCGATTCCGAAGGGCTCGAAGCGGACGAGATCGCTTCGGCCGTGCACCGCGCCCTCGATGGCGCAACGCCCTACGCGGTCGACGACCTTGCCTATGACTGGTCGATTTCCGCCGGGCAGGTGCACATCGCCGCCGTCGCCCGCGAAACCCTGGCCGAGGCCGAGTCCTTTGCCGCCGAACACGGCTTCAATCCGCTTTGTTTCGTCGCCGCCCCCGAGGGCCGCGATTTCGTGGGCGAGCCATGGTTCGGCGAGACGAAAAGCGCCCCGTCTCTCCTGCCCGAAGGCGGACGCATAGAGCGCGACACCGCCGCCATCCGTGTCATCGGCACGGCGCCGCTGCACGGCGCGGCGATCCCCGCAGCCGACGCCGCGCCCGAGGCCGCCCTCGAAGGCGCGACGGATTCCGCCGATGCCGCGCGACCGCCAGCACCCGAGCCGGACTTGCCGCCCGAAGTGCCGCCCGCGCCAGAGCCCGATCTTCCGCCACACCCCGAGCCGGAGGTTCCGCCCGCGCCCGACACGCCGCCCGCGCCGGACCCCGAGATCGAGCCGGAGATTCAGCCCGATCCCGAGCCTGTGCCGGAGGTCCCTCCGACGCCACAGCCCGACATCCCGCCCGAACCGATGCCGCAACCGGACCCGGACATTCCACCGAACCCGACACCCGGCCCCGCGGTCGCGGATGCGGAAGCGGACGTGCAAGACGATGACGGTGTCGCAAATGCCGGCACGGATCCGGACGCGACAGACGAGCGCTCCGACGCTGCCGGGAAAACGCCCGCAGCGCCTGTCGCCTTCAGCTCGATCCGCGCGCAGCGCGACACGTTGCCGACCGCCCCGCGCCGCCTCAGCGGCGCGACCCGCGACGTCGGTTCGCCTGCCGCCGAGACCCCTTCCCGAGAGACGCCGCGCGCCGAACCCACGCTGACGGCCGCGACGCCGTCCGTCACCGGCGCAGACACTGGCACTGGCGCCGCCGCCAAGGTGACCGGCAAACCGCAAGACGCGCTGCCTGCCGATGCCGCCGCCCGGATCAGCGCCACGCTACGCGCCTCCGACGACGACCGCTTCACCGTGCCCGATGCGGAGCCTTCCACCGCCGAGGGGCCATCCGGGCGCGCGCACCCTGACGCAGAGGACGACAGCAGCGATATTCCGCCGCCCCCCGCCTTCATGGCCGACCGCACCGGGCCCGCGCCGTTCGACCTTCCCGAAGACACCCCCAACGCGCCCCTCGCCGCGCCTGCCGGCAAAGGCCAGGCTGCCGCTTCCTCCGGCGCCCTGTCGTTCTTCTCGCGCCGCAAATCACCCAAGCCCGACAAACGCCAGCCCACGCGCACCGCCGCGCGCCCCTCGCCCGAGGCCCAGCGCGAGCAGGAGCGCCAGCGCATGACCGTCTTCGGCGCGCGCAAGACCGCCTCCGTCGGGGGCAAGCCGCGTTTTCTGGGGTTGATCCTGACGGCGGTGCTGCTGATCTTCCTCGTGGGCGTGGCCGCCTGGGCGTCAATCTTCCTCGAAGACGGCATCTCCCGCGTCCTGCGCGGCAGTCCCGACCCCGCGGAACAGATCGCCGCGACACCCGACGCGGAGGTCCCGCCCGGCGATACCGACGGCGCCTCTGCCTCCGATACCGCCCTGACGGACGAGGGCGAAAGCGTTCTCGCCGCCCTGCCCGGCGTCACCTCCGACGGCGCCGAGACGCCCCGCGCAGACCCGCAGCCCGCGCCGAACCCGGCCGAACTGACCGAGCAACAGGCCCGCACGCGCTATGCCGTCACTGGCATCTGGCAACGCGCCCCCGACGCGCCCACCGATCCCGGCACCCAAAGCCTGGACGATTTCTACCTCACCTCGATCGACCCCAAGGTCGTCGAGCAGGACGCGGTTGCCCTGCCCGCGCCCGAAAGCCTGCGCGGCGACACGCGCCCCGACACGCCCGCCGATCCCGCCGCCGCAGACACCATGTTCACCATGGACACGCGCGGACTGGTGCAGCCCACGCCCGAAGGCGCGCTGACCCCCGATGGCATTCTGGTCTACGCCGGTCAGCCCGCGCTCGTGCCGCCGGACCGCCCGGCAGAGACCCTGGCGCAACCGGGCGAGGATCCCGCCGATGCCGCCGCCCGCATCGAGGCGCTCGAACGCATCGCCGCCTTGCGCCCCCGTGTCCGGCCCGGCGACCTGTCCGAAACCAACGAACGCGAAACCCTGGGCGGCCGCACCCGCGACGAACTCGCCACCCTGCGCCCCCGACTGCGCCCGCAAAGCGCGCAGGAACTGGCCGAAGAGGCCGCCGCGGCCTCGGAAGCGGCCACCGAAGCTGCCGCCGCGACGCCCGAAGGCATCTCGCCCGACCCCGATGCGGTCACCGCCGCGCTTCAGGCCGCCGCCGCGGTCCCGGCCCCCGATCCCTTCGCCGGGGCGACGGCCCAGGCGGTCAAGGTTTCGGTCAAGCCCAACGCGCGGCCCCGGAATTTCAACCGAATCGTTCAGCGCAGCCAGCGCCTGGCCGAACAGCAGGAAGCCCGCACTGCCGCCGTCGCCGTACCTCGCAACCAGCGCATTTCGCCCAGCGGCCCCACGCCCACCACCGTGGCCCGCGCCGCGACCGAAAAGAACGCGCTGCGCATGCGCCAGGTCAATCTCATCGGCGTCTACGGCAGCAATTCCAACCGCCGCGCCCTCGTGCGCCTGGCCAATGGCAGCTACAAGAAGGTCAAGGTCGGCGACCGGCTGGACGGCGGGCGCGTCGCCGCCATCGGCACCAGCGAACTGCGCTACGTCAAATCCGGGCGGCAGGTGACGCTCACCATGCCGCGCGGCTGAGCCTCGGCGGCGCCCGCGCCGTCTCGCGGCCAGCCGCTGCGCTCGCGCGGTTTCCTTTCGGCCTGAAAAATCCTCGCCAAAGGCTCCGACGACGACAATCCGGACCAGCGCCCGAAAAAACACCTCCCGTGTCCTCGCGCCCGCACCAAGTCGTTTGCACAAGCGTCACCTGCGCCGCATACTCTGCCTCAAGGCGGTGCCCCGCCCGTGCTCCGAATTCCGCAAAGGACCCCGATGGAAGGATTTTTCTTTCAGGCCACCGTTTTTCTCGCAGCCGCCGTGATCGCGGTGCCCCTGGCCGCTCGGCTGGGGCTGGGATCGGTGCTGGGCTATCTCGCAGCCGGTATCGCCATCGGGCATATTCCGGGCCTGCTGGGCGGCCACGACGCCGAGGAATTGCAGCATTTCGCCGAATTCGGCGTGGTCATGATGCTCTTCATCATCGGGCTCGAGCTGGAACCCAGGGCGCTTTGGGACATGCGGCACAAGTTGATCGGGCTGGGCGGCTTGCAGATCACGCTCACCACGGCCGCCGTCATGGCAGGCTGCATGGCGCTCGGCGTGGTGTGGTCCGTGGCGCTGGCCATCGGCATGGTCTTCGCCCTGTCCTCGACCGCCATCGTCCTGCAAACCCTGTCGGAAAAGGGCCTGATGCAGACCGGCGGCGGACGCTCGACCTTTTCCGTGCTGTTGACTCAGGACATCGCCGTCATTCCGATGCTGGCCTTCCTGCCGCTCCTGGCCCTGCCGAAAACCCCCGACATGATCCTGGGCGAGACCCTGCAACGGCTGGCCGACGAGGGCCACGCCGCCGAGGGCGACCATGGCGGGGCACCCGCACAGGTGGCGCAGTCCATGATCGACAGCCTCCCGGGCTGGGGTGTCACGCTTCTGACACTGGGGGCCGTGGCCGGCATCATCATCTTCGGCGTCTATGCCACCCGCCCCGTCTTCCGCTTCATCCACCACGCCCGCCTGCGCGAGATGTATACCGCACTGGCGCTCCTGATCGTGGTGGGCATCGCCTTCGTGATGAGCCTCGTGGGCCTGTCCCCCGCGCTCGGGGCCTTTCTCGCAGGCGTCGTCCTGGCGTCGTCGGAATTCCGCCACGAGCTGGAAAGCGATATCGAACCCTTCAAGGGCCTGCTTCTGGGCCTCTTCTTCATCACCGTGGGCGCAGGCATCAATTTTTCCATCCTCTTCGCCTCGTTCTTCACCATCATGGGGCTCGCGTTCGCCGTCATCCTGATCAAGGGCGGCATCCTTTACGGGCTGGGGCGCATCTTCGGGCTCAAGGGCCACAACCTGTGGCTCTTCACGCTGGGCCTCGCGCAGGCGGGGGAATTCGGCTTCGTGCTGATCAACTTTTCCGGCCAGAACAACGTGATCCCGCCCGAACTGCGCGAGACGCTCCTGCTGGTCATTGCCATCTCCATGCTGATCACACCGCTCCTGTTCATCCTTTACGACTACCTGTCGACCCGCATGTCCGACCCTTCAGATGCGCAAGAGGCCGACGAAATCGACGCCAAAGGCCCCGTGATCATCGCCGGAATCGGACGCTTCGGGCAGATCGTCAACCGCATGGTCCGCTCCTCGGGCTTCGAAACCGTCGTGCTCGACCATGACCTCGAGGCGATCCAGCGGATGCGGCGCTTCGGCATCAAGGGCTTTCTGGGCGATCCGGGCCGGCCCGACCTACTTCATGCCGCAGGCCTTGCCGACGCCAAGGTGCTGGTGGCCGCGCTCGACGACGCCGACGCCACCACCCGTCTGGTGGCCTTTGCCCGGCGCGAACGGCCCGACCTGCACATCGTCGCCCGCGCCCGCGACCGCACCCACGTCTTCCGGCTCTACAAGGCCGGCGCCAACGACATCGTGCGCGAACTTTTCGACAGTTCCCTGCGCGCCGGGCGCTACGTGCTGGAAAACATGGGCCTGACCGAGTTCGAGGCGGCAGAGCTGCAAAAGACCTTCTACCACCACGACCGCGATTCTGTCCGCGACCTGGCGGCCCTGTGGGACCCCAATATTCCCACCATCCAGAACGGCGCCTACATCAAGCGCGCCAAGGAGCTGGAGGCGGAATTGCAGACCATGCTGCTGTCTCAGCTGGAAGAAAAGGCCGCCGAGGACATCTCGGACGACCGCAAGGAGGCGTGAGCGCCTCATTCGCGCGGCCCAACACCCTCACGGCATCCCGGACCTGATCCGGGATCGCTCGGCCCAAAGCACGAAAAGAAAAAGCCGCGCCCACCGGCACGGCCCTTCCGTTTCAGATGTCGGCTCGCGTCACGCCGCGCGTGACACCAGAACCTCGTCGACTTCCTTGGCGGCCTGCACCTCGTCGCCACCGCTCACGGCGGCCACTTCGCGGGTCAGGCGCTCCAGCGCGGCCTCGTACAGTTGGCGCTCAGAATAGCTCTGTTCGCGCTGATCGTCGGTACGGTGCAGGTCGCGCACCACCTCGGCAATCGCGATCAGGTCGCCGGAATTGATCTTCTGCTCGTATTCCTGCGCCCGGCGCGACCACATGGCGCGTTTCACCTTGGCCTTGCCTTTCAGCGTGGTCATCGCCTTCGACACCACGTCCGGGCTCGACAGGCTGCGCATGCCGATTTCGGTTGCCTTGTGGGTCGGAACCCGCAGAGTCATCTTGTCCTTCTCAAAGGAGATCACGAACAGTTCCAGTTCGATCCCGGCGATATCCTGCTTCTCGATCGACATGATCTGGCCGACGCCGTGCGCAGGGTATACGACGTAATCGTCAGGGCGAAACTCGGACTTCTTCGATTTGCTCATTCAGGTTTTCCTCACAAGCTTCCCAGTTCAAACTTGGCGGAGCATCCCCTCGGCAGCGGGCCATCGGGGCGTGGCGTCAAGCACAAAGAAATCCACCTCCCATGCGTCAGCGCGGGCAGATGGATAATATATGGGCGGTGTCTACATTTGTAACGGTAGTGTATCACAAAAAAGGGGCCACTGAAAGCGGGCTCAACAGGTCAGGCTGATTATACCTGCGGCGTCAGGGGGTTACCGCGCGTTGTTACCCCAAAACCTGACCCCTTGATCGTTTGATCAAACGAATCGGTTTACGCCCGCAACCTCTTGCCTCAGCCGCCTTCGCCCGGCGCTTCCGAGAAGTACTTCTCCAGCTTGCCGTCTTCGCCGTCACGTTCGTCCGCTTCGGGCAGCGGGTCCTTCTTGGTCACGATGACCGGCCACATCTCGGAGTATTTCCGGTTGAACTCGACCCATTTTTCCATGTCCGGCTCGGTGTCGGGACGGATCGCGTCGGCGGGGCATTCGGGTTCGCAAACGCCGCAGTCGATGCATTCGTCCGGGTGGATCACAAGCATGTTCTCCCCCTCGTAGAAACAATCCACGGGGCACACCTCCACGCAGTCGGTGTATTTGCACGCGATGCAATTGTCATTGACGATATAGGTCATCTTTCGCCCCGGTCGTGATCTCCTCGCGCTGACCTAATCCAGTCCGGCGGATCATTCAAGCGCCAGACGCCGTTCCGCGGCGCACTATCGCGTTTCCTGATCCATCTTGCGGCGATCCTTTTTCGTCGGCCGACCCTTGCCTTCGTAACGCGGGTTCAGCGGCTCGGTCGCATGGTCGCGCGGCTTCGGCGGATCGAGATCGTCGTACAGCGCCTGCGCTTCCGGCGCCGGCCCCCGCCTTTCGCCCACCGCGACGATGCGGATCACCCGGATGTCGCGCTCCTTCGGAAACGTCAGCACATCGCCCGGCCTCACCGACGACGATGCTTTCGACACCCTTTGCGAATTGACCCTCACATGCCCGCCCGTGACCAGTTTGGTGGCCAGGCTGCGGGTCTTGAAGAACCGCGCATGCCACAGCCACTTGTCCAGCCGTATCTTCGGCTGGCCCGCGTCACTCATGTCACGACTTGTCCTTCAGCCCCATCAGGGCCGCGGCGAACGGGTTGTCAGGGTCGATCTTGTCCTTCTTCGCGGGTTTCGAAGTAAAGCTCTTCGCCCCTTCCTCGCGGCGCGGCTTGCCTTTCGGCTTGGGCTTGCCACCCTTGCCGCGGGGCTTGCCGCCTTGTGGCCTGCCACGGCCCTCACCGCGGGCCTTGGCCCCGCGCCCGGCCCAGGTGAAGGTATAATAGACCTCCATCTCGGTCTCGTCCTTCGCCGCGTCGGGCACCTCGCCCAGAGGCACCTCGGTCTCGGACATCTCGGGTATCTCCGCGTCCACCTCGGGGTCCTCCGGCGGCACCTCGGTCACCGGCGCCAGCCCGTCCTCGACGATCTGCTCCACCGCGTCTTCGGCGGTGGTCGCCTCCGGCGTCTCCAGCGTCTCCGACGGCTCCGGCGCGTCGTCCAGCGCCGCATCCACCGGCTTGACCTTCTCGCGCTCGCCCTGCTCGGCGTTATAGCCCAGCCCGCGCATCAGGTCGGCGAACTGTTCCAGCGTCATGCCGGTGATCGACAGCATGTCGGCATTGGCCTCGAACCCGCCCCGGCTGTCCTCGGACCGCAGCATGTCGGCCAGACGTTCCAGCATGTCGATCCGGATCGCCCGCTCGCCCGCGGCGCGGTATCCCGACATCGAGTGAAACCCGCGCGGCGCAGAGCTTCCGGCCGGAACCGTCACCAGGCCCGGCGGCGGAGCCTCGGGGAATTCCTGCAGCCCCATCTTCAGCGACCACAGAACAAGCCGCAGGCGCGTCGGCGCGGGTTTGAGAAGAAGCGGCATGAAAATAGTGAACTGGCCGAAGCGAACGCCATGCTTGCGCAGCTGTCCGCGGGCATCCTGGTCCAGCGCCTTGACCTCGTCGGCCACCTCGCCACGCGGGATGATCCCGAAATTCTCGACCAGCTGAAAGCCGAAGCCCCGCGCCAGCCCGCTCAGTTCCTCGTCCCGCTGGATGTTCAACAGCGGCTCGAACAGGGTCGCCACCTTGCGGTCGATGAAATGCTGCAACCGGCGTTGGACCTTTTGCATCACCTCGGGCCCGGCGGTGTCGTCGACAAAGGCCTCGACCTGTGGTTTCAGCGGATCGGCACCGGCCACCAGCTTGCCCACGGCGCTCTCACCCCACATCAGGCCGCCCTGCTCGGTGAAATCAATCTCGGTATCGGGCGCGTTATAGAACTTGTCCGCCCGCAGGTGGAAATGCGGCGCCAGCGCCTGCAGGCTCGCCTGCGCCACAGCCTTGGCCTCCTGTCCGCCCGCCGTCTTGTCCTGGCGGAACCGGAAACCTTCCAACCGACCGACGAATTCGCCCTCGACGGTCACTTCACCCTTGTCATTCACTTCGGCCACGATGGCGTCCTTCTGCTTGAGCCGCCGCATCAGCACGCTGGTGCGCCGGTCCACAAATCTTTGCGTCAGCGCGTCATGCAACGCGTCCGACAGGCGGTCTTCTACAGCGCGGGTCGTTTCGCGCCAATGGTTTTCGTCCCCGACCCAGCCCTTTCGCTGGGCAACATAGGTCCATGTGCGGATATATGCCAAACGCTTGGAGAGCGTGTCGATATCCCCGTCCGTCCGGTCGATCCGCGCCACGTGCCCGGCCAGCCAGTCCTCGCTGACCCGGCCATGTTCGTGCAGGTCACTGAATATACGCTCCAGCAGCCCCGCGTGTTCCGCATGGCTGATCCCGCGAAAGTCCGGAACCCGGCACACGTCCCACAAAAGCCGCACCGACGCGCCGTCGCTGGCCCGTGCCGCGATCTCGGCATCCTCGGCCAGCGTGCGCAGCACGACAAGGTCATCCGCCTCGCGGGCGCGCACCAGCCAGTCGTCTTCGGGCTTTTGCTCCAGCGACGCGATCAGCGCGCCGACCGTGCCGAATTGCAGCGCGGCGTTGCGCCATTCCAGCTTGCGAATGGGGGTGAACCGATGGTCCATGATCGCCTGCGCCATGTCGTCGGGCAGCTCCGGCGCTTCGCCCGTCACCCCGAAGGTGCCGCTGGTCATGCCCCGCCCCGCGCGTCCCGCGATCTGGCCCAGTTCATTGGGAGCAAGGTTGCGCATCCGCCGCCCGTCGAACTTGGTCAGGGACGAAAACGCGACGTGATTTATGTCCAGGTTCAGACCCATGCCGATGGCATCAGTGGCCACCAGGTAATCCACGTCGCCATTCTGGTATAGATCCACCTGCGCATTGCGCGTCCGGGGGCTCAAGGCCCCCATCACGACCGCCGCACCGCCCTTCTGCCGGCGCAGCAGCTCGGCAAAGGCATACACATTCTCAACCGAAAACCCCACGATGGCCGAGCGCGCTGGCATCTTGCTTATCTTTTTCGAACCTGTGTAGGTCAATTGGCTCATCCGCTCGCGGCCGACGAACTCCACCCCCGGAACCAGCGCCGCAATCGCCCCGCGCATGGTGTGCGCCCCCAGAAATTGCGTCTCCTTCTGGCCCCGCATCCGCAAAAGGCGGTCGGTGAACACGTGCCCCCGCTCGGGGTCGGCACACAGCTGGATCTCGTCCACCGCCACGAAATCCGCGCCCATCCCTTCGGGCATCGCTTCGACCGTGCAGACCCAGTATTGGGTGCGCGGCGGCACGATCCGCTCCTCGCCCGTGACCAGCGCCACCACCGACGGGCCGCGCACCGCGACGATCTTGTCATAGACCTCCCGCGCCAGCAGGCGCAGCGGCAGGCCTATCACGCCGGTGCGATAGCCCAGCATCCGCTCGATCGCGAAATGGGTCTTCCCGGTATTCGTCGGGCCCAGGACCGCCAGGATCCTCGACTGCTCGCCCATGGGACTTGCCTCTTGTCTTCTTACGCTTACAGGTCCCGCCCGCCGATTTCACGCTCGACCATCGGCAGGATTTCCTCCACCTCCTGATGATGCGGATGAAGGGTCAGCACAAGGTCGAATGCCTGCTTGGCCTTCGCGTAGCTCTCGACGTGGTAGAGAATGCCGCCAAGGCTGGCGATGGCATTGTAATGCCGCGGGTTCAGCGCCAGCGCCCTCTCGATATCGGCCAGCGCGGGGCCGAACATGTCGGCATCGGCATAGGCCATCGCGCGCATGTGAAACCCCTCGGCGAAATCCGGCGCATGATCCGTGAGCGCGGTGAAATGTTCGATCGCCGCGCGGGTATCGCCGGCCTCCAGCGCATCGCGTCCGCGTTTCAGCAGCAGGTCCGCCGTGGCCGAACCCGACCGCGTCCAGGCCAGTTCGATTTCCTTGGATATCCGGCTGGCCTCCCGCGGTTCGGCCATCTTCAATTGCTCGAACAGCGGATCCAACGCTGAATCCTGCGCCGCCGCGGGTAAGGAAAACATGACTAACGGCAAAACTGCCGCCACGATATGTTTGGAAAGTCGGTTCATAACGCCCATAACGTACCCAGTTTAGCGCGCATGACCGGGAATCAAAGCCCCCGGTCGATCAAATCTGGAGGAACTGACATGAGCGACGTAACCAAATCCGCGGTCGAGGCCCTGTCGGCCAAGATGAACGGCAGCTTCGACGGCAGCGCAAAGTTCGTGATCGAGAACGAAGGCTCCATCGTGATCGACGAATCCGGCGTGCGCGAAGGCAATGACGAAACCGACGTCACCATGACCGCCGACGCCGACACGTTCCAGTCCATTCTGGATGGCGACCTCGATCCCACAGCCGCCTTCATGTCCGGCAAACTGGCCGTCGACGGCGACATGGGCACCGCGATGAAACTCGGCTCGGTCCTGTCGTAACACTCATGCTGACGAACGCGCCTTTCTTCTCCGATATTGCCGATGGCCCCGACGGTGGCCGCGCCTTCTGGTGCGACACCGCCGACGGGGTGCGCATCCGCCTGGGGCTCTGGCGCCCGCAGGAGGACGCCGGCGAAAGTGCAGGCACGCTTCTGCTCTTTCCCGGACGCACCGAATATATCGAGAAATACGGCCGCACCGTCCGGCAATTCGCCACCGCCGGCCTGACCACGCTGGTCGTCGACTGGCGTGGCCAGGGCCTGGCCGACCGGCTGATCGAAGACAAGATGTCGGGCCATGTCCTGCATTTCGACGACTACCAGCACGACGTCACAGCCATGGTCGACGCCGCGCGGCAGTTGGACCTGCCCAAACCGTGGTTCGTTCTGGGCCATTCCATGGGCGGCGGCATCGCGCTCAAGTCGGTGATGGACGGCCTGCCTGTGGCGGGCGCGTCCTTCTCGGCGCCGATGTGGGGCATCCGCATCTCCGCCGCGCTGCGCCCCGTCGCCTGGTCGCTGGGCTGGAGCAGCCGCAGCGTGGGCTTCGATCACGTCTACGCGCCCGGCACCTCACCGCAAAGCTACGTTCTGGCCGAACCGTTCGAGACAAACCGCCTGACCACCGACGTTGAGAGCTATCAGCACATGATCGCCCAGGTCACCGCGCACCCGGAACTGACCATCGGCGGCCCGTCCCTCCGCTGGCTCTACGAATCGCTGATGGGCACACGCCGCATGTGGCGCCGCCCGTCGCCCGACCTGCCCTGCCTGTGCCTTCTGGGGTCCGACGAGGACATTGTCGATGTCTCGCGCGTCCATGACCGTATGTCACGCTGGCCCGGCGGCGAACTGGAAATTGCCCAGGGCGCCCGCCACGAGGTGCTTCAGGAAGCGCCCGGGATCCGCGACGCCTTGATCGGCAAGCTGATCGACTTCTACGCCCGCGTCAGGGATCGGCACGCACCGTCTGGCGCTGACGCCCAAGCCCCTGGATCTCCAGCTCCATCACGTCGCCAGGCCTGAGATAGCGCTTGGGGTCCCGCCCCATGCCCACTCCCGGCGGGGTGCCGGTGGCAATCACGTCCCCCGGCTCCAGCCGCATGACCTCGCTCAGATGCGCGATGATCTGCGCCACCGTGAAAATCATGGTCGAGGTGTTGCCGGTCTGCATCCGCTCGCCGCTCACATCCGCCGACATATCAAGGCTTTGCACGTTACCCACCGCGTCCGGCGTCACCAGCCACGGCCCGATCGGCCCGAACGTGTCGCAGCTCTTGCCCTTGGTCCATTGCCCGCTGCGCTCGATCTGGAAATGCCGCTCCGAGACGTCGTTGACGATGGTGTACCCCGCCACGTAATCCAGCGCTTCGGCCTCGGTCACGTATTTCGCCTCGCGCCCGATCACCACGCCCAACTCGACCTCCCAGTCGCCATGAGTCGATCCGCGCGGCAGAACCACGTCGTCATCCGGGCCGACGATGCTTGAAGTCGCCTTCATGAAAACAACCGGTTCCGCAGGCGGCTCGATCCCGATCTCCGCGGCATGGTCGCTGTAATTCAGGCCGATCCCGATCAGCTTGCCGATCCCGGCAACCGGAGGCCCCAGCCGCGGCGTCCCCTCCACCAGCGGCAGCTTTTCCGGGTCCAGCTTCGGCAACGCCCCCAGCACGGCCCCCGAGATATCGGCCACCACGCCGCTCAGGTCGCGCACCCGACCTTCGGCGTCCAGCATCCCCGGCTTTTCCCGCCCCGGCTCTCCGTATCTGACAAACCGCATGGCATCACCCCCCTGTCGCTTCTGCCCGACGATAGCGGCCCCATGCGCCACGGCAAGCCTTCATCCTCTGGCCACCGCCTGCCGGCACGCTAACTCCCCCGCATGGTTCTGCAATTCAAACCCCAGGGCATCTACTGCCCCGCCGGCGATTTCTTCATCGACCCCTGGCGCCCCGTTGACCGGGCGCTGATAACACACGGCCATGCCGACCACGCCCGGCCCGGCCACGCCCGCTACCTGTCCACCGCCGCTGCCGCGCCCGTGATGCGCCACCGGCTGGGCGATATCACGCTCGACACGGTGGACTATGGCGAGACACGCCGGATCGGCGACGCACGCGTCTCGTTTCACCCCGCCGGCCACGTTCCCGGTTCCGCCCAGATCCGGGTCGAGGTCGAAGGCGAGGTCTGGGTCGTCTCCGGCGATTACAAGACCGAGGCCGACCGCCTGTCCGAGCCGTTCGAGCCGGTGCCCTGCCACAGCTTCATCACCGAATGCACCTTCGGCCTGCCGGTCTTCACCTGGACGCCCGAAGAAGATGCGGCCCGTCAGATCAACGACTGGTGGGCCGCCAACGCCGCCGCCGGCACGTTTTCCCTGCTCGGCGCCTACTCGCTGGGCAAGGCGCAGCGCGTCCTGTCGCTGCTCGACCCCGCCATCGGCCCCATCCTCACCCACGGAGCGGTCGAGAACACCAACGCCGTCCTGCGCGACCAGGGCCTCGCCCTGCCGGACACGCTGCACGTCACGCCGGACCTCAAGGCCAAGGATCACCCCGGCGCGCTCGTCCTCGCGCCGCCCTCCGCCCTGGGCAGCACATGGGCCCGCCGCTTTCGCCCGGCCTCGACCGGCTTTGCCTCGGGCTGGATGCGCCTGCGCGGCGTGCGCCGCCGCCGCGCCGTGGATCGCGGCTTCGTCATGTCGGACCATGCCGACTGGCCCGGCCTCCTCGCGGCAATCAAGGAAACAGGCGCAGAAAACATATATGCCACGCATGGTTACACAGATATCTTCGCGCGATACCTGAATGAACAGGGATGGAACGCTCAGGTTGTCCCGACCGAGTTCACCGGCGAATCCCTCGACGGCGCCGACGACGCGGAAGATGCCGCATGAAACGCTTCACATCCCTCTTCACCACGCTCGACCAGACCACCAAGACCAACACCAAGGTCGCCGCGCTGGCCGAGTATTTCGCCACCGCGCTCGACGCCGACAAGCTCTGGACCGTCGCCCTCTTCTCCGGCCGCCGTCCCCGTCGCGCCATCACCACCACAAAACTCCGCGAGTGGGCCGCCGAGCGCGCCGGTATCCCGCTCTGGCTCTTCGAGGAAAGCTACCCCATCGTCGGAGACCTGTCGGAAACCATCGCCCTCGTGCTGCCGTCCCCCGCCCGCGACCATGACGACAGCCTTGCCACCTGGATCGCCCGCCTCCGCGCCCTCGATGTCGAGACCGAAGAGGCCCGCAAAGCGGCCATCCTCGACGCCTGGGACCAGATGCAGCCGCATGAACGGCTGGTCTTCAACAAGCTGCTGACGGGCGGCTTCCGCATCGGCATCTCGCGCAAGCTGATGACCCGCGCGCTGGCGCAGGCGACCGGGCGCGACGAGGCCGAACTGGCCCACCGCCTGATGGGCGACTGGACCCCCGACAGCACCTCTTGGGAAACGCTGATCGAGGCGCATGACGCCACCGCGGACCTCTCGCGCCCCTATCCTTTCTGTCTCGCCTACGGTCTGGACGACGTAGAGCCCGAAACGCTGGGCGAACCGTCGGACTGGCTGGCCGAATGGAAATGGGACGGCATCCGCGGCCAGCTTATCCTGCGCGGGGGCGAGCATTTCACCTGGTCGCGCGGCGAGGAACTGATGACCGACCGCTTTCCCGAACTGGCCCGCGCCCGCGACTACCTGCCCCCAGGCACCGTGCTCGACGGAGAGATCCTGGCGTGGCAGGACGATGGCCCGATGTCCTTCAACGCCCTGCAGAAACGCATCGGTCGCAAGACCGTGCCGAAGAAACTCCTCAAGGACGCCCCCGTCATCCTCTACGCCTACGACCTGCTCGAGGAAAACGGCACCGACCTGCGCGAAACCCCCTTCGCCACCCGCCGCGCCCGGCTCGAAGCCCTTCTGCAAGACCTTCCGCCCGAAGCGCCCATCCGCCAATCCCCGCTCATACCATTCACCTCCTGGGACGACCTCCGCGAAACCCGCGCGACCGCAAGGGACGCGCGCGCCGAGGGTCTGATGCTCAAGCGCAAGGACTCCCCCTACCATTCCGGCCGCAAGAAAGGCGACTGGTGGAAGTGGAAGCTCGATCCCCTGACCATCGACGCCGTGATGATCTATGCCCAGCAGGGCAGCGGCCGCCGCGCAAACCTCTTCACCGATTTCACCTTCGCCGTGCGCGACGGCAACGACCTCGTGCCCTTCACCAAGGCCTATTCCGGCCTTACCGACACCGAGTTCCGCAAGATCACCGCCTGGGTGCGCAAGAACACCCTGCAACGCTTCGGCCCTGTCCGGCAGGTGAAGGCAGAGCACGTGTTCGAGATCGCCTTCGAGGGGATCATGGAATCGACGCGCCACAAGTCCGGCGTCTCGCTGCGCTTCCCCCGCATGAAACGCTGGCGTCACGACAAGCCCGTGCAGGAGGCGAACACGCTCGAAGACCTCCGCGACATGCTAATCCACTACGGCTAAAGAAAATTCGTACGAATTTTCTCCCCCAAGATTATTCGTACGAATAATCTACTCTTTCACCGCAACAGATCATCCTCGAACGGAAACCGCGACAAAAGCTCCACGCCGGTTTCAGTGATCAGCACCTGCTGTTCCAGCTTCACGCCCTCCGTGCCGCCCTCGGCACCGATATAGCTCTCCACGCACAGCGTCATCCCCGGCTCGATCACGCCGTCATAGCCCGCATCCGGGAAATCCCCGTGGTGATAGAGATAAGGATATTCCCCCGTCATCCCGCAGCCATGCGCCGACAGGTAATAGCGGTTGGCATAATATTGCTCCGGAATGTCCCAGGCCGCATCGGCATAGTCGCGGAACGTCATGCCGGGCCGCAGGATGCCCATGTTGTGATGCACCTGCTCATGGGCCACCTTGTAAAGCTCCCGCTGGGTGGCGCTCGGCTTGCCCGGCCCGGAATGGAAGGTGCGCGAGAAATCCGAATAATAGCCGTGGCACCCCACCACGTCCGTATCCAGCGCGATCAATTCATTGGTGCCGATCACGTTCTCACTCGTCTCCTGAAACCACGGGTTGGTCCGCTCCCCGGCATTCAGCAGGCGGGTCTCCACGTAATCCCCGTTCTGAGCAATGATCGACTGGTGCAAAACCGACCACAGCTCCGCCTCGGTCATCCCCGGCCGGATCGCCGCGCGCAGCTTGCCCACGCCGATCTCGGTCGCCCGCAGCGAGGCGTTGACGCATTTCATCTCTTCCGTCGACTTGATCGCCCGCGCCATCTCGACGGGCTCCTGCGCATCCACGATCCGCAAGCCTGCATCGCGCAACGCAATGGCACTCCCGGCGTTCAGCCGCTCGATCCCAAGCGTCGCATCCTTGCCCACCAGCGAGGTCACCAGATCCGCCATCTCGGCGGCCCAGGCCTTTTCCCGCGCGGCGATATCCGGCCCCGCCGCCACGAAACTCGCCGTGCGCGCCGCACGCACTTCGTCGATCGTCTCCAGCCCGTCGGCCAGATGCGCGCAGCCGGTAAACTCGAACAGGATCGAGCGGTCCTGCGTCAGCAAAAGATAGCGCGACGGCGCATTCCTCTGGCTGAACACCTGCATGTTCCGCGCCCCCGTGGCGTAGCGAATGTTCACCGGGTCAGACAGCAGCACCGCCGCGATGTCGCGCTTGCGCATCTCCCCCCGCACCCGGCCCAGCCGATAGCCCCGCACCGCCACAAGGTCGATCCCCTCGTCCTCCGGCGCCCTGTCCAACAGCGCCAGGTCCGCAAGGTCCGCCCGCTCCGCGTGCCAGTCCAGTTCCGCCATGTCATCCTCCTCGGCTCAATGCTTGACATTCCATATCCGACAGCATGGACCTCGAAAACGCTGGAAATTCTCACGCTATTGGATAACCTCAGAGAATGAGTCAGGACCGCCGCAGTCTCCCCCCGCTGGAAACCCTCATCTTCTTCAACACGGTGATGAAACGGGGCGGCTTCTCCGCCGCCGCGCCCGAGCTCATGGTCAGCCAGGCCGCCGTCAGCAAGCGCATCCGCCAGCTCGAGGACTGGCTCGGCACGCCGCTTTTCGACCGGGGCGCCCGCCACGCCGTGCCCACCGACACCGCCCGCCGCCTCGAAGAACCCGTGCGCCTCGCGCTCGACTACTTGACGGCGTCCCTCGATACGGCCCGCGTCACCGCCCCCCGCACCCTCCAGATCGCCGCCAACGGCGCGGTCTCGATGTTCTGGCTCTACCCGCGCCTGCAGGCCTTCGCCACCAGCTCTGATGCCTGCAATGTCAGCGTGCTCACCGCCGACGACCCCAGCGCCCTCACCGCCGACACGCTCGACCTCGCCGTTCATTACGGCGAGGCCCCGCCACAAGGCTGGACCGGCACGCCGCTCTTCGACGAGAAGATCATCCCTGCCGCCACGCCCGCCGTTGCCGCCGCGCTCGCCGACCATCCCGCCCTGCCTCTGCTCGACTATCCCCGCCTCGCGCCCAACTGGATCAACTGGCGCATCTGGTGCGAGCGCAGGGCGGACTCTCCCCTCGCCGATCGCCCCGTCGAGACCTGCCGCAGCTATGGCCACAGCATCGGGCGCGCGCTGGCCGGCGACGGCATCGCGCTGGCCAGCCTGCCGATGCTCGACACTCTCGTCACCTCCGGCCGGCTTGTCCCGGTTGGCGACGATCTGACGACCACGCGCCGGTACTGGCTGAACCACCGCCTGGCCGCGCCGCTCCAGCCTAAGGACATTCCGCTGCAGCGGGCGCTGCTCGCACGATCCTCACCGTCCTAGACCCTCATCCACGGGCCGGACCCGAGGACCTCGCCCCCTGCCATAGATCCCGGATCAAGTCCGGGATGACCGCACCTCTACCTTCCGGGCACACGCAATTCCGATCCCGGCTTGAGCCTGCCCGCCCCGCCCCCTATGTCTTGACCAACGCGACAACAGGAGATCCGCATGTTCCAGCTTCCCAAACCCGCCTTCGACGTCAACGCCGGCTCCGGCTCCGACAACCTGGGCGACCTGCCGGAATGGAACCTCGACGACCTCTATACCGGCCAGGACGCGCCCGAACTCAAGCGCGACCTCGACTGGCTTGAACAGGCCTGCGCCGACTTCGCCGCCGATTACGAGGGCAAGCTTGCCGATCTCGACGCCGCCGGCCTGCTGCAATGCATCCAGCGCAACGAGAGAATCTCCTCCGTCGCCGGCCGCATCATGTCCTTCGCCGGGCTTCGTTATTACCAGCAGACCACCGATGGCGAGCGGGCCAAATTCCTCTCCGACTGCCAGGAAAAGATCACCAACTACACCACCCCGCTGGTTTTCTTCACCCTCGAGCTCAACCGGCTCGATACCGACACGCTTGTGGCAATGTATGCCGAGAACGCCGATCTCGCCCGCTACGCGCCCGTTATCCGCCGCATCCAGGCGATGAAGCCCTACCAGCTTTCCGACGAATTGGAAAAATTCCTGCACGACCTCGGCGTCGTCGGCGACGCCTGGGAACGCCTCTTCGACGAGACCATCGCGGGCCTGACCTTCGACGTCGACGGCGAGGAGCTGGGCATCGAATCCACCCTCAACCTGCTCACCGAACAGGACCGCGCCAAGCGCGAAGCCGCCGCCCGCGAGCTTGCCCGCACCTTCCAGGCCAACATCCGCACCTTCGCCCGCGTCCACAACACCACCGCCAAGGAAAAAGAGGTCATCGACCGCTGGCGCGGTATGCCCACACCCCAGACCGGCCGGCACCTTTCCAACGATGTCGAGCCCGAGGTGGTCGAGGCCCTGCGCAACGCCGTTGTCGACGCCTACCCCAAGCTCAGCCACCGCTACTACGAATTGAAGCGCAAATGGCTCGGCCTCGACCGCATGCAGGTCTGGGACCGCAACGCCCCCCTGCCGATGGAGGCCCCGCGCAAGATCGACTGGCCAACCGCCCGCGGCATGGTGATGGACGCCTATTCCGATTTCGACCCGCGCATGGGCGACCTCGCCGAACCCTTCTTCGACCGCGGCTGGATCGACGCCGCCGTAAAACCCGGCAAGGCCCCCGGCGCCTTCGCCCACCCCACCGTGACCGACGTGCACCCCTACGTCATGCTGAACTACCTCGGCAAACCGCGCGACGTCATGACGCTGGCGCATGAACTCGGCCACGGCGTGCACCAGGTCCTGGCCGCCGAACAGGGCGAGCTTCTGTCGTCCACCCCCCTCACCCTCGCGGAAACCGCCAGCGTGTTCGGCGAAATGCTGACCTTCCGCAAACTGCTGGATGCCGCCAAGGACAACGCCGAACGCAAGGTCCTGCTCGCCGGCAAGGTCGAGGACATGATCAACACCGTCGTCCGCCAGATCGCCTTCTACGATTTCGAATGCAAGCTACACGACGCCCGCCGCGGCGGCGAGCTCACCTCGGAAGACATCGGCGCCCTCTGGATGTCCGTGCAGGGCGAGAGCCTCGGCCCCGCCTTCGACTTCATGGACGGGTACGAGACCTTCTGGGCCTACATCCCCCATTTCGTCCACTCGCCCTTCTACGTCTACGCCTACGCCTTCGGTGACGGTCTGGTGAACGCGCTCTATGCCGTCTACGAGGAAAATCCCGCAGGCTTCCAGGACAAGTATTTCGACATGCTCAAGGCGGGCGGCTCCATGCACCACAAGGAGCTTCTGGCCCCCTTCGGCCTCGACGCGTCGGACCCGGCCTTCTGGGACAAGGGCCTGTCGATGATCTCCGGCTTCATCGACGAACTGGAGGCGATGGAGGACTGATCCCTGCCCCGCACCCGCAGCCCTCACAGCCTGCGCAACCGTCTGAAACGCGCCCTCGTGCGCATCCGGTCGCGCGTGCCCCCGGGGCTGCGGCTGGTGCTGGGGGTCCTGTTCATCATCGGCGGGATCTTCGGCTTCCTGCCGGTGCTGGGCTTCTGGATGATCCCCCTCGGCGTTGCCGTGGCCTCGCTCGACGTGGTCCCGGTCTGGCGCCGCCTCACCGGCCGCGCGCCAAGGCGCTGAGCCCATCTCTTCCTCTGGCCCGAAATATCCCGGGGGGAGCGGCGAAACCATGTTTCGCCGTGGGGGGCAGAGCCCCCCGCGACAGCCGCCTACTTGAGCTGACTGTCTTTTGAGCCCCGCCGGTTGATCCCGGCCCGCGCCTGCTGCGCGCCGTCGCGTTCCTGGCTGCAATCGATGCACAGCTTCACGCCCGGCAACGCCTCGCGCCGCGCCTGCGGGATCTCCTCTTCACACTCGGCACAATGTGTCAGGCTCTCGCCCACCGGGCGTTTCGCGGCCTTCATCCGTGCCAATTCGTCCTCGATCGAGGCTTCGATCTGTTCGGAAACCGCGCCGTCGCGCGCCCATCCACCGGCCATGTCAAAATTCCTCCTGAACGGCACATATAGGATGCCGCCGGGCGCATGTCACGGTTGCGCCTCCAGCACCATGTAATCCTCGAACGCGTTCCGTCCCAGTGACGCCTGCTCCAGCATCCCGTTCAGCACCGAAATGGCCGAGGGCGAGGTGATCGCCACCGCGTGGTCCAGCCCCTCGCCATCCGCCAGCGCGGTAAAGTCGATCACCTTCACCGGCAGGCCCGCCACCGCCTCCGGCCCGTCGATCACGCCCAGCCGCTTCTTGCGCCCGGTGATCAGGCTGGCAAGGCTCAGCGCCCGGTCCTGCCGCGTCACGAATATCAGGAAGGGCTGCGGCAGCTCCCCGATCGTCTCGGCCTGCCGGCGAAAGACATCGGGGTCGATATCCGGCGACATCAGCACCACGCCGCTGATCCGGTCCAGAAGGTGCCGGTCGCCTTTCAGCGCCGCCTGCCGCATTACCTCCATCACCAGCTGCGCGCCCATGGAATGGGCCAGCAGCGTCACCCGGTCCTGCGGCCCGCTGGTCAGCGCGTTCAGCAGATCCTCCAGGTCGTCGCGGGCATAAAGCACGCTGTCGCGGTCATAGACATAGCCCCGCGGATCCCCGGCCGAGGCCCAGGCGAACAGCACCGACGGTGCCGCCACCTCGAAATCCTCGCGCATCTGCGCCAACCGGTAAAGACTGTCTGACAGCGTCGTGTTGTAGCCATGCACGAAGACCTGCGTCTCGCGCCCCGGACGCGCCCCCTTCACATCGCCAAGGAATGTCGCGGCGGACGGATAGACATCCGTCGCCGCCACGACGAAATCGGTCGCCGCATCCGGCGGCCCGTCGGGCCACTGCACGTGGCCGGCCCGATGCGTCGGCGGGATCGAGATATCGGCCCGGAAATACCGCACTTCGCCCGTGCGCTTCGCGCCAAAGGTCTGCCCGGTATGGTCCAGCGCCTTCTGCGTCGCGACATAAAGCGTCTGCAGATGCGCCTCGGGCACGCTCGGCGCATAATGCGCCGCGGGACGCGGCGCGCAGGACGCCAGCACGAACAGGCATAGAATTGGCAGCGCGCGCAACGGACGCCTCCTTCGGTTCCGACTCACTTCGCAACAATAAGGCCCCTCCCGCAATGCGGAAGGGGCCAATTTTCGGTGCCGTCGCGTGAGTTGCGCGCGCTGCCCTGGATCAGGCCGTCGCCATCATGCCCTTCTCTGCGGCCAGCGACCGCATGCGCTTCTGCAGCTTTTCAAAGGCGCGTACCTCGATCTGTCGGATCCGTTCCCGGCTCACATCGTACTGGCCGCTCAGATCCTCCAGCGTCACCGCCTTTTCGCTCAGCCGGCGCTGCGTCAGAATATCCTTCTCGCGGTCGTTCAGCACGTCCATCGCCTCGGCCAAAAGCTCGCGCCGCGCTTCCAGCTCGTCGCGCTTCTCGTAGTCGCCGGCCTGGTCGGCATCCTCGTCCTCCAGCCAGTCCTGCCACTGCATCGTCCCTTCGCCCTCGGCACCCACCGTGGCGTTCAGCGACGCATCGCCCCCGGACATCCGGCGGTTCATGCTGATCACCTCGTCCTCGGTGACGCCAAGGTCGGTCGCGATCTGCTTCACCTTGTCGGGATGCAGGTCACCCTCTTCCAGCGCGCCGATGCGGGCCTTGGCCTTGCGCAGGTTGAAGAACAGCTTCTTCTGCGCACTCGTCGTGCCCAGCTTGACCATGGACCAGCTGCGCAGGATGTACTCCTGGATGCTCGCCCGGATCCACCACATCGCGTAGGTCGCCAGCCGGAACCCCTTCTCGGGGTCGAAGCGCTTGACCGCCTGCATCAGGCCCACATTGGCCTCGGAAATGACCTCGGCCTGCGGCAGGCCATAGCCGCGATACCCCATGGCGATCTTCGCCGCCAGGCGCAGGTGGCTGGTGACCATCTGGTGCGCGGCCTCGGTGTCCTGTTCCTCGACCCAGCGCTTAGCCAGCATGTATTCCTCTTCCGGCTCCAACAGCGGGAATTTCCGGATTTCCTGCAAATAGCGGTTCAGCCCGGCTTCGGGCGACGGCGCAGGAAGATTTGCATAATTGCTCAACCCTGTGACCCTCCAATGTTTATTGTCTTAACATCCATATGGGCAGCCATTTGCCCGGATTCAAGACAGGTGAACCGAATGGTTTAATTATTTATGAATCAAACCGGCCCGGTTTTCCAGTGATGTGACGTTTGCTCACGCACACGTGCTGTGCTGTCATATTAACGTCAGGCCGGGACGCCCAGTTCCTGCAACAGGTCCGCCATGTCCTCGGGCAGGTCGGCCTCGAACCGCATCGTCTCACCCGTCACCGGATGCACGAACCCCAGCACCGCGGCGTGCAGCGCCTGCCGCGGAAAGGCCTGCGCAGCTGCCAGGGCGCCCGGCGACAACGCCTTTTCGTTCAGCTTGCGCCGCCCGCCATAGACCGGATCCCCCACCAGCCCGTGGCCCGCATGGGCCATGTGAACCCGGATCTGGTGCGTGCGCCCGGTCTCCAGCCAGCACTCTATCAGCGCGACCTGCGGCGGCGCCCCGAACGGCGTGATAACGCGCGCCCGCGTCACCGCGTGCCGCCCGGCCCCGAACAGCACCGCCTGCCTTTGCCGGTCGGTCTTGTGCCGCGCCAGCTGCGTCGTCAGCTTCAGGATGTTGCCCGCCTCGAAACTGGCCCCACGCACGCCGCGCAACCGCGGATCGGCGGCATCCGGCACACCGTGCACGACGGCCAGGTACTTGCGCTCCACGCTATGCGCCTCGAACTGTGCGGCCAGCCCGTGATGTGCCCGATCCGACTTCGCCACCACCAGCAGCCCGCTGGTCTCCTTGTCGATCCGGTGCACGATCCCGGGCCGCTTCTCGCCGCCCACGCCGGACAGGCTGCCGCCAAAATGATGCAACAGCGCATTGACCAGCGTGCCATCCGGGCTGCCCGGCGCGGGATGCACCACCATGCCCGCAGGCTTGTTCACGACAATCAGGTCATCATCCTCGAACACCACATCCAGCGCGATCTCCTGCGCCACCACGTCCACCTCGGCGGCCACAGGCACGGTGATTTCGATGATGTCCCCCTCGACCACCTTCGCCTTGGGGTCGGCGACAACCGCCCCGCCCACGCGCACCGCGCCCTCCGCGATCAGCCGCGCCAGCCGCGTCCGCGACAGCGACGCTTCCTCTGGCACATCGCGCGCGAGCGCCTTATCAAGGCGCGGCGGCGGATCGGCCCCGATCCGCACGGTAACACTGGACTCCAGGGGGGCTGCGCCCATGAACGACTCTCCTCAGCCGCCGTCGATCGACCCCGGGATGGTGCGCTACCTGCGCACCCTCGTGACCGTCCTGACGGGCGTGATGATTCTCGGGTTTCTAGTCATCGTCGCGCTCTTTGTCACCAAGTTCTCCGGTGCCACCCGCGTTGCCCTGCCCGACACGATCACCCTGCCCGACGGCACCACGCCCACCGCCTTCACCCGCGCCAATGGCTGGTACGCCGTGGTAACCGACGCCGACACGATCCTCATTTTCGACGAAACGACCGGCGAACTGCGCCAGACCATCGACGTCACCACCGACTAGCCGCGTGATCGTCAGACCGCGGGCTGGCGAGTTGAAGGGCCTTCAACGCACTTTATCCCTGCCACATCCGCAAGACCTTCGATCGAAGCGCGAACGTTAACCAATCGCCAGCCCGGGGGGCGGTCTGGCGGTCGCGCGGCGGCCTTCGGCCTTGATTCCGCGCGGAACAAGAAAACGGCGTTTCAATGAAGGGAGGATGGTACCACCTCCCCGGCTCGAACGGGGGACCTCCTGATCCACAATCAGGCGCTCTAACCAACTGAGCTAAGGCGGCACGCGGCACGGATTTAACTTTCCCGGCCCGCGATTGCAAGCCTCTTTGACACTTCCCCGCCCATTCCAACCCGCTTGCCTTCACGCGGCCAAGGCGGTAGGCCATTCCAATTATCCAGGAGGTCGCCATGGGCATCAACGACGAACGCGACATCGAGGCGAATCTGCAGATCGGTCCCACCGACCAGGGCATGGTGCGCCTGTTCATCATGGCAGGCACCACCGAGATTCCCATGGATTTCGAGCCCGACGAGGCCCGCGAGATCGCCGAGGAGATCCTCGCCGCCGCCAAGGCCGCCGAGGCGAAACGCTAGCCGCCCGCCCCTAAATTTCCGCAAATTTTGGAATAGAAAATACGCATTTTCTATCCCGTTTTCTGCGCAGAAAACGCCGCCCTACAGCCCCGGATCGCGCGCGCCCTGCAACCGCAGCGCCGCCTGCCGCGCAAACCGACGTGTCAGCGCCGTGCGCCGCGCGCCCGGCAGCTTGTGTTCCGGCGCCATGCGGATGATCTGCGCGTCATAGGCATCCGCGATGATCAACCCCGTGCCGTCCGGCAACAGGTCCGTCGGGAACGCCTCGTCCACCGCCCAGAAATACCGGTCGCACCATTCCAGGTAGCCATCCCACTTGAAATCCGAGGTGAAATCCGCCCGGCTCGACTTGCATTCCACAACCCAGATCTCGCCCTTCGGACCCAGCGCCATCACGTCCACGCGCTTGCCCCGTTCCGGCGAGAATTCTTCGACCGTGGCAAAATCATAGCCCAGCAAATGCCGGCAGACACCCCGCGCCAAAAGCTGGCCGGGCTGTAACGTGGGGATATCCGTGGCGACGTCCTGCATGGAGTCAATTTATGAACAATACGTGAACATTGGCAACCCCCTGCACAGGAAATGCACATCACACAGCCTTGTCTTGCGCTATTTATTAACCATTTCATACTGATGTCCCGGGGTCTGGCACGGTCGCGCCCCTTCTTTTCGCCCTAGAAAGGTCCGCCATGCCCGATCCCGTAACAGACTCCGCCCGCACCCGCGGCGCCCGCTATGCGCGCGACCTCGAAGGCCATATCGACTGGCTGGAGACGTTCTCGGGCACCGCCCTCGGCGTGCTGGCCGTGGCGTCGGGCATCTACACCTATCTCGGTGTGTCGTCCCTGCTGGACGACACCGGCGCGATGTCCACCTTCGCCGCGCTGGCCTATTCCGTCGCCGTCTCGGTGGGCATCTTCGTCTTCTGGTCCTACCTTCTGCGCCTCTTTCCCGCCGTCACCACCGCCCGCGCCCGCGTCGGCCTGCTGGGCGCTATGGGCCTTGGCTCGGTCGCCATCATCGCCATGTCCAGCTGGCTCAACGCCGCGGCGCTGGCCGGGTCCGCGGCGGTCGAACAGCACCTGGCTGAGACCGTGCAGGACTACCAGCAAAGCCTCGAACGCGCGCACGAGATCGCCCTCTCCGGACAGGCGCTTGGCCGCGACGTCGCCCGCGTGCGCCAATCCTTCGAGGATCTCAGCGAGCAGGAGGCCACCGGCAATCTCTCGGGCCTCGCCGGCCGCGGCGCGGTCTTCCGCGTGCTGCGCCAGAAGTCCGCCGAACTGGCCGCCCTCGAACAGCAGATCGCCGAACAGACCCCGCTCGTCGACACCGCCTTCGCCGAAGGCAACACCATCCTCAGCCGGATGCGCTCCCTCACCGTCGAACCCGGCCCGGTCGAGGCCCGCTCGGTCGAATTTTCCGAGGCCGCCGTGCGCCTGCAGGGCCTCATCACCCAGATGCGCCAGCTAACCGTCGCGCCCCTCGTGGAGCGCGCCGCGCAGGACCTTTCGGCCTCCGTTGTGCTGCCCGAACTCGACAGCCGCACCGAAGCCGGCCGCGGCGACCAGGCCGCCACCATCACCTCGGTGCTCGAGGTCTTGGGCCAGCGCGCCGCCACGCTGGAACGCGCCGCACAGGAGGTCGCCGCGCTGGAACCCGCACCAGAGGTCACCTACACGCCCATCTCGTCGGCCGACGCGGTCATTCTCTATGCCCGCAACTTCGTGCCCTCCTGGGCGGGCGCCATCGCCATCGACCTGCTTCCCGCCGTCCTCGTGCTGATCCTGTCGATCACCCACGGCATGATCCGTTCGATGCGCGACGGCACCGATATCGAGGACACCATGACCGTCGCCGAACTGCGCGCCGCCATCGCCGTGGCGCATGAGATCGAGGACACGCCCGCACCGCGCAAACCCGGCGAGGATGACACGCGCGAGGACCGCAACAAGGTCAAGCGCATCACCGGAACCACGCCATGAGCGACGACGACACCGGGAACGGCCCGACCGAAAAGCCGAAATCCAGACACGGCCCGCCGGTGGCCCGCATCCTCACCGGCGCGCTGATCTTTCAGATCGGCATCGGCGCGCTGCTGGTGTTGGGCGATGTCAGCGCCTCAGGCTTTCGCCTGCCGGGCATGGCCCCCGACGCCCCCCGGCTAACCGAACCCGTGCGCCCCGGTGACCAGCGCCGCCTCTTTCGCCCCGACCGCGACCGCCCCGCCACGCGCCCTGCCCGCGACCCGGGCGAGTTGCCCGAGCGCCTGGTTCTGACGCAGGAAGACGGCACCACCTACCGGCTCGAAGGCGGCATTGCCGAGGGCGACGCCGCCCGCATCATCAAGCGGCTTGACGAAAGCAAACCCGCCCCCGAGACCCTCATTCTGCAATCCCCCGGCGGCACCGTGACCGAGGCACTGGCCCTGGGCCGCCATTTCCGCGACACCGGCCTCACGACGCGAATGCTGTCGGGCGAATACTGCTTCTCCGCCTGCCCCTACATGCTGGTGGGCGGCGCCACGCGCGAGATCGACGACGCCGCCCAGGTCGGCGTCCACCAGCACTATTTCGGCGAAAGCACGATCCTCCCCGCCTCCTTCGCGGTCGAGGACATCCAGGCGGGCCAGGGCGAGGTCATGAGCTATCTCGACGAGATGGGCATCGACCCGATGGTCATGACCCATGCGCTGGCCACGCCCCCCGACGAGATCTACGTACTCCTGCCCGAGCAATTGCGGGACTACGGATTTATTTCGGATGCCGCGGAATAGCCCCTTGCCGCACCGCCTCCGACGCCTTACCTCAATGGAGTGACGGGTGCTGCCCTTCTCGTGAACGGTTGCATTCCGGTGGCCTTAAGCAATTCCGAGGGAGCTGGCTCTGTCCGGGCCCTGGTCCGGTTACCCGGCGCCCACCTGTATATACAGGTCCTCGGGAATGAGAGAACCAAACGGTTGCGTGCGGGCCCGTCACACCTATCCGCGCATCGCGCCGCGCCGTGGCTTGAAATCATCCCTTACTCCCGGACCGCCCAACGCCAGAGATCCCCGGGTCAAGCCCGAGGATGACGTCGGACGAATGCGTAGGGTGGGTGAAAACCCACGCGTAACCACGCCGAATAACTGGCGGAAACTCCAATCGGAAAAAGCCTACCGCTTGCTCCAGAACGGACGCTCGCCCTGATCCACCCGCACCGGGATCGTCGCATGGTCCCGCCGCATCACGTGCTGACGCAATCCGCCACCGGGGCCATCGTCGTCGTCATCGTCCTTCATCCGCATCACCGCGATGCCGAACTGCACGCCCGCAAAAACGATCCCGTTCGACACCCACAGCAGCAGAACCGCCAGCCAGCCCTTGTCGGAATGGCTGACCAGGTGCCACAGGTTGGCGATATCGAACCACAAGAGCATCCCCACGAAAACCGCCGCAAGGCCAAAGCCGATGGCGACGTTCACGATATACATGCGGATGAGCTTGGGCATTGGACGACTCCTTTGCGCGTTGCACACAAGTGTAGCACAACATGCCCGCTCCTCAAGGAAAAGCACCCGCGCCACCGGCTGATCGGTGCCGTTCCGCCGCGACATGTCGTTCGACGGACACCTCCGAACCCGTCAACCGGGGGCCTTAACCCGACATCCCCTCTGGCCTTCCGCAAACCCCTGCGCTATCTGGCGGGCCTGTAACCCCAGAGGCGCCAGATGTCCGAAACCCAAGCCTTCGAAAAACCCGGGCCCGTCGAGGCCGAGCTGCGCTCCGCGATCTCCTCCACCGAAGAGATCATCGCCGAGGCGCGCGCCGGCCGCATCTTCATTCTCGTCGACCACGAGGACCGCGAGAACGAGGGCGACCTGGTGATCCCCGCCGAATTCGCCACGCCCGAGGTGATCAACTTCATGGCCACCCACGGCAAGGGCCTCATCTGCCTGCCCATGACGTCGGAACGCATCGACCGCCTCGGCCTGCCGATGATGGCCGTCAACAACTCGTCGCGGCACGAGACCGCCTTCACCGTCAGCATCGAGGCCCGCGAGGGTGTCAGCACCGGCATCTCCGCCGCAGACCGCGCGCTGACCATCGCGACCGCGATCAACGAACAGAACACACAGGCCCATATCGCCACGCCGGGCCACGTCTTTCCCCTGCGCGCCCGCAACGGCGGCGTGCTGGTGCGTGCCGGCCACACCGAGGCCGCCGTGGACATCTCGCGCCTCGCCGGCCTCAACCCCTCGGGCGTGATCTGCGAGATCATGAAGGACGACGGCACCATGGCCCGCCTGCCCGACCTCGTGGAATTCGCGCAGGCCCACGGCATGAAAATCGGCACCATCTCCGACCTCATCGCCTATCGCCACAAGCACGACAACCTCGTGCGCGAGGTCCGGCGCGAGACCGTCACCTCGTCCCATGGCGGCGAGTGGGAGATGCGCATCTTCGCCGACCAGATCACCGATACCGAACACGTGGTGCTGTCCAAGGGCGACATCACCGACGGCAAGCCCGTCCTGGCCCGCACCCACGCGCTCAACGCGCTCGAGGATGTGCTCGGCATCGGCCTTGACGCCAAATCCGAAGGCCCCACCGGCAAGCTGCCCCGCGCCATGAACATCATCGCCCGCGAAGGCCGCGGCGCGGTCTTCCTGTTCCGCCAGCCGCGCCCTTCGCTCGCCTCGGAAATGGAAGAGGACGACACGCCCCGCACGATCAAGCAGACGGGCCTCGGCGCCCAGATCATGTCCACCATGGGCGTGCACGAACTGATCCTCGTCACCGACAGCCCCAAGACCCGCTATCTCGGGCTCGATGCCTACGGGATCTCCATCGTCGGCACCCACCCGCTCAGCGAAGGATAACGCCATGGCCGGAACCGAATACACCCTGCCCCGCGCCACGTTCGACAAGCCGGTGAAGCTGCTGATCGTCGTGGCCCCCTTCTACCGCGACATCGCCGACATGATGATCGAGGGCGCAAAGGCCGAGATCGAAGCCTCCGGCGCCACCTGCGATCTCATCGAGGTGCCCGGCGCGCTGGAAATCCCCACCTCCATCGGCATCGCCGAGCGCCTGTCGAATTTCGACGGCTACGTCGCTCTGGGCTGCGTCATCCGCGGTGCCACCACGCATTACGAGACCGTCTGCAACGATTCCAGCCGCGGTATCACGCTTCTGGGCCTGCAGGGCCTGTGCATCGGCAACGGCATCCTGACGGTTGAAAACCGCGATCAGGCCGTCGAACGCGCCGACCCCAAGCAGATGAACAAGGGCGCCGGCGCCGCCGCCGCCGCCCTGCACCTTATCGCCCTCACCCGCAAATGGGGCACCCGCAAGGGCGTCGGCTTCATGCCCGACGCCGAAGAATACAGGCTTGCAGGCACGCCCAAGGACACCCCCACCGCATGACCGAACTCTCCGGCAACCAGAAACGCAAGATGCGCTCCGCCGCGCGGCTCTACGCCGTGCAGGCGCTCTTTCAGATGGAACATTCCAGCCAGTCCTACGAGACCATCATCCGCGAATTCCTCGATTTCCGCTTCGGGCAGGAAGTCGAAGAGGGCATCGACATGGCCGACGGCGATATCGACCTCTTCCGCAAGCTGGTCGAACAGGCCGTCAACTGGCAGTCGAAGATCGACCAGATGACCGACCGTGCGCTGGTGGCCAAGTGGCCCATCGCCCGCATCGACCCCACCTTGCGGGCCGTGTTTCGCGCCGCCGGGGCCGAGTTCCTCGAAGGCGAAGCGCCGGTCAAGGTCGTGATCAGCGAATTCGTCGATGTCGCCAAGAGCTTCTATCCCGAGGGCAAGGAAGGCAGCTTCGTCAATGCCGTCCTCGACCACATGGCGCGCGAAGCGAAACCCGAGGCGTTCTGAAAGACGGGGGTCCGGTTGGCCGGACCCTAGATCGTTTCGCCTTTCACCAGAGGCATCAGCCAAAGGCGAAACGCATACAACTCTTTTGTGCTGCGCGGTCTTTCGCGGGCAAGCCGCGATCCGGGTTTTTCGGGGTGGCTTCAGTGCCCGCCGCCCCCGGCCAGCCCCACGCCCGAGATGATCGACCCCCAGACCTTCAGCCGCAGCCCCGCGGCCTTCACCACTCCGGTCGCGGCCACCAGGTGCCCGCCCATACCCGGCAGGTCGGTGCGGTAGGTTTGAACGATGCAACCCGCCCCATCCAGGACGATCTCCTGGTGCTCGGGATGTACCAGCTCCATGTAGACCAGAACCGACCCGCGCTGCCGCACGCTATTGGGATCCAGCAGCTTCGCTCCCGGCGTCACCTGCCCGGTCGCGATGGCCGGCTGGATCGCCACGACCCGCGCCGGCAGGACCGCGTTGCGGAACGACAGGTTGGCATTGGCGTCACAGGCGATCTCGGCCGGCATCCCCTCGTGCAGGTTGGCCATCGCCACCTGCGAGAACCCGGCCACGATCCGCACCGGCGTGTCCGCGCTCCGTTCCGGGATGATCACCATCGCCGGACTCAGGATCAGGGTCGAGGCCGGGCTGCCCTCGCTCATCGCCAGCTGCGTGACCGTACCGGCGGCAAAGCTGCGCACCACGGTGCGCTCCAGCGCCACCTTGGCGCTTTCCAGCTTGGTCTCCGCCGCGCGCCGCTGCGCCGGGATGCCCTCTTCCAGGTCCGAGGTCGCCGCATCCACCTGCGCCTGCGCCGCGGCCAGCCCGGCCTGCGCCGCGTCCAGCGCGGCCTGTGCGGTCCTCACGTCGTCCGCGCGGCCTACGTTGCGGTCCACCAACGTCTGCGCGTTCTCCAGGTCGACCGTCAGCTTGGTCAGGTTGGCCTCGATCTCCTTGACCTGCGATTCCGCCACCCTCAGGGCATCCTGCGCCTTGGTTTCCGCCGCCGCGATCTGATCGAACTGCGCCTCGGCCTCGGCCACGGCGGCCTTCTGCGACGCGTCCTCGATCCGGAACAGCACATCGCCCGCCGCGACCCGCTGCCCGTTCACCACGTTCACCTCCGTCACCGGCCCGCTGGTCTGGGCCACGACCGAAACGGTGCGGAACGGCACCAGCCCGGAATAGCTCTTGGGATGGAAGTAGAAGATCACCAGGAACAGCGCAAAGGCCATGACGGCCCACATCACCACCGCCGTCTTCATGTTCCACACGCTCAGCGCCTCGCCCCGCCGCTTCAGCTGGAAATACCGGATGATCACCGGAAACGACGTCAGAAGAAGCTCAATCATGCGCCGTCCCCCCGGACTGCGCCGGCCTCTGCGCGTGTGCCGATTCGTGCGCTGTCTCGCCCGTGCCCTCGGGCACCACCTCGACATGCCCCAGGTTGAACCGCGACCAATCCGCCATCAGCGCGATCAGGATGGCGCTCAGCGGCAGCAGGATGTTGAAATGGTCCAGCGGAAAGATCTCGTACAGCAGCGCGATGGTCAGCATCGTCGGAATGGTCTTCGCCAGCGGCGTGCCTTGCGACCGATGCTCGGCCCACCTGTCAAACGCGGCATAAAGCACGACGATCCCGTAGATTGCCAGGCACAGCAGGACCACCACGAACCATGCCAGGTAATCGGTGTCCCCAGGCCCCACGAACCACGACGGGTCCGCGTGCGCCGACTCTGAATTTGCAGCCATTTCAATGTCCCCGGTGCGAATTCTGAATATACAGGTACTGGAAAGAAAGACGGGTACGAGAACCAATTCCTCGCACTAAGGCGAGTATGCGCAAGCTGTAAAGCACAAAAGAGGATCGGCCCCGACGCGTCAGGCGTCGGTGTCGTCTTCGCCCTGCTCGGCCGACCACGCGCCCGCCGCCTCGACCACGAAGGCCGACGAGGCCGGCAGCACGCCCAGGTAGCTCTCGGTCTCGTCCACCGGCGTCGCGGCCCGTTTCGTCATCCGGTAGGCGGCATAGGCCGCAATCGCGGCGAACGCCGCCGCCAGCACCAGCCAGAACGCGGACGGCCCCGACACGTCCATCACCCAGCCCGCCGCCAGCGGGCCCAGGATGGCCCCGATCCCGAAGGTCAGCACCAGCCCGCCCGACGCCGCCGCCATGTCCTCGACCGGCAAATAGTCGTTGGTATAGGCCAGCAGCAGCGAATAAAGCGGCGTCGTCACGCCGCCCGTCAGGAACGCCGCCGCCATCAGCGGCCAGAACGTCCCGCCCATGGCCCAACCCAGCAGGCAGAACGCAGCCCCCAGCGCCGCCGCACCGAAGATGACCCTGCGCCGGTCGATCCGGTCCGACAGCCACCCGATGGGATATTGCAGCACCAGTGCGCCCCCGAACAGCATCGCGATGAACAGCGCGATCTCACCTTTGCCCATCCCGATCTGCGCGCCATAGACCGCGCCCATGCCCGATTGCGTGGCGTAAAGACTGCCCAGCAGGAAGATCCCCACCGTGCCCAGCGGCGAGCCGGTGAACAGCTCCCGCAACGGCATCGCGCGGATCACCTCCGCCGCCGGCACCGGCGTCACCGACAGAAGGATCGGCGCGAACGACACCGACACCAGGATCGACGCCCCAATGAACAGCGACGCGCCTGCCGTTTCGCCCAGGTTCAACAGCCCCTGCGCCCCGATGATACCCAACGTCTGCGCGATCATGTAAGCCGACAGAACCTTGCCCCGCGTCTCGTTCGTCGCCGCGTTGTTCAGCCAGCTTTCCGCGGTCACGTAAATGCCCGACATGGCAAACCCGATCAGGATGCGCAGCAATGTCCAGGCCCAGGGCTCGGCCAGCAGCGGAAAGGCGATCAGCCCCGCCGACATGAAGCTGCCCAGGGCGGCAAAGACCCGCACGTGCCCGACCCGCCGGATCAGCCGCGGCGCATAGCGCGCGCCCAGCAGAAAGCCCACGAAATAGCCCGATGTCACCACCGCCAGCTCGGCCGAGGAAAACCCCTCGATATCCCCGCGCAGACCGATCAGCGTGAAATGCATCCCGTTGCCCAGCATGATCAGCACGATCCCGATCAGCAGCGCCCAGATCCCCGCAAAAGCCTGAAACATGCGATGTCCTTTCGATTCGGCGGCCTCTCGCCCCTGCCGTCACTCCTGCCAGCGTCCCCCCACCGCCGTCGTCCCACCGACGCCGCTCCTATGTCCGGGCGCGACACCGTAGGGTGGGTGAAGCCCACCTGTGGTGGGTGACAACCCACCTTTGGTGGGTGAAAACCGACGCGCCCCTAATCCAGCTTCTCGCGCAACCGCTTGATCATCCACCACACCGCCGCCACCACCGGCAGCGCCACGATCGCCGTCAGCATCTCCTTCGACAGCCCCGTCGGCTCGGTCAGCGGGTAGAGAAGATACCCCGCCAGCGACACCGCGTAGTAACTGATCGCCACCACCGACAGCCCTTCGACCGTGCGTTGCAGCCGCAGCTGCAAGTCCGCACGCCGGTTCATGCTCTCCAGCAGGTCCTGGTTCTGGGCGCTGCGCTCCACATCCACCCGCGTCCGCAAGAGCTCGCCCGCCCGCATCGCCCGGTCCGACATCGCGTCCAGCCGTTCTTTCGTCGACAGGACGGTGCGCATCGCCGGATCGTAGCGCCGCATCATGAACTCGCCGAAGGTCTGCCGCCCGTTGAACCGCTCCTCGCGCAGCACCGTGATCCGCTGCTTGACGATCTGCTCATAGGCCGACGTCGCGCCGAAGCGATAGGACGACCGCGCCACCATCCCCTCCAGCTTGGCCGAGATTTCCAGCAGGTCGTCCAGCGTGTCCTCCGCGGCCACCGACCCGCCCGGCATGTTGCTGATCAGATGCGTCAGCCGCTCTTCCAGCGCGCCCATGTCGGGCCGCATCTCGCCCACCTTGGCAAAGCCCAGCATCGACATGGTCTTGTAGGTCTCGATCTCGAACAGGCGCTGCACCACGCGCCCCATTCGCCGCGTGCCGATATCGGCCGAGGCATTGACCATGAACCGCAGATGCCCCGCCGGGTCGATACGGAAATCGCCCGCGATGATGGCGCTGTCGTCAAGCACCCGCGCCACGGCCACGCTGTCGGCCACGAACCAGTCGTGGATGTTCTGGCGGACCTCCTCCTCGTCCTTGCGCGTCTCGATCCGCACCATGGCCGAGGTCATCCGGTGCCCCGGCGCCTCGCTCAGCCAGTCGCCCGGAAAGACCTCGAACTCCGCCGGATCGAAAGGCCGGTCGCTGACCCCGTCACGAAACGCGGTATAGGTGACGAACTCGGTATGCCGCTCCCACTTCAGATGGTGCTTGCCGATATCGCCTGAATAATGCGAGGCACCCGGCTTGGGATGCGCCGCGCCATAGCGGTCCAGCAACGCGGTCAGATGCGCCAGGTCATCGCCCCGGTCCCGCGCCGCCGCCCCCTCGACCCGCTTGATCGCCAGGAACACGCCCGTCGCCGGCGCGCACAGGTTCGGAAAAGGCCGCGCGTGCAGCTCGTTCGACAGCTCGTATCGCAGCGGATGATCTTCAATGGGCGGCATGGCTCTCGCGTTCTGGCGTTTCCCGGCACACTAGCGACATGGCCCGGCGATGAAAATAGATTGAAGCGCACTTTCAATAACTTAGCGGAATGCAACTGTATACTGGCGCAAATTTAGCCGGTTTCGGCCCTGAACGCACGTTCTCCATCCGCCGCTTGGTAGGGTGGGTGAAAACCCACGCGCCCGCCACAAGGAAAAAGGGCGCCGGACCCACGCCCGACGCCCCTTTCCAATCCTGCCCGACGGACGCTCAGGCGGCTTTCTTCAGCGCCTTCTTGGCCTTCTTCAGCTTGGCCTCCTGCTTGGCGACCTTCTTCTTGCGGTCCGCCACTTCCTGTTTCAGCGATTTGATCTTGGCTTTCTTCGCCATCGTATTTTCCTTTCAGATATGTCCTGCGCCTCCTGCCGCATCCACGACGAGCGCATATTAAACTTATATGCATTGTATATACGTATTGCAACCCCAACCGACACCCGTGCACTCGTCCCAAACCTGATCCGGGACCTCCGCCTCGGCCCCAACGAAAAAGGCCCGCCAACCGGCGGGCCCTTTCCAATTCCATAAGACCGGGCCTTACCCAATCTTCGACAACAGCGCCGTCACGCTGTCCTTGGCGTCGCCATAGAACATCCGCGTATTGTCCTTGAAGAACAGCGGGTTCTCGATGCCGGAATACCCCGTGCCCTGCCCGCGCTTCGAGACGAACACGTTCTTGGCCTTCCAGACCTCCAGCACCGGCATCCCGGCGATGGGGCTGTTGGGATCGTCCTGTGCGGCCGGGTTCACGATGTCGTTCGAGCCGATCACGATCACCACGTCGGTATCGGGGAAATCGTCGTTGATCTCCTCCATTTCCAGCACGATGTCATACGGCACCTTGGCCTCGGCCAGAAGCACGTTCATGTGCCCCGGCAGACGCCCCGCGACAGGGTGGATGGCGAACCGCACGGACTTGCCCTGCGCCCGCAGCTTGTTGGTCAGCTCGCTGACCGCCTGCTGCGCCTGCGCCACCGCCATGCCGTAACCCGGCACGATGATCACGCTGTC
This sequence comes from Roseovarius sp., assembly GCF_965277045.1. Lineage (GTDB taxonomy): Bacteria > Pseudomonadota > Alphaproteobacteria > Rhodobacterales > Rhodobacteraceae > Roseovarius. Next base: position 756,098 of record NZ_OZ255712.1, on the reverse strand, counting down.
GGCCTCGTTCAGCGCATTGGCCACGCCGTCGGCGTCGATCGGCACCTGTTCGCCCTCGACTTCCGCCGCCGGACCGCTGGAGCCGCCGAAGCCGCCCAGGATCACGCTGACAAAGGATCGGTTCATCGCCTTGCACATGATGTAGCTCAGGATCGCACCGGACGAGCCCACCAGCGCGCCCACCACGATCAAGAGGTCATTGCCAAGGCTGAAGCCGATGGCCGCCGCCGCCCAGCCGGAATAGCTGTTCAGCATCGAGACCACCACGGGCATGTCCGCGCCGCCGATCCCCATGATCAGGTGATACCCGATAAAGAGCGCCAGCAGCGTCAGAACGACCAGCGTCCAGCTGCCCGACCCGCTCAGGTACATGATCGCCAGCACCAGCGACAGCGCCGCCGCCGCGGCGTTCAGGATATGCCCGCCCGGCAGCTTCTTGGCGGCTGAATCGACCTTGCCCGCCAGCTTGCCATAGGCAATCACCGACCCGGTGAAGGTCACCGCACCGATCCAGATGCCCAGCACCAGCTCGACCTTCAGGATCGACACTTCCACCGCCGTCTTCTTGGCCAGGATGCCCGCGAACCCGCTGAACTGCTTGGCAAAGGCCGCGCCTTCCGCCGTCACCTCTTCGGGCCGCGGATAGGGGAAACCGGCCTCGGCGAACTCGGCCGCGATGCGCCCCAGCTCGATATCGGCGTTGAAGCCGACGAAGACCGCCGCCAGACCCACGAGGCTGTGCATGATCGCCACCAGCTCGGGCATCTGCGTCATCTGCACCTTGGTGGCCAGCTGATAGCCCACCACAGCACCACCCGCGATCATGATCAGCGACACCAGCCACAGCCCCGCACCGGGGCCGATCAGCGTCGCCAGAACGGCGATACCCATGCCGACGATGCCATACCAGACCGCACGCTTGGCACTTTCCTGCCCCGACAGACCGCCCAGGCTGAGGATGAAGAGAACTGCCGCGACCGCATAGGCCGCAATGGTAAATCCGAAATCCATTGTCCCTTACCCCCTTACGATTTCTGGAACATGGCGAGCATGCGCCGTGTCACCAGGAAGCCGCCGAAAATGTTGATCGCCGCCATGAAGATGCCGATCCCGGCCAGCAGCGTGATGAGGTAGGAGGTCGAGCCGATCTGCGTCAAAGCCCCCAGGATGATGATCGACGATATCGCGTTGGTCACCGCCATCAGCGGCGTGTGCAGGCTGTGCGCCACGCCCCAGATCACCTGGAACCCGATAAAGACCGACAGCACGAAGACGATGAAATGCTGCATGAAGCTCGCCGGCGCCACAGTGCCGACCAGCAGCACCAGGAACGCGCCGATGCCCAGCAGGCCCACCTGGTTCATGGTCTGCTTCTTGAAGGCCGCCTTTTCCTGCGCCTTCTTCTCTTCCGGCGTCAGTTCCTTGGGCTTTTCCTTCTTCGGGGCCGCGGCGATGGCCGACACCTTGGGCGGTGGCGGCGGATAGGTGATCTCGCCCTTGTGGGTGACCGTCGCGCCCCGGATTACGTCATCTTCCATGTTGTGATCGACCTTGCCGTCCTTCTCGGGCGTAAGGTCGGTCATCATGTGACGGATATTGGTGGCATAAAGCGTCGAGGATTGTGTCGCCATCCGGCTGGGAAAGTCGGTATAGCCCACGATGGTCACCTTGTTGTCGGTGACGATCTTCTTGTCCTTCTCGGTCAACTCGCAGTTACCGCCGCGCTCGGCGGCCAGGTCCACGATCACCGACCCCGGCTTCATCATCTCGACCATGTCCTTGGTCCACAGCACCGGCGCGGGCCGGTTCGGGATCAGGGCCGTGGTGATGACGATGTCGATGTCCGGCGCCAACTCGCGGAACTTCTCGAGCTGCTTTTCCTGGAACTCGGGGCTCGAAGGCGCGGCATAGCCGCCGGTCGACGACCCGTCCTTCTGCTCTTCCTCGAAATCGAGGAACACGAACTCGGCCCCCATCGATTCGATCTGCTCGGCCACTTCAGGCCGCACGTCGAAGGCGTATGTGATCGCGCCCAGGCTGGTCGAGGTGCCGATCGCGGCAAGCCCCGCAACGCCGGCGCCAACCACCAGCACCTTGGCCGGCGGCACCTTGCCCGCGGCCGTGACCTGCCCGGTGAAGAAGCGCCCGAAATTGCTGCCCGCCTCGATCACCGCGCGATAGCCGGCGATATTGGCCATGGACGACAACGCGTCCATCTTCTGCGCGCGGCTGATCCGCGGCACCGATTCCATCGCGATGACGGTCGCGCCCTTGTCGGCGGCGATCTTCATCTGCTCTTCGTTGCCACCGGGATTGAAGAAGGAAATAAGGGTCTGGCCCTTGGTCAAGCGCTTGACCTCGGTGTCGGTGGGCACGCGCACCTTGACGACGATGTCGCTGGCCTTCCACAGCGCCGCGGCCGACTTGATGATCTCGACACCGGCCTCCTTGTAATCGGCATCCGAAAAACCGGCGGCCTCGCCCGCTCCGGCCTCGATGGCACAATCATGGCCCAGCTTCTGAAGTTGCAGCGCCGAGTCCGGCGTCATCGCCACCCGCGCTTCGCCTTCCATCACCTCTTTTGGTGTTCCGATCTTCAACTTTCACTCCCCCCGTTTTCTTACGGTCACTTGTGGCGGCCCATCGGCCCTGTCGCTTTTTGCACCCTAAAGGTCGGGCACGGCTTATCACACAAAATTGTTCCACTTGGAATGTAGCGATTGTCGCAGGGTGTCAAACCCAACGTCGGGTCTTATGACAGTATTGCGCGAAATTCATTCGAAACTTTCGTCGCAGTCGGTCCTCCTCGGGCACAATGAAGCGCCGCTCGATCACCCAGACGAAAACCGGCACCAGCGGCAGGCTCAGCACCGCGTCCCAGCGCAGGATCAGCCCGGCCAGGATCAACGCGTCGCCCAGGTAGATCGGATTGCGGCTGCGCTTGTAGATGCCCGACGTGACCAGCCGTTCAGCCTCAAGATGCGGGATCGGCGTGGTCTTGTGGCGCCGAAGCTCCATCAGCGCCAGTGCCATCAGCACCAACCCACCGCCCACCAGCAACCCGCCCGCGAAATCCGCCCAGGCGCCGCCAAAGCTCAGCCCCGCCGGGTACTGCGCCGCCTGAACCCACGCCAGGGCCGCCGCCCCCGCCAGCCACACAGGCGGTATGTCGATCCATTTCAGCACGCCGGTCTCCTTCTGGGCGGGTCCAAAATTCGTGCAAATTTTGGAATGGAAAATACGCATTTTCCATCCCGATTTCTGCCGCAGAAATCGCGCCCTTGGCAAGCCGTCCGCCCTGCGGCACAGTCATACGCATGACACTGACGGGAAAACACGCACTGGTCACCGGCGGCGGCACCGGCATCGGCCTGGCCATCGCCCGGGCGCTGAAAGACAGCGGCGCCGACGTCACCATCACCGGCCGCCGCCCCGAGGTTCTGGAAAAGGCCGCCAGCGCCCACGGCCTGCACCCGCAGCCGATGGACGTGCGCGACGAGGCCAGCGTGGTCGAAGGCATCGCCGCCTCCGTCGCCGCACGCGGTCCCATCCAGGTCTGCGTACCCAATGCCGGCATTGCCGAGGGCCGCAGCCTGTCCAAGACCGACACCGATTTCTGGCACCGCACCATGGCCACCAACCTCGACGGTGCGTTCTGGACCATCCGCAGCGCGATGGCCTCCATGAAAACCACCGACTGGGGGCGCGTGGTGGCGATCTCCTCCATCGCGGGGCTCAGGGGCCTCAAGGGCGCCGCCGCCTACTCCGCCTCCAAGCACGGGCTGATCGGCCTCATCCGCGCACTTTCCGAGGATTACATGGGCAGCCCCTTCACCTTCAACGCGGTCTGCCCCGGCTATGTCGACACCGACATCATCACCCGCAATGTCGATGCCATCAGCGCCCGCGCCGGGGTCGACGCCGACACCGCCCGTTCCATGATGGTCGACGCCAACCGTCACAAGCGCCTGATCGCCCCCGAGGAGGTCGCCGCCGCCGTCGCGTGGCTCTGCGGTCCGGGGTCCGAAAGCGTCAACGGCCAGACCATCGAAATCGCCGGCGGCCAAGTCTGACAATGCTGCCCCGCGACGCGTTCATGACCTTCTGCGCGGCGCTGCCCGCCACCAGCCACGTGGTGCAATGGGGCAACGCGGATGTCTGGAAGGTCGGCGGCAAGGTCTTTGCCATCGCCGGCTGGAACGAGGGGCGCGACGCCTACACTTTCAAGGCCTCCGACATCGCCTTTGACGTGCTCCGGGACCAGCCCGGCATCCGCCCGGCCCCCTATCTCGCCTCCCGCGGCATGAAATGGCTCCAGGTGCACGCCGACCCGGGCCTCTCCGACGACAGCCTCCGGGACCATCTCAGGGCCTCCTACGACTTGGTCGTGACCGGCCTGACCAAGAAGAAGCGGGCCGAGTTGGGCCTCTGACGCTCGTCTGACGCCCGACGGTCCCGCCCGCAAAAAGACCCAATTTATCTCAAAATCGCCAAAAATCTCCCGCCTTCCGGCCACGGAGCCTCTGTATCCGCGTTGGAAACAACCGGCGCAAGAGCAGCAGATGAATGCGCCCGGGTCACGCGGCACAAGACCGCGGACGGATAAAGGAAGGCAGGAAGACCATGGCCACCTATGAGGTCAAGTTCTACAATTACAACCCGGCCGGCAACATCCCGACCGGCACGGGCAGCACCTTCACCTGGAGCGGTCCCGGCACCGCCACGGGCACCGCCGTCATCACCGACAACGAGACGGGCATCCAGGAATTCACCCTCGACGACGACAACGCGGGTGGCGAATCCGCAACGGCGAATGTCACCGTGGGCGGCAACACCTCGGTCGCATCGGACGTCGACGCCGAACTTGTCTGGACCCTGCGCGACACCGTCACGGGCCAGACCTTCCAGGTCATCCAGTTCGAGGTCGAGGACGGCGCCGCCACCGGCAACTACACCCTGTCCGAGGTGCCGCTAGTGGCCGGCCGCAGCTACCAGGTGCAGGCCTACGACAGCAACCCCAACGCCGCCGCGGGCGACATCGCCTTCAGCGCCCTTGACTACACCGACCAGATCGTCGACGGCACCGATGGCGACGACACCATCGACGGCAGCTATAGCGGCGACCCGCAGGGCGACGTGGCCGATGGCAGCGACGGCACCGGCGCGGGGCTCAATGCCGACCTCATACATGCCGGCGCGGGCAATGACAGCGTCGTGGCGGGGCTCGCCAACGACACCGTCTACGGCGGCTCGGGCGACGACACGATCCTTGGCGGCTCGGGCAACGACATCCTCTACGGCGACAGCGATCCGCGCGAAACCAGCAGCTCGGGCGGCACCAACATCGTGGGCAACACCTTCAGCGTGTTCCGCCTGGGCAGCGACGCGGATGTCGACCCGACAGAGACCAACACCGCCAGCGAGAACGCGGGCAACCTGAGCGGCACCTACGGCAGCAGCGACGACCCGCTCTACCAGCAGCTCCTGTCGGCCCAGACCTTCGACAGCAACAGCGACGGCACGCTGCAATCCGACGACAACGGCCAGACGCCCGAGAGCATCGTCATCGACGGCGTCACCTACCAGATCGATTCCGGCCTCGTCTACAACGCCACCGTCACCTTCACCGACGGCACCTCGGAGCCCTTCACTGCCGTGGTCATCCAGACCACCACGGGCGAAACCTTCATGCTGCCCGAGCTGACGAACAACGCCGACAACGCGATCCTGACCAGCCAGCCGATCCAGTCGATCACGCTCGGCACGCTCAGCAACGACAGCGCCACCATCGGCGCCAACCGGCTCGACGCCGACTACAAGCTCGGCGACGGGGCCCCCGGCGACGACAGCATCGACGGCGGCACCGGCAACGACACGATCTATGCCGAGGGCGGCTCCGACACCGTCACCGGCGGCGACGGCAACGACGTCATCTACGGCGACGACGCGCCGGCCACGGGGCAATGGGACTATCAGGTCTACAACTACGATTTCGGGGCCGCCAACGGTCAGGCCTTCAACATCGAGTCGGGAACGCTTGTCGGCTCGGGGCAGTCGGATGGCTTCAATTCGGCGACGCTCGTGCACGACGCCCGTGGCACGACCGGCGACGCCAATGATTTCGGTGTGATCTACACCTCGCAGTTCCTGGCGTCCCAAAACGGAACCTACACGTTCTCGACAACCTCGGACGACGGCTCGACCATCCGGCTGCTGGATGAAAACGGCAACCCCCTGACCTTCACCAACCAGGGCGGCGGCACGGCCGATTTCATGAACAACGACTTCCACCAGGGCGCGACCACCCGGTCGGGTACCGTTGAGCTGGAAGCCGGGCGCATCTACACCATCGAGGTCCGGCATTGGGAAAACGCCGGAGCCGAAGTCATCTCGGGGCAGGTCACGACGCCCGGCGGCGTCACGTCGGACCTCGCGGACAGCAGCCACGTCATAGGCCCGCCAGTCGCGTCCGGCGGCGATGACAGCCTCAGCGGCGGTGCCGGCAACGACGCCATCTTCGGCGGGGCGGGAAACGACACGCTGGTCGGCGGCACCGGGGCCGACACGCTCCACGGCGGCCTCGGCGATGACGAGATGTACCTGGCCGAGGGCGACCGCGCCTTTGGCGGCGACGGCGACGACCTCTTCGTGCTGGGCGACCTGGGCGAGGCCGGCTCCAGCACCATCACCATCGTCGGCGGCGAAGGCGGCGAGACCAACGGCGACACGCTGCGCCTGACGCCCGATGTCAGCCGCAACGACATCACCTTCACCAACACGGATGACGATGCGGGCGGGCTCTCGGGCAATTTTACCCTGCCCGACGGCACCACGGTAAGCTTCTCGGAAATCGAGAACATCATCTGCTTCACCCCCGGCACCCGCATCCTGACGCCGCAGGGCGAACGCGCCATCGAAACGCTGCGCCCGGGCGATCTGGTCATCACCCGCGACAGCGGCTCCCAGCCGATTCGCTGGATGGGCCATCGCACGGTCGAAGGCCGGGGCAAGTTCGCCCCCATCGCCGTCAATTCGACGGTCATGGACGGCGCGCGCCGCCCGCTCCTGGTCTCGCCGCAGCACCGGCTGATGTTCTCGGGCTACCGCGCCCAGCTTCTCTTTGGCGAAAGCGAGGTTCTCGTGGCCGCCAAGCACCTTGTCGGCCTCGAGCACGACGTGCGCATCGCCGAACGCCGGCTGGTGACCTATTTCCACATGATGCTCGACCGGCACGAAATCGTGTATGCCGAAGGCGCGGCGACCGAGAGCTTTCACGCCGCAGACGTGGGCGTGGGCGCGCTCTCGGACGCCTCGCGCGAGGATATGTTCCGCGTCTTTCCGCACCTGCGCGGCGATCTCACGGCCTATGGCGACACCGCCCGCCTTTGCCTCAAACCCCACGAGGCACGTCTTCTGGTGGAAGGCAGGCAGCGCCTCGCAATGGCCGCGTGAAACTAGGTCGCATTGCAGGCAATTTCCATTTTTTGGCCTCATTTACTGCTGAATCCCGTCACCGGCGGACCCTAGCCTGAGCTTCAAATGACCGGCCCCAAAGGGCTGGCGGTTAACCAGGCAGATCGAGCAGACAGAATGAGAAACAGGGCCCCTCACAGCCCCCACCTGCCGGTATCGGTCATGGCGTCGCACCACATGCGGGGTGTCGAAGTGCCATGACCACCTATGTCGTCACCTCCGCCAACTGGAACGACCCTGCTTTCTGGGCCGCCATCTCCGAAGCCGCGGGCGGCCACGCGCTCGACGTCTCCGGCCTGCCGTCGAATTTCAACATCGACATCGACAAGGCATCGGGCCGGATCATACTCACCGATGGCACCACGACCTTTACCGTGGGCGAAGCGGGCTATGGCGGCGCCTCCGACGCCACCCTCGGCGGCAGCACCCTGCTCGAAAATTTCGAAAGGCTCGATTTCGGGGACGGCGATCAACTTGTCATCGGCGACACCTCGGCGGAAACCATCACCACCGGCAGCGGCAACGACACGATCCACTATGGCGACGGCGCCGATACCGTCCGCGCGGGCGACGGCGACGACCTCATCGACGACGCGCCGGGCCTCGACTCCTCCGCGACCGGCAGCCTCGTTTTCGCCGAAGGCGGCAACGACACCGCCTATGGCACCGCCGGCGACGATATGCTGCACGGCGGCACCGGAGACGACTATCTGGGCGGCGACGGCGGGGCGGACCACATCTTCGGCGGCGACGGGGCCGACACCATCCTCGGCGGCACGGGCAACGACCGCATCTCGGCGGATGACGTCATGCCCACCGGCCCCAACCTGATCGTCAACGGGTCTTTCGAAGACACCACCGGCATGACGACCACGGGCTATGGCTTCCAGAGCACCACCGGCAGCGTGCCGGGATGGACCGATTCCAGCGGCAGCCTTGTCGATTTTCACAATGACGGCCGCGGCGGGCTTTCGGCGACCGAAGGCGCCAACTGGCTCGACATGGAAGGCAACGCAGGCCAGCACCTCGCGATCTCGCAAACCGTCGCGGGCCTTCAACCCGACGGGATCTACCAGCTCAGCTTCGACGCGGGCGATCTGTCCAACGCCGATGACGGCACGGCGCTGGACAACACGCTCCAGGTCTACTGGAACGGCCAGCTGGTCGACACCATCGACCCGCCCGACGGCGGCTGGCAGACCTACACCTACACCCTCACCGGCGGCGCAGGCGACGGCACCGGCACGCTGGAATTCCGCGGCGCGGGCGCCAATGATGCCGGAGGCGTGTCGCTCGACGCGGTGGAACTCCACGCCACCACCGCCGCACCGGGCGGCGCCGATTCCGTCCTCGGCGGCGACGGCGACGACACGCTGCTGACAGGCGCGGGCGAAGATATTGTCGCCGGCGGCACCGGCAACGACCGCATCGACCTGGGCGCGGAGGACGGCGTCACCGACACGCTCGTTTTCTCCGACGGCGACGGCGCCGACACCGTCACCGGCTTCGAGGGACCCACCGACAACGGCGACGGCACCTTCACCGACCGCGATCAGCTTGACCTTTCCGGTGCGACCGACGCCGCCGGCAACCAGCTCAACACCCATGACATCACCGTGGGCGACGACGGATTCGGCAACGCGCTGCTCGGCTTTCCCAACGGCGACAGCCTAACACTTGTCGGTATCGCCCCTGCCGACCTTTCGGACGAGGACGCGCTGGCGGCCATGGGCGTCCCCGCGCCCGACGACATCGTCACCGGCACCTCCGGCGCCGACCTGATCGACGCCGGATACACCGACGACCCCGAGGGCGACGCCATCGACGCCGCCGACAACGCCACCGGCACCAACGACGATTCGGTTCAGGCGGGTGCAGGTGACGACACGATCGTTTCGGGCGCGGGCAACGACAAGATCGACGGCGGCACCGGAGCCGATCAGATCGACGCGGGCCCGGGCGACGACGAAATCCTCGTCGACCAGGGCGACACCGTGCAGGGCGGCGACGGCGACGACACGTTCCGCCTGGCCGATCTCGACACCTCGGGCACCGGCAACGCCGCCATCGACATCACCGGCGGCGAGGGCGATGAAACCAATGGCGACACGCTGATCCTCACCCCGGACGTCAGCCGCAACGACATCACGTTTTCCAATACCGACGACGCGGCAGGCGGCCTCTCGGGCAGCTTCACCATGGCCGACGGCACGCCCGTCACCTTCTCCGAGATCGAGAACATCATCTGTTTCACCCCCGGCACGATGATCCTCACCAGCCACGGCGACCGTCCCATCGAAACCCTGCAACCCGGCGACCTCGTCGTCACCCGCGACCAGGGCCTGCGCCCGATCCGCTGGATCGGCAAGCGCACCGTGCAGGGCCATGGCCGCTTCGCCCCGATCCGCGTCGGCGCGGCCGCGCTCGACCCCACGCGCAAGGGCCTGCTGGTCTCGCCCCAGCACCGCATCCTCTATACCGGCTACCGCGCCGAGCTTCTGTTCGGGGAAAGCGAGGTTCTGGTGCCCGCGACACATCTGGTCGATGGCCGTGAGGTCCTGCGCCAGCCCTGCGACGAGGTCACCTATATTCACCTGATGTTCGACCACCACGAGGTGATCTACGCCGAAGGTTACGCTACCGAGAGCTTTCACGCCGGCGATGTCGGCCTGGGCGCCATCGCAGAGCCCGCCCGCGAAGAGCTGTTCGCGCTTTTCCCCGAACTGCGCACCGCGCCGGGCCACCACCTGGAAACCGCCCGCACCTGCCTCAGGAAACACGAGGCCGCCCTTTTGATCGAAGACGCCGGCGGCGCGTTCTACTAACGTCCCGCGGCCCCGGCCCATGCCGTCACGACCCGGCGCAGTCCGTCCCAGTCGGTGTATTCCGTATCACCATGCGGGTCGACCGTCTCGCCCTTGACCGCCGCGATATAGCGCATCGCCCAGGCACGAAAGAAATCGTATCCTGTGAACCGGAACGCCCCGGCCACCTGTTCCACCTGACCGGGCCTGTATCCGGTCTTGTCGCAAAACGTGGCGACGATCCGCTCCAGCTCTGCCCAGTCCTCGGCATCCTCCCCCGCCGAGGCCAGGGATACGGACAGAAACAGCGACGGATGCGCACTCAGCGCGGCCCCGTGCTGTGTCGCGAATTTCACCATGTCCTTCTGGAAGCGCCCGATATGCACCGACGCAGCCAATATGCTCGCGTCATAGCGCGCCGGGTCAAGGTCACGGGCCCGCCCGCTGACCTGCAACACCTCCACGCTGTGTTCCGCCTCGATCAGCAGGTCGGCGCAAAAGCGGCATATCTTCCGGGTCTGCCCCTCGGTCGTGGCATAGGCAATCAGGATATTCATGGCGTGATCCTCCCGTTGGAAACGGAGCCGATCTTGTCACGGCTGAACGCCGCGCGCCTTGTCCTGCATCAATGTCGCGTGCAGGTCACGCCAGTCGCAGCGCCGGCCCGCGCTCACCCGCCTGCCATTTGCGGGCGGCATCGCCCAGCGCCTCGAACAGGCAGCGGCTGACCGGATCGTTCCCGGCATTCCACTCCGGGTGCCATTGCACCGCCAGCGCAAAGCCCGGCGCGCCGTCGATATAGACCGCCTCGGGCGTGCCGTCATGCGCGTGGCCGTCAACCACGATACCCTTGCCCGGCTTGACGATCCCCTGCCCGTGCAGCGTGTTGGTCATCACCTTTTCCGACCCCATCAGCCGATGGAAAACGCCGCCCTCGGAAAACGTGACCTCGTGGCGCAGCGCGAACTTCTCCTCCAGCGTGCCATCGGGCGGCATCCGGTGATTGTCCCGTCCGGGCAGGTCGCGGATCTCGGGATGCAGCGTGCCGCCCAGCGCCACGTTCACCTCCTGGAAACCGCGGCAGATCCCCAGGATCGGCTGCCCTTGCGCCACGCAGGCCCGCACCAGCGGCAGGGTCAGCGCATCGCGCTCGCGGTCAAAGGCGCCATGCGCCTCGGTGGGCGCCTCGCCATATTCCTCGGGATGGATATTGGGCCGCCCGCCGGTCAGCACGAACCCGTCGCAGATCGCCATCAATTCCTCGACGCTCACCAGCGCGGGATCGCTCGCCACCAGCATCGGAATGCAGTCCGACACCTCCGACACCGCTTCCGAGTTCATCCGCCCCACCGCGTGCACGGGATAGCGGTCGTCGATGGCGTAGCTGTTGCCGATAATGCCGATCACGGGGCGCGTCATGTGTGTCCTTCGTCTGCTGCGGTTGCGACTTTAGGATAATATCACCAACGAATAAGAAAACCTCAACAGGCGCACAAGCGGGACTGCAAATTTGCCGCCCTGTTAGCCATTTCCCAAGCCCCCTCGCCTAGTTTCAGGGCGCAGGCGGAGGCACCGCACCTGTCGGGACGCCACATTGCATCCCGGCGCCCGGGGGCCGGGAGCGTCCGTCTGCACCTGCCTCCCGTTTCCACGTTGCCTCCCCTTTCGCATCGCCCTACCCTCCGCACGAACCTTCCCAGACGGAGAGACACGCGATGAAAGACGCCGCCCCCCAGCCGATCTATCTGGCCGACTATACGCCCCCCGCGCATCTGGTGGATCATGTCTCGCTCACCTTCCGTCTCGACCCGGAAAAGACCCGCGTCATCAGCAAGATCGCCTTTCGCCCCAATCCCGACGGACCCGGCGGCCCCCTGCGCCTCGACGGCGAGTATCTGACCCTGATCGCCGCCCGCATCGACGGCACCGAAGTCACGCCAGAGGTCACACCCCGCGGCCTCACCGTCGACGCCCCCTACGCCCCCTTCACGTTCGAGGCCGAGGTCGAAATCGCACCCGTCCTGAACACCGCGCTCGAAGGTCTCTACATGTCAAACGGCATGTACTGCACCCAGTGCGAGGCCGAGGGCTTTCGCAAGATCACCTATTACCCCGACCGCCCCGACGTGATGGCAACCTTCGACGTCCGCATCGAGGGCAACGAGACGATCAAGCTCTCCAACGGCAACCCCGGCGAGGTGGGCGACGGCTTTGCCGAATGGCACGATCCCTGGCCCAAACCGGCCTATCTCTTCGCACTGGTGGCCGGCGATCTCGTAAACCACGCCGACAGCTTCACCACGAAGTCCGGCAAGGAAGTCGAGCTCAACATCTGGGTCCGCCCCGGCGACGAGCACAAATGCGCCTTCGGCATGGAGGCGCTGAAGAAGTCCATGAAATGGGACGAGGATGTCTATGGCCGCGAATACGACCTCGACATCTTCAACATCGTCGCGGTCGACGATTTCAACATGGGCGCGATGGAAAACAAGGGGCTGAACATCTTCAACTCCTCCGCCGTGCTGGCCAGCCCCGAAACCTCGACCGACATGAATTTCGAACGGATCGAGGCGATCATTGCGCATGAATATTTCCACAACTGGACCGGCAACCGCATCACCTGCCGCGACTGGTTCCAGCTTTGCCTCAAGGAGGGCCTGACGGTCTTCCGCGACGCCCAGTTCACCGCCGACATGCGCTCTGAACCCGTCAAGCGCATCGACGACGTCATCACCCTGCGCGCCCGCCAGTTCCGCGAGGATAACGGCCCGCTCGCGCACCCCGTCCGCCCCGCCAGCTTTGTCGAGATCAACAATTTCTACACCGCCACCGTGTACGAAAAAGGCGCCGAGCTGATCGGAATGCTGAAAACCCTCGTCGGCGACGAGGCCTACTACAAGGCGCTCGACCTCTACTTCACCCGCCACGACGGCGACGCCGCCACGATTGAGGATTGGCTGAAGGTGTTCGAGGACACCACCGGCCGCGACCTCTCCCAGTTCAAACGCTGGTACGAGGATGCCGGCACCCCGCGCGTCTCGGTCACGGACGATTTCACCGACGGCACCTACACCCTCACGTTCGAGCAGCACACACCGCCCACCCCCGGACAGGACGACAAGCCGCCCCGCGTCATCCCCATCGCGGTGGGTCTTCTCTCGCCCAACGGCGACGAGGTACAGCCCACCAAGGTGCTCGAAATGACCGAAGAAAAACAAAGCTTTACCTTCGAGGGCCTGTCGTCGAAACCCGTCCCCTCCATCCTCCGCGGCTTCTCCGCGCCGGTGATCATCGAGCGCGAGACCACCAACGACGAACGCGCCTTCCTGCTCGCCCACGACACCGACCCCTTCAACAAGTGGGAGGCAGGCCGCGACCTGGCCCGCAACGCCCTTGTCGCCATGATCCGCGACGGCGCCGCCCCCGACGAGGCCTATATCGACGCAGTCCACACCGTGGCCCGCGACGACAGCCTCGACCCGGCCTTCCGTGCCCTCGCCCTCGGCCTGCCCAGCCAGGACGACCTCGCCCAGACGCTGTTCGACACCGGCACCACGCCCGACCCGAAGGCCATCTGGGACGCCATCGAAACGCTGCGCCACGCCCGCGCCGAGCGGATGCAGGACACCGCCACGCGGCTCTATGCCCAGTTCCAGGTGTCCGAGCCCTACCGGCCCGACGCCGCACAATCCGGCGCCCGGTCGCTCGCCAACGCGGCCCTCAGCCTGATCAACCGGCTCGACGGCGGCGCGCAGGCGCAGAAACAGTTCGACAGCGCCGACAACATGACCCAGCAGCTTGCCGCCTTCTCCTGCCTGCTTCAGGCCGGAAAGGGCGCGGCGGCCACGCAGACCTTCTATGACCAGTGGCAGCACGACCGCCTCGTGATCGACAAGTGGTTCATGATGCAGGTCGTCCACGCCGCCCCCGAAGACGCCCCAGCCACAGCGGCCCGTCTCACCGAACATCCTGATTTCACGATGAAAAACCCCAACCGCTTCCGCGCCACCCTGGGTGCACTGACGATGAACGCGGCAGGCTTTCACCACGCCTCCGGCGCGGGCTACGATCTTCTGGCGGACTGGCTGATCCGGCTCGACCCGCTCAACCCGCAAACCACCGCGCGGATGTGCTCGGCCTTCGAGACCTGGCGGCGCTACGACGACACCCGCCAGGGCCTCATCACCGCCCAGCTCGACCGCATCCTCGCCACACCCGATCTCAGCCCCGACACCACCGAAATGGTGACCCGCATCCGGGGCAGCTGACCGGCGCGAGGCGCTCGACGAGATCCGCCGCGCCGTCGGCATCAAGTGACCGGGGGGCTACTCGCCGACGGGAATCGGCTGCGGCTCGGGCGCCACGTCCGCCGCCGCCGGCACCTCCTGCGCCTCGGGCGTCTCCGCCGCCGGCGCGCGTCCCACGACCTCGGGCAGGTCCTGCACCGCGGGTTCGATCCCGATCGCCTCGGGCTCGGGCGCGGGCAGCGTCCGCACCACCACCAGGTCGTCGGGCCGCAGCCGCGGACGCACGGTGCTCATCGGCTTGCAATAGGTCTGCCGCCGCGTCCACGCCATCATGTCGCGCCGCTTGCTGCCGCTGTGCAGCGGCCCCCAATCGGCCGCCACGCCGCGCATCCCGCGCGACACCACGCCGTCCCGTGTGACCGTCTTGGCCATGATCCGGATCGCGCAGCTCAGGTTCGTCGGCCCGTGCTTCAGGTCCCCCCCGCTCCGGCCGCGACACCCGTAAAGCCTTGCCGTTGAGGGCAAAATCTGCGTCAGCCCGTACCACCGCCCGCCGCCGCCCACGGCGCGGGACCGGTAGGTGCTCTCGTGCTTGACCAGCGCCGACAGGAATCCCACCCAGAAGGCCCGCCGCTGCGCCGGGCTGGCATCGGGATAGGCCGGGCACCACTCCTCGATGTCGCGCGGCACCATGTCGGTCAGGGGCTTGCCGTGATCCTTCAGCGCCGCCAGCGCCGCGCGGGTCCACAGGCGCGATCCGCCCACATGCTCCCACCGCGTGCGCGGCACATTGCCGTCGCGCGCGGGCGGCGACACCCGTGTCACCACTCCGTCCCTCAGCACCACGCCGTCCTCCTCGGCCGCGGCAAGTGACTGAAAGCACAGGCATATCACAAGGGCAGCGAACCTGAGCATCGGCGCAGTCTGCCCGGAACCCCGCGCCAAGGCAAGAATATTGAGACCATGGGCAATTTCCCTCTTGTCTCCGCGTCCGTGCCGCTTTTTGGCCGGATTGCCCTGTCATAAAGATTCCGACATTACGAGCAGGCCGAAGGTATGGCACGACAGCCCCGACATGACGGCGCGCAAAGTGACGCGCCCCTCCCCCCGTCCACCAAGCCGCCCCGCGGCCTGCGCAAGTGGTTCGCCGCGCGCAGCGCGCCCGCCCGCCCGGGCCCGGCGCCGCGCCGCTCGACCGAGGATATCGATTCGCTGGCCAAGCGCATCATCGTGCCCTCGCTGCCCGTCTCGGACGAGGAAATGGCCCGCGCCACCCACCAGGACCGCGGCCAGAAACTCGCCCGGCAGGAAGCGTGGCAGGCCCTGTCGGACAAGATCCAGTACGCCGATCACACGCGTCTGGCCACGCCGGGCGGCGAAACCGCCTCGCTGCTGCTGGCCCAGGGCGCGCGCGGCGATATCGTCGCCGCCGCCGAGGATGCGCTGCATGACGGCCAGCCCCCGGCGCCCGAGGCCATCGAGGCGCTGGAGGAGGTGCTCGACGAGATGCCGGGCGACTACCCCACGGCCCTCGTCGTGGCGCTGGCGCATATCG
This sequence comes from Roseovarius sp., assembly GCF_965277045.1. Taxonomy (GTDB): domain Bacteria; phylum Pseudomonadota; class Alphaproteobacteria; order Rhodobacterales; family Rhodobacteraceae; genus Roseovarius. The sequence goes on along the minus strand of NZ_OZ255712.1, from coordinate 740,019 downwards.
ACATCGCCTGGGCCTGGCGCAACATCGCCGCCCGCGACGATCCCGCCACCGCGGCCCGCGCCATTGCCGGCCATATCGCCAGCGCCGACGCCATCCTGGAGCCCTATGACGGCCCCCTCATCGACGCCCCGTCGATTACCGCCGCCCGCTGCGCCCTGATCGCCGCCTGCGACAAGCGCGGCCGCCGCGTGGCCGAGGAATACGAGGCCCTGATCGCGCTCGATCCCGACGGCCACCGCCATATCCGCGCGCTTGGCCGCCACATCCTGCCGCCCTATGCCGGTGGCGTGAAGGCGCTCGAGGTCGCCGCCCGCCGCGTCGCCGCCCGCACCGAGGACACCTGGGGCGCCGGGGCCTACACCTGGGCCTATCTCGACGCCCTGGCGCTCGACCCGCGCGCGCTCGACCTGCTCGAGCCCGGCTTCTTCGTCGAGGGGCTGCGCGACATCCTCGCCCGCAAGGACGACCAGCACGTGATCAACCTTCTGGCCGCCTTCTGCGCCATCGCCATGGCGCCCGGCGCGGGCGACCGGGTGCTGTCGCCCCATGCCGACCGCACAAGGGCCGAGATCCACGACTGCGTCGACTGGATTCTCGAACATTACCTGCAGGAACTGCATCCGCTGATCTGGTCCCAGACCCTGCTGATGCCGGGCCACGCGCCGCTTTTGCCATCGCGCCGCGCGCTCATCGCAAAGGGCCGCCAGACCGCCCTGCGCATCATAGCCGCCCGCTTTGCCGGCCATATAGCCGACGGCTCCTCGCTCGCCTTCTCGCGCCAGGGCATGTACCGCCTGCCCGCGCTTTGACAGCTGGCAGACGGCGTCGCAGAGCGTTGCCTTGCCATTGGCGATAACGCTGACTCTATACCGCGCGGAATCAAGGCCGCAGGCCGCCGCGCGATCGCCAGACCGCCCCCCGGGCTGGCGATTGGATGCCGTTTGCGCTTCGATTTGAGGTCTTGCGGACAGGGCAGGCATAAAACTCGTTGAATTTCCGTCGGGTCGCCATCCCGCGGTCTGGCGATCGCGCGGCTCCAAGCAGAAAGCCGCAGTCGTCAGACACTCCGATCGTCCCCATCCCCTTCTCCCACAACCACATGATCCTCGGGGATATTCGGCTGCGGATAATCCGCCTTCGTCCCGCGCCGCACAAAGACCGAGGCATGCACGCGCGCGCCCTGAGGAATATGCCGGTACTCGCAGAGCGGCAGATAGAACCCCAGGAACGTCCTGCGCCGGCTCAGGCTGTAGCGCGTTTTGAAGAACGGCAGGAATTCGACCACCTTCCAGCCCCACGTCATCGACTCGTTGGGCCGCGCCAGAGGATCGGGCGCCACATACCGCCCGTCCGGGTCTTCGCCCAGAACCAGCCGCCGCACCGTGGGCTCCTTGAACTTCACCCCTAGCGGGCGCAATTCGTCGATCATCCAGGCCAGCGGAAATTTCGCCAGCTGGCTGCGCTTTTCGGGATAGCCGCCGCCCACGTCGCCATGCACGCCCGAGAACCACACCTCGTCCACGTCCTGCGGCGCGATCTTGCTCTCGTCTTGGGGACGGAACGCGCCGCCCCAGTATTCACCGCCACCGGGCCAGGGCGTCGGCAGGTACATCGTGCGCCGCTCGTCGATCGCCAGCGCATGCCGCACCGACCGCACGGACGGGTTCTCGGACACATGCGCGTGGTTGCGAATGCGCGGCAGCCGCGCGCTCCACTCGATCACCGATCCCACCGTGTCAAAGAGGCCCAGCGCCCGGATCGCGGGCCGCCGAGGCCGCAGCATCCGCTCGAACAGGCGCACCTCGGCAAAGGGGTTCCGCTCCGGCTCGCGCGCATCGGTCACGTCCAGCCCCGTCGCCTGCCCGATATTCTTGTAGGCCCGGTAGGCATAGTTCAGCAGGTTCAGGTTTCGCGCGTCGATCAGCCCCAGCGCATGGATGAACCCCGCCAGGACCCGCGCGGTATAGGCCCCCCGGCTGAACCCGATGATGTAGATGCGATCCGGCTCTTCGTCGGCCACGTTCTCACGCCTGCCGTCATCGTAATGCTCCACCAGGAAACGGTACGCCTCCTTCACGTTGGCATCCAGCCCCCAGCCCGTAATCAGCCCCCAGATCTCCACCGCCCTGCGCCAGAACGACAGCCAAGCGTTCTCGGCCCCGAAGGTCCCCACCCCGGGATCGTAGAACACAAGCTGGTCCTCGTCCTTCTTCAGACAGCCATAGAGACGCAGGATATTGGTCCGGTTGCGGGCAATCTCGTTCGACGTCCCGTCGCACAGCAGGATGATGTTCTTGGGCATGGCAAAGGCCTTTCTCGAAATGACGTATCGCCGGCAAACCCGGCACAACCATAAAGCAATGCCACCATCCTACCCCTCAACCCCTCCGGTTGCCAAGCGCGCCGCCCGCGGCCGTCCCCTCACTGCGGCCCACGCAGCCGCCCGGCGGCCCGGGCGCGAACCTCCGATGGCGTCGTCCCGGTCCAGCGTCGGAAGGCGCGGCTGAAATGCGCCGCGTCGCTGTAGCCCAGCCGCTGCGCGATATCGGTCAGCGGCACGCCCCCCGCGCGCACCATCTCCAGGGCGCGATCCCGCAACATCCCGTCCAGCACGTCGCGGAACGACACCCCCTCACGGTCCAGGACGCGCTGCAGCGACCGGCGGCTCAAGCCCAGCTTGCCCGCCGCCCAGTCGATGCGCGGCTGTCCCTCCAGCAACGCGATCGCCGCCAGCGCCGCCACCTCCCCGGCCGGCCCCCGCGCCAGCGGCAGCTCCGGCCCCCCGCCGCCCTCGGCCCTACCGACCTGCGGACCGGGTGCTGCCAGCAGCGACAGGTCGAACTCCACCGACGAGACCCGCGCGCCATGCCGCACCGGCGCGCCGAAGACCCGTTCCAGCGCCGCCGCCTGCACCGGTCCGGCGCAGGTCGCGTGCACCATCGTCGGCCGCCAGCCCGGCCCGGCATAAAAGCGCACCGCGTCGATCAGATAGCTCACGCCCAGCAACTCGTTCTGGAACTTCCCGTCCCCGCCCGGATCGAGAAACCCGATCGACCAGCAGGCCCGATCCCCGCGCACCCGTAATGTCAGGTCGGTCGCCGTCTGCAAGTATCGGTTGAGGCACCGGTTCGCCCGGTCGATCGACCCCGCCAGGGTCGGCGCTTCGCCGATCCACCGGCCGAAGTCGCTCAGCTTCGCGGCTTTCACCTCGCGCCCCAGCGTCGCGCCGAAAAACGCATCGCCGGTTTCACGCCCCGCGGCACTCAGCACCCTGAACTGTTCCTGCAGGGGCAGCGCCATCTCGGGATTGTCCAGCAGCGCCAGCGGCAGGTCGACGCTGCGAAAGACCCGTTCGATCGAACCGCCCCGCCCCTCGACGACCTCGGCGATCGGCCCCAGCGCACTTGCCCGTGTATAGCCCCGCATCCGCCGCGCCTCCCCGCGCCGCCGCCGGGGCCACCGCGCGCCCGGCGTCCGCAGCAAACAGCCCCTGGCACCAATTGGCAAGCGTCGCCGCACCGCGCCATGCTATCCTGCCGGCATTTCCACCGGAGGACAGAATGACCGAAACCAACCTCAGCCGGCCGCCGGCCCCACCGTCGCCCGCCGTCGGCCTTCTCGACCAGTCCAACGTCACCTGGAACGCGCTCGAAGGGATCGAGCACGTCTGGTACCATATCCTCAAGGTCGACCCCGACGCCCGCATCGTCGACCTGCTGCTCAAGTTCTCGGCCAACCAGCGCATTCTGCTGCACCGGCACCACGCCGATTACAGCACCCTCATCCTGCAGGGAGAGCTGCGCCTCTACGACGCCTCCGGCACCCTGACCGAGATCCGCCCCACCCTCAGCTTCGTCGAGAAACCGGCCGGCGGCCCGCCGCACAGCGAGGGCGGCGGCGACATCGACTGCATCGCGTGGTTCAGCAATCGCGGCACCGACGGCATGATCTACGAAATCCTCGGCCCCGACCTCGAAACCGTCGCGACCCTCGGCCTGCCCGATTTCCACGCCCTCTGGCTGGCCCAGGTGCCGCCCGTGCAGCCCTCGCATCCCGGCTAGCTCCGCCGGCGGCTCCGATCCCGTCCCGCACCGGGCCTCGGTGCAGACGCCCTTGCCCGCGCGCCCGCTCTGGCCTAGAACCGCGCTGATACCTTGAACGGAGCGCGCAACCCATGCTGGACCTGACCTATGAGACCCCGAAACCCAAGGTGATCGCCGGGGCGAAACAGGACTGGGAACTCGTCATCGGGATGGAGGTCCACGCGCAGGTGGCCTCGAACGCCAAGCTCTTCTCCGGCGCGTCCACCCGCTTCGGCGCCGAGCCCAATTCCAACGTCGCCTTCGTCGACGCCGCCATGCCCGGCATGCTGCCCGTGATCAATGAATACTGCGTCGAACAGGCGGTGCGCACGGGGCTGGGGCTGAAGGCGCAGATCAACCTCAAATCCGCATTCGACCGCAAGAACTACTTCTACCCCGACCTGCCGCAGGGCTACCAGATCAGCCAGCTCTACGAACCGCTGGTGGGCGAAGGCGAAATCCTCGTGGACATGGAGCCGGGTATCGCGCGGCTGGTGCGGATCGAGCGCATCCACATGGAACAGGACGCGGGCAAGTCGATCCACGACATGGACCCCGCCATGTCCTTCGTCGACCTCAACCGCACCGGCGTCTGCCTGATGGAAATCGTCAGCCGCCCGGATATCCGCGGCCCCGAAGAGGCCGCCGCCTATGTGGGCAAGCTGCGCCAGATCCTGCGCTACTTGGGCACCTGCGACGGCAACATGCAGAACGGCAACCTGCGGGCGGACGTCAACGTCTCCATCTGCCAGCCCGGCGCGTACGAGAAATACCGCGAGACCGGCGATTTCTCGCATCTCGGCACCCGCTGCGAGATCAAGAACATGAACTCCATGCGCTTCATCCAGATGGCCATCGACTTCGAGGCCCGCCGCCAGATCGCCATCGTCGAGGGCGGCGGCACGGTGGATCAGGAAACCCGCCTCTACGACCCGGACAAGAACGAAACCCGCTCCATGCGCTCCAAGGAAGAAGCGCATGACTACCGCTACTTCCCCGACCCGGACCTCTTGCCGCTGGAGATCGAGCAGGGCTGGGTGGACGACATCAAAGCCTCCCTGCCCGAGCTGCCGGACGAGAAAAAAGCCCGCTTCGTCAAGGATTTCGGCCTGTCGGAATATGACGCCAACGTCCTGACCGCCGAGCACGAAAACGCCGCCTTCTTCGAAGAGGCCGCCGCGGGCCGCGACGGCAAGCTGACCGCCAACTGGGTCATCAACGAACTTTTCGGACGTCTCAAGAAGGACGACCACGCCATCACCGACAGCCCCGTGTCGCCCGCGCAGCTGGGCGGCATCGTCGACCTCATCGCCTCCGACGCCATCTCCGGCAAGATCGCCAAGGACCTTTTCGAGATCGTCTATACCGAAGGCGGCGACCCCGCGCAGATCGTCGAAGAGCGCGGCATGAAACAGGTAACGGATACAGGCGCCATCGAGACGGCCGTGGACCAGATCATTGCCGACAACCCCGCCCAGGTGGAAAAGGCCAAGGTCAATCCCAAGCTCGCCGGCTGGTTCGTCGGCCAGGTGATGAAGGCCACCGGCGGCAAGGCCAACCCCAAGGCCGTCAACGAGATCGTCGCCCAAAAACTCGGGCTGTAAGCGGCCAGAATTTTCGTACGAAAATTCTCAAGCCCAGAAAATTCGCACGAATTTTCTGGGCTACCCGCTCATCACTGCGCGTTGAACTGCTGCGGCTGCTGGCCCGGCTGCATCTGTCCCGCCGGCACGGTCTGGAACCCCGCCGCCTTCCAGGCCTCGATCCCGCCACGATACCACAGCACGTTGGTATAGCCGAGGTTGATCGCCCTGAGCGACGCGTTGTAGGACATCCAGCATTCCACCGACAAGCAGTAGAACACCAGCGGCGTGTCCTTCTTGCCCTGCGTCAGCTGGTTCAGGAACTGGTCCATCTGCTGTTGCGTCTGGTCCTGGAAACTGCCCGGCTGCGAGGCGCCAACCGCGGGGATCGCCCCCGGCAGCGTCTCGTTGCCCCCCAGCACGTCGAACAGCGCATAGGGCATCTGCCGCTGCACCATCTCCGTCAGCCCCTTGGTGGTGACCAGCTGACCGCCGGGGATGGAATTGGGCGTGGGCCCGTGCATCGCCCCGCTGTGCAGCTGGTTCGTCGCCGGCACGCCCATGTCGCGCCGCTCCTGCTCGGCCAGCGCGTCCAACTGCGGGTTGCCGTTCGGCTGGGTGGTCGGAGTGTTGGTGGGCTGCGTTGTCGGTTGCGTGGGCGGCAGGCTGGGCGGCTGGTCGGGTGGCGGGGTCTGCGTCGCCTGCCACAGGCCCTGCAGCGCGGGCACGTTGCCCGCCTGCGTCCAGTCGGCCATGCCATTGGCCCAGACCAGCGTGGTTTGCTGCAACGCGCCGCTCTGCACCTTGGCCGCCAGCTGGTCCATCGAATAGGGTCCCCCCTGCTGGCCGTTTTCCACCATGTAGAACGGTTCCGACTGCGCCGCCGCCGCCAGCGGCAGCACCGCCAGCATCAGCCCGGTCGCAATCCTCATTGCCAGTCGTCTCATGAACATTTTCCTCTCACATAAAAATCCAAGCACATCTAGATCTTGCGCCGCGACACCGTGCCTTGCGCGTCGCGGATGGTATTGTCGTCGATCACCTCGAACTCCGCCGGCGGCACCTCGGTCCGCTCGACCCGGTCGGTCCCGGCCGGATCGTCGCTCGGCAGGGTCATGACCAGCGGCGCGGCAAAGACGATCTCGAAGCGGTCCGGCGCCTTGCGCGTCACGGTATAGCCGCCCTCCGACGCAAGCGTCATGACCCGCGCCGCGCCAGCCGCGTCGGTCAGGCTGACCTGCCCGGTGAAACTGTAGGTGCCATCGGCGCGAAAGACGGTCTGGCCGGTGGCCACGCCCCGGCCCAGACCCGGCAGTTCGGTCGTAACCGGCTCCGACGTCCAGGTGCCCTGCACGAACCGGTCGAACTCGCGCTCCTTCGGGATCGGCGGCAGGGAGGGGTCGAAAAGCGCGCCCACCTCCGGCACCTCCGCCGCCGGCTGCCACGCCGCCATGCCCGTCGTCCAGACCGGCGTGTCGCGCCTGAGGCGTCCCATCAACATCCGGGTGCGCAGTTCGTCGATGAAATACGGCCCCGCCTCCCGGCCCGCATGCGCCATGTAATATTCCGTCCGCTCCGCTTGCGCGCGGGCCGCCTCCGGCCCGGCCAGACCGGCAAGGCCCGTAAACAGGAAAGCGATCAACAGGCGCAAGACGGTCCCCCCGCGGTTTCGCGCGGCCCCGGCACCGCGCTGCATCGGACCGACTATCGCGCCTTGGCGCAGCCGCGTCCTCACCCAATTGGGTGAAGCCGCCAGACCGCCTTTTCGGGTTTACTGTCCGTCAACCACCAGCGGCCCGCCGCACAGACCTATCAGGGGGAGGCCTCCGTGCCACGTTCTCGTCTTCGCTACCTTACCGGCGTGCTTGCCTGCGCCCTCGTTCTTGCCCTGCCGCTGCCCGGCCACGCGCAATCGCCGCTCGATCCGCATCTGGGTCCGCTCTCACGTTTGGTCGAGACCGGGCAGGACGGCCCCTGGACCGTCGGCACCGAGGGCGGCTGGGCCACATTCCGCAACACCAGCAATCCCGGCGACGTGCGCTATTACTGGACCGAATTGACCGACATGGCCGACACCGATTTCTCGGTCGCCGTGACGCTCTTTGCCCAGTCGGACGAGCCCGCGCCGATGCATGCCGGCATGATCTTCAATTACGAGGCCGCCGACAGCTACTTCGCCGTCAGCATCGCCAGCGACGGAACCCCATACGTGATCGTGCGCAACGCCGACGGCTTCAATCCGCAGCCGCTCGACACCACTTCCGCGCGGCTCGACGGCAGTGATATCCTCAGGCTCGCGGTCGAAGGCACCAATGTCCACGCGACGCTGAACGGCGACACGCTGATCAACGCCAGCTTCGGCGGCCCCGTGTCGCGCCGCACCGGGATCATCACCTATGGCACCGGCGTCGCGGGCTTTACCGGCCTCACGGTCGAGCCGATCCGGACCGCCAGCCCCCTGCCGACACCGGGCGGCGACAACACCCTGCCCACGCCCGGCGGTGACGACGATGGCCCGCCGACCCCGCCTGCAAATGACGGCGGCGACGGCCCTCCGCCCATTCCCAATACCGGCGGCGACGGCCCTCCGCCCATTCCCAACACCGGCGGTGACGGACCTCCACCCATCCCCAATACCGGCGGCGACGGCCCTCCACCCATTCCCAATACCGGCGGCGACGGCCCTCCACCCATTCCCAACACCGGCGGTGACGGCCCTCCACCCCTCCCCAATACCGGCGGCGACGGCCCGCCACCCATTCCCAATACCGGCGGCGACGGCCCTCCACCCATTCCCAACACCGGCGGTGACGGACCTCCGCCCATCCCCAACACCGGCGGCGATGGCCCTCCGCCCATCCCCGGCCAGCAGGAGGGCGGACAGCAGACACCGGGCACGTCCCCGATTGCCGGCCTCACCGCGGACCAGGCCCAGCGCCGCATGGGCGTTGCCCTCGGCATCTTCCTGCACGAAATGGCGCACGCCGTGATCGGCGAAACCGACCTGCCGGCCACCGGCCCCGAGGAAGATACGGCCGACAGTTTCTCGGCCTTCGCGATGGCCAGTGTGATGGAAGGCGCCACACCCCAGACCGCCGAGTACATCACCGGCATCATCAGCAGTTCGACGCTGTTGTGGTACTACGCCGCCAAGGCGCTCGAGCAGCACCAGGTCACCCATGACTGGCAGGACGAGCACGCGCCCGACATCAAGCGCTTCCGCAACTCCTTCTGCATCATCTACGGCTCCGAGCCGCAGGTCTTCGACCCGCTCGCGAACAAGGTCGACTTCACCGACCGCTCCCGCCAGCGCTGCGCCCAGGAATACCAGACCAAGTTCGAAGCCTGGGAAGAATTGCTGACCCTGCGCGGCCGCAACCTCGGCCCCGACCTGCCCGGCCGCTTCCCCGCCAACCAACCCGGCGGCAAGATCAACCTCGTTTTCCAGCCGACGCAGACGGAATACGGGCGCACCACCGAGGAGTTGATGAAATTCAACGATCTGATCCCGACGCTCTTGCGGGTCTTCGAGCAATACTTCGTCTGGCCCCGCGACCTGACCGTCACCTTCCGCGAATGCGAGGAAATCAACGCCTGGTACAACCCGAACGACAGCTCGGTGACGATGTGCTACTCGGCGATCGAATTCTACGAAACCTTCCTGGCAAGGGGTCTCGTCTCGGGCAACTGAACGGAATGCGGTGCCACTCCGGGGGAGGTGAAAGGCGCCTTGCGCCTAACGCCGGCGCCGCAATCCCATGCCGCGTCCCGCCGTTTCGGGGCGCGGCAGTTTACTGTGCTGCTCGGCCACCTGCCGCAGACGCGCCAGAATAACCTCGGGCATCGGCGCCACCTTCGGTCCCGACTGGTCCACATGCAGCGCGATCCCCTCGCCCGTCGCCACAACGACGCCATCCTCGCGGATCAGCTCCTGGTAGCTGTGAAAGCGTTTTTCGTCATGGTCCAGGATGCGGAACGCAGCCTGCACCCGGTCGCCCAGCTTCAGCTCGCGCAGGTAGCGCACGTGAAACTCCGCCGCATAGGTGGTGCACCCGCTCGCGGCGCGATACTCCGGCCCGAAGCCGATCTCGGCATAGGCCTCGTCTGCGGCGCGGTCGAACAGGACCGTGTAATAGCCCATGTTCATATGCTGGTTATAGTCGATCCAGTCCGCCTCGACGGTGTGGAAACTGGACATCAGGGGCGCAGGCTCGGTCATGGTAGATGCCATAGCATGGGCCTTGGGCGCATGACCACGCTTTACGCGCCCACCAGACCAATTTATACCAGTTATACCGAAATTGGTCTGGTCCGATGAGCACAGAAACCCAAGACACCGCCCCCGAACTGCGCCTCGCCCATCCCGTCGGCGCCACCGTGCAGATCGTCGTCGACACACTCTTCGCGCGCATTAAGTCCGAGGAATACCCCCGCGACACCCGCCTTCCGTCCGAGCGCACGCTCGCCGCCGAACTGGGCGTCGCCCGCAACACCGTGCGCGAGGCGCTCGACGTGCTCGAAGGCCAGGACGTCATCCGCCGCCGCCCCGGCGCGGGCAGCTTCGTCACCTACCGCTCCACGCCCCAGGCCCCGGTCTCGCCCGATTCCGTCGCCGGCGAGACCAGCCCCCTCGACCACCTCGTCGTGCGCGGCATATTGGAGCCGGAAATCGTCCGGCTGGCGGTGGTGAACATGACCCCGCGCATGCTGACCGCGCTGTCCGAAACCCTGTCGCGGATCGAGACCGTCACCACCGATATCGACGCCTTCATCGCGCTCGAGGAACAGCTCTACCTGCAGATCGCCGAAGGCACCGGCAACGCGCTTCTGGCATCGTGTTACCGGCTGGCCATCGACACCTACCGCGAAAGCTATCGCACCCGCCTGCGCCGCCGCGCGCTCACGCCACGCCGGATGCAGGACTACCAGAAACGCTACAACACGCTCTACAACGCCATCGCCTCGCGCGACGTCGGCCAGGCGGTGGAGTTCATCAAGCTGCATCTCGTCGAGGAACAGAAACTGCTTCTGCAAGACGATTAATGTGCCTTAACTCCGGTTAACGCCCGCCAAGACTTTTCAGGAAAGTCTTGGCAAAAGCCTTCAAAAGGCTTTTGCACCGCACGCCCCATTCACTTGCCAAATCAGCAAAAAACGCACCGTCAGAATACCACCCGGATACCGACGCAATACCGACACGCCGATTCGGCCCGATTCGCCCGCGTTCACCCTTCGGTCGCGTCCTCCTCCTGCACCACGCGCGCCCCCAGCGCCAGCACCCGCTCATAGGACAGCCGCTGCTGCCACATCTGCCCCAGGTCCTGCATCTCCGCCCGCAACAGATCCTCGTGCCGCCGCAGCCATCCCGGCACCGACCCGAACGCCACGACCCTTGCCCGCCCCTCCTCGATGCGCACCACCGGCCAGTCGCCCACCAGCGCGTTGTCGATCCCGAACATCTCCGTGCCCCACCACTCGGCGGGACCGAAGGCATGTGTGACCTCGCCCAATTGCTTCATCGCCGCCAGCACGCTTGCCGGCGCCACGCTGTCGGCCTTTTCCACCGCGGCGTGCCAGATATCCAGGATCGCCGCGTATTCCCAGCTCACGGCCGTCCAACTGTCGGGATAGGCGGCGTTGTATTCCTCGTAGAACGCATTCGGCTGGTTGAAGAAGAACGCCTTCTCGCTCAGCGCCGGATCGTCGAAATCGGGGAACTGGAACACCACGCCCTCCATGAAATCCCTGCCCAGCCGCTCCACCAGGTGACCGTAGTGATCGAAGGTGCAGGACAGGATTTGTCCTTTGAACCCCTTGGCATGGGCGTGTTCCGTCATCGCGTGCACCATCGGCGTATAGCTGGTGCACCAGCACAGGATGTCGGGGTTCGCGGCCAGCATCGGCCCCACCACATTCTCCGCCGGCGCGCCTTCCGCGGGGTACTGCACCTCGTGCACGATCTCGACCCCCGCCGCCTTGAACGCCGCACGGTACGTGGCCAGCGACGGCATGCCCATGCCGTCCTGCTGCGCGCAAAGCGCCACGGTCTTCAGCTCCGGATGCCGCTGCGTCAGCCACTCCACCCCCGTGACCACGTAAACCGGATGCACTTCCGACGGCGCGATAAGATAGGGCGCGTCCGGCGACAGGTCCGAGGGCAGCAGGGTCGAGGTCAGGATGCGCTTGTCCATCAGGTCCTGCCCCACCGCGCGATAGGCGTCGCCGCCCAGCATCATCATCAGCTTGATGTCGTGTTCGCGCATGAGCGCCCGCGCCCCCTCGCGCGCCGCGTCAACACTTTCTCCACTGTCGCAAGCATGAATACGGATCGGATAGCGCCGCCCCCCGATCAGCACCCCGCCCGCGTTGTTCAGCCACCGCTCCCAGATGCGGCAGCCCTGCAATCCGGGCAGCCCCCAGCTTTCCGCCTGCCCCGAAAGTGGCGCCAGAAAACCGATATCCACTGTCCGCGCCATGCCCACCGACAGGCGCGGCATCACCCCCGAAAGGGCCAATCTCTGAGCAAAACTTGATGTTTCCGCGGCCACCGCACGCTCCATTAAGGAATCCTTGACAGACTGGTCCAGTCTTTGGCTTAGTAAAAGGAACCAAAAGAACCAAAGTCAATAATTGGTCCACACCAATCTAGGGAGATACATTACAATGGCCAAGAAAAGAGTTGCCGTCATCGGCGCGGGACCGTCCGGGCTGGCGCAATTGCGCGCCTTCCAATCTGCCGCCGACAAGGGCGCCGAGATCCCCGACATCGTCTGCTACGAAAAACAAAGCGACTGGGGCGGTCTGTGGAACTACACATGGCGCACCGGCGTCGGCGCGGATGGCGAACCCTGCCACGGCTCGATGTACCGCTACCTGTGGTCCAACGGCCCCAAGGAGGGGCTCGAGTTCGCCGATTACACGTTCGACGAACACTTCGGCAAGGAAATCGCCAGCTACCCGCCCCGCGCCGTGCTTTTCGACTATATCGAGGGCCGGGTGAAAAAGGCCGGTGTGCGCGACTGGATCCGTTTCAACAACGTGGTCCGCGACGTGCGCTACGACGACAAGACCGGCAAGTTCACCATCACCGCCCGCGACTCCAAGGCCGACATGGAATCCGAGGAGGAGTTCGACAATGTCATCGTCGCCACCGGCCACTTCTCCACGCCCAACGTACCCCACTACCCGGGCTTCGACACGTTCAACGGCCGCATCCTGCACGCCCACGACTTCCGCGACGCGCGCGAGTTCGAGGGCAAGGACATCCTGCTGATGGGAGCGTCCTACTCGGCCGAGGATATCGGTTCGCAATGCTGGAAATACGGCGCCAATTCGATCACCACCTGCTATCGCTCCGGCCCCATGGGCTATGACTGGCCCGACAACTGGGACGAGGTTCCGGCGCTGGAGAAAGTCGAGGGCAAGACCGCCCATTTCTCCGACGGCCACACCCGCGAGGTGGACGCGATCATCCTGTGCACCGGCTACAAGCACCACTTCCCCTTCCTGCCCGACGACCTGCGCCTGAAAACCGCGAACCGGCTGGCGGCGGACGACCTCTACAAGGGCGTCGTCTGGATCGAAAATCCCAAGATGTTCTACCTCGGGATGCAGGACCAGTGGTTCACCTTCAACATGTTCGACGCCCAGGCCTGGTGGGTCCGCGACTGCATCCTGGGTCGCATCGCCCTGCCCGACAAGGCGACGATGGAGGCCGACTGGAAAAAGCGCCAGGCCGACGAGGACGCGCTCGAGGACGATTACGCCTGCATCCGCTACCAGGGCGACTATACCGAGGAGCTGATGGCCGAAACCGACTATCCCGGCTTCGATGTCGAGATGGCCTGCCAGCAGTTCTACGCCTGGAAGAAGCACAAGAAGAAGGACATCATGGCCTTCCGCGACCACGGCTATGTCTCGCCCATGACAGGCAAGCAGGCGCCCGCACACCACACGCCGTGGAAAGATGCGCTGGACGACAGCCTGGAAAGCTACCTGCAAACCAGCTGAGCCGGTTACTCGCCGGCCCGCCATGCCGCGGGCCGGCGCTCTCCTTGCCACAGCTCTTCCTCTGGCCCGAAATATCCCGGAGAGCGCGAGAGGCAGCGCCTCTCGCCCCGGTCGACGCGGGCGCAGCCCGTGGCGAAACCGCTCTTAACCGGCTTTCATCGCCGCCCCCAGCCGCGCCGCGCGGCGCCCCGGCTCCTCGCGCCCGATCGACCGGCAGAGGATGATCACCGGCAACAACCCGAACGCCACCAGCACCAGCGAGGGCACCGCCGCCTCGTGCAGGCGCTCGTCGGCGGCCAGCCGGTGCGCCTGTACCGCCAGTGTCTGAAAGTTGAACGGATGCAGGATCAGTGTCGCCGGCAACTCCTTCATCACGTCCACGAATACGATCAGCAGCGCCGTCAGCACCGAGGATCGCGCCACCGGCAGATGCACCCGCATCAACAGCTTCGGCCCCGATTGCCCCAGCGACCGCCCGATGGCATCGAAATGCCCCGGCACGGTCGCCATGCCGCTGTCATAGGCGTTGAGCGCGGCGGCCATGAACCGCGTCATGTAGGCCAGCACCATCAACCAGATCGACCCGGTGATCAGCAGCCCCGTATCGATGCCGAAATTGCTCTCCATGATCCGGTCGATCAGGTTGTCCGCGGCGGCCATCGGCACCATCAGGCCCACGGCGATGACGCCGCCGGGCACCGCGTATCCCAGGCCGGCGGCCACCACCAGCGCCTTGCTGCCCCGCGTGGGCCGGGTGCGCGCGCGGAACCCGATCAGGATCGCGCCCATCACCGTCAGGACCGCCGCAACCGAGGCCAGCAGGACCGAATTCTGCATGAAGCCGATATAGCGCGCCGCAAAGAGGTTCTGGCCCGATCCCACCGCCATCGTGCCCAGCATGATGACCGGGACGATGAAGCCCAGCAGCACCGGCACGAGGCAGACCAGTGTCGCGATCCATCCCGCGCCGCCGGTCAGCCGCGGCTTTTCCAGCGTGTCGAACCGCGCCCCGCGTCCCGCCGTCTGCGCGCGGCCCCGCTGCGCCCGCTCCAGGCCCGCCACCAGCAGCGCGAACATCAGCAGGCACAGCGACAGCTGCGCCGCAGCGGGCCGGTCCCCCAGGCTGAACCAGGCCTGGTAGATCCCCGTGGCGAAGGTCTGCACGTTGAAGAACGCCACCGTGCCGTAATCCGCGATCGTCTCCATCACCGCCAAGAGCGCGCCGCCGGCAATGGCAGGGCGCGCCATCGGCAGCGCCACCCGCCAGAACGCCGCCATCGGCGAGCGGCCCAGCGTACGCGCCACCAGGAACGCGTTCGACGATTGCTGCCGGAACGACGCCCGCGCCAGCAGGTAGACATACGGGTAAAGCACGATGATCAGCATCAGCGCCGCACCGCCCAGGCTGCGGATCTCGGGGAACCAGTAGTCGCGCGGCCCCCACCCCGTCAGGTCGCGCAGCAGGGTCTGTACCGGGCCGGGATGATCCAGCAGATAGGTATAGGCATAGGCCAGCACATAGGCCGGAAAGGCCAGCGGCAGCGCCAGCGCGATCTCCAGCCAGCGATGTCCCGGAAAGCGATAGACCGTCACCAGCCACGCGGTGACCGAGCCTATGACGGCGGTGGACAGCCCCACCACCACCACGAGGATCAGCGTCGTCGCGGTATAGCGCGGCAGGACACTCGACAGCACGT
This sequence comes from Roseovarius sp., assembly GCF_965277045.1. Lineage (GTDB taxonomy): Bacteria > Pseudomonadota > Alphaproteobacteria > Rhodobacterales > Rhodobacteraceae > Roseovarius. The sequence continues at coordinate 724,647 of NZ_OZ255712.1, read as the reverse complement.
TGCGCCAGGTGTCCAGATCGCCGGTGAACGCGGCCAACGCGGACGCGATGATCGGCGCCACGCATAGCGCGACGACGATCCAGGCCAGGCGGTGCAGCAGGCTTTCCGACATGCGGCGTGCAGGTCCTCAAAGGGTGTTGGCGCCCTTCGCTGCCACATCCCGCCGCGACTTGCCAGCAAAAACCCGACAAAAACGTTTGGCCGGACCACACGTTGCGCAGCCGTCAGAGCTGCAGAGCCATCCCGGACGTGATCCGGGATCGCCCGGATCGCCCTCACTTGGTCAGGATCAGCTTGCCCGCCCGCGTGATCCGCAAGGTGTAGACCTTGTCGTCCAGCGTGATCTGCGCGGTCGTGCGACCTTTCGTCAACTCTCTTGCGTCAAACAGGGCCTCGCTGGTTTCGGTATCGGCCACCAGCTGCGGCATCGCCTTGGTCTGTGCGCGGATCATGCCCGGACCTCCCCGGCGCGTTCCAGCAGCCGTTCGATCATCAGGTCAAGGCACAGCCCGCTGGCCATCGCCGATCCGAGAAGGGGAAAGTTCACGTCCGGCACGCCCACGTGCCGCGGCTCCAAGCCTGCCGATTCTGTCTGTCGGATCACATGCATGATCGCGCTCCATTGCTTGCGATTTCAGGGGGTGGCTGACCGATCCGGCTGGCTTGACCTAATTTCTGATCGATTTAGTCAGAAATGTCAACTCGCAGGATCTGCCCTGCCTGCGAAGGCACGGCACCGCCGATACTGCCGCGCGGGATCGCGGTGGCGTTCAGGATCGCGAAACAGGCCTTGCCGGGGGCCAGGTCCATCTCCGACGCCGCCCTCTGGGTGATCCGCGCCAGGAACATGTCATCGCCCGCCCGCAACTGAACCGCCACGCCCGGCCCCATCCCGCGATGCAGCGCCACGACCCCGACCGGCAGCACGTTGTGCGACGACAACCCCTCGGGCCGCGCCTGTGACAGCAGCACGTCCCCCGCCAGCACCCGCAGCCGGATCATGCTGCCCTCGGGCGCGGTGACGCCGGGCAGCAACAGCTCCCCGCCCGACAGCGCCAGGCGGCTCAGCCCGTCGGCCCCGTGCTCGGCCACCCGCGCCGGCAGGATCGCCCCGGCCTCGCGCACGCCGACCAGGGGCAGCGCCTTGGGATCGCTCAGCACGGCCTCGGCCCTGCCCGACAGCACCACCTGCCCGCGCTGCATCACCACCAGGTCATCGGCCAGCCGCGCCACCTCGGCCAGGTTGTGCGAGACGTAGACGATCGGCACCTGCGCCACGTCCCGCAACCGCTCCAGATAGGGAAAGATCTCGTCCTTGCGCGGCTCGTCCAGCGCCGCCAGCGGCTCGTCCATCAACAGCAGGCGTGGCCGCGACAGCCAGGCCCGCGCCAGCGCCACCCGCTGTTTCTCCCCGCCCGAGAGCCTGCCGGGCCGCCGCTCCAGCAACGCCTCCAGCCCCAGCAACCCCACGACCCGCCCCATCTCGGGCCGGTCCAGCCCACCGGGCGCATAGCGGGCACCGTATTCGATATTGGCCCCGACACTCATATGCGGAAACAGCCGCCCGTCCTGAAAGACGTAGCCGATGCGCCTGCGCGCCGCCGGCACGTGCACGCCCCCTTTGCCGTCGAACAGCACCGTATTGTCCAGCGCGATCCGCCCGGCATCGGGACGCAACAGCCCGGCGATGGCATTGACGACGCTGGATTTCCCCGCCCCCGACGGCCCGAATAGCGCGGTCACCCCGGCGCCGGCCTCGAACGCCACGTCCAGGTCCAGCCCCGGAAACCGATGCCCTATCTCGACGCTCAGGCTCATCGCGTAATGTCCTGACCGATGCGCCGCGCCACGCGCCGGGCCAGCCATTCCGACACCAGCACCGCGCCCAGCGCCACCACAGTCGCCAGCACCACCAGCCGGATCGCCGCCGTCTCCCCGCCCGGAACCTGCAGAAAGGCATAGATCGCCGACGGCAAGGTCTGCGTCTCACCGGGAATGTTGGCCACGAACGTGATGGTCGCGCCGAATTCGCCCATCGCCTTGGCAAAGCCCAGCACCACGCCCGCCAGGATGCCCGGCGCGATCAGCGGCAGCGTCACGGTGCGAAACCGCGCCATCCGGCCCGCGCCCAGCGTCTCCGCCGCCTCTTCCAGCTTGGGGTCCACCGCCTCGATCGCCAGCCGTATCGCCCGCACCATCAGCGGAAACCCCATGATCCCCGCCGCCAGCGCCGCGCCAGTCCAGCGAAAGGCGAACACGATCCCCCAGTCGGCCAGCACCCGGCCCACCGCCCCGTTCATCCCGAAGGTCAAAAGCAGAAGATATCCCGTGACCACCGGCGGCAGGACCAGCGGCAAATGCACCAGAGCGCTCAGCAGCGCCTTGCCCGGGAACCGCTTGCGCGCCAGCACCCACGCCATCGCGACAGCCAGCGGCAGGCTGACCAGCACCGCCCAGAACGACACCTTCAGCGACAGCGCCAGCGCCGCCGATTCCGCTTCGGTCAGGCCAAAGGTCACCGATCGTCTCCAAGCACCACGAATCCATGCCGCTCGAACGCCTGCCGCGCCGCGTCGCGCTGCAAATGCGACAGCACCCCGCGTGCGGCCTCGCTGTCGCGCCCCGCAATCAGGGCCGCAGGATATACGATCGGGGCATGCAGGCGTTCGTCGATCTCCGCCAGCACCACGACGCCCGGATCGGCCTGCGCATCGCTGGCATAGACGACGCCCAGCGGCGCCTCGCCGCGCGACACCAAGGCCAGCGCCGCGCGGACGTTCTCGCTCTCGGCCAGTTGCGGGCGCAGCGCCTGCCAAAGGCCCGCCGCCTGCATCCACTCCTTGGCATAGATACCCGCCGGGACGGCCTCAGTGTGGCCCACGGCCAGCCGCCCCCCGGCCAGCCTGCCCGTCAGCGTGGCGGCGTCCACGCGGCCAAGCGGCGCCGCGCCTTTCGGACCCACCAGCACCAGCCGGTTGCCCAACAGGTCCCGGCGGCTGCCGGCGTCCACAAGGGCCTGCTCCTGCAGCCAGTCCATCCAGGCCACGTTCGCCAGGATCACCACGTCCGCGGGCGCACCCTGCGCGATCTGCCGCGCCATGGTGCCCGACCCGCCATAAGACACGCGCACGTGCGCCTCTGCCCCCTCCAGCGCGGCATCGAGCGCCCCGCGCAGGGACGCGGCGGCGAAAATGGTGACCGGCGCATCCGCCCGCCCCGGGGCGACCGTCGCCAGCATCATGCAAATGATTGTCAGAAGGCCGAAAATGCGTAACATCGGCGCAAGTATCCTGCACCTGCGGAGGCGACACAAGAGCCGTGGCACAGCGCCATTTACGTTTCGGAACCGACGAAGCGCTGCAACGCGGCTAGGAAATGCGCGGCTATCATGGAAAATTCATGTGAATCGAATAAGATTATGCTAATACTTCGTATATACATTCCGGTCTGAGCAGACGGGCAGGAGAGAACCCGATGACCCTACAAAGCAAAGATCAGCTTCCCCTGGCGCTGCAAATTCCCGACAAGCGCGACGTGCGCACCCAGTTCGGCGCATTGTGTTACCGGATGAAGGCGGGCCAGCCGCAGGTCCTGATGATAACCTCCCGGCGCACCGGACGCTGGATCATCCCCAAGGGCTGGCCGATCGAAGGCAAGACCCCCGGCGACAGCGCCCTGCGCGAAGCCTGGGAAGAGGCCGGCGTGCGCGGCAAGATTGCGGGCCCGTGCCTTGCGCTCTTTTCCTATTCCAAGGGCGTCGGCACCGTCGACAAGCTGCCGTGCGTCGTCATGGTCTACCCGGTGAAGGTTAACGCCCTGGCCGATGACTTCCCCGAGGCCGGACAGCGCAAACGCCGCTGGATGAGCCTCAAGAAGGCCGCCAAACGGGTCAACGAGCCCGAGCTTGCGCACCTGCTGAAAACCTTCGACCCGCGCAAGTTGTAAATCGCCCGGCACCGCTCTTCCGCTTGATTGTACCGGGATTTTGCCTATTTGTTACACGTCGGATAGCGGAGCGGAACGGTGATCAAGTTCACCCTGAGATGCAAAAATGACCACCAGTTCGAAAGCTGGTTCCAGTCGGCTGCGGCCTTCGACAAGCTCGACGCCGCCGGCATGGTGTCCTGTGCCGTGTGCGGAAACGGCTCGGTGGAAAAGGCGATGATGGCCCCCAGTGTCCGCGCCAGCCGAAACGCCGCCCCGGCCCCGCAGGCCCCGTCGGCGCGCGGCGGCCTCTCCGCCCCCACCGACGACCGCGCCCGCGCCATTGCGGCCCTGAAACGGCAGGTCGAGGAAAACTCCGAATATGTCGGCACCAGTTTCGCCAAACGGGCCCGCGACATGCATGACGGCGTGACCCCGGACCGCCCCATTCATGGCGAGGCGAAACCCGAGGAAGCCCGCAGGCTGATCGAGGACGGCGTGCCGATCCTGCCCCTGCCCTTCGTTCCAAGCCGAAAATCGAACTAGCCTCTCGCAATGCCGCCTGCCGCCTCCCGGCATGGCGCAGATGCCCACCGCGACCCCAAGGAGCCTTGCCATGCATGTTGTCATAACCGGCGCCAACCGCGGCATCGGCGCCGCCCTCGTCCGGGGCTATGCCGCCCGGGGCGACGACGTCACCGGCACATCCCGCGACCCCGAGGCCGAGTACACGCTCGACGTCACCGACCCGGCCAGCCACCGCGCCTTCGCCGCGCGGCTCGACGGCGCGCCGGTGGATCTGCTGATCTGCAACGCCGGCGTCTACCTCGACAAGGGCGAGACCCTGCCCGACGGCTACCCGGCCAAGATGTGGGCGGACAGTTTCGCCGCCAACGTGACCGGGGTCTTCCTGACCGTCCAAACCCTTCTGCCCTGCCTGCAGGCGGCAAAGGCGGGCCGGATCGCCATCATTTCCAGCCAGATGGCCAGCCACGAACGCGCGCCCGGCGGCAGCTATATCTACCGCGCCTCCAAGGCGGCCGCGCTGAACCTGGGGCGCAACCTGTCGAAGGACCTGGCACCCCTGGGGCTTGCGGTCGGGATCTATCATCCCGGCTGGGTGCGCACCGACATGGGCGGCGACGGCGCGGACATCTCGGTGGACGAGGCCGCCGCGGGCCTGATCGACCGTTTCGATGCGCTCGACACGGACAGCACGGGCTGTTTCAAGACCTGGGACGGTCAGGACCACCCGTTCTGACGCGCCATTTTCTTCACCGAAGAAAATGCCCACGAAAATTCGTACGAATTTTCTAGGCCGCGCCCGACCCACGCTCCGCTCTTGCCCTTCCCTGCGCACCCGCGTAAAGCACCTGCGATCTGACCCAAGGACGCAGCCATGCCCCTGCTCGTGATGAAATTCGGCGGCACTTCGGTGGCCAATATCGACCGCATCCGCCGCGCGGCGAAACGCGTGGGCGTCGAGGTGGCCAAGGGCTATGACGTGATCGTCATCGTCTCGGCCATGGCCGGGCGCACCAACGAACTGGTCGGCTGGGTCGACGAGATCTCGCCGCTCTACGACGCCCGCGAATACGACGCCGTGGTCAGCTCGGGCGAGGCCGTGACCGCCGGTCTGATGGCCCTGACCTTGCAGGAAATGGACATCCCGGCGCGCAGCTGGCAGGGCTGGCAGGTGCCGCTCAGGACGAACTCGTCGCACTCCGCCGCCCGGATCGAGGAAATTCCCACCGACAACATCAACGCCAAGTTCGGCGAAGGCATGCAGGTGGCCGTGGTCGCGGGCTTCCAAGGCGTCAGCCCCGAGGGCCGGATCACCACGCTGGGCCGGGGCGGCTCGGATACGACAGCGGTCGCCTTCGCCGCCGCCTTCGGCGCGGAACGCTGCGACATCTATACGGATGTCGACGGCGTATACACCACCGACCCGCGCATCACCGACAAGGCGCGCAAGCTCGACAAGATCGCCTTCGAGGAAATGTTGGAACTCGCCAGCCTGGGGGCCAAGGTCCTGCAGACCCGATCGGTCGAGCTGGCGATGCGCTACAACGTGCGCCTGCGCGTGCTATCAAGTTTCGAGGAACAATCGGACGACGCAGGAACCCTGGTCTGCGCCGAGGAGGAAATCATGGAATCAAACGTGGTCAACGGCATCGCCTATTCCCGCGACGAGGCGAAGATGACCCTTATCTCGGTCGCCGACCGGCCCGGCATCGCCGCCGCCATCTTCGGGCCGCTGTCGGATGCGGGCGTCAACGTGGACATGATCATCCAGAACATTTCCGAGGAAGGCCGCACCGACATGACGTTCTCGTGCCCCACCAACCAGGTGGCCCGCGCCGAAAAGGCGCTCAAGGGCGCCAAGGAAAAGGGCGAGATCAACTTTCATGACCTCGTGGCCGACACCAACGTGGCCAAGGTCTCGGCCGTGGGCATCGGCATGCGCAGCCAGTCGGGCGTCGCCGCCAAGATGTTCCGGACGCTGCGCGACGAAGGCATCAACATCAAGGTCATCTCGACCTCCGAGATCAAGATCTCGGTGCTGATCGACCGCAAGTACATGGAACTGGCCGTGCAATCTCTGCACGACGCGTTCGAGCTGGACAAGACCGCCTGACGGACCGCCCCGGCGCCCTGCGGCGAGATACCGGCACGACGGCACGCCCGCTTTCAATAGCCTCGCACCGGCCCGCTCTTGCGGCAGGGACAAGCGCGATCCGACGCCGATCGGGCAATATCGAGGCAATTCACGGGGCTGCGCCGCTCCGCGCGCCGCCGCGCGACATTGCCATTTCACAATACCGGCAACCTGTGATTTAAACGTCCCGGCTCCGGCCAGAACGGCCCAATGGAAAGGCTTCCGAACGCCATGTCACCTTCCGGCGATCAGATCGAGACGGACAGCCGCCAGATGCTCTCGCGCCTGCGCGCGCTCATGGCCGAGGACGCCGCCGGACAGGCCCGGCTCGACGCGATCACCGCGCTCATCGCCGAGGAAATGCGCACCGAGGTGTGCTCGATCTACCTCTTCCGCGACGAGGACACGCTGGAGCTTTGCGCCACCGAAGGTCTCAACCGCGACGCCGTGCACCAGACCCGGATGAAGCTGGGCGAGGGCCTGGTGGGCCGCGTCGCGCGCACCGGCAAGGTGGTCAACACCGACAACGCGCCCGCCGCCCGCGGCTTTCGCTACATGCCCGAAACCGGCGAAGAGGCCTATTGCTCGTTCATGGGGGTCCCGATCCAGCGGCTGGGCGAAACCCTTGGCGTGCTGGTGGTGCAGTCCAAGCAGGCCCGCGAATATTCCGACGAAGAGCTTTACGCGGTCGAGGTCGTCGCCATGGTCATCGCAGAGATGGCCGAGCTGGGCGCCTTCGTCGGCGAAGGTGCGGCCATGTCGGCCCGCCACCAGCAGCCCGTCCTGTTCCGCGGCGGCATCGCCCAGGAAGGTGCCGCGCAGGGCCATGTCTGGCTGCACGAGCCGCGCGTCGTGGTCACCAACCCCATCGCCGAGGATCCCAACCGCGAACTGGAACGGCTGGAAGAGGCCGTGGACACCCTGCGCGTGGGCGTCGACCGCATGCTCTCGACGGCGGCCACCGGCGACAAGGAACAGCTCCAGGTGCTCGAAGCCTACCGCATGTTCGCCAATTCCAAGGGCTGGATGAAGCGGATGGAGGAAGACATCTCGCGCGGTCTCTCGGCCGAGGCGGCGGTAGAAAAGGAACAATCCACCACCCGCGCCCGGATGACCCAGGTCACCGACCCCTACCTGCGCGACCGGCTCCACGACCTTGACGATCTCTCGAACCGCCTCTTGCGAATCCTCACCGGCCAGGGGTCGGAAACCGGGGCGGAAATGCCCGACGACCCGATCCTGATCGCCCGCAACATCGGGCCCGGCGAACTTCTCGACTATGGCCGCCGCCTGCGCGGCATCGTGCTCGAGGAAGGCTCGGTCGGCAGCCACGCCGCCATCGTCGCCCGCGCGCTGGCGATCCCGCTGGTCATACATGCCAGCCGCATCACCAACGAGGCGCTCAACGGCGATTTCATCATGGTCGACGGCGACCAGGGCGTCGTGCACCTGCGCCCCGACGACAACGTCGTCACCGCGTTCCGCGACAAGATGGCGATGCAGGCGCAGGCCCAGGAACGCTATGCCTCGATCCGGGACAAACCGGCCGAAACGCTCTGCGGCACACGGCTTGCGCTGCACATGAACGCCGGCCTCATGGCCGACCTGCCCAGCCTCGCAGGCTCGGGCGCCGAGGGCGTGGGCCTCTTCCGCACCGAGCTTCAGTTCCTGGTGCGCGCCCACATGCCCCGCCGCTCGGAACTGAGCGAGCTATATTCCCACGTCATGGACGCCGCCCGTGGCAAGCGCGTCTGCTTCCGCACCCTCGACATCGGCTCCGACAAGGTGCTGCCCTACATGAAGGTGGTGGACGAGCCCAACCCCGCCCTCGGTTGGCGCGCGGTGCGCGTGGCGCTCGACAAGCCCGGGGTCATGCGCATGCAGCTGCAAGCGCTCGTGCGCGCCGCCAAGGGGCGCCCGCTGTCGGTGATGTTCCCCTTCGTCGCCCAGCGCGAAGAGTTTTCCGCCGCCAATGCCGAGATGCAGAAGGCGCTGGACCGCGAACGTATCCTGGGCCACCCCCTGCCCTCGGACATCGAGGTCGGCGCGATGCTGGAAACGCCGTCATTGGCCTTCGCGCCCGACGCCTTCTACCACGAGGTCGATTTCCTTTCGATCGGCGGCAACGACCTCAAGCAGTTCTTCTTCGCCGCCGACCGCGAGAACGAACTGGTGCGGCGGCGCTACGACACGCTCAATGTCAGCTTCCTCAGCTTCATCGAATCCATCGTGAAACGCTGCGAGGCGCATGGCACCCCGCTCAGCTTCTGCGGCGAGGACGCAGGCCGCCCGGTCGAGGCCGCCTGCCTTGCGGCCATCGGCCTGCGCAGCCTGTCGATGCGCCCGGCCTCCATCGGCCCGGTGAAATCCATCCTGCGCCGGGTCGATCTGGAAGAGCTCTACGAGGTGATCGACGGCGTGCGCATCGCGGGCGACCAATCGGTCCGTCCGGCGGTCATGGACTACCTCAAGGGCAAACTCTGAGCCGCAGAAAACTCGTACGATTTTTCTCCGGCCCGGCCCTCAGGCGCGCTTGACGCTCGGAAGCGCCACTAGTTCGCGAAAATCCTCCAGCAGTTCGGCATGGTCGCGGTCGGCCTCTATGGCCAGCCGGCGCAGGCCGAAATGCACATGCGCCATCTGCTGGTAATAGCTGGTGAAGGCATAGTTGGTCGCCGCCCCCGCCGCCGCCCCCAGGATGGGGACCGTCTGCGCCGCCAGCTTCTGCCCCAGCACGGTGGCCAGCCGTGGCGCGACCTTGGCCACCAGCGCCTGAACCGCCTTGCCCGACACCGCCACGCGCGTGCTGAGAAACGCAAGATCGCTGCCGTCGTCGTGGTCCAGCGGCCCGGCGGCGGCGAAAACCTTGATACAGTCGTATTGCACGCCCGGCTCGTCCGGGTCGAAGCCGTATTCCGCCGCCACGTCCTGAATCGCGCGCAGCAGCACCGTGGTCGTGACAGGCAGTTCCGCCAGCGCCGTCGGCAGTCCGCCGGCGCCGCCCGCGGCCCCCATCGCCGTGGTCATCGCACGGCTCAGCCAGCCAGGGCTCTCGGCCACGTATCCGCGCGAGCGGTGCGCCGTGTCCATCGCCAGCCGCAGCGCCCGCTCGGTGCTGTCGTCCAGCCGCGACCGCACCGGCGCCGGCAGGCGCGACAACAGGCCTTCCGCCTGGCTGCCGATCATGTTGAGCACCTGAATGCCGACATTTCCGGCCCGCCGATGCCGCTCGGCCAGCGCCTTCAGGCGCGCCTCCACCGCGGTCGCATCTATCGCCGCCGGCAGGATCTCGGAGTAGGATTTCTTGCCCATGCCTAAAAGATCGGGCACCGCGCCCTCATTTTCAAGCGTCACGCACGACTTTACCGGCAATCCCGTCCCAGGCCCCGGGGCTCAGCGCGAACCCCAGCACCCGTTCGGGGTTGGTGGGCGGCGGCATCTTCACCTTCTCCAGCCGGCTGAACCCGAACCGCGCGTAATACGGCGCGTCCCCCACCAGCATCGCCCGGTCCCACCCGGCGGCATGCCCGATCCGCAGCGCCTCGCGGATGAGGTACCCGCCCAGTCCTTCGCCCTGTCGGGTCGGGTGCACCGCGATGGGCCCCACCAGCAATGCCCGCGCCGTGCCGATCCGCACCGGCCAGACCCGGATCGCCCCGGCCAGGATACCCCCCTCGTCCCGCGCCACCAGGCACAACGCCGCCACCGGCGCCACGCCCTCGCGCAGCCGGTAGGACGACAGCGCCTCGCGTCCGGGCGCAAAGCACAGGTCGTAGAGCGCCTCGACCTCCCACCAGTCCTCGCGTGTCTCTTGGTGCAACTCGTACACGGGGGCGCATTATCCTTCGAAAAACAGGTGGATCGTCGCGTAGCACGCGTTTAGGCCTATGTCCAAACGCATTCGTCCCAACCCGGAAAGTTGCTCATGTTCTACCGCCCCGAAGACGGCCACGGCCTGCCGCACAACCCGTTCAACGCCATCGTCGCACCCCGGCCCATCGGCTGGATCTCCACCCGCGGCAGCGACGGCTCGGAAAACCTCGCGCCCTATTCCTTCTTCAACGCCGTGGCCTATGTGCCGCCGCAGGTGATGTTCTCCTCGACCTCGACCAAGCCCGACCGGGGCGACACCAAGGACAGCGTCGCCAATATCCGCGACGCCGGCGTCTTTTGCGTGAACATCGTGGAATACGCCCTGCGCGACGCGATGAACCGGACCTCGGGCCCCTGGCCCAGGGACACCGACGAATTCACCGATGCCGCCATCGAACGCGCCGCCTGCGAGACCATCCCCTGCTCCCGCGTGGCCGCCGCGCCCGCAGCGCTGGAATGCAAGCTGACGCAGATCGTCGATCTGCCGGGCGAGGCCAACAAGGTGGTGTTCGGCGAGGTCACCGGCGTCTACATCCGCGACGATTGCCTGAAGGACGGCATCTTCGACGTGCTCAGCTTCAACCCACTCGCGCGGATGGGCTACAAGGATTACACCGTGGTGCGCGAGAAATTCGCCATCGCGCGTCCGGGCGATAGCTGAAGAGACCGGCCGCGCATTGCCGGGCCGCGGTGCGGCGATCCAACGGCCCGTCTACAGCGCTTTATCGCTGCCAAATCCGAAAAACCTGCGAGCGGAGCACCAAGCTGTACCAAATCGCCGTGCCGTTGGGGCGGCCCGGCGATGCGCGGCGGCACGGCAGAGCCGTGCCTTGACTCCGCGCGCAAGTGCAGAACACTGACCCCGTCCCGGGCCTGCCCCGGGACCTCTATGACAAGGAGATCCCGGATCACGCCCGGGATTGCGTAGGGTGGGTGAAAACCCACGCGCCGCCGCCCCGGAAGACCGTCAATGCCCCGCGCCCAGGACCCCCGTCTTGACGTCGTAGTCCACGGCCAGCCCGTAATCGGGGTCATCATCGCTGTCGACCATCAGGTGCCCGGCCTTGTTCAGCATCCGGTGGCAATCCCGCGTCAGGTGCCGCAATTGCAACCGCTTGCCCGCCGCCAGGTACTTGCCCGCCACCGCCTCGATGGCCTGCAAAGCCGACTGGTCCACGACCCGGCTCTCGGCGAAATCCACGATCACCTTGTCGGGGTCGTTCTCAAGATCGAACAGCTCCACGAACCCGCTGGCCGAGCCAAAGAACAGCGGCCCCTGCACGCGGTAGACCTTGGTGCCGTCCATCTCCTTGCCGGTGATAGCATGGATGCGCTTGGCATTGTTCCAAGCATAGGTCAGCGCCGACACGATCACCCCCACGACCACGGCGATGGCCAGGTCGTACTGCACCGTCACCACCGTCACCAGCACGATCACCAGCGCGTCCGACAGCGGCACCTTGCGCAGGATCCGCAGCGAGTTCCAGGCAAAGGTCCCGATCACCACCATGAACATCACGCCCACCAGGGCCGCCAGCGGGATCTGCTCGATCAGCGGCGAGGCGAAAAGGATGAAGATCAGCAGGAACACCGCAGCACAAATCCCCGCGATCCGTGTCCGCCCGCCCGATTTCACGTTGATGATCGACTGCCCGATCATGGCGCACCCACCCATGCCGCCAAAGAAGCCGGTCACGGTGTTGGCCACGCCCTGCGCGATGCATTCCTGGCTGGCCCCGCCGCGCTTGTTCGTCATCTCGCCCACCAGGTTCAGGGTCAGCAGGCTCTCGATCAGGCCGATGGCGGCCAGGATCACGGCATAGGGCAGGATGATCTCGAACGTCTCCAGCGTCAGCGGCACGGTCGGAACATGGAAGGGCGGCAACCCGCCCTGGATCGACGCGAGGTCCCCCACGCGCGGCACGTCCAGCCCGAACACCACGACGATCCCGGCCACCAGCCCGATGCCGGCCAGCGGCGCCGGGATCACCTTGGTCACGCGCGGCATCAGCCACACCACCGCCATGGTCAGCGCCACCAGCGCAAGCATGGTGTAAAGCGGCGCGCCCGACAGCCATTCGCCTCCGCTCATCCCGTGGCCGGTATTCTCCATCGTGCCAGGCACCTTGAACTGGCCCAGTTGCGCCAGGAAAATCACGATGGCGAGGCCATTGACGAAGCCCAGCATCACCGGATGCGGCACCAGCCGGATGAACTTGCCCCAGCGCAGCACGCCGGCCGTCATCTGCAAGATCCCCATCAGGACGACCGTGGCGAAAAGGTATTCCACCCCGTGCTGCGCCACCAGCGACACCATCACGACGGCCAGTGCGCCCGTGGCCCCGCTGATCATGCCGGGCCGGCCGCCGATCAGCGCGGTGATCAGCCCCACGATGAAGGCTGCGTAAAGCCCCACCAGCGGATGCACCCCGGCGACAAAGGCGAACGCCACCGCCTCGGGCACCAGCGCCAGCGCCACGGTCAGCCCCGACAACAGCTCGATCCGCAGCCGCGTCAGGCTCAGCCGCTCTCCGGGCGTCAGGCTCAATTCGGACAGATCGAAGCGTTTGGCCCAGTCGGCCAGCAAGGTGCGTTTCACGGGGGGTATCCTGAATGGTATTTTTCGCGCGAGCGTCCCCCTAACGCGAACCCGCCTGATTGACCATTGCCAATTTCAGGACCCCGCCATGACCGTGGCGGAATTACTTGCCGTAATACTCGCGGAACCACGCCACGAACTGCTTCACGCCGTCGCGCACATCCGTATCGGGGCGATACCCGGTCAGGCTGTGCAGCAGACTGGCGTCGGCCCATGTGGCGGGCACATCGCCCTTCTGCATGTCCATCAGGTTGCGCTCGGCGGTCATGCCCAGCGCCGCCTCGATGGCGTCCACGAAATCGGTCAGGCGAATGCTGTCAGAATTGCCGATATTGACCACTCGGTAGGGCGCCACCGGCGACAGGCTGTCGCCCTCGGCGATGTCCTCGGGGCGGTCGGGCCGCACCGGCGCTGCGTCCATCAAAAGGCGGATGCCGCGCACCAGGTCGGTGACATAAGTGAAATCCCGGTACATCTCGCCGTGGTTGTAGACGTCGATGGGACGCCTCTCGAGGATCGCGTCGACGAACTTGTAGAGCGCCATGTCGGGCCGTCCCCAGGGCCCGTAGACGGTGAAAAAGCGGAACATCGTCGTCGGCAGGTTCCACAGGTGGGCATAGGAATGGCCCATCGCCTCGGTCGCCTTCTTGGTGGCGGCATAGATTGTCATCTGCGTGTCGGCCTTCTGCGTCTCGACATAGGGCATGTCGGTCTCGGCCCCGTAGACCGAACTGGTCGAGGCCATCAGCAGATGGCGCACCTCGTGCCGCCGTGCGGCCTCCATAACGTTGAACGTGCCCACCACGTTGGCGTCGATATAGGCGCGCGGGTTCTCTAGGCTGTAGCGCACGCCGGCCTGGGCGGCCAGGTGCACGATGATGTCGGGCGCGCAGTCATCGACCGCGTCGTCCAGCGCCGCCACGTCCTCCAGCATCGCCTCGTGCGCCTTGAATTCGGGCGATTGCAACAGCATCTGGTGCCGCCGCGCCTTCAGTCGCACGTCGTAGTAATCCGTCAGCCCGTCAAAGCCGTGCACGACCATGCCTTCGTCCAGCAGCAGCCTGGCCAGGTGAAATCCTATGAAGCCGGCCGTGCCGGTAATAAAGACCCGTGTCATATGCCCGCTGTCCGTCTTGCCCCGATTTGCGCCCAACGGTTAAAGGGCGCGGTCCCGTTGCACAAGACCCCGGCCCCTGCTCAGTCGCCCGTCGCGGCATCGACGGTGTGCCGCGCGACCGCGCGGCGCAGGTCGGGCGCAAAGGCCACGTGACAGCCCCGCCCGGCCTCTTTCGCGGCATAAAGCGCAAGGTCGGCATCGTCCATCATCACCGCCAGCCGCGGGGTGGCGTAGTTCGCGCTGCGCGTGGTCCCGATGCTGCCGGAAATCCGCGCCACCTCGCCGCCGATGCTCAAAGGTTCCTCCAGCCGCAGGATCAGGCGTCGCGCCAGTTCGGCCAGCCGCGCGTCCGACAGCGCCTCGGCGAAGATCAGAACGAACTCGTCCCCGCCGACGCGGATGATGGTGTCCTCACTGCGGGTTTCCTCGCGCAGAATGCGCGCCACGCGGCGCAGCACATGGTCGCCCGCCGCGTGGCCCATCGTGTCGTTCACGGACTTGAAGTAATCCAGGTCCAGGTGCATCAGCGTGAAATCCGCACCGCGCGCGATCAGGCGGCGGATTACCGGGTCGAGCTCGCGGCGGTTGCGCAAGCCGGTCAGCGTGTCGGTATGGGCCGCTTCCTCCGCCGCGGCCTTCGCCCCCTGCAGCCGCTGGCTCAGTTTCTGAAAGGCGTCCATGACGGCCGCTTTCGCCTCGACAAGGTACAGCATCTCGACCGCAAGGTCGGTCGCCGCGAAATCGCGGCTGGTCAGGTCGTGGCGGCCCACGGCGTCGATCAGGCCGATCCCGAATGACAGGTCCACGATCAACCCGCCCGGCGGCCCGATCCCCCGGTCCCCTGGCAAGGGGGCCGCGACGCCTTTCAACTCGATCCCCGGTGCGTCGCGCAACACGCAATGCAGCCGCCGGCCCACCGCCGCGCGCAGGCCCGCCACCCCCGGCGCCAAGTGCGGCCGCTTCACGTCGAAAAGTTCCAGGAACGCGCGACCGGTCAGGCCCGCAGGGCCCAGGACCTTTCGCGCGGTCGGCCCAGCATGGACGATCCGCCCGTCCGCATCGAGCACCAGGTGCATCGGACACAGCACATCCAGCAGCGTCCCCGGCGCCGCGCTCCTGTCGCTCGTCACAGGGCCGCCCCCAGCGAAAAGCTCCGCCCCCGGGCAAAGGTCTTCTCAAGCACGCGCACCTCGATGGTCTCGACCCCGTCGCGGCGCCCCTTGTGATCCAGC
This sequence comes from Roseovarius sp., assembly GCF_965277045.1. GTDB lineage: Bacteria > Pseudomonadota > Alphaproteobacteria > Rhodobacterales > Rhodobacteraceae > Roseovarius. Next base: position 709,243 of record NZ_OZ255712.1, on the reverse strand, counting down.
GTCACCAGCACGCCGTAATCGTCCGCCATCGCCCGCAGCAACCCCAACAGCACGTAGCCAAAGGACAATCCGCCGGACTGCCCCGCGCCGACGGCGACCGAAAACCTGTGCCCGTCGTGATCACACAACTCTATCGGCGGCAGGATCAGTTGCGGCACCGCCAGCCGCGCCCGCGCCGGAAGATCATCCAGGGAATGCAGGAAATCGGTGAAATCCGTGCCGGAAAACCGCAGCAGACGCCGCAGCGCCTCGGCGGTGGGATGCGACACCAGGTAGGTGCCGATATCCTCCAGTATCGCGGCCTCGGGCTTGTCCAGAACCCGCGACACCCCGGCCAGCACGTCCCGCGTCACCGTGTCGGGGTAATCCAGCATCGCCTCGAAGTCCTGCGGCACCAGTTCCGACCGGCCGGCCACCTCGCCCCAGGTGTCCTGCCCATAGGTATCACGGACGAAAAGTTCGATGGCCCGGTTGATCAGCCCGTGCATGTCACGCTCCTGCTACCGGCAAAGCCTTTGCAGAACGGCGTTAACAAGCCATGGACGTTTCCAATTGTTGCTATTTCCGGCCTGCGCACGCGTCAGAAATCCGTCGGCGCGCCGCCTTCCTCCTTGCGCCGGGCGACGAAGGTTTCCAGTTCCTCGCGCACCGCGTCCTCGATCGGGGGCGCCTCGAAACTGGCGATGATGTCGCGAAAGATCTGGTGCGCGCGTTGCGGGGTCCAGGCCGCGCCAGACGCCTCCCATGCCTCGAAGTTCCGCCAGTCGCTCAGGAACGGCTGATAGAACGCTGTGGTATAGCGGTCCTGGGTGTGCTGGATGCCGAAGAAATGCCCCTGGTTGCCCACTTCGCGCACCGCCTCCAGCGCAATCTCGTCGGGGCCGGTCGCAGTAAGCATCGGATCCATGTACCGCTGGATATGCTGCAATATCTCGCAATCCATGATAAACTTCTCGGGGCTGGCGATCAGCCCGCCCTCCAGCCAGCCGGCGGCATGATAGACCATGTGCGCCCCCGACTGCACCGCCGACCACAGGCTGTTCGAGGTTTCCCACATCGCCTGCCCGTCCGGCACGTTCGCCGCGCACACACCCGACGCGCGCATGGGCAGCCCGTAAAACCGCGCCATCTGCCCCGTCATCTGGGTCGCACGCATGTATTCCGGCGTGCCGAAGGCCGGCGCGCCCGACTTCATGTCGACATTGCTGGTGAACGTGCCGATGGCGCAGCCCACCCCGGGCCGGATCGCCTGCGCCAGCACGATCGCGCACAACCCCTCGGCCAGGCTTTGCGCCACCGCGCCCGCCATGGTCACCGGCGCCATCGCCCCGGCCAGCGTGAACGGCGTTACCACCAACCCCTGGTTGCGCCGCGCCAGGCGCATCCAGCCGTCCAGCATCGGGAAATCATGCTTCAGGGGCGAGGTGGAGTTGATGTTGGAATACATGTGCGGGCGCGCTTCGAATTCCGCGTCCGAAAGGCCCGCCGCGATGCGCACCATCTCCATCACGTCCTCGACCCGCTCCCGGCCCAGGCAATAGGCATGCGCCACCTTGTCGGTCAGCGTCAGCTTGTCATAGAGAACATCAAGGTGCCGCACGCTGGCATGAACGTCCTGCGGCTCCACCGGGTAACCACCGACGAAATGCACACAGTTGAAATACTGGCTCAGTTTCAACAGGTTGGCGCACATCTCGCGCGTGCCTGTCACCTTGCGCCCTATCCCCATGTCCCAATAGCTGGGCGGCGACGACACGTTCCCGAAATTCAGGTGCCGCCCCCCGAGCGTGATGGCATGATCCGGGTTGCGCGGCGTGATCGTGAATTCGCTCGGCGCCTTGCCGATCATCTCCATCACGAAATCGCGGCCCATCCGCACGTTCTCGCCATTGATGTCGCACCCGCCGGTGCCGCGCAGGACCTCCACCGCCTCGGCGTTCAGGAACTCGATCCCGATCTCCTCGAGGATGCGCATCGCACCGTCATGGATCGCCTCGATCCCGGCCTCGTCCAGCGGCTCGACCGGCCGGTCGATGTTGATCGGCGGGTTCCAGGGCATCTGCTCGATGACGGCGGTGCCCCGGCGTGTCGCGTTTCCGGCCCGTCCGCCACTGCGTTTCCTGCGTAAGGCTGTCTCTGCCATGGTGAGTCTCCTGCTGGACCCTTCCATGCAACCACCGGGCCGGCCGGCTGGTTTGCCGCTTTGCGACAGAACCTGTCGCAGGTGAACTATCGCGGCACGATTAGCGCCGCCCGCCGCCGCAGGATCGACAGATACACCGTCAGGCTGCCCACCACGATGGCGCCGCCGACCAGCATCGCCGCCGTGGGCCGCTCGCCCACGCCGATCCACACCCACAACGGCCCCAGCACAGTTTCCAGCAGCATCAGCAGGCTGACATTGGCCGCCAGCGTGTGCCGCGCCGCCAGCGACAGCAAGAAGAACGACACCGGCAGCACCACGCCGCCCGTGACCGCCATGGCCCAGACACGCCCCTGAAACATTGCCTCGACGCCGGTCAGCGACCAGCCTATCCCGCCCGCGATCCACGCGCCGACCCCGATGGCCAGCAGGATCGGCAGGTCGGGGCTCGCCCGCACCGTGACGAAATTCAGCGCCAGCACGAACGCCACGCCCAGACCAAAGCCCGCCCCCGTCACCGCAGCCCAGTTCAGGTCCACGTCGCCATGCCCGCCGCCCAGCACGGCGATCCCGATTCCGGCCATCACCGCCGCGATGGCCGCCCAGGTCAGCGCCGAGGTCGTCTCGCCCGTCACCACCCGGCTCAGCAGCGCCGAAAATACCGGCACCGCCGCCACGCCCATCAGCACCACCGCCGCCGGGGCCGACGCGATGCCAAGGCAGAACAGCATCGAGTTCAGCACCTGCGCCAAGACGATCATCGCCCCCGGCCCGCTGCGCAGCCGGGCCATGTCGCCGCCGCGGTCCCGGCTGGTGACCGCCCAGGCCAGCAGCATCATCGTGCCCATGAACAATCCGCGCCAGCCGGTCATCTGGATGCCCTCCATGCCCGACAGCCGCATCAGCATCGCGTCCGGCGTCAGCACCAGCGTGCCGACCAGCGCCAGCAGAACCCCGCGCGAGACGCCCGCGCTCACGCGATCATCCAGGCCGGGATATGCCCGATATCCGGCAGCACGACATCGGCAAAGGGCGCCAGGTCGTCCCGCGTGGCCGTGCCGGTCAGCACCGCGACGGTCTGCATCCCCGCCGCGCGGCCCGCCAGCAGGTCATGGGTGCTGTCGCCCACCATCGCCACCCGCCCGGGCGCAAGACCCATGGCGCGGGCGAAGGCCAGGCAGGGGCCCGGCGCGGGCTTGGCGCCGTGGCCCGAATCGAACCCGGCGATGAAATCGAACTGGTCCACCACCCCGGCCTTGCCCAGATGCGCACGCGCACCATGCTCGGTGTCATTGGTCGCCACGCCCAGCGCCAGGCCCTCGGCGGCCAGGGCCTGCAGGAACGCCGCCAGCGGCACGGTCTCGGCCTGCGGCGCGGCGGCCGAGGTCTCCATCAGGAAGATCTCCAGCTCTTCGACCCTGCGGTCGGGCACGGCACGCGCCACGCATTCGGCGGCCTCGCGGTTCGTGCCGGCGACGATCGGACTTGTCGGGCGAAACCGCCTCTCGTCCAGGTCGTAATGCATCTCCGACGCCAGTCTCCCCCGCACGGCGGCGTCGCCCTGCGCCAGGTCCTCGATCAGGTCGCCGGCCCAGGCGCTCCAGGTGGTGTGGAAATCGAACAGCGTGCCATCCTTGTCGAACAGCAGCCCATCAACCTTTCTTGTGGAATTGTTCACCTTATGGTCCTCAAAATTAATTTATGTCCAATGGGTCTGAACCCCGCCCGGAAGCGCGGCGCGGGCCTCGACAACCGCCTCGGGCGGCACGTTCGCGGCCTCGCTGAACTCCATGATCCACGCATCGTCCATCAGCAGGAAATCCAGCAAAGAAGCAAGAAAATCAGGATCTTGCGCACCCGCGAGCAGATCGTCCCGCCCTGCCCCGGTCGCGCCCATGAACACGTCCAGCAGGTTTTCGTGACCGGCAAGCCACGTCAGCGCCTTGAGCGCGATCGTCTCGGCGGCTTCTCGCTGGTTGGCCATAATGCTTAACTCCCGGCAAGGATTTCTTAACCAATGACAGGGATAGTCTTGCCATAGCAAAGAGCAAGTCGGAAAGGCGGCGGCACATGCCGGGCACTGTTCTCATCGTCGATGGTCTGGCGACCAACCGGATCGTGCTGAAGGTCAAGCTTTCAGCCGCCTATTTCCACGTCGAACAGGCCGGCAGCGCGGCAGAGGCGCTTGCAATCATCGCACACGACAGGCCGCAAGCGGTTCTGGTGACCGATGGATTGCCCGACAGCTCCGCCTGCGACCTGGTCCGCGACATCCACGCCCTGCCCGGCTGCGACCGGCTGCCGGTGCTGGTCCTGACCGCGAAACGAGCCCCCGGCGCGCGGCTTGCCCTGCTGAAATGCGGCGCCTGCGACGTCTTGCTCAAACCCTACAGCGAAAGGGTGCTCTTGGCGCGGTTGCGCTCGCTGTCGCGGCAGGCGCCGGTCGAGGTCGATCTCGACCTCACCAGCGGCGCCGCCCATGCGCTCGGCCTGGCCGAGGCGCAGGCCGGTTTCACCCCGCGCGGGCTGGTGGCGGCGCTGCACCGCGGGACAGCAACGGACCAGGCGCTGTGTCACCGGCTGTCGCAGGAGATGCGCCACCGGTTCGAGACCTTCCGCATGGACCGTGCAAGGCAGATCTCGGGCCTGACCGCACCGCCCGACGTGCTGCTCGTATCCCTGCCCGCGGAGGCCGGCGAGGCCGCGCTTGTCCGCCTGGCCGAACTCTGCAGCGCGCCGCGCACCCGCCAGTCCCGCGTGCTTGCGCTGCTGGACACCGCCGATGACAGGCTTGCGATGAAGCTGCTGGACATGGGCATCCACGATTTCGCCACCCGCGATGCCGACCCCCGGGAAATCGCCCTTCGCATAGACGCGCTCTTGCGCGCGAAACAGGCCGACGACCTGCAGCGCGCCCGCCTGCGCACCGGCCTGAACGCCGCGGTCACCGATCCGCTGACCGGCCTCTACAACCGGCGATATGCGCTGGCGCACATGGCCCGCCTGATCGAGACCGCCCGGGCAAGCAAACAGACCTTCGCGCTGATGGTCGCCGATCTCGATCACTTCAAGAGCGTCAACGACACGTATGGCCACGCCGCCGGCGACCATGTCCTCACGCGCGTCGCCAGCTCCCTGCGCGACGCGCTTCGCCCCGGCGACAGCCTGGCGCGCATCGGCGGCGAGGAATTCCTTGTGCTGATGCCCCAATCCGGGATCGCCGCCGCACGCTCTATGGCCAAGCATCTGTGCCGTACTGTGCGCGAGACCGCGATTGCCATCCCCGGGGTCGAGGCCCCGCTGTCCCTGACCGTCAGCATCGGCGCCACCGTGGCCAACCCGGCGGTGAAGGACAGCGACCTCGAACCGGAAAGGCTCCTGGCCGATGCCGACCACGCGCTCTACGCCGCCAAGTCGGGCGGGCGCGACACGGTCACGATCTCGCATTTATCCGCCGCCTGACAGCGGCCGGGCCTCAGCGTTTGCGCCGCTGCATCTCGGCCTCCAGCCGGTCGGCATAGGCGGCCCGGTCGGCCGCGCTCATCTCGCCCCAGTACTCGACCAGCAGACCCTGGGCCGAGGCCATCCGGCCGTCGAACATCTCCCGCAGCCGCGCCATCCGCTCTGCCGCCGCGGCCCCGTCGAACGTCTCGGCCCGCAGCAATGCAACCAGCCCCTCCATCTCTTGATGGAACGCCGCGCGTCCGCCCTTTTCGGCCCGGAACGTGCGGATCATGCGTTGCTTCAGCTCCGCCCGGTCCGCCTCGCTCAGCGCCCGGTGCATGGCGCCCGCGCCGCCCGGCGGGCCGCCGCGCCATTTGGGGCCGCCCTTGATCGCGAAACCGGCGGCCACGCCGACGACCAACAGGTTCAGCGCCAGCGACACCACCAGCAGGATCTTCATCCAGCGCGGTGCCCCCGTGCGCGGGGTCATGTCCGTTCCCTCGCTCATGCTCATCCTCCCTCGCCGGGAAAGAGATCGGTGCCAAGGTCCGGCTCGAAGGCCAGCGTGACATCTTGGTCCCAGACACTCTGCGCCGCCGTGCTCAACCCCTCGGGCGGCGCGACCCCGATCCACACTCCGGTCACCGCCGCCGCGCCAAGCCCCGCCACGGCGGGCCATCCGCCCAGTGCCGCGAAGACCCCGCGCAGCCCGCGGGCCGGCGCAGGGTACAGCCGCGCGGCTCCCGACCCGGCCCTCTCCGCAAACCCGGCCTGCACCGCCTCCGCATCGTCCAGCACCCGCGCCAGGAAATCCGCGTCCGGTTCCGGCGCGTGGGTGCGGGCCGCGGCGAACATCGCCTCCATCTCGTTATCAGGTTTGCCGGTCTTGCTCATTCCGCGTACCCCAGTTCATCCTTCCTGGCGCCCAGCACCTCGCTCAGCGCCCGTTTCCCCCGCGCCGTCAGGCTTTCCACCGCCTCGACGCTGATCCCCATGATCTCGGCAATCTCCGGATTGCCCAGCTCTTCGATATGGCGCAGCACCACCGCCTGTCTCTGCCGCTCGGGCAAGGCCTGCAGCGCCGCCTGCAACGCATCGGCCCGGGCCCGCTCCTGCATGTCCTCGGCGGCACTGGCCCGGTCTTCCGCCGGGTCGCCCGCCGCCTCCAGCGGTTTGGTGCGCCAGCCCCGGCGCAGCCGGTCGGTACACAGATTCGCCACCACGCGGTAAAGCCAGGTGGTCACCTTCGCCTCCCCCTGCCGCCATTCGGGCGCCACGCGCCACAGCCGGAGCAGCGCCTCCTGCGCCACGTCCTCGGCCTCGGCCCGGTTGCCCAACAGCCGGTAGGCATGGGCCAGAACGCGCGGGCTCAGCCGCAATGTCAACGCCCGCGCCGCCGCCCGCTCTCCGTTCGCGAAGAGCACCAGCAGCGCCTCGTCGGGCACGTCGTCCATGGCATCGAGCGGCATCGTCATGTCCCGGTCGTCTATCCTGCCCCGTCACCTTGCGTCCGGTTCTTACGCCGGATCGGCCCGCCCCGGCCAGCGATTAAGCCATCGCCGGGGCGCAACCGCGCGGATCACTCCGCGTTCTGCTCGGTCTTCTTGCCGTGACGTTTGGCGTGCATCTCGCGCATCTTCTCGCGCGCGGCGTCGAACTCGGCCTGGCTGATCGCGCCATCACCATCGGTATCGGCCCGGTCGAACATCTTGCCGCCGCGCCGCGCCTGCGCTTCCTCGAAGCTCACGCCGCCATCGCCGTCGCTGTCCAGCCGCTCGATCATCTTGGCGGCACGCTTGGCGGCCCTTTCCTGCCCGCGGGCCTGCATTTCCTCCAGGCTCATCACGCCATCGCCATCGGTGTCGGCTTCATCGAACCGCGCCTTCATGCGCGCCTGCATTTCGTCTTTCGTGAGCTGGCCGTCCCCGTTCGTGTCCAGGTCCTCGAACGAATGGCGCGGGCCCTTGCCCTCGCCCGACGCGGCGACGCCCTGCACGGCCCCGCCCAGTGCGATCGTCATGCCAAGGGCGCTCATGATCATCAGGTTCTTCATCTCTATGCTCCATCTCGGTCAGGTCTGCTGCAACGCGATCTTGCGCCGCGTCTTGGGGTTTGCGACCACGCCTGCCGTCGCGATCTACCATCCTAAACGACAGCGCCCGCGCGTTCCGTCGCCCCGCACCGATATTTTTCCGGGCAGACCCGGCCCATCCTTTGCGACATCCCGACGCACGGACAGCCTGTCACCTTCCAATTTGCTCCCGGACGGCGCACCTCTGTTGCCATTGACGCGCGAGGGCACATGACCAGCACCGATCACGACACGCACGGCTCCGCTTCCGTGGCGCCGACAACGCCGGGGGAACAGGACACCAATGAACGCGAGCTCTGGCCCGCGGTCTTTCGCGGATTTCGCCGCACATGTCCCAATTGCGGGTCGGGCCCGATCCTCAAGAGCTATCTCAAGCTGCGCAAGACCTGCCCGGTCTGCCGCGAAGATCTCAGTCATGCCCGCGCCGATGACGGCCCGGCCTACCTGACGATCCTGGTCGTGGGTCACCTCATGGCGCCGCTCCTGCACATCGCCTTCACGACGTGGCGGCCCGAACCTCTGGTGCTTTTCACCATTTTCGCTATTGGCTGCGTCACGCTCTCGCTCTACCTTCTGCCCCGGCTGAAAGGGGCCATCGTCGGCTTCCAGTGGGCGCGCCAGATGCACGGCTTCGGGGACGACACCTGACCCCTTCGCCCCCGAAGGACAGGACTTGAATGACCGCAAGCTACCCGAAGCATTCCGACAAGACCGCCATCCGCGACGCGGCCACGGTGATCGTGCTGCGCGACCGCATGACGGAACCGCGCGTGCTCATGGGCCAGCGCGGCGCCAGGGCCGCCTTCATGCCCAACAAGTTCGTCTTTCCCGGCGGCGCTGTCGATGCAGGCGACGCGGACATCCCGCTGGCCCGGCCCATGCCCGACGGCTGCGCCGCCCGCCTGCGCGACGACAGCGAAACCGACCGCTCGCACGCGCTCGCCGCCGCCGCGATCCGCGAACTCTGGGAAGAAACCGGGCAGCTTCTGGGCCAGCCGGGCGACTGGGCGGGCGCGCCGCCCGACGACTGGCACAGCTTCGCCGCCACCGGCCACCTGCCGGACGCGTCGGCACTGCAATTCGTCTTCCGCGCCATCACGCCCCCGGGCCGCCCCCGGCGCTTCGACGCGCGCTTCTTCCTGGTCGACGCTGGGGCGCTCGCCTCGGACCCGGACGATTTTTCGCCCGCCTGCGACGAGCTCAGCCATCTTCAGTGGGTGCCGCTGGCCACCGCCCGCCACGATTACGACCTGCCCTTCATCACCGAGGTCGTCCTGGCCGAGATCGAGGCCCGTGCCCACGATCCCGCGCCGCCCGCCTCGGTGCCGTTCTTTCGCAATGACGACGAAAGCAACCTCTTCAAGCGCCTCTACGGTGCGCGCCTGCCCGACTGACGCGCCGCACCGTTATTATCCCAGCAAGACCAGCAGCAGGATACTGGCGCTCACCAGAACGATCCCGATCAGTTCCCGCCGCGTCACCGTCTCGCGGAAGAAAAGGACCGAGGCGATCAGCGAAAAGATCACCTCCACCTGTCCCACCGCGAACACGTAGGCCGCGTTCTGCAACGTGAACGCGGTGAACCAGCCGACGCTGCCCAGAAGGCTCGTCACCCCCATCCACACCGCGCGCCCCCGCGCCGCCCAGACGCGGGACACCTGCCCCGGCTCGCCCCAGCGCAGATAGGCCGCCATGCCAAGGCTCTGCGCCGCCGTCACCGCCGCCACCGCGATCACCGCCCGCAGGAACGCATCGTCACTTGCCACTTCCAGCGTCGCCCCCCTGTAGGTCACCGCCGACACCGCAAAGAACGCCCCCGAGGCCAGCCCCAGCGCCGGCGCCCGGCTGGTCACCCGCCGCCACCAGCCGCCCGCGCCCCCCGGCACGTCCGACAACACCAGCACGCCGATCAGGCCAAGGAATATCGCCACCAGCCCCGGCAGGCTCACCCGGTCGCCCAGCACGATCAGCCCCACCATCGCGGTCTGCACCACCTCGGTTTTCTTGAAGGTGATCCCCACCGCGAAATTGCGCTCCGCGAACAGCAGCACCACGCACCACGTCGCCAGTATCTGCGCCAGCCCGCCGCTCAGCACGTAGATCCAGAACCGCCCGCCCACCGCCGGCAACCCCTGCCCGGACCATGCCGCGTAGCCCCCCGCCAGCACCGCCGCCAGCGGCGCGGCATAGGCGAACCGCGCGAATGTCGCGCCCAGGGCGCTCAACGTCCCCATGCTCAGCGATTTCTGCAACATGAAGCGCAGCGTCTGGAAAAACGCCGCCATCACGGCAAGAAGGATCCACGGCTCGACCATGGCCTTCTATTGCCGGTCTTTTACTTCCTCCGCCAGAGCGGATGCGCCACCGGGTCCTTCGCCCGCAACAGGTGCCGCGCGAAAATCTCGGCGTAGGAGCGGTAGTAATACCCGCCATTGCGCCGCAGGTAGGTCTCGCGGTTCTGCCGCCACATCGCCGGCAGGCGGTACCACGCCACGCGCGGGTGCATGTGATGCACCACGTGCAGGTTGTTGTTCAGAAAGAGGAACGCCAGCGGCCCGCCATCCTCGACCACGACCGTGCGCCCGCTGGCCCGCTCATGCGCCCGGTGCTCCAGGAAGGTGCGGATCTTCAGGATCGCATAGGCCGCATAGGCGCTGACCAGGTAGGCCCAGACCGGCATCGGCGACACCGCGACCACCCCCAGCACCGCCGCCACGCCCAACCCGTGCAACGCCCAGGCCCGCGCGATGCCCCGGTCACCGGCCCGGATCGCGGCCCAGTCGGCGCGCATGAACACCACCTGTCCCAGCACCGGCCCCACGATCATCCGCCCCAGCAGCGTGTTGTTGAACCGCAGCACAGCCCGGAACCAGCCCGGCAGCCGCCCCCAGACCTCCGGGTCCAGATAGTTCGATTCCGGGTCGTCATAGGGATCGGTCAGAAGGCTGTCGCGGTGATGCGCAAGATGCAGGTCCATGAACCGCCGGTAGGGCACGCACAGCCCGAGACTGAAAAACCCAAGCGCCTCGTTGAGCCTGTCGTTTCGGGTCGGGTGCCCGTGGATCATCTCGTGCACCAGCGACGAATGCAGCGTGATCCCGGTCGCCGCCACCGCGATGCCTGCCGGCAGCCAAAGCCCCGCCAGCCAGAACAGCGCCACGCCCCAACCCGCATAGCACGCGGCCAACAGTCCCAGTGTCGGCCATTCCACGTCCGCGAGCGCACGCGCTTCCGGCCCCGGTACCGGCCCGGCGCCGCCTTCGAATTCCACTTTCATCTTGTCCCCAATTCCGTCCTTCACAAAACCGTTACGACAAATCCTGTCAGCGGGGCAGTCAGAGAATGATTAACAAACCTCCCGCTTGTTGATAAAATCCAACACATGATCCAGAAATCCGACAAACGCGACCGCGCCACCCTCTTCCGCACCCGCCTCAACGAGGCGCTGCGCCTGCGCGGCACGTCTCAAAGCGCGCTGGCGCGCAGCGTCGGCGTCGACCGTTCGACCATCTCGCAACTGCTCAAGGGGACCGGGGCGCGCCTGCCCAACGCGCAGGTGGTGGGCGAATGCGCCCGCGCCCTCGGCATATCCGCCGACTGGCTGCTGGGCCTCACCGACCGGCCCGAGACCGCCGCCGACATTCTCGCCAACACGCTCTCCCTGACCGAGGCGCCCCGCGCGCTCGTCGATGAACAGATCTTCACCTGGCACCGCGAGGCCGCGGGCTACAAGATCCGCCACGTCCCCGCCGGCCTGCCCGACATGCTCAAGACCCGCGAATTGCTGGAATGGGAATATGCCCCCCACCTGGGCCGGTCCACCGAACAGGCCATCGGCGCTTCAGAGGATCGGCTCGACTGGATGCGCGGCACCCGATCGGATTACGAGATCGCCCTGCCGCTCTTCGAGATGCACAGCTTCATCGCCGGCGAAGGCTATTACCACGGCCTGCCCCGCGACATCCGCCAGCGCCAGGTCGACTACCTGCTCGAGATCACCGAACAGCTCTACCCGCGCCTGCGCCTCTATCTCTTCGACGCCCGCCGGCTCTATTCCGCGCCCGTGACGATCTTCGGCCCGCTGCTGGCCGTCATCTATATCGGCCGCAACTACCTCGCCTTCCGCGACACCGAACGGGTCGAGGCCCTGACCCTGCATTTCGACAACCTGGTCCGCGAGGCCGCCATCGGCGCCCGCGACCTGCCGGACCACATCCGCCAATGCTGGGCCGAAACATCGCACTAGGACCGCCCCGCCCCTTCCTCTGGCCGAAAATATCCTGGGGGAGCGGCGAAACACCGTTTCGCCGCGGGGGCAAAGCCCCCGGCAACGCCCGCCACAAAGGCGGTTTCGGTCGGATACCGCGTAGGGTGGGTGAAAACCCACCACCCCCACGCATCAATACGGCATGGGATGCGCCTTGTGAGTGTCGTCCAACACCTCCAACACCTCGTCGGACAACGTCACTTCCGCCGCCCCCAGCGCCAGGTCCAACTGCTCCATCGACGTCGCCCCGAAAATGGCCGAGGCCATGAAGGGCCGCGTCAGGCACCAGGCCAGCGCCATCTGCACCGGATCGAGGCCAAACCGCCGCGCCACCGCCAGATAGGCGTCCACCGCCTCAAAGGCCCTGTCGGTCTTCCGCCCGCCCAGCGTCTCGTTCAGCGACAGGCGCGATCCCTCGGGCACCGCGCCGCCCTGGTACTTGCCGGTCAACAGCCCCGCGGCCAGCGGAGAAAACGCCAGCAATCCGACATCCTCGTTCACGCTCAGCTCCGCCAAATCGGTGTCGAACAGACGGCACATCAGCGAATACTCATTCTGGATCGAGGCCACCCGCGGCCCGCCCATCTCGTCGGCCACCCGCAGCCACTGCGCCGTGCCCCACGCGCTCTCGTTGGACAGGCCGAAGGCCCGGATCGTGCCCCGCTCCACCTCGCGTTCCAGTGCGCCCAGCGCATCCTCCATATGCGCCCGCGTCGCGGCCGGGTCCTGCCCCGAGGGATCGAACCGCCAGTTCTGGCGGAACATGTAACTGCCCCGGTTGGGCCAGTGAAACTGGTAAAGGTCGATCACGTCGGTCTGCAACCGCTTCAACGAGCCTTCGATGGCCCCGGGGATGGTCTTCGACGAGATCGGCGCGCCCTCCCGGGCGTGCTGCATCCCTTCCCCCGAATGCTTGGTGGCCAGCACCACGTCACCGCGCCGCCCCGTCCGGGCGACCCAGGTGCCGATGATCTCCTCGGTCCGCCCGATGGTCTCCTTCGCGATCGGGTTCACCGGGTACATTTCGGCGGTGTCGATGAAATCCACGCCCCGGTCCAGCGCCATGTCGATCTGGGCGTGCCCCTCGGCCTCGGTATTCTGCGTGCCCCATGTCATCGACCCGAGGCAAAGCGCACTCACCTCGATCCCCGTCCGTCCCAATTGCCTGCGCTGCATGTCCCGCTCCGTCTTGCCTGTCGTCAAAGCCCCATATGTAGCGGCTCTGTCCCGGGCGTCACCCCTATTTCGACGTTGAGAACAAAAGATGAACAAACTATATTCAAAGCCATGGACACCACCCTCCTCACCCGGCGCAGCAGCCACCGCACCCGCCCCGCGCTCACCGTGCTGGGCGAGATGGCCCTGACCCCCGCCCGCCTGCACGAGCTTTGCGGGCCGGCGCGGCACATGGCGGCGATGCTGGTGGCCGCCGCCACGCAAGGCCCCGTTTTCTGGATCGCCCCCGACTGGGCCGCCGACCGGCTCAACCCCGACGGCATGGTGGCGCTGGTGGGGCCTGAACGCTTTACCTTCCTGTCGCCGCGCCAGCCCATCGACCTGCTGTGGTGCCTCGAAGAGGTGCTGCGCTCCGGCGCCGTGCCCCTCGCGGTGGCCGAACTGCCGGACCTGCCCAACCTCACCCAGGTCCGCCGCCTGCACCTCGCGGCGGAAACCGGCGCAGGCGAAGGCACAGTCGCGCCTTTGGGCCTCATTCTCACCCCCGGCGAGGGCGGCGCCCCCGGCGTCGAAAGCCGCTGGCACATGGCCCCCGCCCACGCGCCCGGGCGGCTGGGCTGGACCCTCTCGCGCTGCCGCGCCCGCACCCTGCCCCCGGCGACATGGGCCGTGACCCGCGCCAGGGGCGGCTTTGCGCTTGATCCCTGCAAGGAAACTGGCAATCCTGCCTAAGTGACAGACGATAAACGCAAAACACCCGGCCTCACCGCCGCGCTTTGGCGTGACCTGCTGGGCCGCCGGGCGTGGTGGGGGGCGCTCCTGCTCTTTCTGGGCGTCCTCGCCCTGCTGGTCGTCGCCTTCGTGCGCATCCCGGCCAGCGTCGACTTCATGATCGCCCGCATCGACAGCATCACCCAGATCGAAACCGATTTCGGCACCCGCCCCGCCTATACCGCCACCACCGAGGCGGGACGGCATTTCCCGCTTGTCACCCCGAACCGCCTGACGCCCCTGCTCGCCCCCGGCGACAGGATCTGCCTGCGGGTCCAGACCGACCGCTTCACCGGCCGCGTCACCGCGCGTCACGCCGTCGAGGCGCCGGATTGCCGGCCCGCGTCGGCCACCTGACCGCCTTACGCCGCGCCGCCCATCTCGCGCAGCGCGGTCAGCAGCCGCGCCACCTCGGCCTCGGTATTGTAGTGACACATCGAGATGCGGATACAATCGCTCAGCCCCAGCGGCTTCAGCACGTTACCGCTGTAATGATCGTCCTTGCGGATATGCGTGCGGATGCCCTGCGCGTTCAGCCGCTCCACCACCTCCGCCGAGGGCACGCCCTCGACCACCACCGACACCAGCCCCTCGCGCGCCGGGTTGTCGGCCCCGCCCAGGATGGTGATGTGATCCATGTCGCGCAGACCGGGCAGGTTGCCGGTGCCCTTGATCATGGCGTCCGTCAGATGCGTCTCGTAGGCATGAATGGCCTTCCCCGCCGCCTCGATCCGGCGGCGGCGGTCGGTCTCGTCCGACACCTCGCCGCCCAGCCAGTCGAAATAGGCCACCACGTCCGACACGGTGGCATAGGACCCCGCATCGCGCGTGCCCATTTCCCAGGCGTCCTCGGGCGACCCGATCAGCCGCTCATGCGGCATCACCGCCAGCCGGTCCGAGATCCACCCGATCCCGTAGCCGTGGCGCGAGAACACCTTGTAGGGCGAAATCGCATAGCCATCGACCAGGTAGCTGTCGAGGTCGAGCTGCCCGTGCGCCGCGTGCTGTATCCCGTCCACGATGATCACCGCCTCCGGCGCCACCGCCCGGATCGCGGCCGAAATCGCCGCCACGTCCATGCCCATCCCCGTCACCGGCGAGGCATGCACGATGGTCGCCACCGCCACATCCGGCGTCATGTGCTTGGCATAGGCCTCTGCCGTCACCACCCCGGTCGCGTCGTCATGCGGCACCTCGACATAGGTAAGCCCCGCCACCTCGGCCCAGCGCCGCGCCGCACTGCGCGATGCCGGATGCTCGATCGACGACCCGATCACCTTCGCGCCCTTGGGCGCATTCACACAGGCCGTGCGGATCATGCGAAACAGCAGCTCCGTCCCGCTTTCCCCGGCAAAGAACTGACCCGAAGAGGCATTCATGAACACCGCCAGATCCGCCTTGGCCCGGTCGATCACGTCCTGGATACGCTGCCCCGCCGGGTTCGCGCGTCCCGGGTTGTCCGGGATCGCGGCATAGAAACCGGATGTCTCCACCACCTTTTTCAGCGTCAGCGCCCCGCCCGCGTTCTCGAAGAAAATCCGCTCGCCCTGGAACGGGCAGCTCTCCACATGGGCAAAGCGGTCCCGGATGGCGTGGATCAGTTCGGGGGTCTCGTGGATCATGACGTCTCCTGTCGCATTGAAGGCCTTGCGCCATATGCCGGGATTCCCGCACCGCATACAAGTCGCCTGCCTGCCGGCCCGTGAACGCGGCAAAATCAGGCACTTGGCCAAAGCGGCGCACGTGTCAGGGCTTTGTCCTCCCATACGCCGAAAACGACGCCCTTCTGTCGAAAACGCGGCAGGACATCGCCGCACCGGCGTGCCAAGTTGGCCCCATGCGCATGATCATCTCCTTCGCGGCCCTTTTCCTGTCGGTCATCCTGTTGCAGCTGTCCACCGGCGGCGTCGCCCCGCTCGATGCGCTGTCCGGGCTGACGCTCGACTTCTCCACGCAGGAAATCGGCTTTCTCGGCTCGGCGCATTTCTTCGGCTTCTTCATCGGTTGCTGGTTCGCGCCGCGCCTGATGGGCTCGATCGGCCATTCCCGCGCCTTCGCCGCCTTCACCGCCGCAGGCGCCATCGGCCTTCTGATGCACATGATCATCATTGACCCCATCGCCTGGGCGCTGATGCGCGTAGCCTCGGGCCTGTGCATCGCCGGGTGCTACACTGTGGTCGAGGCCTGGCTGCAAGCCAAGGTCACCAACGAGACGCGCGGCCGCACCATGGGCATCTACCGGGTGGCCGACATGGGCGCGTCGCTGGTGGCGCAAATGCTGATTTCCGTTCTGGAACCGGCCTCCTACATCTCCTACAACATTCTCGCCATCATCTGCTGCGCCTCGCTCCTGCCGCTGACGCTGACCACCGTGCGCCAGCCCGAAACGCCCAAGGCGCCCCGTCTGCGCCCCATGCTGGCGGTCGAATGCTCGCCGCTCGCCGCCGCCGCCGTGATCGTAGCGGCCCTTTCCAGCTCCACGTTCCGCATGGTCGGGCCGCTCTATGGCCAGCAAGTCGGCCTCGCGCTCGATCAGATCGCCTGGTTCCTCGCCGCCTTTGTCCTCGGTGGGGCGCTGGCCCAGTATCCGGCGGGCTGGCTCGCCGACAAGTTCGACCGCCGCCACGTGATGATCGCGCTGTCGCTCGCCGCCATCCTGTGCTGCATCGTCACCGCCCTGGCCGGACCCACCTCGCCCAACGGCGCCATGATCGCCGCCTTCTTCTTCGGCTTCACCGCCTTTCCGATCTATTCCGTCGCCGCCGCCCACGCCAACGACTTCGCCACCTCCGAACAGCGGGTGGAACTCTCCGCCGCGCTCATGTTCTTCTTCGCCCTGGGCGCCATCGCCGCGCCCTACGTGGCCTCCGCCCTGATCGAACGCTTCGGCCCGCAGGCGATGTTCGTGATGATCGCCACGGCCCACGCCGTGCTCATCGTCTTCAGCTTCGTGCGGATGCTGGCCCGGCCCAGCGCCGGCGCCCGCACCCGCTATGTCTGGTCGCCGCGCACCTCCTTCCTGATCGGACGCCTGACCCGCACCGCCCGCGAAGGCGACAAACGCACCGATCCCTGACGCCAACCGCCTCTGGCACAGCCCGCGCCATTGCGTTACACGAACGCCCAAAGCTCAAGGACGTCTCGCAATGGCCCGCCACCTCATCACCTCCGCCATTCCCTACATCAACGGGATCAAGCATCTCGGCAATCTCGTCGGCTCCCAGCTGCCCGCCGACCTCTACGCCCGCTACCTGCGCGGCCGGGGGCACGAGGTGCTGTTCCTCTGCGCCACCGACGAACACGGCACGCCCGCGGAACTCGCAGCCGCCAAAGCCGGCAAACCCGTGGCCGAGTATTGCGTGGAAATGTGGGAAGTGCAGGACAAGCTGGGCCAGGGCTTCCGCCTCAGCTTCGACCATTTTGGCCGCTCCTCGTCCGAGCAGAACCGCAAGCTCACCCAGCATTTCGCCGGCAAACTGTATGAGGCCGGGCTGATCGAGGAAGTGACCGAGAAACAGGTCTATTCCAACGCCGACGGTCGCTTCCTGCCCGACCGCTATATCGAGGGCACCTGCCCCAATTGCGGCTTCGAGAGCGCCCGCGGCGACCAGTGCGACAACTGCACCAAGCAACTCGACCCGGTCGACCTGATCGATCCGCGCTCCACCATTTCCGGCTCGACCGACCTCGAGATGCGCGAGACCAAGCACCTCTACCTGCGCCAGAGCCAGATGAAGGACCGGCTGGAAGACTGGATCGACACGCGGGACGGCTGGCCGGTGCTGACCACCTCCATCGCCAAGAAATGGCTCAATGACGGCGACGGACTGCAGGATCGCGGCATCACCCGCGACCTCGACTGGGGCGTGCCGGTGCAGCGCGGCGATGCGCCCTGGCCGGGCATGGAAGGCAAGGTCTTCTACGTCTGGTTCGACGCCCCCATCGAATACATCGCCTGCGGCGCCGAATGGGTCGAGGCCGGCAAGGGCGACGACTGGGAACGCTGGTGGCGCACCGACAAGGGCGCCGAGGATGTCCGCTACACCCAGTTCATGGGCAAGGACAACGTGCCGTTTCACACGCTCAGCTTCCCGGTCACGATCCTCGGGTCGGGCGAGCCGTGGAAGCTGGTCGACTACATCAAGTCCTTCAACTACCTCAATTATGACGGCGGCCAGTTCAGCACCTCGCGCGGGCGCGGCGTGTTCATGGACCAAGCGCTCGAGATCCTGCCGGCTGATTATTGGCGCTGGTGGCTGCTCTCCCACGCGCCCGAAAGTTCGGACGCCGAATTCACCTGGGAAAACTTCCAGGCCGGCGTAAACAAGGACCTCGCCGACGTGCTGGGCAACTTCGTCAGCCGCGTGACCAAGTTCTGCCGCTCCAAATTCGGCGAAGAGGTCCCCGAGGCGGGCAGCTACGGCCCCGACGAGACCGCGCTGATCGAGACGCTCACCACCCGCATCCGTGCGTATGAGACCCACATGGAAGCCATCGAGGTACGCAAGTCAGCGACCGAGCTGCGCGCCATCTGGGTCGCCGGCAACGAATACCTGCAAACCGCCGCCCCATGGTCGACCTTCAAGGAGGACCCCGAAAAGGCCGCCATGCAGATCCGCCTGGCGCTCAACCTCATCCGGCTCTACGCGGTGATCTCGGCCCCCTTCATCCCCGACGCCTCCGCCGCGATGCTGCAGGCCATGCAGACCGAATACTGCCACTGGCCCGACGACGTGAGCGAGGCGCTGGATAGCCTGAAACCCGGCCACGCCTTCACCGTGCCGGACGTGCTTTTCGCCAAGATCACCGATGACCAGCGCGAGGAGTGGGCCACGCGCTTCGCCGGCACCCGCACCTGACGCCCACCGCCAAATCTTTTCAGAAAAGATGTGCCAAAAGCTTTCTCAAAGCTTTTGGCCGCTCAACTTTGGTACCCGCGGCCGGACTCGAACCGGCACGGCCTTTCGGCCTGGAGATTTTAAGTCTCCTGTGTCTACCATTCCACCACGCGGGCACAGGCCCCCGTCGTAGCGCGACGGTTTCGCGATCACAACTCCTCTTCGCCCTGTTCCAGCACCGGCAAGAGGTGCCGCTCGCCCAGCCACGGGTTCAGCGCCAGAGCCGCGCGTAACGCCAGCGCCGCCTCGCCGTTGCGGCCCAAGGCGTGCAGGGTCAGCGCCTGCCCTGTCCGCGCCGCCACATGGCGCGGCTGCAACTCCAGCGTCCGCTTCAGGTCCGGCAATGCCGCCTCGAAATCCTCTCTCAGGAAATGGATAAAGGCCCGCTGGTTGTACCCTTCAGCATAGTCCGGGCAGTACTCCACCAGGGCCTCGGCCGCCGCCATCGCCGCGTCATAGTCATACGCCTCGCGCCGCGCCATCGCCTCGTCCAGCAGGCCTTGAGCCTTCGCGTCCGGCGCTTCGGCCCACAGCGCCCACATCTCGTCCGACAGTGCCCGCCCCGCCGCCTCGTCCGGCGCCGCCTGCGCCGCGTCGATCAACCGCGACAGCGCCTCCGCGTGATCGGGCGGTTCGGGGCAGGTCCCGGCCCAGGCCGGGCCGGCCAGCACGCAGGCAATCAGAAAATGTCTCATGGACATCAATGATGCCCCGCGCGCCCGCAAAATCAACGCGCAAATGCGCCCCGCTCAGAACACCTCGGACAGCGCGTTCTCCTTGACCGCCTCCATCGCCACGTAGGTCGAGGTTTTCGACACATGCGGCAAGGTGCTGATCTGCTCGGCCAGAACCCGGCGATAATCCTGCATGTCCTGCGTCCGGATCTTCATCAGGTAATCGAAATTTCCCGCAATGAGATGCACCTGTTCGATCTCGGGGATCCGCTTCACCGCCGCGTTGAACTCCGCCAGCGCGCTTTCCCGCGTGTCGGTCAGGCTCACCTCGACGAAACTCACATGATCCAGCCCCAGCCGGATCGGATCCACCAGCGCGCGGTAACCCGAGATCACGCCCTCGCGTTCCAGCTTGCGCAGCCGCGCCTGCGTCGGCGACTTCGACAACCCGATCCGCCCGGCCAGTTCGGTGATGCTGATCCGCCCTTCGGCCACCAGTACGCGAAGAATCGCCTTGTCGAACTGATCCAGCTCGCTTGCATCCATTTGACTTGTCTCCACGCCGAATTACCGTCTCTTTATCCCGCAAAATGACACCAATCGGGAAATCAGATCAGATATACAGTGGTACACTAGTCCAAACCGCCATCCCCCAGCAAGAGGACCGCAATGCCCTACGATTCCGACCTGCGCCGTGTGATCGACCAGACCACCTATGCCGAAGAGGCCGAAACCGTTGCCCGCCTGACCGAGGTGGCGGGCCTCACGGAAGAAGACCGCGTGCGCATCTCGAAATCCGGCGCCGACCTGGTGCGCCGCATCCGCAACCAGTCCGACCCCGGGCTGATGGAGGTGTTTCTTGCTGAATATGGCCTTTCGACCGACGAAGGCATCGCGCTCATGTGCCTGGCCGAGGCGCTCCTGCGCGTGCCCGACGCCGACACGATCGACGCCCTGATCGAGGACAAGATCGCACCCTCGGACTGGGGCAAGCACATGGGCCATTCCACCTCCCCGCTGGTCAACGCCTCGACCTGGGCTTTGATGCTGACCGGCAAGGTACTGAAGGACGAACACCCCGGCCCCGTCGGCCACCTGCGCGGCGCCATCCGCCGCCTGGGCGAGCCGGTGATCCGCACCGCCGTCGGCCGCGCCATGCGCGAGATGGGCCGCCAGTTTGTGCTGGGCGAAACCATCGACGCCGCCATGGACCGCGCCGCGAAGATGGAGAAGAAGGGCTACACCTACTCCTACGACATGCTGGGCGAGGCCGCGCGCACCGACGCCGACGCCATCCGCTATCACCTGGCCTATTCCCGCGCGATCAGCGCCATTTCCAACGCCTGCACGCACAAGGAAATCCGCAAGAACCCCGGCATCTCGGTCAAGCTCTCGGCCCTCCACCCCCGCTACGAGGTGGCGCAACAGCATCAGGTGATGGACGTGCTCATGCCCCGCCTGCGCTCGCTCGCCATCCTCGCGAAATCCGCCCGCATGGGCCTCAACATCGATGCCGAGGAGGCCGACCGCCTGTCGCTCTCGCTCGAGGTGATCGAGGCCACGCTCTCCGAGCCATCCCTGGCCGGATGGGACGGTTTCGGCGTCGTGGTGCAGGCCTACGGGCAGCGCGCCAGCCACGTGCTCGACTACCTGCACGACCTGTCGCAAAAGCTGAACCGCCGCATCATGGTCCGCCTCGTCAAGGGCGCCTACTGGGACACCGAGATCAAGCAGGCCCAGGTCGAAGGCATCGACGGCTTCCCGGTCTTCACCTCGAAACCGGCCACCGACATTTCCTACATCGCCAACGCGCGCAAGCTCCTGTCGATGACCGATCACATCTACCCGCAATTCGCCACGCATAACGCCCACACCGTGGCCGCCATCCTCGACATGGCCAAGGAAATGGACAAGGGCACCGAGACGTTCGAGTTCCAGCGCCTGCACGGCATGGGCGAGGCGCTGCACAACATCGTCATGAAAGAGCACGGCACCAACTGCCGCATCTACGCCCCCGTCGGCGCCCACCGCGACCTGCTTGCGTACCTCGTCCGCCGCCTTCTGGAAAACGGCGCCAACTCCAGCTTCGTCAACCAGATTGTGGATGAGGACGTGGCCCCCGAAACCGTCGCCCGCGATCCATTCGAGGCCTACAAGGACGACCGCCCACAACTGCCCACCGGGCCGGAACTCTTCCTGCCCGAACGCCCCAATTCCAAGGGCTTCGACCTCAAGCACCAGCCGACGCTCGACGTCATCGAGGCCGCGCGCGGCCCCTTCGCCAACGCTACGTGGGAAGCCGCACCGCTGATCGCGGGCACAGCCGCCCCCGAAGAGGCCGAAGCGGTCTCCAACCCCGCCGACCCCTCCGACAGCCCCGGCACCGTCGCCACGGCCAGCAAGAAAGACATCGAAACAGCCCTCTCCGCCGCCGCGCCTTGGGACGCTCCGATCGAGGAGCGCGCAAAAATCCTCAACGCTGCCGCCGATCTCTACGAGGAAAACTTCGGCGAGATCTTCGCCATCCTCGCCCGCGAAGCCGGCAAGACCCCGATGGACGCCGTGGCCGAACTGCGTGAGGCCGTGGATTTCCTACGCTATTACGCCGCCAACGCGCCGCAGGACCCGCCCGTGGGCATCTTCACCTGCATCAGCCCGTGGAACTTCCCGCTGGCCATCTTCACCGGCCAGATCAGCGCGGCCCTCGCCGCCGGCAATGCCGTGCTAGCCAAACCGGCAGAGCAAACCCCGCTGATCGCTCATTACGCAATCTCTCTGATGCACAAGGCGGGCGTGCCGAACACGGCGGTCCAACTCCTGCCCGGCGCGGGCGACGTGGGCGCGGCGCTCACCTCCGACCCGCGCATCGGCGGCGTGGCCTTCACCGGCTCCACTGAAACCGCGCTCAAGATCCGCGCCACGATGGCCGAAAACCTCGCCCCCGGCGCGCCACTCATCGCCGAAACCGGCGGGCTCAACGCGATGATCGTCGATTCCACCGCCTTGCCCGAACAGGCCGTGCAGGCCATCGTCGAATCCGCCTTCCAGTCGGCGGGCCAACGCTGCTCCGCCTTGCGCTGCCTTTACGTGCAAGAGGACGTGGCCGAAGGCTTTACCGAAATGCTCACCGGCGCAATGGACGCGCTCTCAATGGGCAAACCGTGGTCTCTGTCCACCGACGTGGGCCCGGTCATCGACGAAGAGGCGCGGCAAGGCATCGCCGATCACATCGAAAAGGCCCGCGCCGACGGTCGCCTCATCCACGAAATCCCCTCGCCCAACTCCGGCTGCTTCATCGCGCCGACGCTCATCAAGGTGAACGGGATCGAGGACATGCAGCGCGAGATCTTCGGCCCGGTCCTGCACATGGCCACCTTCAAGTCGCGCAACCTCGACAAGGTGATCGGCGCCATCAACGGCACCGGCTATGGCCTGACCTTCGGCCTGATGACCCGCATCGACGACCGCGTCCAGCACGTGACCGAGGCGGTGCACGCCGGCAACATCTACGTCAACCGCAACCAGATCGGCGCCATCGTCGGCAGTCAACCCTTTGGCGGCGAAGGGCTTTCCGGCACCGGCCCCAAGGCGGGCGGTCCCAACTACCTCGCCCGGTACACGGCCCGCCCGGCGGACACGACCGACGCCACCTGGGACGGCACAATGGACGCCAAGGCGGTGCAATCCGCGCTCGACAAGGCGGCCAAGGGCCACACACCCGAACCGGTCGAGGCCATCGTCCTGCCCGGTCCTACCGGCGAGTCGAACCGCCTGACGGCCCATGCCCGCCCGCCGCTGCTCTGCCTTGGCCCGACGAAGGACATGGCCGAGGCGCAGGCCAAGGCGGTCGAGGCCCTTGGCGGTCGCGCCCTGCGCGCCACCGGCCTCGTCGAGCCGGAGGCCCTGACCACGCTCACAGGTTTCTCCGGCGCGCTGTGGTGGGGTGACGCCGACATGGCCCGCGCTTACGCCAAGGCCCTCAGCCAGCGCAATGGCCCGATCCTGCCGCTGATTACCGGAATGCCGGACACCGGCCACGTCATGGGCGAACGCCATGTCTGCGTCGACACCACGGCGGCGGGCGGCAACGCGGCCCTTCTGGGGGGCGTGGCCTGAGTGAAAGCCGGCACCCCGGCTTTTTCTTGCTGAAAATACTCATATCCCGCCGCCCGCCACGGGCGCGGGATATGACGTATGTCACCACGCCAAGCCCACCGCGCCCATTTTCTGCGCAGAAAATGGCTTGGAAAATACGAATTTTCCAAAGCAGAATTCGCGCAAATTCCGCCCGCCCGGCCGCACGCGCGCGCTTGACCTTCCTGCGGCGCGCGGCCAACTTGCGACAATGATCCCCATACGCGACCATAACCCCTCGGGGCGTACCCCGTTCGTCACCTACGGGCTGATGATTCTCAATATCGGGATCTTCCTCAGTTACTTCCCCGCACTTTCAGGCGATCCGCGCGCGTTGATGGTGTTCTATTACGACTGGGCGATGGTCCCGGCCCTGGTCACCAGCGAAGGCACTTACACCACGCTCATCACCTCCACCTTCCTGCATGGCGGCTGGATGCACCTTGCCGGCAATATGCTCTTCCTGTGGATCTTCGGCGACAACATGGAAGAAGAGTTCGGGCACCTGGGCTACCTCCTCTTCTACCTCGCCTGCGGGTTGGCCGCCAGCGGGGCACAGCTTATCGCGGCCCCGCTCAGCCAGGTGCCCACCGTGGGCGCCTCGGGCGCCATCGCGGGCGTGATGGGCGGCTACCTGCTCCTGTTCCCCAAGGCCAAGATCGACATCTTCATCTTCCTGGTCTTCATCATCCGCATCATCTCGGTCCCCGCCTGGATCATGCTGGGCCTGTGGTTCATCTTCCAGCTTTTCGGCGGCGCGGGCAGCAGCGCCGACGATGGCGGCGTGGCCTACTGGGCCCATGCCGGCGGCTTCGTTGCCGGTCTTGTCCTGACCCTGCCGCTCTTCCTGCGCCGCGGCGGTCCGGCCTATTGGGACCGCACCGAAGGCCACCCGCCGCACCCGGAGGCGAAATACAAGCTCAGCCGCACGAACATTCCCAAGGTCACCCGCAAATGACCCTGCACAAGGCCAGCTGCCATTGCGGCGCGGTGCGCTTCACGGTCGATATCGACGGCCCCATCGAGGGCGCGATGCGCTGCACCTGTTCCTTCTGCCGCCGCCGCGCCGCGCCCAATATCAGCGTGCCGCTCGACCGCCTGACCATCACCGATGGCGCCGACAACCTGACGCTCTACACCTGGGGCACCGGCACGGCACAGCACTATTTCTGCAAGACCTGCGGGATCTACACCCACCACCAGCGCCGCTCGGACCCCAATGAATACGGCGTGAACCTGGGCTGCATCGACGGCCAGAACCCGGCCCATTACGAGCCGATCCCTTGGAACGACGGCGTCAACCACCCCTCCGACGCGAAACCGGGCTAAAGCGTTTCCGGGTCAGTCTGAAACATGCATCGCTTTTTTGCGTCTCCTGTGGCAGCGAAAAGCGATCCGGTGTGTCCCGGAAACTCTCCAGACCGGCCTCAGGTGTTCCGGATGATTCCGGCGAACTTGTCGAAAATCGCCTCGTTGGCGCACACCACGTCGCCCCGCTCCAGCAACTCGGCGCCCGGTGTCAGCGACTCGACGAACCCGCCCGCCTCTTTCACGATGATCACGCCCGCGGCAATGTCCCAGGCGTTCAGCCTGCGCTCCCAGAACCCCTCGTAGCGCCCCGCCGCCACATAGGCCATGTCCAGCGCCGCCGATCCCCAGCGCCGCACGCCGGCGCAGGTCGGCATCAGCCGCGCCAGGTCCTGCAAGGTCGCCGGCAGGTCGCCGCGCCCACCGAAGGGCACGCCGGTGGCAAAGATCGATTCGATCATCTTGGTCCGGCCCGACACCCGCAGGCGCTTTTCGTTGATGAACGCCCCCTCGCCCTTCTCGGCCAGGAACATCTCGTCCTTGGCGGCGTCGAAGATGACCCCCGCCACGACCTGTCCCTTGTGCTCCAGCGCGATCGAGACGCACCAATGCGGCAGCCCGTGCAGGAAATTCGTCGTCCCGTCCAGCGGGTCCACGATCCAGCGGCGTGTCGGATCCTTGCCTTCTTCCTCGCCACCTTCCTCGGCCAGCCAGCCATAGGTGGGCCGCGCGCCCATCAGCTCTTCCTTCAGAATGGCCTCGGCGGCGATGTCGGCGCGGCTGACGAAATCGCCCGCGCCCTTCATGCTCACCTGCAGGTTCTCGACCTCGCGGAAGTCCTTGACCAGCGACCGCCCCGCCTTGCGCGCGGCTTTCAGCATGATGTTGAGGTTTGCACTGCCGGCCATGTCTCGGGCTCCTTTGGGGTCAGGCCGCGCGTATACGCGGGCCTGCTCCAGCCTGCAAGAGGCCGCAGACGCCGGCGCGGCGACACCCCCTTTCCACCCGGCCGCCCTGCCCGTAGGTTTGCACCGAAACGGCAACAGGAGTCGGCGCATGGACAAGGTCAGCTTCACCCAGATGAAGGACGGCACGAAAGAGGATTACGAATTCCTCAACGAGCACGAGATCGATCATACGAAACACACCGCCAAGCGCCTGATGAAGGCGCTGGTGGAGCTGGATGAAAGCCTGTCGGGCTACCAGATCACGCGCCTCGGACATTCCCTGCAATCGGCCACCCGCGCCTGGCGCGACGGCGCGGATACCGACTGGGTCGTGGGCGCGCTTCTGCACGATATCGGCGACATCTACGCGCCCTACAATCACGACGAATACGCCGCCACGATCCTGAAAACCTTCGTGCGCGAACAGGTCACCTGGTGCGTCGCCACCCATGGCGATTTCCAGATGCTCTATTACGGCCACCACCTCGACGGGGCCGACCCCAACAAGCGCGACCGCCACGCCGGACACGCCTATTTCGACGACTGCGCCGAATTCTGCGAACGCTGGGACCAGGCCTCGTTCGATCCCGGCTACGACACCCTGCCGCTCGAGTTCTTCGCGCCCATGGTCGAGGAGGTTTTCGCCCGCACGCCCTATGACCCGGAGGTGATCCGCCCCGGCGCGCGCGAACCGCTGGTGAACGGCGACGTCGCCGCGACGCGCTAGGGCAGGTCCGCCGACCGGACGCCAACATCGCCGGCCCACCACGACCGCTTCGGGCCGTGGTACACGGTCAGCGTCGCGCCCGGTCCGTACCCGTCGAGCCTGCCAGCACGATACTTCAGGCTCTTGGCTTCTCGCCCCGCGTCATCGCGCCAGACCAGCCGGTACCAATTGCCTTCTTTCCGGGTCTGAATCCTGTCAACGCGCAGAACAGTGCCCTTGCCTTTGCGCCCATGCTGACGCCCAAGGTACCCAGCAACGGCCTTGCGCCCGGAAAACCAGAGAATCCCAAGCCAGAGCACGCCCATCAGCAACGCAAACCACTGCGCCATCCGCCCCTTGTTCCGAAAGCTGTCTGGCACCAGCTCGACCGTCTCCGGCTCTGACGGCAGGTACCACAGGTCCAGGGTTTCACGCGCGCTTGCCCTCTCATAAAGGTCGCGCCCCACCTTCTCGGACACGGCGACCCCGCCCCCATTCTCGGTCGCAAAGCGCAGGTCCAGATGATAGTCGGTAACCGTCCGGCCATCGCGCCGCCGCTCCGAGGTATAGGCGCGTTCCACCTGCGCCACGGTCTTGATGCCTTCCGTCGCAAATCGGTGGGCGGTGATAAGCTGGCTATAGGACACCACCGTCATCACGATCACGATGACCATCCCAAGCAGGAAATCCTTGCCGCCGATCCGAAAAAAGAGGCGCACAACGCCCGGGGACTGGTTTACGATCGGATGTATCATGCAGTCCACCTGCACTTTGCGCTGCTTACCCTTGCCAACTCTTGCATGCGGGATTTATCGCTGACCATACCGGCCCTGAAAAGGGAAAAGCGCGTCGTATTCTCCCCTCGATGCTGACCAATTGCGTGATTGTTTCCAAAGTTCGTTTCAAATCCACCTGCTATCCCTGGCTTGCCTCCCCTCGCTCACCGCGCCGCACTCCAAGAAAATAGCGCCCGCATCTTTCCCTTGCCCCGCGCTTTCGGTATTCGACCCAAGACCTTATTTCCAAGCACGGGACCCGCATCATGGCGATGGAAAAGACCTTCAACGCAGCCGAGGCCGAACCGCGCCTCTCGTCCGCTTGGGAAGAGAGCGGCGCCTTCAAGGCCGGCGCCAATGCCAGGCCCGGGGCCCAGCCCTATTCCATCATGATCCCGCCGCCAAACGTGACGGGCAGCCTGCATATGGGCCACGCCTTCAACAACACGTTGCAGGACATCCTGATCCGCTGGCACCGGATGCGCGGCTTCGACACGCTCTGGCAGCCCGGCACCGACCACGCCGGCATCGCCACGCAAATGGTGACCGAACGCGACATGGCCGCGAATGGAGAGCCCACGCGTGTGGAAATGGGCCGCGAAGACTTCGAAAAACGCGTCTGGCAGCAGAAGATCAAGTCGCGCGGCACCATCATCGGCCAGCTGAAGCGCCTCGGCGCTTCCTGCGACTGGTCGCGCGAGGCGTTCACCATGTCCGGCGCGCCGTCGGCCCCCGAGGGCGAGGAGGGCAATTTCCACGACGCCGTCATCAAGGTCTTCGTCGACATGTACGAGAAGGGCCTGATCTATCGCGGCAAGCGGCTGGTCAACTGGGACCCGCATTTCGAGACCGCCATTTCCGATCTCGAGGTCGAGAACACCGAGGTCGCCGGCCGCATGTGGCACTTCAAGTACCCTCTGGCGGGCGGTGCGACCTACACATATGTCGAGCGGGACGAGGACGGAAATGTCGTGCTGGAGGAGACCCGCGACTATATCTCCATCGCCACCACGCGCCCCGAAACCATGCTGGGCGACGGCGCGGTCGCGGTTCATCCGTCAGATGAACGGTACGCCTCAATCGTCGGAAAACTTTGCGAAATCCCCGTTGGCCCGAAAGAGCATCGTCGCCTGATCCCGATCATCACCGACGACTACCCGGACCCGAATTTCGGCTCGGGCGCGGTCAAGATCACGGGTGCGCATGACTTCAACGACTACGGCGTGGCGCAGCGCGGCGGCATCCCGATGTACCGATTGATGGATACCAAGGGCGCGATGCGCGACGACGGCGCGCCTTACGCCAGGATGGCCGAGATCGCCATGGCCGTGGCCAAGGGCGAGCGCTCCCTGACCGAGGCCGAGGCCGACACGATCAACCTCGTCCCCGACGACCTTCGCGGCCTCGACCGCTTCGAGGCGCGTGAAAAGGTCGTCCAGCAGATCACCGACGAGGGTCTGGCGGTAAATGTTGAGAATGATCAAGGCGAGACCGTCCCGCTTGTGGAAAACAAGCCGATCATGCAGCCTTTTGGCGATCGCTCGAAGGTCGTGATCGAGCCGATGCTGACCGATCAGTGGTTCGTGGCCACCGACAAGATCGTCGGCCCCGCCATCGAGGCGGTGAAATCCGGCGACGTCACCATCATGCCCGAGCAGGACCGAAAGGTGTATTTCAACTGGCTGGAAAACATCGAGCCCTGGTGCATCTCGCGCCAGCTCTGGTGGGGGCACCAGATTCCGGTCTGGTACGGCTTTGACCTGTCCGCACCCGATTTCCGCGACCGCGAAGGCGACGGCGCGCTGGATCTCGTTGAAATGCTTGAGGTTCTCAACGAAAGCCACTTCGCCCCGCTGATGGAATGCGGCCATGATTTCGAGACGACCGCGCAGGCCTTCACCGCGCAGCTGACCGACCTGCCCACGCCGCTGGCCTCGATGACGGTGGTCGAGGCGAAGGACCGCGAGGATGCCCTGCATCAGCTTGCCTCCAGCCTTGCCGACTACACCGCCAGCCAGGATCCCACGCACCTGGTCTACCCGGTCTGGCGCGACCCCGACGTGCTCGACACCTGGTTCTCGTCAGGTCTGTGGCCCATCGGCACGCTGGGCTGGCCCGAAAAGACGCCCGAGCTGGAAAAATACTTTCCCACCAGTGTGTTGGTCACCGGCTTTGACATCATCTTCTTCTGGGTCGCCCGGATGATGATGATGCAATACGCCGTCGTGGGCGAAAAGCCGTTCTCGGATGTCTATGTCCACGCTCTCGTCCGCGACGAGAAGGGCAAGAAGATGTCCAAGTCGCTCGGCAACGTGCTCGACCCGCTGGAGCTGATCGACGAATACGGCGCCGACGCCGTGCGCTTTACCCTGACGGCCATGGCCGCCATGGGGCGCGACCTTAAGTTGTCGCCGCAACGCATTGCCGGATACAGGAATTTCGGCACCAAGCTCTGGAACGCCGCGCGTTTCGCCGAAATGAACGAGGCGGTCGGCAGCACCGGCGCCATTCCGCAACCGAAACAGACCGTAAACCGCTGGATTCTCGGCGAAACCGCCAAGACCAAGGCGCTCGTCGATTCCGCGCTGGCGCAATACCGCTTCAACGATGCCGCCAACACGCTTTACGCCTTCGTCTGGGGCACGGTCTGCGACTGGTACGTGGAGTTTTCCAAGCCCCTCCTGCTCGACGGCGAAGGCGAGGTGAAGCAGGAGACGCAGGACACAATGGCTTGGGTCATCGACCAGTGCCTGATCCTGCTGCACCCCATCATGCCCTTCATAACCGAAGAGCTCTGGGGCACGCTGGCCAGCCGCGACGGGATGCTGATCCACGCCGACTGGCCCACCTACGGCGACGAGCTGATCGATACCGAGGCGGATGCCGAGATGAACTGGGTCATCGCCCTGATCGACTCCGTCCGCTCGGCCCGCGCGCAGGTCCATGTGCCGGTGGGGCTCTACACGCCGCTGCTCGTGACCGAGTTCTCGAAGTCCGCACGCCTTGCCTGGGACAACAACGCCACGATGATCAAACGCCTTGCCCGGGTCGAGGCGCTGGAAGTGGTCGAGAGTTTCCCCAAGGGTTGCATCACCATCCCCGCCGAGGGCGCCAGCTTCGGCCTGCCGCTGGCCGATGTCATCGACGTGGCCGAGGAAAAAGCGCGGCTGGAGAAAACCCTCGGCAAGCTGGAAAAGGAACTGGGCGGTCTGCGCGGTCGGCTGGGCAACCCCAAATTCGTCGAAAGCGCCCCCGACGAGGTGGTCGAGGAAGCCCGCGAGAACCTCGCCGCCCGGGAAGAGGAAGAGAGCAAGCTGCGCGCCGCCCTCGGCCGTCTGGCCGAACTGGGCTGACAGACCCTTGCTTTTTCTTGCTTGAAATACTCCTAACGCCACGCCCGCCCCGGGCGTGGCGTTAATCTTTGCGGGTCCCGGAAAATGGCACCGACGCGATGCCACCCAAATACCGACGCGATACCGACACGCGTTTTGACCATTAACCATTGCGCCCTTCGCCTTGCACCCGCCCCGGCTTTGACGTTACCTCTCCGCATGACCGGCCCCCGCTACACCGATATCGTCCGCGCCCTGCCCGCCTCTGTCCCCTTCGTCGGCCCCGAGGTCCGCGAGCGCGAAACAGGCACGCCTTTCGCCGCCCGTCTCGGCGCCAACGAGAACGTCTTCGGCCCTTCGCCCAAGGCCATCGCGGCGATGCAGGAGGCGGTCGGCGACATCTGGAAATACAGCGACGCCACCAGCCACGATCTGCGCCACGCCCTGGCCGCGCATCACCGCGTGGACCCTGAAAATATCGTTGTGGGCGAAGGGATTGATGGGCTTCTGGGCTATCTGGTGCGCTTGCTGATCGAACCCGGCGATGCCGTCGTCACCTCCGATGGGGCCTACCCCACCTTCAACTACCACGTGGCGGGCTTCGGCGGCGACCTGCACAAGGTGCCCTACAAGGACGATCACGAGGATCCGGCCGCGCTCTTAACCAAAGCGAAAGAGGTTGGCGCGAAACTCGTCTACCTCGCCAACCCCGACAACCCGATGGGCACCTGGCATGACGGCGCTAAAATCTGCGCAGCGCTCGACGACCTGCCCCCGGGCTGCCTCTTGATGCTGGACGAAGCCTATATCGAATTCGCCCCCGACGGCACCGCGCCGGAGACACCCATAGACGACCCGCGCGTCATCCGAATGCGCACCTTTTCAAAGGCTTACGGCATCGCAGGCGCCCGCATCGCCTATGCCATGGGCGCGCCCGACCTGATCCGGAGCTTCGACAAGATCCGCAATCACTTCGGCGTCAACCGCATCGCCCAGTCCGGTGCCCTGGCGGCCTTGCAAGACGAGGACTGGCTGGCCAAGACGATCGCACGCATGGCCGAGGCCCGCGGCCGCATCGCCGAGATCGCCGCCGCCAACGGCCTGCACAGCCTGCCCTCGGCCGCCAATTTCGTCGCCGTGGATTGCGGCCGCGATGGTGATTTCGCCCGCGCGGTGCTGAACGATCTGATCGAGCGTGGCCTTTTCGTGCGCATGCCGGGTGTCGCCCCGCTCAACCGCTGCATCCGCATCAGCTGTGGCCGCCCCCAGGACCTCGATCTGCTGGCAGAGACCCTGCCCAAGGCGTTCGACGCGGCCCGTACATAGAAATTAACTGACAGCAGCGGGTCCTGCATTAAGATCACGGGCATGAGACGTGGACAGATGCCCGAAGCGCCGAATTACACCAATGCCGCACTGGTAATGGGGCTGGTCAATTTGCTTTGGGTTTTCATGGCCTTGTGGATGATGTTCGGCCTGCCGGTGGTGATGGCGGTGGGCTATGGGCTGAACCTGCTGATCACCCGATTCAGCCGCTCGAACGCCTAAGGCGCGGCCAGAACCTGCGCCGCCCTCTGCACCGCGCCGTCGCCATGCGCGATATTCAGCGCAGTCAGCCCCGCCTCGACAGCCCCCAGCACGCCCAGCAGCGCGTGACCGTTCAGATGCCCCATATGCCCGATCCGGAAATAGCCGGTGCTGCGCGGGTCATCCTCGGTCTGCATGCCCAAACCGATCCCCAGCGTGACCCCCATATGCGCCTCGACCCACTGGCGCAGGTCTTCGCCCAGGGGCTTGCCGATCGCCACGGACGTCACCGCCCGGCTGCGACGCGCGGCCTCGGTGATGTTCAACCTCAGCGGCCCCTCCGCGCCCCAGGCCTCGCAAGCGGCCCAGACCGCGCGGGCCAGCCTGTCGTGCCGCGCCCAGACCGCCTCGATGCCTTCTTCGCCAAGCATATCAAGGGCTTCACGCAAGCCATACAGGTGATGCGTCGGCGCCGTGCCGCCGAAATACTGGTAGAAGAGGTCCGGCTCGGTGCGCGGCACCCAATCCCAGTACCGGCTGACGCGCGGAACGGTCCGGCGCACATCCGAGGCCTTGTCGTTGAAAAAGACAAAGCCCAGCCCTGGCGGTGTCATCAGCCCCTTCTGGCTGCCCGCAACCATCACGTCGACGCCCCAGGCGTCCATCTCGAACCTGTCGCAAGCCAGCGAGGCAATGCAATCGGCAGCCAGCAGCGCGGGATGCCCCGCCGCATCCATCGCCCCCCGCACGGCGGCCACATCGTTCAGAACCGACGAGGACGTGTCCACATGCGTGACCAGCACCGCCTTGATATCATGCGCTTTATCGGCGCGCAGCGCATCCTCGACCGCTTGGCAGTCAACCGGCGCCTGCCGCCCGAAATCCAGCATCTGCACCTCGATCCCCCGCGCCTCGGCCACCTCGGCCCAGCCGTGCCCGAACCGCCCCGTGGCCAGCACCAGCACCCGCTCACCCGGCTGCACAATGTTGGCCAGGCTCGCCTCCCACGCGGCGTGTCCGTTGCCGATATAGATCGCGGCATGCCCCTTGGTGCGCGCGACGCCGCGCAGGTCCGCCACCAGGCCCGGCATCATGTCGACCAACTCGCCGGCATAGATATTGGGCGAGGCGCGGTTCATCGCCCGCAGCACCCGGTCGGGCATGACCGAAGGGCCGGGAATGGCCAGGTAGGGGCGTCCGCCGGCACCGCTCATTACACGTCTCCACGTCAAGAATTGCGTGCAACTTAGCCGCATCCCGGGCGCCGTCAATCGCCGTTCCTTGCCACGGGCGCGACCTGCCCCTACATGGGGGCGTCACCGGACCATGGCGAAGGGCCCAGATGAATTTCTTCAAGCGGATCAGCAACTGGGAACGCGACTTGCGCGCGTCTTACAACACCGACCTGTCGACGCCGGAAAACCGCCGCCGGGCGCGTATCTACAACCTGTGGTTCGACCACGAGATCCTGCGCACCGTCTGGACCAACTTCTTTCAGATCGCACCGGGCGTCTATCGCTCCAACCACCCGACGCTGAAGCGTTTCGCCAAGATGAAGGCCAAGGGCATCAACACGGTGCTCAACCTGCGCGGCGACTACCCGTCGGCGCATTACCACACCGAGGTCGAAACCTGTCGCAAACTGGGCCTGAACCTCGTCAGCATCAGCCTTCAGGCCCGCCATGCCCCCCCCGCCGAGGACCTGCTGGCGTTAATCGACACGTTCCGGACGCTGGAGAAGCCGTTCGTCATGCATTGCAAGTCCGGCGCCGACCGGGCCGGCCTCGCCTCGGCGATCTATCTTCTGGTGATCGAAGGGGCACCGATCGACGTGGCCCGCCGCCAGCTTGGCCTGCGCTATCTGCATGTCCGGCGCTCCAAGACGGGCACGCTCGACCATATCTTCGACGTCTACGAGGCCCGCAACGCGCAGGCGCCCATCTCGTTCGAGGACTGGCTTCGGACCGAATACGATCACCTGGACCTGCAGGCCGATTTCCAGACCACGTACAAACCGTGGTTCTGAACGCGCGTCAGTAGCGCCGCGCCAGCTCCTCGGGGCGCGCCCCCGCAAGATACCGCAGCAGCAACAGCAGGTTGCGCCCGCCCCGGCGCAGCCACCCGTCGCGCCTGTAGCGTTCCGCGCTGGTGGTCGCGACGGCACCAAGCAGCGTGATCCGACGCCCCAGCGCCTGCGCCATGGCCACGTCTTCCATCAACGGGATGTCGCGGTAGCCGCGCGCCGCATCATACTCCGTGCGCGGGATCAGCAGCCCCTGATCGCCATATGGCAGCCCGAAGAGCCTACTGCGCAGATTGGCCCATCCCGCCACCAGCCTTGGCGCCACGCCCTGGGCGTCGAACGCCAGCCGGAAGGCCGCCGCGCCGCGCCCCGCCGCGATATGGTCCTTCACGATCTCGGCCCAGCCTGGCGACAAAACGCTGTCGGCATGCAGAAACAGCAGCCAATCGCCCTGCGCCACCTCTGCCCCGCGTCGCAACTGCCCCCCGCGGGACGCCGCCCCTTCGACCAGCCTCGCGCCGGCAGCCTCCGCGACCCGAACCGTCGCGTCGTCGGATCCCCCGTCGGAAATCACCAGCTCCCGGATCAGCCCGGCCTCCAGCCCCTCGGCCAATGCGGGCAGCGAACGCCGCAGCCCGTTTTCGGCATTCAGTGTCGGCATCACCACGGAAAGTTTCGCGCGCATCGCTGCTGGCCCTGTCAATTCACATCGATTTTCTTATATGACGGCCATGACAAAGACGAGGCCCGCCATGACCCGCAGGATATTTCAGATCACCGGCCCCGAGGCGCGCGATTTCCTTCAGGGGCTGGTCACCAACGACATCAGGAAGCTGGACCACGGGATGGTCTACGCGGCCATGCTGACGCCGCAGGGCAAGTACCTGGCCGATTTCTTCCTTGTGCCCTGGGACGGGGAAGTCCTTCTGGACGTCGCGGCAGACCTGGCCTATGGCCTGATCCAGCGGCTCAACATGTACAAGCTGCGCGCCGATGTGCAGATCGCCGAGACGGATCTTGCGGTCTGGCGCGGCACCGGCGAACGGCCCGAGGGGGCCTTCGACGATCCGCGCCATTCGGCGCTGGGATGGCGTCTCTATGGCGCCGAGGCGGGCGATGACGGCAGCGATTTCGACGCGATCCGCGTCGCCCATTGCATCCCGGAAACCAACATTGAACTCACGCCCGACACCTTCATCCTGGAAGCCGGATTCGAGCGGCTGAACGGCGTGGATTTCCGCAAGGGGTGTTACGTCGGGCAGGAGGTGACAGCGCGGATGAAGCACAAGACCGAACTGCGCAAGGGGTTCGCCTCGGTCGATCTGGAGGGCAGCGCCCCGGTCGGCACGGCGATCACGGCCGACGGCAAGTCGGTGGGCACGCTGTTCACCCAATCGGGCGACCGCGCCATCGCCTATCTTCGTTTCGATCGGGCCACCGGGACGATGCAGGCCGAGGAGGCTACCCTGCGCCTGCCCGACTGATGCGACGTCTCGCCGCAGCCGCCGAAGCGGCCGGGCGGAACCGGCTCAGGCGCGCTCGGCGTATTCCATCGTCTCGGTGTTGACGACGATCTCCTCGTCGGGTCCGACGAAAGGCGGCACCATGACCTTGACACCATTGTCCAGAATGGCCGGCTTGAAGCTGTTGGCAGCCGTCTGCCCCTTCACGACCGGCTCCGTCTCGACCACGCGGCAGTTCACTTTCTGCGGCAGGGTCGCGTTCAGCGCCTCGTTTTCATAGAATTCTACGGTGATTGTCATGCCATCCTGCAAGAATGGCCGACGCTCGCCCAGAAGGTCGGCAGGCAATTCGATCTGTTCGTAAGTCTCTGAATCCATGAACACAAACATCCCGTCAGTTTCATAGAGAAACTGCTGATCCTTCTGTTCCAGGCGCACACGTTCTACTTTGTCCGCGCTTCTGAACCGTTCGTTAAGCTTTGATCCGTTACGAAGGTTACGCAGCTCGACCTGGGCGAACGCGCCACCCTTGCCGGGCTTGACATGGTCGACTTTGACGGCGCTCCAAAGGCCGCCATTGTGTTCCAGGACATTACCGGGACGTATCTCGTTTCCGTTGATTTTGGGCATTGTGGCGAAACCATGACAAGAGGTTGATCGATGTTCGCCCAAACCTATATCTAGTCGTGTGATGTCATGCAAGACGACGACATATCGTGCTGCATTCGCAGCAAGCCATGCAAACCGCGCAGACGTGTTATGCGTTTCGGGACTATCCGAATCGCTGAAAACCCGTCATAACCGGCGCCACGCCTGAGACACAAGAGCAATAAAAACAAGGACGAAACATGAAAGATTTCGTTGACGGTACGGCTTTCAATGCTGAGCAAGGAAACCGTGCCCGCAAACTTTTCGCAGCCGTCGTACTGGCTGCTCTGGACGACGCGATTGCCGACGACAAGAAATACGGCAATGGCCCGGAACAGATCGCCCGCTGGGCGCGCTCTCGCGATGGTCGCGAAGTGCTGTCCTGCGCGGGCATCGACCCGAACGAACGGGTGGTCTCCGGCCTTATGGACTTCGTGGGCAAGGGTGTACGCACCTCGGTTGCCCTGTCGCGCGAGGAAAGCGAGCGTCGCAACGCCGCCGCGCAGGCCGAAGCCGCCTGAACCCTCCACGTCGTCGAAATTGAATTTGCCCCGCCTCACCGGCGGGGCTTTTTCGTTCCTGGGTCAGGTTGCGGCAACAAAGGCGCGACAGAACACCGGCCAAGGCAGCAGCCCCCTGCCCGGCGCTCACAGAGCGTCGCGGTCATCGAAACGCATTCCAGCTGACTCTCGCTTGGCGTGACCCGCTGGTTTCCCGAGGCCGAGCGTCTGCGGGCCGAATACGTGGCCGATCTCGACCCGCTTGCCGCCGCGCCCTGCCCGGGATCGCCCATCTTTGTTCTGATACCCGGCAGCAAGGCCACCATCGCCGCTCTGGCGGCACTCCGTGCCAATGGCTGGGATATGAGCCTCGCCGCGCGTCTGCGGCAAGGCGGCCATGTCCTCGGGTTTTGCGGCGGCGATCCTGTGCCTGGGCGCAGAAGGCATCGTTCCCGGTGTCGGCCACCTGAACCAAGCCCCAATCCTGCATTCGGAAAATCGCCTGACGCGCCTGCAAGCGGCCCACAGGCGCCAGGCTGGATGGCTATGAGTTCACCTCGGTCGGACCGAAGGCGCCGCCGTTAATCCAGTTCCTGGCCCATCATCGCGCGATGGATCTCGCGGCGCACCAGTTTGCGGACGTTCCGGGTGATACGCTCCCCCAGGGTGCCCTGCAATTCCTGCCGAACGATTTCACTCACCAGGTCGCGCAGGGCGTCCTCGTCGAGAACGGCATCGGTGTCTTCGCGGTACCAGGCCTCCGCGCCCCGGGCCGTGTCCGCGTCCTGCTCCGCCGGGCTCTCACCGAAAGACCCGTCGGCCTCGCCCGGCGATGTGGACTCGCCGGATGCGAAGGTCTCGGACGATGGCATCTCGTCCTGGGCGTCGTCCTGCGATGACTCCTCCGTGTCGTGATGCGCGGCCCGCGGAATGAAAACCGGCGTCGCGGTCTCGACGTGATCTTCCCAGGGAAGAGGCTCGGTCCGTCCGCCGGCATATGCGTCTTCGGAGGCGCCATCTGGTTCCCACTGGTCCTCACGGGCAGCCACGGCGGCTTCGACCTCCGCGATCCGCGCCTCGAGTTCCGATGTTTCCGGCTCGCGGTCCAGTGCTCCTGTTGCGTCCTCGGGCGCATCCGCATCTGTGTAGTCGAAGGCCACGTCGTCGTCGACAAAGGTCGCGGCTTCGAAATCAGCACCTGTCTGCGCATCCCCGTCGTCCGGCAGAGTATCATCCTGCCAGTCATCGGCGGAATCGTCAGACATGTCTTCGGCCGTGTCCTCGGCGGTCAGCCAGTCCTTGAGATGCGCATCATCGTCCGAGCGCATGTCGTCGTGCGACGCGGCCATGGCATCGTCGTCGGCCTCGGGCCAGGGTTCGGCCGTCTCGCCCACCAGCGAGTCGTCCTCGCTATGGTTGTCCCATACGTCCGCGGAAAGGTCATCAATCTCCTCGGTGTCTGACCCGACGGCTTCGACGTTCGTGTCGGGCGTGACCTGCCATTGTTCCAGCGCCAGGTGTTCCGCGTCGTCCCCCGCTGGGTCGGCGGCGACATCTTCCTCCTCCGGCCTGACCCGGAATGACGGCGTCAGCACCAGCCGCGCTTCGCCAGGCCCGGCGGCACCCTGCGGTTCCGGCGCGGGGTCTTCCGCGTCTGCGCTCTGTGTCGATGTGCTGGGGCCCGGTGCCTCGTGCGGTGGTTTCGCCACGTGCGATTCGAAACGTTTATCAACCGAGACCAGCCGACGGATAGACGACAGGACGTCCTCGATTTCCGCATTCGAGACGGGATCAGACATGCTCAACTACCATTCTTGCCTGGGCGACAGTCTAGCGACTGACGCAAATTGGCACAACATTTTAGAACGCCGCCTTTTAAACGCTTTCGCGCACCGGGCGGTATCATCCCGGGCCGTTACTGCCGCCCGAGCGATTTCAGGACCCGGTCCAGCTGTTTGCCTTGCCTACTGATTGGCACCGGAGCGTCCTTCACCAGGTTGTAATAGGCCGCCGGATCATAGGTCTGCACGTTGAGCTTCAGGTCCTTGGCCGTCAGCTGTCCGATGGCCGCAAGCACCTGGTAGGCTGCAACCGCCACGTCCACGTCGGCCGAGATCAGGTTGCTGCGCGCGTTCAGAAGTTCCTGCTCGGCGTTCAGCACGTCCAGCGTCGTCCGCGCTCCCAGCGTCGCTTCCTCGCGCACACCGCGAAAGGCGACCTCCGCCGCACGCACCTGCTCGCGGCTCGCCTCGCGCACGACCCGCGCCGATTGCAGGATCGCAAAGGCGTTGCCCACATCCTGAATGACGGCGCGCCGCACCACGTGCAGATTGCCACGCGCAGCGTCCCGCTGCGCCTGTGCCTGGCGCTTCGCCGAGCTCAGCAGACCGCCCTGATAGATCGGCGCCTGCATGTTCAGCCCCACGCTGCCCGAGCGCGTGTAATCGCTGCCGTCGAGATCCTCGCCGACGCCCAGCCGCCCCTGGGCCGTGAACCGCGGCTTCATCGCGGCATCGGCGGCAAGGATCGTCAGATCGGCCGAGGCAACCTGCCGCTGGGCCTGCAGGATATCCGGGTGATTGCGGGCCGCGATGTTCTTCGAGGCTTCGATCCCGGCGGAGAGGTTCGGCAACCCACCCGGCGTCCGCAAGGTACCCGGCGTGCGCCCGACGACGGCGCGGTATTCCTCCACCGCTTGTGCAAGATTGCCCTGCGCCTCCGCCAGTTCACCCTCGGTGCTGGCGACCCGCGCCTCGGCTTGCGCGACATCCGTGCGCGTGACCTCGCCGACCTCGAAACGGTCCCGCGCGGCTCTCAGCTCCTGCCGCAGAAGACGCAGGTTGTTTTGCCGCAAGGACACGAACTGGCGGTTTCGCTGCACATTGTAGAACGCCGCGACGGCCCGCAGCAGAACCTGCTGCTCGATGCTGCGCAGGGATTCACGCGTCGCCAGAACCGTCTCTTTCGCCGCGTCGATGCGGAACCGGGTCTGTCCGAAATCGAACAACAACAGTTCCAGCACGATACCGGTGTTGAAATTCGTGCTGCGGATCGGGTTGATCAGGCCACTGGTCTTCGCCTTGCCAAAATCCCGCGTGATGTCCGCGGTCCAGTTGATGATCGGCCGCAACTGCGACACGGCCTGCGCGACATCCTCGTCGGCGGCCCGCAACAGGGCGCGGTTCTGTTCGAGCAATCCGCTGTACTCGTAGGCCCAGGCCAGCGTCTCGCCCAGCGTTTCGGATTTTGCAGCCCCCGCCAGGCCGGTCATCCCGGCCACCGCGACTGCACCCGCGAAGAAACACGCTCTGATCGACGACAGTGCGCGCCCCTTGGAAACGCGGCCCTTACCGGCCGTCACTTGCGTCCAGCACGTCATAGCGAAAACGCCGCTTGTCGTTCGAAGCCCGGCAGAACCGGGGCCCCGGCGTTGAAGTCGAAACGCCAATTCATCGCGCCATCCACCTTGTAGCCCACACGCACCGCTCCCAGCCGGCCCTCGGCGAAGAGACAGGCCATGCGGCCGCCCTCCTTCAGCTGGTCGGTGATTGTCTCCGGCAGCTCGTCGACCGCGCCCTGGATCATGATCACATCGTAGGGCCCGTGCTCGGCCGCGCCCTCGGCCAGAGGCCCCTCATGCACGATGACGTTGTCTGCCCCACGCTCCGACAGGATCGACCGCGCCTCCTCTGCCAGGTCTTCGTTCTCCTCGACCGCGACGACCGCCTCGGCCATGCGGGCCGCGACGGCAGAGGAGTATCCAAGCCCGCATCCCAGATCGAGCACAAGCTCGTTCGACCGGATATCCAGCGCATCCAGCATCTTGGCCAGCGTCCGGGGCTCGAGCACGACGCGCCCGCCCCCGAGGTCGATGTTCTCCCCGACATACGCCGCTTCTCTCAGGTGGCGTGGCACGAACGCCTCGCGGGCAACCGCGAGCATCGCATCGATGATTGGAAACTTGGTGACGTCGGCGGGGCGCACTTGCGTATCGACCATCATGGTCCGGCGTGCGGAGTAATCCGTCATTGGACGTTCCTGTAGCTGCATTGTCCTCACGGAGTTTCTGCCACAAACCCTCGACCCTCACAATGCCCATAACCCCGTAAGCGTCAGAGCGACCCTTTGAAGCAACACTGCGCGCGACGCCGCAAAGGCACGCCGCGTCCAGGTCCGGCTTGGCCAACCGCGCCACCGCCCCACCCGGCGGACGCGATCCCCATGCGCCGATCGTCCTGTACGCCGAAATGAGCGCGGTGGCATAGCAGCGCCCGGAAGACCGAAACCCCGGCCAGAACGCATGCTTCACGCCGGTCTTCGCCGACGGCAAAGGCGGCTGCTGGCACCGAAGCTTTCCAGATCCGCGCGCGGGGTCTGGACAACGCCTGCACGAAACACTAATCAGGCATCTCAGGCCGATTGGCCCACCACGGACGGCGAGTTGGCGGAGTGGTGACGCAGCGGATTGCAAATCCGTCTACACCGGTTCGATTCCGGTACTCGCCTCCAAAACAAACACCTAAGCCTCTGATTAATATGGGTAAATTTTGAAGTTCGCCGGAATACTTATGCAAGTACCCGCCCAAAGCCAGTAGGTAACATTTCCTTTGTAGCTGCTACACAAAGATCCGCATCACTTGACGAACGTCAAACCACACCGCGCACAGGACCGATCTACTTTAGGCAGATTGCAGGAAATTTCAGCCCTGTATCGTCCGCCAGTGAGAACTCCGCTCTAGCTCAAAAAAACCAAGGGGCAGATCATGACTCTGCAAGGCAAAGGTGTGGAATTTTTCAACGGCAATCGTTGACATGCCCTCTCGTCCGTTCTGAGCGTTTCGACGGGTCGGTATGCTTCAAAGCGATCGTGCACATTTCTACTCTGCGGATAGCTCCAATTCAGTGATCGCCCAGATTGCCATACTTGCTTACTCAACTTCGTGGCAGTGCGAGGAACGACACCTCTCGTGCAATTTTAATGCGCAACAACTGCAAAAATGGTGGCGCCTACAATCGATACGGCTCGCTTGAAATCACCCAAGTATCTGATATTGAGCAGTTTTCGCGCCTATCATGATCATCGTGACGATCTTCATCGCGATATTCATACATGGTGCCACACCATGTTGATCAAGATCATCTTGACTTGTACGGCGAAAAGCCGTACATAGTACCTCTAGAGCAAGAGGAGCCACCCGATGTTTGCTATGATCGAGCCCGTCGATACGGGTGAACGCATGACTGCGCGCAAAGAAGTTCGTATGCGCCCAAGCGACGAAAACCGCATCAAAGCTGCGGCCGCTACTGTTGGCTTGAACGAAGCGGACTTCATTCGTCAAGCCGCTCTTCAACAAGTTAGCGAAGTGGAACGTCGTTCAACGATGTCGGTTTTGCCTGTAGAAGCTTTTGAAGCATTCAAGAGCGCAGTTTCTAGGCCGGGCAAAGTTATCCCGGGGTTGGCCAAAGCTGCCGCTCAAGCGGAGGGCATCCTAAAGGATGCCTGAAGCACAAGCTGATGTAGCTGAACTGACAATCTCACAATTCGACAAAGCGCTGCATGACCGCAGCGCTTTTTCGTGTGGCTTCGAACCAATTGATAAGTTTCTCAAGGAGGCTCTGACTGATCATATCAAGTCGGGATACTGCACCGCGTTTATGGCAACAGATGAGGAGCAGAAGGAGGTAATAGGCTTCTATACACTAAGTGCGTTCGCAGTCAGTCCTGAACACATCGAAACGCCCAAACGGCCGCGTCCTCCGCCTACTATCCCCGCTACCTACATAAAAGCCGTGGCAGTCCACGAAGACTGGCAAGGCAAAGGAATTGGACGGGCACTGATGGTTCACGCTCTGAGACAAGCAATGGAGATTTCGGAGAAAGTCGGACTCATGGCCGTTATTCTGGACGTCTTGCGAGATGAGGCCTTTGACCGCCGTTTCGCGTTTTATGAGGAGCTAGGGTTTCAGCCAATGAATGATCCAGACAACGTTGATCGCGTCTATCTCAGCATGAACGATATACGAGCCTCGCTTGGCGCCTAATGCCCAATGCGTCTTGCATTCAACATTTAAGCGCGTTGAAAGCGGCAATTTCAGAAAGCGTTTCCGTCGCTAAAGCGGTAGCAAACATTCAAACTAAGTTTCGACATCTTGAGAGCAACACTCCCAGAAGATGCAAAGGCATTACACTTTTGCCAAGCGACATTGGTCGGGAAGAAGGAGGCAGCGATGAGCTATAACGAAAGCACGTTGCGTGACGACCTAATTGACAAGCTTGAACTTCTTGAGCCCGGGCTGATCTACTCGCAGAAAGAACAGTACATACCCAACAAGTTCGGAACTCGAAGCTTCATTGACTTCGTTGCACGGGATGCGACCAACAAGCTGGTCCTAGTTGAAGTGAAAAAAACAAAGGCGGCGGAGCGCGAAGCCGTCCACGAGGTGCTCAAATACATTGATGGAGTAAAACGGCACCTTGGACTGAAAGAAGATGAGATCAGGGTTTTTGTCGTTTCGCCCGATTGGTCTGAGCTTTTTGTGCCGTTCTCGTCGTTGGTTCACCGAACTCACTGCTCTGTTGTGGGCTTCAAGCTCAGGGTCACCGAAACAGGCGAAGTCACGGGCGCACATGAATTAGAACCACTTGGTGGTACGGGGGAACGCTTTGTCGCGCCGTGGCACGAGCTACGGTACTTCGCGGATGAGACAGCCTGCAATGAAGCCATAGCCGCATACGAGGAGGCCTGTCGTCAAAAGGGCATTGAGAGTTTCGTACTTCTAGAACTGCATCCAAGTAAGAGTTTTGAAGAAGGTATTTCCTCCCCAAAACAGCAGTCTATGCACAAAATCATAGCTGAGATGTCTGGCTCAACGCCAGAGGGCTATATGTTACCTAAGTACAAACGGGCATTGTACTTCGCGATGCAGCAACTCTCAGAAAGTGAATATGCGTCTATTCTACGAGCTTCAGGCGCCGACTGCTCAGAAACCTTCGAAGTGCTCGAAGATATGGAGGACGAAGAGGAGAGACTGTGCACTCTGCATGAAGCAGTTCTGGATTTACAACCTCGACCAGAGTGCGATTTCTTGGAAATCGGGTATCCTGCGAAGATTAAGTCCCGACTGTTAGAAGATGATGGTTGGCTGATCGATACCGTTCACCGCTTCGGTGCATTTTCACGGAATTTGGAAATCTTGTCTGACGAAGTCATCGTGGACGAAATTTGTGGTCAAGATGGTGCGGGTTACCAACAGTTCTCGAAGACATTTGATCCAGCTAATAAGACAGAAGTCGCTTCAATCGTCGGTGGTATCGAGCGCTGCTTGTCTCAAAACAATGCTTGGAGGAAACAAATCCGTGAGGCGCTGCGTGAAATTGTGGATGCGGCAGATGCCGATGCCGTCAATTTCACGCTCTTTAACCCATCAACTGCGCTACTCACATTTTACTTGGCAGTGAGCCACGGAGAGCCAGAGCAATACGTGCCCAGCTATTCATTCTATCGAGAAGTCGACGGCAAAAAGATCATAATATTCGGTTGTCTTCGTTGGGACGGCTCGTTGGCAAAATTGGATACGGTGTTGAGAAAGCACTATGGTTCCTCTATTTCTCAGATGCTCTTCTCGCTTACTTGGGGCGGATATGACGCTCAAGACAGCAAAGTAATGCGGACGATTGGCTTTCGTTACCGGAGCTTCAAGGTTGAGATCGCAGGAGCAAAACGGTCGTTCTTCCAAATGACCGAAGAAGGGTGGGAATCTTGTGCAGAATTCCATCCCTTAAGCGATTTCAAACGAATATTTGATGAGAACGAGCCGCTTATGCGTGAAATCTGCGAGCTATATTCGGAAAACTGGTCTGGTGGTTTGGTTGACCTATCGGGGATGTCTTAGCATCATCGGTGCACCTGATGACCGACGAATTAAAGTTAGGAAAGGAGAGTCTGGGCACTGTACAGGTCTTTCTTCTCTGAGCTTCCCAACGACCGGATTGGAAGATAGAGATCAACAACGCATTTTACGATCAATAGGTAACCTGCTGATTTTCCTCGGGCCTTCTACAGTTCATTTTACAAATTTTCCCAATTTATTCAGCGCGCTTCATGGGATTGCAAATCCGCTGAGCACTCCTGCCTTTTTGATCGACTTGAACGCAAAGCG
This sequence comes from Roseovarius sp., assembly GCF_965277045.1. GTDB lineage: Bacteria > Pseudomonadota > Alphaproteobacteria > Rhodobacterales > Rhodobacteraceae > Roseovarius. The sequence goes on along the minus strand of NZ_OZ255712.1, from coordinate 664,254 downwards.
GACATAGATCCAAGGCCGGTTTTGTCCCGCAAACCTGGCCTTGGCCGGCCGTGGATCGAGCGTCCGCTTTGGAGAGCATGCTACGAGCGCGTAAGGTCCATTATGTTAAGTCGTAGTGACCGGCCGCGGTCCGGCAGAACCGTCAGTCTAAAGAAGTACCAAACGGTCTTCTCCGAACGCAAACTCAAGGGAAACTTTCGGATGCTCCCGGCGTACTTGAGTACGCCCTGGCCGTAGGTACAGGTGCCATGTCTGAAACTGCGTAGGCTCGGGATTTGCGAAGGCTTGGCAGGCAAGCACCGCGATATTTTCTAACGCATCTGGGTGCCGAACCGATGCATAGCGTATTAGCTCGCAACCCTCTGCTCGAACACGATCAGCAAGATCTAGGCATGCGTTGTAGTCCACTGGATCCGCCCACAGAGCTGCATCATCAGACATTGGCGGTTCGGTTAAATCGATTGAAATAGGAGTGCTGACTGGCACACTGAATGCGGTGTACGTACCCGGTTCCTTTGGAAGCGGGGTCCCCGCCGAGCCTTCGAAGAATATTTTTCTCTGCCAGACCGTTTCTGCAACAGCAGTGATTGGATCTTCCGCGCCGTAAAATACACCTGGAGTTTCACCCATCCTACGAAAGCGTGAGTTCCAAGGATAACGGCCATAACGAAACGGGGTGAATAGAAGATAGTGCAGGTGCTGACACTCCGGGGGAACTGGAGGCTTCGTCTCCTCCAGCACTTGCTCCAACAGCTCTTGCTCCTCGCCGCTGTCGACAAGCTTCGTGGTCGAAACAACGTGCTGGGCCTCAACAAGGCGCCAAACTTCGTTTGCGTAGGGCTTATACGGGAGCTCTGGCGGCATCGAGATAGTTCATCACACGAACAAGACCTTGCGCTGTCTTCACTTCGTCCTTTGGTACAGTGTTAAGGTGCGTGTTCTGGTTGGCCATCCAAGCTTTCATCGTCGCAGCGTCACCGTGCGCAATGGCGTCCAGAGATCGAAACACACGCACCAGGCATGCAGCAAGCTCGAACGGCTTGCCGCTTAGCGTGTACTGTCCATCTTTAAGGCGGGAAACCGAAGGAGGACTAACGCCAATCACTGTAGCAAGCTCAGCCCCTGAGAGCCCGAGCGCCTGCGAGGCACGAAACACGGCTTTGCCCAGCACTGCGCCAGAAGCCGTCTGAAGCGAAGTATTTGGTTGGTTCATCTAGAGCCGCCTCCGTTTCTCATGAAATTTATATATCATATCCTTACTCAAGAAACAAGTATGCTGTCTGGCCTGGTGCGCGGTGGAAGCACCTAGAACACCTCATGATACTTCGCAATGCGCTCACGAGCTGCCGCCCCGTTGACGAGAATTCCGATGAACCCAGCGGAAACGCGCGACATGAAACTTCAATTGTTTATCGAGGCCTGCACTTGGAGCCGGAGATCAACACGATATTCCAGAGCCTCGGTGGCCGGGAGAAATAGCCGCAAGGCCGAGAGGTCCATTATGTTAAACGTTGGTCGCATTGCACACGCGTAGCTCCTCAAGCGAACTGACTATACCGGCCTCAAGGGTTTTCAAATGCGGCTCTGTCTATCTGCCGGAATATGAAGTCAGAATTAATGACGCGCCCAAATCGCGATTCTTCGCCGCCACGAATGACAATTCCCAGCCATTTCACTCGAAACTCCCCTTGGTCTCGAATCACTTCGAAGACTGGCGAACCGCTCATCCCATCCTCGAAATAGCGATCCTCCCCGACCGTCCTAAACAAGTATACGTCCTCGGAAGTCGTCTTTTCTACCAATTCCACAAAGCTAGACACGACGAGCAAATCGACCACACCGTTGTGGTAGTCGACGTTTTGCAGCCTAGTCGGGTAGCCTAGATTTAAGGCTATTTTGCCAACCTCTGCAGCGATTCCATTATCGTGAGACACCTCCAGAAATTGCGAAGTCAGAGTTCTGTGGGGATACTGAGACGGATCAAACTCGTAGATAGTGAAGTCTAAATTTTCTTCGCGTTCAATTTCTTCGGGTACATCGACGGTCCACATTGTGCTCGGCGTGATCACTGACTGACCAGGATCACAGACTATCCCTAGCTGACCAGTTTGGCCGAGTTTTCGTTGGTGGTCAGTGGAAATCGCAAAGTAGCGCCCTCTGTACTTGATACCGGAAGCGCTTCCCAGGTGTTGGAATTGATAAATATTGTCGTCGGTGCAGTTGACGAACCGCAGTGCGTAACGACCAAGGTGCTTTTGAAGCTCTTTTGGTGTTACAAATAGCGGCCCCACTTGGATCGCGGTCTCAAGCGTATATCCTGTTATTCCAAGAACATTGAGAAGATTGAAACGGTCCTGCAAACAACGCTCCACTGCAATCTGTGGCGGCATACACCACTCGGCGCGAGACGTCCCCGAGAGCGACCGCGAACACGCTTCCTCTATTCGAGAGTGATGCTAACTCGGTGTCTCGATCAACTGCTAGTACTTTGGAACTCATAGTTTTTCGCATGGGTGATCGAATCGGAAGCCAGGCGACCCTATTAAGCGAATTTGAGCTCCATGGCGCTTAAGCGCCCTTATGTTAAATGTTGGTTTTGCGCGATGCAGGCGGCCAACCAAACCCTGCAAACAAAGCAAACCCTGCACGCCAAGGTCTTGCTAAACAACAAGACTTTTCACCCATTCTGAAACCGCTGCGCCCATGGACGTGATGTGATCAGAATGTGTAAAGCCAGAGACGCGTTTGCGTGGCTTGAGATCGTGATCGCCGTCTTCAAACCAACTCATCTGGATTGCCAAAGAAAGCTCATACTCGCTGACTTCATTCTTCGACCCAAACCGGTCGCGCGTTCCCTGACAGATCAAGGTTGGGGTTCGCAAATCTTGAAGATGCTCAGTGCGAAGCTTATTGCGTTTCCCAATCGGGTGAAATGGGTAGCCTACACAGAGCAAACCAGCGATGCGATCCGCCTCAAACAGCTCATCCGCAATCATACTTGCAACACGCCCCCCCATAGACTTCCCGCCTATGATGAGTGGGCCATCAACTTGTAGCGTTTCGATTGCCGCCAAGTACTCGGACTTCAGATTTTCGGCACGCGGAGGAGGTTTCCGCGTTCCCTCAGTTCGCCGGGCAACCATGTATAGGAATTCAAACCGAACAACTCTAAAATTATGCTCAGCAAGTGCATCCGCAATTGCGGTCATTGCAGGAGAGTCCATCGGCGCACCGGCGCCATGTGCAAACAGGATGGTGGCCCTTGCAGCTTCAGGTCCGCGCTCCAAGAATTCGGTCGGCATGGTCTTTCCTGCTCCTAAGGCGGTCGCAGCACTTATAAAAAGAAGCAAATACTACTACGCAACCACCGCGGCAATCCTGGCGCACCCCACCCCATGCACGGCTATCTGTGGAGAAGAGAAGAAGCCCTTTGGGGTTTCGAAGGATCTTGATAGCAAATTGCCTAGTAGATGAAGGCAGTAAACGCCGATCTTGAGCTACCCGGCCCCTGCTTCTGTGGGGCCAAAAAGTTGTCTTCCTTTGTCGTCATATAAATAGGCCGGAGAAGATTGACACTCAGTACACCGTAGCTTGGAGATTAAGGACAATGCATTAGCGGAAGTAAGCCTCTTTCCCAGAATAGGCTCGAGTTTGTCCGACGAAACTTCAGATACCCTCCCACACGAACACTTGCATGTGATGTAGGCCAGCGCCCTTTGAATCGACTTATTGGTTTCCGGGAAAGGTATGCCAGCTTCGACTGCCAAAATCCGAACTGCTTCTTCGAAACCCGCGTTTTCCATCTCGCGAACAAAACGAAAGACATCACCTTTGGCCTTGCAGTCGAAACAGTAGTAGTAACCTTTGCTCTCATCGACGCGAAAGCTAACGGACTTCTCTATTTTGAATGGACACTTAGCCCACATTTCCCCCTTTCCTGGGTTCGACTTTCTTGGATCCCAAACCACGCTACGGCCCGCCAATTTGGTCAAAGAAGAACGGGCGCGCACTTCATCTATTAGATCGCGAGGTAGACACATACCTGCAACCTAGCCAACGCCCAAAGGTCGTCCAACACTTAACTCGTCGACTTGGGCATTTTGAAGTGCGAAGTGGGTAGCTCGGTAGTCTACGATTTTCATTGCGGTTCACTGGACTAGAAGTACTTGTTCGCGCCATATTGGCACCCAAAAAGAGAATTATACTCAAAGGGTTGACGTAAGGCAGCTGGCAAAACGGGAATGAACACCGCCGCGGACATAAGGCAATCGGATATTCTTGATCGATGTGTCTCCATCGATCTCGAAGTCGATCCTCAGAAGGCGAAGATCTTCGCCTTCGCGGCTGTCGTGCGCGACCCAGATAGCCCTAGCCTCGTTGTGAAGGGTCACGTCGAAGCGGGACTCCCGCGGCTCGATGACTTCTGTCGAGGCTTCGATCACGTCATCGGGCACAACATTCTTCGCCATGACTTGCCGCATCTCGCAGCCGCCTCACCCAGGTTTGTGAAGTTAGCTGATGCTCCAATCGACACGTTGTGGCTCAACCCATTGGCCTTTCCACGCAATCCTTATCACCACCTGGTCAAACATTACCAAGATGGTCGCCTGCAGACGGGGCACATCAATGATCCTGAATTCGATGCACGTCTAGTGTTCGAGGTCTTGGAAAACCAAATCAGCGAGTTTCGCCGGCTTAACGAGCGGGCACCAGATGCCCTGATTGCCTATCACTATTTGTGCTGTCGCAAGCCGAACAGCGGCGGCTTTGATCAGTTGTACTCAGAAATCCGCAGGTCCGCGGTCCCGACGCAGAGCGAAGCTAAGAATGCAGTTCGTCGTTTGCTTAGGGGAGCGGCTTGTTCTGCAATTGTTGAGCAAACGTTGGCCCGTCTCGACGACACAAGTCTTTGTTGGCCTATGGCCTACGCGCTCTCTTGGATCTCAGTGGCTGGCGGAGACTCCGTCATGCCGCCTTGGGTTCGCGTGCAATTTCGAGAAGCGTCGCACATTGTGAAGGCCTTAAGAGACACCAACTGCGGTGATCCAAATTGCGAGTATTGCCGCACACATAACGATCCTAAACAGGCTTTAAAGCGGTGGTTCGGCTTTGATGACTTTCGTCCAGAACCCATCGATGAGTTCGGACGTCCCTTACAGGAACGTATCGTGGAGAGCGCGATGCAAGGCGAAAGCCTTCTAGGCATCCTCCCAACGGGAACTGGCAAATCGATCTGCTATCAGATCCCTGCGCTCTCGCGCTTTGACAAGACTGGTGCGCTGACCGTTGTGATATCTCCGCTCGTCGCACTTATGGCTGACCAGGTTCAGGGGTTAGCGCGGGCGGGTATCTCGTCAGCAGTTACGATAAACGGATTGCTTTCGCTTCCCGAGCGGCAGGACGCATTGGACAAGGTGCGTATGGGAGACGCCGCCATTCTCCTGATTTCACCCGAACAGCTGCGCAGCATGTCGGTGCGGTCTGTCCTCGCGCAACGCGAAGTCGGGTTATGGGTTCTCGACGAAGCGCACTGCGTCTCGAAATGGGGCCACGACTTTCGGCCTGACTATCGATACGTTGGCCGCTTCATCAAGGAACGGTCAGATGATGAGGTCGCCCCCATCCTTTGTCTCACTGCAACCGCGAAACCTGATGTAGTTCAAGATATCCGAGGACACTTTAACGAGCGCCTTGGACTTGAACTCACCTTGCTCGACGGCGGTGCTTCTCGCTCCAATCTTAGCTTCGAGGTTCTCCCGACCCAACGATCTACCAAGTTGGCCGACATCCTGGATCGAATAGAGGAATACCTCCCAGCATCCGGGGCCTCTGGCGCTGTTGTCTATTGCGCGACGCGAAGCGCCACGGAGCGCGTGGCCGAATTTCTGAAGCAACAGGGTCTGGCAGCCGAGCGCTATCACGCAGGTCTATCGGCAGACGAGAAGCGAGAAATCCAGGAAGCGTTTCGCGTCGGCGAGCTTCGCATCATCGCGGCAACCAACGCGTTCGGGATGGGCATCGACAAGCCTGATATTCGACTTGTTGTGCACGGAGACGTACCCGGTTCATTGGAGAACTATCTACAAGAAGCGGGTCGAGCGGGTCGGGACCGTGCCCCTGCTCGTTGCACGCTACTTTTCAGTACTGAAGATGTTGATCGCCAGTTTAGCCTGAGTGCCCGCTCGCGATTGGCGCGCCATGAGATAAGCGCGATCCTCAAAGCCGTCCGGAGGCTTGACGGAAAAACACGCAAGAACGGGGAAGTCGTCGCGACTTCGGGTGAAATCGTCAAAGAAGAGAAAGACCACGATTTCCAGCGCGACAGCACCACTGACGATACGCGTGTCAAAACAGCCGTAGCTTGGCTTGAAGAGTCAAGACTCCTTCGGCGCGAGGAGAACCGCGTTCAGGTGTTCCCAGCCTCACTACTGGTAAAGGAAATTGATCAGGCCAAGTCGATCCTCGATCGCGCATACATCACAGACACGCGACGGAGCCAGCTTCTCAAGATTGTCCAGCACATCATCAACGCACCCCCGGAGGAGGGGATTTCGACAGACGACCTTAGTGGCGCAAGTGGGCTAACGGGACCAGCCTTGCGCAGAGCGCTCACCGATCTAGAAGCGCTGGGCATCGCCAATGACGACACCAACATTACGATTTTTGTGCATGTCGGTGTGGAGAACGCTTCGCAGGCTCGGTTTGAAGCGGCCGCAAAGCTTGAGGCTGGATTAGTCTCTATACTGCGGGAAGAGGCATCCGATGCGGATGATGGAGAGCCAACGCCTTTCAATCTCGCAGCAACCAGCCAGGTCCTCAGAGAAGCCGGCCACGACACTGTGCGCCCAGACGTTGTGGAGGGTCTTCTACGTGGAATGGCGCAAGACGGCCGGGACATGGAAGGCGGCCGGGGAAACCTGCACGTTAGAAAGGCCTCGCGCGGAAGTCTGTTTGTTCGGCTGCAACGCTCCTGGTCCATTGTCGACAAGACCGCCGAAATCCGTCGCCTCGGAGCCGAGCGACTTCTCTCTTATTTAGTCGGGAAAGTACCAAGGGGGGTACGAGGAAAAGATATCGCGGTTGAAACGACCTTGGGTGGCTTATTGGCAGCGATAAACGGCGACGCCATGCTTCGAGGAGCCGTCAGCGACCCGAACAAACTCATGGATCGTGCGCTTCTCTGGCTGCATGAACAGGAAGTCGTAACGCTCGGCAAAGGTCTTTCGGTCTTTCGACCAGCAATAACTCTTCACCTTGACCCCAAGGGAGGGAACTTCACGGTGCAAAACTTTGCGCCGCTTGAAGAGCACTACACAGAGCAAACCATCCAAACTCATGTCATGGCGGCCTATGCCGAGAAAGGCCTCGAAAGCATCGACGACGCCGAGAGGCTTGCGGAAGATTACTTTGTTTTGGAGCGCGACGCATTCATGCGTCGATGGATGCCCGGCCGTGGCACAGAGTTTCGCCGGCAAGCAACAGGTGAGACATGGACCAATATCGTCGACTCGTTGGGCAACAGCACCCAAGAGCACATCGTTCGTGACGATCGCGAGCAGACCAATGTTCTTGTGCTAGCCGGCCCGGGCTCGGGGAAAACCCGTGTTCTGGTGCATCGCATTGCCTACCTGTTGAAGATTAAGCGGGAAGACCCCAGAGGCATTCTAGTCCTTGCCTACAATCGGCATGCCGCCGCTGAGATCCGCGAGCGACTGCGCATTCTGATTGGAGATGAAGCCCGCTTTGTAACCGTCTCGACCATTCACTCACTAGCGATGCGCCTCGTGGGTGCGAGCTTTGCGGGAACCGCTGCCGCCGAAAACCCAGACTTCGATAACCTGCTGATGGATGCCGTTCGACTTCTGCGTGGAGATGGCAAGGACAAGATCGCCGCCGAGTCGCTGAGAGATACTCTAATTCAGGGGTATCGCTGGCTTCTTGTCGACGAATACCAAGATGTCGGCCCGGAAGAATATGCTCTCATTTCCGCAGTTGCAGGCCGGAGTCTTGATGATCCGGATCTTCGCATCAGTCTCTTCGCGGTTGGAGACGACGATCAGAATATCTACTCGTTTGCAGGCGCCTCTATCCGTCACATCCGTCAGTTCGACGAAGACTATTCTGCAAAACCAGTCTTTCTGACCGAAAACTATCGCTCAACAAACAACATCATTTCCGCGGCTAATGCGGTAATCGAACACGCCGCGGATAGAATGAAGACAGGCCACGACATCATGGTCGATCCGGCGAGGCGAAATGATCCGCCAGGCGGCGAAATGGCCGGGCTTGATCCGGTTGCCCAAGGAAGAGTTCAAATTCTGGAATGTCCCCAAGGCAACGACGCACAAGCGATGGCAGCGATCGACGAGCTTGTTCGCTTGTCCCGGTTGATACCCGATTGGTCTTGGTCAAAGGCAGCCGTCATCTCACGAGACTGGAAGAAACTTGCGCCTGTCCGAGACTTTGCGGAGGCGCTGAACATTCCCGTCGAGGTCGCGAATGAACAGCTGCCCGGCCTTTGGCGCATGCGCGAAATGCAAGCGTTTGTCGAAGCGCTCCGTCAAGACCAAAGCCGAGTAGTTTCGATATCCGATCTGACGGACATTCTAAACTCGATCCCTAGCTCGCGTTGGACCAATCGCATTGGCGAAGGCTTGGGTTTGCTCGCGCGCGAGATCGATAATCGCAGCATGCCTGCTGCGGATGCAATTGAATGGTTGGCCGAATTGTCTCGGGAATCTTGGGGTGAGCAACGCGGACTGAAGCTCCTAACAGCACACCGGGCAAAGGGACTCGAGTTCGATGATCTCGTCATTCTCGATGGAGGTTGGGAGCGCCCGTCCCGGAATGAAGATCAGGACGCGCCACGAAGGTTGTTCTATGTCGCGATGACCCGCGCGCGCCGAAACCTCATAGTTATGAGCAACGATAACCACGAATATCTCCCGACGCGATCACCCGCGATTATCAGCCGAACCGTAACGCCTGACCTCTCAAACTTCCCAGGTCCCAGGCGGTATTTCCAATCCGCTGAAACGAGCAGTGTCGATTTATCCTTTGCTGGTCGCCTCGGCCATCAGAATGAAGCGCTGAATGCGATTGCTGATGCGAAAGTCGGCGACCCAGTCTTTTTGGATCTTCAGGAACACCCATACACTGTTCGCGATGCAAGTGGTCGAAGCATTGGCCGTATGGCAAAGAGCTTCTCAGCTCCGCGCAACACCAAGTTTTTACGCGGAGAGGTGGCCGCAATCGTTCTCAGGCGGAAAGACGACAGCGACGAAGCATACCACCATACACTTAGGCGAGATGCGTGGGAGGTTGTCGTGCCAGAGTTGGTTTTTGAAGTGTTGTGACCTTGGGGAACGGGACGCCGCGGAATCCAGGTTCACCTACCATATGACCGGCCTATTGCGCCGCAAGTCCCAAGCCAATCTTCCTGTGCCCTTATCACTGGCGAAATGGCGCCCAAATCCATCCCTCGCCTTCTGGAACACCTTCTACGGGGGCCTCTAGGTTCTCACGTCTTTTTCGGAACTCCTGAGCAATATGCGCACAAACACGTGCATCGGCGATATCTGCTTCTCTACCGAACAAGTCTGGTTTCGTGTGGCCGAGGCGGTCGCGACAAAGAGCAGGATAAGTTTCGATCACGGTAAAGTTTCCGCCATCAGTCCACACTCCAACTTCGTTGGACTTGGGAGCAAACTTAGCCACGACGTGCATGGCCTTGGTGGCCTGGCTACCGATCATATCCTTGATCGCAGAAAGTGGCTGCACTCCCTCCGAAAAAAGTCGGCGCTCAGTTAACCGATAAAGGTATTCGTTCTTCGCTGACGTGCCAATCTCGCCAGACATAGGTTCCGACAGCAGAAGTGTTCTAAACGCGGCCGGGAAACCTAGCGGAGCATCTATTGCGAGCACAACCTTTGCGTCTTCAATTTTAATTTCATCAAGCTGGCAAAGGGAGAGAAGGTGACCCAAGAATTCCGACGTGGACGCCGCGGTGTTTACACACTCCCTTAGGTTCCCACGCCAAGGCGCTCCAATTCCCGCCCCAATACCGTTCAAGGCAACTAATGCGTCGCGGCTATTTCGGTTTCTGTCGCAATTCCAGCCGCCTACGTCCCAACCCAAATAGCAATCCATTACATCACCCAATCATCCTAGGAGAGATTAATACGCCTGCTTGCTCGGCAATACCCCTCTCACACCGCCGCGCGGCTCCTCAACGTCGCCTTTGCGCCGTGGTATCAAGTGGACATGACAGTGGAATACTGTCTGACCTGCAGCCTCTCCCGAATTCACACCCATGTTGAACCCATCGATGCTGGGGTCCAGGCGAAGCAAGTTCGACCTAGCTTCCTGCATAAGCGACTGAATTGCGTTGAGCTCAGGCTGAAATAGCTTGAAGTAATCGCTGATGTGGCGTTTCGGGATGATTAGACAGTGCCCTTCGGTCACTGGAAACCCATCTCGAATTACGAACGCCAGTTCGTTCTCCGCATCGACCCTATCCGCGGACAGTTCGCAAAAGATGCAACCTTTTTCACGGTGCTGATAAAGGTCTCGGACCCCCCGAAAATCTGTATCGTCCCGATCGCGCTTCATCGCATTGCAGGAGTAGCAAAGAGTTTGAAGGTTTACTTCATTATCCGACCCGCCTTGGTTTCGCGGCAGGATATGGTCAACCTCAAGAGCTTTCTCATCCGCAGAGACACCGCAAAGCTCGCAACGAAACTTCGCCCGCTTCAGGACATCGTACCTCAGGGTTCCAGAGATGTAGCCGGACGCGACGCTTCGATGGGACCAGGCTCGTTCTCCCCGTTTTTCCAGGAAGATTTCGATCGCCGCGTCGCACGCTTGGATCAGGGCGTCTCGCTCCTCAGCGCTCAAGTCACCGGAACCCAGTAGTTGATATCCTGCGATGCTGCGTCCAGATCTTCTGACCTCTGTAATTCCATTGTTTGTGAGAACTTTTCCGACCATGTTTTTGGTCCGAAGCCCATAATATTCAACCTGCGACGGATCATACGCGAGCAGGGCGGTTGCGATCTCCTCAACGCTTGCATTGCCACCGCGGACTAACAGCTCTCGGAGCATCACCGGTTGATAAATATGCGACATCCGCATTTTTGTCGAAATGTACTCCGAGAGCTTTTCGAAAGCCGTAACCGCCATCTTCATGCACTCCGCTCGTTTGCATTTGCTATGAGCGCAGCATCGGGGTCGATCAGCTGGATCAGTTCGGCATGGATCTCTGGCCACTCAGAGCGCAGATCAACGGTTGCGACCGTCACGGGCATGCCAAGAAGGTGATAGTTCAGGCGCAAAGACTGTCCGCTCGTTGGATAAACAAGCAGCCCTGACACGCATCGTCCTGGCTCCTTCGCGTGTGTGTGAGCTAGGTAGGTAGACAATTGGTAGAGGTGCGCTGAGCGTACTTTTGGATCATAGCGACCGCCAGCCAGAACCTCTTTATAGTATTTTGCATCAGCCACAATTGTCCGTTCGCCAGATCTGAGTGTGATGTCGGTCTTCATGATAGGCAGAAATGCAAGATCAGCCTCGTCCTCGGCCTCCGCAAGCCAAGGCATGATCTCTGAAGCTGCGGAGTAACCAGCAAGCTCGGAGCGGTAGAAGTTTCTTAGAAAGTCTTCGAAGACCGCGGACATGCGCGTCTCGTCTTCAAGAATGCTCTGAAACTTGGAGCCACCGCCTTTGTCATCCGGCAAAAGCGCGTGGAAGACGAGCTCGCAGACGCGCATCAGAAAGGCGTACTGCGACGTGTTCCGCGAAAGCTGAACGCGATGGAACAGGTCTGATGAGAGCCGGATCGGTGAAACGCCTCCCATCCTACGCGCAGATGTCATGAGATCGTGTCGGAGACGTATTTCCACGTCCGCACAGTTGGCAAGTGAGAGCAAGCTCGCCTTCAGAACTTGATTGTGGAGTACGTCGGGTGTGAGTTCGTCTAGATCGCAGACCGCAAAGCCACGCAGCATGGTCTGCTGCTTTGTCATGATGTCTATCCGAAGTTTTCCACGAGGGGAGCGCGTCTCTTCAGTGACCTCAATATACCCACGGTCAAGACCGCGCCGCAGGAGCCGGTGCACTCCATCGTTCAATACGTTCCCAAGGAGATTCGGTAGGTCCGGGCTTTGATCAACACCAATGTCTCGTACACCACCGCTCTTAAAGTGACCCCAAGCATAGAGCAGCAGGTAGTAAATGTTTCGGACGGGAATAGTCACCCGCTCACCTCAGAAACTGGTCACGCCACTGGTCCGCCGTTTCTGGAGCATCAAACCAGTACTCCTCAAGGAGCGGATGTATCTCTGTCTCCACGATGCGGCGATACCAAGCTTCCGGATCAGTAACCGCGCTGGTCGGCGTAAAGAAGCTATGCCCTATCCGAAAACCGGGACCGAGATTCGTACGATCTGTCTCAATCGCTTGGTTCAATTCGCTCATGCCATTAACAATCCGGTTAATGACATCCTCAGGAATACCATGTTTTTCCAGGTGCGCGCGGAACTTGGGAGCGCCATATAGCGGCTTCATTGCAACAAAGGCAAAGCGTCGTCGAAGTGCGTAGTCGACCAGCGATAAAGAACGATCCGCGGTATTCATCATTCCAAGGATGACGATGTTGTCTGGAACGTAGAATTCTTCATCATGTTCAGTCGCATAAGCTAAGCGGGTCTTCCAAGTTGGACCGCGTTTGTCCTGCTCGATCAAAAGCATAAGTTCGCCGAAGATCTTCGAGAGGTTGCCTCGGTTGATCTCGTCGATGATGAAGACATAGGTGCCGGCCGGGTCTTTTAGTGCCTTGTTACGAAACTCGTAGAAAGTACCGTTCTGCCTCTCGAAGCCTTGATTGCCGTTAGGTCGATAGCCCTGCACGAAATCCTCGTAGCTGTAGGACTGATGAAACTGGACCGTCTGAACCTTGCTGTCGTCTTTAAATCCAATCAATGCGTAGGCGAGGTGCCGTGCAATGAAAGATTTGCCAACACCCGGCGCGCCCGTGAGGATCAAGTTCTTCTTATCCCGCCACGTCGCGAGGTAGCGTTCAACCTCTTCACGTTCGAGGAAGAGTTCTTCCAACGCATCGTCAATCGAGTAAGGTTCAGCCATTACATGTTCGACCGGATCATATTCAGGCGGTGCAACGTCAGGAATGATAAGACGTTCATATCCTCGCAACACAGTTTCGAGATACGCGTTGATCGTGTGGTCGTTTGGAAGTCGTTCAGAAGGCAACTCGACAAAAGCAATCGTTCCTTCTTCATAATTCTTTGCCGCTGAAGTGTCTGATTTAAGATCGATGTCCTTGCTCAGGGAAAAGCCCAAGGAAGAAAGCTCTTGGAGTTGACTACGAGAGATCTCAGCGACCCTGTGCATTTCCTTCACTGCTTCTCGTTGACCCAGCCGATTGACGAGCTCGGTCATACCCTGATTAAGGGTCAGGTAGGTTGTCGAGAGGTTCTCGGAAGCTAAGAAGACGATGTACCTGCCACGCTGAGTGCTCGTCGTCTCTCTGGTGTCGAGTAGCGCGATCCAAGGAGTCTTGGTCCAGCCTCCCTGGCCGACGCTGATCTTAACCTTGATCGTTGGTCGACCGGCGACAGCGGGCACCTGTTCGAGCCAGCCTTGGAGGTTGCGCATTGAGGCTCCAAGCTCTTCATCGACACCAAACGGCTCTGAGCGTTTTTTGCCGTAGCATTCGAGGAACTCCAGGAGACGGACACTGAAGTCGTTCGATCCTTTCAAGTCAAAGTTGTCTTTAGAAGGCATATCCTGCAGGTTCGGCTCCAAGCGATTATCTATCACCGCATCAGCATGCCAATCGCGATCAAGCAGTGGCTCAAAAATGCGCGCCATCAGTGCGACTTCGTCGGAAAGATCGACGTTATCGATCTCATCGCCCTTGAGGTAACGACTTATCGCACCGGCAGCCTTCGTCTTTCCTGAGCTGGATTTCAGATAGGTGAGCCATTCGTGGAGATTGGAGAACTCTTGAACATTCGGATCGAGGCGATGCTTGGTGCGAAAGAACCATTGGGGGTGCTTATCGAGCTCTTGAGAAATACCCGTCGCCTCGGAAGAGCCCGGCTCTGACAGCCTGTCAAAAATCATCGGAGCCGCGGCCTTCACAGCCTCTTTTGCCCCCTGTTGAGAAAAGTCGGCTGGCGAGACGGATGCGCCAAAGCCGTACTCAATGCCTCGTTCAGACACGATCATGAACATCTGCGGTATAGCCGCGAGGTCTTTCTTATTCTCCTTCGGTGACACGGAAAACCAAAGGTCCTTTGGAATGTAACTCCGCACGCCACTATTAACGTTGAAGCCAGAAGTTGTTCGCACTTCAAACTTGTCTGGTACTGCAAGCTTAGACTTAACGAGATTGCCGAGCCTTTCGAGAGCGCTTGAGACCTTTTTGTAGGCTGAGCGTTCTTCAACGGAGAGCTCCGCATATCTGTTTTTGGCGCGCGAACTCACTATCAAACGCACATCTTCAGAACTTATGCTTAGCTCGTCAGGAAGTTCGTGAGTCACACCCTCAGCTCCAGGGGTTACTTCAAACTCGAAACCAAGCGCCTCCAATGGGCCTTGGACTTGGCGTTCCCCGCCTGAGAAGTCGGGTGAACGCTTTAACCCTTGCTCTGGGAATTGGATTTGGTGTGCAACTCCGTAAATGGCTTTTGAGTCATACAAACGACCATCGCGCTTTACGAAGTATTGGTTTGCGCTTTTAAAACCATGCTTTTTAAGGAAATCCTCGCGACCTAGACGGTCAAATTCGTCCATCGCAGCCTCAACAGCATCTCTATCAGTAACCCGCTCGATCTCCCTTACTCCCTCCTGAAATCAAAGAGCTCAGACGTCGGCGAATAGGCCGATCAGCAATTCAATTCCACTGCCTTCCATACTCCGAAGGCATTAATATCCAAAAGAGTATGCAGTCGTTCCACGCTAGTATTTGTGGCGAAGTCTGTGCAGACGTACAACCTCAGAAAGCAGCATCTGCCAATACCTTACAGATTGCTTGCTACCTTCAGCCTCCTCTTCACTGAGCCGTTCTTTGGTCTTTGCTATGGCTCCATTGCCAAACAGCTCGATCGTTGCACGCGCCGCCATAGCGAGCTCACGCTTGGCTGGCAGTGTTTGTGGTTCGTCGTCATCCGTCATCCTCTTCGAAAACCCCCGATTTCGCTATGGTGACCTTCAATCAATGCGTGCCCTCGATTGCCGGATCGTCATTCTGACGGGTTAACTTGGCTAGTCCCCTTCGGCAGCGCTCGCTCAATGCGAATGCATCGTCGGCTGCCTTTCAACCCTTTACTGGGTCGGGTTCTTATCACAACTTTCAGGTTTCAGCGACTTCACTGTCTGAAGGGCTCAAATCATTAGTCTGCGCCGCAGCTTCTCATCGGGTGTCGCGCAAATGTCAGACTTTCCGAAGCGATACCGATTTCGTGCTATCCGGCGATACACCCATTCGCGAGACCTTCGCGGAAAGACGCGCATCAGCGTCGCAAGCTTGCCAGCACCGCCTAACCGTTCGCCGATCCGGGTGATCGCTTCCGTGCCCGACCAAGCTTGCCCGTTTTCGAGAAACAACCACGTCTCGGTATCCTTCGATTGTAGGCCATAGTGCCGCACGAGCGCATCGCCAGTCCTCGACTGGACGGGGCAGATCCGAAAGTTCTCAGCTCTGTCTAGCCTTGCGATTTGCCTAGCAACCCAAGAACGAAGCGAGCAGTCGCCATCCATCACTGCGATTGGCCTCAAGCTCGATTTCCGCAGGTACGTTCAGTATAGGACCAACAGCTAATTGGAAAGCTGTTGTGGTGTTGTCGCACCCGAGACAAAAACAACAACAATCCAAATCTCAATCCGAGCAGAACACCACAAAGACGTCTTACCTGGGGTGCGAATTACCCGCATGTGCTACGGCTACGGGAAGGACCCAAACAATTCTTGTTGAGGTTTTGTCCCCTTGATCGAAGGGCGGGAAGCCGACCTTTGCTGCACATGCAAACGCTCAGGTGCGATCTCTACAAAGCAGACACTCAAAGTCTCATAGGCAGCGACGTGCGTGTTCTTCAAGGAACCGTTGGTGTACGATGATCTCTAGACTTCGAATGGCGACAGCGTGTGCCTCTGATGTATGAAACTTCCTATTTGTGGATGTCAGATATTGAGCCTTCCAAACATTTTTGAAACCAGGCGCAAGAATTACGCCGCGAAGTGTCCCCATTGCGGTGAACCGCACCACTACACTGAGCTGAAGTTTCCTGCGGTCAACGATCGGGGAACTTGGGTCATTAAGTGCAACGCTTGTGGTCAGCCATTTGCCATCGACTTGAGAAATCCGATTGAGTCACCAACAGGCAATTGCAGGGTTCTTGAACGATATGACGACGAGGAAAACCCCTACGCTGGATCTGTCGACTACGCGACAGACAAAGCCGTTTATGAACTGGTTATCAATGATGAAGACCCAATATTCGACTACAGTAGTCACCCAATCTATTGCTGTCCAGTTACTCGCAAAGGTTTGGAACAGCCCGCCTTAGCTGAACTTACCGCAGCCATGAGCGATATTCGGCGGCAGTGGGGGATCATCCTAAACAACTATCTTGCACGCCGGATGCCAGAGGTTGACCATCTAGTTGTCTCGATCAAGGTACCGTGCTCCTGCCCTCGGAAACACATGGCCACGTTCTACCGGCCTTTCCAAGTGGACCCGAGTGCCAGTGTTGAGGTGGAAGACTTTTTACTAGCAAACATCTCGGGGACTGATCTGGATGACGTACTAAGCGGGATACACACAAAGTCATACTTGATGGATGCCTTGGGCAAACTCATTGTAAGATGGCGTTTGTACAAGGATCAAATCCTTATCGCCGCCCCATTCGTGGGTCATCAATGGAAGTCGAAAAGCGAAAAACTTGAGATTTGGGAACGCCTCCTGAAGCAGTTGGATGCCAAACGCACTGTCTTTTTGACACGCTCTGCGACATGGTCTGGCTATAGATCGGCACTGCACGAAACGGGTTTGGATCATGACGTGCTTGCCAGCTATGGTCTCGAAAATCAGATCGTGGCGACCGGCAACAAGAAGCAGGATTTTCATGCGAAGGTATACATCGGCATTGGTGGCCAAAGTGAGGTCTTCAGCGGTTCTGCAAACCTAGTGGATGGTCCCTCGATGGAGAACTCATCCTTTGCGGTCTCTTCCTACACCAAGGTCATTGAGAAGTATGTCGATCCACTCAAGCTCTCACTGCCCGAAGCGCCGGACAGAGCGGACCATCATCTCATGATCAGCCAGACCGATGATGGATGGAAAGGGACGATAGGGGGCGGCCCTGCTCCTGAACTGTCCTAATTGGCTGTCATCCATCACTTTGGCTGCTTGCGATCGCTTCAATCGTCGAAATATGAGCTGTATCGACCTCAAGATTGGCGGCATCAACTAAGTCAGACAGGTGCTCCGGACGACGCGGGCCAGGAATGGGTATAACGTTCGCTCCACGCGTTTTTATCCAGGCCAACACAAGAGCTGTCACGGAGACACCATACGCGGAAGCAATATCTTTGAGACAGATGCGAAGTATTTCGGACACGGACTGATACGGATTGTTGAACGCTGCAATCTGCGAACGGTAATCCTCGGCATCGCGCTTGGTTTTCGCGGAATTTGGGCTCAATAGGCCTCGCGCAATCGGCGCATAGGCCATGAAGAAGGCACCCATGTCTCCGATTTTTTGAGGCGCAGACCACGTGTCTGGTTCGCTCAAGACGGATAGTTCATTTTGGACCACCGAGACACAGCAGCGGTCTGTTATCGGTTTGATGCGATCTATTGATGTGCCAGAAAGGCCAAATGCGGCAACTTTTCCCGCATCTATGAGGTCCTGTACGGCACCCGCGACCTCTTGATCATTCACGGCTGGATCGGGGCGATGTTGGATCAATATATCTATTCGTTCACGGCGCAATCGGGCAAGTGAGGCCTCTACGGACGCGCGAATTGACTTAGGACGACTATCACGCATCAGTTTGCCGTCGTTGGTCTCAGCAAGACCGAATTTCGTCGCCACGGTCGTGCCTTCGGTCGATCCAATTACGTCGCCAATCAATGCTTCGTTTTGGCCGTTGGCATATAACGGCGCCGTATCAAAAAGCCGGAATCCAAGGCTTATTGTTTCCGCCAAAACGTCACGTGCATCAGATGCGGCGATCCTTCCGTATAGCCCAGTGAGGGCCATGCAACCGATACCGATGCGGTAACGTCCTGCAACAGACGCTCTCTGTACGGCGTCGTCTTGCAGCGTCATCTTCCAGCTCCGGTGGCAACACGCATGGAAAGCTCCGTGGACGGTCGCACGTTTTGTGGCGTGAGAACGTGATGGTCAGGGGCAAGTCTTGCCAAAATCTCGCCAATCGCCTCGTCTGCTGCGGCCCTAAAAGCAGCGTCATGATCGCGATCTGTGCCGATCGGAATGCTTTCGTCCAGTTGGGTCGCAAAAACCAGGTCGTATTCCTGGGTCCAGGCTCTGCAGATGGCTTCGAGGCGTCCCAGGCGGGCTTGGTCGATGGAACGATGTGTCATGCGCAGCGCGGCGATCAAATACCCCAGAGCGTCAGGTACGGGGCGGTCAATGAGGATAACATCGGCCGTTAGCGTCGCTTCCGTCTCGAGACGGATTGCTTGTCCGACCAACCAAGCCGTACTTTCAAACGTGTGGTTTTTCAGGATTGGAAAACCCAGGTCCTGCGCCTCAGCTGCACTTCCATGTACATAGGCGACGGCATGACCGGCACTGATCAGGCGTTCCTCCAAGCCCTTCAAAAAGGTCGTTTTCCCCGTCGAGTGGGTCCCAGCAACGGCAATTTTGGTGACACGGGTCACAGCAGCGATCCCTGTCTTGAATTGAGAATATCCGCCTCCATCAAAATCCTGTCTCGTTCCGCCTGTGGCAAAGGTGACAGCAAGCGCTCCAGCAAGATTGCCGACATCGCAGCGTCATATGGGCCGGAATGCGCCGTGCCACCACCGACTACCTGAGAGGTCGCATCTTTAAGTCCGAGCACATCCCCGAGCCGCTCCAATCCGTATTTTTCTTCGTTCGGCAGTAAGGCGCGCGCAACCTTGAGGCTGTCATAGGCCGCTACAGGTTTCCAATCTGGCAGAACTCTGGAGAGGGCATCTAATTCAACCCGAACGTTGTGGCCAACAATGGGTGACTCTTCCAGCCAGAGGAATATGTCGTCGATAACGTCCTCAATTGGGGGGGCGTCGGCGACATCGTCATTTGTAATTCCATGAATTCTACTGACGGCGGGCGAGATTTCGCGATTGGGCCGAAACTGCCAATGCTTCACATTCCCGGTGAGCTGTATTCCATCCATCTCAACGATCCCCAACTCGATAATTTCCGGAGGGTTGGCACCGTTGCCTTCAACATCCACGGCCCACATGCGTTTCATTGCGTCCATCCTTCGTCGGAGCGACCATGCCGACCTGGCAAATGCGGATGCGCGCGGTCATGTACTTGAAATCCTGTCGCGTGTTGAATGAAGTATCGCTGTTGCTCAGTGCTGTTCTCGACAACGATATGTCCGGAAAAAATATCGATTTTTCCTATCTCAAGGCCAACCTCCCGCGCAAATCCTAGCACCTGCCGCTGTGTGGGCACTTTGTGGGCAGCCGCACAGATTTTGACCTGCTCTGCAGGGCAAATGTCACATATATGTTTGATGCCGAAGTGGCCGTTGTAGTCGTGGACACCATGCGCGTACGCGACACCACAGGATGTTTTGCGAAAAATCGGAGTGCCTCCGAAAGCCTCAAGAATGCGGCCTTCAACCTCTCGGGGGAGAATCTTTCGGCGAGGTACCAGCTTATATAGGTCCGGCACATTCACTGAACGCAGATAATCGCGGATCTTCTCCCGATGGAAAAGGCCCGTGAAGACCGTGGCATCAGCCAGCTGGCTCATGGAATAAGCCTCAGCAATCAGCTCGTCTGTGTCATTCAAACCAAGGACAATTGGGCGCCAATATAGGATCTTGCGGGTTCGAGAGGCGCAGGATGCGAGGGTCGAAAGAGAGGCGTGAGCAATCGAACTGTCGATAGGTTCAATCCGCGGATCAAAAATGCCTGACCACGTGATCAGTATTGTCACTTTAAGGTTTTTGAGCCGCTCAAAGCGGGCCACGTCTTCCTCTAAGACATGCCATCTGGTGATCACCAGGATGTGGTTTGTCAAACCAAGATCATCGAGCAGCTCGAGACAACGGTGTAGATGCTCTTTGACCCTTGGAAGCAGCGGGTCTGTGGCTCTGTTGAAAATTTGTAAGGGTGTCTGATGTGCTCGAAAGGCCGGATGGTGGACGAGCTCCGCCACTGCCTGATCATCAGGCATAATCAGATGCGGTCGCTTCATTCCATAGTTATCGAAAAGATGGCGAACGCAATACGCACATTCGAGTGGGCACCCGACGATGTGATTTAGGCTGAGGCCCGATTTCCGGTACTCAATGATGCTCGCGAGATCTTTTGGTAGGTCTTTGGGAGCAGGTCGAAGCGTGGATCTTGCATAGCGCGTGTCTGGCTCAAATGGCATTTTGAAGTCTCAATCAGACTGTTTCACAAGTATTGCTGTAAGTCGCAATATGTCATGGGTCTCTCTTTCAAAGCGAAATGTCAGTTCCACCCTCTACGCCGCCTTGAAAGATGCCTCCTCCCGGAAGAAAGGATGATGGGTTGAGCGAGATGTCAGCGACGAAACCGGCTAATGCTGTCAAAGATGCGGCTGTTCCCAAAGCACGTAACCGGTTGCGCAGATTGGCAAGTAAAACGACGAGAGACACCGCAAGCGGGATGATCAGGACGACCTTCCACTTCCAGTTGGGGGCGTAGTGCAAAAGTACAAAAAGGACTGCTGCACCAAGGCCTGACCCAAGTGCAATCCAGTGCCAGCTATCTGTTTTGATCTGCCGCGACACTATTTTGCCTAGTCCCTAACTATCCGCATCCGTACAATTTTCTAGCATTGCCCATCCACTACTACCAACAACAATGCATACGTATGAGTGGCGGATCGTACTGGTCGTGCGGTAACGATGCTTCACATCTATCGTAACCCTGGAGCGATGGTACCTGGATTTGGTCCTGGACGTCCGCTTTGGGAAAGCTGCATCGCAGCAGTTGGCTCCAACTTGTGCGGCAGCTCAGGGCCGTGCACTACACTCCGGCAGGAAGGGCGGGAAGTGGTCATTCGCTGCAGTTGCCAGGTTGCCATAGCCAAAAAACAAACCGGACGTTCAATCGCAGTGTATACGAGTTATCTTGAGTTCCAGCGGCGCATTAGTTCTACCCATTTGGGATCAGTTCGGAGTTCTGACTTCACCTCCGCAATCCTCCGAATGGTGGCATCTATTTCGTGAGGCCAATTTTTCGCGTCGTCTGGCAAGGCCATGTACAGAATTTCAAGAACACGTTCGGGATGTGCATTCACAACGCTGTCTTCACCACGCCGTAGTGACGGAAGAATTATATGATCGCGTTCAATTGGCCCTATGAGCGGTAATATCAGTTCCGAAATCTCCAAAAACCTGTCTTCGTTTGAGAAGGCAAGTTCGATCAGCCTAGCAGAGTTCTGAGGTGTTCGCGCTGCACGCTGGACCGGCCATACGTCTCGCAAGAACTTATCTTGCTGTGCCTTCCAACGTTGCCCATCTTCTCCCTCTTTCTTTCCTCGGTTTTCCATGTGCCAAAGGGCTTGTGCGCGAAAGTCATCACCACCTGCTAGCAGCAGATTACGGAGTTCACTATCGCTGATCCGATCCTTGCCTTCTTCGAAATCTGAGTAAACCCAACTGGCAAGAACAAGACTAACCAAGCCGTCTCTTTTGTCTTGGTCTTCATTTCCTCGTTCTGCCACCTTTGCGAAGAGATACGGTTTTAGCATTTGGGACAACTCAAAGCTTGGAATGCTCTTCATTCCCCAAAGATACCCGACCCACCAAGCATCTTGGTCGTCCTTTGTTCCGTCTTTCAAAAGCGCGAGCAAGTTTTCTTCCGTCCACTTCGGATCGACTTCGTAAAACCAATGCAGGAGATAGCTGAAAAAGACCAACGCGAGGCGTCTGTCATCGTTGGGAAGCGCCAAGGCGTGCTCGACATGAGCCGTCCAAGAACTTGGAAGTCCCTGATTTAGTTCGAGGCCCTTTCGGCGCGGATCGTTCAACAAGGCTTGCGCGAGCTTGCCCGCAGGCGAATTTAGAGCTTCGGTCGCCCAATCTGGATCGCTGCTGCCTCGGACAATTCCAGAGCCGCCTGCATCGGGATTGCCGTTCAAGGTTTCAAGTGCTCGTCTTAGCAACCTGTCGAAGATTGGCACACAGTCTTGGGGGAGTTTGTCTGATGCGCTCAGAAGCCACTCAGCCAAAGGGTACATGATGCTTGCAAAGATCTCAGCATTTGCAGCCAAAAGCACCTCAGAAATAAACACCTGAAATTGCGGTTTGTCTTCCTTTCTACCATCGGAGTTCAAGAAACGTCGCCAAGCCCACTCCGGGTATTCGCCAGACTTGGCGGCGCGCCTAAGTGCTGAAACAGCTATGACTGGACGTTCCCGACAGAGGCCGGCAAAAGGATCGCGTTCATCGAGGCCAAAACTATGCCGCCCCGATAGATCTTGAGATTTCGCCAATACTTGTTCCAGCGGCACCGACATCAATTCATCGAATTCGGTGTGGGTCCGGACAGCGCCTCCTCTGCTTTCAAGCGAATCCGTTGCCTTAGCGCCGTGCTTGGGTGACCAGTCGGGAGCAGCTTTGAGAAGCCGCTCAATCTCATGATCATAATCGAGATTCAGAGTGCAGCCATTCATGTGCAGCCAATGAATTCTATCCGCAATCGCCCAAGCACGCCTTGCAACAAACTCATGCTCTGCTTCGCTGTCCCAACGCTCACGGCCTTCAAGGATGCGTTCTTCAATCCTTCGTGTCGCGACAAGCGGTAGAGTGGGCCATCGCTCTTGGAGCATAAGCAACAGATCGCGTTGATGCCGAATATTCCAGAACGCTGCGCGGCTGACTTTTCCCGTGAAGTTCAAAAACTCGTTGTTTTGAACAACGCTATCGAACTTGCTGGCCCAAATTCGAAGCCGAGCAAAGATGTTTTCATCATCAACGGGCCAACTTGCAGCTTCTTGACGCGCTTTCTCCGGGTCTAACTCGATTAAACGTTGAAACTTGGCGGCGTAGTCCAGCACCGCGCCTCGAAGGCCCTCTTTGCGCTCATAGCAGCTGATATCTGAATCGTCAGAGGGAATGATCGGGGGGATGTCGAGCCAACCATATGAGCCCCTCTCGACCGCAAGCTGCGTCCCAATTTCAAGGCTCCACCTCAACGCAGCCACGACATCTGCGAGCCACTCGTCAGGAATATCGATTTTTGGCGAGTTCTCGAGGTATTTGATCTCCAAGCGAACAAGGTCGCCGAGTTTGGTATCTTCATCCGCCTGGGGTGGAACCGCTGATCGGAAATAATTGTAGCTTGCCGCTAACCGAGGGCGAGACAGATTCCCAAATTTTCGGACCATGGCCTTGCTCCAACCAATAACCTTCAACTCTCCCGCGAAGCGATACCAATCCAAGCGGTCGTCGTTGCCCGAGCTCCCCCAGTGCTCAAAGAGATATTGCCAAGCTTGCAAGATATGCGGCTCACACCCCGCATCGGTACGCTCCAAGAACAACCGAATACTCTGCTGTATCCAAGGGTGTACGCCGTTTTGTCGTGCTCCCCACCAAACGGCAGCATTCTGGTGCGCAACCTTGGCTATCCACAGACCTAAGAGGTTTATTCGATCAGGTAAGAGACCCGCGCCCAATGAGGCTCCACCTCGCAACACTGCAACGTGGTCATCCCTGAGTTCTGATCGGTCGCGGTGATTCAGTGAGAATGCGTCCCATGCCGTGGAAGGGGTTTCGCGCTTGGGTGAAAAATCGTCTGGGTGAATTGCTGGCGGCACAAGATCGTTAGCTAAGCCATACACAAGGAACGGGTCGACCACTTTACCTTCGTCTTCACCTGACCTGATGGTATCCGGGGTTGAATATCGAATTGCTCGATCAAAGACACATAGCCATGTAGCGGGCGGCGGAGGATCACTCTCAAAGAACTTCCTCGCACCTTCTTTTGTGGAAACCAAATGCGTCACGCGCTCGCGCTCGAACGCACTTAACGCTTCTGGCCCTCGGCGGGCGAGGTCAATCGTGCTGTCTTGCCAGCGCTCCGGAGCCTTCGCTCGACCTGCCCATTCCTCGAGAGTTGTCCAAAGCGCCTCATGAAGGTTGGTATCGCTATACGGAATGGCCGATACGCCCTTATGCTCCCATCGCGCCTTTGCTTCAGCGTCATCGCCGGATTGGAAAGCATAAACCTCACTCAATCGTCCGTTCGTCCTATTCAATGCTTCGAGCAGATACTGAACTGGTGGGTCGTCGGCGGTATAGCCAATAAATACCACCGCGTAGCGGTCGATTACGCCCCTAAAAAAACGCGTGGCCCATCCTTCCGCCAAATATGCCCGTCCAAACTCGGCGCTGGACAAGACAAAACCATCGCCCTCAGCACCGCTGTATTGCTCTGTTGCTCGCCCGTGGAGATATACTACGCCATCGAGTTCGCCCGGTCGTGTAGGATCGGGTAATTTCGGTGGTTTCCAAGCCTGTAGCCCGCGCCTGCAATCATCAAACAGACGGTCGAAATTGGTCGTTACTAGTTTGGTTTTACCATCCTGCGAAGTTGCAAGGTCTAGAAGCAGGTTGTGAGCCGAAAGGTCTACATCAGTCTTCGGTGTCAGAGCTTTGGCAACGGCTCTGTCTATGTCGACAGGTAGAAATTTCCTCTCAAGCAAACCAAAAACGCGATCCGCTGAAATCAGGCCAGGTACACCAGTGCGACCTTCCATGCCTCTCGCCTCCGCAAGAATCTTTGCGGCTGGATCGCTTTCATTCACTCCGAGGGTCTTCAAGACTTCGTCTGCCAACCCGAAAAAGTCAGGAAGCTGAGCCTTGGCCCTTGAAACGCCGGCTCCACAGAAAAATACCACCCTGCCTTCGTCCAATGCGAGCAAGAGTTCGTCAGGAATATCGGGGCCGTTTTCCGTAAATCGCATATTGGCATAGGCCTAACGAGCTAGTCTCAATTGTTCTAGTCATAAACGCGGAAGGGCAAAAACGGAAATGTCCGCTTCTGAGGGTTACGCTGTAAAGTTTTGAAGGGTGGTGAATGGCTCTTATGGGCCAGAAGTGGCACCGCTCCGGACCCGTTGCTGGGTGCAGCTTTTTGGCGAGGTCACGGTTGGTCCCTGACCTCGTTGCAGCTGTCAAAACCTGATACTCTCTGACAAGACCTTATCAAATTGATTGGAGGATCAATGACACCAAAGAGAAGGGTGTATTACTTCACCCCGCCTGAACATGCTTTGGACAACCTGAGAAAATCTCACTTGAAGGTTGCCAGATTTTCTCAGTGTAACGATCCTTTCGAGCTCGCCGCATTTAGTCAGAAGAACATAGGACTTCGGCGCAAATTCAAAGATTGGTTGCACCAAATGGACAAATCGAACGGATTGCTGTGCTTCTGCAGAAGTTGGCGCAATCCTGTGATGTGGGCGCACTATGCCAAAAATCACACTGGCGTCTGTTACGGCTTCGACGTCGATCCCAAGACATTTGTTGATGTTCGGTACGTTTCCGAAAGGCTCTACTCAAACCTCACACCTGAAAACTTCTTACAGCACGTCGGCGAAGACCAGATGGTAGACTTGTTTGCCACCAAGTACATTCATTGGAGTTATGAAGAAGAGGTGAGGCTCCTAGTCACATTTTCCGAAGCCGCCGAAAAAGACCAGCTCGAATTCCATAAGTTTTCTAACTCAATGCAGCTAAGAGAGGTTATTGTTGGACCCAAGTCGAACATAAGAGTTCCTGAGATAGAAGCGACTGTGGCGAAAAAAAGTGTCGAGGTATTCAAGGCTCGAATAGCTTTCCAGCGGTTCGAGGTCGTTCGCCAGAAAAATAGATCGCAGTGGTAGGAGAATTGATCTCCAAGCCCCAAGTCTCCGCAAGAACGACCAAAATGCCCTCTCAAATTGGATGTCAGCTTTGACTTGCTGCACCGCAGCATTGACGTGCTTCGTCAGATGGCAGCTTCGGGCGGTGCACTACACTCCGGCAGGAAGGGCGGGGAGCGGACATTCGTTGCGTTTGCGACCGCTCCTCTGAATCGACGCAAAAGCGGACATTCCGTCAGACCCACGCTGTCGGCCCGAGGTTTTCTACACACAGGTCGGAAAGGCACATCTCTGCAACGAGCACAAATGGCCACGATGCGCCGGGAGCGGATCGTCGTTGCGCCGCTTTTGACTGGCACCGAAGGGAAGGTAGCTATCTAATTGATGGAGAGAGTGCGAATGTTCCTCGATCTCCTAGATACGAGGTTGTAGTTGAATCTGACAATAACCAGCTTACGCCAAAGATCCTAGTTGGGGAGGCGCGGTTATGGCGTGTTCAAGAGGCAAGGCTCATCCAGACGCAGGGACTCGACTGCGGCTATTCACTGACTCAGCGGGTTTTTGTCAGAATCCTGATTGCAACGGGCGACTATTTCCTGTGGATGATGCGAAGCATGTTCATATCGCAGAGATGGCCCATATTTTTGCCGCATCAGACGAGGGTCCCCGTGCCAAAGCAGAGCTCACAGAGGCGGAGAGAGGGCTCTATGAGAATATTATTCTGCTTTGTGCGAACTGCCACAGAGTTGTAGACAAAATTCCGGATAAATATCCGGATGGCTTGATTAGAATCTGGAAGCTTGAACATGCTGGGAGGATCAATGCTGCGTTTGGGATCAAAAAATTCAAGAACAGACCTGAGCTTCGAATTGAGATCGAAAGGCTTCTCGGGGAGAACAAAGAAGTGCATGAGATGATTGGCCCTGATCTGGATTATAGATCTAATCCAGAGGCTCCAGAGGCTGACATGTGGAAGGCGCGAGTTCGCTCGACGATTATCCCGAATAGTAATCTAATGATTAGAATACTGGACGCAAATGTGGACCTTCTTGATGACTGCGAGAAGAAGGTCGTTGCAAAATTTAAGATGCATGTGAGGGGGCTAATACTTCGGCACATAGAGGGTTGGGATCAGGTAAATATCATGTTCCCGAAGGAAATAGAAAGCATCGGAGTTTAATGAGTAGTGTCGAAAGCATTTATTGAGAAGATCCTATTGGAAGACGATTACCCAGTGGCCACAAACATCAAGTGGTTGGGCGACGACTTGTGCCAAGTCGAGCGTGAAAAGTTGGGCCTTCCCGAGTTTCTCCTTGGGATAGTGTGGAAGCAGCATGTCACTCAGGAAGATCTAGTCCCACTTCTGGACAGTGACGTAGATTTTGTAGTTTCAATTCCATCTGGAGCCTACTGGGATGGCGAGGCAATACGCGCTTGCGAAAGAAGTGGCGTTGGGTGGGGCGGTGTCGGAACACTTAAGTCAGGTTGTAACCAGCCAGAACTGAGGAGTGTCACGGCCAAAGAAACATACTTCGCCAGGAGAGCCCTTCGTCAGCACAGCAACGTTGCTACAGTCGAATACCTAAATAGTCTGATGTTCGAGGTGACTTTGTTACGAGGAAAAGTATTTCGAGTTGCCCTATCTGATGCATATGATGTTACAAGCGAGCATGTAAGAACTGCGTGGGATCAGATGGGGCCTTTCCACTTGGTTTTGAAGAACAATCCTAATGGGAGCATCACTCAAGACGCTAGGGATTCTGCAGATTCTCTTGGCGTTCAGGTATTGAACATTCGAGATTTGATGAGACTTTTTGGGCGGTCGTAACGTGGAACTTATTGAGGAGTTTCTTGATATTGTAGGGTTGGAGAAACTTAAGTCCACATGTCGCGAGGCGAATATCTCTTGCTCATGGTTCCTGTTTGGGTCTCTGACCCGCGGGAAAGTTTGTCCGAATGATATTGATATTTTGCTCGTTACGGAAAATCTGGATGATGCTCACAGGGTCCGATCCTTGATTTTGGATACTCTAAGTCGCAATCCGATACACTTGACGGTTATGACTTCGAAGGAAGAACAGGAGCTGTCCTTCGTAAAACATGTTAAGGCGCGTCCCATTTGATCTAGATAGCGCGATGCTGCGGTGAGCCTAGAGGGCAGCTAGGGAGTAAAGAGCGGTCGTTCGCCGCCAACGGCACGAAGGACCGCTCAGGGCCGGACCGACGTCTCCCGCAGGTCCTCCCAAGTTCCTGTTGCTGCATTGCTGCAAGTCCGCTGTTAGCCGATTCGCGCCGTGCGCAGCATCCGACCATTTTCGAACGATTTCTTCCTTCTCCGTGAACGTCTGGTCGCGATACCAAAGCTGGCAAACGGGCACTATGGTGAGACTGTCGGCAACGCGCCTTCATCTCCGCCATTAAAGTCCTCTCACAAGAAAGTTGAATACTGATTCCGTTCAGATTTTGGACAAATTAGGTTTTTTGACTTCGCTCGGCCAATTCGCAGATAGTGTTTCAAACGGCGGTTTTGACGAGACCAATTCTTATGTCATATGGCCTTGACCGCAGTACGCCAGTTCGGGGATTGAGGATCGATGGATGATGAGGAAATTGAACAACTGATTGCCGACCTGCGACAACTGTTGTTTCGCAAGGGGTTTGCCTGGGCTGCGATTGAAGCGGAAGACTCTCTCAATTCTATGGTCGCGCCGCGAACGCGCGCGCTCGCGCTGATCACTGCGGCCGAAAGTGTTACCGTCGATCTCGCCGACGCCGAGTTAGCAGCAGATGATGTCTTTGGCGGTGGGGGCATCCGCTTCGAGCCAGATGACACGGAACGGCCTGATGACGAAGAGCCACTCAGCCTGAGGGATCGCGAAGCCTTGGATGTCGGACCGCTTCCACCTTCCGGTCCCCCGCGCCGAGAGGTGCTGGTGGAACTCGCCGCCCACCGAGAGGTATTTGCCGCACTAAGGAGCCACCTTGATGGCCTTGTCTAGCCTGCTGACCAACGTCGAGTCCGCACTCGGCCTGTCGATCGATCTTGGCTACGCCAGCAAGGCGAAGGATCACGACCTCTACGAGGCTTACGTGTTGACGCTGCTACTTTTTGCGGCGCATTCCGAAGGATGGAACCTTGAGCTGCGCGATGGCTGGGGCCATGCGGTCACAAATCCCTTGTTCCGACTTGGTCCTGGTCGGATCACGTCCCGAAAATACACGTTCGCGCGCATGACGAAGGCAGGAAGGGAGCCGCTGGAGGCGCACCTGGGAGTGAAAGTTTCTGGGCAGGCGCCCGTCGGGATATCGCCTCCGACGAAGTCTGGACGCCTGCTTCATGAGTTTGATCTCATCGTGCTGCCGGAAACCATCGCCAGTGCCTGCCGTGCCACAGGGGATGATCCCGATCATACGGCAGTCACGGTCCATGCAGAAATGAAATTCTACACTGGCAAGCTGACCTTGTCCTTAGGGCGGGCGTCGATTGGCATGGCATTGGAATGCGGGCTTTCTGGAAAGTCGGTCCTCATTTCCAACCAACTCGGTTACACTGTGCAAGATTTGGTTCAACACCACAGCGTGGCGTTCCGCTTCAATGTTCTTCCGTCAAATTCGACCGCCGAGTGGCACGTGCAAAAGTGGTTCTCGGCCTTCCTATGAGGCGTCCACGGTGATGGGCGCGTCGACCCCCATCGAACGTTGTTAGGGGGATCCTTCGTTGCGTCCCGGTGACCGTCAGTAACCTGCGCAATTGCTGACTTCGTACCGTCGAAGAAGCTGCGCGCTGCCACGGAGGTCCGGTTCGTAGAAGCCGCGCCGCAGCGATGACCTTTCCTTCGGAGGTCGGCAAAGGGCCGACAGCAGAACCATTATTTTTCAATTATATCTGACAGCTAGTAGAACTTGATAACCTACCTTTGCTTTGCACTGCTACAAGTCAAAACGGCTCGCTGTACACACGCTAAAACTTAAGTGGTGGACCGCGTTTCGCACTGTTTCGATGAGCTCCTAGGTCGCACATCGCTGTGTCATGAACAAAGCGGCTCAGAGACTTTTACAATCCTTCTCAAGAAAAGCTTGGAACGAAAATCGGAGATTTGAAAAGGGATTTGGGCGGCTTCGGCGAAGCTTTTAAGAGCAGCCCTACTCCTAGGCCCCATGACACCGTCTGGAGTGCCTGCATTGCAGCCCAACCGGTTCAGCTCAGCTTGAACTTGTCTGATAGTTTGTCTTTCTTCTGCCGCGGTGCGACCTGAATCTTTTCTCACAACCATTCCATTTCGTTGCATCCAAGAGCGCACCATTCGATCCGTTATGTCGTCGCCATAGCAAAGCGGACTGCGCCCGCCTGGTCGTGACCAGGCGCTTCGGCCTCCACACCTTGAGCCATTGCTTGCTCGACTAAAGGGGCAAGGGCAGTTTCCAGGGTAGCGACTGATGGACTCCTGTATCATTTGGCGTTTTGCGGTTGCCACGGATTGTGCAGCGGCTGTCTGAAGGGTGATTGTTAAACACACCAAGACCAGAAGCGGGAATTTCATTCTTGTCGCTCGCTCAGCTTTTGGTTGCACCTTGCTGCAAGGAAGCACATCGATAAAGCGTTTGGGCGCGTTCCCCAAATTCAGGTGGGTCAGCGTGTCGTCAAAAGCCTGCATGCCAAATTTCGTGATCCCCATCGAAACGCGAAGGTTTCTGAGACCTCGAACCAACTTCCGCCGCCGCCGGCACCATGATTTGCGCCCATGCAGGAACACTGGCAACTATGCCCCAATGCTTTTTGGCAGGCAGGCGAGCATTTTTCCTGTTCTCTATACGGCTGAAATATATAAACCTGACGGTATCGCTCTAACGCACGCTCGACAAAGTCATTGAACCAAGCTTTGGGCAATTCCCAGTATCGACCACTTTGTTGCCAGACCGGTTTTGTCCGACGACCATGCTGGAGCCACTCGCGATTGTCCTCCGAAAAGGGAAGGCGAACACGGTGTTTTTCGTCTTTGCCCGTCCGCCGAATTATCACCGGTACTTCTTTCTGATTCCAGACTGACTTATAGCGCTGTTTTTCAACCATTTTGATAAGCTTTCATTCTTCGGGATCCAGTCGCAACCGACGTTGTTTGGATGTCCGCGTTGGGTCAACCGCATCAGATTGCACTCGACTTGATGAACGTATGAAGAACGGCCCCTCGCACAGCTCAATGGACGGCAAGAGATGCCTTGCGTCTTGTCGGGTCTCCGCAACTTCAGCGCCCGGCAAGAAACTCCGCCAAGGCCCGTGGAAGACCGCCATCATATTCAATGATGGCGGCGCGTTCTTCAAAGCGGTCTTGTTCCAGTGACAGGGGCTTGCATTCCTGTTCAACCCGCTGCGGCATTTGCGGCATTTGCGACACTTTTTCCACGTGGCGCTGTTGTCCGCGAAAGTCATGCGCACGTGGATCGTCGGACGGATAGATGTCCTCTGCATTTTCAAAACATGCGATGACATCTGCGAACCTTGGATCGCTCATTTCTGCCGTTCCTCGCATACGATGCGCCAAAAGGTTCGGCTGCCTTTACCATCAATGCTTTGCTGGCCTTTTCCGCGTATCAGCCAACCGCTTTCCTCGAGCTTCTGAATACAGGCGGAGATCGTGTTTCCATCGCGCAGATGCCCTGGCCCATACTTCATGAGCATCCGCTTGTTAATGTAATCCTCTGTCCAATTGTCTCTGAGCCAGATGCGAATGGCTTCAGCGTCACAAAGCGCTTGGTCTGGTCTGCCCGTGTCCTCGATCCGCAGCATTTCCGAAAGGTACCATTCCAAGATCGCGATACCGTTTTCGATCTCTTCCGAAGATATTTCATGCGCCTCTTCGTCAGCAAAAAATGTCAGGATGCCAGCGATACGCGCGGCCATTTCAGGCGCTTTCGCCGCAAATCCAGACATGTACTCGAACGCGCCACCCCTGCCGGATGCCACTTCGACGCGGTTGTAGAAGGCCTCAAGCTGAGACCGCGCGTCTTCGGAAAGTGCAAGACATCTGGGGTTGAGTTCTGCCCGCGTTCCGTCGTGTACGGGAAGATCTTGGATCAACAACTCGGAGACCCGCGCATTGAACTTTTCCAAGTACAGTTTCGCCAAGTCTGACAGTTCATTGTCAGCGATCCCCTTTCGGATGATCCGAGAGCCAATCTTGCTACTGGGCCAAGCGACCAGAACCCGTGATAGGAGTCCTTGATCCTTCATCGTCGGATCGCCGATGACCTGTTGTGCAACGCCCGGCTGAATCATCAGGTGCAGCGAAACGCGCTTGCCAGAGAGCCAGACGGGTTCTGCCGATGCACGGCTTCGGCTCAATGGCGCCCCATCCCATAGCTTCGAAAATCCAGCGGCCGTTTTCAGAGCATTTTCACGCTTCATGCTATGCCCCCCGAAGAACTGTCCGCCCTCGTCGGTCATTACCCCGACAGACGGGCGCCCATTCTCCAATTGACGAAACAGGCCCTCGATCGTTGGGTCACTGATCCTGATCGCCGGAAAAAGCGGGGGCTCTGGAGGAAGGTACTTTTCATCCGAGTCTAGGTCCTTGTCGATCACATCAAAATCGTTCGAGCTGGAGGGACGACGTCGCTTTTGAAAGTCTAGCTTCTCGACTTCGAACTCTCTCTTTTCAAGCTGATATGCGCGCACACACTCCTTATCGAACGCATCGATGGCAGCAGTCGCCAAGCTATCGCAGGCTGACTTGCGTTCCCCGGATTGCGCCACGGTCAAGAAAAAGCAGCTCATCGGAGCCGTCCCATGTAGAGTCTCTACATCGCAATGTCCTTGGGCTGCCACGCTGGCAACGGTCAGCACGCTTTGCATGGCGATCGCCTCTGGTGCTTGTGTGAGCATTGCAATCGCATGCACGGCATTTGACAGAGGCCCAAGCGCGTGTCGGGGAATGGGTTCCGCCTCGCGGAGTTCTCCAAAGAGCGGGGTCGGATCAATCTGCTGGCTTTGGACATGCCTTTCCCATTTGCTCGACTTTGAAGTCAGCATTATTTTTCTCCAAGTTGTTCTGAAACGAGCCGCCTGTGGCTCTTAGTTTTAGTGGGTTACCAGAGGAGGGCTTTCACTAGAGATGCCTCACTTTGGCAAACACGAGTTCTATGGTTCGAAGCGGATCTATGCGACCGCGGCCAAGTCGCTTTCCCAGGCCTCGATTTCAGTGAGTTTCCAACGCGTGCATCCAGGTGAGAGACTCACCGCACGAGGAAAACCCAGGTTTGATCTGTGCCAGCGCCAAACGGTCTGGCGGCTCACGCCAAACCGCTTTGCGAGATCAGCGTCGGAAAGAAATGTATCGTTCATCAGTGTCACTCCTTGTTACCGATGAACCAAAGATGGCGCCCCTTTTCTCATTCTTCAAAGTAAATGAATTCAATCAAAAAAATTACCTAAGTCTCTGTCGATCTCGGAAGAAATCCGCAAGCCTTTTGGCGCGACTAACTTCGCGAACCGACCCCTCATCTCTGGCGATTTTTTCCGAAGCCGCTTTAGGGCTCAATCCTTTGGCCACCAAGGTCAACATCTCATCCAGAGCTGCGGTATCGTTGCGCCACTTTGGGATTGCAATCGGTTTTCGGCCAGGGCTTTTGACGATCTTTGCCGGCTCAAGCACCGCGATCAAATCGGCAATATCCCTTGGCAATTTGGAGCCAAGCTCGGCCGCTTCATAGAAGCGGTTAAACCGCGCCCGCTGATCAGGGTCTGGGCTCTTCATGCCCTGTCTCAGATTATTCCAGTCTTCGAAGAAATCTGCGTTACTCCTTTGTATAATTGGCCAGATCCTATCGAGTTTTTCTTCAAGTTCCGCAATCTCTGGCCGTTGTTTCATGCGGGCTTTCTCAGCGTCGAGACGCCCCGCGATCTTAAGTTGGTCAATTTCGCGCAGCGCTTCACGCATTGCGGTAATGACGATGCCTTGCCAATGCTCCGCACCGTCATCTTCCAATCGGCTTATAAGTTTCGCCTCGATGTCGAGCTCGTCCACCCAAGCGATATAGTAGTCTTTTTTCGCCAAGTGCTCAAAATTTCTAATTGGCGATTTTGGCAATCGAGGTTTATCCACGCCGTTCTCCCCCCTGCCCTGGTTTCCCACTTAGAAACGCGCTCCACGCCACCATCATGTCTCTTCGCTTCTCCAACTGGTCGGAGCGGTCGTAGGCCTGTTGGACCTTTGACCCCACCTTGTGCGCCAAGGCGATCTCGGCCATGTCGCCATCAAATTGTGTCCGCTCCGCAACCCACGTTCGAAACGTTGAACGAAGACCGTGCGGCACCGCAGGCTTATCAGAGCGCGCATCGAGATATCCATGCCCGCCGTCGCGTAATCTGCCCTCATGGATCTTGCGCATGACCGCCGCGATCGAGGCGTCGGAAAACGCCCCACCCCGTGGTGCCCAGAAGACGAGCGCGTTGCCCTTTGCACGCGGCAGGTCGGCAAGAAGCTTCATCGCGCAGGTCGACAGCGGAACGCGGTGTGGTCGTCCAGATGGTGGGATCTTGGAATATTGCCGGCCTGGTTGGATCGTCCAAATACCGCGCTCCAAATCAAACTCGTCCCACGTCGCAAAGCGCACAGCGCCTGTTCTTGCCGCTGTCAACGCTTGGAACTCCAAGGCCCGGGCACTGTTGCCCGTGCGTGCCAGCAGAGCTGCAAACCAACTGGCGGCATCATCGAGTTTCAAGGCTGGGTAGTTTCGCCCGCCTGTCAGCTTAGTCGGCGCGGGCAAAACCATGTCGAGATTGCCACGCCAGCGTGCAGGGTTTTCGCCGCTTCTGTGTCCAGCGACGGTCGCATAGTCCAAGACGCGCTCGACGCGCTGACGAACTTTCGAGGCAGTTTCGGTTTTCTCCAGCCAGATCGGTCGCAACATCGCGAGCACGTCCTGAAGCGTGATCTCAGCAACCATCATGTTGCCGAGAACCGGCACGGCGTGCTTTTCGAGCGACGCGCGCCATTGCTTGCGGTGCAGCGCGCTGTTGAACTCGGCGGTCTTCTCCGCGTCGTAGGCTTCCACGGCTTGGCAGAAGGTCAGCAGCTTACGGCGCGCGGCCTGTCGTTCCGCGATAGGATCACGGCCTTGGCGCAAGAGATCGCGCGCTTCACGGGCGTAGTCGCGCGCCTTGGCAAGAGGGACGTCTGGGAACGGCCCGAGGCCGGCTTCGCGGCGTCGGCCGTTGTGACGATATCGAAACAGCCAGGAGCGCGCGCCCGTTTCTGTGACCTGGAGCGAGAGGCCCGCAACGCCCCCTACGGCATGCACCCCGGGCTTTATGAGGCGTTTCACCTCCAGCGGCCCCAATTCCTTAGCCCGCTTAGGCATGCGAACGCCCAATGTTTAAACTGGGAATCGAACCAGTCGAATTTTTGGCCCTCAAAACTCTACCCCTCTTCTACCCATTCAAAAATTTGTGACAGAGTGCTATTTCATGCGACAAGAGCCGACAAGGGGGTATAGCCAAGTTTTTGAAATTAAACGAAATGCGACAAACTGCGACGGCGGTCGCTTAGTGGTACTCGCCTCCAATTTCCCCCCGTGAATGACAGCACCTTAGGGGGAACTTCCGCTGTCATTAACGCATTCAGACCCGCCTTTGGGTTCAGTGTAGCGGATCACTTGCAGAAAACCCTGTTGGACAAAACCCGGGTCAGTGGCGCCGACACAAGGGGTCGTACAACGTGGTTGACCTTCTCGACGCTTCCCAAAACCGGCTGCCACCCGGATCATGCGTTGCCTACCGGGGCGGTCCGCAGCTGATCGGCCAGCCTGTGGGCCAAGGCGACGATCATCAGCGTTGGATTGGCATGGCCGCTGGTTGCGAAAACCGAAGCGCCCGCGATGTAAATGTTGGAAAAGCCGTGCATGCGGCAATCCGCGTCGACGACGCCTTTCCTCGGATCCGTGGCCATCCGCGTCGTACCGGAGGAATGCGCCATGTCGATGATCGTCGTGGGTGCATCACCGCCATCGCGCACCCAGGGTTCAAGCCTTGGACATGGCAGCCCGGCACGTTCGAATTCGAGCGCGACCAATTCCCCCAGTCGCGCCAACGTACGCGTTTCCCGCTCTCCCACGCGCCACTGCACGAGAGGCAGTGGCTGACCGAAGCGATCGACCCGGTCCGACAAGGATACTCTATTCTCGGCATTCGGAGCCTGCTCGCATATTGCCTGAACGGCCAAACCGGTAAGCTTATGCGGCATGCCGCCGGTAAGGTACTCCTCCGCGGCGAAATTCGGTCGGAAACGAAGAACCTGTTCAACGGCGAAGCGGGTCAAGCCGGTGGGAAATCGCGGGTGCTGCGCTGCCATGCGCGCGAGACCCTTAGCGATGATACCCGGTGAGCGCAGGACGTTCGCGATATCCTGCAACGTGTTTTCGCTTTGTCCTTTGAGAATCCGCTTCGCCGCCGGCAAGGGATCGTCCGCCGCGCGTTCGCTCGGCATGAACACCGCGCAGTTCAGCAACTCTTCCTTCTGCTGAACTGCGGCCGTCGGTGCCAGGCCCCGCATGTACATGCTGGTGCCGTGCTCGGTTCTCAGTCCGAAAAAGCCGAACATCCTCGACATTGGCACGATCGCGCCCTCTTCGAAATGTGCGACGACCGCACTTGGATGATCCATAAGGTAGCGTCCGACGACACCATGACGGTTCCCCAGCCCGTGACCGGACTGGTCCCTGGAATTCAGAAGAAGCCGTGCGTTCTCGATCGCGCTCGCCGCAAGCACGACCTGCCGGGCAGGAATGACCCGGGTCGCACCTTTTGCATCGGCGACACGCACACCCGTGACACGCCCGCCCGCGGCGTCGCACAGAATGGTCAGCGCGGTCGCACCGGTCACGACGCGGCAGTTCCGCGGCTGGTTCTTCCGAAACTCATGGCCCATCTGCATGACTTCCATCGGCGCGATACGCGAACGCGCGAACTGCCAGAAATACGACCCAAGCACGTCCCGGTCGGGGCAAGGCACTGGTGCCTCTCGGTTCATCAGCGCCCAAAGCTCTTCGTCATAGCAGTTCGGACCCAGATTGAGCGTGCGTGCCGCGCGTTCGAGCGGCTCGGCAAGGTCACCGGCCGAGATGGGCCAACCACTGTCTGGCAACCAGCTACGGGCGGAGAAGTCGATCGCGTCGAAGGCTGCAGATTTGCCCGCCCAGGCTTGTGTGGAACCGCCAAGCACACGGCAACGAACACCGAATCCCTGCCTGGCGTGATCCCACAAGTCCGTTTGCGCACCGTGGAAATCGCGGCGACGGGCTTGCTGGACCTCGTTCCAGAGTCCCGGCTCGGTATCGACGGCATTCAGGGCCTCGGCCGCTTCGGTTTCCTCCAGACCGCCGCTTTCCAGCACCAGCACCTCGCGCTCTGTCCCCGCGAGGCCCTGTGCCACGGTCAGCCCGGCGGCCCCGCCGCCGACGATCACGACATCCGACGGCAATTCTTCGCACGGATCGATCTCGTGCAGATCACGCATGCGCCACGTCTGCCGGCTCGGCCGGGCGGGCACGCGACCGGCGCCGTCGCCTTCAACCATGGCGTACCATATCGTCGTCGATCTGCTGAAAGCCCGGATCGCGGGCGCGCAGCGACTTGTCGGCCTGCGCCAACCGAAGGTTGGCTTTCAGCTTTCTCAGTTTGTTGCGCGCGCGATGTGCCAACCAGGCGAGCCGTTCGCGCGGGGACAGCGGCCCATATTCGTTCATCGGCACCGAACTCGGCGAGAAACGCTCCATCACCGGAAACGGAAAGACCGAGTAGATCGGAAGCCCGGTCTTCCAGAACTCGTCAAGCGACAGATCCCAGGCCGTCTCGATGTCGCGGCATGTCTCCACCACGCGGGCCGCGCCCTTCCGGGAAAGAATATACGCCTGCGCGCCTGCCGGGGATGACCGGTAGCGCACGATTGACCTGTCGAAAAAGAAATTCAGCTGATTGGCCGCCGCGTAATACATCCCGAAAAGCCGTATGTAATCGATCCCTGTAT
This sequence comes from Roseovarius sp., assembly GCF_965277045.1. GTDB lineage: Bacteria > Pseudomonadota > Alphaproteobacteria > Rhodobacterales > Rhodobacteraceae > Roseovarius. The sequence goes on along the minus strand of NZ_OZ255712.1, from coordinate 626,126 downwards.
CACTGCAGTATCGGGTGAGTGCATCAAGAGGAAACGCGGTGTCGAAGAGCACGTCATCTTCGAAGACCAGCAGGTAATCGCTTGCACTGTTTTCGGCAAACTCGGCAATCGCGGTGTAATGACTGGAACAAAGCGCAAGCTGTGATGGTGTCATCTGGCGCCTATAAGTGCGCAGGATCCGAGCGGGATCATACCGCAGAGCGGGGTTGGTGAGTTTCGTATGAGCCTCGAAGAACCGCCACGGATGACCGAGCGTGGCAAACTGAGCCGTGATATGACGTCGTCGTTCCTCCGCCTGCTTCAGGTTGATGACCACGATTTCAAGCGCCGGTGAGGACGGCAAGGTCACAGGTTTGCTGACCGATACTCTGGGTTCATGGATCATGCCAAAGCCTTGCCGGAAATGCCGGGTGCGCGCTGCAAAGCCCGCGCCACCGAGCGCCGCCGAAACTTCATTATCGGCAGTGGGTACTGCGCCCCCAGCGCGACCCGACAGGTGCGCCGTAGGATATCGAGTGTTTTCTCGAAGTCCTCGACGCGGTATTCGATGTCGCGCTTGGCCCACTGATAGGGGTTCATGCGCGGGTCGAACCAGCGCTTTGAAAAGATCACTTCCCAATTGGTAAAGACATGCCGATCGGTTTCGATCAGCCGCTCGAATCCGCGAAGCTGGCCGAAGGCCCGCGCATCCGCTTCGCGGTCGAAGATCACCGCCATGCCGACAGCGTTCTCCGGATCATGATGCGGAGACAGGCGTACACCGGGCGCGTCTTCAAAGACCTCCGCCATCATGCGGTGACGTCGGCGCAGTCGCGTCAGAAGCGGCTCCAGCCGTGCCAACTGAGCATCCAGCATTGCGCCCGTCAGCTCCGACACCCGCATGTTCAGGCAGGAAAAGAGCGGCTCGTTGTTTCGCTCGTGACCCCGGATGAAATTGCCCGGATCGTGGAACATCCGTGCCCGCTTGAAAAGCCGGTCGTCATTGGTCAGAACGGCGCCGCCTTCGCCGGACGTCATGTTCTTGTAATGGTTGAAACTGACGGCGTTGATGTCGCCTATGCTGCCGACCCGGCGGCCCTTGTAGGTCGCCCCGATCGCCTGGCAGGCATCCTCGATCACCTTCAGGTCATGGGCGCGTGCGATCTGCATGATCTGGTCCATGTCGCAAACAAGGTTGAGCATGTGCACCGGCATGATGGCCTTGGTCTGAGGCGTTATGTTTCGCTCTATGTCCTCGGGGTCGATTGTCAGGCTTTCGTCGATGTTCACAAGCACCGGCACGGCCCCGACAGCCATGGGAGCGATTGCCGTGGACACCCAGGTATAGGCCGGCACGAGAACTTCGTCCCCCGGCCCGATACCGGCCGCGGCCAACGCCGCGACAAGCGCATTGGTGCCGCTGTTGACGGTCAGGACATGCTCGACGCCCATTGTCTCTGCGAAGGCATTTTCAAACCGGCTGGTGTATCCGCGGTCTCCTTTCGCATAACGGAGCAGTTGTCCGTCGGCGACCACGTGCCCCAACCTGAAAAGTTCCTTGAACCCGACTCTCGGCATAGTGTTGTCCAATGATGTAAGGCGCCAGTTTTCCGCGCCAAATGAGTAGTCAAAGCATCTTCGAAAGGCGTCGCCAGAGTGTCGCCCCGGCCTGATCCCACGTCAATTGGTCCGCACGCACCCGCCCCCGGGCCTCAAGCGCCGATCGTGCGGCGTCATCCCCCAGGTGTTTCAGCACTGCATCCGCCCACGCGCCGGGATCACGCGTTGGCAACACGCAGGCACCTGGGCCACTGACTTCCGGGATCGCGCCGCCGTCCGACACCAGTGCGGCCGTCCCGCAATGCATCGCCTCGATCGGAGGCAGGCCGAACCCTTCCGTGACCGACGGGAAGAGAAAGGCCGTTGCCTGCGTATACAGCGCACGCAATTCCGCGTCGTTTACCGGACCCACGAAGACTGCATTCCTCGGTGGGGACCACCCACGCGCCTCGTAGTCCCGGCGCCCGGGCTGCCCGACCAGCACCAATGGGACATCGGACAGTTGCGGATCCTCGAAAGCCCGGAACAATGTCGCCAGGTTCTTGTGCGGTTGAAGCGACCCCAACGCCAGTACAAAGCGCCGGTCGGCCAGGTTCACCCGTTGCAGTATCTTTTCGTCCGGGGCGGTGCGCAGGATATGGTCCGTCCCGTTATGCACCACGAACGTCTTGTCGAGAGGCGCAAAGCCCAGCTCCGCGAGTGTCTGGCGCGAATGCTCTGACACGGTCAGTATCGCGCGCGCGTGCCGCGAGATCTGCCGCCAGAGCAGCCGGTACCCCAGCACCTGCCGCCGGCTGTAGGACTGGGGCTGTGTCAGGACCTGCGCGTCATGGATCATCACGACGCTGTTGCGATGCAGGATCGGACCCAGATTGCAGAAATTTACCAGAAGTTCCCCACGGGTCAGCGCGGGCAAGGTCAACATCTCCCAACCCTGGCCCTTGCCAAGACGGCCGGCGAACACTTCAGGTTCCAGGCCAAGCATGCCTACGGTCCTGACGTCGTTCACGTGCGGTGCCACGATCCTGGCCGGGATGACACCTTGCGCCCGTCGCAGGATCTGGGCGGAAAAGTTCAGTGCGGTCCGGTGCACGCCGTTCCGCATCAGTTCACCTTGCAGGAACTTGCCGTTGATCGTGATGCGGCTGACAGACGTTACGCTGTCAGTGTTTGCAAGAGCGAGATCAGACGTCTGGAACTGTGTCACCGTTTCAACCGATCGCATCGAGGCAACGCCTTTTACCGGGATCTATACCACATCATACAGCACCGCGACGTGCCAGAACAATTCCGATTGTTTGAAGCAGGATCTTCAGATCCGACGAAAGGGATGCCGACCGAATATAGCGTACATCAAGTGCGACACGTTCGGGGTAATTCGTATCGCTGCGTCCGCTGACCTGCCACAGGCCGGTCAGCCCCGGGCGCACGGACTTGTAGTACGCTGCATGCAATCCGTAGAATTCCAGCTCCGCCTGGGTTACCGGCCGCGGACCGACCAGGGTCATGTCGCCGCGCAGCACGTTGATCAGCTGCGGCAGCTCGTCGATGCTGGTGCGCCGCAGAATCCGTCCAACCCACGTGACACGGCTGTCATTCTCGAACTTGTAGTTTGCCGTCCATTCAGCACGCGCGACCGGATCCGTCTTCAGGATGAACTGAAGCAGGTGCTCGGCATCCGGCACCATCGTGCAGAATTTAAGGCAGCCAAACTGTTCCCCGCCGAGGCCCACTCTTCGATGCTGGAAGAACACGGGACCGCCAGTTGTCAGCCTGATCGCTATTGCGGCCGCCAGCATGACGGGAAAAAGAGCCAGAAGAGCGGAACCGGCAATGACCTTATCGAGCAATAACTTGGTTACAGATGCGGATCTTCGGGCGTCAGAGCGACCACTCAAATATGACGGAACTTCGACCCTTCCATTAGGCAATAACTCAACCGGACCCTGCTTAGCAGGATCTTCAAACACAAACATTGCAATCCCCCAAATTTCGGGCCGCTATCGCCCGAAACCTTTCCTTAAAATGACATCAAATTGCCGCAATCCAACATATCACATGATTTAGCTTTTCATTAAGGAAATTTGGCTCAGCACACGCAGCGCGCGCATCCGATTATCGCAACTCTTCTTTAGCGATAGATTGCGCTGCATGTTTGAAAAAGATTGTTTCCGATATCTTTTAAAACCGCATCGAACCGGGTGCTTGCGAACAAAAATCATCCCTGAACAAGAGCGTCAGAGCAAAAACGCTCGATTGCGATGACCGGCGAAACGCCTTTAGAGCGAATCGATTCTGCTTGGAGTCGCCCGCCCGAGCACCACATCGCAGAGACCGCGCCAGTTCCCACGCATCCGGCCAGCACGGTCGATCCACGGCTCCGGCCGGAGCGCCTTGACGTGGTTGGCCACCATGTTTCTCAGTACGAGATTCAGGGCGTGACCGGCAGTGACCGTGCCCTTCCGCCAAAGGTAGTGCAGGTTCACGACCTGGCTGTACCCAAGAAGCTCGCCGCGACTTTCTCTTCCTGCCTTGGTCCCCAGATGCACACCCGTGAAGTTCTCGATCTGAACGCAGCGCCCCGGCAGTCTCGCACCGAAATCGACATCTTCCTGCCATCCATAGGCCGGCAGCACTTCATCGAACCGCAGACCATGAGCAGCCCGGCTGCGTATGGCCATGTTGCAGCCGTAAAGCCCAAGAGTATCCCGAACGATCCGCGGGGGGGTATGAGCATCAGGGTCGAAAGCGGTGTCCCAATCGCTCAGCATGGTCGCGGCCTCTTGGGGCGAGAGTCCGGGCCCGTTGATGCCGTCCGCGACAAGCGTCCCGGTAATGCCATCCACATCCTCGTGAAACTCGAAGCCCCGCACCAGTTCGGACAATGCATGACGAGACGGGTAGAAATCGTCGTCGTAGAAAACGCAAAAGTCGATATCCTCCCCCAGCCTGTCCAGGGCGCGATTGCGTTGCTTGCACGCCCCGGCCGCGCTGATGATCACCTCACCCGAAATTGCCGGGTCCAGAAGCGACTCAAGGTCAAAATCGGCATCGGCAGGGCTGGTGACCGCGAAAACCAGTTTCGCCGGTTTCAGGGTTTGCCGGTTGATGTAGGGAACAAGCCCTTGCAATACGTCCGATCGCCCCTTCGAAGCGACAATTATGGCAACACGGGCTTCGGACTGGGACGTGAACATCGGGCGAATTGCTTTCCTGCGAATGGCGCAACCAGCTAGGAAGAATTTGCCGCGCGCGTCAATCCATCGCCGCATACGAAACAAGGCAGAGCCCGCCACGCGGGAACGCGGTTGCATGCGTATCTCGGCAGGTCTTTGTCGGATGGCCCCGAGTTTTGCTCACTATACGCAACCAATGCCCTCCACTACTGTTGCCGACATGAACCCTATCTCAAGCAAGCTCCGGCCTGATATCGAATTGATCGAACCGTCAGACCTCGATTCCGGGCTCATGCAGACATGGCGCCAGCTGCAGGCAGGCAACCCTCTGTTGCGCAGCCCGTTCTTTTCGGTCGCGTTTCTTCAGGTCGTTGCCGGCGTCCGCAGTGACGTCGAAATCGCCATCCTGCGGGACGGCGACAGCATAAAGGGGTTCTTCCCGTTTCACCGTCGACCCGGCGCGCGAGGGGCACCACTGGCCGCGCCGATTGCCGATTACCAGGGCATCGTGGGCGAGGCGCCAGAGGCCGTGAGCCGGCGCGATTTATTGGTGGCGTGCGGCCTCTCCACATACGATTTCGACCATGCGCTCCGCGACACGCCCTTGTTCGAAAGAAATGCGTTCCGACGGACCGGGTCACCATTGATAGACCTCTCGGGCGGGATCGATGCCTGGCGTGCGGGGCGGATGAACTCTGGCAGCGCACTCAAAAACGTCGAGCGGAAGCTGCGAAAAATGGAACGCGAACTTGGGCCGGTCCGCTTCGAAACGGATGACAAGGCAGCTGATACCTGGACAACCTTTCTGACTTGGAAGCGAGCGGCGATCGCAGCGATGGGCGCGCGGTTCGTGCTCGATCAGCCGTGGGCGATGCAGGTGCTCGAACGGATTCGCGGCACGGATCAGCCGGAATTCTCGGGGTGCCTCTCTTCGCTTTATGCGGGCGACCGCCTTGTCGCCGCGCATTTCGGAATGAGGTCGGAAAATACCTGGCACTGGTGGTTCCCCACCTACGACAACGCGGCGTCTCGATACACGCCCGGGCTCGGACTGCTGCTGCATTGTGTCCGGCAGGCCGCGAAAGAAGGACTGACCGAGATAGATCTGGGGCGCGGCGACGAGCGTTACAAAAAGGAGTTCGCCAACGAGACGCGCGCGCTCTGCGAAGGGTCGCTGGAACGCGGGCTGACACCGCAAGGCGCGGCCCGGCGTTTCCGCAAGTTCACCTATCGCACCGCGGAAACCGTGCTTCCGCCCCGCTATCTCGATTTCAAGCGCCGTGCGTTCAACCGCCTTCTTCGGGCCGGACACGTATAGGGCGACGCCGGGTGTCCTTCGCTCAACGCGCCACAGCAGCAGCGTAGAGATCGACCAGCATGTCAGCCCAACTGTCCGGTGTCGTCGACAGGAGCGATCCGTCGGAAAAACCTCGACTGCTCATTCCGGCAATCTCCTCGGCGTTCATGTCCCGGATGCGTGACAGCTTGGCATCGAAGTCCGCAGGATCGAACACATCAAAGGCCAGCCCGCAGCCCAGTCGTTCGACATCCGCGGCCAACGCCGTCTGGTTCGAGACAAGCACCGGAAGCCCGCATTGCGCGGCCTCCGCGATCACGAGACCAAAGGTCTCGGGATGTCGGGACGGCATGACAAGCGCGCGCGCATCGGCGACCAGCGCACCGATCCGGTCCGCGGGCTGCCACCCTGCCAGTTCAACCGTGGGATAGTCTCGTTCGATCCGGTCATGCAGATCACCAACTCCGATCAGCCTCAATCGCTGGCCGGTGCGTGCCGCGGCCTCGACCAGGTCCATGACCCCCTTGTCCCGTTCCAGGCGGCCGACATAGACCAGAAGATCATTCTCCTCCGCTTTTACCCGCGTTGTGGTGTAAGGGTCGGCCGGGTTGCGCACGACCCGCAACAGACCTTCCGGGTACCCCGCGCGTCGGAACTTTTCCACCTGCTGCTCGTGGATCGCGATGACACCGGCCCAGGGCGCTTGCCGATCGATGTGCCGGAACAAGACCGCGTGGCGCGCAGCACGCCAAAGCTTGTGCGCATAGTTGCGTTTATCGCAGTTCGTCATCCAGCAGGCCGCGCTCAGCGGCACCAGCGGGCAACTGTGACTACGGCGATAGTTCATGTACATCCCGTTCGGACAGGCCAGAAAATTGTCGTGGGCATGCAGGAACACCCGGACCGCGACCGGCCTCAGGGCTCGAAACACCGACGGCGAAAAGATCTGGGACCAGTTATGCATGTGATAGACCGTTCCCGGCCCATCCAGCCGGGAAACGGCCCGGGCGACAAACTCCTCCGCCGCAGCGTCATGCAATCCCCGGGCAAGGGCCTCCCCCTTCGACCGGCTCAGCAGATCGCTGCCACCATATGCGATCACGTCGACACCCAGATCGGCAAGTTCCGGATTGTCGCCCGCATCCCCGGTGACGAAACTCACGGCCAGCCCGCGTTCCCGCAGCTTCCGGATCAGAAGCAGCGCAAGGATCGCGGCCCCGCCGTTGCGGCTACTGTGATCGTTGAACACCACCACGCGCTCGACCCTTTCGTCATCAGCGTAACGCGACGGCGTCGATGCCATGACTTCCGTCATTGCGCACTCAGTACGGTCACACGCCAGCGGGTATGGTCCCCCTCGGCGCTGCGGTTTGGCCCCAGGATGACCTCCACGCTTTCACCGGCACCAAGAGCTACCCCGTCGGATCGCACGGTCGTCGGCGTCGAAATGACGGTCTTCGACAAGACGCGCCCCTCGTGCCGCACTGTCACCAGAACCCCGTCCGTGCTGCCCGCGTCCGGCGCGACCTCAACGCGCAGATCGACATCGCGCGGCGCGCTCGTGTCGTACCGATAGACAACCGACAACGGGTCGTCCGGCCCCCAGGACGACGGTACGGCCCAATCCGCGCCAACCCGGACCGTCCCGTCCTGCGGCAGCGCCAGATAGGGGGTCCAGGGGACACCGTCACTCTCCTGCCCCGGACGCGGTTCCAGAGGCAGGTCGGTTTCCCCCCGCCGGACGAACAGGGGCCTGTCCTCGACCTCCAGGTACGAAAACCCGTCATAGCTGTCGGCCAGCACCCTCTGAGGACCGAGCCTGACCGTGTCACCCAGGTCGACCGGGGGGCCATCCGAAAGGATCAAGAGCGTCTTGTCGCGCGACAGCCGCAAAGGTGCCTCCAGCACAACGCCCGCGCTGTTCAGCGCCCGCAAACCCGGGGCCAACATGACCTCGCGCGGCGCGCCCCATATCACCAATGCGCTCTGACCGAACTTGCACGCATAGGTGAAGGGGTCGGGTGCGACATCGCTTGCGACCCGGCCTTCGAGATGCGCGCGGATAAGCGCAAAAGCCTGCCCCGTGGCAGTCGGCGTCCCGTCATCGTCAACGAGGGGGACCAGCCCGTCGCCACGCGGGCTGAACGGATACCAGATCGCACGGTTCACGCCGCCAAGCGCCATCTGGCAATACATACGCACAAGATAATCCGGGGCGAGGTCGGCATCGGTGGTGCCGAACTCGGTGATGGCGATCGGCATGTCCGACAGGCCCGGCACCTGACGCAGCACGTCGATCTGGCGCGCAATCATTTCCGGCTTGCTCGTATAGGGATGCAGCACAAAGGCATCCATGTACGCCAGACCACCGGCGGCAGCCACGGCTTCGGCCCACGCCACGGGAACCGAATGCGCCGCTCCGCCCAGGATCTCGATTTCCGGCCTGATCGCTCGAACGGCGCCTGCGGTGGTCGCAAGCAGGTCCACATAGGCGTCCGCCCGCGCCTGAAGGTCGGGTGGCCAGCCTTCAAGCTCCGCAAACTCCCACGAATTGAACTCGTTGCCGATCTCGATCGCCTCTATTGCCGGAAACCGCTGCAGAATCCGCGTCTGATAACCCGCGAAAGCCGCCTGCCCGTCGGCGTCTTGCGGCACATGACCCTCTTCCCAATTCGGGTGCCCGCTATAGGCCAGAAGAAGCAGATCCGCGCCAAGCTCCGCAAGCATCTCCGGGTATGCCTCGCGCATGGACGCAAACTCCAGCCGCCCATCCGACTGTTCCACGTGGTTCCAGATCACCTCATCGCGAAACACCTCTACGCCCAGCGTTCGGCCTCCTGCGAGCGCTTCCGGCTGCCAGCTTTGGCCGAAATTCGACGCCGCACCCAGCAAAGGCCCCTGCAGCGGCTCGGCTGCAACAGCGCTAGTCATCGCCCCAAAGGCCAGAACCCAAGGCCACAAGGCGCGGATCAAGGCACTTGCCTCCGGCGCAGTCCATGCGCAGGGCGCTGGTGCGCAAACCACCGAGATGCCTCCTCCGCCCGCACCACGATCCGGCTGCGCGACAGCCCGACAATCAGGCCGGCGAAGATGAAGAAGAGCGTGCCCAGGTTCGGCGTGGCGGCGGTCAGCATCGCCGCGATGATCTGCGCCAGACAGGCCACCTTCAGGGCTTGAATGACGTTGTCGCGCGGTTTGGCCCCGGTTCTTGCCGGTGCCGAAAACAACGAAGCCAGAAACAACAGATAAAGTGCCGTACCAAGGACCCCCAGGCTGCCGAGGCAGGCCATGAACCAGTTCGATGCCCGCACACTGCCCAGCCCTGCCCCCATCAGCCAGGTATCCGTGAAATTCTTGTACGCCTGGGCGTTCCACGCCATCCGCTCGACGCCCGAGTCGCTTTGAAGCTTGCTGAAAAGCGTTTCGTTCAGGAACCGCTCCACGACGTCGAACATATGGTACCCGACCAGCATCGCGATGCCGGCCAGCCATGCGACTGCGACTGTCGTGACAAGATAGAATGCCACCCGCCTCGGAAACGCCCCGCCTGCCGATTTGAACAGAACCGCTATGGAATAGTACACCAGCAGCAATACCAGCGCGACATAGGCCCCCGACGAGGTCGAGCGCAGAACACAGAAAAGCGCAATCAGAAGCATCGCCGTGACCAGGCGTGACCTGGCCGACACTGTCCAGTAATGCAGCCAGAACCCGAAGAGCACGACAGAAAAGGAACCGAACGCCGAGGCTTCAGGCATGCCACCTACCATGCGTTTGAGACCGGCCATTTCATGGAAAACAGCCATCGCGTAATTCGCCGTTCGCAGCGGGTCCATCAGTGTCTTCAATCCGGCAGCGGCAGAGACCACGTCGATCAGCCCGAGCGCGAAATTGACCGATGTGCAGATCACCAGGGCCTTGAATACCGCCCCTTCATCCGGCCGCAGGCGATAGAGCGTCGCCAAGGCCAGAAAGACGAGGGACGACAAAAGGAAATAAAAGCTCTGCGTGATGTTGCCGCTCGAAGGCGCCAGAGGGATGGAGATAATCCGATCTTCGTTCACAGCGCGCGACAGTCCGAAGATCTCCGTATCGCCCGCAAAGATCCGCGGAAAGAATACCGCCGAGATAAAGCAGTAGATCAGGAGCAGAAGAAGGAAGAAACCGGGCTGCAAGGGCCTCAGGGTCCCAAGGATACGATCCGGCCCGCCGTAACGGGCAATGGCTATGAAAAAGACGATGCACAACGTGAACTCGAGCTGCCCTATCGTGGCCCCGCCGAGCGCCGGTAGATTGAAGGCGGCTGCAGCGCCGAACGGCGCCAGTCCGACAAATGCCCAAAGCCCCCGGAACGGGCCGATCCAAAGCAGCGCTGCGGCAGCGGCGAGCGCGAGAAATGTGCTTGGAACGATTTCCAAATCAGGCCCCTACAAAAAAATCGACTGCGCAGTTCATCGACGTGTTTTTAAAAAGCGCACCGCCCCGCACCTTGGCGCATGTCGCGGTACCGAGACTAGACGATCACGCGCTCAAACAAAGAAAATTGTCCAATTTCGCTCAAACTACGCCCCGCGCATCCCAAGCGCGTAAGCAGTGCGGCGGCATTGCGTGAATTGGACATGATTTGGCAACGATAAGACTCTCGACCCCGGTCCGCGAAAGCGGCGCGCAGGCCCTACGCCGACAAGCCTCGATTATCGTGCGGCCACCAGGAACCAGCCATGACAGATAGCGAAACCCAACAGGTGATGCCACAGAATTGCCTTCACAAAGACACCAAAATGGTGCCTTCCTGGGGCGAGTGCGATCGGCGGTTCGGTCGCACAGCGCGAATCATCATGCAGAACACCCGAAACCTGATTTCCCGAAACCCGCTCAGCGTTCACTTTTACGCACGAATAGCAACAATTCTCCAAGACTGTTCACATTCTGACCCAAGATCAAATGCATTTCCCGGTATTCGTTGACTCGCAGCGGCGCTCCCAAGCTTAATTGAACGGGGATTTTTACGAATTTAGTATCCCAGCCGCATTCGGATCGGCATGTATACATGTCTGTCCGTCCGCTTGAAAAGCGGCGTGATTTTGACGGCCGGGGAAGACAAGTGATTGTGAACTGGAGTGGTCTCGGATGAATACGGTCTTCCCGGAGTCCGACCGGATGCGGGTCGACGCGTCGATGCACGGCGCAAGCAGATCGCGTGATCCCGACGCCGTCGACATGCGCGCGCTTCTGGGACAGTTCTTGCGCCGCTGGAAGCTGATCCTCGGCCTGAGTGCGTTGGCCGCATACACGGCCTATTTCCTCGTCAGCCTTCTGCCCTTCTCCTATACCGCGACAACGAAAATCCTGCTCGATCCCAGCCGTGCCCAGTTTCTTACCGGCATCGAAGTTCTTGAAAATCGCCAACCATCGCAACAGGTGATCAACGGCGAGATCGCGATTCTGACCTCCAACCTCCTGCTTCAGGATGTGATCGAAACGGTCGGGCGCGAGCGTATCCTTGCCCTCGTTCCGGAACTGAAGGAACTGCCGCAGGAAACGCTCATGGACGGGCTCGTCTGGGCGGTGCGCGAGCGATTGACGGTCTGGGCCGAAAACGAAAGCTATGTCATTGTGATGTCGTTTTCGTCTCACGATCCACAACTCACGATGGACCTGCCCAACGTGCTGGCAGAGCGTTACCTCGCCAATCAGGTCGACAACCGCAGGCAAACGATCCGACAAGCCGGAAGCTGGCTTGAAGAGCGGCTGGAAGCGCTTGGGGATGAAGTGGCCAAGACGGAAGAAGACGTCGCGAAGATGCGGACCGAAAGCCTGCTTGCGAATGGCGGCACTCTGGAAAACGCCAGCGAACAGATATCGAGGCTGAACAATCAACTGGTCGAAGCGCGCGCCGCGCGCACGACGGCCGAGGCGCAGATGCTTCAGCTGCGTCAGGTCATGGAAAACCAGGGCCCGCTTGCTGCTGCGGCCCTGGTGCCAAGCACTGCCATGGATGACCTGCAAGAGCGCGCTGTCGATTTGCGTCAACTTGATGCCGGATGGGCCGAAACCGTGGGGCCCGATCACCCCCGCCGCGCCCGCATCCTCCGCGATCTGAAACAGATCGAAGACGAAATCGCCCTGGAAGTGCGTCTTGAACTTGAGAATCTCGAAAGCGGATACGAGGTCGCGCGGCTGAGTGAGGACGCGATCGGCGAGACCATCAGCCAGATGGAACGGCGCGTCGTCGAAATGTCCCGCGGTGAAATCGCCCAGCGCAAGACCGAGCGGCAGGCACAGGCCGCACGCCAGACCTACGAGGCATTGCTTTCAAAGCTTACCGACGCGCGCACCCAGGAACGCCTGCAAAACGCCGAGGCCAAGCTTATCGAGCGCGCCACCCTGCCGTTGAGCCCCTCTGCGCCGAGGCCAAAACTGATGGCAGCGCTGGCCGGCACGACGATGCTGGCCCTAGTATCCGTCTGGGCCTTCATGGCCGAATTGACCGCAACGACCTTCCGAACGCCCCGGGAGGTCGCCGACGAGATCGGCCTTCCCGTTGTGGCCACCTTGCCCGCCGAACGCTGGTTTTCGGCCCGCAGTTTCCTGAAACACATTCGAAAGAAGCCGTATTCTCCTTTCGCCGAAAACATTCGCAAGCTCATGACGATGCTGCTCATGCGCGATGAATTCGCGATCTCCACAAGCGTGACGGTGCTGTCCACAAAGCCGGGCGAAGGCCGCACAACCACGGCGCTGGCCTTGGCGGAACTGTCGGCGCGCTCCGGTCGCGCCGCTATTTTCGTGGATTTCGACCTGCGCCAGGCAACCGTGGCACGGCAATTCCATTGGAACGTTCAGCATGACCTGGCTGACGTAATCGCAGGGGAGTGCGACCTGAAACAGGCCATCAGTTCGCCTGACGACATGCCGTTCGACGTTCTGGTGTGCGCACGCCCCTCGCCCGAAATCGCAGAGGAGCTTTCGAGCCTGGATATCGAGGCGATCGTCGAAGAGCTCAAAGAGCTCTACGACATGGTCATTCTGCAGGGACCTGCGCTCCTGTCCTCGGCCTTCTCCGTCATCGTCGCCAAGGCATCGGACAATCGTGTTCTTGTCATCGAAAGCGAAAAGACCAGGCGCAGCGAAGTGAAGGAAGGGCTGGCCATGCTGCAAAAGCTGCGACTGCCGGTCGAAGGCATTGTGTTAAACAAGTTGCGCACGTAGGCGAAAAGGTCCCAATGGTCATGAGCACGGTCGACTCATCACTCGTTCAAACCCTCGATCCCGGGCAGTCCGGCACGCCCGAGGCCGAGGCGCGTGCCTCAGCGTCCCACGGCCCCGCATTGCTGCGCGGGGCGCAACCGCGCGTCGCGCTGATACATTACTGGCTGGTCGGCATGCGCGGCGGTGAAAAAGTGCTCGAAGCCCTGTGCCGCCTCTTTCCCGATGCGGACATCTACACGCATGTCTACGATCCTGGCAAAGTCAGCGCCACGATCCGGCGCCACAGGGTCTTCACAACGAACATCGCGCGGCTGCCGATGGCGCGGCGCTTTTACACCAAGTATGTCTCTAAGATGCCGCGCGCGCTGGAAGACCTGGACCTGTCCGGTTACGACCTTGTGATTTCGTCCGAATCCGGTCCAGCGAAGGGAGTGATCCCTCAACCCAATGCCCTGCATCTAAGCTATGTGCATTCCCCCATGCGCTACATCTGGGACCAGTACGGCCTCTACCGCAAGAACACCGATCCGCTGACCAGGGCGCTGATGGGGCCTTTGACCAGCCGGTTGCGAACCTGGGACGTCACGAGCGCTGCACGGGTCGATGATTTTGTGGCGAATTCGCATTTCGTCCAGCGCAGGATAATGAAGTACTGGCGGCGCACGTCGCACGTGATCCATCCGCCCGTCGACGTGTCGGCCTTCGCCCCTGCGCCCGATACGGAAGTCGGATCGTTCTACCTCTATGCCGGCGAACTGACCTCCTACAAACGCCCCGATCTCGCGATCGAGGCGTTCAATCGCCTCGACAAGCCCCTGATCGTCATCGGCGGGCCTGACAACGCGCGACGCGCCCTGGCCCGGGGCGCCGGGCGCAACATCCGCTTCCTGGGCCGTGTCTCGGACGAGAAGCTGAAATCCTACTTTGCCGCGTGCCGGGCCCTGATCTTTCCCGGCGAAGAGGATTTCGGCATCCTGCCCGTGGAAGTCATGGCGGCGGGTCGGCCCGTGATCGCGTACGGTCGCGGCGGCGTGCTCGACACCGTAGTGGACGGAGAGACCGGCCTTCTGTTCCACGACCAGACGGCCGATGCTCTGGTCGACGCGGTGCGACTATTCGAAACCGAACAGCTGCAGCGGCTGGACAGCCGGCTCATCATCTCGCATGCCGCGCGTTTCGACGAGACCCAGTTCCGAGACAGGTTCATCGACCTGTTGGAATCACACGGAATTCAGACAGTAAGGCCAAAAGGGCCCTGAGCCTTTGGCGCGATCGGATCGGGAAGGGATTTGATGCTGCGGACCCTCTTGTCGCCTTTCGCCGTTGGCGTCGCCTCCAGGGTGGGTTCTCAGGTCTGCGCCTTCGTGCTCATCCTCGTGGCGTCGCGCGCGCTGGACCTTGCGGAATTCGGCAGCTTCGCAATCGCCTCGGCACTGTGCGTCATCTTCACCACCCTCATGTACACCGGCGTCTATCAAACGATCCTGCGCACCAAAGATCTGCCAGCGGATCGCGACACGCTGTTCGCGCTGCAATTCGCGATCGGCGCCGCCGGGTCGATGACGATGGCGCTCATCGGTCTGTCCATCGGCAACCTGTCGGACCTCGGAACGGCGTTCGCCCTGGTTGGCCTCGCCCCTATTCCGGTCCTCGCCTCGTTCAGCGCATGGCTCGAAGCCCATCTGGTGCGCGACGGTCGGGTTCGGGCCACCGCAATCCTTGTTCTCCTGTCAGAGCTGGTGGCCCTGGCGACGGCCGTTGGCATGTTCCGGGCAGGCTTCGGGATCGAGGCCCTGGTCGTGTCGCGTCTGGCCTCGATGGCCTTCATCTTGGTGCTCTATGCAGCGCTCGTGCGCATCGTCCCGAAACCCCGCATCAAGCGTGCGACCATCCGCAGCGGCCTGCGCGAGGCCTGGCCGCTCTGGGGCTCGTCCTCGTTGGGAATGCTGTCGAACTATGGCGCGGACCTGATCCTCGGCGCTTTTCTCAATCCCGCCGCGGTGGGCGCCTACCGGGCCGGCTCGCGCATCGCGAACACCGCCGCGGACGTCGTGACACAGCCGATGGGGATCATCAGCTGGGCACAATTCGCGCGCAAGGAAGCCTCGGACAACCAATCTGACATCCGAACGCTCTGGAAGAACAATGTCGCGCTGTGCTTCGCACTCATGGCGCCCGCAATGATCACCGTCAGCGTTCTGGCGTCCGATATCGTCACGGCTGTGTTTGACCCCTCCTGGGCGGCCGCCGTCACGATCATCTCGATCATCGCAATCGCGCGCCTCATAGAAAGCCTCAGCTTTCTTCTCGAGCCGACGCTGACATGTCTGGGCCGTTCAAAGCAGCAGTTCTTCGTGCGTCTGGGCGACACGCTGTTGCTTGTCACATTGCTCCTCACCATCGGCCGGCACTCCCCCGAAGCCGCGGCGCTGGCGGTCCTGCTCAAGACCTGTGTAACCATGTTCGTGTCGGTGACACTGATGATGCGTGCCGCCGGAATCACCGTCTCCGACCTGGTAGAGATCACGCTGCCCGGGCTTGGCCTGACCGCCTTGTGCCTTTCGGTGATCTATATTGTCGGCCTGTTCCCGCTTGCGGGCGGTTCGGCGACTCTCTTGCTGGCCACTGCCGCAGCCGAGGTCATCGTCTGGTCGATCTGCATCGCTATTCTGTTGCGCAGCCGGATACTGGTGATGCCCGCGATCTGACCTGCCCGTTCAGCGTTTGCGAACGTCGAAGATCACCTGTCCGTCCAACACGTCGATATGGTGGATGCCGATGGTGCCGGGCACCTGCCGCGGCGTGATATGGCGCACCAGCTTTTCCTGGTAGCGGTCCATATCCAGCGCCTCGATCTCCATGATGTTCAGCCCGTACCCATACGTGCCATGCGAATTGTCCTGGCTCGGGCGAAACAACCGCCCGTCCTGCTGAAACACGCGCCCTCCCCCGCGCGCGGTGCGCGAATTGACCACGACCGGGTTCATCGGATGCGGGGTGACCTCGGTCAGGTCCGGTCCGTCGACACGAAACAGATGCAACTCGGAGCAGAAATCATCGAAACTGTCCTCGCAAAGATTGGTGAACAACCACCAATCCCTGCCTACCTTGGCCAGCGTGCTGTCGGACGCGCTCACACCCTCCATCGCCGTCGCATGCAACGTCCACCCAAGCGGAAAGTCGGTCGCGCGCCAAAGTTCCAGCCTTTTCCCTTCGCTCGTCTCGGGCAGCATGAAGATGTCGTCGCCGTGCTGAAACACGAACGGATAGGACAAGTGATAAGAGGTCCGGATCGCATCCCCGACGAAATCCAGCCGCCCCTCGTTCAGACGGCCTGCCGCGATATGTCCGCGCCCCGAGCGGTAATCGAACACCTCGAAAAACACATGGACCTCGCCCTGATGCGCAATCAGAAACGGATCTGCCCAGTACGACCCGGCAGGCGCGTCGAACTCGACCGCCGAAACCGGATCGAAGGTAAGCGGGGTGCCCTCCGCCAGGCGCAAGCAAAATCTTCCGGGACGCCCGCCCATGCGCGCACGGATCGTGTTGGCGCTTCGAACCGCGGCTTCCGCCGCAACGCGCCCGACATATTGCGGCAGCTGAAGAACCGACGCCGACTTGTCGTCAGGCACCTCGTCCGGCAAATCCTCCAGCGCCGGCACCTCGCACAGCGCAAGGCGCGCCAACTGACCGGTCAGGAAGCGCACTGCCTTTTCCCGTTGAAACAGCAGGTTGCGCGAGGCCAGGAACTTGGTGTCAAACTCCGTTTCGGCAATCCTCCGCCAGCCATCTTCCTCCGACGTGAAACTCCACAGGCGGACCGGCGTAACCGGCGCATTGGTCACAGCAGCATGAAGCCCGCTATCCGGATCAACCGTCGAAAGCCGCCAAATTCCATGTTGCGCGTTTCCGGCAAGCACTTCGACGGCTGGAGTTCCTGAATCGTCGAGGATCAGGTCAAGGTCCGGCACAATCCCGGGATCGGCGGGCAAGATGTCCCGGTTATGCAGGCCGGGTATCGGTACGTCCCGCGCCGTTTGCCGGGTGACGGCCGTTTCAAGCGCCAAAGCGGACGACATCAGGCTGGTTACACTTATGGCCTCCTCGCCCGAGGCAACAATGCACACCAGGTCGACCAAATCCATGTCATCGAGGATTTCGACCAGACGCGCACTGTCAGGTCTTGCCGCGTTGGGATCAGCAAGCACCAAACCGACGCGCAAAGGCCGCTGCTCATCCTGCATTGCAGCATCCGACTAGTCGACAAGGCATAGGATTGCGGCCACGGTCAACGCACCGTCGGCCCGTAGGGAATTGCAAATCGCTCAGATCCGTCACCGTCTTCTCCCTGTGGCACTCGTTTGGACAAGTCACCTTTCAATCCCTGACCCGCTCGCTTTCAGTCTGTCGAAAATGGTAGCTATCGCAAGCACGCCAATCTACCCCAAAGGCGTTCACACGCGACACTTCCCTCCAGCCTTTGGGTTACTCCTCCGGTCGAGGCGCACGAACCGGAAATGCCGAACGTGTGGCCCCGGCTCCGGGACTGCCGAAAAACCGGATAGGCAAAACCCTTGAGCTGCGCCTCCCAAGCCGGAGTTTAGTCTTGCGACAACCCAATGCGATCGTGATACTGATCTCGTTTGATTTTGGCTGGTTCTGTTAAATTATCAGTGCGCTGAAACCTTGGTAATTGAAGCTTGGGAGTGTGACGCCATGGGCGAGACCGACCTCGACACCACAGTGCTTACGCACGGCGTGGCGGAGAAGACCGCGACGACCGGCGACATCGAAAGATGCATCGAAGAGTTGCGGATCAACGGATACGCGCTCGCGTCGAGCGGTCTTGAAGAAAGCGAACTCGCTCAGGCCCGGGACGTACTTGACCAGGTCTATGCCCAGCAAGCGGAAGAGGTCGGTGGCGAGGACAATCTGCGGCTCATGAAGGACGCGAATATCGCGCGTGCCGTCTGTGCATACGATCCCCTCATGCTGAAAATCGCCACCTTGCCGGTCATCCTGGACGTCGCTGCCGCGTTCCTCAGGCAGTATTGCGTGCTGATGTCTCATAACGGCATCCTGAACCAGCCGGGGCGCGACCATTACCAGTTCACCTGGCATCGCGACCTGAACTATCAGCATTACACATCGTCCCGGCCGCTGGCCCTCAGCGCACTTCTGGCGGTTGATCCGTTCGACGAAGTGACCGGGGGAACCTACGTGCTGCCCGGCACGCATCTTTTCGAGGCTTTTCCGTCGGAAGATTTCGTCCGCAACCACCAGAAAGTGGTAAAGTGCCCGCCCGGGACAATCATCTTCTTCGATGCCATGCTGTACCATCGCACGGGCAAGAACAACTCGAACGACGTGCGACGCGCCGTCAACCACATCATCACGCCGCCGATGCTGCGCCAGCAGTACAATTTCAAGGAAATTTTCGCGCAGCGAGGCGTCGAAGTCGAGGATCCGAAGGTGCGGGACTACCTTGGCTTCGAATACGAGATCCCCAAGAGCGTCAAGGACTGGCGCGAAGGCAAGATCGAAGCGGCCCGTGCGGCCAAGGCACGCCAGCCGTGACCCTGTCTCAAGCCATAGAGCCCGATCTGAGAGCCATCCTCTCCGAAACACCGCAAGAGGCCCGGGAGCGATGCCGCCGCAGGCTTGACCTGGCGCTGCCCGACACGGACAACATCGCGCTCTTCGGGGCTGGCAACACCGGGCGCGAGGTCCTGAAACGCCTGCGCCGCGCCGGTGTCGAGCCGGTTGCCTTCATCGACGACACTCCCGCAAAGCAGGGCACGGTAATCGACGGCCTGCGGGTCCTTGGCCGGCAGCAGGCAGCGGAAACGCTCAAACCCGACGTGACCGTTCTGGTAACGGTACTGAACCCCAAGCTGACCTTCGTGCAGGCACAGGCCCTGCTGGCCGAAACCGGGCTGAAAACCGAGAGCTTCATGCTGTCGAGCTGGCTTTTTCCCGAAGAATGCGCCGGGCTTTGCAACGTGATGCCACCCGAGGCGGTCCTGCGTGAAAAAGACAGCATCCTGGCATGCGACGCGCTCTGGGCCGATGCGATTTCGCGCGAGACATTCGCCAGGCAGATCGCATGGCGCATGTCCCTCGATTTCACCCGTCTTCCCGCTCCGCGACTGGACGATATCTATTTTCCGAAGGATCTCGATATCAATCTCAGCCCGAATGTCTTTTTTGTCGACGCGGGCGCCTATGACGGGGACACGCTGGCGCAGTTCCTGGTGCATACCCGAGGCGCGTTCGAAGGTGCCGTCTGTATCGAGCCCGACCCCGAGAACCACGCCCGCCTCGAAGGGCGCATCGCGGACCAGGGTCTGGGCGATCGCGTGACGGCTCTGAATTGCGGGCTTGGCGCGAAAGCGGGCGTCTTGTCGTTCAATGCCACGGCCGACATGAGCGCCGCCTTCGACGCAGGCGGCACTGTCTCGATGCCGGTCAAGCGGTTGGCCGACGTGATGCCTGCCGGGCAACCGGCCTATGCGAAATTCGATATCGAAGGGGCCGAGTGGGACGCCCTGAACGGGTCGGCAGAGCATGTAACCGCCAACAACCCCAAGCTCGCCGTCAGCGTGTACCACCTCCCCGAAGACCTCTGGAGGCTGCCCTTGCTGATGGCGCGATTGCTGCCCTCCCGGCGGATCTACCTGCGTGCGCACGGCGTCGACGGGACGGATGTCATCTGCTACGCCGTCTGACGTGCGGGTCCCCTCGCGCCATCGCCGAACCTACGATACTACCGCCTGGATCGGGCCGATGCCCCGCCGGATCCGCGTCCGATCCCGTCAGACCGGCGCCGACGCTCCATAGGTCCGATCCTCCAGCGCGGTCCGCGACAGGCTGTCCTCGACCGCCTCCAGGAACTTCGCCTCCGCCTCGGAGTGCCGGCGCGACGGGTTGCTCAGCAAGTATATGTCGACCATCGGCAGATCATCGAACGGAGGCAGCTGGCGGATTCGACCCGCCGCCACATCCTGCGCCGCCACGTGCAGCGGCAGCGCCCCGATCCCCACATTCGCCATGATCATCCGCCGGATCTCGTTCAGGCTGGACGACACCCCGCGCCAGTTGCGCGACAGGTTCAGCCGGGCGCGCAGCTGCGAGATCGCCTCCAGCGGTCCGCCTTCCGCCTCGGTCTGGAAGGCCACGAAAGGCTCGCCCTCCAGATCCTCCGGCAGGATCGCATCCGCCCCGAACAGCGGATGCCGCGCGCCGCAGTAAAGGCCGAAATACTCGCGGTATAGCACCATCGTCCTCAGGTTCTTGGGCACCGTCGTCAGCAGGCAGATCCCGAAACTGGCGCGGTTAAGCTTGATCATCGTCTCGACCTCGTCGCTCTCGAACACCGTGAACGAATAGGTCACGCTGGGATGCGCCTGCGCAAAGCGGTTCAGCACACCGTCGAAATGCTCCGATATCACCGAAGAGGTAATCGCGATCGACAAATGCCCGCGCAACTCGGCCTTGTCCTCGTCCAGGATCGCCGGGATCTGCGACACCGTGCCGAAAATCGTCGCGCACTCTGTGTAAAGAACCTGACCCGCCCGGGTGATCGTGAACTCGTTGGGCTTGCGGATCACCAGCGTCTTGCCGATGCTCTGCTCCAACCGCTTCAGGGCCGCCGACACCGTGGGCTGTTTCAGGCCCAGATGGCTCGCCGCCTTCGAGATGCCCCGCTGTTCGACGATCACCATGAAGGTGCGCAACAGGTTCCAGTCCAGGTTCCAGGGAAAGCGACGGCGCTGCGGCAGGCTCATAGATTTCCTCTATAGTAAGAATGCTTATTATTTATTTGCGCGATAATTCCGGCCATGCAAGGCTTTTTGCACAAGCGGCGCACGCCGCCAATGCTGCACGGGCAAAAGACCCGGCGCCGAAATTCAACATGGAGACACATATGACATTCCGCCGAACCGTTCTGAAATCCGTTGTCGCGGCCATGGGCCTTGCCGTCGCGGGCCTCGCCCCCGCCGCCGCGGAAGAACTTGAAACCCTTAAGGAAAAGGGTGTCATCCGCATCGCGATGTCCGGCGCCTACCCGCCGTTCAACTTCGTCAACGACCAGAACGAGGTGGTGGGCTTCGACCCCGCCATCGGCACCGAGATCGCCAAGCGCATGGGGCTCGAGGCCGAGATCGTCACCACCGCGTGGGACGGAATCATCGGCGGGCTTCTCTCCAACAAGTACGACGCCATCGTCGGCTCCATGACCATCACCGAGGAGCGGGACGAGGTCGTGGATTTCGTCGGGCCGTACTATTCCGACAAGCGCGCCATCTTCACCCAGCCCGGCTCGGGCATCACCAGCCTCGAGGATCTCGAAGGCAAGAAGGTCGGCCTGACCCTGGGGGAAACCCACGAGGACTGGGCGCGCGAGCGTGGCTACAACGTCAGCACCTACAAGGGCCTGCCCGAACTGCTCTTGGAGCTTGAGAACGGCCGCGTCGACGCCATCGTGAACGATTCCATCGCCGCCATCCTCGCCATGGGCGAGAAAGGCCAGGAATACGAGATGTTCGCAGATCCCACGACCGAACCCTTCGGCGCTGGCATCGCCATCCGCGAAGGCAGCCCCGAACTGGCCGCCGCCATGCAGGAGGCGCTGGATTCCATGATGGAAGACGGCACCTACATGGAAATCGCCGAAAAATGGGTTGGCGCGGACATCCGCTAAGCCCCTCCGCCCCGCCGCCATCGCAGGTCGGCGGGGCCTTCCCTGATCCTGACCCGGATTGGACCGGCTGACGGCCCGGGCGCGGTGCGCCTTGCCCCTGACCTGTTCAGCCACGCTCCCGATTTCGCCGGAATGTCTTCGCCACGCCCCGGCCCCGCGACCTGCCAGAAGGACACGCCATGGACATAGAGTTGATGCAAAGGGTCTATCCCTTCTTCCTTCAGGCCGCCTGGGTGACGATCCAGCTCTCGGTCCTGACGGCCCTGCTCGGCCTTACCTGCGGCGCGCTCGGTGCCGCAATGCGGCTGTCGCGCCTGGCCGTCTTCCGCTTCCTCGGCGCGGCCTATGTCAGCGTCTTTCGCGGCACGCCCGCGCTCATCCAGCTTTTCATTCTCTACTTCGGCGGTCCCCAGGTCGGGATCCAACTCGACGCGTTCGAGGCGGGCGTCATCGGCCTCGGCGTCAATGTCGGCGCCTACATGACCGAGACCATCCGCGGCGCGATCATCTCGATCCCCAAGGGCCAGCGCGAGGCGGCCCGCACACTGGGCCTAAGCCGCTGGCAGGCGTTCTACAACACGATCCTGCCCCAGGCCGCGCGCCTGATGGTCCGTCCCTTGGGCGTCAACCTCAACATGCTGATCAAGTCCACGGCGCTGGTCGCGGCGATCTCCGTCGTCGAACTCACCTACACCGCGCAGCGCTACATCGGCTCCACCTACAAACCGTTCGAGATGTTCCTGCTCGCGGGCATTCTCTACATGATCATCATCTACGCCACCGGCCGGGCCGTCGCCTGGCTCGACCGTCGCGTCCAGATCAACTGACCGGAAAGGAAAACCAGAATGGGCCTCGACTTCACGGTTGTTCCGGAACATCTCGACGTGATCCTGCTGGGTTGCCTCTGGACGATCTTCATCGCGGTCGCCGCCGCGCTGGTCAGCTTCTTCGGCGGCATCATTTTCGCGGTCATCGCGCTCTATGCGCCGTGGATCATCCGCCAGCCCTTTCGCCTGATCGAATGGGTCTTCATGGGCACGCCGCTGCTCCTGCAACTCTTCCTGATCTATTTCGGTCTCGTCCAGATCGGCATCGACCTGCCCGCTTTCGTCGCCGGAATCATCGGGTTGGGCCTGCACTTCGCGGTCTACAATTCGGAACTGATCCAGACCGCCATCCTCTCGGTCGACAAGGGCCAGATGGAGGCCGCCCGCACCGTCGGCCTCAGCCGTGGCCAAGCGCTGCGCAAGGTGGTCATCCCGCAGGCCGTGCGCGACGTGATCCCGCCCATCGGCAACAACATGATCGCACTTCTCAAGGACAGCGCCCTGGTGTCGGTGATCGGCGTCAGCGAACTGACCCTCTCGGCCCAGCGCGCGATCGGCGCGACCTATCGCCCGTTCGAGTTCTACCTCGTCGCCGCCGCCTTCTACTACGCCATCAACCTCTGCATGGAATGGGTGCAGCGCCGCATCGAGCGCCGCATCGCAATCTCGCGCTGATCGTCAGGAGACAGACCATGACCGACACCGAACATTTCGTCGAAATCAAGCACGCCCAGAAATCCTTCGGCAAGCTGGAGGTTCTCAAGGACATCAGCCTCAACGTCGCGCGCGGCCAGATCGTGGCGATCATCGGCCCCTCCGGCTCAGGCAAGTCCACGCTTTTGCGCGCAATCAACGACCTCGACGCGTTGACGGGCGGCGAAATCTGGCTCGACGGCGTGCAGGTGAACCGCGATCTGCCCTATCGCCAGTACGAAAAGCACATCAACCAGATGCGTCAGGACATCGGCATGGTGTTCCAGCACTTCAATCTTTTCCCCCACATGACCGCCCGCGACAACGTCACCATGGCGCCCAAGCTGCTCAAGGGGCTTTCCAAGGCCGAAGCCGACGCACTGGCCGAGGAGCAGCTCGACAAGGTCGGGATGCTGGAACGGATCGACTATTACCCCTCGCAGCTGTCGGGCGGCCAGAAACAGCGCGTCGCCATCGCCCGCGCGCTCGCCATGAAGCCCAAGCTGATGCTTTTCGACGAGGCCACCTCCGCCCTCGACCCCGAACTGGTAGACGAGGTGAACCAGGTCATGAAAAAACTGGCCGAGGAACACATGACCATGATCATCGTCACCCACGAGATGGATTTCGCGGCCTCGGTCTGTGACCGCGTACTTTTCATGGACAAGGGCGTGGTGGTCGAGGAAGGCCCGCCCAGCGTCGTCTTCAAGAACCCCACCAAGGAACGTACCCGCGAATTCCTTCGCAAACACCTCGCAGGCGCCAAGTGACCGACACGGCCTCTTACCTCTTCTACCAGTCGCGCCACCCGCGACCGTTCCTCGACCACGGCGAGGGGATTTATCTGATCGACGAGTCGGGCAAACGGTATATCGACGGCTCGTCGGGCGCGATGGTGTCCAATATCGGCCACTCCAACCCGCGCGTGCTGGCCAAAATGAAGGCGCAGATGGACAAGGCCACCTTCGGCTACCGCCTGCATTTCCGCACCCACCCGTCCGAGGATCTGGCGGCCAAGACCGTCGCCATGACGCCCGACGGCCTCGACCGCGTCTTCTTCGTCTCCGGCGGCTCCGAGGCGGTGGAAAGCGCCGTGAAACTCGCCCGCCAATATGCCCTGACCCAGGGTCAAAACGACCGCTACAAGGTCATCTCGCGCTTTCCCTCCTACCACGGCTGCACCTTCGGCGCGCTCGATCTCACCGGCTACGCCCCGCTGCGCGACCCGTTCGCCCCGATGATGAGCGGGATGCCCAAGGTCACCGCCCCCACCACCTATCTTGACCGCGACAACCTGATGGAAGAGGCGCGCGGCCTGAAATACGCCGAGCTCCTGCGCGACAAGATCCTCGCCGAGGGCCCGGACACCGTGCTGGCCTTCATCATGGAACCCGTCGGCGGCGCCTCCACCGGCGCCCTCGTCGCCCCCGACAGCTATTATGGCCGCATCCGCGAGATCTGTGACGAGTTCGGCGTGCTGCTGATCTATGACGAGGTCATGACCGGCGCAGGCCGCACCGGCCGCTTCCTCGCCGCCGAACACTGGGGCATCACCCCCGATATCGTCGCCATGTCCAAGGGCTTCGGCGCGGGCTATGCCCCGCTCGGCGCCATGGTTGCAGGCCGCCGCCTTGTCGATCCGGTGCTGGATGCGGGCGGCTTCGCCCACGGCTTCACCTATGCCGGCAACCCGCTGGCCTGCGCCGCCGGTCTCGCGGTGCTCGAAGAGATGGAGGAGCACGACCTCATCGGCAACGCCGCCCGCATGGGCGACGTGCTGATGTCCGAACTCCGCACCCTGATGAACCGCTACCCTTTCATCGGCGACGTTCGGGGAAAGGGCCTGCTCACCGCCTTCGAATTCGTCTCCGACCGCACGACGATGGAGCCGCTCGACCCCGCGCTCAACGCCCACGACCGCCTCGTCGAACTGGCCTACGAACGCGGCCTCATAATCTATTCCCGCCGTACCCGTGGCGGCACCAAGGGCGACCATTTCCTCGTCGCCCCGCCCCTCATCATCAGCGCCGATCAAATCGCCGAGATGATGGCGATCCTCCGCGACGCCCTCGACGCCTTCGCGCAAGAGATCGGCCTGCCGGTGGAGTCTGCGGCATGAGGCTCCCCGACAAGCGCACTTCCATTGAGGCCGCCATCGCCCACATCAGGGACGGCGCCACCGTCATGGTCGGCGGCTTCGGCGTGCCGGGCACACCCATGACCCTGATCCGCGCCTTGGTGGCGCACGGCGCGCGCAACCTCACCCTCATCAAGAACGACGCCAACGAACCCGGCATGGGCATCGACCACCTGCTGCAAAGCGGCCAGGTCAAGCGCCTCATCACCACGCATCTCGGCCTCAACAGCCACGCCATCGGCCTGATGAATTCCGGCGCACTCGAAGTGGAATTCAACGCGCAAGGAATCCTTGCCGAGCGCATCCGCGCAGGCGGCGCCGGCATCGGCGCGATCCTCAGCGATATCGGCATCGACACCGAACTCGCCCGCGGCAAGCAAGTGATCGAGATGGCGGGCAAACCCTACCTCGTCGAGCCCGCCTTGCGCGCCGACGTGGCCCTGATCCACGCCGACACCGCCGACCCCTTCGGCAACCTCGCCTATGTCGCCACCGCGCAGAACTTCAACCCGATCATGGCCATGGCAGCCCCCCTGGTCATCGCCGAGGCCGAGCGCGTCGTGCCGCTGGGCGAACTTGACCCCAACGCCGTCCACACCCCCGGCGTCTTCGTCGATCACGTCACGGAATTGCCAGAGATATCAGAGGATTACGCCGTTGTCCGACGCTAGGGATCGCATGGTCGCCCGCGCCGCGCGCGAGATTGCACCGGGCATGGTCGTCAACCTCGGGATCGGTCTGCCGACCAAGGTGGTGAACCACCTGCCCGCCGATTTTCCCGTCTGCCTGCATACCGAGAACGGCATGACCGGTATCGGCCCCGCTCTCTCGCCCGACCGTGCCGACCGCAACCTCATCGACGCGGGCGGCGCCTATGTCACGCCCGTGCCCGGCTCGGCCTTTTTCGACAGCGCCACCAGCTTTGCCGTGGTCCGCTCGGGCCGATTGGACCTCACCATGCTCGGCGCCTTCGAGGTCAGCCAGACCGGCGATCTCGCCAACTGGAAGATTCCCGGCAAGTTCAGCCCCGGCGCGGGCGGCGGCATCGAACTGGCGCAAAAGGCCCGCCGCGTTGCCGTGCTCACCACCCACACCGACCGCGCCGGAAACCCCAAGCTGAAGCAGACCTGCGCCCTCCCCCTCTCGGCCAGCGCCTGCGTCGCCCGCATCTTCACCGACCTCGCCGTGATCGACGTCACTCCCGACGGCTTCGCCCTGACCGAACTTGCCGAAGGCACCAGCGTCGAGGACGTGCAACGCGCCACCGACGCCCCCCTTTCGATCCCCGACACGCCAATTCCGACCTTCTGAGCCGCCTAATGACCGAAGACCTCAAAACCCGCCTCTGCGCCGCCGTCGACGACGGTTTCGACCGGCAGGTGGCGTTCCTGACCGAGCTCACCTCCCACCCCTCCACGCGCGGCAACGAGCAGTCGGCACAGGACTTCATGGCATCCGAACTCAAGACCCGCGGCTACGAGATCGACCGCTGGCAGATCGACCTCGCAGACATCCAGCACCTCCCCGGCTTCTCCCCAGTCCTCGGCCCCTATGACGATGCGGTAAACGTGGTCGCCACCCACCGCTCGAAAACCGCGCAGGGCCGGTCCCTCATCCTCAATGGCCATATCGACGTGGTCCCCGCCGGCCCCCTCGACATGTGGGACAGCCCCCCGTTCGAGCCTCACGTCAAGGACGGCTGGCTCTACGGCCGTGGCGGCGGCGACATGAAGGCGGGCCTCGCCTCCAACCTCTTCGCCCTCGACGCGCTGGCCGCCTGCGGCCTCGCCCCGGCGGCGGACGTGCATTTCCAGTCGGTCGTCGAGGAGGAATGCACCGGCAACGGCGCATTGGCCTGCCTCGCGCGCGGCTACAAAGCCGACGCCGCCCTCATCCCCGAACCTTTCGCGGAACAACTTGTCAGCGCCCAGCTTGGCGTCCTGTGGTTTCAGGTGCACCTCAAGGGCCTACCCACCCACGTGGCCTATGCCGGCACCGGCGCCAACGCCATCGAGGCCGCCTTCCCGCTGATCCAGGCCCTGCACGACATGGAACATCGCTGGAACGAGGCCGCGAACCGCCCGCCCGAATACACCCACATGGACCACGCGCTCAATCTCAATATCGGCAAGTTCCAGGGCGGTGACTGGACCAGTTCCGTCCCCGCCTGGGCCGTCTTCGACGTGCGCATGGGCCTCTTCCCCGGCCACTCCCTCGATGCAGCAAAACAGGAGATCGAACAGGTCATCCGCAACGCCGCGCAGCAAAACGCCTTCCTGCGCAACTCCCTGCCCGAGATCGTCTATCACGGCTTTCACGCCGAAGGCTACGCGCTCTCCCGCGACACCTCGCAGACCGCCACCAACGCTGTCACCAAGCTTGAAACCGCCCACCAAACCGTCACAGGCACCCCCCTCACCCGCGAGTCCATCACCGCCACCACCGACGCACGCTTCTTCGGCCTCTACGCCGACACGCCCGCGCTGGTCTACGGTCCCCGGGCCGAGGCGATCCACGGCTTCAACGAACGGGTCGACCTCGAAAGCCTCCGCCGCGTCACGAAAGCCACAGCACTCTTCATCGCCGACTGGTGCGGCACGGAGGAGGCCTGAGCCATGCGCAACGCCGTCATCGTCTCAACCGCCCGCACGCCCATCGGCAAGGCCTATCGCGGCGCCTTCAATAACCTCACGGCCCCCAGCCTGGCCGCGCCCGCCGTCCGCGCCGCGCTGGCACGCGCCGGGCTTGAGGGGGCCGAGGTCGAGGACGCCATCTTCGGCTCCGCCCTCACCCAGGGCACCTCGGGCGTCAACGTCGCCCGGCACATCGCGCAGGCCGCACACCTGCCCGACAGCGTCGCGGGGGCGACCATCGACCGCCAATGCGCCTCGGGCCTCAACGCGCTCGCCATCGCCTCGCACATGGTCCGTGCCGAGGGCGTTGACGTGGCCCTCGCCGGTGGCCTCGACAGCATTTCCCTCGTCCAGAACGACCACTGGAACGCGCACCGCTACCGCGATCCGTCGGTGCCCGACAGCTACTACATGGCCATGCTGGATACGGCCGAGGTCGTCGCCGCCCGATACGGAGTCACCCGCGAGGCACAGGACGCCTACGCACTGCAAAGCCAGCAGCGCACCGCCAAGGCGCAAGAGGCCGGCCTCTTCGCCGACGAAATCATCCCCGTCGAGACCACCAAGCTGGTCACCGACAAGACCACGAAAGAAACCCACGAAGAACCCGTCCAAATCGAACAGGACGAATGCAACCGCCCCGGCACCACCGCCGAGGGGCTCGCCAACCTCCAGCCCGTACGCGGCGAGGGCAAGACCGTCACCGCCGGCAATGCCAGCCAGCTCTCGGACGGCGCCGCCGCCCTCGTCGTCATGTCCGAAGCCGAGGCATCGCGCCGCAATCTCACCCCCCTCGGCGCGCTGCGCGGCTTCGCCGTCGCCGGTGTCGCGCCGCAGGAAATGGGCATCGGCCCCGTCCACGCCATCCCCCGCCTGCTCGACCGCGCGGGCCTCTCCACGGACGACATCGACCTCTGGGAAATCAACGAAGCCTTCGCCGCGCAACTCCTCCACTGCCGCGACATGCTGGGCATCCCCGACGACAAGCTCAACGTCAACGGCGGCGCCATCTCCATCGGGCACCCCTACGGCATGTCCGGCGCCCGCATGGCCGGACACATCCTGCTCGAAGGCCGCCGCCGGGGCGCCAGGTGGGGCGTCGTCTCCATGTGCGTCGGCGGGGGCCAGGGCGCCGCCGGCCTTCTTGAAATCTTCTGAGGATCCCATGACCACGCTCCCCTCCAACCAGATCGCCTACCTCACCGCCCTGCGCCAGGACCTGCACCGCCAGCCCGAAGTCTCCGGCGACGAGGTCGAGACCGCAAAACGCATCACCCGTGAACTCACCGCCCTTGGGGCCGACCGCATCTGGCAGGGCCTCGGCGGCCACGGCGTCGCCGCCGAATTCACCGGGCGCGCGCCCGGCCCCACCGTCCTTGTGCGCTCTGAACTCGACGGGTTGCCGATCCGAGAGATCAACGACATCCCCCATGCCTCGCAGCTCGACGGCAAGGGTCACCTCTGCGGCCATGACGGCC
Organism: Roseovarius sp.; assembly: GCF_965277045.1. Taxonomy (GTDB): domain Bacteria; phylum Pseudomonadota; class Alphaproteobacteria; order Rhodobacterales; family Rhodobacteraceae; genus Roseovarius. The sequence goes on along the minus strand of NZ_OZ255712.1, from coordinate 596,427 downwards.
ACATGGCCACCTTGATGGGTGTCGCCATGCGCCTCGCCACGCGCCCCGCCAAGGGCCGCGTCATCCTGCTCTTCCAGCCGGCCGAGGAAACCGGCGCGGGCGCGCAGGCCGTCATCGAGGACCCGCAATGGCCCCAGATCCGCCCCGACTACGCCTTCGCCTACCACAATGTTCCGGGGCTGCCCTTGGGCGAGATCGGCCTGCGCTCCGGCCCGGCTAACTGCGCCTCGCGCGGGATGCAGATCCTGCTCACCGGCAAAAGCTCTCACGCCGCCTTGCCCGAGGACGGCCTCTCGCCCGGCCCCGCCATGGCGAGCCTGATGACCGCCCTGCCCGCGCTCAGCCACGGCACCATCGCCGACGCCGATTTCACCCTCGCCACCCTCACCCACGCCAACCTGGGCGAGCCTGCCTTCGGCATCGCCCCGGCCGATGGCGAATTGCGCGTAACGCTGCGCACGATGACCAACGAGGGCATGGATCAGCTGATAGACACGGCCCTGCAAAAGGTCGCCCAGGCCCAGGGCGACCTTGTCACCGACATCCACTGGCACGACGTCTTTCGCGGCGTGGTCAACGACGCCGACGCCACCGAGATAGCCCGCCGCGCGGCCCATGATCTCGGGCACAGGGTCAACGAGTTGCCCACCCCCATGCGCTGGTCCGAGGATTTCGGCCGCATCGGCGACGACGGCGCCAAGGCCACGATGCTCTATGTCGGCGCAGGCACCGATATGCCCCAGCTGCACAACCCGGATTATGACTTCCCCGACGCGCTCCTGCCCGTCGTGACCGACCAGTTCGCTGGCATCCTCGACCGCCTCCTCGGCCTGCCCGACACATGACCGACGCCGCGATCCCCGACGCGTGGTGCGAGGTCCACCGCGACCGGATCGAGGCCAACATCCGCATCGCCTTGGCCCGCGTCCCCAAGGGCCGCCGCTTCTGCGCCGTCCTGAAGGCCGACGCCTATGGCCACGGCATCGCCACCGTTGTTCCCCTGGTCCGCGCCCACGGAATCGACTGCATCGCCATCACCTCGAACGCCGAGGCGCGGGCGGTGCGCGACGCAGGCTACACCGGCCAGCTGATCCGCCTGCGCGCCGCCACGCCGATCGAGACCCGCGCCGCCCTGCCCGACCGGGTCGAGGAACAGGTCGGCACGGTCGAGGCCGCCGAGAACCTCGCCGCGCTGAAAAATTCCGGCGCGCCCGTCCGAGCCCACCTGTCGCTCAACGCCATGGGCATGTCCCGCGACGGGCTGGAAATCGGCACCGACGAGGGCCGCGCCGCCTGCCGCGCCATTCTCGGCCGGCTGGGCGACAGCATCACGGCCATCTGCACCCATTTTCCCGACAATGCGCCCGACGAGTTGCGCGCCAGCGCCGCGCTCTTTCAAAAGCACGCCGACTGGGTCCTGGACCAGGGCAACCTCTCGCGCGAAGGCACGCTCGTCCACGCCGGCAGTTCGCTGACGCTCGTCTCCGATCAGCCGGTCCAGACCGACATGTACCGCTGCGGCGCCGTGCTCTATGGCATCCTCAAGCCTGAATGGGGCTTTCAGACTACGATGACCCTCAAGACCCGCGTGGTCAGCGTGGCCGATTACCCAGCGGGCGCCACGGTGGGCTATGACCGCACCTGCGTTCTCGACACGCCCCGCCGCCTGGCGTGCCTGTCCATCGGCTATGCCAACGGTGTCCGCCGTGCTGGTCAGAACACCGGCACCGTCCTGATCGGCGGGCACGAGGCCCCGATCCTGGGCCGCATTTCCATGAACACCACCGTGGCCGACGTCACCGGCCTCGACGGCATCTCGGTCGGCGACCCGGCGGCGATCTTTGGCGGATCGCACGAAACGCGCCGCGTGCTGGCCACGGCCGAGGCGCAGTTCGGCACCATCATCGCCGATCTCTACACCGACTGGGGCCTGAGCAACCACCGGATCGTCCGGTAAGCGTCGTCAGCTGCCCTTGATGTTGATCGAGAAACTGGTCCGCGCCCCTGCGGGCGGCGGCGGGAACGGGGCGGCCCGCTGGATCATCCGCAGCGCCGCCTGGTCCAGCTTGGGCGAGCCGGAGCTTTGCGCGATCGACAGCCCCGCCAGCCCACCATTTCCGCCGATGCGGAACGCAACCACCGCCGTGCCCCGGCTGCCGACGCGCGGGCGCGGCACGCGCGAGATCTTCCGCATCACCTGTCCAGGATAATTGCTCGCCGCGGCATTGCCGGCGGCCTGCGATTGCCCCGAACCTTGCGCCGCCGATCTGGTCTGCGTCTGGGACCCCGTGGCACTGCCCGCGCGCGCGGTCTGCTGCGCGTTGCCCTTGGGCTGCGGCTTGGGCTGCGACTGCGTCGTACGCTGCGGCTTCGGTTCGGTCCGCTTCGGCTGCGCCTTCGGCGGCTCGGGTTTATGCGCTTCCTCGAACTCCGCGCTGCGCGGCTTGGGCCGCAACGAGCGTGTCACCGCAGTCGGCGCCTCGTCCACCGGCTCCAGGATTTCCGCCTGCTCCGGCTCTGTCGGCTGCACGTTTTCCTCCGGCACGGATTCCGACGGGGTCACGGGCACCAGCGGCACGTTCCGCGTAATCTCCGCCTGCTCGACAGGCTGGGCCTCGACCGGCTCCGGCACGTTTTCCACGGGCGTTTCGGTCGGCGTCACCGGCGCGGTCTCGGCCTGCTCGACAGGTTCGGCGGTCTCCTGCGGATCGACTTCGGGCGACGTGTCCTCGGGCCGGTCCTGTGCGGTTTCCTCGGGCATGTCCTGCGCCGAGACCTCTTCCGGGGGCGTTTCCTCGACGACCTCGTCGGTGGCGTCGGGCGTCATCACCCCCGCCGCCATGTCGGCAAAGCTGTTGCCGATGCTGGCCTCGACGCCGCCCGCATCGCCCTCGATCTCTATCGCCTCGCCCTGGAACACCGCCGCCACCACGGTGCCATGCACCACCAGCGCCGCTGTCACGGCCACGGTTTTCACAAGACGCGACGACGCGATCATTCCAGCCCCCTCTGAGTGACGATCACCACGCGCTCCGCCCCCGCGCCGCGCAGGTCCCGCGCCAGGTTCACCAGCGTCTGCGCCGACAACTCCTGGTCCGGCACCACGCGCACCAACGCGCGGTCTTCTTCGCTGCGCCGCGACAGGAATTCCTCGGCCGAGGCAATATCGTCGCCCCGGTAGCTCATCCGCCCATCTGGATGCACCACCAGCGTGTCGGGCGGCGAACGCCCTTCCAGGTCCGCCGTCCGCACCAGGCTCAGATCCTTGTCCAGCGGCTGCGACAGGGTGCCCGCCACCATGAAGAAGACCAGCATCAGGAACACGATGTTGATCAGCGCGATCGTCGGCTCCCGGCGCGAGGATGTCTTGACCTTGCGCACCTCAGGACCCCAGCACGCTGATGCTGACGCGCTCGATGCCGCGGAGCACGACCAGCAGATCGGTCAGGCGCTGCGCCGTAACGCCGTCGCGCAGGCTGACCACCACGGGCCGCGCCTCGTCGCTTTGCGGCATCTCGGCAAAGGCGGCGCTCAACCCGTCCAGTTCGATCTGCTGTCCATTCAGGCTCAGGTCCTCGTCGCTCAGGCGCAGAAAGCTGATCTTGGCCTCGCTGCTGCCGCTGCCCCCCGCCCCCGCGGCGGCCAGCTCGACCTCCGCAAAGCGCGAAAAGGTCGACGACAGCATGAAGAACAACAGCAGCAGGAAGATCACGTCGATCAGCGACGTCATCGACAAGCGCCTGCGCCGCGAGGTCTTACGCACGGCCCGGCTCCGCTTCGAAATCCGCCGCAGGCGCCGGGCGGCCCTGCGGATGCAGCACCGTCGAAATCGCCCGCTCCGCGGTGACACGCTCGCCGTCCATCCGGCCCTCCAGCCAGCTCAGCACCATCGAGGTGGGCATCGCCACGGCCAGCCCCACGGCGGTGGTCAGCAGCGCCACCCAGATACCGCCCGCCAGAAGCGACGGATCGACCTGCGCCCCGGCCTCCTGCAGCGACTGGAACGCCTCGATCATGCCCAGAACCGTGCCGAAAAGGCCCAGCAGCGGCGCCAGCTGCGCCACGCTGTCGAGCAGCCGAAAGCCGCGCTCCAGCCGCGCGAACCGCGATTCCGCCTCCGCCTCCAGCCGCTTGCGGTCCTGGGGCTGCGCGGAAAACGCCATCTCGACGACCGGAGCGAGGTAGCTCTTCGATTGCTTCAGCGCCGCCAGCGCGGCCGCCAGGTCACCCTCGTCCCACGCCTCGACCGCCTCTTTCATCGCCTTGTGCCGTCCCACCCCGGCAGCCGAGAACTGCCACAGCTTGTAAAGCACCGTTGCCAGCGTGACCACCGACACCGCCAGCAGGATCATGACGACCGGACCGCCCAGATCCGCAACCTGGCGCAGGCTTTCCAGAATCCCGTTCATCCCGTCACCTCGATATCCGTGCGCGTCTCCAGCTTAAGCCCGGTCTCGCAGGCGTCGTCGGGCAGCTCGGCCGCCTCGCAGGTATGCGCCCCGTTGATCAGCACCTGGCCCAACCCGTCACAGGCCATCCCTGGCACGGAAAACTGCCGCACACGCGGCCGCCCCGGTGGCAGCGTGCCGAAATCGAACAGGGTCAGGCGATCCACCTGGCCCTCGCTGTCGAACAGCACGGTCTCGTAAACCGCCTTGTCGATCTGGGTGGGATGGCCGTTTATCACCAGGAAGGTCAGCGTGCAGCTGCTCTCGTTCGCCTTGGTCGCATTCAGCTCGATCAGGACGGCCTCGCCCAGCTCTTCTTCCTGCGCCACTGCGGCTTGCATGCCGGCGACCCCCGTCAGCATCGCCATGAGGGCGGTGGTGAACCTTTTCATCTCGCGTCTCCCTTTCACGTGATCCGCGCCGCATTCCGCAGGACGCAGGCCGGGCCACGTTTCAAACCAATTCTCGGCGCGGTCAAGCGCTTCACGGCCGTGACTATCGCGGAAGATGGGGGGATTCGGAACGCGGCTTGCCCTGAACTCGCGCTTTCGTGCGCATCCCCGGTCTTCTGCAGCCGGTCATGTTCGTGCGTCGGCCTGGCAAAAGACGGGTCTCGGCTTGGGGACGCTTTGGCGAATGTCTCTCACATCCGGCCCGGACACTCAATACCCAAACAAATCTATCGGAAATAGAAATCGCCCGTCCCTGCCCCGGACGGCGCGAAACAAAAACGGGGCGCATCCACCGGATGCGCCCCGCAAATTCAGAATTTCAGTACAGTTATACCTTCGAGGCCGCCGCGCTGCGCGGGCCTGCGATCAGCCAGATGATGAAGCCGATAATCGGCAGGATGATCACCAGCAAACTCCACAGAACCTTCTTGCCGGTCGAGGCGCCCGAGCCGATGATATTCACCAAGGCCCAGATATCCAGCACCAGAACGATAAGGCCACCAAGGCCACCAATCTCCAACATGTTTGTCTCCTTTTCTGCGTGTCTAACGCGTCAGTCTCACGTTTGTTTCAGGCTTCGCGGATTTCGCTGGCACTTTTCAGCACCTCGTCGCCGTCTTCCTGTTCGATCAGGTACGCCGGGCAGTCGTCGTCGGCGTCCCGCGTAATCTCCGATCCCTTGATCTTGACGGTCGTCTTTTGGGTGTAGACTTTCTTGACCTCACCCTGACCGGTGCCGTTGCCCCAGTCCCACTCGACCGTATCGCCTTGGGAAATCGCCATCTCAGTCACGCCTCAGCGCATCGATCAGCTCTTCCTTGGTCATGTCCGACCGACCCTCGATGCCGACATTCTGGGCCTGATCGTAAAGGTCGGCTTTCGACCATTCCTCATATGGCGGCGCCTTGCCGCCTTTTTTCGACGGGGCCATGTCGTCATTGGCCTGGGCATTGGCGATCCGCGCGGCCTTGGACTTGCTGTAGCCCTTGTCGCGCAGCGCCTCGTAAGTGTCTTCGTCCTTAATGGACGAACCGTTCGACTGTGCCATGACGGTGTCTCCGAATAATGCTGGGGATAAAACGTCGCGCAGCCCTATTTGTTCCCGCAAACGTGGTGTAACCGCGATACGTGCAGGCAATCAGCCGAAGACCGGAGTGGGTAATGTCGAAGTCCGATAACGATCTGATCAAACGGGAAAAGGAAAAGGAAGCCATCGAGGAAGCCGCGGCGCTGTCGCCGCGCCTGATCTTCGAGTCGATCCGCCGCAACGGCGAGGAAGAGCTCGAACGCCCGATGACCGCCCTGTGGTTCTCGGGCATCGCCGCCGGCCTTCTGATTTCCTTTTCGGTCCTGACCGAGGCGTTGCTGCGCGCCCACCTGCCGGACGCGGAATGGGCCTATATCGTCGAGAATTTCGGCTATTCGCTCGGCTTCGTGCTGGTCATCATGGCCCGGCTTCAGCTGTTCACGGAAAACACCATCACCACGGTCGTCCCCGTCATGATCGACCCGTGCGCACACACCATAGGCCGCACCGCCCGGCTCTGGAGCGCGGTTCTGGTGGCGAACATCATCGGCGCGTTCATCGTTGCCGCATTTTTCGCCTATGGCGGCGTTTTGACAGAGGAAGTCGCCGCCGCCTTCACCGATCTCAGCCGCCACGCCACCAGCTTTCCTCCGCTCGAAGGCTTCATGCGCGGTATTCCCGCCGGTGTGCTGATCGCCGCGATCGTCTGGATGCTGCCCTCGTCCAAGCGCAACGAGATCGGGCTGATCGTGCTTTTCACATGGCTCATCGCGCTCGGCGACTTCACCCATGTGATCGCCGGATCCGTCGAAATGGCCTACCTCATGGTCCAGGGCCAGCTCGCGGTCGGCCCCGCCGTCCTGGATTTCTTCCTGCCCGTCCTGTTCGGCAACGTGGTGGGCGGCACGATGATCTTCACCGTTCTGACCTACGCCCAGGTCATGCCGGAAGTAGAAGAACAGCGCTGAGAAGGCCGCGCATGAAAAATGCGCGCGCCCGGGCTACGGGCACGCGCATTTCGAACGCTGAGTTCCAGCGATTCGTTCAGTTGAGCGAGGCCAGACCGACCTGCGCCTCGCCTTCATCCAGCGGGCCGCCGTGGATATCGACATCGCGCAGCGCGTTATTTCGGTCCAGAACGGTGTGAACGCTCAGCACCTTGTTGCCATGGCTTTTCGCCGGGTCGTCCATGATGGTCCAAAGCTCGGCGCGGGCCTGGTCGTCCAACGCGGCCACGTCCACGGCAACCACGTAGGCCTTCAACTCATCGGCCAGTGATCCAGCTGTCGCGGTCACGGGCAGGGTTCCCATCAGTACGGCAAGTGCAAAGCGTTTCATCGTTACTCCCCTCTCATAAGGTTCATCCTGTAAACGACTGAAATCAATTAAGGTTCCCAGAAAATAAAGCACCGCAGTCTGGGACGGACTGCGGTGCTGGGCGCGTCGGGCGCGCCACGCTGACAGGGGACGGGGGATGCAGTCAGCGCTATGTCTTGGCGTCAGTCGCGCGTTCCGCGCGCTCTTGCCGTTTCATTCTGTTCTTCGACGCGATGCCGAATGCGACGAGTAGAAGGTTCAGAGCCACGAACAGACCCGGCACGATGATGTCTGCCGCGGTGCCGGTTTGCACCGCTCAGTTGGTGTCCTCGGCGGCTGCAGGTTCCTCGCTGGTCGCTGCAGGTGCAGAGGCACCGTTATCTGTCGGGTCGTCGCTGGTTGCGAAAATGTAAAACAGCCCGAACAGGATCGCGGCGAACGCGGCTACCAACAACATGCCGCCAAGCGGACCGATGTGGCGTTTCTTCTGCGTTTCCAGATTTGTTTCGGGTGCTGACATATCGTCTCCTATCCGTCTCGTTTCACTGGCCCAACGCTGCCGCTGGTGCGCGGTTCCGAAAAAAATTGCCGATCACGAAAGAAACTTGATCAGCGCTTCCTCGCCGCGCCGAAACCCGTCCCGCGCGGTCTCGATCGGCGGCAATTTCCGCTTGCGCGCGCCCGTGTCCGTCCGCGCCAGATCCAGCACATCAGGGTGAACGTAACTCTTCTGCGCGATGGCGGGCGTGTTGTGCAGCCGCTCCGAGGCGGCGCCGGCCAGCAACTTGATGCTGATCTCCTCGGCGTCCTCCGCCGCCAGGAACGCCGCCAACGTGCCGTGCCATGTGCGCAGCGTCTTGGCCGTGGCGCGCGTCTCGCACAGCGCCTCCAGGCGCGTGTTCAATTGCTCGGACGACACCGCGCGCGCGGCTCCGTCCTCGTCTACCCACGACACCAGCGATGGCCCGGGAAGGTCCTGGCACGCTTCCAGAACCTTGGCCAGCTTGGTGCCTCTCAAGGTCTTATCGACCGGCTTTCCGCCCTTCCCCTTGAACGACAGCTCGACCGAGTCTCCCTCGATGCTCATGTGGCGCGCCTGCAATGTGGTCGCGCCGTAGGTCCGGTTCTCGTCCGCATAGTTTTTCGCGCCGGGCCGCAACGCCGCCCGGTCGATCAGCGCAAGCGCCGCGGCCACGGCCATGTCCTCGCTGCCCACCTCGCCCGACAGGTTGTGATCTATCCAGCGCCGCAAACGCGGCAGGCTCCGGGCGAACGTGCCCAGGCCGTCGAACTTGGTCTGCGACCGCTGCGCCGACCAGTCCGGGTGATACCTGTATTGCTTGCGTGTCCGCACGTCACGCCCGGTGGCCAGCAGATGCGCATTGGCCATCGGTGCCATCCACACATCGGTATAGGCCGGCGGCACCGCCAGCGCCTTCAGCTCGCGCCGCTTCCTGGGGCAGTCGATGCGCGTGCCGTCCACGTTGATATACGAAAAACCCCGCCCCCGCTTCTCGCGGCGAATACCGGGGTTGCTGTCCGGGTAATAGACCAGCCGCTCTGACACGGGCGATATCCTCCATCATTCAGATAAGAGGACGCGAAGAGATCTCATTGGGTTCCACGTTGCCCAGGCGGGCCAGTTCCTGTTCCTTGTGCACGACCAGGAAATCGTCCTGCCATGTCGCCACGCCCGCCTCTCGCAGACGCGTGAGGGTCTTGTTTGTATGCACCAGCGACAGGCCCACCGCATCGGCCAGATCCTGCTGGCGATAGGGCAGCGGAACACGGCCGTTTTTCATCATGTCCAGCGCCCGCAGCCGCTGGAAGAACCTGTAAAGCGCCCAAGCCACGCGCGTCACCCCGTTCATCTGTCCGATCGTGACCAGCGCCTCGCCCAGCATCTGTTCTTCCCGCGCGGCCAGGTGCGTCAGGTCGAACGCCCGCTTGGGCTGTGATTTGAACAACCGCCAGAAATCGGACCTGTTGAACACGCACAGCGTCATCGTCGTCGTGGCCTCGACCGAATGCTGCATTTCTCCCATGACGCCGCTCTGCAATCCGACAAAGTCGCCCGGCAGCACAAAGCCCACCACCTGCCGGCGCCCGTCTTCCATCGTCTTGTAGCGTATCCCCATCCCGCTCAGCGCGGTATAAAGCTGCGTCGACGAGGCGCCCTCGGCCAGGATCTCGGTGCCCTGCTCGGCCGTCAGTTCGCCGGTCTTGAAACTTTTCATGAATTCAAGCTCTTCGTCCGACATCGGCGCGAACAGCTCAAGCTCTCTCAGTGGGCAGGTAACGCAGTCGATGGCCATCTTCTCAATCTATGTCGCAGTTTAATGTGAACGTCATGATTCTGTGCCATATTCAACCAATACCGAGGGGGTAGTAAATGCAAAATACATCGCCGCGCGAGGACCTTGTGCTGGTGTCTTCACGTAAAACGCTCGAAGCTGCCGATCTGGCGGACTTCGCTCAGTCGCGCTCACTCGGAGAGGTGATCGTCGAGAGCGATACGGAGCGCGCGCGGGTACTGCTCAGAGAAAGGCACTTTTCCTTCGCCTTCATCGGCCTGCCGGATACCGAGGATCGCGGCAACCTGCTGACCGCGCTCAGCGCCGAACGCACGCACATCGTGCTGCTGGACGACAGCGGCGCCGCAGCGGGCTCCCCAAGCCTGCGTGTGGTGTCGCGGCCCTTCACGGACATTGATCTCGAAGGGGCGATTTCGGGCGGCATCACCGCTGTGGAGATGCCGGACCGCCGATAGGCAACTCTCCTCCAACGGGCGAACATCCACCGGAACCCGCGCGCCGCTTGATCGTTATGGTCGCATATCGACTGTAATCGAAGGATCGAGCAAATGTTTCATTGGGCCCTTATATTTCTGGTCGTAGCCTTCATCGCCGGGATTTTCGGCTTTGGCGGCATCGCGTCGGCTTCGGCCGGCATCGCTCAGGTGCTGTTCGTCATCTTCATGGTGCTCTTCCTGGTCGCACTGGTGGCGCGCGCTTTCAACCGCACCCACTGGTGACCCGCCCGCACCACAGACGCAGCTGCAGGGGCCGGCGACACCGCTGGCCCTTTTTCTTTGCGACCCTGCCCACAACAAAAAAGCCCCGGCGCAAGCCGGGGCCTTTCCAATGAAACGCGCTGACGCGGGTGTCAGGCCTTCAGCGTCTCGGTCGACGAAAAGAACATCGCCTGGCTCACCGCCGAGCGAACCTGGTCCGACTGGTACGGTTTCGGGATCAGGAATGCCGGCTCCGGCCCTTCGCCGGTCAGCAGGCGTTCCGGGAACGCCGTGATAAAGATGACGGGAACATCCGGCGCATTCTCCATGATGCCATTGACCGCGTCGATCCCGCTGGAACCGTCGGCCAGCTGGATGTCCGACAGGATCAGGTCGGGCGTTTCCTCGTTGAACAGCTTCAGCGCATCGGCCTCGGTACGGGCGATGCCCGTCACGCGGTGCCCCATGTCGCCGACAATCCCCTCGAGGTCCATCGCGATGATCGCCTCGTCCTCGATGATCATCACGCGTCCCGACAGAACGCTCGACATCTCGTCATAGGCGATATCGACAAGCGACCGCGCCTCGTCTTCCGAAATGTCCATGATCACGGCCACTTCGGCAAAGCTGAACTCTTCGATCGTATGAAGCAGCAGAGCCTCGCGCGTGTTGGTCGTCAACTTCGCCAGGTGCGCCTGGGCTTTCGCCTGAAGCCCGGTCTCGTCGTCCGAAAACACCGCGCCTGACGTCGCCCAGATCGGTTGAAACACCTTGAAGAGGGCCGTCTTGGACGCGATCGTGGCGTCGAACACGCTGGGATCGCTCAGCACCGCTTCCAGCGCTGCCACCGCGTACTGATCGCCACGTTCCTGCGACCCGGTCAGTGCACGTGCATATCGGCGCAAATAAGGCAAATTTGCACCGATCTGTTCGCTAAGTTCCGCGGAGTTGGTTTCGCTCATTTGATAGCTTCCAGTTTTATTCTACTTTCATGGAACTCAACACGCATAGCGTGGTTAAGTTCCAGACACACTATACAAATGTGGCCAAAAGACAAAATGACTCGAGATAAACGGAATTCAAGAGTGCAAAATACCATCGACGAAAACCTCAAACGCGCATTCGAGGATGTGGCCAGTGAGCCTTTGCCGTCCCGCTTCACTGACCTGCTGGAGCAGCTCAAGACAAGCGGGCACGGCGCGGACAAATCTTCCGGGACGGACGACAATTCATGAGCGACCCGCGCGAAGAACTGGTCGAACACCTTGGGCCTATGCGGGCGTTCGCCATGAGCCTGACGCGCAACTCCGCGCTGGCCGACGACATGGTGCAGGACGCTCTGGTCAAAGCCTGGACCAACATCGAAAAGTTTCAACCCGGCACGAACATGCGCGCCTGGCTCTTTACAATTCTGCGTAACACGTACTATTCCCATCACCGCAAGGCGCGCCGCGAGGTGTCCGACACCGACGGCGAACTGGCTGCGTCGCTGGCGAAAAAGCCGGACCACGATGGCAGATTGCAGATGCGCGACTTTCACGTTGCCTTCGACAAGCTGCCCGACGAACAGCGCGAAGCCTTGGTGCTGGTCGGTGCCGGCGGCTTTTCCTACGAGGAAGCCGCGGAAACCTGCGGCGTCGCCGTGGGTACGATCAAGAGCCGTGTCAACCGCGCCCGTGCGCGACTGGTGGAATTGATGCATCTGGACGAGGATCAGGTACTCGAAACGACGGACGCGGTCACCGCGGGCATCGTATCGGCGAACAAAAGCGTTGCCTAAGAAGTCCAAAGCCCTGCTCGACGCATACGGAACGATGGTCAACCGGCTGTCGTTCCGTCTTTTTGCGTTGCTGGCGCTGGCGCTGTTCCCGCTCGGCGTCATCGCCGTCTATCAAACCGACCAGGTTCTGGACGAGACCGAGAACCTGCGTCGCAACGCGCTTTTCTTCGAAACCACCTCGGCGGCCCGCGACGAACGTGAACTGATACAGCAGACGCTCGGCTCTGCCGAAGGCCTGGCGGCGCTGTCGATCCTCGACGACGCCCCCGCCTGCCGCGAGGTCATGCGCGAATTCGCCGAAAGCAACGCCCACATCGCCTTTGCCGGCTACACCAAGCTTTCGGGCATCATGGAGTGCGGGTCCGAGGGAGAAGAGGTGCGCGACTTCCGCACGCTCGAACGCCTGCAACGTGCGCTCGAAGCGGACGGTCCCAGTGTCTATGTCGCGCCGCTCGGCTCGATAAGTCAACAGCCCGTGCTGGTCGTGAACCATCCCGTCTATGTCGATCGCAGCCTGACGGGCATTGTCTCGCTATCGGTCCCGCTGCGCCTGACCTACCAGCCGCTCACGTCGCCCCGGTACGACCATGAACTGCGCTTCGTCACCTTCACCAACGATGGCCAGACCATCTCCGCCAGCGGCGGCCGCGAGAATGCCGAAAAGATCCTGCCGCAGATGATCGACCCCAAGGATCTCACCCGCCATGTCGGCACCACCTTCACCGGCGAGGACGGCCTTGGCGAGGAACGCATCTATGCGGTGGCGAGCATCTTCCAGGACCAAGTCAGCGTCATCGCAAGCTGGCCCGCGCGCACATCCGTCTGGGGCGGTGCATTTGCATTCTACGTTCTGAATCTTCTGTTTCCCGTCGCGATCTGGGCGGCCGGGCTCGCCTTCGCCTGGTACGAACTGCGCCGTGTCGTGATCCGCCATGTCCGCGATCTGCGTTCGGCCATGCGCCGCTTCGCCCTGGGCCAGCGTGACGGCTTTCCCCTCCGGCTGGAAAACCCGCCCGAGGAATTTGCCGAGGCCGAACGCGCCTTCAACCGCATGGCGATCATCATCGCCGAATCCGAGGCGCGGCAGGACAAGGACCTGAAGGACAAGGAGGTGCTGCTGAAAGAGGTGCACCACCGCGTCAAGAACAACCTGCAAATGATCGCCTCGATCATGAACATGCAGCTGCGCAGCGCCAAGACGCCCGAGGCCAAGTTCATGCTGGCCAGCCTGCAACGGCGGGTCAACGGCCTCGCCATGCTGCACCGCACGCTCTACACCACGCCCGACCTGCTGACGATCGAGGCCAACGAGCTGCTCGAGGCGGTTGTCACCGACATTTCCACCATGATGACCGTCCCCGGGATCAACATCGAGCGCGAACTCGATGCGCTGCCGCTCTACCCCGACCAGGCGGTGCCGCTCTCGATGCTGCTGGCCGAGGCACTGACCAACGCGCTGAAATATGTCGGGGCGAAAAAGGATGAAACCCCGTCCGTCCGGGTTACGTTGAAAGAACAGTCCGGCGGGCAATATCAGCTCAGCGTCATCAATTCCAAGGGCCCGATCATGCTCCGGCCCATCCCCGAGGTCGAGACCATCAGCGGCCTTGGCACCAAGTTGATGAAGGCGTTTGTCAGCCAGCTTGACGGCCACCAGGAGGTGACGGAAGACGACGACCACTACGGTCTGCACGTCACGTTCGAACGAAAGGACTTCGAGTCGACAACGTGATACAGAATGGCGACGACCCAGACTTCCAGGTGATGATAACCGCGCAGGAGGCGTGGCCCGTGTTCGAGCGCGCCGTGCTTGCTGCCAAATCGCATATCTGGGGCTCCTTTCGCATCTTCGACCTGGCCACGCAGCTGCGCAGCCCGGAGGCCCGCGAAATCGGCGAGACGTGGTTCGACCTTCTGGAACACGTCCTTTGCCGCGGTGTGCGCATCCACATCACCGTCAGTGATTTCGATCCGATCTTCGCCACCGAACTGCACCGCCTGACATGGCGCACCGTGCGCCAGGCCGCCGCGCTGGCCGAAGTCTCCGATTGCTCGATCCACAATCTGCGTGTCACCCCGCACCTCCACCCGGCCAAGGCCGGGCGCCTGCCCTGGCTGGCCTTCCTGCCCGCTGTCCTGCGGCGCCGGTCCAAGCGGCTGATGGCGCTCAGCGACGACCAGAAGCTACGCGAGGCCGTGCGCCTGGATAACGGCGCCCTGCCCGAGCTGCACACCACGTCGCATCACCAGAAGATCGCCGTGATCGACGACGAGGTGGTCTACGTCGGCGGGCTCGACCTGAACGAACGGCGCTACGACACGCCTCAGCATGACCGGATCGCCGCGCATACCTGGTCCGACGTCCAGCTTCTGGTGCGCGGTCCCGAGGCGATCGAGGCGGCGCATCACGTCAAGACTTTCCTCACCAGCATCGACGCCTGCCGCAAGCCCGCTCCGATGAAATACATCCGACGCACGCTCTCGGCCCCGCGTCCGAGGCAACTGCCCTACGTCTCGCCCAAGACCCTGCTGCACGAGATCGAAGAAGATCACATCCGCGCCTTCAAGCGCGCCAAGGACATGGTCTATATCGAGACCCAGTATTTCCGCGCCCGCGGCCTGGCCCGGCGGCTGGCCAAGGAAGGGCGCCGGCGGCCCGATCTGCACGCCATCCTCATTCTGCCCGGCCTGCCCGACGAGGTCGCCTATTCCAGCGACATCGGCGTCGACGCCCGCTATGGCATGTCGCTTCAGCACGACGCGATCGAAATGGTGCGCGACAGCTTCGGCGACCGCATCGTCGTCGCCACGCCCGTGCAGCCCCGGTTCGCTGCCCGCGACACGATCCAGACGCTCTCGGGCTCGCCGCTGATCCACGTCCACAACAAAATCCTCGTGCAGGACGACACGTTCGCGTTGGTCGGATCGGCCAATCTCAACGGTCGCTCGCTCTACTGGGATACCGAGGCGGCAGTGCGCATCACCCGGCCCGAGCGCATCCAGACCCTGCGCGACCGGCTCATGTCGCACTGGTGGTTCGAGGATCTGCCGCCCGAGGCACGCGCACATGACACCATGTTCCCCTGGTGGTCGAAGAAGATTGCCGAGAACAGCGTCATGACCCCCGAGAACCGTCACGGCTTCCTGGTCCAGCATGACAGTGCCCAATTGCGCGATACTTGGCTCAATCTGCCCGGCGTGACGGAAAATATCGTCTGACGGCGGCAACGGCTGGAACTCCGGCCTGCGGCTTGCGTTTTCCCTATACAGACGAGATGACGGGCCGCCCCGCGATGGGACGGCTCAAACCCCTAGGATTATTGGAGAATTCGAGATGGACCAAGATCGCATCGAAGGCAACTGGACCCAGATCAAAGGCAAGCTCCGCGAGATCTACGGCGACCTCAGCGACGACGACCTGGAAGAAGCGCGCGGCGAGCGCGAACAGATGATCGGCAAGCTGCAAGCGAAGGTCGGCAAGGACAAGGACGAAGTCCGCCGCGACGTCGACAAGATTCTCTCGGGCTACTGATCTGCCCCGAACGAGCCAGAAAGGGCGCCCTCGCGGCGCCCTTTTTCATGCGTCCTTCAAGACCGCGTCGACCTGCGCGCGCGACGCGCGATAGGCCCGGGCGGCCGCCACCAGCGCCTTGAACAGCAGCCGCTGGCGCCTTGCATAGAACAGGTGCTCGGGATGCCACTGCACCCCCACCGCGAACGGGTCGGTCGGGCGTTCTATCGCCTGGATCATGCCCCAGGTGTCGCGCGCCGCCACCCGCAATCCGCGCCCCAGGCTGTCGACGGCCTGCGTGTGCAGCGCATTCACCCGCATCCGCTCAGGCCCGCAGATCCGCGCCAGAAGGGTGTCTTTCAGGACGTCCACATCGCGCTTTGGCAGGATCGTCTTGATCTTTTTCGCCTTGCCGAACGTCTGCCACGCATTCTGGTCAAGCGAGCCGCCGAAGGCGACGTTCATCATCTGCGCGCCCCGGCAGATGCCCAGGACCGGCACACCCTGTTCCAGCGCCTCGGTCGCCAGTCCGCGCTCCAGGTCGTCGCGGTCGCGATCCAGTTCCGCCGACAGGCCGATCGTGCCACCGTAAAGCTCCGGCCCCACGTCGTCCCCACCACCGATGATCAGGCCGTCGACCTCTTCCAGGTTCGCCGGACGTCCCACACCCCAGCGCACCGCGCCCGCACCGGCCAGCCAAAGGTTGAACCACACCAGAGGAAAGATCCGCCACCCCGACCGCTGCGAGGTCGTCACGGCAATGACCGGCTTTGTCGTCATGCGTCGTCGCGGCTCAGGACATCGTTGGCGACGCGCACCCACGGGCTGTCGCGGCGCAACACGCCGTGCGCCCGTTTCCGCTCGGTCCACGCCTCCTCCAACCGCTCCAGCCGATCCGACGCCGCCACCTCCTCGACCAGCCGCCACATCTCCCACGGCTCCTGCAGCGACCAGCCCTCCTCGTTGATCCGGCTGTCGGGCAGTCGAAAATGAAAGGCCGGCCGCGCTGTCGTGCTCTGCTCGTCGGGATAGCTCGCCTCGAACAGTTTCGGCCGGGCGTGTTTCAGAAGGGGCAGCAGGTCCAGCGCGTGGTTGCGGCTGCGCACATACGGGTCGATGAGGTCGATCAGCGCCGCCAGGCGATCCGGCTTTTCCTCGATCAGAAGGTCCACCAGCGCCCTTGGCCAGGATGTCACGAAAGGCAGCACGCGGCGGGTCACGTCAATGCCCTTCTCGGCCCGCAGCACCGGGTCGAGCAGGGCAAAGGCCCGGATCGTGCGCATCGTGTGCGGGTCGGCCGGCGCCACCACCTCGGCATTGAGATGCACGCCGAAGCCCAGGAAGACCCCGTCCCGCGATCCGCTCGCGCCCGCCTCGCGCAGCACCGGCATGACCGTATCGAACAGCGCCACCTGATCGGGAAGCAACGGTTCGGTGACGATCTCGACCGGCACCAGCCCGCGCAGCAGGTCCTTCAGCCGACTTTGACTTTCCGCCCCCATCCCCGTCTTGCCAAGCACGGTGTCCAGCTCGACTTCCAGATCGCCAAGCGCACCTCCCCGCACAAACAGCTGATGCGGAACCCGGTCGTCCAGCTCTCCGCCAAAGGTGTCCTGCAGAATCGTGGCGACGCGGCGCTCGCTCAATCCCGAAAACTCCACCTCCACGCCAACACGCCGCGCGTGGCCTTGCGCGTTCTTCTCGATGGGCAGAGGGGGGAAATGATGTCCGTCAGCGTCCTGACATGTCATGCAACCTGTTCCATCTTGTATTCCGACGCGGTGCCGCGCTTCGATTGCGCGGTGGTCAGGGCGTAGGCCCAAATCACCACCGGCAGCGCGACGATACCGCCAAGCGGCCCCCAAAGCCACAGTCCGAATACGATGGACAGGAAAACGACAAGCGGATTGACCTTCAGCTGTGCACCGACAAGCGCCGGCGTCACGAACTGCGCTTCAATCGCGTTCAGAATCAGAAACGACGCCGGCGCTACCAGCGCATAGGCCGAACTGAAGGCGATCAATCCGGCCAGCAGCAGCGACAGCATGATGGCAATCGGTCCCAGGTACAGCACGAAGTTGGCCAGGAACGCGGCCGCGCCCCACAGCATCGGGTTGGGCAGTCCGATCAGCATCAGAACGCCGCACAGCGCAGTGCCCAGACCCAGGTTGATCAACGTGATCGTGACGAAGTAATGCGAAACGGCGCGGTCCGCTTGTTGCAGCGCCACCCGGTAATGCGGGACTGCGCTGTAGATATCGTCGCGCGTCAGCAGAAAGAAGAACAGCGTGCCCGAAAAGATCAGCAGTTGCCCCAGAAGGTTCGGCGCCAGCCACAACGCTTCGGCAACCGATGGAATCGCCTTTTCGACCGCGTCCTCGCCGCCTTCCGAAATCGTCCGCTCAAGGTCGAACGTCATCCCCCCGAAACTGCGCAGCATGAAGGTCAGTTCGTTCATCCAGCCGCGAAACTGCTGCTGGATGCGCGGAACCTGTTCGATCAGCGCCGACAACAGCGGCCCCAGGGCGACAATCAGAAGAAAGATCAGCGTTGCCGCAACCAGCAGCGCAAAGGCCGCGCTGACTGAACGCGGCACGCCAAGACCGTGCAGCCGACTCGCGACAGGCGACAGAACAACACCAAGAACGATCGCGAACGTCGCCGGGGCAAGCAGGTTCTGTGCCTGCTTGGCCGCGGCGACGACTGCAACGAATGTCAGGATTACAAGGCAGGCGCGAACCAGCTTTGACGACGCATGATCCATGGCCACCTTTGTTATCTACCCTGTCTTGGTCTGGAATTGCTCGGAACCGGCGCGAACCGCTTCGCTGACGGCCGCCTTGCCCTTGGTTTCAAGCTCCGCGATCTCGGCGCTCAGCCGTTCTTCGGCGGCGCGCAGAAGCGCATCGCGGCGGGCCCCCATGATCTCGGCTTCCCGGCGCGTGCTGGGCAGCAGCGCGCCCAGAAGCCCGCCGATCCCGGCAGCGACCAGCCCGGTCACCAGCGGTTGCGAGTTATGCGTGTCCACAGCCGATTTCGCGGCACCGCGGGCATAGCGCTCCGCCGCTTCCTGCGCGTCGACCGCCTTCAGCCGCATCGAGATCACGCGGTCGCGCGCCTCGGGTCCAAGCCGGTCCAGTCCGCTGTCCAGCATCCGGCGCATCCGCGACGAAGACGGGCTGGCGCGGCCCACTGCGACCTGGGCGCGCTTGGCGTTCCGGTCGGCGGCCCGGGCAATGCGCTCGTCCTGGCTCAACTCGCTGTTGCGGCGCAGGTTCGAGAACGCACCTTTCTGATGCGCGGCACCCCCGGCGACCAGCATGGCGGCACCGATGCCGACCAGCGCGAGACCCACGGGATTGTCCTTGGCCGATTGCGCGATGCTGTGCGTGGCGCTGCGGCCGTACTCGGCGACGTCATGCACCGTCTGGCGGCCCAACCGAGCCGGGTTCACGGTGTCGGCGAAATCACCGATCGCATCGGCCAGGCCGGTGCGATGCTCTTCTGCATCTTTCTCAAGCTTTTCCATAGACTTCGCGGTCATTGTGACTCTCCTCGAATATTGCAATGTCTGACTTCAGGCTGTCGATCGTCCGCCGCGGCATCATCGCGCGGGCTGACAAGCGCCGCATCCCGATCATAGCAAGCACGATCGTCACCACGACAAACACGCCGAACACGATCGCCGCCGCCGTACCGAGCCCCAAGCCCATGTCCGCCAGCGCCAGAACGGCGACGACGCCCAGGGCGTGAATGCTGACCAGGGCGAACAACATCGCACCGGCAAGCAGGATAAGACCCGCCTTGGCCGAGCGAACGCTTTGACGCATCTCGCGCCCGGCCAGGTCGGCGTGGGCCGCCAGCAAACCTCGCGCCTCGCGCAGGATGCGGGCCACAACCACGCCAAGCGGTTGTTTCGGTCGATCCGTCATCAGTCGCGGCTTTCCGCCTTCGGCGCTTCGGGCAGATAGCCCGACCACACGTCTTCATCCGCCGCGATCAGCTCGGGTTCGTCCTCCGCCGGTTCGCTTGCGCTTAGGAAACGCGCCGCGGCGAATCCCGCCAGGGCGGCACCGCCCAGAAACAGCAGCGGATTGCGGCGGGCAAAGGCGGACACATCGTCGACCAGATCAGGGATCGACCGGTCGCGCAGGCGGTTGGTCGCATTCTCAACCGCTTCGCTCGCCTGGGTCAGGATCGAATTCACGGCGTCGTAATCCTCGAACTCGCCGGCGGCCTTCCGGGCCGCACTCGAAACGGTATCGGCATGCTCGGCCATGTCGTCGCGCACGTCATCCATGCGGGCTTCGGCCTCTTTGGTAACGGCTTCTTTTCCGTCGTTCACCATGTCTTTGACTTTCGTCTTGGCGTTCATTTTTCCGTCTCCTCACGTAGGTGTAACGTGTTGCGATCTGTATTGCTCTCACAACGCCCCCACCCGCCAGAGGTTCCGCTCTGGCCGCAATATCTTTGCCGTCACCACCGGACCCAGCGCACCGGCAAAACCGCGCTCTGAACACGAAAAAACCGGGGCGCCGAAGCACCCCGGTTCATACTCGCTACGTCACAGCTTGCGTTAGCCGCGGTTGATCGCGTCGGCGATGCGGTCACGCAGGTAGTCAACCGAAAACGCGTACTCGAGCGCTTTGCCTTGGTTGGTCGTCTGAAGCGACTTCACCTGGATGCCAACGGTCGGCACCTGGTAGCCGGCTTCGGGATCAAGGTCGACAAAGACCAGACCGCCCATTTCACCGTTGTCCTCGGTGTAGGACACGGTACCGACCGGCTCGCCCGTCACGGTGAAGATCTTCGTGCCCGGCTCTGCGATCAGCAGGATGTTTTCGCCCTCGGTGTTCTCCGAGCCGGTTTCGTCCTGTGCGACCTCGTCGTCGACACCTTCGTCGGCGGAACCCGACGTCTGCGATCCGATCACGACGATGTCGTCGCCATCTTCAGAATAAGTTTGCGTCTCGACGGTGGTCTTGCCGTCGGTCACTTCGGCGGCGTTTTCGAGAACCTGACCTTTGTTGGTCACATCTTCGCCGACGGTGGAGTCAGCGTAGGCGGCAAGGGCGCCTGCGGTCGAGAATGCGGCTGCGAGTGCAATCGTACGGTTAAACATAGTAATCTCCTTCGCTAGTGCAGCATCGTGCTGCGATCTGGGATAAGAACCACGTGCCCCCGTCCGAGTTCCCAAAAATTTCTTGCACGAGTGATTTTGTACGGTTGGTCACGGTCTGCACAAATGCGGGGGCTTGACGAGGAAACGCCCTAGTATACTGAAAAATATATATTTTTTCTCCAATTCAGGCAGATTCCCTTGCGACTTGCTCACTGGCACAAACAATATCGTGAACCGTCGAAACGGCTACGGAACCGCCGCACCCGCGCGCAACTGTGCATTTTTCTGCCGAGCCTTCCGGTGTCATTACAAGACGCTCCGGGCTAATCTGCACGCCGCACCATTTCGACGGGATATGATCATGCACGCCTACCTCGCCACGGCCCAGTCCGACCACGCGCCGCAAACCTTCCTGCACCAAGGCGTGCTGAAGCCCTCGCCCGAGGCGCCCGAACGCATCGGAATTCTCAGGAACGCCGCCGAGGCCGCCGGGTGCACCTTCACCGCTCCGCCCGATGCCGGTCTCGCCCCCATCGCCGCGGTCCACAGTTCCGAATACATCACCTTCCTGCGCACCATCCACGCCCGCTGGTCCGCCCTCGACGGCGCCGCGCCCGAGGTCGTTCCCAATATCCACCCGCGCACGCGCGGCGACAGCTACCCCACCTCGCCGGTGGGCCAGGCCGGCTACCACCAGGCCGACACCGCCTGCCCCATCGGCCCGCACACGTGGGCAGCCGCCTACGCCTCGGCCCAATGCGCCATCGCCGCCGTAGACGCGGTGACGTCCGGCGCACCGCACGCCTATGCGCTATGCCGTCCGCCGGGGCATCATGCCTATGCCGATCAGGCCGGCGGCTTCTGCTTTCTCAACAACTCCGCCATCGCCGCCCAGCGACTGCTCGCTGCGGGCCACCGCCCCGCCATCCTGGATATCGACGTGCACCACGGCAACGGCACCCAGGGCATCTCCTACGACCGCGCCGACGTGCTCACCGTCTCGATCCACGCCGACCCCGCCGATTTCTACCCGTTCTTCTGGGGTCATGCGCAGGAACGCGGGGCCGGCCCCGGCCTCGGCGCCAACCTCAACCTGCCCCTGCCGCGCCTGACCGGCGACGACGGCTATGCCCCCGCCCTCGACGCGGCCCTCGCCCGCATCGCCGATTTCGGCACCACCGTGCTTGTCGTCGCCCTCGGCCTCGACGCGCACGAAGCCGACCCGTTCAAGGGCCTCGCCCTCACCACACCCGGCTTTACCCGCATCGCGCGCACCCTTGCCGGCACCGGCCTGCCTCTCGTGCTGGTACAGGAAGGCGGCTATGTCTCCGACCACCTGGGCACGAACCTCTCGGCTTTCCTGTCGGGCCTCTGACACCTGTCACGAAACCATCAAACTCCCCCGCTAGACCCGGGCGAACCGCCAGCAAGGACCGCTTTCATGACCCGCTTCACCGCCGCCGTGTTCGACTGGGCCGGCACCACCGTCGATTTCGGCTCCTTCGCGCCCATGGGCGTCTTCGTTAAGGCCTTCGCGCAGTTCGGCCTCACCGCCACCATCGAACAGGCCCGCGCACCGATGGGCGCGCCCAAGTGGGACCACATCCGCACCATGCTCGACATGCCCGACCTCGCCCGCCAGTGGCAGGATCAGCATGGCCGCGCCCCCACCGACGCCGATGTCGATGAGGTCTACAAGGTCTTCGTGCCGATGAACGAGAAAGTAGCGGCCGATTACGCCACGCTGGTGCCGGGCTGCGCCGACGCCATTGCCGAGCTGCGCGCCATGGGCCTCAGGATCGGCTCCACCACCGGCTACACCCGCTCGATCATGACCCACGTCCTGCCCGTCGCCGCCGCACAGGGCTACGCCCCGGACAACATGGTGTGCTCCGACGACCTGCCCGAGGGCCGCCCCGGCCCGCTTGGCATGTACAAATGCATGATCGACCTCGTCGCCTATCCGCCCGAGACGATCCTCAAGGTCGACGACACCGCCCCCGGCATCAAGGAAGGCGTCGCCGCTGGCTGCGTCACCGTGGGCGTCGCCCTCTCCGGCAACGCGGTCGGCAAGACGCCCGAGGAACTGGCCGCCCTCACCGCGGCCGAAATCGCGCCGCTCCGCGCCCACGCCACCGCCCTGCTGAAAGACGCCGGCGCCGATCACGTGATCGACACCGTCGCCGACCTACCCGCCCTCGTCCGCCGCCTGGGCCACGTCTAGCCACCCGTGATAGCGCAGCACCGGCGCGCGCGCCCAGGGCAGCCCGATGGAGATCTCGAACAGGTACCGCCCCGCGTCGGGACGCTCGCGCGCCGCGACCTTCGGCGCAATCCACCCCGGCACCGGCAACCCCAGGCACCGGAACCGCCAGTCCGTCAGGTCCAGGCCCCCCTCCGCCGGCACCAGTCTGCTGATGGCCACCATCGCGCCCTTCCGCTCGGCCAGCCGCCCGCCGGGCGTGGCCCACTGCACCGTTTCCATCACCTGTCCGTCCATGCCGCGCGTCCACACATCCCGGTCGCCACGCCCGCGCTTTTCGAACCGCAGCACGGCATCCTCCACCTCCAACGGAAACCCCGCCAGACGCAGGCCTGCCCGCAGCACCGGGTTGCGCGTCACCTCCACCGTGATCCGCCCGTGAAACACCCCGTCGCCCGCGTGCAATGCCCGGCATTCCGGCGCCAGCGCGGCCATTCCGTCCGCGCCCAGAAGCCGCGCATAGACCGTCACCGCAACAGCCGCTTCTGCACCTGCGGGTCCGGCAGGGCGCACAAGTCCCCCTGCCCGAACACCGCATACCTGTTCCGCGCGATCCGCGCATAGATCCAGTCGCGCAAGCCCGCCGGCAACGCCCACACCAGCCGCGCGGGCGCATAGGCCCAATGCAGGCGCGGGAACAACATCGCCATGCCCTCCAGCGATCCCCAGGCCCGCCCCTCCTCGATCATCAGCCAGGACGCCGGGTCATCCGCATCCAGCCCGTAATGCTCCAGCAGCGCCCGCCCCAGCGCGCCTTGCATGGGCCCGATCCGCACCCGGTCCTCCGTGTCCAGACGCGCAATCCGACGCGCCGCGCGGGAACAGAGAGCACATCCCGCATCCATCACCACGACGATGCGGCTGTCATCGAAGGCCGGCACCGCCGGATCGTCCCGAAACGAATAGGGCTGCCGCGCTTCGGGCTGCATCACCGCACCCCGGGCTTTTTCTTGCCAGAAATACTCACAATCCCACCGCCCACGTCCCACACCGCCGCCGGATCATCGCACCGGCAGGCTGGCACTGTCCCGGAAATACTCAAGAGACGTCCTCAGTCCACGCCCAGCGTATCCAGCAGCGCCTTCAGCGCCGCGTGATCGTCCGGGTCATGCGCCACCCGGCGCGAGCGAAACAGCGTCGCCTGGCTGCGCAGGATCATCCCGTCCTCCAGCGTCTTCAGGTGATTGGCCCTGAGCGTGTCGCCGGACGAGGTGATATCCGCAATCGCTTCCGCCGTCTCGTTCTTCACCGTGCCTTCGGTCGCGCCCTGGCTGTCGACAAGCTGGTAATCCGCCACGCCGTTGTCGCGCAGGAATTCCCGCACCAGCCGGTGATACTTCGTCGCGATCCGCAGGCGATACCCGTGCTTGCCCCGAAACGCCGCCGCCACCGCATCCAGGTCATCCAGCGTGCCCACGTCCACCCAGGCTTGCGGCACCGCCAGCACCAGGTCCGCGGCGCCAAAGCCCAGAACCTCGACCTCTTCCACCACCTGCTCCCAGCCGCCCAGCTTCTCGCGCACCAGGTCCTGCCCGGTCACGCCCAGGTGGATACGGCCCGCCGCCAGCTCGCGCGGGATCTCCCCCGCCGACAGCAGCACCAGCTCGACATTCTCGACCCCGCGGACAAAGCCTGCGTATTCGCGCTCCTCGCCGCTCCGACCCAGTTCCACGCCCCGCTCGGAAAACCAGGCAAAGGTCTTCTCCATCAACCGACCCTTCGAGGGCACACCGATCTTCACGCTCATGCCCCGCCTCCCAGCGCCACCACCTGGTCGGGGCGGATCACGCCGCCCACGGCAGGAATCTCGTGCCCCCCGCCCAGTCGCCGGGTCAGCGCGTCATAGCGCCCGCCCGTGGCCACCGGGGGCAAGTCCGGGCGCTTGGGCACCGAAAAGCCAAAGACGAAACCGTCGTAATATTCCATCTGGGTGCGGCCATAGCTGGCCTCGAACTCCAGGCTATCGGGCGCCACGCCCGCGCGCTCCAGCGCCTCCAGCCGTTTGGCCAGAACCTCCACCGCCCCGACAATCGCCGGCATGTCCACCGCGATGTCGCGCAACTGCTCCAGCGCGTTGTCGGCGGTCTCGCGCACCGCCAGCACCGCGTCCAGCAACTCGACCTCCCGCGCCGCCAGCGGCGCGGTCCCGGCGTCCTCGCGCAGCGCCTTGATCCGCGCCGCAATCTCGTCCGGCCCGCGCAGCCCGATCATCGGCGCATCACAGGCCATCGGGTCCTTCGCCTTCAACAGCGCCGCCCGGCTCTCCGGCACCGGCGCCCGGCCCGAGAACCGCTCGATCAGCGCCCGGAACCGCCGGGGCCGCCAGATATGCCGGCGCAGCGCCGCCTTGCGCCGCTCGGTCGTCTCCAGCCCGTCGACGGCGGCCATCAGGATGCCGATATCGCCGATGACCGCCTGTAACGGCAAATGCTTCACCGCCTCGTGGATCACCGCGAAGACCCGCGCATCCGCCTCTTCGGGCGCGCGCCGGTCGAACATCTCGAACCCCACCTGCAGGTATTCATTTGCCCGATCCCGGTCGTCTTCCTGTCGCCGGAACACCTCGCCCGCATAGGTGTAACAGGCCGGCTCCGCCCCATGCGCCATGTGCATCTGCACCACCGGCACGGTAAAGTCGGGCCGCAGCATCTGCTCGCCATGCAGCGCGTCCGAGGTCACGTAGGCCCGCGCCCGGATATCCTCGCCATACAGGTCCAGGAGCGTGTCCGCCGGTTGCAGCACCGAGGTCTCCACCGGAACCGCGCCCGCCGCCTCGAACATGTCGCGCAGGCGCGCCGCCTCGGCCTTCACCGCCGCGCGGTTGTCCGGGGTGATACTCATCCGTCCTGACCGTCCAGGATCTCGCGCACCTTCGCCACCAGCTGGTCGCGCGGCACCTCGAACTGGCTCGGGCGTTCCTTCCATTCCTCCAGCGTGGCGTTCTCGGCAATCTGCGCCCCCAGGACCAGGTCCTTGATCTGCAACTTGCCCGCGTCGAACTCGTCGCTGCCCGCGATGACCGCGACGGGACTGCCCCGCCGGTCCGCGTATTTCATCTGGTTGCCGAAGTTCTTGGGGTTCCCAAGGTAGACCTCCGCCCGGATGCCCGCGTTGCGCAGCTCCGACACCATTGCCTGGTAATCCGCCATCCGATCCCGGTCCATGACGGTCACCACCACGGGCCCCTCGACCGTGCCCCCGATCCGCCCCTTCTCGCGCAAGGCCGCCAGCAGGCGATCCACACCGATGCTGACCCCCGTCGCCGGCACCGCCTGCCCGGTGAACCGCTTCACGAGGTCGTCATAGCGCCCCCCGCCCGCGACCGAGCCGAACTGCCGCTTGCGGCCCTTGTCGTCAAAGATCTCGAAGGTCAGCTCCGCCTCGTAGACCGGCCCGGTGTAATACCCAAGACCTCGCACCACGCTCGGGTCGATTACGATCCGGTCCGGGCCATAGCCCTGCGCGGCCAACAGGTCGGCAATCGCCTCAAGCTCCTGCACGCCGTCCGCGCCCATCGCGCTTTCGCCAACCGCGTCGCGCAGGTTGGCAAGCGTATCCGCCGCGTCCTCGGCCTTGGATGTCAGAAAAGCCAGCACGGGCTTGGCCTGCGCATGGGTCAATCCCACCCCGTCGATATAGGCCCCCGAGGCATCCAGCCGCCCTTCGGTCAAGAGCGCCCGCACGCCTTCCTCGCCCACCTTGTCGAACTTGTCGATGGTCCGCAGAACGGCGTCACGCTGGTCGCCTTCGTCAAGGCCCATGACCTCCAGCACCCCGTTCAGAACCTTCCGGTTGTTCACCCGGATCAGGTAGTCCCCGCGCGGAATACCCACCTCTTCCAGCGTATCCGCCAGCATCGCGCAGATCTCCGCATCCGCCGCCATGCTGGCCGTGCCCACCGTATCCGCGTCGCATTGATAGAACTGCCGGTACCGTCCCGGCCCCGGCTTCTCGTTCCGCCAAACCGGCCCCATCGCATAGCGCCGGTAAGGCGTCGGCAGGTCGTTGCGATACTGCGCATAGACCCGCGCCAGCGGCGCCGTCAGGTCATAGCGCAGCGCCATCCAGTCGCCTTTGTCGTCCTCGTCGAACTCCTGCCAGGCAAAGACGCCCTCGTTGGGCCGGTCGACGTCGGGCAGGAACTTGCCCAG
This sequence comes from Roseovarius sp., assembly GCF_965277045.1. GTDB lineage: Bacteria > Pseudomonadota > Alphaproteobacteria > Rhodobacterales > Rhodobacteraceae > Roseovarius. The sequence goes on along the minus strand of NZ_OZ255712.1, from coordinate 569,343 downwards.
CGCCTCGACCGTCTCGACCGCGCTGGTCTCCAGCGCGTCGAAGCCATAACGATGATAGACCCCGGCGATCTTGCGCAGCATCTCGGCGCGCTCGGAAACCTCGACACCGAAATAATCGCGGAACCCCTTGGGCGTTTCCGCCTTGGGGCGCGGGGCCTTCTTGGTCTTCGCCATGTCCCTTGTTCCTTGGCTGGGGTCTTTGCGGCGCGGTCTAGCCGAAGGCGGGTTGCGGGGCAAGCACGGCAAGGCGCGGGCGGGCGCAAAGATCCGGTTTCCCGGCAATTGACGCGCCCATCGATTTGATCATAATTTCCCCGACCGAAACGGCCAGAGACCCGATGCAAGAACTTGAAGAAAAAATCGCCCACCTGATCCGGGCCGTGGACGACCTGTCCGACACGGTCGCCCGGCAGGAAACCGTGATCGCCCTGCTCAATCGCCGCGTTCAGCTGCTGCTGGAGCGCGAGGCCGAACGCGAGTCGACGATGGACGGCCAGAGCGTCGTCGGCGACAGCCGCCCGCCCCACTGGTAGGCAAGACCGGGCCCGAAGGGCGCTCAGCCGCCCTTGCGGTCCTGCGCCAGCACCGCGCCGTCATGCACCAGCACCGTGTTCCACTGCGCATTGCTGCCGAACCGCTCGTAGATGCTGACGAACACCGTGTCCCGCTCCAGCCGGTTGATCCGGGTGCCACAGGGCTTGCCCCGTCCCACCCGGCACACGCGTGACTTGAGGTCCTCATAGGCCTTGTCGGTCGTGCTGTAGGGCTGCACCTCGGCGGGCAGACCATAGCGCAGCTGCTCGTGCGACTCGGCCCCGGCCAGCACCGCGACGGCGGCCGAGAACTGCCGCGCGCAGCCGTCGTCGAACCCGGTCAGGTAAAAGCTCCGCAGCGCCGTGCTGCCCGGTGCGCTGTCGTAAAGCGCGTACCTGCCCCGACCTTCCGGCAGGGTCTCGACCCGCTTGCCCATCTGCCTGTCACTCAAGCCGCAAATCCTGGCGACGCGCCCATAGGGCAGCACCGTACCCGGCGCGATCTCGCTCGTGGCGCCCGCCGCCGCCGTGTTGCCGCCGCCCCGCAGCCCGAAAAGACCGCGACGCTGCGGTGTCCGCTCGACCTCGCGCGTGGCGCCATAGGTTTCCGGGGGCGTCAGGCTGGCCGTCTCCACGGACGCACCGGCCTCCGCGTCTTCGGGAACGTCCGTGGCCTCCGCCTTTGGCGCGCTCCCGCCCAGCAGGCGCGCCAGGAACCCGCCGCTCTCGGCCTCTGCCCGCGCTTCGGGTCCGGGCACCGCGCCCATGGTCCGGGCATCCTCGGCCAGGTCCTGCTCGGACAACCGGCCGATCTCGGCCTCGGGCGCGCCACACCCCGCCAGGGCCAGCACGCAAATCAACGCAATTTTCCGCATGGTCCTCCCGGGGTCCCATCGCATCCGATCAACGACTTAGCCCAGAACCGCGACCCGGTCCACTGGCCCGCCGCCGCGCCGGTGGAGTGTTGCCGATCCGAATCACTTGGCCCCGGTTCAGAGGTCCTCGACCATCACCACGCCGTCGAGGCTCTTGATCGCGCCCTTGATCTGCGGCGTCACCGGAAATTCCCGGCCCGCGTCGATCTCCACCTCGCCGGGCAGCGCCTCGTTCATCAGGCAGAAGCGGATCGGACCGCGCCCGCCCCGTGCCGCCGTCGCCGGCGCATTGGTCAGCACCTGCGCGACCGACCCGATGGCGGCCTCGCTGTCGACAAATATCTTCAGCCCGCTGGCGCCCGCATCCGCAACCACCGCATCGGCGGGCTGTACCGAGCGCGCCAACAGCTTCAACTGGTCGCTTTCCATCGTCGCCTCGACCACGATCACCACCTGGTTGCCGGTCTCCAGATGCTCGCGCGCCACCTCCAGCGTGTCCGAGAACATCGTCACCTCGTAGCCCCCCGTGACATCGCTCAATTGCACGAAGGCAAAGCGGTTGCCGCGCGCGGACTTGCGCTCCTGCCGCCCGGCCACGACACCCGCCATCTTGGCCACGACGGCGCCCGACCGCGCCGCCAGTTCGTTGACCTCGTCCAGCGTCTTGACGTCCTTGCGCTTCAGCGCCGCCATGTAATCGTCCAGCGGATGCCCCGACAGGTAGAACCCCACGGCGGCATATTCCTCGGTCAGCCGCTCGGCCGGCAGCCAGTCCTCGACCGGGCTCAAACGCGGCTCCGGCAGGTCCTCGCCCGCCTCGCCAAACAAAGACACCTGGGCCGAGCCCTTCTGTTCGTGGATCGCCGCCGAATAGCGCATCAGCGCCTCCAGGCTGTCGAAGACCCGCCGCCGGTTGCGGTCCAGCTCATCAAAGGCGCCCGACCGCGCCAGCATCTCCAAGGGCCGCTTGCCCACCGCCTTCAGATCGACCCGCCGGGCGAAATCATAAAGCGTCACGAACGGCTTCTCACCGCCCCCGCCCCGGACCTGATCCGGGGCCTCCTCGCCCCCCTCGCGCCGCGCCGCCACGATCAGCCGCATCGCCTCCACGCCCACGTTCTTCAACGCGCCCAGCCCGTAATGCAGCACGCCGTCCTTCACCTGAAACGTCGCGTCCGAGCGATTCACGCAAGGCGGCGCCCAAGGCAATTCCAGCCCCTTCTTCACTTCCTCGAAATAGATCGCCAGCTTGTCGGTCAGGTGGATATCGCAGTTCATGACGCCTGCCATGAACTCCACCGGGTGATTGGTCTTCAGCCACGCCGTCTGGTAGCTGACCACCGCATAGGCCGCCGCGTGCGACTTGTTGAAGCCATAGTTGGCGAACTTGTCCAGAAGGTTCCAGACCTCCAGCGCCTTGGCGTCGTCCACCCCGTTTTCCTTGGCCCCCGCGATGAACTTGGGCCGCTCGGCATCCATCGCCTCCTGGATCTTCTTGCCCATGGCCCGGCGCAGCAGGTCCGCGCCGCCCAGGGAATACCCCGCCATCTCCTGCGCGATCTGCATCACCTGCTCCTGGTAGACGATGATGCCCTGCGTCTCGTCCAGAATGTGATCCACGGACGGATGCAGATGGTCCCGCTCGCTCAGCCCGTTCTTCACCTCGCAATATTTCGGAATATTCTCCATCGGCCCGGGCCGGTAAAGCGCCACCAGTGCCACGATATCCTCGATGCAGGTGGGCTTCATGCGCTTCAGCGCATCCATCATACCCGAGCTTTCCACCTGGAACACCGCGACCGTCTTCGCCTTGGCATAAAGCGCATAGGTCTTCTCGTCATCGAGCGGGATCTGCCCGATATCGTTCTCCGCCCCCTCGTTCGGCTCGTAGATTTGACTCCCATCGGCGGCGGTATGCAAATCCCGCCCACCCGCATGGATCTGCTCGATCGCGTTCTGGATCACCGTCAGCGTCTTCAGCCCCAGAAAGTCGAACTTCACCAGCCCGGCCTGCTCGACCCACTTCATGTTGAACTGCGTCGCCGGCATGTCCGAGCGCGGGTCCTGGTACAGCGGCACCAGCGCGTCCAGCGGCCGGTCCCCGATCACCACGCCCGCCGCGTGGGTCGAGGCGTTGCGCAACAGCCCCTCGACCTGCATCCCGTATTTCAGCAAGCGGTCCACGACCTCCTCGTTGCGGGCCTCCTCGCGCAGGCGATCCTCCTGCGCCAGCGCCTTCTCGATGCTGACGGGCTTCACCCCCTCGACGGGTATCATCTTCGACAGGCGGTCCACCTGGCCATAGGGCATCTGCAACACCCGCCCGATATCGCGCACCGCGGCCTTCGACAAAAGCGCGCCGAAAGTGATGATCTGCCCCACCTTGTCGCGCCCGTATTTGCCTTGCACGTACTGGATCACCTCCTCCCGGCGATCCATGCAGAAGTCGATGTCGAAGTCCGGCATCGACACACGTTCCGGGTTCAGGAACCGCTCGAACAGCAGGCTGTACCGCAGCGGATCGAGGTCCGTGATCGTCAGCGCATACGCCACGAGGCTGCCCGCGCCAGACCCGCGCCCCGGTCCCACCGGGATGTCATGGTCCTTCGCCCACTTGATGAAATCGGCCACGATCAGGAAATAGCCGGGAAAGCCCATCCCCTCGATGATCCCCAGCTCGAACTCCAGCCGCTTCTCGTACTCCTCGACCGGCGCCGCATGGGGAATGACCGCCAGTCGCTCCTTCAGGCCTTCCTTGGCCTGCCGCCGCAACTCGTCCACCTCGTCATCGGCAAAGCGCGGCAGGATCGGGTCGCGCCGATAGGCCCCGAAGGCACAGCGCCGCGCGATCTCCACCGTGTTCTCCAGTGCCTCGGGCAAGTCGGCGAACAGCGTCGCCATCTCGGCGGGCGACTTGAAATAATGCTCCGCCGTCAGCCGCCGCCGCGGCTCGGACTGGTCCACGTAAGCCCCTTCCGCGACGCAGATCATCGCGTCATGCGCCTCGTACATCTTGGCTTCGGGGAAATAGACGTCGTTCGTCGCCACCAGCGGCAGCTCCATGGCGTAGGCCATCTCGACGAACCCGCGCTCGGTCTTGGCTTCCGCCTCCGGCACGCCCGCCTCGCCCCGATGCCTTTGCAACTCCACGTAAAGCCGATCCCCGAAGATCCCCGCCAGCTTCTGCATCAACGCCTCCGCCGCCGGGCGCTGACCCAGTTGCAAGAGCTTGCCCACGGCCCCCTCCGGCCCGCCGGTCAGACAGATCACCGACGCCCCATGCGCCTCCAGATCCTCCACCGTCAGATGCGCCAGCTGCCCGTCCCCGCGCAGATACAGCGCGGAATTGAGCTTCATCAGGTTCTCGTAGCCTTCCTCGTTCTGCGCCAGCAGAACCACCGGCGCGGGCGGCACCGGCCGCTTGCCCGGCTCGGGCGTCATGTATTCCAGGTCCATCTGGCAGCCCATGATCGGCTGCACCCCCGCCCCCTGCGCGGTGACGGAGAATTCCAGAGCGGCGAACATGTTGTTGGTGTCGGTCACGGCCACCGCGGGCATCTGGTGCCGGGTGCAAAGATCGGCCAGCTTTTTTAGCCGCACCGCCCCTTCCAGCAGGGAGTACTCGGTATGGACGCGAAGGTGGATGAATCGGGGGGAACTGCTCATGCCGCCACACTATCCAGCGCCGCCCCCGCCGCCAAGCCCGACATCTGCCCAAATCCGCATCACCCGCGCCCGCCCGACGCCGCGTATCCAACGCGCGCCATTGCCGTGCCCGCCCGCCTTGCGCTAACAGGGACGGGGAACCGCGAAACCGGGGGGACAACGGCGCGTGACGGAACCGCTGCTCAGCATCGAGGGGCTGACCAAGGCCTATCCCGGCGTGGTCGCCAACGAGGACGTCAGCTTCGACATCCGCGCGGGCGAGGTCCACGCCCTTCTTGGCGAAAACGGCGCGGGCAAATCCACGCTGGTCAAGATGATCTACGGCTTGGTCAAGCCCGACAGCGGCACGATGCACCTGCATGGATCACCCTTCACACCGTCCGAGCCCAGCGACGCGCGGCAACAGGGCGTCGCCATGGTGTTCCAGCACTTCTCACTCTTCGACGCGCTCACCGTGGCGGAAAACGTGGCCCTCGGCATGGAAACCCCGCCCCCCATGCGCACCCTTGCCGCCCGGATTCGCGAGGTCTCGGAAACCTACGGCCTGCCGCTCGACCCCACCCGCACCGTGGGCGACCTCTCGGCCGGCGAACGCCAGCGGGTCGAGATCATCCGCTGTCTCCTGCAGGAACCCCGCCTGCTGATCATGGACGAGCCCACCTCGGTCCTGACCCCGCAAGAGGTCGCGATCCTCTTCGAGACCTTGCGCAAGCTCACCTCCGAGGGCGTGGCGATCCTCTATATCTCGCACAAGCTGGAAGAGATCCGCACGCTCTGCGACCGCGCCACCGTCCTGCGCCGGGGCCGTAACGTGGGCACCTGCGATCCGGCGCAGACCACCGCGCAGGCGATGGCCGAGATGATGGTCGGCAGCGCCTTCGCCTCCCCGGCCCGGCGTGACACCGAGCGCGGAAAGGCGCGCCTCGTGCTCGACGCGCTCTCGGTCCGCGCGCCCTCGGCCTTCGGCACGTCGCTCAAAAAGGTGTCGCTCACGCTGCACGCCGGCGAAATCCTCGGCATCGGCGGCGTCGCGGGCAACGGACAGGACGAACTCCTCGCCGCGCTTTCGGGCGAGTTGCCGGTGACGCCCGGCGCCCTGCGCCTCGACGAAACACCCATCGGCCGCCTGCCCCCGCAGGCCCGGCGCGACCTCGGCCTCTTCGCCGCCCCCGAGGAACGGCTGGGCCACGCCGCCGCGCCCGAGATGAGCCTGACGGAAAACACCCTGCTGACCGGCGCGACCCGGCAGGACCTGTCGCAACGCGGTTTTCTCCATTGGTCCCGCGCCCGCAGCTTCGCCGAAAAGGTGATCGCCGATTTCGACGTGCGCACCCCCGGCGCCGAGGTGGCCGCCCGCGCGCTCTCGGGCGGCAACCTGCAGAAATTCGTCATCGGCCGCGAGATGGCGCATGACCCAGAGGTGCTGATCGTCAACCAGCCCACCTGGGGCGTCGACGCCGCCGCCGCCGCCTTCATCCGCCAGGCGTTGATGGATCTTGCCGCCAAGGGCGCGGCGATCCTGGTCATCAGCCAGGACCTCGACGAGCTGATGCAGATCTCCGACCGCTTCGCCGCGCTCAACGCCGGCCGGCTGTCGGACATCCATCCCACCGCCAACCTGACGACCGAGCAGGTCGGCCTGATGATGGGCGGCGCGCATGACATGGAGGTGGCGCATGTCTGACCCCGCGCAGAAAGAGTTTCTTGCCTCCGGCGGGGATATTTCCGGCCAGAGGAAGACACGGGGCCCCGCCCCCGGCACGGGAGGCACCCCGTGCTGAAACTCGAGCGCCGCCCCCAACCGTCCCGCACCTGGTCCGCGCTGGCCCCGGTACTGGCCGTATTGATCACCATGATCGCCGGCGGCGCGATGTTCGCCGCGCTCGGGCAAGACCCTTTCGAGGCCATCCGCACGATCTTCTGGGAGCCGCTTTTCGGCGAGTTCGCCTTCTACTACCGCCCGCAACTGCTGGTGAAGGCCGCGCCGCTGATCCTCATCGCCATCGGCCTCGCACTGGGCTTTCGCGCCAACATCTGGAACATCGGCGCCGAGGGGCAGTACATCATCGGCGCGCTCACCGGCGCGGGCGTGGGGCTGGCCTTCTATCCGACCGAGTCCGCGCTGATCTTCCCGCTTATGGTCGTCGCGGGCGCGCTCGGCGGCTGGGCCTGGGCGATGATCCCCGGCCTGCTGAAGGTGCGCTTCGGCACCAACGAAATCCTCGTCTCGCTAATGCTGGTCTACGTGGCCGAGCAACTTCTGGCCAAGATGTCGCTGGGCCTTCTGCGCAACCCCGAGGGGCGCGGTTTTCCCGGCTCGCGCAACCTGCGCGACTATCCGTCGGCCCACAACGCCGAGATCTTCGCCGATACCGGCATCCACTGGGGGGTCGTGGCCGCCACCATCGCCGTGATCTTCGCCTATATCCTGCTGACCCGGCACCTCCTGGGCTTTCACATCAGGCTGGCGGGCCAGGCCCCCCGCGCCGCGCGCTTTGCAGGCGTGGCCCCGGCGCGGCTGGTGCTGATCTGCCTCGGGATCTCCGGCGCGCTGGCGGGCCTTGCCGGCATGTTCGAGGTCGCGGGGCCCGCGGGCCAGATCAATATCGAGTTCAACGTGGGCTACGGCTTCACCGCCATCATCGTGGCCTTCCTGGGTCGCCTCCACCCCGTCGGCATCCTGCTGGCCGGGCTCTTGATGGCGCTGACCTATATCGGTGGCGAGGCTGCCGAGTCGAACCTCGGCCTGCCCGCCGCCGCCATCCAGATGTTCCAGGGCATGCTTCTCTTCTTCCTGCTGGCCGTCGACGTGCTGACCCATTTCCGCCTGCGGTGGAAATCGGCGGAGGTGGCCTGATGGACCTCTCCGCGATCGACCCCATCCTGCTTCTGGCCTCGCTCATCGTGGCCTCCACCCCGATCCTGCTGGCCGCGCTCGGCGAGCTGGTGGTGGAGCGCGCGGGCGTGCTCAACCTCGGGGTCGAGGGCATGATGATCACCGGGGCGATCTGCGGCTTCGCCATCGCGGTCAACACCGGCTCGCCCTTCATCGGCTTCGTGGCGGCAGCCCTCGGCGGGGCCGTCCTTTCCCTGCTCTTCGGCCTCCTGACCCAGGTCGCGCTCGCCAACCAGGTCGCCTCGGGCCTTGCCCTCACGCTTTTCGGCCTCGGGCTCAGCGCGCTCCTGGGCCAGGGCTACCAGGGCATCAAGCCGCCTCCCACGCGCAGCCTCGACATCCCGGTGCTGTCGGACCTGCCCGTCCTCGGCCGCATCCTCTTTTCCCACGACCTGATGGTCTATCTCGCCCTCGCGCTTGTCGCCGTCGTCTGGGCGATGCTCAATTACACGAGGCTGGGCCTCATCCTGCGCGCTGTGGGCGAAAACCACGACGCCGCCCACGCGCTGGGCTACAAGGTCGTGCGCGTGCGCCTTCTGGCCATCCTCTTCGGCGGCGCCTGCGCGGGGCTGGGCGGCGCCTATCTCAGCCTCGTGCGCGTCCCGCAATGGACCGAAGGGATGACCGCCGGCTCTGGCTGGATCGCGCTCGCGCTCGTGGTCTTCGCCAGTTGGAAGGCCGGCCGCGTCCTTCTGGGCGCTTGGCTTTTCGGGGGCATCTCGGTGCTTCAACTGAACCTCCAGCCCACCGGCATCCCGATCCCGGTCGAATACCTCTCCATGTCGCCCTACTTGATCACCATCCTCGTGCTGGTCATCATGTCCGGCGACAAATCCCGCGCGCCCGGCTCGCTGGGCCGCACGTTCCATGCCTCGCAATGAGGCCAACCATTCCAACAGGGAGACCTCAATGATCCTCACCAGAATTCTGGCCACGGCGGCGCTGTCGCTCGGCCTCGCCCTGCCCGCGCCGGCGCAGGACAAGACCAAGGTCGGCTTCATCTACGTGGGCCCCGTCGGCGACGGCGGCTGGACCTATGAACACGACCAGGGCCGCCTCGCCGTCGAGGAGCATTTCGGCGACCAGGTCGAAACCGTCTTCCAGGAAAGCGTCCCCGAAGGCGCCGATGCCGAGCGTGCGATCACCCAGATGGCGCTGCAAGGCGCGGATCTGATTTTCACCACCTCCTTCGGCTTCATGGACGCCACCATGGCCGTTGCGCAGAAATTCCCGGACGTGAAGTTCGAGCACGCCACCGGTTTCAAGACCGCCGACAACGTCTCGGTCTACTCCGCCCGCTTCTACGAGGGGCGCGCCATCCAGGGACATATCGCCGGCAAGATGACCGAATCCAACATCGTCGGCTACATCGCCTCCTTCCCCATCCCCGAGGTGATCCGCGGCATCAACGCCGCCTATATCCACGCCAAGAAGGTCAACCCGGAGGTCGAGTTCAAGGTGATCTGGGCCTACACCTGGTTCGATCCCCCGAAAGAGGCCGACGCCGCCACCGCGCTCATCGACCAGGGCGCCGACGTGATCCTGCAACACACCGACTCGACCGCGCCCCAGGCGGCGGCGGAAAAGGCCGAGGGCGTCATCACCTTCGGGCAAGCGTCCGACATGGCCGAGTACAAGCCCACACCGCGCGTCAGCTCCATCATCGACAACTGGGCGCCCTACTATATCGCCCGCACCCAGGCGGTGATCGACGGCAGCTGGGAAAGCGCCGAGACCTGGGACGGCATCGGCCCCGGCATGGTCGAGATCGGCGAGATCACCGACGCCGTGCCGGCCGACGTCAAGGAAGAGGCGCTGGCGATGAAAGAGTCCATCGCGGCAGGCGAGTACCACCCCTTCACCGGCCCGCTGAACCGCCAGGACGGCTCCGCCTGGCTGGCCGAGGGCGAGGTCGCCGATGACGGCACGCTCCTGGGCATGGATTTCTTCGTCGAAGGCATCACCGCCGAGATCCCGCAATAAACATCAAGGCCCCGCCCAACCCGGCGGGGCCCACGGTCATCCTCGGGCTCGACCCGAGGATGACCGTCTGCGAGGTTTTAGGGTCCAATCGGGGATGACCTCGGCGCTTCGCGTAGGGTGGGTGACAACCCACCTCTTTGGTGGGTGACACCCCACCCGCCCCGCCTTCCGCCAAATTCGACACCCATCCGCGCCCCCCGTCCCGGGCCTGACCCGGGACCTCCTGCACGCAAAATCACCCTTGCACCAAGGCGCGATCCCGTCCCAACTGTCCACATGACAGACATCCCGCCCCGCATCTCCGTCGCCCACAAGGGCACAGGCGCCCGCCTGCACGCCCCCGCCGCCGAGCGCAACGCGGACGCACTCCTCGACCTGCTAAAGACCCACGCTCCGGCGTCGGGCACCGCGCTCGAACTCGCCAGCGGCACTGGCCAGCACGTCACCCATTTCGCCACTCACCTGCCCGGTCTCATCTGGCAGCCCACCGACATCACCGACGACCGCCTCGCCTCCATCGGCGCCTGGTCCGCCGACGCACCCCAAGGCGCGATCCTGCCGCCACATGCCCTCGACGCGACCCGACCCGGCTGGTCCGCCACCCACAACGGATTTGCCCTCGTCCTGCTGGTCAACCTGCTGCACCTCGTCTCGACCCAGGCCGTCCGCACGCTGATCGCCGAGGCCGGCAAGGCCCTCGCCCCGCAGGGCCGCTTCATCGTCTACGGCCCCTTCCTGCGCGATGGCCGGGCGACCTCTGACGGCGACGCCCGGTTCGATGCCGCCATCCGCGCCGATCATCCCGAAGCGGGCTACAAGAACGACGCCGACATGTTACGCTGGGCGGGCGAGTCAGGTCTGGACGTCATCGCGCGCACCGAGATGCCGGCCAACAACCTCGCCCTGGTAATGGTACGATCAAAGGATACTGCATGACCCGGTTTCTTGTCGCGGCGCTGACCCTTTGCCTGCTCACCCTGACCTCCGCCTGCGCAGGCCCCCAATTCGGCGACAACGATCCGGTCGACTGGGACGGCCCCCCGCCCTGGGCCTACGACATACACGGCATCGACGTCGCGCGCTTCCAGGACGATATCGACTGGGCCCGCGTCCGCCAGTCCGGCATCGAGTTCGCCTTCATCAAGGCGACCGAAGGCGGCGACCGGCTGGACCCGAAGTTCGCCCGCAACTGGGGCGGCGCGGGTCAGGCCGGCCTCCCGCGCGGCGCTTACCATTTCTACTATTTCTGCACCCCGCCCGAGGTGCAGGCCCGCTGGTTCATCCGCAACGTCCCCCGCGAGAGCGGCGCCCTGCCGCCGGTGATCGACCTGGAGTGGAATCCCTATTCCCCCACCTGCACCACCCGCCCGCCGGGGGCCGAGGTCCGCCGACAGGCGCGCGTCTTCATGGACATCCTGGAACGTCACTACGGCCAGCGTCCGATCATCTACACCACGCTGGAATTCTACCGCCAGACCGGCATCGGCCAATTGAACGAGGAATTCTGGCTGCGCTCCACCGCGCGGACGCTCGCCACCACCTATCCCGGCCAAAGCTGGAGCTTCTGGCAATATACCGGCACCGGCGTGGTGCCGGGCGTCGGGGGCGGCGTCGACATCAACGTCTTCGCCGGCAACCGCGCCACCTGGCAACGTTGGCTTCGGGCGCGCACGCGATAAGGCGCGCCCAGGTCAATTCCCCTTAAGTTTCAAGGCTCTTTCCCCGACATTGCTGACAGGACAAGGATCACGTCAAAAAGGGGGGTAGGACAATGTCGATCGTGAAACCTCCGCAAAAAGCCCGGGCGGCCAAGGCATAAACCAACGCACCTGATGCACATATGATCGTCACGAAACCAGAGAGGCGATCATCGGCGAGGTGTTCGTTCGCTTCCAGCCCTTGTGAAACTTGCGTGTCGAGCACCCAGCCGGTTAACAGCCGCGAAGCGGCCCGGCCATCGTCAGCCCCTCCCTTGGGCTGGCGATTTGGCTGAGGCTGGGCTCACCGATCATTCCGAGGATGTGGTTGGCAGGCATAAAGTGCTTCAGAATTGCAGTCGGATCGCCACCCCAGGGGCTGACGATAGCCTCCGCCGTGAACGTCTTCTATGTCCCGCACAGCCCACATCCGATCCGACGACGCCCCTACCCCATCTGCGCCGACGGGGTGGAGCGTGAAATCTCCGCCTCCTCCTCGGTCATCTCCTCCGGCACGCCCTCGAACAGCGGCGTCGACAGGTACCTCTCGCCCGTATCGGGCAGCGTGACCAATATCACCGATCCTTCCGGCGCGGTCTCCGCCACCTGCATCCCAACCGCGAAGGTGGCGCCGCCCGAAATGCCGGTAAAGATGCCTTCCTCCGCCGCCAGCCGACGCGCCCATTTCACGCCATCGGCCCCGGCCACCGGGATCAGCTCGTCATAATAGCTGTTGTCGATCGCCTCCTGGATCACGTAGGGAATGAAATCCGGCGTCCAGCCCTGGATCGGATGCGGCTCGAAATTCGGGTGGCTTTCCGTGGGCTGATGCTGGTCGTTGCGGGTGTTCACATAGCCCGAAGAGATGATCGCCGCATTCGCCGGCTCGCTCAGGATGATCTTCGTGTCGGGCCGCTCGCGTCGCAGCACCCGCGCCACGCCCGTCACCGTCCCGCCGGTGCCATAGCCCGTCACCCAATAGTCCAGCCGCTCGCCCTCGAAATCGCCCAGGATCTCGCGCCCGGTGGTGGCCTCGTGGATATCGGCGTTGGCCTTCGTCTCGAACTGGCTCGCCAGGAACCAGCCGTTTTCCTCGGCCAGTTCCTTGGCCTTGGTGTACATCCCGAACCCCTTCAGCGCCTTCGGCGTCAGCACCACCTTCGCCCCCAGCATCCGCATCAGCTTGCGCCGCTCGACCGAGAAACTCTCGGCCATCGTCACCACCAGCGGATAACCCTTGGCGGCGCAGACCATCGCCAGCCCGATCCCGGTATTGCCCGACGTGGCCTCCACCACCGTCTGCCCCGGCTTCAGGCTGCCATCGGCCTCGGCGGCCTCGATGATGTTCAGCGCCAGCCGGTCCTTGACCGACGCCGCCGGGTTGAACGCCTCGGCCTTGACGTAGACGGTCACGCCCTTGGGCGCGATCCGGTTCACACGGATCACGGGCGTGTCGCCCACCGTGTCCAGAACGCTGTCATAGCGGCGGCCGCGGCCCTTTGTTGTTCGGCGTCTCATGGTATCCTCCCGGGGTCAGGTTTTCCCCCGACTCTTAACACAGTTTTAACCGCTTTTGGGACGCTCCATTAAGAAACGCGCCGATGCGCAAGGCACCGACGCGTTACCACTGAAATACTGACGTGATACCGACCCGGGTTTCAGCCGTTAACCCCCCGAGTCGCGCCCCCCTCACCCATCCTTGCGGATGGTCTCGTTCTTCGGGTCATACGGGCTGTCGCAGGTCACTGTCGCGTCCCACAGCTTGTCGAACATCTTGACCTTCAGCCTGGTGCCCTCGACCGCCAGATCAGGCGTCACATAGCCCATCCCGATCGACTGTCCGAAATGCACCGAATACCCGCCCGAGGTCAGCCGCCCGACCCGCGTGCCATCCTCGGTGTAAAGCACCTCGCGGCCCCACGGATCAGCGTCTTCCGGTCCGTCGATCAGCAGCGTGCAGCACTTCGAGCGCACACCCGTTTCCTGCAATTTATCCTTGCCGTGGAAGTCCTTATCCAGATCGACAAAGCGCGGCAGATCGGCTTCCAGCGGGGTCGCGTCACGGCCCAGCTCGTTGCCGAAGGCGCGATAGGATTTCTCCTGCCGCAACCAGTTCTGCGCCCGTGCCCCGACCAGCTTCATCCCGTGCTTCTCGCCCGCCTTTTCCAGCAGGTCGAACAGGTAGTTCTGCATCTCGATCGGGTGATGCAGCTCCCATCCCAGCTCGCCGGTATAGGCCACGCGGATCGCCTTCACCGGGCACATGCCCAGCTCGATCTCGCGGCATGACAGCCACGGAAAACGCTTGTTGCTCAAGGCCGTAGCCGGATCGGCGTCCTTGATCACCTCGTTCAGAACGTCGCGCGATTTCGGCCCCGCGATGGCGAAGACACCCCATTGCGTCGTCACGTCCTGGATCTCGATATACCCGAACTCCTCGGCCTTCTCCTCGGCCGCCTTGCGCAGGTAATCGGCGTCGTATTCGGTCCAAGCCCCTGCCGAGACACAATAATACGCGTTCTCGCCGGTCCGCACGATCGTGTATTCCGTGCGCGTCGTGCCATGATCCGTCAGCGCGTAGGTCAGGTTGATGCGACCCACCTTGGGCAGCTTGTTGCAGGTGAACCAGTCCAGGAACGCCGTCGCCCCGGGGCCCTTCACCACGTGCTTGGTGAATGCGGTCGCATCGATCAGGCCCACGCCGTTGCGCACCGCTTCCGCCTCGGCCTTGGTGTGCTCCCACCAGCCGCCACGACGGAAGGACCGCGCGTCGTGATCAAAGCTGTCCGGGGCATCCAAGGGCCCGAAATAGTTGGGTCTTTCCCATCCATTGACAAAGCCGAACTGCGCGCCGCGCGCCTTCTGCCGGTCATAGGCGGGCGCCGTACGCAGCGGGCGGCAGGCGGGCCGTTCCTCGTCGGGGTGGTGCAGAATATAGACGTGCTCATAGGCTTCCTCGTTCTTGCGCGCGGCAAACTCGGTCGTCATCCAATTGCTGGAATACCGCTTGGGATCGAGGCTCGCCATGTCGATCTCGGCCTCGCCTTCGACCATCAGCTGCGCCAGGTAATAGCCCGTGCCACCGGCCGCGGTGATGCCAAAGCTGAAGCCCTCGGCCAGCCACATGTTGCGCAGCCCCGGCGCGGGGCCGACCAGCGGGTTGCCGTCGGGGGTATAGCAGATCGGACCGTTGTAATCGTCTTTCAAACCAACGGTTTCCGTCGACGGGATCCGGTGGATCATCGACATGTATTCTTCCTCGATCCGCTCCAGATCCAGCGGGAAGAGGTCGGCGCGGAACGTGTCCGGCACCGAGTATTCGAACCGCGCCGGCGCGTTCAGCTCGTAGGGGCCGAGGATCCAGCCGCCACGCTCTTCGCGGACGTACCACTTAGCGTCGGCATCGCGCAGAACCGGATGCTCTTCGCCACCGTTCTGGCGGTACTTGACCAACTCGGCATCGGGCTCGGTCACGATGAACTGGTGCTCCACCGGGATCGCCGGCATCTTGATGCCCAACATCCGCGCGGTGCGCTGCGCGTGGTTGCCGCTGGCGGTCACAACGTGTTCTGCGGACACGACAATCTGCTCGTCAGAGGGCACCAGGTTGCCACCCTTCTCGACCATCTTGGTCAGCGTGACGTCCCAGTGATCGCCCTTCCACTCAAAGCCATCGGCCTGCCACTTGCGCTCGATCATCACGCCGCGCTGGCGCGCGCCCTTGGCCATCGCCATGGTCACGTCGGCAGGGTTGATATAGCCGTCGGTCGGGTGATAGATCGCGCCTTCCAGATCGTCGGTATTGACCAGCGGCCAGCGGTCCTTGATCTGCGCGGGCGTCATCCATTCATAGGGCACACCACAGGTCTCCGCGGTCGAAGCGTAAAGCATATATTCATCCATACGCTCTTTGCTCTGGGCCATGCGCAGGTTGCCCACGACGGAAAAGCCGGCGTTCAGACCGGTCTCTTCCTCGAGGGTCTTGTAAAACTTGATCGAGTAGTCATGAATATGCGTCGTCGCATAAGACATGTTGAAATATGGCAGAAGGCCCGCAGCGTGCCATGTCGAGCCGGAGGTCAGCTCGTCACGCTCGATCAGCATGACGTCTTCCCAGCCTGCGCGGGCCAGATGATAGGCGATCGAGGTCCCGACGGCACCGCCGCCCACGATCAGTGCTTTTACTTGGGTTTTCATGACATCCGACTCCCTTGGCAGGCATGCTGGCGTGCGTTGTATCACGCCTGTAAACATGCGGCGGGTCCATCCGACATGTCACCGAACAAAAACGACGCGCCGCACCCATACTCGGGCACGGCGCGTTCAGGATTCGTTAAGACAGCTCTGGTCTAGTCGCAAAAACTTCCAACGCAGCGTTGGCCGGACTGTCCGCTTTCACTGGACAACTCGAGCCGCTTGGGCATGGCCGCGGGCTCCGTAGGTTGGGGCGTCAACGACGCGCCCTCCTCGCCGCCGGTGACCTGGGTGATCAGCTTGGACAGCAGGCCGCTGGGTTGCATTCCCTTCGACGTGTCGCATTCCACCCGCAGCGCAGCCATTTCAAAGCTGCAACTGCCCTGCGGCAGGTCGTGCCTGCTCTCGAAACCCGAGGCGGCGATGGCCATGCCCATCTCCATCTCCTCGTCGCTGGCATTGCGCGCCGCGCGGAATGTTTCGAATTCGACCAGGTCGATGGCCCTGGAAAAAATCATGCCGGCGGCGCGGTCGCTGTTTTCCTCGTCGACCTGCATCAGGATCTTGCCACCCGCCGATGCCTCCATGTCCCGTGCCCGGTTGGCGGCGGCGACCGCCTCCGTGTCGAGCGCGTTCGATCCCGGAGCGGTCTTGAGCGGCATGTTCGTGGCCTCGCTCAGCGCGCCAAGCTCGGCCTGCAACTCGGGTGACATTTCCGGCTCGGGCGCGTTGGCGGCGCGGGCTGCCGCGGCGGCGGTCTCGGCATCGGCCACCATCATCACGGTGTCGACCATCTGCTTGACCTCGGCCTGCACCTCCTCGGCGGATTTGCCGGCCATCACGGCCTCGCGGCCCCGGTAATAGCCGAGCTCGATCAACCCGCTCAGGTCGGTCACCTTGCCGCCTGTGATGTCGATATCACCGCCCATGCCGCCAAGGCGCGTCGAATAGGCACTCAGAACCATGGCGCCGGTGTCGATATTCTCGATCTTGTACTGCGCCTCCAGCGCGCGGAGACCCAGGAACTCCGTTTTCAGACGACGCAACTCCAGGCTCAGCGCGATCGGGTCGATGCCATCGGGCAAGCCTACGTCATTGCCCACGCTCGGCACCGGGCGCGGCAGCAGGCTGTTCAGGCCGTCATAGTCGATCCGGCTCAGGATTTCTTGCGTGGCTTCGCGCGACGCGTTGGCGTGAACGCGCAGGTGAACCTCGTTACCGAAGCCGATCGACCCTTCGAGATAGCGGAAGTGATAGGGCCGCTTACCGTCATGCGCCAGCTTCTCGGTCAGGCCGAACCCGCCGGTCACGCCGTATCCCACATTGCGCTCGAAGGCGTTCATCATGGCACCATCCATCGCACTGGCCACGACACCAAAGAGCGAACTCGAGCTGGGCCGCTTCACCAGCCGCACCTCGACAAGGACTGTTTCGGTACCGCGCTGATAGATCCAGGACTGCTCGGCGCGCTCCTTGAGCTGCTTGACGTGGTCGCGCGCCTCCATCTGTTGCAGAAACCCCTTGCCAGCAGAGCTGCTCATGGAGCCGTCCAGCCCGGCCTCGGGCGGCAGGATCGCGCTGTCGTCGCCATCCAGCAGGGCGCGTCGCTCCCAGCCTTCGGGCGCCTCGGGCAGATAGACCTGGCCGCCCTGCCGCCAGCGGCTCTGGCGCTCGCGCTCGGCCTGCTCGGCAAGCTTCTCATCCTTGGCGGCGCTGAACCTGTTCGGAATGGTCTCGATATAGGCCCCGGGCGTCATCTGCCCGAGCGAAAAGCCGGCCCTGTTCGATTGATCATAATAATCCACACCGGCCAGGATGGTCCCGGCGGTCAGAACGAACCCGATGGAATATGCGTTTATCATGCCCTGCTCCGCAACGTGTTTGCGACATGGCATGCCAGTCAATTCGGGCAGGATTGGGATGGCTGCGGGGCGATTTCCCGGCGCGGTCTATTCACCCAGGGCAATACCTTCGCGCCGCGGATCGGCCCCGCCTTGCAACGTCTCTCCAATGGAAATCGCGTGCAGCCCGGAGACGAGCACTTGCGGTGCCATCTCGAAACCCAGCGCCTCCAGCCCCGGCAAAAGCTCCATCGCCTCGGTCCCCACTTCCACGTCATAGGTGCCGAACCTGTTGACCAGATGGGGCAATTCCACCGCCGCCTGCACATCGAGCCCCCAATCCAGATGCGCGATGATCGTCTTGGCCACGTAACCGATGATGCGGCTGCCACCGGGGCTGCCTACGGCCAGCATGGGTGCGCCGTCCTTCATCACGATGGTCGGCGCCATGGAAGAGCGCGGCCGCTTGCCCGGCTCCACCCGATTGGCGATGGGCCGGCCATCCTCGTGGCTGCGAAACGAGAAATCCGTCAGCTCGTTGTTGAGCAGGAACCCCCGCACCATGAGCCGCGAGCCGAAGGCATTCTCGATCGTGGTGGTCATCGACGCCACGTTCCCGAAGCGGTCCACGATCGAGATATGCGAGGTCGAGGGAAACTCGATCGAGGCATCATCCGCGAGATCGAGCGCATGGTCGAACTCGGGCTCTCCCGGCGAGACGTCCGGCAAAGCGGTGTCGCGGTTCAGAAGTTCCGCGCGACCAGCCAGGTATCCCGGATTCAGCAGGCCTTTCACTGGCACGGGCACGAAATCACTGTCGGCCATGTACCGGCTCCGGTCGGCAAAGGCGAGACGGCTGGCATCGCCGATCAACCGCCATGCGTCCAGGCTGTCGGGCCCCAGATCCCCGATATCGAACGGTGCCAGCAGACCCAGGATCTGCCCGACGGTCAACGCACCCGAGGATGGCGGGCCCATCCCGCACACGTCGAAGCCCCGGTAGGGCGCACAGACCGCGGCACGTTCCTTGACGCGATAGATCGCCAGGTCGACTTCCGCCATCAGCCCGGGGTTGCCCTCCGCCTGCGCCACGGCGGTCACGATGTCGGCGGCGATGTCTCCGGTATAGAACGGCGCCGCGCCCTCTTCGGCAAAGCGGCGCAAGGTGTCGGCATAGGCCGGATTCTTCAGGCGATCGCCGGGCTCGATGCGCTGGCCTGCCGGAAAGAAATAATCGCGCGTCGCCCCGAACCGGAACAGGCGGACTGCGTCCTGCACCACCATCGCCGCCAGTCTCGGCGACACCTCGAACCCGTCCTGGGCAAGGGTCGTGGCCTCGGTGAACAGGCTTTCCCAACGGGCGTCTCCCCAGCGTTCATGGGCTTCGTGCAAAAGCGCGGGCGTGCCGGGAACCCCCACCGACCGCCCGCCCACGACCGCATCGTAAAAGGACAACGGCTCACCCGCCTCATCCTGGAACAATGTCGGCGAGGCGGCCAGCGGCGCAGTCTCGCGACCGTCGAGCGTGGTCAACGCGCCGCTTTCGGCGTCATACCAGACAAGGAACGCCCCGCCGCCCAGGCCAGAGCTTTGAGGCTCCACCAGACCCAGCACCAGTTGCACCGCCACGAGCGCATCCGCCGCCGTGCCCCCCTCGCGCAAAACCCGTGCCCCGGCCTCGACCGCCAGCGGATTGGCCGCGGCCACCATCCAGTCTTGCGCCTCGACCGGACGGCCCGCCTGTTTCGCGTCCAGCGCCGCGGCCACGGTTTCAGAGGTGACCACCGCGCCCGCGCCTTCGCCTTCAGGCTGGACCCCGTCGGCGGCCTGCTGGGCCGCCGCCATCCCGGCAAGAAACACGGCCAGACTGGCAAGAAGCAGGCGCATGGGCATTCTCCGGTGTTTGCGACGCTCGCGCGAAGCCTTACAGCATGGACGGTACGACCTGGTCCGGCGGGCGGTGGCCGTCGTCGAAGGTCTTGATGTTCAGCAGGACCTTCTCGCCCATTTCCAGCCGCCCCTCGACCGTAGCCGACCCCATGTGGGGCAACAGGACCACGTTCTTCAGCTCTCGCAGGCGCGGGTTGATCGCGCCGGCGTTCTCGTAGACGTCCAGTCCGGCGCCGGCGATCTCTCCGGCGCGAAGCATCCGCGTCAGGGCGTTTTCGTCCACCACTTCGCCCCGGCTGGTGTTCACCAGCACCGCGTCAGGCTTCATCAGTTTCAGGCGCCGGGCATTCATCAGGTGAAAGGTCGACGGCGTGTGCGGACAGTTCACGCTCAGCACATCCATGCGAGCAACCATCTGGTCCAGGCTCTCCCAGTATGTCGCGCCAAGCTCATCCTCGACTTCGGGCCGAAGGCGGTGCCGGTTGTGATAGTGCACCTGCATCCCGAACGCCGCGGCCCGCCGTGCCACCGCCTGCCCGATCCGGCCCATTCCGAGGATACCCAGGCGCCGTCCGGCGATGCGTCCGCCGAGCATGGCGGTCGGGGACCAGCCGGGCCAGTCCTCCTTCTGCATCAACGAAAGCCCTTCGGGAATGCGGCGGGTCACGCTCAGGATCAGCGCCATCGTCATGTCGGCGGTGTCGTCTGTCAGCACACCCGGGGTGTTCGACACGAGAATGCCGCGCTGCCGGGCGGTATGCACGTCGATATGGTCCACCCCCGCGCCGTAATTCGCGATCAGCTTCAACCGTTCGCCCGCCTGCCCGATCAGCCCGCCATCGATCTGGTCGCTCAGCGTCGGCACCAGCACATCTGCCGACTTGACAGCCTCGACCAGCGCGTCACGGCTCATCGGCCTGTCGTCCTCGCGCAGCGTGACGTCGAACAATTCCTGCATACGCCGCTCAACAGCTTCCGGCAGGCGTCGCGTTACGACAACACTCAGTCGACCAGATGGCATATAGCGTTTCCCCCGTCTTCCATAATGCGTGTTCTTCTGTACAGTGACGCAGGACGACCGAGGGCACAAGAACCCCGGGTCATATGAGTGAGCAGTATTGACGCAATGAAACGGTTTTCCGCCTCAATCGGGGCCGCCCTGATCGCGGTGCTGGCAATGCCCGCCCTCGCCCAGGACACAGAGGAACGCGGCCCGGTCACGAACCTTCCCTTGCCGCGTTTCGTGTCGATGAAGGCCGCCGAGGCCAACGTCCGGCGCGGACCCAGCCTGACACACCGCATCGACTGGGTGTTCAAGCGGCGCGACCTGCCTTTGGAGATCATTGCAGAGCATGGCCATTGGCGCCGCGTCCGCGACCGCGACGGCCAGGGTGGCTGGATTCACTATTCGCTTCTGTCCGGTACGCGCACGGTGATCGTCGAGTCCGACATGGCAAACCTATATTCCAAGCCCGACCCCGACGCGATGATGGTGGCGCAGCTGGAAATGGGCGTGGTCGCACGGATTGACGAGTGCGCGATCGACTGGTGCCGGCTGATGGCCGGCGGCTATCGCGGCTGGGCGGAAAAGGCGGCCCTGTGGGGCGTGGAATCGGGCGAAATTCTCGAGTGATCTCGCGTCCGACCACGGGCAACAAGAAACCGCCAAATAAATTCATCTCAGCCCTTGAACCGCACCGAAGAGCAGAGTAATTAGCGCGGCACCGTTGGGGTGTAGCCAAGTGGTAAGGCATCGGTTTTTGGTACCGTGTATCGTAGGTTCGAATCCTACCACCCCAGCCATCTCTATCCGATCCTTCCCCCGCTGAGACCGCGACGCCGCCCGGGTGGCGAAGTGCCCCGGAAAGTGCCCCCGCCGGGTGCCGCGGGTGAGCGGCTCGGTGGTTTCGGCGGAGGCAATCCCGCTTGGCCGTCAGAGGAAGTCCGGGTCCGTTCCGTAGGCCCGTTGCTCCCAGTCGTCGTGCTTGTTGTCTCTCTGCGACCCGATCCGGAGATGATCCGGGTTGACGCATCGACGATTGTGGCAGCGGTGACGCACCACCCGATCCCGCGACGCGACCTCCCCGGTCAGCACGCAGCAGATGAAGCGGTAGGCGTCTATCGTGCGCCCGTGGAAGCGTATCTTGCGGGGTTTGACGGTGTCGGTCACCAAACAGCCTCCGTCGGCCTCCTCGGCGCTCTCCACGAGCGAGAGGGCCCGTCTCCGGGCCTCCTCCGGGTGATTATCCAGCACATCTCGGAACCACGCCTCGCTCTCGTCCTCGAAGTACGGGTGGGCGATGACCTGATGCTTCATTCGAGGGTCACCTGTTTGGAGGGTCGAAACGATGCGTCGACGACGCTCCTTCTCGCCTTCGTCGAAACGCGTCCGAAGGGGCGGATTCCGCTCGATTCAGCCCAGATTCCGGGAATCGCGAAACCCCTTATTTATAAGGGGATTCTTCCAGGGGACGCTAAAAGACTAAATATATAACTGATTTGGTCCCGGCGAACCGAGGCTGTTCGTCCAATTCAATTTTCAATCATAAGGCAATTAAATGACCAAAAACGATAATCAAAAGACATACACCGAGGCGGAGCTCAATCGACTGGTGAACGCGGTATGCTCGTGGTTCGTGCGGCGTGACGGCAAGTACTACCAAGTTGAACATCTCTCGACCAAGCTATCCCGCGACGACGTGGCGCATATCTCGCTGGCTCGGATCAGAGACGAGTGCAACGATATCGAGACATCTCGCGACCTACTGCGCGACGGATTCCGTAGAGCGATCGAGATGAAGCATGCGATCCCGGGCCAGACGATTCCGATCTGGAACGGTCGAGAGTACTGCGATCCCGGCACCGATGCCCGGGTGGTGAACGAGAGAGGCGCGGTCGCGGTGAACTCATGGCGCGAACCGGGATACCGGTTGGTCGACGAGGTCGAGCCGTCGTGGGGCGTCGCAGAGGAGTTCCTGGAAACGATCTTCCCGCGGGAGGCTGAGAGGGAGATGTTCCTCAACTGGCTAGCTTGGTGCCTCCAGAATGAGAGCGACAAGCCCAATTGGGCCCCGTTCCTCTACTCGGCGCGGAAGGGTACCGGCAAGAGCACGCTATGCCAGTTGGTCGCGAGGCTGTTCGGCTCGGAGAATGCGGTAACTCAAAACAACGTGGATAAGCTCACCGGACGGTTCAACGCGTCGGTGCTGACGCGGAAGTTGGTCGTCTGTGAGGAGCTCAATCTGCGACAAGATTCGCCGCAGGGTAACGCGTTGAAGACCTATCTTACCGAGCGTGAGATCATGACGGAGCGGAAAGGCCAGGAGGCCGAGCAGATCCGCCATTGTTGCTGCTTCCTTTTCACTTCAAACCATCTTCCTCTCTGGATCGAACCTGAGGATCGGAGGTACTACCTCATCGAGATCGACCACGACGGTCACGCTACGGGTCCGAGAGCGGGAGAGTTTGCCTCTCTGGTAGAGCGGCTCTACGCGTTCATGCGGGACGATCGGGCGATCGCGGGTCTCCACCGCGTTCTGATGGAACGCAAGCTGGATGACGGCTTCTCGGCGAAGACGCTCAACGTCGAGAGAGACGCCACTCCCCTGATGCGTCGCGTCCAAGGCGCTTCCGAGCAGACCGTACGCACCCAGTTGGCCGAACGGTTGGACGAGCGAGGCCAGCACGCGGTACCGGAGGCCGACGTTGCGGCTCTGATCCGGACGGAGCTTGGACAGAACGTCAACTCGACGCGGCACATGATGACCGAGCTTGGCTGGTCCAAGTTCAAGGTGAAGTGGGCGAAGCAGGACTACGCCCGCGCTATCTGGGTACGCGAGGGCTACTGGGTGGAGAATGGTAAGGTCCGAGGACCAGGCGGTTACTCCCAACCGATCGCGGAGCACTTGGAGACGCCGTTTAAAGGCGCGGAGGTACTCTCATTCGAGCGTGAGGCGATCGAGGATGAAGTAACCAAACAGGTGACCCTCGAATGAAGCATCAGGTCATCGCCCACCCGTACTTCGAGGACGAGAGCGAGGCGTGGTTCCGAGATGTGCTGGATAATCACCCGGAGGAGGCCCGGAGACGGGCCCTCTCGCTCGTGGAGAGCGCCGAGGAGGCCGACGGAGGCTGTTTGGTGACCGACACCGTCAAACCCCGCAAGATACGCTTCCACGGGCGCACGATAGACGCCTACCGCTTCATCTGCTGCGTGCTGACCGGGGAGGTCGCGTCGCGGGATCGGGTGGTGCGTCACCGCTGCCACAATCGTCGATGCGTCAACCCGGATCATCTCCGGATCGGGTCGCAGAGAGACAACAAGCACGACGACTGGGAGCAACGGGCCTACGGGACGGACCCGGACTTCCTCTGACGGCCAAGCGGGAATGCCTCCGCCGGAACCACCGAGCCGCTCACCCGCGGCACCCGGCGGGGGCACTTTCCGGGGCACTTCGCCACCCGGGCGGCGTCGCGGTCTCAGCGGGGGAAGCATCGGAGAGAGATGGCTGGGGTGGTAGGAGACCCTCAAAGCCGAAGATGTGAATCTCTTTCTCTCCCGGCCCCCTCGGATCGGGGCATTTCCCGGGGGCAAAAACGGAGATCAAGGGTCCCGGGGGTGTCTTCTCCGAGGGTATCGAAGGGGGCTTTCCCGCGAGGTCCCAAGATGCCGCCCGAGTGCCGCTGAGACTCTCCGGGACTCCCGAGAAGGTTCCACCGGGGTTCGGAGGTGATCGCCCGGAGCATCCGCCGAGGTCCGTAGTCCGACGGGCTAGTATTCGGGGTGTATCCGCCGGGGTTCAAGACGCCGCCGACGTTCCGGGGTGGCCTCGCAGAGCATCCGGCGACGGTCTGGCGAGGGTCCGTCGCGCGGTTCCACCGGGGTTCCGTCACGGGCTCCGCGGAAAGGTTCCCGGGTCGCTCCTTCGGTCGTCCAGCGAGGGTTCGGGGGCTTACTGGTGCATCCACTGGGTTCGGTCATTCGACGCGGTCCCGTGATGCCCCGCCGAGGACGCAGCCCGTGTTCCCGAGTTCCTCCGTCGAGCATCCGGCGGGGTTCCGGCGACGTTTGGAGAGGAGCCGGGGAGAAGGTTGGATCAGCCGCCGGAATGGCCAGCGAGGGTGCGGTAGTGCATTCCGTCGGGGAGTCGGCGGCGGCTTTTACCGAAGCGACGACCTGGCAACAATCGGGACGGCGCGGTCGGCGGTGCCCCCCGCGTCCGTGCAACCTGAGCGTGACTTAAACTGGCCGGGCGCACCAAGGAACGCAGCGCATTCCAACATCAACGCTTTAGACGTTTCCTCAACTCTTCGACGGACAACCAAGGCCGCATCGAATGGATGGCGCGATGACAGGAGGGGCAAAGCATGCTCAGATCCCCGATTTGTGTCTTTCCCGAATGCGCAGCGTCAGCAATTCCCACATTATGGTGCGCTTCAATAATTCTCCCGGCCAGCGAGGCGTCGTTGAAGTATTCGGACGGAACCATACCACACGCCTCACAGTAAAGGCTGCCGTGGAGCTTCAAGAAAGCCTCCTTTGCAAGGTTGACTAGCTTTCTGCTTCTTTCCCGAGACCTATGAAGCCGCTCGATCTGCGCACCTTCAGGGAAACTACTGTCATCATCGAAATTAACCGAACTTCCGATGTCTGTGTCTGAAACTGCTTCAGTCACTGCAGCGTATTGCTCCGCCGTCATGACCAGAAGCCGATATTGAGGAGTTGTAACTTCGTATGCGGCAACGGGAATTAGAAGCGGCTGGTTCAATACATACAGGTCTGCAGGTGACACAGACACGTTATATATCTCGCGCTCTGCCATAAGCGCCTTCTTGATTTGTTTAGTGCTTTTTCCGCTGTATAGTGGACCAAGCTGTCGGCCCTCTTCCAGAGCTTTGACCTCCTGCGCACGACGTTCCCAAATGTGGTCCGCCAGGTTGGCTTGGCCATATTGAACGTTCTCTGCGAAGCCTAGGATCATCGCGCCCAGCTTGGTGTGGAGGCCTAAAACAATATTGAACGTGTTATTGAGGTCCTCCCTTTTGGGCTTCATTTTCAAATAGAGGTGATACCTGCCATCGTCCCAGACATGTCCGGCAAAGTTCCAATCTTCGTGGCCGAAACCCTGTTCCGACACATATCCGCTGCCGACCCCCAAGCGTCCCGTATGGGGTTGCTTCCAGCCGCAGCGGTTATCGGCCATTCGATGATAACGAAACTCATGCATTGTTTCTCAATCCGCCATCTTTGGTTTAAATTAACGATACTCGGGTATTTCGCAATCGCTGCCAATCAGCTGAACATGATCCTTCGCTTTCCCCTGGCACCCGCCTTCGCCCGAACCGTCTGCGCGACACGACGCAGCCTTATGAAGCTCGAGATCGAGGTCTTCGAGGATGGCAAGGATCCCCTCGAAGGCGCCGCTGACCTGCTCAGCCGGCACGACATCACCGTCAAAAACGGAAAGATCCGCAGCGCGGTGCGGATATCCGATGCACTGGCCGGCGCGCTCAGGTCGTGGCCGGAGGAAATGGGCCGCAAGCTCACGGTTACGGCCGATTTGCTGATCGCGTACGCTGGCGATATCCGGCTCGAATGGCTGCCTGCACTCATCGACTCATTTCTGGTGTGGCTCAGCCGTCTGCCGGCGATGCACGGTCGGGCGCACGGCGAGAACCGCTATACGCGGATCAAGACATTGCTGACATCGCCGCTCTACCGGGGATGCATGAGCCGGACGTCACGTAGTCGGTCTGGCCGCTACATCTATCGCGACGGGCTCTACTGGATCCCGCTTATCTTGTTGACCATGGGCACACGCCCCTCGGAAGTCCTGCAGCTCAAGAAGTGCGACCTGGTCCAGCGCGAGGTCTGGTGCCTCCGGCTGTGCTGGTCCGACGAACAGTACGGGAAGACCGTCGAAAGCCAGCGCATCGTGCCGGTGCCACAGGTCCTCATCGACCTCGGATTCATCGACTGGATCGTGGCTCTTGAAAAACCAACGGACCTGCTTTTCCCGGAAATGTGCGAGAGCAAGACGAAACCGCAGGAGATCCTGTCAAAGCGCATGTTGACGATCCGCAAGCGTCTTGGGATCGCGAGTTACAACGAAGATCTCTACGCACTTCGCAAAACCCTTTCCTCGGCGCTCTGGGCTGGCGGTGTTCCCCTCGCCGATCGACAGATGATCATCGGTCACGTCTCATCGACGATGATCGGGAAGCACTACACTGAAGCCAACATGTCGGAACTCAAGGAACTCCTTGATCGGGCGGATCACAGAATCGTTGTCGGTTACTCCGCCCCTCACCGTCACCCGGTGATCGAGGACTGCCAGTTCGTTGCTGGTCAGCTCGCTAGAACCGAGGTCGTATTCGATGACGATGGTGTGCTGGGCGCCCTACGGATCCTGCGCGACAGCGATGGGGCGCAGATCGAGGCAATCGCGATCGCGGGCGCAGAAATGCCTGCGCGACCGAAATGGCGGAATCTGAAGACGCTTGATTGGGCAAACGCGCCCAATGCCGTTGCGGACGTGCTTTCGGAGTACAACATCATCCCGAACGAGAACGAAGAGGCGCGTTTGGCGTTCGAGCACGTCCTGGCGTTGTCCACGGCGACGAGCGAGTCGAAGCTTTCCGATCAGCCAGGCAAGGCGAAGAAACGACCAAGCCGGAAGTCGATCGACAAATCTGAACCATCCTCTCGCATCGAAAACCTCAAACAGGCAAGGACGGTGGAACACGCGATCGCGTGATCAACAACTGGCCCACAAGCCGAAGCCGGAGCTTTGCGGCAAGCCGTATCAATCCAGTTACTGCTCATCTGCACCGACGAATTACCCTGCCGCACGACAGCCTCTTGAAAATTGTTTCGTCAGCAGCGGACCGGACCAATGTCCTTCGCATCGAAACAGAACCAGGCGGTAGCGGAAGTAATACCGCTACCAAATCTTACCAGGAGAACCAGGATCATGCCGAAGAAAACAGACGAGCGCCAAATCACCGAGGCGTATCTCAAGTCCGTTGATCAAACCGTTAGTATCATTGAAAAGGACGGTCGCAATCCGACTGTAGAGGCTGTGCGCGGCGAGATCGGCGGTTCCTATTCGAAGGTCTGCCAGGCTCTGCGCATCGTGCGAGAGCGCCGCGAAGAAAAGCGGCGCCTGGCCGAGACCGCACCGGACGTTCCGGACACGGTGCGTGACCTGTTCGAGGCGGTTTGGTCGCAGGTCTATCGGGTCGCGGACGAAGCGGCGGCCGCCGCGCGCAAAAGCTACGCCGAGGAACTCAAACGCAAGGATGCTGAAATCGAGGAACGTGAAACTGCCCTCGCGAAAGTGGACTCCGAAAACGATGAGACTACCCAGAGTCTCGAACAGGCGAAGCAAGTGGCGCATGATGCAAAACTCCGCACGACCGACCTCGAGGGGATCATCGGCGCGCAAGAGCGCGAGCTTGCGGTGTTGAAAGGTAAGCTCGACGAGCGAGACATGATCCTAAACGGTCTGTTCCACGGGAATGTCTTGGGGGATCGGCAATAATCTGGATTCAGGGATAGGCCTGCCTTTACCCTGTAGGCTCTTCATGACCCGACGTTGGATTCTCCTGCATTAGTACATTTTGCGAACGGCCCGAAGCCGCCGTTTGCTTCGTGGCCGAACGCTGCTCTGCAGCTTCACCAGATCGGCTATTCGTGCATCTCGCAGTATTTTCGGAGGATCAAGGTCGGCAGGGCGGACAAACCGACCTTCGCCGTCTCCGGCCCGATCGCAGCTTTCGATGTTGGACTGCTGCTCAAAGCCCCCTCAAAATGCAATCGTTGCCCATATACGCATCGCGCGGATCGCGACTATTCGTTCCATCAAGGTGCGGAGTGTCTCTGGAACGCCGGGTATCAATCCATGACTGCCTCGGGCAGACGGCGAAGCGAGCGCGGCATCGGAGGCGCTCGCCCGACGCGGAAGACAAGGTTCGGGCGCATCTCGTTGAGGTCGAGGAGCGAGACGAGCTCGGCGCGCATTGCTGGCTCTTCGACAGCCTGGTTCAAAAAGGCGTTTCGCAGGCCCATTGCCGTCGCGCGGAGCGCCATGCGCTGGTAGGCGCGGCCCGCCGCGATCCAGCCAGCGGGATCGTTCGATGGTGCGACCAGCGTGAATATTCCGGCCGAGGAACGGATGTGGTCGGCGTACTTGTCGTTATCGGATTCTTTCCGGAAGAAAGCGTCGAAGAGTATCCGCCCAACCGGCTCAGGCATGGTCGGGTTGCCGGAGGCGGCCGCGTAGAGCCCATCGCCGGTCCGGGCTGCCTGCGCGCCGTTGAAGCGGATCCCTTCCTTGAGTTCGGCGACGAAGGCCGGGTTGTCCATCTGCCGCGTGTTGCCGGCAATCACCAGGTCGAGAATCAGCTCGACCTCCGCTCCCTCGCGCCAGATTGCCGCCACGCCGTGAACAGTCGCTTCTGCCTCGAGAAGGCTCACCTCTTCGTACGTCAGCCGTGTGCCGTCGTAGGCGCTCCGGGTGCATTGGCTTTCGGGGATCGCGTTGAAGAGCGCGCCATCCTCGGGCGGAGCGGGAAGGAGCGTCACTATGAGTCCCTCTGCCCCGGCCTCGCCGACCTCTCCGGACAGTCCACGGGCGCGGGCTGCAATGCACAACGATTCGGCAGCGCAGCCGAGGCTCGCGTAGAGATGATGGTCGTCGGGATCAACGACCGGGGTCCGTCGGGAGAAGTCGTGCGCGATGGCGAGTCCGTCGGCAACCTTCGAGAACCGCCAAGGCTGGGTGTTGTGCCCGTTCGCCCCAAGCGTGGCGAAGCGGACGAGGTCCAGCGTTTCTGGCTGGGACGGAAGGGGCGCCGTCAGGTGATCGGCCGCCGCAACGTATGGCGCCGAGAAACCACGCCACCAAAGACCGGCTCCAATAGCCGCCGCACCCGCGACGGCGCCGCCAATGAAGATTCGCCTACCGATTTCCATGCACAAGAGATCGCCGATCCGTCGCCGGTGTCCTTTGATCCAGATCACTGATCCTGTCGCGTCGGCAGGCCGGAAGGATGGGCTATGGTAGCGAACGCCGCGAAGGTCGCGCCCTGCCGAAGCCGTCGGTGCTTTCTGAGTAAAAGGGGTCACAATGGGCTCGAAGCCTACTTGCGGCGGCGCAGCGGCACCATGCGCCTGGTCGGCTTGGCGCGGCGTCGTTCCCGGCCCTGACCTGCCGTTCGTGGACCGTCTTTACGCCCCGGCGCAGCCTTCGCATTGCTGCCATTGGTGCGTCGCGCAGCATTATTACGTATTCGATGACCGGAGCGCGGACTTTCATGAAGTTCGCTGCACTGGCTCGACCCGCACAGCAAACGCGAAGCCGTTCGGAAGCAAGGGCGGGCAATAGACCTTCTCTACAACCTGATCCAATTACCGCTGCTCTTCTCGGAAGTCGACTCTTGATCGGTTAGCCACTCGTTCGATGTTCCGCCCTCAAACGCGCTGCCATGCGCGCGAGAGTAGGATGACCACCGGAAAGGTCATCGCATAGGTCAGCGCGCCATAGACCACCGAAGGTGTCGAGAAGAGCGGAAAACCCGCCGTATCGCCCCACAACATCGCCCCTGCGGCAAGTCCCAGCCCGCTGTTCTGCACGCCTGTCTCGACGGCGATGGTTGTCCGTTGCGGCTCGGACAGACCGCCGACCTGCCCAACGGCAAGACCAAGGCCCAGAAGGAGGAAGGTCAGAAGCGCAAGTTGCCATCCGATCAGGATCAGGCCGGATTGCAACGTGTCGGCGACTTCCATGAAGGACCAGCCGATGATCGCGATGAACACGGCGAAGCAGATGCGGAAGATGGCAGGCTCGTGCGGTTCGACGACGCGGGGCACGAGGTGGCGTATCGCCAAGCCCAGAAGGACGGGAACCGTGACGACCGCCACGACGCGCAACGTGAGATCCCCGAATTCGACCCCGAGCGCGTCGGTGCCAAGGAAATGACCCGCCGCCAGCAGGGACAGCGCCGGCAGGGTCGCCGCCGAAAGGATGTTGCTGACCGCCGTCAGGGACACGGACAGCGCCACATCACCGCCGGCGATCCGCGTCAGCAGGTTGCTCATCGCGGCGCCGGGGCAGAGCGTGAGGAGCACGATGCCGAGGGCAAGCTCCGCATCCTGTTGCTGGGCCGAGACGAACAGGAAACCCACTACAGGAACCAGAAACACCTGGCTCGCCACCCCGAGAAAGAGAGCCTTCGGCCGTTTTAAGGAGGACCGGAAGTCGGCGACCGTCAGACCGAGGCCGAGCGCGAACATCATCACGAAGACCGCGACGGGAACAGCTACATCGATGATCGTGTCGGTTGTCACGGTTTTGAGCCTCGATGGGTGCATATCACAGCCGGCGTGGCAGATCGAGCCAAACGCTTGGCAGAGCATGCCAATACGATGGAAAGGTCCATCCCTACATTCGGGACATCAAATCAGATGGAGAAACCCCAGCATGTCCCGCATCCAGCTTCCCGCCTCGATCGACGCCGCGCCAGCCGCCTCCCGACCCCTTCTCGAGGGGGTAAGGAAGATGCTCGGCAGTGTCCCGAACCTGTTCCGCGTCACCGCGAACAGCTCCGCCGCGCTCGAGGGCTATCTCGGCCTGAACGGTGCGCTCGCGAAGGGCATGCTGACACCGCAGACCCGTGAGCGGATCGCGCTGGCGGTCGCAGAGATCAACGGCTGTGACTACTGCCTGTCGGCGCACACCTACCTTGGAAAGACCCTCGCGAAGCTCGACGAGGCCGAGATCGCCGCGAACCGCGCCGGCGGCTCCTCGGACGCGAAGGCCGATGCGGCCGTACGCTTCGCGGCCAAACTTGTGCGCGAACGCGGACAGGTCTCCGAAGCCGACGTCTCGGCGGTGAGGATGGCGGGCTACAGCGATGCCGAGATCGTCGAGATCGTCGCACATGTCGCGCTCAACACCCTCACCAACTACCTAAATGAGGCGTTCGACACGCCCATCGACTTCCCGGTCGTCAGCGCCACGGCGGCGTGACACCGCGGACGCCCCGGTCGCGCTTCCCCCCGCTACCTCCCGCCCCGCGGCCGGGGCGATATCGGCCGCCTCCAGAAGGTATCGCGAGATGAAACGCCCCCCTTTCTTGCCTGTCGGCGACGCGTCGCCCGGCCCGAGGATTACCCCGGCCTCACAAGTCTCGGACTGTAGGAGCTGCGCCATGCCGAACGCCTATGCGGACATCGCCTTCACGCCCCGCGTCCGCGAGGAACAGCGGCGCTTCGGGTCGGCGGACGCCTATGCGCGCGTGTTGTCACCCGAGCGCGACGACGGCAGCGAACTCGGGCCGCGCGAGGCGGCGTTCCTGTCCGCACGGGACGGCTTGTTTCAGGCCACCGTCTCGGAAACCGGTTGGCCCTATGTCCAGTTCCGGGGCGGCGCGCCGGGCTTCCTGAAGGTCATCGACAAGCGAACGATCGGCTATGCCGACTATCGGGGGAACCGGCAAAACATCAGCGTCGGCAATCTGCGCCATTACGATCGGGTGTCGACCATCGCCGTCGACTACGCGCGCCGGGAGCGTCTGAAGCTCTGGGGGCATGCCCGGATTAACCAGGACGCGGATGTCCTCGACCTTCTGAACGGCGCCGATGGGCCCCGGGCGGAACGTGGCATCGTCATCCGGATCGTCGCGTTCGACTGGAACTGCCCGAAGCATATCCCGATCCGCCTGACCGATGCCGAGCGCGCGAATGAAATCGCGCGTTTGTGCGACCGGATCGCAAGTCTCGAACGGGAACTCGCGAGGAAGACCTCCCCGAGCGCGAACCGAGCGCCTGAATGAAGCGGCGGTTTGTCGGGCAGCATGGAAAGACTGGCTTTCGCGACGCCTTCGGCTTAGCTTTGGCCATGCCGAGCGTGACAGCCGCATTTGCGCGTGCGATGGCCCAAGCTGCCGGGATGACGCTGAGAGATGACGGGGCTCTTGTCTCCGGCGGAGTGGTTGTGCGCCGTTTGCCGAAGCCGACGGACGGCCGGCTCACGGAAACCGACTATTTTGATTTTCTGGACTGGATCCGGCGCCAGCATGAAGACGAGGTCGCGCTGCTCGAAGCCTATGCCAAGATGATCCGAGCCGACGATATAGGCGTGCTCGGGTTGTCGATGAAAACGGCGCCGACACTCCGCGCCTCCCTCGAGCGCGTGGAACGTTACTGGCGGGTTGTCACGGACACCGCGATTTATCGCCTGGATGAATCCGGCGACCCGGCATGTCTACTCTTCGAGGCGCGCACGGGGCATCACCCGGTACTCGACTTTCGCAACGAAGGCGCATTGGCCGGGTCCGCGCGCAATATTCGCCAGATCGTGGACGGCGAATTGGTCCTCGAACACGTCTCGTTCCGCCACGCCTGCCGCAGCGATCCGGATCGCTATGCCGCGCATTTCGGTTGCCCTGTCCACTTCGAGGCGGATCGTAACGCCATAGCCTTCAAGCCCGAAATGCTCGACCTGCCGAACCGGCTGGGCGATGCGGCGGTGTCGGACTTCCTGACCGTCCATCTCGAGACGGAGATCGGCTCGCTCAAGGACGACCCCTCGCTCCGGGCGGCCCTTCTGCGTCGCTTGACACCGGCGCTAAGCGACGGCGTCCCGCAGGCGGCGGAGGTCGCGCGCGACATGGGGCTGAGCGAACGTACGCTCTACCGTCGCCTCGCCGATGAGGGGCTGACCTTCCGTGACGTGCTCATTGAAGCGCAATCCTCGCTCGCCCAGGAGCTTCTGAGGGACAGCACGAGTTCCATCGCCGAGATCGCATTCCTCACCGGATTTTCCGAGCAAAGCACGTTCAGCCGAGCGTTCAAGCGCTGGGTCGGACAGGCCCCCGCGCAGTTCCGGCAGCAGTTCCCGGCTCCTTAGCGCCCGAGCCTCCCGCGTTCGCCGACATCCGGAAAACCTGCATGACAGAGCGCAACGACCAACGCCCGCGCAGCGCGGTCGAGGATAGGGTGACGCCCGCGCCCGTCCGGATGGCCGCCGCCCAAGGACGAGGCTGAGCGGTCAGATCGCATTGGCAGACCCGGCCATGCGCTTGGCAGGGTCGGCCAATACCGGATGCGCCCAACTCCCTAACGTAAGGCCATCGACCCCGGATAGGTCGGGACCCGGCACCCCCGGCTCCTCCTCTCCGTCAACCGAGAGGCCACTGCCATGACTGACAATACAAGTACGACCCATACTCAGGCAACGCTGCGTGACAATCGCCGGTCTGCAGCTCCTTCAGAGCGCCCAGGCGGCACAGGCGGCACAGGCGAAATGACACACATGGTGCTGACCACAATCGCCGCCGGCCTTCTGACCGGCGTCCTGACCTTCCCAATAACTATGCCGGGCAGGATCTTTGCGGAACCGTTGACCGACATCGACACGACCGATGTCGGTCCCGCCTTCGAGCGGCTGGACTGTCACCCTCCCGGTCACGAAGCGACCGGCCTGTCTGATTGGATCGCAGGCGTGCCGCCCCACAGAGCGACACGGTGCCTGCCCGGACACGGCCGGTTCCCGGCCACGAGAGGCAAGACCGCCCCTGGCGCGGAACGCCTCGCCCCTACCACCCCAAGCGACGCGCCAACCGGCGCGCCGTCAACACCCACCACCGAGAAGGAGACTTGAAATGGACCACGATCACTCTCATGACCAGACCCACGTCTGCGGCTGCGATGTAACCCCCGAGCGGGTAGACATGGCGCGCAGGCGTCTTATCGCCGGGGCCGCGGGCGGTGCCGCTGCCGGGGCCGCCGCCGCTATCGGCGCTTCGACCAGTGCCGCGACGCCGGAGGCACGCGCGCACTACGCCGATCCTGACGAGCCGGGTCTGCCGCAAGTCGACATGGACATCGCGCCGGGCCGAACGGCCCTCGTTGTCACCGATCCCCAGATTGATTTCCTGTCCGAGGACGGCGTCACATGGGGCGTCGTCGGCGAAAGCGTGACGGAACAGGGCACCGTCGACAATATCGAACGGCTGTTCGCGGCCGCCAAGACCGCCGGGATGCCGGTCTTCATCTCGCCGCATTACTACTACCCGCACGACCACAAGTGGCAGTTCGAGGGAACCCTGGAAAAGACCATGCACGCCATTGGCATGTTCGACCGGCTCGGTCCCCTGAATCTCGACAATTTCGAAGGCTCCGGCGCAGACTGGATGCCACAGTACAAAAAGTACATCGAGGACGGCGAGACCATCGTCTGCTCGCCGCACAAGGTTTACAGCCCCGCTCAGAACGACCTGAACCTGCAGTTGCGCAAGCGCGGGATCAACAAGGTGATCCTTGCGGGCATGTCCGCGAACCTCTGCACCCAGGCGCATCTCTACGAGCTGCTGGAGCTCGGCTTTGAGGTTGTCGTCGTGCGCGATGCTACCGCCGGCGCCAAGGTGCCCGAAGGCGATGGCTATCTCGCCGCGATCATCAACTTCCGCATGGTCGCCAACGGCGTCTGGTGGACCGACGAGGCCGTCGAACGCATCGCGCAATCCGCCTGATGCACCCCGAACAAGAACCCTACCCTCCCTCAGAAAAGGATCTCTTCCATGAAACCCTCCATCTTCCTCCAGGCTTTGTCCCTGTCCATCGCGATTTCGACCGCCGCCTTCGCGGCAGATGAAGTCAACGTCGGCAATGGCTTGACGCTCAATGGCAATCCGCTCGGCATGCACGGGGTCGATCCCGTGTCCATGTTCGAAAGCAGCGCTCCGACACAAGGAAACGCTGTCCATACGTCGACCTATGACGGCGTGGACTACTACTTCACGTCAGCGGAAGCCAAAGCAAGTTTCGATGCTGCGCCGGAGCAGTATCTTCCGCAGTTCGGCGGCTTCTGCGCCTTCGGTGTCCAAGTCGGCAAGAAGCTCGACGGCGACGTTCGTTACGCGGATATCGTCGAGGGGAAGCTTTATCTCTTCGTGAACGCCACGATCCTCGAGAAATACCTCGAAGATCCGGAGGCGGTTATCGCCGGCGCCAACGCCAAATGGCCCGGTATTGTGAATACGCCCGTGAGCGATCTCTGATCCAGGCAACCCTAAAAACCTGGCGGCTCGCGCAGATGCCCGGGCCGTCCCCTCTCTTCTCGGAAACTACAGGATAAAGCGATGACAACCCTGCTTCGCATCGATGCCAGCGCCCAACGGCAAGACCGTTCGCTGACGCGTATGCTGACAAATCTATTCACGACCGAATTCTTGCGTGCCAATCCGGACGCAGAGGTGATCGCCCGTGATATCGGACAGGATCCGGTTCCGGCAATCGATTACCGATTCATCCACGCAGCCTTCACCCCGCCCGAGGACCGCGAAGACTGGATGACCGAGCGGCTGGCCCTTTCAGATGCCCTGATCGACGAGGTGGTGGCTGCGGATATCATCGTTCTGGGGGCGCCCATGTACAATTACGGGTTGCCCGCCGCGCTGAAAGGCTGGATTGACCACGTTGCACGGATCGGTCGAACCTTCTCGTTCGATCTGGGACGTGGCGACTTCCCCATCGAACCGATCCTGAAGGACAAGCAGCTCGTCGTGCTGTCGTCGCGGGGCGAGTTCGGTTTTGAGCCCGGCGGGCCACGGGCGCACCTGAACGCACTGGATCCCGCCATTGCTGCCTGCGCGCATTACTTTGGTGTCGACGTCGCAGACATCCAAACCATTGCCATTGAATATCAGGAGTTCAAGGACGCACGGCATGACCGTTCGGTCAGCGCTGCCAAAGAAGCGACGCGTGCACTTGCACAGCAGTTTGGCAGACCTGCCAAACAAACGACTCTTCACCTGCCTGACCAAGCCAAAAAAAGGACAAACCAATGACAGACTTTCCCACGCACACGATCGATTCCGCTCCCGCAGACGCAAAACCGATCCTCCAGGCTGCGCTGAACGGGTACGGCTTCGTGCCCAACCTCTACGCCACCATGGCGGAGGCTCCGACCATCCTCGAAGGTTACACAACGCTATCGGCCGTCTTCGGCAAAACGGAGCTGTCGGAAACCGAGCGTCAGATCATTCTGATGACCAACAACCGATTGAATGGCTGCCAATACTGCATGGCAGCACATACGACGCTATCGCAGATGGCCGGAGTTGCGGAGGATGTCATCGCGGCGCTGCGCAACGATACCCCCATCGCGAACAGCAAGCTGGAAGCCCTGCGCCAGTTTGTCATCGTGATCAACGAAAGTCGTGGATGGCCCACTCACGCGCAGATCGAGCGTTTTCTGCAGGCCGGTTACACGCGGCAAACCGTGCTCGAGGTTATTCTTGGCACGGCGCTTAAAACCCTGTCCAACTACACCAACCATATCGCGGAAACGGACTTGGATGCGGCATTCGTAGCCAATGCGTGGCGAGAACCCGCGTCCCAAGCCGCGGAATAGCTCCGCGCGACGGGCCAGTGTTTAATGGCACGTAACGGGGCAACAGCAACAAAACCCGTCTCTGTTGCCCCAGGTGTGCCTGGCGGCGGCACTTTTCAAAAGGATGAGGCGCGCAACAGCCTCACCGCCGTCAAATAGGGAGCGTCCGTTTCTTTGCCCGGCGTCGCCATTGGCTGCAGCTGCAGCGAAGGTCGGCAAACCGCCCATTCCTGGATGTTGTAGCGAACGGCCATTCCCGACCTTGAGCTTTCGAACAGGATACCGCAGGTGCAGCCCGGTTAGCGGACATTGGTTGGAAGATTTTTGGCCTTCCCCTTCCAGTTGCTTGACCGGCCCGCAAGCTCAATCATACTCAAATCAGTTTTGGAGGATTGTTTAGACCGAATTGATCAAATGCTACAGGGAGTTCTGGAATCCTGACATGGTTGAGTGGGAAAACGCGGCGCGGGAAACAAGGGCACGCTGATAGGAAAGATCAAGCCGTCAAATAAGCACATTGATTTTTGGGAAGCACGTGGCGTCTACGTCCTTCACGATAACTTCAAGGCGATTTACGTCGGAAAGGCTTTTGGAACGTCACTTGGCAAGAGGGTGCGTGATCATCTTTCCGATCGGCTCGCTGGAAGGTGGGATATGTTCTCTTGGTATGTCTAACGTCAGCACCTACCGGACAGATTTAGGTGTTTGAGGAACGGAGGATTTCTGGTTCATCGAAGCCATATTGGAGCGAAGATGAACAAGAGATCCGGAACATCCAAGGATGCTGCTGACAAGCTTGTCAGGGGTATCAAGCGTAAGACCCGCAAGCACTACTCGGCGGAGGAGAAGATCCGCATCGTGCTTGCCGGGATGCGGGGCGAAGAAAGCATAGCGGCCCTGTGCCGTCGTGAAGGGATTGCCGAGAGCCTTTATTACAGCTGGTCGAAGGAGTTTCTTGAGGCTGGGAAGAACCGGCCTGGCCGACTACCTCGATACCAAAGGTATGGATCACGTCCGCGGAGCGCCGCACCACCCACAGACCCAGGGCAAGATCGAACGCTGGCACCAGACCATGAAGAACCGGGTTCTGCTGGAGAACTACTATCTGCCGGGGGATCTCGAACGCCAGATCGGCGACTTCGTCGGATACTACAACACTCGGCGATACCACGAGAGCCTGGATAACCTGACGCCGGCTGACGTCTACCACGGTCGGGGTCGGACGATCCTGAAAATGAGAGAGGAGATCAAGAAACAGACAATCCGAAAGCGCCGGTTGCAGCACAAAGCCGCGGCCGCCTAAACTCAAACAGAAACCGAACCAGAGCCGCCGTTACCAAAACAAACGACTCGTCCGAAAAACTCTGAAGACGGTCAGAGGCGAGCTTAATAGATGTAGAACGTCGCTGCGCCGACACCGTGCTTCGGATGGGAGCGCTTTGAAAGTTTCCCAGGCCCTGCCAGAAAAGGCGATCACAAAAGAAATTGTCCATCGCCTCTGGTCGAAAGTTGTTTTTTTGACACGGCGTTGTCGGTCAATGACTTATCATCCAAGGGCGGGAGTAAGGGAAACTCTTGGAACCGTCCGCGCGGTGAAGTGTGCGACTGGGCAGCTTTTTTGAGTTTGCAGAGCAGCACGAACAGCCGGGTCCATGGGATCTGGTGGATTTGGGCGCATGCTGGCTGCGTTCGTTGGTAGCCATGGCGGCGCGTTTACTTCCGTCCATGTTCGCAAAGGCTGGGGCGCGCAACAAAACGCGGGGCGCGGTTGCCTCACAGGTGGGGCAGGCGCAAGGTTTGTCGAAATCCGCCATCGCGGCGAAATCGGTGAAGGGTCCGCATTCTGGGCAGCTGTAGTCATAGTAAGGCATTGAACTCTCCGCGTAACTGGATTGACGGGCCACGTCGGTGGCCCGTCTGGCAATCGGGGTCTCAGAGGTCTGGGGCCAGCGGGATATCGACCGAGCCATCGAGATGCTTGGTCGGACCGTCCGAGCCCGGCATGATGTCGAAATCGAAGATCTCGTTCGGCAGCCAGAGCGTGGCACAGGCGTTGGGAATGTCCACCACACCCGAGATATGCCCCTGCACCGGGGCGGTTCCGAGGATCGCGTAGGCCTGTGCTCCGGTGTAGCCGAACTTCTTGAGATACTCGATCGCGTTGAGGCACGCTTGTCGGTAGGCGATATGGACATCAAGGTAATGCTGCTCGCCGCTTTCATCGACGGAGATACCTTCGAAAATCAGGTAATCGTCGTATTTCGGCGTGATCGGCGAAGGTTTGAAGATCGGGTTCTTGATCCCGTACTTCTCCATCCCGCCCTTGACCAGTTCGACCTGAATATGCAGCCAACCGGCCATCTCGATGGCGCCGCAGAAGGTGATTTCGCCATCCCCCTGGCTGAAGTGCAGGTCGCCCATGGAAAGGCCCGCGCCATCGACATAGACCGGGAAATAGCAGGTCGAGCCGCGGGACAGGTCTTTGATGTCGCAGTTGCCGCCATGTTCGCGCGGCGGAACGGTGCGGGCGGCCTCGCCGGCCGCTTTCATCTTCTCGTCGCCGGTCAGCTTGCCCATATGCGCAGACTGGGTGTCGGGCAGAGCGGCAAGGGGCGGCACGCGGTCGGGATCGGTGTCCACCAGCGCCTTTTCACGGGTGTTCCACATGTCGAGCATCTTGCGGTCGGGAAGACAGCCGATCAGGCCGGGGTGGATGAGACCCGCATACTTGACCCCCGGCACGTGGCGGGACGAGGTGAACATGCCGTGGAAATCCCAGATGGATTTCTGCGCCTCGGGGAAGTGGTCGGTCAGAAAGCCGCCGCCATTCTGTTTCGAAAAGAATCCGTTGAAGCCCCAGTTCATCTCTTCCTTGGCGCCGATATCGAGGATGTGAACCTTCAGCAGGTCACCCGGTTCGGCGCCTTTGACGCCGATGGGCCCCGACAGGTAGTGGACCTGTTCCAGTTCCACGTCGCGCACGTCGGCGGCATCGTCATCATTCTTGATCTGGCCGCCGGTCCAGTCGTAGGTCTCGATCTTGAAATCGTCCCCCGGCTCGACCCAGACGGCGATCGGGATGTCCGGATGCCAGCGGTTGTGCACGGCCTCGTTGGTGTGCGGGCTTTCGGAAAGATCGACCGAGATAAGTGTATCTGCCATGTTGTCCTCTCTTCGGTTTTGGTCAGACGGATAGGAATTTCGAGACTTTCGCCTCGTCGATGCCCTCGCGCGGGCTGTCATGGACGAAGGTGCCGTTCTCCAGAACGACGACCCGGTCCGCCACGTCGAGCGCGAAGGTCAGGACCTGCTCGGAGACAATGATCGACAGTCCCTTTTCGTCGCGAATGCGGCGCAGGGTGCGGGCCATTTCGCGGATGATCGAGGGCTGGATGCCCTCGGTCGGTTCATCGAGCAACAGCACCTTGGGCTTGGACGCGAGCGCCCGGGCGATGGCGAGCTGTTGCTGCTGGCCTCCCGACAGGTTGCCGCCGCGGCGCGACTTCATTTCCAACAGCACCGGAAAGAGTTCGTAGATGTCCTCTGGCACGGATTTCTCGCCGGTGGACGTAAGGCCCGTCTCGACGTTCTCCTTCACGGTCATCGACGAAAAGATCATCCGGCCCTGTGGTACGTAGGCGATGCCGTTCTTGACGCGCTGGTGCGGCTTGAGGTTCGTCACCTCCGCGCCCTCTACACTGACGGCGCCGGATGTTGTTGGCATGATGCCCATCAGCGTTTTCATCAGCGTCGTCTTGCCCATGCCGTTGCGGCCCATGATGGCAACGATCTCTCCGGGCTTCACATCGAGGTCCAGCCCGTGCAGCACCTCGCTTTGGCCGTAGGCGGATCGCAATTCCTTGACGTTCAACATCTGGGGTCCTTTCAATGTCCGAGGTAGACTTCGACGACCTTGGGGTCGGCCTGCACGTGTTCCATCGAACCTTCCGACAGGACCTTGCCCTGGTGCAGAACGGTGACGCGGGTGGCGATGTCGGCGACGAAGCCCATGTCGTGCTCGATCACGATGACCGAACGGTCGGCGATGATTCGGTTCAGGAGTTCCGCGGTCTTGCGACGCTCGGCCACCGACATGCCCGCAACGGGCTCGTCCAGCATCAAAAGCTCCGGATCCTGGATCAGCAGCATCCCGATCTCCAGCCACTGTTTCTGGCCGTGGCTCAGAAAGGCAGCCTTCTGGGTGAGGTGATCGCTGAGAAAGATCATCTCGGCGATTTCCTCGATCCGGTCGCGCACGGCCTGGTCGCGCTTGAAGAATAGTGCGCCGAAGACACCGTGGCCCTTGGGATAGCTGAGCTCGAGATTGGCGAAGACAGTCAGATCCTCATACACCGACGGCGTCTGGAACTTGCGTCCTACCCCGGCATGCACGATCTGGTCCTCGCGCATCTTCAGCAGGTCCTTGCCCTTGAAGGCGACCGAGCCCGATGTGGCGCGGGTGCGCCCGCAGATGAGATCGAGCACGGTGGTCTTGCCCGCCCCGTTGGGGCCGATGATCACCCGGCACTCGTTGGGTTTGACATAGAAGCTGAGGTCGTTGACTGCCTTGAACCCGTCGAACGAAACCGTGAGGTCCTCGACCATCAGCACGAAGTTCTGGTTATCGTAATCCAGCATGTCTTACCTCATTCCGCCGGGGTTTCTTTGGCCGTGGCCGGGGTCGTGGATGCGGGGTGTTCCGCATCGCCGCGCGGCCAGAGCGATTTCAGCCGCGGTTCGACATGATCGGCCCAGAGACCGGCGAGGCCGTTCGGGAAGGCCATCACGACCGCGATGAAGAGCGCGCCCAGACCGAAAAGCCAGAGTTCCGGGAAGCTTTCGGAAAAGGTGGTCTTGGCGTAGTTCACCAGAAGCGTCCCGTAGACCGCACCGATGATCGAAAGCCGACCGCCGACGGCGGCGTAGATCACCATCTCGATCGAGGGCACGATGCCCACGAAGGTCGGGGACATGAAGCCCACCTGCAGCGTGAACATCGCCCCGCCGATGGCGGCGAAACCCGCACCGAGACAGAAGACGAAGATCTTGAAGTTGGCCACGTCATAACCTGAGAACCGCACGCGGTCTTCCTGATCGCGCATGGCGATCAGAAGGCGGCCCAGCTTGGACTTGCGCACGAACTGCGCGATCAGCAGCACAGCAAAGAGCAACGCGCCGTTGACGAAGTAAAGCAGCGTCTTGGCCTCGTCGGTGCGGATATCCCAGCCGTTGAAGGTGCGCAGGTCGGTGATACCGTTGACGCCGCCGGTAAAGCCCTGCTGGCCGATGATCAGGATCGTCAGGATCGCGGCGATGGCCTGGGTGATGATGGCAAAGTAGACGCCCCCCACGCGGCGGCGGAACATGGCCACTCCGATGATGAAGGCAAAGGCCACCGGCACGATCACCACCGCGATGAGGGTGAAGAAGAGCGAGTTGAACGGCTCCCACCACCACGGCAGGGCCGTAAGCTGGTTCCAGTCCATGAAATCGGGGATGCCCGGCGTTGACTGGATCGAGGTGTTTT
This sequence comes from Roseovarius sp., assembly GCF_965277045.1. Taxonomy (GTDB): domain Bacteria; phylum Pseudomonadota; class Alphaproteobacteria; order Rhodobacterales; family Rhodobacteraceae; genus Roseovarius. Next base: position 526,842 of record NZ_OZ255712.1, on the reverse strand, counting down.
CCGGCGTCGAGGCCTCCAGCTTGAGGAACATGGCCATGCAGTAGCCGCCCAGCCCGAAGAAGATGCCCTGCCCCAGGCTGAGGATGCCCCCCACACCCCAGCAGAGCACGAGGCCGACCGCGACGAATGCATAGGTAAGGTACTTGCCGAAGAGGTTGAGGCGGAAGGGTTCCAACAGCAGCGGGAAGGCGACGAAGATAACCGCGGCGAGGATCGCATAGCCGACAATGTCGCGCCGGGTCAGGAAGGGGTGTTTGATCGGCATAGGTTGCATTGGTGCCTCCGGCTTACTTGCGCAGTTTCAGGGAGAAGAGGCCCTGCGGGCGCAGCATCAGAATGCCGACCACCGTCAGGAGAGTGAGGACCTTGGCCATCGAGCCGGAGATGAAGAACTCCATGATCGACTGTGCCTGGCTGATCGAGAAGGCGCTGGCGATGGTGCCCAGCAGACTGCCCGCGCCGCCGAACACGACGACGAGGAAGGTGTCGACGATATAAAGCTGTCCCGCCGTCGGCCCGGTAGAGCCGATCATGGTGAAGGCCGAGCCTGCCACCCCCGCCACGCCGCAGCCGATTGCGAATGTCATGCGATCCGTCCAGGCGGTGTTGATGCCCACGGCATCGGCCATCTGTCGGTTGTTGTTGATCGCGCGCACCTGCTTGCCCCAGCCCGAGCGATAGAGCATGACGTAGACGCCGACCGAGATGCCGATCGCGAGCACCATCACGAAAATTCCGTTGATAGGCACTTCAATCAGGTCGGTGAGCGGCAGCGAGCCCATCATCCAGTCGGGGATCGTGACGCCCACCTCGCGCGCGCCGAAGACGGTGCGGTATAGTTGTTGCAGGATCAGGCTGAGACCCCATGTCGCCAGCAGCGTGTCGAGCGGGCGTTTGTAGAGATGACGTATGAGCGCCCATTCCACGAGCATTCCCAGCGCCCCGGACGCGATGAAGGCGAAGATCATTGCGATGAAGAAATAAATGCTGAACAGCGCCGGCATGTAATCGGCAAAAAGGTTCGACATCAGGTAGGTCACGTAGGCGCCGAGGATCATGAATTCGCCATGCGCCATGTTGATGACGCCCATCTGGCCGAAGATGATCGCAAGGCCGAGCGCCATCAGGACGAAGACCGAAAACAGGATGAGACCGGCAAATCCCTGCATGGCAAAGATCGCGGTCAGCTCGCTCATGGAATAGTCTGAGAACATGGAACGTCTTTCCGTTTCTGGAAGGGGGCAGCAGATCGCAGAAGGTCATGCCTGCGCCGCGCATTTCGGGCACGCGGCGCAGGCGGAGCGCAGTTCGCGCCCGGCCCGGTTACGCATTCGGGCCGGCGCGATCAGCGCTTACTGGTAACCTTCGGGGAAGGGATCCGGCTCGACGAGGTCGGCGGTCTCGTAAACCACATCGTACTGGCCGTCCGTCTTGGCGCGGCCGACCCGTGTCTTAGACCACAGGTGGTGGTTTTCGTGGACCTTGACGTAACCCTCCGGCGCCGTCTGAAGCTCGATGCCCGGGCTGGCCTCACGCACCTTGTCGACGTCAAATGAGCCGGCCTTTTCGACTGCCGCCTTCCACAGCCACGGACCAAGATAGGCCGCCTGCGTCACATCGCCGATGACGATGTCCTCGCCCCACATTTCCTTGAAGGCCGAAACGAATTCCTGGTTGTTCTCGTTCTCGAGGCTCTGGAAATACTTCATGCAGGCATAGGCGCCGTCGATGTTCTCGCCGCCGATGCCGCGGATCTCGTCCTCGGTAACCGAGATGGTCAGGACGATCGGGCTTTCCTCGGCCGGGTCGATGCCGGCGGCCTTGAGCTGCTTATAGAAGGCCACGTTCGAGCCGCCCACGACGATGGCATAGATCACGTCGGGCTTGCGCAGGCGGATCTTGTTGATGACCGAGTTGAACTGGGTGTGGCCGAGCGGGTAGTATTCCTCGCCCACGACCTCGCAGCCCTCCATGAAGTTCTCGATATGCTTGCGGGCGATCTTGTTCGAGGTGCGCGGCCAGATGTAATCGGACCCGAGCAGGTAGAACGACTTGGCGCCTTTGGTCTGGTTCACCCAGTTGAGGCCCGCGATGATCTGCTGCGTGGCTTCCTGACCGGTGTAGATGACATTCGGGCTTTCCTCGAGGCCCTCATAGAAGGTGGGATAGTAGAGGAAGCCGTTGTTCTGTTCGAAGACCGGCAGCACAGCCTTGCGGCTGGCCGAGGTCCAGCAGCCCATGACCGACGCGACCTTGTCCTGCACCAGCAGCTTGCGCGCCTTTTCGGCGAAGGTCGGCCAATCGGATGCGCCGTCTTCCTGGATGTACTCGATCTTGCGGCCCAGGATGCCCCCCTGCGCGTTGATCTGCTCGATCGCCAGCTTCTCGGCCTGAACCGAGCCGGTTTCCGAGATCGCCATCGTGCCTGTGACCGAGTGCAGGATACCGCAAGTCACGGTGTCGTCGGTGACGGCCAGACCCGTGGTGTTAACTTCCGAAGTCGGGTAATCTTGCGCTCGCAGCATTTTCGGCGTGAACAGAGACGCCGAAAGCGCGGCCCCGCCCGCGAGCACGGTGCGGCGGCTTAGGTTGTTGATTCCGTGTGATTTTTTTCTGTAAGACATAGTGCCTCCTTGTCAGTGCAACAGTCGGTGAGACGGGACGAGTGTGCCTCTGGAGGACAAGCTGGCAGGGATTGCTGCGATGCAGTATACGTCGAATGACGTATATGGTTAGGTGTTTTTACCCGGCAGTATGGCACCCAATATCGGGTCTGTACCGGGACGACGCGCAAGCGAACGCGCGGGGTGTCTGCGGCAGGAACGGGCCGGCTCGGGGGAAACCATCGTGTGTATCAGAACGCCCGGGTTCGAAATGCGAAAACTGGATAGGTGATGGCCATATCATTCAGCGCCACGGGCGGACGGCGGAAATACAACCGCTGGGTCGCTAACGAGACCATGGAGGACTTCGCCCTGCGCTATACCGCGCGGCGTGCGCGGCGCTGGAGCTATGGACGCGTGGCCAACACCGCGCTCGGCTCGATCTCGTTCCTGGCGCTGGAGGCGATCGGCGGGGCGCTGACGCTGATCTACGGCTTCGACGCGGCGATCATCGCAATCATGCTGGCGGGGCTGATACTGTTCCTGACCTGCCTGCCGATCAGCTATTACGGCGCGCGCTACGGTGTGGACATCGACCTGCTAACGCGCGGCGCGGGGTTCGGCTATATCGGCTCGACGATCACCTCGCTGATTTACGCGAGCTTCACCTTCATCTTCTTCGCACTTGAGGCCGCAATCCTGGCCTTCGCGCTGGATTTCTGTTTCGGCGTGCCCCTGGGGATCGGGTACCTGGTGTCCGCGATCGCAGTCATTCCACTGGTTATCAATGGCTTTTCCAAGATCTCGACCTTCCAGACATGGACCCAGCCGTTTTGGATCGCGCTGCATATCCTGCCCTTCGCCCTGCTGGCCTATTCCGGCGTCGACCTCGGAACGTGGACACAGTTCACCGGCCAGCGCGGCGGCGACGGGCCGACGATCATGATGATCGGGGCGGCGATGGGGGTGGTGCTATCGCTGATCGCGCAGATCGGCGAGCAAGTCGATTTCCTGCGCTTCCTGCGCGAACCAAGGACCCCTGCCGAGCGCCGCAAGTGGTGGCTCGCGCTGCTGGCCGCCGGTCCGGGCTGGACGGTTCTGGGTGTGGCCAAGATGCTGGCGGGATCATTCCTGCTTGTGCTGGCGATCGATGCAGCGGTGCCGCCGCGTGACGCCACCGACCCGACGAAGATGTATTTTACGGCACTCGACCAGGTGATCACGCTGCCCTTCGCGGCACTGGCCCTCACTGGCGCGTTCGTGATCCTGTCGCAGCTGAAGATCAACGTGACGAACGCCTATGCCGGGTCGATCGCTTGGTCGAACTTCTTTTCCCGGATTACTCATTCGCATCCCGGACGGGTGATCTGGCTGGTGTTCAACGTGTCGATCGCGCTGATGCTGATGGAACTGGGCGTCTTTCATGTCATAGAATCGATCCTTGGTCTTTATTCGCACGTGGCACTGGCATGGATCGGCGCGCTGACGGCGGATCTGGTTGTGAACAAGCCGCTGGGCCTGAGCCCGAAGGGCATCGAGTTCCGGCGCGCGCATCTTTACGACATCAACCCGGTGGGAACGGGTGCAATGCTTGCCGCGGTTCTGGTCTCCATTCTGGTGCTGCTGGGCGGGGCGGGAACGATCTTGCAGCCGTTCTCGGCGCTGATCGCGCTGGCCACGGCCTTTGTCGTGGCACCGCTGATCGCGTGGGGGACGGGTGGCAAGTATTACATCGCGCGCCCCGACACCGCGCCGCAGCCTGCCACACCGGAAGGCGCGCAGACCTGCTGTGTCTGCGAATACCGGTTCGACCGCGAAGACATGACCGACTGCCCGTTCTACGCCGGGCCGATCTGTTCGCTGTGCTGCACACTGGATGCCTCGTGCCGCGACAGCTGCAAACCGCATGCCACTCTGGGCGCGATGTGGATGAGCGCCCTGCGCCGGACGTTGCCGCAACGGGCGATCGACCTTCTGACCGCGCGACTGTCGGTGTTCTTCATGGCCACAGCGGTGCCGTCGTCGGTCGTGGCGGGGCTGTTGCTTCTGATCCGGGCACGGGCGCAGAGCGAACAACTGGACGCGGTGCTGACGATCATCTTTTGCACATTGCTGGTGGTGAACGGGATCGTGGTCTGGACCTTGATCCTGTTCCGCGAAAGCCACCACAAGGCGCGCGACGAAGCCGAATTTCAGACACAGCGCCTGCTGCGCGAGATCCGGGCGCACGACCGAACTGACGCTGCGTTGCAGGCCGCCAAGGAAAAGGCCGAGGCGGCGAACCTGGCCAAGACGCGCTACATGGCCGGTATCAGCCACGAGCTGCGCACCCCGCTGAACGCGATCTACGGTTATGCGCAACTGCTGGAACAGGACCGCGACATGCCCGCCGGCCGACGCGAGGCGGTACTGGCGATTCGACGCGGGTCCGAGCATCTGGCGGCGCTGATCGAGAACCTGCTGGACATCTCAAAGATCGAAGCGGGCCGGCTGGAAATCTACCGTGATCGGATCAACCTTCCCGAGCTGCTGCGGCAGATCGCGGCGGTTTTCAAGCGGCAGGCGCGGGAAAAGGGGCTGGATTTCGGGATTCAGACCTCGGGAAACCCGCCCGAGTGGATCGAGTTCGACGAGAAGCGCCTGCGCCAGATCATCATCAACCTGCTGTCCAACGCGATCAACTACACGCCCCAGGGCACCGTGACCCTGCACCTGCATTATCGCAACGAGGTCGCCCGGATCGAAGTCAGCGATACCGGGACCGGGATCGAAGAAGAAAATCTCGAACGAATCTGGAAACCGTTCGAGCGGTTCTCGACCAGCTCTCCGGGTGGATCGGGGCTGGGCCTGACGATCACGCGGCTGCTGGTGGATATCCTTGGCGGCGAGATCACGGTCGACAGCGCGCCGGGCGAAGGCACAACATTCTCGGTGCGCCTGATGCTTCCGTCGCTGCGCGAGAGCGCCATTCCCAGTGCCGCTTGGAGCATGCAGGAACGCGCTATGGCGGTAGGCTATATCGGGGCGCGCAAGACGGTGATGGTGGTCGATGATGACATGAATCACCTGCGCCTGCTGGACGCCACGCTGAAACCTCTGGGGTTCCTTGTGCAGGCGATGCCCTGCGGCGAAGATGCACTGAAGGCGCTGGAAGACGTGACACCGGACCTTTTCGTGCTGGATATCGACATGCCCGGGATGACTGGCTGGGAACTGGCGCAGGCACTGCGCGACCGGCCTGCGTACCGCTCGACCCCGATCATGATGGTGACGGGCCACGCTCTCGAAGCGCGGCAGTCGATCGACCGCGAACAGCTTTATGACGCGTTCATAGTGAAGCCCTATTCGCTCAGCGATTTCCTCGTGCGGATGGCCGGTCTGCTGAAGGTGGAGCTTACGACTGAGGCTCCCGAAACAGAGGCAGGGCCGGCGGCCGGAATACCCGACGAAGCGCTGGCACGGATGATCCGGCTGGCCGAGATCGGCCATGCCGCGGGTATCGCGCGAGAACTGGATGCGCTGACGGCCGGGACCGGACCGGAAAGCGGGCAGATCGCACGCGTGCGCCGCCACCTCGAGGTGTTTGATCTACCCGGGATCGCCCGAATACTTAAGGAGATGATGCAAGATGCCGCCTGATGCCTTGCTTGACACCGTCGCTGCCGGCCGTTTCATCGCGCTGGTAATCGACGACGCACCCGAAACACTGGGGCTGGTATCCCGTGCGCTGGAAGAAAACGGGATGACCGTGCTGGTGGCGCGGTCGGGCGAGGAAGGCATCAAGCTGGCACAAAGAGTTCAGCCGGACGTCATCCTGATGGACGCATTGATGCCGGAACTGGACGGGTTCGAAACGACCCGGCGGCTGAAGTCCGCGCCGGGCGCAACACCCGCGCCGGTGATCTTCATGACCGGAATGAGCGAAAGCGAACATATCCTGAAGGGGCTGCGGGCCGGAGGTGTGGATTATATCACCAAGCCTGTAGTGGTCGAGGAACTGCTGGCGCGAATCACGACGCATGTGTTGAACGCCCGCGCGATCCAGTCGGCCCGCGCCGCGCTGCACTATGCCGGGCAGACGGTGGTCAGCTTTGCAGTTGACGGACGAATAAGCTGGGGCACGCCGCAGGCGATCGAACGCCTTTCGGAAACACCATTGACAGAAGACGGCGTCGCATCGCTGCCGGTGCAGGCGTGGCTGGCAAAGCTGGGTGCGCAGCCGATGTCGGATGCGCAGCCCTATGTCGAGGGGCGGCTCAGCCTTGTATACCTGGGGCAAGTCCAGGGCGAGACCGTTGTGCGGCTGAAGGAGGTCGAGACGGCGATCAGCGAAGATGCGCAGTTGGCGCAGACCTTTGCGCTGACCACGCGCGAGGCGCAGGTTCTGTTGTGGCTGTCGCACGGCAAGACCAACCGCGATATCGCGGAAATCCTGTCGCTGAGCGCGCGGACGGTCAACAAGCATCTCGAGCAGGTCTTTCACAAGATGGGTGTGGACAACCGCACCTCTGCTGCCGTGCTGGCGGACCGGGCGCTGCACGGCGTTTGAAAAGCTTGAGCCCGAGGAAAGCCTTGGTGAGCAAGACCATTGATCTGCTCAACGAAGTACGCGGTTTATTCAAGATATTCGGGATCCGTCAGCCGAGGACAGCGAAGCAAGGCAGCTTCGATGGTGTTGTAACTGCGAAGAGAAGCGTGACCCGGATTAGTGACAATGGTCCCAACCAGCAACGGAAACGAGCTTGACCCACACCCAAATAGAGAAGCTGCCGTTGGTGATTACCGCGGCGAAGTTTTGCTCTCCGCCCTTTTGTCCGACCGGGGACAACATTCCGAACATGAACTCGCGAGCTACCCACTAACCTTTCAATACCCAATCCTCTCTACCAAGTTTTCGATGATCTACAGCACCCGTTCGACCTGCTGCAAGTCTTCCTCCATTCGCGCCCGCACGTCGGCGTCATCCTCGCCCTTGATGTCCTCACGCAACTCGTCTCGCTCTTCTTCGAACATCGTCTTCCGCTCAAGCCAGAGCTCGAGTTGCGCCTTTTCCTCCTTCGTAGCAGGTCCCTATATGCGAGCTTCAGCCGTGTTCATATCAATTTTCACCTGGTCGGGATGTGGCACAGGCTCCGGCAGATCCGTAATTCCCAACCGCCTGCGGCGATCCAGTTCCCGCTCCCACTAGATCTTGTAGTCAAGCGCGGTGCTGAACCACTCGTCCGCCAGTTCTTTGTTCTGCCGCTCCGTCGTGGTAAGCATCTCGGCAAAGAGCCGCTGCGAGCGGTGCAGGCCCTTTGCGGCGTTGACCGCCAAGGACCGCACAACGGCCTGGGCCATCGGGATCGTCACATTGCGATCCCCGTCCCGGACCGTGATATCGCGGTAGGCCTCGTCGAGGATGATCCCTTTCAGGCGTTCCTCGTTGAGCCTCGGGCGCTTGTTCTTCGCGCCTTTGGGTCGACCTTTCGGGTTGCCTGACTTGCCCGGCTGGAACCGCGTGTTCGCCGGCGGCTTGGCATACCCCACCTCGTAGTCGACGTCAGTTTTCCGGACCGGCAGCTTGATCTTCTTTTCAGTCATTCAGCCGCCTCCAGCGTCACGGCCGCCGGCTGCCAGCCACAGACCAGCTGCTCTGCCTCATCTTTGGCATAGGCTTCCCACCTTGCAAGAATGCGATCGCAATAGATCGGATCCAGTTCGCAGAGATACCCCCGGCGGCCGGTCTTCTCGGCGGCGATCATGGTCGACCCCGAGCCGCCAAACAGATCCAGCACGATCTCACCGCGACCCGAGACATCCCGGATCGCGTCGGCGATCATCTGCACGGGCTTGACCGTCGGGTGCAACGCAAGCTCGTCCATACGCCCCGCGTGCCGGCTGTTGGAGCCGCGATATTCCCAGACATTGGCGCGATACCGCCCTTTCTCGCCCAGTTCGAACGTGTTGACATGCGCGGCCTTGCCTTTCTTGAAGACGAATATCAACTCGTGGCGCGAGCGATAGAAGGTACCCATCTCGCCATTGTCCTTGGCCCAGACGATCAGGTTTTTCAGTCCGTCATAGACCCCCTGCCCCGCTGCCAGCATCTCCGACATGTGGCACCAATCCATGCAGAGATAATGAATCGATCCGTCGACGCTGTGATCCGCCATGTTCTGGAAGGCGCGCTCCAGGAACCCGGTAAACTCCGAGACCGTCATCTCGCCGGAGGCCATGGCGAACTCGCGGTGCTGGATCTTGCCGGAATTGCCCACATGGCCGTCGATCTTCACGTTGTAAGGTGGATCGCTGAACACCATTCGCGCCATTTCGCCGGCCATCAATTTCTCGACGACCGCGCCCTTGAGGGCATCGCCGCAAAGCAACCGATGTGGCCCCAACTGCCACACGTCCCCGTCCCGCACCCGGGGCGCCGTCTCGCAAGGCAACAGATCATCCTCGGGATCGCCGGGTTCTTCAGGCGCAACGCTGGCCAGAACACCATCGATCTCCGGAATGGAAAAGCCGGTGATGGAGACGTCATCAGGTGTTTCGTGGATGAGATGTTTTTGTCCAACTCAGTCTTGATGATCCTGATCACTTCGACATCTGTGAGGGCATGGATAAAGGGGCGAGTTTCGATAGCTGCGGCTTAAACGCTTGGTTGCAATCATAGGCTCAGCTTGCGCAAGCTGGACATCATTCAGACCGATGCCAGCGCTGAGAAACGCTGTGGTGGTTAAGACTCCGGTCGTTTTGGAGTACGCGCAACTATCTCTTGGTCTTGGCCATAGCGAGGTTTTGGGAAGTAGATCCCAGATTGCCTGCAAGCGCGAAGAATTTAGCAGTCACAATAGTCGAAACTGGGAAAAGTCGCTCTGTCCCGCAGTGCCTTTATTTGGGTAGCTTCAGACTTCACTTATCCGGCGAATGGCCCCAAAGCGGGTTGCAGGCGCCTGGGCCCTTCACGCTGCGCCTATTAGGGGCTCCGGCCGCCGCCTGTGATCGGGGCGGCACCTCAATCGGGCGCTTCGACCAGGATCTTCACTTGGGACTTTTCCGCCGCAAGCGCTTCGAAACCCTCTGCGACGATTTCATCCAAAGGGATCCGCTTGGTTACCAGTTGATCGGCGCTGAAATACCCTTGGGTCATCAGCGCCATGACCGCCGGGTAGACATTGCGATAGGCGATGGTGCCCTGCAACTGGCGTTCCTTGAGCACGACTGTGTTGGGCTGGAAGGAGGCCTCCTGTTCCCAGATCGACACGACCAGAACCTGTCCCTCGTGGCGCGTGGCGTCGATGCATTGCGGCAGAACCTGAGGTACGCCGGTCACCTCGAAGGCAACATGAACCCCACCCGTCGCTTCTCGAACCTCAGCGACGGCGTCGGTCGCGGTTGGGTCTATCGCCGACGTCGCGCCGAGATCCAGCGCCTTTTTCCGCCGCACCTCAGAGGGCTCCACGACGTGAATCTCTGACGCGCCGGCAACGCGCAGCGATTCCACAACCAGAAGTCCGATTGGACCCGCGCCGAAGACAGCGGCCTTGTCACCCGCCTTGATCTTCGAAAGGCGCACCGCGTGGAGGGCGACGGCAGCAGGCTCGACGAGCGCGCCTTGCTCCATGGAAAGTGCCTCGGGCATCTTGTGCACCATACGGGCGGGGACAACGCTGTAGGCGGCAAAACCACCGTGCCCGCCGGACAGACCGACAAAACCGAGACTGTCACACAGGTTGTATTTACCTTCCAGGCAAGCGGCGCACTCCCCGCAGGCAAATATCGGCTCGATGGCGACGCGGTCGCCCACCGCAATATCCGTGACACCTTCGCCCAACTCCGCGACGGTACCACAATATTCGTGCCCCATGGTGATCGGCGCCTTGTCGTGGCTCAAGGGGTGGTCTTCATCCACGGGCACGAAAATCGGCCCGGCCAGATATTCGTGCAGGTCGCTACCGCAGATCCCAGTCCATGCGACCTTGACCTTCACCTCGCCCTTGCCCGGTTTCGGTTCCGTGATGTCTTCGACGCGAATATCCTTCACGCCATGCCAACGTGCTGCTTTCATTTCTTTTCTCCAATGTCAGTAATGGGTGCGCCCGGCGAGAGGAAGGTGCCGGGCGCCTGGGCGCGCCTCGTCGGGGACTGCCCGTTCAAGGCATCAGGACAGGTGATGCACCTCTTGCAGGCCGTAGACGGGGGTATCGATGCCTTCCATCCGCGCCTTCAGTTGCAACGCAAGGTACAAGGAGTAATGGCGAGACTGGTGCAGATTGCCGCCATGGAACCAAAGGTTGTCCTGCTGGGTCGGCTTCCACATGTTGCGCTGCTCGCCTTCCCAGGGGCCGGGGTCCTTGGTGGTGTCGGAGCCGAGCCCCCAAACCTTGCCAACCTTGTCTGCAACGTCCTGGCTGATCAGGTCTGCGGCCCAGCCGTTCATCGAGCCATATCCTGTCGCCATGACCACCAGGTCGGCGTCCAGATGCGTGCCATCCGACAGCACGACACCGGTCGCGTCAAAGCGTTCCACCTGGCCTTTCACCAGCTTTACGTCGCCATCAATGATCAACTGGCTGGCGCCCACCTCGATATAATACCCCGAGCCGCGTCGCAGGTATTTCATGAACAGGCCAGACCCGTCATCGCCCCAGTCGAGGTCAAACCCGGCCTTTTCAAGCCCGGCATAGAAATCGGCATCCCGCTCGCGCATCTGGCCATAGAGCGGGATCTGGAATTCATGCATGATCCGATATGGCAGCGAGGCAAAGATCATGTCTGCCTTCTCGGTCGTCACGCCGTTGGCCACCGCCTCCTCGGAGTAGAGCGCGCCGAGCCCGATATCCATCAACGTATCGGACCGCACGATATGAGTAGACGAGCGCTGAACCATCGTCACCTCGGCATCTGCCTCCCACAGCGCTGCACAGATGTCATGGGCCGAGTTGTTTGACCCGACGACGACCACTTTCTTGCCGCTCCAGGCGTCCGGGCCTTCATGCTGCGAGCTGTGCTGGATCGTGCCCTTGAAGCTGTCCATGCCGGGAAACTCCGGCATGTTGGGCTTGCCGGACATGCCGGTGGCCAGCACCAGTTGCGTCGGATGCAAGGTGACGTCTTCGCCGTCGCGGTTGACGGTGACGGTCCAGGTGCCTGCGGCTTCGTCGAACTTGACGCTGATGACTTCGGAGCGGGTCCAGTAGTTCAGTTCCATGACCTTGGTGTACATCTCCAGCCAGTCGCCCACCTTGTCCTTGGGCGTGAAGACCGGCCAATTGTCGGGGAACTTGATGTAGGGAAGGTGATCGTACCAGATCGGGTCATGCAGGCAGAGCGACTTGTAGCGTGACCGCCACTGGTCGCCGGGCCGGTCGTGCTTGTCGAGAACGATGGCCGGCACGCCAAGCTGGCGCAGGCGCGCGCCAAGGGCGATGCCGCCCTGCCCACCACCGACGATCACGGTGTAAGGCTGTTCGGAATATCCAAGCTCGGCGGCTTCGGCTTCGCGCTTTTCCTTCCACGACTTGCGGTTCTTGGCGGCGCCGTGTTCTGCCCCCATTGGGCGGCGCTTGCCGCTGTTTTCCTCGAAGCCCTTCAATTCCTGCAGCGCGGTCAGCAGTGTCCAGATTCGCCCATCCTTCAGGCGCATCAGGCCCCAACCGCGGCCCACGGCGGTTTCAAAAGTGATCCATGCGGTGACGACACCGCCATCCTCGCCGGGAGCTTCGTCTTCCTGGATAGCGAACGCGTGCGGCTTGGTGTGTTTCAATTGCGCCGTCAGCATGTCCTGAATTCCGGACGGCCCTTCTACCGTCTTGAGGTTCCAGGTCACGGCGACCAGATCGCGCCAGTAACTGTCGGTGGCGAACAGAGCGCTTGCTGCCTGCACGTCGCCTTCCTCCAAGGCGGCGTTGAGGCTGTCGAGCACCTCTTGCACCTGCGTGGTGACTGTCGAATCGAGCATTGCGGTTCCTCCTCATCAGCAATGTGATGAGCAAAGAGTGGCGAATGGCCCAGCGGCCATTCCACGGAAATCCGATCAATGTCGTCCTATATGTGATTGCCGCCCTTCAGCATGTTGCATACGCAACAAGACGCAACATTTCAGTCGGGCGCGCGCAACCCTTCTTTGCGGATGCGACGCAGAACCATCGACCGGTTGACCCCCAATCGACGCGCAGCACGCGCCATGTTCCAGTTGCAGGCGTCCAGAACCGACTCCAGATCCTGCTCGTGAGCGCGAGACTGCGGAGCGGGAGGTAGATCGGGCAGATCTATCACGTTGGTTTCCGCCATTGCGCAGGCCACATCCAGCACATTGCCAAGTTCGCGCAGGTTGCCTGGCCAGTTGCGCGCAGTCAGTTCGGCTCGAGCCGAAGGTGTCAGGCGCATTTCCCCGCCGCGGCGACGCCTCAGCAGGCGGTCAATCAACCAGCCAAGGTCTTGCCTTTCGCGCAGCGGCGGCAGTTCCAGTGCGGAGCCCGAAAGCCGGAAATAAAGCGCTGATGGCATGATCTCCTGCGCCATCAGGTCCGACGGCGCGTATGCGGTGGTCGAAATCGGGCGCAAATCCGAATGCGCATCCAATAGGCCCGCCAAGACCCGTGCGGTGTCCGGCTGCAAATCCTCGATTCGGCGCAGCAGCAACGTTCCCGGCCCCGATTGATCGTCAAGCGCGTCACGCATCTCTTCGGGGTGCGTTCCGGCACAATCAATGGCAACGAAGCGCCCGCGTCGAGATGCCATGTGAATGGCGCGGGCCAGCTTGGTCTTGCCGCTGCCGCTTTCGCCGCAGATGAGCAACGGCACCTGCGTCGGCGCGAGCCGGTCCGCCTGCGTCAAGAGCCGGATCAAGGTCGGGTCGCTTCCAGCGAGGGTTGCATGGAAACCGCTTAGCGCACGTTTTTCCGAAGCCTCCGCTCCCACGGACGCCCTGCGCGGAGCCTGTGGTGATATGGCATGGCCGAACACCGCGCCTCCGTCTCCCAAAGCCACGACCCTTTCTTCGGTGGGTCGATCACGCATCAGGTCAGGCAGGTCATCGACGCTCAACCCCAGCAGACTGTCGATCCTTTCACCGATAAGGCTCTTGCCACGTGACAACATCCGTGTTGCGGCGCGCGTGGCCCCCATCACCCGACCTGACCCGTCGAGGGATACGGCCGCTTCCGGGTCCACGTCGAGAAATTCGGGGCTGGAGGAAAACCTAAGCACCCACTCGCGACGGCTGGCCGCCATGAGGTTCGCCATTTCGACCCGCCGGGCGGCCGCCGTAACCAGGGACATCGCAAGGTTCTGGCTGCTTTTCGGGGCCGGAGAACGCAGCAGAGAGATATCCAGCACTGCCGCAAGTTGCCCGAGGCTGTCGTAGATCGGCGCTGCGGTACAAGACAGCCCCGTGTGGGCGTTTCCGAAGTGGTCGTCCTGATGCACAGTGACCGGCTCGCCCGTGAAGATGCAAGCCCCGACACCGCAGGTACCGGCAAGGTCTTCGGACCAGTTCGAGCCGAGGTAGAGACCTGCATTGCGCAATTCGTCGACAAACAGATCATCGCCGAAGAAATCGACACAGACGCCTTTTGCATCCGTCAGTAGCAGAACGTAGTTCTGTCCTGTGACCTGCCGAAACAGGCTTTGCAGGCTGGAGCGCGCCGCGCCGATCATCCAGTCAGCCTGATCGCGATGTATGCGAAACTCCGTGTCCGTTACGATATGGGCCGGATCGCTGCGCGTCGGATCCATCCCGTAGAGCTCGACGCACCGACGCCAGGACGCATCTACGTAACCGTCCCGACCAGACGCATGACCGTCCAGAACCTGCGCGATCTCTTCGACATGATGACGCTCAACCATGAGACCCTCCTGACGAACACGATAGCACAATCAAGACATGCCCGCACAACCGAAGACCGTTCGTCAGGTCTTGGGGCCCCGCTCGGTGCTTCGCCCCAGATCCGAAGATCACAGTTGATGCTTTGCGAAATAGACAGCAGGCCAAGGGCATAAGCGGCCCGCGTTGCGGCATGCCGCCTCATGGCAACGGCTGAGACGCTCCGCTCAAGCTTGGCGACCTTAGCCTCCAAATCCTTAGCGGGAAGACGCCAGGGGCATCCGCACGGGCTTGTTCAGACCGCCACGAAGGTCCGCCCGCCGATCCTGTGCACCACTGCGTCGGTCCCGAAAATCTCGTGCATCAGCCTGCCGTCTACGAGGGTTTCAGCATCACCCTGCGGGCCGATCCGCCCCCCTTTCATGGTCACGATATGGTCGGCATAGGCACAGGCATAGTTTATGTCATGCAGCACGATCACCACAGTGCGTCCATGCTCCCGCGCCAGCCTCTGCAACAGCGCCATCAGCGACCGCGACGCCGCGATATCCAAATTGTTCAGCGGCTCGTCCAGCAGCATGTAATCCGTGTCCTGCGCAAAGATCATCGCCAAAAGGGCCCGCTGCCTTTGCCCGCCCGACACCGTGTCGAGCGTCCGCTGCGCCAGCGGGTCCAGATCGAACAGGGTCAACGCCTCGGCGACCTTTTCGCGGTCATGCTTTCCCGGCCGGCCCAGGTGATGGGGATAGCGCCCGAACGCCACCAGTTCTTCGATGGTCAGGCGAGGCGCGATCTCTGAACTCTGCGGCAGGATCGCCAGCCGCCGCGCCAGCGTGTTCGACGCGCAGACGCCCACCTCCAACTCGTCCACCATGATCCGGCCTGCACGATGCCGCGCCAGTCGCGCGATCAGCGACAGAAGCGTGCTCTTGCCCGCCCCGTTCGGACCGATCAGCGCAGTCACCTTGCCCTTTGGAATCTCCAGCTCGATGTCGTGCAGCACCCTGCTGCCGCCCAGGTCGTGGCTGACGCCCGTCACGGAAATCATCGCTTCAATCCTTTCATCACCAGCACCAGGAACAGCACGCCGCCCGCGAGGTCGATCACCACGGTCAGCGGTGTCACCAGCCCGAACCCACGCTCCAGAAGGGCCTGTCCCCCGACCAACGTCGTGCCCGAAATCAGCGCGGCCGAGACCAGCAGCACGGCATGCCGCCCCGTAGGCGTTACCGCATGCGCGATGCTGACCACCAGCAGCCCGAGGAACGCCGTTGGCCCGACCAGCGCGGTCGCCACCGACACCAGCACGCCGATCAGGAACAACACCTGCAACGTGCCGCGCCGCACGTCCTCGCCCAGGTTTATCGCCGCCTCGCGTCCCAGCGACAGCACGTCCAGCCGGTGCCGCATGGCCCATGCGCCGATCAGCGCTGCGCCAATGGTCGCCGCCGCGATGGCCAGGAGACCGGTCTCGATCTGGTGGAACCGGGCATAGGACGACACCTGCACCACGCTGAATTCGTTGGGGTCCAGCATCCGCACCAGCAGGGTGCGCAGCGATCGGAACAGCACGGTCAGCACCAGCCCGGTCAGGATCATCCGCATCAGGTCGGGCCGCTCCTGCAGCAGCAGCGTGCCGAACAACAGCAGCGACGCGCCGGTCATCAGCACCAGCGATACCACGAACTGTACCCACGATGTGACGACCAGATAGTCCGTCATCCCGAAAACGAAGACGCCCATCGCCACGATCAGCACAAACAGTTCGTCAAACCCCATGATCGACGGAGTCAGGATGCGGTTCTGCGTGATCGTCTGAAAGAGCACGGTCGAGGTCGACAGCGCCACCGCCACAAGGCACAGCGCCGCCAGCTTCGCACCGCGAAACTCCAGCACGAAGCCCCAGTTGCCGCGCGCGCCGATCGTCATGTAGGCCGCCGCCGACGCCACGAACAGCACCGCAAGAACGATCAGCCGCCTACGCATGGCGCGCCGGACGGTACAGCAACCAGATGAAGACGGCCGCGCCCACCACCCCCAGCACCGTGGCCGAGGGCATCTCGAACGGATAGCGCAGCACACGGGCCACGATATCGGACAACAGCACCAGCCCCGCGCCTGTCATCGCGATCACCGGCAGCGTGCGGCGCAGGTTGTCGCCCATCATGCGCGACACGATATTGGGCACGATCAGTCCCACGAACGGGATGATCCCCACGCTCACCACGGTCAGTGCGCTGACCAGCGACACGGCCAGCAGCCCGAACAGCATCACCTGCCGGTAATTGAGGCCGAGGTTGATGCTGGCCGCGTGCCCCAACCCCAGGATCGAGAACTGGTCTGCCGCCACGAAGCACAACACCGCGGCGACGGCGGCCAGCCACAACGTCTCGTACCGGCCCTGCAACACGCCCGAGAACTCTCCGGTGATCCACACGCCGATCATCTGCAACAGGTCGTTCTGGTAGGCCACGAAGGTCACGCCAGCCCCGATCACCCCGCCATAGACCAGCCCGACAAGGGCCACCATGTAGGGATGCGTCGGCGGCAGCCGCCGGGCGATGAGCAGGAAACCGGCGGTCGAGGCGAACGCCGTCGCCGACGCCATCGCGATCTTGGCAAACAGCGATGCGGCCGGCGCGTACAGCGTGACCAGCAGGATGCCCAGCGCCGCACCCTCGCCGCTGCCCACGGTCATCGGTTCGACGAAGCGATTGCGCACCAGCATTTGCAGGACCGTCCCCGCCACCGCGAGCGACGCCCCGGTGATCAGCACCGCGAACAGGCGCGGCGCCCGGCTGACCGCGATCAGTTGCAGCGCCTCAGGGTCCTGCAACAGCGCCTCGGGGCGCAGGTCGATCACTCCGATGAAGAGCGACACGCCCGACAGCGCCAGCAGCGCAACCAGTCCGAGGAAGATCCTACCCAAAGGTCACCTTCCGGAAAACGCGTCGAGCAACTGGTCCATTGTGGCGTTGAGGGCCTGAACCCCGCCCGCCGCGATGTAGATCGGGGCGCTCTCAAGGTAGATCACCCGGCCCGTGCGCCACGCCGTCGTCTCGCGCACCAGCGCGTTGTCCAGCGTCGCCTGTGCCGTCTCCACGTCACCGATCGCCGCGCTGCGGTCGATCACCAGGATTACATCGGGATCGGTCTGGCGGATGAACTCGAAACTGATCGCCTCGCCATGATCGGACGCCGACACCTCCTCGGCGGCCTCTTCCAGCCCGAAGGCCGTGTGCAGCCAGCCGAACCGACCCGACGCGCCATAGGCCGACACTTTCGGCCCGTTGGTCATCACGATCAGCGTCCGGCCCGCGCCCGCGGCGACGGCCTTCACCATGTCCTGTTTGCGCGTCAGGTCCTCCGCCAGCGCCGCGGCCTCGTCTTCCTTCCCGAAGATCGCGCCATAGACTTGCAGCCGTTTCAACCCGGTCGCGAAGGTGTCTTCCTGGATCGTCATGTCGATGGTCGGCGCAATCCGGGCCAGGTCCGGCACCTTTTCGTAACTGCGCCCCCCGGCGATGATCAGGTCCGGCTGCAACGCATATACCGCCTCCATGTCCGGCTCGAACAGCGTACCGATCCGCGCCGCGCCCGTCGCCGCGTCCTCCAGATAGTCCAGGTAGACATTGGAAATCGTGCCCGCCACCGCGACGCCCAGCGCCTCCAGCGTGTCCAGCGCGGCCATGTCGTAGACGGCGACAGTTTCAGGGCTCTGCGCAACGGTGACTGGGCCACGGTACGTCTCGACGGTCACGTCCTGCGCACCGGCCGGCCCCGCCGCAAGGCAAAGCACAAAAGCGAATTTTCGGAGCATGTCTTCCCTCTGTCTTGAAAAACCTGCATGGCTGGGAAGTCTGGCTTTGCAGGCGCGGTCGCGCTGTGCTTAACCGCAGCTAAAAGAAGAGTCCACGCCCAACACTTCACGAAAAGGAGGCAGCCATGCCAACCCTCATCGGACGCATCGAAACCGAGCACGGCGCGAAATACCTCACCCAGCTCTGCAAGCATTTCTCCCACAAGATCGACGCCACCTGGGAGGGCAACCACGGCCGGGCCGATTTTGTCTTCGGCCCCGCGATCATGGAGGCAGACCCCCAGGGCCTCACCATCCGCTTCGATGTGGACAAGGACGAAAACGTGCCCGCCGCCAAGGGCGTCATCGACAGCCACCTCGTGACTTTCGCCCACCGCGAAAACATCGACGGCATGGAGTGGACCGCCGCCTGACCCTGGTGCTGCGCCGCGCCCCCCAACGGCTGTCTGTTCAGCGGACTTGCTGCCGTTCAAGACGGAGGCGAGCGTCAGCCTCTGGGTGCCGATCCGACGGCAAGCATGAAGCACTTTATGTCTGCCAAATACATCCTCGGAAGGGTCGGTGCGCCCAGCCTCAGCCAAATCGCCAGCCCAAGGAAGGGGCTGACGATGGCCGGGCCGCTTCGCGGCTGTTAACCGGCCGGGTGCTCGAACCCGATGTCTCACAAGGGTTCCAACCAGACCTTTGCCCATGGGTAACCGCGACCCTTACGGTCGCGATCATCAACACGTCTTGCAGGAACCCCGCCCACACGGGCAGCACCACGCTCAGAACCGCAGCGTTGCCCGCAGGTTGAAGGACCGGCCCGGTTCCCGCAGGGGCGTCACCGTCGCGAATTCCTGACCATAGGTCGCCCGCTCGGTGTAGGTCTCGTCGAAAATGTTGTCTATCTCCGCCCGCACGGTCAGGTTTTCCATCCGGCGCGGCGTATACTCGGCAAAGGCGTTGACCACCTCGAACCCGTCGATCTCGCCACCCGGCGCGCCTGCGGCCGATTTGTCGAACACGATCTGCGCATCCGCGCCCAGCGTCAGGCCCAGCCTATCCCACGAATTGGCCACCTCGAACACCAGGTTGTCGCCCAAGGGCGTGGTCAGGTAACGCCCGGTGTAGCTGTCGGCGGGGCCACCGTTGATCCTGGTGTCGATATCGGCATAGGCGATGCGGGCGAACCCGCTCGACCACGTGTAGGCCGCGCCGATCTCGTACCCTTCGGTGTCGAGGTCCGAAACCTGCGCCGGCCCGCCGTTGAACAGGCCCGTCGTGGGGTCCAGCAGGGTCCGCGCGTTGTCGATATCGGTCTTGAACAGCTTGGCGTTGAAATCCCAGTTCCCGACTCGGTAATTGGCACCAAGGTAATAATTCTCGGAAGTTGCCGGCTCGATCGACGCCGGATAGGTCCAGGCCGGATCGAACAGGAAACTTTCCGCCAGCGCGATACCGCCCCACACACGCGACGCCCCAGCACTGACCGTGATCGCATCGGTGACGTCGAAATCCCCGGCGATATTCGCCGACAGCCCGTCATTGTCATAGGTCGTGCCGTCGACGCCCTCGAACTCCTGGAAATCGTATCGCGCGCCCGTGGACAGGCGGAACCGCTCCGTCAGGTCCAACTCCGCCTGCACGAACAGGCCGATATTCGTGGCCTTCTCCTCGGCAAAGAACACCGCCGTGCCCTCGCCGCTGATATCCGCCACGTCGCTGTAGAAATCGAGGCCCGCATTCACGGTGCCATTCGCCACCTGAAACTCGTTCTGGATCTTGCCCGTGAAACTCGTGGTCTTGCCCGCATAGGCGTCCGTGGCGCCCGGCATCGGCCCGGTGTAAAGGTCGGTCGAGTTATATGCGATCTGCACCGACGGATTCCACATCGCCGTGGTATTCCCGAACTCGTAGGACAGCACCAGGTTCTGGCGCTCCAGCGTATAGGTACGCGTCGCCAGCACGCCGCGCAAGCCCGCGAAATCCGCCCGCAGGGGACGCTGCGCATCGTCGCGCACGATCTCGTACCCCAGCTCCAGCCGTCCGCCGTTGTCGGCATTGAACGCCACCTTGGCCAACCCGCTGGTCAGCCCCGTGCCCGACCCGGTGATATCCCCGCCAGAGCCATCCTCACGGACGCCGCCATCGGCATATTTCCCGAAGGCCAGGTATTCGAACCGCCCTGACACCCCGAACAGCGCCAGGCTGTTGGTAAAGACGTCGCCGTTACTCTGGTACTCGGTGATGAAGCGCCCGCCGAACGTGCGCCCTTCCTCCAGGAGGTCCTGCACGTCCTTCGTCTCGAACGCGATCGCACCGGCCAACGCTCCGGGTCCCGCATCCGCCGGGGCCACGCCGGGGTCCACCCGCACCGCCTTCAACAGTTCGGGGTCGATATATGTCGTGGCGCTGTGGTGAAAGATCCGGTTGTTCTGCCGCGCCCCGTCGATGGTGACGTTCAGGTTGTTCTCCTCGACCCCGTTCACATAGATCTTCTGCGAGATCGGCAGCGAGCTTCCAACCGACACCGACGGCTCGGACTTGAAGACCTCCTGCAGATCCTTCGGCGTGGTGCGCGTCAGATCCTCGTTGTCGATCCCGATAGAGGTTGTGGCATCCGACCCGATATAGATCGTGCCCAGAACGAACGGTTCGGGCGCTTGCGCAAACGCGCTCCCGGTGCCGATGATGAAGATAGCCGACGCATACGGCGTGACAGTGCGCATATCCATTCCCCAGTAGATTTGATTTTTCTGGGTAGCGGATGATTGGCTGCCTAAGGTTAATCCATTTCACAGGCAGGTCCGGATTGCAATTCAGAACGGCACGCAGCCCACCTCGCTGAAGGAATGCGCAGATATCTTGTGTCGTTCTGAGAACGTGCTTTCACGCTGCACGGATATGACGACCATCAAGATCGTCGAACGAATGCCATACCCTTGGGCAGAGTGCTTTGGGTTGATCGACCCACGCGTAGAGATTGATCGATTGCAACCCGACCAACTCTGCCTTTCCCGAAGCAATATGCGAACCTTGATAGTCTGCGCCGAGAACCGTTCACCCCGTGGAGCGTTGACGCCCGTCTGGCCCCTCAGGACACCGCAAGTCCGCCCACGTGAAACGCCTTGGTCTCGAGATATTCCTCGATGCCTTCCCGCGCCCCTTCGCGGCCAAGCCCGGATGCCTTGACCCCGCCGAACGGGCTTTCGGCATGGCTGACCACGCCGGTATTCAGCGCGACGATGCCGAATTCCAGCGCCTCGCCCACCCGGAACGCGCGGGCCAGATCGCGCGTGTAGAAATAGGCCGCCAATCCGAAGGGTGTCCCGTTGGCAAGCGCCAGCGCCTCGTATTCAGTCTCGAACCTGAAGATCGGCGCCACGGGGCCAAAGGTCTCTTCCCCGGCAAGCTGCATGTCGGGCGTGGCATCGGTCAGCACCATCGGATCGGCATATTGCGTTGCCAGTTCGCGCACTTCGGTACTGCGCCGCGCGCCCTTCGACAGGGCGTCCTCGACATGGGCATTGATCTTCTGGATCGCGGCCTGGTTGATCATCGGCCCGATGTCGCTGCCTTCCGCATCCCCCGGCCCGACCTTGAGGGCGTTCACCCGCTCTGACAGCGCCGCCACGAACGCATCGTGTATCCCCGCCTGCACCAGAATACGGTTCGCGCAAACGCAGGTCTGCCCGCCGTTGCGGAATTTCGACAGCATCGCCCCTTCGACCGCCGCGTCGAGATCGGCGTCGTCGAACACGATGAAAGGTGCGTTGCCGCCCAACTCCAGCGAGAGCTTCTTGAGCGTGGGGGCACATTGCTCGGCCAGAAGCGCGCCCACACGGGTGGAGCCGGTAAAGGACAGTTTCCGCACCACCGGCGAAGCTGTCAGCGTCTTGCCAATCACCTCGGGCCGCCCGGTCAGAACGTTCATCACTCCCTTCGGCAGACCGGCCCGCTCTGCCAGAACGGCCAGCGCGAGGGCCGAGTAAGGCGTGAAATCAGACGGTTTGACCACCATGGTGCACCCCGCAGCCAGACCGGGCGCGACCTTGCGGGTGATCATGGCGATGGGGAAGTTCCAGGGCGTTATGATCGCGCAGACCCCCACCGGCTCCTTCATTGCGAGGATCTTCTTGCCCTGTACCGGCGACGGGATGATTGACCCGTCAATGCGACGCGCTTCTTCGGCGAACCAGCGGATGAACGATGCGCCATAGGCAACCTCTCCCCGCGACTCGGCCAGCGGCTTTCCCTGTTCGGCTGTCAGGATTTGCGCCAGATCCTCGGTATGCTCCAGCACCAGGTCGTGCCACCGCATCAGGATATCGGCACGCGCGGCATGGGTCCGCGCCCGCCAATCCCGCATCGCCGCCTCAGCCGCCTGGATGGCGCGCTCTGTCTCGTCGGCCGTCGTGTCGGGCATGGTGCCCATGACCGCGCCGGTCGCGGGGTTGGCAACCTCCATGTCAGGGCGCGCAATCCACTCACCGTCGATCAGCGCGGCCTGGCGAAAAAGATCGGGGTCGGATAGCTTCATCTTTCAACCTTTCATCGCGGTAATCACCGCATTGGTAATATCGTCCGTACCGTGGCTGCCGGGGCGTATGCCGATGCCCTGAGCCGTCGTCGCGGCTATGGCGCCTTCCACCCGATCGGCGGCACCGTCTTCGCCCAGGTGGCGCAGCATCATCGCCCCCGACCAGATGGCCGCAATGGGGTTTGCAATTCCCTTGCCCGCGATATCCGGGGCCGAGCCGTGCACCGGTTCGAACATCGAAGGCGCGGACCGGTCGGGACAGATATTGGCCGACGCGGCAAACCCAAGCCCGCCCTGAATCGCCGCGCCCAGATCCGTCAGGATGTCGCCGAACAGGTTGGACGCCACGATCACGTCGAGATCCTCGGGGTTCATCACCATCTTGGCCGCCATTGCGTCGATATGCACATGGCTGACCGTGACATCGGGATAATCGGCCGCAACCGCACGCGTCATGTCATCCCAGAAAACCATGGAATACTGCTGTGCATTCGACTTGGTGACCGAGGTCAGGTGCCCGCGCCGTGCTTGCGCCTGCTCGAAGCCAAAGCGCAGGATGCGCTCCACCCCCTGCCGCGTGAAGACCGAGGTCTGCACCGCCACCTCGTTGTCGCGTCCCGGGTGCACGCGCCCGCCCGCCCCGGCATATTCGCCTTCGGTGTTTTCGCGGATGCACAGGATATCGAAGGCATCGGATTTCAACGGGCCTTCTACGCCCGGCAACAGACGATGCGGGCGGATATTGGCATATTGATCGAACGCCTTGCGGATCGGAAGCAGCAGACCATGCAGCGAAACCGCATCCGGCACCGTCTCGGGCCAGCCGACCGCCCCCAGAAAGATCGCGTCGAAGCCGCGCAGCGTCTCGATCCCGTCCTCCGGCATCATCGCGCCCGTCTCGTGGTAATAGGCGCAGGACCATGGGAAGGTCCCGGTGCGAAGCGTGAAGTTCTCCATTTCGGCGACGGCGTGCATCACCTTCATGGCCGCCTCCGTCACGTCAACTCCGATCCCGTCGCCGGGGATCAAGGCAATCTGGTGTTCGCTCATGGAAATTCCTTTGTCTTCGTCATTCAGATAGTCGCCAGCACGGATTTCGTGCGGCGGTTGGCGGTATAGGCTTCGCGGCCCAGGTCCTTGCCCAGCCCGCTGGCCTTCCATCCGCCGGTGGGCAGGATGTGGTCGCGCGACCGGCCATAGCGGTTGATCCAGACCGTCCCCGCCTCGATGCGGCCCGCAACGCGCAACGCGCGTGCGAGGTCGCGGGTGAAGATGCCGGAACACAGACCATATGTCGGATGCGCCGCCATGGCGATGGCCTCGTCCTCGGTCTCGAACGTTTGGAAGGTGGCGACGGGGCCGAAGATTTCTTCGGTGACGGCCGGATTGTCCGGCGACGGCCCCGCCAGCAGCGTCGGCCGATAATAACTGCCCTCACGGTCGAACCGCGCAGCACCGCACAGCGCCTCGGCCCCATGCTCGCATGCGGCGCGTACAAGGCTGTCGATACGGCCAAGCTGCGCCTCCGAGATGATCGGGCAAAAGCCGGATTGTGCGTCCCAGGTGGTCGCGGGCTCATGCCGGCTGAACCTCTCGGTCAGGCGCCCGGCCAGCTCGTCGGCGACGCTGCGGGCCACGATCATCCGCGACCCGGCCACGCAGAACTGGCCCGCGTTGGGCAATATGCCACGCTCCAGGCAATCTGCCGCAAGGTCGAGATCGGCATCCTCGAAAACGATCATCTGGCTCTTTCCGCCCAGCTCCAGCGTCATCGGCTTGATCCCGCAGCGGGCGACGTTTTCCATGATCGCGGCACCGGCGCGGGTAGAGCCGGTAAAGGATATCTTGTCGATCCCGGGATGCCCCGTGATTGCCGCGCCGGTTTCGGGACCGTCGCCGAGAACCACGTTGACCAGCCCTTCGGGCAGACCGGCACGCACTGAAAGCTCGGCCATGTAAAGCGCAGACCAGGGCGTCATCTCGGACGGTTTGAGAACCACTGCGTTGCCGGCTGCAAGCGCAGGTCCCAGTTTCCATCCCGCCATCGAGATCGGGAAATTCCACGGCGTGATGGCCCCCACCACGCCATGCGGCTCCGAGGTGACCATACCCAGGCTTCCCTCTCCCGTGGGCGCCAGCGCGTCGCATTCCTTGTCGGCGAACTCGGCGAAGAACCGGATCTGCTCGGCGGTCACGGGGATGTCCCCGGCCACCGTGTCGGCCACGGGGCGGCTTGAACAGACCGCTTCCAGCCGGGCCAGTACGGGGGCCTCCTCTTCCATCAGGTCGGCCCACCGATGCAGCGCGCGCAACCGTTCGCGCGGGGACGCACGCCCCCAGCCGGATGTGCGCAGTGCGGTGCGCGCGGCCTCGACCGCGCGGTCCACCACCGCCGTGTCGGCTTGGGGCACTGCGCCCAGCGTGGCACCGTTCGACGGGGCCGTCACTGTGATTTGGTCGCGGGCGGGCACATAGCGTCCACCGATGTAATGCCCGCGGGGCAGCGTCAGCTCCGCAGGATCGAAGGCAAGTGTCATGGTCACCTCTCGTTGGTTGTCCACAGTCTGACGTGATCGGCTTGGCAACACTTGCCGAAAGCGTTCGGATGGCGGCATTTTTCGCCGCCAACCCCATCATGGGACGCAGAAGATTGTGTCGCTCATTCGCGCGCGTCGGCGCGTGTGGCCAACAGGCCAAGCGGCGCAGGACGCACCGGCGGCTGTGACCGCAGACGGCCCACCGAGGCGGGATCGCACCCTGCCTGCCCCGCCATCACCTCGGCCCCCGCAATCTGGCAGTACCGGCCCTGGCAGCGCCCCATGCCGACACGGCTGAGCGACTTGGCCCGGTTCGCCTCCTTGCCGGACAGGCTCAGGCTCTGGCGCAGTTCGCCCGCGGTGATACCTTCGCACCGGCAAAGGACCGCATCGTCCGGCACGGCCCGGACCATCTCCGCAGGCCAGGGAAACGCGGAGGCGACCGCCTTGGCGAAACGGGCCATGCGCCGCATCCTTCGAATATCGCGGTTGTACACCGCCGCGTCCACGGAATGCCCCAGATCGGCAAGGCAGGCACGCGCGGCCAGCCGCCCGGCGATCTCCGCTCCGTCGGCTCCCAAAAGACACATCCCGTCCCCCGCCAGGTACAGCCCGTCCCGGACCCGTCCTGCCATGTCCGTCCGAGGCAACCACTGCGCCCATGTATCCGACCACGCGAACTCTGCCCCCGCCAGATCGGCCAGCGCCGTCTCGGCGCGCAGGTGCCACCCAAGCGCCACGGTATCGCAGGCCGTGCGGTGATGCCGGCCCCCCGCGTCCCGCCAGGTGATCGCGGCAGGGCCGCTTCCATCGCCCTCGATCCCCGTCAGGTTGACACCGGCCGAGTACCGCCGGCCCAGCCCGGCCCGCAACCGCAGACCGCGCAGCGTGACCCCCGGCCGGGCCAGCGCCATACCGATACCGCCACGAATCTGAGCACGCCATGGCGCGGTGTCCAGCACCGCAGCCACCGTCGCCCCCGCGGCAATCAGCTGCGAGGCCACCAGCGTCAAAAGTGGCCCAGAGCCCGCCAGCACGATCCGCCGTCCTAGCGCCACGCCCTGGGACTTCAGCGCTATCTGCGTGGCCCCCAGCGTATAGACACCCGCCATCTGCCATCCCGGCACCGGCGCCAGCCGATCGGTCGCACCGGGCGCGAGCAGCAGGCAATCGTATGGCAGCGACAGTACACCGTCAGGAGAGAGCACCTGAGCGCTCCCGTCCTGCAGACCTAGGACACTGCACCGAGGGTGATAATCGATCTGCCGGTCACGCACGAGGGCATCGAACGTCTCGTGTAAATTCATGGCTTTCCCGGCCTCGGATCCGTACAGGGTACGCGGCGGGCGCAGGAAGCCTTCGGGGGGGCGACGATAGATCTGGCCTCCGGCGCGTGCACCCTCGTCCACGACAACCGGGCACAGACCGGCGGCGACGAGCGTTTCCGCCGCGCGGATGCCCGCCGGCCCCGCCCCAACAATCAGAACGCGCGTCATGGCCCGGGCCAGCGGTCGGGCGGGGCCGGGTGCAACCGCATCCCCTCTTGCAGCAATGTCGAACAGGCGCGCAATCGCGGGCCGTTCTCTTGCCAGAGCCAGCAATCCTGGCACGCGCCCATCAGACAGAACCCCGCACGCCGTTCCGGCCCGAATTCCGCATCCCGCAGCGAGGACTCCGACGCCAGGATCGCCGTCAGCACCGTGTCGCCTTGCAAACCGAAAAGCGTACGTCCTCCAAACGCAAAGGCCAGAACGGGACGGTCCGCTTCCGCCAACCGTTGCAGGCGCCCTGTTTCCGTTGGGCCGGCCTGGCTCATTCCGCGGCCTCGACAGTGGCTTGCAAGTGCGGGATATCCGGAAAACGAATGCAGGTCTCGTCGAACGCGGCACTGACACCTTCGGCGCCCGCGCGTCCATCCATCCTGGGGAATATCTCCGTCTTGACGAAAAAGCGCCAATGCACGGGCAGCGCCATCAGGATATCGGTCAGGCGCGCATAGGCCGAGGCCGTCCATTGCGCTTCAAACGCATCGCGCTCGGGTCCGAAATGGAAATGTCCTTCATGCGCACGGGACTCGGCCCGCAGCCTGGCGGTCGCCTCTTCGTCCACCGCTCCGGCGACGATCACCACGCCATACTCGCTTCGGGCAGCCTCTTCGGATACATGCCCGCGCCGCACGTCCAGGGCGACACGCCAGGCTTCGCGCTCCATCGGGTCGCCGCGACCCCCACCGCCGGCCGACCGCAGCGACAGCACGTCGCCCGGCTGCAGGATTGCGGTGTCGGCGCTGCCCATCCGGCGGGCGTTCGGCGTGCCGGGATTGACCACCATCTCGGCCAGCCCCGCCGCGCGCCCGCCCAGAACGCCCCAAGGGCGGAAACGCGAACGGTCGCGGTTGCGCGCCGTGATACGCGTGTCGGGCGCAAAGACACGGAACGCCATTTCCGTGGCCAGCCCGCCGCGCCAGCGCCCTGCCCCGCCGGTATCCTGGGCCAGACCGTATTTCACGAATTCCAGCGGCACCTCGGTCTCGGTGATCTCTATCGGCGTGTTGCGCAGATAGGCCGCATCGGCACCCGACCCGTTGGTGCCATCACGGTCGGGCATCCCGCCGCCGCCGCCCACCACGGGGTTCACCGCCGCGATGATCTTCTGTCCGCTGCGCTCGTCATGGGTCATGACGTTGACGATGCAGTTATTGCCCGCGGGCGCGGCGGGCATCCGCTCGGGCACCGCCTGGCTAAACGCACCGAAAATGACCGAGCGCAGCCGCGCACAGGTCAGCGACCGCATCCCCACCGCCGCCGGCGCGACGGGGTTCAGCACGGTCCCCTCGGGCGCGATGCAGGTGAACGGCCGCGTGATGCCGGTATTCAGCAAAAGCTGCGGATTGAGGGTGTAAAGCACATAGTAGACCCCCACCATCAGGATCGTGTGGCGCGGGTCGCCACCCGACGGCACGTTCAGCGACGAGCCCAGTTGCGGATCCGATCCGGTAAAATCCAGCTCCGCGGTGTCGCCACGGATGCGCAGGGTCAGGTTCAGACGGCAGGGATTGGCGAAATCACTGTCCTCGTCGGCGTAGTCGGCGAATGAATACTCACCGTCGGGGATCGCCTCCAGAATCTCGCGCGCTTGCGCTTCCGCCTGATCCTTGAGTGCCGAGACACCTGACAGAAATCCGTCCCGCCCGAAGCGGTCCAGCATCGCATGAACCTTGCGCTCGCCAGTGTTGAGCGCGCCCACCAGCGCTTTGATGTCGCCGATATTCAGGCCCGGCTTGCGCACGTTGGTCTCCATGATCCGCAGGATCTGCGCATCGAAAACACCTTCGTTCACCAGTTTCATGGGCGGGAATCGTACCCCTTCCTGGTGGATCTCGGTCAGCGATCTCGACAGAGACGCAGGCACGGCGCCGCCCATGTCGGTGTTGTGGATATGGCCGCCGGTCCAGGCCACGATCTCGCCGTCGCTAAAGACAGGCTTCCACAGGTGCGTGTCCGGTGCGTGGGTCGCCACGTGTCCGGAATAGGGATCGTTGGTAAAGGCCACGTCGCCGGGACGGTAGTCGTCGATCATATCGATGGCCCGCCCGTAGGTCAGTCCGGGATACCACGTCGCACCCAGCTCCATCGGCACGGCAAAGGTATCGCCCAGGCGGTCCATGATCATGACGGTGAAATCCTGCGTCTCCTTGACGAAGGCCGAATGCGCCGTGCGGTGCAAGGTAAAGGCCATGTTCTCGGCCGCCGCGCGGGCGTGATTTGCCAGAACCCGCAGGGTCATCTTGTCGGTCATGGGGTCACTCCGCGAATTCAAGGTGTATATTGAGATGCCGGTCGACATGCGCCGCGGCGCCATCGGGGATTGCCAGCGTGGTGTCCTCCTGGCAGACCACGGCCGGACCGTGGAATTCCGCCCCCTGCACAAGGTCGGTCCGCATGAACAGAGGAATGTCGCGGGCGCCGTGCAGATGCACCGGTACGTGCCGCGCGGCCAACGCGGAAACCGCGTCTGTGGCAGCCTCTTCGGCCATGTCGGGCTTGGGCGTGATCCCGATGGTAGAAAGCCGCAGGTTCACAATCTCGATTGCCCCATTTCTGTCCTCGAAATCATAGATCTGGCGGTGCGCCTCATGAAACGCCACGGCTATGCGTGCCGGATCGGTCAGCCAGTCAGGCTCCAGCGCCGTCTCGATCTCATAGCTCTGCCCGGCATAGCGCATGTCCGCCGACAGCCGTACCTGCGCCGGGCCATCGTGACCCTGCGCCGCGAGCCAGGCCTGCCCGTCGCGCCGCAGCGCTTCGAACGCCTCGCGCAGCTGAGGCACGGCGCCGGTATCAAGCCCGGTAAAGACGGTCTGCAGGAAATCGCCCCGCATGTCTGCCACAAGGCCACCCAGTGCGGACACCACCCCTGGCCGTCGTGGCGCCAGCACCCGCGCCATGCCCAGCTCACGTGCAAGAAACGCACCCAGCATCGGCCCGCCACCGCCAAACGGCATCAGCGTGAAGTCCCGCAGGTCCACCCCGGCCCGCGAGCCCAGCTTCTCGACCTCGACGAACAGTTCCGACACCGCGATATCGAGGATGGCTTGAGCGGTTTCTTCCACGCTGCGCTCAACCGGCCCGGCAAGACGCGCGACCGCCGCGCGGGCAAGGTCGCGGTCGATGTTCAGTTGGCCATAGGCCATTTCAACCTGCCCCAACCAGCCGCAGACGGCCATCGCATCGGTCACAGTAGGTGCGGTGCCGCCGCGCCCATAGCATGCAGGCCCCGGGGTCGACCCGGCGGATTCCGGCCCGACACGCAGCACGCCCTGGCTGTCGACACTGGCGATGGAGCCACCGCCGATGGCGATGGAACTGACCGAGACCGACGGGATATGCAGCGGGAAGTCGCCAATTTTCTCGTCCGCGCCGTACTGGACCTCTCCGTCCACGATCAGCGCAAAATCCGCCGAAGTCCCGCCGATGTCCAATGTCAGTATCCTCGATGCCCCCGCTTGGCGCGCCAGCCAAGCCGCGCCCATCACTCCCGAGGCCGTGCCCGAGAGGAGCATCGAGACACAGTCGCGTCGCCCCTCGAAGGCGCTCATCAAGCCACCGTTCGACTTGGTCAGCAACGCCTTCGCCGGCACCTCGCGCCCCGCCAGTCTTTCCTCCAGCGCCGCCAGATAACCCGACACGCGTGGGTGGACATAGCCGTTCAGGATCGCCGTGGAACTGCGCTCATATTCCCGGATGACCGGCCAGACCTCGGACGAGGTGAAGACAAAAAGATCCGGCGCCTCGGCTTCGATCATGCCCTTCACCGCCGCTTCCTGCGCCCCGTTGCGCCAGCTGTGAAGGAACGACACCACGATCCCTTCGGCACCGGCACCGCGCGTTTGCGCAACCGCCTTGCGCACCGCTTCGGGCGTCGGCGCCAGCGGTTCGCTGCCATCAGCCCGCAGCCGCACCGGAATACCGAACACTCGGTCGCGCGGCACCAGCGGCTCTGCCCTGTGAC
Source organism: Roseovarius sp. (assembly GCF_965277045.1). Lineage (GTDB taxonomy): Bacteria > Pseudomonadota > Alphaproteobacteria > Rhodobacterales > Rhodobacteraceae > Roseovarius. Next base: position 496,037 of record NZ_OZ255712.1, on the reverse strand, counting down.
AGAACAGCGAGTACATGTCGGGCATGGCAAGCCGCGCCAGCTCGATGACGTCCTCGAAACCCTCGTTCGTGATCAGCGCCAGCTTTGCGCCCTTGCGCTGAAGGATGGTGTTGATGCCCACCGTTGTCCCGTGCACGAACCGCGTCACGCAGGCAGGGTCGAGCCCCTCGCGCTCGGCCAGAAGGTCGAGGCCGGTCAGAAGTTCGGCCCCCGGATCATCGGGCGTGGTCAGTACCTTGAGCGACGCAATGCGTCCGCTGGTCGTGTCCAGCGCGCAGAAATCCATGAAGGTGCCGCCAATATCGACGCCGACCTTCCAGTCCGCCGGGGCGCGAGTGCCATCCATCTTGCCTGGTCCTTTCCCTGATTTGCCATGACAGGACCAGATAAGCCGCACGCCGTCCAAGACCGATCGCGCGGCGGCGCATAAGTAGGGCTTATGGCTCGGTCAAGGGTGTCGCGTGGAGCAGCTTGCGCATCGCCTCCTCGGCGCGGGAAAGGCTCCTGTCGCGCGCCACCAGGAGCGAGACAGGCAAGCTCGGCGAGTTGCTCAGCGGTCTCGGCACGACGCCGGGAAACTGTGCCCAGGGCAACAGCGCATCGACCAGCGCCACGCCCAGCCCCGCGCGCACGAACCCCGCCGCCGAGATCGAACTGTCGATCTCGATCTGCGGCGCAAAGGTCTCGCCGCGCCTGCGCATCGCCATGTCCAGCTCGTCATGCGGCCGGGTCTGGCTGCGATACGAGATGATTGTCTCGTCCTTCAGGTCGCTGTAGTCGAGCCCCTCTGCTTCCGCGAGAGCATGATCTTCGGGCAGCAGGCAGCAGAAATGCGTCGTGCCGATATGTTCGACCGTGATATCAGGCGGCAGGTCGTCATCCAGCGCAAGCGCCATCGACGCATCTCCTGTGCGCAGCAGGTCCACCATCGCCGCCAGCGGCGCCACGTGGGTCCGCAGAACCACCTCGGGGTGATCCGCGCGAAACGCTCGAAGCGCCCGAGGCAGCAGCGACATTCCCGGTGGCGGCGACGCGGCGATGCGCACCAGGCCCGCCCGGCCCAGCCGCAGATCCGACGTCTTGCGCCGCAACCCTTCGAGCCCGGCAAACAGGCGCTCGGCCTCGGGGTAAATCTCGAACGCTTCGGGCGTCGGCCGCAAGCGGCCTTTCTCCCGGTCGAAAAGGTCGAAGCCCAGTTGCGCCTCGGTGTGGATAAGGATCTGGCTCAACGCGGGCTGAGATATGTTGAGCAGTCGCGCCGCTCCGGTGACGGTTCCGGCCCGCATGACGGCGGTAAAGACTTCAAGCTGACGTGCGCGCATCATTCATATCCTATAGGTGCGACTTATAGCGTGCCACGTATCCAGTCTTTGACACAAGCGGCCTTGCAGCGTCTCATTGCGCAAATTCCTGTGTCAAAAGGACAGTACTGAATGGATGCAATCGTTCTCGGTGGCGGTCTGATGGGAACGGCCTCAGCCTATTTCCTGACTCGTCGCGGAGTCCGCGTCACCCTGATCGAGCGCGGCCGGATCGGAGCCGGGGCGACCGTGGCCTCTTTCGGCAACATCCGGCGCAGTGGGCGTCACCTGTCGCAACTGCCCCTGGCCGCCCGCTCGCTGGCGATCTGGAACGAGGCGGAGACACTCCTCGGTCGCGACGTGGAGTTCCGGCCCACCGGGCACCTGAGACTGATTTTCGACGCCGACAGCCTGCAGGATATGCGCAGCTACGCCCAGGCGGCCCAAGCCCAGGGCCTGGTCCTTGACGAGCTCGACCCGGCGGAACTGCACGCCCGGTTTCCCGGCATCGGCCCGGACGCCATCGCGGCCTCGTTCTCGCCGCGCGATGGATCCGCAAATCCCCGGTTGATCGGCCCGGCCTTCGCGTACGCGGCGGCACGGGCGGGCGCGTCGGTGATCGACGAAGCCCCGGTCTCGGACATCCGCAGCACCGGCACGGGCTTCACGGTCGAGACCGCCAAGGGCACGTTTCACGCCGCCCGCCTGCTGAATTGTGCCGGCGCGTGGGGCCGCGCCATCGCCGCACGCTTTGGCGAGGATGTGCCCCTGGAAACCTGGGGGCCGCAGATGGCGGTGACCGAACCTCTGCCGCACCGTATCGCGCCCGTGGTTGGCGTCTGGTCCCAGGCGCACGGCGCCTATCTGCGCCAGGTCGAACGCGGCAACGTCGTCTTTGGCGGCGCTGTCGACCGCGTGCGCGTCGAGGAGGAGCCGGGGTATGCAAAACCCGATCCCGCCCGCCTGCCCGCCCAGGTCGCGGCGGTCCTTCAGCTTGTTCCGGCGCTGGCGGACGTGGCCATCATACGTCAATGGTCGGGCTGTGAAGGTTACGTGGCCGACGCGCTGCCCGTCATGGGGCCCTCGGGGACGACACCGGGCCTCTTCCACGCCTTCGGGTTCTGCGGGCACGGGTTTCAGCTGGGCCCAGGCGTCGGCTCGGCCATGGCAGAACTGATCGCGACGGGGCAGTGCGAGACACCGCTGGAAGATTTCTCCATCACTCGATTCGCGGCATGAGATCAGAAGTCGGCAACCTTGCCCCACTGCCCTTTGCCGAAACGGGCAAGACGATATTGCCGGGTCTCGGTGATCGGCGTGCGCCCCAGAACCAGGTCCGCCACCAGGTGCCCGACGCCTGGCCCGATACCAAAGCCATGCCCCGACAAGCCCGCAGCCAGCACCAGACCGGGCGTGCCAATATCGGCGTCGATCACCGGCACGCCGTCGGGTGTGCTGTCGATGTAGCCCGCCCATGTCGCCTGCACCGGCAACCCTTCGAGACCGGGCAGCAGGGCGCGGGCACGTTTCAACGTCAGATCCAAAAGCGCGTTACTGGGCTTGGGATCGAGGATGCGCATACGCTCCATCGGCGTCTCGCGGTCGAACGCCCAGGACTTGCGCGTCTCGAAACCGGCGCGCCACGCCTGTGCGCCACCGGGGCGCAGAACCCGCCAGCGCCTGGCGAACATGGGCAGGAAATGTCGCGCCCCGGCTATGGCCCCCGGCGTCGGATCGAGATTCGCCAGTCCCGAGACCGCCAGCGTATAAGCGCCGTCCCGGCGCCGCGTGGCGGACACCTTGGCGGTGTGCAGCGCATCCGGAATGCCCGTCGCGCCGGGCGCCACCGACAGGATCGAGCTGCGCGCCGAAGCCTGCGGGAACCCTATGCCGTGGCGATACATGAAGCTGCCGGCCCAGGCCCCTCCGGCCATCACCGCCACCCGGGTGCGGATCGTCCCGCGCTCTGTGATCACCCCGGAGACCGCGCCGCCTTCGGTTTCCAGCCCGCGTGCCGCGCATCCCTGCACGACAGTGCCGCCATGCTGGATGATCCCCGTCGCAATCAGCGGGGCCGCACGCGACGGGTCCGCAACCCCGTCACTGGGCGACCAGACACCGCCCTGCCAGCCCTTACCGGTGGCCGAGCCGCGCTGCGTTGCCTCGTCCGCGCTCAACATCCTCGTGTCCACACCCTCACCACGGGCGAACCGGCCCCAACGCGCCCAGCCGTCCAGTTCGGCGGCGTCGTTGGACAGGTACAGCAGCCCGCAGCGACGAAACCCCAGGTCCGCGCCGATGTCCGCACTCATCTCCTCCCAGAGGTTCAGGCTCCGGGTGGACAGCGGCAACTCGCGCGCATCGCGGTTCTGCTGGCGGCACCAGCCCCAGTTGCGGCTGGATTGTTCGGCACCGATCCGGCCTTTCTCCAGCAGGACAACGCTTTGTCCCGCGCGGGCCAGCCAGTACGCGGCGCTGACGCCGACGATCCCGCCGCCGATGACCACGCAATCGGCGTGCTCCGGAATGTCGGTGTGCGTTTCGATTTCAAGCAAAGGTGCAGGCATGATTATTCCATGTGTTTCTCGAAACCTAGCTGTAGAGTTTCGGTGCTTTGTGCCGCATATGGGAATTTGACCGGCAGATCGTTGCGTATTTGCCGGCGCTCGTGGTCGGGCAAACCACGGCATGGCGTGGGGCGCCGTTTCATGCAAGGACAGGACTGATGAGCAATTCGCAAAAGCTGGACCGCATCGACGTCAGGATACTGGCCGAGTTGCAGCGCAACGGCCGGATCACGAATGTCGAATTGGCCGATCTCGTCCACTTGTCGCCCTCGCCCTGCCTGACCCGCGTGAAGAAGTTGCAGAAATCCGGCTACATCACCGGCTATTCGGCGCTGATCAACGTTGCCAAGCTGGGCGAGACGCTGACCGTCTTCACCGAATTCACGCTGAAGAACCATCGGCAGATAGATTTCGCCCGCTTTCAGGAGGCCCTTGAAAAGATTGACAACTGTGTCGAATGCCACCTGATTTCGGGCGGTTACGACTATCTGGCAAAGTTTGTCACGTCCGGTATCAGCGACTACCAGGAAATCATCGAGGACCTCATCGACCGCAGCGAGGTCATCGACCGCTATTTCAGCTTCGTCGTGATGAAGACCCCGTTCGTCAAGCGGCAGCTGCCACTGACCCGGCTGTTTGCCGACACCCAGTGACACGCCGCGCCCGCGCTATCGGTCGGAAAAAGCCGCCAGCAGTTCCGGGTCCTGCTCCAGCCCGGCAAGCCACCCGGTATCCAGTTGCGGCACCGAAGAAACCAGAAGACGCGAATAGGGATGAGTGGCCTCGTCGGACATTCGCGCCGCCGGCAGAGCCTCAACGACCTCGCCCTTGTACATCACCAGAACGTCGTCGCAGATCGCCTCGACCGTGGACAGGTCGTGGCTGATGAACATGTAGCTGAGGCCCAACTCCTGTTGCAATTCCTTGAGCAGGTCCAGAATCGCGGCGGCCACGACCGTATCCAGCGCCGAGGTGATCTCGTCACACAGGATCAGTTCCGGCTCTGCCGCCAGTGCACGCGCGAGATTCACACGCTGTTTCTGCCCGCCCGACAGTTCCGACGGCAGGCGGTGCCGCAGAACCGGCGGCAAGTGGACCATGTTCAAGAGCTCGATGACACGTTTTTCGCAGGCCTCCCCGCGCAGTCCCTTGTAGAACTTCAAGGGCCGCGCGATGATCGCACCCACCGAATGCGCTGGGTTCAGCGCCGTATCGGCCAGCTGAAAGACGATCTGCGCACGGCGCAATTCCTGCTTGCTGCGCTTGGCCAGCGACGGGTCCAGTACCTTCCCGTCCAGCAGCACCTCGCCGCGGTAGGCCGGCAGAATTCCGGCGACGGCCCGCGCCAGTGTCGACTTGCCAGAGCCCGATTCGCCGATCACGCCCAGGTTCCGGCCGCGATACAGTTCGAAATTCACGTCTTTCATTACCTTGGCCAAAGGTTCACCATCTTTCATCGGGCCGTAGCCCGCGCAAAGATTCCGAACCTCCAGGATCGGCGTCTCCTTCTCGGGTTCGACCTGGGCGACGGCCTCGTGTGGCACCGGGTCGAAAGCCGCGAGCAATTCCTTGGTGTAGGGATGTTTCGGCGCGTTCAGGATCTGCTCGGTCGTGCCCTGCTCCTGGATCTCGCCGTTCTTCAACACCACGATCCGGTCCGCGATCTGCGCCACGACGGCCAGATCGTGACTTACATAGACACCGGCCATCCCCCCGTCTTCCATCACCCGCTTGAACGCCCGCAAGACCTCGATCTGCGTGGTGACATCCAGCGCCGTCGTAGGTTCGTCGAAGATCACGAGTTGCGGATCACCGATCAACGCCATGGCCGCCGACAGGCGCTGAAGCTGCCCGCCCGACACCTGGTGCGGATACCTATCGCCGATCGTGTCGGGATCGGGCAGTGCAAGCGCTCGAAAGAGCGACCGTGCACGTTCGCGCGCCTTGTCCAGCGGCATCAGGTCGTGAATGCGCGTGGCTTCGACCACCTGGTCCATGATCCTTTTCGAGGGGTTGAACGCCGCCGCCGCCGATTGCGGAACGTAAGAGACGTCCGACCCACGCAGCCGTGCCCGCTTGCGTTCGCTCATTCCGGTGATGTCGTGCTCGCCCACCCGGATCGTGCCGCCCTTGATGTCACAACCGCGGCGCGTATGGCCCATGAGCGACAGCGCGATCGTCGTCTTTCCCGATCCGGATTCGCCGATCAGCGCCAGCATCTCGCCCGGCGCAATGTCGAAATCCACGCCGCGAATGATCTCGACGTGGCGGCCCGAGTCGGTCACCGCGCCGATATGCAGGTCGCGGACGGAAACAAGTGGTGTATCTGTCATCAGTCTGCCCTGTCTCTGATCTTGGTGGGAAGGTTGTCGATGAACATGTTTACCGAGATGGTCAGCGACGCGATGGCGATGCAGGGAAAGATCACCGCTGGCGCTCCAAGGCTCAGCCCTTCGATATTCTCGCGCACCAGTGCGCCCCAGTCTGCATAGGGCGGCTGCACGCCGAGCCCCAGGAACGACAGTCCCGACAGGACCAGAACGATAAAGACGAACCGCAAACCCAGGTCCGCCAACACGGGCCCCAAGATGTTGGGAAAGATCTCGCGCGCGATCATGTAGGGCGTGCCTTCGCCCCTCGCGCGCGCCACGGTCACGAAATCCATCGTGTTGATATTGACCGCCAGCGCCCGCGCGAACCGGTACGAGCCGGGCATGTAGATCGCCGCCAGCGTCAGGATCAGAACCGGGATCGAGGAGCCTACGGCAGCTACGACAACAAGCCCGAAAAGCAGCGAGGGGATGCCGTTGAACGCATCCAGCAGCCGCGACAGCAACGTGTCGAACCAGCCACCGATGACCGCCGCGATCATCCCCAGGATGACCCCGATCGAACAGGCCAGCGTCACCGCCGCCAGGGCAATGCCCACCGTGTAGCGAGCGCCCATCAGGACCCGCGAGAAGATGTCCCGGCCCAGGTAATCCGTGCCCATCCAATGTGCCGCGCTGACGCCGCTGAAATAGTCCCAGTCGACGATCTCGCCCACCGGATAGGGGGTGACCCAGTTGCCGACCAGCGCGACAATCGCCCAGAACAGGATTATCGCGGCGCCGATCCTGCCCACCCAGCCAAAGCTGTAGCCCATGTTTCCGGGCGTCGGCAGGCGGAATTTGCGGGAAGAGCCGTTGGTTGTCGTCATCACTGGCGTAGCCTTGGGTTCGAGAGGATTGCGACCATGTCCGCCAGCGTGATTAGCGTCAGGTAGCTGACGCAGAAGACCATCGCGCAGGACTGGATCAGTGGCAGGTCCCGGGTCGAGACGGCATCCACCATCAGCTTGGCGACCCCAGGATAGTTAAAGACGGTCTCGACGATGATCACCCCACCCACGAGATACGAAAGCGACAGCGCCACCGCGTTGGCAATGGGACCCAGCGCATTCGGCAATGCATGGACAAGGACCATGCGCTGGCGCGACGCGCCTTTCAGCAGCGCCATCTCGACATAGGGCGTCTCGATCGTCTCGATCACGGCGGCGCGGGTCATACGGATCATCTGCGCCGACACGACGAAGCTCAGGGTGATGACCGGCATCGCATAGGCCCGCAACATCGCGCCGATGCTGTCCACGTTGACGCCATAGCTCAGTGCCGGCAGCCAGTCGAGCCAGACGGCAAAGACCAGGACGGCCAGCGTCGCAACCATGAACTCCGGCACCGAGATGACCGAGATCGTGGCGACAGAGACCGCCCGGTCCAGCCACGAACCGCGATACATCGCGGCGACGATCCCCAGGGTCAGCGCCACCGGAACGCAGATTGCCGTCACGATTCCGGCCAGCCGCAGCGAATTCTGCAAACGCCCGCCCAACAATTCGGCCACGTCGATGCCATTGACGTAGGAGCGCCCCATGTCGCCCGTGGCAAGACCCGCCAACCAGCCCAGGAACCGCTGCAATGCCGGTTCGTTCAGGCCCATCGCATCGCGCAGGCCGGCCACCGCCTCGGGGGTCGCCGCCTGGCCCAGCAGGATCTGCGCCACGTCACCCGGCAGCATTTCGGTCGCAAAGAACACCGCAAAAGACACGATGATCAGCGTCAGAAACGCAATACCCAGCCGTTTGCCGACAAGGATCCATGTTGTGGTCGAGCGGAGCATCAGACGCCTCGCGTATCAAAAATGAAAGTGGCCCGCGCATGATACCACGCGCGGGCGTTTGGTTCAGCCGGGGCCTCAGGCGTCCAGCCAGACGTACTCTGCAAAGGCATAGCCCATCTGCCCTCCAAGCGGGTTCGGACGCATGCCCTTCACTTCCTTGGCCATGCCGTCCACGTTCGAGATGTAGGTCGGGATGATCGTGCCGGCCTCGTTGGCGACCATCTCCTGCATCTCCCAGTACATGTCGGTCCGCTTGGTCTCGTCCAGCATTCCGCGCGCCTCGACCAGCATGCTGTCGAACTTCGCGGACTTGTACTGGCTCTCGTTCCACGGCGCCTCGGAATGATACAGAAGCGAGAACAGGATGTCCGGCGTCGGCCGCGGGTTAATGTTGCCGAAATGGACCGGCGACTTCAGCCAGTAGTTGGACCAGTAGCCGTCCGAAGGCACCCGCTGCACGTCAAAGGTCATGCCGATTTCGGCACCGGCCTGTTGCACCACGGTCGCCATGTCGATCGACGCGTTGGCGGCGTCCGACGCGATGATCGGGATTGTCTGGCCCATCAGACCGGCCTTCTCGAACAAGGCCTTGGCCTTCTCGGGATCATAGGCCTTCGGCGCCAATTCGCTGTTGTGATAGCGGTTCGCGGGCGAAACCGGCTGGTCATTGCCGATCTCGGCCAGGCCGCGCAGGACCGACTTCTGGATCTGCTCACGGCGCACGAGGTGCTTCATGCCCTCGATGAACCCGGCCTTCGCACCCGGCTCCAGGTCCAAGCGGATGTTGAGGTTGGTATAATTGCCGGAGGTGCTGATCATCGTCTCGACGTTCGGCTGGCCTTCCATCATCCGCAGCGACCGCGCGTTGACCGCCGCGGCCAGGTGGATGTCCCCGGACAAGAGCGCGTTGACGCGGGCATTGTTGTCGGGAATGGCGAAGTATTCGAAGCTGTCCAGGTAGGGTCCGCTTTCCTTGAAGTAATCCGGGTTCTTCACCAGGATCGACCGGACGCCCGGCTCGAACTCCTCGACCTTGAATGCGCCGGTACCGTTGCCCTTGGGGAAATCCGTGGTGCCATCGGCCACGATCATGAAGTGGTGCAGCGACAGGATGGTGGGCAGGTCGGCGTTGGGTTCCGACAGAACGATCTTGACGTTCAGATCGTCCACCGCAGAAATCTCGGCCATCTGCGACGCGATCGAGTTCACCTTCGAGCCGACATCGGGATCCAGGTGGCGCTTCAGCGTGAACACCACATCGGCAGAGCTCAGCGTCTTGCCGTCGTGGAAGGTGACGCCGGGCCGCAGCTTGACGTTCCAGGTCTGTGCGTCTTCGGACTCGACCGCTTCGGCCAGTTCCATCTCGACTTCGCCGGCCTCGTTCAGGAATGTCAGGCGGTTGTAGATCGCGCAGCAGCGGGTGTAGTCGGTCGACAGCGACGCCTTCGCGGGGTCGAGCGTGTCAGCGGTCGAGGCGGACCAGCCCGCGGCCTTGAGGTGACCCCCGCTCTTGGGCGTCTCGGCCACGGCGCGGCTTGCACTCATCAGCAGGCTGCTCCCGGCGCCAAGGGCGATACCGGAGCCCATGAGCATCTTCAGCAGATCACGGCGCGAGGCCCCGCGGCGAAGCGCATCCTCGACCATGGCGTCGTCGCGCCCGGTCCAGTTGTTCGGTTTCTTGTGGGTCATGTCTTGTCTTCCCTGTTGCTAAGTCGGTTTCTGGTTCAGGTTTGGCCACGCCCGGCTCTGGCGGCCGGTTCGCGACTGGGTGCCGGGCTCAGGTCCCGGCGGCGCCGTCGGCCGCATCGGCCAGTTCCGCAAGAGATTTGAAGTGGTAATCAGGTTCGGTAACGGCCTCGGGTTTGATGGTGCCGCCGTACCCGGCCTGCCCGTGGCGACGCTCGATCCAGGCATTCGTCATGCCAAGCTGCCGCGAGATTCCGATGTCGTGATACTGGCTTTGCGCCGCGTGCAGGATCTGCTCCGGCGTACCGCCTGTCGCCTCGACATGGGCGAAAACCTTGTGAAAGAAGGCCGGGTCCGGCTTCTCGGTGCCCGTGTCATCGGTCGTGAAACTGGCCCAGAAGGGATGACCCAGCTTGGCGTCATAGCGCTCGAAAGCCCACCGGCGGGCGTTGGTCATGGCAATCAGCCGGTAGCGTTCGCCCAGCCGCGCCAGCGCCTCGGCACTATCGGGGAACGGGTCGGCATCCCCGACCGCCTCGACGATGCGTGTGCGCAGTTCCGGTGTGTCCGGCAACCCGAACTCGGCGGCGATACGGCCATAACACCGTGCCAGGTCATCCGGGAACAGTCCCGCCTCGGGATCGCTGCGCAGTGCGCCGTAGAACGACAGCATTTGCTCCCGGTCGAGGTCGACACCCGCCTCCACCGCGACGCTGCAAATCGCCCCGGTGATCGCGGCTTCGAAATCGATCAGCGTGCCGACCACGTCGAAACTCACGTAGCTGAAGGCGGTCAACGGCTTTGTCGCTGTCATCTGGGTCATGTGAACCTTTTCCTTGTCTGCCATCGCGTTACTTGCGGGTATGACGCGCTCTTATTTGATACTCGCCGCGTCAGCAGGCGGTGTGGGATCGAAAGTTGCTTTCCAAGCGGCAGATTCTTTCGTTTTGCCCGGTTGCGCGGTGTGAAATGCCGGGGCATTTTTTTGCGTCAGTACCCCTTTTTTCCGTGTACGAGGCCGGGCAGGTCATCGCCCGTCCGGCTGGCGCGGACGACAGCCAGGGCGTGACGCGCCCCTTCTTCCGAGTCCGTCTGCCCGCCGATATGCGGCGTGACGATGACCCGCGGATCCTGCCAGGCCCAATGGTCCTTCGGCAGGGGTTCGGGCTCTGTCACGTCCAGCATCGCGGCCTTGAGGTGTCCGTCGTCCAGCGCAGCGCGCATCGCTTCCATGTCCAGCTGCGCGCCGCGTCCGGCATGAACGAGCGCAGCCCCTCGGGGCAGCATTGCGAAGACGCGTGAGGACAACAGTCCTCGCGTCTCATCGGTCAACGGCAGCAGGCAGATCAGCAGGTCGGTCCGCGCCAGGAATGGCTTCAGATCATCCGGCCCGTAAACGTCGACGCCTGCGACAGGCGCGCCCGACCGGCTCCAGCCCGCAACCTCGAAACCCAGCGCCGCCGTGACCTCCGCGACCGCGCGTCCGATTCGGCCCAGGCCCATGATCCCAACCCGGCCGGCACTGGCCCGTTTCGGCGGATGGGCGCGCCAGTCGCCCTCCGCCGCCTGCGCAAGATAGCGCGGCATGTCCCGGTACAGCGTCAGGGTGGCCATCAGGACCCAGTCGCGAACCATCTCGTCGACGCTGGGCGCCAGCGTGCGCACAAGGGCGACGCCTTGCGGCATGGGTGGCATCTGGTCGACCCCGGCACCGACACTGATCACGGTCTTCAGGCTGGGATAGCGCCCCAGGTCATCGGGCGGGTTCCAGCAGGCCAGGTGTGAGACCGCCTTCGGATCGTCCACCGCGTCCTCCCCGAATACCATCGGCTCCCCGGCCTCATCGAAAATCTGACGCCAGACCTGCCCCCGTTCGGATGGTCCGATCAACAGCAAGGTCATGCGCGCATCACCTCGCGGATCTCGGGATCTTCCAGCGTCAGATCCAGCACCCGGCGCGTGCGCTCGATGATCTGGTCGATCTCGGCATCGCTGCAACACAGCGGCGGGGCAAAACCCAGGATGCCCTGGGCAAAAGCCCGTACGATCAAGCCGTTCTCGTAGGCGCGGTCGAACAGCCGCGTACCGCCCTCCAGCGCAGTGGCGGGCAGCGGTGTCTTTTTGTCCTTGTCCGTGACAAGCTCCACCGCCGCCAGCATTCCGCGTCCCCGCACATCCCCCACCAGGGGGTGGTCCGAAAGCCCGACCAGCCCGGCCTGCAGGCGTGCGCCTTGCCGGCGGCCGTTTTCCAGCAACCCGCCTTCGTAGAGTTTCAGGACCTCCAGGCCCACCGCCGCGGAGACCGGGTGGCCCGAATAGGTAAACCCGTGCCCGATCAGCTTCTGACCCGCGCCTTCGGCGATCGTCTGGTAGACGTGGTCGCGCATGAACACCGCCCCCATGGGGGCGTAACCCGAGGTCAGGCCCTTGGCGACCGTCATCAGGTCGGGCACGATCCCTTCCTCTTCGCTGGCGAACAGTGGCCCGGTCCGGCCGAACCCGGTAATCACCTCATCGGCCACGAACAGGATGCCAAGCTCGGTGCACACCTCGCGCATTGCCTTGATCCATCCCTTGGGCGGCACCAGGACCCCGCCCGACCCCTGGATCGGCTCGACGAAAAACGCGGCGACGCGCTCGGGACCAAGTTCCTCGGCCTTGGCACGCAGGGCCGCGGTCGATGCGGAGATGATCCCGGCCTCATCTGACCCAACCGGATTGCGATAGGCATAATGCGACGGGATCTTGTGCTGCCAGTCATAGGGCACACCGAACCCCTCGTGGAAAACCGGCAGCGCCGTCAAACCCGCGCCCGCCGAGGTCGAACCGTGAAACCCCTGCGCGACCGAGATGAACTGATCCCGCTCGGGCTTGCCTTGCGCATGCCAGTAGTAGCGGATGAACCGCACGGCACTATCCACCGCATCCGACCCGCCCAGGCTGAAATAGACGTGGTCCAGATCGCCCGGCGCCCGCTCGGCCAGTTCCGCCGCCAGCCGGATCGGTGCCTCCGCGCCCAGATTGAAATACCCGGTGGCATAGGGCAGTTCCCGCATCTGCGCCGCGGCGGCCTCGACAACGCTTTCCTGGCCGTAGCCTGCATTGACACACCACAGTCCAGCGAACCCGTCGATCAGTTCATGCCCCTCGTTATCGGTCACCCGCGCCCCTTGCGCGGACCGCATGACGCGCACGCCGCGCGCCTCATGCCCGCGAAAAGAGGAAAGCGGGTGCACCAGGTGCCGGCGGTCAAGTTCAACAAGCGAATTTGCGAGCATGTTTATCTCCGATTATCCAAGGGCTTGGGATACAAGCGCATAAGTCGTATAGTCTGAGGGCGTTGCGGGCGCAGGCGTGCGAACCATCGCGGTTCCTCCGCCCACGTGTTCCAGCCCCAGGGCGGTGACGAATTCCGACAGTCCAGCCGCCTCGGGCAGGTCGATACGCAGGAAACGGCCCTCTGTCCGGCTTGCCGCTTCGGCGATCAGGGCGCGCGCCACGGCTGCGTCCTTCGCCACCACCGGCCCGACCACGTGCCCGCGTCCGAAATCCCGCAACAGCGCAAAGCCTTCCTCCGCCAGAAGCACCTGACCCTGCGCCGCGATCTGCTCTAGCAGAGCCTGCCGTTCCAGCCCGCACGCCGCGCGGTCCAGATCCGCAAGGCGACCGATGTCGGACAGGCCGCCGTCGCGCACGACAAGCTGCCGCGCGGCGGTCCGGGCGATGCCCTGATGCTGCAGGATCTGGTGCGTCGCCGTGAATCCCAGCTTCTCGTACAGAGGCAGTCCTTCGCGCGTCGCCACCAGACGCATCTCGCCGCCTGCGCCAAGCGCCATCGCGGCCTCCATCAGCCGCCGGCCAAGGCCACGCCCGCGCATCGCCTCGTCGACGATGATCATGTTGATCAACGCGACGGAACCGAAGCGGCTGCAACAGGCGGTTCCCGTCACCCTGTCGCCCTCGGTCGCGACAACCCCCTCCGAAACGGCCAGGGCAAGGTCCCAGTCCTCTTTCCGGTGCGGCCAGCCAACCTGGCGAGACAGCGCCAGTGCGCCGTCGACATGTTCTGCCCCAAGCGGACGGATTTCCAGTTTCTCTGCGGGCTGCGTCTGCACGGGTGCCTCGGACATGAACTCACTCTTGCTGATTTTTCTGGATGCTAGGCCGCACGGATCGGCATGTTCCGCCTGATGCGAAATGCGTCCGGCAGTTTTCTGTCGCACCCGGTGTCCCGCGCCGCAGGAAATGCCGCCCTATGCGGCACAGCGCTGGCCCAGACCCAGAATCATCGCATGGCAGGCGTGCAACTCGGACCGTGTCAGGTATTCCTCGGGCCGGTGCGCCCGCGCGATGTCGCCGGGCCCGCAGATGATCGAAGGCATGCCCGCCTGCTGGAAAAGTCCCGCCTCGGTCCCGAAACTGACGGCGCGGACGAAAGAATGGCCCGACAACTCCGCCACCAGCGTGGCCAGCGGATCATCCGCGTCCAGTGCCAATGGCGGGTAGCTGGACAGCCACTCGGTGCCGACACCCGCCTTCTCCGCCGCATCAATCACCGTCGCCAGCAGCGACCGGGGCTCGACACCGGCGATGGCGCGTGCCTCGATCTCCGCCTCCGCTCGCTCGGGGATGATATTCAGCGCCTGGCCACCCGCCACCGTGCCGATCTGCAGGCTGGACCACGGCGGCGCAAAGCGGTCGTCCCGCGGACCCTCGGCCTCCAGCGCTTGCGCCTGCGCCCGGGCCGCGAGCAGCACCGGCAACAACGTGTGGATCGCGTTCACCCCAAGGTCGGGCCGCGAGCTGTGACCGGCCACGCCCGTCGCCCGCAGGCGCAGCGCGGCCTTGCCCTTGTGCGCCAGCACCGGCACCAGCCCCGTGGGTTCGCCCACGATGCAGCCCAGCGGCGGCGCACAGAGCTCCGGCATTGCCGCGATCATGTGCGGCACGCCCTTGCACCCCGCCTCCTCGTCATAGGAGAGAGCGATGTGGATCGGAACGGCGGGGCTCATCTCGGCCAACCCGGGCGCCGCCGCCAGGACCGCGGCAACAAATCCCTTCATGTCGCACGCGCCCCGCCCGATCAGCCGGTCGTCCCGCCTGCGCAGGCGGAATGGATCGCCCTGCCATTCCGGCTCGCCCGCCGGCACCACATCCACATGCCCTGACAGAACATACCCTGGCCGATCCGCATCCCCGATCGTGGCGAACAGGTTGGCCCGGTCGCCCTCCGGCCCAACCAGGATACGGCAGGATATGTCGTGACCCTCCAGCCAATCCGCCACCGCCTCGATCAAAGACAGATTCGGACGCCCCACGACCGTCTCGTGGCCCACGAGTTCTTCCAGCATCTCTTCGGGTGCGCACGAAAACGGCATGTCGTCTCGACTCCTCTTGTTTCGGCTTGCCAGCCTGCATGGTGTATCCTGGATGGAAAGCGGCGATCAGGGGCATCGCATCGCCACGATACCACGGCACCTTTTGCCGCATCCCGCCCGATCAACGCGATATCCTGCGGCGGGCGCGGAAAACCCGGCAATCCATTCCGTCCGGATACGGCGAGGATGAAGGCATCTTGAACCCTTCGGAGACCCCCATGCCTTTCACCCCCAAGTTCATCACTTTCGACTGCCACGGCACCATGATCTTTTTCGACATGGGCCAGGCCGCGCGCGATCACTACGGCAAGGTGCTGTCGTCCGACGCGATGGAGGTCTTCATCCGCGATTTCTCCGCCTACCGCCTGGACGAGGTGCTGGGGGCCTGGAAACCTTATGCCGAGGTTGTGCACAACGCGCTCGAACGCACCTGCAAGCGCAACCGCGTGGCGTTCGACCCTGCCGTCGCCACCGAAATCTATGAACGCGTTCCCACCTGGGGCCCGCATCCCGACGTCACCGCCGGGCTCTCCAAGATCGCGGGCAAGATCCCCCTCGTTGCGCTTACCAACGCGATGAACAGCCAGATCCCGCACAACATCGCCAATCTCGGCGTGCCCATCACCCATGTCTTCACCGCCGAGGATGCGCAGGCCTACAAACCGCAGATGCAGGCCTTCGAATACATGTTCGACCAGCTGGGTTGCGGCCCCGAGGATATTCTGCACGTCTCGTCAAGCTTCCGCTACGATCTTATGACGGCGCATGATCTCGGCATCACCCACAAGGCCTGGGTCAATCGCGGCCACGAGCCCGCCAATCCGTATTATGGATATACCGAGATTCCGGACATCTCCGGATTGCCCGCGCTGGTCGGGCTTTGATGCACGCGGAGACGGACATGAAATACACGTCCTATTGGCTCGACACCGCCCCGCCCTTCGAGGGCGGCCAAGATGGCCCGGTCGAGGGACGGTTCGATGTCGCCATCATCGGTGGCGGCTTCACCGGCCTCAGCGCCGCGCTGCGACTGGCGCGCGCGGGCGTGTCGGTGGCCCTGCTCGAGGCCCAGCACGTCGGCGCAGGCGGATCGGGCCGCAACGGCGGACATCTCAACAACGGCCTTGCGCATGGCTATGCCGCCGCCAAGGCACATCTGGGCGCAACACGCGCCCACGCGCTTTACAAGGCCTACGATCGCTCGATCGACATGATCGAGGACATCATCGCCGAGGAACGTATCTCCTGCGATTTCCGCCGCTCGGGCAAGCTCAAGCTCGCCTCCAAACCCGGACATGTCGCCGGGCTGCGCGCGAACTGCGACTTGATCGCCCGCGAGGTCGACCCCGAGGCGCGCTGGCTCGAGGCATCCGAACTGCGCGATGAAATCGGCTCTCGCGCCTTCCACGGCGCGACGCTGCAGCCGAAATCGGCGATGATGCATATGGGCCGCTACGTCACTGGCCTGGCCCGTGCCGCCTCCGACCACGGGGCCCGGATCTGGGAAGGTGCGCCGGTGACGGCTCGGCACAGGCAGAACGGCGGCTGGCGGCTCGAAACCCCGCGCGGTCACCTCCAGGCGGAGCGTGTGATCGCCGCAACCGACGCCTACTCGGGCGTCCACGGCGCCGCCCCACTCAAGCCCTTCCGCAAGCGCATCATCGCAGTCGGCTCCTTCATCGTGGCCACGCGCCCGCTCGACGACGCCGAAGTCGCGGCGACCATGCCCGGCAACCGCACCTGCGTGACCTCCATGAACATCGGAAACTATTTCCGCCTGTCGCCCGACAACCGCCTGATCTTCGGCGGACGCGCGCGGTTCTCGGCCACGTCCGACCAGCGGTCCGACGCCAAGTCGGGGGCCATCCTGCGCGCCGGCATGGCGCAAATCTTTCCGCAGCTTGCAAATGTGCCGATCGACTATTGCTGGGGCGGGCTCGTGGGCATGACCAAGGACAGGCTGCCCCGCGCCGGCGAGATGGACGGCATGATCTACGGGATGGGGTATTCCGGGCACGGCGCGCAGATGTCGACCCTGGTGGGCGCGTCGCTCGCCGACCTCGCCATGGGCCGCGAAGACACCAACCCTCTGGCCGGCCTCGACTGGCCGACCGTTCCGGGTTACTCGGGTCGTCCCTGGTTCCTGCCCTTCGTCGGCATGTGGTTTGCGCTCAAGGATCGTCTGTCCTGATGCCCGCCGCGCTCAGCCAAGCGAGTGTGCCGCCAGTCCGAACATCCGCGGGCCGTCCAGCGGACGACGCTGCCGGCCCAGGTACATTTCGGTGACGGTGTCGTAGACCCCCATTCCGATGGCCGACAGGAAGGCGTTGAACTTTTCGCTTTCCACTGGCGTGTCAAGGCGCACGAACTCGCCTTCACTGCGCTTGATCAGCGGGGCGGCCAGCATCATCGCGATGTCCTCGGTCTCGGCGACCACGGGCCCTATGACCCACCCGCGCCCGAAACGGCGGCGCAGCGCAAAACCGCAGATCGTGCCCTCCCGCTCGACGACCATGCCATCGGACAGGCGCAGCATCTCTGCCAAGATCCTGTCCCTTGCCGCCCCATACGCTTGCGTATCCAGCGCCGCGATTGCGGCGGTGTCTTCCACCTCCATCGCGCGCGCGTTGACGCCAGACACCGGATCGGGCGATTGAACCCGCCGCGTCATCCCCTGATGCTGCCGGATCGTCGTCAGCGGCACAAAGCCCGCTTCCTTGTAAAGCCGGTATCCCTGCCGGGTTGCGCTAAGCCGCAAATCCGCCTTGGGGCATTCATTCATCACCCGGCGCAACAGCCAACGTCCCGTTCCCATCGTCTGAAGCCGCGGCGCGGTCACCATCATGCCCAGCATGGCGAAATCCGGCTCCGCGCGAAAACACATGGCCGACCCCATGGCGCGACCGATCTCGTCCACCGCCAGGTACCCTTCGCCCAGCGAAATGAAGACATCCAGATCACGCCATCGATGCGGCCAGAACACCCCGACGGTCAGTTCATGCAAGAGCGCCCGGTCGGCCAGGCTGATCCGGTGCGCGGTGGCCACGAACTTGTCCACGCGAAAACTGTCGTCCGTCGGCGCGTCTCCCGCGGACAATGCGTCATTTCCGGACCCGCCAACCTGTCTTACCATGCGTACGCACATCCCTCATCTTCCGCGGCGCAGGCACGTCGGGCCGTGCTACGCGGGGTCGAATACCACTTCCTACACAGTATCGACCAATCGTCACGGTTTTTTCTGCGGTTTCCGGCCCGGATACCACAGCATATGCGCTTTGTTTTTTGCAAAGCTGCCCATGAACCCCGCGCGCCCGGGATCGCACCGGCCCGCGCGACAAGACAACCGCCACCAACGAGGATAGACCGACCCATGCGCGAAGACCCATTGATGCAGCCCTTCCAGATCGGGCCGCTGACGCTCAAAAACCGCCTGCTGATCACCGGGCACGAGCCGGGTTACTCCGAGGACGGGCTGCCCAAGGAGCGCTATCGCGCCTACCATGTCGCGCGGGCCCGAGGAGGGGTGGCGCTGACGATGACGATGGGCTCTGCCGCGGTCGCGCCCGACAGCGCCCCCAGTTCAGGCGGCGTGCAGGCCTATCGCGACGAAATCGTGCCGCTGATGCGCACATTGGCCGACGAGTGCCACGACCATGGCTGCGCGGTGATGATCCAGCTCACCCATCACGGCCGGCGCACCCGCTGGGACCGGGGCGACTGGCTGCCCACGATTTCCGCCAGCCACGATCGCGAGGTCGCACACAGACACGCTGCCAAGCTGGCCGAAGACTGGGATATCGCCCGCATCATCGACGATTACGCCACCGCCGCCGAACGGATGCGTGACGCAGGCCTCGACGGGCTCGAATTTCTCGCCACGGGCCACCTGCTGGATCAGTTCTGGTCGCCACGCTCCAATCACCTTGACGCGCCCTATGGCGGATCGCTCGAAAACCGCATGCGTCTCGCGATGGAGGTGCTGACCGAGACCCGCCGCCGCGTCGGGCCGGACTTCCTTCTGGGGCTGCGCTATGCTGGCGATGAAATGTGCACCGACGGCGTCGACGCCGAAGAGGGTATGGAAATCTCGCGACGCCTCCGCGACAGCGGCCTCGTGGACTTCCTCAACGTGACCCGAGGCCATATAGACACCGACGCCGGACTGACCGATATGATCCCGGTTCACGGAATGCCCAGCGCGCCGCATCTCGACGCCGCCGCCAGCCTGCGCAAGGCCACGGGAATGCCCGTCTTTCACGCCGCCAAGGTGGCCGATGTCGCCACCGCGCGGCACGCCATCGCCTCCGGCATGGTGGACATGATCGGCATGACCCGCGCCCATCTGGCCGACCCCGATATCGGACGCCGGATCGCCGCCGGCGAAGAGGAGCGCATCCGCCCCTGCGTCGGGGCCAACTTCTGTCTCGACCGCCGGTTTCAGGGTGCCGCCGCGCTCTGCGCCCACAATCCCTCGACCGGGCGGGAACGCGAACAGCCCCACCGCATCGAACCCGCCGAAGCGGCCCGCCGCGTGCTGGTGATCGGCGCCGGCCCCGGCGGTCTCGAAGCGGCGCGCGTCGCCGCCCTGCGGGGCCACCGGGTCGAGCTTCACGAAGCCGCCAACGACCCCGGCGGACAGGTGCGGCTGCTGGCGCAGTCGCCGCGGCGGCGCGAGATCCTGTCGCTTATCGGCTGGCGCATGGCCGAATGCGAACGGCTGGGCGTGCGGTTCCACTTCAACAGCTTCGCCGAGACCGAAACCGTCACCAAGGCCGGCGCGGACGTGGTGATCGTCGCCACCGGCGGCCTGCCCCACGAGGTACCGCTCAGCTCCGGTCAGGACCTGACCGTGTCCAGCTGGGACATCCTCTCGGGGGATGCGCAGCCGGGCCGCAACGTTCTCGTGTTCGACAATTCCGGCGACGCGGCCGGCCTTCAAGCGGCCGAGATGATCGCGGCCACCGGCGCAAGGGTCGAGATCGTCAGCCCCGAGCGCGCCCTGTCAGCCGAGGTGATGCCGATGACGCTGACCCCCTTCCTGCGCGAGATGCAGGCGCGCGATGTAACCTTCACCGTGACCTGGCGACTGCATTCGATCGAGCGCGCGGGCAACCGTCTGCTGGCCAAGCTGGGCAGCGATTTCAGTGCCGCACAGTCCACGCGCGAGGTCGACCAGGTCGTGGTCAACAACGGCACCATTCCCCTGGACGACCTCTATTTCGACCTCAAACCCCTCTCCCGCAACCTGGGCGAGGTGGACCAGGACGCTCTCCTGGCCGGACGCCCCCAGACCCTCATCCGCAACGCGCAATCCGGTTTTTCTCTCTTCCGGATCGGCGACGCCGTTGCATCCCGCAATATCCATGCGGCCGTCTATGACGGACTTCGGCTTCTGAGAACATGTTGAAACCCGCATGGTCGACGTCAGCCCCGAAGGAACGAGGGGGCTTGGTACATCCCCCGGTCGCTAGCGTCTCAGCGGCAGGACTCGCACAGGATCGTCGCCCCGAAATGTGAAGACCGCGCTTCAGAAATCCCAGTCTTCGTCTTCTGTCGCGACGGCCTTCCCGATGACATAGCTGGAACCCGAGCCGGAGAAGAAATCGTGGTTCTCGTCCGAGTTGGGCGACAGGGCCGCCATGATCGCCGGATTCACCTTGCAGGCCTCGTCGGGGAAAAGCGCCTCGAACCCGAGGTTCTGCAGAGCCTTGTTGGCGTTGTAACGCAGGAAGGCCTTCACATCCTCGGTCAGTCCCAGCGGATCGTAAAGCTGCTCGGTATAGCGCGCCTCGATCTCGTAAAGGTCAAACAGCAGACCGAAGGCAAAATCCTTGATCTCCCGCCGTTCTGCCTCGGGCAGACGCTACAGTCCTCGCTGGAACTTGTAGCCGATGTAATAGCCGTGGATCGCCTCGTCGCGGATGATCAGGCGGATCAGGTCGGCGGTATTGGTCAGCCGCGCCCGGCTGGACCAGTGCATTGGCAGATAGAAGCCCGAGTAGAACAGGAAGGACTCCAGGAATACGCTGGCCACCTTTTTGCGCAGGGGCGAGGCGCGTTTGGAATAGACGGTGATGCTCATGGTGCACTGTCCCTTATTTGTGGTTTGCGAATGGCGGGACAGGACACGGGAACTGGAGGCCTGAAGGGCCCCTGACACGCGCATGGGCCCTCCGCCCGCGGTCGTCGTTCACTGTGCCTTGGCAGGTCTCCTGGCTCGCGGCTCTTGCGCCTCGGTCCGCCTTCCCGGTGTTGCCTCACCAGTGGATCCGGACCTTGGCTTGCCACTTACAGTTGCGGGGGCAGCGCCGGTGTCTCACCGGCTTCCCTTTTCACCCACGATGTCGAGGCGCGGGCACCAATGCTACACCATATTGGGCTTTGGCGGGTGAATCTCCCAATATGTAGTTTTCCACGCAGAGGCGATTTCCGCCCCATCGTGCAGGATGTCTGTTTCACTTCAGCGAGTGTCGCAATTCCCATATTGCGACGTTCCACCTGTGATAATCGGAGAAGTTGCAAGGTGCCGCCTGCGGGCGGAGAATTGGGAAGCCGGTGAAATCCCGGCACTGCCCCCGCAACGGTAACGGTGTTGCAACGGGCGCGGTCACGACCACTGGGGAAGAGGAGCCCCGGGAAGGTTTCGCGCCACGAGGTCCCGCACAAGGGCCGCACCGGAGTCCGGAAACCAGCCTTGCAATGACGTCAAACTGCGGGTGGCGGTGCGGGCGCTGCTTCGGGTCCGGCTCCTCGCTTGCCGCACCTGCGGACCGCGCGTGCCGACCTCCTGCCTGAATTCGCCGCGCCGCGCGGCGGGAGGCCAAGGATGAACACCCAACCGATCAGCGATCTGCTGGCGCGGCGTCGGCCGGGCCATGCGCTGGAGCAGGCATTCTATACCGATGCGGACGTGTTCCGCGCGGACATTGAAAACATCTTTTATCGCGACTGGCTTTTTGCCGTGCCGGCCTGCGAACTGCCCAAGCCGGGCAGCTTCGTGACCCACCGCGTTGGCGACTATGGCGTCGTCATCGTGCGCGGCGCCGATGGCGAGATCCGCGCCTTCCACAACTCCTGCCGTCACCGCGGGTCGATCCTGTGCAAGGTGGCCAAGGGCAACGCGCCCAAGCTGGTTTGCCCCTATCACCAATGGACCTACGAACTGGACGGGCGGCTGCTGTGGGCGCGGGAAATGGGGCCTGAGTTCGACCCCACCAAACACGGGCTGAAGCCGGTGCATTGCCGTATCCTCAGCGGGCTGGTCTATATCTGCCTGGCCGACGAGGCTCCCGATTTCGAGGCCTTCGCGGAACTGGCGCAGCCCTACCTGCAGGTGCATGACCTGACGGATGCCAAGGTCGCCTTCGAGACGTCCATCGTCGAGAACGGCAACTGGAAACTGGTGTGGGAGAACAACCGCGAGTGCTATCACTGCGGCGGCAACCATCCGGGCCTCTGCCGCTCCTTCACCGACGACCCCACCGTGACCGGCATCGAGGAAGGCACCACCCCGCCCCATCTTCAGGCGCATTTCGACCGGCTGGAGGCACAGGGCGTCCCGTCGCGGTTCCGCATGTCGGACGACATGCAATACCGCCTCGCGCGGATGCCGCTGCTGCCCGGCGCCAAGAGCTTCACCATGGACCTCAAGCCCGCCGTGTCGAAATGGCTGGGCCGGGTCAGCGATGACACGGCGGGCACGCTGCTGAAATACCATTACCCCACGACCTGGAACCATTTCCTGCCGGATCATTCCATCGTCTTCCGCGTCACGCCCCTGACGCCGATGACGACGGAGGTCACGACCAAGTGGCTGGTGCACAAGGACGCGGTCGAGGGTGTGGATTACGACGTCACGCGCCTGTCCGAGGTCTGGCTCGCCACCAATGACGAGGACCGCCGCGTGGTCGAGGACAACCAACTGGGCATCCTGTCGCCGGCCTATGAACCCGGCCCCTATTCGCCGATCCACGAAAACGGAGTGATGGGCTTCGTCGACTGGTACTGCAACACGATGCGCCAGCGGCTGGACCCTGTCGCGATGGCGGCGGAGTGATCCGATGAACGATCTGTCCCACGTTCCCGCCCGTGCGATCTGGTCGGATGACGAGATGCTGGAATGCGTTTCGGTCATTCCCGAACGACCGAACACCGCGACCTTTACCTTTCGAGCGCCGTCGGGGGCGTTGTTCGACTATCGCCCGGGCCAATTCCTGACGCTGGAAATTCCCGCGCCGGGCGGCACCGTGCACCGGACCTACACGATCTCGTCCTCGCCGTCGCGGCCGCGGTCGATCTCGGTCACGGTCAAGGCGCAGGCTGACAGCGTGGGCACACGCTGGATGCTCGACAACCTTGTGCCCGGCGTTCGGATCAGGGCGCTGGGGCCTTCGGGCCTTTTCACCCATCTCGATCACCCCGCCGAGAAGTACCTGTTCATCTCGGCCGGCTCGGGCATCACGCCGATGATGTCGATGACGACATGGATGTTCGACCTCGGAACGGAACCCGATATCGTCTTCATCAACTGCGCCCGGCGTCCCGGCGAGATCATCTTTCGCGAACGGCTGGAACACATGTCCAGCCGCGTGCCGGGCATCGACCTGCACTGGGTGGTCGAAACCCCGGACCGCTATGCGCCCTGGACCGGCTATCGCGGCACGTTCAACCAGTTGATGCTGGGGCTGATGGCGCAGGATTACCTGGAACGCGAGGTGTTCTGTTGTGGCCCCGAGCCCTTCATGCAGGCAGTGCGTGAGGCACTTCAAGGTCTCGGCTTCGACATGGCGCATTACCACCAGGAAAGCTTCCACGCGCCGGCGGCCACCGAGGCAGAGATCCCCGAGATCGACGATGTCGTCCCCGACCAGGCTGCACAGGCCGAGGTCGAGTTCGCCCTCTCCGGTGTCAGCGCGAATGTCTCGGAGACCGACACCATCCTGTCGGCGGCGCGGACCAACGGGCTGAACATCCCGTCGGGCTGCACCTTCGGCGTGTGCGGCACCTGCAAGGTCCGCAAAAGCGCGGGCGAGGTCCACATGGTGCATAACGGTGGCATCTCGGAGGACGATATCGCCGAGGGTTATATTCTCGCCTGCTGTTCGCACCCCATTGGCAAGGTGTCGGTGGAGGTGTGAACGCAATGATGAACCGGCCGCTGCCTCGGGCAGCGGCCATCGCTTGCCGGCGGCGGCCTTGAACTTCCGCCGGTTCTGGCGACACCAAGGCCCACTCGCTGACATCCTCTTCCACGAAACAACGCCAGTCTGTTCCCAACGCGCTGACGGGTTACGCTATTTCCAGGCGCTCACCCGACAGCGCGTTAGAGAAATACTTCAGCAGGACATCACGCGAAGTCCTGTTCGGCCCCAAGGATATTTCCGGGTCGTTTCCATGGCGGTAAGAAAAATGACCGCGCGAGAGGTGGGAAATGCAGAACTGGTCGGACGTCCCGTCCGAAGGCGAATCCGGGCTGTCACCACGCGTCGAAAGGTCCGTACCAGTATAAAAACCCGGGTCCGAACCGCATACTGATTTGACACAGCTGCCAGCCCGTCCCGGGAGCTTTGGTACTAAAAAATGATGCTTCCTATGTACAACTTCGGCCAGCTAGTATCCTGCCAACCCGAGAGAACAGTTCTCACAGACCACT
The DNA here is from genome assembly GCF_965277045.1 of Roseovarius sp. GTDB lineage: Bacteria > Pseudomonadota > Alphaproteobacteria > Rhodobacterales > Rhodobacteraceae > Roseovarius. Next base: position 471,295 of record NZ_OZ255712.1, on the reverse strand, counting down.
CACTGTCTTGCCCCCGGTTTGCCCAGACGGCCTTGACCGCCCTAGCCTGGATCGCAGTTGGCTAATACCCAAGGCTGCTACCAGAAATCCCGGAGGTAAGCTCTGTCCCCCTGTTAAGCATTATTAACCAAAGCCGAGCGTCCGACTGTGAACGGGATCACATGTTTTCGATTTTGTATTCACCGGCCCGGTTTGGGACAATTTTATTGCGCAATCCGACACTACAACAGTCGCGAAGATCTCCCGGCCTGTGCATGGGTCGAACAGCTCGCAAGGGATCAATGACCGGGCGTGTTCTTGACGATATCCGCAGGTGACGTGATCTGAATGACGCCTTTGCGCATCGAGATCTTTCCCTGGTCCTGCAAGAGCTTCAACTGCTTGTTGATCGCCTCGCGCGTGACGCCCAGCATCTCGGCCAACGCGCTCTGGGAGAATTTCCGGCCCAGGTCCAGCACCTCTTCTTCGAGCGTGCCGTGTTTCAACCCGAGCTCCGCAAGCTTCTGAAGCAGCCGTTGCGACAGGTTGTCGAAGGCGAATTTCTGAAGCGTCTCGTTCGACTCCCGAAGCCGCTGCGACAGAAACCCGATCAGATGCGCCGCAAGCGCAGGTTCTTCGGCCAGCAGCGCGACCATGGTGCCCGTCTCAAGGTGAAGCAGGCTGGAATCCTCCATCGCGGTCACCGTGGCCGACCGGGGATCGGGGCTGACCAGGGTCATCTCGCCCAGGGGCGCACCCCGTTCCGGCACCGCGAGGGTCAGAACGTCGCCGTCCGCATTGACGATGCTGACCCGGACCATCCCGGTGCAGTGCACGTAAAGACCGTCTGAGGGATCGCCCTCGTGAAACAGGACTTTTCCACGCGGAAGGAACACGCCCTGTGCCCGCGCCGCAATACGTTCGACCACGTCTTTCCCGAGGTTCGAGAACAGCGGGCAGGCACACAGGTACTTCTGCTTCTGCTTGTCCGCGATCTTCATTGCATGCTCCGCAAACACGTGCCTGTTCCAACCGGCAAAGCCAACTACAGCAGACCGATCGCAAGTATCGCCACATAGGTCAGCTGATGTGCCGCCTGATCCAGCCCGACCAGCCTCCAGAACCCGGCCTCGCCAAGATCGGCCTTTGCTTTCTGAAGGTTGGCCTTTTTCCAGTCGATCACGTGATGCACGAAAACCTCGGCCAATGCCAGCCCGACGATCAGACCGGGCCCGCCCAGACCCGCAAGCACCATAACCGGCAAGCTCAGCAGACCGTGAAGCCCTGCATGCGCTAACCCGGCCGGGTGCAGGAACTCCCCCTTGTTTGCGAGCATGTCACCCGTCTGCCATCGGAAGTCCGCGAAATAATGTTTGACCTGTATCAGGATGAGAAAGATCAGGATCCCGCTCTCGGTCACTCTGCCGCTGCCTTCTGTCGTGTCAGGGCCTTGTTGGCGGCAACCAGCTTGCTGCGGGTGTCAAGGTTCATCCCGCTTTCCAGCCCGCGCCGGAATTCGACATCCGTCGCCGCCAGCTCCGCCAGGGCCTCGGACGATATCATGAAAATGCGGCTTGGCTCTGCCGTGCGCACGGTCGCGGATGCGGGCCCCTTCTGCATGACGTTCAATTCGCCGACCAGCCCGGAAACGACCCTGCCGATCCGTTCCGACGACGAAAATACGTCGGCCGAGCCGCGGGCCAGGAAGGTCAGATGCGTGACCGGCTCGTGTTCCTGCGTGATCCTGATGCCCGGTTCGGCATCGAGCCAGATACCGTGGTCAAGAAACCTGCGGGCCGTTGTCTTGGAGAACTCCGGAAAGACCTTGGCGACAAAGGCGCTTTCCTCCTCGTTCAATCGGGCCATGCGATCCAGCAGCACCATGCGGACAAGGCCGACGACGCTGATCAGGATCCAGAGGATTGGAACAATCGCCACGGACAAACTGAACGCGACCGTCAAACCGACAAGAACGAAGGACGCCGCGAGGAAATTCAGGAGCACGTAAGCATAGCCGTTCCCGCGGATCGCCCCGGTCTGCAGCAAGGCATACGCCCCGAGATACAGCGCGACACCAAGATATCCGATCCAGTGATAGACGTCTTCGGGAATACCGTTCAGCATCCATTGGCTCCATTCGGTGGGCTCCGGCCTTCGTCGGTTATACCACTTTTTCGAAATCTGGAGAATGATGCGGGCAAGGCATCGTTCATCATCGGCCACATTGACCGGCGACGGGCGATGGACCACTCTCGCAAGCGGGGATGTGTCATCGCCGCATTTGATAACCGATTTCTGTCGAAGCCGCTGAAAGCAAAGTCATTCGCATGTCGTCCAGGAAAGAATACCTGCTTGATACGCATCGCCTGTGCGATCCGGCCGAAACGCTGGAGCGCATCAGGCCGCATCTTTCCCGCATGGGCATCACCCGCATCGCCAACCTGACTGGCCTGGACCGTATCGGCTTGCCGACGGTCATGGTGACGCGGCCGAATTCCCGCTCGGTCGCGGTTTCGCTGGGCAAAGGGCTGTCGCTGGAGGCAGCGCGGGTTTCAGGCGTCATGGAGGCTGTCGAGACCTGGCACGCCGAAAGGATCGTACGACCGATCCGCCGCGAATCCTTCGCCGGGTTGCAGGCCGAGGTGGCTGTCGCGGACGTCATGCGCCTGCCGGACGTCACGGGCGCCAGGTTCGACCCGCATCGCCGGATCCTGTGGGTCGAAGGGCGGGATCTGGGTCAGGACGCCGCCTGCTGGGTACCGCTGGAAATGGTCGACACCGACTATACCCAGCCACCCGATGGCGGGCACGGGACGTTTCCGCGCACCACGAACGGCCTTGCCTCCGGCAACGTCGCGACCGAGGCGACCTGTCACGCGATCTGCGAACTGATCGAGCGGGACGCGACAACGCTTTGGCATCACGGGGCCGGCGATACGCGGGTCGACCCCGTATCGGTCGACGACCCCCGGTGCCGCGACGCGCTCAATCGAGTGGTCGGGGCCGGCTTGGACATCGGTCTGTGGGAGACAACGTCGGATATCGGCGTTCCCGCCTTTCGCTGCATGATCTGCGAGGCAAGCGACATCCAAGGCCATATCGGGATCGGAGACGGCTGCCACCCGGACCGCGCCATCGCCCTTCTGCGCGCGGTGACCGAGGCGGCGCAGACCCGCCTGACCTACATTTCCGGCGCACGCGACGATCTTGACCCTGCGGAATTCACGACCCAAGCCGTGGCGGCGAGGGGGCGCTACGTGCGCCACCTGATCGCCGGCGCGAGGCCGGTGCGCCGTTTCACTGACGCCCCGAACGCGACGACGGAAACCTTCGAGGATGACCTGGCCTGGGTGCTGCAGCGCCTGTCTTCCGCTGGCATGGACCAGGTCGTGACGGTCGACCTGTCGCGCCCGGACATCGGGATTTCCGTGATCCGCGCAGTCATTCCGGGGCTCGAGGCACCGCATGACGACCCGGATTTCGTCGCCGGCCCAAGGGCACGGGCATTGCAGGCAGGTGCCGAATGAAGCCGGTGATCTTTGCAGGCCCGACCATCGCCGCCCAGGATATTCGGACCGTGCTCGATGCCGAGGTTCTGCCGCCCGTGGCCCAGGGCGACGTCTATCGCGCGGCGCGCCGGCGCCCACCGGCCATCGGTATCGTCGACGGCTATTTCGAAGGGGTGCCGTCGGTCTGGCACAAGGAAATCCTCTGGGCCTTGGAGCAAGGCATTCCGGTCTTCGGAAGCGCCAGCATGGGCGCCCTGCGGGCCGCCGAACTGCACGACTTCGGCATGATCGGCGTCGGTGCGATATTCGAGGCGTATCTCGCCGGCGAGATTGCCGACGATGACGAAGTCGCGGTGCTGCACGGTCCGGCAGAGCTTGGGTTCGTGGCGCTGAGCGAGCCCATGGTGTCCGTCCGCGCCACGGCGAAACGCGCCATCTCCGCGCAGGTCCTGACGCCCGACGCGGCCGCGTTACTGACCGAAACGGCGAAATCGCTCCACTACAAGACCCGCACCTGGGACGAAATATCGGCGCGGCTTCTGCATGAGCCGGGCCTTGCAGCTTTCTTCGCATGGCTTCCCGGTGGAAAGGTCGACGCCAAAGGCGACGATGCCCGATCCATGCTCGACCGCATGGCCGCATTCCTGGAAAGCGACGCCCGAAGCGACGAGATAAAGGCGCACAGGGTCGAGCGCACGCTGGTCTGGCAGGGTCTCGTCCGGCGTATCGAGGCCGAAGGCGAAACCGGAACCGCCGCTCCCAGTGCCGTACTGGACGAACTGCGACTGGACCCCGAAAGATACGAAGCCACACGTGACCGGGCCATCTTCCGCAGCCTTGCCCTGGACGACGCCGCAGGTCGCGGTGCGCAGGCGGACCGCGACACCCTGCGCGCGGTGATGGACAGCCACCGGCGCCGGAACACCCTGTCCCGTCGTGACGCCCTGCTCACCTGGCTCGACGCGAACGACCTTGACGGGCAAAGCTACGAGACCCTGCTGACGGAGGCCGCCCTAATCGAAGACACACGCGCCGCACGGTCGCCGGGGCTCGACGCGCATATCCTGTCCGAGCTGCGCTGGACGGGCGCCTATGCCAAGCTGAAGCACCGGGCCGAGGCAAAGGCCCGGACCATCGCCGAAGAGTCCGGCCCGCAGGCATCGCCGGACCGGCTGCGCCTGCTGGTCTGGTTCTTCGAAACCCGTCTCGGCCGCGCGGTGCCTGACGATCCGGATGCGTTCGCCCGATCGCTCGGGCTGGAAGGCCGCGACGAACTTATCGCGCTCATCGCACGCGAGTTCCGGTATAACCGCGATGAAGGTGACACGCAGAGCGCCGGCAGCCGGGGCTGACCTGCGCCCATGGAACACGCGCCAGGACGAAACGGAGGATCTGATGCAGTTTCCGGATTACGCCGCAGAGGATGAAGCACCGGGCACGCGCTTTCTTCTGTTTCCGCAATCCCCGTTCGGTGAGGCCGCGGCAGAACTGGAACTGGTCGAAATCTCGGCCCCGCCCGGCACGATCGGTCCGGGCCCGTCCGGGCCGCGCATGTACGTGGTCGACCCCATCGGCAAGACCATACCTTACGGCGCCATCGTTCCCGGGCCCTTCGGGCCGGGCATGTACCTGCCGCCCTGGCACGGACAGCGCAATGCGCCGGCCGTCCCGGACGAATACGGCAACTTCCTCCACATCGCGCCCGGCGACCCGGAATTCGAGGCGGCGCATCTGTTCGGCTCGGCGCATTTCACGATGGATGTCTGGGAAGGCTACTTCGGACGCCGGATCCCGTGGCATTTCGAGTCCGACTACGACAAGCTGGAACTGTCGCTGCTGCCCGGCCTCGACAATGCGCATATCGGTTGGGGCTTTCTTGAAACCGGCGGCACCACGGAGCACGAGGGCGAATACAGGCCCTACAGCCTGAATTTCGATGTCGTCGCCCATGAAATCGGGCACGCGCTGATCTACAGCGTCATCGGCCTGCCCACTGACGACAACGCATCGGGCGAATATTACGGCTTCCACGAATCCGCCGCCGACATGGTAGCACTTCTGGCGTCGCTGCATTTCGGATCGGTGGTCGAGGCGCTGCTCGACGAAACGCGGGGCAACCTCTACACCTACAATCGCCTCAACCGGTTCGCCGAAACGGCACAGACGGCCCAGATCCGCATGGCGGCCAATGACAAACTCTTGTCCGATTTCGCGCGCGGCTGGACAAGCGAACACGCATTGTCAGAGCCGCTTACCGGCGCTTTGTTCGATATCCTGATCGACGTCTTCCACGAACGCTTGCTGGACCACGGCCTGATTACGCCCGAGATCGAAGACCTGTCCGATCAGCTCGAAGGCACGCCCGACTACAGCAACGTGATGCAGGCCGTATTCGACGATCGCTACGCGCGAGATCCCGAAGGCTTTCGCATCGCACTCCTGGAAGCGCGGGACCTGATGGGCTCTTATCTTGCGGACGCGTGGGATATGCTGGACGCGGACGGGCTGAGCTATTCGCATGTCGAGGAGGCGCTGCTGGCCGTCGATCGCGATATCTCCGGCGGGGCGTACAAAAAGATCATCGAAGGCAATTTCCGCGTGCGCGACATCGGTCTGGCGCGGGTGGGGCCTCGACTTGCCAATCCCGATGACGACAGCCACGCAGTGTCGGTCCGAACGCGTGTGCCGCACCCGTAGCGGCACAAATACCTTTGGCGATCCTCCGAGTTTGTGGCATCGTGACTGAAATGCATTTTAAAAGAGGACATCATGTCGGAGTCATTGTTGAGCTTTTCAGAAGTGCTGTTGTTCGGTCGAATTCTCGATGATCTTGTCTACAAGCGCAGCCCGTCCAGGAGCCTTGGCGGCAACAAGCATCTCGACGAACAGTTCGCCCTGGCCGACGACAAGGAAAGCGAGCAGTCGCCCGCTTTCGCCAAGATCTACGGCTTCGCCCACGAAGGCACGTATTTCGATCTGCCGGAACCAGTGATCTTTCTCGTTCACGGCAAGGGTCAAAGCGCCACCAACGGTGACCTGCCCGGAAACCTGGGGGCACGCGCACCCAGCGACCCCTCGAAAAGCGGTGTCGCCGCCGCCGACTTCCAGATCGCGAACGACATCCGGGTCTGGAGCTATGACAAGGCCGATCAGACCATGCGCATGGACGTCTCGACCGGCATGTTCGAGCAGATCCTGCTGGAAGCCTACTTTGCCGGTGACGGCGCCGGCGTGAGCGGCGCGAAGGTCAGTGGGGCCAAGGTAAGCGGTGCCAAGGTCAGCGGGGCAAAAGTGAGCGGCGCCAAGGTCAGCGGCGCCAAGGCGCGCGGATCCGGCGACTGAACCGGGCTCAGCGTCGCGGTTGATAGCGGGTCGTGCTCCGTTTGCAATCAGGTGCAAGGTAATGCGGGCTTTTCAGAACCCGGCCTTCTTCAGGCCTTCCAGGAAATGCTGCGTGTCCTCTTCCAGGCGGTCGGGAATGATCTGTTCCCACCGCTTGATCGAAAAGTTCGGATGCACGGTGCGGTGCTTCTCCGCGATCTTGCGCGCCAGCTCGATCTGGCCCAGCTGCGCATAACTCGCCGCCAGCATCCGCTGCCCCTCCGTCGGGTTGTTCATCTTGCTGACGGTTTCGATCACCGCGTCATATTGCTTGAGGTTGTAATAAGCCCCGCCAAGGTGCCACAGATACTGGTCCGGGAAGAACGGGTTCAGCCGCATGGCCCGTTGCAGGTGCTGGATCGCCGCCTCGTTCTGGCCGGAATGCGCCAGGGCATCCGCGTAATCCGACAAAAGGTCTGCATCGTTCGGATTAAGCTTGAGCGCACGATCATACGCTCCCAGCGCCGCATCGTGTTCCTTTCGGTAAAGGTGCACGAAACCGAGCTCTCCGAAGGCACGGGCGTCCGTCGGGTCTTGGTCGGCGGCGCGACGGGCATAGGATAGAGCGGTGTCGAGCGCCTCGTCGCCGTCCGCGTTCCAGGAATAGCGCCAGTCGATGTTCAGGGTCCGCGACAAGGCCGCCGAGGCACGGGCATATTTCCCGTCCAGTGACAGGGCCTGTTCGTACAGCATCCGCGCGTGCTCGTTGTCCTGCCGCGTGTATTTGAAGATCAACTGCTGTGCCCGCAGCACAAATCCATAGGCCGCAAGATCGGAGGGGATCGACGCACTGAACCGGCGACGTTCCTCTGCCTCGACCAGAACCGCCGCCGCTCCGACAATCGACGACGTCATTTCGTCCTGGATCTCGAAGATGTCCTCGTGATCGCGTTCATAGCTTTCGCCCCAGATCGTCCGGGATGAATCGGTATCTATCAGTTCGACCTTGATCCGCAGCTTCGTCTTCGCGCGCTGGACGCTGCCGCGCACGACATAGCGCACCCCCAGCTTCGCCGCTGCCTGGCTCGGGGGCAGGTCCTGCGTCCTGAACGCAAAGCTCGTGTTCCGATTGATGACGAACAGGTTCTTGAACTTGGACAGCGCCAGAATGATGTCCTCGGTCAGCCCTTCCGCAAACCAACTCTCGGAGTCCTCGCCGCCGCGAATATCGAAGGGAAGAACGGCAATCGAGGGCGTGTCTGGCCGGCTATACTGCATCGACGGCGACGACGGCCGAACCGTGGCTGCCATGGTCGCACCCTCGACTTCGGTGCGGATGCAGAAGATGGGGATCGGCTGCTCGATATTCTTGAGCATCTGCGGGCCAAGAAACTCGTAGCCCAGGCGCAGCTTGTCGCGCACCTGCTCGTACACGCTGGAACTGACGAAGACACGACCGGGGTCTGCGATCTCCTGCAGACGGGCCGCGATGTTCACGATGTCGCCATGAATGCCGCGGTCGTCGAGCAGGAATTCACCAAGGTGGATCCCGACCCGAAAGCTGATCTTTTTGGCCAGGGGCACGGCGGCATTGCTGCGCTCGGTGATGCGTTGCAGTTCGACGCCGAACAGCACCGCATCCGTCGCCGTGTCGAACCGGGCGAGGATACCGTCGCCCTTGACGTCGACGAACATCCCGCCGTGCTCGACACACGCCGCCTCGAGCTGTTCCAGAAGGGCGCGCAGGGCCTTGTAGGTGTCGATCTCGTTCCGCCCCATGAGCCGGGAATACCCGACGACATCGGCAAACAGGACAGCCCCGAGCCGCTGTCTGAAAGTAGGTTCCTGCGGGGTCAACTATCCTGCTTCCATTCAGAGCGCTGCGGACCTCTGCGGTGGCCATTTCGATCCCGACGTCGTCCCGTCACCAAACGCGATCACCGTTTCTTCTCCAAGTTCATGTGCGAGCGCGTCCCGCCGCGCGTTCCAGTGCTCCGCCAAAAGACCGACGACGATCATGTCGTGGAACTTCCCGTCGGAAAACCAGGCCTGCCGCATCGTGCCCTCGACTTCAAAGCCGGCCTGGCTGGTCAGGTCGCGGCTGCCCGCATTGTCCTTGCGGTAATAGGATGTCACCCGGTTCAGCCCGAGCTGCCGAAATCCGAAATCCAGCACCAGCGCAGTTGCTCGAATGCCCAGTCCCTGTCGCCGGATCGCGCGGTCGACGAAAAGCGCAATGACCGCGTCGCGGTTGACATGCGAAATCTGTTCCAGGCCGACGATTCCCGCAACGCCGGCGGCCTCGGACGTGATCGTGAACCAGCACTTGTCGTCCTGGTCCTGGGGCGTGTCAGTCATGTTCCACAGTTTCTCACAAGTCGCCATATCGTAGGGGACGCGCGAATTGCGATCAAACAGCGCCAGATCCCCCACGTCCTGAAACCACTGTGTAATCGCAGTCAGGTCCGGCTTTTCCAATGGTCTAAGAGAGTATGAATTCGAAGTATTGTCAGGCATGTGTCAAAACCATTCAATAAAGGTTGAGTAAGTCAGCGTAGCACAAAATCCGTGCAATCAAACGACTGCGTTGCCAAACACCATCGCGGTTTCCTGGGGCTTCGGCGCCCGGCCCGCGACCGAATCAGCAAGCCACAGCTCGTTACCGAACGCGGAACAGTTTGCCAGACGGGGCGGGCCTGCCACCTTCCCGGGATGCGAAATCTCGGACCGTGCCAAAACCGCCAATTGTAAGGGATGTAACCCCGGGGACGTCCGAGCACCACTCACGGATGCACATCTGGCCTCACGTTCGCGACCTCCGGAACGTCTCGGGACGACGAGACGCCGTGGACATGGCCCCGGCGGATCGGGCCGGCCGCTGCCGGCCTCGATCCATTGGACGGAGGGACTCTCCCGTCGTCTTCGGTCAGGCTCTGCGCCGCCGACGCGAGATGGCCGACAGGATCGGCAGGAGGATCAGCCCGAGCGTGGCAAGTGCGATCACGGCACAGATCGGTCGCGTCACCAGCTCCGTGACATCGCCGCGACTGATCAGAAGCGCGCGGCGCACGTTCTGTTCCGCCATGGGGCCGAGGATCAGGCCAAGGACGATCGGCGCGAGCGGGACATTGACCTTCTCGAACACATAGCCCGCAAGACCGGCGGCGAACATGATCCACAAGTCCACGACCCGGCCGTTGATGACATAGACGCCGACGGCCATCAGCACGAGGATCGTGGGAACCAGCAGCACACCCGGCAGACGCTGGACCTGGGCAAAGACCTTGGTTGCCGCCGCGCCACCCACGGCGAGGATCAAGAGCGACGTCAGCAGCATCTGCACCATGAACCCGCCGACAAGGCTCGGGTTCTGGTGGAACAACTGCGGTCCGGGCTGCAGCCCGTGGATCAAAAGCGCGCCCAGCACCAGCGCGGCGACCACGTTGCCCGGAATGCCAAGCGTCAGAGCCGGGATCATCGAAGCCGCGTTGTCGGCATTGTTGCCGCATTCCGCCGCCGCCACGCCGGCGGGATTGCCCTTGCCAAAGCTGTCGGGGTCGTCGCTCGCGCTCTTGGCCGCATTGTAGCTCAGGAAAGCCGCGATGTTGCCGCCGGCGCCGGGCAGGATGCCCACACCGATGCCGATCAGCGACGAACGGATCCAGGTCGGCACGAAGCCGCGGATCTCGGACCAGGGCACCTTTGCCGGTTCAAGTTTCAACTGCGCGGCCGACAGCCCCTTGAGGTCCGCCGACTCGGCCAGCGCGATGACCGGCGGCAGGGCGTAAAGACCGACGAGGATCACGATCAGGTCCAGGCCGCTCAGCAGCCAGACCTGGTCGAACGTAAAGCGCGCCGCGCCGGACAACTGATCGAGGCCGACCGTTCCAAGCAGCAGGCCCAGAGTCGCTGCCATCAGGCCCTTGGCCGCATCGGACCCCACCAGCACACCGATGGAGGCCATGCCGAACATCGCGATCCAGAAATACTCCGCCGGTCCGAAGGCCAGCGTGGCCCGCGCCAGGATCGGGCCGATCGTCATCAGCGCGATGGCCGATGCGGTGCCGCCCAGGGCCGAGGACCAGCAGGCGATCTTGAGCGCACGGGCCGCCTCGCCCCTCTGCGCCATCGGATAGCCGTCGAACGTGGTCGCGATGGCCGCCGGCGTGCCGGGAATGCGCAGCAGGATTGCCGGAATCGCGCCGCCATACATCGACCCGTTGTAGATGCCCGCGACCATGCCAAGCGCGACAAGCGGTTCCATCGAATAGGTCAGCGGCAGCAGAAGCGCGATGGCCATCACCGGGTTGAGGCCCGGCAACGCGCCGATGAACACGCCCAATATGGATGCGCCGAGCATCGCCGCCACCGGCCCGAGCGCAAAGACGCCCGAAAGAACTTGGGTCACGATATCCATGAAATCGCCTCGGTCAGAAGGTTTGCCAGAACTCTGTCGGCAGCGGCTTTTCGAGAACAATCGAGAAGACGGCCCACACGATGCCGATGAAGACGGCGGTCGCCAACGCCAGGAGGACGGGCTGCCGGAAGCCCAGGGCGACCGGCAGGGCAAGGACGACAAGCGCCGAGGCGGTGTAGAAACCGAGGATCGGAACAAGCGCCAGATAGACAGCACCGATCGCAACGGTGATGAAAACGCGTCCGGTATGGTTGGTCAGCGGGCGCGGCTCGGCCCGCCCCCGGACCACGGCCCTGCCCGCGACCAGCAGGCCGAACCCGGACAGCACCAGGCCAAGCACCATGGGATAGGTGCCCGACGCACCGGTATACGCGGCGGCCTTGACCGCCGCGAAGATACCAAGGGCGGCAAAGACAGTGCCGAGAACGATATCCTGCCGCCGTTCCATCAGCCGCCCAGGCCCAGCTTTTCGGCGACCTTGGCAAGCGCGTCGTATTCGTTGCGCAGCCGCTCGGCGAGCGCGTCGCCGGTCACGACATTCGGGATCTCGCCTTTCGTCGCAAGGAACTCGACATAGGAAGGATCGTTCACGGTCTTCTCCAGCGCCGCGGACAGACGCTCCGCGATGGCCGGATCGAGGCCTGCAGGTGCCAGCACCATCCGCCACAAAAGCGTTTCCTCGTCGCCAAGCCCCAGCGATTCCAGGCCCGCGGCCTGCGGCAACGCGTCAACCGGAGCGGCCGAGGTCACGATCAGGCACTTGGCCTCGCCGGATTCGGTATAGGGCAGCACCGGCGAGATCGAACCGCCATAGATGTCGACGTGCCCGCCAAGAAAGTTCTGCAAGGTCTCCCCCGCCCCGCCAAAGGGAATGGCGACAGCCTCGATCTCCTTGGCCTGGAAGATGCGCTCGGCGGCCATCTGCATCGTGCCGCCGATGCCGTCGTTGCCATAGGTGTACTTGCCCGGATTGGCCGCAAGCTCGGCCAGGAATTCCTCGCCGGTCTCGGCCGGAAAGTCGGGGCCCACGCACATCGTGTAGGCGGTCTCGGAGGTCGACGCGATGGGGGTGAAGCTGTCGACATCATAGGCGACGCTCTGGACTTGCGGCACCGTGGTGATCGGGCTGTTCCAGGTCGCCAGCAGGGAATATCCGCTCGGCTTGTCCATCATGAACTGGGTCACGCCGACAGAACCGCCGCCGCCGGCCACGTTCAGGATCGCGATGGACTGGCCAAGCTCTGCCTCGAGCAGGGTGGCCAGCTTGCGCGCGCTCGTGTCGGTGCCCCCGCCGGCAGGGGCCGGGATCGTCACCTCGATGGCGCGTTCGGGGTATTCTGCAAAAGCTGCCACGGTGGACAGGGCCAGCGCACTGGCGCCGATAAGCAGGGTCTTCATGGGTTTCCTCCCTCTGGTGGTAAGTCTCAGCCGATACGGCTGCGATAGCGAAATCGGTCGGCCCGCCCGTAGGCGACCCGCCATTCCACGGCTTCGCCGGTCATGGCAAAGGCCGTGCGTTCGATGGTTGCGACAGCAGCGCCCTCGTCCAGCCCGAGACGCTGGGCGACGGCGTGATCTGCGGTGCCAAAGCTGACTTCATCCTCGGCCCGCGCCACGAAGACGCCGAAACGCTCGAAATAGACCGGGTAGAGCAACGGACCGATCTCGTCCGCCGGTATCGTCGCGAATCCGGGAAAGCGGGACTGCGGAATGTATATCTCTTCGAACAGCAGAGGCTGCTCGGACAGGCAGCGCAGGCGCTCGATGCGGATGACCTCGGTCGTCCCCAGCGCGGCGGCCACATGCTCGGTTGGCGTGACCTGCGCGCGAGAGATCAGGCGGCTGGTGGGAATGCTCTGTTCCGAGCCGTGCTCGCGCACCTGGAAGAACCGGAACAGCGTCGCATCGAAGGCAGGCTTGCGCAGGAACGTCCCGGCGCCCTGGCGCCGTTCAAGCAGTCCTTCATCGGCGAGTTGCTGCAAGGCCTTCCGCACGGTGCCGACCGAAAGCGCGTGTTCCGCCGCCAGGCGGTTGTCGGACGGCAGTGCCTCGTCCGGTTTCCACTCGCCCGCGGCAATCCGGCGAGCGATATCGTCGCGCAGACGCAGATAGGCCGGAAGCCGGTTGTCGCTGACGTTCAAAGCCTGGGCCATGTGTTCTCCTCCGAGGCCGGGTATACGCGTGTTGACCGCACCAGTCAACTAGTTCTATATATAAGTGTATAACTTGAGGATTGCCGGTGATAAATTTCGACTGTCACGCCCATGTCTACGAACACATCCATGCGGTGCCGGGCGCCCGGTATGTCCCGCACGCGCCCGCACCGCTCCACACATGGCTGCGGCTTCAATCCGATCATGGTCTGCGCGGCGGAGTCATTGTGCAGGTCAGCTTTCTGGGGACGGACAACTCCCAGCTCCTGAAGGCACTGTCGCAGCTCGATCAGGATCGGTTCGCCGGCATTGCATGCCTCGGCATGGGCGCGCCCGAGGCCGAGATCCGCGACCTCGCAATGGCGGGGGTGCGCGGCGTGCGCTGGAACCTTGTCGCCGGCGCGGCGCTGCCTGATCCCGGGGACAGACAGGTGCGCCGGTTCCTCGAACTTCTTCACGCGCACGAGATGCATGTCGAGGTACAGTTGGAAAGCGACCGATGGGCAGATTACCTGCCTGCCCTGGCCGACTCGCCCGTCGCCGTCGTCATCGACCACATGGGCCTGCCGATGTCTGAGGACGCGCAAGCCGAGCCCTGGCTCGATGCCTTGGAGGCCTGCCCGAACCGGGAACGCTTCTTCGTCAAGCTGAGCGCGCCCTACCGCGGCACGCGGGATACCCGCGCGCATCTCGACCGGCTGACCGGCCTTCTGCCCGCCGGTCGCTTCGTCTGGGGCAGCGACTGGCCGCACACACGGTTCGAGCACGCCGCCTCCTACGCCGGAGACCTGCAGGAGGTCGCGGCGCGTTTCGACGACACGCAAGCCGCCCGGTCCCTCTACGGCCTTAGGATCTGAAGCGAGGCCGGAGCCTCGCCCCCGTCGCCGCCGTCCAACACCTTGGCGCGGTCTGTCGAAAGATCGGACCTCGAGGACGAAACCGCTCCAGGGTCCCGGCGCCAGAGCATTCCGTCCTGACCTGCCGACCGGCGCGCTTCAGCCGCGGCTGACGAACCCGTCCAGGTCACTCATCCCCACGACGTGGCAGTAGATCATGTTGATGATCTTCAGTTCCTCTTCGTGCAAGGCATCGGTGGCCGCCGCGCAGGCATCATGAACGACCAGCACCTCGAAGCTTTCGTCGGCCAGCGAGCGGACCGTCGAGCTGACGCATTGATCGGTGAAGATGCCTGACACGATCACGTGGCGGATGCCGATATTGTGCAGCATCAGCCGCAGGTTGGTCCCGGTGAGCGCGCTGTCGGTGGTCTTGGTGACCACGATCTCGTCGCCTTTCGGCGCGAGCGCATCGACGATCTGGCTGTCTTCGCGCCCCTTGGGCAAGAGCAGATAGTTGAACCCCGGTTTCTTCTGGCTGAGCGAGCGGTCGCGGCCGTCTTCCGTCTGGCAAGCGATCCGGGCGAACATCACTTCGATCCCTTCCGCACGCGCCCATTCGATCAGCCGCGCGTTGTTCGGAATGACGATATCGTTCATCCGGTCGAAAAAGGGCTGCCAGCGTCGGGCCTCGGTGTCGTCGGCCGGAGCTTCGAGATAGGTGTTCTGGATGTCGATCACCAGCAGCGCGGTGCTGGCCGGATCGAGCACGATGTCCTCGGGCTCTTCGGCGGTCTCGTAGTAAAAGCTGCGGAACGCGGTTTTCCAGTTGCTCATGTCGGCCCCTCTTGTCAACGGGGACTAAGCCCCGATCCTGTCCATGTAGGCTTGGCCCAGCCGCGCCGTCGTGGCCGCGAAACCCGGCGCCAGTTCCTGCGGCTCGGGCGCCTCGATATGGCTGCCGATCCATGCCAGCAGCGCCATGCGCCGCAGCATCACGAACGTGTCGATCTCGGCCTCTTCCTCGGCGCTCATCTCGCGGACGGAGCGATAGCCGCGCACCCAGGCCTCGCGCATGGCGGGAATGCGCGGGTCGTCTTCGATAAAGCTGATGGCGGCTGCGAAATCGTAAAGGAACCACCCCCAGCCGCAATCGTCGAAATCGATCAGGCGGGTGCCGTTGGCATCCACCAGCAGGTTGGCCAGGCGCATGTCGGCGTGAATCAGGTTGAAGCGGTCGGGCGCCTTGCCGAACGCATCGAGCCGGTCGCAGATTGTCTGCTCCACCTTCTCCAGCACCTGCGCGACTTCCGGCGTGACCTCAGGCGCGTCGCGCCAGTCGCCCCATGTCGCCTCGGGGCCGAACATCGCGTCGGAATCCCATGTCAGGCGCTCGAAGTCCTGCGGCTTGTCCCATCCCAGCACGTGGTCGTGACAGCGCGCGGCAATGGTGCCCAACTCCTCGAACCCGTCGGTCATGTCACCGCTTTCATCGGGCTCCGAGCCTTCGACGAAATGGAACAGGACCATGTAGCGGGCATCGGGCAGGCCATCGACCTTGCCGCTCTGGATCGGGTCGCCGTTCTTGCCGGTATAGTAGCCGGGCGTGGTGACCACCCCGTCGCGGTCGAGCGCTTCGAGCCAGGCAAGCTCGCACTCGATGGCGCGGTGCGAATGATAGTTCTCGCGGTGGATGCGCAGGACGGACCTGTAGCCGTCCGGCGCTTCCACCAGGTAGGTCCCGTTTTCCGATACGTTGATCAGCCGCGCCTTGGCCCCGTCGGGAACGTCCCACAGCGAGAGTGACTGCTGCGCGAGCCGGTCAAGATGGCGCAGCAATTCTTCCAGTGGCATATCCGATCCGGACATCGCGATCTCCCTTCCTGTCGTCTCTTTGGTCGTCAGATCTCTTCCATCGCCTCGAGCGATTCGGGCAGGATCTGGCCACCGTCGATAACGATTTGCTGGCCGGTGATGTACCCGGCCTCGTCCGACGCGAAAAAGAGCGCGGCATTGCCGATATCCTCGACATCTCCCAGGCGCTTGAGCGGGATCGACGCGGCCATGGTGTCAAGATAGTCCTGGCCAAGATCCTGCAGACCTTCGGTATAGATGTTGCCCGGCATCACGGCATTGATCGTGGTGTTGTAGCGCGACAATTCCATCGCCGCCGTCTTGATGAAGCCGAGTTGACCGGATTTCGAGGCCCCGTAATGCGCCCAGCCCGGAAAGCCCGTATGCGGTCCGGTGATGGACGAGGTGATCACGACGCGGCCCTTACCCGCCTTCTCGAAATGCGGAATCGCCGCTTTGACGCAGAGGAAGGACGAGCGCAGGTTCGTGGCCATCACCTGGTCCCATTCGGCGGGGTCCATGTCGATCATCTTGGTCTGCGGGAACGCGCCGGCATTGGCGCACAGCACATGCAGGCCGCCCTGCGCCTCGGCGGTGCTGTCCACCATGGCCTTGACCGAGTCCCAGTCGGCCACGTCGCACACTTCATAGCGGACATCGCCCTCGATCTCGCTTGCGGCCTTTTTCAGGTCATCCTCGTTGCGGGCGGCGATCGTCAGCTTGGCGCCTTGCCGCGCAAAGACCGTGGCGATCCCGCGGCCGATGCCCTTTGACCCGCCTGTGACAATGACGCTTTTGCCTTTGAGTGACGTAAGCATGAAATTTCCTCCGTGTTGGTGTGGTCTTGTGTTGGTTCAGTCCTGGGCCGTTCTGGCCTCTTTGTTTGCCCGCATCAGCCAGACCACCGCGATGGCGAACAGGATCAGCAGGAACGATCCGACCACGGACATGATGCCAAGCGTGGGTACGAGCGGCGAATAGCCCGACACCATCTTCGCATATAGCCATTCGGGAAGGGTCGAATCCGCGCCGGTGGTGAACAGCGACAAGGGAAAGTTGCCCCAGCTGAGAAGGAACGCGAACAGGCCAGCCGACACCAGTCCGGGCATCAGCAGCGGCAAAGTGATCTCGCGCAGGACGGTGAAGGTGCCTGCCCCCATGTCACGCGCCGCTTCCTCCAGCGCCGGGTCGAAGCTGTAGGCACGGATGGCGACGATCAGCGTGGCGATCGGCGTGATCCAGACCAGGTGGGCCACGACGGCCGTCTTCCAGGTGGGAATGATGCCAAGCGAGTTGAACCACATCAAAAGTGCAAGGCCCAGCACGGTCTGCGGAAAGAAGATCGGCAACAGGATCAGTTTCTGAAACGCGTTACGGAAGCGCCACTGATAGCGGGCAAAGGCCAGCGCGCCGAAGAATGCGAAGACCAGTGACACGATGGTGACCACGACCGCGACCGAAAGCGAGGTCAGCAGCAACTCGCTGACCGTGCTGCTTTCCAGTGCTTCGCCGTACCACTTGGTCGAGTAGCGCCGGATCGGAAAGGTGAGATAGCGCGCCTGCGACACGGAGGCGAAGCCCACCGAGACCAGGGGCAGGTACAAAAACGCGATCATCGCGATCCCGTAGATGAACAGGACGGTCCGGGTCAGACGACTGGCGTTCATCAGCGTTTCCTTCCCATGATGGCGTCAAGATCGACCTTGGAGACACCGAACAGCGCAAGCGTGCCGATAATTACGATCAGCACCATCGACAGGGCAGAGCCCAGCGGCCAGTTCTGGCCGAAGGTGAATGCGGTTTCGATGTCGTCGGCGATGGCGATGACGGCCTGCCCGCCGAGGATCTTGGATTCGGCCAGCGCACCCGCCGCCAGCACGAAGCTGAGCAGCGAGCCCACGACGATGCCGGGCGCGGCCAGGGGGATTTCGATCTGCCACAGAACCTGCCAGCGCGAGGCGCCCAGGTCATAGGCGGCCTGGCGGGTGTCGTCGGGCACCATCGCAATGCCCTGCGCCAGCGGGAACAGCATGAAGGGCAGGTAGACATAGACAAGACCGAAGACGATGATCGGCATCCCGTAAAGGGGGCTGTCGAACCCGACGCCGGTGAAGGCACGGAAATGTCCTTCGATCAGACCGCCTTTCATCAGGGTCAGGACCCAGCCGAAAAGCCGGATGTTCTCCGACACGAACAGGCTCATGACGATCGCGATGGTCAAGACCAGCGTGAAGCGCTTGAAGATCTTGGCCATGGCATAGGCCAGCGGCCAGCACACGACCAACAGGATCGCGGTCGACGCCAGCGCCATCCCCAGCGACCACAGGAGCGACTTGTAATAGCCCTGCTGGACGAACACCGCATAGGCCGAAAAGTCCGGCGTATTGGCAAGCGAAAAGACCTTGGCCGGCATGATCGAGAACAGCGCCACCACGAGCAGCGGCGCAAGGAACGCCAGCCCCAGCAGCACCACAACCGGCAGGGCCGAGAAAAGCCCGAGTTTTTGATCGAGGGTCTTCATGAGGCCTCGTCGATGAAATGCGTGTTTTCGACATTGAAACCGACGGTCAGCGTCTCGCCCTCGGACACGGTGCGCCGGTCCTCGCGAAGTTTTTCGACCGTGACCATGCCGGTCGGGGTCTCGATTTCGTACTGGATGCGCGATCCAAGCGCGTATTCCCCGTGCAGCGGGCCGGACAGGGTAAAGTCGAAGGTGTCGGCGGAGTCCGCAAAGCCCACATACTCGGGTCGCACCATGAGCAGGCCACGTGCCCCCTGCCCCCTCGGCTTCAGTTTCACTCCGGACCGGCTCGACAGAACATCGCTCGACACCGCCCCATCGGCGGCAATGGTCACGTCGAACAGGTTCACTTCGCCCATGAACTCGGCCACGAACCGGCTGACCGGCGCGCCGTAGATCTCGTCGGCCACCGAGATCTGTTCGATCCTGCCCTGTTTCATGATGGCGATCCGGTCCGACATCACCATCGCCTCCTCGAGGGAGTGGGTGATGTAGACAAAGGTCTTGCCGGTGCGGGCGTGCAGGTCCTTCAGCTCTTTTTCGAGCGTCTTGCGCAGGCGGTAATCGAGCGCCGAAAGCGGTTCGTCGAAGAACAAGATCTCGGGGTCGAAGGCCAGTGCGCGCGCCAGGGCGACGCGTTGCTTCTCGCCACCCGAACATTGCGAGACGCGCTTGTCGTAATAGCTTTGCGGCAGGCGCAGAAGGTCAAGCAACTCCAACGCCCTGGCCTTGCGGCGGTCCGGGGCTTCCTTGCGCAGTTTCAGCGGAAACTCGATGTTCTGGCCGACCGTCATGTGCGGAAACAGCGCCAGCGACTGGAACACCATGCAGGTCGGACGCTTGTTCGCGGGGGTGTCGTCGATGCGTTTGTCGCGCAACCGGATCTCGCCATCGGTCAGGTCGTCCATGCCCACGAGCAGGCGGATGAGCGTCGATTTCCCGCTGCCGGAGGGGCCGACGATCGTAAAGAACTCGCCCTCTTTGATGTCGAGATCGATCCGGTCGAGTGCGGTGAAGTTTCCGAAGGACTTCACGACTCCGCGCAGGCTCAGAAAAGGCGAGGAATTCATGCTCTACCCTTGAAAATAGGAAAATCAGAAGAGGCGGCCCCGACGCCCCAGGCGCCGGGACCGAACGCGCCTACGAGCGGCGCTCTTGGGTGTAGATGTCGATCAGCGTGTCGTAGGACGCCACGACCTGGTAGTCGAGCGAGCGTGACATCTCCTCCTCGAGCGAATCCATCTGGATCGCGTCCAGTTCATCCGCGTCGAACAGGGCCATGACGGCCTCGTCGCCCATCTGGCTGACCGGGTTGTACGTCCCCTCGGTAAAGGCAACGGCCTTGGAGATTTCAGGCGTCTGCACGAATTCGAGGAAGTCCTGCGCAAGGTCGCTCGGGTCCGGGTTGTTGACCAGCGAGGTCAACTCGATCCAAACCACGCCACCCTTGCCGTCGACCGGCCCGGACAGGGGCGTGATCGCGCGGACATTCGTGGCGCCGTCAAAGCGCGCGGGCGATGCGGTATAGGTTCCGCCGGTGAAATAGGCGTCGATCTCGCCGTTGATTAGGGCGGTGTTCATCGCCACCAGATCGTCCGTCATCAGCTTGGCGCCGCCAAAGATCGTCCGGGCGGTTTCGCGGAACTTCTCGACATTGTCGCCCTCGACAGGCTCGAACGGGTTCAGCCCGGCGGTCAGGCACATGTGCATGACGTTCCAGTTGTCATAGGTCAGAACGCCGTAACGGTCCTTCATCGCCGGATCGAGGAAGAGGTTCCAGCCCTGCTCCTCGGCCGTTTCGCGGCTGATCTTGTCGGTGTTCACCACAAAGCTGAACGGACCGTAGCGCTGCGGCATCCCGATCAGTTCCCCGTCATCCGCGAAGGACAGCTCGTAGGGCGGGTTCTTGAAGGACGGCAGCATCTTGTCGAAATACGGCAGGAAACGATCCTTATCGAGCGGCTTGATCAGGTTCTCCGGGTAAAGCCGGTCGCGCGCCCAGGGCTGGTTGACGTTGATCAGGTCCCAGACCGAGGTTTCCCCGGCGCGAAGCTTGTTGATCATGTCGGGGTCGGACGTGCCGCTCTCGGCGCGTACCGTCGCGTCGGGGTGCGCATCCCGGAACGGTCCAAGCACTTCGTCCGAGTTGTAGCCTTCCCAGCAAAGGATGTTCATCCGGTCGCTGCGCGCCGCGAAAGCGGGGCTAAGCGGACCTGCTGCGGCCAGGCCGGCCAGTGCGGCCGAACGACCGACGAACTGTCTTCTCGAAATTCCCTTTTTCATTTTTTCTCTCCTGTTGGTTGGTTTAATGCGCCCCGTTCAAGCGGAGCGGCCTTTGATTTCGTTCAGTGTCTCGGTGATCCGGTCCCTTGCGACCTTCATGTCCTCCAGGCTGCCGGACATGAAGACCCGCCCCGTCGCGCCCATCATCTGGACGTCATTGATCACCGCCTCCGGCGCGGCCTTCTCGGCCTCGTTGGCCGCAACGCAGGCAAAAAGCGCCGGCGTCATCTCGTAGATCAAGAGCGCCACGCCGGGCACGAGAATGGACCCGTCACGCGATCGGTTCAAGATGATGGCGTGCTGGTCCGACAGGTCCTCGATGATGTCGTGGTAAAGCACCTTCGGCGCCAGCTGATCGGTATGCTTGGCGCCGATCCCCTTCAGGATCGCCCGCCCCGCGGCGTCGAGATCCTTCATGTCGTCGGCATGCAGCTCCAGCAGCCCGAACTGGCGTTCGGTAAACAGGATGCCCGGCTCCATGTCCGGGGCCTCCTTCAGCGCCAGGTCGGCGATGCGGTGGATGCTGAGCGCGGGCGCGACCTCGATGATCAGAGAGTTCTGCCCGCGGAACGGCGGATAGGCGCGCGCCCGCAGGGGCGAGGACAGATAGGCCGCGAACTGCGGCTGCAGATCCTTGATCGGCAGATATACGCGAAGTTCCGTCATGATCCAGTCCTGTCCCCCTGCCCGGGCTTACTTGGAAACGGCCGCGGCCGAGAAATGCTTGCCAAGATCGGCATGCGGACGCGGGATGACATGCACCGCGGTCACTTCGCCGACCTGGCTGGCCGCCTCTGCGCCCGCCTCGGTGGCGGCCTTGACCGCGCCCACATCGCCCTTGACGACGACCGAGACGAGCCCGCCGCCGACTTCGTTGCGCGCGACGATTTCCACGTTCGCGGCCTTGACCATGGCGTCCGCCGCGGAAAGCGCGGGGACGTATCCCTTGGTTTCGATCATTCCGATTGCTAAGTTAGCCATGAGTATCTTCCTTCATGTTTGACTGTTATTTCTTGTCGTCGATGGAGCCGATGATCAGGGCGTCCACGGGCACCGTGTCGCCTTGAAAGTAACTGGCGGCGACAGACCCTTGCGTCACCAGGACGGTCTCGCCGGTATCGCATCCAAGCGGATCGTAGGCGATGAGCTTGCCGCCGCCGTCCGTTTCCACCTCCAGCAGCGCACCGCGTGGCAGCGACGTCACGCGACGGGTCGACCAGACCTTTCCGATCACACGCGCTTGTATCATGTTTTATCCCTTTCGATCCGGATGCCGCGACGCCGCGCCTCGTCGCGCGCAAGCGGCGTCAGCCGGCTTGATGGCGCGATCCGCAGGCTGCGGGCGGACGCGGAGAGCGCATTGATGTCGCGCTCTGTGATCAGCGACTTGTCCAGCCGGTCCGGCGCGGTGCGTCGGGGCCCGGTGACGATCGGCGGCGTGGCAGCGGCCGGCGCGGCCGAGGGCATCGGGGTGGCCAGGTCGAACACCAGCTCGCGCCGCGCCACGCGGTCGGCAAAGCCCGGCTCGGTGGCCCGCTGCACCAGCTCCTGGGCAAAGCGGGTCAGGTCGGCGCCGGAGGCTATGCGTACCTCTTCGCGCGCGGGCGCCATGCTGCCCGCCTCGTTGCGCAGCGCGGCAATCTCCTCGCGCAGGATCGCGCGGATCTCGTCCCTCAGGGCTGACATCACGACGCTCCTGCATCACGCAATGCGCCTTCTGCCGCATTCCTCGCATTCCGGACATCGGCCTCGGTCCCGGCCATGTACAGCCGCCCGTTCGCCCCGATCATCCGCATGTCGATCAGCTTCACGTCCGCTTCCTTTTCCGCCTCGTTGCAGGCAAGGATCGCATAGGCGGCGGACTGGCATTCCAGCAGGTAGATGCTGTCGCCGCCAAGCACCATCGACCCCAGCTTATTGCGGTTCATCAGAAAGGCGTGCTGGTCGTCCACATTCGTGACCAGCTTCGAGGCAAGGATCTTGGGCGGCGCCACGTCGTCGGCAGTCTTTCCAAGCGCCTCGAGAATTGCCGCGGCCCCGGAATGCACCTCGGCGGTGGAGCGGGAGTGGAATTGCAGCGTGCCGAACTGGCGTTCGACCACCAGGAGGCCGGCGTGGACATCGGCGCTTTTCAGGACCGTATCGGTCAGCGCCTCGACATCCAGCCCGGGCGCGATTTCGACGATCTGCGCCGCCATCCGAAGACGCGGCAGCGTGCCCCGCATCCAGGTCGAGATATAGGCCAGCGTCTGGGGCTGAAGCTGATCGATGAAGATCGACGCACGAAGATCGGTCATGCGTCACCCCCTTTCAGGCTGCGCAGTTCTTCCAGGATAAGCCGGCGCAACTCGTCGCGGCCGACGTCGCCCGACCCTTGAGGGTCCGCGGGCTGCGGTGAGGCGGCGGGGGCCGCAGGCATCGCGCGTCCCGACGAGACCGCATCGAGGTCTACGCCGCCAAGGTCCGCCGAAACGTCCTTGCCGTAGGCGATGCGCGTCCACTGGACCAGGTGCTGGGGCCCGAGATTCTCGCCGATCGAGGAGCGCCCGGCAAAGCCTGTCCCGATGGTAAAGGACGGCGGCAGATGCGTGGCGAACCCCGCCGCGCCTTGCGAACACGGCGCGTTGACCACCACGCGATAGACCGGCACGCCCTGCGAGAAGGCCACCAGCCGGTCGGTGTCCTCGCCGTGGAACGCGGCCGAATGCCCCGCCCCGCGCCGCGTCGTGTGCTTGGCGAATGTCAGGGCCTGTTCGAAATCCCCCGCGGCGGTCAGCGTCAGCACCGGACACAGCTTTTCGCGGAAAAGCAGGTCGTCCTGGCCCGGCGTTTCCACCACCGGCACGAGGATTTTCGTCGACGGATTCACGCGCAGGCCCGCGCGCTCGGCGATCCAGGTGGCGCTCTTTCCGATGGCCTCGAGGTTGAAGCCCTTCTCGGTGAACAGGTAGTCGCGCAGCCGGTCGGTGTCGGCGGCGTTGCACACATGCGCCCCGGCGGACCGCAGCGCGCGCTCCATGTTGCCCCGGTTGCTGGCCAGCGTGATCGCGACGCTTTCGTTGGTGCAAAGCACCGAATTGTCGAACGCCTTGCTTTCGACCAGGCAGCGCGCGGCGGCATCCACCTTGGCGGTCGGGTCGATATAGGCCACGGCATTGCCCGGCCCCACCCCGAGCGCGGGATTGCCCGAGGAATACGCGGCCCGCACCATCGCGGTGCCGCCGGTGGCAAGGATGACGTTGATCCGGTCGGAGGCCATGATGTCCTGCACCAGCGGCACCGACGGGTTTTCGACGCACTGGATCAGACCGGCGGGGGCGCCCGCAGCCTCGGCCGCCTGCGCGATATGCTGGGCCGCGGCCGCCGAAACCGACTTGGAGGCCGGATGCGGGCTGAGAACGATGGCGTTGCGGCTCAGGATCGCCAGCATCGCCTTGTAATAGACCGTTGCGACCGGGTTGGTCGCGGGCGCGAGGGCAAAGACCACGCCGGCAGGTTTCGGCAACTCGATGATCTTGCGCGCCTCGTCGACGCGGGGCGTCACCAGGTCGAGGTCGCGGTAGTAGTCCAGCAGCTCGTGGGTGCAAAGACGGTTCTTGATCGTCTTGTGCTCCACGACGCCAAAGCCGGTTTCGGCCACCGCCTCCTCGGCGAACTGCGCCGCTTTCTCGTAGCCTGCCCTGGCCACGGCCTCGGCGATTGCCAGCACCGCATCGCGGCTGAAATCCTTGTAGTAGCGCGCCGCCCATGCCGCCCGGCCCACCTTCATCCGGGCACGTGACAGTTCCCTGTCCGGGACCGAAAGACGCGGCGCGTCCAGTGTAGCCTGCTCGCTCATGCTGCCCGCCTCATGGTTTTCAGAAGTTCCCGTGCGCGCGGCATGGCCGCGTCGAACCTGTCCATGATCTCCTGGCAGGTGTCGACGTCCAGCACGACACCCGGCTTGAATTGCAGCACACGCTTGTCAAGCGACGAGAAGATCGCCCAGACCCCGTTTTCATACAGCGCGCGCGACACCGCGACAGCGCCCTCCGGGTGGTCGAATTCCAGCCCCAGAACGACGCCCCGCTGGCGCACGCCCACAAAGATGTCGCTGTGGCGAGCCATCATCTCTTCCATGCCGCGGGCAAAGAACTCCGCCACGAAATGCACGTTCGAGACAACCTCGGGACGCTGCAGCATCTCGATCACGTGATGTCCGACAAGACAGCCCAGCTCAGAGCCGCCGGCGGTGCTGATATGGGCCGCACCGTCCTCGATCAGCCACTGGCCGCATTCCTCCGTGGCAAGGCAGGCACTGATCGGGTAGATGCCGCCGCCCAGCCCCTTGCCGCAGACGAACATGTCGGGCGTCAGGCCGTATCCCTGCCAGCCCCACATCGTGCCGGTCCGCATCAGGCCGGTCTGCACCTCGTCGGCGATGAACTTGGTGCCGTATTTCCGGCACAGATCCTGACAGGCCTTGAGATAACCCTCCTCGGGCATGGGAAACCCGTAAGTCGCCGGGATCGTCTCGATGATGAAACCGGCCACGTCACGGTTCTTCAGCACCTGCTCCAGCGCATCGACGTCGTTGAACGGCACCTGGATGAACTCGTCGGGCTTTTCCGACAGGAAGATCTTGGAAAATCGTTCATCCCCGGCCGCGACCGACAGGCCGGAATGGCCGTGATACCCCTTGATGATCGACACGATCTTGCGCCGCTTGGTGGCGTAACGCGATGTTTTCAGGGCGATTTCCACGGCCTCGGCCCCACCTGCCCCAAAAATCGCGTACTTCGTGTGCGGCGCCGTCGCGACCAGTTTCTCGGCAAAGGCGGCGCGGGCGACGGACGGAAACCAGTGATTGCCCATGTCGAAATAATCGAGCCCGGACTTGAGCACTTCGACCAGTTCGGGATGACGGTGCCCGAAATTGTAGGTCCCGCCATTCAGGTGAAGGTCGATCAGCCGCTTGCCCGACATGTCGTAAAGGAAATATCCCTCGCGGCGGTCGATCACCATCGGCGTGCCGGCTTCCTTCCAAAAGCTGACCTTGCCGGGATTCCAGTATTCCGCCGCCTTCGTCAGAAGGTCGTCCTTCGAGTCGAAGGAAAAGTATCCGTAGTTGAACACGCGATTCCCCTTTGCAGTTGGTCACCACGTTAGCACTTAATTTTTGACTAACAACATTTTTTGACCGAAGTCGGTCATTTTTGTTTCGATTCCTTCCGCGAATTGCGTATATTCATGTTTGAGAGGCAGCCAACGGGCCTGAAATGTCTAAGAAAACACTGCGGCACGACCAGATTTTAAGCATCCTGGAAGTCAGCCCCTCCATACGCGTGGCCGAGATGGCGGAGGAACTCGGTGTCTCCAGCGAGACGGTGCGGCGCGACCTGACCGAGCTTGACGAGTCCGGGCGGATCAAGCGCACCTATGGCGGAGCCGTCAGGACCAGGTCGTTCGAGCCCGCGCTGGCCGAGCGGTTGCAACTGCACACGCGCGCCCGCGAACAGATTGCGCGGCTCGCGGTCGAAAGCATCGGCGACGCCGGCAGCCTTTTCATCGGCGGCGGGGCGACGACAATGCATTTCGCGCGCGCCCTGCGCGGGATCGACCGGCAGTTGACCGTCCTGACCCCCGCCTTCAGCATCGCGACCGAGTTGTCGGTCAATCCCCTGATCCAGGTCCTGTCGCTCCCCGGTATCGTCGAGCCGCGCGAGGGCCTGGTCTATGGCTCCCAGACCACCGAATGCATCAAGCAGTTCCGAGCGCCGATCGCCATCACCGGCGCGTCGGGCATCGACGAGACCGGCGTCAGCGAGGCCCTGCTGCACGCCGGTCAGGTCTATGCCGCGATGATCGAGGCCTCCGACGAGGCCTTCATCCTCGCCGATGCGTCGAAATTCGGAAACCGCTCCCTGCAGCAGATCATCGACTGGAATCCCCGCCTGACCCTTATCACGGACGAGCGTCCTCCCCCCAACTTGTGGGACGCGATCCGCAAGGCCGACGCGCAAATCATCGCGGGGTGAGGGATGAAGGGGCGCGCATCAGGACCGAGCCAGCAGGACGTCACAGACAAAGGCCCGATCACCGGCATTTGTCAGGCGGCGGGCGGCCTCGGCGGGCGTGACCCAGACGACGCTGTGCTCGGGGTGATACGGGTCGGACAGGCGGCGCACCGGGCGGGCAATGTAGATGCTGCACAGCTTTTCGGCCCACATGTCGTATTCCGGCAGGTACCCATACTGGCGGTACCGCCCCAGAAGACGCGGCGCGCCGACGCGCCAGCCGGTTTCCTCAAGCACCTCGCGCGCCAGGGCCCGCAGCGGCGCCTCGCCCCGATCCACGCCGCCGCCGGGCAGTTGCAGTTCCGGAACCGGGGCACTCTGAAAGGTCAGCAGAACGCGCCCGCCGCGCGGCAAGAGCGCATAGACGCCCGGCCGCCTGTCATAGCGGCGCGTCGAATGAGGGCGCGGGCCGTGGATCGGTATCATGCCTTCATCCTGCCAGGGGTCATGCCCGATCGGAGCAGACCGGCCGCGACAATTCAACACCAAGACACGGCGGAAACGCTTCATCCAAGGACCGGCGCAGGGAGGCGCGACCCAAAATGAGCAACAGTTACGACGCCAACCGCTGGAAACGTTTCGACGAGTGGGACGCCCGGCCGCTGCGCCACGACCAGTTCGCGGTCGAGGATCCCGAGAACGGGTTTTCCGCCTTCAACGGGGCGGCCGACCCCGGCCCCGGCCTGAAGATCGAGAACGGCAAGGTCAGCATGATGGACGGTGTCGCGGCGCAGGATTTCGACATGATCGACGCGTTCATCGCGGCGCATCACCTGGACATGGACGTGGCCGAGGAGGCGATGGCGATCCCGGCCGAGCAACTTGCGCGCATGCTCGTCGACATGAACGTGCCACGGGCCGAGCTTGTCCGCCTGGCGCGCGGCCTGACACCGGCCCGGTTGGCCGAGGCCGTGGCACAACTGAACGCGATGGAAATCGCCTTCGCCTATTCCAAGATGCGCGCCCGCAGGACGCCGGGCAACCAGGCGCATGTGACCAACGCCAAGGACGACCCCTTGCAGCTGGCCGCCGATGCCGCCGTGGCCGTGGCGCTCGGGTTCGACGAGATCGAGACGACGATGCGGGTGGCGCGCAATTCGTGGTCGAACGCGCTGGCCTGCTGCGTGGGGTCGGTCGTTGGCCGGGCCGGCACGCTCTTTCAATGCTCCAGCGAAGAGGCCGAAGAGCTCGAGATCGGCATGGCGGGGTTCACCTCCTACGCCGAAACCGTGTCGGTCTATGGCACGGAAAGCGCGTTCATCGACGGCGATGACACGCCCTGGTCCAAGGCGTGGCTGGCCGCCGCCTATGCCTCGCGCGGCATCAAGATGCGCTGCACCTCCGGCGCGGCCTCGGAACTTCTGATGGGCTATCACGAGGCCAAGTCGCTGCTCTACCTCGAGGCGCGCTGCCTGTGCATCCAGCGCGGCATGGGCTCCCAGGGCACGCAGAACGGCGGCATCGACGGTGCGCCGCTGGCCTCGTCCATTCCCGGCGGCGTGCGCGAGATCTGGGCCGAGAACCTGCTGGCGGTCTGGCTGGACCTGGAATGCGCCTCGGGCAACGATGCCAGGCATTCCGAATCCGAGATGCGGGTCGCCGCCAAGGTGCTGCCCTTTCTGATTGGCGGATCGGACCTGATCTGCTCGGGCTTCGGCAGCATCCTGAAATACGACAATTCCTTCAATCCGTCTTCGTTCAACGGCGAGGAGCTTGAGGAATTCCTGGTGCTCCAGCGCGATTTCGAAGCCGATGGCGGGCTGACCTCGATCGAGGACGCAAGCGCGCTGGACCTGCGCCGCCGCGCCATCGACGCGCTGTCGCATGTGCTCAAGGATCTGGACCTCGCCGCGCCGACCGAGATCATGAAGCGCTCCGTCGCGGTCGCGTCGGGGTCGAACGACACGCAAAGCTTCGCACCGCGCGACGTCGCGGTGATCAGCGACAAGATCAGCCGCCAGCGCATCACCGTCCTGGACGTGATCCGGTCGCTGCATCGCGGCGGTTTCGTGCCCGAGGCGCAGAACCTGCTGTTCCTGGTGAAGCTGCGCGTTTCGGGCGATTACCTTCAGACCTCGGCGATCATCCGGGACGGGCACGTCATCAGCGCCATCAACGACCCCAACGACTATACCGGCCCCGGCACCGGCTATCGGCTGACCGAGGCGCGGCGCAAGGAGCTGGCGGCGATCCGCAACGTGCTGGACCGCGACGAGGTGCTGCGCCGCGAAGCCGCAAGCGAACCTGCCGAGGCCCGCGCGATCGAGTACAGCACCATGGGCCCCGCCGAGCGCGGCACCGACCCGCACGAGGTGGTCGTGGGCATCAGCCCCGGGTTCGGCACCAGGATATTCCGGACCCTTGCCGGGCTTCCGCTCAGCAAGGTGTTGAAGGCGCTTCGCGACGGGATCGAAAAAGGCGGCGGACGGATGCGGCTGATGCGGATCCGGCATACCGCCGACACGTCCTTTCTGGGCCTGAGCGCCGCGCGGCTGTCCGGCTCGGGCATCGGGATCGGGATCCAGTCCAAGGGCACGGCAGTGATCCACCAGAGGGACCGCCTGCCCCACAACAACCTCGAACTGTTCTCGAACGCGCCGGTGACCAACCTGGATCACTACCGCGCGCTCGGAGAGAACGCGGCGCAATACGCCCGCGGCGACCTGCCCGCGCCAGTCGTCGTGCCGACGCAGGGCGAGGCGCTTGGCGCACGGTTCCATGCCCGCGTGGCGCTGACCTATGCGATCGAGACCAAGATGACCGAGAACAACGCCTCGCCCGAGACCGTCGAGATCAATTTCCTGGGAGACTCCTGATGCCCGATCAGCCCCTCACGACCGAAAATTACCCCCTTGCGGAAACGTCACCCGAACGGGTCACCGGCCATCGCGGCAAGTCGCTGGACGAGCTGACGCTCGAAGCGGTGCTTGCCGGCGACGTCGGGATGGAGGACTTGCGCATCACGCCGAACGCGCTTTTGCAGCAAGCCCAGATCGCGCGCTCCGCGGGCCGCGCCGCCCTGGCGCGGAACTTCGAAAGGGCCGCGGAAATGACACGGGTGCCGCAGGACACGATCATGGAGATCTACGAACTGCTGCGCCCCGGACGCACCCGCTCGATAGAAAGCCTGCAGGACACCGCGCAAAGGCTCAGGCGCGAATTCGACGCGCCCCTGCTTGCCCAACTGGTGGAGGAAGCTGCCTCCGCATACGAAAAGCGCGGATTGTTCCGCAATCGTTACTGACGCGGGTCTGCCTATTGGCAGATCGGCTCCCCGATCCGGCCCCGGTTTCGGGTCAACTTCCGGCAAAGCGGGCAAGGCACCGGCGACACGCCGCGAAGCCCCGCCTTGCCGTGGGGCGGCACATATCCCGCCGAACCCGGACCGGCTGTCGCGTGGCCCGGCTCACCGCATGACGAAGGGGTTTGCCATGGGCGCGTCCGACGTGCTTATCCACACGGTCTTCGTGCAGGTATAGTCCCGGATCGCGTCCAGCCCGGCCTCGCGGCCATAGCCGGACTGATCGAACCCGCCGAACGGCGCGATGGGCGACACGGCCCTGTAGGTGTTGACCCAGCATATCCCGGCCTTCAGCCGTGACGAGACCCGGTGCGCTCGCGCGACATTCTGCGTGAAGATGCCCGACCCCAGACCGAACGGCGTGCCGTTGGCGAGGGCGATGGCCTCGTCCTCGGTCTCGAACGGCAAGAGCGACATCACCGGACCGAACATTTCGACCTTCAATGTCTCCGCGCCCGGATCGGCACACTCGACCAGCGTCGGCGCCATGTAGTTGCCCGGACGATCCAGCGGCGCGCCCCCGAACCGTACCCGCGCCCCGCCGGATATGGCCGCGGCAAGCGTGGCCTCGATCTTGCGGATCTGGTCCGCCGTGCACAGCGGGCCGATCTGGGTGCTGGCGTCAAGCGGGTCTCCGATCACGACGCCCTTCATCTTTTCCTCGATTCTCCCCGCCACCTCCTCGAAGACCGAGCGCTGCACCAATCCACGGGTCCCCGCCACGCAGCTTTGGCCCGAGGCCCCGAAATTGCCCGCGATCAGACCATTCGCCGCGCTTTCCAGGTCCGCATCCTCGAACACCAGGATGGGGGACTTCCCGCCCAGTTCCAGCGTCGTGACCGCGAAATTCTCTGCCGAGTTGCGCACCACGTGCCGCGCGGTCTCGGGGCCGCCGGTGAACGCGATACGGTCCACGTCCGGGTGCCGGGTCAGGGGAATGGCGCAGTTTTCCGCGTCCCCCGTGATGACCGAAACCACACCCTCGGGAAACCCCGCCCTCTCGATCAGGCGGGCGAATTCCAGCATCGGGGCTGGCGCAATTTCCGAGGCTTTCAACACCACCGCGCAGCCCGCCGCAAGCGCGGGCCCCAGTTTCGTCGCGGTCAGGAACATCTGCGCGTTCCACGGCACGATCGCTGCGACCACACCGATCGGCTCGCGCCGCGTGTAGACATGCATGTCCGGCTTGTCGATCGGCAGGACCGCGCCCTCGATCTTGTCCGCAAGCCCCGCGTAATAGCGATAATAATCACCCACATAGGCCGACTGCGCCGCCGTCTCCGCCAGCAGCTTTCCACTGTCGGTGGTCTCGATCCGGCCAAGCTCGGCCGCGTGCTCCTCGATCAGCTCCGCCAGCCGGTACAGCAGCTTGCCGCGTTGCGTCTGGGTCATGTCCCGCCAGGCCGGATCGTTCAGCGCCCTGCGGGCCGCCCGCACGGCCCGGTCCACATCCGCGCCCGAGGCGCAGGCGAAACTGGTCCAGTCCTGCCCGGTCGCGGGGTTCTGCGAGGTCATCGTCTGCCCGTCCGACCCTTCGGCCCAAGCCCCGTCGATGAACAGCTGGAAATGTGGTCTGTCCTGCATTCTGCACCTCATCCAAAGGCGGGCATGACGGTCTCGATGAACCGCGCCAGCGACGCCCGCTTGCGTTCGAAACTCATCCCGCTGTCGATCCAGAAGGAATACTCGTCATAGCCCAGTTCTTCATACCTCTTGATCTTCTCGATCACAGCATCGGAGGTTCCGATAGTCAGGTCACGCGCCATGTTCTCGGGGCTCATCAGCGTGTTCGCCGCCATCTCCTCCTCCGACAAGGGGGCAAGCAGACCTTTCTCGACCGGGCGCTTGTTATGGAACCAGGCGCCGAAATAGCAGTAGAAGCGCGACAATTCCCGCGCCGCCAGCGCCACGTCCCCGGCATCCGAGCCGACATAGGTGTGATGCAGCAGCATGATTTTCGGCCGGGGGCCATCATGGCCGTCGCAGGCGGCGTCGAAGCGTTGCTTCAGCGTCACGATCTCGTCCAGCCCCTGCCAAAGCGGCGTGACCTGGATGTTGAACCCGTTCTTCACCCCGAACTCATGGCTGTTGGGATCGCGCGCCGCGATCCAGATCGGCGGCCCGCCCTCCTGTACCGGCGCGGGCGCGGCCGTGGTGGCGGGAAAGCTGTAGAACTCTCCGTCATGGGCACAGTCACCGGCCCACAGCTTGGGCAGCAGCGGGGCAAGCTCGCGCATCCGCTGTCCCGCCTCCCACGCGTCCAGCCCCGGCATCAGGCGCTCGTATTCATAGGAATAGGCCCCGCGCGCGATACCCAGCTCGATGCGGCCGTCGGTCATCAGGTCCGCCGCCGCCGCCTCACCGGCAAGCTTGATCGGGTGCCAGAACGGCGCGATCACCGTCCCTGTCCCCAGCTTCACATTCTTCGTGTGGTGGGCAATATTCACCAGCGACATCAACGGGTTGGGCGCGATGGTGAACTCCATGCCATGATGCTCGCCGGTCCAGACGGCGCGCATCCCGGCGTCATCGGCCATCTTGCACAGCTCGATCAGCTCGGCATTGAGCTGCTTGTGCGACTGGTCGGGCGCAAGCCGTTCCATGTGTACGAACAGCGAGAAATCCATTGCTACGTCCTTTCGAATGGCTGGTGTACGTCGCCGTGCCGCGCATCGCCGATGTAAAGGCCGAAATTGCGCGTCCGCGTCTCGACCGCGAAGCGCATCATCATGTCTCGGATGGCGGATGACGCGAATGTCACGTCGGGGATCTCGCGGACCGGGAAGCGGCTGAACGCCTCGCTGGCACCCGTCGCGGTCGCAAGAAAGTACGAGCTTTGCGCCGCATCGTCGCGAAACACGGAATAGGCGGGCCCCAGGGTGACGGGCTGTCCGCGACGCGCGAGGTCCTGCACCAGCCGCTGGCGCGTGTTTTCATGATCCTGCGCGACGACCTGCGGCGGCCGTAACCCCGCGTCGGTCTTCTCCAGAAGCACGTCATCGCCAAGCGATATGATAGCGCCGCAGAGCGCCGCCCCGCCCGCAGGTTCCAGCGCCGCGCGCTCCAGCCCCAGGCTGAAGAACCGGCCTCCCGCATATCCCAATCCACGCCCGCCCGCGTGGCTGAATGCCTGCACCTCGCCGATCAGGATGGCGTGGTCGCCCGCGTCGATCACCTCATGCGTCCGGCACGAGAACCGCGACAGCGCGCCGTCGATCAGAACGTTGCCAAGCGCGTCCTCGCCGTGTTCCACCCGGGCGAAACGGTCGCCCTTGTAGCTGGCAAAGGTGGTGGCAACGTCTTCCTGACCTTCGGCCAGGACATTGACCGCGAAATGCGTGCAGCCCGCAAAGCTGTCGAAGCTCGACAGGAACTTGCCCGGGCACACCAGCAGCAGCGGAGGCTCCAGCGAGACCGACGAAAACGAATTGGCGGTGAACCCGACGGGCCGTCCGGCGGCGTCGCGGGTCGTCACCACCGTCACGCCCGTCATGAAACTGCCGAAGGCGCTGCGCAGCGCGCGACTGTCGAGGGAGGTCATGGCCAGACCTCCCGCGCCAGGCCCACCAGGGCGCCAAGAACGCGGTGCGCATGGGTCATCGGCATCATGTGCGCCGCGTCTTCGATCACCAGGACGCGGCCATCGGGCGCAAGATCGGCCATCGCCCGTGACATTTGCGGCGTCGAGTTGGGGTCGAGCGCCCCCGTTGCGAAAAGCGCCGGGCACGCAATCGCACGCACGGTATCGCGGCGCGGCGCCTCGGCGCAGGCAAAGGCGGTGTAGGCGGCCTTGTACCCCGCAGGGTCCACCGTGCGAAGCCACGTGTCGCACGCCGTACGCTCGGGCGACATCTCGGACCCGAACCAGCGCTCCAGGGTTTGCGTCGGGTCCGGCACCGTCCTGCCGTCATGGCGGCCGGCGCGCTCCCGAATGGCCGCCGCGGCCTCGGGCGCGCGTTCGAACACCGCGTTCAGCGCCGCAACCGCGCAGACCTTTGCGGGCGCCCGCGCGGCAAGCTCGACCGCGATCAACGCCCCCATCGAGTGGCCGGCAATCACGGCAGGCTCGGTCAGGCTGTCCAACAACGGCAAGACGGCCTGCACGTAATCCTCCAGCGACGGCTGCCCGTTCAGGCGGCGGCTTTGCCCGTGGCCCGGCATGTCGGGCGCGATCACCCGGCAGCCGCCGCTCAGCCCGTCGATCTGCGCGCCCCACGCCTCGGCGTTCAGGCCGACCCCGTGCAGCAGCACCACGGGCCGCCCCGCCCCCGCCTCCAGCGCGGCAAGACCCGCGCGCTCAGACCGCGGCAGGGTTGTCGACGTCATGACCCAGATCCTTCAGATCCTGGTAGCGATCCCCGATCCGGTGGTGCGGCCGGCCCGACAGGGCAGCGCCCAGCACCACGACAACTTCGTCCGCTCGCGGCGCATCGGGAATGGCGAACTGGATCGTCAGGTAATGCGACCGCCGACCGGCATCGTTCTTGTCCATCAAGGGCACCATGATCGGCGCATTGGCGGGCCCGCGGGTGTTGGTGAACGCCAGATAGGACCTGGCCTCGACCGCTTCGCGGTAGAAATTGCCGAACCGCAGCGTGTGAATCAGGCCCGAGGCATGCTCGATCTCGCCGTCCAGCCCCACGACCGCCGCCTTGCCATAGGCCTCTATCGCCGCGCCACTTCCGGCCAGGCGGATCATTCGATCCGTCATCATCTCGCCCAGCGCCGGCCCATACGCGCGAATTTCCGGGGCCAGGTCCTCGACGAAGCGGCCCGCCCACGGATTGCGCAGCACGACCGCCACCGCGAACATCCGCCACGGCGTGCTGGCGGCGCGAAACCCCTCGATGAGGACCTCTTCATCGAAGGTCACGATTTCCCTGATTTCCGGGCTCACAGTGCATCCTTTCGCTTTGGTCCCAAGGTAGAAAGCCCCGAATTTTTTGACAAACGAATGGATTATGCCCTTAGGTATTACAAACACTAATGGCTGGCTTGACCAATGACGAAATCACTCCCGCCTCTCGGATGGCTGCGCTCCTTCGAGGCCGCGGCGCGCCACCTCAGCTTTACCATGGCGGCCGAGGAAATCGGCCTCACCCAGTCGGCCATCAGCCAACAGGTCAAGTCGCTTGAGATGCGGCTCGGCGTGCAGCTATTCGTGCGGCACGCGCGCGGGCTGGCCCTGACCGATGCGGGGCGCCGCCTCCTGCCCGAAGTGGGCGCACCGCTTCAGGCCCTCGCCAATGCGATGGTCGGCATGGACACGCGCCCCTCGCGACACCTGTTGACGGTCGCCGCCTCGATCAGTGTCGCGCACTGGATCATCGCACCGCGCCTGCCGGGCTTCCGCGCGCGCTTTCCCGATGTCGAGGTCAGGATCCTCAGCGCGATCTGGCCGGATGATTTCCACACCACACGCGCGGATGTCGAGATACGCTTCGGCTCCGGCCAGCAGGCCGGCCCGGAGGCCGAGGCGATCCTGCCCAACCGCCTCGTCGCCGTCAAAGCGCCGACGCTGCACGGCCCGATCTCCGACCTGCCGCGCATCGAAACCGTCGGAACCTCCAGCGGCTGGCAGGCCTGGTCCAGGCAGGTCGAGCCCCTGCCCGGGCCGTCGATCTATACCGACACGTATGGCATGGCGCTGCACCTAGCGCTTCACGGCAACGGCGTCGCGCTGGTGAATGAATGGATGACCCGGGACGCCATCCACACCGGGCTTGTCGACCGGGCACATCCCGCCTCGATCCCAAGCCAGGAGGGCTATTATCTCTCCGTCACCAGCGACAAGACCGAGGCGGACGCCTTCCGCGCCCTGATCCTGCGATGATCCTTCGAAGCTTGATCGCCTGAGGTCAACAACGTTCCGAGGTCCAGCGCGCCGTCCCGGACCGTCCCGGAGATGTCGATGGCCTCTCCCCCTTGTCTGCCCCTGAAGCAAGCCGTCGCGCAAAGCCGCGCCGCACGACGCTCGCACCCATATTTCGCTCAAGATTTCCGCATGTACTCAACTGACATATTAGCTACGTATTAATTGCATATTGACCGTCGACCGAAAGTCGTCTACGACTCCGCAGTGCAGGTTCCCGGTGCGGTTTGGAGTCCGCCTCGGTCGACTTTTCCTTTCGAAACAGAAGGATTCGCGGCCAACGGCCTGCAAAAACGAAAACAGGGAGGAAACAAAATGTCACCGTTCAAGAAAGGCATCGCGACCGTTGCGCTTGCCGCCGGAATGACCGGCGCGTTGATGAGCAGCGCCCTGCTCGCCGCGGACCACGAATGGAAAATGGCCACGACCGTCACCGGCGGGCCGCTGATGGAACTGGGCGCCGAGGCCTTTGCCGAACGCGTCTCGCAAATGACCGAAGGCCGCGTCGAGATCGAGGTCTTTCCCGCCGGCACGCTGGGCAAGGCGCTCGACGTCTCCACCACCGTGAAACGCGGCGTCGCCGAGGTGGGCCACACCTGGATGGGCTACGACTGGGGCAAGGACAAGACCACCGTTCTCTTCGGCGGCTTCGCCGGCTCGATGGACAGCGAACGCATGCTGCACTGGCTCTACCAGGGCGGCGGACAGGAGCTGTGGACCGAATTCCGCCAGGATCGCTTCGGCCTCGTCTCCATGCCCCTCTTCATGCGCCCCGCCGAGGTGTTCCTGCATTCCAAGAAACCCGTCTCGACGCTCGAGGACCTGCAAGGTCTCAAAATGCGCACCGCCGGGGCCTGGCTGGAGATTTCCAGCGAACTGGGCGCCTCGCCCGTCACCATGGCCGGCGGCGAGGTCTACACCTCGCTCGAACGCGGCACGATCGACGCCACCGAATGGGGCTCGCTCTACGAGAACGTCTCGCCCGGCTTCTACCAGATCGCCAAGTACGTCGTCGTGCCCGGCGTGCACCAGCCCGTCGCACCCTATGAACTGGTGATCAACGACGCCGCCTGGGAGGCGCTGTCCGAGCAGGATCAGGAGATGGTCAGGCTGGCCGCCGAACTGGTGACGTTCGAAAGCTGGATGCGCCTTGGAAACGAGGACGCCAAGGCGTTGAAATTCTACCGCGAGAACGGCAACGAGGTCATCGTGCTGGAAGACGAGGTCAAGGACGCCGCCAAGCGTCTCGGCATGGAATGGGCCGACCGCCAGGCCGAGGGCAACGAGTGGTTCGAGCGCGTGCTCGCCTCGCAGCGCGAGTTTGAATCCAACTGGTCCGAGGCCGACAGCTATCGCAAGATGGCCCTGCCCCCGCAGGCTACTTCGTCCAACTGACCGCACGTACCGGACAGGCGCAGCCCCGGCCCATGCAGGGTCCGGGGCTGCCGCGCCGTCCACAGGAAACACTGACATGATCACATCCATCCGCCGCTTCATCGGAGCGATCAGTGGTGTTCTGGGATATTTCTCGGCCCTGATCCTCGTGCCCCTGATCCTCGCCTCGGTCTACGAGGTCATCTCGCGCTACGTCTTCAACCAGCCGACCATCTGGGCCTACGAGATCGGGTACATGGCGATGGGCGCCTCGTTCCTGCTGGGCTCCGCCTATGCCCTGCGGGACGGCCAGCACGTCCGGATCGACGTCGTCGCCTGCCGCTTCTCGCCGCGCCTCAAGGCCGCCCTCGACCTGGCGGGATACCTTCTGCTGTTTCTGCCCATCGGCATCTGGCTGACCTTCGCGCTCTATCACTACACGCTCGAGGCCTACGAATGGGGCGAACGCTCCGGCGAAAGCGCCTGGAACCCCGTCGTCTGGCCCTACCACCTGGTGTTCTTCACGGCCTTCGCGGCGATGGTGCTGCAAGCCATCGCCGAAGCGCTCGGCTGCCTCCAGGTCCTTGCCGAAACCGACGCGAAAGAGGTCTGAGACATGGAATATCTCGCACTCTGGATGTTCCCGGTCCTGCTGCTGATCCTGCTGACCGGCTTCCCGATCGCCTTCTCGCTGATGGGCGTCGCCACGATTTTCGGCTACATCACCTTCGGCGACACCGTCATCTACCAGTTCATCGACAAGATCGACGAGGTCGCGGGCAACTTCGTGCTCGCCGCCGTGCCGCTCTTCGTCTTCATGGGCACGATGCTGGAAAAGTCCGGCATCGCCGAACGCCTGTTCGAAGCGGTACATATCTGGACCCGCCGCCTGCCCGGCGGGCTGGGGGTCGGCACGATCTTCATGTGCGTGATCTTCGCCGCCTCCACCGGCGTGATCGGCGCGACCGAGACCGTGGTCGGCCTGCTGGCCATTCCGGTGATGATGAAACACAGCTACAACAAGGGGCTCATCTCGGGCACGATCTGCGCCGGTGGCTCGCTGGGCACGATCATCCCGCCCTCGGTGGTGGTCATCATCATGGGGCCGATCGCCGACGTCTCGGTCGGTGACCTCTTCATCGGCATGATCATCCCGGGCCTGACCATGGCGACGCTCTATGTCGTCTACATCATGGGCCGCTGCTACCTGCGCCCGCAGGACGGCTCTCTCGTCACGGAGGACGAATATCTGCCGACGCTGGGCGAACGGCTCTGGATCACGCTGACGGCCTTCCTGCCGGCGGCGCTGATGATCTTCGCCGTGCTCGGCTCGATCATGCTGGGCCTCGCCTCCCCGACCGAGGCGGCGGCGATGGGCGCCTTCGGGTCCGTGATCCTGGCGGCGGTCTACCGCACGCTCACCTGGACGACCCTGCGCCTTGCCCTGCTGAACACGGTCAAGGTCACGTCGATGATCCTCATGATCCTGCTGGCGGGCTCGATGTTCTCGGGCGTCTTCGTCGGCGCCGGCGGCACCCGCGTGACCACCGACCTGATCGCCGCCTCCGATCTCAGCCCATGGGCCACGCTGGCGGTGTTCCTGATCATCGTCTTCATCGCCGGTTTCGCGCTGGAATGGATCTCGATCCTGCTGATCTTCCTGCCGGTCTTCATTCCGATCGTCACGCAGCTCGGCTTCGATCCGGTCTGGTTCTGCATCCTGTTCCTGATCGTGATCCAGACCAGCTACCTGTCGCCGCCGATGGCCCCGGCCATCTTCTACCTGCGCGGCATCGCCCCGCCGGAAATCACCATGCCGGACATGTTCAAGGGGGTCGTGCCCTTCATCATCCTTCAGCTCTTCACGCTGGCGCTGGTGATGGCCTTCCCGCAGATGGTGCTCTGGCTGCCGGAAAAAGTCCTTGGCTTCTAGGCCACGCCTCCTTGTCGTCGGCGGCGGGTATCTCGGCTGCGACGTGGCCCGCCGGCTCGACCGGGTGATGGATGTCACCCTGGTCGAGCCGAAACCGGCCTTCCTGCACGCCCCCGCCATGATCCGCGCGCTGGTCAAGCCCGCGCTTCTGGACGCCGCGACGATCCCCTATGACGGCCTGCTGCGCCACGGTCGCGTTCTGGCCGGCCGCGTCGCGCGGCTTCAGCCCGATGGCGCGACACTTGCGAACGGCACGACGCTCCTCAGCGACGTCACGCTCGTCGCCACCGGCTCGTCCTATGCCCTGCCCTTCAAATCCTCGGCCGAGGACCTTGAATCCTTTCTCGCCACACACCGGGCGCTCGCCGCCCGCATCGCCCGGGCCCGGCACATCGCCATTCTCGGCGCGGGCGCGGTCGGCACAGAGCTTGCGGGCGAAATCGCCGCCGCCCGGCCCGACATTCAGCTTACTCTGGTCTCAGCCGCCGAAACCCCTATGCCGGACCAGCCGGACCGGCTGGGCCGGGCGCTTCTGACCCGGCTGCAACGGATGGGGGTCGAGATCGTCACCCAAGGCAACGGTCACGACTTCGCCGCCGGCCAGGGCGCGCGGGACGGCCCGCTGGTTCTTTCCGACGGGCGGATCGTGGAGGCGGACCTGGTGCTGCCCGCGCTCGGCGCGTTGCCCCGCACCGACCTTCTTTCCGCCCTCCCCACGGTGCGCCTCGACAGCGCGGGCCGGGTCAGGACCGACCCGTGGCTCCGCCCGGCGCCGGGCGCCATGCCGGGGCTCTTCACCGGCGGCGACATGGCCGCAACGGGCGACGCGATGACCATCGTGGGCAT
The DNA here is from genome assembly GCF_965277045.1 of Roseovarius sp. Taxonomy (GTDB): domain Bacteria; phylum Pseudomonadota; class Alphaproteobacteria; order Rhodobacterales; family Rhodobacteraceae; genus Roseovarius. Next base: position 431,040 of record NZ_OZ255712.1, on the reverse strand, counting down.
CCTGCGGCAAGCCCCCTACCTGTCGAAAGCCCTGCGCGCGGCCGGCAAGGGAAAGCGCATCGAACACATGTCGCCTTACAGCCCGTGGCGCGATGCCCCGGTGCTCGTCCCCCTCGGCCCGCGCCTCGGCGCCAGCCACCTGCCCCTGCCAGCCCCGCTGGCCCATGCGGGCATGGTGCGCGGCCTTGGCGACGCACTGACGCGCCTGGCCAAGGGCCGCGATCTCTTTATCGGGAAATACCGCCGTCTGCTTCGCGCGCCGCGCTTCAAAGGGTAGCGCGGGTGAACTCGTAGATATAGTCGATCAGCCGGTCCGACGCCGCGCCCGCGCCGGCTTCGTCGCCCTCCGCGATCTTCTGCGCCACGCCCGCATGCAGCTTGGCGCAGCGCTCGAGGTCCAGCGCCACGCGGTAGTTCTGAAACCAGAACCTCCGCGACAGACCCTGCATCCGCCGCATCGAGCGTTCGATGAACTCGTTGCGGCAGGCGGCCAGCACCGCGCGGTTGAACTCCAGGTCCAGTTGCATGAACGCGTCGTAATCCCGCGCCTCGGCTGACGCCGCCAGCCTCGCGGCCAGTTCCGCGAAGAACGCGCGCTCGGCCTCGGTCGAGCGCAGCGCCGCCTTGCAGGCACAAAGCCGCTCCACCTCGCGCCGCAACTCCAGCAGTTGCAACTGCTTGGCGATGTTGATCTCGGAAACCATGACACCGCGGCGCGGCATCACCACGACCAGCCCCTCGGCCGCCAGCCGCTGCAATGCCTCGCGCACCGGGGTGCGCCCGATCCCCAACTCCTCGACCAGTTGCGACTCCGACAGAACCTGCCCCGGCTCCAGGTCCAGCGCGACGATCCGCGCCTCTATCATCTCGTAGGCGCGGTCGGTCAGCGTCACGGTGTCGATCTTTCGCGCGCGCGGCGGGCCGTTGTCCAACACGCTCTCAGTGTCTTTGTTCATACTCTGCCTGTCTTTGGCCTTGACCATAGCGGTCGGTCATAGGGTCTTTGTCACCATGTGAAAACCTAAGGCGCTTCGCGCCATGCCGCAAGGCTTGGGCGCATCCTCGGCAGGCCACCGCGCCGCGCGGTACGGCCCCCCGCCGCAAAGGCCGTCACGGCGGCGGGGAAACACTGGCACGTTCCGGGCTCATCCTGCCGTCTTCGGGCCGTCCGGTCGCCCCGTCACGCCTGCTCCGGCTGCACGTGGATGATGGCGGCCCGTATATCGGCCTCGGTCATTTCCCAGTCGTTGCCGAAATTCGCGGTCACTTCGCGCATGAACGGCTCGGCCAGGCGCTTGGCCAGCCCCGCATCGCCGGTCACGTCATAGATCAGCGCGAACGCCAGCTGCGTCGCCGCCACCCCCTCGAAACTCCATTCGAAACCCGCGTTGGTGAACTTGCAGATATCGGCGTAATCCGGCAGCTCCTCGCCGTCCACGGTCACGACGACACCGTCGATCGTCCGGTCTCCCAGGTAGGTCTTCATGGCTTCCTCCGCGCATCGGCTTTCGAGCGCATCACTTCCGGGAAGATCCACAGCGACCCGACGCTGAACGGTCCGAGAAAGGCAATTGCCCATTGCGGTCCGGTCTGTCCCAGGTGTCCCATGTATAACCATCCCCCGATGGCCGCGAGCGCCACCAGCGTGGACAGCGCGATCTTGATCATGACGGGCATCCTTGCCTCCTCCTCTTGATAGTGCGTAACGGGTTTTCCGGCACCCGCGATCCTGCCTCAGGCCATGCCCGCCAGCGTCCATGCCGAGGCGCCAAGCCCGGCCAGGACCACCGTCAGGCCCATCGTCCCGTCACGCCAGCGGCTGGGCCAGACGTTGAACAGGCCAGGCATGAACAACAGGGCGAACCCCGCGATGATGACAACGCTGGTCCAGCGCAATTCGCTCAGGCCGAAGCCAAAGGTCAGGTACAGCACCGCGCCCAGCAGCACGCAGTTCGCCACCACCAGCGCAAAGCCCAGCGGCCGCTTCAGTTCGGGCCGCGTCGACAGCGGGAAAACCCCGGTCAGCACGATGGCGGCAAGGCTGGTCACGCAGGCAAACAGCGCAAAGATGAAGGCGGCGGTGATATTCGGTTCGATATTGGCCATGGGGTCGCTCCGTCCTGTCCTCTGGATGTCGTGGCGCCGCCCGGCCCCTTTGTGTGGGGCCGGGCAAGGCCCGCCTTATTCTGCGGGCGTCGCCGGAGCCGGGTCCTGCTTTTCACGAACCGGCGTGCGCGACACCTTGCGCATGTCCTTGCGGACGTGCCTGGTGTTGTATCCGTTGAACAGGTGCCCGATCAGGCCCCGGTTCAGGTCCGATGTGCCGAACAGCCAGTCCATGATCGGAAAGGTCAGGTTCATGTTCCGCTCCATCATCAGCGACTGGTCGTGATGCGCCGTGTGGTGGCGGCGGTTGGTGTTGATGAACGGCATGTTGCGCACGAACCAGTTATCCTCGACGTGACAGCAGAAATGCATGAACTCGTAGATCATGTAGATCGAGGTCGTGGTGGCGATGAACAGCCAGCCCACATTGGCCGTGAACAGCCAGCCCATCACGATCGCCCCGGGGATCGAAATCAGCGTGAAGGCCGCCAGCGCATAGGGCGGAAAGAACGTCACGCGATAATCCTTCTGGTCCGCGAACCGCATTTCCACCTCGGTGAAGAACTGGTGATGTTGCAGGGTGTGCCGGTTATAGACCGCGCGGGCGACCGGGTTCTTCGACGGCCGGTGCATCACGTAGCGGTGCAGCCACCACTCGAAGAAGTTGCAGAACAGGAACACCAACGGCACCGTCAGCCATTCCAGCGGCGTCACCTGGTTCAGGTTGGCGGTATAGATGTAAAGCGCCGTCAGCCCGATCGTGTAGATGATCACGATGTGCAGGAATCCGTTATACCAGCCTGCCACGCGCTGCCGGTAATTGGCCCGGTACTGGCGCTGGCGGTCGGTCATGTTCGTGTCTTGAAGTTCCATGGTCAGCCTCCGATATACCAACTTCGTTCGTCTGATATATTAGAAATATGTTTATGTCAATGCAAGCCCCTCCCCACGATGTCAAAATCGCCGAACGCGGCGCCCGATGGTCTGCCGGGTATCCGTGTTTGAAAGGCAAGCGCACCGGCCGTCGCGTTTTCCAATGGCGCCGCCCTCCCGAATGACGGATGTTGCAGGCAGGATCACGCCGCAGGACACGTTTCGCCATGGCCAGGCCCGCAGCAAGCAAGGGACTTAATCTCAGGTGGCTGGAAGTGTTCCAGCTCTGCGCCCGCACCGGGTCGCTGCGCGAGGCTGGGCGCGAAGCGGGACTGTCCGTCAGCACCGTCTCGCATCACCTGCAAAGCCTAGAGGATCACCTGGGCGTGGCGCTCTTCAACCACGCCCGTCGCCCCATGGTCCTGACGCCGAAAGGCCACGTGTTCCTGCGCGATATCGAGATCGGCCTGCGCGCCATCCGCAAGGCCAAGGCCGAAGCCTCCGCAGGCGACCTGGCCGAGGCCAGCTTCCTGAGGCTGGGCACGATCGAGGACCTGGAAAGCGATGTCATCCCTGACCTGGCCGTCCACCTGTCGCAGCGGATGCCCGACTGCGATTTTCTCTACCACACCGCCACCAGCCGCGAGATCATCGAAAAGCTGCGCGACCGGGAACTGGACCTCGGCATCGCCACTGCACCACCCGACCGTCTGCGCGACCTTCAGGACAGGCCCGTGCTGCGCGACCCGTTCGTCATCGTTCTGCCCGCCGACAGGGCGCCACCCGTGTCCGAAGTGCTGAAGGACGGCTTCAGCCTGCCGTTCCTGCAATTTTCCAGCGACCTGATCATCGCCCGCCAGATCGAGGCGCAGTTGCGCCGGGTCGGGCTCAGCCTGCCGCACAAGTTCGAATGCGGCAGCAACCAGACACTGATGGCGATGGTCGCCGCCGGCGCGGGCTGGACGATCACCACGCCGCTCCTGTTCTCCCGCGCCAAGCGGTTCCAGCCACGGCTGAGGATGCAGCCCTTTCCGGGCAGGCGTTTTTCACGGACGCTGTCGATGATCACGACGCCCGACTGCTCGCGCTCGGTGCTGAACACCGTAGAGGCCCGGCTGCGCCACGCGCTCGACACGCACGTGATCCAGCCCCTTGTGGCCAGCACCCCGTGGCTGCAAGACCAGTTCCGCCTTGTCGACGGCACCGCTGGGGATCACCCGTAAAGGATGTTGAACCTCTGCCGGATGGCACGATCCTGCTCGGGCGTCAGGTATTCGGGCCGGTGCGTCTCCAGGATCTCTCGCGCCCGGGCGTTGGCAACGCTCCAGGCATCCTTCGCCCCGTTCTGCGCCCAGCTGCGCGGCTCGTCGCGATTGGCGAGCGCGGGATAGAAATAATCCCGCTCCATCGCCGCGAACGTATGCTGCCCGCCCAGGAAATGCCCGTCGCCCAGCACGGCGTCCACGATTGCGTCAAAGCCCAGGTTGGCCTCGCTGACCTCGATCCCCCGCAGCGCGCGATAGGTGTGGGAATGCATCTCGTCGTCCAGCACGAACGCCTCGAAACTGGCCCCCAGAAGCGAGGCGGTCATGCCCGAGCTTTCGTAGATCAGGTTGCCCCCCGCCAACGCGGCGGCCATCGAGGTCAGCCCCTTTTCCATGCCGTACTGCGCGTCGATCGCCTTGGCGTCGGTCATCGAACAGGCCACCCCCGACGGCAGACCCAGCCAGTTCGACAGCTGCGCCGAAGCGGCGTTCAGCAGCGCGGTCTCGCCGCTGCCCCCGGCAAAGGCGCCGGTGCGCAGGTCGATGACCAGCGGCCAGTTCGAGAACACCATCGGATAGCCCGGCCGGATGGCGTGCACCATCACCAGGCTGGCCAGCGTCTCGGCCAATGATTGCGCCAGGAACCCCGCCATCGTCGCGGGCGCGGTGGCCCCGGCCTGCGCCGCCGTGATGCACGACATCGGAATGTTGTGCCGGATGCATTCATATACCACGTCGACCGCATCGGCGCCGAACCGCAGCGGCGAAATGATCGGGCTGATATGCGCCTTCAGGAAGGGCCGTTCCGAAAAGCGCCCCGCACCGCCCGCCGCGATATCCAGCATCTCGACAATCGGCGCCACGTGTTCGGCCAATGTAAAGGACGTCGCGGTCGGTTTCGTCGTGTTGCGCAACAGCGCATAGACGGTGTTCACGTCCAGATCGAAATTGTCGGGCACATCCGTCGCGACGCAACACCTTGTGTACCAGCTGACATTGGCAAGCGTGTCCTGCAAACGCGTGAAATCATGCAGGTCGGCCAGCGTCGCCGGACGATAGAGGTGCGTGTCCAGGTCCAGCGTCTGCACCGCGGCCCCGCCGGTGCCGAAATGCACGCGGTTGCCGCCCACCTCGATGGACCGCGCCGGGTCGCGCCCGTGCAGAACGAAGGTCTTGGCAGCATGGTCCACCGCCTCCTGCACCAGCGTCGGCGGGAAAAGGATGCGCCGTCTCTCGCCCTCCTGCGCCCCGACGCGCAACAGATCGCCCCGCAGCCGCTCCGGCACCTCGCCAAGACCCAGCCGCTCCAGAAGTGCCAGCGCGGTGTCGTAGATCGCGTTCAGCTCCGCCTCGGTCAGGGGCGTGTAGGCCCCGCCGGGCTGACCGGGCGGACAGGGATCGAACACCGGCTTGGCACGGCGCTTCGCCATGCGCTCCACGCGTCCGGCACGTTTGGTCCTATCCGCCACGATTTACGCTTTCAATGAGGTCAGCCAGGGCCGATCTGGGCAGGATCGTGCAATCTCCACAAGGCTTTGGGTGACGCTTCCGAAATCTTCGCATTTCTGTTCCGATGTTCTCGAACTTCTGAAGATTCGCTTGTCCCCGGGGACAATTCGCGCCCCAGTCGCGATGCATGAAACGACGGAGACCGATCATGAAATCGCGCACCAGGGTTGCGGTCATCGGCGGCGGCATCGCCGGCTGTTCCACGCTCTACCACCTGACCCGGGAAGGCTGGAGCGATGTGGTCCTGATCGAGCGCGACGAGCTCACCTCGGGCACCACGTGGCACTCGGCGGCGCAGGTGACGAATTTCGGCATGAACCAGACCATGGTGGGCCTGAAATCTCACTCCATCGCGCTCTACAAGACACTGCGCGACGACCCCGATTACCCGGTGGGCTACCACCACGGCGACGGCGGCATCCGGCTCGCCAATACCGAGGCACAGATGCAGGGGTACCGCCATTTCGCGTCGATGGCCCGCGGCATGGGGGTCACCTTCGAGGTGATCGACGCCACCGAATGCGCCCGCCGCCATCCTCTTATCTCCACCGACAACCTGCTGGGCGGGCTCTGGGATGGCGAGGACGGCGATATCGACCCCGCACAACTGTGCCAGGCGCTGGCCTTCCACGCCCGCCGGGCGGGGGCCGAGGTCTATCGCCAGACCGCGGTGACTGGCCTGAGGCAAAAGGCCGACGACACCTGGACGGTCGAGACGGACAAGGGCGAGATCGACGCCGATATCGTCGTCAACGCCTGCGGCTACCGCGTGAACGAGGTGGGCGCGATGATGGGCGTGCACCATCCCGTCGCGTCCATGGAACACCAGTATTTCGTGACTGAGGATATCCCCGCCATTGCCGCAGCCGGCCACCGGATGCCCCTGTTGCGCTGCCCGATCTCGGACTATTATTCCCGCCAGGAAAAGGGCGGCCTCCTGGTCGGCTTCTACGAACAGAACTGCAAGCCATGGGGCATGGACGGGATCAGCCCCGGCTTTTCCAACGATCTTTGCCCCGACGACCTCGACCGGGTGATGGACGTCCTCGAAGGCGCCTTTGCACGGATGCCGGTCCTGGCCGAGGTCGGCATCAAGCGCGTGGTCAACGGCCCGATCACCTACACAATCGACGGCGCGCCTCTGGTCGGTCCCGTTCCGGCCAGGCGCAACGCCTTCTGCATCATCGGCCTGCGCGCGGGACTGGGCGAAGGCGGCGGCCATGGCTGGCTTCTCGCCCAGCAGATCGTGCATGGCGAGGCGTGCTATGACACCTGGTGCCTCGACCCGCGCCGCTTTACCGGCCACGCCAATGTCGAACTGACGTCGCGCAAGGCGGTCGAGGATTACCAGAACGAATTCCGCTTTCACTTCCCGCACGAGCACCGCCCGGCCGGCCGCCCGGCCAAGACGACGCCGCTGACCCCGGTGCTGGCCGCCGAAGTGGCCGCGTTCACCGTGGTCAACGGGTGGGAGCGGGTGGACTACATCAAGCCCGAAGCGGCGTTCCAACCCACCCTGGGCTTCGATTTCGACGAGGCGTTCGACATCGTCGGCGCCGAGGTCCGCAATTTGCAACAGACCGTAGGCCTCTGCGAGGTCAGCGGCTTCAACCGGCTCGAGATCACCGGCGCGGACCGTCACGCCTTTCTCGACCGCATGATCTGCGGCACGGTGCCCCGCCGCGACGGCCGCGTCGGGCTGGGGTATCTCTTGAACCATCACGGCATGATCAAGGCCGAGGCGACGGTGGCGAACCTGCCCGCCTCCGACCGCGGCTCGGCGCGGGCCTGGTACGGCTCCGCGGCGGCCTGCGAGTTTCATGACATGGACTGGTTGCAAATGCATCTGCGCGCGGGCGACGACGTGCAGATCCGCAGCCTGACCAACGATCAGACCATCCTGGTGCTGGCCGGGCCGAAATCGCGCGATGTCATGCAGGCGGTCAGCCGGGTCGACTGGTCGGCGGCGGCGTTCCCGTGGCTGTCGGTGCGCGAATGTTTCATCGGTTTCGCCCCCGCCACCGTGATGTCGGTCAGCTTTTCCGGCGAGCTTGCCTATGAAATCCACGTGCCCAACGCCTCGCTCCATGCCGCCTACCTGGCCTTGCGCGAGGCCGGCAAGACGCATGGCCTGCGCCTCTTCGGCGCCCGTGCGGTCGAGTCCATGCGGCTGGAAAAAGGCTTCCTGCACTGGAAGGCGGATCTGCTGACCGAGTTCGACCCGTTCGAAACCGGGCTCGACCGCTTCGTCAAACCCGACAAGCCGGATTTCGTCGGCAAAGCCGCGCTGGAGCGCCGCCGCACGACCGACCCGCGCAAACGTCTGGTGACCCTCCAGGTCGATGCGACCCACGCACCGGCCCACCCCGGCGCCTCGCTCATGCACGAGGGTCGGGTCGTCGGCACCGTCACCTCGGGCGCGTGGGGATATCGCGTGGGCATGAACCTCGCCTACGGCTTCGTCTCCCCCGCGTTGACGCAACCTGCCACCACGTTCGAGGTGGACATGTGCGGCGAGATGATCCCCGTGCGGGTGATCGACCCGTGCCCCTACGACCCCGAAATGCGCCTTCCGCGCGGTTAGGAGACCCGCGCGGCGCTCAAAGCGGAAAAAGGCACCTGTGCCCGCGCCCGTCCTCGTCGGTCCAGCTTGGCTCGGTCACGGCACAAGTGGCCTGCGCCCAGGGGCAGCGCGGGTGAAAATCGCAGCCCGAGGGCCGGTTCACCGGACTCGGCACCTCGCCCTCCAACGCCACCCGCTCGTGCCGCGCATCGGGGTCGGGCTCGGGGTTCGCGGCCAGCAACGCCTTGGTGTAAGGATGGCGCGGATGGGCGAAAACCTGGTCTGTCGGGCCTTTCTCGACGAACCGGCCCAGGTACATGATGGCCATCTGGTCGGTGACATGCCGCACCAGGTTCAGGTTGTGGGTGATGATCACGATCGCCACGCCGCTGCGGGCCTGCACGTCGGCCAGAAGGTTCAGGACTTCCCCCTGCACCGACATATCGAGACCCGCCGTGGGCTCGTCGGCGATCAGCAGCTTGGGGTCCAGCGCCAGCGCCCGCGCCACGCCGACGCGCCGCGCCTGCCCGCCCGACAACTGATGCGGATAGCGCGTGGCAAATTCGGCCGGCAGCCCCACGAGGCCCAGCAGGCGCTCGGCCTCGTCGCGCCCGGCGGGCCGCCCGTGAATGCGCAGCGGTTCCGTCACCAGCGACTTGACCGTCAGCCGCGGCGACAGCGACCCCACGGGATCCTGCCACATCATCGACATGTCGGTGCGCAGGCGCGCCCACTCGCGGGCCGAGGCGTCCGATATTTCCGCCCCGTCAAAGCGGATCGACCCGCCCGAGGGTTTCTTCAGCCCGATCAGCGTGCGCGCGATGGTGGACTTGCCCGAGCCGCTTTCGCCCACCAGCCCCAGCGTCTCGCCCGCGCCCAGCGTGAAGGACACGCCGCACACCGCCTCGAAATCATATGGCTCGCGGCGCAGCGCGGCCTTCAGACGCCCCTGCCGCGCATATCGGATGCGCAGGTCCTCGACTTCCAGAAGGCTCATGCCCTGTCCTCCGCCGGATCGTTCAGGTGGCACCGCGCGGCCTGCCCCCCGCCGGCATCGTAAAGCGGCGGGTGCTCGGTCTTGCAGCGCTCGAACGCCTTGGGACAGCGCGCGCGAAACGCGCATCCCGCGGGCGGACGGCGCAGGTCCGGCAAGGTGCCGGGAATGGTCGGCAGCCGACGCGTCGCCTCGCGGATGCGGGCCGGGTCGCACTCGAACAGCGCGTGCGTGTAAGGGTGGCACGGGTCGCGGAACACCTGCGCCACGTTGCCCCGCTCCACCACTTCGCCCGCATACATCACCGCCACCTCGTCGCACAGCTCGGCCACCGTCCCCAGGTGGTGCGACACGAACAGGACCGAGCAGCCGAACTTCTCCTGCAACTCGCGCAGCAGTGTGACGATCTGCATCTCCAGCGTGGCATCCAGCGCCGTCGTGGGCTCGTCCGCGATCAACAGGTCGGGCCGCGTCAGCAGCGCCATGGCGATGCACACCCGCTGGCGCATCCCGCCCGACAGCTGATGCGGATAGGCATCGAGCTTCGACGCCGCATCCGGCAGTTGCACCTGCTCCAGGAATTCGATGGCCCTTGCCCGCTTCTCGGCCCGCCCGCCCTTTTCACGATACTGGATGTCCATCATCTGCTGGCCGATGGTCGTCACCGGGTTGAGCGACGTCATCGGATCCTGAAAGATCATCGAGATCCGCTTGCCCCGCAGCGCGCGCCACTCCCTCGGCTTCAAATGCGCAAGGTTCTGGCCATCCATGTCGATCCGCCCGCCCGCGATCCGCGCATTCTCGGCCAGAAGACCGATCAGCGAATAGGCCAGCGTGGACTTGCCACACCCGCTTTCCCCGACAAGACCCAGCACCTTGCCCCGGGGCACGTCCAGCGTGATGTCGCGCAGCGCATGGATCGCCCCGCGAGGCGTGGCGAAATCCACCGACAGCCCGTCGATCCGCACCAGCGACTCGGTGCCGCCTTCCGTTTGCCGGTCCGGCTCTGTCGCAACGCTGGATACCATCAGCCGGCCTTTCTCAGCTTGGGATCGAAGATGTCGCGCAGCGCCTCGCCCATGAAGGTAAACCCAAGCGTGACCAGGATGATCGGGATCGACCCCCCGATCACAGGCCAGGGCGAGTTGCGGATGAAATTGTAGCCGTCGTTCAGGATTACGCCCCAGGAGGGCGTCGGCGGCCGCACCCCCATGCCAAGGAAACTCAGGCCCGCCTCGGTCGCAATCACCAGCGGCACGTCCATCGACGCCAGAATCAGCAGCGGGCCCAGCACGTTGGGCAGCACATGCACGAACAAAAGGCGCGGCGTGCCCACCCCCATCGCGCGCTCGGCCAGGATGAACTCGGCATTCTTCAGCGCCATCGTCTGGGTCCGCACGATGCGGGCATAGATCGGCACCGAGGTTATCGCCACGACCAGCATCACCGTGAACAGGCTCGGGCCGATGATGGTCACCACCGCCAGGCCGAAAACGATGGTGGGAAAAGAGCGCAGCGCGTCGAAGATCAGCAGCAGGATATTGTCCAGCCAGCGCGGCCCCAGCCCCGCGATCAATCCCAGAAGCAGCCCTATGCTCAGCGCCGCCGCCAGCGAGGCTGCGGCGACCAGCATCGCGATACGCCCGCCCGCGATGACCCGGCTGAAGATGTCGCGCCCGATATTGTCGGTGCCCAGCCAGTGCTCGGCCGAGGGCGGCGCCATGCGCGGGCCGGTCATGATGGCGGCGGGATCATAGGGCACGATCCACGGCGCAAAGATGGCCGAGCCGACGATCAGCGCCACCAGCACGAAACCGATCAGGCCGGTCGGGCTGGCCGACAGAACCCGCCAGGTCCGGCTCATCACGCCGGGTTCGGAAACGGCCTCTTGCGTGACGTCGGTCATGTCACATGTCCTCCCGCTGGCGCGGATCCAGCCAGGCGATCACCAGGTCCGAGATCAGCGTCGCCAGCACGATGATGCCAGTGGTGACCAAAACCGCGCCCAGCACGATGGGATAGTTGCGTTCGTTCACCGCCTGCACGATCAGCGCGCCGATCCCGGGCCGGGCAAAGATCACCTCGACGAACACCGCCGCCGAGAAAAGATGCGCCACGCCCGTGCCGATCAGGGTCACGGCGGGCTGCACCGCGATCTTCAGGATATGCGAGCGGGTGATCCACCCGTCCGGCAGGCCATAGGCGCGCGCCATGCGCACATGCGGCTGTCCCATCACCTCCAGCATCGAGGCCCGCACGATCCGGGACACGTAGCCCACCCACGACACCCCGATGGCAAAGGACGGCAGGATCAGGTGCGTGACCCGGTCCCAGAACCCCTCGCCCGCGCCGATCGCCGGCAGCCATTGCAGCCAGACCGCGAAGACCAGCACAGAGTAAAGCGCCATCACGAAGGCCGGGATCGAGATCGTGCCGACCGACAGCACCCCGGTCAGCGTATCCAGCCACGTGTTGCGCCGCAGCGCCGAGTAGCAGCCCAGCGCGATGCCAAGCACCGCGGCCCAGAGGATCGAGACAGTGATCAGGATCAGCGTATAGGGCAACTGCTCGAACACGATCTGCGACACTTCGCGGCCCGTGAACACGTCCTGGCCGAGGTCACCGCGCAGGATGTTGCCGAAGAACGTGACGATCTGCACCGGCAGGGGCTTGTCCAGCCCCATGGCCTCGCGCGTCTGCTCGATCAGCTCCGGGGTGGCGCGGGGGCCCAGGATCATCACCGCCGGGTCGCCCGGCACCACGTGCAGCATGAGCGTCAGGATAGAGACCGCGACCATCACGATCACGACCGAAAGGACAAGCCTTTGGGAGGCGTATAACAGCACGGGTCGCGGTCTCCTGTCGGCTTACACTTCGCCGTCGAAGTCGATGAACAAGGGCCGCCCGTCGGGCCGCAGCGCCGGCTCCAGACCTTCGCGGTACATCACCGGCGTGCCTTCATGGGTGATGAACTTGTAGGCCCCGGTCGCCTCCATCAGGTCCTGCATCTTGCGATACATCTCGGCGCGCTTCTCGCCATCGGCCTCACTCAGCGCGGCGGCGTGCAACTCGTCGAACTCCGCATTCGAGAACCGCTCCCAGTTCCAGATGCCGACCTGGTCGGTCACGAACCAGCTGGTCGCGTAATAGGGGTCGGGCAACATCGAGAAGCGGTTCAGCACCAGCTGCATGTCCTTCCAGCGTTCGCCCTCGCTTTCCATGCCCAGCGTCCAGAAAGACCCCGAGTCCTGCACGTTGATCTGCGTCTGGATGCCGAGCTGCGCCAACTGCGCCTGGACCACCTCGGCAATCGTCTTCCACACCGTGGCATTGAGCGCGTCGATGGTCAGCGGCTCGGCCGGCGGACCGCCCGCGGCCTCCAGGTATTCGCGTGCCTTGTCCAAGTCACCCGCCACCGGAACCGACGGGGTCTCGCGGTGGCCCGGCAGGCCGGGGGCGATCATGCCGGTCGCCGGGGCCGCCTCGCCGAAATAGGCCGCGTCGATGATCTGCTCGGCGTTGATCGCGTGCTGGATCGCCTTGCGCAGGTTCTCGTCGCCCAGCGCGGGATTGTCCAGGTTCATGCCCAGCCAGACATAGTACAGCGACGGGTATTCCTCGATCACCGTGTTGGCGGGCACGTTGCCCCGATACTGCGCCAGCGACGACAGCGTGATCTCGGTATAATCCAGGTCGCCGGCCTCATAGGCGCGCTCGGCGGTCTTGGTGTCGTCCATCGGCAGGATCCGGATCTCGTCGAACCCGGGCGCCTCGCCCTTCCAGTCGGGGTTGCGCACGAGGTGCACGTACTGGTTCGGCTTCCACGCTTCCAGGATGTAGGGGCCGGAAAAGGCCGGCGGCTCCATCCCGAAATTGCCGCCGCTCTCCGTGGCTTCCATCACCGCCTTCTTGGACACGATATGCCCCGTGCCATAGGGCAGCGTGATGCTCCACAACGGCTGGAACGGCTCTTTCAAAACGATGGTGCCCTCGTATTTGCCGGTCACCTCGACATGGTCCAGCGGGCCCCAGTCGCTCTTCACCGGGCTGTCATGCTCCAGCACGCGCTCGAACGAGAACTTGACGTCCTCGGCGGTCATCTCACCGTAGCCGCCGGTGAACATCAGCCCCTCTTTCAGCTTGAAGGTGATGTGCGTGTCGTCGACCTGCTCGATGGACTCCGCGGCCTCCAGCTCCCACTCCCATTCACGGCCGGGCACATAGCGCACCAGCTTGGAATAGATGCAGTTCATGACGTCGACGTTATAGCCGTTCTGGTAAAAGCCGGGATCGAGCGCGTCGATATCGGCATAGGAACTGACGCGCAGCACCTTGCCCGACTGCGCCCAGATGCGCGAGCCCAAGGGCATGGTGGTGGCGGCGAGGCCCGTCGCGGCGGCCCCGCGCAGGAACGCGCGACGCCCGATGCCGGGTTTGTTGGCGGTCATGTGATCGGTCATTCTAATTACTCCCAGTTATTTGGCCGTTTCGGCCTTTCGTGTTCGGCGCCGGACGATCCCGGCGCGAAAAGTGATGGTCCGCGCCACGCAGGGCGCGGAACGCGGGTCAGGCCAGGTCGCGCGGAATCTCGCAGGACCAGGTCTGTTCATGGGCAACCGCATCGCCTTCCCTGGCGACCAGCTTGGCGTTGATGACGAAATGCGTGGCCGTGGCGGTCATCTCGGTTTCCGTCCGGCTGGACATGCTCCAGTCGCCGCGCGACATGTCCAGATCCCACACCACGTGCCCCTTGAACGAGCGCCAGTCGGTGCCTTTGAACGAATAGGTTTCGACGCAGGTCGCCCCGCGGGTCAGGTCGTTGTCCTTGATCCGCACCCGGCCATCCGAGTCGACGATCCGCACCTGCGTCTCGCCCGTGCCCAGGTCCTCGCGCACGATCCATTCGGCGTGCTCCGGCTCCAGCACCTCCTTCTCCATCGGCGGCGCACCCTTGGGCGTGCCCAGGTCGCGCGGCTCGGTCACAGCATCCATGTCGCGCACCGGCAGCACAAGGCGGCTGGCGGCAGTATCGAGTTGCAGCGTCACCGGCTCCGGCGCGGGCCAGGCCACGGGGAAATAGCTGGTCGAAACCGACAGGCGCAGCCGGTGCCCGGCGCGGAACGTCTGCGCGACATGCTTGAACGGCACCGTCGCGGTGTAGGTCTCACCCGGCACCAGCGCTTCGGGCGTCTCGTGGCTGTCGCGATGGGTCAGGTTCAGCAGCCCGTAACTGACGCGCGTCGCCGCACCATCGGGGGCCACGTCCACAAGGCGCGCGGCCACCTGCGCCACCGGCTGATCGACCGAAAAGCTGATCTCAAGCTGCGCGTCGCCGGCAATCTCCAGCGGCGTCTCCAAAGGCTCCGTCTCGAACACCAGGCTCCCGGCGTCATCGCGACGCTGGTCCACCGGCTGATCGCCCGGATTGGCATAGGAACACCACTTGCCCCCGGCAATCCCGGTGCCGAGCGGCGAGCGGATATTCAGCGTCCCCTTGGGCGCATCCTCCTGCCCCAGCGTCCCGTCGCGGCCCAGCGCGAACGGCGTCCGCGTCACGTTCGGCGACGGCCAGGACGGCTCTTCCACCCAGCGGCCTTCTCGCTCCGCGTAATAACTCGCGGGCTCTGCGTGATCCTGCATGAAAAGCCGCAACTGCGGCTCGTCCATGATGCCGGTCTCGCTGCCCTTCAGCCACTGGTCCCACCAGCGCAGCTCCTCGCCCAGCCAGTCGATGGCAGGCCCCGGAACGCCGATATGCGGGTACTTGTGCGACCAGGGACCAACGAGGCCCTTCTTGGGGCATTGCAGGTTTTCCATCAGCCGGAACACCGTCCGGCAATAGCCGTCGGCCCAGCCCGACACGGCATACACCGGCACCTGGATGCGGCTGATATCCTCACACACCGAGCCATGCTTCCAGAAATCGTCGCGGCGCTGGTGCTCGACCCAATTCTTCAGCCACAGGCCAGAGCCGGTCAGCCGCTGCATCCACATCTCGCGCCACTTGTCGCCCACCAGATCGGGGTCGGGCGGCAGGGTGTTGATGGCGAACATGTGCGAGGCCCAGGAGATCTGGTCGACCACCATCGTGCCGCCCATGTAGTGCACGTCATCCGCATAGCGGTCGTCGGTCGAGGCGACGGACACCACCGCCTTCAGCGCGGGCGGCTGCAGCGCTGCCACCTGCAGGCCGTTGAACCCGCCCCAGGAAATCCCGACCATGCCCACCGCACCGTCGCACCAGTCCTGGGCCGCGATCCACGCGATCACGTCGCAGCCGTCCTGCAGCTCCTGCGCGGTGTACTCGTCCTCCATCAACCCTTCGGATTCGCCCGTGCCCCGCAGATCGGCGCGCACATAGGCATAGCCGCGCGACGCGATATAGGGCGCGCGCACCGAGTCGCGCGGCAGCGTCACGTCGCCCTTTCGATAGGGCAGAAACTCGAAAATCGCCGGAACCGCGGCACCATCGGCTGGCCGCCAGATACGTGCCGCAAGGACGCAACCATCGGGCAGCGGAATCTCGACATGGCGTTCCTCGATGACATCGAAACTCGGGCCGGACTGATTCATGCGCTACTTCCTTGCGTGATTCCGCCCGATATCCTGCCATGCGCAGGGCGTCCTAACAATTTCGCTGTATGACGCATGTTGACATCGAAAGTGCGTCAGATAGCGTCACCTCATGACGTCCGACCCTCTATCCACAAATCTCGCCTTCGCTTGCACGTTCCTGCCCTCCATCGCGCATGTCTGCCGCCGGATCGGCATCAACCGACAGCAGTTCAACAAGTACCTTTCGGGTCGGGTCCGTCCCTCACGGCACAACATGCGCAAGATCTGCGAATTTTTCGGGGTGACCGAAGGCGAACTCCTGATGGAGCCAACCCGCTTTGCCGAACTTATCGCACTGCGCCGGCTTCCCGGCGGCGAAGTGGAGGCCACGCCCGTTGGCCCGACACTGCGACGACTGAACCAGTTTTCAGGACCGCTGGAACGCTATTGCGGCAGCTATTTCAGGTACTTCCACTCGTTCAGCAATCCCGGCCGGATCATGCGCTCCTACGCAAGGATTACCCGTCGGGACGGCTATTACCTTTGGAAGAATATCGAGCGCGACGCGGGTCCACAGGGCGGCGCCCACGAGGTCTACAAGTACGAAGGACTCGTATTCTTCCTCGGCGACCGCATCAATGTCGTGGAGAACGAGGCTACCCTGTCCTCATCGATCACCCAGATGATCCTCTATCCGTCCTACAGCGCGGGGATCGACTACCTGCTCGGAATACAAACTGGCGGACCGCTTCGGTTGGGGCGCAAACCCGCCGCGTCGCGGGTGGTGCTCGACTACCTCGGCCAGAATGTCGATCCGCGACGAGCAATGGCGCAATGCGGCCTGCTGGATGCTGACCAGATTGACCCGCGTATCGCGCAACTGGTGCGGAATGAAATGCAGCCGCAGGCCTGGACCTTCGAAGTCGAGCAGTTGTAAGCGGCAGCCAGGCCCGACAAACAAGTCCCTCCCTCCTTCGCGTCTTGGCCGTGCATCCCCGCGACGTATTTTTCGGGCCAAACGGCGCCTCACGCCGAAACTGGGTCCCCTGCAAACACCTTCAGCTCCGTTCCAGCCTCGTCAAGCGCCTGCCGGACATGGCTCGCGATCTCGACAGCGGTCGGCGTATCTCCATGCAGGCAGATCGTGTCGATCCGGGTGGGAATGCGCTTGCCGCTTTCGGTGATGATCGCGCCTGCGCCCACCATCTCGACCATACGCGCCGCCGCGGCCTCGGGATCGTGAATGACCGCCCCCGGCTGGCTGCGATCGACCAGGGTCGCGTCGTCATTATAGGCGCGGTCGGCAAAGATCTCGCAGGCCGCCCGACAGCCCAGCTCGGCCACCGCGTCCTGCTGCGCCGTGCCCGCCAGCACCATGATGATCAGCTCCGGCGCGACCGACAGCGCCGCCTCGTAACAGGCCAGCGCCACGGCCTTGTCCTCCGACGCCATGTTGGCCAGCGCCCCGTGCAGCTTCAGGTGCCGCACCTCGGCCCCTTCCGCCCGCGCCATGCCCAGCGCCGCGCCCAGCTGATAGCGCACCAGGTTGCCCAGGCTCTCCGCCGGCAGGGTCATCCGCCGCCGCCCGAAGCCTTGCAAATCGGGAAAGCCCGGATGCGCCCCGATCCCGACACCGCGCTCCGCCGCCGCGCGCATGGTCCCGGCCATCACGTCCCAGTCGCCCGCGTGCTGTCCGCAGGCGATGTTGGCCGAGGTCACGATCTCCAGCACCGCCGCGTCGTTTCCCATCACCCAGGGGCCAAAGCTTTCGCCCATATCCGCGTTCAGATCCACCGTTGCCGTCATGTCAGGTCTCCTCCAGTTCCCGTCCCGCCGTCGCCCCGCTGATCAGCTGATAGGCAAGCAGGTCTCTGATGTCATGCGGGTCGCGCACCAGCGGCGTCAGCGCCGACCGCAACCCGTTGCGATGCGCGGCGGCGCGGCGCTCGGCCTCCACCGCCTCTTCCAGCGTCACGAAGCGGAACCGCAGCGCCGTGCCGGGCGTGGCCTGCACCACCGTCGGCAGGTCGCAGGGCAGCACCGAGGCGATGCGCGGGTACCCCCCCGTCGTCTGGCATTCGCCCAAGAGCACGAAAGGCGCGCCGTCCCCGGTGATCTGGATATCGCCGGGCACCACCACCTCGGACAGGACGCTCAGGCCCGCGTCGCTGTGAAATCCCTCGCCCACGAAATCCAGCCGCACGCCCATGCGGCTGCCCCGGGCGTCGCGCGTGAACCCGGTCGTCTCGAAGCGTTCGATCTGGTCGGCGTCGAAGAAATCCGTCTGCAAGCTGGGCACGACGCGCACCGTGCCGCCCTCGAACCGCGACTCGACAGGCAGCAACCGGTTCACTTCCGCAGGCGCGATCTCTTCGCCGATCTCCAGCCGCGCCCCGGACTCCACCGCCTGTCCCAGCCCGCTGGCCACGTGCACGCTGCGCGACCCAAGCCGCGTGTCACCGGCAAAACCGCCGCCCACATGCAGGTAGCCGTAACTGCCCGCCTCCGCCCCGCCGATGGTCAGCCGCGCCCCGGCGGGCAACGCGTGGCTGGCGTGCCAGGCCACCCTTGTGCCGTCGATGGCCGCCCGCATCGGCGCGCCGGTCAGGGCAATGCGCAACGCGCTTTCGGCTTCGAACTCGCCGCCCATCCCGGCCATTTCCAAAGCCGCCAGCCCGTCATCCTGCCCCAACAGCGCCGCGCCTTCGGCCAGCGCCAGCCGGTCGGCGGCACCGCCCGGCGACAGCCCAAATCCCATATAACCCGGCCGCCCGCGATCCTGCAGCGTCAGGCCCGGCCCCGCGCGACGCACGATCAGCGCCCGGCTCATGTCAGCTCCTTCGCGCGCGCGCCGCCATCGGGGTCATCCTTCATCGCCTCGAACCGCTCCCGCGAGACCGGCTCGAACCGCACCGCGTCGCCGGGGCGCAGCACAAAGGGCGTCTCAGCCTCGGGCCGGAACAGCCGAAACCCGGTCTGCCCGATATGCCGCCACCCGGTCGGGGTGGAGACCGAGAACAGCACCAACTGCCGGATCGCCACCGCCAACGCGCCCTCGGGGATGCGCTCGGTCAGGGCCTTCTGGCGCGGGATGTCCCATTCCGGCCCAAGCTCGCCCAGATAGGGCTGACCGGGGGCAAAGCCGATGGTCTGCACCCGCACGACCGTCTCCGAGATCGAGGCAACCGCCTCCTCCGCCGTCATCCCCGCCGCCTCTGCGGCCTCGTCCAGCTGCGGCGCAAGGTCGGCGCCAAAGACCGTCGGAATGCGCCATTCCCGCCGTCCCTGCGGCAGGTCGGCCTCGTACCAGTCGCGCTCCTGCACCAGCGCATCGAGGTCGGCGCGCAGGCCCGCGTGATCGCGGTGCACCGGGTCGAACCGGACATAGGCCGAGACCAGCGATGTCGACGTCTCCTCCACCCCCTCGGGCGCGGCCCGGTCCAGCGCGGCGCGGAACGCCAGTGCGGCGCGGTTCGCCGGCTCGCTCAGGCGGTCGCCGAAACTGACCAGCACCCCGTCCACACCGACGGTGCGGATCCTGGGCCAGTCCGTCGCGGCCCCCTGCCGGGTTGCCTCAGCCTCGCTCATGCTACATCTGCCCCGGCAGGAAGGTGACGATGGACGGAAACACCGAGATGATCACCAGCGCCGCCACCATCAGCAGAAAGAACGGCAAGGCCGCCTTGGCGACGTAAAGAATGTCGCGCCCGGTCAGCGATTGCAGAACGAACAGGTTGAAGCCCACGGGCGGCGTGATCTGCGACATCTCCACCACGATCACCAGGAAGATTCCGAACCACATCGGGTCGATCCCGGCCTCGGTCACCATCGGCATGATGACGGACGCGGTCAGCACCACCACCGAAATCCCGTCCAGGAAACACCCCATGATGACGAAGAAAACCGTCAGCGCCGCCAGCAGCGTGAAAGTCGACAGCCCCAGCGACCCGATCCATTCCGCCAGGATGCGCGGGATGCCGGTGAACCCCATGGCGACGGTCAGGAACGACGCGCCCGCCAGGATGAAGGCGATCATGCACGAGGTCACCGTCGCCCCCATCAGCCCGTCGATGAAGCTTTGTTTCGTCAGCGTCCCGGTGCTCCACGACAGGATCAGCGCCAGCACCACGCCCACCGCGGCGGCATCCGTAGGCGAGGCAAGCCCGGCATAGATCGACCCGATCACACCAAGGATCAGCAGCATGACAGGGATCAGCCGCCGCGACCGGCGCAGCCGTTCCATGAAATCCACCGCCAGCGACTCGTCGGGCAGTTGCTTGCGGTTGAGCAAGGCCCACAAGATCACGTAGCCCAGGAACAGCCCAACCAGCAGCACGCCGGGCAGGACACCGGCCACGAACAGCCGCGCAATGGATTGCTCGGTCGCCACGCCATAGACGATCAGGATGATCGACGGCGGGATCAGCAGCCCCAAAGTGGCCGAACCGGCCAGCGTGCCGATCACCATCTTCTCGGGATAGCCCCGCTGCGTCAGCTCCGGGATCGACAGCTTGCCGATGGTCGCCGCAGTGGCGGCGGAAGAGCCCGAGACCGCGGCAAAGATGCCGCAAGCAAAGACGTTTACATGCAACAACTGCCCCGGCAGCCGGTTCATCCACGGCGACAGCCCCGCGAACATGTCGTCCGACAGGCGCGAGCGAAACAGGATCTCGCCCATCCAGATGAAAAGCGGCAGCGCGGCCAGCGCCCAGTTGTTGCCATGCCCCCAAAGCGTGGTCGCCATGACCAGCCCCAAGGGCGCATCGCTGAACAGCGCCATCGCGGCGATGCCCACGCCCAGAAGGGCAAAAGCCACCCACAGCCCCGCGCCCAGAAAGGCGAACAGCAGGACCAGCAGGATAATCGAGAGAACGGTGACGGACATGGGCGCGCCTCACTCGTTGAGAAGGTTTTCGCCCTTGCCGGTCCAGCTGGCAGAGCGTCCGCGCAGCAACCCGACAAGCTCGTCGGCCAGCGCGATGGCAAGAATGATCAACCCCAGCGCGACCGGCACCTGCGGGATCCAAAGCGGCACCGACACCATGCCGGAACTCTTGTCGCCGAATTCGTGCGACTCCAGCACGAGCAGGATCATGTACCACGCGGCAAAACCCGACATGCCCAGGCCGATCGCGGTGACGACAACCTCCAGCGCGTGGCGGCTGCGCTCTCCCAGCGCCTGCGTGACCAGCGACACCCGGATGTGCCCGCCGGCCCGCAGCGTATAGGCCAGCGCCAGGAAACTCGCGGCGGCCAGGAAGAACCCGGTGAAATCGGCGTAGGACGGGATCGTGACCCCAAGCCCCTTGCCCGTTAGCCCGACGGTGATCTTGTCGGCAAGGTTCAGCCCCACCTGCGCAAAGACCAGCACGACGATGGCAAGGATGAAAAGCGCCGCCAGCCCGCCGGCCGCACGGTAAAGCGTGTCAAGAACGCGCCGCATGAGGTGTCTCCCTGTAGGATGATGGATGGCCCGGGCGCGTCTTGGCGCGCGCCTCGGGCCGGTCTGCCTGCGTCAGCCTTCGTAGGCGTCCAGAAGCTGTTGCCCGGTCTCGCCGGCCTCTTGCTTCCACGCCTCCAGCATCTGCGCACCGATCTCCTGCAGGCCGGTGGTCAGTTCATCGGACGGCTCGACCACGGTGATGCCGTTGTCCTTCAGGACCTGCGTCATCTCCTCGGCTTCCGACTTGCTCATCTCCCAGCCGCGCGCCTCGGCGGCCTCGGCGGCTTCCAGAACGGCGGTCTGCGTGTCCTCGTCCAGACGGCGGAAGGCCCGCTTGTTCACCACGACGATATTCTTCGGAATCCACGCCTGGATGTCGGTGTAATGCGTCAGGAAATCCCACGCCTTGGAATTCACCCCGGTCGAGGGCGAGGTGATCATCGCCTCGACACGCCCGGTGCTGAAGGCCTGCGGAATGTCCGGCACTTCCACCTGCGTCGGCGCGGCGCCCGCAAGGTTCGCGAACTGCTCCAGCGTGGCATTGTAGGTGCGGAACTTCAGGCCCGCCAGGTCATCGACCGAGTTGATCTCCTTCGTGGTATAAAGCCCCTGCGGCGGCCACGGCACCGCGTAAAGCGGCATCAGCCCCTGCTCGTCCAGCAGCTGCGTGATCACCTCTTCCTGCGCGGCCCACAGCGCCTGCGCCTCGTCATAGCTGGTCGCCAGGAACGGCAGCGAATCCGCCCCGAAGACCGGGTTGTCGTTGGCCAGCAGCGACAGGAAGAACTCGCCCGCCGGCACCTGCCCGCTGCGCACGGCCTTGCTGATCTCGGGATGCTTGAACAGCGAGCCCGCGGAATGGACCTTGATCGCCAGATCGCCGCCGGTCGCCTCTTCGACGTCCTTGGCGAACTCCGCGATGTTGACCGTGTGGAACGTGGCATCCGGATAGGGTGTCGGCATGTCCCACGTCTCGGCCTTGATCGGCAGGGCCAGCGCCGCCACGGCAACCGCCGCGCCGCCCAGTGTCTTCATCAGTGTCATCACGTTTCTCCCTGTGACTTGTTCAATGACGGAATATTGATGATACGTTTGCAATTTGTCAACGTTTTGTCACCTACGGCGTGATCCCGCCGCTGGCGCCGCAAAGTCCGACGGCATGCCGGAGCCGCAGGAACGCCCCGGCCCGGAAGAATTGCGCGGCACATCAAAATGTGAAAAAGTCAACGAAATGCCAGCGTTTCGCCAAAGAATGAGAGGCCGCAGAATGGAAAAGTCCAAACCGGAAAACCGCCGCATCGTCTCCTCGCGCCATCTGGCCGAGGGCGAAGGCTGGGAACTTTCCGAGTTCGAATTCGGCCTGATCATCGCCTACAACGCGTTCTCCCGCTGGATGACCCGCTGCATGGCAGCCGCCGGACAGGGCGAGCTCAACCCGCTCGACATCCTGATTCTGCACAACACCAACCACCGCAACCGCGACAAGCGCCTGTCCGACATCTGCTTCCTGCTCAACATCGAGGACACGCACACCGTCAACTACGCGCTGCGAAAGCTGTCCAAGGCGGGGCTGATCGTGTCCGAAAAGCGCGGCAAGGAAGTGTTCTACCGCACCTCCGACGCGGGCAGCGACCTCTGCCAATCCTACCGCGACGTGCGCCGTCAGTGCCTGCTGGACGCCTCCGGCGGCACCGGCCTCAGCGGCGAGGAACTGCGCGAGATCGCCCGCATCCTGCGCGGCCTCTCCGGTCAGTACGACCAGGCCAGCCGCGCCGCCGCCTCGCTCTAGCGGTGTCGCGGCGCCACCGCCCCCCGGGGCCAGGGCCGTAACCGACGCGACGAACCGCGCCCGCGCACTATCCTTTGCATCCCGGCGCCGCCACGCGCTTAATCGGAGACCGACCACATGCCAGGACCGCTCAACGGCTTTCGGGTGATCGACCTGACCACCATGATCTCGGGCCCGCTGGCCACGATGACGCTGGCCGACCAGGGCGCCGAGGTGATCAAGATCGAGCACCCCAGGGGCGGCGACCACAGCCGGCAGGTGACCGGGCGGCGCGGCGGCTTCTCAGCCTCGTTCCTCAACAACAATCGCGGCAAGGAATCCGTCACGCTGAACCTCAAGGATCCGCGCGGCGTCGCGGCCGCGCTGCGCCTCTGCCAGGCGGCGGATGTCTTCGTGCAGAACTTCCGCCCCGGCGTGGCCGAACGGATCGGGCTGGGCGAGGAGGCGGTGCGCGCCGTGCGCCCCGACATCATCTACACCTCCATCGCCGGCTTCGGGTTTCAGGGTGACTGGGCCGGCAAACCCGTCTACGACCCGCTCATCCAGGCGCTCTCGGGTCTGGCCAGCGTGCAGGGCGGCGCCGATGCCGCCCGCCCCCGGCTGGTCCGCACCATCCTGCCCGACAAGCTGACCGCGATCCAGACCGCCCAAAGCATCACCGCCGCCCTTCTCGCCCGCAGCCGCACCGGCCAGGGCAGCCACGTGCAGATCTCCATGCTGGACACCGTCCTGGCGTTCCTGTGGAGTTCCGACATGGCCGGCTATACCTTCATCGGCGACGAGGTGACGCCCGAGAAAAGCGCCGATGCGCAGACCTTCGTGGAACTGATCTACCAGACCGCCGATGGCTGGATGGCCGTCTCGGCCCATACCGACAGCACCTGGGCGGGACTCGCGGCCGCGGTGAACCGGCCCGACTGGCTGGACGACCCGCGCTTCGCCACCGTCGCGGCCCGCGAAGAGAACAAGCCCGCCCGCCTGGAACTGACGCAGGAGGCGCTGCTGACGGACACCACCGCCAACTGGATGGAGCGTCTCGGCACCCATGACGTGCCCTGCGCCCCGGTCCTGACCCGCGCCGAGGTCTACGCCCACCCGCAGGTCGCCGCCAACGGCATCATCCTCGAACAGGACCACCCCCAGGCCGGCCCGCTGCGCCAGGCCCGCACGCCCGCGCGGTTCTCGGCCACCCCCACGGACAGGCCCGCACCCGCCCGGCGGCTGGGCGAGGACACCCGCGCCGTTCTGGCCGAGGCGGGCTATCCCGAGCCCGAGATCGACGCCATGATAACGGACGGCGTCGCCACCGACACACAGGACCCCACCGCATGATCGACCTCTACTACGCCCCCACCCCCAACGGCTGGAAGGCCGCCATCATGCTCGAGGAAACCGGCCTCGACTACCGCCCCGTCCTGATGCGCCTCAGCGAGGGCGACCAGTTCGCCCCCGGCTTTCTCGAAATCAGCCCCAATGCCAAGATGCCCGCCATCGTCGATCACGCGCCGGGCGAGGGCTGGGGTGACGCCCCCGTGCCGGTCTTCGAATCCGGCGCGATCCTGCTCTACCTTGCCGACAAGGTGGGCCGGTTCGCCCCCCCGGAAACCGACCTGCGCGCCCGCAAGGACCTGATGGAATGGCTCTTCTGGCAGGTCGGCAACCAGGGCCCCATGGGTGGACAGCTCAGCCATTTCCGCAACTACGCTCCCGAGGACCAGCGCGACTACGGCTTCAAGCGCTACCTCGGCGAATACGACCGCAACCTCGGCGTTCTCGAGGCGCGGCTGGAAACCCGCGACTACATCCTGGGCGAATATTCCATCGCCGACATGCTCGCCTTTCCCTGGGCCTTCATTGCCAAACCGCTGGGCGCCTCGCTCGACGAATTTCCCCGCGTGGCCGACTGGCGCGCGCGGATCAAGGCGCGCCCGGCGGTGCAACGCGCCATCGACCTGCACAAGTCCGAGCAGAATGGCGGGCGGCACCGGGTGGACAACAACAGCATCCTCTTCAACCAGTCCGCCGCGTCCTTCAAGCCAAAGTCGGACAGGTAACCGAGCCCGCCCTGACCGGTCCTGCCACGGCGGCTGACGCTTTTCAATGAACGCGGCCCGCCCTATCCCGCCGCCTGCCGGCCACTCCGCCCCGCGGCGCGACCGTTCCGCGCAGCCGGGCCTCTATCGCCACCGCCATGGAACAGACCGGCGCCGCAACGGTTGGCAGTGAAAGGCGGCCCGCCGCCGGGGCCGCGACCTTGCCCCTGCGATCGCGGAGATGCCCATGAAGACGACCCTCACCGTCAACGACCAGCCCCACGAGGTGGAGCATGATCCGCGCCGCACGCTCCTCGACACGCTGCGCGACGATCTCGGCCTGCCCGGCACCAAGAAAGGCTGCGATCACGGGCAATGCGGCGCCTGCACCGTCCTGCTGAACGGCGAGCGGGTGAATTCCTGCCTCTGCCTCACCGCGATGCATGACGGCGACGAGATCACCACCATCGAGGGCATCGGCACGCCGGAGCGCCTGTCGGCCCTGCAAAAGGCCTTCGTGGAAATGGACGGCTATCAATGCGGCTACTGCACCCCCGGCCAGATCATGTCGGCCACCGCCATGCTGCGCGAAGTGGCCGACGGTGCGCCCTCCTACGTCAGCGACGATCTTGGCACGCCCGACCTCTCCGATCCCGAAATGGCCGAGCGCATGTCCGGCAACCTCTGCCGCTGTTCCGCCTATCCCCTGATCCGCGAAGCCATCGCCATGGCAGCAAAAGCCGACACATGAGACCGTTCGACTATCACCGCGCCACCGATTTCAGCGACGCCACCGCGGGACAGATCATCGCCGGCGGCACCAACCTGCTGGACCTGATGAAGATCCAGGTGGTCACGCCTTCCACGCTCGTCGATATCACCCGGCTCGAGGGTCTTTCCGACATCACCGCCGACGGCGACGGCCTGCGCATCGGCGCGCTCGTCACCAACACCGCGCTGGCCCATGACGCTCGCATCCGCGCGGGCTGGCCGCTGCTTTCCCGCGCGATCCTCGCCGGGGCCTCGGCCCAGATCCGCAACAAGGCCACCACCGGCGGCAACCTGCTTCAGCGCACCCGGTGCCCCTATTTCTACGACACCTCGCAGCCCTGCAACAAGCGCAGCCCCGGCGCGGGCTGTGCCGCCCAGGGCGGCGCAGGGCGCATGCTGGCGCTTTTCGGTACGTCCGAGCATTGCCTCGCCGCGCACCCGTCCGACATGGCCGTGGCGCTCAGCGCCCTGCAGGCCGAGGTCGAGATCCACAGCCCCGACGGCGCGACCCGCCGCGTGCCGCTGCACGACTTCTACCGCGGTCCGGGCGACCGCCCGGATATCGAAACCGCGCTCGATGACGGCGACCTGGTGACGGCCGTCATCCTGCCTGCGCCCCGCGCCGGCAGCCGGCAATGCTACCGCAAGGTCCGCGACCGCGCCTCCTATGCCTTCGCGCTGGTCTCCGTCGCAGGCTCCGTCCACATGGACGGCGACACCATCACCGATCTCAGCCTGTCCTACGGCAGCGTCGCGCCGCACCCGTGGATGAACAACGACGTGGTCGGGATGCTGACCGGCCAGACCGCTTCGACCGACCTTTTCGAACGCGCGGCGGATGTCCTGACCGCCGCCCCGGCCCCGCATCCCGACACCGAGTACAAGCGCACCCTGTTGCGCCGCACCTTCATCGCCACGATGCGCCAGTTGACCGGCCTGTCGGACCCCAAAGGCACAGACATCGCAAGGAGCGAGGCATGAAAGACCACTTCACAATGGACAGCCCCCAGCCTCGCCTGCTGGACGAGACGAAACAGGGCGTGATCGGCACGCCGATGGACCGCCCGGATGGCCCGCTGAAGGTCTCCGGCACCGCCGCCTACACCGCCGATCACAACGTCGCCGGCATGGTCCACGGCGCCCTCGTGCGCGCCACCATCTCACGCGGCAAGGTCACCGGCATGGACCGCGACGCCGCACTCGCCATCGACGGCGTGATCGACGTGATCACCGATGCGCGCCTCACCCGCAACCCGGCACAGGGCATGGCAGGCGCCGCCCCGGTTCAGCCCGGCGACGCGGTGCACTACCACGGCCAGCCCATCGCGCTGGTGGTCGCCGAAACCTTCGAGGCCGCGCGCGACGCCGCCCAGCGCCTCGAGGTGCAGTACGAAACCACCGAGGCCAAGGTGACACCCGACGCGCCCATGCAGACCGAGACCGGCGACCCCGAAACGGCAGGCGATTTCGACGCCGCATGGGCCTCCGCCGATGCAAAGGTCGACCGCACCTATACCACCCCCTCGCATGTCTCCGCGGCCATGGAACCCCACGCCGCCCTCGCGGAATGGGACGGCGACAAGCTCACGCTGCGCAGCGCGCTTCAGATGGTCCGCTTCAACAAGCAGGAGCTTGCGGATTCCCTCGGCATCGACCCGTCGCAGGTCCGCATCCTGTCGCCCTATGTGGGCGGCGGCTTCGGCTCCAAGCTCGGCATCGGCCCAGAGGCCGTCGCGGCCGCCATCGCGGCGCAGAAACTGGGCCGCCCGGTGCGGGTCGTCATGCCCCGCCAGACCGTGTTCGACGCCGTGCTGCGCCGCTCGGAGACCAGCCAGCACGTACGCCTCGGCGCCACCTCGGACGGCAAGATCAATGCGATCTCTCACGATGATCGCGTCTCGAATCTCGACGACGAAGGCTTCGCCGAGCCGACAACCCAGGCGTCGCAGTTCCTCTACGCCGCAAAAGGTCTCAGCTTCACCCAGACCGTCGCCCGCATCGCCGCCACGCCCGCAGGTTCGGTCCGCGCCCCGGGCGAAGCCGTGGGCATGCTCGCCTTCGAGGCGGCGATCGACGAACTGGCCGACACCCTCGGTGTCGATCCGTTGACCTTGCGGCTGGACAACCTGCCCGAAACCCACCCCATGAACGACATGCCCTACAGCGCCACGCGGCTGGCCGACTGCCTGACCGACGGCGCCGACCGCTTCGGCTGGTCGGATCGCTGGGCGCCCGGCACGCGCCGCGAAGGCGACTGGCTGATCGGGATGGGTCTGGCGTCGGCGGCCCGGCTCAACATGCTGATCCAGTCGTCCGCCCGCGTCCGCCTGACCGGCGACCGGGCCATCGTCGAGACCGACATGACCGATATCGGCACCGGCACCTACGCGATCCTGGCGCAGATCACCGCCGAAATGCTGGGCCTTCTGCCCGCGCAGGTCGAGGTGCGCCTGGGCGATTCCGACCTGCCCGGCGCGGCGGGCTCGGGCGGCTCCTTCGGCGCCAGCTCCGCCGGCTCGGCCACCTTCCTCGCGGCCAAAAAGCTGCGCGCGCAGATCGCCCAGCGCCT
This sequence comes from Roseovarius sp., assembly GCF_965277045.1. Classification (GTDB taxonomy): domain Bacteria; phylum Pseudomonadota; class Alphaproteobacteria; order Rhodobacterales; family Rhodobacteraceae; genus Roseovarius. The sequence continues at coordinate 402,570 of NZ_OZ255712.1, read as the reverse complement.
GGGTTGCGCCGAGGACGCCCTGACGCTGCAGGATGGTCGCGCGCGCGGCGACAACCAGGACTCCGCCCTGTCGGACCTCGTCACCGACGAGATCCTGGCCGAGGCCACCATCGAAAGCGGCAAGACCGCCGAAAGCCATTTCTCCGCCGGTTTCGGTGCCCATTACGCCGAAGTCGCGGTCAACGAATGGACCGGCGAGGTCCGCGTGCGGCGCATGCTGGGCGTCATCGCCATGGGCCGCATCCTCAACGAGAAGACCGCCCGCAGCCAGGCCCTGGGCGGCATGATCTGGGGCATCGGCTCGGCCCTGACCGAAGACATGCAGTCCGACCCGCGCGACGGCCATGTCGTGACCCGCGATCTTGCCAACTACCACGTTCCGGCCCATGCCGACGTGCCCGGCGACATGCAGGTCGTGTTCCTGGACGAACGCGACGACTGGGCCAACCCGATCCAGACCAAGGGGATCGGCGAGCTTGGCATCTCCGGCGCTGGCGCCGCCGTCCTCAACGCCATCGCCCACGCCACCGGCCATCGCGTCTACGACTACCCTGCCCTGCCCGACCGGGTGCTTGCCGCCACGGGTGTCTAGACCGGGTCGCGGCTCCGGCACCCGGGGCCGCACTGCTCAGGCTCGATTATAGGTATGCACGCAACGGCTGGGCTGGATCATCACGCCGGGGCGTGCTGTCGCGACAACCGATACTTGGCTATTACGGAAATCTAAGTGATTGATTTTGCTTAGCCCGCCACTAAGCTCGGCGAGCATGTGGTCCATTATACACTCGAATGGCGTCCATTTTTGGCGTGCAATAGACGCCTATTTCCTCTGGCCATGGAGTTTTTAATGAAGGCACGGATTCGATTGTCGAATTTGTTGAAAATCAATTGAACTGAACAAAAAAGACCGCCCTTCCGGGCGGCCTACTAAAACCGAGATGATGACGAACCGATAAGACCCCTTATGTTAAATAATGAGATCCGCTTTCAGATCGCTGATGCGGTAAAAATCCAGGCCGATCTCGGACCTCTTCAAAAGAGGTCGAATACCTCGACGTTTCAGACGGTCGACCACCTCGCCGATCTGTAGGTCATGGGCCTCGGCAAGCCTGGCCGGATGGGTGAACCGGGCCTTAAACTTAGCCACAACCTCTCGGTCGAACCGAGGGATCCGATGACCCTCGTTCGGGCATGAGATCCAGCTAACGGCCAAGCTCATCTCATCCGGACACCGGCCCACCAAAGCCCACCCTACATCCCTTGGGAGCTTCAGAGTGCTGAAGGCAGCCAGCGGGCTCAGGCCGGCCGTGCACGCACCCCTATGGCGCTTGACCTCATCCGGATCCACACGAATTGCGCCAAGACCGTCCTGACCAGCCAGGCGGAAAACGCGCTCGACGAAGCCGCCGAGGATCATATGCACCACGGTGATGGCGGGTACCTTGGCTTTCTCCGCAGCTTTCGAGACCGACACCAGCCCGTCGGATTCTACCCCCAGCTCAACCGCCGTCGCATGCAGCTTGCCGACCAGCACGGCAATCTCTTCGCGATCCACGGCCTTCTGGGTGCGGCCCCGTGTTCCCGGCCTCCCGTAGTAGATGGGAGTGAGAAGCCGGTCGTCAAAAAACTGCTCAACGATCGGCCGGGTAAAATTCCGGTCCTTCCAAAGGGAAATCACGTTCACGGTGCGCTTCATGCGAGACGCGACCTCGCGGCCCGCTTCCACTGGGATCGGGAAATGGGCTGGAGCCCGCTCCGGGATCACACCTGCGGCAATCAATACGTTGCTCAGGGTGCGCGCGTCGAGACCCTGCTCTTTGGCCAACGACGCGACCGTGTGGAGTAGGCGCTCTGGGAGTATGAAACCGAGCACCTTGGTTCCGGCCGGCATGGCGATATTCTCGATGATGATGTCGCGCAGAATACGCGCGATGTCGCCGGGCTACTTGAGTGATTTCGAGTGGGCCAATGCATTGTAGAAACACCCGAAGATCTTGCGGCCCCCCGGCGTTCCGGACGCATCATCGAACTTCCGGAACTGCGCCTCCAAGGCTTCCCGGATGCCTTTCTCGCCGCGCGATGTGAAGCCGAAGCCGATGCGACCGGCGTGATCCCAGTCGTTTGATTCCAACTCCGGAAGTTTCTGTGTCGGCCCGTAGGCGACCAGCACGCCCAAGAGTTCCGTCGCGCGGGTTGCCTGATCGAGCGTCTGTGCATCAAGCCAATCCGGGCCAGCAATCCCATCAAGGCGGCGCAAGACGTAGTCCTGAAGCGGCGAGGCCGAGCGGTGCCCTGCCTTTTCGATCATCTCCTGAAGTTCAACGCCGCGCTCAGGCACCCGGCGATCAAGCTCGTGAAGTTTGTCGTCCCATGCGGCCTGTGCCTGGCGCAGGAGAGGAATTTCGTGCTGAGGGCATGTCCGAACGACAGACAATGACCACTCCCAGCGTCCGCGACGCATCCCTTTCCGGTCATCCTCTGCCAGACATGCCGGGCAGAAAACCGTGTTCGGGTTCGCAAGGAACTCCGCAGTGACCAGCTCACCCCGGAGGTTGTAGGTGCGCTTCCCGACCGGAACGGCAGCATTGGCGCGCAGGTCTTCGACGTCTATTCCGGCGACTTCGGCCAGACGGCAGAGCGCCGACCCTTCGTTGACCGCCATTTGGTCGGGCCGGATCTCAATATCCCGAAGAAACGAGACAAGCCGATCGCCGGTGTGAAGCTTGGCGAGGCATGCCGCATATGACAGCGGGCTCTCCTCGGAATGGAAAGGGAAATGGGGCGCGAGCATCAGCGCGCGCCCTCCCAGTTCAGCTGCGCCTCACCCAGATCGATCTTGGCCCAGTGACGGGCAAGGAAGACGTTCTGGCCCATGCCGCAGCCTTCCTGCAGGCCCCAGCTCTCGGCGAAGTGGTTGATGGTCAACTCATCAGCACCCTCGAGAGCCGCCGCTTCCAGCGCCGCGAGGATATTCTCGATGCAGCGGCCGAAACGGTTCCGGCTCGCGTGGACGAGCCGATCCACCAGATCCGCGTCCGAGGGCGGCCGCATACCGGCTGCATCGCAGAAACCGGCGATGACCTTGATCAGCGCCTTGCGATCCGAGTGCGGCGAGACGTCGGCAAGCGGCAACCGCCAGTAACGACGCGTGACCTGGGCATCGCAAGAGGCAATCTGCCAGAGGCTCTCGATGCCACTCAGCACGACGCTGACGGCATCGTCCCCTTGCATCAGGTTGCGGACGGTCTTCAGGAAGACATCCACCTTGAACTTGCTGCCAGCCCCGAACAGGTCGTGCGCCTCATCGATCCAGAGGATGGCCGTCCCCCGGAGTTTGAAATGGTGCCGCACCTTGCGCATTATGTCATCTTCGGTCTGCGACCGGGAGACCGAGGGAAAACCGCTGGCCTTGAGGATCTCGATCCCGAGACTCTTGGCGGTGGGCGGGCTCGGGACCCGGACACCGACCCACGGCTGATGCGCCGCATCGCGCGGCTGCAGGGCCGGGTGGGTCTTGAGGCCATGAAGAACCAGCGAGGTCTTGCCTCCGCCCGCGGGCTCCACGACCGCGATGCCGCGTGTATCGCCGGCCTTGTTGAAAAGCCGGGCCTTGGGAAGCAGGTTGCCCTGATCATCGCGCTGCAGCAGCCGGTCCAGGTAGCTCCGGAACTGAGCGTCCCGCGGCGTCGCGAGATACTTGTCTCGCAGCCGGTCCACGGCTGCGAGTTTTTCGTTGATTGTGAGAGCGGAAATGCTCATGGCTATTCGTCCTCCAGGGTCCAATCGTCACCGTCATCAGCCGCATCGGCACCATCGACAGGCTGATGATCCGGAAATTGGATCGGGCCGAATTTGCCGGAAGCAGAATCTTCGGCACTGGAGTGATTTTCGTCGGCGGGCTCGCCTGAGGGAGTGGAATCGGCCGTGGCAAGGCGGGTCCCCCATTCATCCCGGTCCCCGTCATAGGGGTTCTCAGGCTCCGTCTCCGAGGTGTTGAACCCGATGAACAGGCGATCGTGCTCGTATTCCATGCGTTTCTCGGACCAGTCTTCCACGATGAGTCCGACACCCGTCATGGCAGCGCTGTTGGTTGCCTTGATGAAGTCGAGCGCTTGGCGGACGACCGCGAAGTTGACCTCGGCATTGCGCGCGTTCTGGGCCCGGATTTCGGCCGCGGCATCCACCCACTCCTGGGCGGAGACACCCTGATACCGATCGAACACGGCGGGGATCTCGAACCAGCGTCCATTCAGTTCGGCCCAGACGGCGCCGATATCCTCAGGATACCACCGGATCGAAACCTTGCGCTCGTGGGCCCTCGTCATGAACCGGGCCAGGACCTCCGAGTGATACCGGATCCCCAAGATGGTGATCCCATCCCGGGTCACGGTCCGTTCCCGTTCATGGCCGAAAATCAGGCGCCGGCGCCCGAGGTCCGGGGGCGGCTGGACACCAAATTTTTCGACCAGCCGGTTCCAGCAGTCCAGCGGTGTCTCCCCATTCAGCCCGCTATGCGGCGTGCGGTGGTAGACATCGACGATGTAGCGCACCAGCACCGAGCAGAACTCCTCCGGGTTAAGCGCGGCACGTTTCACCGAGTCGTAATCGCCCCGCTCGACAGTATTTCTGAAGGTACGACCGCTCAGCCGTGGCATCAGCTGGGTCGCGAAGGTGCCGAACACACGTTCGATGGTGCCTTTGGCTTCCGGATTGGCCGCGGCGCAATACTGCAGGGTAATGCCGAGATCGGACACACGTGCCTGTACAAGGCTCGAGATGTTGTAGCGCGCACAGTCGGTTACGATGACCGAAGGCCAGCCGAATTGGTTCCAGGCGGTGAGAGCGCCGCAGGCATCTCCCCAGACGCCCTTGTCGCGCATCATCATCTCGATGACCCGAAGCGCGCTCTGAGAGTTCGGTTGCCTGGAGACGACCATGCCAACGATGCAACGCGTCGCACAGCAGATGGCCACGGTGATCCACCACCTTGCGGTCTTCTTGTCGAGCCCGAGAGCCTTCTTTTCCTCGTTCGTTAGATGATGGAATAACCCTCCTTCAGCCATGAGAGTAATGGCGTCGGCTTCCCACTCGTCGAACTCCACACGCTGCATCGGTCGCGTGATATGAAGCCCCATGCCGACAGGGGCGAACTGCCGGTTCGCTGCCTCGCGACCCTTCCGGGTCAGGGTGACATCGAAGGGATTGAGCTTGCGGATCGCCTGCCGCACCGTCTCACGGGACGGGCAGATGATTTCAGGCTCGCCTGCAGCCCGGCGCCGATCGTTCTCATCGAGGAACGCCGTTTTGACCTCATTGAAGATGATGGCCTGCGACGGGCGTTGGTCGTCGAGATACTTGCCCACCACCTTGCCCATGATCACGAGTTCATCGGCCGTCATCCGGCGATCCCGATTACCGCGCTCGGAAGTCCTATCGTAGAGCCCCGCCAGCCCGAACCGCCGCTCTTTCCGTTCCCATTCGAGCACGGTCTTCGCGCCGAGCTTCTTCGGAACAGGGAGCGTCTCGCTGTCCTGGCTGGGGTCACTTTCGTCGAGGATCTCGCCGGCGCGAAACTTGATGGCACCCAGAAAAGGCCTGATCGAAGTCGCGGTCCGACAGACATTATTGGAGTCGTCATCCAGAAATTCGCGGGTCGCGCGAACCACCGCCAGGCGCATAGCCGCTTTCTTATGGGATTTGGTGTCCTTCAACGACAGCAGTTCACCTTCCGGCAGAATACGGTCGCGCAGATGCTCAGGCTGATGCCGGTTCGGGATACACGCGAATTTTCCGGCCGTGAGATAACGGCTGATCTCGGCGTTGCTCATGACCTGGGGCACGCCCTCGCCCGCCACCCTGACGAACATGTGGCCGTTTTCGCGGGTCTCGAAGTAGCGGAAAGGCTGGCCACCGATGGTGATGCCATCGTATTCTGAGAAGGAGAACTTGGGCTGAACGGGGCTGGGTTTGACTGCGATCATTTGGACATCCTCCGGCGGACATAGGCTTCGTGCGTGATGCGCACATTGAGTGTGAGTTCGAGGTCGTGAGAGCGGAGCAGGCGAACCACGGCCCGGAATCCACGCGCGCCGAGGCCCATGGCATCGACCAGATCCTTGACCCGGACAGCCCCGACGATTTCGCCAAGGAGCCGCCGTGCGGCGGCATCCGCATCGGGGTCGGGGCGACGCATCTCATGCATCATCTCGGCATTGAAGTATTCCACGGGGTCGATGTCGCGCTCGGTCATGACCACGACCTGGTCCGCGAAACTCCGAGGAACCCGAGCTGCGACGTCCGCGAGTTCGTCCTGAACCTTGGGCTGGTTGCGGCGATATTCCGACTTCACCATGATCGCGACGCGCTTGCCGTCGGTCATCAGCACGCGGAAGTCGAAGAAGTGCTCGCCCTTCTTCCCGTCGGCATCGAGCCACTGGAAGTGTACTTGGCTTTCGAGACCGGCTACATTCGGGCGGGCGAGAAGAACCAGCATGCACTTCATTTCGGTGTTGCTGTCGTAGCCCACGGTATACCCCTCATCGGGATCCATCGTGATCTGTCCGCTTTGGTGTTCGCGGGCGCCGACAGCCGTCTTCCGTGCAAGTTGCACGCGCTCCGGCATCGTGACCCCGCCATCCGGCATCTTCATCATGCTCTGGTTCCTTTCGGCATGAGAGTATCGTTCGCCGGAACGTGGTCCGACGCTGCCCGAGGGCTGCGATACTGATTTCTGGTTTCGTTTCCGGAGTGCGTCTTTTCAGCTGGCTCCCCGTGCAGGCTTCATGATGGTTCCGCCTGCGGTGTTTCGTGGTCTACCCTGTTTCGGCGACCCTGATGGTTCTTCTCCTCCTGGTTTTGACCTTTCGACCGTCTGCCGGACTCCGGCTTGCTCGACTGAAAGGTTGGCTGACTGCCATTTTCACGAAGAAAATATTGCGTCCCAGTCGGTGTGGTCTGCCGTTCAGCCTTCGCTTGAGGCCGAGAAACTACCCACCGCGGCCCATCCGACAACAGCTGATTTTGGCCAAAAAAAGTTTTCCAGAATCGTTATCGTCCAATGAAGAATGAACCCACGCAGTTTTCCGAATTCATGCAAGCCACTGATACGAAATAGAATAATTTGATTCGATGATGAATTTTTGAAAACGCCCTCGGAAGTATTCTTTTCTTCGAGTCTGTAGCTCCCCTGAAAACGGCTCCAACCCGAGATACCAAGTGTGGCATTCTCGCCACGCGCCTTCAGAAACAAGTTTTCAGAGCGATGGTTCGAAACTCGACCGTGGCCCCTCGACGATTCGCATTGCAGGGAATCAGTAGGTCTCGCGTGTCGGCGGTGGCTGTGTAAATGTCGCGGAACGACCTGGAAGGGTTCGGATGGTTCCTGCGCTTCTTTGGAGCCAGCGCTTGCCCAAACTTTATCAGAGACCCGGCTTGCTCCGTTGCTGGCCACCTTTTAGATGCATGCCTCCGAATTGATGACTTAGTGCCGTCCGACGGGCGCTAACGCCAGAACACGCGGAACCTTGGTTCGGATATTTTTGTGATGCCGACACAGGTCACAATACCCGGGCAATGGCCGAGGACAGGGTAGTTGGCGACAGCTACGTTGACGCTCACCGGTTTCCGGCATGACACGAGCGCCCCGAATAAGTGCCATCTGGATCAGAACGAAACTGGATGCGGAGAGATTTCTCTCCGCAAAATTCCTTAGAGAGTCAGACGCGACCTCACCTCTTTCGAAACCCAGGAACTGGAGTTTCGAATTGTTTCCTGAGTGCTTCAGTAGATCAACGTATAGTGCATCACACCGCGTGACCACAGATTGCGGTTGACCGTCGCCCGCCGCGCATGGCCAGAGCTGAAGGGAAACGGCGGCCACGGCCTCGCATCCCTCAAGACGTACTACTATCTCTGCGCTTGCAGCGTCAGTGCTGCTGATTCCAGCGGGCGAAGATGCTCATCTATGGCGGATCGCACCGTAGACTCATCCCCGCTTGCGATCGCAGCGAGTGTTCGCTCATGCAGGTCAATGACTTGATCGACATCCTCCATCAGCTCGAAATACGACCGCATGCGGACAAAAAGTTGCTCGAGGATCTGATGCTGATAATATGACAACGCCTGTGAGCGCGCGGTGCGACCGACCATATAATGGAAAAGGTGATCGTGGCGGATGCGCTGAACAAGTGAGCTTGTGCGATGCTCTCTCAATCGCTCGACGCACAGCGCAAGCTTCTCAAGGTCCTCATCTTCCGCGCGCCTTGTGGCCAGCAGGGCAAGCTCGACTTCCACCGGCCTACGGGCTTCAATTATGTCCCTCAGCTCAAGATGACGGAGTGGCGCCGTGCGCGCCATGATACTCTCGGGCACGTCATCCGTCTCCACAGATAGACCGCCATTGATTCCGCGTTTGGCCTGTACGACTCCGGCTTGAGACAGAAGCTTGAGGGCTTCTCCCACAACTGGCTTGCTCACACACATCTCGCGAGCCAACACTTCGACATTCGGCATCCTGTCGCCCGGCTTGTAGGCGCCCGACAGAATGGAATAGATGATCTGCTCAACCACCTCCTCGTGGGCTCTGGAATTGGATATCGCGTGAAAGTGCCAGCGGTCAGAGAGTTCGGTTGGTGTATTCATGCCAGATGACTTTAAATCAGTTCATGCGATCTTAGACCATTGCCCAACACTGTGAAATGGTCAAACATAAAGAACATTTGCGATTAAAGCGCCTACTGGATAAGCTCATCGATATGAGGTTTGAGATCTGGCTTTTCCTCGAGGCCAAAACCCACCGCATCAGTTGGTGAAACCGTTCCGTCGCCGACCCGGCAGCCTGGAGTGTATCCGCCCACAGGCGCAAAAACGCCCGGGTAGGCCTCAGATCCGCCAACATTCAGTCCCATGACGACGTGGAGTGCAATCATGTGTCCGCCATGGGGTTGCAACTGGCGACGTGAATAGCCTGATGTCTCCATAAGGTCGACCATCCGAGCGAAGTCGGTTAGTCCATAGGAAAGTCCTGGGTCCATTTGAAAATAGTCCTGATCGCGCCGCATGGCGCCATAGCGAATGAGATTTCGAACATCTTGTGTGGAGAAGAGGTTTTCTCCAGTCGCCAATGCATGCGGATAGTCCTCGGCAAGTGACGCCATAATATCATAGTCAAGGGGATCGCCTGGCTCCTCGTACCAACGCAGGCCAAAGTTCTTCATTGCACGCCCATATTGGAGCGCTGTCTCGCGGTCGAACCGTCCGTTTGCATCCACCGCCAGATATGCTCCTTCTCCCACTACGCTCAAGGCGGCTTCAATACGCTTCATGTCTTCTTGGAGGGAAGCTCCTCCAATCTTCATCTTGAAGCGCGTATAACCGAGGTCGATGTAGTGGCGCATCTCGTCCGCCAGTCGATTCAAGCTATCGGTTGGATAGTAATAGCCGCCCGCGGCATAGACTGGCATTTCCATCCGCGGGTCGACGCCAAAGTGGTCGGCGATGCAACGCCATGCCGGAACTTGTTCCAGCTTCGCGTTCAGATCCCAGATAGCAAGTTCCAGAGCGGCCGCGGCGTGGGCCCGATCGCCATGGCCGCCGGGTTTTTCATTGCGGAGGATCGCCTCCAGCACTTTACTCGCGTCAAAGTGCCGTCCGTTTTCGCTGATCAACTCGTCGGGATCTGTTTCATGAAGCCGGGGGATGAACCGATCTTTCAAAATGCCAGTTTGGGCAAAGCGACCGATGGAGTCGAACGCCACGCCGGTGACCGGCTTGCCGTCGCGCACCACATCAGAGACGACGGCGACAAGCGAAACTGTGTGCGCTGAGAAATTCACGACCGAGTTTGCGATATTCGCGTGCAGCGGTACGGATATTTCACGAACCGAAGTGATCTTCATTGCAGGAAATCCTTTCTCTAATCGTGCTTGTCAAACGTCGCGAAGTGCGCGTTGCAACGCCTGCACTCCGGAGACAATGTCTTCCTCGTTGACATTGAGCGGAGGGTAGAAATGAACTCCCAGCAAAGCACCATCACGGGATATGCGTGCCAGCAGGCCATGATCGTAACAGAGTTTGCGCAGTCGCCTCATTGACCTATCTAAATCGTCAGCTTTATCGAGATCGATCGCTATGCTGGACAAGAGCCCGATGACGTTGATTTCACGCACACGCGGATCAGCTTGTCGCAGCCGCTCGAGTTCGCGTTTGAGCACCACCTCCAAGTTGCGGGCATTCTCCACCAATTGCTCGCTCTCGAGGACGTCCAGTGCCGCAAGTGCGGCAGCACACGCGACCGGATGGGCAGCGTAAGTGTTGAGATGCAAGAGAGGCACTTGCTCGAATTCTGCTTCGATGCGGCGGCTCACGGCAACTGCACCCATCGGGACATAACCTGACGTGAGACCTTTCGCGTAAGAGACGATATCTCCTTTGACGCCAAAGTGCTCAGCGCCGAACATCCGGCCTGTTCGACCAAATCCGCATACGACTTCGTCGATGATCAACAAGATGCCGTGTTCGTCGCAAAAGGAGCGCAGTTTGGAGAAGTAGTCCGTATGCGGCACCTTGACTGCCTGCGGGATCGCGACTGGTTCTGCGATGATCGCTGCCACCGTCTCCGGGCCCTCCTGCTTCACGAAGCGAGTGAATTCATCGAGGCATGCCAATGAACAAGAGTTGCCTGTTCCGCAGTGACCACATCGCCCCGGAGATGGCTGGGCGCTCTGTATAAAGCCCTCCGGCAGAGGCCCAATGCCGGTTTTGAAGGATTGGACACCAGTCGCCGCTGACGTTGCCAGCGTCGATCCATGATACGATCCATTGCGCGAAACAATTTTCACTCGATCTGGTTGACCCCTTCTTGCGTGATACTGCCGAGCGATCTTTATGGCGAGTTCATTGGCTTCGCTGCCGCTGTTCGTAAATGAGAAGATCGGATCGTCGCACATCGCTATCTCAGAAAGGCGCTCGGCAAGTTCCCCTGCGTAGATGTGTGAGACGCCTCCATCCAGAGCCACAAACTCGAGCTCCTCCACCTGCCGCGCGATGCGCTGAGCAACCTCCTTCCGCGCATGACCAATTTGGCAGGCGCCCAAATGACTCCCCGCATCCAGAATGCGGTTTCCTTCATTGTCGATGAGATAGGCGCCTTCGCCCCGCACGATCATCTTCGGATAGCTTTCAGGGAATTCCTCATCCAGACGCGCGAAATCGGCGAGGAAATGGCGCACACGGTGGCGCGTGTTTTGACGCGAGGCCCGCGACCTTTCGGAGCTTACATCCATCATCATGTCACGCAGTTCCTTCCTGACTTGTTTTCAAGAGCGCATAACGAATGGGTCTTGGACCTCGTCGCTTAGCTCGCACCAAATGCTTTTCGTCTGTAAGTAGGCGTCGATTGCCTCGATGCCGTTCTGCCGCCCAATTCCACTATCCTTGTAACCACCAAACGGCGAATTGAAGGTCATTGCGCGGTACATGTTCACCCACACGGTTCCAGCCTCAAGTTTCTGTGCGACGCGATGCGCACGGCGCACATTAAGGGACCACACTCCCGCTGCGAGCCCGAAGCTGGTGCCGTTTGCCATTGCGATCACTTCATCCTCATCGTCGAAGGGGATGACGGACAGCACAGGGCCGAATACCTCATGCTGCGCGATGTAGCTGTCCGGATGAACGTCGCCCAGGATCGTCGGCGTAAAGAAATAGCCACCGGGCGAACCCTCAACGCTTACGCGCTCGCCACCATACAAAAGCTCTGCCCCCTCCTCGCATGCGCGGCGAACCATCGTTTCGTTCTTTTCAAGCTGCTGCTTTGTAGCCACAGGACCCATCTGAGTTTCGGGCTTGAGCGGATCACCAATTAGGATCTCCGAGGCGCGTTTCGAAATCTCTTCGAGAACGCGCTCATGGATGCTTCGATGCACAAAGGCACGCGATCCTGCGACGCATGTCTGACCTGCTGCGGCGAAGATGCCGGCCAAAAGGCCCGCTTCAGCCTGCTCGAGATCTGCGTCCGGAAAGACGATATTGGCGCTCTTGCCTCCAAGCTCCAACGTGACTGGCGCAAACCGCTCAGCGGCCTGCATGTTGATCGACCGGCCTGCTTCCACTCCGCCCGTGAAGGAGATTTTCGCAACGTCTCGATGGGTTACGAGAGCTTCCGAGGCCTGCCGATGACCCGTCACAACGTTGAGCACGCCTCTCGGAATGCCAACGCTTTCAGCCATCTTGACCGCTTCAATAATCGAGGCCGGAGTAACTTCCGAAGGCTTGATGACCACCGTATTGCCAGCCGCGAGAGCTGGCGCGACCGCCATCATCGTGAGGAAAAGCGGAGAATTCCAAGGCATGATGACCGCAACGACTCCCAGCGGTTCACGGCGTGTGTAGTTCAGCACCGTAGGCTTTTCGACCGGAATCACGCGCCCCTCAACCTTGTCGGCAAGACCACCGTAGTAGTAGAGCCAGTCGGGTACTATCCGAGACTGAAGTACCATCTCGTTCAACAGCTTGCCGTTCTGGCTCGTCTCCAACCAGCCAAGTCGCTCCGCATTCTCGGCGATGGCATCACCCCAACGCATGAGAAGGCGGCCACGCCTGGTCGGTGACAGGCTCGCCCACTCTCCGGTCTTGAATGCCGCCTTCGCCGTACTGACTGCCTGGTCCACGTCTTCCGCTCCGCCGTTGGCGAAGCTTCCCCATTCTTCACCGGATGCCGGATTGAAGGTTTTGAACTGAGAAGCGCTCGAGACGCTCTCACCACCGATCCAGTGACCGTAATTTCCCTGCGCATCATACATAGCAACCAGTCCTTAAGATTAAAGATCAATTTCTTTTATCTTTTGAGGCTTCGAAGGTCAACCTCTTTCTCATCTCCCCGGCAGCCAAAGTGCAATCTGCGGGAAGGCCATGAGGAGACCGATCGCCAACGCCTGCATGATGATGAACGGCCAGAGCGCGCTATAGATGTGCCCAAGCTTGATCTCGGGCGGCGCAACGCTTTTTAGGTAGAATGCTGCAGGACCAAATGGCGGCGAGAGATAAGAAATCTGCATGTTCATGCAGAAAAGGACACCGAACCAGACAGGATCGAAACCCAGCTCGACTACCACAGGTACAAATATCGGAAGCGTCAGCAGGGCGATGCCAATCCAATCCATGAAAAGCCCGAGCACCACCAGGGCCAACATCATCGTCAAGACGATCACATAGGGACTGAACGGAAGATCGGTGAATAGATCCGTGATGAAGGCGATGCCACCAAGAAGGTTATAGACACCGATGAGTGCGAACGCGCCGATGGTAATCCATAACAGTGCCGACGAGGTTATCAGCGTTTGCTTCAATGCGTCACGGAGCATCGGCCACGAGAGCTCTTTTCGGAACGCCGCACCGACAAGAGATACAGCGGCACCCAGGGTCGCGGCCTCAGTTACCGATGCCACGCCGGAGTAAATGCTGCCCAGCACGGAGCCGCCGATGAGCGTTGGCAAAACAAGGTGTCGAGTAGCCTTGAGCTTTGCGCTGACGGTCGTCTCTTCGGGTCGCAATGTCTCCGATGGCGCAAGATTGGGGTCGATCGCACAGCGTGCCAAGATGTATGTGAGGTAAATCACCGCCATCATGATCCCAGGAAAGATCGCAGCAAGGAACAGGTCCCCCACCGACGTGTTGGTGGCGAGGCCGTAGATGACCAGAACGATACTGGGCGGGATCATCGTTCCCAGCGACCCACCGGCACAGATCACGCCGATCGCCAAGCTGCGATCGTATCCCACACGCAGCATCTGTGGTAGCGCAACGAGACCTAATAGGACGATCTCCCCGCCGATGATCCCTGTGGTTGCCGCCATGAAGATCGCCGCGACAAGCGTCACCACGGCGATGCCGCCTCGTACACGGGAAAACCATATGCGAAACGCGTCATACATGTCAGCCGCCATGCCAGATCGGTCGATGATGGAAGCGGTCAGCAGGAACATGGGCACAGCGCCGAAAGCATACATACTCACAAGACCATAGGTACGGCTCACAATCAGGTCGATGCTGCCGAAGCCAAACCCGGTGAATGCGGCGACGACGGCAGAGGCTCCAAGTGCAAACGCCATTGGTACGCCAAGAAGAAGAAGACCGAAGAGTCCGCCGAGGAGCACGACGGTTGTGAGTTCAATGCCCATCGGCCTGCCCCTTGTCCAACATCGGCGTCTCTTCGTTGAAGAGTCGACGGCGCTGCACGAAAAGCAAAATGAGACGTACGGCAATCAGCGCGAAGCCGATGAATAGTGCGCTTCTGACAAATTGTGGCATTGGCCCGTTCCAGGCATGCCCGCTCGTCTCGCCGCGCGAGATTGACTGCTGCGCGCCTTTCAAGGCAAACCAGCCGACCGGCAGCAAGTAAACGAGAACGATTATCATGTTGAACCGATCGACTATGGCAGCCAGTCGTCCCCGCATACGTTCACGCAGCAATGATATCGTGATGTGGCGCCCGCTCTGGAGCGCGCATGCACCGCCGATCATGAAGCAGACGGCATTCAAGATCACGATGATATCAAAGCTCCAGCTTGTCGGAGCCCCAAAAACCTTGTCGGCAATGATTTCGTAGCAGCCGACACACATAGTGACGAGGAAAAGCAGACTCGTTACCACGGCCAGCCGCTCAAAAATGCGGTCAATCATGAAGGCACGCTCCAGTTGAGTTGAGGGGAAAACGGCAAAGGCGGCGCGAATTCGCGCCGCCTGAAAAGCTCACAGGAGCTCGAGGCTTTTCATGTATTCAACGTGGCTTTCGTAGATCTTCTGCGCAATTTCATTCTGTTCCGCCCATGCGGCCCAGTGCTCCTGCGCAATCTCGCGCAGCTTGCCGCGTTCTTCCTGGCTCCAATCCACCAGTGTTTCTGGATCGCGTTGCTCGGCTGCTTTCTTGTCCAGCTCCTGATTTGCGGAAAGCATGCGCTCGTTCAGGTTCGAAGTCGCCGTGGTGAAACATTCCTTCATGTCGTCGGAAAAGGCATCCCAGGTTTCCTGATTGATGGCGAGATCTCCCGCAGGCATGGAGTGGATGCCGGGATATATCGCGTAAGATGCGATCCGATCGAAGCCAAGCTCATCGTTCATGCCAAGGCCACCCCAGTCTGTTGCCTCAATGCGACCGGTTTCCAAGGCCGTGTAGACCTCACTCCCGGGAAGCGTGGAAACGCCCACTCCGATATCTTGCCAGATCTGGGAGGCGATACCTTCAGGGGAGCGCATCGTCACGCCGCTGAAGTCCTCCACAGTCTCAATGCGCTCTTTGGTCGGAATCGACTCTGCACCCCACATCACCGGTCCGACGAAGTGGACCCCGTACTTACTGTAGAGCTCCTGGGTCAGCTCCATGCCACCACCCTCGTGGAACCAGCCGAGAAATTGCTCAGGCTTGGCGTAGCCAAATGGGATGTCATTTACGAGCGCGAAAGCAGGATCCTGACCGATGTGCAGCGCACCGCCGGCCTGCATCCCATGGAGGATGCCGGATTTGGTCGCTTGCAGAAGTTCGGTCGACGGAACGACAGCGTTGCCTGGCATTGCTGCGATCGTCACTCGACCGTCAGTGCACTCCTCAACGTCAGTTGCGAACTCTTCAAACGCACGCTGGTTGATGGTGCCACCTTCCCAAAAGGACTGCATGCGCAGTTCAAATTCCGCAGCGCTGACACTTATCGCGCTCCCTACGAAGGCGCATGTGACAAGTAGGATCGATTTGGTTGTCATTTCGGTCTCCCTGTTTGATAAAAGATATTGTCTTTTTATTTTTTGATCGTGTCAACCGTTCATTACAATCGCTTTTACCGCGTCGAAGAGAACCTGCGTCCCAGCGACCATGTGTTCCATAGACGCGTATTCTTTCTCGTTGTGACTGACGCCATCCTTGCAAGGGATGAAAATCAACGCAGAGGGCGCAACTCGTGACATGTTCCAAGCGTCATGTCCGGCACGACTGGGCAACTCAAGCGACTGATATCCGTTCGATCTTGCTGCGGAAGCGATAGCCAAGCGAAAATCAGGGTCGAACTCAAACGGCGGATACTGCCAGAGTTTTTCAAAGGTGACCTCGAGTCTGCGCTCAACCGCGATTGTCTCGAAGCGCACACGCGCCTTTTCCTCAAGGCGAGCAAGACCCACACCCGATGGGTGACGGATGTCCAGAGTGAATTCTGCGAGACCGGGAACAACACTGTGCGAGTCTGACGGAACGCTAATCCGACCAACGGTCATGCGGGCATCTTCCCCATCCTCGATGGCGAGATTGGGGACTGAAGCGATCATCTCTGCCGCGCCAACGAGCGCATCCCGCCGTTCCCGCATGCTCAGCGGACCAGCATGCGTGTCCTCTCCGAAAACTTGCACCCGAATATCAGTAAGCCCGACGCCTCCGGTGACGATACCGATAGGCACGTCTGCCTTTTCTAACGCAGTGCCCTGCTCGATGTGGAGCTCTAAGTAACCACGAATTTTCCATCCAGGGTCGACACTGCCAGTGTAACCTATTCGCTTCAGTTCCTCTTTAATACTGACGCCATCGCTATCGATAGAGGCAAGCCCATGCTCAAGCGGCGTCGAGCCAGCGAAGACGGCTGATGCAACGAGAGGTGGGCGAAAGCGCGCACCTTCTTCGTTTGTCCAGTTCACGAGCTGAACTGGAATCTCTGGCGTGATCCCGTGATCGATCAGTGCCTCGATCACTTCAAGTCCAGCCAAGACTCCCAGAGGACCGTCGAAGGCGCCCGCATAGGGCTGACTATCCAAGTGACTTCCGATGAGCAAGGGCGGAGCATTCAGATCACGTCCAGCCAAGGTGGCGAACATGCTTCCCATGCGGTCCACTTGGAGTTGGAGTCCCACCTCTTTGCACCAACTCTTCAAGAGGTCGCGACAATCTTTGTCTTCATCCGTCAATGCCAGTCGGTGAACCCCACCGTTTCTCGTTCTGCCGATGGCAGACATCTCGCGAAAACGTTCGGCGAAGCGATCTTGATCGATCATGAAGAACTCCAAATATAAAAGATATTTATCTTTAACACTTATTCACTTCTTGGTAAATGCGGCTGTGAGAAATTTGCCGTGTCAATTCCTGATCATAATTCGGCAGTTGACCGACTGACCTGATGCTGTGGACGACCTCTGCCTTTCATCTCGGAGTTTGTCGGTGTCGAAACTCGAGATACCGGTTCAGCAAAGCTTCGATGTTCCTTGCGCCAACCGGGTTTTGACTGTGAACAGCGAACCTGAAGCAAGATGGCAGTCCAGCTTCATAGCCTGAGCCCGGCAAAATACCGATATCGCCATCAACAAGCTTGTGTGCGATGTCGTAACCAGTTGGTTCACCATCACCCAGGTCATGGTCGAAGCTGATGAAATCCGGTGGGCCGCATTCTTCAAGAAGCGCCTCGACCTCAACTTCGTTGCGCGCAATCTTCCATGGTCGCCCGTCCTCAGGTGGAAACCGCTCGTCGTCGATGAAAAGTGCGTATGTCATTCGATAGGCTGGCTCTTCATGCTGAGAGTGAAAAAGTGGTTCGCCGCGAAAGGCGAACCACTTCATAGAGCTTGGATCAATCAGAACCAACTGGAGGCATGCCAGCCGTCAGAAGATTTTTGAACCTCGGCGTAGCCCTCTTCAGGATCGGCCATGCCGGGAATACCGGCAAAGGCGTCACGATCCAGCCAAGAGGGCACTTCTTCGTATTGGTAAGTGAACTCAACACTCGCTGCGTTCTCATTCTGACCGTTATCGGCATAGGTGAAGCGGACAATCTCGACTACCTCCGGCGCGCCAAGGCAGAAACCCTCGCCATCAGTCCAGATATCGTGCCGCTCGCCCTCCGAGGTCAGGTCGATCTTGTCGGAGCGGATGAACTTCGTGTCGAGCACCTCAAGCTCCACAAGGCCCTGCGCCTGCAAGCCAGCAAGGATCGGATGCAGGTCCTGACTGCTTCCAAAACTGCGTTTGACCTTGATGGGGAAGGTGACGGGCTTGGATGAAGAGATGTTCCAGCACATTTCCCGGTCTTGAAGCTCGGCGTTGATCGCGTCCTCAAATTCTCCTTCAGGCCCGCAGGCGGAGAGAAGGGCGGCACTGGTCAGCGCGAGGCCAGAGAGAAGGGGAAGGTTGGAGTTCACTTTCGTATACATAGTTGCGACGTCTTTCAATTTCTTCAGGTGGCGCGTTACATCGTGAATGCGCCCAGTTATCTTTGAAGCCACTGTCGCTGAGAGCGAAGCGGGCTTTGGTCCATTGTCGGGAAGAGCATATCGGTATCATTTCTTGTTCCTTTTGCAGCTTGAAGGCATGGGCGGTGTTCAGTGGAGAACAGGTTTTTGGGCCAAGGCCTCAAGGTCATCGAGATAGCGAGTGACAACACGCAGGTTCAGTGCGGGATGGCCTTCGGGATAAGACCCGACGAGATAAGCCACTACGTAAGCATCCATCGGCTCGAGGCCGCGCTTAGGTGCTTCCTGACCGACAAATTTCAACAGATCGGCCTTTGCCACTCCGCCCATCTCGATCACGCGACAACGCGACCTAAGCGGCAACGGGATGGTTGAAACGTTGTTCGCGGTCATGATCCAGCAGATGCGGCTCATATCGAAATTGACGTTGAAATACGGGCACTCCCAAGATCGGGCACTAACCGGCTCCAAAAGGCCCAGCAGAGACGTCACGATAGAAGTTGAAAATCCCGCCTCGGAATAGCATGTTCCCGCCTTGCAGATCTCATCGACCACGACGATCGGATTTCCGACTCCTTGAGAAAGGATCGTTTCCACGGGGCGGCCTGGGCCAGCAGTGCCCCAGCCCCGCTGAACACCCGAGATGGCAAAACCAGCGCTGCCTCCACCGACATCGATCTTCAAGGCCGGCAACTGGGACAGTTCGGCAAGCCGCCGTGCGAAATGCGATTTGCCGATACCAGGAGGCCCAACAACGATCAGGGGCCGGTGCCAGAGACCAGAACCGCCTCTTTCAATATGATGCCGCGCATCCTGCCAGATCGGTTTGATCACGGGCTGCATCCAGGGCATCTCTTCCATCAGACGCGACGCCAGTTCATCGACCCCGTGCACGCTGTCCGGGCCATTGAGGGATACACCTCTCTCCGCGGTTAGGAGCCGCTTGCGGTCGTTCGACTTTAGGTGGGCGAGACCGGAACGAGCATCCTGCTTCGCAACAAGGCGCTTCGTGCGCCGATCGATCTTGTAGTGATCCTTGGTCGGTAGCTCCAAAGCGTTACTCAAGTGAAGCAGCTCTTCCTCTTTTGCGCCTTCGGCGGTCACTTCGCTGGCATCGATTTTGCCGAGCCGTTTACGCAACGCGATTAGGAATTTGGCAAATCGGTCTTCGATTTCAGAGCTCGAAAGAGGGAATTTCCGAACATCGGGCATGAATGGAATTTTGGACATTGCAAGAACCATCCTTGAAAAACTCGGATGGGGCCGCAGCGCGGACAGGACCAAAGATCGTTAATGGATTTGGAAGCCAGACACCCAAGCGGCCCCGTTTAGAACAGGGTTACGCGATGGTCGCAGATATGCGTTGTGCGAATGTCATGCCGTTTTTCAAACACAGTGTCTGGATGAGGTCAACGGAGAACATCCAAATAACTTTCCCCGTTAGACCCTTGGTGCTCAATGCGAAAACTTAATTCGCTTAGGCATCTTCCTTTTTCATGTACTTGTTAATCTCCAAACCCGATACACCTTAGATCAGCCGCTGAACTGTCCGGGGAACCGGGGCCACTTCAGTCGGTAGCTTTTTCCAAAAAATCGCAAATGGATTTGAATTTTGTGATCAGTCGTCACTCTGGCTCTTTACAAGGGTTTTGAATGCTGGTCAGAGAACGATTTGGCGAGGTGATTGCGTTGCAACCCAACTGAGGCACAGAAAAAGTCTTTGCTTCAGATGCTTCTCAAATCAGCCGCTTTGTTTGGTGGATTATTCGGATAATCTATCCAACAAAGCTTCATAATTGAGACCCAAAATTACGCTCGATTTTTCGATACTGTCCCATAAGGTATGTTTCCAATTTAGGGAAAGCTACCTCACACACACGATCTAAGATTGATTTATAACCAGATAGAGAATTATCACGATTCTCAACACTATTTCTTCTAACAACTATCCCTTCGTATCCCGAAGCTGCTGCATCATAGAGTTCGCTGTAAAGCTTGCCTTTGATAAACCTCTCAGAAGTAGAAAGCGGTCGGTCCGGGTACTGGGGGGTAACTCGAACGCCGTGTTCATCTTCAAAATACAATTTTGAAAACAAGCCGTCGCCGCCGCTGTAAGCTAATGCTAAATAGTTTTCGAATGAAATTTTGGAATTGTTATCTTTACAAGAAGCTATTGCTCGATCACGTGATAATTCATGAATCTCGGGATATTTTAATCCAGATGAAACCACTGCGTTGATTGATCTCTTTAAGTGCAGATTTGGACAAAGAACGGCCAATGACTTGGCTGTATCTTCTTCGGCAAGCCCCAGTACACCATAAAATCCACCAGCCAATTTCCAAGCTACTTCACTTTTTTCAGTAGCGTCAAGGTGAGGCTCAATATCAAAAATTGCACTTCCACTTTCAAATTTCTGTAAATTACACTCCTCCTTGGTGAATGAAAAGCCAACGCTGGCCAAAGACTTTGACGCTGCAGGAGAGATGCCACCCATGCGCGCCTTTTTCCAAATCTTGAGCTTTGAGACAGGTAGACCAGAATTCATGAATAGCTGAAGAGCCCTCGTGTCATTTGAGCTAAGCGCTTTCCAGAAATTTTGCTCACCCCAAGGCAAACCGATATTTGAGAGTTCTTTTCTGGGATCTGCACTGGTTTCTTTCTTTGCATTATTCGCTAAATTTTCAGTCGCCTTGGCCGTTCTTGAACTTGTCTCTGCGATGTTCTCTGTAGCGTCTGCAATGCGAACATTTGTATCAATCAATTGGGTCATCTGATTTTGCATATTCTGAAAAGCTGGCACCTTGGATGCCAGTACCCCATTCTCATCGGCATTTTGCACGAAGCTTTGGGACATCCAGAGACCCAACGACAGAACCATCATAATGGTAGTGAAAGGTAGCAGCCTATGCGCGGCTTCTCGAGCCATTTTTATCGATTGGAGACCCAATAGGATCAGGGTCAGTCCCAAGAAGCTGATAAAGGCCGTCATAGCAAACGGAAAGAGGGGCTGAGCGAGGTCCAAAAACAACGTGAGAGCTGTGCCGACTGACAAAAATCGAGTGAAGGAAGATGCCAAGAGTGCTTTCATGAAATTGTTACCGGAGTCTTTATTTCAGTTCGTGAGTAGGAATGGCGCGTGTGCGCCATATCGACAGCATCGAGTGCCTGCATGAAACTTGAAGGGGATTCAATCCGAAAATCGAGAAGCTCTTCAGAACCAAGCAAAAACCTTAACCGCCCTCACTAAGTAAATGTTAGAAAAGGATAAAAAGGCCTGAAAAGGCTAAGGTTTTGGGGCGAACCTGATAGACTCTGCGTGTCGTTGAGAGGAGCGCCCCGATGCCGAAATAGCCCGCCCTCCCGAGCATGATTCATGCACTGAAGAAAAAGGTGACGCGGCGGCAGCAGTTCCCGGCGAGGATGCATCTCCTCGCGACGGCAGAGTTCTGCGATGCTTATTTCCCTGCGTAGATCTTCGAATATGATGCGGATCTTCTCTTCCGAACTGAACTGGTGCCATGTCTTGCGACGGATGCCCTGTCGAGGTTCTCACCGACATACGTCGATCCATGCACCTCGACATGGGCGTTCACAGGCCTGCACGGTGTAAGCCAATCGACGGTCAGGGGCGCGCCCAAGTTCGCGGAGGCCCTCTCCTTGCTCGAGGTCCCTCTTGGCGGTGTGACGATCTACCAGCATTCAGGTTTCGACCGCAGCGCTTTCCGGGCTGCATGCGCCCTGCTACGACGAAACGAGCCTCTCTGGATCTGGCAGAACAGCGTGATCGTCGCCCGCCGCGCATGGCCAGAGGTGAAGGGAAACGGCGGCCACGGCCTCGCATCCCTCAAGACCCACTTGCGGCTATCCTTCGAACACCACGATGCCGGCGAAGACGCCCGCGCCGCAGCAGAGATTGTTTTGCACGCGGAGAAGGCGAAGGGACGAGAGATTTGCCTTCATGGTTCTTGACCAAAACCAAAGCTGCCGGGCACTTGGTTGTTATCAGAGATCGTTGGCCTCTTTCGAAAAATGGGCGGATTGCGGACCTTCGCCGCACCTGCGCGAAGCTTGATGAGCCTCAGTTTGGCTGAATTACAGAAGTCCAAGGCCTGTGCTTCTTAAACGCATCGTCCGTAATTCATTCTGCGGCAGAACGCAGACAATAGGTTATAGTTATGCTCAGTAGGCGATCCTAACTGCCACCAGACGCAATTACGGCAATCCTCGAACAAACGAACGACTGCATTCACGGGTATGTATTCCAAGGCACAATAGTACAGGCCAGAGCAAATATGCCTCGATTTCTATGTTCTCTCCGAAGGACAGCAAGACGACGACCATACATAACCCGAGCGGTAAGCGGCCGCGCGGACTGAGGGCTGCGTCTTTGAATGCGAGCGAAGTTTGCCAGATCAACGGACACGCCAAGGCTATAAACCCCACCAATCCCTTGACGAACAGGAGCCCAAACCAAGTATGGTGCGTGCCGATCGGCATGTATTCCACCAAGTGTGGACCTGGTTGAACGGTGCCGTGTCCGAACCACGGTGCATCCTCCTGCCAACGCTCTTGGGCGATACGTTGGAGTGTCGCTCGAACGCGCGTGCTGTCGGC
This sequence comes from Roseovarius sp., assembly GCF_965277045.1. Taxonomy (GTDB): domain Bacteria; phylum Pseudomonadota; class Alphaproteobacteria; order Rhodobacterales; family Rhodobacteraceae; genus Roseovarius. Next base: position 379,742 of record NZ_OZ255712.1, on the reverse strand, counting down.
ACGGGCAGATTTGAAGCCATCGACGCCTGCGCCGATCTTTTCCAATAGCCACGGTCCAGTGACGGCAAGGGATGCCGTGAAGGCCGCAAGTCCAGCCCACGCCCAGCTACGAATCACCAGAGGCACGAGGCGAGGGCCGACCGTACAAGCCACCAGCCCTACGAGCCCCATACGGGATTTCGACGCGAGGATCATCAAAGTGCCCGCGGCGATGCCGGCCGCGCGCCAGCGCCCTTCCTTTTCCTCAAGGGCAAACAGCACCATGACCACGCCGAGAAGTGCGGCGAAAGGCGACCAAGGCGCATAGAATTGCCATCTGGGCGTCCATGACGCGGGATCGAAGGTAAACAGGAAGACCGTAAAGTATTCGGGCCCCGGGCCACCAACAGCTTTCAGGGGCGAGGTCCAGATGCGCTCAGGCAAACCGATGTAGGGGGCGACAAGCAGCACTGGCGCGATGCAGAGCGTCCAGAAGCCGAGGCGGCACTGCGCACGGATCAGCAATTCTCTTCGTATCGGGAGAACGGCGCCCGCCAGCGGGAACAACGCGAGAAGCGCCCATCCTTTTGCCCAGCCGATCGAGGATTTAATGGTTTGTTTCAGCCCAAGATCCCAATTCAGATGCCCGGCCCACAAGGCGACGAGCATCACCAGCATCCCGATGATCCATGCCCAGACAACAGGCGGGATCGGGCCCGTGGCCCGCAGGTCAGACCGTATCGCCGGCCCAAGGTATAGTGACAATACGGCCAGCCCAGCGATGAGCCAAGCCAGCACCGGCCCAACCACATATAGCGCCCCGAGTGCATAGAATGGCCAGGTCCAGAGGATTGTCTTCCAGACCATGGCCTCGGCCGGGTTTTCGGGTCGCATCATGCCATGCGACCCTTTTCGGAAATCAGCTTTTCGATCAGGATGCGTCGGATCCACGCGAGCGAAAGAGCGAAGATCAGCAGGATGCTGGCGGCGGCACCGGCGGCGATGGCAAGTTTCTTGCGAGGGGAAGAGGAGTCTTCGGGCAGGGTCGGATCTTCGAGCACTTGGACAAGGGGATACGAGGCGAAAACGTCGGCTTTGCTGGACTGGGTGCGTGCGATCGCCGACGCGAAAACCGCTTCGGCCACGTTGAAATCGCGCTGCAGATCCTCGAGGCGAGCCGCTTTCGGCGCCAGCGTCTCGATACGACCGGCCTGAACCGATGCAAGTTCGCGCAGCTCCCGCAGTTCCGCCAACAACCCGGCGCGAGAAGCGTCCTGTCTAACGAGTTCGGTCAGGAGTGCGTCCCGGGCACCATCGAGGGACCGCTCAAGCGCGCTTGCGTCACCGGTTAGAGACACGGCACGCGCAGTGGCCTCGGACCGGGCAGTCTCCATCGCCGCGAGGGCCTTGAGCACTTCAGGGTGGCGCTTTCCGTATCGTGACCTGGCCCGTGCCAATTCTGTCTCGGCCTCCGCCATCGCATCGATGAGTGCAGTATAGGCGCCATCCCCATTCAGGCGCAGGATGCGTGCGGCCGTTTCCGCATCTGTCCCAAGCTGAGTTTCCAGACCCGCAACAGCCGCCGCGCTACGCTCGTATTCTGCCGTGGCAGTGTCGATCCGCGCGCGCAACAGATCGAGTTCGTCGACCTGGCGATTGTATTGCCCTGCCGAATGAAGACCGGTCTCGGCGCGCAGTTTCTCGATTTCCACGCGCGTCGCGGCCACTGAGTCCTTGTATTCGGTTATCGCATTGAGGCCGCCAGTCTGGCGGCTGTCCATTTCGTCACTGCGCAGGCGGTCAATCTCGTCGAAAAAGGCGCTGAGCAGTGCGGCATTGCGCGCCTGCGCCGTTTCGGGGGCCGGCCCGGTGATCTTGACGTGGATGAATGCCGTCTGATCGACCAGCTTGACCTGGGGCTTTCCAAATTCTCTGGCTTTGATGCCAAGACGACCGGCGGCGTCCTTGATCACGCGGTCCGCGGCGAGAAGCCGCTTGTAGGTTTCCGTCGGGCTGATTGAGTTGCTGGAAAAGGCGGAATTTGCATGGCTGGAGGCCTGCCCGATTTCGGCAAGGTTGACCGACGAAGCCGACCCCGAGCCAGGCAGGATAAGTGACATGTGGCTGGCAAAGCTGGGCGCGGCGGTTTTCAGATACCCCGTGATCGGCGCCCAGATCGCGGCAAGACCCAACGCGCAGATCCACACGTAGCGCGGGATACGCCCGCTGTCGGTCGGCGCCCCGCCCATGAGCGCACGGCGCACCAGCTTGCGCATGGCGCCCGGGGCGCGGCGCGGTTTCGGTATATCTGTCGAGGCAATGTTCCGTGTGGTCATCGGCGATCTCCTTCGCCGCAATCCCTATCCCGGATCTTGTTGCAATTCGCCTGCGCGACTGGTGGGTCACGTGGGGCTTTTGCCCTGCCTTATATCCTTCCGGACAGGAGCCCTATCAGAAGATGCCGGCATCCCGGGCCACGATGGCCGCTTGTGTACGGTTGTTGACCTCCAGCTTGCGGAAGAGGGTCTTCATGTGAAGCTTGATCGTCGGCTCGGTCAGATCGAGGTCACGCGCGATGGCCTTGTTCGACTTGCCTTCGGTCAGTCCCTTCAGAACTTCCTGCTCACGCTTGGTCAGCTGCTCTGCCATGGCGTGCGGTTCTTCCTCTTCCTGAGCTTTCATGAAATCGATGGGAGCGTATTGCTCACCCATGGCCATGAACTTGACCGCATTCACAAGAGACTTGGCCGGCAAGGTCTTGGGCACAAAACCGGCGGCGCCGAGGCCGAGTGCTTCTTCCGCGATATCGCGGGTGGCCTGCCCGGAGATCAGCGCGACCCGCTGACCGCCTTCCAGTCCTATCGCCTCCGACAGGCTTTCAAGCCCTTTCATGCCCGGCATCTTATAGTCGAGCAGAACAAGATCGTAATGCGCATCCTCGCAAATCCGCCGTTTCGCCTCTTCGAAGTTCGACGCGCTTCCCAGTTCCATATCATTGTCCGCGCTTAGGAACGCGATGAGCGTATCACGCAGCAGGTCATGGTCGTCGGCAATCAGCACTCTCATTTCAATCTGGCCCTCGGTGAATCGATTAATGCAATCTAAACGCGACTTAAGACAAGATTACGGCATTGGGTAGAAAATTTAACGGGGAAACAGTCTACCTCATGTATCCATCCGGGTAGCATCGACACCGCCTACAGCGCGTCGCACAGCCTTTCGAGCGTGAGACACGCATCCGGATGCGCAGTGTATCGAATGCGTTCCCCGGTTATACGGCCGGGAAATTGCGGTGCGACAGTTGGCGAGGGCATGAACCGGGAAAGCTCAATCCCATCCCCGGAGACCCGACATGACCCGACACCACCCTTTCTCAACGGTCGAGACCGGTGCAACACCTGTTTCACCGTCGCTCGCCCGCAGAACTATCCTTGGCTTGCCGCTCGTCGATGCGACGACTGAACAGACCATGGAGCACGTTCTTTCTGGTTCTGTGCGGAGCGTGTTCTTTCTGAACGCCCATTGCGCGAATATCCGTGCAGGCGACCGCGGCTATGCCGCTGCGCTTGGCCGAGCCGACCTGATCCTACCGGACGGCATTGGGGTCGAGTTGGCCGCCCGCATGAGCGGTGCGGGTTTGACTCAGAACCTTAACGGTACGGATTTCACGCCGGCTCTTCTGGCAGAGGCAGCACGGCGGGGGCTATCCGTGTTCCTGTTCGGGGCAACCCCCGGCACGGCAGAGAAAGCGGCAAAGAAACTTGTGACCACTATTCCCGGTTTACGCGTCGCCGGTACGCTTGATGGCTATGATGGCGCCGCCGACGAAGACGCCGCCGTGGCCCGGATCAATGCCTCCGGCGCCGATATACTTCTTGTCGCAATGGGCGTACCTCGGCAGGAAATCTGGATAGACAGGCATCTGTCGGACCTGTCTCCGCGCGTGGTCCTTGGCGTAGGAGCCCTGTTCGATTTCCTGGCTGGGAATGTCACTCGGGCGCCAAGACCGGTCCGGGCTGCACGCATGGAATGGATCTGGCGTCTCGCGCAAGAACCGCGGCGCCTGGCAAAGCGATATCTGCTCGGCAACGCCGCATTCCTGTGTCGCGCCGCCGTTCACGCGGTGCGGATGGCCGGCCCGGACGCAATTGGCAAGCGATGCTTCGACATGGTCACGAGTGGCTTGGCTCTTTTGGCTCTTTCGCCCGTACTGCTCTGTGTCGTGGCTCTTATCAGGCTCGATAGCAAGGGGCCCGCCCTTTTCAAGCAGACGCGCGTCGGTCGCGACGGGGCTCCTTTCACGATCTACAAGTTCCGCACAATGCATACGGATGCCGAGGAACGACTGGCCGCAATACGGTCGCAGTCCGATCGCGAGGGTATCTGCTTCAAGTCGCGCCACGATCCGCGTGTGACCCGAGTTGGTCGATTCCTGCGTCGCTATTCGGTCGATGAACTGCCGCAGATCCTGAATGTCTTTCTGGGTCACATGTCAGTTGTCGGGCCACGCCCGGCACTTCCGCGCGAGGTTGCAGCTTACCCGGCTGCGGCTCTGGAGCGGCTGAAGGTCCGCCCCGGCATCACCGGACTGTGGCAAGTCTCTGGTCGCGCCGATATCGGGTTTGACAAGATGATCGACATGGATGTTGCCTATGTCCGATCCAATAGCATGATCCTCGATCTGATGCTGCTTTCCCTGACAGTGCGGGCAGTTTTGTCCGGGCGAGGAGCTTATTAAACTATCCAATCGTACCGCGGACTATCCGAACGGATACAAGTCTGATCCTTATGACCAGCATACAACATCACGCAGAAATGCGAAAAACTGATTAACCAAGATACAGGAGCATCAAATGAATTTCTTGCGCGTCGTCCCGGCCGTTGTCGTTGCAGTCAGCCTGTGGGCGCTGCCGGCACAAGCCGAAAGCCTGCCATTGCCCGAGGGTCGCGTCCTGCTGACTGTTTCCGGCGATATCGAAATGACCAATGATGGCGAAGCCGCGACTTTCGATTTGGAAATGCTGCGCGCACTTGGCGAGAGCGAAATCAAAACCGATACCATCTGGACCCCCGGAGACCACGTTTTTACAGGCGTGCGGCTCAAGACTCTGCTCGATCACCTCGGCGCCGACGGCAGCACGATCGAGGCGACCGCGATCAACGACTACAGCGTGTCGATACCGATGGCCGACGCGACCGAGGGCGGGCCGATCATTGCCTATGCGATGGACGGCAAGGAACTGTCGCGCCGTGACAAGGGACCGCTCTGGGTGATCTATCCCTTCTCGTCTTCCAGTGACTACCGGACCGAAGTCATCTACTCTCGCAGTATCTGGCAACTCGATCGGATCACCATAAAGGAATGATTGAAGCCACATCGCAACAGCGATCACGCGACACTGCACTATGGCGCCGGGGCCAGCTTTTGCTGGTCCTGGTTGGTTTGTTGTGCGTGCTGTCCATCACGTTCCTGATTTCCGAGATCATCCGCGACCTGCGCTTTTTGAACTCTGCCCGGTCCGACAACGTCCACTGGGTGCTGTCACAGGCGGAGGTTGAGTTCCTTGACTTTCGAAACGCCGTACAGACCGCGCAGTCAGGCACAGATCCGGACGCACTAGAGGAGTTGATCGTCGAGTTCGACGTATTCTACAGCCGAGTAGATACTCTGCACACCGGCACGCTTTATTCGGAGTTACGAAAAATCGAGGCTTTCGGGCAATCGATCACGACGATCAGAAACAGGCTTGATGCCGTGATCCCGATCATCGACGGACCTCGCGATGAATTGCGCGCCGCGCTCCCCGCCTTGAACGAAGTCGCGGATGAAATAAGACCACTGCTGCGCACGGCCGCAACCACGGGTCTTCAGTACTTTGTGGAACGGTCGGACCAAAGCCGTGAAAACTTCGCCTCCACCCTGTTGCGCCTGGCCCTTATTGCTGCGGCGCTCGTACTGGCGTTGATCGTATTGCTGGGTCATACCCGGCGGGTGGGCAAGCAAACGGAAACCCGGGGGCATGAACTGGCCGATGCCTACTCCCGACTCAATACCATCCTCGAAACCTCCTTGGATGCGGTCATTGTCGCGGATCTGGACGGGCGGATTCTGAATTTCAACAAGGCCGCGGAACGCACTTTTCAGTATTCAACAGATGAAGTTCTCGGAAAGAACATCGCGGATATTGTCGTGCCGGACCACCACCGTGCAGCCCATGACGCCGGAATGCACCGCATGCGCGTCTCGGGTGAGCAGCGCGTGGTTGGCCAAGGCCGGGTTCGGCTTGAAGCCAAGCGGCGCAATGGTGAGATATTCCCCGTCGAGCTGGCATTGGAAATGGCGGAATCAGGCGAGGACGAGATGATCGTCGCATTTCTCCGTGATATTTCTCACCGTGTTGCAGCTGAAACCGAACTGGTCGAGGCCCGTGACAAGGCACTTGCAGGAGAGAAGGCCAAAGCCGACTTCCTGGCCATGATGACACATGAAATCAGAACGCCGCTGAACGGGCTTCTGGGCAACCTCGCTCTTCTCGAGAAGACATCGCTCTCGGTGACTCAGGACCGGTACGTGCGAAACATGGACATATCGGGGGGCGTGCTGATGCATCACGTCGACGCGGTCCTCGATGTCGCCCGTTTCGAAGCCGGCGCCGCCGAGCCGCGCGAGGAGGTCGTGCATATCGGGCGTCTAATACAGGACATCGTGGACTCGCAGGCCAGTGCGGCCGAGGCGAACGGCAACCATATTCAATGGGGTTGGATCGGTGATCCGGCGACGTGGGTGCGCATTGATGCTTCGCGTCTGCAACAGGTGCTGCTGAATCTCGTCGGCAACGCTATCAAGTTCACTCGCGACGGACGCATCGTGATCGAAGGGGAGTGTAACCAAAGCGGTTTGGATCTGCGGGTGATCGACACGGGTGTTGGTATATCCGAAGCTGACCAAGAACGGATATTCGGCGACTTTCAGACAATCGACAGCGCCGGTGAAGGTGCGCCCGCCGGGACCGGCCTCGGCCTTGGCATTGCCCGCCGGTTTATCGAGGCGATGGGCGGAGAGATCGGAGTCGAAAGTACAGAAGGTGAGGGCAGCGTGTTCTGGGTGAGCCTGCCTTTGGTCTGCGTCGATGGCCCCGAGAAAGAAGATGTCACGGTAACCGCGGGGCCCAATGAACAAGGTCGAAATATCCTGTTAGTGGAGGACAATGAGATAAACCTCGAATTGGCAGGGGAAACACTGTTTGGCCTCGGCCACAGTGTAACCGAAGCGCACAACGGCCAGGAAGCCGTAGAAGCCGCGCAAGAGGAACGTTTCGATCTCATCTTGATGGATATACGGATGCCCGTGCTTGACGGGCTGGGTGCAACCCGCGCCATCCGCGCTGGCAACGGTCCTAACCGAGATGTGCCGATCGTGGCGTTTTCGGCCAACGTTTTGCCGGAGGCCAAGGACCGCTTTATCGAGGCCGGGATGTCTGGCTTTCTTCCAAAGCCCCTTGTCGAGGAAGAACTCGTGCGGGTTATCAACCAATTCACGTCCGGCGAGCAATCGGCAGTCGAAGCATCGGTCGCTCCGCAAAAGGAACAGAATACCTTGGATCGCCTGACTGCCCGCTACGTGTCACAGACGAACGCGCTCTTCGACTGGCTTGACACCAGACCGGACGACATGTCCGAGATTGCCGCAGAAGCGCACAAGGTGGCCGGCAGCGCCGCCGCATTCGGTCAACCCGACCTGCGCGACGCGCTGGTCGCTGTTGAAATGGCGGCAGACAGCGCGGATCGCGACCTTATGGAGCGGGCAATCGAAACAGCCAGGCAGACACGAGAGCATCTGCCCGACCCTTCGCTTTCCTGACCATCAGTCGACGATTGCGCCTGTGGCCACAACCGCACCGATGATCTTTGCAACCTCGGTAAAGTTCGTGACACTGCTGTCGTAGCAGGCGATCGCGTCACCCGGCAGTAGATAGGGGTCGTAATCGTCCCGATCCGCGCGGCGCAGCATATCTTCGATCTTGCGCTCGATCACCGTCGAGACGCCCGTGATCGGGTCGCGCGTGAACAGGACGGCCGAACGTTTTGCGCTGGTTGCCCGCGCGCCACCGACACAGTTGGTATTGACCACTGCCTGCATGAACCTCGTCCCATAGGGAACTTCGCGCACCTCTCGGCCCACGGCCGATGGCGCATTGCCGGTCGCCGGCTGGGTCAGGTTCGACAGGAACAGGGATATGCCGGGCGGGCTGATCGGGCTGGGACGCATCAGGTCGTCCTGGAAACACTGGCGTGAAGGCACCCTGATCTCGTCGCCGGTCAGCAGCATCACGTCGACAGCATTGCGGCCTTCGAAGACGCCGCGCATGTCGAGGACATGCCGGGTTCCGTTACGGCGCAGTTCCACGGCGGACAGGTCGGCATCCGGGCGAACGCCGCCAACCGCGCGCAGCGCCGCCGAAAGATTGCGCGCCTCGGTGGATGCGCCGAGTGCCGCTTGCCGCGCCCGGTCGATGTCGTCGGCGACACGGGTGCCGATCTCTATCGCGTGCCGCTCAAAAACCGCTCCGGAAACCGCCACGTTGACGCTTGCGAAATCGGAGACACGCGCAGAGATGCGCGGTGCCTCGTCGTAGAAACCTTCCTGCACCAGAAGGCGCGCGATCTGTGCTTCAATGTCTCCGGTGCTACGCCCTTGCGCGCGTACCGGTGGCAAGAAGGGTAGCTTCAGGTCACCGTCGCGCGACACGACGTAATCACCGTTGAAGGTCTCATCGTCGGAAACTCTGATATCCACCAGATCATTCCGCGACAGGCGCTCACCGCGCAGACCAGATGCGACAAAGCCACCTGCCTTGCTGCCTGCCCCATGACCAGTCCGGCATTTCAGCGTGTTCATCCGCTCAGACTGCAGGATCGGCTGTTCCTCTGGATTGCGGGGTGGCTCCCGGTACTGGGCTTGGTACGCGCCACCGCTTTTGACGGGCGCCAGGTTCTCGGGCGCGGGGGCATCGCCGCAAGCGGCGGTGAGGGCGAGGCTCAGGCAAGAGCCGAGCAGGCGTGTGCGAACAGCAGTCATGATTCTTCCTAAGTACAACTTAGCGTTTTCTAATGCAGGGTTTTGTTCGCTCCACGCGTTCAATCGGGTGGAAGTGTGACCCGAAAGGATAGGTGACCACTCGATAGCGGCATCTTGCTCTCCCGCCGCGCCAACGACGGGCGTGTCATTGGCGGGTAGGAATAGCCAACGTTGAATGAAAGCCAAGCGACCGTGCCCAGACCTTCCTCCATGTTCAGTCACCTGATTGCCTACGGTGCCTCCGAGATCGCGACCAAGCTGTCGCGTCTCGGTGTCGTCATTGCCGTGGCCCGCACGCTCGACGTGGCAGAGATAGGCGTGGCCGCCGCCGCGCTGGCGATCGGGGACCTGTTGAAGTCGCTGACGCAGAACGGCATCGGGCAGCGCATCATCGCCGCCCCGGCATCCGAGCTTGCACCAACCTGCAACCGGGCGCGTGACCTCTTCTGGGTCTGGTGCCTTGGTCTTTTCACAATCCAATGCGTCATCGCCGGTGGCGTATGGGTGCTAACCGGCAACATTGCAATGGCCACGCTGATCCTTGTCCTGGCTGGCGAGTACCTGTTCATGCCAGGCGGGCTGGTCCAGGCGGGACTTGCCATGAGGGCAGGCAAGCTCAAGCAGACCGCCGCCATCGCCGGTGGGCAGACCGTGCTGGCGAACCTGATCTCGGTGGCCCTCGCAATGGTGTGGCCGTCGGCCTTGGCGCTTGTCTTGCCACGGCTTCTGACCGCGCCATTCTGGCTCGTGGCGATGCGCCGCCTGCACCCGTGGCACAGTACTCCAGAGCACGGCAAGGCTGCGACCCGCCCGTTCATTCGGTTCGGCTGGCCGATCCTGAGCACCGAGATGATCATGACCGCACGGTTGCATGCCGACAAGCTGATCGTCGGCGCGCTGCTCGGCCCGGAAATTCTCGGCCTCTATTTCATGGCCTTCAACGCCGGCCTCAGCCTTGCCTCCTCCTTTTCGGCCGCTTTCGCCGCGGTGCTTTTCCCGCATCTCTGCGCGCACTCCGACCGTTCCGCGGCCATGCGCCAGGGGTTCGCCCTGTCCATCGGCATCGTGGCACCCGCAGTCATCCTGCAGGCCCTGCTCGCCGAGTGGTATGTGCCGCTGCTGCTTGGCGAGGGCTGGGACGCCTTGGCGAAACCGGTATCCATCCTTTGCCTTGTCGCCATCCCCACAATGCTCTGGACGGCGACCGCCGGCTGGCACCGGGCCGAGAACCGCCCGATGCTGGAACTCAAAGGTACAGTGCTGCTGACGGCGGCGGTCATGCTGAACGTCGTGATCGCTGCTCCCTTCGGCCTCAACGCCATCGCCTGGGGCTACTTGGTGACGGCCAGCATCATCATGCTGCTGCTCTCCCGTCCGGCCCTGAAATTCGCCTTTACTCCGATCCCTGAGAGCGCCCTGGCATGACCCGCATTTCCATTGTCATTCCTGTTTTCAACGCCGCCCACACGCTGCCAGCCACCATCGCAGCATTGCAGGACCAGAGCTTCACCGATTGGGAGGCGATACTTGTGGAGGACGGATCGGCCGACAGCAGCTGGAGCGTCGCCAGATCGTTGGTGCAAGGTGACCGTCGCCTGAAGCTGGTGCGCAACCCGCGCAAAGGCCCCAGCGCCGCTCGCAACCATGGTGCGATCGTGCAGTCCACCGGCGACATCATAGCCTTTTGCGACGCCGATGACATCTGGCAGCGTCACAAGCTGCGCGATGTTGCGCAACATCTCGGCAGGGGTCAGGTTCAGGCCGTCTTCGGGCGGGTCGGTTTTTTCAACGAAGACCCCGGTCACGTCCGCACCTGCTCGCGCGTGCCGGCAAGCGACGTGACCGTCCCATCGTTGCTCGGCGAGAACCCGGTCTGCACGCTGTCCAATCTGTCTCTGCGCCGCGACACATTCGAAAGCCTCGGCGGTTTCCGCGAAGACCTCATTCACAACGAAGATCTGGAGTTCCTGGTCCATCTCGTGGGATCCGGCCACCGCCTTGTAGGGCTCGAAACGGATCATGTGCTTTACCGGCTCAGCCCGCGTGGCCTATCCGCGGAAATCGACAGAATGCGGGCCGGACGGTGTGCTGCCCTCGAGACCGCGGCCCGGTTCGGCTTTCGCACCGATCCGCGGGCGGAGGCCGTGCACCTGCGCTACCTCGCGCGCCGGGCCCTTCGCGTCGGTGCTCCCGCCGCCACCGTGCAGCGTCTTGTCCTCGAAGGATGCTACCAGCATGCCTCCGCCTTTCTTCTACCGGCCCGCCGCGGTGGGCTGATCGCGCTCGCCGCGCTGCTGCTGCCGTTTCTACCCGAACCCACCCGCCAATATCTTTTTGCCAATTGAGGATCTGTCCCATGCCCTACGCTACGATCGTCGTTCCCGCCTACAATGCCTCCGCTACACTCCCTGCGACGCTTGCCTCGCTCAGCGCACAGACATTCCGTGATTTCGAGGTCGTTATCATCGATGACGGATCGATCGACGACACGGCCCTGATCGCCAGTATCCACGCCGCCTCGGACAGCCGGTTTCGGGTTCTCCATCAGTTCAACCGTGGGCTTGCAGGCGCACGCAACAGCGGCATTGCAGAGGCGCAGGGTGAAGTCATCGGGTTTTGCGACGCCGATGACCTTTGGATGCCCGAAAAGCTTGCCACGCATGTAGATCACCTGCTTGGAAAGCCTGACGTGGGTATCAGCTATTCCGGCTCGGCGATGATCGATGAGGCAGGCCAACGCATAGGGCATGCGCAGCGCCCCCGCCTTTACGGCGTGACGCCAGCCCATGTCTTCAAACGCAACCCCATCGGAAACGGATCCGCCCCGGTTATTCGTCGCGAGGCGCTTGCAGAGATTGCTTGGCGACCCGCTTCAGAGATGAAACGCGACTGGATCTTCGACGAAACATTCCGTCAGTCCGAGGATATCGAGTGCTGGATGCGTCTGTGCCTTTGTACCGATTGGATCATTGCGGGCGTTCCCGGCCTGCTGACGGAATACCGTGTCAATTCCACCGGGCTCTCGGCCAATGTGGACGCCCAACTCGCATCATGGGAGCGCATGGTGAGCAAGCTGCGCCCAACGGCATCGGAGTTTTTCGCGAGATACGAGGCCGCGGCCCGCGCCTATCAACTGCGCTATCTTGCCCGTCGCGCGGTCAGCAGCGGGGACGGAGAAACCGCCTGTGCCTTGATTGCCCGCGCATACCGTGAGTCCGCCCGCCCGATCCTCGAAGAGCCGCTGCGCAGCGTGTCGACCCTGCTGGCGGCCCACGCCACGGCGCGGTTCGGCGACCTGCCGATGACGCTTGCCCGTTCCGTATTGCGCGTCGCCCGCGCGTGACCTCGAAAGAAAAAGAAAGAGAGAGAGATCCATGACCAACCTTCCCCACGTCCTGCACCTTGTCGATGATGCCACCCCGGGCGGCGTGAACCGTGTTCTTCAGCATATCCGGACCTGTCCCATGATGGCCCGATCTGCCCGCCACAGCTTGCGCGTCGTATCGCGCAAGGGCGCTTTGCCGATTTGCGATGCGGATATGATCGTCTCGCACCTCAGCCTGAGCTGGCGCAGACTTCCAGCACTTATCGCGTTCCGCGCCCGTCATGCCAGCAAACCGCTCGTACATGTGGAACACAGCTACACAGAGGCTTTCACCGCTTTGAACGTTCCCTCCAAACTGAGGTTCTTCACGATGTTGCGGACATCGCTGGCTCTGTTCGACAGTGTCGTCGCTGTCAGCCATGCGCAGGCAGAATGGATGAAGCGCTGCCGCCTCGTTTCACATGACGCGCTTCGCATCATCGCACCGGTGGTCGATCTGCAAGACTTTCGCTCGATCGAAGCTGCAACACGCAAGCCGCAAGTGATCGGCGCAATCGGTCGGCTGCATCGCCAGAAGGGATTCGACATTCTGATCCGTGCCTTCCAAAGATTGCCGAACAAGGATGTTTCGCTGCACATTCACGGCACCGGCCCGGAAAAAACGGAACTGCGCGCACTGGCTGCCGGTGACCCGCGCATCCGGTTCTTCGGCCACTCTGATAGTCCGGACCGCGTAATGCAGTCGGTCGATTTCGTCGCCATCCCGTCGCGCTGGGAAGCCTTCGGATTGGTGGCATTGGAAGCACGCGCTGCCGGACGTACTATCATCTGCTCGGATATCGATGGCCTGAAAACGAGCGCAGGTGCCGAAGCCACATTCGTCGCTGGTCACAGTGAAATCGCTTGGGAGAAGGCGCTTGCTGCAGCGTTTGAGGTCAATCCGGCAACCCGGAGCGCCGAGCGGGCCTGCGATTGCGAAAGCGCTTTCGCGTCAGCTTGGTCACGACTGATCGACCACCATATCGGTTTCCATGCAACAAAATCATCGGCCGAAAGCCTCACCCGAGGAGCGAGTGTGCAGTTGGATAATGCGATTTAGCATGACAGAAGATTCCGATAAGCGCTCGCTGCGGTGCGGAATTCTTGATCCGTTGAATGTCGGCTAAGGGCCGTTCTCGATAGTTCGACAGTCGGGGCGGCTACCTCTACTCGAGGCAAGCTCGACGTGTCGACATCCAGTGCCCAAAAAACTTAGGCTGGCAAAGTGCTGGCTCCCGAAGCCGTGGACGACGCGGACCCGGACATCGAGTTGCAGAATTCCTTGCCGGATGTGTGGTCGGTGCGCATCTTCGTGGCGCTCTGCCGCAAGCACAGGGTGCGACCGTATCGCTATCCTCGGCAACGGCGCACCCCCCTCATTGTCCGGACGCGGCAAATCAGCTTCGAGCGCACGGTCGCAACCGAGTTCCGCGCACTCTACCGCGAGTCAACGGCGTATTTCGACGAGACGGTGAACCACCTCATCTCCGACGCAATGAAATCCGATGGCGACGACGAAGCGCTCGAGCGGCGCCAGCTTCCGAGATTTCACGCCGAGCCAACCCGTCGGCCTGGGCGGGGACAGCAAGGACTATTCCGGGCAAACCCGTCGCGGCGCTGCGTGCGCCGACAATCCTGGACCACATCACCAAGGGCAATCCGGCACCATCATGTGACGTTGTATTCTGGGATCCTGATGTAAGGGTCAGCATGCTCCTTCTGGTCAAATAGAACGGGCGCCACCGCGCCCGTGGAAGATTCCCGTCGGTGGCCGGGACTTCGAAGACCGCCTGGGACGGCCTTCTCTGACAGACGAAATGGAACTTCGCTTCGGATGCACGTTGTCGCTTCCGCTCACGCGGATAGCACCAGTTCTGGGGAGTGATCAGGTCCCCGCAGCGCGCTGCGTCTTCAGTGGTGCACAACAATGTTCACGAGCGCCCAGACCTTCTGGGTCTTGCCCTGCCTCCTTTCTCGTAGCTCGTCGCGCGGCCCTTAACGGCAACTCCATGCCGGTCCGTCATACCAAAGAGATGGAATGATTGATTCCAGCCAAAAGCATTTTCTCGACAGAGATCAAAAAACTTTGTGGCACCCGCTTCCACGGCCAAGGTCGGCATTCGGCGACAAGGGCCCGATTGACTTGGAAGCAAAACTCCCCGCCGAACTGAAAAAACTGAAGTTTTTGCTTCGTGCCGCCGGCGATTGGCCAATCTTCATATCAAGACACGGAAACAACGACCATTCAGCCGAGGCAGCAAAAGGAGGATCATCTCGGAGAAGCACATGCGGACGGCTTGATGCTGCCACGAATGGCAGATGCGCAACCAAGGAGGACCACCATGCTGCGCAACTTACCTACGAAGACCCTGTCCGCAGACCTGCAACTTGCTGCCGCACGGGCGCATTTTGACAAGCACGGATCGGCTCTTTGCAACGCCGCGGGGCTAATCGACGGCGAGGCCGGAACGGCCCGCGTCCTGCGTTTGATGACCGGCTTGCGCGAAGCGTCGCGACTTGACCGGGCGACGCGGCGCAGGCTCGTCGATCTGCACCGGCTCTTGTCCCTCGACCCCGTCATCGACGAGCTCGAACCGGACCTGTCACATTGGAGCCTCCTCGATCCCGCGAGCATCGAGGTGGAAGAGCTCTGCCTGCTCACCGACCGGCTCTATGACCTCCTCGTCGAGATCGGAGAACTGGACGACGAGCGCGATGCGCTGGCGCTTGCCCTCCCGGCGCGGGACGCCGCTTGACCTGTGGCGCCGGCCATGCGCGGTTTGCACGGTCGGCGTCATGCCCTCGGATGAATACAAGGTCCAATACCCAGCCTTCCACCGTCGTGGAACGTCTTCGCCGATGCGGCGCGACAGCAGAAAAAATCAGCGCCCGGTAGATTTCTTCTTCGTCATCCCGATGAACGACCAATGTTCTCATGACCAGCACCGAACACCAGCCATTGAGAACAACCGAAAGGAACCAGCCAACGCTCAGCTTCTCCCTGCGACGGAACATGACGCCGATGAACCAGGCACACCACCGTTTCCGACACTGCATGAAGGGAGAACATCATGCTCAATTCAACCACCCTCACCACCACCACCGACACCGCCGAGGCGCGTCTCGGCGCGGCTTACATTGTTGAGCAGCACCTCCGCCGCCACGGCGCGAGCCTCTGCGACCTGCTGGATGCGCTCGATGATCCGAGCGGGTGCGCGGCGCTCTGTGACCTGCATGCCGCCTTCGGTCAGCCGATCCCGAACGCCGATGCCGTGGAGGTCGCGCTGCGCGACATCCGGCGCATCCTGGCTGACCAGCCACCCTCATCGCTCGACCGGATCGGTCAAGAGCGAGGCCTACCAGCCTCAGTCATGATCCTTTGGCACGGCGCGCGCGTCAGCGAGCTGCTCGCGCGGTTCCCTCACGCCGAGTGAAACTCGGCCGTGTCTTTCAGGTGGCGCGCAAGCGCCGCCTGAGCGTCTATCCTGACAAATTCGGGATGGAGCAGGATATCTGTGACGTTACGCTGTGGCTCATCGAGAAGCACAGCCTGCCTCATGTCCACGCCTGGGTGATCCGGCCCGACACGCAGATCGACCGGAATGATCAAAAGTACCTCCGAAGACACTTACGGTCACCAGTTCTGCGACGGGCATGACTCGAAACACGAAGCCATTCGGGCGTAGGCGCGAGTCGAAGTTGCCCTGCGCCACTGGCGATCGGCATGAAAAACCAAATGGTTCTCGAAGAAGGGCGGCGAAAGCCGCCCTTTTTTTGCGCCCCGTTACGTGGGTCGTCGTTCCAATGTTGCCTATCGCCTCATCTCATGACTTCGAGACAATGACTGACGCACTCACCTCGGTGAACTGGTGAACGGTGGCATTTGCGCAAAAGTCCAGGCGCGCTATCGGCCCAGACCAAACCCAAGAAAAATTCCCAGTAGCGCTTCTGTTGCGTGTTTTCACTTCCCAAACCCATCTGGGCAGACTCGAACCCTCGCTCGCGCGAGAAAACGCAGAAAAACCAGAAGATCCAGCGCCTAAGCCCGATTGACCTTTTTCGCTTGCAAAATGGACATTTCAAGCCCGCCGGTGGCCATTAATTGGTAGTCAGAACATGCGGTCCCTCCGCCCGCCTCACGCGCATTTCGAATGCCCGCAGGACGCACAGGTCAGGCAGCCTTCGACCTTGCGCATGTCATAGCTGCCGCAAGACGGACAGGCCGGGCCGCGCGGCGCCTCCAGGTTCACCACGTTGGCCGTCGGGTCTTCCTTCAGGCCCAGCCCCTCGCCTTCGAGAAAGCCGATATTGATCATGTGGTTTTCCAGCACGCCGCCGATGGCGGCCAGCATCGAGGGAATGTACTTGCCATTCATCCACGCGCCGCCCCGCGGATCGAACACCGCCTTCAGCTCCTCGACCACGAAGCTCACGTCGCCGCCGCGCCGGAACACGGCGCTGATCATGCGGGTCAACGCCACGGTCCAGGCGAAATGCTCCATGTTCTTGGAGTTGATGAACACCTCGAACGGCCGCCGCCGCCCATCCAGCACGATATCGTTCACGGTGACGTAAATCGCATGGCTGCTGTCGGGCCATTTCAGCTTGTAGGTCGCCCCCTCAAGCTCCGTCGGCCGGTCCAGCGGCTCGGACATGTAGACCACCTCGCCGCCCTCCACGGGCATCGGCACCTTGTCCTCGGACGCGCCCACACTCAGCACGCTGCCGGTGATCTCGTTGGGCCGATAGGTCGTGCACCCCTTGCAGCCGGTGTCCCAGGCCTGCATGTAGACTTCCTTGAACGCCTCGAAGCCGATGTCGGCAGGTACGTTGATCGTCTTGGAAATGCTCGAGTCGACCCATTTCTGCGCCGCCGCCTGCATCTTGACATGCGCCTGCGGCTCCAGCGTTTGGGCATTGACGAAATACTCGGGCAGTTCCGCGTCGCCCTTGGTTTCGCGCCACATCTGCACGGCGTAATCCACCACCTCTTCCTCGGTGCGGCTGCCATCCTTCTGCAACACCTTACGGGTGTAGGAATAGGCAAAGACCGGCTCGATGCCGCTGCTCACGTTCCCGGCATAAAGGCTGATCGTCCCGGTGGGCGCCACGCTGGTCAACAGCGCGTTGCGAATGCCATGCTCGGCCACCGCCGCACGCACGTCCTCGTCCATCGCCTGCATCATGCCGCTTTGCAGGTATGGCTCCGCCTCGAACAGCGGAAACGCCCCCTTCTCCTTCGCCAGATCGACCGACGCCAGGTACGCCGCACGGGCGATGGCCTTCATCCACGCCTCGCACTGCGCCGCCGCCTCGTCGTCGCCATAACGCAGCCCGCACATCAACAGCGCATCGGCCAGCCCCGTGACCCCCAGCCCGATCCGCCGCTTGGCTTGCGCCTCGGCTCGCTGCTCGGGCAGCGGAAATTTCGACACGTCCACCACGTTGTCCATCATCCGCACCGCCGTGCCCACCAACTCGGCCAGCGCATCCGCGTCGATGCCCGCGCTGTCCTCAAACGGGTCCGTCACCAGCCGCGCCAGGTTGATCGACCCCAGCAGGCACGCGCCATAAGGCGGCAACGGCTGCTCGCCACAGGGGTTCGTCGCCGCGATCGTCTCGGCATAATGCAGGTTGTTGGCCTTGTTGATCCGGTCGATGAAGATCACGCCGGGTTCGGCGAAATCATAGGTCGCCCGCATGATCCGGTTCCACAGGTCCCGCGCCTGCACCGTCTTGTAGACCTTGTCCCCAAAGACCAGCTCCCACGGCCCGTCCGTCTTGACGGCCTCCATGAAATCGTCCGTCACCAGCACGGAAAGGTTGAACATCCGCAGCCGCGCCGCATCGCCCTTCACCGCGATGAATTCTTCGACATCCGGGTGATCGCAGCGCATCGTCGCCATCATCGCCCCGCGCCGGCTGCCGGCGCTCATGATCGTGCGACACATCGCGTCCCAAACGTCCATGAAACTCAGCGGCCCGCTGGCATCGGCGGCCACACCCTCGACCAATGCGCCCTTCGGTCGGATGGTCGAGAAATCATACCCGATCCCACCGCCCTGCTGCATGGTCAGCGCCGCCTCGCGCAGACCCTCGAAGATACCGCTCATGCTGTCGGGGATCGTGCCCATGACGAAACAGTTGAACAGCGTCACCGCCCGGCCCGTGCCGGCGCCCGCCGTGATCCGCCCCGCGGGCAGGAACCTGAAATCCTCCAGCGCGCGATAGAACCGCTCTTCCCAGATCCCGGGGTCGTCCTCGGCCTGCGCCACCGCCCGCGCGATCCGCCGCCAGCTGTCCTCCACCGTGCCATCCAGGGGCGTGCCGTCCGCCTCTTTCAGGCGGTACTTCATATCCCAGATGGCCTCGGCGATAGGAGCAGCGAATCGAGTCATGCGGGGACCTGTTTTGTCTAGTGTTTTCGGGCAGCGATAGTGGCGAGCGAGACGTAACACACTAGTCGTTGTAGCCGTTCGGGTCAATCCATCCGAACTATCTTCTGCCACGCTGCAGCCCTTTCCTCTGGCCGAAAATATCCCAGGGGGTTTGGGGGGCTGCCCCCCCAACGAACCTGCGGTTTGGAGGGCCGCCCCCATTCTTTACAGCGGTTTGGGGGGCTGACCCCCAAAATAGGGCCGGGGGTTTGGGGGCAAGCCCGTTACCAGATATGTTGAAGGACCACGTATGACCCCGAACGCAAAATGGTTCTAAACATGCTTATGGTCTCGCAGAAATCTGCGGGGGCGGGCTCAATTGTCCCGGACGTCGGCTATCCCGGGCAAGGCGGACATTATTCCATCAGTTGCCGAAAGTGTTGATCACGGTTGACGTCTACGGGCGAGGAAACACGCCGAACAACAGCAAGCCGCTCGAAAGTATCGCTGCGAATACCAGCAGCATCTTCCGGTTAAAACCGTAGCTTTCGTGAGTTGGATCACGGAGATCCGTGTGTTTGAGCGGCTGCACGAAAAAATGTCTGTAGAAAGTGAAAACCATAAAGCTGAAAAAGGCTATCAGCCATACGGCTTCCGCGGCCACCCGTCCGTACTCAATCGAATCTTGACTTAGCATTCTCAGTGCCTCCTGACGTCAGGATATTTCGGCATTTACATCATTCTCATGCAAGGATTTGAAGCAGACGTGTTGATGATCGCAACCAACATTGTAGCGATCATCAACACGTCTGGTAAGGGGCTTGGTTTGGGGGCCCCGCCCCCAAGGCCTGCGTGGCCCGAACGCAATCAACCCTGCGTGCCAACGGCACACCACAAGGTCGCACCCGCTTGAATTCCCCCGCCCCAACCATAGGATATGAAAATGGTGGACATGGGGACAGTCGTGGCAGATCCGAAAATACATCTCGTCAAGCTCTCGGTCGGCTCGGAAACCGTCGAAAGCCTGATGGAATGGCAATCCGGCAAACAGGCCCACGGCCCCGACGGCCTGCCGCGCCACGTCACCCGCATGTGGCCCCGGCGCGAGGCCGAGCTGCTCGAGGGCGGCTCGATCTACTGGGTCATCCAGGGCCTTATCCAGTGCCGCCAGCGCATCCTGCGCCTTGACGAGGTGACCCGCGCCGACGGGATCCGCCGCTGCGGCATCGTGCTGGACCCTCAGATCATCCGCACCACCACCGCCCGCAAGCGCCCGTTCCAGGGCTGGCGCTACCTCGCGCCCGCCGACGCCCCCGCCGACCTGCCGCAAAACCGCCAGGACGAAGACGCGCTGCCGGCGGATCTCAGCGCCGCGCTGGCCGATATCGGCGTGCTCTGACCGCGCCCCTCTTTCCTGCAATCGAACGAAGCACCCCGGCCCGCGCCCTGCACCAGCGCACACCATTCTGATCATGTGCGAACAACGCCGCCTGAAACCGGCAAATTTCCGCGCTTACACCCTGATAAAACGGTGTTTTTCAGCGGCTTTCCGCCCGAAAAACGCCCCGCTTCCGGCACCCGGCCGCCACTCACGCGCAGGTGATCGAACGTGCTCCGCCACCCCCCTTGCGGTGTCACCGGTCAAGGCCATATCTGCCCGACACAGCGCCGCTAAGACGCGCTGCGGAACGAAGCAGAACTTGCTGAAAGGATAGCATGATGAAACGAGCAACACCGATCCTCGCGACCGCCCTTGCCCTGGGCGCCGCGCCCGCATTCGCAGGCAACACCACCCCCCCGATGGAAGACAACACCGTCGCGGCCCCCGCCCCGGTGGCCCCGGTCCCGACCAATGTCGGCCCAGACTGGACCGGCTTTTACGGTGGTGCCCAGCTGGGCTATGCCGATATCGACACCAACGTCGCCGGCAGCGATGACGGCGTGATCGGCGGTGTGACCGCGGGTTACGATTACGACTTCGGCACGTTCGTGCTCGGTGGCGGCCTGGACTACGACTTCGCCGACATCGGCGTGGCCAACAATGCCGCCACGGTCGAAAACGTGTTCCGCGCCAAGGCGCGCGGCGGCTACAAGCTGGGCGACGGCCTGCTCTATGCCACCGGCGGGTATGCCCAGGCCGATACCGACAACCTCGGCAGTGACGACGGTTACTTCGTCGGTGCCGGCTACGAGCACATGATCACGCAGAACTTCTCGATGGGTGGCGAACTGCTCTATCACGAGTTCGACGACTACAACAGCACCGCGGTCGACGTCGAAGCCACGACGCTCCAGGTGCGCGGCACGTTCCGCTTCTAATCCTGCACACGCGCGATAGCGCGTTGACCGGACAGGCATAGGCCCGGACCGACATAGATCGGCCCGGGCCTTTTTCGTGCCGGCTTTGCCCGCGCCGAAGACCAACCTTTCGGAACGCAGATCGCGCGGCTTTGTTCCAATTCCCGCCCTGGGTGAATAAAAACAAGCGGCTTTTCGCCTAGGGTGTATCTCTTCCGCATCGGCCCCTTAAAAAGAGGTGGCGCCGGGGCTGTCTTTTACCGCCCGCTCTTGCAGTCTGGACCCATGACGCCATATGCCCGGCGTAATGGCGCCCCCCGCAAATGTTCGCGCCACATCGCAAGTAATATGTCCTGAAAGGATAAGTACCAATGAAACGCACTGCCCCTCTCTTCGCGGCCGCTTTCGCAGTCTGCGCAGCCCCCGCATTCGCCGGCAACCTGACGCCGGTGCAAGACGACGTCGTCGCACCGCCGCCGCCGCCCCCGGCCGCCGTGACCCCCAACTGGACCGGCCTCTACGGCGGTGTGCAACTGGGCTACAACAACCTCGATTCCAACATCTCCGGCGGCGACGAAACCGTCATCGGCGGTCTCTTCGTCGGCTATGACTACGATTTCGGCGACTTCGTGCTGGGCAGCAGCATCGACTACGACTTCACCGATGCCGAAGTCTCGACCGCGCCGAACCCGCAGGTCGACCTGGAAAACATCTTCCGCGCCAAGCTGCGCGCCGGCTACAAGCTGGGCAACGGCCTGATCTACGGCACCGGCGGCTATGCCAAGGCGTTCACCGACAACCTCGGCGACGATGACGGCTATTTCGTCGGCGCAGGCTACGAGACGATGGTCACCGACAACTTCTCGCTCGGTGGCGAACTGCTCTATCACGAGTTCGACAACTTCAACGGCACCAACGCCGATGTAGAGCCGACCACGGTTCAGCTGCGCGGCACGTTCCGCTTCTGATCGGGTAGGAACGATCCCGCCCGGCACGCATGCCGGGCCGGATTGACAAATCAAGGCGCCTGCCGTCCCCGAACGGCAGGCGCCTTTTTCATGCGCGGCGGGCAGGGTTTCGGCGCAGCGCACCGCGCGGTGCGTTCATGCCGCAATTTCGGAAAAATCGCACCGTCGCGATACCACCCGGATACCGACGCGATACCGACGTCCCGTTTTCGCCGATTTCCGCGGCATTAACACGTGATTCGAAAAAGCGTCAAAGGATCTCCAGAACCGCTTCCGGCGGCCGGCCGATTGCAGCCTTGTCGCCCGCGAAAACGACCGGGCGCTCGATCAGGATCGGATGCGCGGCCATGGCGGCCAGCAACACCTCTTCCGGGCTGTCCGGGGTCAGGCCCAGCTCCTTGAACCGGGATTCTCCCTTGCGGATCAGATCCTTGGCACCAATGCCCAGTCGGTCAAGCACGTCGCGCAGCTCCGCGACTTCCGGTGCGTCCTCGAGATAGCGGCGCACCCGCAAGTCGCAGCCACGCTCCTGCAACAAGGCCAGTGTCTGCCGCGATTTCGAACAGCGTGGATTGTGCCATATCTCGATCAAAGCCATGCGTCCCGTCCCGTTCCAACTGCATCGGAGATGTTGGAATAACCCTTTTCTTCCAACAGCTTGTCAAGTCCAAGCGCGATCCGCTCGACCAGTCCGATCCCCTCGTAGACCAGCGCCGAGTACAGCTGGACCGCACTCGCACCGGCTCGGATTTTCTCCAGCGCCTGCGCGGCACTTCCGATCCCGCCCACACCGATCAGCGGCATCCGCCCGTCGGTCAGTTCGGACAGCCGCGCCAGCACCCTCGTCGACCGCTCGAACAGGGGCGCCCCGGACAGCCCGCCCGCCTCGTCCCGCATCGGGCTTTGCAGCCCGCTTCGGTCCAGCGTCGTATTGGTGGCGATGATCGCGGCGACACCGCCGGCCTGCGCCACATCGGCCACCTCGGACAGCTCCAAGTCACTGAGATCAGGCGCGATTTTCAGGAAGACCGGGATCGGTCGCTCCAGCCAGTCGCGCGCCTCCATCACGCCTTTCAGCAGCGTCGACAGGGCCTCGGCCCCTTGCAGATCGCGCAGCTTCTCGGTGTTGGGGCTCGAAACGTTGACGGTCGCGAAATCCAGGTGCGGGCCACATCGCGACAGCACGCGGGCAAAATCCTCCGCCCGATCGGCGCTGTCCTTGTTGGCCCCGAGGTTCAACCCCAGCACAGCATCGCGCGGCCGTGTCGCCAGCCGTGCGACGACATCCTCCATCCCGTTGTTGTTAAACCCGAAACGGTTAATTACGGCGCGATCATCGGTCAGCCGGAACAGCCTCGGCTTCGGATTGCCCGCCTGCGGCTTCGGCGTCACGGCCCCCGCCTCGACAAACCCGAATCCGGCCCGCGACAGCGGCGAAAGGGCCACCGCGTTCTTGTCAAATCCGGCCGCCAGCCCGATCGGATTTGCCAGCCGCAGCCCCGCCACCTCGCAGCGCAACCGCGCCGACGTGACCAGGCCCGGCAACGGCACCAGCCCCGCCCGCAACGCCTGCAGCGCCAGTCCGTGCGCGCGTTCCGGGTCCATCCGGTGCATCAGCCCCAGACCGATCCGGTCGGCCAGTCTCATACCGCGCCCGCCGGAAACTGATGCGCGCCGTCGACCAGCGGCAAGGGTTGCGCCCAGACCACGTCGTCCAGCCGCAAAACCCTGTAAAGATGGGGAAACTTGTCACCTCCGCGGGACGTCTCCCAGGTCAGATCATCGCCCAGCCGGTCGGTCTCGACCGCCACCAGCACAAGGTCGTCTTCCCCCTTGAAATGCCTGGCCGCCGTCTCGGGCGCTTGGGCGGGCGTCGAGAAATGGATATAGCCATCGGCCGCGTCCACCTGCGCCCCGCGCGTTTCCTTATCGGACCGCAAGGCAGCCCATTCGTCTGCGCGAAAAATCTTGTAAATCAGCATGTCTTGGTGATGCCCCGCCGCCGTGCCATGGTCAAGCAGATTGGCTTTGACGCCCTGCGCTCCCTGACGCACTCTGGCTGCATTCATCCAGGAGACTTGCCGATGCGCTTCATTCCCCTTGCCCTGACCGGCCTTCTGACCGCCACCGCGGCACAGGCCGAGTATACGCTCAACATCTTGCACACGAACGATTTTCACGCCCGGTTCGAGCCGATCAGCAAGTATAACTCCACCTGCGCGCCAGAAGACAACGAGGCCGGCGAGTGCTTCGGCGGTTCCGCACGGCTTGCCACGGCGATCGAACAGGCCCGTGCCGACGCGCCCAACCCGGTGCTCTTCGACGGCGGGGATCAGTTCCAGGGCACGCTTTTCTACAACTATTACAAGGGCAAGCTGGCCGCCGAGATGATGAACCGCCTGGGTTACGACGCGATGACCGTGGGCAATCACGAATTCGATGACGGACCCGAGGTGCTGCGCGGCTTCATGGACGCGGTCGACTTTCCCGTGCTGATGTCCAACGCCGATGTCAGCCGCGAGGGCCTGCTCAAGGATGTCCTGCAAAAGTCCACCATCATCGAACGCGGCGGCGAAAAGATCGGCCTCATCGGGCTGACGCCGCAGGACACAGACGAACTGGCCAGCCCCGGCCCCAACGTGATCTTCACCGATCCCGTCGATGCCGTGCAGCACCAGGTCGACCGGCTGACCGAACAGGGCGTCAACAAGATCATCGTGCTGTCGCATTCCGGCTATGGCGTCGATCAACGCGTGGCGCGCGAAACCACCGGCGTCGACGTGATCGTGGGCGGCCATTCCAACACCTATCTGGCCAATGACGACCCCGACGCCGCAGGTCCCTACCCCACGATGGTGGGCGATACCGCCATCGTGCAGGCCTATGCCTACGGCAAGTTCCTGGGCCGTCTGGATGTGGTCTTCAACGACGCGGGCGAGGTCACGTCCGCCACCGGCAGGCCCCTGATCATGGACGCCGCCGTGGCCGAGGATGCCGACATCGTCTCGCGCATCCAGGAGGCCGCCAAGCCGCTGGACGAAATCCGCAACAAGGTCGTGGCTGAGGCGTCGGACGCCATCAGCGGCGACCGCGACGCCTGCCGCGCGGGCGAATGCGCGATGGGCAATGCGGTTGCCGAGGCGATGCTGGCCCGCGTCGCCGATCAGGGCGTCGAGATCGCGCTGATGAACGGCGGCGGCGTGCGCGCCTCGATTGACGCAGGCCCGATCACCATGGGCGAAGTGCTGACCGTGCTGCCTTTCCAGAACACGCTCTCGACCTTCCGCATCGACGGCGCCACGCTGAAAGAGGCGCTGGAAAACGGCGTCAGCCAGTTCGGCGAAGGCGCGGGCCGCTTCCCGCAGGTGGCCGGTCTGACCTTCGTGTTCGACCCCTCTGTCGAGGTCGGCAGCCGCATCACGGAAGTCACCGTCGGGGGCGAACCCCTTGATCCCGAACGCGATTATCTGGCCGTGTCGAACGACTACCTGCGCAATGGCGGCGACGGCTACTCCATGCTGCGCGACGCCGCCGACGCCTATGATTTCGGCCCCGACGTGGCCGATGTGCTGGCCGAGTATCTGGCGCAGAACTCTCCCGTCTCGCCCATGACGGATGGCCGCATCCGACAGGCCGGACAATGACGTGACGCGCGCCGGTTCGGCTTTGCAATCCGGGCGGCACGCGGCATAAAGGCGCCATGAACAAGGTGCGCGACCAGTACGAGGCATTTCCCTACCCCGAGCGGGATCCGAGGGACGAGAAAAAGCGCCTGATCACCGGCTCGCCCTCGCTGCCGCAGGAGATCGACCATTACGTCTTCAGCGGGCAGCGCGACTGGTCGCAGCCTTTGCGTATCCTCGTGGCCGGTGGCGGCACCGGCGACGGGCTGATCCAGCTGACGACGCTGCTCACGCAATACGGCAAGCCTTATGAGGCAACCTATATCGACCTCTCCACCGCCTCGCGAAAGGTGGCCGAGGCACGGGCAAAGACCCGCGGGTTGAAGAATATCAGCTTCGTCACCGGCAGCCTGCTGGACGCGGGCGATCATGGCCCTTTCGATTACATCGACTGTTGTGGCGTGCTGCACCATCTGCCCGACCCCGATGCGGGCTTCAGCGCCCTGCGCGCGGCCCTCGCCCCCGGCGGCGGCATGGGCTTCATGGTCTATGCCCCCTATGGCCGCTCCGGCGTCTATCCCCTGCAAGAGGCGTTCGCCGCGCTTTACAGCGACAGCCCTCCGAAAGACCGGCTGAAGGCAGCAAAGAAAATCGTTCAGGACTTACCCGCAGGCCATCCGTTCAGGTCGAACCCCAACCTCAACGATCACAAGAGCGGCGACGCGGGTTTTTACGACCTGCTGTTGCACAGCACCGACCGCGCCTATGACGTGCAATCGCTGACCGACACGCTCGACCGCACCGGCTGGTCCTTTGCGGGCTTCACCGTTCCGATACTCTATGACCTCGCGCGTTTGGCGCCCGTGCCAGCGGGGATGGACCCGGTCGCGGCAATGGCCGTGGCCGAAAAACTGAACGGCACGATCCGCACCCATACGGGCTATGCCACCGATACGGCCCGCCCGGTGGCCTCGGGTAAGACCCGCGCGTTGGTGCCGCATCTGAAGGGCGTGCAACCCGCGCAACTGGCACGCGCCGTGGCGCAAGGTCAGGCGCCCGCGCTCGACACCGACGGGATCAAGGGAAAGCTCGCCCTGCCCCGACAGGCCGCCGCCCTGCTTGCCGCCGTCGACGGCCGCCGCAGCCTGCAGGAGATCGCAGGCCATGCCGGACTGGACCCGATCACCTTTGGCGGGCTCTGGAGCCAGGTCGAAAAGGCGCTGTTGCCCTGGGGCATGCTGCTCTACTCGAACGTGCTGAGGTAGGCCGATGTGCGGACGTTTCGCCGTCACGCTGCCGCAAGACGCCATGGCCCAGCTCTTTGCCGCGCGCCCCGTTAACGATTTGCCAGCGGTTCCCAATTACAACGTCTGTCCGACCAACGATGTGCATGCGGTCACGTCCGATGGCACCGACCGGCAGCTCGGTTCGATGCGCTGGGGATTCCTCCCGCATTGGTACAAGACGCCCAACGATGGCCCGCTGCTGATCAACGCGCGCGCCGAGACCATCGCGGAAAAGCCCGCCTTCCGCGCGGCGGCCCGTGAGCGGCGCTGCCTGATCCCGGCCAGCGGCTTTTATGAATGGACCAAGGACGCGGACGGCAACCGACTGCCATGGTTCATCCATCCGGCCCAGGGCGAGGCGCTGGCCTTCGCCGGGGTCTACCAGTCCTGGGACAAGGGCGATGCGCCGCTGACCACCTGCGCCATCGTCACCACCGGGGCCAATGGGCCGATGTCGAAGATCCATCACCGCATGCCGGTGATCCTGGCCGAAAAGGATTGGCCGCTCTGGCTCGGCGAGGCGGGCCACGGCGCGGCAACATTGATGACGGCGGCCCCGGATGACGCGCTGGACTTCTACCGCGTGGACCCGAAGGTCAATTCCAACCGCGCCAGCGGACCGGAATTGATCGACCCGCTCGACGACTGACCCTTCGTCGAAATAGTCAGCACGCAACACCGCGCGCGGCCTGCCCCGAGATTATTCTTACGGATAATCTCGTCACCGCGCTGCCATCCGTCGGGCCATGTCCAGCATCCGGCAGGAAAAGCCCCACTCGTTGTCGTACCAGCCGAAAACCCGCAGCAACCCGCCCGCCGACACGCTGGTTTCCGGGCCGACCAACACGAGCGAGTCCGCCCGCCCGCGCAGATCGGAACTGACCAAGGGCTGCTCCGTCCAGCCGAATACGCCGCCCGGCCGCGCCGCCGCTTTCAGCACGGCGTTCACCCCGTCCGACGTGACCGCCTCGCGCGTCTGGACCGTCAGGTCGATGCAAGACACGCTGGCGGTGGGCACGCGAATGGCCCGCGCCTCGATCCGGCCTTTCAGATGCGGCAGGACAAGCCCCGTCTGGTCCTGCGCACTGGTCGTCGTGGGCACCATCGACAAAGCCGCGGCGCGGCTGCGCTCGGGCGCGGCGCGGGGTTTGTCGACCGTGGGCTGGCTGCCGGTATAGCAATGTACCGTGGTCATCTGCCCGCTTACCAGTCCGAACGCCTCGTCCAGCAGCCGCGCCAGCGGTGCCAGAGCGTTGGTCGTGCAGGACGCATTTGAAACGATGCGTTCATCGCCCAGGTGTTCGTCATTGGCGCCCATGACCAGCGTTACATCCGCCTCCGCAGAGGGGCCCGAGACCAGGACCTTGCGCGCACCGGCGTCCAGCCCGCGTTCCGCCACGGCGCGTTTTCCGCCCATTCCGGTGCATTCCAGCACGACATCGACCCCCTGCAAATCGATACGTCGCAGGTCCGGCTCGGCGTGGAAGGGAATGCGCCGGCCGCCCACGACCAGGGCTGGACCGTCCGTGCGCACCTCTTCGGGCCATGGCCCGAACACGCTGTCAAACTGGAAGAGATAGGCGCAGGTGCTCAAGGGCTCGATGTCGTTGATCGCGACCAGTTCGAAATCCCTGGCGTCGCGCAGCAGGATCCGCAGCAACGTCCGGCCAATACGTCCAAAGCCGTTGATGGCAACGCGGATCGGCGGTTGGGGCATGACGGTATCTCCTGGAGGTGTTTTGTCCGCGAACCATTGCCGCGACCGTAACGGTTTTCCAGCCGTGAAATATTATTTGATCAAATTTTTACCGCGCGGCGGCGGCCCCGGCCTGCGGTCCCGGCGCGACCGACGCTTCGAGCGCGGGATACCGCAGCCAAAGCGTGACACCCCGCGCCACGAAGCTGATCAACAGGGCCAACCACAGGCCGTGATTGCCCAGCCATGGCACCAGCAGCAGGGCCGACACAACGTAGATTGCAAGGCTTATCGCCATCATGTTGCGCATGTCTCCCGCCCGGGTCGCACCGATGAAGATACCATCCAGCATGAACGGCGCCACCCCGACCACCGGCGCGATACAGACGTAGATCAGGAAGATCCTTGCCTCGGCCTGCACCTCCGGCGCCTTGGCCATCAGGTCGACGATCGCGCCGCCCCAGACGGCGAACGCGACCGCGATCAGCAGAACGATGGTGAGCGCCCAGATGCTGGCCAGCAACGCACCCCGCCGCAGCCGCGTGACGCTGCCTTGCCCGTATGCCTGCCCCACAAGCGCCTCGGCGGCGAAGGCGAAACCGTCCAGCGCGTGCGACGATATGTTCAGGAATTGCAACAACACCTGGTTCGCGGCCAGCGTGACATCCCCCAAGTCACCTCCGATCAGCAGGAAGGAGATGAAAATGCCCTGCAGCATCAGTGACCGCAGCAGGATATCGCGGTTCACTGCCATCATCCGGGCCAACTGTACGCGGTCGAAGACCCGTTCCCAGTCGCGCCACGCCGGCACGGCCCAGGCATCGCGGCACAGCCACAGGCCAAGCAGCAGGCCTGACCATTCGGCTATGAACGTGGCCCAGGCCACCCCGGTTACGCCAAGGTCCAGCCCCAGCACGAACCATAGATCAAGAAGGATATTGACCCCGTTCATCACGACCTGAAGCGCCAGAACCGCGCGCGTGCGTTCCAGCGCGATCAGCCAGCCCGTGACGCCGTAGAGCCCGATCAGGGCCGGTGCGCTCCAGACCCGGATAACCATGTAGTCCCGCGCCAGTGCCTCGACTTCGGCGCTGGCCGGCGACACAAAGAAGGCACCCGCGAACAAGGGGACTTGCAGCGCGATGATGCAAAGGCCGGCTGCCAGCCCGATCATCAGCGCGCGTGTCAGCATGGCCGCCACCTCGCCGCTGCGCCCCGCACCATGGGCCTGGCTGGTCAGACCCGTCGTGCCCATGCGCAGGAACCCGAAGACCCAGTAAACCCCGGTCAGGATGATCGCACCGATACCAACCGCGCCGATCGGCACAGCCTCGCCCAACTGCCCAACGACGCCCGTGTCCACCGCGCCCAGGATCGGCACGGTGACATTGGACAACACGATCGGTATGGCGATCTTGAGCACACGCCTATGCGTAATCGCCAGCGGCGTCTCAGCCATCGCGGCGCGGCATCAGGAAATGCCCCGTGGCCTGCGCGAAGGCACGGGCGCGATTGTCCTGCCACGCCTCGGCCCGAACGGACGCATAGCGCCGGCCCGATCGCGTCACCAACGCGCGCGCATAGGCATCCCTTGGCAGGCCCGACCGCAGGTAGTCCACGGTGAAGTCGATGGTCTTGGGCAAGCGCGGCAGGGATCCGGCCTCGAACGTCTCGAGGGACAGTTCGCCCGACTCCATCTCGTCCCACAGCATGGCCCAGCTCAGCGTGATGATCGACGTCACTTCCAGAAAGGCCGACGTGGCGCCACCATGCAAGGCCGGCAACAGCGGATTGCCGATCAGCTTTTCGTTGAACGGCATGACCGCCGTCAGCTCGTCGCCGCGACGATCGAACTCGATCCCCATGAAGCGGATGTATGGCACGCCATCGACCAGCGCGCGCAGGGCCGCGTCACGTCGCTGCTTGACCACCTGCACGGGTTCCGGGCGCCCGCGGCTCATGGCTTATCCGCCACGGTAAAGGTGCCGGTGGCCTGCGCGACGGGCCGGTCGGCATCGTCGTCCAGCGTCTGCGCCCGCACGAAGGCGACCGAACGGGTGATGTGATAGCACTCCGCGCGTGCCCGGATCGCCTGCCCCGGTCGGGCCGGGCGCATGTAGTCTATGCGCAGGTCGATCGTCGCCGTGGCGCCGGGCGAGTCCGGGTGGCTCATCACGGCAGCACCGCAACAGGTATCCATCAGTGCCGACACCGCCCCGCCGTGAATCACGCCGGTCTTCGGATCGCCCACCAGGTGGTCGGCATAGTCCATCTGCATCTCGGCCACGCCCTCGCCGACATGGGTGATCCGCATCCCGAGCGCCTTGGCGTGGGGAATGGCGCCCATGAATTCTGCGGCCATCTTGTTCTTTTCGGTCATCAAAGGTCCTGCGACTTGGTGGCCTCTTTATGGTCCCGAATGCGGACGCGCCGCAAGGGTGCCTGTTGCGCGATCCGCCCTATGTCTCTTAAGTAGACGTAAGGAGGACCAGCGATGCCAGAGCAACGCCTGTCATTCAAGGAGATGTGCGCCAGGTTCGAAGTGACGCCGCGCACGCTGCGGTATTACGAATATATCGAGTTGCTCAGTCCCATGCGCGAGGGGCGTTCGCGCTATTACGGCCCGCGGGAAGTGGCCCGCATGACCCTGATCCTTCGCGGTCGCCGCTGGGGTTTCGCGCTGGAAGACATCCGCCAGTGGCTGGAAATCTACGAGGAAAAGGGCACCGATGCCCAGTTGCGCACCTGGATCGACCTCGCCGACCGCCAGCTGGAAGAGCTGCGCACCCAGAAGGAACAGCTGGAACAGTCCATCGCGGAATTGAAAGAGGCTCGCGATTCGACTGAAAAATCGCTCGGCTAGACATTGGGCCGCTCGGCCCACCCTCTGCATTTCCGCAAAATAATTGCGCGTCCCGCAGGTTGACCTTGCCTGATCTTACGTAAAGCTCAAAGTGACGTTACGTAGTGGTTACGTAAACCAGTCCACGTGTTGTACCGATAGCCATCGCCTCACATGTTCCGGCCACGCAACGAGATTTACGGAAAGCGCCATGACCGACGAAACGATGACAATTCGCGAGATGTGCGACGCGTTCAACGTGACGCCGCGAACCTTGCGTTTCTACGAGGCGAAAGAACTGCTCTTCCCCCGTCGGGAAGGACAGAAGCGACTGTTCACCAAGAGCGACCGCGCCCGTCTGAAACTGATCCTGCGCGGCAAGCGCTTCGGCTTCAGCCTCGAGGAAATACGCCAGCTTCTGAACCTTTATGACCGGGGCGATCAGCAGCTGACGCAGCTGGAAAGAACGTATGAAATCGCCAAGGACCGTCTGGAAGAACTGGAGCGTCAGCGCGACGAGCTGACCGCGGCCATCGACGACCTGCGCGACCAGATGAAATGGGGCGAGAGGATGATCTCCTCGCTCCGCCAGACACCCAAAGCCGCGGAATGATCCACGGCCCGACACTGTGATGATGTAGGGAGACCACCACATGCCGAGCTACACCCCGCCCACCAAGGACATGCAGTTCATCCTTCACGATGTCCTGAAGGTCAGCACCACCGACACCCCCGGCTATGCCGAGCTGGACCGCGATTTCACCGCCGCCGTCCTGGAAGAGGCCGGCAAGATTTCCTCCGAGGTCCTGGCGCCCTTGAACGTCGTCGGCGACACCGAGGGCTGCAAGCTGGAAAACGGCGTGGTCCGCACGCCCACCGGCTTCAAGGCGGCGTTCGACCAGGTGCGCGAGGGCGGCTGGACCGCGCTCGACCTGCCCGAGGAATTTGGTGGCC
The DNA here is from genome assembly GCF_965277045.1 of Roseovarius sp. Lineage (GTDB taxonomy): Bacteria > Pseudomonadota > Alphaproteobacteria > Rhodobacterales > Rhodobacteraceae > Roseovarius. Next base: position 347,276 of record NZ_OZ255712.1, on the reverse strand, counting down.
AGAACATGCCCTACATCCTGGGCACCGCGGTGGGCGAGATGTTCTCGGCCGCCAACCAGGCCTTCACCATGTACCAGGGCCTCACGCACGGTGCGGCCTCGGCCATCCTGGCCCACGGGTCCGAGGATCAGAAGGCCACGTACCTGCCCAAGATGGCGTCCTGCGACTGGACCGGCACGATGAACCTGACCGAGCCGCATTGCGGCACCGACCTGGGCCTGATGCGCACCAAGGCGGAACCTCAGGGTGACGGCAGCTACAAGATCACCGGCCAGAAGATTTTTATCTCGTCGGGCGAACACGACATGGCCGACAACATCATCCACCTCGTGCTGGCCAAGATCCCCGGCGGCCCCGAGGGCATCAAGGGCGTCAGCCTCTTCATCGTGCCCAAGTTCCTCGTGAAAGAAGAGGGCACCCTGGGTGAACGCAACGGCGTCGCCTGCGGCAAGATCGAGGAGAAGATGGGCATCCACGGCAACTCGACCTGCGTCATGAACTATGACGAGGCGACGGGTTACCTGCTGGGCGAAGAGCACAAAGGCATGCGCGCCATGTTCACCATGATGAACGAGGCCCGTATCGGTGTCGGCATGCAGGGCCTCGCGCAGGCCGACGTGGCCTATCAGAACGCGCTGGAATACGCCAAGGACCGGCTTCAGGGCCGCGACGTCACCGGCGTGAAAAACCCCGACGGCCCAGCCGATCCGCTGATCGTGCACCCGGATATCCGCCGCGCGCTCCTGGACCAGAAAAGCTTTGTCGAGGGCGCCCGCGCGTTCCTTCTGTGGGGCAGCCAGATGATCGACCAGTCGCATCGCGGCAATGACGCCGCCGCCGAAGGCATGGTCAGCCTGCTGACCCCGATCATCAAGGGCTTTCTGACCGACGAAGGCTTCGACATGACGATCCTCGCACAGCAGGTCTATGGCGGCCACGGCTATATCGAGGAATGGGGCATGTCCCAGTTCGCCCGCGACGCCCGGATCGCCATGATCTACGAAGGCGCCAACGGCGTTCAGGCACTCGATCTCGTCGGCCGCAAGCTGGCGCAGGACGGTGGCAAGCACGTCATGGCCTTCTTCGACATGGTCAAGGCGTTCATCAAGGAAAACGAAGGCCACCCGGCGCTGAAGTCCGATTTCCTCGATCCGCTCAAGGAAAGCTCGAAGCACCTGCAACAGGCCGGCATGTTCTTCATGCAGAACGGCATGAAGAACCCCAATGCCGCGCTGTCGGGCTCGTATGACTTCATGCACCTCTTCGGCCATGTCTGCCTGGGTCTGATGTGGGCGCAGATGGCCAAGGCCGCGCACGCGGCGATCGAGGCCGGCGAAGGCGACACCGCCTTCTACAAGACCAAGATCGCCACGGGCCGCTTCTACATGAAGCGCCGCCTGCCCGCGACGGGCATGCACCTGGCGCGCATCGAATCCGGCGCCGAGCCCGTGATGGAGCTTGAAGCCGAGGCATTCTGAAAACGGTAGGGTGGGTTTCAAACCCACCCTACGCAAGCAACGATGACTGGGAGGACATCATGCCGAAACGCTTTCGCCTGACCCGCCGCTTCAACGCCGCGATGACCGAGGACGGCTATCGCCGGCTGCGAAAATTCGCGCAGGAAGCCGGGCTCGACGAAGGCGAGGCACTGTCCTTTCTCTTCGAGAATTTCGACAGCGTGATCGACGAGGACACGTTCGGTCACCGGCTGCGCATCTTCAATTCAGAACTCGACGCCCGCAAACGCTAGGGAGCCACCTCATGTCCGCATGGATGACCGAAGAGCACGAAATGCTCACCGAGATGACGGCCAAGTTCATCACCGAGGAATGGGGCCCGCATTTCGAGCGCTGGCGCAAGGCCGGCATCATGGACCGCGAGATCTGGCAACAGGCCGGTGAACTGGGCCTGCTCTGCCCCTCGATCCCCGAGGAATACGGCGGCGCAGGTGGCGATTTCGGCCATGAGGCGGTGATCTGCATCGAGCAATCCCGCGCCAACCTCGCAAGCTGGGGCAACCCGATCCACTCCGGGATCGTGGCGCATTACCTCTTGGCCTATGGCAGCGAGGAACAGAAAAAGCGCTGGCTGCCCAAGATGGTCTCGGGCGATCTCGTAGGTGCGCTTGCCATGACCGAACCGGGCGCAGGCTCGGACCTGCAAGGGATGAAGACCAAGGCGCTGCGCGAGGGCAATTCCTATCGCCTGACGGGTCAGAAGACCTTCATCACCAACGGCCAGCACGCCGACCTGATCATCGTCGCCGCCAAGACCGACCCCAAGCAAGGCGCCAAGGGCATTTCGCTCGTGGTTGTCGAAACCGAGGGCGCCGAAGGCTTCACCCGCGGCCGCAACCTCGAAAAGAACGGGCTCAAGGCCGGCGACACGTCTGAGCTTTTCTTCGACAATGTCGAGATCCCGCCCGAGAACATCCTGGGCGGCGAAGAGGGTCGTGGCTTCTACCAGATGATGGAGCAACTGCCCCAGGAACGCCTGATCATCGCCTGCGGCGCACAAGGCGCTCTGGAAGGCGGCGTCGCCCGCACGATCGCCTACACAAAGGAGCGCGAGGCTTTCGGCGCGCCCATCTTCGACAAGTTCCAGACCATCCGCTTTACCCTGACCGAGTGTCTGACCAAAACCAAGGTCTGCCGCGCCTTTCTTGACGAGTGCATCGAGGAACATCTGCACGGCAAGCTGAGCGTCGAGAAGGCCGCGATGGCGAAATACTGGCTGACCGACACGCAGTTCGAGGTGCTGGACGCCTGCGTGCAGCTTCACGGTGGCTACGGCTACATGGCCGAGTACGACATCGCCGAGATGTGGGCCGACGCGCGGGTGCAACGCATCTACGGCGGCACCAACGAGATCATGAAAGAGCTGATTTCGCGGTCGCTTTAACGGCTACGACGCCCACCACGGACACAACACTGGGAGTGAGGACATGACGATCAAGCTGTACTGTTTCGGAGAAAGCGGCAACGCCTACAAGGCGGCGCTGGCGCTGGAGCTTTCCGGCCTCGACTGGGAGCCGGTGAAGGTCGATTTCTTCGGCGGCGAGACCCGCGGCGACGCGTACCGAAAAGACGTCAACGAGATGGGCGAAGCGCCGGTCATGATCGACGGCGATCTGCGCCTCACCCAGTCGGGCGTGATCCAGCAATATGTCACCGACAAGACCGGCAAGTTCGGCGGTCGGGATCAGTCGGAAAAATACGAGGTTCTGCGCTGGGTTCTGTGGGACAATCACAAGCTTAGCAGCCAGGCCGGGATGACCCGCTTCCTGATGAACTTCCTGCCCGAGGACAAGCGCCCGGCAGAGGTCATCAAATTCACCCAAGGGCGCCTCAAGGCCGCCTACACCACGCTGAACGACCGGCTCGAGGGGCGCGACTGGATCGTCGACGACGGGCTGACCAATGCCGACATCTCCTGCTGCGCCTACCTTTTCTATCCCGAACCCTTCGGCTTTGACCGCGCCGACTGGCCCAATATCGACAGGTGGCTTTCCAATATCGAGGCGATGCCCGGCTGGAAGCACCCCTATGACCTGATGCCGGGCTCCCCGGCAGATCGCGCCTGAGCCGGCCTCGGCGCGCACGAGCAACAAACAGACACGACAGGACAACCAAAGGAGTCCGCAAATGACCGAAGCCTATATCTATGACGCGGTCCGCACGCCGCGCGGCAAGGGCCGCAAGGACGGCGCGCTGCACGAAGTGACCGCCGTGCGCCTCAGCACCCATGTGCTGAACGCGCTGAAAGAGCGTAACGGCCTTGAGGGTCACGCCGTCGAGGACGTGATCTGGGGCAACGTCACTCAGGTGATGGAACAAGGCGGTTGCCTTGCACGGACCGCCGTTCTGGCCTCGGACCTCGACGAATCCATCCCCGGCCTTGCGATCAACCGCTTCTGCGCCTCCGGCATGGAAGCCGTGAACCTGGCCGCGAACCAGGTCAAGGGCGGCGCGGGCGAGGCCTATATCGCCGGCGGCGTCGAGATGATGGGCCGCGTGGCCATGGGCAGCGACGGGGCCGCGATTGCCGTGGATCCCAGCGTGGCCATGGACAGCTATTTCGTCCCGCAGGGCATCTCGGCGGACATCATCGCCACAGAATACGGTTTCAACCGCGACCAGGCCGATGCGCTGGCCGTGGAGAGCCAGAACCGCGCGGCGGCGGCGTGGAAGGACAACCGTTTCCAGAAATCCATGATCGAGGTGAAGGACCAGAACGGCCTCACGATCCTCGACCACGACGAATACATGCGCCCCGGTACAGACATGCAGGCGCTCGGTGCGCTCAACGCCAGCTTTCAGCAGATGGGCGAGGTGATGCCCGGCTTCGACGCCGTGGCAAAGCTGAAATACCCGCACCTTGAGAAGATCAATCACATCCACCACGCCGGCAACAGCTCGGGCATCGTGGACGGCTCTGCCGGTGTGCTGATCGGCTCCAAGGAGTTCGGCGAGAAATGGGGTTTGAAGCCCCGCGCCCGCATCCGCCAGACCTGCAAGATCGGCACCGATCCGACGATCATGCTGACCGGTCCCGTGCCCGCGACTCAGAAGATCCTTGCCGATAGTGGCATGAACATCGGCGACATCGACCTGTTCGAGGTAAACGAGGCCTTCGCCTCGGTCGTGCTGCGCTTCATGCAGGCCTTTGACGTCGATCCCGAGCTGGTCAACGTCAACGGCGGCTCCATCGCCATGGGCCACCCGCTGGGCGCCACCGGTGCGATCATCATCGGCACGCTGTTGGACGAGCTGGAACGCTCGGACAAGGAAGTGGGGCTTGCCACGCTCTGCATCGCGTCCGGCATGGGCGCGGCCACGATCATCGAACGCGTGTAACCCGGGATACGAGGATTAGAGACATGACTGATTTCACGATGGAAAAAGGCGCCGACGGCGTCGCGATCATCACCTGGGACACCCAAGGCAAGTCCATGAACGTGATGAACATGGAAGGCTGGCCCCTGCTGGAAAGCCTGGTGGACGACGCGCTGGCAGACGATGCCGTGAAGGGGATCGTCATCACCTCCGGCAAGGAAGGCACCTTTGCCGGAGGCATGGACCTCAACGTCATCGCCAAGATGAAGGAAATGGCCGGCGACAACCCCGCGCAGGGCCTGATGGACGGGCTGATGAACATGCACTCCATCCTGCGCAAGATCGAGCGTGGCGGCATGGACGACAAGAACAAGGGCGGCAAGCCCATCGCCGCCGCCCTGCCCGGCACGGCACTTGGCATCGGGCTGGAAATCCCGCTCGCCTGTCACCGTATCTTTGCCGCCGACAACCCCAAGGCCAAGATCGGCCTGCCCGAGATCATGGTCGGCATTTTCCCCGGCGCGGGCGGCACCACGCGGTTGGTGCGCAAGCTGGGCGCGATGGGCGCGTCCCCGCTGTTGCTCGAAGGCAAGCTCAACGATCCCAAGAAAGCCAAGTCCGCAGGAGTCGTGGACGAGGTGGTGCCCGCCGATGAGCTGATCGCCAAGGCCAAGGAATGGGTCCTGAGCGAGCCCAGCTTCGTCAAGCCGTGGGACGAGAAGGGCTACAAGATGCCCGGCGGCGCGCCGTATCACCCGGCAGGCTTCATGACCTTCGTCGGTGCCTCGGCCATGGTCAACGGCAAGACGCAGGGCGCTTTCCCGGCGGCCAAGGCGCTGCTCTCGGCTGTCTATGAGGGCGCGCTGGTGCCCTTCGACACCGCACTCAAGATCGAGGCGCGCTGGTTCACCAACGTGCTGATGAACCCGTCCTCGGCGGCCATGATCCGCAGCCTTTTCATCAACAAGGAAGCGCTGGAAAAAGGCGCCAACCGCCCCGACGTGCCCGACCAGAAGGTCAAGAAGGTCGGCGTCATGGGTGCCGGCATGATGGGCGCGGGCATCGCGCTCGTCTCGGCCATGGCGGGGATGGAGGTCGTGCTGATCGACCAGAAACAGGAAGCCGCCGACAAGGGCATGGCCTATACCGCCGACTACATGGACAAGGGCATCAAGCGCGGCAAGGCCACCGAAGACAAGAAGGCGGCGACGCTGGATCTAATTACCGCGACCACCGATTACACCGCGCTGAAAGGCGCGGACCTGATCATCGAGGCCGTGTTCGAGGATCCGGGCGTCAAGGCCGAGGTCACAAAGGAAGTGCTGAAGGTCGTGGGCGACGATTGCATCTTCGCCACCAACACCTCGACACTGCCCATCACAGAACTGGCCAAGGCATCGGACAATCCCGAACAGTTCATCGGCATCCACTTCTTCTCGCCCGTCGAGAAGATGATGCTGGTCGAGATCATCAAGGGCGCGGAAACCGGCCCGCGCGCCGTCGCCAAGGCGCTCGACTACGTGCGCCAGATCCGCAAGACGCCCATCGTCGTGAATGACGCGCGGTTCTTCTACTGCAACCGCTGCATCATACCCTACATCAACGAGGGCATCCGCATGGTGGCCGAGGGCGTGACACCCGCGCTGATCGACAATGCCGCGCGGCAGCTTGGCTTCCCGGTTGGTCCGCTGCAACTGGTCGACGAGACCTCGATCGACCTAGGCGCAAAGATCGCCCGCGCCACCAAGGCGGCGATGGGGGACGACTACCCCGACGGTGCCGTGGACGAGGTGATCTTCTGGATGGAAGAAGAGGGTCGGTTGGGCCGCAAGTCCAACGCGGGTTTCTTCGACTATGACGAGAAGGGCAAGCGGCAGGGCTACTGGCAAGGGCTGGAACAGAAATACCCCCATGCCGAAGACCAGCCCGACCTGATCGAGGTCCAGCATCGCCTGATGTTCGCACAGGTGCTGGAGGCCGTGCGCGCGCTGGAAGAAGGCGTGCTGGAAGACATCCGCGAAGGCGACGTCGGCGCGATCCTCGCCTGGGGCTTTGCACCATGGTCGGGCGGGCCGTTCTCGTGGCTCGACATCATCGGCACGCCCTACGCCGCCGAGCGGTGCGACGAGCTGACGGCCAAGTTCGGCGAGCGATTCACGACGCCTGACTTGCTGCGCGAGATGGCCGGCAAGAACCAGTCCTTCTACGGGCGCTTCGGTACCCAGGCAGAGGCCGCGTAACCGCGACCTTTCGAGCAAAAACGCAACCCGCGCGGCCAGGCAACCGCGCGGGTTTTATTGTTCCGGTGGGATAAGCTGCGCCGCTACGCCGGAACGGCCGCCGCCCAGATGTCCTGGGGTGAATTGCAGCAGGCTGCGGCAATCTCTTCTTCGATCTGCACGGCCAGGAACCGCGCCTCGTCCATCGACAGGACGGAGTAGAACGGGCGGGCCTCTTCGGCGAAGGCCGCATCGACCATGTCGGCAAAGGCGGGGCAGAAAAGCAGCGCCCCGTTTTCCGCGAACACCACCTGATCGGCGGCGAAGTGCAAGACCACGATCTCCACGTCACCCTCGGGCGGAGTGCGTGCGACGCCATAAAGCCCCTCGATCGCTTCGGCGGGCATCAGGGTGAAGGGATCACCGTAAAGGTCCTCTGCCGCGTCGCTTTCCACCATGATGGTCTGGCCGGGCAGCACATGCATCACCTCACGGTTGCCCAATGCCCCGGCGGGCACTTCCAGCGGCCAGAACTGGCGCGGGCAATGGTCCTGCCCGCTCCACAAACGGACGCGGCTCACTTTCGTGATCGTCTGAAGCCCACCATCGAAAGTCAGAACCTTGTCCCCTTCGGCAATCGCCTCGACCTGGCGCCAGCCCATGCCCGTCGCCACTTTCGTGCCGGAAATCAGCCCCGATTTGACGGCGGATGCATCCGCATTGCCATAGCTTTCGCGCGTCCCGACCGTGGAATTCCATCCGAACATTGACCATTTCCCCTCTTGTGCCGTTGGCAGACGGCGTCAGCAGACAAGATTCATGTGGCGTGATTCTCAGGACGCTGCTGGGTCGGAAAAGTGTCACGAATAGGGCATTGTTTCCGCCGCGACGCCATTCGCAACATTTTCCGAAAACAAGGCTAAAATCTGAAACGAAATCGGTTCAAAATCGATAACCGAACCTTTCGATGTCACGCGCGCACATCCGGCGCACCACTTCGGCATCGGCCTCGGTATAGTATTCGCGGTAGTCGGCGGCGCGGTCCGAACGATTTTCGTGCGGCAAGGCAAGCCGGAACCCCAGATGCTGCCACAAGGGCTCCGCGTCGGTCTGGAAATGCTCCAATCGGATGAAAAGCGCTGCAGGTTCCGCACCATTTGCCAGACGCATGTAGCTTGCATAATCCGCGGCCCGGATCGAGGCCTGCATGTCCGGCGCGTTCAGGAACCCGCTGAAATCGTTGGCTTTGGCGCGGGCGACGGCCCGGTGATCGAAGTCTTGCACCCGCAGCCAGTGATAATAGCTGACCACCCTGTCCCAGGGGTTGCGCACCAGCGTGAATGAAAAGGCCGATGCCACGAAGTCACGCGTCACCAGCCCGTCGATATCCGCCAAGCTGGAATGTTTCCACAAACGGCCCGCGCTCTTCACATCCTTGATCCGCCTCCGCCGCTTTCTGGCTTTCGGGGTGTCGCCGATCAGGATGTCATCCCGCATTGTGCGGCCCTCCAGCGCCAGCGCCAGCGACGTGCCACCCGTCTTGGGGATATGCACGAAGATATAGTTGCGACCGGGGGAGATGATCATGCCGCAACGCTAGGCGATCGCGCAGGGCTTGGAAAGATTGCCGTCCGCACGAAACGGCTTTGCGTTCGGCATGGAAATACGCGATACCTCCTGCCGATCAGACTGTATGCGCCACAAGGGAGCCTGACATGGGTTGGATGAAGGATGAGACGGGTCTCGAAAAGCATCACGCGAACTACGTTCCGCTGACACCCCTGTCGCATCTGCGGCGCGCGTCCCATGTATTTGCCGATCACGAAGCGCTGGTCTATGGCAGCTTTCGCAAGACCTATGCCCAGTACTACGAGCGCGTGACGCGCCTTGCCTCCGCCCTGCAAAAGATCGGCGTCGAACCCGGCGACGTGGTGGCGACGATCCTGCCGAACATCCCCGCCCATGCCGAGGCGCATTTCGGCGTGCCGGCCTGCGGCGCCGTGCTGAACGCCATCAACACCCGGGTCGAGGCCGATACCATCGCCTATATCCTCGATCACGGCGAGGCGAAGGTGGTGCTGGTCGATCCGCAATTCCTGTCCACCACGCTCGAGGCGATCGACAAGATGGACGGGCCCGCGCCAAAAATCATCGAGGTGCCTGATGACGAGGCCGGCGTGAAGCCCTATGGCGATCACCAGCTCTACGAGGATTTCCTTGAAACCGGCGACCCCGACTTCCGGTGGATCATGCCCGAGGACGAATGGGAAAGCCTCGCTCTGAACTATACCTCCGGCACCACCGGGCGGCCCAAGGGCGTGGTCTACAGCCATCGCGGTGCCTACCTTCTGACCATGGGCACAGCGGTGACATGGCCCCTGCCCCGCCACGCGCGTTACCTGACCATCGTGCCTTTGTTTCACTGCAACAACTGGAACCACACCTGGGCCATGCCGATGGTCGGCGGCACCGTGGTGTGCTGCCGCGACATCACCGCGGCCAACATCTACAACGCCATCGCGGACGAAGGCGTCACCCATTTCGGCGCCGCCCCCATCGTGCTGAACATGATCGTCAACGCCAAGGACGCCGAGCGGCGCGAGTTCGACCATGCGGTCAGCGTGTTCACCGCCGGCGCGCCGCCCCCCGCCGCCACACTGCGTGCCATCGAGCCGCTGGGCTTTGACGTGACGCAGGTCTACGGCCTGACCGAAACCTATGGCCACGTCACCGAATGCATGTGGCACAGCCGGTGGGACGACCTGCCCGACGAAGAGCGTTATGCCATCAAGGCCCGCACCGGTGTCCTGATGCCCTTCATGGACGACATCACCGCGCTCGATCCCGAGACCATGGAACAGGTTCCGATGGATGGCGAGACGCAGGGCGAGGTCATGATCCGCGGCAACGCGGTGATGAAAGGCTATCTCAAGAACCCCAAGGCCACCGAGGACTCCTTCCGCGGCGGATACTTCCATTCCGGCGACATCGCCTACCAGCATGACGACGGCTACCTGAAGATCGCCGACCGGGCCAAGGACATCATCATCTCGGGCGGCGAGAACATCAGCTCGGTCGAGGTCGAAGGCGCGCTCATGATGCATCCGGCCGTGCTGCTCTGCGCGGTGGTGGCCATGCCCGACGAGAAATGGGGCGAGGTGCCCTGCGCCTTCGTCGAGGTCAAGGAAAGCGCCACGGTGACCGAGGACGACCTGATCGCCTTCTGCCGCGAACGGCTGGCGGGCTTCAAATGCCCCAAGAAGGTCGTGTTCGAGGAATTGCCCAAGACATCGACCGGCAAGATCCAGAAATTCGAACTTCGCAAGGCGTTCAAATAGAACCGTCCGCCTTTGCACAGGGCCTCGCGCCCCCTCCGGCTTCGGTTGGGCGCAAGGCGCCTGGATCGCGGTGTCATCGGCAATTGCCCGCTTGCGTATCGGCGTGATATGCTCGACCAACCGCGTTAACGAGGCAGAGCAGGCCCACGCGACATGACGGCGCTGAGCGAATATGAACGGCTGGAAGCTTCCGGCTTGTGGCGGGCATCCCCGGACTCGCAGCGCGTCGATGTGTACGTGTCGTTGGGTGACGCGACGCTCACGATCCTGGACCGCCGGGAACAACCGTTGACCCACTGGTCGCTCGCCGCGATATCGCGGATGAATCCAGGCAAGCGCCCCGCTCTCTATCATCCCGACGGCGACCCTGGCGAGGTGCTCGAACTGGGCGACGATGCCGTCGAAGTGATCGACGCCATCGAGAAGCTCCGCGCGGCCGTCGAACGCGCGCGACCGCACCCGGGGCGCCTTCGCCTGGTGATCTTCCTGGGAAGTCTCGCGGCCGTCGGGGCGCTGGCGACCCTGTGGCTGCCCGGTGCGGTACGAGAGCACGCCACACGGGTCCTGCCCGACGTGAAGCGCGAGGATATCGGCCAATCCCTGCGGCGTCATATCGAACGGGTCACCGGCCCGCCCTGCAACGGGCCCGAGGGCCGTGGCGCTCTCGCGGTACTGGCCAGGCGGCTACCTGCAGAGGATGATCCCGGCACGCTCGACGTGATGCGCAACGGCGTGAAAGGGGCCGTCGCGCTGCCGGGCAAGACGATCCTCTTGGGGCGCAGCCTCGTCGAGGATTACGAAGAGCCGGACGTGCTTGCGGGTTATATCGTCGCGCAGCGCCTGCGGGCCAGCCTGTACGACCCGATCGACGACCTGCTGCAGTTCGCCGGCACCTGGGACGGCATCCGCCTTCTGACCACCGGCGAACTGCCCGAAGAGGTGCTGGCCGACTACGCCCAGCACCTGCTAACCCGTGCGCAGGCGCCGCTGCCGGACGAAACCATGCTGAACGGCTTTCGGGCCTGGTCCGTACGGTCCACGCCCTATGCCTATGCCGTCGATGTCACCGGAGAAAGCACCCTCGGCCTGATCGAGGCCGATCCCTTCGCGACCGAAGTGCCCCCCCCGATCCTCAGCGACGCGGACTGGCTGCGGCTTCAGGGCATCTGCGGCGGCTGAGCCCGCAGAATGCTTTACTTGCGGTAATAGGCGTTCGGGTATCCCGCGCGGCGCACCGCCTGCATCCCCGATTGAAGCTGTGACTGCGTGCCGAATGGACCAACCACGACCGACGTATAAGCCTGGCCGTTGTGGGTGGTGTTGCCCATCCGTGCGGTCAACCCTGCATTGGCAAGGCGCTGTGCCGCATTTCTGGCGAGGCCCGGCTTGCTGAAAATGCCGACCTGCACGTAACGGTGGCTTGCCGCCTTGGCCACGGGCTTCGGTGCTGCCGACCGGGTCGAAATCGTCGGCTTGACCGCCTCGGCGCGCGGCGCTTCACCGGTCACGTTGCGTGTGCGCTTGATCGTCCTTACACGACCGTCACCGCTGCGCACGACGGTGATCGGATCCGGCACCATCTCGCCGCGGGTGGCGACGATGACACCGGCGGCCCGCTGCTGTTCGAAGCTGGTGTAGGGATACTGAAGCCCGGGGTATTTGTGCGTCACCTCGCGCCCCGTCCAGCGGTCGATCAGACGACGCGGCACGGTCTTGGTCCAGGCCACCTCCATCTGCGCTTTGCCGGCAAAGGTCTGGTGCGCCCGTTGCGGGTTCAGCCGGTCATCCTCCCAGACGGGCTGATATCCTTCGGGCACGAATACGCCACGGGTGCTGCTGATCTGGCGCTCGTAGACGTGTTTCGGGGCCACGCGAACGGCCTGCGCGTGAACGACGGGGGAGCGAACGACGGGGGCCGCCTGAGGGCTATGGCTCGTCGCGGTATGGATCACCGTCGCGGGCGCCGTGCTTGTCACACGGATTGCAGTACCGCTGCCGGAGCCACCGGAAATGATGTTCGCGTGGGGCGAGGTTTGCGGCCCGCAGCGTACGGCAAGATTGCCCTTTTTCTGCAAGTAGCGTTGCGACACCGCGCTGGCGCCCTGACATGCAGGCTGATTGCGCACCGCCCGCTCGGTCTTCGTGACCCGCTTCGGTGCGGGCTTCGAAGCCGCAGCCACCTGGGGCGTCACCTTGACCACCTTGGGCGAAACCGCGGATGCGGTCGAACTGGGGGCCGGTTGGGTAGACGGCGCTTTGCGCCTGACCGTTTTCGTGGTGGTCGTGCGTTTCGGCGTCGGTGCCGGTTTCACCGCGGCGGTCGCCTGCTGCGGCACCGTGATGACTTCGGGTTGTTGCGCGGCTTGTGGCCTCGCGGCCGGAGCGGCCGACGCCGTGGCTGTTGTCGTCGAGGGTTTGAACCCGCAGATCACCTTCCGCCCGCGTGTGACGCGCGGCACCCACGTGGTCTGCCCGTCGATTCCCGCGCGGATGAAAACGCATCCGCGGCTGTCCACATATTGCCGCCCGGTATAGCTTGCTGGCGGAAACTCGGCCGGAACTCTCGCACCGGAATCACTCTGTGCCACGGCTCCGCCGTGCGCGACAGTGGTGGCGATTGCAGCTATCGCCAGAACACGCGTCAGTCTCATTTTGCCCCCAAGACAGCTGGAGAAAGATTGCCTGATTATTGTTCGTGAGTAAACAGTCTTTAGCCTATTTGGTGCCGAACATGCGGTCGCCCGCATCACCTAGCCCCGGCAGGATATACCCGATGTCATTCAGCCGCTCGTCAAGGGCCGCCGTCATGATCGGGACATCGGGATGCGCCTGCTTCATCCGGGCCACGCCTTCGGGTGCGGCCAGCAGGCAGAGAAACCGGATATCCGTGGCGCCCGCCTCCTTCACCATGTCGACCGCCGCGGCAGAGGAATTGCCGGTGGCCAGCATGGGATCCACCAGGATCGTCAGCCGCTTGCCCAGTTGTTCCGGCACCTTGAAATAGTACTTCACGGGCTTCAGCGTGTCTTCGTCCCGGTAAAGCCCGACAAATCCGACCCGCGCCGAGGGGATCAGCTCCAGCATCCCGTCCAGCAGGCCATTGCCCGCCCGCAGGATGGAGATCAGCGCCAGCTTGCGCCCTGCGAGGACCGGCGCGTCCATTTCCTGCAGCGGTGTCTCGATGGTCTGGGTGGTCATCTTCAACTCACGCGTGACCTCATATGCCAGCAATTGGCTGATCTCCCGCAGAAGCTGGCGAAACACGGCCGTGGGCGTGTGCTTGTCACGCATCAACGTCAGTTTGTGCTGCACCAGCGGATGGGTGACGATGGTCAGATGATCTTGCATTTCGGCTCCGTTTGGCAGGGCTGGTCAGGGCTGAGACGTTATTTCCAGAAAAACCGGCAAAGGGCAACGCAGAGCTCAGGGCAGGAAAGACCGACCGGGCCCGTGCTGCGTCAGCCCCAGATGCGCCGCGACGCTGGCCGCCACATCGACGAAATCGACCAGGCCCGCCTTGTGCGCACCGACGCCCGCAGCCAAAATCGGCACGCGTTCGCGCGTGTGATCGGTGCCGGGCCATGTCGGATCGTTGCCATGATCGGCGGTGATCAGCATCAGGTCCTCGGGCCGCAGCGCGGCAAGACACGCGCCGATGCCCGCGTCGAACCGCTCCAGCGCCTGCGCATATCCCTCGACATCGCGCCGATGGCCGTATTTGCTGTCGAACTCCACGAAATTGGCGAATGTCAGGCTGCCGTCTTCCGCCTCGCGCACGGCCGTTTGCAAAGCGCTCATCAATGCCGCGTCACTGCCGGTGACGACATCGTCGATCCCCTGCATGGAAAAGATATCGCCGATCTTGCCGATTGCATGCACGCTGCGCCCATCTTGCCTGGCCCAATCGCATAGCGTGGGCCGGGGCGGCGGCATTGCGAAATCCTTGCGGTTGGTGGTGCGCTCGAACCCGTCGGCTTCGGACCCCACGAACGGCCGCGCGATCACGCGGCCCACGCCCATCTCGTGCAAGAGCGGCGCAAGGGTCCGGCACAGCGCAAGCAGGCGTTTCAGCCCGAACCGCTCTTCGTGTGCGGCGATCTGGAAAACACTGTCGATGGAGGTATAGCAGATGGGCCAGCCCGTGCGCATGTGCTCGGCCCCCAGCGCCTGAAGGATCTCGGTGCCCGAGGCATGACAATTCCCGAGTATCCCCTCGACCCCGCAGGCAGCCTTTACTGCGTCTGTCACCGTTTCGGAAAAGGCCGGCACGGTCTTGGGAAAGACGTGCCATTCAAACGGCACGGGCAGCCCGGCCAACTCCCAATGCCCGGTCGGCGTGTCCTTGCCGGGCGATGATTCATCTGCCGCCCCCCACAACCCCTCGGGTGCCGCACCCAGGCCCCGCGCATCTTCACCAGAGGCCAGCGTCACCGCCGCGCCCAGACCCAATCGGTCCAGGTTCGGCAGATGCAGCCCACCCGGCGTAGCCTGCGCGATATGCGCCACTGTATTAGACCCGGTATCGGACACCGCCCCGTTGAAGAACCTGTCCGCATCCGGGGCACCGCCGACGCCGACGGAATCCATCACCACCAGGAACGCGCGGCTCATGGCCCGACGCGCTCGATCACAAGCGGTTTCTCCGCCGGTGCAGCGATATCGATATCAATGGCGTCGCGCACGATGGCCTCGGCTGCGTCGGCATGGCTCGCGCGGCTGGCATGAATGCGCAACAAGGGTTGCCCCGGCGCGACCTCGGCCCCCAGCGGCAGAATATCCGAAAGGCCCACCGCAGGGTCGATTCGGTCCGTCTCCACCTGCCGACCGCCGCCCAGCGCGATGACCGCGCGTCCCAGCGCGGTGCCATCAATGCTCGCGACGAAGCCGGCGGCCTGCGCCGGGACTTCCCGGATGATCGTGGCCTCCGGCAAGAACCGCGCCCAGCTGTCGACGAATTTCGTCGGTCCGCCCGAGGCCCGCAGCATCCGGCCGAACATCTCTGCCGCCTGCCCGTTTCTCAGCACCTTCAGGATCTGCCGCGCACCGTCCGCCGCGGTGTCATACAGCCCGCCCTGGTACAGCGCTTCGCCCCCCAGATAGCAGGTCAGTTTCTCCAGGCGCCCTTCGGTCGGGCCGGTCAGAACGCGCATGGCTTCGGCCACTTCCAGCGCATTGCCCGCCGAGGCCGCCAAGGGTTGATCCATGTCGGTGACAAGCGCGCTGCACCGGCAGCCCGCCGCGTTCGCCGTTTCCACCAGCGACGTGGCCAGGGCGCGGGCCGCTTCCAGATCCTTCATGAAGGCGCCCGAGCCCTGCTTGACGTCCAGCACCAGCCCGGTCAGCCCCGCCGCCAGTTTCTTGGACAGGATCGAGGCGGTGATCAGATCGATGCTTTCGACGGTGGCCGAGACATCCCGCACCGCGTAAAGCCGTCGGTCCGCGGGCGCGATATCCGCACTAGCCGCGGCGATCACGACACCGACCTCCTGAACGATTTTCTGCAACCGCGCCGTCTCCAGCTCGGTGCTGACACCCGGGATGGCTTCAAGCTTGTCCAGCGTACCTCCCGTATGCCCCAGCCCGCGGCCGGAAATCATCGGCACCGCGGCCCCGCAGGCCGCCAGCGCCGGCGCAAGGACAAGGCTGATGCAATCGCCGATCCCGCCGGTCGAGTGCTTGTCCAGAACGGGCCGGTCGGTGGACCAGCGCAGGATCCGTCCGCTGTCGCGCATCGACAGCGTCAGGGCGCGGCGGCTTTCGGGCGCAAGTGACTTCAGCAAGACCGCCATGGCAAAGGCCCCGGCCTGCGCATCGCTCACGCCGCCATCGGCCAGCCCCTTCACGAAGCCCCCGAGTGCCGCGTCGGACACCGCGTTCCCATCGCGTATCGCCGCTATGACACTGCGCGTCTCCAACGGTCAGCCATTGACCATGTGATGCGTTGCAAAGGCCCCGGGCAACAGCTCCTTCAGGGCCCGCGTGACCGTCGCACCGCCCAAGGTGGCCATCGTGACCGGCATGTCGCCGTCGCCGAATTCCGCCAGTTTCTGCCGACATCCGCCACAGGGCGTCACCGGCTCGGGGCTGTCGGCGATCACCACGATCTCGGCAATGCGGGTCTCGCCCGCCGCGATCATCGCGGCGATGGCCCCGGCCTCGGCGCAGGTGCCTTCGGGATAGGCCACGTTCTCCACGTTGCAGCCGGTAAAGACGCGCCCGGACGGTGTTTTCAGCGCCGCACCGACCTTGAAGCCCGAATAGGGCGCATAGGCATTGTCCCGAACGCGCTGCGCCTCTTCCAGCAAACTCATCCCGCCTCCCGGCTTCCTACCCATGTCGTCGCCGTTTAAAGATTGCGTCGCCACGCATCGATATGCAAGCTAACTGTGACCCGGCACGATCAGGGGTGGCACATCCACCAAATCCAATATAGTTTAGCCTTAAACTAATTTCCGCAGAGGGACCTCATGGCTGACAATGCGAACGAAACCCTGCGCCAGGCGGCACTGACCTATCACGAGTTTCCCAAGCCCGGCAAACTCGAGATCCGGGCGACGAAACCCTTGGCCAACGGTCGTGACCTCGCCCGCGCCTACTCGCCCGGCGTCGCCGAAGCCTGCCTGGAGATCAAGGCCAACCCAGCGGACGCCAGCCGCTACACCAGCCGCGCCAACCAGGTCGCCGTGGTGACCAACGGCACCGCCGTGCTGGGCCTTGGCAATATCGGCGCGCTGGCCGCCAAGCCGGTGATGGAGGGCAAGGCGGTCCTGTTCAAGAAATTCGCCAACATCGACTGTTTCGACATCGAGCTGAACGAGCAGGATCCCGAGAAACTGGCCGATATCGTCTGCGCGCTGGAACCCACCTTCGGCGCGATCAACCTCGAGGATATCAAGGCGCCCGACTGTTTCATCGTCGAGAAGATCTGCCGCGAACGCATGAACATCCCCGTGTTTCACGACGACCAGCACGGCACAGCCATCGTCGTCGGCGCCGCGGCCACCAATGCGCTGCACGTGGCGGGAAAGTCCTTCGAGGATATCAAGATCGTCTCGACTGGCGGCGGGGCCGCAGGTATCGCCTGCCTCAACCTGCTGCTGAAGCTGGGTGTAAAACGCGAAAATGTCTGGCTCTGCGATATCCACGGCCTAGTCTACGAGGGTCGCGCCGAGGATATGAACCCGCAAAAGGCCGCCTTTGCGCAAAAGACCGACCTGCGCACGCTTGACGACGTGGTCGATGGCGCGGACCTCTTCCTTGGCCTTTCCGGCGCGGGTGTGCTCAAGCCCGAACACGTCTCGCGCATGTCCGAGCGCCCGATCATCCTGGCATTGGCCAACCCGATGCCGGAAATCATGCCCGACGAGGTGCGCAAGGTCGCCCCCAAGGCGATCATCGCCACCGGGCGCAGCGATTTTCCCAACCAAGTCAACAACGTGCTCTGTTTCCCGTTCATCTTTCGCGGGGCGCTCGACGTAGGCGCGACCGATATCAACGACGCCATGCAGATCGCCTGTGTCGAGGCCATCGCCGACCTGGCCCGCGCCACCACCTCGGCCGAGGCCGCTGCCGCCTACCAGGGCGAGCCGATGAATTTCGGCCCCGATTACCTGATCCCCAAACCCTTCGATCCGCGCCTTTCCAGCGTCGTGCCCACAGCCGTGGCCAAGGCCGCGATGGACTCGGGCGTGGCCGCACGCCCCATCGAGGATCTCCACGCCTACGCGGCCAACCTTCAGGCCTCGGTCTTCAAATCCGCGCTTCTGATGCGCCCGGTTTTCGAGGCCGCGGCCACCGCCGCCCGCCGGATCGTCTTTGCCGAGGGCGAGGACGAGCGCGTGCTGCGCGCGGCACAGGCGATCCTGGAGGAAACCACCGAGCTGCCGATCCTGATCGGCCGCCCCGACGTGATCGCGGCCCGCTGTGAACGCATCGGGCTGGAAATCCGCCCCGACAAGGATTTCAGCATCGTGAACCCCGAACGCGACCACCGCTACCGCGACTATTGGGCCACTTACCATGACATCATGAAGCGCCGCGGCGTCACGCCCGACCTTGCCAAGGCGATCATGCGCACCAACACCACCGCCATCGGCGCGATCATGGTCTACCGCGAAGAGGCGGACTCGATGATTTGCGGCACGTTCGGCGAATATCGCTGGCACCTGAACTACGTCAATCAGGTGCTGGGCGACGCCGAACATCACCCGCACGGCGCGCTGTCGATGATGATCCTCGAGGATGGCCCGCTGTTCATCGCCGACACCCATGTGCGCATCCGGCCCACGCCCGAGGAACTGGCCGAAACCGCCATCGGTGCCGCGCGGCACGTCAAGCGGTTCGGCCTCGTGCCCAGCGTCGCCTTCTGCTCGCAATCGCAGTTCGGCAACCAGGGCAGCGATTCCGGCAACCGCCTGCGCGAGGCGCTCGGCATCCTCGACCGCGAGCCGCGCAACTTCTGCTACGAAGGCGAGATGAACCTCGACGCCGCGCTCGACCCCGACCTGCGCCAGCGCCTTCTGCCGGACAATCGTATGGAGGGTGCCGCCAACGTGCTGCTCTTCTCCAACGGTGACACCGCCTCGGGCGTGCGCAACATCCTCAAGATGAAGGCCGGCGGGCTGGAAGTCGGACCGATCCTGATGGGGATGGGAAACCGGGCGCATATCGTGACGCCTTCGATCACGGCGCGCGGATTGCTTAACATGGCCGCCATCGCCGGCACGCCGGTGGCCCATTACGGCTGACGCAGCCGGGATATTCCCTTCCCCCGGCGGCTTGCGGTATTGTGCCACGGGCCGCCCGGACGCTCTTGTTTCGGTGCATTGCCCTGGCGTAAACGAAACGCGAGGACCGTGGAGGGGATACAATGGCATACAAAGACGTCTACGAAAGCTGGAAGAAAGATCCCGAAGGCTTCTGGATGCAGGCCGCCGAGGCCATCGACTGGGACGAAAAGCCCACGAAGGCGCTTTTTGACGCCGAGGCCCCCCACTATGAATGGTACAGCGACGGCAAGGTGAACGGCTGTTTCAACGCCGTCGACCGCCATGTCGCGGCCGGTCGCGGCGACCAGGTGGCGATCATCCATGACAGCCCGATCACCGACAGTATCACAAAGATCACTTATGCCGAGTTGAAAGATCGCGTCGCCAGCCTGGCCGGCGCTCTGCGGGCCAAGGGCGTCGAAAAAGGCGACCGCGTCATCATCTACATGCCCATGGTCCCCGAGGCGCTCGAGGCGATGCTGGCCTGCGCCCGGATCGGGGCGATCCACTCGGTGGTCTTCGGCGGTTTCGCTTCCCATGAACTGGCCGTGCGGATCGACGACGCCAAGCCCAAGTGCATCATCGCCGCCTCCTGCGGGCTGGAGCCGGGCCGCGTCGTCCACTACAAGCCCCTGCTCGACGGCGCCGTGGAGCAGGCCACCCACAAACCCGATTTCTGCGTGATCTTCCAGCGCGAACAGGAGACAGCCACCCTGACCGAAGGCCGCGACGTCGACTGGTATGATTTCCAGAAAGGCACCGAACCCGCAGACTGCGTGCCGGTCGAGGGCAATCACCCCGCCTATATCCTCTATACCTCCGGCACCACCGGCGCGCCCAAGGGCGTCGTGCGGGCCACCGGCGGCCACCTCGTGGCGCTGAACTGGAGCATGAAGAACATCTACAACGTCGATCCCGGCGACGTCTTCTGGGCCGCGTCCGACGTAGGCTGGGTCGTGGGTCACAGCTATATCTGCTACGCGCCGCTGGTTCACGGCAACACCACCATCGTGTTCGAGGGCAAGCCCGTCGGCACGCCTGACGCCGGCACCTTCTGGCGCGTGATCGAACAGCACAAGGTCAAGTCCTTCTTCACCGCGCCGACCGCCTTCCGCGCGGTCAAGCGCGAGGACCCGCGTGGCGAGTACCTCAAGAAATACGACCTGTCGGGCCTCAATGCGATCTATCTGGCGGGCGAACGCGCCGACCCCGATACCATTGAATGGACGCAAAAAATGACCGGCAAGCCGGTCTATGACCACTGGTGGCAAACCGAAACCGGCTGGACCATCGCCGGTATGCCCGCAGGGATCGAGGCGCTGCCGGTCAAGATCGGTTCGCCCACCGTGGCGATGCCCGGCTACGACATCCAGATCCTCGACGATGCGGGCCACCCCGTCGCCCCCGGCACGCTGGGCGCCATCGCGATCAAGCTGCCCCTGCCGCCGGGCACCCTGCCCACGCTCTGGAATGCCGAGGACCGCTTTCGCAAAAGCTATCTCGACCATTTCCCCGGCTACTATGAAACCGGCGATGCCGGGATGGTCGACGAGGACGGCTATGTCTGGATCATGGCGCGCACCGATGACGTGATCAACGTCGCGGGCCACCGCCTGTCCACCGGCGGGATGGAAGAAGTGCTGGCCAGCCACCCCGACGTGGCCGAATGCGCGGTGATCGGTGTCAGTGACGACCTCAAGGGGCAACTGCCCGTCGGCTTTGTCTGCCTGACCAAGGGCGTCGACCGCCCACACGAGGACATCACCGCAGAATGCGTCAAGCTGGTGCGCGACCAGATCGGCCCGGTCGCGGCCTTCAAACTGGCCGTGGTTGTGGACCGCCTGCCCAAGACACGCTCGGGCAAGATCCTGCGCGCCACCATGGTCAAGATCGCCGACAGCCAGGACTTCAAAATGCCGGCCACCATCGACGATCCCGCCATCCTGGACGAAATCCGCGATGCGCTGCAAACCCTTGGCCTCGCCAAGTGACCGGACGGGTCGCCATGTTTGGACGCGCCCTGATCGCCGCGGCCTGCCTTCTCTGGCCCATGGCCAGCCAAACCCAGGAGGTGTCCATGCGCCTGCCCCTGTCCGAGCCCGGCCGTTGGACCTATGTCGGCGACACGGTCATGGGCGGCGTCAGCCAGGGCGCGGCCCGTGTCGAATCCCAAGCGGGACAGCCTGTGCTGCGCCTGACGGGCGAGGTCAGCACCGCCAATAACGGCGGCTTCATTCAGACCCGCACCAAGCTCGACGCAGCGCCGCCCACCGATGCCGACGGTGTGGTGATAGAGGCCCGCGGCAACGATCAACGCTATTTCGTGCACCTGCGCACCACCGGCACCTCCCTGCCCTGGCAATACTATCAGGCCGCTTTCGACGTCACGTCCGACTGGCGCGAATTTCGCTTGACGTTGGAGGCGTTCAAGCCCTCGGGCACCCTTTTGCGCGACGTGCCCATAGCGGACAGCATCCGCAGCGTCGGGATCGTCGCCTTCGGGCGCGACCATCGGGCCGATATCAGCGTCCGACTCGTGGGCTTCTACTAAAGCGTTTCGCTTATGGCTCAGTTTCAAAGCGAAACGCTTTGATCAACTGAACTGCTCCCGTAGCAGCCGTTCCTCCAGCCCGTGACCGGGATCGAAGAGGATCCGGTGCTTTATCGTGGGATCGGACCGCACCTCGACCGACAAGACATCCGGGATCGAACTGCTGTCGGCGTCTGCCATTACCGGCCGCTTGCCGGGGTCCAGCACATCAAACCGCACCTGCGCGTTCATCGGCAACAGCGCCCCGCGCCACCGCCTTGGCCGGAACGCCGCCACCGCCGTCAGCGCCAGCACGTCCGAGCCAATGGGCAGGATCGGCCCGTGCGCGCTGTAATTATAGGCGGTCGATCCCGCAGGCGTGGCCAGTAGGCACCCGTCGCAGATCAGCTCTTCCAGCCGCAGCCGCCCATCCACCGTGATCCGCAACTTCGCCGCCTGCGGCCCCGCCCGCAGCAAAGACACCTCGTTGATCGCCAGCGCCTCGTGCGTCTGCCCGTCCTTGTCGGTGGCCGACATAAACAGCGGATTGATGACCTCCTCCTCGGCCTCGTTCAGCCTCTCCAGCAGGTCCGATTCGCTGTATTCGTTCATCAGGAAGCCGACCGTGCCGCGATTCATCCCGTAGACCGGCTTGCCCAGCTTCTGGACATCGTGCAGCGTCTCCAGCATGAACCCGTCGCCACCAAGCGCCACGATCACATCGGCGTCCTCGGGCTCGACATGCTCGAACCGCTTTGCCAATCTTTCCCGCGCGGACTGCGCGACCGACACGCGGCTGGCGACAAAGGCGATTTTCTGCGGATTGCCCATTTTGGCTACCTTGATTTGTTCTGGAAGTTGATCGAAGCATAATTCGCGCCTTCGTACCAGCGATGCCGGTCCGCGGGTGCCATGTGTCGCATTACCGCCTTCCAAAAAGACGGTGTTTCCGATACGAAATCGCTTGGCTCGCAATGTGGAGGACACCAACAATGGCGCATGACGGAAATCAAGATTTTGTTTCAGAAGGCTTTTTCACGGAATCGCTGGCGTCTCGCGACCCCGATATCGCTGAAGCCATCAAGAAAGAGCTTGGTCGCCAACGCGACGAGATCGAACTGATTGCATCGGAAAACATCGTCTCTGCCGCCGTGATGGAAGCGCAAGGCAGCGTGATGACCAACAAATACGCCGAAGGCTATGCCGGCCGGCGCTACTATGGCGGCTGCCAGTTCGTCGACATCGCCGAGAACCTGGCCATCGAGCGTGCCTGCACGCTCTTCGACTGCGGCTTTGTCAACGTGCAGCCCAACTCCGGCAGCCAGGCCAACCAGGGCGTGTTCACCGCCCTGCTGCAACCCGGCGACACCATCCTTGGCATGAGCCTGGACGCCGGCGGTCACCTGACCCACGGCGCCGCCCCCAACCAGTCCGGCAAGTGGTTCAACGCCGTGCAATACGGAGTGCGCAAGGAAGACAACCTGATCGACTACGACCAGGTCGAGGCGCTGGCCAAGGAACACCAGCCCAAGCTGCTGATCGCCGGCGGTTCGGCCGTGCCGCGCCGGATCGACTTTGCCCGCATGCGCGAGATTGCCGACATGGTCGGCGCCTACCTGCACGTGGACATGGCCCACTTCGCCGGCCTGGTGGCCGCGGGCCTGCATCCTTCGCCCTTCCCGCACGCGCATGTGGCCACGACGACCACGCACAAGACCCTGCGCGGTCCGCGCGGCGGCATGATCCTCACCAATGACGAGGCGTTGGCGAAAAAGTTCAACTCCGCCATCTTCCCCGGCATCCAGGGCGGCCCCTTGATGCACGTGATCGCCGCCAAGGCTGTCGCCTTCGGCGAGGCGCTGCGGCCCGAATTCAAGTCCTACATCCAGCAGGTCATCACCAACGCGCAGGCGATGAGCGACCAGCTGATCAAGGGCGGGCTCGACACCGTGACGCACGGCACAGACACCCACGTCCTGTTGGTCGACCTGCGGCCCAAGGGCGTCAAGGGCAACGCGACCGAGAAATCGCTGGGCCGTGCGCATATCACCTGCAACAAGAACGGTGTGCCTTTCGATCCCGAGAAACCCACCGTCACCAGCGGCATCCGCCTCGGCTCACCCGCCGGCACGACGCGCGGTTTTGGCGAAACCGAATTCCGCCAGATCGCCGACTGGATCGTCGAGGTCGTCGACGGGCTTGCGGCCAATGGTGAGGATGGTAACGGTGATGCCGAGGCCAAGGTCAAGGCCGAGGTCGCGGATCTCTGCGCCCGCTTCCCGCTATACCCGAACCTCTGATTAAGGTCTGACCGATACTGAAACCCGCGCAAGCCCTTGCTTGCGCGGGTTTTTATATGACGCCCTGCCAGCGCAGCGCGACCAGCACAATCGCGGCCAGGATCAACAGGTTGAACACCAGCCCGGCCAGCCAGTGGATCAGTCGTCCCCGCCGCCGGTCCACCGGGTCGATGGCTTTCAGGTGCGTCTCGATGGCCTCGAAGGCTTTGCCCACACGCGCTTCATCAACCTGTGTCGCCAGGCGCGGATGCGACAGTTTTCGCTCCGCGTCCACCAGATACCGCCCCTCCGCTCGAAGCCGCTTGGGCAACAGTCGCCCGGCCCGACGCAGCCGCGCAGACAGGGTTTTGCCCCTGAGGCCCAGCTTTTCGTGAAGCTGCTTTTCCAGCGCCTCGCGCCGCGCGTCAAATTGTTTGCGATCAATCACTTAATGCACCCCTTGGCGGCGCACACTAGGTGCAATTGATTGCGGGAGCAATGGCGTGTATTGGCTTGATCCATGCTGAACGTCATTCATCAGGCCTCGGACGGCAATGCACCGCCACTTCTCATCGCTCACGGGCTGTATGGCTCGGGCCGCAATTGGGGCGTCATCGCCAAGCGCCTGTCTGACCGTGGGCCGGTCATGGCCGTGGACATGCGCAACCATGGCACAAGCCCTTGGTTTTCCACGCATTCCTACGAGGACATGGCCGCCGACCTCGCCGAGGTGATCGCGGCAGAAGCGGACGGTCCGATCGACGTGCTGGGGCACTCCATGGGGGGCAAGGCGTCGATGGTGCTGGCGCTGACCCGGCCGGACCTGGTGAACCGGCTGATCGTGGCGGACATCGCGCCGGTCGGCTATGGCCACAGCCAGGCGCAATATATCGACGCGATGCGCAGCGTGGACCTGTCGGCGATCACCAAGCGGTCGGACGCAGAGGCGCAGCTTAAAGGCATCGTCGACGATCCGGCGCTCATTCCCTTCTTCACGCAATCACTTGACGTGAAAGAGAAAAAATGGCGCCTCAACCTTGACGCGCTCGAAGCCGAGATGCCGAAGATCCTCGGCTTTCCGGACCTGGACAGCCGGTTCGACGGCAAGACGCTGTTCCTGTCCGGCGCAGACTCCGACTACGTCGCGCGGGAGTACCGCCCCCGTATCAAGGCGCTTTTCCCCGACGCGAGTTTCGTCAAGATCAAGGACGCGGGCCACTGGCTGCATGCCGAGCGGCCGCGCGAGTTCGAATCCGCCGTGCGCGGATGGCTGGAAAACACGACGTCGGTATAGCGTCGGTAAACGGGTGGGATTGCGTCGGTGCCAATTCCCCGGCGTCAGCGTGCCCGGTACAGCTGTTTCGCCACGACCCAGGACACCGGGAAGGCCACCGCGAACCCCGCCGCGGCGGAGATCAGAATGGGGGCCAATGTGTCGTGCCCCATCGCCAGCGCGGCGATGACGAACGAGCCTGCGAGGGTGGATCCGATGAATACGTGCAAGATAACCATCAACCAGATCATGGCGGGTCTCCGAGTGGTACTGTTGCGCCTGTCCTGCATAACGCGCCGCGCCGGGCCGTGCCTTGATCTGGATCACAGGCGCCTGCCGCGCGCGGGCTGTGGCCGATTTGCGAAGATATGGTGAAATCTGTCATCCATGACGCCAGATCTGGTTGACCGGCGCCAAACCACGCTATATCGCAGAGATACAGGTGTTAGACGCGGTAGCATCACTGACAGCGGGGTCCGGCGGCCAATGGCCACGGACCCCGTTCGCGCTCCGACCTACTGCCATTCGGCGCATCGGACAAAGTAAAGGCGCCAGGTGCTCAGACGCGGTCTTTGCATCGCGGGTTTCACCCCGCACCCTGACGCCTTTGCCGAACCGATCACCCCGAAGGGCATCCGGCCCAGCTTTGCCTCCGGCCTCATGGAGACCGTCGGCGATCCCGCCACCCGAGGGCAACGGCACCGTTCCACACCCGTCGCCGGGCATGACCGCCTCAAGGCCCGAAGGCCTCTTGGCTACGAACAAGGGACAGGCCCCTGCCCGTTTGCATCGACCCGGCGATACGCAGGTCACCCCGGCCCCGAAAGGCGCGGGCATCCCCGTGCATCGGCCTGAACTGGCTTGAGCGGTCGATAAGGTCGTGCGACCCCCGCTTCCGCCCGCGCCGGTCCCGAGGGGCCTTTGCGGCGCTGCGTCGGGTCAGCGACCCGATGCAGTCATTCAAATGACACACCCGAAACCGCCTCCGGGCAAGAAAAAAGCACTGCGGCATGAAAATTTCCTGGGGATAACCTGTTGATATCGCGCTGGAAATACCTGTGGATAAGTCCCGAAAGCCAAGTGTTTCGGCACCTTTGCCGCGGGATAACCGCAATCCAGAAGAGAGCGGGCCTGCCCGGCCGGATTCTGCGGTTGCAAATTAACCTTTTTCTTAAAATTGACTCAGAGAAGCGCGACTCACGTGCTATGCTGGCCTGACATATCACCAGGGTGGGGACCCATGTTCAAAACAACTTTGTGCGCCGCTGCCGCGGCATTTCTCGTGATGGCCGATACTGCCAAGGCCGATACCTATATTCTCGTCAGCTGCTATCGCGGCCCGTGGACCGAAGTGATCTGGGACAAGGCGAACCCGAACTTCGTCGACTCGCTGGTCGAGGCCGGCTACAGCCCGCAGGAAGCGACCAGCATCGCCAACTATATCTGCCGCGACCCGAGGCTGGTGGACAACCCGATCGCCCTGGCAAAGGAAGTGCGGTCGGCAATGGCCAACGCGCCACGGGGTTGAGAGATAGGCCGGGCGGCAACGCCCGGTTTTCACGCTCTTTAGTATCCTTTGACACGCCACGCGTAGGTCTTTGAGGAAATATCAATAAACTCGCTTATGCGTTTGCTTTGAAGTGTCCCTTGAGACTAGGGGATTAAATTGAGAGAAATCTATTTTGGACTGATTGCTGCGGTCGGTACGGCTTTTCTGTATTTGAGCGGCTACGGGTATGTTTACGGTTACTATAAGTTCTATGGGATTTCCGTAAACGAGCTAGAGCTAGGCTTTCAAGAAACACTAGTGAAATCGTTCTTCGTTTTTTGGAGGCTGTTAACACCCCCCGATCCTAGCGGAATATTGATAGCCGAGAAAATACTTATCGCTGGGCTCTTCACCGTTCTCCACTTTTTTCTGCTGATCCGAATTTTTTCGGAGTTAAGAGAGCATCTCCATTTAAAGACAAACCCTTGGACTTCCTCGTTGGTCGTGTTGACGGTCACTTACGCAATAATCTTTGCAGTATCATCAAGCTTCGTTGGCGGATGGGTAGCCAGCGAAAAGCTGAGATCACTTCCGAGCGCTGAAATATTAGGTGGAAATTTTCCCAAGGAGGTAGTAAGCTTAATTGACCAACAAGATTGGTATTTGTACCACTTAGAAACAACTTCGAACACTCACTTCCTTTTGTTGAGAAAATCGAGGACTGATTTCCGATGGTTGTTACGCTTCCCTCGATCAAACGAAGTGATCGTTCGTCAATTTCAGCAATAGTAGTTGTGATCACATCTCTCATCGCAAGTTCTGCGGTCGCACAAGACGCTTCGACCGCGGCTTCCACAATTGAACGCAAAGTGCTTACGAAAGTTCGGAGCGATGCCCCTGTGCGCGGTTACAGGATTAGTCCTTCAGACATTGGGGATAACGGTCATAACTTCGAGTATTGCAACGGATCAACCGGTAAAGAAGATCTAAGTTTGTTCTCACCAATTGGCGAAACTTGCGAATCTGCAGGGTGGGCAATGAGCATCCAAGAGCTTCAGGAAGGCTTGGAAGGCGCGACCGTCTATTACACAGACCCCGAGACAAACGATTATGTCAGCGCCGGAAGAATTGTCGTTTTTGGTGGGTTTGGCAACGCAGATTCCACTGTTGGTGTGGAATTTACTAACGTTGAACCTCCAGACGGGATGATCGTTGTAGATTTACAAACAGACGGCCTTGAGGTCATCAGATCTAGAGAGGGGGATCTGTCGATCTTATTAGATGCCGAAATCTGGAACAGTATCGAGGGCAACATATGAAGCTTGGTTAACTTCAATCCGACAAAACATGGATTGGTCAACCGCCCCAAAGATTCGCCCTATTCGACGATCCATCGAGATATCCGCGCCGCCGCGTAGGGTGGGTGAAAACCCACGCGGTGCGACGTTCTTTAGCGCGTGGATTTTCACCCACCCTACGCCAATTTTCACCGGGGCGGGCGCCCTCAGTTGTCCATCTTCAACGCGCTAATGAACGCCTCCTGCGGGATATCCACCTTCCCGAACTGGCGCATCTTCTTTTTCCCCGCCTTCTGCTTGTCCAGAAGCTTGCGCTTCCGGCTGGCGTCGCCGCCATAGCACTTGGCGGTCACGTCCTTGCGCAGCGCTGACAGCGTTTCGCGGGCGATCACCTTGCCGCCGATGGCCGCCTGGATCGGGATCTTGAACATGTGGCGCGGGATCAGGTCCTT
Source organism: Roseovarius sp. (assembly GCF_965277045.1). Taxonomy (GTDB): domain Bacteria; phylum Pseudomonadota; class Alphaproteobacteria; order Rhodobacterales; family Rhodobacteraceae; genus Roseovarius. Next base: position 318,795 of record NZ_OZ255712.1, on the reverse strand, counting down.
GAGCTTTTCGCACATCGCCCGACCGCGCATCTCGGCCCGGTCGCGGTGGACCATCATGCTGAGCGCGTCCACCGGCTCGTCATTCACCAGCACGGACATCTTCACCAGGTTGTCCTCGCGGTAACCTTCGAGCTGGTAGTCGAAGGACGCATAGCCCCGCGTCACCGATTTCAGCCGGTCGTAGAAGTCGAACACCACCTCGTTCAGCGGCAGGTCATAGACCGCCATCGCGCGGCTGCCGGCATAGGTCAGGTCCATCTGGATGCCGCGCCGATCCTGGCAGAGCTTCAGCACGTCGCCCAGGAATTCGTCCGGCACCAGGATCGTCGCCTTGATCCGCGGCTCCTCGACATGGGCCACGGTCGAGGGGTCGGGCATGTCGGCGGGGTTGTGCAGGTCGATCTGCGTGCCGTCCTTCATGTAGACGTGGTAGATCACCGAGGGCGCGGTGGTGATCAGCTCGATATCGTATTCCCGTTCGATCCGGTCGCGGACCACCTCAAGGTGCAGAAGGCCCAGGAACCCGCAGCGAAAGCCGAAGCCCAGCGCGGTGGAGCTTTCCATCTCGTAGCTGAACGACGCGTCGTTGAGCGCCAGCTTCTCGATGGCGTCGCGCAGATCCTCGAACTCGGCCGAGTCCACCGGGAACAGCCCGCAGAAGACCACCGGCTGTGACGGGTTGAAGCCGGGCAGCGGCTCGGGCGTCTGGTTCTTTTCCAGCGTGATGGTGTCGCCCACGCGGGTGTCGCGGACCTGCTTGATCGAGGCGTTGAGATAGCCGATCTCACCCGGCCCCAGCTCCTTGACCGATTTCATGGACGGGCGGTAGACGCCGATATCGTCCACGTCATAGGTGCCGCCCGTTTTCATCATCCGGATGCGGTCGCCCTTTTTCAGAACTCCGTCGACGATCCGCACGATACAGATGACGCCCAGGTACTGGTCGTACTTGCTGTCCACCAGCATCGCCTTCAGCGGCGCGTCGCGCGTGCCCTTGGGCGGCGGCAGAAGGGTGACGATCGCCTCCAGCACCTCGCGGATGCCCTGGCCTGTCTTGGCCGACACGGGGATGGCGCCCGAGGCGTCGATGCCGATCACGTCCTCGACCTGTTCGGCGACGCGGCTGATATCCGAGGCGGGCAGGTCGATCTTGTTGAAGACGGGCACGATCTCGTGGTCGGCGTCGATGGCCTGGTACACGTTGGCCAGGGTCTGCGCCTCGACCCCTTGGGTGGAATCCACCACCAGCAGCGAGCCCTCGACCGCCCGCATCGAGCGCGAGACCTCGTAGGCGAAATCCACGTGCCCGGGCGTGTCGATCAGGTTCAGCACGTAATCCTCGCCGTCGAGCGCGGTATACTCGATGCGCACGGTGTTGGCCTTGATGGTGATGCCCCTCTCGCGCTCGATATCCATCGCATCGAGCAACTGCTCCTTCATGTCCCGGTCCGGCACCGTGTCGGTGGCCTGGATCAGCCTGTCGGCCAGCGTCGATTTCCCGTGGTCGATATGCGCCACGATGGAGAAATTGCGGATATGCGAAAGCGGTGTCATGGTCAGGGTATGTAGCGGAATTCAAGGGTGGTCAAGGTGGCTTGAATGCACGGGACACAGGGGAGAAACGCCCTATGTCATTCCCCACAACAGGAGGCGACCATGCACAACGAGACGACACTGACCGGCGTTCTGGTCACCGGCAAGGTTCAAGGTGTGAACTACCGCGCCTGGGCGCAGGAAGAGGCGCGGTCACGCGGCCTGCGCGGGTGGGTCAGGAACGAGGAGGACGGGTCGGTCCGGGCCGTTCTGTCCGGCCCGGAAGAGGCCGTGGCGGACATGCTGCGCGCGATGGAAAAGGGGCCGCCCGCCGCCAAGGTCCAACGGGTGGAGCCGGAGCCCGCCGAAGCACCCGATCAGGACGGATTCGAGATCCTGCGCTGACGGCGGGTCTTTTCGCGACGTCATCCCGGACCTGATCCGGGATCTCCTGGCCGTGGGGCCTGGCGCCGCTTGTGCCGCCAAAACAGGCACCGCACGCCGCGGCCTCGCCCGACCACAGGCGCAAAGCTGACTTTCCCGCCCCATGCGCTACACTCCTCGGCAGGAGGTACTGCCGATGTTTCGACTTGCCCTGTTCCTCGCCGCCCTCGCGATGCCCGTCTTGGCCCAGAAAGTCGTGGCCCAGGAGGCCGAGCGCAAGCCCAGTCATTGCCTGTCCATCGCGCAATCCGCCCCCGGGATCGACTACGTTCAGAAGGCCAGCTTTCGCGACCCGGTGCCGCAGGACACGGTGCGGCTGCACTACATCGCCCATGCCTCTTTCCTGATCCAGGCCCATTCCGGCACCAACGCTGTGACAGACTTCACCGGCTTCATCGGCAACGTGGATTTTCGGCCCGACGTGGTGACGATGAACCACGCCCATGAGACCCACTGGACGCCGTTTCCCGACCCGGACATTCCCAACGTCCTGCCCGGCTGGGGCGAGGAACATGGTGCGGGCATCGACCACTATCTCGACCTCGGCGACATGGTCATCCGCAACGTCTCGACCGACATTCGCCCGCGCTATGGCGCGCCGGCCGAGCCCGAGGGCAATTCGATCTTTGTGTTCGAGACGGCGGGGCTCTGCATCGGCCATTTGGGTCACCTGCATCACATGCCCACGGACGAGCAATTCGCGGCCCTGGGGCGGGTCGATGTGCTGCTCGCGCCGGTTGACGGGGGCTATACCCTGCCCCTGCCCCGGATGATCGAGACGGTCAAGCGCCTGCGGTCGTCCATCGTCATACCGATGCACTGGTTCGGCGACGGCACGCTTCAGGTCTTCCTGACGGCGATGGAGGAGGAGTTTGCGGTGGTGCGCACCGAGGACAGTGCGCTGACGGTTTCGCTCGATACGCTGCCGGGACAGCCCACCGTCATGGTGCTGCGGCCCCGGTGGCTGTCAGAGACCGATTGATCCTACCGCTTGCGGTCGCGACGCGAGCTCATCGGCTGGAACGCGACGCCGACATGGGCCTCGCAATAGGGCTTGCCGGATTTTACCGGCAGGCCGCAGAACCAGAAATCCTGCGTCGCCGGGTCGCCCACGGGCCACTTGCAGGTCCGCTCGGTCAACTCCATCAGCGACAGCTTCTTCGCCTTCTTCTCGATCTCGCTGACCTTGGCCAGCGCGGCGGGGTCGATCTCGTTCGCCGAAGGTTGCGGCGGCAGGGGCTGGCCCGCCGGGATGATCGCCTTGACGCGGCTTGCCGCGGCGGTGGGCGCGGGCTCTTCCTTGAGCTCGGGCTTTTTCGCCTCGGGCTTGGGCGCGGAAGGCTTGGCCTTGGCGGCCGGTTTCGCCTTGGCGGCGGGCTTGGCCTTGGCCGGTGTCTCGGACGCGGCGGCGCCATTGCCCGAGCCGCTGCGGTTCGACAGGCCCAGGCGGTGCACCTTGCCGATCACGGCGTTGCGGGTCACGCCGCCCAGCTCCTTGGCGATCTGGCTGGCCGACTGGCCCTCGCTCCACATTTTCTTCAGCAGTTCGACGCGCTCGTCACTCCAGGACATGAGCCACCTTTCATTGGTTCATCACGCCGCCGGGATCCCCCGGGGCGTGGTCTTTTTGCAAGTTGCCCTATTCTAATCACTGGGCGTTGAGTTACAAGGCACCGCGAGACGACAATCGAGGCAGAGATGCAGGAATTCCACGAAATGGGCAGCCGCCGCTTCGGGCGGGTCAACTGGCTTGGGCTGGCGACGCTCGCCAAGCGCGAAACCCAGCGGTTTCTGGCCGTCTGGACTCAGACGCTGATGGCGCCGCTGGCCACGGCGGGGCTGTTCATGGTGATCTTTTCCATCGCCATCGGCGAGCGGCGGGGCGACGTGATGGGCGTGGATTTCACCACCTTCATCGCGCCCGGCATCCTGATGATGACGGTGATCCAGAACAGTTTCGCCAACACCTCGTCGTCCATCGTGATTTCCAAGGTGCAGGGCAATATCGTCGACACGCTGATGCCGCCCCTGTCGCCCGCCGAGCTGGTGCTGGGCTACCTGGCCGGGGCCATCGCGCGGGGCGTGCTGGTGGCGCTGGCCATCGCCGTGGGGCTGGCGCTGTTCCTGGGGATCATGCCGGAGCATCCGGCGATATGGCTGGGCTTCGTGACGCTGGGCGCGGCGTTCCTGGGCGCGCTTGGCATGGTCGCGGGGATCTTCGCGCAGAAATTCGACCAGATGGCGGCGATCACCAACTTCATCGTCACGCCGCTCGCCTTCCTGTCGGGCACGTTCTACTCGGTCGAGGCGCTGCCCGGCGCGCTTTACACGATAAGCCACGTGAACCCGGTCTTCTACCTGATGGACGGGGGGCGCTACGGCATGATCGGCGTGTCGGACAGCAGCGTGTCGCTGGGCGCGGTGATCGTGCTGGGCGCGACACTGGCGGTGTCCCTGCTGGCCTGGGCGCTTTTCCGCAAGGGCTATCGGCTGAAGGCGTGAGCGGGCCCATTTTCCGCGCGGAAAATGGCGGCGAAAATGCGCATTTTCGCGCCCCTCGTGGCGCCGGTCAGCCCTGGCCGGCCGGGCTCAGCGCGCAGACATGCCGTACCTTGCGCCCGTCGCGGAAATAGTCGTGCATGCCCCGACGGTCCTCGCCCAGGATCAGGTCGTGGTCGATCCAGGCGCAGTCAAGGTTCAGCGCCTCGGCCATGAACTCGGTGGCCCTGCGGGACGGCACGCCGACGACCGTGTGACCGCGCCCCTGCACCTCGGTCACGGCATTGAGCGGGTTCGACACGTCTTCCTTCAGGACCTGGATCATGGCGTTGTCCTGTACGATGAACTCGCTGTCGATGATGACCAGCCCGGGCGCCAGCGCCTGGATGAGCGACAAGAGGCGGAAGTGGTCCATGACGTGGTAGAAGATGCCGTAGAGCGCCACTACGTCGAACCGCTCGCCCGCCGCGCCCCGCGCCTCGAGGTCGGCAAACAGGTCGCCGCAGGTCAGGCGCACGCGCGGCTTGAACTCCGTGTCTGGGAAGGCGTCGAACCGCGCCACCAGTTCGGGCCGCGCCTCGACCCCCACGACCTCGGCCGCACCGGCGGCGGCCAGCGCGTAGGACCACCGCCCGTCATGGGCGGCGATGTCCAGCACGCGGGCGCCTTCGATCTGCGGACCGAACGGGTCGATAATCAGCTTGTGACGCTGGTTCAGCCGATAGATCGTGGTTGCGTTGTCGTCATAGGGCGGAAGCTCGGCCAGGAAGTCGAACAAGCCGCTCATCGGCACAGTCGCTCGGCCCGTTCGCCATAGGCGCGATAGGCCTTCCAGAACGCCTCGTCCCCGCCCCGGTCCGACTGGCGGATTTCCTGCGCCTTGTGCGGATCGCGATAGAACGCCGCCGCGCGGCGCTGTTCCGACGGATTCAGCGTCTGGTCCGCCGCCGCCTGGATGCATCCGCACAGCGCACGCGACCGCGCCTTGCGGTCGGACGCCATGCAGGCGTTCGAGATCGGGCCCGACGCCATGGGCGCGGCGCGGCTGACCGAACCGCTGCGCCCGTCGAAGCGATCGGGCTGGCCGCAGCCGGCAAGGCCGACAGCCATAAGGGTCATGAATACCTTTTTCATCGGGACTGTCCTGCTCTGTCCTCGTGGTGCCGGCGGGATCGCGGGTTTGCCCCGTCTTTGCCGCACCGTTTCGTTAACCTTCAACGCGCATGATATTGCCCCATCGTCCGGGGTTTTTCAATCGGGATGACACGGACGCGACGCTCAGTCCTGCGGCGGGTTCTCTTCGGGGCGCGTGGTGTCGTACTGATTGCCCGGCGAGGAAAAGCGCGTCCACCGCGCGGGCAGGATCGAACCGGAGGTCAGCGCCAGGTTTTCGCCTGTCGCCGGCATGAACCAGATCTCTGCCCCGATGCCGTCGCTGTCGCGTTCCCGCACCACGGCGCGGCGCGGAATGCGGATTTCGACGCGGACACCATCGCGATACGGCAGGCCCGTGCCCATGCAGGTGGCCGGGGCGCCGACATAGCTTTCGACAGGCGCAACCTCGTTGAACACCCTGAGGTCATGCAGCACCGCCTGCCCGTCCACGGTCAGCGATCCGGGTGCCAGAAGGTCGCGCACATGCGGGCGCACATAGGCTGTCAGCCGCTCGCTTTGCGCCCAGACACCGCAGAGCGCCAACTGCCCATCGATTGCCCGGCGCGGCTCGACCGCCACGGTGATGCCGCCGCCGGTGCTGAAATCGCCGCCGCCCAGCGTGATATCGCCGGTCAGCGGCACGGTGTCTGGGGCCGCCATGACGCTGCCTGACAGGCTGAACACGGCCAGTGTCGCGGTCATAAAGGCGCGGAACGACATGATGCAACTCTCCGTTATGAGTTTCCCAAGGCTACACAGCCTTACCATGCGCTTCAACAGGACCGCCAACACCTCTGCGTGAAGCCGCCAGCGTGTAACGACAAAAAAAATCAGAGCGCGCTGAAACTTCTCTCGATCACCCTCCGTGTCTTCGGTCAAGCGCCGGCCAGGGAGGCTGGTTGCGAAAGTTGAAAAAGAGAGAGGAATACAATGTATACTCGTACCATCACCGCCGTTTCCGCCCTGTCGATGCTGGGGGGCGCCGCCTTCGCGCAAAGCGATAGCGCCGACATGGGTTTCGCGCTTGCCAATGACGGCATGACGCTTGTGTCCATGGCCGATATCACGTCGCCGACCGACGTGCAGACCATGGACCTCTCCGAGGCGCTGGACGCGATTGCATGGCGCCCTGTCACCGGCGAACTGCTTGGCTTCAAGAACGGAAAGGTGGTCACCATCGACACCGCCAGCGGCGAGATGACCGATCTCGAAGCGGCGTTCAACGACGACGCAATGGTCGCCGACGGCTCGAAGGTCGCGTTCGACTTCAACAACAAGATCGACGCCGTGCGCGCCGTGTCGTCGGGCGAGGACAACTTGGTGTATTTCCCCAAGGATTTCAGCGCCGAGGACAAGGCCGGCAAGGTCGTACGCGTCACTGACCTGGCCTATGCCGAAGGCGACGCCAATGCCGGCGCCGACCCGATGATCTATGCCAACGCCTATACCAACGCGATCAACGGCGAGACCGCCGGCAGCACGTTCCAGTACGCGCTGGACGCGGAAACGGACTCGCTGGTCAGCCTGGCCAACAACGAAGGCACGCTGGAAACCATCGCCGAGGTCACCGTCGACGGCGAGGCCGTGGACCTGAGCGACTGGGGCGGCTTCGACATCATGTCGCCGTCCGAGGGCGAGGACATGGCCTATGCCATCCTGCAGATGGAAGGCGCCGAGACTGCCGGCTTCTACACCATCAACCTGGAAACCGGTGAAGCCATGATGGAAGCCGATCTGGGCATGGGCGGCTTCACCGCGCTGGCCATCGCACAGGCGCGCTAAGCCGAAGGTTGCGTAACGAGTTCTGTTGTTGAGTTCGTAACGAGTGATGAGGGGGGCTTTCGGGCTCCCCTCTTTTTACGAAAGGGTAGCTGCACCGCGCGGAACAGAGGCGCTGCAAAGCAGCGCCGCCGCGCGATCGCCAGACCGCCCCCCGGGCTGGCGATTGGCCTCCGTAAGCGCGTCGATTTGAAGTCTTGCGGATGGGCTAAGATAAAGTGCTCTGAAGAAGCGTCGGTTCGCCATCCCGCGGTCTGGCAATCGCGCGGCTGTCAGAGCTTGGCGCCCTACCCCACATCCGTCCGGCCGCGCCGGTCACCGCGCAGCGCGGCATAGAGAACATGCGTCCGCCAGCGCCCCGCGATCTGCAAATAGCTTTGCGCCACGCCCTCGTACTTGAACCCGCAGCTTTCCAAGAGCCGCCGCGAAGGAGCGTTTTCCGGCAGACAGGCCGCCTCCAGCCGCGACAGGTCCAGCCGCTCGAAGGCGTAGTGCGACACCGCCTGCAGCGCCTCGCGCATGTAGCCCTTGCGCGCATGAGGCCGGCCGGTCCAGTAGCCCAGCGTGCCCGACTGCGCGGGGCCACGCCGGATATTGTCCAGCGTGATCGCCCCCACCAGCATCTCGTCCTCGCGCCGGAACAGGAACAAGGGCACCGCCGAGCCCGACGAGATCGACCGCTGCGACCAGTAGACCCGGTTGGCGAACCCCTTGCGCGACAGGTGGTCGGCGGCCCATTGCGGCTCCCACGGGGTCAGGAAATCTGCGCTGCTTTCGCGCAAGGACGACCAGTCGCGGAAGTCGGTCAAAACGGGCTGACGCAGGGTCAGGCGCTCCGTCTCGATCCGGATCTTCCGGCGCGGCAGAAACATCAGGCCGCGCGCCTTTCCTGCAAGGTCTGAAGTGACGGCGCATGGCTGACGGGCCCGTAAAGCGCCAGCGCGGCGGGCGCTTCGGTGGCAATCACCTCGGCATGGGATTTGAGGTCTGCAAGCGTAACCGCGTCGATCCGCTCGACCACCTCGTCGAGGTCCGGCACCCGGCCCCAGATCTGCATCATCCGCGCCGACCGCTCGGCCCGGTTCGACGGGCTTTCCAGCCCCATCAGCAACCCGGCCTTCATCTGCGCCCGCGCGCGGTCCAGCTCGGCCTGGCTGAAATCCTCGGCGGCGCGCTTCATCTCGTCCACCGTCAGGCGGCCAAGGCTTTCCATCTCCTCCGCCGAAGTGCCGGCATAGATCGTCAGCATGCCGGTATCCGCATAGGCCCCCGCCTGGGCGAAGATCGTATAGCACAGCCCCCGCCGCTCGCGGATTTCCTGAAACAGGCGCGAGGACATCGAGCCACCCAGCGCCGAGGCGTAGATCTGCGCGGTATGAATGTCGGGGCTGGAATAGTTCGAGCTCTCGAAGGCCATGGCGAAATGCGCCTGTTCCAGGGTCCGCACGGTGCGTGTCTCGCCGCCCAGGAACTTGGCGGCGGGCGGCGCGATGGTGTTGGAGGCCTCCATGTCGCCGAACGCTTCTTCGGCCAGCTTCACCAGCGCATCGTGATCCACGGCGCCGGCGGCGGACAGGATCATCTGTCCGGGGCGATAGCGTTGATCGACGAACCGTGTCAGGTCATCGCGGGAGAAACCGCGCACCCGGTCCTCGGGACCCAGGATCGTCCGGCCCAAGGGATGGTTGGGATAGGCCTGCTCCTGCAACCAGTCGAAGATGATGTCGTCGGGCGTGTCCAGCGCCTGCCCGATCTCTTGCAGGATCACGCCGCGCTCCACCTCGATCTCGCGCGCGTCAAACACCGGGTTGCGCAGGATATCGGCCACCACGTCCAGCGCCAGCGGCACGTCGTCGGCCAGAACGCGGGCATAATAGGCCGTCACCTCGCGGCTGGTATAGGCGTTGATATAGCCGCCCACATCCTCGATCGCCTCGGCAATCTCCAGCGCGTTGCGCCGCTTGGTACCCTTGAAGGCCATGTGTTCGAGGAAATGCGCGATGCCGTTCTGGGCTGCGTCCTCGTGCCGGGCGCCGGCCAGCACCCACACGCCGATGGCCGCCGATTGCAGGCCGGGCATGTGTTCGGTGACGATGCGAAATCCGTTGTCGAGAGTGGTCAGGTTGACGGTCAATTCGGGATGCGGTCCTTGATGAGGGTTTCGATGGCGGCAAGGTCGTTCTCGACCCGCGTCACGCGTTCCGACCGCTCATACAGGTCGGCCATGCGTTCCGGCAAGGGGGGATGTTGGCCGCTGGCCTCTTCCACCGCCGCCGGGAATTTCGCCGGGTGCGCCGTGGCCAGCGTGATCATCGGCGTGGCCGCGTCGCGCATCTCCTCGGCCACTTTCACGCCTACGGCGGAATGCGGGCACAGAAGTTCCCCGGCGGCGTTCCACGTCTCAAGGATCGTCGCGCGGGTCTCATCCTCGGCGCAGCGACCCGAGGTGAAGGTCTCCCGCAGCGCCTCCAATGCGCCCTGGCTGACCGAGAAGCCGCCGGCCTTCAACTCGTCCATCAGCTGGGCCACCGCCGCGCCGTCCTGATCATAGGCATAGTAAAGCGCCCGCTCGAAGTTGGAACTGACCTGGATATCCATCGACGGGCTGATCGAGGGGATCACGCCGTCGGGCCTGTACTCGGACGTGGTCAGGCAGCGGTGCAGGATGTCGTTCTGGTTGGTGGCGACGATCAGCCGGTCGATCGGCAGCCCCATCCGCTTGGCGATGTAGCCTGCGAAGATATCGCCGAAATTGCCCGTGGGCACAGTAAAGCTGACGCGCCGCTCGGGCGCGCCCAGCGACACGGCGGAGGTGAAGTAATAGACCACCTGCGCCAGAACCCGCGCCCAGTTGATCGAGTTCACACCGGCCAGCCCCACCGCGTCGCGGAACTCGAAATCATTGAACATGTCCTTCACCCGCGCCTGGCAGGCGTCGAAATCGCCATCGACGGCGATGGCATGCACGTTGTCCTCGGTGGGCGTGGTCATCTGCCGGCGCTGCACCTCGCTGACGCGGCCATGGGGGTAGAGGATGAAGACATCCACCTTGTTCAGCCCCCGGAACGCCTCGATCGCCGCCGAGCCGGTGTCGCCCGAGGTGGCGCCGACGATGCACACCCGGTCGCCCGAGCGTTTCAGCGACGCCTCGAACAGCTGCCCGATCAGCTGCATCGCGAAATCCTTGAACGCGAGCGTGGGGCCGTGGAACAGCTCCAACAGGAAATGCCCGGCATCCAGCTGCTTCAGCGGCGCCCGTGCGACATGGCCGAACCCGGCATAGGTGCGCGCGATGATGGCGCGGAATTCGTCGTCGGTGAAGGCGTCGCCGATGAAGGGCCGCATGATGCGAAATGCCGCCTCCTCGTAAGACACCCCGTACAGCGCCCGGATCTCATCCGCCGACAGCGTCGGGATGCTTTCGGGAAGGTACAGCCCGCCATCCCGCGCCAGCCCGGTCAGCATGGCTTCCTCGAAACTCAGAACGGGCGCGTTGCCACGGGTCGAGATGTATTTCATCGGTCCAGTCCTTTTGCGGCGCCGCGGCCGCGGAAGATATAGAACGCGGTCATGCCCAGCCAGATGGCCGCCAGCGAGAACCACGTGATCGCGTATTGCAAGTGATCGTTCGGAATGTGCGCGGTGTCCACCGGCAAGGGCGTCACGGCATCCTCTGGTTGCGACAGCGTGCGCGCCACCAGCAGCACCGGCTCGGTGTCAATAACCTCGGCCATCTGGCCCAGGTCGCGGGCGAACCAGGTGTTGCCGTCGACATCGTTTTCGGGCGTCGAACTGTTGCGGTCGTCGGGCCAGTGCAGGTTGCCGGTGACCGTCAGCGTGCCCTCAGGCGCGGCCTCCAGCGCATCGCCTTGCCGGATGAACCCGCGATCCACCAGGATGCGCCGCCCTGCCTCGGTCTCGAAGGGCGAAATCACCAGGTATCCCGCGCCCACCTGCTTGCGGCTGACCAGCACGCGCAGCGCGCCGTCGCCGAATTGCCCGGTCACGGTGACCGGCAAATACCGGTCCGCCTCGGGATCGAAACTTTCGGGCAAAGCCACAGGCTCGGCGGCGATGCGCGTCTCGATCTGTGCCAGGATGCCTTCCTTCCACTCCAGACGCTGCACCTGCCACACGCCCAGCCAGATCAGCACGGCGGCACCGGCCAGGCCGAAGATCAGCGGAAGGACTGTTTTTCTCAGCATGATGCCCCATCTGACGCGAAAATGCGGAAGGCTCCCCCTCCGCATCTTCCTCTGGCTTCAAATATCCCCGCCGGAGGCAGAGAATTTTCGTACGAAAATTCTTTAGCCGCCCCAGATATAGACCGCGGCGAAGAGGAACAGCCAGACCACGTCGACGAAGTGCCAGTACCAGGCGGCCGCCTCGAAGCCGATATGCTGTTCAGGGGTGAAATGCCCCCGCATGACCCGCAACAGGCAGACGAACAGGAAGATCGTGCCGATCACCACATGCGCGCCGTGAAAGCCGGTCGCCATGAAGAAGTTGGCGCCGTAGATGTTACCCGAGAACCCGAAGGCCGCATGGCTGTATTCATAGGCTTGCAAGCCGGTGAAGATAACGCCAAGGGCGATGGCGATGGTCAGGCCCCATTTCACGTCGTCCCGGTTGTTTTCATGCACCAGCGCGTGGTGCGCCCAGGTCGCGGCCATCCCCGAGCACAGCAGGATCAGCGTGTTGATCAGCGGCAGGTGCCAGGGGTCGAAGGTCTCGATCCCCGCCGGCGGCCAGACGCCATCGGTGATCGGGGACATCTCGCCCATCGGATAGATCGCGTGCTTGAAGAAGCTCCAGAACCACGCGGCGAAGAACATGACCTCGGACATGATGAACATGATGAAGCCGTAGCGCAGGCCGATCCGCACGACAGGCGTGTGATCGCCGGCATGGCTTTCCTTGATCGTGTCGGCCCACCAGCCGAACATCACGTAGGCGACGCCCGCGAAGCCGGCCAGCAGCATCCACGGCCCGCTGCCGTGGAAGAACAGGACCGCGCCGAACAGCATGACGAACCCGGCCATTGCCCCCAGGAGGGGCCAGATAGAGGGGTTCAGAATGTGGTAGTCGTGATTTTTTTCATGTGCCATCTAGCAAAGTCCCTCGTCGGTGGCTCTTAGTTCACGTTGTTATCAGGCGCCTCGCCCTTGTCGAGCGCCGCCTGCGTTTCGTCTTCGGGCATCTCGGTCTCGTAGAACGTATAGCCCAGTGTGATGGTTTTCGTGTACTTCGCATCGCGGTCGTCGACAATCTCGGGATCGACGAAAAACGTCACCGGCATCTGCACGCGCTCTCCCGGTTGCAGCACCTGCTGCGTAAAGCAGAAGCAATCGATCTTGGTAAAGAAGCCGCCGGCCTCGAACGGGGTGACGTTATAGGTGGCCGATCCCGCAATCGGGCGGTCGGTGGGGTTGTAGGCTTCGTAGAAGGCAAGGCCCGTCTCGCCGATGCGAAGCTCCATCTGACGCTGCAACGGCTTGAATTCCCACGGGAAGCCACGCTCGTTGCTGGCGTCGAAGCGGATCTTGATGGTGCGGTCCAGGATCTCGTCCGAGCCCAGGTCGGCCACGTTGGTCTCGCCGCCATAGCCTGTCACACGACAGAACCAGTCGTAAAGCGGCACCGACGCCCAGGCCAGCGCGCCCATCGTGACGCCCACGGCCACCAGCCGCATCACCGTCTTGGTATTCTGGTCCATCGCCATCAGCTTGCCTCCTCGGTCGTCACCGCGAAATCGTCATCCGAGACCTTGGCAATGGTCAGTCCGAAGACAAGTGCGACAAAAGCGGCCAGAACCAGGCCCAGCCCGAGGTTGCGCGAAAAGCGGCGCTTGTGCATCTCATGTTGGCGCGACAGCGACATGGCTTACCAGCCTCCCAGGCCATAGGGCGCCAGCAGCGCCTCGGCGGCAATCGCGCCGAAATGGGCAAAAAGGTACAGCAGCGACGCCTTGAAGAACTTGCGCTCGGCCAGGTACTTGTCCGCCTCCGAGGCGGCCTCGTCCCGGCGCCAGATGTCCACCGCCCCTTTCAGGAAGGTGGCGTTCAGCACCAGGGCGACGGCCAGGTAGAGCGGCCCGCCCACGCTGGTAAAGCCCAGCCCGACGGCGAGCGCCGCCAGCAGAACGGTGTAGACCAGGATATGCACGCGGGTCGACCGGCGCCCGTGGGTCACGGTCAGCATCGGCACCCGCGCATTGTCGTAATCCATCTTGGTGAACAGCGCCAGGGCCCAGAAATGCGGCGGCGTCCACATGAAGGTCAGGCAGAACATCAGCACCGCCTCGACCGAGACCGATCCCGTCGCCGCAGCCCAGCCGATCATCGGGGGAAAGGCCCCGGCGGCACCGCCGATCACGATGTTCTGCGGCGTCCAGCGTTTCAGCCACATGGTGTAGATCACGATATAGAAGAAGATGGTGAAGGCCAGCAGGCCTGCCGCCAGCAGGTTGGTCGCCAGCCCCAGCATCACCACGGCAAAGCCCGACAGCGCAATGCCGAAGGCGAACGCCTCGTCCCGCGTCACCTTGCCGGCAGGGATGGGCCGCTTTGCGGTGCGTTTCATCACCGCGTCGATATCGGCGTCCCACCACATGTTGAGCGCACCCGACGCGCCCCCGCCCACGGCGATGAACAGGATCGCGGCAAAGCCCACCACCGGATGCACCGAAACCGGCGCGGCAATCAGCCCGACGAAGGCCGTGAACACGACCAACGTCATCACGCGCGGCTTCAAGAGCGCGAAGAAATCGCCGAAGGTGGCCTCGTCCTCGAAGCCCTGAACCTTGGTGGTGTTGAGACTTGCGTCGCTCATGTCTTCTCCGAAACACGGGATGCGCCCGGAGGCGCATCCTGCGGGGGATGGCATGGGGCGCGCGTGCTGCGCACCCCGGCTGTCTTTTATTCGGCGGCGGCCAGCTTCACGCGGTCGGGAAGCGTCGACGGGTCACCTGCATATTCCTCGATCGCGCCTTCCAGCCAGGCATCATAGGCGTCTTGGCTGACGACCTTGACCGTGATCGGCATGTAGGCGTGCGACTGGCCGCACAGTTCCGAACACTGGCCGAAATAGATGCCTTCCTTCTCGGCGCTGAACCACAGTTGCGCGATCCGGCCCGGAACGGCGTCCTGCTTCACGCCGAAGGCGGGAATCGTCCAGCTGTGGATCACGTCCGCGCCGGTGATCTGCATCACGACGGTCTGGCCCACGGGCACGACGACGGCGGTGTCGGTGGCCAGCAGGAACTCGTCTTCGGAATAGCCCGCCTCTTCCAGCTGCGCGCGCACGTCGTCGGTCAGGCGGTTGTCGCCGCCCGTGGCGGGTGCGCCGATCATGTAGCTGTCGAAGGCGAAATCGTGGTCCATGTATTCATAGCCCCAGTACCACTGGTAGCCGGTGACCTTGATGTTCACGTCGCCCTCGGGAATTTCCTGCTGCTTGAACAGCACCGGCAGCGAGAACGCCGCGATGAACACCAGGATCACGATCGGCACCACGGTCCAGGCCACCTCGATCGGCGAGTTGTGGGTAAAGCTGGAGGGCGTCGGGTTGGCCCGCTTGTTGTAGCGCACGATGCAGTAGACCAGCAGGCCACAGACGAAAATGGTGATCGCGGTGATGATCACCAGCACCATGCCGTCGAGCCAATGCAGGTCGCGCGCCAGTTCCGTGGCAGCCGGTTGAAAACCGATCCCGCCCTGTTCGGGCTTGCCGATGATTTCAAGATTTTCCTGTGCCATCGCCGGAAGCGCCGTTGCAGCGGCCATCATGGACGCCAGAAAGCTGGTGAATTTGCGCATGTTGCACCCTGATCCCGTTAGTTCGGTTTTATCTTCTGCAGAACGTTCCAAGGCGCATGCCATGGAATCCCGTTGTTCGCGCCGTAAATAACAATATTCTTACGGGGCGTACAAGGAAATGCGTTGCGGCAAACGGACGCTTTTGAAACCGTTAAAATATTGGCGTTTCCGGCGCCGCGAGCAGGAGCAGGCAGATGACATCAGACGTTTTTCGTCCCTTCGAGACCGAGATCGAGCGCGAGGCAGCGCTGTCCAAACTGCGCGAGGCTGTGGCCGGCGCGGACGATGGCGAGCTTTTCTTCGAACGCCGCCGCGCGGAATCGCTAGTGTTCGACGATGGCCGGGTCAAGACCGCCTCCTACGACGCCGCGCAGGGCTTCGGGCTGCGCGCCGTGCGCGGCGAGGTGGCGGGCTATGCCCATTCATCCGAGATTTCCGAGGCCGCGATGGGCCGCGCCGTGGAAACCGCGCGCCTGGCCGTGGGCGATGGCGGCGGCACGATGGCCGATGCCCCCGCCGCCACCAACAGGCGGCTTTATTCCGACGCCGACCCCATCGCCGGGCACGAATTTCCCGTCAAGCTCGATACGTTGCGCGAAATCGACGCCTACCTGCGCGACATGGACTCCCGCGTGGTGCAGGTGACCGCCGCCATCGCCGCGTCGATGCAGGAGGTCGTGATCCTGCGCGCCGACGGGCACGAGGTGTCCGACACCCGGCCCATGACGCGCCTCAATATAAGTGTCATCGTCGAAAAGGACGGCCGCCGCGAAACCGGCAGCGTCGGCGGCGGCGGGCGCGTCATGCTCGATGGCCTCATCGCCCCCGAGGACTGGCAGGCCAAGGCCCGCGAGGCGCTGCGCATCGCCCTGGTCAACCTCGAGGCCGAGGCGGCGCCCGCAGGCGTGATGGACGTGGTCCTTGGCCCCGGCTGGCCCGGTATCCTGTTGCACGAGGCCATTGGCCACGGGCTGGAGGGCGATTTCAACCGCAAGGGCAGCTCGGCCTTCGCCGGCCTCATGGGCCAGCGCATCGCCGCCCCCGGCGTCACCGTGCTGGACGACGGCACCATCCCCGACCGGCGCGGCAGCATCACCGTGGATGACGAGGGCACGCCCTCGGGCAGGAACGTGCTGATCGAGGACGGCATCCTCGTGGGCTACATGCAGGACCGCCAGAACGCCCGCCTGATGGGGGTCGAGGCCACCGGCAACGGCCGCCGCCAAAGCTATGCCCACGCGCCGATGCCGCGTATGACCAATACCTACATGCTGGGCGGTGACGCCACGCGGGACGAGATCGTGGCCGACCTCAAGGACGGCATCTATGCCGTGGGCTTCGGCGGTGGACAAGTGGACATCACCAACGGGAAGTTCGTCTTTTCCTGCACCGAGGCCTACCGCGTGAAGAACGGCAAGATCGGCGCGCCGGTCAAGGGCGCCACTTTGATCGGCGACGGGGCGACCGCCCTGCAACAGATCCGCGCGCTCGGCAACGACATGGCGCTCGACCCCGGCATGGGCAATTGCGGCAAGCAGGGCCAGTGGGTGCCCGTGGGTGTGGGCCAGCCCACGGTGATGATCGGCGGTCTGACCGTGGGCGGCTCGCAGGCGGGGAGTTGAGCGGCAGGGCGCCCGCCCTTCGCCGCCCGGCCTGACGCAAACGCGTCATTGCCCGAAGCGGGCCAGCGCGGTAGGGTTGCTTATGAAGTATATCCCCAAAGAAAACACCGATGACGCGCTGATCGAGGAATTCCTCAACAAGGGCGGCAAGGTCAGCGTTGGCAAGACAAAGCCTTTGCCCAAGGAATTGGGCCTGAGCAAGAATGTCTGGAACAACAAGCTGACCAAGGAAGAAAAGGCGGCGCGGGACAAGACCTGAGCCGTCAGCGGATCTGCCACGGTATGAGCGACACCAGGCAAAATACTGACACCGACGCCTTACGCGCCTTCGGGGAAGGCGTCGATTTCGGCCGCACCGCCAGCGATTACGCCACCCATCGCGCCGGCTTCCCGCCTGCCTTTTTCGAGCTTCTGACACAGCGCGGCTGGACCGGCCCCGGCCAGACCGCCGTCGACCTGGGCTGCGGCACCGGCACCGTCGCGCGCGGGCTGACGGGCCTTGGGCTCGACGTCACCGGCATCGACCCCGCACAGCCGCTCCTCGACGAGGCCCGCAAACTGGACCGCGCCGCAGGCGTCGAGATCACCTACAAGACAGGAACGGCAGAGGCGACGGGCCTTGCCGCCGCTTCGGCCGATCTCGTCACGGCGGGGCAATGCTGGCACTGGTTCGACCGGCCAGCAGCCGCCGCGGAGGTCGCGCGCCTGTTGCGCCCCGGCGGGCGGGCGGTGATCGCTCATTTCGACTGGTTGCCACTGCCGGGCAACGTGGTGGCGGCGACCGAGGCGCTGATCCTGCGTCACAATCCCGGATGGGCGGGCGCGGGCGGCTCCGGGATCTATCCCGCTTGGCTGACGGACCTGGCTCAGGCGGGCCTCACCGCGCTGGAGACCGCATCCTTCGACGTCGCTCAGCCCTACACCCACGACGCCTGGCGCGGGCGCATCCGGGCCAGCGCCGGTGTCGCGGCCTCGCTCGACGCTGAAAGGACCGCGGTTTTCGATGCCGAGCTTGCCGCCCTTCTGATGCAGGGATTTCCCGACGAGCCCATGAGCATACCCCATCGGGTCTGGCTGGCCACCGGGGTCCTCCACACGTAAAGACCCGCTGCTGCGCCGTGCCGCCAAGCACGGACCGGCGCGCGCCAGCCCCCGCAGCGAAGCGTCTTTCGGCCCTGCGCTCAAAATTTCTTCAATCGGAACGGGTTTGGTTTACCCTGTGTTAACCAAGCGCGCGTATCACTGACCCTGCAATCAGGCGAAGTTACGATGTCCGAGGAATTACATCCTTCCACTCACCCCCCACTCCCACCCACCACGGAAGATGATCGGGTAGCGTGGCTTCGTCTGTTGCGCTCTCGCCGGGTCGGACCGGCGACGTTTCACAGGTTGATGCAGGAACATGGCACCGCGCAGGCCGCGCTGGAGGCCTTGCCGGAGGTCGCCCGTGCGGCAGGAGTCGAGAATTACACCCCCTGCCCAATTGGCGTGGCCGAGGCCGAGCTGGAGGCCGGGGCCGCGCTTGGCGCACGGCTGATCTTCATCGGCACGCCGGACTATCCCGAACTTTTGGCCGAGACACCGGACGCGCCGCCCTTTCTCTGGGCCGTCGGCGACGGCGCGCCGCTGCTGCACCGTCCCATGGTGGCGCTCGTCGGCGCGCGCAACGCATCGTCATTGGGCCTGCGCATGGCGAAGGCGCTGGCCGGCGCGCTGTCCGAACGGGACCATGTGGTTGTCTCGGGCCTGGCCCGCGGCATCGACGCGGCATCGCATCTGGCGGCGCTGGATCACGGCACCCTGGCGGTCGTCGCCGGGGGCGTCGACGTGATGTACCCCGCCGAGAACACCAAGCTGGCCGAGGATATCGCCCGCACCGGCCTGCGCCTGTCGGAACAGCCCATCGGCACGGTCCCGCAGGCGCGGCACTTCCCGGCGCGCAACCGCATCATCAGCGGGCTGGCAC
Organism: Roseovarius sp.; assembly: GCF_965277045.1. Lineage (GTDB taxonomy): Bacteria > Pseudomonadota > Alphaproteobacteria > Rhodobacterales > Rhodobacteraceae > Roseovarius. Next base: position 299,980 of record NZ_OZ255712.1, on the reverse strand, counting down.
AGGCCGTCGTCGTGGTCGAGGCCGCCGCCAGGTCCGGCTCGCTGATCACCGCGCGCAACGCGCTCGACCAGGGGCGCGACGTGCTGGCGGTGCCTGGCCATCCGTTCCACGCCCGCGCTGCCGGCTGCAACATGCTGATCCGCGACGGCGCGACGCTGGTGCGCAACGCCGACGACGTTCTGGCCGCCCTGCCCGCACGGGCAGAGGCGCCGGCACCCCCGCAGCCGGACCTGCCCCTGGCCCCGCCGCCCGAAAAGCGCAGCCTGGCCGAAACGGCCCGGCTGCATTCGGATATCCTGAACCGCCTCGGCCCCGCGCCGCTGGCCGAGGATCAGCTGATCCGCGACCTGTCGGCGCCCGCCGCGCGGGTCTCTCCCGCGCTCACCGACCTGGAGGTCAGTGGCAAGATCACGCGCCATCCCGGCGGGCTGGTCTCCCGATCCTGACGCGGGCTCAGTCGAACGGCGCACAGGCGTCTGGCGTCACCGCGCGGTATTCGGCGCACAATGGCTCCCACGACCACCACGCGTCGGTTGCGCCGAAACTGTGATGCACCGCGACCCAGGTATCGCCGGATTTTTTGTATAGAACGTAAATTTCCGTGATGTCGAAACTGCCGTCCTCCTCGCCCCGCAGCACCGCGGGCGTCCGGCTCAGGTCGATCGCCGCGCCGCCGGGGCGCTGCGCGGCAAGTCCGGCAAAGGCCACGTCCCCGTCGCGGCGGAGGTGATGCACCACGAATTGCACAGGCGCGCCCAGTTTCCACTCGGCGATGGGCAGGATCGCATCCAGAAGCGCACCGCGCGTCTCGCTGCCCCGCGCCGGCTCCTCCCACGCGGCGGCGGCCCCGGCCAGCATCACCAGCAGCACGGCCAAAAGGTGTCTCGGCATGGCATCCTCCGTTGTTGCCTCGACACTGCGCCGTCCGGCCGGGATGAACAAGCCGCGGGATACCCTGCATTGACAATCCCCATTCAGACACCACATGTTGCGCCGCCATGGGACCGGGCCGAGTCGCCCCCCTGTTTTTCATACCGTAGGAGTGTTCATGCCAGTCGTTGTTGTCGAATCCCCGGCCAAGGCCAAGACGATCAACAAGTACCTGGGCAAGGACTATACCGTGTTGGCCTCCTACGGACATGTGCGCGACCTGCCGGCCAAGAACGGCTCGGTCGATCCCGACCAGGATTTCGAGATGACCTGGGAGGTGGGCAATGACAGCAAGAAGCACATCAAGGCCATCGCCGACGCGCTGAAGGACGACAATTCGCTGATCCTCGCCACCGACCCCGACCGCGAGGGCGAGGCGATCAGCTGGCACCTGGAAGAGGCGTTGCGCAAACGCCGCGCCATCAAGAAGGACACCGACGTCAAGCGCGTGGTGTTCAACGCCATCACCAAGAGCGCCGTCACCGAGGCGATGAAGAACCCGCGCGAGGTGGACGCGCCGCTGGTCGAGGCCTATCTGGCCCGCCGCGCGCTCGATTACCTCGTGGGCTTCAACCTGTCGCCCGTCCTCTGGCGCAAATTGCCCGGCGCACGCAGCGCGGGGCGGGTGCAATCGGTCTGCCTGCGCCTCATCGTCGAGCGAGAGATGGAGATCGAGGCGTTCAACCCCCGCGAATACTGGAGCGTGAAGGCGCTCCTGACCACGCCCCGGGGCCAGGAGTTCGAGGCGCGGCTGGTCAGCCTGGCCGGCGACAAGCTCGACAAGTACGACCTCGAGAACGCCACGCAGGCGGAGATGGCGCAACAGGCCGTCGAGAGCCGCGACCTGACGGTCACCAGCGTCGAGGCCAAGCCCGGCAGCCGCAATCCCAGCCCGCCCTTCATGACCTCGACCCTGCAGCAGGAGGCCAGCCGCAAGTTCGGCATGGGCGCCCGGCAGTGCATGAGCGCGGCCCAGCGCCTGTATGAGGCGGGACACATTACTTATATGCGGACAGACGGGATCGACATGGCGCCCGAGGCCGTCGAGGCCGCCCGCGATGCCATCGGCGAGCGCTTCGGCAAGGAATACGTGCCGTCCTCTCCGCGCATCTACAAGAACAAGGCCAAGAACGCGCAGGAAGCTCACGAATGCATCCGCCCCACCGAGATGACGCGCGACGCTGAAAGCCTGAAGCTGTCGGAGCCCGACCAGCGCAAGCTCTATGACCTGATCTGGAAACGCACCCTGGCCTGCCAGATGGAAGGCGCGCGGCTGGAGCGTACCACGGTCGAGATCGGCTCGAAGGATGGCCAGGTCGGCCTGCGCGCCACCGGGCAGGTGGTTCTGTTCGACGGGTTCCTGCGGGTCTATGAGGAAGGCCGTGACGACGTTCTGGACGAGGACGACAAGCGCCTGCCGCAACTGTCCGAAGGCGACAAGACCGCCAAGCGCTCGGTCACACCCGAGCAACATTTCACACAGCCCCCGCCCCGCTATACCGAGGCGACACTGGTCAAGCAGATGGAAGAGCTGGGCATCGGCCGCCCCTCGACCTATGCCAGCATCGTCACCACGATCCAGGAGCGTGAATATGTCCGCAAGGACAAGAACCGCCTGATCCCCGAGGACAAGGGCCGGATCGTCACCATCTTCCTGCTCAACTTCTTCCGCAAATACGTGGGCTACGAGTTCACCGCCAACCTCGAGGAAGAGCTGGACGTGATTTCGGCCGGCGACGCCGACTATAAGAAGGTGTTGGCGGATTTCTGGCGCGATTTCCACGCCGCGGTCGAGGAAGCGTCGGAACTGCGCATCGCAGAGGTGCTCGACAAGCTGGACGAGGTTCTGGCCCCGCAACTCTATCCCCCGCGCGAGGACGGGACCGATCCGCGCATCTGCCCCAAATGCGGCGAGGGGCGTCTGCACCTCAAGACCTCGCGCACCGGCGGCTTCGTCGGCTGCGGCAACTATCCCGAATGCACCTATACCCGCCCCATCGCGGGCGAGGGCGCCGAGGGCGACGAGCGTCTGCTGGGCGAGGATCAGGGCGACGAGATCTGGCTGAAGTCCGGCCGCTTCGGCCCCTATGTGCAGCGCGGCGAGCCGACGCCCGAGAACAAGAAGCCGCCACGCGCGTCGCTGCCCAAGGGCTGGGACAAGGACGAGATGACACTGGAAAAGGCACTGACCCTGCTGAGCCTGCCGCGCATCGTGGGCGAGCATCCCGACGGCGGCGAGGTGAAATCCAATTTCGGCCGCTTCGGACCTTATGTGATGCACCAGGCCGAGGACGAGGCGAAGCCGGTCTACGTCAACCTCAAGGACCCTGCCGATGTCTTCGAGATCGGCATGAACCGCGCGGTCGAGCTCCTGGCCGAGAAACGCGCCAACCCGGGGCGCGGGCGCGGGCGCACCGCCGCCAAGCCCCTCAAGGAACTGGGCGAACACCCCGAGAGCGGCGGGCCGGTGAATGTCATGGAAGGCCGCTATGGCCCTTACGTGAAATGGGAGAAGGTGAACGCCACCCTGCCCAAGGACGTGGAGCCCGCGAACGTCACCATGGAGATGGCCGTGGAACTGATCGCCGAGAAGGCCGCGAAAAAGGGCACGAAGAAGGGAACGGGCCGCGCCAAGAAAAAGGCGTGACCGCGTTCCTTAGTAAGACGCCAGCGTCAGCGCGCAGGCATCGGTGATCAGCTCCGGCCGGGTCTTGCACAGACCGCTGGCCACCTGGAACGCCGCCAGCACCTTGGGCACGTAATCCCGCGTCTCGGCATAGGGCGGCACGCCTGCGTGCTTTTTCACCGCATTCTCGCCCGCGTTGTAGCCCGCCAGCGCCAGCACGGCGTCGCCGCGGAACTCCTTCATCAACCAGTCGAGATAGGCCACCCCGCCCTTGATGTTCTGCCCGGCCAGCATCGAGTCGCTGACCCCGAAGCGTTGCGCCGTGGCCGGTATGAGCTGCATCAGCCCCTGCGCCCCGGCCCCGCTGACCGCATCCGTGCGTCCGCCCGATTCAACAGAGATCACCGCCAGCACCAGCGCCGGCGACACCTCGGTTCCGATCGTGGCGCGCAGGATGTCGGCGCCATGGGCGCGGGCGATCTCCTGCATATGCTGCAACCTCGGTCCCTTGACCGACGCCCCGCCCGGCCCGTCGCGCAGGGTCTTGAACGCAAGGCGCAGCCGGTCCGGCCCGCTGGCCTTGTCGTCGGTCGGCACTTTCGTCCAGAACCAGCCATAGGCCGCCGTCACGCTGGGCACGACGGGAATATCGACCGTGCCCGCGTCGGCACCCGCGTCGCTGTCCTTGGGCCTGGGCTTCAGATGCGCCTGGTCCTCGGGGTCGATCTGCACCGTGATCAGCTTGCCGCCGCCTTTCTTGGGCGGCTTGCCTTTCTTGAAGGTGAACTCGGGAAATGGCGGCGGATCCCCCGCGTGGACGGGAAGCGCGCACGCCAAGGCAACGCCAAGGGCGAGAAATCTCGTGAATCGCATGATCGGGCCTGCTCTGCCTCGGTTGGTTTTCTTGCCAGTATGCCATCAATCGTCAAGTTTGCCCATAATTGTTGAGCGTTGACGAACACCGACATCGACGTTAAGCGCCGAAATGACGGGCGAAAGCAATAAGTCGAAAAAATTTAACCTTTTTTAATCTTTTAAAAACAACACTTTAAACCCATCCGCGGCAAAAAAGTTAACGGTCTCCAAAATCGCTCGAAAGCCGCCCAAATCCTGCCGCAGTCGGACGGCTATATGCTGCTCATACCGCGACGCAGCGGGCCAAAGAGAGAGGCGGCCCACACAACTGCTAGCGGTTGCAACCTAAGTTAAACTGATCCTTTGGAGGGACCAACCATGATCAAATTCATCAAAAAATTCCGCAAAGACGAAGAAGGTGCCGTGACTGTTGACTGGGTCGTGCTGACCGCAGCCGTCGTCGGCCTGGGCGTTGCAGGCGTTTCCACCGTTTCGACGGGCGTGAACGGCCTGGCCACCAAAATCGGCACCGGCGTGAACGCCGACGCAAACGTCGGCGCGGGCACCAACTAAGGTATCCGCACTGTGCGAGAAGGCCGCGGTCCAACCGGACCGCGGCCTTTTGCATGTCTGGGGGACAGGGATTATTTTTCAGTAAAATCATTTGTTTAATTTCAGAACGCGCCCTGAAAACTTTTCGGAATGCCCAATTGCTGCCGCGTTCGGCTGCTATGCAAGGTCCGACACAACATGCCCCAGAAGGTGATTACATGATCCAGAGCATAAGACATTTCCTGACGCGCGAGGACGGCGCGATCACGGTTGACTGGGTCGTGTTGACCGCAGGCCTGGTCGTAATGGCCGGCGCGCTCGGCGTGGCGGTGAACAGCGGCGTCACTTCGGCCTCGACCAAGGTTTCGACCGCGGTCTCGGCCACGTCCGTCAGCGACGCCGAATAACCCCGCCCGGCCATTGGCGGGGCCACCGCATGCGGTAATCCATCGGGGTTCGGCAAGGCTCGCGCAGCGCATCTCAGCACCGCGAGCCGGACCCGCGCAAAGCGCTGCAGCCAACCGCGATCGAGCGACATGCAGTCCCGGTCTCCGGCCTTGCGGCCAGGGCGCCGGTATGCCTTAAAAACCTACGCTCGTCCGGGGTCGGCATTCACCAAAGCACCACACCCACCCCGTTATTTCGCCACATTTCCTCCGTAAGTCTGAACGGAAAGGCGCAATCAGTGCGCCAGTGAGCAGTTGAATTCGAAAGGACACGCCATGCGTTTGGTGTTTGGACTTGTACTCATTCTCGGCCTCGGTCTGGCAGGATTTGCCGTCTTCATGGCCAAGAACTACATCCAGGGCTACCAGGCCCAGCTTGAACAGGAACGCGCCAAGAGCGCCCCGGCCTTCGAAACGGTCGAGGTCTACGTCGCCAAGCAGAAACTGGAATACGGCCAGCGCCTGCTGATGGACCACGTGAAGCTGGTGGCGTATCCGGTGAATTCGCTGCCCGAGGGCACCTATTCCGCCGAGGAAGACCTATTCCCCGAGGGCGAGGACGAGCCGCGCACGGTCCTGCGTACGATGGAACCGATGGAAGCGATCCTGGACGTCAAGGTCACCGGACCGGGCGAGGACGCCGGCATCACCTCGCAGCTCAAGCGCGGGATGCGCGCCTTCGCAATCGAGGTCGACGTGTCCAGCGGCGTGTCCGGCTTCCTGCGTCCCGGCGACCGCGTCGACATCTACTGGACAGGCAATGTGGGCACCACCGAAGGCATCGACGGCCGTCGCGGCGGCAGCGAGGTCACGAAGCTGATCGAAACCGGCGTGCGCCTCATTGCCGTGGACCAGGTGGCGAACGGCGACACCACCGAGGCGATCATCGCCCGCACCGTGACCGTTGCCATCAAGCCGCAGCAGGTCGCCGCGCTCGCGCAGGCCCAAACCACCGGCAGCCTGTCGCTGTCGCTGGTCGGCGCCGACGACGAAACCGTGGCCGAGGCGATCGAGGTTGACCAGAACATGCTTCTGGGGATCGAGGCCGCCGCCGCCCCCGCGCCGCAGGTCCAGGAAGAGATCTGCACCATCAAGACCCGCCGCGGCGGCGAGGTGATCTCGACCCCGATCCCCTGCGCGACCAACTGATCCGCACCACATCTTGTGTATGCGAGGCGCCCCCACCACAGGGCGCCTCGTTTCTTTCTGGCAACTGTCCCCCAAAATCCACAGCAACAGCGGGTCGAAAGTGGTTGATTCTTGAAAAAATTTTTGAATTGGCCCACAGTCCTGTCAATTCCGGGCGAAAAGACCCGATTAATGAGGCGTGATCGGAAAGGCAGGTCACATGATAAAATCGAGCGTATTCAAGGCCGCCCTTGTTGGGCTGGCTGTCGTGTTTTCCCCTGTCGCCGACATGGCGATGGCTGACAACATCACGGTGATCCAGAAGGGCGCGAACCGTGATCTGAGCATTCCGATGAACCGGGCCGTCGTGATCGAAAGCGACACACCGTTTGCGGAGCTGAGCATCGCGAACCCGTCCATCGCGGACTTCTCGACCCTGTCGGATCGTACCGTTTATGTTCTCGGCAAGGCGCCGGGGCGCACCACCCTGACCCTTCTCGACGCCACCGGCCGGCTGATCACCAACGTGGAGGTGCATGTCAGCCCGGACATCTCGGAGTTCAAGGAACGACTGCAACAGATCATGCCCGGCGAAAAGATCGAGGTGCGCTCTGCCAATGACGGCATCGTGCTGTCGGGCACCGTCACCAGCGCCAGCAAGATGGACCGCGCGCTGGAGCTGGCGAACCGCTATGCGCCCGAGCGCGTGTCGAACCTGATGTCGGTCTCGGGCAAGCAGCAGGTGATGCTGAAGGTCCGCTTTGCCGAGATGCAGCGCAACGTCTCCAAGGCGCTGGGCACGTCGCTGTCGCTGGATGCGCGCTCGGCGGGCAGCGCGGGCTTTATCGGCGGCACCGGCACCACCAACACCCAAGGCGGCGTCCTGGGCACGCTGACCGGCGCGATCCCGACGGTGCAGAACAACTTCGGCGCGCTTGCCATCGGTTTCGACATCGGCTCGACCGAGGTCGGTATCCTGCTGGAAGCATTGGAAGAAAAAGGCGTCGTGCGGACCCTCGCGGAACCCAACCTGACCGCCCTTTCGGGCCAGGAGGCCAAGTTCCTCGCGGGTGGCGAATTCCCGATCCCGGTGGCCCAGGAGAACGGCACCACCACGATCGAGTTCAAGCCCTTCGGCGTCGAGCTCAACTTTACCCCGCGCGTTCTGGACGACGAGGTCATCAACCTGGAAATGGCCGCGGCGGTCTCCTCGCTGGACCCCGCCAACGGCATCCAGGCCGACGGTCTGAACGTGGCCGCCTTCCGCCGCCGCGACGCGTCGACCACGGTGGTGATGCGCGACGGGCAAAGCTTTGCCATCGCGGGCCTGCTGCAGGACGACTTCCGCGACAATGCGGGCCAGATCCCGTGGCTGGGCGATATCCCGGTTCTTGGCGCCCTGTTCCGCAGCGCGGAATACGAGCGTGCCCAGACCGAACTGGTGATCATCGTGACCGCGCATCTCGTGACCCCGACCAGCGGCACGGTCCTGGCCCTGCCGACCGACCGGGTCAAATTGCCGACCGAAAAGGATCTGTTCCTGAATGGCCGCGTCGCCAAGGACGTGCGAGAGTCGCGCGGATCGACCGGCGAAGTCGCCCGGCAGGATTTCAACGGGTCCTACGGCTACGTGATGGACTGAGGAGAGACGAGGCCATGAAATATAATCTTCTGATTACCGCATCGGTTCTCGCCCTCGCCGGGTGTTCCCAGCAAGGAGAGGTCTACAAATCCTACTTCGGCGAAGCCGGAGGGGTGGTGGACGGCGGCAACTTCGGCAACGCCAACATGCACAACCAGTTGGTGATGCGGGGCGAGAAAGGCTATGTCTACGACCTTGCCAACCGCTTTTCGAACGAGGTTCTGAGCACCGTGAACTTCGCGTTCAACAGTGCCGAGCTGGATGCCGGCGCCCGTGACACGCTGCGCGAACAGGCCCGCTGGATCCGGCAATTCCCCGAGGTCCGCTTCCGGGTCTACGGCCATACCGACCTTGTCGGGTCCGCCGGCTACAACAAGAACCTCGGACAGCGACGCGCCAACGCCGTGGTCAACTACCTGGTTTCCCAAGGCATCAGCCGCAGCCGGCTGGAAGCCGTCGTTTCCTTCGGCGAGGCACAGCCGCTGGTCGTCACCCAGGGCCGCGAACGCCGCAACCGCCGCACCGTGACCGAGGTGACGGGGTTCGTCGCGTCGCATCCCATCGTCATGGACGGCAAATATGCCGAAGTGGTCTATCGCGAATACATCACCAGCGCCGAACCGCGCTCGACCCTGATCATGGTCGAGGAAGGCGGACAAGTCACCAGCGGCAGCGACGAATGACCTGAATTCTCCCTGTCCGGCCATTGGCCGGGCCACCTGAAGAACCCGCCCGAAACAATCCGTTGGGCGGGTTTTTTTTGTCCTGAGATATCGCACAATTACGATCTTTTGGCCCCATTATCGCCTACATTTTCAAGCAGTTTACGAGCATGGCACTGGGTCCATGCGTCTTTGCGCAGGCCCAACCGCCTGAAGACTAACGGTTTCGGGCGCAACGACGTCGCGACAAACATGGGGCCGACCACAGATGAGTAGTGTGCAAAAACAACCTGAATCCAGCCCGATCACGGCCTGTACCATCAGCCGTAACGTGCAGGATTTCGACTTGTTGATCGAAGACATGGAAACCGCGATGGGCGAAGCCTGGGGTGATCTTGGGTTCGCCGAGGCGCTGGCCTTCTTCAACCAGCCCGAGGCCGATTGCCTCGAATTCGTGGCCCTGGCCATCGACTCCACCGACGAGGACGAGATCGGCCTGCTGAGCGAGATCATCACGCTGGCCAAGGCCCGCGGCATCAAGGTCATTCTCATCGCCGAAGACGTCAGCCCTGCGTCCCTGCACCAGCTCTTGCGGCAAGGCGCGGACGAGTTCGTCCCCTACCCGCTTCCCGAGAACGAATTGCAGGCGGCCATCGATCGGCTGCACAGCAATCCCGCCGCGGCAGAGCCCGCCGCCGCCGCGCCCTTCGGCGCCTCCAGCGCCCCGGGCGATGGCGTCCTGCTGGCCGTCCAGGGCCTCGCGGGCGGCACCGGCGCCACGACGCTGGCGGTCAACCTCGCGTGGGAGCTGGCATCGGTCTCCAAGACCGACGCGCCGCGTGTCTGCATCCTGGATCTCGGCCTGCAAACCGGATCGGTCGCCACCTATCTCGACCTGCCGCGCAGGGACGTCGTCTACGAGATGTGGGCCGACACCGACTCGATGGACGAGGATATCTTCAAGCAGGCGCTCGTGCCCTTCGACGACAAGCTGTGGGTGCTGACCGCGCCCACCGACATCCTGCCGCTCGACATGATCACGTCCGAGGACGTGCAGCGCGTGCTCGACCTGGCTCGATCCAAGTTCGACTACGTCATCGTCGACATGCCCAGCACGCTGGTCCAGTGGACCGAAACCGTGCTGCATTCCGCGCAGATCTATTTCACCACGCTCGAACTCGACATGCGTTCGGCCCAGAACGCCCTGCGTCTGAAGCGGGCGCTGCGGTCCGAGGACCTGCCGATCGAAAAGCTGCGCTTCTGCCTGAACCGGGCGCCGAAATTCACCGACCTGAACGGCAAGAGCCGCGTCAAGCGCCTGGCCGAGAGCCTGGAGATCAGCATCGAGGTGCAACTGCCCGATGGCGGCAAGCCGGTGATGCAGGCGGGCGATCACGGTACGCCGCTGGCCAGCGCCGCGGGCAAGAACCCGCTGCGCAAGGAAATCGCCAAGCTGGCGGCCTCGTTGCACGCGCTTGGCCAAAGCGACGCCGAGAAGGCCGCATAGGGGATCACGCCGATGTTTTCGCGATACAAAAAAGCAACCGACGGGGCCCAGCCGGTCAAGGCCGCCAAGAAACCCGTCGCGGAAGCGCCCAAGACCGCGCCCGTGGAAGAAGTGCAAAGCGTTTCGCTGCGCAAACCGCTGCAGAAAGCGGCGGCGAGCACCGCGCCGCAGGACAAGGACCGCAAGCGCAAGGAACGGCTGGCCGAGATCAAGATCGACCTGCATCGCGCGCTTCTCGACAACCTCAACCTCGGCGCGCTCGACACCGCGACCGAGGCGGACCTGCGTGCCGAAATCAGCGCCATCGCCGGCGAGGCCCTTGAGGAACGCAGCATCGTTCTCAACCGCGAGGACCGCACCACCCTGACGCAGGACCTTTACGACGAGGTGCGCGGCCTGGGCCCGCTGGAGCCGCTGCTGAAGGACGACACGGTCAACGATATCCTAGTCAACGGCCCGCACCAGGTCTTCGTTGAACGCGCGGGCAAGCTGACGCTGACCGACACGACCTTCAAGGACGAAAAGCACCTCTTGCGGATCATCGACAAGATCGTCAGCGCCGTGGGCCGCCGTGTCGACGAATCCAACCCTTACGTCGACGCCCGCCTGCAGGACGGCTCGCGCTTCAACGCCATGGTGCCGCCGGTCGCGGTGGATGGCAGCCTGGTGTCCATTCGTAAGTTCAAGAAGGACAAGCTGGGCATCGACGACCTGGTGAATTTCGGCGCCTTTTCCGAGGAAATGGCCGCCTATCTTCAGGCCGCCGTCGCCACGCGCCTCAACGTGATCGTTTCGGGCGGGACCGGCTCGGGCAAGACGACCACGCTCAACGCACTGTCGTCCTTCATCGACAATTCCGAACGCATCCTGACGATCGAGGACACCGCGGAACTTCAGCTGCAACAGATCCACGTGGGCCGGATGGAAAGCCGCCCGCCCAACGTCGAGGGCAAGGGAGAGGTCAGTCCCCGCGACTGTCTGAAGAACGCCCTGCGGATGCGTCCCGACCGCATCATCGTCGGCGAGACGCGCGGCGAGGAGGTGATCGACATGCTGCAGGCCATGAACACCGGCCACGACGGCTCGATGACCACGATCCACGCCAACAACCCGCGCGACGGCATAAGCCGTCTGGAAAACATGGTCGCCATGGCCGGGATCGAGATGCCGCTGAAGGCCGTGCGCTCGCAGATCGCCTCGGCCGTGAACCTGCTGGTGCAGGCCAGCCGCCTGCAGGACGGCTCGCGCCGGATGACCTCGATCACCGAGATCACCGGCATGGAGGGCGACGTGATCTCCATGCAGGAGATCTTCCGCTTCCAGCGCGTCGGCCTGACGCCGGACAACAAGATCATCGGCCATTTCACCGGCACGGGAGTGCGGTCCAACTTTTCAGAACGGTTCCGGCTGTGGGGCTATGACCTGCCGCCCAGCATCTACGAGCCGGTAGGGGAATAACGTCATGTCTATCAGTGCAGAGCCGATCATCTACGGCCTGATCTTCATCGGGATCATGGTCCTGGTCCAGGGTCTTTACCTGACCGTCTTCGGGCGCTCGATCAGCCTGAACAACCGCGTGAACCGCCGGCTGGAGATGCTCGACAAGGGCGGCAACCGCGAAGAGGTGATGGAAAAGCTGCGCAAGGAGATGGAACAGCATCTCAAGGCGCGCAAGATCCCGCTCTATTCGATCCTCGCCACCAAGGCGCAGATGGGCGCCATCGCGTTTTCGCCCAAGCAGCTGATGCTGCTGATGGTCGCCTGCGCCTTCATCGCGTTCATCGGCCTGTCGGTGGGCACAAGCACCGCGCTGCCGGTGCGCGCTCTCGTCTCGGTGGTGATGGGCGTCGGCGGTATCTTCGTCTGGGTCAACATGAAGGCCAGCAAGCGTATGGCAATGCTCGAAGAGCAATTGCCCGACGCCATCGAACTCATGGTACGCAGCTTGCGCGTCGGCCACCCGTTCAGCTCGGCCATTTCCATCGTCGCCAACGAGGTCGCAGACCCGCTGGCCACCGAATTCGGCGTCATCGCCGACGAGGCCGCCTATGGCCGGGACATGGGCGAAGCGCTCAAGGACATGGCCGAACGTCTGGACATGCAGGATTTGCGCTTTCTCGCCGTGGCCGTAACGATCCAGCAGCAATCGGGCGGCAACCTGGCCGAAATCCTCGACGGCCTGGCCAAGGTGATCCGCGCCCGCTTCCGCCTGTTCCGCCGCGTCAAGGCCATCACCGCCGAGGCCAAGTGGTCCGGCAAGTTCCTGTCCGCCTTCCCGATCCTGGCGCTGATCGCGATCCAGATGATCAAGCCCGATTACTACGACGAGGCGATGGAACACCCCTATTTCATCCCGGCCTGCCTGGCCGTGGGCTTCTTCCTCGTCACGAACCTCTTCGTGATGCGCGCCCTCGTGAACATCAAAGTGTAAAAGGTCACGACAATGCTGGACACGATTTCACAGTTCATGACCGACACGCTGGGCCCCTTCGGCCCGCTGATCGCGGTGGGCACGCTCGGTGTGCTGCTGGTCTTGCTGACGATCCCGATCCTGATCCGCGAGTCGAACGACCCGCTGGACAAGATCAAGAAACAGTCGCGCAGCGGACCGTCGCTGGAAGACCAGAAGAAAAAGCTGCGCACCGGCCAGCGCAACGAAAAGCTGGACAAATACGCCAAGTTCCTCGAACCCGAGGACGAAAAGCAGCTCAGCCAGATCCGCCTGACCCTGATGCAGGCCGGCTATCGCAGCCGCGATGCGGTGCGGTACTTCCACTTCGCCCAATTCGCGCTTGGCATCGGCTTCCTTATCCTCGGCGTGCTCTATTTCGTGGTCTTCCTCGCGGGGGCCGAAGACACGACCACCACGCAGACGGTCATGTACATCCTAGGGCCGGGTGGGGTCGGCTACATGATCCCGAAATACTGGGTGACCAAACGCCAGCAGCAGCGCCAGCAGGAAATCGAAGAGGGCTTTCCGGACAGTCTCGACATGATGCTGACCTGCGTCGAGGCGGGCCAGTCGCTCGACCAGGCGATCATCCGGGTGTCCCGGGAAATCCGCGCCTCCTATCCGGCACTCGCCGAGGAATTCGAGATCGTCGCGCACCAGGTCAAGGCCGGGCGTGACAAGCCTTCGGTCCTGAACGAAATGGCCGAACGCTGCGGTGTTCAGGATATCTCCAGCTTCGTGACCGTGCTCGTGCAGTCGCAGACCTTCGGCACCTCGATCGCCGACGCCCTGCGCGTCTATGCCGGCGAGATGCGTGACAAACGGGTCATGCGCGCCGAAGAAAAGGCCAACAAGCTTCCGACGAAGATGACATTGGCCACGATGATGCTTACAGTGCCGCCATTGCTGATCATTCTGGTCGGCCCGTCGGTGCTTGGGATCATGGAACTCTTCACGATGGCGGGCCAGTAACGGCCGGACCAACGAAAGGCAGGCCCCGCACGGGCCTGTCGCCATAACGAAGAGGCGGCATAACCGGCATGGCACGAGCAGGTGTCTGGCTTCTGGTTTCCTTCGCTCTTGTCGCGGGCTGCGGCGAGGGCGCTTCGCGTGACCCGGACAGCCCCTACGCCCCCGGCGTCGCCCGTGGCGGCGAGGCCGTGGACTCCAAGCTGGTCGGCCACCGCCTGGTGGCCGCGGGCGAATACGAGCTGGCGATCGACGCTTTTTCCCGCGCCGCCCTCGACGAAGGCATGAGCGCCGATGTTCTGGCGGGCCTGGGCACCGCCAATCTCGGGCTGGGCCGCCTGCACACCGCCGAACGCCTGCTGCGCCAGGCCCTCAAGAAGGACGAGTTCTCGCCCGAGGTCTGGAACAACCTCGGGGTCGTCCTGCTGGAGAAGGGCGAGACCGGCGAGGCGGAACAGGTTTTCAAGAAGGCCTATGCGCTCGACAATGGCCAAAGTGACTCAATTCGTGACAATTTGCGCTTAGTTCTCGCAAAATCCGAAAATTCTCTTTATACTGAAGAGCTAGAACAAGATTATAAACTGGTGCGGCGCGGGAGCAGCGACTACCTGATCCGCAGTATACCAGGTTGAGGCGAAGGCAGTAAAAGGACGCAAAAATGCGCCATCCTATTCTTATGTGCATCTGCGTGGGCAGCGCATTTGCCCTTTCCGCTTGTGATGACAAGGCCGGCAAGGCCGATGTGGACCGGGCCCTGTCCGATCTCAACGTCGTCGACGAAAGCAATCTTGGCGATGTCATGCTGACCGTGGCAGACCCCAACGAGTCCGTGAAATATTTCCAGCGCACCCTGGGCGAACAGCCCGACCGCATCGACGTGCGCCGCGGCCTTGCGCAATCGCTCATCCGGGCCAAGCGCCACACCGAGGCCGTCGCGGCCTGGCAGAACGTGGTCGAGCACGAGAAATCCACTGATGACGACCAGGTCGAATTCGCCGACGCGCTCATTCGCAACAACGAATGGAAACGCGCCGACGCGGTGCTGGATGCCGTCCCGCCGACCCATGAGACCTTCAAGCGGTACCGGCTCGAGGCGATGGTCGCCGACAGCAACGAGAACTGGTCGAAAGCCGACAGCTTCTACGAAACCGCCATCGGCCTGACGACGACGCCCGCCAGCGTGATCAACAACTGGGGCTATTCCAAGCTGACCCGCGGCGATTTCGCCGCCGCCGAGCGTCTGTTCACCGATGCGATCCGGCAGGATGACAGCCTGTTCACCGCCAAGAACAACCTTGTCCTGGCCCGCGGCGCGCAAAAGAAATATACCATGCCAGTCATGCAGACCAGCCAGGAAGAACGTGCGCAACTGCTCTACACGCTGGGCCTGTCGGCCATCAAGCAGGGCGACACCAATATCGGCAAGGGCCTTCTGCGCGACGCCATCGACACCCATCCCCAGCATTTCGAGGCCGCCGCGCGCAGCCTGAATGCGCTGGAAAACAACGTCGAATAAACGGCTTGCGAGGCGCGGGCCATGCCCCTTGAAATCACCAGCTGGGCGGCGCTCTGGTTCTTGCCCTTCGTGACCCCGGTCTGTCTGTGGGTGATGTGGAGCGACCTCAAGGCGATGCGCATCCCCAACACGTCCGTCCTGACGCTGGCGGGGATCTTCGTGGTCGTGGGCCTCTGGGCCGTCACCCCGGTCTGGCCCGACTACGCCTGGCGCATCGCGATCATGGTCTTCGCGCTGGTGATCGGCTTCATCGCCAATGCCGGCGGGCTGATGGGCGCGGGCGACAGCAAGTTCATCGCCGCCGCCGCCCCCTTCGTCGCCCCCGCCGACTGGCGGATCATCATGTTCCTCTTCGCCGCCAACCTGCTGGCCTGTTTCGTCACCCACCGGCTGGCGAAACATTCGCCTCTGCGCCGGCTGGCGCCGAACTGGGTCAGCTGGGACCGCGGCAAGAAATTTCCCATGGGCTTTGCCCTGGGCGCGACTCTGGTGATCTATCTCGCCCTCGGCGCGGCCCACGGGGCCTGAGGCCCCTGCCCCATCCCTGCCCGCAGGCCACCATAATTTCCGCATGATCTTCTGTCAGCCTCAGCTGAAACACTCCGCCGTCGGCGGGGTCGGAACACGTCAACTTGTCTCAGAGAGCGGGCAGTAAAACCATGAACATGCAAGTGACCACCGGCGTTCAGCCACCTCCGCCGCCGTCGGGGCTGGACGAAATGCGCCTTCCCGTCGTGATGATGCGGGACATCCTGCTGAAAACCATGTTCCGCAAGAACCTGGACATGGTCAGCGAAATCGCCGAGGCGATCTGCCTGCCCCGCGCCGTCACGCAGGAGCTGGTGGACATGGCCCGCCAGCAACGCCTGCTCGAGGCGACCGGCACGCTCAACGCCAATTCGGGCGGCGAGATGGGCTTTCAGCTGACCGACGCGGGCAAGTCCCGTGCGCTCGACGCCCTGTCGCAATCGGAATATTTCGGCGCCATGCCGGTGCCGCTGGCCGTCTACCGCGAACAGGTCCAGCGCCAGTCGATCCGCAACATCCAGATCACCCGCGACGAGCTGACCAATGCCATGGGCCACCTCGTCCTGCCGCCCAGCCTGCTGGACCATCTCGGCCCCGCCGTCTCGGCCGGCCGTTCGATCCTGATGTACGGCCCGCCCGGCAACGGTAAATCCTCGATCTCGAACGGTATCCGCGACGCCATGGGCGACAAGATCTACGTCCCCCGCGCCATCGAATACGCGGGCCAGGTCATCACCGTCTATGACCCCATCGTCCATTCCAAGGCCGAGGTCGAGGTCGACGACCCCAACTCCCTGCGCCGCAAGCGCACCTTCGACACGCGCTACGTGCGATGCGAACGGCCCACGGTCATCACCGGGGGCGAGCTCAGCCTGTCGATGCTCGACCTTGTCTACAACCCCACCGCGCGGACCTACCAGGCGCCCTTGCAGCTCAAATCGACGGGGGGCATCTTCATCGTCGACGACCTTGGCCGCCAGGCCGAACCGCCGCAAAGCCTCGTCAACCGCTGGATCGTACCGCTGGAGGAATCCAAGGATATCCTCGCGCTGCAATCGGGGGAAAAGTTCGAGGTGCCCTTCGACACGCTGGTGATCTTCTCGACCAACTTCCACCCCAACGAGATCTTCGACCAGGCCGCCCTGCGCCGGATCTTCTTCAAGATCAAGATCGACGGGCCGAACCAGCAGGACTTCCTCAAGATCTTCGCCATGGTGGCCAAGAAACGCGGGATGCCGCTGGACGAGAAAACGCTGCTGCACCTCTTGAAGGTCAAGTACCCGACGATCGACAATGTCTACGCCAACTACCAGCCTATCTTCCTGATCGACCAGATGATCTCGATCTGCGAGTTCGAGGGCATCCCCTACCAGATGCGCCCCGACCTGCTGGATCGGGCCTGGGCGAACATGTTCGTCAAGGACGAGACCATCGTGAAATAAGCGCGCCCCGGAGTTTTCAAAAACTCCGGGCAAAACTTTTTCTGAAAAGTTTTGGCGTTGCGCCTACATCTGGCGGATGACGTCGCTACCCCCCGTTTTCACCGACTGGTTCGCCGCGCGCGGCTGGTCCATCCACCCGCATCAGCAGGCCATGCTAGACCGTGCCGATGACCCGGCCCTTCTGCTCATCGCCCCCACCGGCGGCGGCAAGACACTGGCGGGTTTTCTGCCCACGCTGGTGGACATCGCCGAGAACGGCCACGAGGGGCTGCACACGCTCTACATCTCCCCGCTCAAGGCGCTGGCGGCCGACATCAAGCGCAACCTCACCACGCCTGTGTCAGAGATGGGCCTGCCCATCCGCATCGAGGACCGCACCGGCGACACGTCCTCCTCCGCCAAGCGCCGCCAGCGCGCCGACCCGCCGCATATCCTGCTGACCACGCCCGAAAGCCTCGCACTCCTCACCTCCTACGAAGACGCCCCGCGCATCTTCAAGGACCTCAAGCGCATCGTGGTCGACGAAATCCACGCGCTGGCGGAATCCAAGCGCGGCGATCAACTCTTTCTCGCTCTCAGCCGCCTTCAGGCCATGTGCCCCGGCCTGCGCCGCGTCGGGCTTTCGGCCACGGTCGAAGATCCCGTCGCCATCGCCAACCTGCTCGCCCGTCACCCAGACCCGTGCGAAATCCTCATGGCCGATCCCGGCCCCGAGCCCGACATCGCCATGTTGCAAACGGATGCCTATCCGCCCTGGTCCGGCGGTGGTGCCGCCTACGCGATCCCCGCCGTGCTGGACGAGGTCCGGCGCCACCGCATCACCCTCATCTTCCACAACACCCGCGCGCAGGCCGAGATTTTCTTTCACAACCTCTGGCTCGCCAACGAAGAGGCTCTGCCCATCGGCATCCACCACGGCTCACTCGACCGGGCGCAGCGCGAACGGGTCGAGGCCGCGATGCAACGCGGCGAGTTGCGCGCCGTGGTCTGCACCGGCAGTCTGGACCTCGGCATCGACTGGGGCGATGTCGACCTCGTGATCCAGGTCGGCGCGCCCAAGAACGTCAAGCGGCTGGTCCAGCGAATCGGCCGCGCCAACCACCGCTACAACGCGCCATCCAAGGCGCTTCTGGTGCCCGCCAACCGCTTCGAGGTCATCGAATGCGTCGCCGCGTTGCAGGCCGTCCGCGAGCATGACCTCGACGGCGAACCGCGCGGCCCCGGCCCCCGCGACGTGCTGTGTCAGCACATCCTCATCCGCGCCTGCGCTGGCCCGTTCGATGCAGATGCATTGTTCGAGGAAATCAAGACCGTCGGCGCCTACGCCACACTGACCCGCGCTCAGTTCGACGCTTGCCTCGATTTCTGCGCCACCGGCGGCTATGCGCTGCGCGCCTATGACCAATGGCAGCGCCTGCTCAACCGCGACGGCCTGTGGCAGCTGCGCGACCCACGCAGCGCCCGCCTGATCCGCATGAATATCGGCACCATCCAAGACGCCGACCTGCTCAAGGTGCGGATGCGCCGAAACCGCGGCGGCAAGCCGCTGGGCGAAGTCGAGGAAGGCTTCGCCGCCTCCCTCACTCCCGGCGACACCTTCCTGATCGGCGGGCAGATCGTGAAGTACGAAGGCCTGCGCGAAACCGTGGTCGAGGTCAGCCGCGACGCGGCCAAGAAACCCAAGATCGCCACCTTCGCGGGGACGAAATTCGCCACCTCCACCCAGCTCAGCCAGCGCATCCTGTCGCTGCTGCATTACGGCGACCATTCCGCCCTGCCCGCCCACACCGCCGACTGGATCGCGCTTCAAAGGGACGTCTCGCACCTGCCGCAGGCGGGCCGCCTGCTCATCGAAAGCTTCCCTCATGACGGGCGTGAACATGCCTGCATCTACGGCTTCGCGGGTCGCAACGCGCAACAGACGCTGGGCCTGATCGTCAGCAAACGGATGGAGGAAATGCGCCTCGCGCCCATGGGCTTCGTCTCGACCGACTACGCCACCCTCATCTGGGGGCTGGAGCCGCTGACCGACGCCACCGGCCTTCTGGACCGCGCCGCGCTCCGCGAAGGCCTCGACAAGTGGCTGGCCGGCAACCAACTGATAAAACGCACCTTTCGCGCTTCGGCAACCATCGCAGGCCTCATCCAGCGCAACCTGCCGCAGGTCCGCAAATCCGGGCGGCAGGCCACGTTTTCGTCGGATATCCTCTACGACACGCTGGCGAAATACGACCCCGATCACCTGCTTCTGGACATCACACGGCAAGAGGCGATGCGCGGCTTGATCGACTTTGGCCGGATCGAGGAAATGCTCGACCGCATTGGCGACCGCGTCGACCTCGTGCGCCTGCCCCGCGTCACGCCCTTTGCCGCGCCCTTGTTCCTCGAGGCCGGGCGCACCCCCGTCGAAGGCAGCGCACAGGACCGCCTGCTCGAGGAAGAAACCCAGAGATTGATGCAGGCAGCAGGTCTCGCCTGACGCCCGGAAAACCCCTTGCAAAATCACGCGCCCCGCGTGATGAACGAAGCATGAACGGCTACGAGTTCACATTGGCAGGCGCGCGCCTCACCGCCCTTGGCTCCGGCGCGCTTTTCTGGCGGGACCAGAACCTTCTATGCGTGTCGGACATGCATCTGGGTAAGACCGAACGCCGCGCCCGCCTGGGCGAAGCGCAACTGCCCCCCTACGAGACGCACGACACCCTGTCGCGCCTGCAAGCCGACTTGGAGGCCACCGGCGCCCATACCGTCATCTGCCTCGGCGACAGCTTCGACGACGCCCTTGCCGCCCGCGCCCTGCTGGAGGCCGAAAAGCTCTGGATCAGCCGCCTTCAGGCCGGCCGCCGCTGGGTCTGGATCGAGGGCAACCACGATCCCGGCCCCGTCGACCTCGGCGGCGCGCACCTGTTCGAGCTGCCCGTGCCGCCGCTCACCTTTCGCCACATCGCACAGGCCGGCTATTCGGGCGAGGTGTCGGGGCACTATCACCCCAAGGTCACCCTGCCCGTCCGGGGCCGCGCCATCACCCGCCCCGCCTTCCTGCTCGACAGCGACCGGCTGATCATGCCCGCCTACGGCACTTATACCGGCGGCCTGCGCAGCCACGATGCCGCGCTCTGCAACCTGATGCGGCCCGAGGCGCTGGCCATCCTTACCGGCAACACGCCCCATCCCGCGCCCATGCCGCGCGGCCGCAGGGCCTAACACGCCCCGTTCCCATTGCCGCCCGCCCGGCCTAGACTGCCGGGGACAAGACCACCCGGAGACCCCCATGTCCGCGCAAATCGAGACCCGCATCCGCGATAGCTTCGCCCGGCAATCCATGATGCAGACGCTGGGCGCCACGCTCGCCGGCATCGCCAAAGGCAAGGTCGAGATCACCGCGCCTATCCTCGAAGGCAGCCGCCAGCAACAGGGCGTCGCCCATGCCGGCCTGACCTTCGCCATCGGCGACAGCGCCGCGGGCTATTCCGCGCTCACCCTGATCCCAGAGGGGATGGAAGTGATGACCACGGAAATGAAGATCAACCTTCTGGCCCCCGGCGCGGGCGATCACCTCGTCGCGCGGGGCCGGGTGATCAAACCGGGCCGCCGTCTGATGGTAGTGCAGTCGGATGTCTTCGCCGTGACGGACGGCGCGGAGCGCCACATCGCCATGCTGGTCGGGACGATGATCCCGGTGGAGCTTTAGCGGCGCGGCACTGGGCCGTCCAAGCCAACCAGAAATAAGGGCAGTCCCCGACCGAGGGTGGGGGCAAAGCCCCCGCCCGTGGGGGCGGTCGGGGGCTGCCCGGCGGGGACCGCCGGGCGAGAGGTCTTACGCCGTCAGCCCTTCGGGCTCCGACAAGCCGTTGGCGCGGCAGCAGGCCGTCACCGTGTTGGCCAAGAGGCAGGCGATGGTCATCGGCCCGACGCCGCCCGGAACAGGCGTGATCGCCCCCGCGCGCGCCGCGCACGACTCATAGTCCGCATCGCCCACCAGCTTGTTCTTGCCGTCGCGCTCGACCCGGTTGATGCCCACGTCGATCACCGTGGCGCCTTCCTTGATCCAGTCGCCCGGCACCATTTCGGGCCGGCCCACGGCGGCCACGACGATGTCGGCGCGGCGCACCACCTCGGGCAAATCCTTGGTGCGGCTATGCGCGATGGTCACCGTGCAGCTGTCGCCAAGCAAAAGCTGCGCCATCGGCTTGCCCACGATGTTCGACCGCCCGACAACCACCGCGTCCATGCCGGACAGCGACCCATGGTGTTCGCGCAGCATCATCAGACAGCCCAGCGGCGTGCAGGGCACCATGCTTTTCTGCCCGGTCCCCAACAGGCCCACATTCGAGATATGAAAACCATCCACGTCCTTGGCCGGGTCGATCGAGTTGATCACGAGGTCGGAATCCAGATGATCCGGCAGTGGCAGCTGCACCAGGATGCCATGCACGTCCTTGTCCTTGTTCAGCTGGTCGATCAGCGCCAGCAGATCCTCTTCCGAGGTGTCCGCCTCCAGCTTGTGCTCGTAGGAATTCATGCCGACCTCGACGGTCTGCTTGTTCTTCGAGCGCACGTAGACCTGGCTTGCCGGGTCCTCGCCCACCAGCACCACGGCCAGCCCCGGCGTGATGCCGTGCTCATCCTTCAGGCGGTCCACATGGCCCGCCACCTTCTCGCGCACTTTTGCGGCAAATGCCTTGCCGTCGATAATCTCTGCCGTCATGTCTTTCCTCCCGGCCCCGAAAATTGGTCCCCCACCCTATACCTTTGGCACAGGGCGGGGAAAACCGGTCCTTTAGAACAACCCTTCGATTTCGCCCTGGTCGTTCAGGCGGATGGATTCAGACGCCGGCCGGCTGGGCAGGCCGGGCATGGTCATGATCTCGCCGCAGACCACCACGACGAAGCCCGCACCTGCCGACAGGCGCACTTCGCGTACCGGCACCGAGTGGCCCGTGGGCGCGCCGCGCTGGGTGGGATCGGTCGAGAAGCTGTACTGCGTCTTCGCCATGCACACCGGCAGGTTGCCGTAACCCTGCTCTTCCCAACTCTTCAGCTGGTCGCGGATCTTCTTGTCCGCGATCACCTCGTCGGCGCGATAGATCTTCCTGGCGATGGTCTCGACCTTCTCGAACAGGCTCATCTCGTCGGGATAGATCGGCTTGAAGTCCGCCTCGCCCTTCTCGATCGTCTCCACGACCTTCTTCGCCAGGTCCGCCGACCCTTCCGAGCCCAGCTCCCAGTGGCGCGACAGCACCGCCTCGGCGCCGTTTTCGGCCACGAAGTCCTTCACCGCCTGCACTTCGGCATCGGTGTCGGTCACGAAATGGTTGATCGCCACCACCACCGGTACACCGAAAGACTTAACATTTTCGATATGCCGGCCCAGGTTCGGGCAGCCCGCCTTGACCGCGTCCACGTTCTCGGCCCCGAGATCCGCCTTGGCCACGCCGCCGTTCATCTTCATCGCCCGCACCGTCGCCACGATCACCACCGCCGACGGCGCGATCCCGGCCTTGCGGCACTTGATGTTCATGAACTTCTCCGCGCCCAGGTCGGCGCCGAAGCCGGCTTCCGTCACCACGTAATCGGCGATCTTCAGCGCCGTGGTCGTGGCGATGACCGAGTTGCAGCCATGCGCGATGTTCGCGAACGGCCCGCCATGCACGAAGGCCGGGTTGTTCTCCAGCGTCTGCACCAGGTTGGGCTGCATCGCGTCCTTCAGAAGGACGGTCATCGCGCCCTCGGCCTTGATATCGCGGCAGAAAACCGGGCTGCGGTCGCGGCGATAGGCCACGATCATCGCGCCCAGCCGCTCCTCGAGGTCCTTGAGGTCGCTCGCCAGGCAGAGGATCGCCATGACCTCCGACGCCACGGTGATGTCGAACCCGTCCTCGCGGGCAAAGCCGTTGGCCACACCACCCAGCGACGACGTGATCTGGCGCAAGGAGCGGTCGTTCATGTCCACCACCCGGCGCCAGACGATCCGGCGGGTGTCGATCTCGGCGTCGTTGCCCCAGTAGACGTGGTTGTCGATCATTGCGCTCAGCAGCGCGTGTGCCGAGGTGATCGCGTGGAAGTCGCCGGTGAAGTGCAGGTTCATGTCCTCCATCGGCACCACCTGGGCATAGCCGCCGCCCGCGGCGCCGCCCTTCATCCCGAAGTTCGGCCCCAGAGAGGCCTCGCGGATGCAGATCATCGCCTTCTTGCCGATGTGGTTGAGACCGTCGCCCAGGCCCACCGTGGTGGTGGTCTTCCCCTCGCCCGCCGGCGTCGGGTTGATCGCGGTCACGAGAATCAGCTTGCCGTTCTCGTTGCCCTTCACCGAGTTGATGTAGTCCTGGCTCACCTTCGCCTTGTCATGCCCGTAGGGCAGCAGGTGCTCGGACGGTATCCCAAGCTTGTCGCCAATCTCCTGGATCGGCTTCTTCGACGCCGCACGCGCAATCTCGATGTCTGATTTGTGGCTCATTGTGTCTTCCCTTTGGACATAAGCGATGATGCTTCGGGGACAGCCATACAAAGTCAGCTGCGGTCACCCGGTCAGGAATCCGACATTTCCGGGGGCTGATGCGGCAGCCTGTCGCGCCCGCGTTTCACATCGGAAACAGCCGGTGCTCAGAAGGACTTGCCGCTCAGGCATCCCTCCAGATGCAGCCAGGGCCGCTGGTCCGGCACGTGCAGGCGCATCCGGTCGCCCAGCCGCAGCGGTCCGGGCCGCTCGACCCAGGCCGTGACGCCCCGGCGATGCGCCGCGGCGGGCTTGAACCGCTTGCCAAGGCCCGGATGGTCCTTCTCCAGCTCCTTGGCAGGCCAGATGCAGGGCCGGTTCTCCATGTCCACGATCAGCGCCGTACCGCTCTCGGTCTGCAAGCGCGACGCGGGCGGCAGGCGGCTGAAATCGTCGATGCCATTCAGCACCAGCGACGCGCCCAGCCATTCCGGAGCCACGGCGTCGATCCCGATCTCCTCGGCAATCGCCGCCATCTCCTCGGCCGACACGATGGACAGCTGCCGCACATTGGCGATCTCGATGCCTTCGGCATGCTGGTCCTTTACCCGCACACAGGCAGGGCGCGTCCGTCCGCCGTGGAACTCTCCGGGCACCCCGTCCCATGTCAGCTCCACCTGGTCCAGCGCGGCCGAGCGGATGCCGCTCTTCTGGTCCGCGACGCACCCGATCCAGGTGATCTCGGCATAGTGATCGGTGGGTATCAAGGCAGGCATCGGCGCGTTCCTTCGCACGTCTCGGTCACCGCGCTCCACGGTGACTTCGGGTCTTTCCCGGGGAAAAATCTTACCATCGTCCGGGCATGTCACCTTATCGCCCGAAACAGGTCAAGGTCCCCGGTCATCTTCTCCCCGAACACGCATGAAAAGGGACGTTCATGGCTTTCGCTTTCTTTCGCAAACACCCCAAGCCGCTCTCGCCCGAGGCTTGGCAGTCGGTCAAGGCATTCCACGCCGAGATCCGGACCATCGTGCTGGTCAAGCACGGCAAGGTCCTGACCTCCGCCACGAACCGCCGGCACACTCCCGGCATCAGCGAAACCGACTGGATGGCCGTGCAGGTCTACGAGCTGTTCGAGGACGTCCGGGAAAAGGCGGGCGCGCCAGACCTCGATGCGCTCGGCCGGGAACACCGGCACATCCTGCTGATGGCAACGCTTGCCGCCAACGGGAAGGAAGCGGAATTCGATAGCGCCCTCAAGGCCGATCGTCTGGGCATGGCCCAGCACATGCGCGGCCTGCGCGACGGCTGGGCTTGGGCCCGGTCGATGCCGGCCCCCCGTGCCCTGCCCGGAGAATCCCCTGCCGCGATGCTGGCGCGGTTCAACCGCGGCCTGACGCTGGAAGACGCTTACACGCGCGGCCGCGAGGCGCTGGTTTCGGGCCGGTTCACCGACAACGACACGCAGCTGTTCCTACTGCCTTACGCGGTCCAGAGAGTGCGCGCACTCGGCGCGCAGATCCCTTGCGTCTGGCGCAACGCGCCCGGCTTTAGGGACCTGCACAGGGTCGAACGCGACGCGTTGGGCCTGATGTACCGCACGCTCTGCATCTCCGAAGACGTGCTGGACCTGATGGACGAGGTGCTGGACGAGCCGCCCAACGGCGATGTGGTCATGGAGCGCATCAAGATGTTCCACAACGGCGCCACGCAGATGGCCCTGACCGACAGCGTCACGGCGGAGCTGCCCACCGGACTGCCCGGGTCCGTCCACGACATGACGCTCACCGCGTTCGACACCGGGTTTCGCCTGCTGGACGAGGCCATGGTCTTTTACGCCGCCCGAAACGGTGCGTGACGGTGAAGCGCGCGCGCCGGAATTTTGAAAAAATTCCGTCCCGTTTTCTTTTGCAAGAAAACGCCCCCGCTCAGACCGACAGGGTAAAGAACATCCGCCGGAACGGGAACAGGACCGAGCCGTCCTTGCGCACCGGGTAGGCCGCGTGCATCGCTTCCTCGTAGCGCTTGATCAGCGCCGCCTTCTCGTCCTCTTCCAGCGCTTCCAGCACCGGGCGCGCATAGGTGCTCTCGGTGAAACGGCGCACCGGGTGGCTGCCCGGCTCGGCCATCAGGCGCTGGTAATACTCGGTTTCCCACATGCGGAACTGGCCCATGCCGGCCAGAAGCTCGTCGTATTTCACCGGCGCCATGACGCCGGGCGTGCCCATCTTCTCGACCCGGCCGGGGAACATTTCCTCTACCAGGCTCAGCCAGACACGGTGCGACGGCGCCTTGTTCTGATGCGGCATCTGCACCGCCAGCGTGCCGCCCTTGCTGAGCATCCGCACCAGTCGCGGCAGCAACTGTTCATGATGCCCCACCCAGTGCAG
Organism: Roseovarius sp.; assembly: GCF_965277045.1. GTDB lineage: Bacteria > Pseudomonadota > Alphaproteobacteria > Rhodobacterales > Rhodobacteraceae > Roseovarius. The sequence continues at coordinate 273,899 of NZ_OZ255712.1, read as the reverse complement.
CGCGGCGTTGGAAAAGATCAGCCCCGGCACGCGCGCGGGCGTCCAGTCGGAAATATCGGCCTGGCTGAAACTGTCATACGCCTTGCAGCCGCGGGCCTTTTCCAGCATCGCGGGGCTGGCATCCACGCCGATCACCTTGCGGTTTCCGGCCCGGGCCCGAAGCGCCTCGCCCAGCGCGCCGTTGCCGCAGCCGAGGTCATAGATGTCGCCCGCGCCCATGCTGCTGATCGTGTTCACCAGATCAAGGCCCGGACGCAGCCGAAGGTCGTGAAACCGGGCGTAGGCGCCCGGATTCCAGTCGGTCTTCACGTGTGTCGTCGTCGTCACGCTGTCGGTTCCGGCTCCAATCCGCCCTCGGGCGGCGTCGACTTGGGCTTGGTCTTCGGGATCGCGGTCAAGGACGGCTTGTCGTCCTTCTGCGGGGTGCCGCCCTGGTCGTCATCGGCCTCGGGTGGATCGCCGTTGATCACGCGCTCGATCTCCTCGCCGGTCAGGGTCTCGTATTCCAGCAGCCCCTGCGCCAGCCGCTCCCATTCGTCCTGCTTTTCGGTCAGGATGTCATAGGCCCGCTGGTAGGCTTCGTCGATCAGACGCTTCACCTCGTCCTCGATCAGCTCCTTGGTATGGGCCGAGATCGAGAAGCCACCGGCGCTGTTGCCCATGTAGCCTTCGTGCGCCTGCTCATAATCGACGTTGCCCACCTTGTCGGACATGCCCCAGCGCAGCACCATGGCGCGCGCCAGCGACGACGCCTGCTGGATGTCGCCCGCGGGGCCGTTCGACACCGCGTCGGGGCCGTACTTGATGATCTCGGCGGCCTTGCCCGCCATGGTCATCGCCAGCTTTTCCTCGCATTCCGACTTGTGCCAGTTCAGCCGGTCGATCTCGGGCAGGCTGACGACCATGCCCAGCGCGCCGCCGCGCGGGATGATCGTGGCCTTGTAGACCGGGTCGCATTGCGGCAGGGCCAGCCCGACGATGGCGTGACCGGCCTCGTGATAGGCGGTCTTTTCCTTCTGTTCGGGCGTCAGGACCATGCTCCGGCGCTCTGCGCCCATCATCACCTTGTCCTTGGCCTGCTCGAAGTCGACCATCGACACGAAGCGCCGGCCCACGCGCGCGGCCATCAGCGCCGCCTCGTTCACCAGGTTCGCCAGATCCGCCCCGGAAAAGCCGGGCGTGCCGCGCGCGATGATACGCAGGTCCACGTCGGGCCCCAGCGGGGTCTTGCGGGCATGGACGCCCAGGATCTTCTCGCGGCCCTTGATATCGGGGTTGGGCACCGTCACCTGGCGGTCGAACCGGCCCGGACGCAACAGCGCGGGGTCCAGCACGTCCTTGCGGTTGGTCGCCGCGACGATGATCACGCCCTCATTGGCCTCGAACCCGTCCATCTCGACCAGAAGCTGGTTGAGGGTCTGTTCGCGCTCGTCATTGCCGCCGCCATAGCCGGCACCACGATGCCGGCCCACGGCGTCGATTTCGTCGATGAAGACGATGCAGGGCGCGTTCTTCTTCGCTTGCTCGAACATGTCGCGCACGCGGGACGCGCCGACACCCACGAACATCTCGACGAAGTCGGAACCCGAGATGGTGAAGAAGGGCACGCCCGCTTCGCCCGCAATCGCACGGGCCAATAGGGTCTTACCCGTGCCCGGAGGGCCCACCAGCAGCGCGCCCTTGGGGATCTTGCCGCCAAGGCGCGAGAATTTCTGCGGGTTGCGCAGGAACTCGACGATCTCCTCCAGCTCTTCCTTGGCCTCGTCGATGCCCGCCACGTCGTCGAACGTCACGCGGCCATGCTTTTCGGTCAGCATCTTGGCCTTCGACTTGCCAAAGCCCATGGCGCCGCCCTTGCCGCCGCCCTGCATCCGGTTCATGAAATAAATCCACACACCGATCAGCAGCACGAAGGGCAAAAGCGAGATCAGGAAAGTCTGAAACCCGGATTGCTCCTGCGATTCCGCCTTGATCGGGATATCCCGGTCCAGCAGCAGCGAGGTCACCTCGGCATCCTCGGGCTTGATGGTCGAGTAATTGTTGCCGTCCTCGCCCCGGAATCGCACGTTCTCGCCGTCCAGCGTCACCTCGGACACTTCACCGTCCTCGACCGCCTCGACGAACTCGGAATAGGGGATGGCCTTGCTCTGCAGGGTGTTGCCGGATCCGTTGAACAGGCTGAACAGCGCCATGATCAAAAGGAACAGGACCAACCAGAAGGCGAAGTTTCTCGCGTTGCCCAAGGGCTTTCTCCTCACGTCTTTAGGGGTCTGACCTACCACAGGACCCGAGTGTTATAAATAGAGATCGTTACGTGTTGTTCAATGCGCAAGAATGCCGGCAAAGAACATGTCTTCATCCCGCAAGAGCGTGGCGGACCAGCCTTCTGCGACCCCCGCCAGCGGTGCCGCGACCAAATGCCCGCCCCGCCAGACCGCCGGGCTGGCCATGAGCGACGCCCGTGGCAATCCCGGCCGCACCCGATCCTCGCACTGCGCCAGACCCGCCTCGCCCAGCGCGGCCACCTCGGCCCCGTCGGGCCACGGCCCGTCCAGCCGCCAGCGGCCGTCCCACGCCGCGCCGGGCGCCGCGCGCAGCTGCGCAACCGCCTGCGGCTCGCGGGTGAAGCGCAGGTGATCGGCGCCGACGCTCATCATCACGCCGTGCAGCGTCATGCCGTTGCCGCCGCGGATCGCCTCCAGCATCAGGTCCACCGCCTTGCCGCGCGGGCCGTATTCCGCGCCGCTGATCCAGCGCAGGATCTCCTGCACCATGCGGCGGCAGATGTCGCGCGGCAGGGTGCGAAAGCCCTTTCGCTCGATCACGACGTCGCCCCGGTCGAACGTCACGTACCTGCGCGCCTCCACGAACACGTACCAGTACAGCGCCTGGCGCACCTCGGTCATGTGGCGCGCCACGGTGCCCAGCCCGCGTGCCGTGATCCCCAACCCCTCCAGCACGCCCAGCGCCTTGCGCACCCGCGCCCGCTCGAACGCGTCATCGGTATTCGTCGGGTCGTCGATCCACTCCAGCCCCTCGGCCGTGACCAACGTCCGCAGCTCGGCCCGGGACACCTGCAACAGGGGCCGGCGAAACTCGACCGCGCCCTGCCGCCAGCCCGGCGTCATCGTGGCCAGCCCGTCGACCCCGGCCTCGCGCGACAGGCGCATGACAAAGGTTTCGGCCACGTCGTTCAGGGTATGGCCCAGCACCACGTCGGTGATGCCCTCAGCCTCGGCCCAGTCGGCGATCAGCCCGTAGCGGGCGCGCCGCGCGGCGTCGGACAGGTTGCCCGCACCGTCCCAGCCGCGCCATTCCAGGGTCCGGTGCGCCACGCCAAGCCGCGCACACAGGGCAGAAACCCCCGCCGCCTCGTCAGCCGAGCCGTCGCGCAGGCCATGATCCACCGTGACCGCATGGGGCTCCGGCCCGCCCTGCGCCGCCCAGTGCCGCGCCAGCACCAGAAGCGCCAGAGAATCGCTGCCCCCGGACACGGCAATGCCCAGCCGATTGGGCCGGGCATTGCCGAATGTCGCCACGAACTGATCCAGAATATGCGCGTTGGGTCGGTTCACGAACACCCAAGGTTCTGCATCGCCTGCGTCGCCTGTCCGACCGCGGGCGATTGCGGAAAGCGCTGCGCCACCTCCCCCAATGTCAGGCAGGCCTCGTTGGTCTGCCCAAGCTGGCCCAGCGACCGGCCCAGCAGGAACAGCGCCTGCGGCGCCTGCGGGCCGTCGGGTGCGGTGCTGAACGTATCCAGATAGGCGCGCGCCGCGCCGGTCATGTCATTGGCCTTCTCCAGCGCCTCGCCCCGCTTCAGCCCGGCCTGCGCCTCCATCGGGCTGCCGGGATAGTTGGTGGTGAAACGCTCGAACTGCGTGGCTGCGGCGGTGTATTCACCGGACTCGAAGGCCGCCATGGCGGCGTCGAAATCGGCCTGTTCCGCGGCGGCCATCTGCACGCCGGTATCCGTGCCCGTTGTGTTTCCGGTGGTGCTGGCCGTGGAGCCTTCGGTGGTCGCGACGCCTGTCGTGCCGGTGGCCGGGGCAGTGCCCGTACCGCCCGCGTTGCCGCCCGTCGACGGTTCCACACCGCCCAGCGTGTCGCCGGGCTCGATGCTGCCGATATCGCAGGAGGGCTCCAGTTCGCAGATCCGGAACTCCAGGTCGCCCACCCGGTTGGTGCCGTCGGTCACCACGCTGTCGATGCGAAACTCCAGCTCTTCCGTCTTCGACGTCAGGCGCTGCAACTCGGACTCGATCGTGTTCACCCGGTCCAGCACGCTGCCGCCCACCGTCGCGGCACCCGCGGCGCCGGTGGTGTTCAGCTCGCGCTTCAGCTTCTGCAACTCGACATAGAGCACCGACAGCTCCTGCCGGATATCCGCCAGGGTTTCGGTATTGGCCTGGGCCGAGGCCGAAACCGGCCCCATCCCGAACGCGGCCACCACAAGGCCCAGTATCACACGACGCATGTTCACCCCGCCCTTCGTCCTATCAGCTTGTCGGCACAGCCGAGATCACCGTCACGGCGCGGCGGTTCTTGGCATAGCACGATTCCTCGCTGCAAATCTCCAGCGGGCGTTCCTTGCCATAGCTGATGACCTTCAGCCGCGCCGGGCTGACGCCCCTCGAGATCAGGTATTCCTGCACCGCGTTGGCGCGGCGTGCGCCCAGCGCGATGTTGTATTGCCGCGTGCCCTGCTCGTCGGCATGGCCTTCGATGATGGCGTTGTATTCCACGTTGGTGGCCAGCCATTGCGCCTGCCCGTCCAGCGTGGCCGTCGCCGTGGGCGACAGGGTGGACTGGTCCACCGCGAAAAGCACGCGGTCGCCGATCGTCTGCTGGAAGTAAAGCGGCGATTGCGGATCCTGCGCGGTTCCGGCCACAGCGCCGGCTCCGACCCCGCCGGCGCCCGTGCCGTCGGCATATTGGTCGCCGAACCGGTCGGGGTTGCTGCACGCGCTTACCGCCAGCCCCGCCACCACGATCAATGCCTTGCTCAGATGTCTCATTTCAGTGCCCCACTCGATGTCTTGTTGCTCTTGCAATGGTTAATATCATAGGCCCGCGGCGGATGCATGTCCCTTTTGCCGCCTCAGTTCTGCAACGGTCCCCAGGACGGATCCGAGGCGCCGGTGTCGGTGCGCACCTGCTTGAGGTTGCGCCCGGTGATGTCCACCGACCACAGGCTCGACGTGCCCTGCGCGCCTTGGGTTTCGCGAGCAAACATGATCACCCGGCCATTGGGCGCCCATGTCGGCCCTTCGTCCAGGAAGGATGCGGTCAGCAGGCGTTCCTCGCTGCCATCGGTGCGCATCACGCCGATATGGAACCGGCCTTTGCTCTGCTTGGTAAAGGCGATCAGGTCGCCGCGCGGCGACCACACCGGCGTGCCATAGCGGCCCTGCCCGAAGCTGATCCGCGTCGCCTCGCCGCCACCCGCTGGCATCACGTAGAGCTGCGGCGTGCCCGAGCGGTCGGATTCGAACACGATCCTGCTGCCATCGGGGCTGAAGCTGGGCGCGGTCTCGATCGAGGGCGTCGTGGTCAGGCGCGAGGTCTGCCCGCTGCCGATGTTCAGCTGGTAAAGGTCGGTGTTGCCGCCCGTGGTCAGGCTGTAGACGATGGTCTGGCCGTTGGGCGCAAAGCGCGGCGCGAAACTCATCTCGCCATCGGCGGCGTTCAGCACGTTGCGCCCCGCCGTCGCCACGTCCAGCACGTAAATCTTGGGAAAGCCGCTCTCATAGCTGGTATACAGCACCCGGTCCCCGCCCGGCGAAAACCGCGGCGCCAGCACGATCGAGGCGCTGTCGGTCAGGTAGGTCACGTTCGCGCCGTCATAATCCATGATCGCCAGCCGCTTTTGCCGTGCGTCCTTAGGGCCGGTTTCCGACACGAAGACGACGCGGCTGTCGAAATACGGGTCCTCGCCGGTAAGCCGCGCGTACACCTGGTCCGAGACCTTGTGCGCGATGCGCCGCCAGCCATCGGTGGTGCCCACGAATTGCAGGCCGTCGCCCATCTGCTGGCCCGCGAACACGTCATAGAGCCGGAATTTCACGACGACCTTGCCGCTGTCGTCCACGCTGACGCCGCCCACGATCAGCGCCTGCGCGTTGATCGCCTTCCAGTCGGCGAACTGTACGGGGCTGGAAAACGCCGTGACCCGCGCGATATGCGCGTCCTGCGGAATCTCGCGGAACAGGCCCGTGCCGGTCAGGTCGGCGGCGATGACCCGCGTGATATTGGCGGCCATCTCCTGCGCCTGTGCGCTTTCGGCCACGAAATTCGGCACGGCAAAGGGCAAGGGCTCGATCACGCCCTCGGTGATCTCGATCCTCAGCGGCCCGCTGCGCTCTTCCTGCGCCATCACGGGCGCCGCAAGGCTGGCAAGGATCGCCACAAAGGCCAGGATTATTCTCATGTCACTGCTCCCCTTCGACCGCGGGGCCGAATGTCATCTCGATGTTGCGCCACGCGTCATATTGATCCGCTGGCAGGTCAAATCCCATCCGACTGCACCTCAGGATGGCACGCCGGGCCGCCGTGAAAGAGTCCATGTCGGCCATTTCACGGGGAATTGAGCGCAGGCTGTCGTCCTTCATCGTGCCGTCCCGGTTCATCCCGAACGCTACGGTGACAACCGCGCTGCCCTCGGGCGGGTTCCAGCAGCGCTCCACGTCGGTGCGAAACCCGTCGATCCAGTCCGACGTCTCGGTCCCGAGCGCCGCAACCGGGACCATGAGCGCCGCGAGCACCGGCACGGAGAGGACAGCGGGCCGTCTCATCTGATCCGCATGCTCTCTGGGTTGAAGGTCATCTCTATTTCGCGCCACGAGGCATATTTTTCGACCGGCAGGTTGTATCCGCTCGCGCCGCAGCGGATGATCGCCCGCCTTGCGGCCTCGAACGCCTGCTGCGCCGAGGAATTGCTGCCGCCCTCGCTGCCGATCATGCGGATCGAGTTGGTGATCGGGCGGCCATCCTCCGACATCGACACCGCCACCGTCACCGTGGTGGCCAGCGCGTCAGAACTCAGCGAGCCGACGTTCCAGCATTCCTGCACCGCTACGCGCAGACCGTCCTTCTCTCCGGCGGTCAGCGGCGGCCCCTGCGGCGTGCCTTGCGGCTCGGGGTCACTACCCAGCGCCTCGGCCAGCGCGTCGTTCACCGCCGAGCTGTCGGGGCTGGTGGCCTCTTGCGTCTCGGGTTCCGCCGCCGGTTCCGGGTCGGATTGCTGCGCGGGTTCGTCGCGCGGTTCGGGGTCGGGATCGGGCTGGGCCGCCGGGGTCACCTGCTCGGGCCGCGTGCGCGGGCGCACCGAGCGTGTCGGCGCGGCGGACGCCACCTCCTCGGCTTCGGTCACGATCTCGGTCGTGGCCTCCTGCCGCGCGGTTTCCTCCTGCTCCGGCTCAGGCTCCTCGGCCTGCTCGGCGCGTTCGGGGGCCTGCTGGTCGACATCCGCGATCTCGACATCCGGTTCCGGCTGCTCCACCGCCTCCGGCGCGACGCGCGGCGCGGGCCGGGGCTGCGGGCGCTCCGATTGCTGCGGCGCCAGCACGGCGGTATCCTCCTGCGGCGGCGTCGGCTCCTGCGGGGCGTCGGCGATTTCCGCCTCGGGCACCGGCACCGGCTCGGGCTCGACGGCCTCGGGCACCGGGTCCGGCTCGGCCGTCTCGGTCACTTCGGGCTGGTCCTGCTCGGGCGCGGCGTCGGCCTCGCTCGACAGCTCCGGCGCCTGGCCTTCCTCGGGCGGCTCGGGCGTGTCGACATTGGCCACCGCGTCGGGCGACGGTTCGGCGACCATCGCCGCGTATTCCTCTTCCGAGATGGCCGTCACCTCGGTAATCTCGAACGGCAAGGGCTCGGACTTGAACGCCCCGCCGAAAATGGCAACGACGATCAGGCCCGTATGAGCCACACCGGAAATGATCTGCCCGGTGTCCAGCCGCATCTCAGCCGCCCTGCTCGTCAAGCGTCGGCCCGCCGGTATCGGTCACCAGCCCGATATTGGCGAACCCGCCGCGATTGAGCGCGCCCATCACCTGCATCACGTCCGAGTAGGGCACCGCCCCGTCCGCCCGCAGGAAGACCCGCGTGCTGTCGCGCTCCGTGGCGATGGCGCGCAGCCGGTTCACCAACTCGCCGCGCTGCACCTCGGTGGTCTGGATCATCACCACGCCCTCGGCGGTCAGCGTCACGGTCAGCGGCTCCTCCTCCTCGCCCGGCAGGGCGTTGGCCGCGGTTTCCGGCAGCTGCACCGGCACGCCCACGGTCATCAGGGGAGCGGCCACCATGAAGATGATCAGCAGCACCAGCATCACGTCCACGAAGGGTGTGACGTTGATTTCCGCCATCGGGCGGCTGCGCCCGCGGCCCCTGCGCCTGCGGCCCGTGTCACCTGATTTTTGGACGACGCCGGCTCCCATGTCAGGAATCCAGCTGCCGGCTCAGGATGGTCGCGAACTCGTCCGCGAAGGCCTCATAGCTCGCCACGATCCGGTCCGCATCCGCGCTCAGCTTGTTGTAGAACACCACCGCCGGGATGGCCGCCAGCAGGCCCAGGCCCGTGGCCAGAAGCGCCTCGGCGATCCCCGGCGCCACGACGGCCAGGTTGGTGTTCTGCTGCTCGGCAATCTCGATGAAGGCGTTCATGATGCCCCAGACCGTGCCGAAGAGGCCCACGAAGGGCGACACCGACCCGATCGAGGCCAGAATGGTCAGCCCGCTCTGCAGCTTCTCGCTTTCCTTCACGATCGCCACGTCCATGCTGCGGTCGATCCGCGCCGTGGCGCCCGCGATCAGCGCCCCGTCGGTGCGGTGCGACCTGCGCCACTCGCTCATCCCCGCGGCAAAGACCCGCTCGGACTGCCCCGCCGGATCGGGCCCGATCTCGTCGAAAAGCTCGTCCAGCGGCTCGCCCGACCAGAAGCGGCGGTCGAACGCCTCGGCCTCGGCGCGGGCCTTGCGATAGGTGATCGTCTTCTGGATGATGATCGACCACGCCCAGAAGGACGCCACGATCAGCATCAGCATCACCAGTTTCACGATCAGCGTTGCGCGTGCGAATAGCGCCCACAGCGAGAAATCCATCTCCTGTGCCATTGCCAGGGTTTCTGCTTCCATCTGCCTGCTCTTTGCTTTGCCGGGCCTTGTTGACTGGCCGTATTGAGCGCGAAACTAGACGATTTCCAAGGGGAAAGCCAACATCAACCGTATCCGCGCGTTCAATTGCGGGTGATCAGTGCAGCATCAGGCGGATATTCGCCGGTAGACGCGCCGGATGGCCGGTGTCGTTGATGCAGACGATGGTCACCTGTGCCGAAAAGACCAGTTCCTCGCCGCGCAGAACCTTCTGCTCCATGACCAGCCGCGCGCCGGTGACCGTGACGACGCTCGTGCGCACCTCCAGCTCGTCATCGAATTTCGCCGGGTGGTGATAGTCGGCCTCGACCCGGCGCACGGCAAAGACCACGCCATCGTCGCGCCGCATCGCGTTCTGGTCGATCCCCAGCCCCCGCACCCAGTCGCTGCGCGCGCGTTCTATGTACCTGAGGTAATTGGCATAATAGACGATCCCGGCCATGTCGGTATCTTCGTAATAGACGCGGATCGGAAAGGAATGGGGCATGCCAGCTTTCTACGGCGCGCGGGTGGCGACGGCAATCCCAAAGAGGGGCTCCGCCCCACGGCGAACCTGCGGTTCACCGTTCCCCGGGATATTTTCGGCCAGAGGAAGAGGGGGCCGCTAGAGCGGATAGTCGGCCAGCACGTCATAGAACGACCCCTCGGGCATCAGGGTCGAGGCATAAAGGCAAAACCGCTCCACCGGGAACGGCCCCGCGCAAAATCCGCCGTATTCCGACAGGAACGCCGTCAGACGGCCCATGTCCACCGGCCGCGAGCGGCCAAACCGCGCCAGCGTCACATGCGGGCGAAACCGTTCGCGCGGCAGGTCGATCCCCGAAATCCTAGCCGCGCCGCGCACCTTGTCGTGCAATCGCCGCAGCGGCTCCACCTTCGCCACATCGGCCCAGACCAGCGCCGGGCGCCGCCCGCCTTTCACCTCGACACCCGTGAATTCCAACTCCAAAGCCGGCACGCGGATCTCGCCCAGCGCCGCATCCAGTTCCGCCAGCACGTCCTCCGGCTGGTCGTCGAGGAAGGCCAGCGTCAGGTGCAGGTTCTCCTCGTCCACCAGCCGCCCCTGCCGCAGCGCCCCCTGCAGCGGCAAGAGCGCCTCGATGGCCGCCTCCTCCAGCGGGACACCGACAAAAACGCGCAACCGCTACAACTGCCCCAGCCGCGCACTCAGGCGCAGCGCGTGGCTGGCGTCTTGCGCCACGGCGGGCATGACCGGATCATACCCCGCCCGGATCACCGCGCCGATATCGGGCCGAAGGATCACCTGCCCCTCGCCTGCCTGCGCCAGCACCGAACGGTCGGTAAAGGCCGTATCGGACCACAGCAGGATCGTCTGCGCCACCTGCGCCAGCGCCAGCGTGTCGGCGGGCACCTTCGACAACTGTTCATCCATCCGCAGGAAAACGAAGCTGGCCTTGATCGCGCCGGCCTCGTCAAAGCGGAAGATCCGGTACTGGTTGGCGTCCGCCGCCTTCAGCCGCGCCACCAAGGGGCCAAGGTCGGGGATCATCCGGTCCATGTCCGGCACCTCCAGCAGTTCATCCCATTCGCGGAAGAAAAAGAACATCAGGTTCACGCCCAGCTCCGGGTCCGTCTCGGCCATCTGGTGGCCCGCCATCATCACCACGGCCTCGACCGCGCCCTTGACGATCTCCAGCGTCTTGTCATCTGTCCCGAACACCACCGGCACGATGGGCCGCCCCCAGCGGGCAAAGAGGTAAGAGCCATCGGCGCGGGTGAAGAGCGCCTCGACGCCTTCGGGAGAGATCAGATCAGCCATGCCGTCTCCCTACCAAAGCCGCCGCCCCATGCAAGCCAAAGCCCCCTTCCTCTGGCGACAAATATCCTCGCCGAAGGCACGAAACTCTTCTGGCGCTACTTGCCGAACAGATCACCCGCCCCCGCCGCCCTGGGTGCCGCCATCCCCAGATGCGCCCAGGCGCGTTGGGCCAGCATCCGCCCCCGCGGCGTGCGCTGGATCAGCCCCTGCTGCAGCAGGAACGGCTCGATCACCTCTTCCAGCGCGTCTCGGCTCTCGCTCAGCGCCGCGCTCAGCGTCTCGATGCCCACCGGCCCACCCTGGTAGGCCTCGGCAATCAGCCGCAAATACCGCCGGTCGGCCCCGTCAAGGCCCAAACCATCCACGCCCAGCCGGGTCAGCGCGCTGTCCGCCAGGCCTTGCGTGATCCGCCCGTCGCCCTCGACCACGGCAAAATCCACCACCCGCCGCAAAAGCCGCCCGGCAACCCGGGGCGTCCCCCGCGCCCGCCGCGCAATCTCCCGCGCGCCCTGCGCCTCGGCGGGCACGCCCAGCTTCTGCGCATTGCGCGTCACGATCTCGTGCAGCTCGTCCTCGGTATAAAATTGCAGCCGCGTCGGGATCCCGAACCGGTCGCGCAGCGGCGTCGTCAACAGCCCCAGCCGCGTCGTGGCCCCCACCAGCGTGAAGGGCTGCAACTCGATCCGCACCGTCCGCGCCGCCGGCCCCTCGCCGATCACCAGGTCCAGCTCGAAATCCTCCATCGCGGGGTAGAGCACCTCTTCCACCGCCGGGTTCAGACGGTGGATCTCGTCGATGAAGAGAACGTCATTGGCCTCGAGGTTGGTCAGGATCGCCGCCAGGTCGCCCGCCTTGGCCAGCACCGGGCCGGAGGTCATGCGAAACCCCACGCCCAGCTCGCGCGCCATGATCTGCGCCAGCGTCGTCTTGCCCAGGCCGGGGGGGCCGTGAAACAGCGTGTGATCCATCGCCTCGCCCCGCTGCCGGGCCGACTGGATGAACACCTTCAGGTTGGCCCGCGCCTCGGCCTGCCCGATGAAATCCGCCAGCGCCTGCGGCCTGAGCGCGCGGTCCACATCCTCGGGCAGCGCCTCGGGGCGCAAGGTCGGGTCAGGCTCGGTCATGCGTCAATCGTCCCACGTCCACGCGGCAGGCCGCAAGGCCCGATCAATGCCACCTCCCTCATCCCTTCGGCGCCAGCAGCTTCAGCGCGGCGCGAATAAGGTCCGCCGTCGCCGCGTCGGGCATCTCGCCTGCCGCCTGCGCCACCGCGCCCGCCGCCTCGCCGGGGCCGTAGCCGAGGTTGGTCAGCGCCGACAGCGCCTCGGCCTGTGCCGCGCCACTCGGGGCCTGCGGGGGCGGCGCCTTGGCCGCCGGCGTCTCGATCACCTCGTCGTCGGCGGGCCCCTCCGGCGCGGGCACCGGCGCGCTCGCGCCCATCGCCATCACCTCCGACGCCTTGTCCTTCAGCTCGATCACCACGCGCTGCGCCGTCTTGGGGCCGATCCCCTTGGCCGCCTTCACCGCGTTCACGTCGCCCAGCGCAATCGCGCGCCCCACGCCATCCGGCCCCAGCGTGCCCAGGATCGCCAGCGACGCCTTCGCCCCGATCCCCTGCACGCTCATCAGCAGGCGGTGCCATTCCTTCTCGACCAGCGAGGTGAAGCCATAAAGCTGCAACAAGTCCTCGCGCACCAGCAGGTCGGTATAAAGCGCAACATGCTCGCCCGCCCCCGGCAGCGCCGCCAGCGTCCGGTCTGAGCAATAAACCAGGTAGCCAACCCCCTTCACGTCGATCAGCACGTGATCGGCGGCGCGATAGTCGATGCGTCCCGCGATCCGCCCGATCATGCGCGCACCTTCTCTTTCAGCGCCCGCGCGGCCCCGTGATGCGCGTGGCAGATGGCAATCGCCAGCGCGTCGGCGGCATCCGCCCCGGCCAGCTCGACCCCCGGCAGTTGCACCTTCACCATATGCGCCACCTGCTCCTTGCCGGCATGGCCCACGCCCACCACCGTCTTCTTCACCGTGTTGGGGGCATATTCGCCCACATCCAGCCCGAACTGCGCCGGCACCAGCAGGGCAATGCCCCGCGCCTGGCCCAGCTTCAGCGTGCCGGCCCCGTCCTTGTTGACGAAGGTCTGCTCCACCGCCGCCGCGCCGGGCGCGTATTTTCCAACGATATCCGTAAGTTGGCCGTGCAACGACAACAGCCGCTCGGCCAGCGTGCCCCCGTTCCCGTGGCAAACCCCGTTCGCCACATGGCTCAGGCGGCTGCCCTCCATGTCGATCACGCCCCACCCGAGGTTGCGTAGGCCCGGATCGATCCCGATGACCCGCATCTGCACTGCCCGCCCTTGCTTGTTTTCCAAGCCACTAGCACGAAAGGGGAACATACGCCAAGCCCTTCCACGCCCCCGGGCGATCGGGCCAGTCCTGCGCGGTATGCATGTCACAGCCTTTCCGGGATCATGCGCACAATATGTGACCATCAAAAATACAGCATTAACATGACGTTAAAGTAAATTCACCCATGCAGCGCCTGCATAGTGACTATGCGGAAAATGCGTGTTGTCCAAATCAGCGCAACCCCCTACCTGCAGCTTCAGAAGAACAAACGTACCGACTTATACGAAGGACCATGACAATGGCTGCAATCGACAACACCCGCAGCGTGCACCACGGCGCCCATTTCGGCTCCATCTTCGCGCGCATTCTCGCCACCGTTTCCGCCTGGAACGACGCCCGTATCACCCGCAACGCGCTCAGCCGCCTGAGCGACCGCGAACTGGACGATATCGGCCTGTCGCGCGGCGACATCGAACGCGCGATCCGCTAATTGCGGATCCCGCCCGCCCGGCGTCCTCTCCCTGCGCCGGACAGCAAAAAGCCCTGCACGCGGACCAACGTGCAGGGCTTTTCGTATTGAGAGAGGCGTCTTTGGAGGGCTGAGAGGCCAGACGTCGTTGATCGTTACTTCACGAAGGGGCGCAGGTATTGCGCGATGGTTGCGGAAACCGGATCTTTCTGCATCACGAAGGCACCGGCCTGTTCCACCACCGTGCCGGACTTCAGCGCATCGACCCGCTGGTCATAGATCGTGCCGCCGAGATGCGCGAGGATCATCGCCTTGAACAGGAACACGCCCAGAACCAAGAACGCCAGACCGCGAACCGAAAACCCCTGCGCCCGGCGCTTGGGGCGGAAAACGATCAGGCCGTCGCGGGTCACCTTGGCCGAATAGCCGTTGGCAAGGCGGGCGCGGTTACGATCGATTTTCTTCAGTCGGGCATCGAAGCCCTGGTAGGTGTTGGTGGCGTTGGTCATGGCGGCGTCCTAACTGTATCTCATCCCCCGGCCCATAATGATGAAACTAGGTTTGAAATGTGGCAAAAGTGGGGCACCTGCCTTAATATGACTGTTTTTCCAAGCCTTTTCAGACACTTTTACGGGTCATTATCGTCGTCCACTCACCAATCTGGTCCCGCGACACGACACTGTTTCCAGCCTCGGTATAGACCGCCGCGACCTCGTCGGCCTGCTCGTTTAAAATACCGGACAGAATCACCCTGCCCCCCGGCTTCAGCGCCGCGGTGATTCCCGGCGCCAGCGCGATCAGGGGGGCTTTGAGGATATTCGCGAAGACCAGGTCGAACGGCGCGGCCCCGGCGATTCCCGGATGGTCCAGCCCTTCGGCCTCCAGGCAGGTCACGCGGCCCACCAGGTTGTTGGCCGCCACGTTGACCTCGGCCACCTCGACCGCCACCGCGTCGATGTCGCTGGCCAGGATCGTCGCCTCGGGCCAGACCCGCGCCGCCGCCATCGCCAGCACCGCCGTGCCGCATCCCAGGTCCAGCACGCTGTCCTGCGCGCCCGCGTCTGCGTTCAGCCGGTCCAGCGCCTTCAGGCAGCCCAGCGTCGTGCCGTGATGCCCGGTCCCGAACGCCATCGACGCCTCGATCAAGAGCGGCAGCGCATCGTCGGGCACCTTGTCGGCGTCATGGCTGCCATAGACGAAGAACCGCCCCGCCACCACCGGCGTCAGTTCCCGCTTCACCTTGGCGACCCAGTCCGTCTCGGGCAGTTCCGACACGGTGAAATCTTTTGCCCCGTGCAGCGACGCCAGCAAGGCCAGACCCGCCGCATCCGGCGCCGCCTCGAAATAGCCGCCCACTTCCCACAGGCCCGAGCCGTCCTCCATCTCGAACACGCCCACGCCCGTAGGCTCGGGTGTCAGCCGTTCCAGCGCCTCGCCCAAGGCTTCCGCCTCGGATTTGCCGGGCAGGGTCGTCAGCGCGGTGAATGTGGGCATGGAGCCTCCCTTGGCGATAGGATCACTCCGCCGGGGCGGGCGCCCGGGCGGTCAGGATCGTCTCATACCCCGGTTCGGGGTGACGGGGAATAAGCATCGCAAGGATAAATGACACGCCCGCCATCGCGGCGGCCATCACGAATACCGCCACCGGCGACACCAGCCAAAGATAGCCCAGCGCGGCGGGCAGGAACACGGCGGCGATATGGTTGATGGTGAACGCCACGGCGGCGGTGGGCGCGATGTCGCCCGGGTCGGCGATCTTCTGGAAATAGGTCTTCAGCGCCAGCGCCAGGGCAAAAAGCATATGGTCGATCACGTATAGCGTCGCCGCCAGCACGACGCCCCAGCTGAAAAAGTACAGGCCCCCGTACAGCAGGAAGACAACCGCCAGCCCGGCATACTCGAACAGAAGCGTCGCCCGCTCGCCGAACACATGCACCGCGCGGCCCATCAGTGGCGCGAAGACCATGTTGGCCACCAGGTTGATCAGGTAAAGCGCCGTGACCTCGTGCACCTCGAAGCCGAACTTCTCGACCATCATGAAACCGGCGAAGACGATGAAGATCTGCCGCCGTGCGCCCGCCATGAATTGCAGCGCGTAATAGAGCCAATAGCGCCGGCGCAGCACCATCCTCTTGATTTGCGGATTGGGCGCCTCGAATTGCGGGAACGCGAAGATACAGTACAGCGCGATCAGCACCGTCGCCCCGCCCGCGATCATATAGACGGTGTTGTAGCTGAGATCGAGCGTCTCCCACGTCATCACGATCAGGACGTAAGCCACCAGCGTCGTGCCCGACCCCGCGGCCAGCAGCCAGCCCAGCATCTGCGGCGCGCGTTCCTTCTTCAGCCATTGCAGCTGCAACGACTGGTTCACCGTCTCGAAATAGTGAAACCCGATCGAGCTCAGCATCGTGATCGTCAGGATACCACCCAGCGACGGGAACCAGGCCGTGATCGCCGTGGCCACGCCCAGCAGGATCAGCGACACCAGCGCCAGCGTCTGCTCGCGCATGAAGATGATGATGGCGATCACCCCGATGGCCAGAAACCCGGGAATTTCCCGCACCGTGTGCAGCCAGCCGATGTCAGAGCCGTCGAACCCCGCCGCCTCGATGACGAAGTTGTTCAGGAGCGCCGACCACGTCGCAAAGGCCAACGGCATCGCCGCGGCCATCAGGAAAAGCAGCGCCACCGGCCGCTTCCAGATCGGCAGCTCCCGCGCCAGTTCAAGGGGGTATGTCCTCGCCATGAAATTGCTTTACGCCCATCTTCCGGCTTTGACCATTCCCTCCCCCGCAAGGCGGCTGTGCAAAAATACGCGGCCTGATCTGGATCAAGGCCGCCCGCCCAGGCCGGTGGCATGACCTGATGTGCAAGGAAAGGCACGGGCCATGGACGTTCTCGCCCTCGTGGAATGGATCGACGAAGCCCCGGCAGCGGCGCTCCTGGGCCTTCTGACCGGCGTGATCTTCGGCGTCGCGGCGCAGCGCTCGCGCTTCTGCCTGCGCGCGGCGGCGGTGGAATTCGCCCGTGGCCGCATGGGCGACCGCATCGCGGTCTGGTTCCTGACCTTTTCCACGGCCGTGGTCTGGGTGCAGGGCGCGCAGCTCCTGGGCCTTTTCCGCGCGTCCGATGCCCGCATGATGGCCATCCCCGGCAGCTGGTCCGGCGCGGTGATCGGTGGCCTTGTCTTCGGCGCGGGCATGGTACTGGCGCGCGGCTGTCCGGGCCGTTTGCTGGTGCTCGCGGCCACCGGCAACCTGCGCGCCATCACCGCCGGTCTGGTCTTTGCCGTCGCGGCGCAAATGAGCCTGTCGGGTATGCTCTCGGGCCTGCGCACCCGACTGGCCGCGCTCTGGATCACGTCGGGCGGCCACAACATGGACCTGCTCAGCACGCTCGGCCTGCCCTCCTACGGGGGCCTGCTGATCGGCCTCGGCTTTGCCGCACTCGCCCTCGTCGTCTCGCGCCGCAACCGCATCGGCACCGCCCGCCTACTCTTCGCCTCCGGGGTGGGCTTCGCCGTGGCGGTGGGCTGGGTATCGACCTTCGCGCTCGCCTCGGTCAGCTTCGAGCCCGTCGCGGTGACAAGCGCCACGTTCAGCGGCCCCTCGGCCAATACGCTGATGTTCTTGCTGGTCCCGGACCCGGTCCTGAACTTCGACATCGGCCTCGTGCCGGGCGTCTTTCTCGGCAGCTTCCTTGCCTCGTCCTATGCCCGCGAATTCCGCTTTCAGGGGTTCGAGGATGCCGCCAACATGCGCCGGATGATGACCGGCGCGGTGATGATGGGCTTCGGCGCGATGCTGGCCGGGGGCTGCTCCATCGGCAATGGAGTGACCGGGGCGTCGATCTTCGCAGGCACCGCGTGGCTCGCGCTCTTCTCGATGTGGATCGGCGCGATGGTGACGGATGTCCTGGTCGATCAACGGGGCGTGGGCGCGCATCCTGCGTAGGGTGGGTGAAAACCCACGCGGATCACGCGAGGTCCGCGTCCCCGTCCCGGACCCGATCCGGGACCTCCTCCCAGCCGCCTCACATGAAACTCTGCGGATCGATATCCACCGCCAGCCGGAACTGGCTCGAGCCCTTCACCGGCGCGATCCACTGCGCCAGCGCGCCTTGCAAGGCCACGCCCTTCGGCGCCTTCACCAACAGCCGCACCCGGTGCCGCCCCCGCACGCGCGCAATCGGCGCCGGAGCCGGCCCGAACACCTGCGCCCCCACGGCCCGGATCGGCCCATCGTTGCGAGCCAGCGCATTGCCGATATCGAACGCCTCCTGCATGTCGGTCGAGGACAGGATGATCCCCGCCATTCGCCCGAAGGGCGGCACGCCCGCATGTTGCCGCTCGCCGGCCTCGGCGCGCCAAAAGCCTTCCTCGTCCCCGGTCAGAATAGCCCGGATCACCGGATGCTCCGGCTGGAACGTCTGCAACAGCGCCACCCCGGCCTTCTCGGCCCGCCCCGCGCGGCCCGCCACCTGCCGCATCAACTGGAACGTCCGCTCGGCGGCGCGCAGATCCGACCCCTGCAAGCCCAGATCGGCATCGATCACGCCGACCAATGTGAGATTGGGGAAGTTATGCCCCTTCGCCACCAGCTGCGTGCCAACGATGATATCGGCGCCGCCAGCCGCAATCTCCTCGATCTGCGCCTTCAGCGCCCGGGCCGAGCCGAACATGTCCGACGACAGCGTCGCCACCCGCGCCTCGGGGAAATGCGCCACCGCCTCTTCCGCCATCCGCTCAACGCCGGGGCCTACGGCGGCCAGCTTTCCCTCAACGTCGCAGGCCGGGCATTTCTCCGGCATCGGCTTGGTCTCGCCGCACTGGTGACAGACCAGCCGTTTCAGGAACCGATGCTCCACCATCCGCGCGTCGCAATGATCGCACCCCACCTGGTGCCCGCAGGCCCGGCAGATCGTCACCGGCGCATAGCCCCGCCGATTGAGGAACAACAGCGACTGTTCGCCCTTCGCCAGCCGCGCCTCGACCGCCGCCCGTAGGGTGGGTGAAACCCACGCGTTGCTCGCCAAACGCTCGTCGCGCATGTCGACGGCGCGCAGGTCCGGCATCACCGCCGGTCCGAACCGCGCCGTCAAATCCAGCCGCCGGTACTTGCCAGCCTCCGCGTTGGCCCAGGTTTCAAGGCTCGGCGTGGCCGAGGCCAGCACCACCTGCGCCGCACAGAGGCTGCCGCGCAGCACCGCCATGTCCCGCGCATTGTAGAGCACCCCGTCCTCCTGCTTGTAGGAGGTGTCGTGCTCCTCATCCACGACGATCAGGCCCAGGTCCCGGAACGGCAGGAACAGCGCCGACCGCGCGCCCACCACCAGCTGGCACTGCCCCTGTCCCACCATCTTCCAGATGCGCCGCCGCTCGGTCATGGTGACGCCCGAATGCCACTCCGCGGGCTTCACCCCGAACCGCGCTTGCACCCGCGTCAGGAACTCGGACGTCAGCGCGATCTCCGGCAACAGCACCAGCGCCTGCCGCCCCTGCGCGATGCATTCCGCCACGGCCTCCAGGTAGACTTCCGTCTTGCCTGATCCCGTGACACCGCGCAGCAGGGTGGTGCCGAACACCCCCTCCCGCAGCCCGGCCCGCAGCGCCTCGGCCGCCACCGCCTGATCCTCGGTCAGTTCAGCGCCCGGCCTTCCCGGATCGAGCCTCGGGAAGGGCGCATCCCGCGGCGTGTCCTCTTCGCGCACCACCCCCTGCTTCACCAAGCCCTTCACGACCGAGGACGTCACCCCGGCCATGTCGCTCACTTCCTTCAGGGTGAACCCCAGCCCGCCATATTCCTCCAGCACGGCGATCACCTTGCGCCGCGCCTCGGTGTCACGGTCGGGCCGCCCCTCGCCCAGCCTATAGATCTTCTGCATCGACGGCGGGTCGCCAAGCCCCGGCGCGCGCGTTGCCAGCCGCAGCATCGCGGGCAGTGGCGTCAGCGTGTAATCGGCGGCCTTCGCGATGAACGCCTGCAACTCCTCGCGCATCGGCGCCGCGTCCAGCACCCGGATGACCGACCGAATCTTCGACAGGTCATAATCCCCGGCCCCCGCGCCCCAGACCACGCCCAGCACCTTGCGCGGTCCCAGCGGCACCTCGACGAACGCCCCCAGGTGACAGCCGCCGTCCGGCGCCTTGTAATCCAGCACCCGGCCCAGCGGCTGCGTCGTCAGAACGCCCACCAGCTGGCCGGTCTCGAAAAAACTTGCACCGGAATACGTCAAGAACGGCGACCTTCGTCACGAGGTCCCGGGTCAGGCCCGGGACGGGGGGTTTCGGGCGCATACCTTATGAGGTAAAGCATCCGACAGGAAACCCCAACGCGGCCAAGAGAGGGCCTTTCGAGATGAAATTCTTCGTAGACACCGCCGACGTCGACGCCATCAAGGAACTGAACGACCTTGGCATGGTCGACGGCGTCACCACCAATCCCTCGCTGATCCTCAAGTCGGGCCGCGACATCCTCGAAGTGACCAAGGAAATCTGCGGCATCGTCGAAGGCCCCGTGTCCGCCGAGGTCGTCGCCCTCGAGGCCGACCAGATGATCGAGGAAGGCCGCAAGCTCGCCAAGATCGCCGACAACATTACGGTCAAGGTCCCGCTCACCTGGGACGGGCTGAAGGCGTGCAGGGTCCTCGCCGGCGAAGGCAACATGGTCAATGTCACCCTCTGCTTTTCGGCCAACCAGGCCCTGCTGGCGGCCAAGGCCGGGGCCACGTTCATCTCGCCCTTCATCGGGCGTCTGGATGACATCAACCTCGACGGCATGGACCTCATTGGCGACATCCGCACGATCTATGACAATTACGGGTACGAGACCCAGATTCTCGCCGCCTCGATTCGCACGGTGAACCACGCCACCCAATCGGCCCTCGTAGGCGCTGACGTCATGACCGCGCCCCCGGACGTGATCAAGAAAATGGCGTCGCACCCGCTGACCGACAAGGGCCTGGACGCCTTCCTGGCGGACTGGGAAAAGACCGGCCAGAAGATTCTGTAATCCGCGGCCCGCAAGGGCCAGACCCGTTTCCGACGATTTCAAAGGTCGCGCGTTACGGCGCGCGGCCTTTCACGTGGCGATGGCGCGCACGCCGCGCGCGTTCACAGGATAATATCACCTTAAAATGGACACCAAAGGCACCAGGTTGAACGGCGAGATCACATTCGCCCGTTTGCCTGAAATAGAGCCAACCGAAATCGAGAGGCACATGTCCGACCCACGGATGGCGGAGCATATGCCCCTCCTGACAACCGCATGGAATGCCGCAACCGTGGCGCGCTTCGTGGCAGCTAAGGAAGCGTGCTGGGCCCGTGACGGGCTCGGCCACTGGGCGATCCTGCACAACGACCGCTATGTCGGCTGGGGCGGTTTTCAGAAAGAAGGCGACGAGTGGGATTTCGGACTGGTCTTGAAGCCGGACGCCTTCGGCCTCGGTCGGCGAGTAACACAGCAGGCCCTCGCCTTCGCCCGCGCCGATGCGCGCATCCCCTTCGTGACTTTTCTGCTGCCTCCGTCTCGAAAGAAACTGGCAGGGCTCGACCGACTGGGGGCCGTGCCCGTCGGCCAGGTCGACTACGACGGCGCAAGGTTTCTCAAGTTTCGCCTTGAGACCGAATGATCGCGGCCTGCTGGGATCAGACGCCGCGATACGAAAAAAATCAGACCAAATCCAAGAACGAGCGCGCGACAGGCAACACCATCGTCGATTTGCGCGGCATCGCCATGGACCGGCGCGAGTCGCGGGGCCGCGTCAGTTCCGCTGCATCTGCTGCCCGGTCTGGTTATACGCCTGCATCGGGTTGAAATTGGCGTTGTTGGTCAAGATGATCGCCCCGTTCTGCAATTCCCACGCGTAATTGTAGTTCTGGTTCAGCAACACGGTCCCGCCCGAGGGCGTCTGCCATGGCTGGACTTCCCAGATGCCGTTGATCGACTTGGCGTGGCCCGCATCCTTCATGCCTTCGCGCCGTTTCCAGCTTTCGAACATCATGTCCCCGATCGAGGTATCGGCCCCGGCCACACCGCCACCCCCGGCCGGGCGCGGCTGGCGCAATCTGGTGACCCACCACTGCCGTTCCAGCTGCTTCCACTGCGGATTGACCCGCAGGTTGTTCAGGATGGCGGCAAAGCCCGGATGCCCTTCGTCCAGTTCGCCCACGGGGGTGAACACCCCCATCACAAGCGCCGTCCGCCCGTCGCGAAAGATCGCGCCATCGTAGTTCGCCTCGGCATGTTTGGTGATCACCACGAAATAGGCGTCGTTCTCGCGCTGCTGGGTCTGGACATGCGCCCGGATGACGACCCCGTCCACCCACGCTTTTGCTGTCGCCGGCCAGCTGGCGCGCCACTGCTGTTCGATCAGCTCGACCAGAGGCTTCAGTTGCGGTGGACGTTCCACATTCTGAATGTTGACCTGCATGAGGGTCGAGAACGCCGGGAAATAAGCGCGCGCCGTCATCTCGGCATCGGTCAGGTCCTGGCCCATGCACATGTAACTGACCGGACCATAGGACGCCACGCCCCAGCTGAGCGGGTTCATGAACGCAAGGCCGTACGCCTGGTCCTGCGTGCCCGCCCCCCACATCAGCGCGGCGCCCGTGAAACAGCCCCCCTGGCCATCCGAGTGGCTCCATTGCACACCGCCCTGCGCGTCCCAGCCGGCGGGCACAAGCGTCTCGTAGGCCAATATCGCCTGCCCTGTCGGCCCGTTGCTGTCGAGGATCTGAACGCGCCGCATTTCCAGCCCCTCTTCGGGCAGGGCCGCCGCCCCGGTGGTTTCCGCGCCGGCGCCGGTCGTGGTCTGGTCCGCAGGGCCCGGTTGTGAGCCGACAGCCGCATCCGAGAACGCGGTGAAGCGGGCCTGCACATCGCCTTCGGCCGCGATGCCGACGCTGCCATGGCCAAAGAGGTCTCCGCCGACCGACCCAAGCGAGGTGCCATTGAGCAGATAGGTGATCTCGTCCCCGTTTTCCTCGACGGTCAGCCGGTTCGCCGTGCCCTGCTGGAATGCGCTGCTGGAAAGCTCGACAAGGGGCCGGACCCCGTCATTGTCGCGCCGGAATACCCGCACCATGCCCTGCGCGTCGAGCGTTATCATGTGGTAGCGGTCCCCCTGATCGTTGAGACCATAGAGTACCCCGGCAGAGCCTGCGCTGTCCGGATGAACCTCAAGTACCAGGTCCACCCGCCGGCGTCCTTCGGTGCCGGGTTCGGGCCCCACGTAGAAATACGTGATGGACTGAGGATTGCCGATATTCGTGATTTCAAATCCGTTGCCGCTGTTGGTGTACCTCCAAGTGTCGTCTTGCCCCGTAGCCGGCAAAAACTCTGCAATTCGCCCCAGCCCCGCGCCCCCGGATTGCGCGGCCACCGGGCCGGCCTGGACCAGGCAGACGACGATAAAAGACAAGACAACGGCAAGACCCAGATGAAATACGCGCATGGCACGTCCTTTCGAAATGAAGACGATTAAAATCAATTGTCGGGATGTTATGAGAGAATCGGATTTGCACAAAGGGAATTGGCCGCGCCCTGACAGAACGGGGGACCGCCCCGTTTGCCTCGGCGGGGCGCCGGTTAAAAATCGCCCCGCCCCGGCGCGCGAAGGGTCTGGACGGGGTGTGCGCTGGCGTGCCGGCAAGCGCAACGCCTGGCACGCCCCCGGGGCACGCTCCGCGCAAAAAACCGGTCCTCCCGGAGAAATCTGTTGCGGCATCGCCCCCGCATATCTGATAAGCTTTTAAAAAATAATCAGAGGCAGAAATGAGCAGCAAGCCCGAGATCAACGACCAGATGCGCGACAAGATCATCGCGCAACCCGATGTTATCCTTGAAGACCAGGACCTTATGCGCGCCCTAATCGCCGCGAACGAACGCGCGATGGGCAACAATATCGTCGATTTGCGCGGCATCGCCATGGACCGGCTCGAGGCCCGGCTGGAACGGCTGGAAGACACCCACCGCTCCGTCATCGCCGCCGCGTATGAAAACCTCGCCGGCACCAACCAGGTGCACCGCGCCATCCTGCGGATGCTCGACCCGGTCGAGTTCGAGGACTTTCTCAAGGATCTCGGAGGCGACGTCGCCACCATCCTGCGTGTCGATTGCGTGAAACTGGTGCTGGAATCCGTCCAGAACGACGACGACCCCGCCGTCAAGCGCCTGGGCGATGTCCTCTCCGTGGCTGAACCGGGTTTCATCGAACGGTATCTCGGCGCCGGTCACCCCGGCCCCGTGCGCCAGGTCACCCTGCGCCAGGTCCACGAGGGTGACGCCCGAATCTATGGCCGCGAGGCCGAGTTCATGCGCTCCGAGGCGTGCTTGCTCCTCGATTTCGGCGAAAGCCGCCTGCCCGGCCTGCTGGTCATGGGGTCCGAGGACCCGCACCAGTTCAGCCCGCAGCAGGGCACCGACCTTCTGGCCTTCTTCGCCGGCATCTTCGAACGGGCGATGCGCCGCTGGCTGTCATGATCTCCGCCGCGGCCCGCGACGCGCTTCAGGCCTGGCTCGATCATCACAAGTCCCTGCGCGGCGCGTCCCCCCATACGCTCGACGCCTACGGGCGTGACGTGGCGGGCTTCCTGGCCTTCATGACCGAGCACAAGGGCGCGTCCCAGGGCCTCGGCGCGCTGGCCAAGCTCAGCGTGTCGGACATGCGGTCGTGGATGGCCTTCACCCGCGGCCGCGACGTGGGCGCCCGCAGCCTCGCGCGCAAGCTCTCGGCGGTCAAAAGCTTCTTTGGCTGGCTGGCCGAGCGCGAAGGCGTCGACCCGGCGGCGGTCCTCGCCGCCCGTGCGCCCAAGTTCCAGCGCAAGCTGCCCCGCCCGCTGACGCCCGATGCCGCCCGCGCGGTCATCGAAACCACCCAGGCCCAGCATCCCACCGGCTGGATCGCCGCCCGCGACCAGGCGGTGATCACGCTCCTCTACGGCTGCGGGCTTCGGATATCCGAGGCGCTCGGCCTCACCGGCCGCGTCCTGCCCGTGGGCGACAGCCTGCGCATCGTCGGCAAGGGCGGCAAGGAACGCATCGTGCCGGTCATCGCCCCCGCCCGCACCGCGCTGGCCCGCTATCTCGACCTCTGCCCCTTTTCCACCCAGCCCGACACGCCGCTTTTCCGTGGCGCCCGTGGCGGCGCGCTCTCGCCCCGCGCGGTGCAGAAACTCATGGCCAGCGTCCGCATGCAGCTTGGCCTGCCCGCCACCGCCACGCCCCATGCCATGCGCCACAGCTTCGCCACGCACCTGCTGAACGCCGGCGGCGACCTGCGCGCGATCCAGGAATTGCTGGGCCACGCCTCCCTGTCGACCACCCAGGCCTACACGGCGGTAGACACCGCCCGCCTCATGGATGTCTACAACCAGAGCCATCCCAAGGCCCGCGCCCCCGGCAAGGCCTGATCCTGTCGGCCCAAAGCCACAGCGCCCCTCGCCCAAGGCCGCCCGCGCCGATTTGCAATTGCATCCCCTGCCTCATTCCCCCATCACGGGTGCCATGAGCCTGCGTATGAAAGCCCTCCTCGTGCATCTGCTGACCGCCACGGGTGCTGTCTTTGCCATGCTGGCGATGCTGGCGGCCATCCAGGAGAAATGGTCGCTGATGTTCCTGTGGCTGGTGGTGGCCTTCGCGGTGGACGGCATCGACGGCCCGCTGGCGCGCAAATACGACGTCAAGAACAATTTTCCACTGTTTGACGGCGTGCTGCTCGACCTGATCATCGACTACCTCACCTACGTCTTCATCCCGGCCTTCGCGCTCTTTGAATTCGGCCTGCTGCCGGGCTGGACCGGCTGGGTCGCGATCATCATCATCACCTTCGCCTCGGCGCTCTATTTCGCCGACACGCGGATGAAGACCAAGGACAACTCGTTTTCCGGCTTTCCCGGCTGCTGGAACATGCTGGCGCTCGTGCTCTTCGCGATCGAGCCCAATTTCTGGGTCTCGCTGACCATCGTGACGCTGCTGGCGGTGTCGATGTTCCTGCCGCTGAAATTCATCCACCCGGTGCGCACCGAACGCTGGCGCTGGATTTCCCTGCCGATGATCGTCGCGTGGACCTTTTTCGCCGGCTGGGCCGCCTGGGTCGATTTCCACCCCGAAAGCTGGGCCCACTGGGGCCTCGTGGTGACCTCGGTCTACCTCACTCTCGCGGGCATCGCACAACAGCTGATCCCCGAGCGCAACGCCTAGAGCAACAGCCCCGCCGCCCCCTCGCGGCGCAACAGCCAGACCTTGGTCTCGATCCCGCCCGCGCCGGAATAACCGCCCAGCCCAGCGGCGCCCAAAACCCTGTGGCACGGGATGATCACCGGGATCGAATTGCCCCCGCACGCCCCGCCCACCGCCTGAGCGGGCACGCCCAGCGCCTTCGCGATATCGCCATATTCCCGCGTCTCACCCCACGGAATCGCCAGCATCGCGGCGCAGAGATCGCGCTGAAAGTCCGATCCTTCGGGCGCCAGCGGCAGATCGAACGCCTGCAACCGGCCCTCGAAATACGCCGCCAGCTGCGCGCAGGCCTCCTGCAGTTCGGGCCGCGCCTCCGCCGCCCCGGCCTGCCCCCAGCCGACGCCAATGATTGATGCGCCGTCGCTCGTCACCCGCAGCGGTCCCACCGGGCTCTCCATCCCGGCCTCGTAAACCGCTCCCGGCTTTTTCTTGCCAAAAATACTCAAATCCCGCCCTCTCGGCTCCGCGCCTCACTCGGTGTTGAGCAGCACCGCCTCCACCCGCCGGTTCGCCTCGCGCCCCTCTTCCGTCAGGTTAGAGGCGATGGGCGCGAGATATCCCATCCCCTCAGCCGCAAGCTGCCTGCGCGGGATGTCATACTCCGACACCAGCCGCTCCAGCACCGCCGCCGCGCGGCGCCGCGACAGCGCGGTGTTGTTCTCCAGCGTGCCCACCGTGTCGGTATGCCCCACCAGCGCCACGCGCCGCTCAGGGTCCTCGCGCAGGAATGCCGCCAGCGCCTGCAGAGACGGGTGCGGCCCCGGCCCCAGCGATACCGTCCCGGTCTCGAAATCCAGATCTGATAGAACCGCGTGCCCGACCTGCGTCAGCCGCTCCGCCAGCGGTCCAGTCTCCGCCTCGGGCATCCCGCCGGTGGTAACCGTCTCCTCCGGCGGCGTCGCCTCCTCCGCGGTCAGGCTCCCGGTCGCCGTCTCCGACTGCGCCAGCCGGATCACCTGGATATAGCCGCTGCCCGACACCTGGCTGACCAGCACGGTCACGTAGTCCATGACGCCTCCCGCCCCTTCCTTGCGCGCAGACAGGAAGCGATAGTCGCGCAGGTCCACGAACATGTCCGGCGCGGGCAATATGCGGGTGTTGAACCTGAAATCGAACCCGCCGCATTCGCGCGCCGCGCAGTCCAGCATGATCGAATACCCGGCATCGACGACCTGTCGCCGCAAGGGGCGCTGCAATTGCAGGCTGGTCAGCCCCGGCGCATCCAGCCGCCACGCCTGCTGCAAAAAGAACCCCTCGGCGTCGATCGCCGGGATCTGCCCGTCCGAATAGACGTCCGTCGGCACGAGATAGGCTTCGGCGGCCCGGCGCACCTCGCCGGTCAGCGTGGCCCCCGCGGGCAGGCTCAGCTCCAGCGCCCCGGCATCCGCCGCGGCCCCGAGACCCAACATCAGACCGACCGAGGTTGCACGCCGCCCCACCGATCAGCGGGCCTGGCCGTGATATTCGGGGTTGGGCTTCATGCCCGTGGCACTGGCCATCCGGTTCGACATGCTGAAGAACCCCACCACGGCGGCGATGTCCCAGATATCGCGCTCGGAAAAGCCCGCATCGCGCAGCGCCTGCCGGTCCGCCTCGACCGTCTCGGCGCTGGCCTTTGTGATCTTCTCGGCAAATTCCAGCATCGCCGTCTGTCGCGCGTCGAGGCTTGCCGCCCGCCAGTTCATCACCATCGCCTCGCCCAGGGCCGGATCGCCCGACAGCGCCCGAACGGCGGCGCCATGCGCCACCTGGCAATACCAGCAGCGGTTGATGGAACTCACGACAACCGCGATCATCTCGCGCTCCAGCTTGCTCAGCCCGCTCTCGCCCAGCATCAGCTCGTTATACATGGCCGTAAAGGCGTTCAGCTTCTCGATATCGAACGCATAGGCCCGCAGCACGTTCGGGATCATGCCCAGCTTGACCTGGCAGACGTCGAAATACTTCTGCGTATCTGCGGGCAGCGGGTCCGCCATCGGCAGGTTCAGGGCGGTGGGCAGATCGTCGTGGCTCATGCGGTGCGGCCATCCTTCTTGATGCGATAATGATACTGTCCCACAAGCGTCATCCCGAGGGAAGAGTAGAGCGCATTGGCCGCGTCGTTGGCGATGGTGCACAGCACGCTCAGATGCGTGGCCCCCTGCGCCGCGGCCCAATGCGCCGCGTGATGCGTCAGGTGCCGCCCCTGCCCGCCGCGCCGCTCGCCCTTGCGCACTTCCAGCGCGTGGATCATCGCCACCCCGTCCGAGATCGCGACGAACCCCGTGGCCGCGGGCCGGTTCGCCGTCCGCCCGAAAAGCGACGTCTTCGGCCCCTCGACCCGGCGCATCACGTCCACCCGCGCCGGGCCGATGCCACCCTCGTTCCAGATATCCAGCTGGATCGCCATCGGCTCCCACAGATCGAAGGTCGTCACCGGCGGCGGGTCCTCGCCCGTCAGCGTATCGACCGGGCAGACATACATGTTCACCGGGTCGATCACGTCATACCCGGCGGCCCGCAACATCGCGTCCAGCGACTCGTCGCCATGCCGGATCATGAACAACAGGTCCTGCCCCATCTCGCGCATCTTCGCCTCGGCCTCGGGCAGCGCGTCGCGGCTGACCGGCGTGCCCGGCTCGCGCAGCGTCGTCGCCGACACCCGTTTGCCCCCGCCCCCGCCGTCGCGCAGCGTCCACGGTCCCGCCTCATGCATCGCGGCGGCGGGCCACGTGGCCTCGGTCACCGCGTAAAGCCTCTTGGCATCCGGCAGGCCGTTCATGCCGGAAACGCCTCTTGCAGGTCCTGCATCGCGCGTGTCACCTCCGCCTCGTCCTGTCCCCGGATCACCACGTTCACGCCGAAGCGCCCGTTCACGATAAACGGATACGACCCGAAGGACAGCGTGTCATACCGCTCCGCCAACGCGCCCAGCGGCCCCGCGATGTCGCCCTCGCCGCGCTCCACGCGCAAGGTCTGCGACACCACCGGCTGTCCACCCGTCAGCGTCGGCAACAGCCCTTCCACCATCGCCTCGAAGATCTTGGGCACGCCGGCCATCACATGTACGTTCTCCAAGGTGAACCCCGGCGCCCCGCTCACCGGGTTGTCGATCAGCGTGGCACCCTCCGGCACCCGCGCCATGCGCAGCCGCGCCTCGTTGATTTCCAAGCCCTGCTTGTCGTAATGCGCCTCCAGTATCTCACGCGCATCGTCCCGCACCCCGATCGGCAGGCCAAAGGCCGCCGCCACGTTCTCGGCGGTGATATCGTCATGGGTGGGCCCGATCCCGCCCGAGGTGAACAGGTGATCATACGCCCCCGCCAGCGCCTTCACCGCGTCCTGGATGGCACGCGGATCATCCGCCACCACGCGCACCTCCAACAGGTCGATCCCGTGCTCGGTCAGCCGCCCAGCCAGGTGGTGCATGTTGGCATCGCGCGTACGGCCAGACAGGATCTCGTCACCGATCACCAGCATCGCGGCGGTTGGGTTGGGCATGGCGGCTCTCCTTGCGGCAGGTCTGGCTCCGGTATAGGCATGGCGGATGCGCTTTCAAACCCCTCTTGAACCGGCCACGCTGATCCGCCGCTACAAACGCTTCCTCGCCGATATCAGGCTCGAGGATGGGCGCGAGGTGACGGCCCATTGCGCCAACCCCGGCTCGATGATGGGGCTGGCGGACGAAGGAATGCGCATCTGGGTCGAACCCAATGACGATCCGAAGAAAAAGCTGAAATACGGCTGGCGGCTGGTCGATCATGGGCACGGGCATTTCACCGGCGTCGACACCGGCCTGCCCAACAAGGCCCTCAAGGCCGCGCTGACCGCCGGCGACATCCCCGAGCTTGCCGCCTACGACACCGTCCTGCCCGAACAGAAATACGGGCAAAACAGCCGGATCGACTTTCTTCTGCGCGGCCCGGACCTGCCCGACGCCTATGTCGAGGTCAAATCCGTCACGCTCAGCCGCGAAAAGGGCCTCGCCGAGTTCCCCGACAGCGTCACCGCCCGCGGCGCCAAACACCTGCGAGAGCTGGCAGACATGGCCAAATCCGGCCACCGCGCCGTGCTCTTCTACCTCGTCCAGCGCACCGACTGCACGCGTCTGACCGTGGCCGCCGATATCGACCACGTCTATGCCGAGGCGCTGCTGATGGCCCGCCTCGCGGGGGTCGAGGTTCTGGCCTACGATTGTGCAATCACGCCCGAAGAGGTCGAAATTCGGCGCACATTGCCCCTGCGGTGACCTGCCCCTCTGGTCCTATGGCCGAATTCGGCCTACATACACCTCAAAGAATTGACTCGCATGGACCCAGACGTGAACGAACAACACCGAGGCAGACTGACCCGCGACGGCATCCGCATCCACGAGGCGGCGGATTTCGCCGGCATGCACAAGGCCGGCGCCCTGGCCGCCGAGATCCTCGACGAGGTCGCGGATCTCGTGGAGGTGGGCCAGACCACCGCCGTTCTGGACAAGTTCATCGAGGACAAGGTCACCGAGGCGGGCGCGAAATCCGCCACCATCGGTTACAAGGGCTACCAGCACGCCAGCTGCATCAGCGTCAATCACGTGGTCTGCCACGGCATCCCCGGCGACAAGAAGCTGAAGGATGGCGATATCCTGAACATCGACGTCACCGTGATCGTCGACGGCTGGTATGGCGACACCTCGCGCATGTATGTCGCGGGGCGCCGCAACCGCAAGATCGAGCGCCTGATCGAGGTCACCCATGACAGCCTGATGAAGGGTATCGAGGCGGTGAGACCCGGCAACACCTTCGGCGATATCGGCCACGCCATCCAGAGCTTCGTCGAAGGCCACCGCATGAGCGTGGTGCGCGATTTCTGCGGCCATGGCCTGGGCCGGGTGTTCCACGCGCCGCCCAACGTGCTGCATTACGGCCGCGAAGGCACCGGCCCCACGCTCGAGGAAGGCATGTTCTTCACCATCGAGCCGATGGTGAACCTCGGCCGCCCCGAAACCAAGGTGCTCTCCGACGACTGGACCGCCGTGACCCGCGACCGCTCGCTCTCGGCGCAGTTCGAGCATTCCATCGGCGT
Source organism: Roseovarius sp. (assembly GCF_965277045.1). Classification (GTDB taxonomy): domain Bacteria; phylum Pseudomonadota; class Alphaproteobacteria; order Rhodobacterales; family Rhodobacteraceae; genus Roseovarius. The sequence continues at coordinate 242,863 of NZ_OZ255712.1, read as the reverse complement.
CACCGCAGACGGGTGCGAGATATTTACCCTGTCCCCGGGTGGCCGCTTCCATCCGACGTGGAGGGGCTAGCCGAAGCGCAAGGTCCGCAAGGGCGGCTTCGAGTCCATCGCCGACAAGCGTGATCTATAGCCCCGAGCGCCATCGACGGGCCGCGGCGCGGCGATCCGACGGTGGGTCGGCAGCGCTTTATCCCGGCCAGATCCGAAACAGGATTGAGCGATGCACCGAATTTCACCCAATCGCCGGGCCGTGGGGGCGGCCCGTCGATGGCGCGGGGCCTGCGGCCTGAGTCCGCGCCGGGACTGCAGATCAAACGTCTTTCATGTCCGCAAAGCCGACATTCGTGCCACCCGCACCGAATGCCGGTATCGAGTCCGTTGCAAGACACTGGTATCGCGCCCCCAGCCGGTTAACAGCCGCGAAGCGGCCCGGCCATCGTCAGCCCTTCCCTTGGGCTGACGCTCGCCTCCGTCGTGCCTTGCATCAAAGCATATCGAGCTTCGTAGGGTGGGTGAAAACCCACGCGCCACTCCTCGGCCTACCCCTTCACCCACTTCACCGCCTGCACCAACCCCCCGGCCAGGAGCCCCCACACGGCGCCCCCCAAACCGAACACCGTCACGCCCGAGGCCGTGACCACAAAGGTGATCACCGCCGCCTCGCGATACTCCGCATCGCCCAGCGCCGCCGCCGTGGAATTGGCGAAGACGCCCAGCAGGGCCACCCCCGCGACGCTCGCCATCACCATCGGCGGCGCAAGGCCCGCGAATGCCGTGATCACCCCGGCAAACACGCCCAGGATGCAATAGAAAACCCCCGCCATCACCGCCGACCAGTAGCGCTGGCCCGCGTCCGGGTGGCTGTCCTCGTCCGCGCACATCGCCGCCGTGATCGCCGCCAGACAGGTCTGCGGCGCGCCTCCCGGGGCCGACAGTACGCTGAACCCGCCGACCACGCTCAACAGAGGCCCGGGTTCCGGCGCATATCCATGCGCCCGCATCACCGCCAGCCCGGGCACGTTCTGCGTCGCCATCGTCACCACGTAAAGCGGCAGGCCGATCCCCAGAACGGCGGCCAGCGAGAACTCGGGCATCACGAATACCGGCGCCGTCACCCAGCCCCCAGCGTCGAACGCGGCCAGGTCGCCGTAGACCAGCACCGTGATCCCCGCCGCAACGACCGCCCCCGGCACCGCCAGCAGCTTGTTGACCCGGCCCAGCACGAACCACGCCGCCAGGATCGGCCCGATCACCACCGGCGTCTCGGCCACTGCCAGTACCGGCACGACCACCAGCGGCATCAGCACGCCCCCCAGCATCGCCTGTGCCAGCGGCGCCGGTATCGCCGCCGCCAGCCGCCCCAGGGGCCGCCAAAGGCCCGAGATCACCGTCAAAGCCCCCGCCAACAGGAACCCGGCAACGGCACCGGCAAACCCGGCTTCCACCGGCGCCGTCACCGCCAACAGTGCCGCCCCCGGCGTCGACCACGCGACCGAGGCGGGCATCTTGGTCCACAGGCTCAGCACGATCCCCGCCAGCCCCATCGCCAGCGCCGCCGCCATCAGGCCCGACGCCGCCTGCGCGTCGCTCGCGCCGACCGCGGCCAGCCCCTGCAACACGATGGGAAAGGAACTGAAGAACCCGACCATGGCCACCACGAACCCGGTCGAAATCGTCTGGATGGGTGGCATCACGTCTCTCCTTCGGCCAGCCCCAGCCGGATCGGCCCCTTTGCCGCGACCGGGTCGACCGTCACCCCTTTCTGCGTCGCCACCAGCGGCAGCCCTGCCGAAACCTCACGCACCCGCGGCATCAAATCCCGCCAATCCTCGGACAGCGCCCGCGCCACCTCGGACGGGCAAAACGTCTTGCCCGCCCCACGCTCCCGCGCCAGCCGCATCAATGTCTTGGCGATCTCGTCATCCGTCATGGCCGTCGGGTGGGGTTTCACCCCACCGTCACCCCAACGCCTCGTTACACCGCGCACAGACCCCCGGATGCGTGTGCGTCCCCACATCCGGCAGGATCTTCCAGCAGCGCTGGCACTTCTCGCCTTCCGCACGCTCGAACACCACGGTCACCCCGTCCACCTCGGGCAGCCGGTACGCCTCCGCAGGGCTGGGGTCGTCGGTCAGCCGGATATCGGAGGTGATGCAGATATCGTCGAAATTGACCGATTTCAGCACTTCCAGCGCCTCGGCATCCCGCACATGCACCACGGGTGCCGCTTCCAGCGACGCCCCGATCACCTTGTCGGTCCGCTGCACCTCCAGCGCCGCCGTCACCACGCGCCGCGCCTGCCGCACCGTGGCCCATTTCGCCGCCAGCGGCTCGTTCAGCCATTCCTTCGGCGTCTCGGGGATATCCACCAGGTGCACGGAACTGTCGTCCCCCGGGAACCGTTCCAGCCAGACCTCTTCCATCGTGAACACCAGCACAGGCGCCAGCCACGTGGTCAGGCGGTGGAACAGGATATCCATCACCGTCCGCGCCGCCCGCCGCCGGGGCGTGTCCCCGTCGCAATACAGCGCATCCTTGCGGATATCGAAGTAGAACGCCGACAGCTCCACCGTGGCGAAGTTGAACAGCGCCTGGAACACCCCCTGGAAATCATAGGCGGCATACCCCGTGCGCACCCGGTGATCCAGCTCCGCCAGCCGGTGCAGCACCCAGCGTTCCAGCTCCGGCATGTCCTCGGGCTCCACCCGATCCGCGTCGCTGAAATGGCTCAAGGCCCCCAGCAGGAAGCGCATCGTGTTGCGCAACCGGCGATAGCTGTCGGCGGTCCCTTTCAGGATCTCCGGCCCGATCCGCTGATCATTGGTGTAATCGGTCTGCGCCACCCACAGCCGCAGGATATCGGCACCGTATTGCTTGACCACCTCGTCCGGCACGATGGTATTGCCGAGCGACTTGGACATCTTGTTGCCCTTCTCGTCCAGCGTGAACCCGTGGGTCAGCACGCCGCGATAGGGCGCATGCCCCGTCGTGCCGCAGGATTGCAGCATGGACGAATGGAACCACCCCCGGTGCTGGTCCGTGCCTTCAAGATACAGGTCCGCCATCCCGTCCTCGGACCCGTCCTCGCGGTCGCGTAGGACGAACGCATGGGTCGAGCCGGAGTCGAACCAGACGTCGAGAATGTCGTCGACCTTCTCCCACTCGTTCGGGTCATAGTCATTCCCCAGGAACCGCTCCTTGGCCCCCTCCTTGTACCACGCATCCGCGCCTTCGGCCTCGAACGCCTCCAGGATCCGCGCATTGACCTTTTCATCCCGCAGCAGAAAGCCCTCATCCGTCGGCATCGCGCCCTTCCTGACGAAGCAAGTCAGCGGCACGCCCCAGGCCCGTTGCCGCGACAGAACCCAGTCCGGCCGCGCTTCCATCATGGAATAGAGGCGGTTACGCCCTGTCTTCGGAGTCCACTGCACCTTGTCGATCTCGGTCAGCGCACGCTGCCGGATCGTGGTGCCGTTCTCGTCCTGCCCGTCACCGACTTCGCGGTCGATCGCGGCAAACCATTGCGGCGTGTTGCGATAGATCACCGGCGCTTTCGACCGCCAGCTATGCGGGTACGAGTGCTTGATCTTGCCCCGCGCCAGCAATCCGCCCACCTCGACCAGCTTGTCGATGATCGTCTTGTTGGCGTTGCCCTCCTTGCCCTTGCGATCAAGGATATAGGTCCCGCCAAAGAACGGCAGGTCGGCGCGGAAACCACCATCGTCCATCACGTTATAGGTGATGACCTGGTCCAACCATGTCCCGCCATCCGGATGATCTCCCATGCTGCGGTACAGCTCGTATTCCTCCATCCCGTGGCTGGGCGCGCAATGCACGAACCCGGTGCCTTCCTCGTCGGTCACGAAATCGGCGGCGCGAAAATCGCGCAGGTCGTCCCACTCGCCGTTCGAGCCTTCGGCGCCGTGCAATGGGTGCTTCAGGCTGAGACCAGACAGCTCTTCGGCACTCACGTCCCGCACACGGCTCCACTGGTCGTCATTCAGCCGCGCCCGGCCCATCACGTCCGCCGCCAACTTGTCAGCCAGGATGTACTTGTCGCCCACATTGGCCCAGCATTCGTCCGGCGTGCCCGTGACCTCGTAAAGGCCATAGGCGATGTCCTCGCCGTAAACGACGGCCTTGTTCGACGGCATGGTCCAGGGCGTGGTGGTCCAGATGACCACGTGGGCACCCACGAGTGACGCCGAGTCAGTGGACTCTGTGAAAAACGGAGGCAGTTCACCCGGTGCAACCTCAAACTTCACCCAGACGGTAAAGCTCTCCTTGTCGTGGTACTCCACCTCCGCCTCGGCCAGCGCGGTCTTCTCGACGGGCGACCACATCACCGGCTTCGACCCCTGATAGAGCGTGCCGTTCATCAGGAACTTCTGAAACTCCTCCGCGATGATCCGCTCTGCGCGGAAATCCATCGTCAGGTAGGGCTTCTCCCACTTGCCGGTCACGCCCAGCCGCTTGAACTCGTCGCGCTGGATGTCGATCCAGCCTTCGGCGAACTTGCGGCATTCGGCGCGGAAGTCGACGATGTCGACCGCGTCCTTGTTCTGGCCCTTCTTGCGGTACTCTTCCTCGATCTTCCACTCGATCGGCAGGCCATGGCAATCCCAGCCGGGGATGTAGCGCGCATCGCGCCCCATCATCTGCTGGCTGCGCACAACCATGTCCTTCAGGATCTTGTTCAGCGCGTGGCCGATATGCAGATGCCCGTTGGCGTAAGGAGGGCCATCATGCAGCGTGAAGGGCTGGCGCGGCTCGGCGTCCGCCTTCTCGCGCAGGCGGTCATAGACCTTCAGGCCGTTCCACCGCTCCAGCCACTCGGGCTCGCGTTTCGGCAGGCCCGCGCGCATCGGGAACTCGGTCTGCGGCAGGTTCAGCGTGTCTTTGTAATCGGGTGTGTCAGAACACATCTGTGACGTCCTTTGTCACTGGCATTTCAATCTCTGGGTGGGGGCGGCGCGGTGGTCCATACGCCTATGATCCCGGCGGCTCGTCTGTTTCAGAGCGCCGGGCATGTAATTCGAATGATGATCGCAAAGCGGGTCATGATGGGGGGCGTTATAGGTGGGCGCGTTCCAAGGAGCAAGCCGTAGAACCCGGGCTCACCACCCGCGCCAAGACTTTTCAGAAAAGTCTTGGCAAAAGCCTTCTCAAGGCTTTTGCAACGCCCGCCCCGTTAACGCGCCGAATCGGCCAAATCCGCACCGTCGGCGGACCACCCGGATACCGACGCGATACCGACGTGCCGATTTCCTGCAATCCGGCGGCGTTAACCATGTTTTCCGAATCGTGTTTCCCATTGCATCCGGCCCATCCAACGGTCAGATTCGAGGCCATGACACCGGCCCTGCCCCCCCGTTTCGAGATCACCCGCGCCGAGATCGAGCGTGTCGTGGCGGCCTTCTATGCCTCCTGCCGCGCCCACCCCGGGCTGGCCCCGGTCTTTGCCGCGCATGTCACCGACTGGCCCGCGCACGAGACCCGCGTCAGCGATTTTTGGGCCAACACGATCCTGCACGAGCGGTGCTACGTGGGCAATGCCATGCAGGCCCATGTGCAGGCGGGCAACGTCAAACCGGGCATGTTCTCGACATGGCTCGACCTCTTCGACACCACGCTGCACTCCGAGCTTTCCCCGACCAAGGCCGCCGCCTGGTCGGCGCTCGCGCACCGCATCGGCCAGACCCTGCGCGCGGGCGTCGTGAACCGCGAGACCCTGCCCGGTGGCATCCCGAAACTGGGCAACCCGTTCTGACGCACGGCCCCGCGACCGGACGTTAACGATTTTCCGCTAATTTGGGTAAAGTCGCGAGGTTAGACCTGCCATGGGGCGAAAATACCGACGCGCCGAGCGAAAACCACCGCTCGTTTACCCTTTGTTAACCCCGCTGAAGAGCCCGGTCAGCGCCCGTTGCACCATCCGCGTCACCGAGGGGCGCTTGCCCGCCCGGAACGGCAGGGGCCGGCACACTTCCATCGCCGCGACGCCCACCCGCGCGGTCAGCGCGCCGTTCACGATCCCCTCGCCGAACCGGCGCGACACCTTGGACAAAAGGCCCCCCCCGGCGACCGAGCCAATCAGGTCGTCGCCAACCGCCACGGCGCCCGTGGCCACAAGATGCGTCATCACCGCCCGGGCCAGCCGCCAGCTGCCCAGCGTGCCCGACCGCCCGCCATAGATCTCGGCAATCCGCCGGATCATCCGCAGGTTCGACGTGAGCGCCGCGATCACGTCGGCAAAGGCCAGCGGCACCACCGCCGTCACCGTCGCCACCTGCCGTGCGGCGGCCTCGATCTCGCGCGCCGCGGCCCGGTCCAGCGGCGCCAGCAGTTCCGTCTCGGCCAGCCCCAGCAGGCTGCCCGCATCCATCTGCTCGGGGCCATAGTCGCGCAGCCGGTCCCGCCCCCAGCTGGTATCCTCGCGCCCCGCATAAAGTTGCGTCAGGTCCTGCACCACGCCCCGCGCCTGTTTCAGGTCCGCCCCCGCCAAAGCCGCATCCGCCGCACGGTGCAGCTTGTCGATCCGCGCCAGCCGCGAAAACGCCGCCATCTCGCGAATGACAATGATCAGGCAAACAAGGGCAAACGCCGCGATCAGCGCGGTGACGGCATAGCCCAGCACCACGTTGCGGGCCAGCAGAGCATTCACGAAATCCCAAGCGGCAAAGGAAATCACCGCCCCCAGAATCGACAGCAGCAACCCCCAGAACCACCGCGCCAGGCGCGACGGCTTCCTGGCCGCCAGCGTCGCCACGGTCTGCATCGCGCGGCCCTCCGGATGGCCTTCCACCACGGGGTCCGGCACCGGCGGCGCCATGTCGGGGCGGGGGCTGTCGCCCTCCTCTTCGATGTCGATCAGAACCGGCCGCTTGCTCATGTCTCCACCCTGCGCTCCGGCGGCCAGACCATCAGGATCTCGGGCCGCCCCTCGTCATTTCTCGCACCATCCGCGCGTGTCTTTTCGGCAAATCCATGGCGGCAATAGAACCGCCGCCCCCCGGTGTTTTCCTCGGCCACCCAAAGGTTTAGCCGCTCGTGCTGGTCCTGGGCATCCTGCAACAGAACCCGCCCCAGCCCGCGCCCCTGCGCCCGCGGATGTACGTACAGCGCATGCAACTCGGCGCCGCGGCAGAGGCTGAAGCCAGCGACGCCAGCGCCATCCGCCACGGCCCGGACACAACCCTGCCGCGTCACGCGCAGCATGATCCTCAGGTCATCCCACCAGTGCCCATTCCGGTGCCGCCAAAGGACCTCCAAGAGCCCGGGCACATGCCACAGCCTTGCGGGGAACGGGGTCATAACCGATCCCCGATCAGGAACTGCGCCGCCCGGTCCAGCCTTATATGCGGCGGGCCTTCTCCACGCTTCAGCGTCAGCCGCGCGGGCGCGAAATTCATCACCTCGTACTCGGCCTCCAGCCACGCCTCGGCCCCGTCCCGCGCGGGGCCCAACAGGTGCGCCGGGTCCTCCGGCAAGGCACCGGGATAGAACGCCGCCTGCTTGCCGCGCTCGCCTTCGGGCGTCATCAGCGTGCCCCGCACACAGTCCAGCGTCTGCCCGCCATGCTCCCGCGTTTCCTCGGTCGTGGCCCTGAGCGCGGCGATCGCCATCCCCGCCGTCTCGGCCCCGGCGAAATCCGCCCGGTTGCGCGCATCCCGCATCAGCGCCTCGATAATGCCGGTGAGCCGCCCATGCTGCATGTGGTGCAGATGGTCGGCCTTGGTGGCCGCGAACAGGATCTTCTCGACCCGCTGCCCGATCAGAAGCCTGGACAGAAAAGCGTTTCGCCCCGGCCGGAACGCCCCCAGGATATCGGCCATCGCGCGGCGCATGTCCTCGACCGCCTGCGGGCCGTTGTGAATGGCGCCCAGCGCATCGACCAGAACGACCTGCCGGTCGATCCTGGAAAAATGATCGCGGAAGAAGGGTTTGACGACCTTGGATTTATAGGCCTCGAAACGCCGCTCCATCTCGCGCCAGAGCGACCGCCGCGGCGGGCTTTCAGGTTGGGGCAACGGCGCAAAGGTCAGGACAGGAGAGCCGGCCAGATCGCCGGGCAGCAGGAACCGCCCCGGCGTGCAATCCGACAGCCCCGCCGCCCGCGCCGCGTTCAGGTAGGCGGTGAACGCCTCGGCCAGCGACTGCGCCACAGGCTCCTCCAGCTTGACCGTCGCATCCACCTCGCGGGCCTTTGCTAGAAAGTCTTGCGCCTGCTCACGCGACGCCAAACGGCCCAGGGTTTCGGCGGACCACTCGGCAAAGCTCTTGTCCATAAGGCCAAGGTCCAGCAGCCATTCACCGGGGTAATCCACGATATCCAGGTGCACCGTCCGCGGCCCCTGCAATCCGGCCAGCAAGCCCGACGGGCGCACCCGCAGCGACAGGCGCAACTCCGAAACGGTCCGTGTGCTGTCCGGCCAACGCGGCGTCTCGGCGGTCAGCGCGCCCAAATGTTTTTCATACTCGAACCGGGGCAGCGTATCGTCGGGCTGCGGTTGCAAATAGGCCGCCGAAATGCGTCCTTCGGCGGCGGCGACCAGCCCCGGCATCCGCCCGCGATCCATCAGGTTGGCCACCAGCGAGGTGATGAACACCGTCTTGCCAGCGCGGCTCAGCCCCGTGACACCCAGCCGGATCACCGGCTCCATGAACGCGCCAGACAGCGTGTCGCCCACGCGTTCCACGCCGCGCGTCAGCCCATCTGCGATATCCGAAAGCACCAAACTGCCCCTTCTCTTTCCGCTAAAGATAGGCCGCGCACCCGGCATGTGCCAGAGGGGAGCGTTGGGGGATTGTTCCCCGCCCCCGGCCACGCTAAGGCCTTTTCATGCCCCGCTATGCATTGAAAGTCGAATATCACGGCGCGCCCTTCGCCGGCTGGCAGCGACAGGCCGATCAGCCTTCGGTGCAAGGCGCGATCGAGGATGCGCTGGCGCGGCTGGAACCCGGCCCGCACACGATTGCGGCGGCAGGGCGCACCGATGCTGGGGTGCACGGGCTGGCACAGGTCGCGCAGTGCGACATGACCAAGGACTGGGACCCGTTCCGCCTGTCCGAGGCGCTGAATTTTCACCTGAAGCCCTTGCCCGTCGCGATCCTCGACTGTGCGCAGGTCGCCGACGACTGGCACGCGCGCTTTTCCGCCATCGAGCGCCGCTATCTCTTTCGCCTTCTGGTCCGCCGCGCTCCGGCCACCCATGACAAGGGGCTGGTCTGGCGCGTGCAGAACGCTCTGGATGTGGAGGCCATGCGCGAAGGCGCGGCCCATCTAGTGGGGCACCACGATTTCACGACCTTCCGCTCGACCATCTGCCAGGCGAAAAGCCCTGTGAAAACAATGGACGAGATCGCCATCTCGCAGGTCGAAGGCCTCGGCGGGCGCGAGATCCAGTTCCGCCTGCGCGCCAGGTCTTTCTTGCACAACCAGGTGCGCAGCATCGTCGGTACGCTGGAGCGCGTCGGCGCCAGGGCCTGGACACCGGACCAAGTGAAAGCGGCGCTCGAGGCCCGCGACCGCGCCGCCTGCGGCCCGGTTTGCCCGCCACAAGGCCTCTATCTTGCGGGCGTGTGCTATCCCGAGGACCCCTTCGCGTGATTTCGCCTTTGAATTCGCATCCGCGCTTGGGTAAGGCTTTCGCCAAGCGGTCCCGTAGCTCAACTGGATAGAGCAGCTGACTTCTAATCAGCAGGTTCGGGGTTCGAGTCCTCGCGGGATCGCCAATTTTTCAATGCGTTAGACAGATCACGCAAGACATGTTGGATCGCGTTGGATCGAGGATGTTCGCGATCTGATCCAACTATCGATTCCGTCTCAATTGAACGATCTGATTGGCACCATCGCTTCGGTTCCTCGAATACCGGTTTGTTGTCGAGACGCTAGCATGCTGCGCCGCATCGCGAAGTGCGTAAGGATCGACGCCGAGGCTTTTCGCTTCGGTGACGGCCGCTGCTCGCACATCCATCATCCAGATGTTTTTCGGTAGCCCTGCTACTTTCCGCATTCGCGCCCAGGCCTGGGTCCACCCGCTGGACGTATAGGGTAAGCCGCCAACACGCATGGACACGATGACCGGACCGACGGGTTTCTCGGGGCGCAACAGCCGAAGCCTGGATTGAATTTCCGGCAACGGTGTCAGGTCGAACCAGTAAGGATCGGGAAGGCTCTTCACAGTCTTCGAGATCACCTTGGAAAAGCCTTTGAGATCGGGATCAAACATGTCCCATGTCAGCCCATCCTGCCAACGCCTGCCGTTGCGGATAATTCCTCCGTCCCGCTCATCGGCTTCAAGCCACTGACCTCGGACATCTACTGCGCGCAGCGTGAATTCGAATTGCATCAGGATCCCTACGGCAAAATCTGGAAGTCCGGCTGCATCTGCAGCTGCAACGATCTGGTAGATCTGCTCTCTGGTAGGCGCCACCTGACGCCCGGCACCAACTTGAAAGCGCATCTCCCCCAATGTCTGCGCAACAGCTGCAGCCTCCCTGATCTGCAGGGCCTTGCCATAACGTGCAACGCGTCTGAGTGTATTGAAAAAACGGTGGATGTAAGATGCTGAACGACCTTTCTCCTCCATGGCCTTCTGGGTGCGCTTGATCTGCTCGTATGTCAGATCCTGGATCGGCATATGCCCAATCGCTGTTTCCAGCTTGGCAAGTTGCTGAAGATACCCATGCTTCGTATTCGCTTTTACTTCGTGGATCGGGGAGAATTGATCAGACCTGTAGCGAGCGATCAGATATTGCCACGTTCCGATCTGTATCTTCGGCTGATCTAGGTTGTCCCACCACCGCACGAGCTCTTGTGTCAACTGACGACAACGCAAGGCGCGCTCATGTTGATGTTCGTCATCTGGATGACCGGGTTCACCAACCTTTACAGCTCTTACATGGTACCCCGCGTCGAGATATTTTTTCGGACATTTCCAGCGGGCCTGTCGCTCTTGCCGGTCTCGCCCCGACCACGAAAGACATGGCGCATAAAGCGGGTCGGAGCCGTCCCAAAGAGCCTCTTTAAATGGCATCGAGATCCACCTCCGTTCGGGGTTTTATACCGGATATAGCATCTGTCAGTGCGTCTGGGATACGTCGGCGATGATCTATCCAAGCATCCACGTCGGCCTTGTGGTAGTAGTTTGTAAGAGGGTCACGTTTCGGAAAACCTTCGCTCTCCAAATTGTCGCGCTTGCGAAGGAACTGGTCCTTCGACATTCCAAGACGTTTCGCAGCCCACGAAATCGAGCCGAAGGCGCTACAGTCGTCAAAAGTTAAATCTTTACTCATGCCGGCACACTCTCCGTCTTGCATGAAATTAAAGGCATGCAATTCGGCAATGACAAACATCATTGTCTCAACTTCAAGAAACAGTTCGTCCGAAGCCAATCTCTGAATCTAGCGAGTTCGAACACAATCGAAACCGTGCTGTAGAGATGAATTGCTTGTCTGCTTTCTCAAGAATGCTTGCCGAAGCGGACATGTATTTTGAGGCTTAATTTAGCCTGACCTGTCAAAGATATCTTTTTGTGTACGTGCGCGCAATAGTCGTCAGCCCAGAATGCGACGGAAAGAAAGCGCTCGTCTACGAATCTGCCTGCGAGTGAGCTTCTCGTCGCGTCTCGGGTGGACATTGGATCACGGGCCTGGAGCATACTTGCAGGTGCATGATGTGGCGCATGATGAAAAAGCCGATACACGCAGCGCAGATCAGGTGCAGTATCAAGGCCCAAAGACTAGTCAGAATTCCAGTCACAGAATTCAGAAATCCTGTAAGGAATATACAGTACAAGATAAGTCTCATTTAAGTACTCCGTAGTTCAGATAGCGCTGCTTTTAATGTTGCTCAACAGCGCGACGAAGAGGCGAAACTCGCGAATTTCGCATCATGTGAGAAGTTAAACTCCTAAATGCTGGCCGCAGTCTAACGCAGCACCTTAAGCTGGCAGTGGTGAAGTGCCGATAAGAAGCGTCAGAGTTTAGGGTGTTTCTAGGTTGAATGATTCCAGGCTTGATGTTTAGTCAGCCGGCCTTGGAGAAGATCGAAGTCCGTGCGGGCTTCGCTTCCTCTTCCTGGGTCTCGGAGCCCTCGGCGCTGGCTTCCTCGGAGTCCTTGGATTTGTTGAAGATCGACGATGCCTTCACGGCCTTCGGCTTTTCTTCTTCCTTGGTCTCCTCGGCCGGCGTCTCGGTGGCTTTCTCGGCCTCCTGGGTCTCGGCCGGAGCTTCCTCGGCCTTGGGTTCAGGCTTGGTCTCGGGCTTGGTGTCTGCCTTCGCTTCAGCCTTTTCCTCAGCTTTGTCCTCGGTCTTCTTGGCCGAACGCGTCGCCGGTTTCGGCTTCGCCTTCACCGTCTTTGCGTTGGCCGGTTTGATGTCGACGGTGGCCGTGTGGCCGTTGTCGCCGCGGCCGGCCTTCAGGTCGATCGAGATTTGCTGGTCTTCGTTGATGTTGATCTGATCGAGGACATAGGCTTCCAGGGCCGCCTCGATCTCGTTCTGGTCAAGCAGGATCTGCATGGGGTGGTGTTTCTACTGGCTATCGGAAGATGAAGCTTTTGGTGCTATTTCCAGTCTTTAGGGTGGATCTTTGAATTACCATTCCTTTAGTCACGCAAGGACTTTAGGAGATGAAACTGAGGCTCAAGCCATTGTAACAGGTTGATTTCGGGAAACCGCCCAGTGTGAAGGCCTTCGGGACTGAATTCGACCTAAACTCCCCCCAAAGCACAACATGAAATCACAAAGAGTTCGAGAGAAGACTATATTGTACAACCTGGTGTTCAACGACCATTCAATCTCAGAGCGCAAAAGTCTTGCACATGAAATCGCTTGCCAGTTGGGATAACATAACTGACGCCGATGATTTCGACCTTCAAGAATTGGCCTAAGCTCAATGTCATTTCCATCTCCCACGCGCCGCAAAGTTCTCCGCTCTTTAATCGGGCTGGGGCTCCTGCCTGGCATGGCAGCCTCTCAAGAGACGGGAGTTTCCAACGGCGACCCTATCGAGGCAGAGGGTGGCAAGGTCTCGGTTGGTCTCTCCGCACTGTCGCGGCTCTGGCCAGGCAGGCGGTTGCTTGCACATGTCCGCGTCCCCGAAAGCAGTGCGCCGGTGCTTGGACCGGACGCGCGAGCAGCTGGACATCGGCTGCTCTGGCAGCTTGAGTTTGAGGGACGCGCAGCAGGTAATCACGGCGATCTCTATGAAAATCGCGATCGTGCGCACTCGCTTTTGCCACCGAAGGCGCATCCGCAACTCACGCATGTTGCCTACGACGCCGAGATACGCGAGGCAGGACTCGATTATGGGCTGGCGGGACCGATTATTTTCGATGCGCCGCTCATCGGCAATTCGTCCACCGCAGTGAAACACGGACCGCTCTGGCGCTCTTTGCCACGCTTGGCACTGACCGGGGATGACGGGCCGGTGACTCTTTACCAGAACTACCTCGCAGGTCAGATTCATGTCTATCCGGAACACCGGGACCACGACCCTGAACATGGCGACTTGATCCCGGCCAACACGCCGTTTTTCCTTATCTCTCAGGGATCGTCCGGGTCTGACCAACCACATCTGGAGGCCTTGGCCATGATCCTTGCGGCGTTGCGTCCCGAGACCAAGAAGTTCCTTCATGAAAATCAACTGTTGGCCCCGACCGTGCAGATGATCTTTCGTCGCTGCCTGACATCGGTGCGAACGCGTGAGACATATCTTTCGGGGCTGGCACACCCATCGGTCATTCCACGAGATCAGATCAATCTCACGCGCATGGTGCAGCTGGCCAATGCGCTCACCCCCGAGACGGTGCCGCCAATGGTGCGGCTGGCGGTGCTGTCCGAGAGCCAGGCGACAGTAGGGATCGACTATTTCGGCGAGGGGCTGAGCGAGCGGCTGTTCGATACGCCCGTGGCTGTTGCCAGGCTCTGGCGCAGTCACGTTCACAGCCGCAACATGGTGGTCTCAGCCGAGTCCACCCGCGACCCTCAGGGGCGTAAGCCGGAATTTCTCTGGCGCCTTTTGCGTGGTGACCCCCAGCGTACGCGTATCGAGCCCTTGGACGACCGCGGCTTGCAGGCACGGATCACGATAGATTGGCAATTGCCGCGCCCAGTGCCGGGACAACGTGAGATCCGGTCAAACCGGGTCGATATCGGCGTGTTTGCCCGCACCGGGGATCATGACAGCACACCCGGCCTGATCTCGTTTCTGCTGCCGCATCACGAAACACGCAGGTATGCGCCCGGCCCATTGGGCGAAATGCGCATAGAAAGCCGTGATTTCCGAGTGCCAGAGGACGAGTATGCCGACCCGGTGCTATTTCCGCAGAGCGAGTGGAGGGATGTCTATAGCTACGATCCCGCAGGGGTGTTGCAGGGCTGGACCCGACAGACGGCCGAAGGACTCATCCAGTTCGATGCATCTGGCCGGAAGAACACGACGGCGGGTCCGCAGCCGGTGCGCCACGTGGTTGAACGACCAGACGACAAGGTGCCTTACCTGCGCCTGCGGACCGAAGCGGATGAATAAGACGGCTCATCCAGAACTCAGGCTCCGAAACGCGTCTTTGTTTCGGCTTTGAGGGCAATTTCGCAATATCGTCAGGATTTGATTAGTTTCACGCTACAGCCGCGACACCTCATAGCTGTATTTTGAAAAGATTTTCCTCGCTTGCTTGTCAAAGGTTAATGATTTTGTCATGAGTAAGGCAGTTCATGTAGGAGGTATCAATGTCACGTGCTTTGAGAATAAAGAGTTTGGCTGGTGCAGTCGCGTTGTCTTTCGTTGCGTTTGGCGCTTCAGCGACGACGGTGGATTTGACCTATAAAGGGCCAAGCGCCGGCAGCGACAAAAAGATTATCAAGATTACCGACGCTCCGAATTCCGCGGGAGCAAGTCTGCCTATTGCGGCTGGCGCTTATGGGTTCAGAATGCGAACCGACAGTTCTGACCCGATGACGGAATTCCTTGCCTGGTGCTTGGATATTGGCAGCCAGCTCGGAAAGAACGGGTCGTTCGAATACAAGATCACCGATACGCCGTTCGATAACAGCTACGGTCTTGACACCGATGACCGCATGCGCGTTCAAAACCTGTTTGACGCGAACTACGGCATGCTTGATGTGTCGGATGGTATTCAGACCGCAGGCTTCCAGGTGGCGCTGTGGAATGCGCTTTATGATGACGATGGAGACGCTGGCGACGGCGACTTCCGCATTTCGAGCGGCTTCGGAGCGGGACAGAATGTCATCAATCAGGCGAATATCTTTCTTGGCCTTGCGAACAGCTACGGCGGCGCTGGCAAAGTTTTCAACCTGACGTTCTTCGAGAGCACCGGTACGGGTAGCAGCAAGAAGCAAAACCTCGTATCTGCAACGCCGGTGCCCCTGCCCGCCGCGGGTCTGCTTTTCCTCGGAGCACTGGGCGGTCTGGTCACATTGCGGCGTCGCAAGCACGTCGCCTGAAGCACACACCGCACTCAATCATTCAAGAGCGGCCGCCCTTGGGCGGTCGTTTCATTTTGCATATGAGTGATTCGCGGCAACAAAGATACGCGCCTTGTCATTGTTGCCCTCTGAGGGACAGTATTCGAGCACTGTCAGAATTGGCGCGAAGCCTGAAACCTTCATCTCTCGCCCCCTGGATAAACTGCAAAAGTTTTCTCCCCGGACCCTTGATAATAAGGCAATATTGCGGCCAAACCATGAAATTCACTAGGTGGGGTTGTTCGCTTGCTATACAATCGGATGTGCTGCGTGGGCCTTCTGACCACGCCTGCGCCAGTTTTTATGGGAGTGAATTTAAATGACTTTTAGAGCTTATATTATGGCCGCAGCTGTGGCGCTGTCGCCGGTGGCGGCATCGTCCGCTTCGGTCGACATCAATTTCCAGGCCTTTGGTGCCGGTGGAAGTGCAGATATCGCCGGAGCCACAACGGCGCTTGACGCCTTTATTGGCAGCGCACCTGTAATTGCCGGCGAAACCTTCGACGGGTTCACAGCCTGCGACGGAAGCAATAGCGCCAGCTGTGACGCCTCTCCTGTGCTAAGTACGTCAGTCGGTACGTTCACCGGTATCGTACCCACCCACACTGGCGGCGGTTCGCAGGTGGATCCCAAGGACAAGATCGTCGTCCGCAGCAGTACGCCAGATCCATACCGTCGGTTCAATGTCGTCGGGTCAGAAGATAATTGGCTCGACAGCAATGACATGAACGGAATCAGATGGGAAATTCCCGGTGCCAGCGGATTGTCAGGCATCACGAAGATTGCTTTTTTCTTGACTGACGTAAATGACGTGGGGAGCGTTGCGTTTTCCATCAAGGCGAATGAGGGCAGCCTCACCAATAATGTGATGAACCTGCCCAATTCCAGCGGACGTCCGAATGGTGAATTGCTGCTGGTTACGATGAACTTCAGCGATGCGCTGAGCCTCATCACCATCGAGATGACGACCGGCAATGGTGACGGTTTTGGTATGGACGGGATCCGGGTTGCTGCCGTTCCGGTTCCAGCTGCTGGACTGCTCCTTCTGGGTGGCCTTGGCGGACTGGCCGCAGTTCGACGCCGCCGCAAGAAATCTATCTGACGTCATTCTTTTAGTAGTCCAGTTCTCAAAGGGCCGTCCTCAGGCGGCCCTTTCGCGTTTTGAATGCCGAGGTTTGGCCGTTCAACAGCACTCGAAAGACCCCGCTAAGTGGTCAGCTCTCATGGCGCGAATCAGGACAGAAACTAGTTCGAGCGTGCAACCGGACAGTTGCCCACGGTCCGGCGACCATTGATACGGCCGCCACTAAATTGTTGGCAAATCCAGCGTGCTGAGCGCCGCTTCAATCCAGGGTTGCGTCTGCATGGTCGATGCACGTTAAAAATAAGGCTGGAATGCGGCATATTTGTTGTTTTTTTTGGTGGATTAATGTAACCTTCAGAAAGATTATGAAGTTTTTATAGGGGATCGTGATGAACAGATTACTTTCGAAAACTGGATTGGCGGCTGGTCTTCTGCTCGCAGGAGCGGTATGCGCGTCGGCGTCGACCGTCCAGATAAATGTGCTCGATGCATCAGGGGATGGGTCCGGTGCCGCGGCGAATACTTCGAATAATTACGCGGCGAATTATGGTGCCTTCATACCCAGTGGCGCGACGTGGACGCCAGGTGATGCCAATGTTGTCACTCCGCCGCCTGGAACAACAGATGGGACTTACCGGTCGCCATTTGACGGGAACGCATTGGAGGATGTGAATTCCTTCTTTGCAGTAGGTCCTTCACCGAACGATCCGAACCCGGTGAAGCTGGTTTTCTCCGGTGCGCAATCCGTGTTGAATATCCTCTGGGGTTCCATCGACAGCTACAACACACTATCGTTCAGCGCCATAGGAGGTGGTGGATCTGATGTATCAATCACTGGCGCTGATGTCGCGAGCGCAGTGAACGCAGCATTTTCCGGCACTTGCGGTTCACCCGCCAACTTCGGTTGCACGGCGCTCGTGAGCTTTAGCATCTTGGATGACACCGGGGCATCCACCACCTTTGGAACGGTTGCTTTCAAAAGCACGGACCAGCAAGCGTTCGAATTTGCACTCGCTCCAATCCCGCTTCCCGCGGGAGGCTTGCTTCTGTTGTCCGCACTTGGCGGCATTGTCGCCCTGCGCCGCAAAAAGCGGACGGGATAGTTACTTTGATAACAGCTGCTAAGTCAGCTACTGGATAAGGCCGCTTCATGCGGCCTTATTTGTTGTTATACTTGGCGTAGAACACATTTAGCTCCAAAGGCCGCAACATACAGAATGTGATTTCTCAACACGCAAAAAACAGGCGCGAATCAAGGTCACAAGAGAGTCGATACAAATGCAAGCAACAGATCTTCATTCAGCGACAATCGTAGAAATTGCCCCACTTTATTGAAGAATACGAACTGCAAATCCTAAATTTACCCTTGCGTTTCACCTTTTTCTAACAGACTCGTTTAAAAGAGACCTAATTGCGGCAAAAACAAGAATTGTCCTTTTGTTGCAGTGTCGATGTCGTGTACAGTGAATGTGTAAATCTGTGACCTGAAAGGTGATAATTGTGAAAAGTCTAATTGCTAGAGTTGGAATCCCAGCGAGCTTTGTCCTGTGCGGCGCTTTAAGCGCCCAAGCCGCGACCGTGAACCTTGTTACAAACGGCAGTTTTGAACAAGACCCTGGCGTTGTGGGCACCGCAAACGAAAATGCTTTTGCAGACATGCCAGGCAGTTCGGGAACAGCGTCGTGGGACATTTGGGGGGATGGAGCGAACACGTACGGGACTGAGGTTGTCCCAGGGTGGACGCACGAGTCCGGGGATGGCCTTGAGCTACAAACAAAAAACACTATCCCGCTCATGCCATTCCATGGCGACTATTACGCGGAACTGGACAGCAACAACAACAGCACAATCTCGCAGAGCGTCTCGCTGGGTGTTGGTCGGCACATGTTCTCTTTCGCGTACAGTCCGCGCCAAGCAGACAGCACGACAAATGGTATCAGCTTTACATTGGCGGGGCTGTTCAGCGGTAATGCGATGGGCCCGGGAGGCACGTATAACTCGGTTGTTGGCGACTGGACTGTGATCGGTCAAGAGTTTGTAGTCGATACTGCAGGTGACTTCTTGTTGACCTTCGACGCCTCGACAACGTCAGACTCGTTTGGTGGATTTATCGATGACGTAACCATATCCGCTGTGCCGGTGCCCGCAGGTGGTCTGCTCCTTATCACAGCGCTGGGCGGTATGGCTGCCATACGTCGGAAGCGAAAAGCGATCTAAAACTTCACCTGAATTGATCTTGGAAAAGTGCTGCAGAATGCAGCACTTTTTTTTAGCTCATATTTCCATCCCAACCGCTTGCCGCAGCATCCAGGCCATCCGGAGAAACCGAAGGCGGATAAGCGTGAAGATGGCGCGCCAGCGATCTTGTGGTCCAGAGAGCTTTTGAGTCATTAGAACCTTCGGCACGTGTGCAAGAATGCTTACCGGCATCGCCATCCCCTTGCACGCCCACTTGATGCGCGCGACCGCGCCGCCGCCGGTTTGGCCGAACATCTCCTGCGTAATTCTTCTCCACTTGCGCCGAAGTTCGGGCCAGTCCTGACGCGACGGGTGGCCCACCTTCAGCTTGTCTTCATAGACCAACCTGTAACCTTTGGCAGTAGCGCGGAATGACCAGTCTCGATCCTCGGACACGCCGACGCGAAAAGGCCCAACATCCTCGAAAACGTCACGCCGGGTTATCAAGTTGCCAGTGCCGGAGAATCCCTGAACCTCGATATAGTGCCGGAAATCGAAGGCGAAGACCGCTTCGAATGCTTCCGCGCCACTCCGAGGGGGTGGGGTCTCGTCGAATACCTCGACGCGGCCGCCGACGAGATCAGCGCGGCTAGCCACCTCCCGACCTACTTTCACCCAGTCGGGCGCAGCCACGCAATCGGCATCTATGAACATCAGTCGCGGGGCTGACGTTTCACGAACACCGCGGTTTCGCGCCGCTGCGGCGCCTTTCTCGGGTTCGGTGACAAAACGGAAGTCGGAGTAGTCAGATATTACCTGGGCCAGGGACTGCGTCGAGCCATTATCGACAACGACAACTTCACAATCGGAAAGGTCGTTCAGTTTCAGCGCCTCAAGGCAGCGATCAAGGCGCTCCACATCATTGAAGTGCGGTATGATGATCGCGGTTGTAGGCATCATTTGGAAGCTCAATAGTACTGATACTCGTCGGCATCGCCAATATAGCGGCACTTGTTCAGCGCGATCCCCATCACGTTCGTCAATTCGGCGACCTGACGTTCGGCCTGATCGATCCGGGTCATAGTGGTGGACTCGGCTGCTGCGATAATCACCGCGCAGTCCACGTTCTGAAGAAAGGCAATGTTGTCGTCGCTACCGTTCAGTGGCGAGATGTCGAAGAACGTGAGGTCGGGCGCATACTCCTGCTCGATGGCGGCAAGCGAGTCGCGCGCGACACGGCTCAGCAACAGCTCCGAGGGGTTTCGGGCAGGCTCATTATTGAGACCCAGCGCTACTCGCGAACCCAGCCTTAGGCCGTGTTGTGAAAAGGGGACATGGCCTTCCAGAACCTCGGCCATGGAATGGTCGGGCTTTTGCGCCAATAGTGTATGCAGTGCAGGTCGCCGCAGGTCGAGATCAATGCACAGGATGCGCATGTCGCGCTGCCGTTCGAAACTGAACGCCAGGTTGCCCAGAGTCGTGGTTTTTCCAGCCCCTGCGTCCGGGGAGACGATTGCGATCCTGCGCCAGTCGTTAATCTGGCATTGGTGAATGATCTTCGTGCGCATCAGGTCATAGGGGGCCGCCTCGGGACCGGAATCAGCGGCAACTACGCGGTTGCGCTTGAGCGCCGCGCGATTGAGCTTGAAGGGGGCAAGGTGTTCCCACGCATCGGTGTTGGGATTTGCGTTATGGGGTCTTGCAACCTCTTTCTTCTGCGTCGCATTGCCCTGCTGGCGCTGTGCGCGGGCCTTGGCAAGCGCTTCCTGAATTCGTTCCAACTCACACTCTCCTGATGTTTCGTTAACCGGTCACCACCGGACCCCGATCTTGTTCATGGCCCTGTCGGCCAGAAGATCGAGCGGCAAGTAATAGAGATGCACCATATATACAGCGGCAGGCAGGCCAACGAGGATTGCTAGGTAAACCGTGAACTTCAGCAGGCGCTTCCGAAATACCTCGGACCGCGTGCGCGCGTAGGGTAGAACGACCAGTGGGCGTACGCCGAGACGATTGACAATATCCTCGGGCCGCCGCGCGGTGCGGTTAAGCAGTTCGATCAGAAAGACGAGCCCAATACCTGCGAGGATTCCGAATGCAGTGCCACCACCGGCAATGAGGATCCGGTTCGGTTTCGTCGGTTCTGTAGGCGTCGCGGGTGGTTCGATAATCGAGATCCTTTGTCCGCGAGAGAGTGACTCGATCCTTTCGCCGGTCGTCGCCTTCGCGAGACGATCGACTGCCATGTTGTACTGCTCCTCGACATTTTCGTAAGCGCGGGTCAGTTCTTCGAGGGACACGGTATTTCCGGGGGTTTCCGCCAAGGTTTCGGACAAGCCTGTCAGCCGTTCCTCGATTTCGGTGCGCTGTTCCTGCAGCATCTCGACACGCGTGTCGATCTCCCCCAATTGCAGTTCCAACCTCACATCTCCAGGTCGCTGATCGGGAGTGGTTTCCGCAGTTTGAGGCTCTTCCTCCGGGGCATTTTCGAGCCGCTCCTCGGCCTGCGCAATACGGGTCTGCAACAATTTCACCGTCGGGTGGGTATCGGAGTAGATCGAAAGCGCTTCGTCGAGCTGGGCCTGCAGGTCCTGCAGCCTTTGCCCTTCGCGGGAAAGTCGTGGCGCGGCAGCTTCCGCCTGGCTCACCTGTCCTGTGGCTTCGAAAATCTCTTCCAGCCGCGTACGCTGGTTCCGCAGAGTGGTGATATCTCGGTCGATCTGTCGGACCTGTTCTTGAAGCGTGGCCTGCTGATCAAGCCGGTATTCGAGGCTTTCCGGCAGAGCGTCTGAGTTCTCGGTCTTGAACTCCAAGATGCGTGCACTTTGAATGTCGAGGTCCCGCCCCAAGCGCTCGACCTCCTGCCGGAAGAATTCCAGTGTATTGCCGGCCCTGCTCGTGCGGAATTCCGCGTTCTGATTTTCGATCCGGGTCAGGTACTCGTTCAGAACCGCAGCGGCAATCTGCGGGCTGCGCGCCTCGAAGCGGATATTCATTATTGGAGTCGGATTGCGTCCACTCGCCGTCTGGACCACCGTGCGTGCGCGCATCGCCTCGACGATTTCGTCAGCAGTCATCTCTTGCATGTCCCTGAAGACATTCTGGTTGCGCGCAACATCAAGCATGTTCGCACGCGTCATCAGACGCTGTTCGATAATCTCGAGCTGCTCGCTCAACCCGACCATAACGGTCGAGCTGGCCAGTTCCGAGGGAATCTGCGGCCCTTCCAACAGCAGCCGTGTCTGAGACTCGTAGGCCGGCGGCAGCGTAAATGCTGCGATCACCGAAATTGCGGCAATTGCCACAGAAACGATCAGGAAATAATGCAACCGCCTGAGAAAGATCGACACATAGTACTTCATTTCACTCATTTAAAATCGTCCTCTTGCGTGGCTGTTTCGGCAGTAAGGAACAATCCGTCGTCCAGCACGCTCTTCAGGATATCTTCGGTCACGGTCTTTTCTTCTTTGCTCCAAGCATAAAGCATAGCCACGTCGCAGAGACGGTTGATCAAACGGGGTACACCGCCAGTATGCTTGTAGACCATCGAACACGCCGCATCGGTGAACTCGTCGCCATGCCCGCCCACTGATTGCAACCGGTGTCGGATGTATTGCTTAACGTTTTCGTCATCCATCGCCGGAATATGGAAACTCGCAGCCACCCGTTGAGCAAGCTGCTTCATGTTCGGGCTGGCGATAACATCGCGCAACTCGGGCTGTCCCACGAGTATCAACTGTATCAATTCATCCTTATTGGCATTGATATTGGTGAGCATCCGCAATTCCTCCAGACCTTCCGTCGAAAGGTTCTGGGCTTCATCGAAGATCAGAACCACCCGACGGTCGGCGGCGTACTCGGCAATAAGGAAATCCTGCAGTGCCTGAAAGTTCTGAACATAGCTCGAGTCATTCGATACCTCGACCGAAAGCGAGTTCAGTACCCATTGCAGCAACTCACCTCGACCTCCCTGCGCATTGGAGATCAGGCCAACGGTGATCCTTTCTTTGTGGTTTTTCAATAAGTGCTGCATGAGAGTCGTCTTGCCAGAACCGATCTCACCGGTAATCACAGTGATGGGCGCGCGAGACAAAATTCCGTAGTCAAGGATTGTGTAGGCGTTCCGGTGAGCCTTGGACCAATAGATCAGCGCCGGGTCGGGCAACAGCGTGAACGCACGTTCAGAGAGACCGAAAAAGTCGGCATAAAGATTTTCCGGCGTCATTTGCTTCCTTCAGGAGACATACTTTGTTCAGCGCCCATGACACTCTTTCATAAATCTAAATTCCAACGCGTCTTGCGTGCCGACGGGCCGAAAAGTCAGCGTCACCTCTGACTATTAGTGGCTCACAATGCAACAGAGAACCCCCCTATTATACGGCATTCGGATGAAATTTGAGTGGCGACTTACAGTGGCAATGTCCACCTGATTTCTCCCATATCGCGAATCAACCACCAGCTTCTAGGCAACGATTTCGCTTAATCGGGCGGTTTGTTTTCCACTTCGCAACAGTGACTCCGGGAAGTTTGCGGCGAGAACGCGTGGAAACGCTTCTTTACAAGGTTTTCAAGCGCCTAAGCGGCTAGTTTAACTGCTATGGCGGAAATATGTCTTGTTTTGGGCAGTCGTCACCTGTTAACTAATTTGTGGGGGCTTTGATGCTGAACAGTAGGTGCGCTTTCACAAAGATTGATCACCTCGAAATGCACGTATCGAAGTGTGTCTGGCTGTTTTGGTATTTGATTAGTATTGGGGAAGTATATGACATTTCGGGATTATTCCGAAGCCACTACGTGGAAAAACGCTGCCGGAACACGTAGAGCCTACAGCCGAAACGGCGTTTACGAAAAAGGGGTGAAGCGCTGCCTCGATCTTGCTTTAATTGTGCTCACGCTGCCACTCTCATTGCCGATCATCTTGGGAATGGCAGCACTCGTTGCACTTGACGGCAACTCTCCATTCTATTTTCAGAAGCGTTTAGGAAAACGCGGCCGCGTGTTCCATATGCTCAAGATGCGCACCATGGTCCCCGGGGCGGACAAGCTGCTGGCACGTCACTTGGTCGAGAACGACGATGCGCGCTTGGAATGGGAAAAAACACAGAAGCTGAAAAATGATCCCCGCATCACGCGACTGGGCTCGTTTCTGCGTAAATCCTCGCTCGATGAACTTCCGCAACTTTGGAACGTGCTGAAGGGTGATATGTCGCTTGTCGGGCCACGGCCGATGATGGTCGAGCAGGAAACACTCTATCCGGGTACGGCCTATTTTGAATTGCGTCCCGGCATCACTGGTTCCTGGCAAGTGTCGGAACGCAACCAGTCGACTTTCGCGGAGAGGGCGGGGTTCGATAATTCCTACCTGGCGTCGCTGTCGCTGTCGCAGGACGTTTCGATCCTGTGGAAGACCGTCAGTGTGGTTCTGCGCGGAACCGGATACTGAGCTGAAGTACGCCATGAGGCGCATGGCGTACTCCCTTCATCGGCTAGGTTCCTTCTCGCTATAAGACGTGTCATGGTAGGCGCCGAAAAGATCGGATCGGCGCTTCCTATTGAATGCCGTCCAAAGCCAAGGACTTGAGGGTCACCACATGTTCAAACCAGCCTTTATAGCGCTGACCGCTGCTGGATTTCTTTCGTTTTGCGACACGGCCGAAGAACGGGCGGAGAGCCACTTCCAGTCTGGTGTGGACCTGCTCGAAGAGGGCGATGTCGATCGGGCATTGGTCGAGTTCCGCAACGTCTTCAAGTTGAATGGGCAACATCGCGAGGCGCGTCTGCTATATGCGCAAACGGAGCGTGAGCGGGGAAATATTCGCGAAGCTTTCGGCCAATATCTGCGCTTGGTCGAACAATATCCCGACAGCTTGCCTGGCCAGCGCGCGCTGGCCGAACTTTCCCTGCAAGTGAATGACTGGGAAGCCGCGCGCCGTCATGCAAAAGCCGCAGCCGAGCTGGCCCCCGAAGACCCGCTTGTCCAAGCCGTGAACGCAACGATTGCCTATCGTGACGCGCTGAGCGGATCAGAAGATGGCGAGGCCCGTGGCAAAGCCGTCGCGACCGCCCGTTCTTTGGTCGCTGATAATCCGGATTTGATGATTGCACGACGGGTGATCATCGATGACCTGACGCGCAAGCAGGACTGGACTGCTGCGCTTTCCGCCATCGACGCCGCGCTCGAGCAGGAGCCGGAGGATCGTTCACTTTACGCGATACGTCTTGGGGTCCTCGAACAGCTGGGCGAAACCACCGAAATTCGCGCACAGTTCGAGGAGATGATCACACGTTTTCCGGACGACCAGAATGTGCGGACTTCGCTTGTGCGGTGGTACATGTCTCAAGGCGATGTCGATGCTGCTGAATCCTTTCTGAAGGAGCGTGCTGCTGCTGAGCCGGGCAACAGCGATGACATCGTGACCTATATCCGTTTCCTTGCCGAGGTGCGAGATAGCGAGACGGCGCTTGCAGAACTCGAACGCATTCTCGAAGGCGAACCGCCTGAAATCGAGCGGCTGACTGCGCTGCGCGCCGGGTTCCGCTTTGATCTGGGAGAACGGGACGAGGCGATCTCGGAACTGGAAGGCCTCATCGAAGGCATGGAGCCTTCGGATGAGCGGCGCAAGATCATGGTCATGCTGGCCCGGATTCTGGATAGAACCGGCAACAATGTCGGCGCGCGTGCTCTTGTCGAAGAGGTGCTGCAGGAAGATGGCAATCAGCCCGAAGCTCTTAAGATGCGTGCTGGGTGGTTGATCGAGAGCGACCGCACCGATGAGGCAATCGTCGCCTTGCGCTCTGTCATCGGGGACGATCCCGACGATGCCGAAGCGATGACGCTGATGGCACAAGCCCACGAGAGGGCGGGCAATCGCGATCTTATGGCTGACATGCTAAGCAGGGCGGTCGAGGCTTCGGGCAATGCTGCTGCGGAGTCGCTGCGCTATGCAGGTTACCTGATCGGGGAGGAAAACCTTCGCACGGCAGAAACCGTACTGATCAACGCGTTGCGTCTGGACTCAGGCAATCCCGCTCTTTTGAGCGCGCTTGGTGAAGTGTACAGGGCCGAGCAGGACTGGCCTCGCCTTACCCAGGTGATAGAGACGCTGCGCCGTCAGGACGATGCCAACGCTGACCGGATCGCCAACGAGTTGACTGCGCGCCGACTGGCGGCCGAAGATCGCGAAGATGAACTCATGAGCTTTCTTGAAAACCTTGCCGGAGAGGGCGCAAGCGGACTGGGCGCGGCGGCGGCGATTGTGCGGACCCGCCTTGCACAGGGCGACGTGGAAGGCGCATTGGCATACGCGCAGGAAACCCGGGAGGCAAACCCGGAAAACCCCAATGCAGAGTTTCTCTTCGGCTCGGTCCAGGCAGTAACCGGCGACACCGCATCTGCGCAGTCGACGTTTGGTGACCTCACTGCAGAGTACCCGCAGGATCAGCGCTATTGGCTGGCGCTCTACAATGTCCTCGCGGTACAGGAGCAGGACGACGCCGCTAAACAGGCGCTACGTGATGGTCTCGCGGCCTCGCCCGAAAGTGCCCGGCTCAACTGGGCGCTTGCCGGCGTTTTGGAGCGTGAGGGCGATGTCGAGGGCGCAATCGAGATCTATGAAAAGCTTTACGCGGCCGACAGCAACAATCTCATCATCGCCAACAACCTCGCAAGCCTTTTGACCACTGCACGCGACGACGACGAAAGCCTGAACCGCGCGCATGAGATCGCGCGAAGACTGCGGGACCGGGATGTACCGGCCTTTCAGGACACCTACGGCTGGATCGCCTTCCGACGCGGCGATCTTGATACCGCGGTATCTGCATTGGAGCCTGCTGCCGAAGGGCTCCCGGGCGATCCCAGGGTGCAGTACCACCTCGCGCGGGCATATGCTGCACGAGACGAGTTGACCAAAGCCCTGGCACAGTTCCGGAAAACGGCCGAACTTGTGGGAGATGGGCCGCGCCCCGATTTCATGACCGAAGTTGAGTCGGAAATTACTCGGCTGGAGGCAACTGTTCAGGATGGCAATACGCAAAACTGACGGAAAATACCTTCAAAGCGCTACAAATCTGCCGCAGCCTTGTTCATTGTTTTCTTTGCGTGTTTTTGCGAGAGGGAAAATGTCGTAGCATCCACGCAAAACGAATACCGTTACAGAGGCATGGGATGATCAAATTCATAGCAACACTCCTCTTCGCGATCGGGCTGGCTGGCACGGCCACGGCGCAAAGCGAGTACAGGATTAAACCCGGTGATACCCTGAGAGTTGAGGTCCTGGAGGACCCCGGTCTCAACCGCGAGGTATTGGTTCTGCCCGACGGTTCGATAAGCTTTCCACTGGCGGGCGCAGTCAACGCGGGACGCAGGAGCACAGAACAGGTGGCCCAGACCATCTCCTCGGAGTTGGCCGATAATTTCGCGACGGAACCGACGGTTCTTGTCTCTGTTTCCGCGCTTGCACCGAGACAACCGAGACAGCCGCGTGTCGAGCCGGAACCAGACGTCATGAATGTCTATATCCTGGGAGAGGCGAACGAGCCCGGGCGAAAAGAAGTTGCGCCGGGTACGACACTACTTCAGTTCCTCGCCGAGGCGGGTGGGCTTTCGCGCTTTGCCGCGGAGAAGCGCATCCAATTGCGTCGCGTGGACCGCACCAGCGGACAGGAATTGGTATACCGTTTCAACTATCGCAGTATGGGTGGCGCCGGCAGCATCAGCGGCACGACGGTACTTGCGCCGGGCGACGTGATCGTTGTACCGGAGCGGCGCCTCTTCGAATAAGGGCGTCGTTTTGAAGCCTGCGTATGCTCTTATCGGCACCGGTTGCCTTTCAGTTTTTGTCTGGGGGGCGGCCTCTACGCATGCGCAGCAGGGAAGCCGACCTGAAGATGGAGGCCCGGTCCTGACTTTCGGCCTCAGTTCCACGGTAAGTGTCACCGACAATTACAACCTTTCGCCCAACAACAGCGAGAGCTCGGAACTTTTCGATACTCGTTTGTCCTTCGGCTATTTAAACCGACGTGCCAACGATGTGCTCAGCCTTGATCTGAGTGGGATGCTGCGCGCCAATGAACCACCCGGGGGCAGCCGCACCTTCGATGATCGTCGTGCACGTTTTTCCTATGATAGAGAGGGCGTAAACAGCGCGCTGAGCTTCGGAGCCGACTATAGCTTCTCGTCCGTGGATGCATTGGACCCGTTCGATGAAAATCCATTCTTCGAGGAGGACCCACTGGACGAAGCCGATCTCACTGACGACCGGGGCGACCTCGAACAGTTCTCGACACAATTCTCCTTCGAGACCGGCGTGACCGACCCGATAGGATTCATTCTGGACGGAAGATACCGTGAGCGGACCTATACTGGCACGACCGATCCGGATCTGTTTGACACCGAGAGCCTTAGCATTTCCGCCACGACGCGGTTCACATTAAGCCCGGTGACCGAAACTCGTGTGGTGCTGCGCTATGAGGGATACAGCGCAGAGGATCCGCCGCAGACAGACCGGCAGACCGCCAGTCTCAATCTCGGGCTGACCCAGGCCTTGTCGCCAATTGACACGCTCGACGTTTCATTGGGCTATCAGGAAATCGATACCGACGAGACCATCGGAGGCACGCGCCGGTCGAATACCGAGACTGGCCTGATCGGAAGCGTCAACCTTACGCGCGAATTGAAGCGCGGCACGATCAGTACAAGCTTCGATCTGCGCGAGAGCGAGAACGGTCGAACCGCTAC
Organism: Roseovarius sp.; assembly: GCF_965277045.1. GTDB lineage: Bacteria > Pseudomonadota > Alphaproteobacteria > Rhodobacterales > Rhodobacteraceae > Roseovarius. Next base: position 214,373 of record NZ_OZ255712.1, on the reverse strand, counting down.
CTGGCTCATTGGCCGGGCCATGCCATTGCCGCGTGGCGCAATCGAATTCAGCCTAGGGGCCACGAGCGATGTCGCCGACACGATCCGGCCCGTGGGCAGTCTGAATTTCCTGCACGAGATGAAGCGAGGCACACTGACGGCCTCAATCGAGCGGCAGGTAACAACAAGTTCGCGTTCGAATGAATTGCAGACCACACGAGCCTCTCTGGGCTACACTCATGAGATCAATTCGATATCGGATCTGGAATTCTCGGCGAATTACGCAGATCTTGCACAAGCCGGCGGTCCGGCCCTAAGCGACACCACCCGCGCCGATTTCCGTGCAGCGTATTCACGCGATCTCACCAGGGATTGGCGGTTCTCCACAGGATACGAGTATCGATTGCGCGAAGAGGAAGGCGTCGGCACGGCCACGTCGAACCGGGTCTTCCTGACACTCGACTGGAACCTTATTGTGCGCCCATGAGCCTGCGCATTATTCCTAACGGCAGAACAGATTGTTCAAGCTGCCTTCCCCCGCGTTTGGTATCGTCTTGGTGCGGATTTTCCGGTAAGAAATATGTGTGGGCGCGTGGCCTGCTAGGTAGGCTGCAGTGTGTGAGTGGAGTATGACGCAATGTCGGTGACGGATCAGTTCGGTACAGACAAGCTTTCACGCACCGTTAATCCGACCGGGCTATTTTGGTTCGCGCTGCTTCTCTTGGGTTCCATACCGATCTTCTGGATCGGGTTCGTGTCTCTGGCGAAGGCCTGGTCGACCGCCGAGTACAGCCATGGGCCGCTTATTCCGCTTATCTCGCTGTACCTGTTCCTGCGTGAGATGCGTCGCTTGCCGCCTCCCGCGCCGGTGGTGCATGATCGAATGCCTGGCCTTGTCGTGCTTGCTCTCGGCCTGTTGCTGGCCATTGCGGGAAACCTGACGCGCATCCCCGACATCGTCACCTATGCCTTCATCATCTGGGTCGGCGGCGCAGTGCTGACGATCTTCGGCTGGGAACGTGGCAAGTTGCACCAGCTGGGCGTCGTGCACCTGATCTTCATGCTGCCTCTGCCACAGTTCATTTATCTCAAGCTGACCATTGTGCTGCAGACAATCTCTTCGGAGATCGGCGTCTGGTTCGTGGCGTTGATGGGAGTTCCGGTTTTTCTGGACGGCAACGTCATCGACTTGGGCGTCTACAAGCTTCAGGTGGCCGAGGCCTGCTCGGGACTGCGCTATCTCTTTCCCATCTTGAGCTTTTCCTACCTGTTCGCCATTTTGTACCGCGGGCCGTTATGGCACAAGGCGGTGCTTTTGCTGGCCGCGGCCCCGCTTACCGTTCTGATGAACTCCTTTCGCATTGGTGTGATCGGCGTGCTGGTCAACAGCTATGGGATCGAGCACGCTGAGGGCTTTCTGCACTACTTCGAAGGTTGGGTAATCTTTGGGGCGTGCATCGCGATCCTCTTCCTGATGGCGGTGCTGCTCCAGCGTCTGACGACCGACCCGAAGCCACTCTCTGAGGCCATTGACCTCGACACCACCGGTTTCGGCGCAATCGCCGGCCGCATCACCGGCATCCGGGCCTCGCGCGGTCTCGCAGCGGCGGCGCTCATGACGCTCGGAGTGTCTGCAGGCTGGGCGCTGCAACAGGGCAATGAGCCTGCCCCACTCGACCGAGATCCCTTCGCGCTCTATCCGCGCCAGCTTGGCGACTGGTCAGCAACCTTCTCGATGCTGGAACCGGATATCGAGCGGGTCCTGGCCGCGACCGATTACCTGTCCGCATCCTTCAGAAACCCCGAAGAGACCGCCCCGGTTGAGCTTTTCATGGCCTTCTACGAAAAGCAGACAGAAGGCAGCGGCATCCACTCACCAGAGGTCTGCCTACCCGTAGGTGGCTGGGAGATCTACAGCTTCGAGACGGTGCCAGTAGACATGTCGGGCACCGGCTATGGTACCTTTCAGGTGAACCGCGCGGTGATCCAGAAAGGGCTGTCGGAACAACTGGTCTATTACTGGTTCGAACAGCGCGGTAAACGCATGACCAACGACTTCAAGGCAAAGATGAGCGTGGTCTACGACAGCTTGACTATTGACCGCACCGACGGCGCCATCGTGAGGTATATCACCCCGATCCTAAAGGATGAGCCCGAGGGGGCGGCTGATGAACGGCTGAAGGCGCTGATGCGGGAGAGCTTGCCGAAGCTTCCACGGTTCGTGCCGGAGTAAGGTGCCGATGAAAGCTTCTTTCAAGAGTTCCTGTTTGAGTCGCGAGGTTAGTAGGATGAGAGAACCTGGGCAAATTTACGAACCGAGCCAAACGAAACGTCTTTCAAGGGAAAAGCCGAGTATCAGACATTATAGAGATCAAAAATGTGGGTATTCGACAATAAGTGATGACGTCATGGGTTGGCGATCTTTTGGACAAATAAACTCGTGGAGGCCGTGAATGCCGAGAATGATAAACGCGTTGCTCAACCCGCAACGTGCCGCTCTGAAAATATGGAAAATGCTCGGCACTGCATCTCTTTCGAGCCGATTACAATACGATCTCTTTGATAGACCGCATTATGCCTATTGTCTTGCTAATGCCGCTAGACTGGCCCAGTCCCTTTCTGTGCCACGTATATCGGCGATAGAGTTCGGTGTAGCTGGAGGAAGAGGACTCTTAGCCCTTGAAGAGTTATGTCCTGAAATCGAAAAAGCTTACGGCGTGCAGATCGAGATCTGGGGGTTTGATACCGGTGAGGGATTGCCAGATCCTGTTGACTACCGCGATCTACCCTACATCTGGAAGTCCGGCTTTTATCGCATGGATCATTCTGCGCTAGAGGCAAAGCTGACGCGTGCCCGTTTAGTTCTGGGCGATGTTAAGGACACTGTGCCCGATTTCTTTGATAGTCATACTCCAGCGCCTTTGGGTGCTGCCTTCTTCGATCTCGATTTTTGGTCTTCAACGTATGACTCGTTTGGTATTTTTTCAGCTAAACCGGAATTTTTGTTACCGCGTATTCACTGCTATTGCGACGACGTAATCAGCAGCGAAGGCGGAGGCATTTTAAGTGAAGATGTCGGCCAATTGCGCGCTATTGCTGACTACAACGACACTTCAAAAATGCGTAAGCTGCGCCGTATTGCCGGTCTTGCTGACAAGCGTCCTATTCGTGCGGTCTGGCCAAGTCAGATTTACGTTCATCACGCATTCGACCACCCAGACTACACTACTTACATTCACGATGATAAAAACAGACAACTGGCAATCTAGGTCCCTACCGTGATTCCAATATGCAAAGAGGTTGAGTAATGACCGACGACACCACTATCACTCCCGTGAACGCAAAGGATCGCACAGCACGTTTGCATCCACGTGTAGTTGGAGACACGCTTTTTTTTGATCGTGCAGAATGTCACGCTCTGGGGGACGCCCTGCATACAGAATACGTAAGCAACAAACCTTATCCGCATATCGTGATTGACGATCTCCTGCCACACGATCTACTGCATCGCATCTTAGAGGATTTTCCGAAACGTGAAAAAGGGCGGTTTGATGATGATCACTCTCGGCTAAAGACGGGCTACCAAATGGAAAAAATCACAAGCCCGCTTATCACCAACGTGATCAATGCACTTAACTCGTCGCCGTTTCTTGAGTTTCTGGAACGCATGACTGGCATCAAGGGCCTCATCACAGACCCGCACCAAGCTGGGGGTGGTTTGCACGAAACTGCGCGAGGCGGACACCTTAGCATTCATGCCGACTTCAACACGCACGCTCACTTGCGCACACGACGCCGAATGAACTTAATTCTCTTCCTAAACGAAAATTGGCAAGATGAGTACGGAGGAGCGCTGGAGCTTTGGGAAACAGACATGTCTGCGAAAACCAAGTCTGTAATGCCTGTGATCGGTCGTGCAGTTGTCTTCAACACTGAAAGCGACACGTTCCACGGCCACCCCGACCCACTTACGTGCCCCGAGGATGTTTACCGCCGATCCCTCGCGCTTTACTATTACACGGTACCTGGAGATGCTCATGCGCTCGAGCGGAGCCATTCTACAAATTTTCAGCGTCGTCCAGGAAGCAGTGACAAACGTCAAATACGTTCGAAGCTGCGTGAGCTCGCGATTGATCTCACGCCCCCGGCGCTGTATCGAGCATTTAAGAAGAAGTGACAAGGTAGCGCAGATCCATTGATGCTAGTTGATTGAGCGGGAAGAGAATACGGCGTAGTTGAGGCACACTGAGCAGAGGTCCCCAAAGACAACCTCGGAAAAGGTCGTTTACCATCGGCTTCAATGGCGCTTTAAGCGCGGTACAAGCCGATTGGGGATTTCAACTATAAATCGACGATCGACCGTGCCGCGTCCACGCATTGACGGAAAGTGATCTAGAGGCGCATTCTCGTGCGGTTGCGGTTCATCCGAGTAGAAGATAGGTGCAGCTGCCTATCAGTCTCTCTTGAGTTTAGTAGATGACTGGCACATGCGGTGAAAACTAAGCGACATCGCCTTTTCTGTAAGTTCAACGCCTATTTCGCATGTCATTGGGTGTTGCTTTCGTTGGTGGTAACTTGTGTTTCTATTGAGATAATCCTTCAAGGCGCCGATTTCGGGCTTTGGGGCTCGCCCCGTTGGCGGGGCCTCGTTTATCAGTATGGAGGATTCTGGCGAGGCCTGCTGAGCAACTGGCAGCCCAATTATCCTGCGCAGCCTGCCGCAATGTTTGCGAGCTACGGATTCCTGCACGGCGGTTTTGTTCACCTTCTGGTGAACATGATAACGCTTATTTCATTGGGCCGGCTGGTGATCGAGCGGGTGGGTCAGATGCGCTTTGCGGTAATCTATGCGCTTTCCCTCTTAGGCGGCGCGGTGGGCTTTGCCTTGATGTCCTCCGCGGTACAACCGATGGTTGGGGCGTCCGGCGCGTTATTCGGCTTAGCCGGGGTGCTAACCAGATGGGAGTACACTGCTTTGAGATTGGCTCGCGCAGGCATTACGCCCGTTTTGCGAGTAATCGGTTTGCTCGTCGCTCTCAACGTCGTGATGTACTTTGCCATGGACGGAAATCTCGCGTGGGAGAGTCACTTGGGAGGCTTTTTGGCGGGTTGGGCAGCAGGATGGTGGATACGCGAGCGTAATCTCGACGAACGCTGCTAATTATGGGAACCGAGGATAAACGCACGCAGGCTTTCGGTGAAATCTGCGGATGCAAAGGGATCGATACTCTCAGACTTTGGCCTGCCGGCGGCTTTCAGCGCGACCTCTATGCACCTTGGCAAGTCGTGTTCGTCGGAGGCCTTGTAAAGCCCGGCATGGTCGCCTAGTCGTTCAACTGTTGCGATCTGATGGTCATTTCTATGTTCACCGTATTTGTGCCGCCGAGGCATGATGCAGATTTGCTTGCCTTCGGTCAGTGCAGTCAGAATCGTACCCATCCCGGCGTGCGAAATGATCAAGTCCGCTTTGCCAAGTACCTCAGCATACTCTACCGGTGAGAGCCGTTCTTTGATCTCGAAGTGTTGAGGATGATATGGATCTTGAGATGGGGACAATACCTGCCCGAAAACTTCGCATTCGAGCTTTGCTCTGCCAACCCACTCATCTACGGCCTTAACAAGCCGATCAAAGGGAAGCTGGGTGCCGGTTGTCAGAAAAATCACAGCACTCGTCCCATGAAGTGTGGCCCGTCTGGCTGCGCCAGATGTTCCCATTGCGTGAGCCACAAATCCGCGTACTTACCTACTTCCTGGCCGGACCTCGAAAGTTCTTCGGCATTCGCCATACTGTCTACCCAGATGGTGCGAGCCCCGATAAGCTTTCCGAAACGCAGAGCAAAATAACCGGGTGCTGCGCCGGTCGTAATAATAACAGCTGGGCGGTGGCGCAGCACTGCGAAAGACACTTCCAAAAGCTGCCGAAAAAGGCGTGATTTTTCCCTGAGATTGGCATCTGTGACCGATATAAGTTTCGGTCGTGGATTGCCTTCGTTAGCAGCCATGATCTGAACGGTGCTCAAAAGTCCAGGTTCCGTGGTGACGTAGACGGTGGTCAACCCGTCCCACGCTTTGCGCATTCTCATCAACTGCACCCAGTGCCCCCCGGCAGAGGCCACGACCATGATTTTTTCAGTGGCTGGCAAGTTATAGTTCCCCTTGAACTCTTCAGGTAGAAATCATGAGCATCAACGTGCTTGGTCGAGAGCGCTTTTCGACGTACGAAATTTCCTTTTTCTCAATCAATCCGTTGTATTCAGCTTATGCATCAGATCGCCAAGTGCGACTTCATAGTGCCCGAGCTTTTCCAGCCCCCTTTCAAGTGATGCCTTTTGCGTTTGAACCAACTCAGAGCGACGTTCAAAGGCGTCCATGATGCGCAAAATGATTTCGTCTGCGCTCTGCGTGGTGCAATCCACCGTTTCATCATAACCCAAGGCCCCGAAGAGACCCGCAAACTTACGGCTGTAGGCCATTGGAACAACGGGAACACCCGATGAAAAAGCGGCGATGCAGGCGTGCATCCGGGCACCCATGAAGAAATCCATGCTCGCGATATAGCTTTTGGCCTCGGAGGGAGAGGTGAAGCCTGGCGCGACAGTTACGGAGGGAAATTCTTCGGCAAGTTTCAAGCTTGCGGCATGATCGTCCTCGAGCGCGCCCTGCTTCCAAGAGATCACATGTGGGGCCAGATGCACCTCGCACGGTTCGGTATGATCCTCAAACCTTTGCAATATGGCGCGCATCAGATCCGGATAATTCAGTTTGAGCCCGAACATGTTATCTCGGTTATAGCCGCCGCTCATGAGAAGGCCTGAAACGTTAATCCCGATCCTGATTGGCGCGGCTTCGGACCGAGCTGGTGGCAGATCATAAGGCAGACAAAGCGCGACATCTGAGGCTTCGATAACGTCTCCCTCAAACCCGATGTCGCGCAGACACGAGGTCGACAGCTTATCGCGCGTTGCGGCGATCGCGCTGAGGCGGACGCTCTGCCGGGCCAGAAAGCTGGACAGGCGGAACTTGAATGGCCCGAACGTTTGAGGGGCGAGCACAAGCGGTTTGCGAGCCAAATGCGTGAGGTACTTCATCAGGAACATTTGGGTCAGGCGGCGGCGACCGTATATGTCTGCGAAGCTGTCCCCTCCGCCAATATCAATGACCAAATCGCTTTCCCGCACGGCACGAAAGAAGTCAATCGGCTTACGCAGGGGCCGGGTTGGCCTAATAACCACGTCATCGCCCGAAACATAGGGCGGACGTTCCGAAATGCTGTCGATGACTTTGATCGAAATAGGAATGTCTCGCTCAGCGGCAATCTTCCGTAGGATTGCCACTTCCGAAACACTTAAAGCCCCGACGCCCAAGTTATCGTTGCTAGCAGAGTGAAAGAGCAGCGCAATCGTTAGCATGCAGATGTCCTGAGATAGCTTTGTCTTGTTCCGTCTATTAGGCGTCTTGCACAGGTCTGTGATACGGATAAGGCGGCTTCGTGATTTTCGCTTGTCTTAACCGCGGTAAGATAGTCTCTGCCGGATCACACGACGCAGCATACCTAGGAAGTTCTTGAGATTTCGCCGTGCAGGGTTCTGAAGGGCTGCGCGAGCGATACGCAATCCGCGATAGCGCGGCACGGGGCACCCGGCGAGACGAAGTGCCAGAAGACGCGCGAACAGAGCGCGACGCCTTTCTCTCTGACCTGGCTGGATTTCAGCGAGACGTTCTATCCTGAAATGCTTGGTAGCGATGCTATCTGCAGCGATCGCTTCATTGAGCAAGCGATCACCCAGTTTCGTCCGGGTAACGATCAGGCTGACACCATCGGCCTCGTCAAAAACCGGATAACCTGAGGCATCACAATCCCAGGCATCGGCACAGACGATATCGGCAGCTTTCCCGGTTCCATCCGCGCATATCTTGCAGCGGTGCTGAACATGTTTGGAGAGAATTCCACCCCAGCTATCGTGGTAGCTCATCGAGCGTTCACTTCCATTGCGCAAGGTGGCGGTCGCACGACCTGGCCACCCCTGCCCTCTGTACCGAAACCTGCTGATGTCGGCCGGACTAGCCTGTAGCGCCTGCAGGACCGCTCTACCGCCCGTCTCAGAAGGGACACCCGCACAGAAAAAGGAGATCATGATGGGAAAGGTTGCGGCAATCTCACGGCGCTCATCGGCTAACGCACGCAACGCCGCGACATCGCAGGGTTTTCCGACGAAAGCGTAGCGGCGCCCGGTCGCCAAAAGTTCTTGGATTTCAGCCAATGGATCTGAAGGCGCATAGCGCGACCCGGCCGCTGCGAGAATATCGGCTCGTTTTTTACCAATCATTGTGCGGTTTGAGATTGGGTTATCAGGATCAGCAGCAACCTGCACGACAGCTTCTACATCGCCGCTGTCAAGTATATGCACGAGCAGCGCCGACAACACGCCACCTGACGCGCCGGCAAAGCGGACTTCAGGATCCGTGGCCCATCCCGTTTGCATCTCCAAGTATGGGCCCCATAGTGGGTTATCGATACGTTCGCCGACCTCGACCCTCTGACCGATCGCAGGACAGAAACTGGCCAACGACGCACTCTCTGATTCTGACAGTTGCTTGATCTGCCGGGGTCGCAGGAAGCCTGGTGGGGTCGTTTCCATCTCGAGCTTTTCTGGAAATAGGCCTGCGCATGCGCCACACCCAGCGCACAGATCACCCTTCGCTATTCTAGCCAGAACAGGACTTAACGGGGGCTTGTGCATCAAACACCAATACAGTTGTGAACGTCAGTTTCTTTGGAGCTCAGAGTGGCATATGACATGCACTGCAAATCAGGAACTCTCGAAAAGGCAATAACGGCTTGACCCATAAGCGGCAAACAGGAAATACCCACTTGTGTCCAATGGGAACGTTCGAAAAGGCTTGCCGTCCAACGTGTTTCGTACCGCTCTCCTGATTTTTTCCGGAAATGCAGCAGCCTCGATGCTGCTCTTGGTACGGAACCTCGTTGTCGCCCGTCTTATCCCGGTCGAAGATTACGGTATCGCCGCAACGTTTGCAGTTGTGATGGCTATGGTGGAGATGGCTTCAGCCTTGGGTCTGCAACAGCAGATCGTTCAATCAAAAGACGGAGACGATCCCCAATTTCAGGCGGCATTGCAGGGCTTTCAGGTCCTTCGAGGTGTTATCGCTGGAATTGTTCTGTTCATGATTGCGGAGCCGGTAGCCCAGTTTCTGGGAATTCCCGAGGTGATCTGGGCCTATCAATTGCTTGCAATTGTACCTGTAATAAAAGCATTCGAGCATTTCGATGTTCACCGGCTTAGCCGACAGATGCGGTTCTGGCCGCTCATGCTGACCGGTGGAATACCCGCCCTTCTGTCGCTGCTTCTGGTCTGGCCGCTAGCCACTTGGCTGGGCGATTGGCAGGTGATGCTCTATGCTATTCTAGCGCAGATTGCAGCCATGGCCCTTACCTCGCATATCGTGGCAGAGCGCCCATATCGGCTGGCCTTCGATCGCACCACAATGGCTACCTCATTGCGCTTCGGTTGGCCGCTCCTTGCCAATTCAGTTTTGATGTTTCTGGTCTTTCAGGGAGACAAGCTGATCGTAGGCCGAGTTTTGGGAATGGATGCCCTCGCAGTTTTTGCGATGGGGATGACACTGACACTTACGCCTACAATGGTATTTACAAAATCAGCCCAGAATTTCTTTCTGCCGCAGCTTGCAACCCTTAATCGAAGCAAGATCGACGACAACCAGAGATTTCATCATATCGCAATGGCAACATGCCAGGCGCATATTTTGTTCTCAGCGATTTTCGTCTGTTTCATCGCTTTTCTGGGGCAAATCATCTTGCAAATATTGCTAGGAGACAAATTTTCAGATCTTCTTCCGATTTTCACGATGTTTGCCGTTCTTCAAGGCCTTCGCATTTTGAAAGGAGGTCAATCCTCTGTAGCTTTTGCGGATGGATACAGTGAAAATTCGATGATTTCGAATCTTCCGCGTGTTCTTCTGCTTGCGCTTGGATACTGGCTTGCGGTCAAATACGAGAACATCACCGCTGTCATAGCCGTTGCTATTCTAGGAGAGGCTGCAGGATTTGTGATTGCCTCAATACTTCTGTGGAAGCGCTCAAAAATTGGGCTTGCACCGGTGGTCCGCCCTGCATCTGTAGTAATCCTTTTGTTTGCATTACTACTTTATGAACAACAATCGGTCCTCACAGTGCTGTCTTCCATTGCTATTCTAGTGGTTTTTGTATTGTTGATAGCCTCTATGAAAGAGCTTAGGGTCTACTTCTTCAAAAGGTCTCGCCTGACATGCCCTCCATCGGCCCCCTAGTCATAACGAGAGTGGGCAGGTTGGATTCTGCTAGTCGAGTTCGTCATCTGGCGTGGAACTCTGAAACCGCGCTTCGTAAAGAAACGCCCGACGAAGCATGCTTTGGCGCGACACATCTTAAAACGGAACCCGCGCATCATGGCGTAGAATCAAACCTTTGCGGAATAGCAGAAACACTTCAAGCAAAAAGAACCTTGCATGTCTAAAACCATAGAAGCCTTGGAGGATTGATGGTTGCGAAAGCGAAGAAAGGACTCGCTGAACAGTCTCGAATTCAAGGACTTGGCAATACCAAGAAAGTAGTCGGTCTACCGGCAGTTGCCGCGACTTTCCTCATTGGCTTGTTTATTCCGCTGTTTATATTTCTGGGCCCGATACGAATGTCGGCCTATCGAATTGTTTTGCTTCTGATTTTCCTACCTGCGCTCGTCCAATTGCTCAAAGGGCTCGCAGGTCGGATGCGTCTACCTGACTTCTGTGTAATTGGAATATGCGTCTGGTCTTCAATCTCGCTAATAGTGCTTCATGGCATTAGTCAGACAATTGAACCAATAGGTGTCCTATGGATTGAAACATTGGGCGCCTACCTAATTGGGCGCGTCTACATTCGCACGCCTGAAGCCTTCTATGCCGTTGCTAAAATTCTTTTCTCGATGTGTTTGTTAATGCTGCCGTTCGTGATTTTTGAAGCCCTCGCTTCAAAGAACCTTATTCTTCTCTTGTTTAACAAAATTGGCCCCTCGCTGCCAGACTTGGCGGCGGAAATTGATAACAGGTTAGGCCTCAATCGCACGCAAGGGCCCTTTGATCATCCTATTATATTTGGAGTCTTGTTTGGAAGCCTGATCGGAGTGAGTTATTATGTACTGGGATATGGGCGGAAGATTTTCATGCGTATGCTGCAACCGGTGTTGCTTGCAGTTACAGCGGCTCTTTCCCTTTCCACGGGACCGCTGATTGCGATGAATGTCCAGATTTTCCTGGTGTTTTGGGACAAAATATTATCTTCTGTCAAAGCTCGCTGGTACATCCTTACGGCGTTGGCAATCGTCGGGTACTTGATCGTCGATATCTTTTTCGCCAATAGAACACCATTTCACACATTGGTCGCGTATTTGTCCTTCAGTCAGGGGTCTGCTTACAATCGCATTCTGATCTGGATCTACGGCACGCAGAATATCTTCGACAATCCCGTATTCGGCATCGGTCTCGAAGACTGGGCGCGTCCCAGTTGGATGTCGAGCAGCATGGACATGTTCTGGATCGTAGGGGCTGTAAAGCACGGCGTAGTTGTCTGGGTACTCTGGCTCGCACTGTTTTTCGCGGTCTTTCTCCAAGTCGCATTGAAAAAAGAATTGAATACGCGCGTGCAATACTATCGTACCGGATATTTAATTAGTTTATTCGGGCTATTTATGGCTGGCTGGACAGTGCACTTCTTTAACGCACTTTTTGTGTACTTCATGTTCATGTTGGGTTGTGGTCTTTGGATAACAGAGAGAGTCGCTGATGATGAAGCTGATACGACCTCAGAGGAGCGCGAGCGAACACTTAGCTACTCGCGCTTCCCCCCTCGAGCTGTGAGACACACAGCAGGCCGCCCTCCTTCTAAGACGCTTTCGTAGAGATCAAGCATCAAGGCGGCTTTTTTCTCCCAGAGCCCCTCAGCCAACACCTTCTTCTGTGCCGCCTCCCCCATTTCTTCGCGGCGCCTTCTATTCGCGTATAGTGTACGTATAGAACGCGCAACATCACGCGCCAAGGCCTCTGGCGTTGAGACAGGAAGGCGTAGGGCACAGGTGTCATCTGTCACAAAAGCGGGGCCTCCGTAGTCTACGGTGATAACTGGCAAACCCCATTGCATTGCTTCATAGAGAACTCCACCGGTCGGCTCGCGAAAGGAAGGGAAAACAAATACATCTGATGTGCGATAGAGATGATCAATCTCCGCCCGCGGTACTTTTCCCATGAAGGTCACGCGGTCAAGCACTCCCAGTTTTTCAGCCTCTTTCCGGGCGAACTCAATCTCTTCTCCCGCGCCGGCAGATGTTAGGGTGACGTCCGGTAGGTCACTAATCAAGGCCATAGCCCGGATGACATCTCTTAGCCCTTTTGTACGGACACCGCGCCCTACGTGCAGTAGGCGTAAACCATCAGCGCTTCCCTTCGTATGTTCTGATGGTATACCGTCAACACCAAGTTCCAGAAGAGGCTCAAATCTCTTCAAAGGTACGTTAGCTAACCGCTCTTGGACATAGGGGGCCACACCGAGAACAATCTCCGCTTCAGAGTAGCTTTTTCGGAGCCAAGGGTCATACCTAAATCGTAAGCCATCAATATTACGTAGCCTAGTGTACCAAGAGGTCTTACCTACCTCAGAAGTGAACCCAGGAGGCGTTTGCAAAGCTCCACCAATAGGACCAATGATATAGGGGATTTTCTGATTGTGGAATGGACAGGGATAACGTGCTGCGAGAGGCATAATCTGATGTGCCAGGTCAAACCTACGTCCCTGCAATAGCTGTTTTTGCAGCCACTTGTGCACAAAGCGAAAGAGCAACGGGTACGCAGGCTTAAGGGTCGCATTGAAACGCTCAAACCTGTGCAGAAATGCGGGCTCTGGCCATGTTACTGCTTCCGCTTCGGGAATTTGCTCCGCAACAGTTGGGCGACCTGATCGTTCAAAACTCAACAGCGTCAGATCAACGTGGGGCGCCAGCGCTTTAGCCCATTTGTAGGCGACAAAAACTTCTCCAACATCCGTGCCGTCGAATCCGTAGGATAACAATAGAACTTTCATCGTGATGTGCTGGGCCATGTATTTAGACTCTGACCGAACACCTCTCTGAAATGATGAGCTCGCTCCCGCGCTCGTGAATTCGAAGCCCTAATGCTTGCAATGCTCCAAAAAACCGCGCGTGATCCGTTGAAGGAGAGGATGATCAGGAACGCCACAATGGCGCTGGCGTAACCGGAATGTTTGCGATGCAGACGTATAATCGCCTCCGAAAGCATGACATCGCGCTTGGCATTTAACTTTTTGACAGACCCACCTCCATGATGTGTGATTTCTCCGATGGGCGCAAATACTAGTAACCACCCCGCCTCACGCATGCGCTTGCACCAATCCGTTTCTTCTCCAAAGAAAAAAAAACTTTCATCTAGGGGACCTATCTGATCGATAACGGCTCTTCGTACCAAAAGATAACACCCAGATATCACTTCTACTTCGCGTTCCACGTCTCTGTTCCAATCGGCCATCTGGTACCTTCCCAGGAAACGCGGCCATGGCAACCTTGATAATCCAGAAGTAAGGAGAATCTGGTTGAGCAAAGAAGGATATCTGGAACAGGTTTTTTGCACCGAACCGTCGGTGTTGAGAACCCGACACCCCATAGCCGCCACTTTCGGATGCGCACTAAGCCAGTCTACAGATCTCTCAAGCACGTTTCCATGAATGATAGTATCGGAATTCAGAAGAAGAACCTGCTCGCCCTTGGCAATCTCGAAACCTTGATTGTTAGCGGCCGCGAAACCTCGGTTCTCGGCGTTGCGAATGAGACGGACCTGCGGAAAATCTGCTGCCACCAACTCAGGAGAGCCGTCCGTCGAAGCATTATCGATAACGATCACGTCCAGTGCTAATCCATCAGAGTGAACGTAGATAGAAGAGAGGCAGTTTCGCAACATCTCGCGCGTGTTCCAGTTGACGATAATGATGGAGAGAGTGGAAGCGGTCACGCGCCGTGCTCCAAACGTAGGTAAAGCTCATAGAAAAACATGCTTTATTGCTATTTCATTTGCTCGTTTACAACGCACTTCGTTCAAATGCGACCGGAAATTTATTGCTCTGGGCTGAGTGTCGGCGCGCAAATTCTAGCACCAGCTCATGTGGGCCTATGTGAATAGCGCGCCTTCATCGAAGAAAGGTGCTTTATCATGGAAGCTGAACTCATCACTGACTTGAAAATCACGCACTTCACCCTCGAACCAGCGGCTAGATGCCATTCCAAGAGACCATCCCCATTCATGTCCACCGGCACCCACAATATCAAAATCCGTGTCATGTTCATCAAGCACCACTTCATCGTTCAAAACGACCTGCAGACGATCTGCTTCAGCATCGACCATTACAATCAAGTTGTTAATGTTGCCGCCTTCCAGGCCGAGACCATCAACCTTAAAACCCTTGGAGAAATGATCTTCGGAGTTACCTGCATGCACAACCAAAGCATCATCTTTCAACGTCAGGCCCACCTTCATGTGGTTCCAGACTAATCTTTCTTCATCGCCTTCGGCCTCGCCTTTGGTGAAATCCACGGAGAAGGCCAATTTCTGCGATGCCTCGAACTCCGTGAGGCGACCCAAAGCCACGTAGTCTTTCTCACCGTCGAATGAGATAGCGGATCTGCCATCCGCCGTTACTACAACGTGGGCGTCGTCGTGCAACTTGACTTTTTCAGATTCCGTAACAGAAGCGATATCCAGTTTGTACCCGCCTTTGAGCAATGGCTCGGTCAAACCGGACTCTTCCTCTTCATGCATCGGAGGCTCTTGCTCGTCCGGCATTATCGGCTCAGCGGGTATGTCCTCTTGCAAAGTTTCACTCTGCGGCATGGCAAGATTTTCCAGTCGAGTCCCTGAAATCGTCCCAACCTGATCGAAAACGAAATAGCTTATCGTTTCCTCGATATGCCTGGTTTCGGTGTCTGCGCTGGCTTCTTCCTCTACGGATACATCGAAGCTTGCATCCGTGCTGCCATTGCCGCGCGCCCAAGCCGTGTTCCCGCCTTCATAGCTTGACACCCCTGCAATCACATTCGCTCCGCCGGCGATGCTTTCGCCCAAGCCAGCCGTGGCGTTAAGATCGGTCACGTCAGAGATACTTCCTGCTTGCCAGCCCACGTTTCCGGCCCGTCCACCGCCAGCTTCTATGGCAATATAGCCCAGTGCCTCAACTGCGTAGTCGCCGCCATCAAGCGCCTCCTCTTTTTGCAGTTTAAGCTTGAATCCGTCCGTGTCGGACGCCTTCTGGCGGGTTGTTACGAAATCGCTTCCGTTGAAGCTCTGAACCTGACTCAGGATTACTGGGGTGCTGTCGAATTCGGCGTCGAAGAGAACTTGCTCGAAGCCCCTTGATGAGTGTTGATCACTTTCCAGAGTTCCAGCCTCAAAAACTGTACCGTCAGGAAGGACCCACGTCCCTGCTTCCACCACCATGTAGTTGACTGTTTCATTGAGGTGGCGCCCGTCGAGGTAATTCGGCTCTTGCAGTTGAAGAGTCAGCCTATTGTCACCGATGTCGCTGACACGCACATTGACCGGCTGGCCGCCGTTCTCCGTCGCCACAAAAGCAATCACCACAGGGTTATCATAGCTCCGCTGCAGCGTCACCGTTTGCGCCTCGTGGTTCAACGTTAGTGTGCCGGTCTCGGCAAATTCAATTTGAACACCGCCCTCGTTGACGGCGTCCTCGCTCATGATCGG
Organism: Roseovarius sp.; assembly: GCF_965277045.1. Taxonomy (GTDB): domain Bacteria; phylum Pseudomonadota; class Alphaproteobacteria; order Rhodobacterales; family Rhodobacteraceae; genus Roseovarius. The sequence goes on along the minus strand of NZ_OZ255712.1, from coordinate 198,578 downwards.
TTCGTTTGGCCCTGATGTGGGCGTTTCTTCGGCGTTGACAGGCTCTTCAAACCTCGGGTCAATTGGGTCTTTTTCAAGCTGCGCTGTGTCGCCACTGGAAATCGGCTGCGTCTCACCATCATAGATCGGGTAGTCAAAAGAATCTGCGCTGAGCTTCAAGGCTGACAATTCTCCTTCAAAAGTCTGCCTGCCCCATGGGTTTCCAAAAATGAAGTCCCAGTCACCACCACCGACGGCACCAAATACATCCGCCCGTGCAGTCACCGTGCCATCAATCTCTATTTCCGCAGATCCCGCAGATCCGTCAAAGCGGATCGTCACATCGTGAGCATTTCCATCACTCATGGAAACACCTTCGCTAGCGACATTGACTCGGGTTCCATCGTCGAGGAATAGATTCAAAGCCAAATTGCCGCTTTCATCGACACCAACAATGAAGCCTTCATGGATACGGGCGATTTCCCCCCAACTTGCTGTACTGTCAGCTCTAACCGACATGGAAAGTTCAAACGCGTCCGTACCGAAAAACTGTGACAACTCAGATTTTGCAACACTGGCTTTGATGCCTGAACTGTCTAGCTTCAGAGCAAAGCCCTTCGATGTTTGGATTAAAGAGCTATGAATGCTATCAAGCGGTGTTTCCTCGCCATAAGCCAAAGCTTCGAAGTATCCCGCCTCAGCGTCAAATTGGAGAATATCACGCCCCTTAATCTCCGTGGTAGAAGAAATTTGCGCAGTGGCGCCCGCCTTGGTTGTTATCAGTAGGGAAACATCGTACTTGCCAGGCGTCGCGAATTCGTGCTTCACGACCCTGCCTGTGGCCGAACTGCCGTCGCTAAAGGCCCAAGTAAAGTTTGCGTCGCGATCCAAAACAATGCCGTTGGAGCCAACTGTCAACGACGCGTCGAAAACAAGTACATTATCAGAAGAAGTGTCAGAGTAAATTTGAAAGTGGGGAGTGAGGCTGTCCGGTGCGTCCTGGAACTGCGTCCGTGTTGCCCCAGCTTCAAGACTTTCTATCTCCCCATCAGGTAGTGCAATAAAGTTATGCGTTCCCACCACCGTATCGAGTGAGGATGCTACGAAAGCATTAATATAGTTCTCTGGCTGGAGGATCGCATTGCTGTTAATGATCCAGCCGGACTGTCCGTCATATCCGTTGATTGCGCTGGTGATATTGTTCTCAATGGTGACGGATGTCGACGCGGGCTTGACGTTTATCTTCGGCACCGTAGCAAGCCCATCAAGTCCGTGCATCTCGCCGTCAGCTTGCAGCACGGAATTGTTGCGGATTATTAGGCCATCGGTCTCTCCGACAGTTATACCGTGCGCATGCCCATTATGTATCGTGTTATTCTCGATTAAAATGTTTCTATAAAACATCTCTTCGCCGTCGCCGTAAGAATCCACCCTTTCGTTGCGCATGAAAATTGACTGTGTCCAAGAACCCTCGCCGATGTCCAAAACGTTGTTCCGGATTACAACATCGGTCGTGGGGGAACTTGTCCCACTTGTCCAGAACTGGATCATGTCAAGGTGGTCGCTTGAATCCGGCGAATGCTCGAAGTCATGGAGATAGTTATCCTCGATTAGAACCGATTTCACTTCGACGAAATTGAGTCCATCACTACGGACATTATGAACCTCATTGCCGGTAACGGTAATGCTTTGAGTCTGAGAAAATAAAGCGCCTCTATGCCAGTTGAAAAACTCATTGTTTTCAATTGATACGTTCAAAGAGTCTCGTACGCTCAAGCCAATCCCAGAACCGTACCCGTCATCAACTCCGGAGACTCCCTTTGCCACATCACCATCAAAAACCGAATTCCGTATCGTGATATTCTCACTGTCCTTTCTAATCTCGAATGGCCGTTGACGTACAGTGTCCCCACTATTGAATTCATAATCAAAAACGACACTGTCAAATGTAATATTACGTGCTCCAGACAGTGCTAGTTCGGAGAAGTTTGCGGGATCACTCGGATCGGCGGAGGTGATGGTGACAGGTGAATCGTATTTGATGAAGGGAAGTTTCCCATCATACAAATGTAGCTTCCCGTAGTCCCCACCCGCCAATTCAATCGTGTCTCCGCCCTTGGCCGATGCCAAGGCATCCATGAGCTCTTCCGAACTCGAAACTGAATAGATGGTCATAGTGATGTCCGCCTGCGCTGCGTCTATTGTCCCGTTTCTCTCAACAGACATTACCTACGCAATTGGCCTATCTGAGACCGAACTGTGACGAAACATGGATCTATTCGAGCAATATTTTTGGCGGGAGATCGCCTAGTTCGCAGCCCTCTTCCCAACGCCAACCGCGTGCCCCGACCCCAGGTTCACATTGAGTTCCACGAAGCTGAATCCTACCCCACGGAGTGTTTCCGCGAACGCAGTGTTGGCATTGGCAACATCCTGCTCTGCGTCGATCAAGTCACGGATAGTAGCGCCATCACCGGTGATGGTCTTTCGGGTGAGTGTGACAACTTCCTCATAAAGCCTTACTGTCTCTTGGGAGGCGCGTTGCGCTGAGAGAGCCGCTGAATACTGCGCGAGGGAGGTTTCAACGTCCCGGATCGCTTCCAGCACGGTCAGTTGCCATTGAGTATGAGCCTGACGCACCAGAGACTCACGGCGCTCGACCGTCGCGCGACTAGCCGTGTTGGGCAGGATCGGGAGAGCGAGAGATGGACCGAAAAAGTACTCAGTACCACGCGAGCCAGAAAGAGAGGTCCGCGTGATCGTGCCGCTCAGAGATAGCTGCGGGTAAAGATCGGCGCGTGCACTCGCCACATCCCGGAAAGAAGCATAGTAACTGCGCTCTGCGACCCTAATATCGGGACGGTTTCGTAAAAGGTCCGCGGGTATCCCCACCTCTGGCGAGAGCGACACGCGAGGCTGGGGCTTTGGCGTGTCGAGATTGATTTCCAGCGTGCCTGGCGTCTTGCCCAAAAGGACGGCGATCTCGTTCTTGGCAGCGTCAATGGCCGCACCGATTTCTGGGAGTTCCGACCGGGTCTCTGATACCAGCGCACGAGCCTTGACCACGTCAACTTCGGTAGCGGCATTCCCTTCTTTCAGTCTTTCGATCTGGCTCAGCGTTTGGCGTCGCGATGCCAGTTCGGAGCGACGGAATTGAAGACTGGCTTGGTGATAGCGCAAATCCACGTAGGCATTCGCGACGTTGAGCAGCAACAAAAGCCGCGCGGCATCAACTTCGGCATCGGCCACTTCGATACGGGCTCCGGCCGCATCGATCTGAGCGCGGCGGCCACCGTATATATCGAGAATCCATTCGAAGCCGAGTGATGCTTCACCGTAAGTGTCCGTTCTCCCTGTTTCACTGCGTTCCTTTCGAGCGCCGGCACGGGGAGTGAAAAGCGCCGATGCCGGAACACTACGCTGAACGGCTACTGCTTCCAAGACGCGTTCCTTGGCAATCTCCAGGCTCAGGTTTTCTTGGAGCCCTGTTTCGATCAGGGCATTCAAAGTGGGATCGTTGAAAGTCTCCCACCATTCAGCATTGCTGAGCAGAACCGGTGTGCTGTCTCTTGCCGATTTGTAGGACGAGAGAAAGGGAAAGACCGGATGTTTGTAAGGATCATCGGAACAACCGGCCAAAACTGACAGACCTGTCACAACAGAGAAAACGCGTGAAGTCCTGCGCCAGTCACGGCCCATCATCAATATCCTGCCTCACTGCCCATGCGCTCCGGTTTTTTTGCACCGATTGTCTGCATGCGGCTACTCGAAGCGGAGAATGGCGCAAAACATGTTTGAAAACAACGGCTCCGGATCGATGGCATCTGACTGTGCCATCAGCGCATCACCTCACAACCGGTCAGTCATCGCGAAACGCGCGACGCAGTTGATCGTTGAGGGGCCGCGTGAGGTAGCTCAGCACGGTACGCTCTCCGGTTTGCAGGAATGCCTCGATCGGCATGCCAGGCAGGATTTCGTGACCTTGGAGGCGCGACAACTCTTCTGGGGGAATGCTCAATTCAACTCTGTAATAGCTTTGCCCGGTTGCCTGGTCGGTGACACTGTCCGGCGAAATACTCGATACCGTTCCGAAGATATCCGGAGCGGTGCGGGTATTGAACGCGCTGAAAGCGATTTTGGCGCGCTGGCCCTCGGCCACCTGGTCAATTGAATTGGGATCGACCCGGACCTCAAAATCTACGCCTTGGGAGATCGGGATCACCTGCATGATCGTCTCCCCCGGGGGAACGACGCTGCCAGCGTTGAATATCTGCATCTCGTGAACAATGCCATCGACAGGCGAAACGACCTCGATCCGTTCGAGTTGCTTGCGGGCGGTAACGATTTGCAGAACCAGTTCTTCGCTTTCCCGCACCGCCTCACGCAGATCAGTGACGACCTTTTCCTTGAATTGGCGTTCTGCTTGCAGCGTCTCGAGTTCGGTTTCTCGGACGGAATTGCGGATACGGGCCATTTCCGACTGATGCTCCGAGATCTCCCCCTGAAGACGAGCCCGTGAGCGCTGGAGTTCCAGAACCTGCCCCTCCCGTGCCAGACCATCGGCATGCAGGGACTTGACGTCGGCAAGTTCCTTTTCGATGAAGGTGAGTTGATCCTGCTTCGCCTTGATCATACCCTTGACGCCAGAAATCTGATTGTGAAGCTGCGCCACCTGTTCGAACAACTGGTCTTTGCGGCCTTCCATGACCTCGCGCCGCGCCTTGAAGATCTCGCTTTGCCCTGCATTGATTTGTTCAAGCGATAACCCTTCGAGAAAGGTCGTGTCATAGTCGAAGGTCAGGTCCCGGTCATTGACCTGCTCGGCTTGCAACCGGCTGATTTCCGAACGAGTTTCGGCCAGACGGTTTCGATACATTTCCAGATTGATCGTCAGGAGTGTCGGATCGAGCTTCAGGAGCACATCGCCGCTCCGCACCAGATCGCCATCGGACACGCGAACCTCGTCGACAATACCTCCATCGAGGCTTTGGACCATCTTCGGTTTGCCACGGACAACCGCATTGCCCGAGGCAATCACTGCACCGTTGATCGGCGTGAAATAGGCCCAGCCGAACACGAGCGCAAAGAGGGCAAGACCGGCAAAAACGCCCAGGCGTCCTGCGCGCGTGAGATCTGTCTTCAGCGTTGGGGCGGGAAAAGCGTCTGTCGTCATTTTTGCCGCCCTATTGTCCCACGACCGACATCGGGCGAGCCTTGCCGTAAAGCACCTCGTCCTTGTCGCCGAACCTCCCCATGCGTCCTTTGTGCAAGAGCAGGATCTTGTTGACGGATGCGAGTGCGCTTGGCCGATGCGCCATCACAATCACCAAGCAGCCCTTTTCCCGCATGGTCCGAACAGCGTTGGCCAAGGCATCGTCGCCGGCGGCGTCCAGGTTGGAATTGGGCTCGTCCAGTACGATGAGGTGCGGGTCGCCGTAGACAGCTCGCGCCAGACCCAGACGCTGTATTTGTCCGCCGGAGAGACGGCAACTCGTACGATCCAACTGCGTCGCGTAGCCATCGGGCATGCCGAGTATCATTTCGTGAACGCCGGCAATGCGCGCGGCTTCGATAATATCGGCATCTTTCGCTTCGGGGTCGAACCGCGCAATATTCTCGCCGATGCTACCGGAAAGCATCTGAAGAGATTGGGGAAGATATCCGACATGACGGCCCAGCACCTCTGGGGTCCATTGATCGAGCGTCGCATCGTCAAGCCGCACTTCACCGGCATCGGGCGCCCAGGCACCTATCAGAACCCGCGCCAGGGTGGACTTGCCGGCCGCACTGTTTCCCACGACTCCGAGACCGTCGCCGGCAGAGAGCGAAAAATCAATTTTATCCAGGATCCGCGTTCGATCCGGCTGCGTCTCAGATCCGGCGGGGGCCAGTTTGGTGAGGGACACGACCCTCAGGTCTCCCTTTGGCGCGGGCAGTTCGACTCTCGGCTTTTCAGCCGGCGCATGGTCAAATATTTCGCGCAGCCGCTGGTGCGCCTCCCGCGCGCGGCCGATGCCACGCCATTGGCCTATCACCTGATCGACCGGTGCCAGAGCCCGGCCTGCAATGATCGAAGTGGCGATGATCATGCCGGCCGTGATTTGCTGCTGGAGTGCCAAGTAGGCCCCCAAGGTCAAAAGTGCCGATTGCAGAAGCAACCGGAACGATTTCGAGAAAGACGAGAAACACTCAGAGCGATCACCCCCGACCTGGCCAGTTGCCAAAGCGGCATTATGGGTCTCTCTCCAGCGCTTTATCAGCCTTTCGCGCATACCGAGCGCATGAAGCGTTTCTGCGTCGCTGCGGGCCTGCTCGACGAGGTTGCGCTCGGCTCCCTCGATCGACATGGCCTGATGGATCGATTTCTGTGCCAGATACTGATTGAGCAAGGCGGAAACCACAACCACGCTGGCGCCAGCCAACGTCAGGAGGCCAAGCCATGGGTGGATCAGGAAAACAAGCCCCAGGAACAGGGGCATCCAGGGCAGATCAAAAAGCCCGGACATCGCTGGGCTGCTCATGAAGTTGCGGATCAACTCCAGATCACGCACGGGCTGTATGCCCGGATCCAACCGCGTCTGAGTGCCGGTTGAGCCTGCGCGCAGCGCGAAGCGGAATGCTTCCTCACCCACATTGGCGTCCAGCCTCAGGGCCGCGCGAGACAAAACGCGCGCACGTAGAAAGTCATAGAGACCAAGGAAAGCGTATAGCAGTATGACAATACCGAAGAGACCGACCAGCGTAGCAACAGATCCGGACGAGAGAACCCGGTCATAAACCTGCAGCATGTAGACAGGACCAGTCAGCATCAGCAAGTTGATGGCAGCACTGAAAAGCGCCACCAGCACAAACGTCCCCCGCAGTCCTCTCAAAGCCCCCAAATAGGCATTATCTGCCTTTTTCTTATGTCGCATACCGCCCTGTCATCGTCTGCCCTGCCCCACCACGTTCCTGCACCTTAAGCGACAATCGCGTCGCTGCTAAGGGATTGTTTACTTACAATTCACGGCAGCGTGGCTAATTTGTGGCGCAGGCCCGGTATTCAGCCAGTTTTTGCGCACATTTCTTACTCGAAATGACCACGCGAATAAATCCCCTGTGGCAGGGGCCGTAAGCGTATCAAGCGTGGTAAATGATAGTCATCTGACCTTGCCAACAGGACGCCCCCTACGCATCCAAAAGCTGTCAGAACGAAGCTCAGCCGCCTTGTTGACCAACCAGTCCATAGGTTTCAGCCTCTTCAGTGCGCTCTCGCGGGCCTGCTCGTAGAGCGAGCCCCACGGCCAAAACGAGGACGCATGAAGAACCAACGGAGGTATAGATCAGAAGCGAGCTCCAGATCGAGAACCCCAGAAGCAGCGCCGCGACTCCCGCGAAGCCCCCGAGTAAGGATCCGACAAGGATTAGCCCGATGATCATGTGATGCCCCTCTCGACTTGCGCACGCTTAGGTTGAGTCTACGTGTCTTGTTCACCTTACGTAAAGATAAAACTGTTTTACGGTCGATAATAAGCGTGATTACGGCAATAGTTTGTCATGAAATCGTTAACCGAATGTAAAATTCAGCTTCCTTGGTTATCTTGAGCCATTTACGCAACAGCAAAGCGCCCGCTAATGGCATAAGGACCGCAGCGGCAATTGGCACGACCTCCTAATTGGACCGACGCGCCCTATAGAAGGTGCCGGCGCAAGCCGCCTTTGCACCCGCCTCACGGCAAGATCCAGCCCTCATCAATCAAAGGCTGCTCGGGAAATCGCTCCATTGTGTGAAAGGCGACAGTACCGTTTATTATGGACCTGTGCGCGACACTATGTTTGGTGTCTATAGAGTGGCTGTAAAGCGGGACCAATTAGATAGGGCCCCTCAGCGAATGAGGAGGCATTACAGATTGTTGAACCTAGTCGTTAGAGACTGCGGTCGCAATCACACCGCCCCGCAATCAGCCGACTTGAAATCTCCCAGATACTAAGCGGCAAGCGGTAGCTTTTCAGCTATAGACCTGCCCTGGCGAAGTCTGGAAGCTCCACCCCCCAACGCAAGCTTTCCAATTTCCATCATAAATTAAACGGAAGTGTTTACTGCTATGCTATTCATTGGCCAATAGGATAGCGGCGGGCTGGATTGTTAGACCAAAATTGCAACGGTTCGAAAAAAGAAGGGCCGCAACATGCGACCCTTCCATCGGTATACTCAAGTTTCTTACAGTTATGCCGATTTACGACGACGACGCGTTGCAACCAGACCACCCAGCCCGGCAAGCAACAGCCAGCCGGCCGCCGGCAACGGAACTGCAGCGATTGTCAGGCTTGACACCCGAAATTTATCGATAACTGAAGGGAGGAGGGTTGGGTCATCACCGAAAATAACTCCAACTTTGAAAGTAGTCGCTTCCTCCCAGCCAAACTCGAACGGGTTCTCATCAGATTGAGTGCTTACACCATTCACGGTGATCGTGTAGTCATCCGAGGCATCAAACAAGGAAAATCCAAGGCTGCCGAGCTTCACCGCCCCTGTAAAGGTGAACGTCAAAGCCTCATAGCCCAAGAATGTGTCCAAACCACCGGAGCCGGGATCGGTCACGTCAAAGCACCACAATATGCAGACTGTAGTATCGCCGCTGACTCCAAGCCCGTTCTGAGTCTGTGTAACAGTGTCATTTTCACTGCTGGCATTCGTCGGCGTAACCGTCAGGTCAATACCCGAAAGCACGTTGTTGAAGGTGAGCGAAGGACCTTCCGAGTTCCCCGTCAAATCTACGACAGTCGCAGCTGACGCTCCCGTTGCCATTCCAGCCGCCATGGTGGCCGCCAACAACCATTTCTTAATCATTGTATTCCCCTCTCACTCAAAGAATTAGGATCATGGTAATACCACGCCCCACCAAGCGCTATCCGCTCCCATCATCAGTAGAATGCCACAGTCTCGCCTTCTTTCAAGCAATTCCAGTAGCCGAACACGTATTTTTAAGAGCAGACTGCTTTCTATTGCTTATTTGGAAACAATATAATCATTTTGGATCTATTGGATGGATAGCGTCGACAGTCACCGCAATCATAAGCTTTTTGGCCATTACGCATTGCACCCTAAGGCTGAAAGACTTTCGGGAAGAATCGACTGTCTTTCCGTTTTCGAAACGCCAAGCAAACTCCGACTTTCATTCCAACGCATACTGAAAACACTGAACTTCACTCAGACTTCTAATCAGCAGGTTCGGGGTTCGAGTCCTCGCGGGATCGCCAATGACGTCAGTACTTTGGGTACGACGCTTCGAAGCACGTGATTTCGTGGCTTTTGCATCTTCTCAGGGAAGTTTTTCTCCACCCTCCAGATAGGACGCGCTTCTCGTTTGCGGGTTGTCCCAACCGGAAGGGAACAGTGTGCTCGCAGGCGCGTTCAACCTGCATTGTGTGACCCAAGGTCCAGCATCGCTGGTTCCTTGATGGATCGACTGCCGTGCAGGAGGCGATGAATGAAAGGCGAACGGTTTGGCAGGCCGGAACGTTCGATTGTGACGACAGTCTCAAAAGGCGGCGAAAGCGCCTTGAAGGAACAATACCGTCAAGGCCTTGTGCGGCGGCTGGAGCCGGAACTCTGGCAATTATTGCGCGCCGCCTGTTCCGGGATACGGGTGCTTGACGCACGCGAAATGCTCTCCAAGGCGGGCGACAGGCTCGATATCAGTGCGCTGCTCCTGGACGGGCTGATGGCGCGCTATATCCGGGCCTCGCAAAGGGGCGAGCCACAGAGTGCGATCGTTTCCATCAATGTACCGGGGGATTTCGTCGACCTGCATACCTTGCCCCTGAAACGCCTGGACCACGATATCGGTGCCTTGACGGACGCGCGGATCGCGATCTTCCCACACGCGGCGTTGGACCAGATCATTGATCGGTCCTCCAGCTATGCAAGGCAACTGTGGGGGTTGACCATGATCGATGCCTCTATACATCGTCATTGGGTCTTCCGTTCAAGCCGGTTGCGCGCATTGGCGTCCGTGGCAGATTTCGTGAGCGAGATGGACCTGCGACTTCAGCAAGCGGGACAGATCACCGGCGACCGCCTTCCCCTGCCCCTTCTGCAAACCGACCTGGCCGAAATCGCCGGTCTCTCCCCGGTCCATGTCAGTCGCGTCTGCAGGGAGCTCCGCGAGAGCGGAGCCTGCACGATCCGGGACGGACATGCCGAGATCCACGACAGGGCGCTCCTGCATCACCTGGCGCATTTCGATCCATCCTACCTCTATTCATCTGAAGAGTGAGCGCCGTTGCAGACGAAGGACGCCGCGATCCAGCTGGTCCCTGCCTCGCGGCGGATGTCATGATGCGGCCGGTGGGCCGAAAGCGCGGCCAGCAGACGTGTTTCGACCTCCCGCGCGCTCAGCGTCGTTTCCGTCGGGCCGAGGTAGCCCGCGACAAGGCACACGCCATCGGGCGCGAGGCTGTCGACAACCCGGCAAAGGACCTCGTCCAGCCCGGTGGGGGGAAGATAGTAGAGAACTTCCGACAGGACGATCAGGTCCCAGTGACCCTCCGGCCAGCCCTCGGGCACTGCAGCCACCTCGAACCGGGCGCCCGGGATACGCCTTGCGCGGGCCCTTTCGACTGCCGTGGGCGCGAAATCGATCCCGAGAAGGCTGTCGCAGCGACGCGCGATCGCTTCGCTCATCACCCCGATCGAACAGCCGACTTCCAGGGCGCAGGCGAACCGGCGCGGCGGCAACAGGGCGAGGCAGCGAGCGTACTTCTCTGCCTCGTAGGCGCTGGTCTCATAGTCCCAGGGGTCGGCTGTCTCGCGGTAGAGACGGTCAAAGGAGGCGGCGTCGCGGCTCATGCGGGAATGAAGATCTCATCTGCCACAACAAAATGCGTGGCGAGGTCCTGCGGCATCCGAAAGCCGTCCGGGTCGTCGTCAATCAGCCCGGTCATCTGAGACACATGGGCAGCGACTGCGCGCGCCTTGAGGTCGTGGAACGCTGTCGTTCGAAAGCGCCTGAGGCCGATGCTGGACGCACCGGCCACGGCAGGCTGCACCCTGCCCCAGACCGGGCAGGCGAACATCGCGCAGTCCAGCCGGTCCGCCATCCAGCGGGCGAGCCGCCACACGTGCTGGTGGTCGCTGTGCGGATCGCCGTTCCACGTGGTCCAGATTGCCGTGACGCTCTCGAGTTGGCGAAGCAGCCGTGTCTCGACTTCGGAAAACAACACGGGATCATCGCGCAGGCCCTGATCGGGATAACCCAGCCAGATCGGCATCTCGCGTCCATCGGTCAGGATCCGGACCGCCGCCTCGACCTCGGCCTTGCGCAAGGCTGACAGGGCGGTGGCGGGATAGGCCCTGGACTTGGGGTGCGACAATGCTCCGTCTGTAACGACCGCTATGTGAACGCGGTGGCCGGCGGCAGAGGCCGCCGCGATGGCCCCTCCCATCGCAAGCGATTCATCATCGGGGTGCGGTGCCAGGACGAGCACGTCACCGGCTCCGGTCAGATCCGCCAGCTGGACATGGGGCGCGTTCTCGGCCTGTGCGACAATCCCGGTGAAGGTCATCATCCGTCCCAGACCTCTCCGATCGGGGCCTGGGCCGCGCACAGCGCCGCGCCGACCTGCCGCAACTTGCCGTCGAGGTCCGCCTGCCGAAGGAAGAACGCGAGGTCGCGGCGGACCAGCTCCGCCCGCTGACCTTTGGCGAAGGACCGGGTGCCGAGGGCGCGGTCGGCCAGTGCGATACCATCGAGGCAGGCCGCCTCGACCTCCTCTCGCGCCGCGAGGCTGAGCGCGACGGCCTCCTGCCCCGCACCGGGCGCCTCGACCCGGACAGCCGCATCCTCGACGATCAGCCGGGCACGATGGGCCAGGCTGGCAATCCGGGCCAGCCGGTGCAGTTGAGCCTCACCCGGCGCGTCCGCCGCGCTGATGGCGCAACGAACCTCCTCGGCCAGTGCCTCCAGCCCGCCGGTCTGCAAGGCGGCATAGCGCCAGACACCGCCTTGGAAATGCGGCTCGCGCAGGTAGTCATCCGCAGCCCCGAGAACCTCTGCCGTGACACCGTTGAAATCGTAACTGCCCGAGGCCGTCGCCCGCATCCCGGAGGTGTCCCACGCGGCGACATCTGCGCGTCCGGGGTGCCGCACCTCCGCGATGGCAAGGCGCAGGCCATCGACATGCTTCGCCGTCACCACGGCATGGCTGACCGTCCCAAGACCCGAGGCAAAGCGCTTGCCCCCGGCCATGCGGGGCCGCCCGTCAAGTTCCGACATGACGCTCACCGGCGGGTCGGCGTCGGCACCCCACACGCCATAGATCGCCCCGTTCCGCGCAAGATTGGTGTGGCGCCGCACCTGCTCGGGCGTGCCGTAGAGGCTGACCAGCTTGAGGGCGTTCATATGCCCCTCGGCCAGGCGTCCAACCGACAGGCTGGCGCGGCCAATTCGGCGCAGCAACGTGGCCTGCTCGCGTGTTTCCCGTGGGTCTCCCTCGAATATGCAGAGCCGGGCCAGGATGCCGGATGCCGCCAGGCGGCGCATGTCGCCCGACAGGTCGCAGAGGCCTGCATCAGCCTTCAGCGCAACGTCCGCGACGGCCTTCAGGGCGTCGGCTTCGGTCAGCGGCAGAATTGCTGTTGCGGGGGCTTTCCTCATGCTGTCAGCCTTTCCGTGTCCGCCTGTTCTGCGCAGACCGCCGCGGCCAGAAGGGGCAATTCGCGCTCGACGTCCGACAGTCGCATCCGGATGCGGTCTAACCCGGCCAATTGCCTGTCGATCCGCGCCACCTGCAGCGACCCCGCGCCGAACTGGACCACGCCAACACGCCGTGCCTGTCGCAGGCGCAAACGCTGCACCGTCCGGTCGGCAGGTTCGAGCGCGCTGTCCACCAGCGGATCGGGATCGGAAATACGCCGCGCCAGGGCCTCGGCCATGCCGCCCGGCGCACGCCCGTCCAGTCGACAAGAGGTCAAGACGCGTACCTTCTGGCTGTGCCGCACCCGCCAGCCACGGTCCTCAGCGATCGTGGCAAAGGCGCGGTCCTCGTTGCCCGGCAGCGCCGGGATCCCGCCGGTATCGGAATAGAGCGGCATCCGGAACGCAAGGCTGGCGCCCGCGGCACCAAGCCCGCCCGGGGCGGGATCGTGTGCCAGAGGGTCGATCAGCGCACGAAGCGTGAGGGTCAGTGCGACGTACTCGCCCTCGGCGGCGCCGCGCTGCGAGATAATCTGGGGCAATTGCGCGAACTCGTCGGCATCCGGGAAGACGGAGCCGCAGATCAGGTCAGCCTGCGTCAGCTCTGACAGGTTGGCGTCCAGCCAGTCGGGAAACACCCGGCTGTCGGCATCAGTGGTGAGCACCACGCCGTGGCGGGCAAGCCGGGGGGCCGCAGCGGCGACGGCCTGCCGCCGCACTGCGCCGACACCCCCCGGCGGGGTCTCGGCCAGCTCCATCAGCAGCCCCGCCGTGCCCGTGTCCGCGAACCAGTCCTGGGCACGGGGAAAGGTCGCGTCGTCCGAGCCGTTGACCACCACCACGATCCCACCGCGACCCTGCAAGGCCATGCGCGCGGCCTCGAGGCAGGGCACGATCCGCTCCGCCTCGTTCCGGGCCGGGACCGTGATCGCCGCAGGCCAACGCGTCTGCGGGCCGAACGCAAGGCTGCGCGCGGCAAGAGGCCGGCGGTTCACGTCGCCCGCTCCCAGAATCGCACGTCCTTGCAGGCGGCGATGAAGTCCTCGGGCGCGACGTCGAGAACGAAGACGCCCGCATCGGCCTCCTCCGGCACCGCGGCCGACCAGAGGGCGGATTTCGCCTCTGCTGTCAGGGCGATGAACTTCTTGTGCGCAAAGGCGTCGGCGAGAAATGCGCGTGCGCCGTGCATGCCTGCCAGCCTGGCCGCGCCGTCCTCGGACGTGAGGATCGCCACCGCGTCGAACAGGACAGAAGGCGCGCCATCCAGCTTTTCGTCCGCCTCGATGGTCTTGCCGCGCGCCGTGGTCACACCGCCGACCTTCTCGGCCACAACAGTGACCTGCGCGCCTTCCGCCTCGGCAGCCTTTTTCAGCGCGTCAAAGGCCCCGCCGTCGATGCCATCGGTGAGGAGTACACCCAGCTTGCGACCGGCAAAGCTCCCGGGCGGGTTGGCGAGGATGCTGAGCGCAGGCGACGGCTCGGTCTCGACCACCTTGCGCGCGGGCTCGGCGGGCGCCGGCATCTCGGCAAGTCCCAGCCCGTCGGCGACCGTTTTGGCAAGGTCGTCGTCGACGACCATCAGGTGGCCGACCATGCGCTGGCGGATCGACACGCGCCCAACCTTCGAAAGCTCGAAGACGAAAGCATCGGCGATGTGCTCCTTCTCGACGTCCGTCTGGCTGAGGTAGAACTGGCGCGCCTGACTGTAATGGTCGGCAAAGGTCTCGGACCGAACGCGTTGCTTCGACCCCGCCTCCTCGGCCGGGTACGAAGTGAACCCCCGGTCGGGGTCCTCGCGCGGGCCCTCGCCAAAGCTGTTCGGCTCGTAATTCACTCTGCCCTTCGGATTGTGCATCGCCATGTGGCCGTCCTGTTGCAGGTGGGCAAACGGGCATTTCGGCGCGTTGACCGGAATGTGGTTGAAATTCGGCCCGCCAAGCCGCTTGAGTTGCGTGTCGAGGTAGGAGAAGTTTCGCCCTTGCAGCAACGGATCGTTGGAATGGTCGATGCCGGGCACGATGTTGCCGGTCTGGAAGGCGACCTGCTCGGTCTCGGCAAAGAAGTTGTCGACCATGCGGTTCAGCGTCAGCGTACCGACGCGGCGCACCGGGACGACTTCCTCCGGGATCAGCTTGGTGGCGTCCAGCACGTCGAAATCGAAGCTGTCGGCGAACGCCTCGTCAAAGACCTGAAGACCCAGATCCCATTGGGGGTAATCGCCCTTCTGGATCGCGTCCCAAAGGTCGCGGCGGTGAAAGTCCGGGTCTGCGCCGTTTATCTTGACCGCCTCGTCCCAGAGAACGGATTGCATGCCCAGCCGGGGTTTCCAGTGAAACTTGACAAAGCTCGACTTGCTCTCGGCGTTGACCAGCCGGAAGGTATGCACGCCAAAACCTTCCATGAATCGGAAGGAACGCGGGATGGTCCGGTCGGACATGATCCAAAGCGCCATATGCATGGCTTCCGGCAACAGCGAAATGAAGTCCCAGAAATTGTCATGCGCCGTCTGCGCCTGCGGAAAGCCGCGGTCGGGTTCCTGCTTGGCGGCATGGATCAGGTCCGGAAACTTCATCGCGTCCTGGATGAAGAACACGGGGATATTGTTACCGACGAGGTCCCAGTTGCCCTCCTTGGTATAGAACTTCACCGCAAAGCCGCGCACGTCACGGGCAAGGTCGGGGGATCCCTTGTTCCCGGCGACGGTGGAGAACCGCACGAAAACCTCCGTCTTCTCGCCCACCTCGGTAAGCACCCTGGCGCGGGTGAGGCCCGAAAGGTCCTCGGTCAGTTCGAAGGTGCCGTGGGCGCCATAGCCCCGGGCGTGAACGACCCGCTCCGGAATGCGCTCGTGGTCGAAATGAAAGATCTTCTCGCGGAAAACCTGGTCTTCGATCAGGTGCGGGCCGCGCTGTCCGATCTTGAGCGTGTTCTGGTCGTCCGAGATCGGCATGCCGACCTGCGTCGTCATGGTCTCGTGGCTATCGTTGGCGACCTGATGGGTCTCGCCCCCGTTGCCTTTGCGGATATCACTGTCGTCTTTCATTGGAATTCCTTTGCTGTTCAGTCGTGCATTGCGTGAAGGCGGGGCCGGTCTGCCAGAGCGGTATTCAGCAGCGCTGCCCACTGATCGGCCACGTGGGACAGCCGAAACTCGGTCCGTGCGGTGGCAAGGGGGCGCCGCCCGACGGCGCTGCGCCAGTCGGCGATCCGGGCGGCGACCGCGTCGGGGTCGCCGCTGTCGATGCATTGTCCGGGGTCCGAGGCCACCTCGTCATTTGCGCCAAGGCCGCGCTGCAGAAGCGCCGGGCAACCGACGGCATTGGCCTCTGCAATGACCAGTCCGAAGGTCTCGGCAAATTGGTCCTGCGGACAGAACAGGCACAGCGACCGGCGCATCCATCTGATCAGCTTGGGCTTTTCGAGCCTTCCGAGCGGGATGACCCCGGCCGGGGCCGGACCGGTCGGCCAGGCAAGGTAGCCGGGATCGGCCACCACGAGGCGCATCGACGGGACGCGTTGCTTCAGTGTCTCGAACCGGCGGAACACCTGACCAAGCCCCTTGTGGGGCGAGGAGGCGAACAGCATCAGGTCGCGGTCGCGGGGCGTGTCGTCGGGGACAAGATCGTCGTCGATCGGGTTGTGTATATGGCCGATGGACGGCGCACCTGTCCCGAGGAATTGGCGCAGCCATTCGGCATGGGCGGCCGAGACGCATATCACCTCCACTCCGGATGCGCGCAAGGCCGGGGCCAGCGCCCGGTTGTGACGGCCGGGAAAGACATGCTGCCAGACGATGACCCGCGCGTCGGGATGCATGCGCGCCATCTTGGGCGCAATCTTCCACGAGTTGACCACAACGATCAAGCGCGGCGCTTCGGGCAAAGGGCGCCCGATGTCGAACCGGCCATACCGAACGCCGCCGGACAGGGCGTCTGGCCCCTGCCGCGCGGACTGGCGGACGGTGATGCGGAACCGGGGGGCCAGGCTTTGTGCGATGCGCACCACTGTCGCCTCGGTGCCGCCAAGCCCGCTCAATTGCCCACGTGACCCGCTGTAGGCGCGCGGCGCGAGCGTGTCGACAAAGGTGATGCCGCCGCTCATGCCACCCGGTCCCGAAGCACCGTCATCCGGGCGAGCGATTGGCGGTCGCAGAGATCCGGCTTGGTGCAGGACCGCATCCTTACGCCGGACAGGTCGATGGGAACCGGATCGACCTCGCGCGTTGCGAACCAGCGGCCCACCGCATCCCAGACGCGCTGACGATCCGCAATGCGCCGCGGGCTGTCGTAATCCGTCGCACCCGCCTGGGTCAATCCGTCCGGTGACTCGATCTTGGTCAACAGGATCTCGGGAATGACCCAGAGCACCTCGCCCGCCATGATCAGCCGGTTGCGGAATTCCCGGTCCTCCTCGATACAGTCCAGGAAGCCGCCCAGCCGGTCAAACACCGACCGGTGGAACAGGCCGGAATTCACATGCGTCCAGTCCCCCGGCACCCCGGCGGCCATCTGCAGGTTCGGAAAGAAATCATCGACGAGGCTGAGGCTGCGGCGGATCTCGACCCGCTCGCCATCCGGCAGGATGAGTTCATGATGGGTCAGTACGCCCCCCACCTGGATGGGCGTTTCAGGCTCTCGGCCCGACAGGTGCCAGTTGAGCGAAGGATGCGCACCGATGGTTTCGTTCCCGAGCACGCGCGCCTGCCGCATGACCTTGTCGCGGTGTGGCAGGTCATCGGAATCGTGAAAGGTGATGGCGTCTGTCGTGCTGAGTGCAATGCCCACGTTCTTCGCCTGCGCGGTGCCGACGTTGCCGGCGAGGCTGACGCCGACGAAACGGGGGTGGTCAGCGTATCGCGTGAGGATCGCCTCGGTCCCGTCGTGCGATCCGTCGTCAACGACCATCACCGTGGTCTGGGGATGCGACTGCCCCAGCGCCGCCTCGATGGCCTGCGGCAGCATGTGGGCGCGATTGTGGGTCGGGATGATGATCGTGACGCTGGGTGTCATCCGGGTCTCTCCTCAGGCAGGGCAAAGGGCGGTGCGGTACGCCACCAGACGGCGACGTGTGGCGAGCGCCAGCGGATAGGGCAGCGCCACAAGCACCGCCCCAAGGATGGCCGCGGACGGCAGTTGCGGGACGGCCAGCAGGGCAACCGCGCAGAAGACAAGGGTCGGCAGCATTGGGCCGACGGCATCGGTGGCCTGCGTCACGTCCTTCGCAGTGCGCCGGAAACTGCCTGACCGGCCCATGAGGGCATCCATCGTTCCCAGTGCCGACGGCAGGATCATCGCGATCCGGGACGCCAGCGCGGCAAGACACACCCACAAAGGCGGGCGCGCGCGCGCGACCATGCCGATGATCATGGGCAGGCAGACCGACAGGTAGACCAGTGCCAGTCCGATCCCTGACAGGCTCACCAGAAGGCGGCTCGCGTCAGGCTGGTGGCCGAGGGCAAGCGCGACCCCGCCGCCGATCAGCCCCGCGGCGAAGGGCAGCGCAAGGTTCGCCCAGGCGGTAAGCTGCGCGAATATCTTCAGCGCCGTGCGCACCGGCAAGCCGCCCAGACCGCCGCGGGCCGTGTCCATGTTGCCAGCTGCCCAGCGGTATCGCTGCAAGCTGAGACCGCCCAGGTCGAGAGGCAGCAAGCCGCGTCCGACGATCCGGTCCACGAACCGCCCGCGATAACCCATGCGGTGCAGGCGCAAGCCAAGTTCCGCATCCTCGGTGATGGTCCGGCCGCTCCAGCCCCCGACGGCTTCGAATGCCTCCCGGCTGATCACGCTAAGCGTCCCGGTCAGCAGCATCGCCCCCGCCACGTCCGCATGCCGTGCGTGACGCAGGAAGTAATCCGCCAGTTCGAGCGACAGGCCTTGCGCAGCACCTTCATCGCCCCGATAGGCCTGCGGGAACTGGATGAAGACGTCACCGCCGCGCTGCAGTTCCTCGACCGCGATGGCAAGGAAATCGGGCGTAACCTCGTAATCTGCATCGACGATGACGACATGCGTGGCTGCGGGGTCTGTCCGCGCAAGCGCGATATTGAGCGCGCCCGCCTTGGCGCCTGTGACGCCCTCTTCATGGTAGAAGCGGAATACGGGGCCAAGTTCCTCGCACAGCGTCTCGATCGGGCGCCAGAGCGCCGGATCGGCGGTATTGTTGTCGAGCACGATGACCTCGAACTCCGGCGCCCCAACCTGTGACGCGAAGGCGCGCAATGTGCGCGCGACAATGGCGGGAGGTTCGTCATGGGTCGCCAGATGTACGGAGAAGTGCAGCCGTCGCGGCGTCACCAAACCCGACGCCGTATCGGTCCGTCGGCACTTACGGCCAAGCCCGGCATGGAGGTTGAGCGCGCCGAGGATGGCCTGGACAAGCACGGCCAACGCAACCAGTGGAATAGCCAGTGTCGGCAGCAATATGGCAAGCGCCATCAGTCCGAGAAAGGCGCTTCGCCCGTCGGGTCGTGACATGGTTTGGTTCCTTCTGAGGCGGGCCGCCAACGGGGGCAGCGCTGTGATAAAAAGCAGCGGACGCGACCCAAGGTTCCCGCAACATTTGTTATCCCGCGCAGGTCTGCTTGCGCTTTGCCGGCGTGGGCAGAGCTATTCTTGCCTTCCTCACCCCATCCGATTTTCGGTGCTGTGAGAGGCCGGCAGAGGTTTCCTCGGAGCGATGATCACAACGTCGACAAGGCCCTGAAACCGTGCGCCGGGTCGGTTTCTGTGAGCTGCACCTGGGTTTGTAAACGCTTCGCCGCCTAACCTTGAGGCGAGGAGACCGACATGGGTCCAAGCAATTACAGCGAAGAGTTCAAGCGGGATGGGGGATCATCAGAAAGGTGCACGTCGTGCGCGGTCGTCGCTGCCTTACGATGACCCAGGAGTGCACCAACCAAGGGAAGCGACATTCCAACGCGCGCGCCCACTCGTCCAAAAGGGTGACGCAGATCATGGAAGCGGACAACGTCAAGAGAAGCCGCCCCACGTATGACGGCCGACTGTCCCAGCCGTGCGAGTTCAGCCTGGGCGAGATAGCGCTTTCGTTTTTACTCCTTGAGACCTTTTGAATCCTTCACAGGGTGATCGCTGCGTGCGATCCACTCTCGTTCGTCCGGTACGAAATTGAAAACCTTGGAGAACATGGCGAGAAGACGATTTGCCCCACAGGGCGTATTCTTCAATCCTGCGTGGAAATCGCGTCAACTCGGTATCCCGAACAGCATAAATGCTGCCATTCGGCTCCAACTTATCGATTATCGCCTTCGTCAGCTTTGTCCGGTTTGGCATTTCAGCTTTCACATAGCTTTCATTTCGCGGGAAGTTGAAACTGCAAACACCACGGGTCGAGAGACTTCCAGTCAGCAGGTTCGGGGGTCGGGTCCTCGCGGGATCGCCAGAAGGTCCAACGCAGTTCGCCGGAACGAAAAAAGGGGCGTTGCCGCCCCTTTCTGACTTCTTACGAACGGCGTCGTCAGGCCAGGCCGTGCTGCGACATCGGCAGGCTGCGCACCCGTTCGCCCGTCGCCTTGTAAACCGCATTGGCCACGGCAGGGCCGATGGGCGGGGTGCCGGGTTCACCGATACCCGTGGGCGCCTCGGTCGAGGGCACGATATGCACCTCCACCTCTGGCATGTCCGAGATCCGCAGCGGCGTGTAGTCGGGGAAGTTGAATTGGTCCACCTCGCCATCGGTCAGGGTGACCTGCTCTCGCAGGATCGACGACAGACCGTACCCCAAGGCGCCCTCAACCTGCGCTACGATGTTGTCGGGGTTGATGGGAACGCCGCAATCCACGCCGCAAGTCACTTTCACGACCTTTATCGTGCCGTCTTCACGCAGTCGCACATCGGCCACTTCGGCCACGTAGCTGCCAAAGCTCTTGTGCACGGCGATCCCACGATGCGTGCCTTCCGGCCCGGACTCTCCGGCCTTTTCGACCGCGAGTTTCAGCGCTTCTGCCAGCCGCGCGTCCTCACCCAGGTAAGACAGGCGAAACTCGACCGGGTCTCGCCCGGCGGCCTCGGCCAGTTCGTCCATCATGGTTTCCATGACATAGGCGGTGTGCGTATGCCCGACCGAGCGCCACCACAGGACAGGCACGCCGACATCCGGGTGATGCACGTCGACCGATAGGTCGGGAATCGCATAGGGCGTGGGGTGAATACCCTCGATCGTGGTGTCGTCGACGCCTTCCTTGACCATGTATTGCTCGAACGGCGTGCCCTTGGCGATGCTCTGGCTCACGATGCGATGCTCCCAGCCCGAGATGTTGCCGTCGGCATCGAGGCCAGCACGCACCCGGTGCATCGTCATAGGGCGATAGTAGCCGCCCTTGATGTCATCCTCGCGGGTGTAGACCAGCTTGATGGGCCGCGCGTCATGCCCGGCGTCCAGCCAGGCTTTGCCGATGGTGGCAGCCTCGGCGACCAGGTGTGCGTCCCCCGTGGCACGACGCCCGAAGGACCCGCCGCCCCACTTGGTGTGCACCTGCACCTGCCCCATTTCCAGCCCGAGGACCGAGGCTGCGGTGCCGTGATCCACGGTCTGCAATTGCGAGCCGCCCCAGAACTGGGCGGAACTGCCGTCGAAGAGCACGGTCATGTCCAGCGGCTCCATCGGCGCATGGGCCAGATATGGAAAAACGTAATCCGCCTCGATGACTTTCTCGGCCTGCTCCAGCTTGGCGGCGGCGTCGCCCTTTGGCTCTGCCGGATTTCCGGGCTTGTCCAGAAGCGCGCGGAACTCTTCCATCAGGGCGTCCGTCCCCCGGGTCTCGCCCGAACCTTCGGCCCATTCCAGCGCCAGCGCGTCCCGCGCCTGCATTGCTTTCCACGTGGTCTCCGCCACCACGACGACGCCTTGCGGGATTTCCAGCACGTCATGCACGCCATCCATCGCTTTAGCGTCGGCCGCGTCCATCGAGGCCAGGGTTGCGCCGAACCGCGGCGGGCGCGCCGTGACGGCAACCAGCCCGCCCTCGGGCTGCTGGTCGATACCAAACATGCCGACACTGCCTTGCGTCTTTTGCGGCACGTCCACGCGGGCAAAGGACTTGCCGATATAGACCCAGTCCTCGGGCGCCTTCAGCGCAACGTCCTCGGGCGGTTGCTGGCTGGCCGCGAGGCTCGCCAGTTCGCCGAAAGTGGCACTGTTTTCCCCGGCCGACAGCTTGCCGTCGGAAACACCGATCTCGGAGGCGTCGACGCCCCATTCGCTTGCAGCCGCATTGACCAGCATCGCCCGGACCGTTGCGCCGGCCTTGCGGTACTGCTCCCAAGAGTTGGGCATGGCGGTGGACCCGCCCGTGCCCTGCACGCCAAACGCGGTGTTGGCGTAAACCTCGGGGTTGGACGGCGCGAAATCCGTCGTGATCTGGTCCATCGAGGCATCCAGTTCATCGGCCACCAGCGTGGCAAGACCCGAGGCCGTGCCCTGCCCCATGTCGAGGTGCTTGCTGAGCACCAGCACGGTGTTGTCGGGCATGACATGAACGAAGGGCGTGACCAGCATGTCGCCCTCTGCACCGGACTGGGCCAGACCGCGCACCGGCACGGCGGCCCCCAGCAGAAGGCCACCTGCGGCACCGGCGGACAGGGTCAGGAATCCGCGCCGCGTCGTGGTCAGCGCGCGTGTGGCGGGTATCAGGTCGCGTTTGTCGATCAGTCTCATCTTACGCCTCCATGATTTCTGCGGCCCGGTGAATGGCCTTGCGGATACGGGCATAGGACGCGCAGCGGCACAGGTTGCCATCCATCGCCGTGTCGATGTCTTCGTCGGTGGGCTTGGGCGTTTCGGCCAAGAGCGCGGAAGCCGACATGATCTGCCCCGATTGGCAGTAGCCGCATTGCGGCACCTGAAGTTCGACCCATGCTTCCTGGATCGCCTTCGCAGCCTCGCTTTCCACGCCTTCGATCGTGGTGACCGTCGCGCCCTCAAGGTCGCCCAGGTAAGTCTGGCAGGACCGCGTCGGAACGCCGTCGACATGCACCGTGCACGCCCCGCAGGAGGCGACACCGCATCCGTACTTGGTGCCCGTCATGTTCAGTTCGTCGCGCAGCGCCCAAAGCAGGGGCATATCCGGGCTTGCGTCGATCTGGGTTTCTTTTCCGTTGAGCGTAAATGTCGTCATGTCTGGCTCCTATCCCTGTTGGCAGTCGCTGGAACGTCAAACGGGCGCGAGGACCGCGCCTTGTTGTCACAATCTACGAGTTAGAGCGGATCTTCAAAAGTCGATACGAGCGCATCGCCCCGCACAGACCTGCGTTCAATTTCGCACAGCGCCCGGGGCGAGTCAGCGCGTGAAACGGTCCGGCGCGAAGGGGGCAACGTCGATATTCGGGCGCGCGCCCGAGATCATCTGCGCCAACAGTCGGCCGGTCTTGGGCCCGGCGGTCAGCCCCACGTGATCGTGGCCGAAGCCCGTATAGGCCCCGGCAACACCCGGCACTGCCCCGATCAGCGGAAGCGAGTCCGAGACCGCCGGGCGATGGCCCATCCAACGCGTGGATTCGCGCCATGTCAGACCCGGCAGCGCCGCTTTCAGGTGACTCATGAACATGCGGTAGGGCGCCTCGGGCGGCGGCGCGTCAAACCCGCCATAGCCGACCATTCCGGCCAGCCGGATCCTGCCATCCATCGGTGTGAGCACGAACTTGCCCGCCGAGAACATCAGGGGCGACCGCGGCATCTGCGACGGCTCCCAAAGCTCGATGTGGAAGCCACTTTCGGGATGCAAGGGAACTGCGATGCCTAGCGACTCGGTCAGGGGTTTCGACCATGCGCCGGTCGTGACAACCGCCGTGTCGACCGCCAGCGTTTCGCCTGTAAGTCGCACCCCGGTGACTTCCCCATTGGCGCGGACGATCGCTTTGACCTCATCGCGGATCAGCCGAACTCCAAGGCGTTCGGCGGCCTTTGCCAGTGCCTTGACGTACGCACCCGGATCCGAAATGCGCCCATGGTTCGCGATACGGGCGGCACATCCGATCGCGTCCCCGTAAATCGGGTCGTAAGCACGCAAGGCATCGAGATCCATCACCGAAAATTCGAACCCCTGCGCCGTGCGGATATCCCAGGTGAACCTATCCGCATCGAATGCCTTTCGGGTCGCGTAACCATAGAGATAGTCGCAGGGCACGACGTATTTTTCGGCTTCGGTTCCCGCCGCAAGAGCCTGGTGATCGGCCAGGCTGTCACCGATCAGGGGCAGGATCGCGTCCGCCCGGGTCTTGGCCGCATCCGCCGTCGCGTGGCGCAGGTATTTCATCAGCCAGGGCACAAGAGCGGGCAAGTGCCGCCACCTGATATAAAGCGGTTCGCGCGGATCCAGTGCCATGCGCGGCGCCTTGCGCAAGAGCCCGGGGCCGGGCACAGGCAGTGTGCCCGCGGACGCCAGAAGTCCCGCGTTTCCGAAACTCGTCGCCTCGCCCGGGCCGGCCTTGTCGATCAGGGTGACGGTATGCCCTTCGCGCGCAAGCCAAAGCGCGGTGGACACCCCCACGATGCCGGCGCCGATCACCGCAACATTGCATGTCTTGCCTGTCATCAGCGCAGCTTTAGCGGCGCCTTCTACGCTGTCAATGGGATCGCAGCATTCGGGGCGTGGTGCCATACTGTCGCCGGATGGCACGGGTCATGGAGGACGGCGAGTCGTACCCGCAGCGGATGGCGATTTCGGCAATGCCGAGCGTGCTGTCCTCGATCAGTTTGCGCGCGGCGGCCAGGCGCAGATGTCGATAGACCTTGCCAGGAGACGTCCCCAGCCGCGCGCGGAACCGGCGGTCGAGTGTCCGGGGCTGGCAGGACAAACGCACCGCAAGCTGTTCCAGGGAAAGCGGTTTCTCCACCGTGTCGCGCATCACCTGCAAGCCGCGGCGCACCAGCGGGTCGACCACCTGCGTGGTCCTCTCCCGCCCCACCGGCGGCTCGCCGTGCAGAAAGAGCGCCTCAACATCCAGCCGGACCGCCATGCCGGCATGCTGCGCGATCAAATCCAGGGTCAGGTCGAGCGCAGACATGGCCCCCGCACAGGTAATCACGTTTCCGTCCCGCAGCACGCGCGCCTGCTCGGCATCCACGGTGAGGAACCGTTCGGTGAAGGCGTCCAGAAGGTCCCAGTGCACCGTTGCCCGGCGTCCATCCAACAGCCCTGCCGACGCCAGCAGCCACGGGCCTGCGTCCAATCCCACGACGACGTCGGCGTGGTGAACGGCGTCCCGCAACCGCCTGCGGGTGCGCGGGCTATCATGCGCCTCGTGACCGTAGCTGGCCACAACGAACAGGTAATCGACCTTCGGCATCGCGGTCACCGAGGCGCGGGCGATCATCTCGATGTCGCTGGAGGACCGCGACGGCCCACCATCAAGGCTGAGTACCGTCCAGTCGAAGATCGGCTTCGGGCCGACCGTATTGGCGGCGCGCAGAGGCTCGATGCAATTGGCCAGGCACAGGTTGGAGAACCTGTCGAACAGCAGAAACCCGATCCGGGTTGGCTGAAGTGCTGATTTTGTCCATTCTGGCATGATTTTTGTCAATTACCGCAAACTCAGTGGCAGAGCCAGCGCGATATGATCTCGTTAACGAAAAGGGAGACCACCATGCCACTTGCCATGAACCGAGAGGTTTTCATCACCTGTGCCGTGACCGGATCGGGTGGAACGCAGGACAAGAGCCCGCACGTGCCGCGAAGCCCGCAACAGATCGCCGAGAGCGCCATAGCGGCGGCGAAAGCGGGTGCGGCGGTGGTGCATTGCCATGTGCGGGATCCCGAGACCGGGGTACCGTCGCGCGATGTGAAGATGTTCCGCGAAGTGACCGAACGCATCCGGGACGCGGAGGTCGACGTGGTGCTGAACCTCACCGCGGGGATGGGCGGGGACATGGTGTTCGGCGATGTCGAAAATCCGCTGCCGCTGAAAGAGGACGCGACCGACATGATCGGTGCCACCGAGCGGGTGGCGCATGTGGCCGAATGCCGCCCGGAAATCTGCACGCTGGATTGCGGCACGATGAACTTTGCCGAGGCCGATTACGTCATGACCAACACGCCCGGCATGCTGACGGCGATGGGCCGGATGATGACCGAGCTGGGCGTGAAGCCCGAGATCGAGGCCTTCGACACGGGCCATTTGTGGTATGCAAAACAACTTGTTCGCGATGGCGTCCTGGACAGCCCCGCGCTGGTGCAGCTGTGCATGGGCGTGCCGTGGGGCGCGCCGGACGACCTGAATACCTTCATGGCGATGGTCAACAATGTGCCTCAGGACTGGACCTTCAGCGCCTTCGGGCTGGGGCGGAACCAGATGCCCTATGTCGCGGCCTCGGTTCTGGCGGGGGGCAACGTGCGCGTCGGGCTGGAAGACAACCTGATGCTGGACAAGGGTGTGCTGGCCACCAACGAGCAGCTTGTCGCGCGGGCGAAAGAGATCATCGAGCGGCTGGGGGCCCGCGTGATCGGACCGGAAGACGTGCGCAAGAAACTGGGGCTGACGAAGCGGGCGCCGGTCTGAAAATGGCTGTCGGTATCGCGTCGGTATTTGGGTGGCATCGCGTCGGTGCCATTTGCGCCTGTCGGACGACCCGGCCATGAGCCGCCGCGTGGTCATCACCGCCGGCGCGTCCGGGATCGGCAAGCGGCTGGCCGAGCGGTTCTTGACTGAGGGCGACCGCGTGGCGATCTGTGACGCCGACCCGGTGGCAGTCGCCGCGATGGCCGACGCGAATCCGTCGCTTATCGCGCAGCAGGCCGATGTCACCGACGAGGCCGAGATGGACGCCTTTCTGGGCCAGGTCGAAGGTGAATGGGGCGGGGCCGACGTGGTCTGTGCCAATGCCGGGACCGGCGGACAGGCGGGGCTGATCGAAGACCTCGACTATGCCGCGTGGCAGCAGTGCGTCGCGGTCAACCTGCACGGGTCGTTCCTGACCTGCCGCTGGGCCGCGCGGGTGATGCGGGCGCAGGGGTCCGGGCTGATCGTTCTGACGACCTCGACGGCGGGGCAATGGGGGTATCCCTATCGCTCGCCCTATTCTTCGGCCAAGTGGGCGCTGGTGGGCCTGACCAAGACCCTCGCGATGGAGCTTGGCCCGGCGGGCGTGCGGGTGAACGCCATCGCCCCCGGAGCCGTGGAAGGCGACCGGATGGACCGTGTCGTGGCGATGGAGTCAGCCGCCAGCGGCAAGACCGAGGACGAGGTGCGCGCGCAATACGTCAAGGGCGTCAGCCTGCGCAGCTGGGTCACGGCGGACGATCTGGCCGACATGGTGCTGTTTCTCGCCTCGCCGGGCGCGTCCAAGATCTCTGGGCAGGTGATGGCGGTGGACGGCCACACGGAAACGCTGGTGCCATGACCATGCGCCCTATTCGGCCCGCACGACCCGGCACAGGAAGCAGTTGTTCGACGCGCTGCGGATGTCGACGAACGCGACCTTCGGGTTCTCCAGCAAGCGCGCCGCGTAGGTTCGGATCTGCGGCGTCGCGGTCACCTGACCCGTGCCCGGGCATATGCGCTCGTCAGATGTGTAGCCCCGGACGATATAGGTCGGCGCCGTCAGCATCGGCGGCAATGTGTCTGCCAGTGAGGCCGCTTCGCAGTCATTTGCACATAGAAAGATCGGCCCGGTTTCCGTATAGGGGTTCAATCCCTGGAACGGGCGCCATGCCAGAACGAGATAGCGCTTCCCGTCCGGGACGGTTCGCAGGCAATGGCGGCATGGGGTTCCCGTGCCGTCGGACACCAGCGCCTCGATGGGCTGGTCGTGGATATCGCGCAGGTTTCCGCGCAGGTGCCGCACCTGATCGGTCGGCAGAGGTTGAAACTGTATGCTCATCATGTGTCTCCTTTACCCGGGACAGTCTTGCCGCGTCCGGCGGGCGAGGCGATCCGGATATTGCGGAAAGGAGAATGCGATGCTGAAACACGTGATCGGAGCAGGCATAGGCTTGCTGATGCTGGCGGGCTGCGGCGGCGGACCCATGGCGCCCGACGGATCCTTCCGCGACACGGGTCAGCCGCTGTCGGTCACGACGCGCGGCAACGGGATGCAGGACATGGGCGGGCCGTGGTTCGTGCGCGGGTATTTCCCGGGCGACGGCGGGCTGGCGATGGTGACCCTGCTGCCAGACCTGCGCGGCCAGGAGGCGGTGGAGTTCCGCACCGAGGCGTGCCTGTTGTCCGGCGATTGCGAAAGCGACACCGGGATCTGGCAGGCCAGGCCGCTGGGACAGAACCGCTGGCAGCTGACCCGCGACGGCGAAGCGCCGCGGCAGATGTGGGTCGTGTGGGTGGACGACGATTTCCGCACGGCGGCGATCGGAACGCCGGACGGCAGCTATGGCTGGATCCTCGACCGCCGCCCCGAAGGCGGGGCGGACCGCCTGCGGGCGGCGGCGGAGATCCTGGATTTCAATGGCTATGACACCTCGCAAATCAGGATGAGATGACGAAGGGAACGACGATGACGAAACGGGCGGCAATCATTGGTGGCGGCGTGATCGGCGGCGGCTGGGCCGCGCGGTTCCTGCTGAACGGCTGGGACGTGCGGGTGTTCGACCCCGACCCGGAGGCCGAGCGCAAGGTCGGCGAGGTGCTGACCAATGCGCGGGGTGCGTTGCCGATGCTTTATGATTGCGCCCTGCCCGCCGAAGGCAAGCTGAGCTTTCACGGCTCGATCGCCGAGGCGGTCGAGGGCGCGGACTGGATCCAGGAAAGCGTGAGCGAGCGGCTGGACCTGAAACACAAGGTCTTTGCCGAAATCCAGGCCACAGCACAGGGCGTGCCAATCGGGTCGTCGACCAGCGGGTTCAAGCCGTCCGAGTTGCAGGAAGGTGCCGCCGATGCGTCGACGATCATGGTCACACATCCGTTCAACCCGGTCTACCTGCTGCCCCTGATCGAGGTGGTGCCGTCCGAGGCGACATCGCCCGACATGGTCGAGGCGGCCAAGGCGACGCTGACCGAGGTGGGCCTTTACCCCCTGCATGTGCGCAAGGAGATCGACGCGCATATCGCGGACCGCTTCCTCGAAGCCGTCTGGCGCGAGGCGCTGTGGCTGGTCAAGGACGGCATCGCCACCACCGAGGAGATCGACAACGCCATCCGCTATGGGTTCGGCCTGCGTTGGGGGCAGATGGGCCTGTTCGAGACCTACCGCGTGGCCGGCGGCGAGGCCGGTATGCGGCATTTCATGGCGCAGTTCGGCCCGGCGCTGAGCTGGCCCTGGACCAAGCTGATGGATGTGCCGGAGTTCACGCCGGAGCTGGTGGACCTGATCGCGGACCAGTCCGACGCGCAGTCGGGGCACCTTTCGATCCGCGAGCTGGAGCGCAAGCGCGACCGCAACCTGATCGCGATGATGCGGGCGCTGAAACAGCAGGGGAACGCGACCGGCCGGCTTGTTGCCGAGCATCAGCGGGCGCTTCTGAAGGTCCCTGCGGAGGCTTCGCCGATGATCACGCAGGACCGGATGGTGCCGGTCGACTGGACCGACATGAACGGGCATATGAACGAGGGCCGCTACGGCCAGGTCTTCAGCGATGCCGCCGAGGGGGTGATGGCTTTTGTGGGCGCGGACGAGACCTATGTGTCCGAGCGGCAGTTGAGCTATTTCACGGTGGAGACGACCATCAAGTACCTGGCCGAAACGCGGGCCGGGGAAGAGATCATCGTCGAGAGCCGGGTGACCGAGGGCGGCGGCAAGAAGCTGCGCTGTCTTCACGAGATGAGGCGCAAGAGCGACGGCGCGGTGATGGCCAGCTGCGACCAGCTGATGCTGCATGTGAGCCTGGAGACCCGGCGCACCTGCGAGCCGCCCGAGGACGTGGCGGAAAAGGTGGCGGCGCTCGTCGCCCTGCACGCGGAGGAGTGAGACCATGCATTTCGGATTGACGGACGAGCAGGAGATGATCGTCTCGACGGTGCGCAGCTTCGTCGAGAAAGAGATCTATCCCCACGAGGAGCTGGTCGAGCGCACCGGCGAGGTGGCGCCCGAGGTGGCGCAGGAGATCAAGCGCAAGTGCATGGACCTGGGCTTTTACGCCTGCAACTTTCCCGAGGAGGTGGGCGGCGCGGGCCTTGGCCACGTCGACTTCGCGCTGGTCGAGCGGGAACTGGGGCGCGGGTCAATGGCGCTGACGCATTTCTTCGGGCGTCCGCAGAACATCCTGATGGCCTGCGAGGGCGAGCAGCGCGAGCGGTACCTCATGCCCGCCGTGCGGGGCGAACGGATGGACGCGCTGGCGATGACCGAGCCCGATGCCGGATCGGACGTGCGGGGCATGAAGTGTTTCGCCAGACGTGACGGGGGCGACTGGGTGGTGAACGGCACCAAGCATTTCATCTCGGGCGCGGATCATGCCGATTTCATTATCGTCTTCATCGCCACGGGCGAGGACGACACGCCGAAAGGGCCGAAGAAGCGCATCACCGCCTTTCTTGTCGATCGCGGCACCAAGGGATTTACCATCCGCGACGGCTACAAGTCGGTCAGCCACCGGGGTTACAAGAACATGGTGCTGGAATTCGACGATTGCCGCCTGCCCGATGCGCAGGTGCTGGGCGAGGTCGATGGCGGGTTCGCGGTTATGAACGAATGGCTCTACGCCACGCGGATCACCGTGGCGACGATGAGCGTGGGGCGCGCGTGCCGTGCCTTTGATTACGCCTTGAATTACGCCGCCGAGCGCAAACAGTTCGGCCAGCAGATCGGCAAGTTCCAGGGCGTGAGCTTTCAGATCGCCGACATGGTCACCGAGATCGACGCCGCCGACTGGCTGACGCTGGCCGCGGCATGGCGCCTGGACCAGGGCTTGCCGGCGAACCGCGAGATCGCGTCGGCCAAGCTCTATGCCAGCGAGATGCTGGCGCGCGTGACCGACGCCACCTTGCAGATCTTCGGCGGCATGGGCCTGATGGACGACTTCCCTGTCGAGCGGTTCTGGCGCGACGCACGTGTCGAACGGATCTGGGACGGAACCTCGGAGATCCAGCGCCACATCATCAGCCGCGAGCTCTTGCGGCCGCTGGGAGCATAAGAGACGAATGCCTTCGGCGAGGATATTTGTGGCCATAGGAAAAGGGGGGAGCCTGGAAAGCTCCCCCCGGGAAAAGGCGCGGCCTCTTCCCCTGGCGCGGTCATCGGCGTCCCCGCCTGTACCGCATGGCAAGCATTGCAGGTCGTGGTTAACAAACCGTTTCTTCCTCTGGCCGGAAATATCCCCGCCGGAGGCAAGAAACTCTTTGGCGCAAGGATCCGCCCCATGCGCGACCTGAGCCGCCTCATTCAGCCGAAATCGATTGCGGTGATCGGCGGCGGGGCCTGGTGCACCAGTGTCGTCGAGCAGTGCCGGAAGATGGCGTTTTCTGGCCCGGTCTGGCCGGTCCATCCGACAAAGGCGGAAATCGCGGGACTGCCCGCCTGCGCCCGGCTGGAAGATTTGCCCGCGCCGCCAGATGCCGTCTTCATCGGGGTGAACCGGCACGCCACGGTGGATGTCGTCCGCCAGCTGCGCGAGATGGGCGCGGGCGGTGCTGTCTGTTTCGCAAGTGGCTTCAGCGAGGCGCAGGCCGAAACCGGCGACGGGGCCGACCTTCAGGCGGCCTTGCTGGCGGCCGCGGGCGAGATGCCCATCCTGGGCCCCAACTGCTATGGTTTCATCAACTACCTGGACGGCGCGCTCTTGTGGCCCGACCAGCATGGCGGCGCGCGGATCGGAAGCGGCGTGGCGGTGCTGACGCAGAGTTCCAACATGGCGATCAACATCTCGATGCAGTCGCGCGGCCTGCCGCTGGCCTATGTGACCACCGCCGGGAACCAGGCGCAGACCGGGTTGGCGGAGCTGGGCCACACGCTGTTGCAGGACCCCCGGGTGACCGTGCTGGCACTGCACATCGAAGGTATCGGCGACGTGCCCGCTTTCGAGCGGCTGGTGCAAACGGCCCGGGACCTGGGCAAGCCCGTGGTCGCCCTGAAGGCCGGCAAGTCGGCGCGGGCGCAGGCGGCGGCGGTCTCTCATACGGCCTCGCTTGCCGGCAGCGACGCCGGGGCGCGCGCGCTTTTGCGGCGGCTGGGCGTCGCTCAGGTGGACAGCCTGCCCGCCTTGCTGGAGACGGCGAAGCTGTTGCACTATGCGGGCCCGTTGCCCGGCGCGTCGCTGGCCTCCCTGTCCTGTTCGGGCGGCGAGGCGAGCCTGATGGCCGACAGCGCCGAGGGCCGGGAGGTGCAATTTCCCGACCTGACCCAGGCGCAGCGCGACCGCCTGCGCGAGACGTTGGGGCCGATGGTCGCGCTGGCCAATCCGCTGGATTACCACACCTTCATCTGGAACGACGCCGAGCGCATGGCGCAGGTCTTTGCCGTCATGCAGGAGGGCGCGGCAGACCTGACCTGCGTGATCATCGACTTTCCCCGCACGGATCGGTGCGACCCCGCCGCCTGGGATTGCGTGTTCGAGGCCGGGGCGGCGGCGGTGACCGAGACCGGCAGACCGCTGGTTCTGGTCTCGACCCTGCCCGAGCTTCTGCCCGAGGCGATGGCGGCGCGGGCCACGGCGGGCGGCATGATCCCGATGCAGGGGCTGGACGACTTTCTGACTGCGATGGAGGCGGCGGCCTTCATCGGCAATCACAGCCCGCTGCCAGCGCCCGTGTTGCAGGGAGACCAGCCCGAAAGCGCAAGGTTGCTGTCAGAGGCCGAGGCCAAGCACGCGCTGGCCGCCGCCGGCCTGGACGTGCCCCGGGCGATTGTCGCGGATACAGTGGAAGACGCTGTGGCGGCGGCGAAGGAGATCGGCTTTCCTGTGGTGTTGAAAGGTACGGGCATCGCACACAAGACCGAGGCCGGACTGGTGGCGCTTGGTCTGCGGGACGCGCTGGAAGTCGAGGAAGCGGCCAAGGGCATGGCCTGCGACGGCTTTCTGTTGGAGGAGATGATCGGCGGCGGCGTGGCCGAGCTTTTGCTGGGGGTCGTGCGGGACCCGGCGCATGGGTTCGTGCTGACGCTGGGGGCTGGCGGGACGCTGACGGAAATCCTGCAGGACACGGTATCGCTGATCTTGCCAGTCACCGAGGGCGACGTGCTCGCTGCGCTCGACAGCTTGCGCATTGCCCCCGCGCTGGCAGGGTATCGCGGCAAGCTCGGCACGGACCGCGCCGCCATTGCACGCGCCGTTCTGGCGGTGCAGGACTATGTCGGCGCCGAACGCGACCGGCTGGAGGAGATCGAGATCAACCCGCTGATCTGCACGCCCGAAAGGGCCGTGGCGGCGGATGCACTGATCCGGAAAGGAGACTGACATGACGGAGAGCCCCGTAAAGACCCAGACACGCGGCCATGTGCTGGAAGTGACGCTGGACCGGCCCAAGGCCAACGCGATCGACCTGGCGACCAGCCGGATCATGGGCGACGTATTCAAGGACTTCCGCGACGATCCGGAGCTGCGCGTGGCGCTGATCACCGGCGCGGGCGACAAGTTCTTCTGCCCCGGCTGGGACCTGAAGGCCGCCGCCGGGGGCGATGCGGTGGATGACAACTATGGCGTCGGCGGCTTTGGGGGCCTGCAGGAAATGCGGGCGATGAACAAGCCGATCATCGCCGCCGTGAACGGGATCTGTTGCGGTGGCGGCCTGGAATGGGCGCTGAGCGCGGACATCATCCTGGCCGCCGATCATGCGCAGTTCGCCTTGCCCGAGATCCGGTCGGGGACGGTGGCCGATGCGGCCAGCGTGAAGCTGCCCAAGCGCATCCCCTATCATATCGCGATGGAGATGCTGCTGACCGGACGCTGGATCAATGCCGAGGAAGCAGCGCGGTGGGGGTTGATCAACCAGATCCATCCCGGCGACCAACTGATGGCCAAGGCACGGGAGATGGCGGACCTGCTGGCCAGTGGGCCGCCGCTGGTCTATGCGGCAATCAAGGAGATCGTGCGCGAGGCCGAGGCGATGACGTTCCAGGACGCGATGAACCGGATCACGCGGCGGCAATTCGAGAGCGTCGATGTGCTGTATGACTCCGAGGATCAGCTGGAAGGCGCCAAGGCTTTTGCCGAAAAGCGCGACCCGGTCTGGAAAGGGCGCTGAGGGCGGTCGACGGCGGCTGAAAATTCGGAGAATTTTCTGGCCACATTCTTCTGCGAAGAATGTTCTGGCGCGCGGGTGGTCGGACCGCGCGCCAGTTCGTGTCAGTTGGTGATGATCTCGGGTCCCATGAAGGTCGTGGGCAGGTAGGTCGATATCCAGGGGATATACGTCACCATGATCAGGAAGACGAAGAGCACGGCGAGGAACGGCAGGGCCGCGCGCACGACGCTCATCATCGGCATACCCGCCACGCCAGAGGTGACAAAGAGGTTCAGACCGACGGGCGGCGTGATCATCCCGATCTCCATGTTCACCACCATGATGATGCCAAGGTGGATGGGGTCGATGCCAAGCTCGATGGCGATGGGGAACACGAGCGGCGCCACGATGACCAGGAGGCCCGACGGCTCCATGAACTGGCCGCCGATCAGCAGGATCACGTTGACCATCACCAGGAACATCACCGGGCCGAGGCCCGCGGCCAGCATGCTTTCGGCGATGGCCTGGGGGATCTGTTCGTCGGTCAGCACGTGCTTCAGCAGAAGCGCGTTGGCGATGATGAACATCAGCGTGATCGTCAGCTTCGCGCCCTCGAAGACGGTGTTCACCGTGTCGCGGTGCCAGAAGGCTGTCACCAGCGCCCAGGGCTTTTGCAGCAGGGTCGCGGGGCGCGGAGCCTCGGCGGCGTTGACGCTGCGCTCGCCCATGGTGCCGGTATACGTCTCCTCTTCGGAGGGCGCCGCAAGGGGGCCCATGTCGCGGTAGATGAAACAGGCCACGAAGAAGGCGTAGACGGCGGCGACGGCGGCGGCCTCGGTCGGGGTGAAGGCGCCGGGCTGCCAATAGATCAGGCTGCCCTCGCCGGTCAGGTTGACCCACGGGTGGCCGTAGATGCCGCCCATGATGATGCCGATCAGCAGAAGGCCCCAGAAAGCGTCGCGGAAGCTGTCGAGGATTTCGCCCCAGCCTTTCCACTCGCCTGCGGGCATGTTGCGGATGCGGGCCATGATGTAGATCGTGACCATCAGCATCGTGCCGGCGAGGAGGCCGGGGATGACGCCTGCGAGGAACATCCGGCCCACGGACACGTCGGTGGCCGAGGCGTAGACGACCATCACGATGGAGGGCGGGATGAGGATGCCGAGCGTGCCGGCGTTGCAGATGACGCCCGCGGCGAAGTCCTTGGTGTAGCCCACCTGCCGCATGGCGGCGATCACGATTGTGCCGATGGCGACCACGGTGGCGGGCGAGGAGCCCGAAAGTGCGGCGAAAATCATGCAGGCCAGAACGCCCGCTATGGCGAGGCCGCCCTTGAGGTGGCCGACGCAGGCGATGGAGAAGCGGATGATCCGTTTCGCCACGCCGCCCGTGGACATGAAGCTGGAGGCGAGGATGAAGAACGGGATGGCCAGCAGCGTGTAATGTTCGGCCATCGCGTCATAGAGCGACTTGGCCACCGCGCCGATGGAGGTGTTCGAGAACATCAGCTGGAACACGATCGAGGAGAACCCGAGCGAGACCGCGATCGGCACACCGATCAGCAGCAGGCCGACGATCATGATGAAGAGAAATGCGACTTCCATGGTCCTAGCCCCTGTTCACGGCTTCGCCGCGGGCGAGCTTGTCGGCGGCGGTTTCCACCGCGTCCTCGGCCTCGTGGCTGGTGATGATGCGTTGGCGGGTGCCGCGGATGACGCCCAGGGTCGCCTGAACCACGCGGAAGAGCAGAAGTGCGGCGCCGACGGGCAGGATCAGGTAGGGAACGACGCGCGGGAGGTAATCGTATTCCTCGACCACGCGGGTATCGCCGTCCATGTACCAGTTGAAGGTATTTTCCAGGAACTCCTTGCCGAATGGGATCGGCACGGGGCGCACCACGGCGTACCCCTGGGCGCGGGCCTCTTCAAACCCTGTTGGAAACCAGCGGCCCGAGGTCGGATTGAGGTTCGAGAACGGCGCCCAGAAATCGTAGGCGCCCTTGAGCAGAAGAAAGGCATAGGCCACGCAGACGAGACAGGCGATGATCGCCATGACCCGCTTGAGACCGCCACCGACCATGTTGACGATGGCGTCCACGCCCAGGTGGGCCGTGACCTTGAACCCGTAGGAAATGCCGAAGAGAACCAGCCAGGCGAAGAGGATTTCCACCACCTCCTGCCCCCAGAGCAGGCTTTCGGAGAAACCGTAGCGCAACACGACGTTGGCAAAAGTGATCAGGGTCATCGCGCCCAGGATCAGGGCGATGAAGATTTCCTCGGCGCGGTGAACGACGCGTCCGACCGGGCCCGATGGTGTGTATCCGCTCACGCTCATGGCGTTTCCCTCCGGATCATGTGGGGTAAGGCCGGTGCAGGGTCCGGCGACACGGGTGGTGCCGCCGGTATCCGGCGCTGCGGGCGCGGTCGGGCCTCAGGGAAGCCTCAGGCGCGCGCCCGCCTTGCCTTGCGTCAGCTGCCGCTGTTGTGGGACTGGGCCGCGTCGATGTTGTCCTGGCCCACATCCTCGACGAACTGGTCCCAGACCGGGCGCATCGCATCGACCCAGGCCTGACGCTGGTCGGCCGACAGTTCGCGCACCTCGCCGCCAGCGTCGATGATCGCCTGGCGGTTTTCCTGGTTCACGCTGTAGCTTTCGGCGTTCCGGGTCTCGGTCACTTCACCCACGATGGTCATGAACTGCTCACGCACATCGGGTTCCAGCGAGTCGAGCCAATCGCTCGAGGTCACCAGCAGGTAGTCGATGATGCCGTGGTTGGTCTCGGTGATGCCGTCCTGTACCTCGAAGAACTTCTGGCCGTAGATGTTGGACCAGGTGTTCTCCTGGCCGTCGACCACGCCGGTCTGCAGCGCGCCGTAAACCTCGGAGAAGGCCATCGGCTGCGGCGAGGCGCCGAGCGCTTCCATCTGCGCGACGAGCACGTCGGAGGTCTGCACGCGGAACTTCAGGCCCTTGGCGTCTTCCGGCGTTTCCAGCGGCACGTTGGCCGAAAACTGCTTCATGCCATTGTGCCAGAAGCCCAGGCCTTGCAGGCCGCGGCGCTGCATGGAATCGAGCATGCCCTGGCCTGCCTCGGAGGCCTGGAAGCTGTCAACGGCGTCGATGTTCTTGAACATGAAGGGCAGGTCGAAAATGCGGAAGACCTTGGTGAAGTTCTCGAATTTCGACAGCGACGGTGCGGCCAGCTGGACGTCGCCCTGCAGCATCGCCTCGAGCACCTGGTCATCGTTGTAGAGCGTGGAGTTGGGGAACACCTCCATGCACATCTTGCCGTCCATTTCCTCGTTGATGCGCTCTTGCAGCAGCGAGGCGGCGATGCCCTTGGGGTGCTTGTCGGTGTTGGTGACGTGGCTGAATTTGACGACGATTTCACCATCGTCACAGGCGGCGCTCACGGCGCCGGCAGACACGGTCAGTGCGAGTGCCGCAGTTGCGGCAGACAGGAATTTCATGGTCTCTCCTCCCAAATTCGAGACTGGTTTCGATACCGTCACGGTATTGCGGGGCAAAGAATGGCGAATGGGGGAAATGCCTCAAGATGATTCGGGAAAAGATCGGGCGAATCGGGGGATTCTGAATATTATCAACATGTTGAATGTTCCGAA
The DNA here is from genome assembly GCF_965277045.1 of Roseovarius sp. Lineage (GTDB taxonomy): Bacteria > Pseudomonadota > Alphaproteobacteria > Rhodobacterales > Rhodobacteraceae > Roseovarius. Next base: position 161,240 of record NZ_OZ255712.1, on the reverse strand, counting down.
TCGATAAGGTCACGGATGTCGATGAGATGGCTGTGCGGATTCCCGCACGCGCGTGATGCCTGCTGTGCGGATTTCCGCACACTCCGGGCCCGCGACCGGCAGGCTGACGCCAGTGGCCTTCCTCCCGCGAGGCCCGGGCATGGCTTTCACGATGAATCCGGCGCAGGTTGTCGGGGCCTTTGCGCTCAGCCCTCGCCGCGGCGGTAATCCTCGGGCTTGATCCCGTAGCGGGCCAGCTTGTCATAGAACGTCTTGCGCGGCAGCTTCAGGGCCTTTGCGGCTTCGGAGGCGCGTCCGTTCTGGCGCCCCAGCGCCGCGATCAGCAGCGAACGCTCGACCTGCGCCATCTGCTCGGACAGGCCCAGGTCGGCCGCGCGGGTGACCTCGTCGGGCATGCCGAGGACGAAACGCATGGCGGCACTCATGAGCGAGCGTGCATTGCCGGGCCAGTCCTGCGCCATCAGGCGGGCCAGGTGATCGGGGGCGATATCGGGCGCGGCGATGCCGGATTGCTCGGCGGCCTGGGCCACGTAGTGGCGGAACAGCACCGGGATATCCTCGGGCCGCTCGGAAAGGGCCGGGATGCGCACGGGCGCCACGTCGAGCCGGTAGTAAAGCTCCGGGTAGAACCGCCCGTCCTGGGCGGTCCTGGCGAGATCGGTGGTGGTTCCGGCGATCAGCCGCGCCTCGGCCCCGTCCTCGAGCCGATCGAGAAGCGCGTGCTGCGATTGCGGCGGCAGGGCGGTAATCTCCTCGATGAAGAGACTGCCACCCCGGGCGGAGGCCAGCGCCTCGTCGAGCGCGTCGACATCCAGCGCCGCCGCGGGCTGCTTGACATAGGGCCCCCGCCCCGCCGGCGTCATAAGGTGCAGCACCTCGGCCACCTTCGAGATGCCGGCGCCGGGCGGGCCGCTGACCAGAACGTCGGTGCCCATGGCCGCGACGCGGCGCACGCGTTCGCGCAGGTCCTCGGCCAGTTTCGATGTCCCGAAAAGCATCCGCGCCGCCGCATCGCCGGTTTCCAGCTGGCGCTTGAGCCGCCGGTTTTCCAGCACCAGGGCCCGGGTCTGCAGGGCGCGGGTCAGCACGGGCAGCAGGGCGTCGGGCGTGCAGGGCTTTTCCAAGAAATCGAACGCCCCCTTGCCCATCGCGCGGACCGCCATGGGAATGTCGCCTTCGCCGGTCAGCAGGATGACGGGCAGGTCAGCATCGGTCTTGCGGGTATGTTCCAGCAGGTAGAAGCCATCCCGGCCCGGCATCCGGATATCCGACAGGATGACGCCGGGAAAGTCCGGCGTGATGTGGTCCTTGGCCTCGATGAAGGACCCGGCGACGCGCGGCGCAAGGTCATGCAGTTCCAGCGTCTGGGCCAGCGCCTCGCGCACGGCGGCGTCGTCGTCGACGATCAGGACATCGGTGCTCATGCTGCCGCCTCTTCCTGCCAGGGATCCAGTTCGATGCGAAAGATCGCGCCGCCATCGGGCGCGTTGCTGCCGCTGATACGCCCGCCGAAACTTTCGACCAGGCCGTAGGAGATCGAGAGGCCAAGGCCAAGGCCATCCTCGCCGCCGACTTCCTTGGTGGTGTAGAACGGCTCGAATATCTTGGCGGGGTCCGAAATGCCGGGGCCGGTGTCGCGCACGGTCACCGTCGGGCGGGCACCGGGGACGAGAGAGATCTCGATGCGCTTGCGGGCCTGTCCCGCCATGGCATCGACGGCATTGTTGATCAGGTTCACGAAGACCTGGCCGAGGCGGACCTCACCGGCGCGGACGTGCACGGAGATGGCCGGACGCCGCCAGTCGAGCGACACGTTTTCCTGCGCGAGCCTTTGTTCGGTCAGTTCCACCGCGGTGTCGATCACCGCGCCAAGATCGACCTTGCCCGCGGGTTCCGCCTCGTTCCGGGCGAAGGCGCGCAGGTTCTTGATGATCCGCGCGGCCCGCGCCGCGAGGTCCGCTATGCGGGTCATGTTGGCCCGCGCCGGCCGCGTCTTGCCCGCGTCGAGGAAGGCCGCGCCATTGTCGGCGAATTGCTGGATCGCCATCAGCGGCTGGTTCAGTTCGTGGCTGATCCCCGCGGACATCTGGCCCAGGGCATTCAGCTTGCCGGCCTGCACAAGCTCTTCCTGGGCACGGGTCAGGGCCGCCTCGGCCTCCTTGCGCTCGGCCACTTCTCGGCGCAGCGCGGCGTTGGCCTGCGACAGTTCCGCGGTGCGGTCGGCGACACGGGTTTCAAGCTGGGCGTTGGCGATGCTCAGGGTCCGGCGCCGTTCGGCCAGGAGCAGCAGCACGGTGCCGAAGGCGAGGCAGATGGCGGCGAACACCGCCGCCTGCAGGTTTGCAACCCGCGCGGCGGCGGCGACGTCCATCAGCGCGTGGCCCGTCATGCCGATCACCGGCTTCGGGCTGGCCAGGTGCAGGGCGCGCTCGGGCAGGTAGGCCCCCTGGGACAGGTCCCAGATATCGGCGAACCGGCGCTCCGGTGCGCCGACGGGTGCGTCGCTATCGGGCGAGACCAGCCCGACCGAGCCGGGCGACAGGCGCCATCCGATGATCTCGGCACGGTTGGACAGGAACACTCGCCCGTCATTGTCGGTGAAGAACACAACCGGCTGCCCCCCGATCCAGCCCCACTCGATTTCGGAGATGTCGACCACGACGATGAGGCTGCCGCGGATCGCGCCCGCGCCGGAAAAGGACGGGGCGGCATAGGCGTAGACGCGGCGCCCCTCGGGGCCGAGCCGGCCGAAGAACGAGCCCAGGGCCCCCTGCATGGCGCGGCGGAAATAGGCGCTGCCCTGGGGGTTCAGCGTAACAGCGCCGGCCTGCGCCAGGACGGCGCCGGCCGCGTCGGTGAAGATCAGGCCGGCGGCGCCGCTTTTGTCCACGGCCGCCTGCAGAAGTCGGGTCGCCTCGGGCAGGTCGCGCCCGGCGCCGGTCAGCGCGGCCAGGGTCGGATGATCGGACATCAGGACCGCAAGTTCGCGGTAGCGCCGCATCTCGCCGGTAAAGCGGTCGGCGGCGAGCGCGAGGTCGGCGCGCCCCTGTTTGGCCAGCTGCGTCAGCCCCTGGGAATAGCCATAGCGCCAGACCCCGCCGGCCGCCGCAGCGACGGCAAGCAGGAACAGGACGATGACCAGCCAACGGGCGCGAAGGAGCGACAACATGGCAAGGTGATAGCAAGCCGGCGGCCCGATTGGCCAGACAAAGCGTGCGACGCGGTCTAGGCCGGGGCGGTCGCCAGCGGCAGGTCGAAGCGCAGGCACAGCCCGCGAGGCGCGTCGGTGGGACCGACGACGATCTCGCCGCCGAGGCTGCGCACGACCTTGCGCGCGATGGCGAGGCCCATGCCGGCATGGCCTGTTTCGCTTTTGGGGCGAAGGGTGGAGAGCGGTTTGAAGATCGCCTCATGCTGTTCGTGCGATATGCCGGGGCCGTCATCGGCCACGGTGATGTGAATGCGCCCCCGGTCCGGCGCGGCCGAGACGCGCAGCTGGCCAAAATCGCGGTCGTGATGGGCCGCGGCATTGCCCAGCACCGCGTCGAAGAGCCTGACCAGATCGTTCTCGGGCCCCAGAACGAAGATATCGTGGCAGGCTATGTCGCATGAGAGCCTGGGCGTGGCAGGCAAACGCGCGCAGGCCTCAGTGACGAGACCCTGAAGGTCGTGGGCAGCAGGCGGATCGGCCAGCCGACGCACGCGAGACAGCTCGGTCAATGCGGTCATCGCATCGTCCAACCTGTGCGCGTAATCCCGCAACATGTCAAGGTTTTCGCGCGTATCGGCCGGGATGGCGAAACCCTGGCTGGCCAGATCCTCGTCAATCCAGTCCGGGATGGTGCGCATGGCGCGGGCAAACGCCTTGAGGTCGTGGGTCACGATATAAAGCAGGTCCTCCGCCTCGCGGACCGTACCAAGCGGATCGTCTGGGACGTCTTCCGACACTATTGCCCACTTTCCTCGTTCTCATGCACGTGAGGAGCGACATTGGCACAGGGGACTTTCCATTTCGTGAACGGTGCCGGGCCCGCGGCCCCGCAATCGTTAAAATCAACGATACAGCCCGGTCCACGAGTAACGCTTCGGTAAGGATCGCGCGGGTAGCGTGGGGCCAGGTATCCAGGACGTTTGAGTTAGAAAGGTGCACCATGACCTCTGTTTCTCCCATCCCGACCGAGACAATGGTCGCTCAGGCGCTTCCCGTGCCCGGCTTGCACGGCGCCCGGCGCGGCGACAGTTTCGATGTTCTGATTCTGGACGACGACCCGTTCGACCAGAAACGGCTGACGCGCACGCTGGAGTCGACGGGCCTGCCCGTCAACGCCGTCACCTCGGCCTCGATCAAAGAGTTTTCCGCGGCGCTGGATGCGGACAGTTTCGATGTTGTCCTGATCGACTATCTTCTGCCGGACAGCGATGGCCTCGCAGCGCAGAAGATGGTGCAAAATCACCCGAAGAATTTCCCGGCGGCCGTGGTGATGATGTCGAACCGGATGCGCACCGATGTGGCGATCGAGTCGATCAAGCAGGGGTCGCTGGATTGCCTGGACAAGGTCGAGCTGGATACCGACAAGCTGCGCGAGCTGATGATGGCGTCGGTCAAGTTTCTGGCCGAGACCTCGCGCCACTGGATCGGCGAATTGCTGGCGAAGCAACGGGTGATGATCGCGCAGGACGTGGCAAAGCTCGTGCGCGACGAAATGGAATTTGGACGCCTGATCGACACGATCGACAAGCGCATTCTCGACATGCTCGCCGCGCGCGGGCTGACCCAGCCGGACCGCTGGGATGCCGATGGCGTGATCGACCCCGACCCGCCCTTCGCCTTTCGCTGAGTGCGGCGCATCCACCCCGTTGCCTCGACGCCGCGGTTGGGCGAGACTGTCCTCGCCACAGCTTCGGAGGACGACATGGCCGCGAACACCCCGCCCGTATGTGACTTCCACTGGCCCGCGCCGGATTTCGATCTGCCGGGGACGGACGGATTGCGTTACACGCTGCATGACGTGTCCGGCCCGCGCGGCACGCTGATCATGTTCATCTGCAACCATTGTCCCTATGTCCTGGCGGTGCTGGACCGGATCAAGCGGGATGCCAGGGAGTTGCAGGCGCGCGGCATCGGCGTCGCCGCCATATGCTCCAACGATGCCGAAGCCTACCCTGACGACAGCTTCGACAACATGGTCAAGATGGCAGAGAAAGAGGACCTGCCGTTCCCCTATCTGCATGACGAGGATCAGTCGGCGGCGCGGGCGTATCACGCCGCCTGCACGCCGGACTTCTTCGGGTTCGATGCCAAGGGCGGGCTGCAATATCGCGGTCGGCTGGATGCGTCGCGCATGTCGCCCGCGCCCGAGGACGCGCCACGGGAACTTTTCGAGGCGATGAAGCAGGTCGCGGACACCGGCGAAGGCCCGCGCGACCAGGTCGCGTCGGTCGGCTGTTCGATCAAATGGAAACCGGCCGCCTGACACGACGGCGCTTGCGCTGCGCGCAACATTCGCACATATTCCTATAAGAGAATTTCTGGGAGGAATATCATGCGACTGACCCGACGCCACCTGATGGCGACCGGCGCCGCCCTGCCCCTGGCGGCAGCACTGCCGCGCTGGAGCCTGGCGGACATGTCCCTTGGCGATGCGACGGTCACGACCGTCAGCGACGGCCACCTCGTGCTGCCCGGCGACTTCCTTTTCGAGCCGATGCCGCAGAAGGAATTGCAGAAAGTCCTGAAGGCCACCGGCCAGAGCCGCGACGAGCTGCGCCCCGAATGCAACCTGACGCTTTATCGCGACGGCACCAACACCGTGCTGTTCGATGCCGGCGCCGGGTCGAACTTCATGCCCAGCGCGGGCGAGTTGCCAGCGAGCCTGGAGGCTGCGGGCCTAGCCCCGGAGGATATCACCCACGTGGTGTTCACCCACGCGCATCCCGATCACATCTGGGGCGTTCTGGACGATTTCGGCGACCCGCTGTTCTCCAACGCCGTCTACATGATGGGGCGCGCCGAGTGGGATTACTGGTGGGACCCCGAGACCGTGAACACCATCGACGAGGCGCGCGCCGCGTTCGCCGTGGGCGCCAAGAACCGGATGGAGGCGATCGAGGACGTCGTCGAGTTCTTCGATGACGGACAGGAAGTCTTGCCTGGTATCGCGGCGGTCTCGACCCCCGGTCACACGCCGGGCCATATGAGTTTCGAGCTGCGTCGCGGAAGCGAGGCGGCAATGGTCATCGGCGACGCGATCGGCAATCACCACGTCGCCTTCGCCCGCCCGGACTGGCCCAGCGGATCGGACCAGGACCCGGACATGGCCGTGGCGACCCGCAAGACGCTGTTTGACCGGCTGACCGCAGACGACATGACCCTGATCGGGTTCCACCTGCCGGGGGGCGGCGTGGGCCGGGCGGAAACAGCCGAGACCGGCTATCGTTTCGTCGGAAAGGATGCGTGATGCGAGCCCTGACAGCCTGTCTCGTCGCCCTCAGCACTGCCCCCGCGCTGGCCGATGAAAACATACCCGACCAGTATCCCGGCTCGCCGCTTTATTCCAAGCCGGTCGAGGTGATCCCGCATGTCTGGTCGGCCATCGGTGCCACCGCGCCGCCGACCTATGAAAACACCGGGCATAACAACAACCTGAGCTTCATCGTCACCGGCGATGGCGTTGTCGTGGTGAATGGCGGGGCCGCCTATGTGTTGGCCGAGGCCCTGCACGACGAGATCAAGCGGATCACGGATCAGCCGGTTAAACTGGTGATCAACGAGAACGGCCAGGGCCATGCGATGCTGGGCAACGCCTATTGGGCCGAACAGGGCGTGCCGATCTTGGCGCATGTGGATGCCGCCGAGGAGTTCGAGGAATACGGCGCCCAGATCCTGCGGCGGATGGAGGAGTATAACCGCGACAAGGCCGAGGGCACGGTGCTGGCCGGACCCACCGAGACCTTCGAGGATGAGAAGATCATCGAGATGGGCGATTTCCGGATTGAGGTCTTGCACCTTGGGCCTGCGCACAGCCCCGGCGATATCTCGGTCTGGTTGCCCGAGCAGAGCCTGGTGATCGCGGGCGACATGGCGTTTCACGAACGCATGCTGCCGATCTTCGAGGATACGATCACGAAGGACTGGCTGGAGACGTGGGAAACCGCGTTCGAGCCGCTGGAGGCGACCTATGTGATCCCCGGCCACGGGCACCCGACCAACATGGCGCAGGTGCGGCGCTACACGCATGACTACCTGGTCTACTTGCGGGAAAAGGTGGGGGAGCACCTGGAGAGTGGGGGCAGCCTGGCCGACGCCTATTACGTCGACCAGACGCCGTACAAGCATCTGCACACCTACGAGGAACTGGCCACCAGGAATGCGGGCCGGGTCTTTGAGCAGATGGAGTTCGAGTAGGGCTTATTCGGCCGGAACCGCGACACCGCGCGGCGCGAGGACGCCGCGGGCCGCAACCGCGCCCAGCACGATGAACCCGAGGGCCAGCAGGGCGGCGATGCTGAGGGCGGCGCCGCCACTCAGACCTGCGCCTATCGTGCAGCCCCCGGCCAGCACGCCGCCGAAGCCCATCAGCACCGCGCCGGCGCTGTAACGCAGGGTTTGCACGGGGGACGAGAAACTTTGCAGCGCTAGCTCGCCGCGCGCGGCGGCGCTGAGGAAACTGCCGACGATGACCCCGCCGATCACACCGACGCCGAAGCCGGCGGGCACGGCGGTGGAGGCGATGGCGTAGAACAGGGTGTCGGTCCATGGCAGGGTGAAGGCCATCGACTGAACCGGCAGCGGGTCGAAATCATCCAGCAGCAACACCGAGGTTCCGGCCCAGCCCGCGACGACCACGAGACCGATCACCGCGCCCATGACAAGGTGCAGGACGCGGGCGCCGGAGCGGTGTGCGAGCAGGACTGCGACGGCCAGCAACCCCAGTGCCACGGCAGGCGCCACGCCGGGAATGGACGCGAGGCTGCCGATGCCGAAATCATACTGGATCGCACCGAGGGATGTGCGCAGAGGGGCCAGAACGCCCTTGAGCGTTGCGTGGGCGACAATGGCGAAAAGCGCAATGACGCTGACCGCGCGCAGGTTGCCCGTGCCGGCAAGCACGGTCAGGCGGGACATGCAGCCGCGTGTGAGCACCATGCCGATGCCGAAGGCGAGCCCGCCGAGGGCAATCGCGGCGACCGGCACGCTGCTGGACAGATAGCGGTGGTCGCCAAGCTCGACCCAGCCCATGACCCCGGCCAGGGTCATGCCGCCGATGGCCACGGCAAGCGCAACCAGCCAGACCGAGAGCGCCGAGCGGTCCACGCCGTCTTCGCCCGCCACGGCACGCCGCAGGCAGAAGCGCGATATCTGGGCGGCAACGCCGAAGGTGAGGCCCAGAAGCGCGCCCAGCAGCAGGTGCAGGGTTTGTGCGGGCAGGTCGAACGGCAGGGAGTCAAGCAGCATGGGTCACGTCCTGATTCAGGTAATCCGTCCTTATCTGGTGCGTCTTCGCGCGAGTCAAAGCCCCACGGAAAGAGCATTGTTCCACTTTCCGCAGCAAAGGCGAAACAACGTTCCGGAACGCGGAAAACGTTACAACGCCGGACCATCGGGGGACGGTCCGGCGAAACGGATTTTCCTATTTTTCGCGTTGGCGGAATATTTTTCCGATTACTGCGCCGCGATGGGCAGCCGGGCAAGTTGGCACTGCGCCCAGAGCTCTTCGAGGGCGCCGATCAGGCGCTCGACATCCTCGTCGGAGTGCACCGGGGAGGGCGTAATGCGCAGCCGTTCGGTGCCCTTGGGGACCGTGGGGTAGTTGATCGGCTGGATATAGATGCCATAGTCGCGCATCAGCACGTCCGAGATGTATTTGCATTTTACCGGGTCGCCCACCATCACCGGGATGATGTGGCTGGGGTTCTCGATATGCGGCAGGCCGATGGCGTCGAGCCGGGCGCGGACCTCGGCCACGCGGGCCTGTTGCTGGCTGCGTTCCTCGTTGCTGTGCTTGAGGTGGCGGACGGCGGCGGCGGCACCTGCGGCAACGCAGGGCGGCAGGGCCGTGGTGAAGATGAAGCCCGAGGCAAAGGAACGGACGAAGTCGCAAAGTTCGGTCGAGGCGGCGATGTAGCCGCCCATGACGCCGAACGCCTTGCCCAGCGTGCCCTCGATCACGGTCAGGCGATCCATCAGACCCTCACGCTCGGCGATACCACCGCCGCGCGGACCATACAGGCCGACCGCGTGCACCTCGTCGAGATAGGTCATGGCGCCGTATTTATCCGCCAGGTCGCAGATCTCCTTGATGGGGGCGATGTCGCCGTCCATCGAATAGACGCTCTCGAAGGCGATCATCTTGGGCGCGTTGGCGGGAAGGGCCGCCAACTTGGCCTCGAGATCGGCGAGGTCGTTGTGTTTCCAGATCACTTTCTGGGCGCGGCTGTGCCGGATGCCTTCGATCATCGACGCGTGGTTGAGCGCGTCGGACAAGACCATCAGCCCCGGAATGCGCGATGCCAATGTGCCCAGCGCGGCCCAGTTCGAGACGTAGCCGGAGGTGAAGAGGAGCGCGCTGTCCTTGCCGTGCAGGTCGGCCAGTTCGGCCTCGAGCTGCACATGGGCGTGGGTGGTGCCGGAAATGTTGCGCGTGCCGCCCGCACCTGCGCCGGTGGTGTCGAGGGCGTCGTGCATGGCCTCGAGCACGACAGGGTGCTGGCCCATCCCGAGATAGTCGTTCGAACACCAGACCGTCACGGTTTCGGGGCCATTGTAGCAATTGGCCTGCGGGAACTGCCCGCGCCGCCGTTCGAGTTCGGCAAATTCGCGATAGTTGCCTTCGGCCCGCAACCCGTCGAGTTCGGAGCGGAAAAATTCCTGGTAGTTCATCAGTTCTCTGTCGCCTCTTTCACGATCTCGGCCAAGAGCGCCTCGACCTTTTCCATCGGACCATCGGGGTAGTCGCGGTAGCCTATCGTCACGGCGCCATCCGCATCCTCGGCCACGAAAATGCCGTAGGGGCAGTGCGCGATGTTCATCGGGTCGGCCTCCATCACCTCGCGCGACACGACGGCCGAGCAGAAGAGGAAGATGTCCGCTTCCTTGAAGATCATGACATCGCTGCCGACGTCCTCGCCCGTGCGGTTGAGCATTTCGCCCACGTGGCTGACATAGTCGATCACCAGCCCCTGCCCCACGATCGCGGTTTCCACGGCAAAGGCCGCGTCATCGAAGGAACCCTCGTAGGCCGTGGTGATCGGGGCTTCGGCGTGGGCGGCGGTGGCAAAGGCCAGGGCAGCCGTCAGAATCACGGGTTTCATGGTGGGTCCTCCTAGGTGTCGGTTTGGTTTCGCACGGGGGGGCCGCCCCGGTCTTTGACCGAGATCAAAGCCGGGACGGCGGGTTGGCTTAGCCGAACATGTCGGTGGTGATGCCGGTGTACCAGCCTTCGGACTCTTCGTAGGTCGCCTTGCGCAGGGCGGAATCCTCGCCGGTTTCGCTGATGAAGCTGTCGACCGAGGCGATCTTTTCGTCCGTGGGCTCGTAGGTGGCGCCGACCTTGACGCCGTCATCGGTGGCAATGAGCGACCAGCACGTGTTGGAATACTTCGCCGGGAACACCTTGGAGCCGGTCAGCGCGCCCCGCACGGCGTTGGCGCAGACCTTGGCCTGGCTGTTGGCGGCAAAGCCGGATTTGGGCATGTCGCCCTGTTCGGCGGAATCGCCCAGCACGTAGACGTCGGCATCCGCGCGTGCGGACATGTCGGCGGGATTCACCGGCGCCCAGTTGCCATCGGTCACGCCCGCCAGTTCGGCGATGCGGCCCGCCTTTTGCGCGGGGATGACGTTGCAGACATCGACCTGGGTTTCCTCGCCATCGATGGTGACGGTCATGTTCGCGGGGTCGACCGAGACATTGCCGCCGCCGAATTCCTCGCCGATCCAGTCGACCACGCCCGGGTAATGCTTGTTCCAGCCTTCCTGGAACAGGGCCATCTTGGAGAATTTGGGCTTGGGGTCGGCCACGATGATCTTGGCGGTCGGGTTATTTTCTTTCATGAAATGCGCGACCATAGAGACCCGTTCATACGGCCCCGGGGGGCAGCGATAGGGGTTCGGAGGGGCGACCATTGCAAACGTTCCGCCCTCTGGCATCGCCTCGAGCTGGGCGCGCAGGAGTTCGGATTGCGAGCCGGCCTTGTAGGCATGGGGCATGGCGTTCTGGGCGCTGATGTCCCAGCCTTCGACAGCGCCGTCGACGAAATCGATGCCGGGGCTGAGGATCAGCTTGTCGTAGGGCAGCGTCGCGCCACCGGCGAGCGTCACGGTCCTGGCGTCGCGGTCGACATCGACGGCCCAGTCGTGGATCACGTTCACGCCGCTGGCGGCGATCGCGCCGTAGGTGTGGCCGATATCGCTGATCTCCTTGAAGCCACCGAGATAGAGGTTGGAGAAGAAGCAGGTGAAGTAGGTGCGCGTCGGTTCGACCAGCGTGACGTCGATGGCGCCGTCGCTGTCCTTGGCGATATAGCGGGCTGCCGTGGCGCCGCCCGCGCCGCCGCCGATCACGACGACGCGCGGCTTGCCCGCGCCCTGCGCCAGCACGTTCGGCGCCGCGAGCATTGTCGCGGCCGCGGCTGTCGTTCCGAGGAAAGTCCGTCTGTCGAGTGTCATGTTTAGTCCTCCCTAAGGTATTATTATCTTTATTGTTCCGTCAGTTGACCGAAATACGCGGCGAGTGCGGCGATCTCCTCATCGCCCAGGCGCCCGGCGACCATCTGCATCACCGGATGGTTGCGTTGCTTGTTCTTGTAGGCGTGCATGGCGACCACGAAATCCTCCTCCGGCCAAAGCACGATAGACGGGATACCGTCATTGGCGCCACCGGCTTGATGGCAGGCCACGCATTCCCCGCTGAGATATTCGCCATATTCGGGGTCGCCCACAAGCGCGAGGATCTCGGGGGCAAGGTCGTGGTCCATGCCCCGGATGGTCGGGTCCGCCTCGGGAATGTCGCGGGGATTGTCGGAAAAGCGCCGCAGATAGGCGATCAGGTCCAGACGCTCTTGCGGGTCCGGGAGCCCGTCAAAGCTCATCCGTGTGCCCGACGCGATTGCGGTGGGATTTTCAAGGAACACGTCGAGCGTATCGGCGTGCCATTCCAGGCCGCCGTTGCCGGCGCGCTTGAAGCTCTCGGAATATGGAAAGCCCTCTTGCGTGGCCGCTTTCCGGCCGAAAAGGCCGTTGAGGTGCGGACCGATGCCGTGCTCGGCCCCCTTGCCCACCTGGTGGCATCCGGAGCAATATTGAAAGATTTCCTTGCCGGCCTCCGGGTCGCCCTCTTCCGCGATTGCAGGGATGGCGCAGGCCAGCAGGCCTGCCGCCAGTTTGAGGGAAAGAGCGCGCAGTCCGACCGTCATGCGGTCAGTCCCCGAAGCTTTTCAGATAGGCGATGATGGCGTCGATATCCTCTTCCTTCTTCAAACCGGCAAAGCTCATCTTGGTGCCTTTCATGTAGCTTTTCGGCGCAGCGAGAAACTCGGCCATCGCCGCCTCGTCCCAGACCCGGCCTTCGGCGGCGGCTTCCTCGAAGACGCTGGAATACTTGAAGTCCTCGTGGCCGCCCATGGTCGCGCCCATGACACCGTTCAGCACCGGGCCGACGCGGTTCTTGGCGTCTTCGCCCACCATGTGGCAGGCCTTGCACTTGCGGAAGACCTTTTCGCCCGCCGCCACCAGTTCGGGATCGGGGGCAGCGGCGGCGTCGGCCTCTGGCGCGGCCGCCTCGGCGGGTTCGGGGTCTGCGGCTGCCATCTCGACCTCGTCCGCCGCGTCTTCGGCGGCGGGTTTGGCGGCGGCTTCTTCCTCGGTGCCGTCTTCCTCGGGCGTCACGTCGACCACGGAGGCCCGCATGGTGATCTCGACGCTGTCCTTGCAGTCTTGCATGCAGGGCTCGGTCCGCCAGATCGTGTATTCCGTCTCGGGCCGGTCATCGACGATGAAGCCGTCGGCGTTGGGCATCTCGAACCTGGCGAAATTCTCGTGGCTGAGCTCGAAATCGTCTTCGACCAGGTAGTTGGAATAGAGGATGTAGGCGGTGATCGCGTAGACCTCGTCCGGGCTGAGCGATTGCGCGTTGCCAAAGGGCATGGAGCGGTGCACGTAGTCCCAGACGGTCGACAGGTACGGCCAATAGGAGCCGACGGTTTTCACCGGGTCCTTGTTGTCGAGCGTGTCGAAGCCGCCAGCCAGCACCGGCCAGTTGCCGACGCCCTCGGCGAAGTCACCGTGGCAGACGGCGCAGGCCTCGGCGAAAACCTGTTCGCCGGTGGCCACGTCGCCGCGGCCTTCGGGCAGGCCGATGCCGCCGGGGCGGACGTCGACGTCCCATGCGGCGAGCTCCTCTGGCAGCGCTTCGCGGCCCAAACCGAAGCCGCCGTCGGATGTCGGGGTGGCGGCGGGTTCATTCTCTGCCGCATCGGTCGAGGCCGCGTTGGCCTGCGACACGAGCACGGGGGCAATCGAGGGGATGTCGACGACGAACTGGTCGGCCAACACGTAGGCCATCGTCAGGACGCCCGCGGCGCCGCCGACGGCCGGTGCGAAAATCTTAAGAAACTTCGACATTTTCAGCCTCCCCGTTGCCTTTGACGTGCCAGGTCTGGATGCAGTTGTTGTGGTAGATCGAGTTTTCGCCGCGCACCTCGCGCAGCTGCGCCTTGGTGGGCTGGACATAGCCGGTCTCGTCCATCGCGCGGGCCTGGAGCAGCATTTCCTCGCCGTCCCAGGTGGTGTCGAGGTAGAAGCGGGTCAGCGCCTTGCTGTCGCCTTGCGTGCCGAGGCGGGCGGTTTCCCAGGTCATGCCGCCATCGCGCGAGACATCGACGCGGGTGATCTGGCCGTGGCCGGACCAGGCAAGGCCCGAGATGACCAGCGGGCCGGGGCCGTGGGAGATGGGCGATTGCGGGCTGGGGGACGTGATGACCGATTTGGCATCCATGACCCAGGTCCATTTGCGGGCCGTGCCGTCGGCCAGGACGTCGGTGTATTTCGACGTCTCCTCGCGACTTTCCACGGGGCCGTCCATGACCTCGATCCGGCGCAGCCACTTGACCCACATGTTGCCTTCCCAGCCGGGCACCACGAGGCGCACCGGGTAGCCGTGCTCCTTGCGCAGCGCCTCGCCATTGGCCTTGAAGGCGACGAGGCAGTCGTCCAGCGCCTTTTCCATCGGGATGGACCGTCCGTTCGAGGAGGCGTCGGCGCCTTCGACATAGACCCATTTCTCCGAAAGGTCGCCGGCGGCATCCAGCCCTGCCTCTTCCAGCAGGGTGCGCAGGGTGACGCCGGAATATTCCATGTTGTGGATCATGCCGTGGGTGAACTGCACGCCATTCAGCTGTGCGCCCGCCCATTCCATGCCGGTATTGGCCGCGCATTCGCAGAAATAGACATGGTTCTCGCGCGGGAAACGCTCGAGATCGGCGTAGTGGAAGACCAGGGGAGTATCCACCAGGCCATTGATCATCAGCCGGTAGTCTTCCTTGGCCAGTTCGATGGCGCCGGAATGGTGCCGTTCGAACGCGCAGCCCTGCGGCGTGATCGTGCCGTCAAGCGCATGGATCGGCGTGAAGTTGATCGAACTGATCGGGTCGGCGGTCAGCCACGGCACGTTGCGGCGCACCACGTCATCCTCGAACCGGATCGGCAGGCCGTAGGGGGTTTCATCGACCCCCTCGCCGGTGATGGCGGCCCAGTCCTGAACCTCGGTGATCAGCGGATCGGGTTCGTTCGCTGCCGCGGCCCCTGCCACGGAACCCGCGACCGCCGCCGCGCTGCCGCGCAGGAAGGCGCGGCGGGAGGGGGATTTGAAAAGATCATTCATGGCTGAACGCTCCCTTGATGCATGCTCAGACGCCGGTGACTTCGACGCTGTCGTTTTCCTGCACCGTGACGGTGCCCATTTTCCTGATGTGGCTTTCAACCACGTCCCAGATCAGTGGTCCTTCGGTGCCTTCATTGACCGAGGCCCAGCCGGCGATGACGTAGTTGCGCGCGGGGTCGATCGGCTCGCCGGTCTCGAGCAGGGTCATGTTGCTGATCCGCTCGCCCTGTGGCGCGCTGACGTCGATGGTGTAGCCAAGGCCGCCGGTGCGGACCATGTCGCCGCCTTGCTGGTAATAGGGGTCGGGGTTGAAGATGTTGTCGGCCACGTCCTCCAGCACGACCTTGAGGAATTCGCCGGTCATTTCCGTGCGATAGGCCTCGCCATAGGTCATGGAGGTGACGTTCCAGATGTCCTCGCGGGTGATGTCCTGACCGGGGATCAGGGACGGGCCCCAGCGGACGCCGGGGCTGAGCGCGATCTCGGCATCGCGCTCCGAGAGAAGCGCGTCGCAGATCAGGTCGTCCCAGCTGCCGTTGAAGTTGCCGCGACGGTAAAGCAGGCTTTCGGTCTGGCCGATCACCTCGGAGAGTTGGTCCTCGTAAGGCGCGCGCTGTTCGTCGATCAGGGCAGTCATGTCCGCGTCGGGTTCGATCACGTCCGAGAAGATCGGGATCAGCTTGTGGCGGTAGCCCATCATCCGGCCGTCGCGGATATCGAGGTCGACGCGGCTGACGAACTTGCCGTTGCTGCCCGACGCGATGATCAGCGTCTCGCCCGACAGGACGGGTTCCGGCAGGGCGTCGTGGGTGTGACCCGACAGGATCACGTCGATGCCGCTGACGATGGTGGCCATCTTCTTGTCGACGTCGAAGCCGTTA
Source organism: Roseovarius sp. (assembly GCF_965277045.1). Classification (GTDB taxonomy): domain Bacteria; phylum Pseudomonadota; class Alphaproteobacteria; order Rhodobacterales; family Rhodobacteraceae; genus Roseovarius. The sequence continues at coordinate 145,483 of NZ_OZ255712.1, read as the reverse complement.
TGGCTGAGGACGACCACACATTCCGCGCCTTCGTTGCGAACCTGGTCGACGATTTCCTGCATGTGCTCGTCCCGGATGCCGAAGGCGTATTCGGGGAACATCCAGCCCGGGTTGGCGATGGGCATGTAGGGGAAGGCCTGTCCGATCACCGCGATCTTGGTGCCGCCGCGTTCGAACATCGTGTAGGGCGGGAAAAGATCGGTGGGTTCGTCCCACTCGGCGTCGAAGATATTCTGGCCAAGCGCGGCGAACGGGAGAGATTCGACGAGCTCGGTCACGCGATCGGACCCCAGCGTGAATTCCCAGTGGAAGGTCATCGCATCGGGCTTGAGTGCGTTCATCACGTTGACCATGTCCTGGCCCTGGGTGTGATAGCAGGTGTAGGAGCCGTGCCAGGTGTCGCCGCCATCCAGAAGAATGGCGTCGGGACGATCGGCCCGGATCGCGTTGACGACGGTCGCCACGCGGTCCAGTCCGCCGACGCGGCCGTATTCGCGGGCGAGCGACGTGAAGTCGCCGCTGCTGAGCGCATAGTGGCTGGGGCTGCCGTCCTCGATCCCGTAGAGGCGGCGGAAATCGGCGCCGGTGACGTGCGGCACCTCGCCCTTGTTCTCGCCCACGCCGATATTGACAGAGGGTTCGCGAAAATAGATCGGCTTCAGCTGCGCGTGGATGTCGGTGACGTGGATCAAGGACACGTTACCGAACGTGTCGAACTGCAAGAGCTGGTCCTGGGTCAGCGATTGCTGCGCGGCCAGTCTCGCCCAGTTGCCGAAGCCCGAGGCCCCGACGAGCGCCGATGCCGCCATGCCGACCTGTAGGAAATCCCTGCGCGAAATCATGAGTGAGTCGCCCCTTAAATCATATGCGCATATTTGAATGTTGCGCGCGGTGAAAAGGCCCCGCCCGACGGACGGAGCCTTGAATTGAGTTTAGTTGCGGACCGAGGGTCCTTCGACGCTAAGGCCATTGCCGCGCGAAGCGACGTAAAGCTCGAGCGCCACGAAGTCCGGGCTGCCGGGCGAGAAGGTATGCGCCCGGGTATCCCGAATGCAGCCCTTGAAGCGGGAATGCGCGGCGTTCAGCTTGGTGTTCTTCAGCCGGTAGGTCGGGAAGCCGTTGATCTGTCCCTGGCTGAGATGGTCGGCGCGGATCATGTTGCCCCAGTTGTCTTCGTGACAATTGGCGCAGCTGAGTTCCAGCTGACCGTAGCGGGTGTAGTAGATCTCCTTGCCCTTTTCCCACGTGGACTGGGCCGGACCGTCGATCGCCACATTGACCGGCATACCGCGCGACACCGAGGCCAGCAGCGCCACCATGTTGGTCATGTCGCCGCCATCGTATTTCCAAGCGTCGGCACCCATGCGGTTTTCGCGGCAGTCGTTGATCTGCATTTCGAGCGTGCGGACCTCGCCGGCGTCCTCGTTCCACTTGGGATAGACCGCCTTGACGCCCGCCATGCTGTCGACGTCGTTGTGGCACGACGAGCAGGACTTTTCCTCGGACCCTGCCGCGGTATTCCAGACCTCGGCGGCCTGTTCGACCCAGAGCATCGCGGGGTTGTCGAAATCGTCGGTTTGCAAGGCTTGCGTCTCGTCCGAGCGGAAGCGCCAACCGGAGTAAATCGTGTCCAACCCATCAAGATGCGCCGGCGCGTCGGTTTTGGTGACCATCTCGATGTCTTCGTTGACCACCAGTTCGTCTTCGTCGGGCCCGGCATAGGCGGCCAGCGCGAACACGCTGGCGGCTGCTGCCATGATCAAACGCCCACCCGTTACAGTCGTTTTTGTCATGCTATCCTCCCTGGCGCCTCAAGGCGCTTTATCCGACCGTAACCGTCTGCGTCTCTTCGTAGACGGAGCCGTCATCGTCGTACCAGGTGAACTTGAAGTCACCGGATTCGGGCACGGTGGCCTCGAATTCGAAGAACGGGTTGGTCGAGATCGCCGGTTCCATCTGGACGTCGATCACGTTCTCTCCGTTGAAGTCGACAACGAAGCGGTTGATGATCGAGCGCGGGATGACGTTGCCGTCATCGTCCTTGCGCTGACCGCTTTCCATCTGGTGGCTGATCAGCGTCTTGATGGTGATCGTCTCACCGGCGCTTGCCTTTTTCGGGACCTTGACGCGGGGTTTTACACCTTCGGCCATGTTCTTTTCTCCTTGTCCTCTGTTCAGCCGCCGCAGCCGCCGATGGTGACCTTGACGTTTGCCGATGCCTGCTTGAACGAGCCGTCTTCCATCTCGGCGACGGCGATGACGTTCTGCGTGCCGGCAAGGCGGATCCGGGTGGACGCGAATTGCGACGCGGCCAGCGGACCGAACTTGAACGTGGCCACGGGCGGCGTCGGGTTGCCATCGGCAAAGATCGAAATGGCGACGGCGCCCGGGGCGCTGACTTCGATCGGCACGGTGTTGCCGTTCTCGGCGATTTCAGGCGCGGTCAGTTCGACACCGCCCTCGCCCACATCGGCACCGCCGGTGAATTTCGCGATTGCATCTTCGGTGGCCGACGCGAAGGCCGGCAGCGCGCCGAAGGCCGTCACGGCTGCGCCTGCGGTGCCGAGCACCAGCATCTTTCGGCGATTCAGTTCCATCTTGTCCTCCAGGTATCTGAGTTATTCGTACTTGAGCGTCATCAGGTAGGCGACGACATCCTCGATTTGCTGGCCGGTCAGCAGTGGTTCGACCTCGCCTTCATGCGCTTCGCCCGTATAGGCGTCGCCGAGGCGCGTAAAGCCGTCGACCTTGTAGAAGGCCGGCATCATCGTGCCTTCGAACATGATCTTGGCATTGGCCACGATACCGCGCAGCTCCGCCTCGCTCCAGCGGTCGGCGACGCCATCGAGCGGCGGGCCGATTTCCCCGTGGAACTGAAGCTGCGACTGGTCAGAGATCATGTGGCAGGCGATGCAGTTGCCCGCCCCCTTGTTCATCAGCACGGCGCCCGCCTCGGGGTCGCCGGGCTGGCCGGTCAGTGAAGTTTCAACCGCACCATCGACGTAGTCTACATCCTGGGGTGCGATGGTTTCCGCAGCCGCAACGGTGGCGAAAAGCGCAGTTGCGGATACAAATGCAGTTAAACGTGTCATGTGCCCTCCCGTATGACAGTTAGCGTATACTTGCACACACAAAACCGATTCACGCAACAACAAATTCAAGTAAGTGAATTTTTAAATCTGTTCGCTTTCGCAGAAAAACCCGGCAGATGGCCGTGCGCATGCAGCAATTCATGCGGCTATTCCGCCAGTTTCCGTGCCAGGTATTTCTGGAACGGTTCATCGGTTTCATAGCCCTTTTCGACGACCCAGCGCAGCAGGTTCAGCGTCGTCCCCTTCTCGAACGCGCCGGGCATCGTGACCACCGCCAGCTCGTCGGCGGGCAGCTCGCCCTCGGACTCTTCGGGAAAGAACATCATCGTCGGCGTGAACATGGCATTCCAGCGGCGCACGGCCTCTTTCTCGGGCATCGCCTCGTCGTCGAAATCGGTGACCTCGACATCGCCGAACATGTTGATCTGCACCACGAAATAGTTCTCTTCGATGAACTGCTTGATCTCGGGGACGACGAACACCTCCTCGTGCATCTTCCGGCAATAGATGCAGCCGCGCTGCTCGATCAGGACGAGCAGGCGCTTGCCCTCGGCGGTCGCCTCTTCAAGGTCGTCGCCCAGGTCCTTGAAGGTGTCGCGCATCCAGGGCGCCTTGTGCAGGCCGTCGTCGCCAATCTCGGCGGCGAAGACCGGCAGCGCGATCAGCGCCGCGAAGGCGAAAGCGAATAGTCTGGTCATCTGGTGAGTCCTCCGATTTATCCGATTGTGCTGAACCAGGGGACGTTTTCAAGCATCCACTGGGCGATGATGTTCACCGAGTTGGTCGCGATCAGGACGCCGAACAGGATCAGCAGTGCGCCCATGATCTTTTCGACCAGGCCGAGGTGCCGGCGAAACCGTGCCATGAACCGCATGAACGGGCCGATGAAGAGCGCCGCCGCGATGAAGGGCAGGGTCATGCCGAGGCCATAGACGAAAAGCAGCAGCGCGCCTTGCGATGCCGATTCTTGCCCCGCCGCCGTGAACAGGATCGCCGCCAGCACGGGGCCCACGCAGGGCGTCCAGCCGAAGGCGAAGGCAAGGCCGATCACGAAGGCGCCGGCAAGACCCACGTTGCTGGTGTCGCCGGCATCCGCACGGAACTGGCGGTACAGGATGCCGATCCGAACGACGCCGAGGAAATGCAGGCCCATCACGATGATGATCGCCGCCGCGACCCAGCGCAGGATGTCGAAATAATCCTGTACCAGCTGACCGAAGGCGGTCGCCGAGGCGCCCAGCCCGACGAAGACCGTGATCACGCCGAGCGCGAAGAAGCACGCGGCGAGAAAGGCGCGCACACGCACCCCGCGGGATATCTCGGCCTCTGCCGTGATCTGGTTCATGCCCACACCGGCAAGGTAGCTGAGGTAAAAGGGGACGATGGGCAGAATGCAGGGTGAAAGGAACGACAACAACCCTGCAATCAACGCCCCGTAGATCGTTACGTCAAACATTCTTTCACCCGTCGCATTTCCTTGAAATATTCAAATATTAGATTATGATGGGTTTACGCAAGTCGTCAATCGGAGTTTCACGTGGCAGCGTTCAGAGCACTCCTGCTCGTTTTCCTGACCTGGCTTCCCGCGCCCCTGCTGGCAGAGACCTATCTGCTGATGGCCGAGGAAGACGGGTGTTACTGGTGTGCCCAATGGAACAAGGAGGTTTCGGCGAAGTATCCGAGAACCCCCGAGGGACAAGCGGCCCCTTTGCGCCGCTACGAGCTATACGACGAGACGCCGGATGTCGAATTCGTCCGGCGCGTCCGATTTACGCCGACATTCATCCTCGTCCGGGACGGCACCGAGCTGGGCCGGATCGAAGGATATCCCGGAGAGGATTTTTTCTGGGGTCTGCTCGGCAAGATGCTGGAAGAGGCGCGCATCGACCTCGACAAGACAGGCTGACGAACCCCATGACACTCGATCCCCAGAATTCTCCCGACGCATCCGAGCCTGAAACGCGGCTGCCGGTCCTTGACGCCAACATGTGCGCCGAGGACATGGAAAAGATGATGAAGAACGCCCAGCGGGCGTCGAACTTCCTCAAGGCGATCAGCCACGAGGGGCGACTGATGATCCTGTGCCATCTGGCCTCGGGCGAGAAGTCGGTGACGGAACTGGAGGACCTGCTTTCGGCGCGACAGGCGGCTGTGTCGCAGCAGTTGACCCGGCTTCGGCTGGAGGGACTGGTGACACCGCGCCGCGAGGGCAAGGCCATTTACTACAGCTTGACAGACGACAGGCCGAGGCAAATCATGGAAGTCGTCTATGACCTCTTTTGCAGGGAAGACTGACCGGGATTGAGGAGAGGTTCCGGTCGCACTACGGGAACCAAGATGCTGGACGTACTGGGCGAAGCAAATAGCGCGGCGTTGATCGGGCTATTGGGCGGCCTGGCCCTGGGGCTGGCCGCGCGCCTGGGACGATTCTGCACCCTGGGCGCGATCGAGGACGTGCTTTATTCCTCGGACGACCGGCGCATCCGCATGTGGGGCATTGCCATCGGCGTGGCGATCATCGGTACGCATTTCGCCATGGCTGGCGGCCATATGGACGGGACCGCTACCGCCTATCTGGACCGGGTCTGGAACCCGTTGGCGACCATCGTGGGCGGGCTGATGTTCGGCTATGGCATGGCGCTGTCGGGCAATTGCGGCTATGGCGCGCTGGCGCGGCTGGGGGGCGGCGATTTGCGGTCCTTCGTGATCGTGATCGTGATGGGGCTGTCGGCCTACCTTGTGATGTCCGGCCCGCTTGCGCATTTGCGCGTCTGGCTTTTCACCGTCGAGGAAGGGGCGAGGTCGCCCCAGGGATTCAGTCAACTGGCGCAGGTGCAGCTGGGCATTGGCCCCGCGCTGAGCGGCCTAGTGCTTGGAGGCGGTATCCTGGTATTCTCGCTGGCCAGCGCCCGGATGCTGCGCTCACCCGGCATGGTGTTCTGGGCCGCTGTCGTCGGTTGCGCCGTGATCCTGGGATGGGTCGGGACCTATTGGGTCGCTATGACGGGGTTCGAGGCCGAACCGATCGAGACGCATTCCTTTGCCGCGCCCATCGGCGACACGATCTATTACGCGATGACCGCCTCGGGCAACAGCCTGTCATTCAGCGTGGGCTCGGTGCTGGGTGTGGTGGTCGGCGCCTTCATCGGCTCGTGCTTCAGGGGCCATTTCCGGTGGGAAGCCTGCGAGGACCCGCGCGAGTTGAAGCGCCAGATCCTGGGGGCGGCGCTGATGGGGCCAGGCGCGATTTTGGCGGTGGGGTGCAGTATCGGCCAGGGGGTTTCGGCCTTCTCGGTGCTGGCCTTTTCCGCGCCGGTGGCGTTTCTGGCGATCTTCGCCGGCGCGGCGCTGGGGCTGAAACAGCTGATCACCGGGTTCGCGCCGGCGGAGTAACTAGGCAGAGGCGGACATGAAAAGGCCGCACCGGGATGGCGCGGCCTTTGTGTTTGCGTCGGGGCAGTCTTAGCCCAGCACGTTTTTCACGACCTTGCCCAGCTTGGTGGCCACCTCGTCGGCCTCTTCGCGGGTCATGCAGAAGGGCGGCGCGAAGCCAAGGATATCGCCCTGCGGCATGGCGCGGGAAATCACGCCTTCCTTGACCAATTCGCCGGCCAGCCGTGCGCCGACCTTCTCGGAGGCGTCGAAGAACACGCGGTCGTCGCGGTCCTTGACGAATTCCACGGCGCAAAGCAGGCCCTCGCCGCGCACTTCGCCGACGTTAGCGTGGTCGCCCACGGCCTCGGTCAGCGCCTTCTTGAAGTAGGCCCCCACCTCGCCCGCATTCTGCACGAGGTTCAGGTCGTCGATCAGCTTGAGGTTGGCGACACCGGCGGCGGCCCCGATCGGGTGCGCCGAGTAGGTCCAGCCGTGGCCGATCGGGCCGTTCTCATCCGTGCCTTGCTCCAGCACTTTCCAGACCTTGTCGGACACGATGGACCCGGACAGGGGCGCATAGGCCGAGGTCAGACCCTTGGCGATGGTGATGATGTCGGGCTTGATGCCGTAGTGGTCCGAGCCCATCATGCTGCCCAGGCGGCCAAAGCCGGTGACAACCTCGTCGGCAATCAGCAGGATGTCGTGCTTGGCCAGCACTTCCTGGATCGCGGCCCAGTAGCCTGCGGGCGGCGGCACGAGGCCCCCGGTACCCAGCGCGGGCTCGCCGATGAAGGCGCCGATGGTGTCGGCCCCCTCGCGTTCGATCAGTGCCTCGAGCTCGGCCACGCAATGGGCGACGAACTGTTCCTCGGTCTGGTTCACGTCGGCGCGGCGATAGTAATAGGGCGCTTCGGTGTGCAGCACCTGTGCCAGCGGCAGGTCGAATTTCTGGTGAAAGAGGTGCAGCCCGGTCAGCGAGCCGGTCATCAGGCCCGAGCCGTGATACCCGCGCCAGCGCGAGATGATCTTCTTCTTCTTGGGAAGCCCGCGAATGTTGTTGTAGTACCAGACCAGCTTGATGTTGGTCTCGTTGGCGTCCGACCCTGACAGGCCGAAATAGACTTTCGACATGTGGTCGGGCGCGCGGTCCAGCACCATCTTGGCGAGCGTGATCGCGGCTTCGGTGCCGTGGCCGACATAGGCGTGGTAATAGGCCAGCTCGCGCGCCTGTTCGGCGATGGCATCGGCAATCTCAAGCCGGCCATAGCCGACGTTCACGCAGTAAAGCCCGGCAAAGGCGTCGAGCAGGCGGTTGCCGTCGCGGTCCTCGATATGGCAGCCGGAGCCGCCGGTCACGATGCGCTGCGGCGCTTCGCCCCGGGCGAATTCAGCAAGGTGGGTCGAGGGATGGAAAAAGTTCTCGCGGTCCCACTGGTCGAGTTGATCGTTCTTAAGCATTGTTATCTCCTTAGCCCCAATCGCGGCAGACGTATTTGATTTCCATGAATTCTTCCATGCCCCTTCTGGCCCCTTCGCGGCCAAGGCCGGATTGCTTGACCCCGCCGAACGGGATCGGCGCGCCGGTCACCTTGGTGCGGTTGACCGCGACCATGCCGAATTGCAGCGCGCGGCTGAGCCGGTAGATGCGGCGGGGGTCGTGGGCGTGGACGTAAGCCACAAGGCCGTATTCGGTGTCGTTGGCACGGCGGATGGCCTCGTCCTCGGTCTCGAAGGGCGTGATCGCCGCGACGGGACCGAAGGTTTCCTCGCGCATGATCTCGGCCTCGTCCGGCACGTCAGTCAGCACGGTCGCGTCATAGAATAGCCGCCCGAGGGGATTGCGTTTGCCGCCGCAGGCCAGTTTCGCGCCCTTCTCCAGCGCGTCGGCGACATGCGCCTCCTGCTTGGCCACGGCACCTTCGTTCATCAGAGGTCCGAGGTCGCAATCATCCATGCCGACGCCAATCGTCAGCGCCTGCGTCGCGTTGGTGAAGCGCGTGCAGAATTCATCGTAGATGCCGCGCTGGACGTAGATGCGGTTCGCGCCCAGGCAGTCCTGACCGGAGGTGGCGAACTTGGCCTTGATGGTCTCGGCAACAGCATGATCGAGGTCGCAATCGTCGAACACGATCACCGGCGCATGACCGCCCAGTTCCATCACCAGCTTCTTCACGGTCTCGGCGGACGCGCGGTAGAGCAGACGGCCGACCTCGGTCGAGCCGGTGAAGGACAGCGCCCGCACCCGGGAGTCGTCGGTCCAGGGCGGCACCACGGTCGAGGCGCGACCGGTGACGACGTTGAACACGCCCGGCTCGACGCCCGCGCGCTCGGCCAGTTCGGCCAGCGCCAGCGCGGAGAACGGCGTCTCGTGGCTGGGATGCGCGACGATGGTGCAGCCGGCGGCGAGCGCCGCGGCGGCCTTGCGGGTCAGCATGGCCGACGGGAAGTTCCACGGCGTGATCAGCGCGACGACGCCCACGGGTTCGAGCCACAGCTCGACTTCGGCGGTGTTGAGGTGGCTGGTGACCCCCTCGATATTGGGGCGCTTGGCCTCTTCGGCGTAGAATTCGACGAAGGACGCGGCGTAGTCGATTTCGCCCCGCGCCTCGGACAGGGGTTTGCCCTGTTCGGCGACCATCAGGCGGGCCAGATCCTCGCGGTTCTCGATGATCAGGTCGAACCACCGGCGCAGGATCGCGGCGCGGTCCTGCGGCAGCTTGGACGACCACTTGGGAAAGGCGTTCTGGGCGACGGTGACGGCATCACCGCTTTCTTCGGCGGAAAGGCTCGCAACCTCGCCGACCACGGCGCCATCGGCGGGGTCGGTCACGGTCAGGGTGCTGCCATCGGCAGCGGCGACCCATTTGCCGCCGACATAGGAAAAGTTGCGCACGAGGCGCAGGTCTTCGATCAGTCGCAAAGACGAGTCGGGCATGGTTTCCTCCTTTGACTTGCGGAGGTTTTATATGGTTTGGGCAATGGGTGAGCCTGAATGAACCCACCCTTGAAGATGATTTTTCTGCAAGCCGCGGCGAACGCAGAAAAATCTACTGCCGGGCCAGAATCACATCCAATGGCGGGGCGCTCGGGCCCTTGACCGGCTTGGTCACCACATAGCTGAAATACCGCGCCATCCCGATCCGATCGTTGAGCATCTGGTCGACAAGCCGCTGGTAGGCGTTGATGTCGGGGGTGACGATCTGCATCAGGTAGTCATAGCCCCCGCCGATGCCCCAGCACGCCACGATCTGGGGATATTGCTGCACGGCATCCTCGAAAATGCGGAATGTCGCGGCGGTATGATCGGTCAGTTCCACGGCCACGAACACGGTCACGTGCGGCCCGAGTTTCCGAAGCGCGATCTCGGCGCGGTAGCCCTCGATCAGCCCTTCCTTCTCCAGCCGTTTCAGCCGCTCCCAGCAGGGCGATGCGGACAGGCCGACGCGCTCGGCCAGCTTTGACTTGGTGATCCGCCCGTCCTCGGCCAGGACCTTCAGGATTTCGATGTCGCGCGCGTCGAGGCGGGTCATGGTCAGGTCTCGATGCGCGTGCCGGCATCCGGCAAGGCGGCGCGGACATGGCTGGCGATGGCGGTGTCCTGAGCACCGGTGCCGGTGAGGTCGCAGATCGTGACGTCTTCGGGGGTTCTGCGGCCCGGGGCGGTGCCGGCAATGATCTCGCCCAGTTCGGGCGGGGTCACGTCGGTCAAGACGCCCGCGGCACGAGCGGCCTCCAGCTCGCCGCTGGTCTGGCACTGGCTGACCCGGTCGCAGATATAAAGATCCGCCGCGGCCAGCGCCGTGGGGTCGATCTCGTTCTTGCCCTCCTGGTCCGAGCCCATGGCGGTGATGTGCAGGCCGGGGTGCAGCCAGTCGGCCATCAGTACGGGCGTGCGGGCGGGCGTGGTGGTGACGACAAGCTGGCTGTCGGCCACCAGCGCGGCGGGATCGGCGACCGCTTCGGCCGCGATGCCAAGGGTCTGGGCGAGGTCCTGGGCACAGGCGGCAGCCTTGGCCGAGTCGCGCCCGTGGACCAGGACGCGCTTGAACGGTCGCACCAGATGCGCGGCCTGAATTTGCAGCCGTGCCTGCACGCCGGTGCCGATGACGCCCGCCGTTTCGACCGTTTCCGGCGCAAGGTGCCGCGCGGCCACGGCGCCCGCGGCAGCGGTGCGGATATCGGTGAGGTAACCGTTGTCGAGATAGACCGCCTCGACCAGCCCGGTCTTGGCCGATAAGAGGATCATCAGGCCGTTCAGGCTGGACAGCCCCAGCTTGGGATTGTCGAAAAAACCCGGGCTGACCTTGATGGCGAAGCCGTCGAAGCCGGGGATATAGGCGGTTTTCACATCGACCTCGGCATTGGCCTGCGGCAGGTCCATGGACAGGATCGGCGGCATCACCACCTCGCCACCGGCAAGGGCGGCGAAGGCGCGTTCGACGACATCCACCATCTCCACGTCCAATTGAATCGCGGCGCGCAGTTCCGCCTCTGTCACGATCTGGATCTCATGTGCCATAGGCGCGTCCTTTCACCATGGTGTCGCCAAGCTGGATATCCTCGCCCGCCATGATCCGGTGGAACATGCCCATATCGAGGTTGCGGCCCGTGATGATCGTGCCGATGGGCCCCGGCAGCTCTGACAGCTTGCCCGACAGGAGCGCCGCAATGCCGACGACGCAGGCGCCTTCGGCAACGATGCGGTCCTCGTAGAACAGCACTTGCATGGCGTGGTAGATCTCTTCCTCGGTGACAAGCACGATGTCGTCCAGGTGATCGCGGCAGAGCGCGAAGGACAGCTTGTTGTCCATGCCGATCCCGCCGCCAAGGCTGTCGGCGAGGCTGGCGACCTCCTCGACCTCGACCGGGTGACCGGCGGCGACGGAGGCGTGCATGGCCGCGCCGCGGTCCATGCTGATGCCGATCACCCTGATCTGCGGGTTGATCGCCCTGGCCGCAACCGCGACCCCGGCGGCCAGCCCGCCGCCCGAAAGCGGCACGAGGATGGTGCCCAGGTCCGGGCGGGCCTGAAGCATTTCAAGCCCGATTGTCCCCTGCCCGGCGATCACATGCGGGTCGTCGAATGGCGAGATCTCGACCAGGCCGTCGCTGTCGACCAGCCGCAGGCTTTCGGCCAGCGCGTCGTCCTGGCTCTTGCCGCAGATCTGCACCTCGGCCCCCAGTGCGCGGATGCCGTCGACCTTGGCCTGGGGCACCAGGCTCGACATGCAGATCACCGCCCGCAGACCGCGATGTGCGGCGGCATAGGCCACGCCGCGCCCGTGGTTGCCAGTCGAACAGCAGGTCACGCCGGCGACGTCGTCGGGCAGGTTCATCACCGCGTTCACCGCGCCGCGCAGCTTGAACGCGCCGATGGGCTGCATGTTTTCGAGCTTCATCAAAAACTCGGTGCCGGTCTTTTCGGTCATGAAAGGCGACGGCACGAATGGCGTGGCGTCGGCGATGCCGGCGATGGTTTTCCGGGCCGCCAGTATGTTCGACAGGGCGAAGGCCAAGTCTGCACTCCTCTTTCTGTTGCACCCGGGACCCGGCCGGACTGCGCCGGTGCCCGCGTGCCCCGCAGGATGGGGGAAGCGGCACGCCGAACGCAACCTCAATTGGCGCGACTGGCGGAAACAATAGGCCCAAGGGGCAGGACACGGCCGGCGTTCGCCGGGCCGGGACGGCGGCGTCAGCGGGGGCGGCGAGGCGTGCGAGCGCATGAAAAGACCCGGCCCGCGCGTGGCGCGGACCGGGCCGAGATCGTCAAAGCGCCGTCAGGCGTTCAGGCCGCGGCTTTCTTGCGGTTCTCTTCCAGGCGGGCGTCGATGATCGACACGGTTTCGTCCGCCTCGGCCATGGGCTTGCCCTTCTGGTCGGCGATCAGTTTCACCAGCATGTCGACCCGTTCGATCGAGTCCGCACCGCTGTCGATGGCCCTGGCGGCCGAGGACGGCTTCAGCAGGCCATTCGCGGCGCTGGCATATTTCTCGAACGGCACCTGATCGTCCTCGTCCGCGCCGAGTTGCATGACAAGATCGCAGATCTTGCTGTAGATCGACTGCGATTCCAGCAGGTCGCCATGCACCGCTTCCTTGATCGGGCGAATGCCGTCGCGCTGGACGCAGCGATAGTTGCCGGTCAGCAGCATGGCCCACTTGGCGAACGGCACGAACAGGGAATCGAAGAGCCGCAGCTTGACCGGCACGTCCTTGCCGTCGACGCGCACGGCCTCGATCGCCTCTTCCAGTTCGCGCACCATGGCGGTGTGGGCCGGATCCTCGAACGGCGCGGCCTTGAAGTTGGTCGGCAGGCCCAAATGCAGGACGTTCGGGCCTTCGTCGGGCGGGCGGAACGCTTGCGGATCGGGGCTGCACAGCGACACGAGGCCGGGCTTGAAATCCTCCCACGGCTCGATGCTGTTGAACGCCGGGCGCAGCGCCTCGGCGTCCAGTCCCTCGATCCGCTTGAGGTAAGGCAGCGGCGGCATGTTCATGATCGAGAGGCACGGCCGCCCGGACGCCGCGATCCGCTTCATCAGCTTGGTGATCTCGGCGTTGCCGTATTGCGGCTCAGACATGGCAAGGGCCACGAGGTCATACTCCTCGGGGATCACGTCGCCCGGCGCCTTGGCATCGAGCGTGCCCGGCAGGTCATCCGACTTGAAGGCGCGGTGCTCATCCTCGTCACGCAGCTTGATGCGGACTTCGGTGCCCTTTTCGTTGATGATGTCCGCCGTCGCCTGGCGACAGACCAGCGTCACGTCCTGACCAGCCATCAACAGTTTGGTGCCCAAGAGCGAGCCGTAGGATGCCCCCAGAATAAGAACCTTGCGAGCCATGATGAAATCTCCTTGTCATTTCATCACGCAAGATAATTGCGTGAGCAGATTCTTCTACAAAATTCGTGTAAATGTGTTATTGATAATGATTACAAATGCGACATCTGTAATATTGTAAAGAACCTGCCATGGCGAAGACCTTTATCGGCCCGAAGCTGCGACAGTTGCGCATCGCCCGCGACCTGACGCAGGCGGACGTCGCGGAACGTCTGGGGATCAGCCCCGCTTACGTGAACCTGTTGGAAAACAACCAGAGAAGCCTGTCGGTCAAGATGCTTCTGGCGATTTCCGAGACGTTCGACGTGGACGTCAAGGAATTGACGAAGGACAACAGCGCCCATGTGCTGGCCGATCTGCGCAACGCATTCGGCGACACCACGCTGGAAGGCGCGGCCCCCGACATCCAGGAGCTGCGCAGCGCCATCGACCGTGCGCCGGCTTTTGTCGATCATTTCCTGCAATTGCACCGGGCGCATCGCGCCGCCCTTCGCATCATCATGCGCGGGGGCATGGATGGTCGGGACGAAGAGATGCTTCACGCCTCGCCCGAGAACGCGATTCACGATATTTTCCGCAAGAACAGCAATTACTTCGCCGTGCTGGAGGTGGCCGCGGAAAATGCGCGCCGGGCGATCCCCGTCGCGCCGGAATCGCTGTTTGTCGATCTGCGCGCAGGACTGCGGAAACACCACGGGGTGTCGGTGGAGGTGCGGCCACTGGAGGAAATGGGCGAGTCGCTGCGTATCTACGACGACAGCAGCCGCACGTTGTTGCTGTCACAGGCGCTCAATACCGAGAACCGCGCCTTCCAGATGGCGCATGTCCTGGCCTTTCTGACCGAGGGTCGGATGATCGCCAAGATGGCGCGCAACGCGCAGACCGATCCCGAACGGGTTCAGCCCCGGCTGGAGGTCGAGCTTGGCAATTATTTCGCTGCCGCTTTCCTGATGCCCTATGAGCCGTTTCTGAACACCGCCGAGGAAACGGGCTATGACATCGACCGCATCGCGCTCGCGTTCGGCGTGACCTTCGAGCAGGCCTGCCACCGCCTGACGACGATGCAGCGCGACAAGGCGCAGGGCATTCCGTTCTTCCTGCTGCGGCTGGACCGGGCGGGCAACGTGACCAAGCGGTTCAACGCCACCTCTTTCGACCTGGCCGAGTATGGCGGGGCCTGCCCGGTGTGGAACGTGCATGCCGCCTTTTCGGTGCCCGGTGTGATCTTTCCGCAATTCGTCGAGATGCCGGACGGGCAGCAGTTCTTTTCGATCAGCCGGACAGTGCATCGCCCCGTCTTCAGTGCCGAAACCCAGGACCGCCGCCTGACGCTGACGCTGGGCTGCGAGGCCCGTCATGCGCATCGCATTCGCTATGCCGCCAGTTTCAAGATCGACGATCCGACGCTCTATCAGCCGATCGGCATCAACTGTCAGCTTTGCCCGCGGCAGGCCTGTTCGCAGCGCGCGCACCAGCCGTTGTTCATCAACCTGCCGATCGACGCCAACCGGCGCGGCTCGACCCGTTACGAAAGCTGAAGCCACGAAAAAGCCTGCCCCCCGGGAGATCAGGGGGCAGGCGTTGGGCGTCGCGGAAAGATGCGTGGCCCGTATCAGGCCCGTATCAGGCCCGGCTTTCCGCCGCCTTCTTGCGCTTGCGCAGGATGCGCTGCACCACCGGGAAGAGCACCAGCGCCAGCGCCAGGCAGATGCAGACCAGCGAGATCGGGCGCGTGATGAACGTGGTCGCGTCGCCCTGAGCCGAGATCAGCGACTGGCGCAACGAGCGTTCGGCCAGGGGCCCAAGCACGATGGCCAGAACCGCCGGCGCCACCGGGTAGTTCAGCTTGCGCATCAGGTAGCCCACGATGCCGATGATCAGCATGATCCAGGTGTCGAACATCCGGTCCGTCGTGGCGAAGACCCCCAGCACGCAGAGCGTGAAGATGATCGGCGTCAGCAGGGTGAAGGGCATCGCCAGCACCCGGATGAAGACCGGGATCAGCGCGATGTTCAGCACCACAGTCACCGCGTTGGCCACGTACATCGACCCGATCAGGCCCCAGACGAAATCCGGGCTTTCGGTGAACAGGAGCGGCCCGGGGCGCAGGCCCCAGATGATCATGCCGCCCAGAAGGATCGCCGTGGTGGGCGAGCCGGGAATGCCCAGCGTGATCATCGGCAGCATCGAGCCGGTCGAGGCCGCGTTGTTGGCCGCTTCAGGCGCGGCCACACCGGCCACGTTGCCCTTGCCGAAGCTGTCGGGATCCTTCGAGAACGTCTTGCTGAGACCATAGGACATCAGCGCCGCCGGGGTGGCCCCCGCCGCAGGCAGCGTGCCCACGAAGAAGCCCAGGAACGAGCCCAACCAGGTCGAGTTGATGTAAAGCCGGATCTGCTTGAAGTTTTCCTTCATGCGCGACATCGAGATCTTGACGTTGTGCATCTGGACCTTGCCGCTGGTGGTTTCCAGCGTCCAGAGCATCTCGCCGATCCCGTAGATGCCGATCGCCAGCACCAGGAAGCCGATGCCGCGCTGGAATTCGACCATGTCGAAGAAGATCAGGCGCGGGCTGCCCGAGATGATGTCGAAGCCCACCGCGGCCAGCACGAGGCCCAGAAGGATCGAGAAGATCGTCTTGGGGATGTCATCCCCGCCCAGACCGATGAAGGTGGCGAAGGCCAGCAGCATCAGCGCGAACTCCTCCTGTGGGCCGAATTTCAGCGCGAAGGCGGCCAGGGGCGGCGCGAAGAGCGTGAAGAGGATGATCGAGACCGTGCCGCCGATGAAAGATGCGATGGCCGCGGCCATGAGCGCCTGGTCGGCCTTGCCCTGTTGGGCCATAGGTCGCCCGTCGAACACCGTTGCCACGGCCGTCGAGGCCCCTGGAATGCCCAGCGTTATCGAACTGATCGCCCCCCCGTACATCGCGCCGTAGTAGAGTGCGGCAAGAAAGATGATCGCCGTCGTCGGCGGCACCAGGAAGGTGATGGGCAGCAGGATCGCCACCCCGTTGACCGAGCCGAGGCCCGGCATGCAGCCCACGAACAGCCCCGCAAGGCAGCCCGCGAAAATCATCATCAGGTTCAGAGGCTGGAACGCCTCAAGAAGGCCTGACCCTAGGGATACAAGTACCGTTTCCATTTTTCGTCAGACCTCTCAGTAGAACCATTCGTAGCGGAAGTTGTCGACCCAGAGGAAAGCGTCCTCGAAGATCGGCAGACCCTTCGGCAGGTACTTCGTCAACGCCACCTCGAAGAGCAGGTACACGAAGATCGGCGTGCCGATCGCGAAACCAAGGGTCATCGGCCACGAATGCCGCCCCATGAAGCGCACGAAGAACAGCATGAAGACGACCAGCGCCAGGTAGGTGCCGATGAACGTCATCATGATCAGCAGCGCGAGAACCGACCCCGCCGAGATCGACACGAGAAAGATCGTATCTCTCGATATGTAGGGGTCGGTGTTGCGCGACTCGGGCGTCTTTTTCTGCGCCCATCGCACGAGTGTGGCGACGGAGGCCAGTGCCATGCCCGCCGACAACCAGAACGGCCACATGCCGGCACCGGGACCCCTGCCCCTGACCCAGCCGATACTTAGGTCGTCTGTGTATACGTTTAACATCAGGCCGAGTGACACCAGCAGGGTCACGATCGCCATCAGGAGTTCCGCTGTCCGGACCGTCATTCTCTTTGGCTCCGTATAAATCGTTTGCGATCTTTCGAGGGGGCGTGTCCCTGCCGGACCAATCTGCCCGCGCCCGGATCGTCAGGCATCCAGGTGCAGGGCCCGATGTGTCCGGGCCCTGCCTATTTCAGGATTGGCTTACTCGCCGGTGATCGCACCCGCGCCGACCTTTTCGATCAGCTTTTCATGCGCGACCTTCTGATTTTCGTGGAACGTGGCGAGGTCCTCGCCCTTCATCATCTTGTCGCAGGTCAGGCCGTCGGACTTGCAGAATGCCTGCCATTCCTCGCTGTCGAACAGCTCCTGGAACAGGTTCACGTACCACTCGACAGCTTCCGGATCCATGTCCGGCGGGCCGTTCACGGAGCGCTGCATGTAGTACTCGATCTCCACGCCCAGTTCCTTGGCCGTTGGCACGTCCGGGAAGGCCGGCATGCGTTCGGCCGAGAATTGGACCAGCGGCTTGGTGTTGCCCGCGCGCCAGAACTCCATCTGCTCGGCGGGGTTGTTCACCGTGCTGTCGATCTGGTTCCCCACGAGGTTCTTGGCCACCGTACCACCGCCCGGGAACGGGATGTAGGTCACGTCATAGCCGAACTCGGCTTCCATCATCGCGGTCAGAACGCTGTCTTCCTGGCCCGACCCGGTGCCGCCGACCTTCCAGTCCTTGCCGGCCTCGGACACGACCTTGTTGAAGCTGTCGAGATCGGTGATGTCCTCGCGGTCGGTGTTGACCCACAACAGGAACGTGTCCATCGCCATCAGGCCGATGGGCGTGAACTCGGTCACGTCGATGCCGAGATCCTCCTGGATGATCGGCGTGGTGTAGAAGCTGTTCAGCGTCATCATGACGGTGTGGTTGTCACCCGCCTTGTCCTGCATGTACCGCAGCGCCTCGGCGCCCGAACCGCCCGGCTTGTTGATCGGGATGAACGGCCGCGGGCTCAGGTCCTTTTTCTGAATGAGGCCCTGCAACAGGCGCGCGATCTGGTCCGCCCCACCGCCGGTGCCGGCCATGATGATGAACTCGACCGGCTTTTTCGGCTGCCATTCCGCCAGCGCTGCCGGCGCCGTCAATGCCAGTGCGGACGCACTCGCAACAAGTAGCTTAAAGGTATTCATGGTTATCCTCCCTATGGTCTCCATGTGTGTCAGGGCTGGTGCGCGTTCATTCTTGACGTGTTTGGCGCGTGCCCCATTCCTGGTCGTCTGCTCAGTCTTCGCCGGACCTCCCCTCTCTCCTCAATGAACCATGATGACCGGGAAATCCGCCTCGGCGACAACGACTTGCGAGTTGCCACCGAACAGGGATTCCCGTTCGTAACTGTCGTGATAGGCGCCGATGATCAGCATCCCGGCGCCCGCGGCGCGGGTTTCCGACAAAAGCTGCCGGCCGACGTTGCGCCCCTCGGCCTTGAAAAGCCGGATGTCGGACGCGACGCCGCGCAGTTCGAGATAGCGCTGCAACTGGTCCGCCCCGGGATGCTCGTCCTTGGGGCTGTCGCCGGTATGCAGGATCGTGACCTTCTTGGCGTTGGAAATGATCGGCATCGCCATCGCCACGGCGCGTGTCGCCTCGAGCGATCCGTTCCAGCCGATGGTGACGTGATCCGCGAAACCCGCGTCTGCAACGTCCTGGTCGGGGCACATCATCACCGGACGGCCCGAAGAAAACAGCGCCGATTTCAAGGTGTTGACCCCGAGGTTCATCTTCTGGTCCGGTTTGGCAACGCAGACAAGGTCGCACAGGCGACCGTATCTTTGCACCGCATCGACCTGCTTGCCCTCGTATTCGATGAACCGGGTCGTGGGCTTGTCCAACTCGTGATCGGCGATCTCGAGCCCGAGTTTCCGGGCTTGCTTCTCGAACTCACCGTAGAGCTGGTCCCGGGTCACGTCGGCATTGGCATGCGCCGCATCCTCGATCTGACGGCGCAGCATGGTCGGGATCACGACGCCGTAAGGCATCATGTCCTCGGTCTTGGGATGGCAATGCACCACGCGGACCCGGGCGCCGAAGCGCCGCGCCAGGGCGGCGGCGTGGGCAAAGACATTGTCGCCTTTGCCGTCGCCCCGCACCGGAAGCATGATGCTGTGGATGGAGTCGTAAGCCATGGCTCAGAACAACCCTTCGATTTCGCCCTGGTCGTTCAGGCGGATGGATTCAGACGCCGGCCGGCTGGGCAGGCCGGGCATGGTCATGATCTCGCCGCAGACCACCACGACGAAGCCCGCGCCCGCCGACAGCCGCACTTCGCGCACCGGTACCGAGTGGCCCGTGGGCGCGCCGCGCTGGGTGGGATCGGTCGAGAAGCTGTACTGCGTTTTCGCCATGCAGACAGGCAGATTGCCATAGCCCTGCTCTTCCCAGCTCTTCAGCTGGTCGCGGATCTTCTTGTCCGCGATCACCTCGTCGGCGCGGTAGATCTTCCTGGCGATGGTCTCGACCTTCTCGAACAGGCTCATCTCGTCGGGGTAGATCGGCTTGAAGTCCGCCTCGCCCTTCTCGATCGTCTCCACGACCTTCTTCGCCAGGTCCGCCGAGCCTTCCGAGCCCAGCTCCCAGTGGCGCGACAGCACCGCCTCGGCGCCGTTTTCGGCCACGAAGTCCTTCACCGCCTGCACTTCGGCATCGGTGTCGGTCACGAAATGGTTGATCGCCACCACCACCGGTACACCGAAAGACTTAACATTTTCGATATGCCGGCCCAGGTTCGGGCAGCCCGCCTTGACCGCGTCCACGTTCTCGGCCCCGAGATCCGCCTTGGCCACGCCGCCGTTCATCTTCATCGCCCGCACCGTCGCCACGATCACCACCGCCGACGGCGCGATCCCGGCCTTGCGGCACTTGATGTTCATGAACTTCTCCGCGCCCAGGTCGGCGCCGAAGCCGGCTTCCGTCACCACGTAATCGGCGATCTTCAGCGCCGTGGTCGTGGCGATGACCGAGTTGCAGCCATGCGCGATGTTCGCGAACGGCCCGCCATGCACGAAGGCCGGGTTGTTCTCCAGCGTCTGCACCAGGTTGGGCTGCATCGCGTCCTTCAGAAGGACGGTCATCGCGCCCTCGGCCTTGATATCGCGGCAGAAAACCGGGCTGCGGTCGCGGCGATAGGCCACGATCATCGCGCCCAGCCGCTCCTCGAGGTCCTTGAGGTCGCTCGCCAGGCAGAGGATCGCCATGACCTCCGACGCCACGGTGATGTCGAACCCGTCCTCGCGGGCAAAGCCGTTGGCCACACCACCCAGCGACGACGTGATCTGGCGCAAGGAGCGGTCGTTCATGTCCACCACCCGGCGCCAGACGATCCGGCGGGTGTCGATCTCGGCGTCGTTGCCCCAGTAGACGTGGTTGTCGATCATTGCGCTCAGCAGCGCGTGTGCCGAGGTGATCGCGTGGAAGTCGCCGGTGAAGTGCAGGTTCATGTCCTCCATCGGCACCACCTGGGCATAGCCGCCGCCCGCGGCGCCGCCCTTCATCCCGAAGTTCGGCCCCAGAGAGGCCTCGCGGATGCAGATCATCGCCTTCTTGCCGATGTGGTTGAGACCGTCGCCCAGGCCCACCGTGGTGGTGGTCTTCCCCTCGCCCGCCGGCGTCGGGTTGATCGCGGTCACGAGAATCAGCTTGCCGTTCTCGTTGCCCTTCACCGAGTTGATGTAGTCCTGGCTCACCTTCGCCTTGTCATGCCCGTAGGGCAGCAGGTGCTCGGACGGTATCCCAAGCTTGTCGCCAATCTCCTGGATCGGCTTCTTCGACGCCGCACGCGCAATCTCGATGTCTGATTTGTGGCTCATTGTATGTTCCTTTGTCGCGTTTCAGCTTGGAAATTCTTCGCCGACCTCAAGGCCGACCTCGGATGCCCACTGGGCGGCGGATGTCTTGTCGCCGCCCTCGGGCCGTACTCGTTTCACCAGGATACGTCCGCCGACGCATTGCACCTCGATGCCGTCGTCGGTGATGGCGCGGACGCGGCCCGAAATGCCGTCGCCGGGGGCGCGGGCACTGTCGAAGATCCCCAGCTTGGCCCCCTTGTAGGTGGTCCAGGCGCCGGGCGCGGGGTTGGTGCCGCGGATGAGATCATAGACCTGCCCCACCGGACGGTGCCAGCAGATTTCCGAGTGCCGCGCGGTGCAGCGGCGCTCGTAGGTGGCCTCCTCCTCGTCCGGCACGATATGCGGCGGATTGCCGGCGCGGAAAAGGTCGCAGACCTCCAGCACGCTGTCCACCGCCGCCGGGTAGATCTTCTTGAAATAGAGGTCGATCACCGTGTCGTCGGGGCCGATCTCGCATTCCCACTGCATCAGGCTGTCGCCTTCGTCCAGCCCGTCGGACGGGTAGAACCAGCTGAAACCCGACTTGTCCGAGCCCATGATGATGGGCCAGTTGACCGCGCTGGGGCCACGATGCAGCGGCAGAAGCGACGGGTGGAAACAGATCGAGCCGTGCTTGGGCGTATCCCGCGCCGCCTCGGGCACGAAGACGTTGACGAAGGCCATGACCATGAGGTCGGCATCGAAATTCGCCAGTGTTTCAAGTGTTGCTGCATCGTCGAAATTCGCGGGCTGCTCGACGGGCAGGCCCTTTTCCAGCGCGAACTCCTTGATCGGGTCCACCGGCTTGCCGTCCCGGTCGGGCTCGCAATACACGGCAACGACCTCGTCGGTTCCGGTCTCGATGATCTTGGCCAGCGCATCCTTGCCGAAGGCTTGCTGCCCCATGACGATCAATCGCATTTTCTTCCTCCCTTGGGTCCGGCAGGTGCGGATATTCTCCGCACGCTCCCGGTCTTTCCTTTATTATTCCGCCGCGGTTTTCTGCGGGTCGCCCACGGCGCCGCTGTCGAGCACCGCCTGCAGGTCCTCGCCCGCGTAGCCCAGCACATCGCGCAGGATCTCCACCGTGTGCTCTCCCAGAAGCGGCGAGCGGGTCACGTCCACCGGGCTGTCGCTCAGCTTGATCGGGCAGCCCACCGACGCGTACTTGCCGCGCTTGGGATGCTCCACATCGACGATCGTGCCCGTCGCCCGCAGCCCCTCGTCCTCGATCAGTTCCTTGGTCGACAGGATCGGGCCGACGGGGATGTTCAGCGGGTTGCAGATGTCCATCACCTCGAACTTCGTCTTGGTCATGGTCCAGTCTTCAATGGCCCCGAAGATCTCGTTCAGCTTGTCCAGACGCTCGGGCGGCGTGGCATAGCCCTCGGCCGTCTTCCACTCGGGCTTGCCGATCACGTCGCAGATCTGCTCCCACACCGCGGCCTGGGTGATGAAGTAGGTATAGGCGTTGGGATCGTCCTCCCAGCCCTTGCACTTCAGGATCCGCCCCGGCTGACCGCCGCCCGAGTCGTTGCCCGCGCGCGGCGTCGCCTCGCCGAACTCGATGCCCTCGCCGTACTGGCTGTATTCCTTCAGCGGGCCCGCCTCCAGCCGCTGCTGGTCGCGCAGCTTGACGCGGCAGAGGTTCAGCACCCCGTCCTGCATCGGCGCCAGCACCTTCTGGCCGCGGCCCGTGCGCTCGCGCTGGAAGAGCGCCGTCATGATGCCGAGGCAGAGATGCAGGCCGGTGCCCGAGTCGCCGATCTGCGCGCCCGTCACCAGCGGCGGGCCGTCGCGGAACCCGGTGGTCGAGGCCGAGCCGCCAGCGCATTGCGCCACGTTCTCGTAGACCTTGCAATCCTGGTACTTGCCGGGCCCGAAGCCCTTGACCGAAGCCATGATGATCCGCGGATTGATCTCCTGGATCCGCTCCCAGCTGAACCCCATCCGGTCCAGCGCGCCGGGCGCGAAGTTCTCGACCAGCACGTCGCATTCCTCGATCAGGCGGGTCAGAACCTGCTTGCCGGTCTCGTTCTTGGAATTCAGCTCGATCGAGCGCTTGTTGTGGTTGAGCATGGTGAAGTACAGGCTGTCCGCGCCGGGCACATCCACCAGCTGCTGCCGCGTCGCATCGCCAACGCCGGGCCGCTCCACCTTCAGAACATCCGCCCCGAACCACGCAAGAAGCTGCGTGCAGGTCGGACCGGACTGCACATGAGTGAAGTCCAGAATCTTGATGCCGTCCAATGCTTTCATGGTCTCTCTCCCGCTCAAATCTTCTTGGCCTGGGGGTAGCGCGCCTGCGCCACCACCGAGGACGGGTTGAGGTTGCCGATATTGCCGCTTTCCTTGCCCGCTGCGGGGTCGATGGCGGCGTTGATCAGCGTCGGTTTGCCGGAGGCCAGCGCCTCTTCGATGGCCTGGCGCAGCTCGTCGGGGTTCTTGGCCCAGACCCCCACGCCGCCGAAGGCTTCCATCATCATGTCATAGCGGCTGTCCTCGACGAAAACCGTGGTGGCCGGGTCATCGCCGCCGCCCCAATTCTCGCCATCGCCGCGATAGATGCCGTTGTTGTTGAAGATCACGATGCAGACCGGCAGCTTGTAACGGCAGATCGTCTCCACCTCCATGCCGCAGAAGCCGAAGGCGCTGTCGCCCTCGACGGCCAGGACCTGCTTGCCAGTTTCCACGGCGGCGGCCACTGCGGCGCCCATGCCGATGCCCATGACACCCCAGGTGCCAACGTCAATGCGGTGGCGCGGCTTGTGGATGTTGACGATCGAGCGACACATGTCGAGCGTATTGGCGCCCTCGTTCACGAGTATGGTCTCGGGGCGCTTGTTGACCGCTTCCTTGATCACGCCGAGGGCCGCGAAGTAGTCCATCGGATCGTTGTTGTTCTGCAGCTTGTTGGCCATCTTTTCCATGTTGCCGGTGGCCTTGGTGTTGACCTGGTCCAGCCAGTCTTTCGGCGGCGCGATGCCTTCGCTTTCCAAGGCGTCGATCAGGGCCTGCGCGCAGGACCCCACATCGCCAACCAGCGGCGCCGCGATTTCCACGTTGCTGTCCATTTCCTCGGGATCGATGTCGATCTGGATGAACTTCTTCGACCCAGGCTCGCCCCACTGCATGCCCTTGCCGTGACTGAGCAGCCAGTTGATCCGCGCGCCCATCATGATGACGGCGTCGGATTCCTTCAGCACCAGCGACCGCGCGGCGGCGGCACATTGCGGATGGGTGTCGGGCAGGATGCCCTTGGCCATGGACATGGGCAGGAACGGCAGGCCGGATTTCTCGACCAGTTCCTTGATCACGTCGTCGGACTGGTCATAGGCCGCGCCTTTGCCGATTACGATCAGGGGTCGTTTTGCCTCTTTCAGAACGTTGACGGCGCGCGCCACCGATTCTTTCGACGGGGTCTGGCGCGGCGCGGGGTCGATCACCTTCACCAGGCTCTTCTTGCCTTCTTCGCCATCCATGATCTGGCCCAGCATCGCGCCGGGTATATCGAGGTAGACCCCACCGGGACGGCCCGAAACCGCGCTGCGGATGGCCCGCGCCACGGCGATACCGATATCCTGCGCATAGTTCAGGCGATAGGCGGCCTTGCAGAAGGGACGCGCCATCGCAAGCTGGTCCATCTCCTCGTAGTCGCCTTGGGCGAGGTCCACGATCTCGCGCTCCGACGAGCCCGAGATCAGGATCATCGGCCAGCAGTTCGTCGTGGCATTGGCCAGCGCGGTCACGCCATTAAGGAAACCCGGCGCCGAGACGGTCATGCAGACGCCCGGCATCTTGGTCAGGAACCCGGCGACGGAGGCGGCATAGCCCGCGTGCTGTTCGTGCCGGAACGAGATCACCCGCATCCCCTGCGCCTGCGCATACCGTCCCAGGTCCGTGATCGGGATCCCCGGCACGTTATAGATCGTCTCGATCCCGTTCAGCTTCAGCGCGTCGATCAGAAGATGAAACCCGTCGGTCAGCGTTTCCGGAGCCGTCTCGGCCCGCGCGACGAGGTCATCGGTCATCTGGGTCACACCCATGGTCTTCCTCCCTGTTCGAGGCCCCGTTCGGCCCCTTTAGTACTCATTCCCTGTTAGCTGGCCTTGGCGCCTCCCGCGCCGACAGCCAGTTCGAAATTGCTCCATGTGCGACTGACGTGGGTGTGCAACCGCATGGTGTGCTCTCGGACGAGACGTTCGGACAGATCGGCATCCCGTGCCTCGATCGCCTCGATGATTTCTGCGTGATCGACGACCGACCGCCGCACGCGGTTGCCCTCGCCCATCGCCCGGACGCGCACCGCGTTCATGTGCAGAAAGAGGCCATCAGCCATCTTCCGCAGCATCGTGCAGCGCGAAATCTCGAGGATGCGCTGGTGAAAGCGGATGTTGTCGTCGGAATATTCCGAGATGCGCGTGTCGGCGAGCTCGTCGTTGTACTTGGCCGCGATGGTGCGCAGGCTGGCGATCTCGCGGTCCGTCGCGTGTTCGCAGGCCAGACGCGCGGCCATGCTTTCCAGTGCCGCCCAGGCCACGATCATGTCCAGGATGTCGTCCAGGCTCTTGCGCTGCACGAAGACACCCTTGCGCGGCTGAACCTCGACCAGGCCGTCACGCTCCAGACGGGCCACTGCCTCGCGCAGGGGTGTCCGGGACACGCCCAGCTGCTCGGCCAGGTTGCGCTCGTCAAGGCGCAGATCGGTCGCGGCATCGTAGATGTTCATCTCGGTGATCGCAGTCCGAAGCATTTCGTAGACGTGGTCCTTCAGCGTGAAGTTCGAAGGCACAGGTTTCAGCTTCATGCGCCCTCTCCGATCTCAAGTTGCGCGGCGTCATTTGCGACGTTGGTATACCATACACAGCATACCTAGCTCGACAAACGGTTTTTCTGTTCTGCACGAAAATTCAGCGGAATAAGGCCGATTTTTCAATGGAAATGTCCAATTAAATCATTGAATCTATTGTGCTTATTGATCTCCAAAAAAAATCTGTCCGATCCATCAACCCAAGTTATCGAATACCGAAATCTCGCAGGTTGCGATAAGGAGATATTGCTGGTATCTGGTATTCCACACGGTCACAGCACCGAGCCAGAAAGGACCTGTTTTTGCTTATCCGCGCCGACGAATCAGCCCTCATCGTCATCGACATGCAAGAGCGCCTCGTCCCTGCGATGCAGGCTCCGGCCCGGACGATTCGCAACACCCGGACGCTGTGCGCCGGGGCGCGCGAGATGAACATTCCCATCGTGATGACCGAACAATATCCCAAGGGCCTTGGCAAGACCGTGCCAGAGCTGGAGACGCCGGACGCCACAGTGCTGCCGAAGATGCATTTCTCCTGCATGGAAGACGAGGGATTCGCCGCGCATTTCCGCAGCCTGGACCGCAAGCAGGCGGTGATCGCGGGGATGGAGGCGCATATCTGCGTGGTCCAGACCGCCGCCAGCCTGATCGAGGACGGCTACGAGGTTTTCGTCGTCTCCGACGCCACCGCTTCGCGCACACTGGAAAGCGAGGCGGCCTGCATCGCCCGCCTGAGCGCCTGTGGCGCCGGCATCGTGACCACGGAAATGGTGGTGTTCGAGTGGCTCGGCCGCGCCGGGACGCCAGAATTCAAGAACTTGTTGCATCTCATCAAGTAGACAAAAGCATCGGGAGGAGCTTTGAGACTATGAACATCCATGAATACCAGGCGAAGGCCTTGCTGCGCTCTTACGGGGCGCCTGTCTCGGACGGGCGTGTCGTGTTGCGCGCGGAGGAGGCGAAGACGGCGGCGGGCGAGCTTGACGGTCCCGTCTGGGTGGTCAAGGCGCAGATCCATGCGGGCGGCCGCGGCAAGGGCAGCTTCAAGGAGGAAGGCGCCGGCGACAAGGGCGGCGTGCGCATCACCAAGTCGGTGTCCGAGGCCGCCGAGGAAGCCAAGAAGATGCTGGGCCGCACGCTGGTGACCAAGCAGACCGGCGACGCCGGCAAGCAGGTGGGCCGCATCTATATCGAGGAAGGCGCGGCCATCGCCAAGGAGTTCTACCTGGCGCTTCTGGTCGACCGGGTGACCTCCCGCGTCAGCTTTGTCGCCTCCACAGAGGGCGGCATGGACATCGAGGAAGTGGCCGAGAAGACGCCCGAGAAGATCCTCAGCCTGAGCGTCGATCCCGCCACCGGCTACCAGCCGTTCCACGGCCGCCGCATCGCCTTCATGCTCGAGCTCGAGGGCGCGGCGGTGAAGCAATGCGTCAAGCTGATGGGCACGCTCTACCAGATGTTCCTCGAGAAAGACATGGAGATGCTGGAGATCAACCCGCTGATCCTGACCGAGGGCGGCGAGCTGAAATGCCTCGACGCCAAGATGGGGTTCGATTCCAACGCCATCTACCGCCACTCGGACATCGCCGAGCTGCGCGACACCACCGAGGAAGACCCCAAGGAGCTGGAGGCGTCGAAGTACGACCTCAACTACATCGCGCTCGACGGCGAGATCGGCTGCATGGTCAACGGCGCGGGCCTCGCCATGGCGACGATGGACATCATCAAGCTCTACGGCGCCGAGCCGGCGAACTTTCTCGACGTGGGCGGCGGGGCCACCAAGGACAAGGTGACCGAGGCGTTCAAGATCATCACCTCCGACCCGCAGGTGAAGGGCATCCTGGTCAACATCTTCGGCGGCATCATGCGCTGCGACGTGATCGCCGAGGGCGTGGTCGCCGCCGTGAAAGAGGTCGGGCTGCAAGTCCCGCTGGTGGTCCGGCTCGAAGGCACCAACGTGGAGAAGGGCAAGGAGATCATCAACAACAGCGATGTTGACGTGATCGCCGCCGACGACCTCAAGGACGGCGCGCAGAAGATCGTCAAGGCCGTCAAAGGCTGAGCCTCGTAGGGTGGGTTTTTAACCCACCTTTCCCAAGATTGAATTAAGGAGAACGCCACAATGGCCGTCCTCGTCGACAAGAACACCAAAGTCATCTGCCAGGGCCTGACCGGCTCGCAAGGCACCTTCCACACCGAACAGGCCATCGCCTATGGCACCCAGATGGTCGGGGGCGTCACCCCCGGCAAGGGCGGCCAGACGCATCTCGACCTGCCGGTCTTCAACTCGGTCCACGAGGCGATGCACGAGACCGGCGCCAACGCCTCGGTCATCTACGTGCCGCCGCCCTTCGCCGCGGACTCGATCCTCGAAGCCATCGACGCCGAGATCCCGCTGATCGTCTGCATCACCGAAGGCATCCCTGTGCTGGACATGATGCGCGTCAAGCGCGCGCTCGAGGGCAGCACATCCACCCTCATCGGCCCCAACTGCCCCGGCATCATCACGCCCGACGCCTGCAAGATTGGTATCATGCCCGGCCATATCCACAAGCGCGGCTCGGTCGGCGTGGTCTCCCGCTCCGGCACGCTGACATACGAGGCCGTGAAGCAGACGTCGGATGTGGGCCTCGGCCAGTCGACCTGCGTGGGCATCGGCGGCGACCCGATCAAGGGCACCGAGCATATCGACGTGCTGGAATGGTTCCTGGCCGATGACGAGACGGAATCCATCATCATGATCGGCGAGATCGGCGGTTCGGCCGAGGAGGACGCCGCGCAGTTCCTCAAGGACGAGGCCAAGCGCGGCCGCTCCAAGCCCTGCGCGGGCTTCATCGCCGGCCGCACCGCGCCTCCGGGCCGCCGCATGGGCCACGCCGGCGCCATCGTCGCCGGCGGCAAGGGCGGCGCCGACGACAAGATCGAAGCGATGAAATCCGCCGGCATCACCGTCGCCGAATCCCCCGCGGGGCTGGGTGAGGCCGTGCTGAAAGCGATCGGAAAATAAGCATCGAGCGGCGGGCCGGGACCCGATCCTGGCCCGCTGGTTCTGCGGCGGCACGACCTCGCAAACGGATGTTCGTACCAAGGTCGCTCCTTACGGGGGCTAGCGCCATGGGCGAACACACAGCATAATCACCTCATTGACATGGCTTTTGTTCTTGGTATACCAAACACCAAGAAGCCATCGCAGAGGGGAGGCCGCGCATGCTGCTTGCAGAGTACCAGTCCAAGGAGTTGCTGGCCCAGTACGGCATGTCCGTGCCGCCCGGCAAGATGGCCCGCACCGCGGACGAGGCGGAGGCCGCGTGCGCCAACATCCCGGCGCGCAAGTTCGTCGTGAAGGCGCAGATCACGTCCGGTGCCCGCGGGCTGGCGGGCGGCATCAAGTTCGCTGCCACCGCCTCTGCTGTCAGGGACGAGGCGGCCAAGCTCTTGGGAAAGCAACTGGTCACGCACCAGACCGGCGCCACGGGCGAGACGGTCCACGCCGTCTATGTCGAGGCCGACGTCAAGCATGACGCCCAGTATTACATCGCCTTCGCGCTCGATCCTGACACCGGCGCGCCGCTGCTCGTCGCCTCTGCCGATGGCGGGGTGGAGTTTGAGCAGAAGGCGCAGATGAACGCCAGCGAGGTCGCCAAGCACAGCCTGACCGGCACCCCGGACACCGATCGTACCGGGCTGACGGAGTTCCTTTCAGGCATCGGCATGACGGACGAAAAAGCGGTCGAGCAACTGTTGTCGGCCTGCGAAGCCTTCATCGAGAACGACATGGCCCTGCTGGAAATCAACCCCTTCGTGCGCACGCCCGACGGCACATGGATGGCGATCGACGCCAAGGTCGCGCTGGACGCCAGCGCCGCCTTCCGGCACCCGGAATGGGACTCGATGGTCTCCGGCGAGGGACTGCCTGCCGTGGAGACCACCGCGCAGAAGAGCAATATCAACTTCGTCAAGCTGACCGGCAACCTGGGCGTCGTGGTCAACGGCGCGGGCCTGGGCCTGGCCACCAACGACATGATCATCGACGCGGGCGGCAAGCCTGCCAACTTCATGGATATCCGCACCACGGCCACCAGCATGGACATCGCCCGCGGTGTCGAGTTGTTGCTTCAGGAACCATCGGTCACCGCCATCCTGCTGAACGTGCACGGGGGCGGCATGACCGTCTGCGACACTGTCGCCGAAGGCGTCAACTTCGCCTATTCGCGCAACAAGGGCAGCAAGCCCGTGATCGCGCGGCTGGCGGGACAGAACGCGGAATGGGGCCAGCGCATCCTGGTCGACCGCAAGGTCCCGGTCGAGATTTGCAGCTCCATGTCCGAGGCCGTCAACCGCGCGGTCGAAATCGCATCCAAGGGGGCACGCTGATGGCCATTCTCGTCGACGAAAACACGCGCCTTCTGGTGCAGGGCATGACGGGCCGCGCCGGGACCTTCTATACCGACCAGGCGATGCGCTATGGCACGAACTGTGTCGCCGGCGTGCGTCCGGGCCGCGGCGGCACCTCGCACCTGGGGCTGCCCGTCTTCCATACCTGCGCCGAGGCGGTCAAGGAAACGCAGGCCAATGCCAGCCTCGTCACCGTGCCGGCCCCCAAGGCGGCGGAAGCGATGATCGAGGCGATCGAGGCCGAGATCGGCGTCGTCGTCTGCATCACCGAACGCGTGCCTCAACATGATATGCGCCGCGTGAAAGACGCGCTCAAAGGCTCCGACACCGTCCTGATCGGCCCCAACAGCCAGGGCATCCTGACACCGGGCCAGTGCAAGATCGGCGTGATGCCGACCGTCGACGCCAAGCCCGGGCACATCGGGATCGCCTCGCGATCGGCCTCGCTGACCTCCGAGGTTCTGGCCAATTGCAGCGCCGCGAATCTGGGGCAATCGACCACGGTGGGCGTCGGCGGCGACGTGCTGCACGGGATCGGCTTCGTCGGCTGCCTGGAACGGTTCCGCGAGGATGACGACACCAAGGCGGTCGTCCTGATCGGCGAGATGGGCGGACGCGAGGAAGAACTGGCCGCCGAATACCTGTCGGCGGTCGATTACGGCAAACCCGTGGTGGGGCTGGTGGTCGGACGCCACGCGCCTGTCGGACGCCGTATGGGCCACGCGGGCACGCTTTCGGTCTTCGGGAACCTCTCGGCGGACGAAAAGATCTCGCTTCTGCGCGACGCGGGCGTCGTCATCGCCAAGGATGCCGGCGACGTGGTCGACACCGTGACGTCCTGTCTGTCCTGAGCGCCGTCACGCGTCCGGGTATTTCGTAGCCCGCTACGTGGACAGAGGCCGCGCGCGGGCGCCGCTGGTCTGACGCCGTCGAGGCCCATCCTGCCGCCACGGCCGCACCCCCCTGCCCGGTTCAGAGGATCTGGCTGAGAAACTCTTTCGTCCGAGGATCGCTGGCCTGGTCGAAAAAGGACGATGGCGGTCCATGCTCGACGATGACGCCCCGGTCCGTGAAATAGACCTGGTCGGCCACCTCGCGGGCGAACCCCATTTCATGCGTCACCAGGATGCAGGTCATCCCGTCGGCGGCCAGTTCCTTGATCGTGACCAGAACCTCCTTGACCGTTTCGGGGTCAAGCGCGGCGGTTACCTCGTCGAACAGCATCACCTCGGGCCGCATGGCAAGCGCCCGGGCGATTGCGACACGTTGCTGTTGTCCGCCGGACAATTCGCCGGGATAGGCGTCTTCCTTGCCCTCCAGCCGAACCTTCTGCAAGAGCCCGCGCGCGCGTTCGCGCACGGTGTCGCGGTCCTCGCGCAGCACCTTGAGCGGCGCCATCATGATGTTTTCCAGCGCCGTCTTGTGGGGAAACAGGTTATACTGCTGAAACACGATCCCGACCTCGCGGCGCAGCGCCAGCGTGTCGAGCTTGGCATCGTTCACCTCGATCCCGCGCACGGTGATCGAGCCCGAGTCGATCGGATTGAGCGCGTTGATGCAGCGGATCAACGTCGACTTGCCCGAGCCCGACGGACCGATGATGCAGATCACCTCGCCGCGGTGAACGGTCATCGAAACGCCCTTGATCACTTCCAGATCGCCGAAGGACTTGTGCACGTCCGTCATGACGACAATCGGCTCTCCCAGTTGATGTTGGGTCATTGGAAAGCTCCTTAGAATTTCACCGAGACGCGCCGTTCCAGCCAGATGGTCAAACGTGCGATCGGGTAGCAATAGGCGAAGAACAGCACCAAGGCGAAGCCGTAGAACGGCACCAGCAGTTCCGGCTGGTTGTCTTCGGCGCTCATCGCCTGGCGGCTGAGGGTGATGATCTCCTCGACCCCCAGAAGCGAACAGAGCGGCGTTGCCATGGTCAGGATGGCGTACCAGTTCATCCAGGGTGGGATCATCCGCTTGAAGCATTGGGGCAGGATGATCTCATAGAGGATCTGCCGCCGGGTGAAGCCCAGCGAATCCGCAGCTTCCCACTGACCGGACGGCACGGACAACACGGCCCCCCGCACGATCTCCGAGATGTTAGCCATCACCGGCAGGGACAGCCCGAAGACCGCCTTCATCCAGGCCGGGATGCGGACCGTCTGGCCAAAGAGGTTCAGCTCGTAAGGCAGCGCCAGCAACACGATGAAGAGCAGGACCAGCCAGGGGGAATTGCGGAAAAGCTGCGTGACGAACCACGCCAGTTTCCGCACCACGCCGACCCGGGATATCTGCCCCAGCCCCAGCATCACGCCCAGCGTCGTGCCGATCAGCATCGAGAACAAGGAGATCACGATGTTGAACAGGAACCCCTGGGTGACGAGGAACGGCATCCAGCGCCAGAGCGCGGCAAACGCCTCGCCCATTGCCATGCCCGACTGCGCCAGCGCCGCGGTGGGCCACAGCACCATCAGCACCGCAACCCAGCGCAGGCGCAGCCCGGCCAGCCAGCGGGTGTGATAGAACGCATCGTAGGGCGCGCCTTCCATGCGGAAGGGCTTGAGCACCGGCAGGTCGGTCTTGTCGAAGGTCATGGCCATGTCAGGTGCTTCCGTATCCGGGGATCTTCAGGCTGCGTTCCCAGCTGTTCATCCCCATCACCAGGATGCCCACCAGCCCGATATAGGCCACGAACAGAAGCAGCATCGTCGGATATTGAGCCGACGGATAATCCGACCAGATCGAAACGCTTTCATACAGCAGTTCCGGCACCGCGATGGCATAGGCCTGCGTGGTCGTCTTGACCAGGTTCACAAGGTTGTTGTTCAGCGCCGGCAGGCAGATGCGCAGGCTGAGCGGGAAGACAACGTAGGAAAACGTCTGCGTGCGCGTGAAGCCCAGCGATTCCGAGGCTTCGACCGTGCTGTCCGGCACCGCCTCCAGCCCCGCGCGGAATATCTCGACATTGAAGGCGCCCGCGAAGAACGACAGCGAGATGATCGCCCAGCCCACGTTCGAGATGATCGGCACCTCGAGCCAGCCATCGGGGCTGTAGGACGGCGTGAACTGGCCCAGCGCGAAATAGAAAAACAGCAGCTGAACCATCGGCGGCGTGTTGCGGAAGAACTGGATGTATCCCTGCACGCAGGCCCGGCCAAAACGGTTCTTCACCCCCAGCAGCCACACGCCCACGACCCCGATGATAACCGAGAAGATCACGCAGGCCACCGACAGCCACACGGTATAGTACAGGCCGGAAAGGATCCGGCCTGCTTGTCGTTCGTCGTAGAGCCAAATGAAATTCCAGCGCGGGTATTCGGCCGCGAGGTCCTGGAAATAACCCGCGATGTCGATCATGCAGGCTTACTCTTCGGCCAGGTGGTCGGCCATCTTCTCGGACATGGTCTGAAGGTATTGCGTCGGCTTGATGCCCCACTTCTCCTCCAGCTCGATCAGCGTGCCGTCGCGGTGCCAGTTGTACTGCACGCCCGACATGAAGTTGCCGAAGATGCAGTCCTCTTCGGCCTTGGGCACGGCAAGGCCCCAGGGCGCGTCGTCTTCGGACGCCAGCGGCATCTCGAAATCGTCCCAGTTGCCAGAGGCGATGTCGGACCCGATCGAGCTGTCGTCATAGACGAAGGCCACGCATTTCTTGTCGCGCAGCGCCTGTTTGGCTTCGGCCGTGCCCGAGAACGCCACCACTTCGATGTCGTAACGGTCCTCGACGATCTTGTTGTAGAACGCCCCCTGGATGCCGCAGACGGGCTTGCCCGAAAGATCGCTCCACTCGGTGAATTCCAGCGCCTTGGGCGCCATCACGTTCGTACCCGAGGTATAGTAGTTGGGGCCGACGATGCCCACGATCTCGCGCCGGTCGGGGCGGTCGGTCATTGTGGCGATCATCAGGTCGATCTGACCTTGTTCCAGAAACTGCATCCGGTTCGACGACACGACCGGCACCAGTTCCAGCTCGACGCCCATCTTGTCGGCCACGTCCTGCGCCATGTCCACTTCCATGCCGACGACATTGCCGTCGCTGTCGCGAAAGCCCCAGGGCTTGTAGTCGGCCTTGACGCCCACCGTCAGCGTGCCGCGTTCCATCACCTTCTTCCAGGTTTCGTTGGTGCAGTCCTGCGCGGTGGCGGTGCTTGCGATGGCGCCCAGCGCGGCGCTGCCGAGAATCGCCCTCATGATCGGTTTCGTCATAACAGTCTCCCCATTGGTGTTTTAAGATTGGTTAATGCCGGCAGCTTGGTGCGTCGCTCGCGTTGCGTCAACCACTCCCATTCCAACGACCCCGGGGTCTTTGCCCGCTGCAACCTTTTCAGGCAGACCAAGGGCTTGTCCGCCCATCCACGCCTCAGGCAGCTTGCTTAGGCACATCCTAACCAAGCCTAAGGGACGTTTTTCTTTCGCGGCCGCCGGGGTCGTGGCACCACTGTGCAACCCCTTTGCGAAAGGTACGACATGACGGACTATATCGACACACTCGTGGTCGGCGCCGGTCAGGCCGGGATCGCCATGAGCGAGCATCTCAGCCGTAACACCATCCCGCATCTGGTCCTGGAAAAGCACCGCATCGCCGAGGCGTGGCGCACCCGGCGCTGGGACTCGCTGGTGGCGAACGGCCCGGCCTGGCACGACCGGTTCCCCAACATGGAATTCACGGCCTCGCACCCCGAAGCCTTTCCGCCCAAGGAAGAGGTGGCCGGTTACATGGCCGATTACGCAAGGATGATTGACGCCCCCATCCGCACCGGCGTCGAGGTCACCCGGCTGGAGCGCAACGAAGGCCGCCCCGGCTTTACCGTGACCACCTCGGACGGCGTGATCGAGGCCGGTTCGGTCGTGGCCGCCACCGGCGCGTTCCAGCATCCGGTGATCCCCGACATCGTCCCGGGCAGCGCGGGCGTGACGCAAGTGCACTCCGCCGACTACCGCAACCCCGAGGCCTTGCCCGAGGGGGCCGTGCTGGTGGTGGGTGCCGGATCCTCTGGCGGGCAGATCGCCGACGAGTTGCAACGCGCGGGCCGCAAGGTATTCCTTTGCGTCGGGCCGCATGACCGCCCGCCGCGCATGTACCGGGGCCGCGACTATTGCTGGTGGCTGGGCGTTCTGGGCCTGTGGGACGTCCCCGCCAAGGCGCCGGGCACCGAGCATGTAACAATTTCGGTCAGCGGCGCCGAAGGCGGCAAAACGGTGGACTTCCGCAGGCTGGCCCACGCGGGCATGACGCTTCTGGGCCGCGCCAACGACTTCAAGGACGGCAAGCTGATCATCGGCGACGACCTGCAGGCCAACATGAAGGCGGGCGACGATTACTACATCGACCTGCTCGACCAGTGCGACGCCTATGCCGCGCGCCACGGCCTCGACCTGCCGGAGGAGCCGCAAGCGCGAGAGTTCCTGCCCGACCCCGACTGCCTGACCAACCCGGTCCGCACGCTGGACCTTGCAGCCGAAGGCATCGGCACCCTCATCTGGGCCACCGGCTATCGCCAGGATTTCTCTTGGATGAAGGTCGACACGTTCGACGCCCAGGGCGCGCCAATTCACAATCGCGGCGTGTCGCAAGAGCCGGGCATCTACTTCCTCGGCCTGCCCTGGCAGTCGCGGCGCGGTTCGACCTTTATCTGGGGGGTGTGGCACGACGCGGCGCATGTCGCCGACCAGATCGCGATCCAGCGCACCTATCGCGACTATCGCCCTATGCCCAGTGCCGCCGCAGCCGAATGACCGGAGCCACAGTATGACCCTTGCCAAGCCCATCGCCAACCCGATCGACGCCCTGCGCGCCAATGTCTCGGCGCCGTTCGAGCAGGCCCGCGCCATGCCGCCCGAGGTCTACGAAACCGACGCGTTCCTGCAGGCCGAGATCGAGCATATCTTCCGCAAGGAGTGGTTCTGCGTCGGGCGGGCCGACGCGCTGGCCAAGCCGGGCGACTACGTCACCTGCGAGCTGGCCGACCAGCCCGTCATCGTGCTGCGCGACCGCGAGGGCGGCCTGAAGGCCTTTTCGAATGTCTGCCGCCACCGCATGTCGACGCTCCTGCACGGCCGCGGGCATACGAAATCCATCGTTTGCCCCTACCACGCCTGGACCTACAATCTCGACGGATCACTGCGCGGCGCGCCCGCCATGTCCGGCAATTCCGGCTTCTGCAAATCCGACTACGCCCTGCCCGAGATCCGCTGCGAGGAATGGCTGGGCTGGGTCTTCATCACCCTGAACCCGGAGGTCGAGCCCGTCGCCTCCCGCCTGTCGGAACTGGAGCGGATGATCGCCGGCTACGACATGACCAACTACACCGAGACCTTTTTCGAGGAGCATGTCTGGGACACGAACTGGAAGGTGCTGGCCGAGAATTTCATGGAAAGCTATCATCTGCCGGTCTGCCACGCGGGCACCATCGGCGGCCTGTCCAAACTCGACGAGATGGTCTGCCCTCCGGGTCACGACGCCTTCAACTATCACACGATCCTCAAGGACGACTCCCTGCGCATCGCCATGGCGCACCCGAGCAACACGCGCCTGGAGGGCGATGAGCGCCGCATGACCTATCTTATCGCGGTTTATCCCAGCCTGATGATCACCCTGACCCCGGGCTATTTCTGGTATCTCAGCCTGCATCCCGAGGGGCCGTCGCAGGTGCGCATCCGGTTCGGCGGCGGCATGTCGAACGATTACGCCGGCGACGCCGAGGCCGAGCAGAACCTGGCCGATCTCAAGGCCCTGCTGGACGACGTCAATATCGAGGATCGCGGCTGTACCGAGAAGGTCTATCGCGGGCTTTGCGCCGACGGGGCCGAGCCGGGGCACCTGTCGCATCTCGAACGGCCCAATTTCGACTTCGCGCAATACCTGATGAACCGGATCGACCCCGGCTTCGAGCCGAAACTCTGACAGCGCAGGCAAGCGGCCTGACATCCCCGCCCTTATCGGCTATGGCCAAACCATCACATGTAACGGAGCAGCCCCGCATGGCCCACACCCGCATCCGCAAGTTCAACACCTCGGACACCTACCCGGAACAAAGCCTCGACAACGACCTGTGTCAGGCCGTGGTGACCGAAGGCTCGGGCAAGATCGTCTGGCTGCGCGGCCAATGTCCGCAGAACCTGGATGACGCCAAGAATATCGACAGCCACGACCCGGTCGAGCAGACCCACAAGGTGATGCAGAACATCCGCCAGCTGATCGAGGAGGCGGGCGGCGATATGAGCCACCTGGTCAAGGTCGTGGTCTACATCACCGATGTTCGCCACCGCGAGGCGGTCTACAGGACCATGGGCGAATACATCAAGGGCGTGCACCCGGTGTCCACCGGCTTGGTGGTGCAGGCGCTGGCCCGACCGGAATGGCTGGTCGAGATCGACGGCACGGCGGTGATCCCGGCATGACATTTTCCCTCGTCGCCCGCTGCGCCGAGACCGGCATGTTCGGCATCG
Source organism: Roseovarius sp. (assembly GCF_965277045.1). Classification (GTDB taxonomy): domain Bacteria; phylum Pseudomonadota; class Alphaproteobacteria; order Rhodobacterales; family Rhodobacteraceae; genus Roseovarius. The sequence goes on along the minus strand of NZ_OZ255712.1, from coordinate 108,027 downwards.
CCATATCGTCGTCGTCGCCCGCCGTCGCGGCGCGCTGTTCCTACGCGCGGGCCGGCGTTGGCGCTGTCGCCTCTCAGAACGTGACCGACCCGACGCTTGGCCCCCTCACACTCGACCTGATGGAAAGCGGGTTGTCCGCGCCCGACGCCATCGCAGTGGTGCAAAAGCGCGGCGCCTTCATCCAGTACCGTCAGGTACTGGCCGTCGACGCCGAGGGCCGCACCGCGATCCATTCCGGCCCCAACTCGCTGGGCATCTGGACCCAGGCCGAAGGGCCCGACGTGGCCTCGGGCGGCAATCTTCTGGCCAACGAGGACGTCCCCGCCGCCATTGTCGCGGGCTTCACCGAGGCCAGGGGCCATATCGGCGACCGCCTGCTGGCGGCCATGCGCGCCGGGCTTGCGGCAGGGGGCGAGGCCGGGCCGGTGCATTCGGCGGGCATGAAGATCGTGGACCGCGTCGCCTGGCCGGTGGCCGACCTGCGCTGCGACTGGACCGAGGACTGCCCGATCGAGGCTATCGCCGCCGCATGGGCCGTCTACAAGCCCCAGATCGACGCCTATGTGCAACGCGCGCTCGACCCGCGCGAGGCGCCGTCCTACGGCGTGCCCGGCGACGATTGAGGCACTGGACGACGACCCGCGAAAACGCCACCATGGCCGGACCCAGCAAGAGCCCGCCCATGCCCCTCAGGTTCACCCTGCGTCAGCTAGAGTATTTCGTCACCGCCGGGGAAAGCGGCAGCATCGCCGCGGCCAGCCAGAAGCTGAACGTGTCCTCGCCGTCGATTTCCGCCGCCATTTCCCAGCTCGAGGCAGAGCTTGGCCTGTCGCTGTTCGTGCGTCAGCACGCCCAGGGGTTGCGCCTGACGGAGGCGGGCCGCACCCTTTCGGCACAGGCGCAGACGGTGCTGAGCGAGGCGACCGAACTCACCCGCCTCGCTGGCGCCGTGTCTGGTACAGTGCAGGGGCCGCTTCGGGTCGGTTGCCTTGTGACCTTCGCCCAGATCGTCCTGCCGAGCCTGCGCCGCAGCTTCGAGGCCCGCTATCCCGATGTCCGCATGAGCCAGGTGGAACTGACCCAAAGCGACATCTTCGCGGGTCTGCGCCGTGGCGAGATCGACCTGGCCCTGACCTATGACATGACCCTGCCTGCCGACCTTGAATTTCATCCGATCCGCGACCTCGCGCCGTTTGTCCTTTTGCCCCCGGACCACCCGCTTGCGGGGCGAGACAGCCTCACGGTGCGCGACCTTGCTCCGCATCCGATGGTCCTGCTGGACCTGCCGATGAGCGCCGATTACTTCCTTGCCTTCTTCACCCGTGCCGACCTGCGCCCCACCATTGCCGAGCGGACCCGCGACATGGCCGTGATGCGCAGTCTCGTGGCCAACGGGTTCGGCTATTCCATCGCCAACTTCCGGCCGCTCAATACCACCGCGCCCGATGGCAAGCCTCTCAGCTTCGTTCCGCTGACGGGCGATATCGCCCCCATGGCGATGGGCGTACTGGGCTTGCAGGGGCTGACGAACAGCCGGACAAGCGCCGCGTTTCTCGACCATTGCAGGGCCGAACTGCCCGCCGCCGATGGTTCGTGAGGAACCGGACGTGCCGGGACAGCGGCGACCTTGCCTGACGCCCCCACGTGTCAGGCTGCGCAGCGCCGGGCGAAGCTCAGGATCATCGCGTGGCACGCCTCCAGTTCCGCGACCGTCAGGTATTCCTCGGGTCGATGCGCGCGCGCCATGTCGCCGGGGCCGCAAATGATCGACGGAATCCCCGCTTGCTGGAACAACCCCGCTTCGGTGCCGAAACTCACGGCCGCGGCCGGGGTTTGGCCCGAGACCTCCGTCACCATGCCGGCCAGCGCGTCGCTGGCCTCCAGCGCGAGGGGCGGATAGGTCGACAGCCACGTGGCCTCGACGCCGGCGGTTTCCGCCGCGGCCAGGACCGGCGTCAGAAGCGCACGAGGATCGGCGCCCGCGATGGCGCGGGCCTCGACCTCCGCCTCGGCACGCTCGGGAATGATGTTCAGCGCCTGCCCCCCTGCGATGGTGCCCACCTGAAGGCTGGACCAAGGCGGGGCGAAACGGTCGTCCCGCGGGCCATCCTCCTGCAATGCGCGGGCCTGAGCTTCGGCCGCGGCCAGAACCGGCAGCAGCTTGTGAATCGCGTTCTCCCCCAGATCCGGGCGCGCGCTGTGGCCCGCCCGCCCCGTCGCGCACAGCCGCAACGCGGCCTTGCCCTTGTGGGCCAGCACCGGCACCAGGCCCGTGGGTTCTCCGACGATGCAGCCAAGCGGCGGCGCGCACAATTCGGGCAACGCCTCGATCAGGTGCGGCACGCCGCGACATCCGGCCTCTTCGTCATAGGACAGCGCGATGTGTATCGGCACCTCCGGGGCCAGCGACACCATGTCCGGTGCGGCCGAAAGCACCGCGGCGACGAACCCTTTCATGTCGCAGGCCCCCCGCCCGATCAGCCGATCCCCCGCGTGGCGCAGCGTGAAAGGGTCGGCCTGCCATTCCGGCTCTTCTGCCGGAACCACGTCGACATGGCCCGACAGGACATAGCCGGGCCGTTCCGCGTCTCCGATCGTGGCGAAAAGATTGGCGCGGTCGCCTTCCGGCCCGATGAGAACGCGGCAGGCGATGCCATGCCCCTCCAGCCAGTCGGCCACCGCCTCGATCAGCGACAGGTTCGGTCGGCCGACAACGCTGTCGTATCCAACAAGGGCTGTGAGCGTATCCCGCGGCGTTCGTGAAAACGGCATGGTCCGGATGCCTCCTCTTGCAGGGCGAAGCAAAGACATGCCAAATCCTGGCACAAAACGAAAGGGGCCGCCGCATCCCCGCACCCAGCGCATGGCTTCGAGGGGCGCGAGGGACGAGCGACAGTCCCGACAGCCGTCTTCGCAGCATGGGCCGTCGTCATTCGGCGCCGGGTCAATCGGTCAACGCGCCCGTCGGACGCGGATTTTCCAGCGCCCGGTCGCGTTGACCTGGACGTGGTAACGCCCCGGCATCTCGATCAGGAAATACCCCTGGCCCTTGCCGCCCCTATGCAGGTTCTGCACCACCTCGACGCGCTCATTCAACAGGTAGACCACCATTACCGCGTCGCTGCTTTCAAAGGTCATCAGGCGCGGCGTGGCAACATCGAATTGCGGCGTCACCCCGCTGCCCGACCCGGTGAATTCCTCGGCATCCTCCGCCGCCGCCAGTTCGTCGAAACACGCCAATCGCCTGGCGTCGGACGCGATGTCACGGCAGGCATTCAGGCCGGCCGCAACAGGGTCGGCCAAGACCTGGGACGGGGCAAGCCAGCCAATAATCAGGGCGCACGCGCCTACCAGTCGACCGGACATCCCTGGCAGTTCTCCATGTGCGCGCCTTCCCAGATCGCAAACCGGATGTTGTTGTCCTCCATCACGGCTTCGGCAAGGTCGGCATTGTAGAATTTCGTTTCCTGCAGGTTCGACGCCCGGATCGTGGCGCCGACCAGCCGGACCTTCGGCGCCCACGAGGCCTCCATCGAGGCCGCGGTCAGGTTCGCCCCCTGAAGCTCGGCACCGGCCAGGCGGGAAAAGTCCAGGTTCGCGCCGGTAAAGTCGGCGTCGGTCGCCGTAATCCCCTGCATGAAGGATTTCGTCAGAACCGCACCGCGCAGGTCGGCGCCGGTAAAATCCACTCCCTTCAGGACCGAGCCCGACAGGTCGGCCCGCGTCAACTTCGCGCCGCGCAGGTTCGCTCCGGTCAGCTGCACGCCCCGAAGATCGGCATGGGACAGGTCGACACCCGGACAGTCCGCACCGGGTTCGAGCGTACAGTTGCCGATCACCAGCGGACCTTCGCGCGGCGCGTCCGTGTCCACGACCACGGGATAGTCCCGCGCGCCCGGTTCCAATGGCGTGTCAAAACGGGTCTCGGCGGAGGCGGCGGCGGCGATCGCCAGGGGCAGGACCCAAACCGCACAAAAGCTGGCCTTCAGCATTCACTCTCTCCTTGCACAGGGTGAAAGGCGGCTTCATGCCGCCCTTCCTTGTTTGCCTTACTGTGCGCTCGCAAGAAGTTCGTCCGGCACCTCGAAGACCCAGAACGATCCCCCCTGGCTGACCTGCGCGGTCAGTGTGGCCATGTCACCACCCCAGAGCGGAACCGCACCGCCATATCCCGACGCGATACCGAGATACTGCTTTCCCTCCATCTCCCTTGTGATGGGCTGCGAAATCACGCCGGACCCTGTGTTGAACTCCCACAGTTGCTCGCCGGTCTCGGAATGGAAGCCTTTGACATAGCCGTCAGAGGTGCCGGTGAAGACCACATCGCCAGCCGTCGCCAGCACGCCGGCCCAGAGCGGGAACTCCTCGTTATGCTCCCAGACCTTCTCGCCGGTCGCCGGATCATAGGCCCGCAGCGTGCCGATGTGATCATCGTAGAGCCGCTTGATGCGGGACCCTTGCCCCAGATAGGCCCCGCCGGCCTGGTAGGTGATGTTCTCGGTCCAGTAATCCTCGGTCCAGTTGTTCGCCGGCACGTAGAAGAGGCCGGTGTCCTGGCTATAGGCCATCGGGTTCCAGTTCTTGCCCTGCTGGATCTCAACCTGCCGGATTCCGACGGGCTAGACAGCCTGTTGAGGGTGAGGAATGCGGCGGCGAGGCCGATATCCTGATCGTGTCGTCCATCACCGACAGCAAGATCATCGGCGCGGCCATCGAGGTCGGCGCGGCCGGCTATGTTCCCAAGCACAGTCAACGCGCGGTGTTCCAGGCGGCCCTGCGGGCGATCTCCGAAGGGCGGACATTCCTGCCCGAGGGCTTCATCTTCAATGTCTCCAAGTGCCCCGGCGACAAGCCTACACCGTTGGAACGACTGCAAAACCTGACCGAGCAGCAAGCCCGTATCCTGAGGCTGATCTGCAAGGGCAAGCTGAACAAGCAGATCGCCTTCGATCTTCCGATCAGCGAAGCGACGGTCAAGGCCCATGTCACCGTCATGATGCGCAAGCTGGGGGTTCAAAACCGGACGCAGGCCGTTCTGATCGCGCAGTCCGCTAAGTTTGACAACCTGTCTGCCCCATGACGTAATTCACCGGCCCTGACGCGGGGGCCCACAAGCAAGACTAGGCATGAGATGGACGAAAAGAACGGGAGGTCGTCCGCTCATGGGGAGGAGGGCACGCTCGACGCGGTTCGGGCGCGGCCTGGATCATCTGAAGCGGCATCGCAGGCGCTGTCTCGGGCGGCCCGGCAGGGCGCATCGCTGATGCGGTCCGCCCATGTCGCATCCGATGCGCCCGACGCGGTCACGCAGCTTTTTCGCGACCTTGGTGACGATCTGGCGCTTGCCATCCTGTTCGTCTCGCCCCGCGCGGATTTTTCCGCGGCGATGGATGAAGCAAACCTTCTGTTTCCGGGCACGCAGGTCCTTGGGTGCACCACCGCCGGCGAAATTGCCGGCGGCTATGTCGAGGACGGCATCGTGGGCATCGGCCTGCCGCGAAGCCATTTTGAGGCCAGTGTCGTTACCATCGAGAACCTCGACGAGACCGCACCCACGGCCCTGATCGAGCACATGATCCGGACCCGCCGGGACCTGGAAAAAGACAGCCCCGATTTCGAGAACGAATTCGCATTTCTTCTGGTCGACGGAACATCCCTGCGCGAGGACGCGCTGATGAACGTGCTGGCCCGAGGCCTCGGACCGGTACCGCTGTTCGGAGGCTCCGCCTGGGACGGCACGCGGTTCAGGCAAAGCCTGTTCTACCGCGATGGAAAGGTGCAGAAGAACGCCGCACTGCTGACCTTTTTGCGGACCCGCTGCCCTATCAAGGTGTTCAGCTTCAACCACCTCGACCCCGCCGATCAACGCATGGTCGTCACCCGTGCCAACGCCGCCGCGCGCCGCGTGCAAGAGATCAACGCCGCCCCCGCCGCGCGGGAATACGCGCGCATCCTCGGCAAGGACCAGACCCAGCTCGACCCGTTCACCTTTGCAGCCCATCGGCTCGTCGTGCGCATCGGCGGCCGGTATCACGTGCGGTCCATCCAGCAGGTCGACGGCGACGACCTGATCTTCTTTTTCGCAATAGACGAAGGCGTCGTCCTGACCCTGGCCGAACCGCGCGAGATCGCGCAGACCCTCGCCGAAGACTTCGAAACCCTGAACCACGGCGGCCGGCTGGACAGCATTCAGGCCTGCGATTGCATCCTGCGCCGGATCGAAGCCCACCAGAAACAGCGCAGCCTTGCCGTTTCGGAGGTTCTCAGGCGCAACCGCGTCGTCGGCTTTTCCACCTACGGCGAACAGTTCGGCGCCATGCATGTCAACCTCACCATGACCGGCGTTGCGATCTATGCGCCCGAGGACGACTGACGATGTTTGACAATCTCGTCGATCCGCGCGAACCGCTCGAAGTTCAGTTCGAACGCCTACGCGCCATCAGCGCCGTCCTCATGCGCCGCGTCGAGAGCCACGCCGATCGGGACGGTGCGGCATATGCCCAGTTCGAACGTGCCGTGGTGCTCGAGGATCAGGTCCGCTCCCGCACTCAGGAACTGGAGCGTGCCCTTGATCTTCTGAACGAATCCAATGAACGCCTGTCCGCCGCGAACAACGAGGTCGAGGCCGCCCGCCGCGACCTGTCGGATGCGATCGAAGCGGTGCAGGAAGGCTTCGCACTCTTCAACGAAGAAGACGTGCTTTTGCTGTTCAACCGGCGCTTCTGCTGGCAGATGCCGGATGTCCGCGCAAGGCTGAAGCCCGGCCTCAGATTCGACGAATATGTCGAAATCGTCAGTCAGAGCCGGGCCTTGTACCTGCCACCCGATACGGACAGCGGAGAGTGGGTGAACGGCCGGCTGGGCCGGCACCGCCAGGAACACATGATCTTCAACCTGGCGCTCAAGGACGATCGCTGGCTGCAGATCTCGGAGCATCGCACCGCCAACGCGGGAACAGCGATCATCCAGACCGACGTGACCGACCTCATGCGCACCGAGCGCGAGCAGCGCGAGCGGCTTCTGGACAGTCAAAGCCGCATGATCCGGGCCACGCTGGACCATCTTGACCAGGGGGTGGCGATATTCGACGCCAAGGCGCAACTCGCGGGATGGAACAGCCGCCTCAAGACCCTGACGGCCTTGTCGCCGCACGCCTTTGGCCTCGGAATGCCCTTCGCTCACATGGCCGAACATCTCTCGCAGAACTTTCACATGGCCAACCGCGAAGAGGAACGGCGCCTGGCGTTATGGGTCCGTGGCTCGACACCCCGTTCGCCGATCTCGTTCGAACTCACCCAAACCGCGACCGGCCGAATTCTCGACATGTTTTCCCAGCGCCTTCCCGACGACGGCTTCATCGTCTCTTTCACCGACATGACCGCCGAACGGCGCAACGCCCGCGACCTGGTGCGCGCAAACGAAGAACTCGAGGCCAGGGTCGCCGCCAGAACCATCCGCGAAGAGGATCGCGGCGTGATCTTCGAGGAATTCAGGAGATTGAACCGCTGCGCGTCGGCCGCCGAGGGCATGGGGCTCGGTCTCGCGATCGTGGAACGGGCCTGTGCGCGCCTAGGACACAGGATCAGCCTGCGCTCACAACCGTACCGGGGCAGCGGGTTCATCGTGACGCTGCGCGGCGCGGCGCAGCAGACCCAGGCAAACGCCGCATCGCGGGGGCTTCCGGAACTTCCCGTCGCAAACCTGCCCCCAAGCCTGCTGGTTCTGATCGTCGACGACGATGACGGAATACGCAACGCTCTGGTCGCGCTGCTCGAACGCTGGGGTGTCAGCGCCCTGGACGCCGCAAGCTTGGCCCAGGCGAGCGCGCTTCTCGACGAAGTGGACATCATTCCTGACGCCATCATCATGGATTATCAGCTGGGGAACGCGGAAAACGGGCTCGACACGGCCCTCGCCCTCCATGCGTGCTACGGCCCCTGCCCGACCTGCGTGATCTCCGCCAACCGCTCGCCATGGTTGAGAAGCGAATGCGCGACCGAAGGCTGGACGTTCATTCCCAAGCCTGTTCCCGCCCGCGAGCTTCTGGGCTTTCTGGCCGTTACCGGCAACCGATCCGACTGAAATGCGACAGATGCGGCGTGGCACGTAACGCCGAGGTCTTTTCGTCTCGCGCCCCCAGGCGACATTGATGCAAAAATGCCAGACCGGCCTGTGCTTGGCACCGCAGGGACCTTGCGCTTTGCGCGCAGCGCCTTAAACGTCTCGGCAGAACCGCCAGGGAAGCATGACCGCACGTACCCAGCTTCGACACGATTGAAATGGGACACAGTCATGTACCTCTCTCGCCTCGGCATTCTGCTGATCACGACCGCTTTTCTTCCCGTGCCTGCCGCCTTTGCGCAGGACGCCGACGACGCCACTTTCCTCGGAACGATCCGCATCGGCTCGCCGGAAGCGCAAGCGCTTCTGGGCAATGACGAGATCTCGGAAGAAGAGATCGAACAGCGCAATCCGCAATCGATCCGCGACGTGTTCGACGGGGAAACCTCGGTCACCACCAGCGGCGGCGCGGCGATTGCCAACAAGGTCTTCGTCAACGGCGTCGAGGAAAGCCTGCTGTCGGTCACAATCGACGGCGCACGGCAGAACAAGTCGGCGTTTCACCACACGGGCAACGTGCTGATCGACCCCGCACTGCTGAAATCGGTCGAGGTCAGCAAGGGCCTGGCGCCGGCGGATGCGGGACCGAACGCGCTGGCCGGGTCGCTGGCCTACGAGACCAAGGACGCCGCCGACCTTTTGGCGGATGGCGACAATTTCGGCGGCATGACGACGCTGACCTTCGGAACGAACGAGGACCAGGTGCGCGCCGGGCTGACGCTCTTCGGGCGCAGCGGCGGGTTCGAATACCTGCTCAGCGGCACGCGGTCGGACAGTGGCAGCTACGAGGATGGCAGCGGCGTGACCGTTCCCGGCTCGGAGGCGGATCTGACCAGCTACCTGGGCAAGTTCGCCTATACGTCGCCCACGGGGCACCGTCTGGAATTCGCGGCGTCCCAGACCGAGGACACCGGCCTGCGGGCCGGTCAGGCGGGGCCGGGCGGCATCATCTTCATCCGCCCCGACTTCGCAGGCGTCACCGGACGGCCCAGCGTGCTCGTGCCGGCCCTGTCGAAGCGCACGTCCTATACGCTGACCTATACCAGGGACAGTGCCACGGACTGGTTCGATCCCTTCTTCCAGCTGAGCTACAACGAACAGGAGATCGACGCGTCGGGCGTGTTCGGCAAGAACGAAAGCTTCAGCGGGACGTTCAAGAACCGCTTCGCCATCGCCGGCGGGGACCTGTCGGTGGGTGTCGATTTCTTCGACGAGTCCGCGTCGGGCTTCGGCCGCGGTCCGGGCGCGTTCGGCAGTTCCGGGCGAGAGGATCACTGGAACATCGGGATTTTCGCGCAGGCGCGGCAGGATGTGGGCGAGCGCGTCTCGGTGTCCTATGGCGCGCGTTACGACTGGCAGGAGTTCGAGGCCGCCAACGGACAGACCTTCAAGGATGACGACTTCAGCGCCAACGGCTCGGTCGATTTCAAGATCACCGACGCGCTGACCCTGAACGCGGGTTACGCCCACAGCTGGGGCGGGTACGAGCTGGGCGAGGCGGCGCTGATCAATTTCGGCGCGCCGTGGACCTATGCCGGGTTCACCACGTCGCGCTCGGATGCGGGCCGGATCGGCCTGCGCTACGAGCGGGGACCGTGGCAGCTGAGCGGTGCCTACTTCGAAACCTACGTGAACGACATCAACGCCGTGCTGCCCTCGGGCGGCGACCGGGGTGAGATTGCCGACCTGTCCTCGAAGGGCTGGGAAGCGTCGGTCGGGTACACCTGGACCAACGCGTTCATCCGCGCCAACTATACCGATGCGGATGTGGACCTGAACAGCACGACAATCGGCTCGACCGCCTATTACCTTGGCCGCCCGGTCGGCAAGGCGATCGCACTGGAAGGCGCTGTCGACATCACCAACGAGTGGACCCTCGGCGGCACGGCGGAAATTGCATTCAAGAACCGCGACACGCCGGTGCCCCTGTCGGGCTACGAGGTCGCCAACCTCTACGCGACCTACACGCCAAGCAGCTTCGACCGGTTGCAGATGCGGCTGGACGTGCGCAACATCTTTGACGCGACCTACACCAGTCGCTCGTCGGACGGGGCCGGGCTGGGTAACGTGATCGCGTTGACGGAACCGGGCCGCTCGGTCAGCCTGACGGCAAACCTCGAGTTCTGATGCGCCCTGCAAGGACCTGACGTTCCGTTTTTCGGAACAGACGGTCACGCGAGGCAAAGACCCCGATCCAATGCAAAAGACAGCCACCGCCGCGCGCGGTGGCTATTCCGGCGCACATGAACCGCGGCATTGCGCCCGTCGCGATGAGTGCTGCATTCGCCATCCAAGTCATCTTCGGGCGCCTTCCAAACCTTCCCTGCGGGCGTACGGCCCGCGTCCCGCTGGATGCACGGCTCTTCTTGAGCAATAGGATCGTGCAGCCGCATCATCGTTCAGAATGGCATATCGGTCGTATGCACCATCACGCCATCAGCATCCGAACCACCCTCCTTCGCGCGCGTGCGCAGGATTTCGAGGATTTTTTGCAGGCGTCAAACCGCTAGGAGCGGAGATGGACAAAGTGAAGTTCGCGTCACGTGACACCGTCGAGCAGATCGAAGAGGGATATGACCTGGCGCCGAAATTCGGCCCGGACGGCCTGAGGCCCTGCATCACGTCCGATGCAAGGTCCGGGCAGGCGCTCCGATGTGTGATCGTGAAAGACAGCCACGTTGTCGGAGAGGCCGCGACCGCAAGGTTCTCATGTGTCGTGGGAGGCAAGGTGGGCGAAAGTGATCAGCAGATCCTTTCGTGACGCGCCGCGAACCTTCCGGCACGTTCAGCGTGTCAAGCGCATGATCCGGTGGCACCTTGGGGCCGGGATTCAATGCCTCGCTTCCGTGCCCGAGACTTACTGCACAGACCCCGGATGCGAGTGCATCACCACCGAAATCCGCATCGTTCATCTCGATTTGCGAGAGAGACGCGATACGGTCCACATTGTCGGTTTTAAAATGACGCGTATCTAGAACCGAATCTGCAATTAAAGAATCCGAAAATTTACAAATTTTTTCAGATACTTAAACTGGTATAGTGGCGGAGACGAAGGGATACGATCTCATTTCCAGAAACTCACATTATTTCAGCGCTTTGCATCGGAAAAGTGGTCCATTTTCGTTTGTCGGTCAACGTGTACCACTCAAGAGCCTCGTGTCTTTGCCCAGCCAATGTGTGTCTCAAACTAAGCGCTAAGCTCCAACACAAATCAAGCCTTGCGGCTGTTGGATGACAGCGCCTTTTTCACGTAGAGCGCATCAAGTGCCGCAACAATTTGGCGCTGATTTATGTTCACTGAGGTACCAGACAACTTGTCGTTCATAGTGTCTGCGTCGATAATCTCAGCCAAGCTCTTGAACCAATCCGAAGCAAATGAACCTTCTGCTACAGCCAGTCGGTCAACGATTGCCGATACCGCAAATATCGTCGTGGTAGCACGTCCTGTCCGCGCTCTAGACTTGGACATCTTCTTTGTTACGGCACGGACCCCCGCATCACATAGCTTCGTCAAATGCTGCCCCTGCAAGCCGCTTGGGAGAAAGTCAGCGAAATCTAGGTAGGCATCGATAGTTGTCACTTCCGCTGCAGCATTCACGACAAATGAGATCACGTGATCTGTCTTGCCGAACTTCTTCTCGAGGGTCTCAAGAGCTTTTCTTCTTTGTTGACTCGTAGACGCAGTCTGTACCTCCTGCATTAACTGCACGATTTGGATATCGCGCTCAGTTACCCAATCGATCTCCGCCCCTTCAAGGATAGTGGTGTCGTCGATGATTGTACGCTCGTCCACAGCGGAGCCTCTCAAGTCGCTTCCCGTAAAGTCGAAGCCTCGAAGGTCTGCTCCGCAAAAGTTCAAGCGCCGGAGATTGCTATGTTTGAAGTCCTCCTTCGGGTCCAAGCCAGAAATCTCGATTAGCCGATCAAACCTCAGTGCTTTGCTTGCCAGCACCGCTGCAATCGAGCGCCGGTCTTCGTCGGTAAGCCAGTCCTCGACCAGACTGTTCATTCTTCCGTCAACTCCGTTCTTGCTGCGACCACCGCGTTTTCCTTTTCGCCTTGAGGAATTGTCGAGGCCTCGCGCCGGATCACCTTTTCCAGGATTTTGGCAACGACTGCGTCCTTGTTGCGCGTCAAGTTGAACAACTTGCCCACTTTGTTGCCTTTGGCCGGCGTTACCGTAATTTTGGACCTTCGCACCTGAAGCTCTGCAGCCAAAGATAGACGATTACCGCCTTCCTTTCGCAACAGACGGCATAAACGCTCGCCGTCAATCGCCGTTCCATCCAGTACAGGCTGTTCTCCCGGCTTCGTTGACGCGACCTTTATCCTCCACGCATTTCCCGGAAGCGCTGTCATCGGCAGCAGGGTCTTCCTCCCGCTGATTGTATAGTTGTACACCTTTCCTGTTTCGGCATTGGCGGCGACAGAAGGAATGGCGATGCCATCCTTAGACAGCGCTCCACCAACCGCGCCACTTGCCCCAGCTTGAGTTGTAACCGACTTTTCTTCCTCGACTATGGCTAGCTCCGAATTGCCGTAGTCACACCCAAGAGCGGTCTCGCATCCCTCCAAGCCAAGTTGCAATCTGGCTTCGGAGATACCTACAGTATATTCCCGCCCGCTAACGCTCACTTCGCCCGTAGAAAATCTCAACTGGCAAGCCACCTCGAAGTCCTCGCCGTCGGGCGAAATTGCTAACCTTAGCGCAGCCAGCTCAGAGAGAGGGTTTTGCTCAACCTTGTTCATCTTTGGCTTGCTATATTGAGTGGTCATGCTTTCCCCTTCGCAACTCGCGTACACGTTAGGACCATCAAGGCTGCAATTCAACGATTGTGTGCCGCGCCAGCAACCACCCACAATATGTAGAAGCGAAGGCGACAAATCCGATGAAATGAAACGCCAATTACAAGCCCCACCTCGAAAGTGCCGCTTCAGCTGCCTTCGCATCGTTACGAATACGCAAGATCGTTTGCCTCGTGAGGCCTGTTGTCTTGCTGATCTTCGACGGTCCCGCACCTTTACCCAGCATACACAAGACGATTTCCAGCGTTCTACGATCATAGCTCGGCTTCTTGCCCCGGTATTTTGAGCTATCCTGCCTAGCAGCGGCTATGCCAGCCTTCTGAGCCTCTTTGGTAGCTTCCGCCTGTGCTTGTGCCGTAGCAGCCATGAAGGCAATCAGTGCGTCTCTCACTGCTTCCTGCATCGGGTCCTTCGTTGCGCCGTCAAAGGTCAGGCCGTTGATCACAGTCTTCACGACGACGCCCTGCCGCATGAAGTGACGGATCGTGTCAGTGACGTCTGTATAGTTACGACCAAGCCGATCCACCCAGCGCACAACCAAGGTGTCGCCATGCCTGAGTTTGTCATACAGCCGCTTTCCTTCTGGCCGCTCTTGGAGCGTCGTGCTGATACCCGACACGCCATGATCCGCGATAACCTCGTCGAGTTGGAAGCCTGCGGCCTCGGCCTGCGCCTTCTGATGATCAAGCGTTTGATCAGCAGTGGAGACACGTGCGTAAAGGATTGTCTTGCTCATGATGCCCTCCTGTCCGTTTGGGTGGTGTACGTTGAGTATAGCGTACGTAGACATACATCAACCCTAACGTACACTCTTTCGGGCATACGCTCATTTGTACGATAGCCTATACCCCTGCGGTCACATGGCTGATCCGCAGGCCAATCCAATTTGGTGGTAGCCAGAACGTGCAATAATGGCCCCAAACAAGGCAAACAGAGCTAGCCTACCAGTAAGTAGTTTGAGGAACAGGCGAATGACTTGCGGTACCGCCGAGCTTGGGTAGCGAACTTTGACTAGCTTTCGACGCCGAGGAAGAAGTTCCCGACGTGTACTTCGTACGCTCTATTTGCTCACAATATTTCCGAATGCACCAAGCGAAGGTAGCGGGATTTATCAATCCAAACTGCTAGCAAGCCTATGCCCTTTACCGTTCGTGCTAATTCCATTCATTCGGGAACAGTCCGAACTTGGCGCAAAGACAGACTTTCCAGCGCCGCGTTTAGATCTGTAGCTAAATGCGATGTTACCGTTGCTTCGTATTTGGTAACTGCTCGTACGGATGGTCGTCCAGTCTTCAAGTCCTTTGCCATTGGGTGAGCTATCTATGCTTGTTTGCAGAACCACATTTTGCCCTTGAAACTGTAGGCGAATACCTCCTGCCCATCCATCCATGGACTTGCTCTCCCATCTCCCCGAAAAAACGCCGTGCGCTTCAAGCTGCTGTGGAGAGCAAGCAGCATGAGAAGCTAAGGTTGAGCTACAAAGCAAAAGCGCGGCCGTCAAAAAACATCCATTCTTATCCATGGTGAAATTCCTCCTTGTCATACGACGAATTATTCACAAACGAAGGTAACGTTGTTTTTCCTACTTGAGCCTAGCTTCCAGTCACCGCGCACAATCCAGCGTCCCTGATTTGTCTTCCCAGCGACAACGTTGGACAAGCTAGCCTTATCGATCAAGATAGTGTCACCCTGCATAGACACACTGGATGCCACGTAGTTGCTCGTACTATATGCTACTGGCTTCCCATCGCGCACTTGCAGTGTGGCGTTGGTGCCGTAGAACCGAGTCTTGTAGTCGCAATCCTTCATTTGAGCGGATGCAGCAGTAGAACTAATCGCAATTACACATGCACACGCAAACATTCTTACAAACATGAGTTTCCTCCTTAAATGTTACGGCAAATCCAAAATGATGGATTGCACCAGCTCAAGCCTAAAGCGTCATTTCTGGCGCGTCTAGCATCCCTTTCCCGACAAGGTGCCATCCTAAATTACAACCATCGCCACACTCCCACCTAGCCTCCTGCCGAAGGCTCATGGGGGAGTGAGAGAACGATGGCTCGATATGGTAAGCGCCTGAGATATACGCTGCGAAATCGGTCGCGGGTCCCATGCGAAGCTCTCGCGGTCAGAACGCTGGCCCTTCCTTTGCGATAGCAGCGATACGGTCAACCTCCTCTTCAGAGAACTCTTCGCCAATGCGCATCCCCAGCAACCCGATGTCTTGATCCAAATTGCCAGATACCTTTATCCAGCCAAGAGTATCCGCTAATTGACGCAAGGTGTTGTCTCCTGCGCATCGCTCGATCAGCGCGGCACCAACGTCAGTCCACCGCTGGAACAACTTGGTAAGCGTCCCTCCGATTTTCTCATCGGCGGCTGCTAGCGCGGCCTCGAAAGCCTCACACCTTTGCTCATCGGTCCAGTCGTCTCGGTCTTTTCCTTGAGACTCGCGGAGCGCTTCTTTCCAGGTCTCCGGCAGGCAAATACCCTCCCCCGTCAGCTTTTTCCTGACCTTCCGCTGGTACGCAACTGTCCGTACTGATATCCCACACAACTGAGCTACGCCCTTCTTGGACAAGGCGCCTTCCGTGTCGTTCTTCCAAGCCCAGTTGGCTTTCTCATCGTAGGTAAGGGGTAGACGGTTCTTTGCGTTATCGGCAACAGGGATCATCTGGGCGGTATGCTTGTCACACCTAAACACACGGATTTCGACCTTTGCGCTCGGCTTGACGCGCCGGTAAGCCTCGAGCCTGTGATGGCCATCTGCCACAACTAAGCTGCCCGTATCGGGGTCTTCCCAGACATACATTGGGTCTAGCTCCTGCCCGCGCCTAAGCACGTCGCTCAGAGCAGCTACGTGGTTCTCCCTTAGCTCACCGAAGCGAGGTTGAAGAGCCACTTCGTCTGTTTGGATGCTGGAAATATTCACACGCCGCTTCGTAGGGCGCGGCAGGCCCGTATTCTTCATGCTCATCAGTAGTTTCCGTTGGATCGCGTTGCAGGATGATTGGTCCGCGCGGGTATGCAAATGCACAGCCCCAAGGCTTGCATAGCCAAGCCGCCGCCTATGCTACCCCTCAAGCTATCTGATGCGCGTTGCCTTCAGGGACCGGCTAGAGCTTAAGAACTACAGCCACCGACCCTCCTCCACCTCCCCACAGGGAGTGGAAGGCTACAGGGATAAGCACAGGCTGCAAAGCTAGACAGACAGAACTCCCCGCCACCACCACGAAGTGGAAAGGGGAAACCCTAGGGATTAGCTGTAGCCAAGCCATTGCTGCAAAGCCTCTCGAAGCATCAAGGAAGCCAACACAGACTCACACAGCGCCGCCTGAGGCAGCTTGAGCATTTCATAGGGGGTTACCCCAAGAGACGCCATTGAGACGCCCCTGAGGGCCTGCTGCGAACCAAGCAGAAAACAGCACAGAATGATCTACCTCAGAAGGACCGTCGCCCTTCACGAAGTAGAGGTGCTATCTTCAATGGAGGAACCTATTGCCGCCAAGCGGGGTGAAACATTCCCCAAAACCTTGCCCTGATCTCAATTCGCTGACCGCCTAGAAGGCCACCAAGTACCCTTCATCACGCAGAGCATTCCAGATCGCTGACTGCTCCTGTCGCAACTGCTCGTTGGTTAGCCCGTGATCGTATGCCCAAGACGCGTCCTTGTTGTCAAAGCCCCAGCCTCCAAGTTCATGGATGCGATCTTCAGGAACGCCAGCCCTTCGCGCCATTGTTCGCCAAGTGTGCCGGAAAGAATGCATCGCGAGCTTTCCGTTAGTGTCAGCACCCAGCGTCTTGCGCCTGTATCTTGAGAACCACTGCGAGACTGCATTGACCTTCTTTGTTGAGGGCTTGAGCGGCCACTCAGGGAAAAGCCTCTGCTCCTCCTTCAGCAGATCATCCTGCATCCTCTTTGCGAGTTGAACCCTGTCAGCCATGAGGCGCTGGGCCTCTTCGACCAAGGGAATATATCGCTGCGCCCTTTCCGTTTTGCCCTTGGCGATGTCGAAGCTCGATCCGTCATCGGCCACTTGTTGGAGTAGCAATGACCCTACTTCATCGACGCGACAACCAGACGCCAAGACAAGCCTCATTAGATCGCCCTGCCTGCTGCCCCAACTTGGGAACCCGAGCAGCAATTTGGTGACCTGCTTTGGCGTAAACGCTGTTCGCTTCTCCTCCGATTTCCGCCTGCTCGCCTTCTTCTTGGGCGTTCCTCGTTCCTCCACGACCCATGGGTTTGGGCTGGGCTTGCCGTTCTTTTCCTTGAGTAACTTCTTGTCAGCGATAGCCCATGCCCACATGCCACGCAGGAGCGTCATGTGCTTTGTCACGGTTCCGGGTCCAACCTTTGCTACCAGAGGCAGATACTCGGCTCTGAACCTGAAAGCCTTCTCAGCGGTCACGTCGTGTAGTGTTGGGTTCTCCGCGCCCAAGAAAGCGACCAGGTGCTTCATCGAAGACCTCACGTTCAGAGCAGTCGTGACAGCCAGAGGGTCGTAGCCATATGGGTTCCCCTCGCTGCGCTCATCAAGATACGTGTCCAGCGCCTGCTCGAGCGTCAATGCCCCTTTGAAGACTATCTTCCCGAATGCCTCTGCCTCTGGTCCCCTTCCTGCTTTCGCAGCTTTCTCCAGCCTATCAGGCAGCACGTAATCCACGGCATCAGGGTTTTCATTGTACATCTCGCGCCACTCGGCGGCACTTTCCGGCGACAAGTCGATGATCCTGCCCACACTACGCTGCCCTTTGCTGGCCCGCGCATCCGCCTCGAGTTGCCGTATCTGACCGACGCGAACATCTCGTATCCGAACCGCTTCAGCGTGGTGTCGCGTTTTCAGTCCGAGCTTAATCTCGATCCCGAACGGCTTCCCGGTCCACGGGTTCTCGGTCCCGACAAGGACACTCGGCGTAGGCATACGGAGTGAGTAGCCTTTGCCCCTTGGTTTGGTCAGGTACTGCATGTCAGACGCCTCGCTGCCTGACACGTTGGCCGATTGCCCCTTGTGGTACGTCATGTACCACGAGGTAGGATGTACCACCTGCGGATTCAACCTTACATTTCAACGACTTACAGCAAATGGCGGAGACGAAGGGATTCGAACCCTCGAAACGGTCTCCCGTTTACTCCCTTAGCAGGGGAGCGCCTTCGACCACTCGGCCACGTCTCCGCCGACGCGTATAGCCAAGGAAACATAGGGAATACAAGGCCATTCTGCCCTTCTTCCGAAAAACCTTGCCACAGGCGAAAACCGGCCCGAGCGCCACGGGGAACCACTGAAAACCACCGGATCCGGGCAAGATCGGGGCGATTTCCCTTGCAGCGAAAGCCCCATTTCTCCCTCCGCCGACCTGACGGCCACGGAGCACGATCGACCCCCACACGACCGGCCTGTCCAACGCCGGGTGCGGCGTGGCGCGTGCCAGCAAGGGCCTAACGCGAGTTGGCCCCCTACGCTAAGACCTGCAGGTTCCAGGCCAGGTGCATGACTGTCGGCCCTCATCCAGCGCCGGCACACGCCTCCAGGTCTTCTGCGCCGCGGGATTTAAGGATAACGAAGGGCGTGTAATGTCCAGTGCTGCCTCGCCCCTCTTCTTCACGGTGTCCAATCAGTTCATCTCTGACTGGCTGGGCGCATTGCGGCCTCTGTGCTCCGAGGATCACTTCGCGTCCCTTCTCGAGCGGTCCGACCTGCCGGCACGACACCACGAGCGAAAGGGCCGGGTCACGCTGGACCAGATCGTCCGCCTGTATCAACTGGCCGCGGTGGAAACCGGGGACGAGATGATGGGGCTGTGGTCGCGTCCCATCCGGCCGCGTGCCTTGCAACACCTGCTGACTTCCGTGCGCGAGGCGACGTCCCTGGCCTCCGCGCTCTATCGGTTCTCGACCTTCTGGAACCTGCTGCTGGACGACTACCGGCTCGACCTCGTCGAAACGGATGCCACGCTCACGCTGCGGCTTGTGCCGCAAGGCGACACGCCGCCACAGCGGTTCGGCCACATGCTGATCCTCAAACTGGCCCACGGCCTGATATCCTGGCTTGCCCGATACGAAGTCCCCGTCAAAGCGGTGGAGTTCGCGTTTCAGCGCCCGCCTTTCGAAGAGGACTATTCCGTCATATTCCCCGCGCAGGCAGGCTTCGGCAGGCCGGCGACATCCCTGGTCTTCGATCAAAGGGCGCTGGGGCCGGTCCAGATACGCACCGCCACCGATCTCGAGGCCTTCCTGCGCAATGCGCCCCGCGACTGGATCTTCACGCGCTCCAGCGAACATACCCAGTCCCTGCGCGTGCGCGCCTATCTCGGCAGGACAGGGTGGGAGACCGCGAGCCTCTCCGGCGCCGCGCGCGCCCTGCACGTGACGCCGCGCACCCTCATCCGCAGGCTTCGGGCGGACGGCACGTCGTTTCAGTCGATCAAGGACGCGCTGCGGCGTGATATTGCGATCCGCCACCTTCAGACCGGCAATCGCAGCGTCGAAGCGATCGCGCAGGACATCGGGTATTCCTCGGCGGCGAGTTTCCACAAGGCCTTCCGGCGGTGGACCGGCAAATCCCCCAGCGCGTATCGACGCGCGGACGGCCCCAATCCGTAGGTTTGTCACTTTCGGACAATCGGCTGTCACCTCCCGAGATTGCGCGGCCCGCCAGGATCGCTATTTTCCACCTGGAAAACCAACGTGAACCCGCAAAGCCCTTTCGGGCCTCCCCGCACGCGCATCATTGCGTCTGGCGACATCCGACAGTGCCCCGCCTTGAAGGAACCCCTCTCATGTCCGACAAACTGGATGCTATCCTTGCCGCCGCCCACGATCACGCCACCCAGGTCATCGCGCCCAACGTCGATGGTTGGAACGCCGCACGGAAATGGCCGCGCGATGCCTCCGACAAGGCGGGGGCCGCCGGCCTGACGGGCCTCTACGCCCCCGAGGAATGGGGCGGTCAGGACCTGCCCCTGTCCGAGGGTATCCAGGTCTACGAACAGCTTGGGCTGGGCGACGGGGCCTATGCCTTTGCGCTCTCCATGCACAACGTCTGCACCTTTGCGGGATGCGGCTACGGCACGCAGGCGTTCAAGGAGCGGTGGGCGCGCGACCTGACATCGGGGCAGAAGCTCGCGAACTTCGCCTTGACCGAACCACAATCGGGGTCGGACCCGATGCAGATGCACACCCGCGCCACGATCAACGACGACGGCACATGGACGATCAGTGGATCGAAGGCATGGGTCAGCCTGGCGGGCGAGGCCGACATCTATTTCACCGTCGTCAAAACCAGCGATGCCCCCGACCACAAGGACATGGCAATGATCGCCATTCCCGCCGATGCACCGGGGATCAGCTTTGGCCCCATGTATGACACGCCGTCCTATAATTTCCTGCCGATTTCAGAGATGTATCTCGACAAGGTCGTGGTCAGCGAGGACAACATCATCCTGCCCATCGGTCAGGGCTTTCAGGGGTCCCTGATGGCCATCGACATCGCCAGGGTCTCGATTGCATCCGGCTGCTGTGGCTTGATGCAAGCGGCCCTGGATACCGCCTTGTCCTATTCCAAGAACCGCAAGATGTTTGGCGGAAAGAACCTTGATCTGGATGGCATCCAATGGATGCTGGGCGAGGTTGCGACCGATCTCGAGGTGTCCAGGCTGCTCTATCGCAAGGCCGCCGAGGCGCTTGGCACATCGGAAGGCCCGTTGATGGCCGCGCATGCGAAACGCTTTGTGCCCGATGCCGCGTTGAAAGCCGCCAACACCTGCACCCAGGTTCTCGGGGGCTCGGGATTGCTGCAACCTTACGGCCTGGACCGTCTGTCGCGTCTTGCACAGATGCTGCGGATCGTCGACGGCACCACGGAAATCAGCCGTGTGGTGATCGGGCGGGCGTTGCAAAAGCGCGCAGCCGGATTGCCCGACATGGCCGTGCCCACGGGGTTCGGCGAAACGGCGGACAGTAACGCGACGCGCAAAGCCGGCTAGGGACCCGGCCCAAAGCAGGGCGGAGGCGCAGCACGATCTTGGCCGCCAATCGGGCATGTCGTAGAATTGCACGTATGGGATACGTAACGTCGCTCTTCGCGCGCAAGGTGATCGCCGCGGCCGGCCCCGAAATCGACACCGCCGAGATGCTGTCTTTCGTCGGGATCGACCCCGACCGCCCGGGGGACCCCCGGCAGATGATCCCGGCCGCGCGTTACTACGACATGCTCGAAACCATCGCCGGCCGGATCGACGTGACGGATCTGCCGGTGCGCACGGGCGCCTCCATGCGGCTTGACGAGTACGGAGCGCTCGGGCTGGCCTTCAAGGCGGCAACGACGCTCGGCGCGTCCTATGCGCGGGTGGAACGCTATGCACGCCTCTGGACCAGCGTCGCCGAATACGAATTGCGCCCGGCGAACGCGGGCACGCTCTTCATCCTGCACCGAACCGGCGAACGCCGCCTCGGGATGCGGCTGTCGAACGAGGCCACGCTGGCCAGCGCCGTGTCAATCGCACGGCAGGTCTCCGCGCTGCCGGTGGTGCCCGTCGAAGTGCTGGTCCGGCACCCCGCACCGCGCTCGATCACGGCGCACGAGGCGTGGTTCGGCTGCCCGGTGCGCTTTGGCGCCGATCTCGATGCGATCCTTTACGCCGAAGAGACACTGGCCCGGCCCAACATCCTCGGGGACGAAGGCATCTCACGGTACCTGACACGCCACCTGGACGCCGAACTCTCCGAGATCACGCGCGACCCCGCGCTTGTCGCGCAGGCCAAGGCCGCCATCGCCCAGACCCTCAGCGAGGGGGCGCCGAAGATGGCCGACATCGCCCGCGGCCTCGGGCTGAGTGCGCGCTCGTTCCACCGCCGCCTGTCCGAGCATGGCATGAATTTCCAGGCGCTGACCGAGCAGACCCGCCGCGACCTCGCCGAGGGGCTGTTGCGCGACGAAAGCCGCTCGCTGGCCGAAATCGCGTTCCTGACGGGGTTTTCCGAGCAAAGCGCCTTTACCCGCGCCTTCAAGCGCTGGGCCGGCACGACACCCGCCACCTACCGCAAGGATCTGGCGCACTGAAACCGGGCGCAGTGGCGGCGGCGGTCAAAAGCCTGGCCTCGCGGGTCAATACCGGACCGCATAGAGGCATGTACTCAATGGCTATCGAAACCGAAGCCAAGGAGAGACTTCCATGCAAGACCAACCGATCCTCGTCATCGGCGCAACCGGCAAGACCGGTCGCCGCGTCGCCAGCCGCCTCGAAGCCCTGGGCCTGCCCGTGCGCCACGGCGCGCGCGGCTCGGCAACGCCCTTCGACTGGGACGCCCCCGAAACCTGGGCGCCCGCCCTGCGCGGCGCCCGCGCTGCCTATGTGACCTATTTCCCCGATCTGGCCTTCCCCGGCGCGGTGGAAAAGCTCGAATCCCTCTGCGAGACGGCCCGCGACGTGGGCGTCAGCCACCTCGTGCTCTTGTCGGGCCGCGGTGAACACCACGCCCGTCTGGGCGAGGAGGTGGTGCGCAACTCCGGCGTCGACTTCACCATCGTCCGCGCCGCCTGGTTCGCGCAGAACTTCTCGGAAGGGTACCTGCGCGACCCGGTCCTGGCCGGTGTCCTGCCGATGCCCGGCGGCGATATCGCCGAACCCATCATCGACATCGACGACATCGCCGACGTCGTCGTCGCGGCGCTGACCGAAGACGGGCACAGGGGCGCCCTCTACGAGGTGACCGGCCCGCGGCTGATGACATTCGCCGACATGGCGGGGGAACTTTCGCGCGCAACCGGGCAGGAGATCCGGCACATCCCGATCAGCTTCGAGGACTTCCACGCCAACATCGCCCAGGCGGGCGGCACCTTCGTCGCCGACGTCTTCACCGCCATCGCGCGCGAAACCCTGGACGGGCGCAACGCCCACACCACGGACGGCGTCATGCGCGCCCTTGGCCGCGCCCCGCGCGACTTCGCGGATTTCGCAGGCGACGCGGCGCGGACCGGCACCTGGACACGCGCCGCCTGACGCCGTCCCGGGAATCGAGCCTGCCCGACCGCCCTGTCCGAAAAACTCGCGTCCCGGCAAACCTCGGGGCGGGCCCGTCAGGCCCGCACCCTCTTAAGTGTTGAACAGAAAGTGCAGCACGTCGCCATCCTTGACGATATAGCTTTTGCCCTCTGCCCGCATCTTGCCGGCTTCCTTCGCCGCCTGCTCGCCGCCCAGCCCCACGAAATCCTCGTAGGCAATCGTCTCGGCCCGGATGAACCCCTTCTCGAAGTCCCCGTGAATGACGCCCGCGGCCTGCGGCGCTGCCGTGCCGGTCCGAATGGTCCAGGCCCGCGCCTCCTTGGGGCCGACGGTGAAATAGGTCTCAAGATGCAGAAGGTCGTACCCCGCCCGGATCAGCCGGTCGAGGCCCGCTTCTTCCAGCCCCATCTCCTCCAGGAACATCGCGGCTTCCTCGGCATCCAGCTGGCTGATCTCTTCCTCGATCTGGGCCGAGATGATCACATGCGCCGCGCCCTGCTCTTCGGCCATTTTCGCCACGGCCGCAGAATGATCGTTGCCGTCCGCCGCGTTTGCCTCGTCCACGTTGCACACGTAAAGGATCGGCTTCGAGGTCAGCAATTGCAGGCCCTTCCACGCCTTGGCGTCCTCGGCATCCACCTCAACCAGCCGCGCGGGCTTGCCCTCGTCCAGCATCGCCTGCGCCGCGGCCAGCAGACGGTCGGCCTGCACGGCCTCCTTGTCATTGCCTTTCAGCTTGCGCACCAGACCCGCGCGGCGCTTCTCGATGCTTTCCATATCGGCCAGCATCAGCTCGGTCTCGATCACCTCGGCGTCTTCCACCGGGTTCACGCGCCCCTCCACGTGGGTCACGTCGCCATCCTCGAAACAGCGCAGCACATGGGCAATCGCGTCTGTCTCGCGGATATTGGCCAGAAACTGGTTGCCCAGCCCCTCGCCCTTGCTGGCGCCTTTCACCAGCCCGGCGATATCGACAAAGGTCATCCGCGTAGGAATGATGGATTTCGACTGCGCAATCGTCGCCAGCTTGTCCAACCGCGCGTCGGGCACCGCCACCTCGCCCACATTGGGCTCGATCGTGCAGAACGGAAAATTCGCCGCCTGCGCCGCCGCCGTCCGGGTCAGCGCGTTGAACAGCGTGGACTTGCCCACGTTGGGCAGCCCCACGATTCCCATCTTGAAGCCCATGATGCACCTCTTTGCTCTCGTTCCGGCGCCTTCTATGCCCAAGCCGCGCTCAGCGCAACGCCCCCGCTTTTTCTTGGCCGAAATACTCATTTCCGGCGCGTACCACACGCACATCCCATTGCATTTCCGTGCCGCATTCGCCAAACCATGCCGGAACATCAGGACGGGACCGCGACATGACACGCATCGACGCCAAATTCGAAGAACTGCGCAACGCGAACAAGAAGGCTTTCGTGGCCTATGTCATGGCTGGCGACCCCGATTTCGACACCTCGCTCGAAGTGGTCAAGGGCCTGCCCGACGCGGGCGTCGATATCATCGAACTGGGCCTGCCCTTCACCGACCCCATGGCCGACGGCCCCACGATCCAGCTCGCAGGCCAGCGCGCGCTCGAAGGCGGGATGACCCTGCAACGCACGCTCGACATGGCCGCCGAGTTCCGCAAGGGCGACGACACCACGCCCATCGTGCTCATGGGCTACTACAACCCGATCTACAATCGTGGCGTGGAAACCTTCCTCAAGGACGCGAAAGAGGCCGGCATCGACGGGCTCATCGTGGTGGACCTGCCGCCCGAGGAAGACGACGAGCTTTGCATTCCCGCGCAGAAGGCCGGGCTGAACTTTATCCGCCTGGCCACCCCCACCACCGATGACAAGCGCCTGCCCAAGGTTCTGACCAACACGTCGGGCTTCGTCTACTACGTTTCGATCACCGGCATCACCGGGGCGGCGGCGGCCGAGGCCGCCGATGTCGGCCCCGAGGTGAAGCGCATCAAGTCGCAGACCGACCTGCCCATCGTCGTGGGCTTCGGCATCCGCACGCCCGAAAGCAGTCGCGAGATCGCCTCGGTCGCAGATGGCTGCGTCGTGGGCTCCGCCATCGTCGGCAAGCTGGCCGACGGCGAAAGCCCCGCGCAGGTACTCGACTTCGTAAAGGGCCTCGCCGACGGCGCGCATTCCGCCTGAGGTGCGGTCCCGCCGCGCGGCGCGTTAAGCCTTTCGCGCAACAGTTTCGCCGCGCTGCGGCGGTGCACGCCCGGTGCACGCGGGGTGCACGCATGTCACCCCCCTGCTGCCGCCCTCCCCGGCGGCGTTAACCTCGTCCGCGCAGGACCCTGCGCCGCATGGACAAACCGCCCCGATCCGGGCTAGTGGTCATAAAACCTGACCAAAGCCCGAGACGTCCGCCATGCCCGTCATCACCAATATCGACGACCTGAAAAAGATCTACCGCCGCCGCGTGCCCAAGATGTTCTACGACTACGCGGAATCGGGCAGTTGGACGGAACAGACCTTCCGCGAGAACACCAGCGATTTCAGTGACATATACCTGCGCCAGCGCATCGCGGTGGACATGTCGAACCGCTCCACCGCGACCCGGATGATCGGTCAGGACGTCTCGATGCCCGTGGCGCTTGCCCCCGTGGGCCTGACGGGGATGCAGCACGCCGATGGCGAGATCAAGGCCGCCCGCGCCGCCGAGAAATTCGGCGTGCCCTACACGCTCTCGACCATGTCCATCTGCTCGATCGAGGACGTGGCCGCCCACACGGAAAAGCCGTTCTGGTTTCAGGTTTACACCTTGAAAGATAACGATTTTATGCAGCGGCTCTTCGACCGCGCCAAGGCCGCCAACTGCTCGGCGGCGGTCATCACCGTCGATCTGCAAGTGCTGGGCCAGCGCCACAAGGACCTCAAGAACGGCCTCAGCGCGCCGCCTAAACTTACCGTTAAGTCCATTGCCGACATGATGACCAAGGTGCAATGGGGCCTCGGTATGCTCGGCACCAAGCGGCGCTTCTTCGGCAATATCGTCGGCCACGCAAAGGGTGTCTCGGACCCGTCCTCGCTCAGTTCCTGGACCGCCGAGGCGTTCGACGAGGCGCTCAACTGGGACCGCATCCGCGAGTTCCGCAAGATGTGGGACGGCCCGCTCATCATCAAGGGCATCATCGACCCCCGCGATGCCAAGGAAGCGCTGAATGTCGGCGCCGACGCCATCATCGTGTCCAACCACGGCGGCCGGCAACTCGACGGCGCGCTCTCCGCCATCCGCGCCCTGCCCCAGATCATGGACGCCGTGGGCGACAAGATCGAGGTCCATTTCGACAGCGGCATCCGGTCGGGCCAGGACGTGCTCAAGGCCATCGCCCTGGGCGCCAAAGGCACCTATATCGGCCGCGCCTATGTCT
Source organism: Roseovarius sp. (assembly GCF_965277045.1). Lineage (GTDB taxonomy): Bacteria > Pseudomonadota > Alphaproteobacteria > Rhodobacterales > Rhodobacteraceae > Roseovarius. The sequence continues at coordinate 81,713 of NZ_OZ255712.1, read as the reverse complement.
ATGGTCTCGGCGCCATGGGGCAAGAGGGTGTGACCAAGGCGCTAAAGGTCATCCACAAGGAGCTGGATGTGTCGATGGCCTTCTGCGGTCACACCGACATCACCAAAGTAGACCGGGATATCCTCATGATCCCAAATGATTTTTCCGGCGACTGGCAGTAACGCCGGAACATCGACCTTCCCCCTGCGTTCGCCTGTCGTGCCAGCGTAGGAGCCTCGACATGCCCGATACCGTCTTTCAGACCGTCGTGGCGGTCGCCGTCATCATCCTGCTGGCCCGCGTCAACGGCCTGCGTTCCTTTTCCAAGATGTCCAGCTTCGACTTTGCCCTGACCCTGGCCAGCGGCTCGGTCGTCGCCACGCTGATGACCACCTCCAGCCGCTTCCTGCCCGGCATCCTCGCGCTCGCCGCGCTCTTTGCGCTGCGCTTCGCCATCTCGGCCCTGCGCGTGCATTTTCGCGCCGTGGAACACCTGGTGGACACGCGCCCCATCATCCTGATGCACGAGGGCCGCATCCTCGACGACAACCTGCGCCTCGCCCGCGTCACCCGCGCCGACATCCGCGCCAAGCTGCGCGAGGCCAACGCGCTTCAGCCCGACCAGGTCCGCGCCGTGGTGATGGAAGCCACCGGCGATGTCAGCGTCCTGCATGGCGACCGGCTCGACCCGTCGCTGCTAGAAGGCGTCTCCTGGGGCCGCGTGACGCCACCCGCCGAGACCGCGCGCACCTGATCCCCGGAATCCCGCAAAACCTTGCATATTTGGGCTTTTCAAGCCGCCCTTATTCCTCTAAAGCGACGGCTTCACGCGGGGCTACAGCCTTGGAGGAGCCCCGCCTTTGCATATGGAGAACACACATGGCTGGAGAAATTCCTGATCTTCACGCCCAGGAACGCACGGGGACGGGCAAGGGCGCCGCTCGTGCTGCACGCCGCGATGGCATGGTTCCGGGGATCGTATTCGGGGGCGACAACGACCCGCTGCCCGTCAACATTCCGTTCAACGTCCTGTTGAAACGGCTGAAACAGGGCCGGTTCAAGTCGACGCTGTTCAACCTCAAGGTTGACGGCCACGACGATGTCCGCGTGATCTGCCGCGACGTCCAGCGCGACGTGGTCAAGGACCTTCCGACCCACTTCGACCTGATGCGCCTGCGCCGCACGACGAAGATCAACCTCTTCATCCCCGTCGAGTTCATCAACGAGGACAAGTGCGAGGCGCTGACCACGGGCGTTCTGACCGTGATCCGCAACGAGATCGAACTGGTCGTGACCGCCGGCGACATCCCCGAGAGCATCACCGTCGACCTCAGCCTGATGGAACACATCGGCGACACGATCACCATCAGCCAGGTCGAACTGCCCGAGGGCGCGAAACCCACGATCGACCGTGACTTCGTGATCTGCAACATCGCGGCTCCGTCGGCGCTGAAATCCGACGCCGACGAAGAAGACGAAGACGTCGCAGCCGACGAGGTGCCGGCAACCGAGCAAGAGGCTGGCCCGGACAGCGTCGAAGAAGCGGAAGGCGGCGAAGACTAAGCTCTTCCCCCGGTTTGCGAAAACATCAACGCGAGGGTCCCGGCCCTCGCGTTTTTCATGTGTGCCGCAAACGCCGAAAACACAGGATGCGCCCCCGCGATGGCCCCGGATCGTAGGTCAGGCCGGAGGCCGACATGCAATCCACGATCTGCTTGATCACCCGGTCGGGATACTGGTTGGGGTGCAGTTCCATCATCACCGCCCGCACATGCGCAGGCCAGGGCGCCTCGAACAGATGCCGCTCGGCCCCTTCCACATCCATGATCACCAAATGCGGCCGGTGCTCCTGCAACAGGCCCGAAAGCGGCAGCATAGGCACCGTCACCAGCTTTTCGGCGTCCGCCTCGTCGTCCGCGATCCGCCCGGCCCAGAACACCTTCTTGGGATCGAACGCGATCTCGTCCGCATCGCCTTCTCCGGTCACCGCCCCGTGGATCAGCCGCGCCGCCTGATACCCGTTGCGGTCAAGGTTGGCGCGAATAACCGGCAGCATCGCCGGATTGGCCTCCACCGTCACCACGTTTTCGGCGCCCGCGACGCCCGCGCAGATCGACGCGATGTACCCCACGCCCGCGCCCAGCTCCAGCACGCGCATCCCCTCGCGCAGCCGCATCTGCGCCGCATGGGCCTCGTGCGCCTCATAGGTGCCGGTCTCCAGCTTGCCTGCCACCCGTTCGTTCAGCATGTCGTCGGGCACTACCAGCGTGACCCCGTTGACCGCGTATTCACCCATCCTGCCCTGCCTGTCCCTGCCGGTCGTGTGTTGATTCAGCGCAGCGCGCCGCGTAGACCATCCTCACCAAAGAACAGGTGATCGGCAATGCTGCTTTTCGTGGGCCTCGGCAATCCGGGCGGAAAATATGAGAAGAACCGCCACAACATCGGCTTCATGGCGCTTGACCGCATCGCCGCCGATCATGGCTTCGCACCCTGGCGGGCCAAGTTCCAGGGCCAGCTGACCGAAGGCAAGCTCGGCTCCGAAAAGGTCCTGCTGCTCAAGCCCGAAACCTTCATGAACAAGTCCGGGCAATCGGTCGGCGAGGCCATGCGCTTTTACAAGCTGGAGCCGTCGGACGTGATCGTTTTCCACGACGAGCTCGATCTCGCCCCCGGCAAATGCCGCGTGAAACAGGGCGGCGGCCACGCCGGCCACAACGGGCTTCGCTCCATCCACGCCCATATCGGCGAGGCCTATGGCCGCGTCCGCCTCGGCATCGGTCACCCGGGCCGCAAGGATCTGGTGTCGCATTACGTGCTTCAGGATTTCGCCAAGGCCGATGCCGACTGGCTGGACGATCTGCTGCGCGGACTGTCCGACGGCGCGTCCGAACTGGCCGCAGGCCATAACGACAAGTTTCTCAACGCCGTTTCGCTGCGCACCGCGCCCGCCCGTTCCTCGAAAACCGCGCCAAAACCCCAGGCGAGACCAACCCCCGACGCCAAACCGGCGGCAAAGCCGGACGCGCCGGACGCGACCTCGGACACCGAAGACCGCAGCCCGCTGCAAAAGCTCATGGACAAGTTCCGCTAACGCCGCGTTCCCCTTGCCGCCCAGCGCCCCCGGTGCTTTGCTACCCAACGGGGAGGATCACATCATGCGCCGCATCGTGAAATGGACGCTTCGGGTACTTACAGTCCTGGCCATGGTCGCCATCGGCATCGGTATCTGGAAGCGCGACGAGATCACCCGCCTCATGGCCGTCAACAGCCTCTTCGAGCCCGAACATATCGTCGGGAATTTCTCCAACATGGACGCGGCCTTCCTCCACACGCCCGTGTCGCGCGGCGACCGTCCCGTCATGCCGCTGCCCGAGGGCGCCCCGATGACCCTGCCCGACGGCACCGAGGACTGGATCGAGACGCGCGCCGTGACCTCGCTGCTGGTCCTGCACCATGGCGAGGTCGTCCACGAAAGCTATCACCTGGGCACGACACCCGACGACCGCCGCATCAGCTGGTCCGTGGCCAAGTCCTTTCTTTCCGCGCTGATGGGCATTGTCGTGGCCGAGGGCGATATCGCCTCGCTCGACGATCCGGTGACGCGATACGCGCCGATGCTGAGCGGCAGCGCCTATGACGGGGCCACCATCCGCAACGTTCTGCAAATGACCAGCGGCGTGCGGTTCGACGAGGACTACCTTGACTACGATTCCGACATCAATCGCATGGGCCGCGTGCTGGCCCTGGGCGGCACGATGGACGGCTTCGCCGCCGGCCTCACCGAACGGGACGCGGAGCCCGGCAAGCGCTGGCACTACGTTTCCATCGACACCCATGTTCTGGGCATGATCATCCGCGGCGCGACGGGCCGCGACATCCCCGCGCTGCTGTCGGAAAAGATCATCGCGCCCCTGGGGCTCGAGACCGCGCCCTACTACATCACCGACGGCGAAGGTGTGGCCTTCGTCCTCGGCGGTCTCAACCTCACCACCCGCGACTACGCCCGGTTCGGCCTGATGATCGAACAGAACGGACAACTGGGCGGCCGTCAGGTCGTCCCCGCCGACTGGATCGCGGCCTCCACGATGCCCAGCGCCCCGACCGAGCCGGGCCAGATCGGGTATGGCTACCAATGGTGGATCCCCCAAGGCGCAGAGCCCGGACAGTTCATGGCGCGCGGCATCTACGGCCAGTACATCTATATCGACCAGGGGCGCGATGTGGTCATCGTCACCACCGCCGCCGATCGCGCCTTTCGCGAGCCCGGCGTAAACGATGCCAATATCGACATGTTCCGGCGGATCGCGGACGCGCTCTAGCACGGCGCTGCCCTTGCACCCATGTCGCCTGACGTGCACCATATGCCCACCCGGGACCCAAGGAGCATCGCATGGCAATCGAAATGGACACTTCCGTCAACGTGCTGGGCGGCAAGCTCGAAAGCTGCTCGACCACGCCCATGACCGGCTTTTTCCGTGACGGCCATTGCAACACCTGCGCCGCCGACCAGGGCAGCCACACGGTCTGCGCCCTGATGACCGCCGAATTTCTCGCCTACTCCAAATACGTCGGCAACGACCTGTCCACGCCGCGACCGGAGTTCGGTTTCGACGGCCTGAAGCCCGGCGACCACTGGTGCCTCTGCGCCGGGCGCTTCCTCCAGGCGCATGACGAGGGCTGCGCGCCCAAGGTGCGGCTGGAGGCCACCCATGCCCGCGCGCTCGATATCGTGCCGATCGACGTACTGAAACAACACGCCTCCGACGCGACATCCTGAAGCTCGTTAGCCCTTCTCCCAACACGCGTTCGGTGCCCCGCCTGCGGCCCCTCGGTTGGCCGGAGCTCGCCAAAGCTGGCCCCGGCGTTGCAGGGAAAAATAAGGAACTCACACCGCAACGGCACGTTCTTCCACCGGGACGTCAAACCCGGAGGAGTGACGCCACACCCGTCCTCCCGACCGTTTGAAAAAACGAAAGGAGACACAATATGAAGACCCTGACGACAACGATCCTGACATCCGCCGCGCTGGTCACAGCCGCACCCGCGCTGGCCCAGCAGAGCGAGGGCGAAACCGATATGCCCGCCTTCTGCGAAACCGCCTTCATGCCCGCCGACAAGAACAAGGACGGCTTCATGAGCGAGCAGGAGATCAAGGACGCGCGCGACGCCGAATTCGCGGCGCTCGACCTCAACAAGGACGGCTCGGTCGACCGCGAGGAAATGGTCAACTGCATCGGCAAAGCCGAACAGAGCAATCGCGACGCCTATACCCAGGCGCAAGCCGGGAACGACAAGACCGACTGGTCCGACCTGGGCACCGGCGACAAGTCCGAACTCAGCGTCGAGGAATACCAGAACCTGACCAACAAGGCCTGGCGCACCGACGACGGCGACATGAAATCGGCCGTGTCCACCGACACCGACAATGCCGAGGAATTCGCCAAGACCGCCGTCGATCGCTTCAAGATGTATGACGGCGACGGCAACGGCATCATCACCCAGGCCGAGTACGAAAGCGAGATCGACAAGGACTGGAGCGACAAGGCCCTGCAAAAGCGCTTTGACGCGATGGACGCCGACGGCTCCGGTTCCCTGTCGCCACAGGAATACCGCGGTGCCGGAACCAAGGCGCTCGACATGACCGCAGGCACGTCCGAAAGCAAGGACATGAACAGCGACAGCGCCGATGCTTCGGACAGCAGCGACACCAGCGCCAGCGACACGCAGAGCGCCAGCGACGAGGCGACCGTGCCCGTCGTGATCTATTACTACTCGCTGGTGTAGGGTGAGGCGGATTATCAATCCGCACGACACCGGAATGGCGCGCCGGGCCTCATCGCTCGGCGCGTTTTCCGTTGCGCCGCGTCATGCGCAGGTGCGAGATGTAGCGATCTCTCGCCGGAACCGCGCGCCCCTTCTGTCGTTTGCTTGCAGTGCGTCCGCACGGCGCTATCTCAAGTCAATTGTAGAGCGCCCGTCGGCGCGCAAGTACCAGTAAGCGAAGGAGGTTCGCATGCGACGTTTAATTGCTTTCTCCGCCACCGCTCTCCTGCTTTCCAGTGCGGCCATGGCCGATGACAGCGCTGTCACGGGCCCCGACCGCGATATCCCGTCGGACGACCTGAAAATCAACTCGGCCGGCTTTCTCTTCGACGATTCGCTTAGCGGAAACGACGACAACAACCGCGACGCTGAGGGCGATGACGACGATGACCGAACCGAAGACGACCGCAAGAACGACGACAGCGGCAAGGGTCGGAACACGACAGACGACGATCACGACGCAGAGGACGAAGACGACAAGACCGACGACTGATCGCGCTCACGCCCGAACCGGACGGGCGGCGGCCAAAAGCGTTTCGTCTTTAACCTGAGCCATCAGCGAAAGGCGAAACGCGTGCGACGATTGGCTGTTGTGCTGCGTTTCGCGACACGCTGTGATTAAGGTCTATCGCGAAACGCTTTAGTCGTCCTCGCCCATCTCAAACCCGAGGTGCCGCGCGACGGTGAAGATGTCCTTGTCGCCGCGTCCGCACATGTTCATGCAAAGGATGTGATCCTTCGGCAGGTCGGGTGCGATCTTCATCACATGCGCCAACGCATGGCACGGCTCCAGCGCAGGGATGATCCCCTCCGCCTCGCAGCACAGCTTGAACGCTTCCAGCGCTTCCTTGTCGGTGATCGAAACGTATTTCGCGCGGCCGATCTCGTGCAGCCACGAATGCTCTGGTCCGATGCCCGGATAATCCAGCCCCGCGGAAATCGAATAGCCTTCCAGGATCTGCCCGTCATCGTCCTGCAACAGGTAGGTCCGGTTGCCATGCAGCACCCCGGGCCGCCCGCCGGTCAGCGACGCGCAATGCTCCATCTTCTCGTTCACGCCCTTGCCGCCGGCCTCGACGCCGATGATGTTCACGTCCTTGTCGTCGAGAAACGGATAAAAGAGCCCCATCGCATTCGACCCGCCGCCGATGGCTGCGATGATCGTGTCTGGCAGACGGCCCTCGGCCTCCTGCAGCTGCTCCTTGGCTTCCTTGCCGATGATCGACTGAAAGTCGCGCACCATCGCCGGATAAGGGTGCGGCCCGGCCACCGTGCCGATGCAGTAGAACGTGTCGCGCACGTTGGTCACCCAGTCGCGCAGCGCGTCGTTCATCGCATCCTTCAGCGTGCCGCGCCCGCTGGTCACCGGGATCACCTCTGCGCCCAGCAGCTTCATGCGGAACACGTTGGGCCGCTGACGTTCGACGTCATGCGCGCCCATGTAGACCACGCATTTCAGCCCGAACTTGGCACAGACCGTCGCCGTGGCCACACCATGCTGCCCCGCGCCGGTCTCGGCGATGATGCGGGTCTTGCCCATGCGCCGCGCCAGCAGGATCTGCCCCAGCACGTTGTTGATCTTGTGCGCGCCGGTGTGGTTCAGCTCGTCGCGCTTCATGTAGATCTTGGCACCGCCCAGCCGCTCGGTCAGGCCCTCGGCATGGTACATCGGGCTTGGCCGGCCCACGTAATGCTTCCACAGGAAATCCATCTCGTCCCAGAAGCTCTGGTCGGTCTTGGCGTTCTCGTACTGCTCTTCCAGTTCCAGGATCAGCGGCATCAGCGTCTCGGACACGAAACGCCCGCCGAATTCTCCGAAACGCCCCTTCTCATCGGGGCCGGTCATGAAGGAGTTGAAGAGATCGTTCATGGTCATCATCCCTGTTTGCTCAAGCGTCTCAATAGGGCACGGGCCCGCCGTTTTCCAGCGCATTCCTGTGCGACACGCCGCCCCGAGAATATTCGTACGAATATTCTTGGGGCCTCACCTCACTCGCACGACATAGCCCGTGCTCAGCAATTCCGGCTCGGCCAGCAGGAAGGGCCGGAAGGGCGGAGTGGTATGGATCACCTCCCACGCGCCCGACGCCGCGAGCTTGTCCAGAACCGGCGGAAACCCCTGGTCCTCAAAGGTCGCATCCAGCAGGTTGAAGACCCCGATGCCCCCGGGCCGTGTCACGCGCGCCAGATGTTCCAGCGTGACCGGCGGCGCGTGGCCCGGCCCGAACGCCCCGACGCAGACGAAGCCCGCAAAAGCGTCGTCGTCAAACGGCAGCCCGACGCCGGTATCGGCCACCTCCAGCCGCTCGTAGGCCCCGGTCCTGTCGGCAAAACTCAGCATCTCGGTCGAGAGGTCGCAGCCCACGATCCGGCCACATCCCAGCAGCCGCAGCGTCTCGCCCACCAGCCCGGTGCCGCAGCAGGCGTCCAGCACCGGCCCCTCCGCATCGCCCAGGTACCGGCCCAGCAATCCAGCGCCCAGCGCGGGCAGACGGAACCCCCGGCTCAGGCAATCGGCATCATAGCCGGTCGACCACTTGTCATAGATCGCCCGCGATTCCTCGGGCGTCCTGGCTCCGTACACGTCATCCAGATCCTGGCGGGTCATGCGTCTCTCCTTTGCTCCAGCTTGGGCAAAGCGGAGCGATGCGTCAATCGAGTGCCATCTTGAACCCGGTATGCGACGCGACGAAACCGATCCGCTCGTAGAACCGGTTGGCGTCTTTCCGGCTCGCGTTCATCGTTAGCTGCACCAGCGTGCATCCCGCCGCCCTGGCCCGAGCCTTGGCGTCCTCGAACATCGCCTCGCCCACGCCCTGCCCGCGCACATCCCCGGCCACGCGCACGCTTTCCACCTGCGCCCGCCGCGCGGCCCGCAGCGACAGCCCGGTGATAAAGGTGATCTGGTAGGTGGCGACGATCCGGCCCGCGTCGTCTTCGCCCACGATCAGATGGTTGGCCGCCTCGTCGCGCATCCGGGCAAAGGCGGCCTCGTAGAGCGCGGGATCGGCGCCTTCGCGCCCCTGCCCCAGCACGTCATCGGCCAGAAGCGCCACAACGGCGGCAACATCCGTCTCGTCCGCCTCGCGGAACCGGATCATGCCCGCGCCGCGTCGGCAAAGGCGCGCATCCTGCCGTGGTCTTTCACCCCCGGCGCGCTTTCCAGCGCCGACGACAGGTCAAGCTGGCGCGCGCCCGTCACCCGGATTGCCTCGGCCACGTTCTCCACTGTCAGCCCGCCGGCCAACATCCACGGCACGGACCACTCGCGTTCCGCAATCAGGCTCCAGTCAAAGCTTTCGGCATTGCCGCCCGGGCGGGTCGCGTCCTTCGGCGGCTTGGCATCCAGCAGGATCTGGTCGGCCACCCCGACATAGCGGTCGATGGTCGCAAGGTCGCCGGCTTCGCGCACGCCCACGGCCTTCATCACCGGCAGGCCGTAGCGGGCCTTGATCTCGGCCACCCGCTCGGGGCTTTCCTGACCATGCAATTGCAACATGTCGAGCGGCACGCGGTTAGTCAATTCGTCCAGCAAGGCGTCGTCCGCATCGACCACCAGCGCCACCTTGGCCACGCCGGGCGGCACGGCCATTGCCATCTCGCGCGCCAGTTCAGGGCTTACATAGCGCGGCGATTTCGGGAAGAACACGAACCCCACGTAAGCCGCCCCCGCCGCCACCGCGGCAGGGATGTCCTCGGGCCGGGTCAGCCCGCACATCTTGATCCGAATGTCCTGCGTCATGACGCCGCCGGTTAGCTGGCCTCGTCCAGAAGCGCAAGCACCTCGTCCTGGTCCTTGTTGCGCTCGCCTTTCAGCCGCCGCACCTCGGCCCGCAATGCCGCCATCTCGCGCGCCTGCCGGGCCGCCGCCGCGCGCTCCTTGGCCTCGCGGATCCACTCCCAGATGAACCCGATCACCAGGCCCGCCAGGATGCCACCGAACATCACGATGAAGAGCGGAATCTGATAAGACGGGTTCAGGGCCGCCAGGCCGGCCAGTTCACCGGGAAGGATCTGAACCTCGACCACCTGCCGGTTGGCCAACGCGATCAGGATAAGCGCCACCGCAAAAATGGCGATCGAAGCATAGCGGATATAGCGCATCAGGATTTCCCGTTCAGTCGTTCACGCAACAGCTTGCCGGCCTTGAAGAACGGCACGTGCTTTTCCTCGACCTGCACCGACTCTCCGGTGCGCGGGTTTCGGCCGGTGCGCGCGTCGCGCTTCTTGACGGAAAACGCCCCAAAGCCGCGCAACTCGACACGGTTGCCCTCGGCCATGGCATTGGTGATCTCGTTGAAGATGGTGTTCACGATGCGCTCGACATCGCGCTGATACAGGTGTGGATTCTCGTCGGCGATCTTCTGTATTAGTTCCGACCTGATCATCGGTTCCCCCCGCATGTGTTTTTGGTCGAGCAGCGTAGCGACTTTAACGACTATAGATAGAAAAAGCGCAATTAGAAACTGCAACCTACCGGATAAACTCGGAAATTCTCGATGAAATCGCGCAGGTCTCCGCCAACTATGCGTCTTCACCCGCCCTGATGGACGAGAACGTTGCACTGCGTCAAAGCATTCTCCGCACCCGTCAGGATATGATTCGGCGCCTGACTTCGCCCCCGCGCAGGGGGCGCAGTGGCAGGGCTACAGGCGCAATGCGCTGCCTTCCCGCCGTTCGTGGTGCCGCACTTTGCGAAGCCCGGAGACCACTGAGCGATACGCCCGGCTAGCCCTTGGCGCGCCACTTCGAGCAGCGCAGTTTGACCAACCAACCGGGGACAAGCTTGAGACCGGACGCGGCACGAGAATTGCGATGGTATACTTCCACGAACGACCCGGCCCCTTGGTCCTCGGTCACCGCGCCACCGCGGCAATGCGTGTTCGCCAGGATTTCCTTGGAAAGAGCAATCGCCTCCTCCCGGTTGCGTTTGTTGTCGACTGGACTGCGGAATTCAAGATCCTGCATTGGCTTGTATCGCCGCGTGCTGTCACGCGGGAGAAGCGCGGAGGGGTGAAGTGGCGCTTCAATCTTGATCGCGATTGGAATCGCCTGCCCCCGTCCGTTAGCGCCGTAGTTCACATGCCCGAACGGCGGATAGAGCACACGTACGGACAGATAGCCCTGGTTCGTCTCAACCGCCAGATTGATCGTCGGCTCGGCAGATGTCTTCCGGTGCACCTGGGGTTGGGCCGGAACATCCGCAGAAGAGAAATAAGGCAGTTCGACGATCCGGCCGTGAGTCTCAGTCGTCACCTTGCCCGACAGTCCACCGGGATAACCGGGAGGCGCGGGCTGATCGTATCGCTCGATGCTGTATCCGCTTCCGCGGCACCCGGCCAACGCGCAAGTCGCCAAAAGAAACACAATCACAGTCTTTGAAGTCACTCGAGACGCTCCCTGGAGTCTGACGCAGCACAATATCGCAAAGCACAGCCGGAAAAAGAAAAGGCCCCGCCCGACGGCGGGGCCTTTCCAATCTGCAAACCGTATCCGGCTTACTTGTCGTCGTCGCCTTTCAGCGCGGCGCCCAGGATGTCGCCCAGCGAGGCGCCCGAATCCGAGCTGCCATACTGTTGCACGGCTTCTTTCTCTTCGGCGATCTCGCGTGCCTTGATCGACAGGCCCAGACGACGGGTCTTGCTGTCCACGTTGGTCACGCGCACGTCGACCTTGTCACCGACCGAGAACCGCTCGGGGCGCTGCTCGGACCGGTCACGCGACAGGTCGGAGCGGCGGATGAAGGATTTCATGCCCTCGTATTCCACCTCGATGCCGCCATCCTCGATCGAGGTGACCTCGACGGTGATGATCGAGCCGCGCTTCACGCCGCCCACGGCCTCGGCGAACTTGTCGCCGCCCAGGTTCTTGATCGACAGCGAAATACGCTCTTTCTCCACGTCCACTTCCGAGACGACGGCCTTGACCACATCGCCCTTCTTGTAGCTCTGGATCGCGTCTTCGCCGCGCTCGTCCCAGCTGAGGTCCGACAGGTGAACCATGCCGTCGATGTCGCCATCGAGACCGATGAACAGGCCGAACTCGGTGATGTTCTTGACCTCGCCCTCGACCTCGGTGCCCTCGGGATGGGTTTCCGCGAACACTTCCCACGGGTTGCGCATGGTCTGCTTGAGGCCCAGAGACACGCGGCGCTTGGCCTGGTCGATCTCCAGCACCATGACCTCGACCTCTTGGGACGTGGACACGATTTTGCCGGGATGCACGTTCTTCTTGGTCCACGACATCTCGCTGACGTGCACCAGGCCTTCGACACCGGGCTCCAGCTCGACGAAGGCACCGTAGTCGGTGATGTTCGTCACACGGCCGGTATGCACCGATTCCAGCGGGTACTTGGCAGCGACCAGATCCCACGGATCGTCCTGCAGCTGCTTCATGCCCAGGCTGATGCGGTGGGTTTCCTTGTTGATCTTGATCACCTGGACCTTGACGGTCTCGCCGATGTTCAGGATCTCCGAGGGGTGGTTCACACGGCGCCATGCCATGTCGGTGACGTGCAGCAGGCCGTCGACACCGCCCAGGTCCACGAAAGCCCCGTATTCGGTGATGTTCTTGACCACGCCGTCCACGGCCTGACCTTCGGAAAGGTTGCCGATGACCTCGGCGCGCTGCTCCGCGCGGCTCTCTTCCAGGATAGCGCGGCGCGAGACAACGATGTTGCCGCGGCGACGGTCCATTTTCAGGATCTGGAAGGGCTGCTTGAGACCCATCAGCGGGCCGGCGTCGCGCACGGGGCGCACATCGACCTGAGAGCCGGGCAGGAAGGCCACGGCGCCGCCCAGATCGACGGTAAAGCCGCCTTTGACACGGCCAAAGATCGCGCCTTCGACGCGGGCGTCGTCCGCGTATGCTTTCTCCAGGCGGTCCCAGGCTTCCTCGCGGCGGGCCATTTCACGGGAAATGACGGCTTCGCCACGGGCGTTCTCTGCCGAACGCAGGAACACCTCGACCTCGTCGCCCACTTCGATTTCGGGCGCTTCACCGGGATTTGCGAATTCCTTGAGCTCGACACGGCCTTCCATCTTGTAGCCGACGTCGATGATGGCTTGTCCCGCTTCAACCGCGATGACCTTGCCTTTGACAACCGTTCCCTCTTGGGGGGTGTCCATTTCGAGGCTTTCATTAAGGAGGGCCTCGAATTCCTCCATCGATGCGTTTTGAGCCATGTGGCGTTTCAATCCTAACGTTTCGTTGTGTCCGGCCGCGCGGTTGTCTCCGCCGGTCTTCAAGGTTTCGTTGGTCAGACGGGCCACCATAGAAACGCAAAACAAAGAGGGCCGGTATTCCCGACCCTGCTCGCTCTCAATGCTCTGCGGCGGTTCCGCCTTGTCGACGAGGGGCGCTATAGCCCGCTCGGCCATGACAATCAAGGGGTTTCGAGCCCGAAAACCCCTTCCAGCAGCCGCAGCTGAAGATATTCGCCCGGCGCCCGACGCATCACGCTTTGCCCTTTGAAGGGCCCGTTGGGGTTCGACACCACCACATGCAGCTCGCCGCCCTCCGACAGGTCCACGTAAAGGATGTTGCTGCCGCACCAGTCGATCGTGGCCCGCAGCATATGCTGCGTCGGCTCCGCCTCGACCGACAGCTGGCTGTTGCGCTTGATGTGCCCAACCTCCTCGCCCGTCACGCTCAGCCGGTAGGCCCGGAACCTGTCCATCCACCCGCCCCCGCGGTGAAAGGTGATCCGCGCGGTCACGTTCCGTCGCGCACCCGCGCGACCTCGGCGCAGGCGGCCTCCACGGCGCCCTCGATGGTCAGGGTCGTGGTGTCCAGCAACACCGCGTCGGCCGCCGGCAAAAGCGGCGCGGTGGCCCGCGCACTGTCGCGCTCGTCGCGCTGGCGCAACTCCGCCAGCACGGTGTCGTAATCCGTCTCGGCCCCCTTGGACAGCAGTTCGTCCAGCCGCCGCTGGGCGCGCACGTCGTCGCTCGCCGTCACGAACAGCTTCACCTCGGCATCGGGACAAATCACCGTCCCGATGTCGCGCCCGTCCAGAACCGCGCCGCCCGACCGCGCCGCGAAGGCGCGCTGGAACTCCACCAGCGCCGCGCGGACCTCGGGCACCGCCGCAACCCGGCTGGCGGCCTGGGCGACTTCCGCCGTGCGCAGGTCGTCCGACTCGAGGTCCGCGGCCAAAAGCGCCCGCGCGGCCTCGACCGGCTCGGTGCCGTCCAGCGTCCGCCGCCCCGTGGCACGGTACAACAGCCCCGTGTCCAGATGCGCAAAGCCGAAACGCGCGGCCACCGCCCGCGCCACCGTGCCCTTGCCCGCCGCCGCCGGCCCGTCAATCGCTACCGTAAAGCTCATGTATCTTCCTGCCTCGCTCTGCCGCTGCGTGGGGTGCGTTCACACCGCAACACAGTGTTTCCGCAAATTGCCTGACTTTATCGGGCAAATCACCCTATATCGGCAACAAGATGGCAGGTTTTCCATATTCCTGTCGTCATTCAAACGCACAACCGCATCTACCATGACCCAGTCTGCCAACTCCCGTCACGACGATCCTTCGTCGCCCCTTTCCGACCCGCGTCACGGGCCCCCCGCGCACAAGTGCCGCGCCCATCGCAAGGCGCGCCGGGTCTGGGGCCAAGGACTGCTGTCCGGCCTGCCCTTTGCCGAGATCGTGCTTCTGGCCGGGTTCCTGCTGTCTGCCGGCATGTTCCTAACGATAGATGGCGGTCATGCCACGTCCGTCGATCCCGCGCCGAACGAGAACACAGCCACCCGCTGACGGGCCGCCATTCCATCGCTTCAATCGTGACCGGAAACGCGTTGGAGCGGGTAGCGGGAATCGAACCCGCGCGTTCAGCTTGGGAAGCTGACAGGCTACCATTACATCATACCCGCCTGCGCATCTGGCTCAGATATGCCTCGCCCTCCGCCCGGTCAAGAGAGATTCTGGCCCGCGCCGGGACCTACTCCGCGACGCGGACATCGGTATAGGTATAGACCTCCTCGTCGCCGTTCGACGAACTGGACACCAGCAATCCCACCCCCATTTCCGGCAGGTAGTGATAGCGCTCGGTATAGCTCGGGTCGTCGTTGAAGCTCATGTCGATCTCGAACGCCGGATAGGCGCACGGCCCCAGCTTGATCGTCTGCATGGGGCCCGACGTGGCGGTGCCCCCGCCGCTGCTGTCATTGCTCCAATCGGCATCGGGCTTCGGCTCCTGCCACTTGTCGAGCTCGTCATAGCTGGCGAAGACTTCCTTCTCTGCCACCCGCACCACGCCGTCCTCGATGGGCACCGAGCTTGCCAGGTAGAGCCCGTGCCTGGTCTCCAGGATCGACCCCGAGCCGTCGGCGAACTCCGTCTGGATCACGATCACGTCCTTGGCCAACTGCCGATGTGTCTCGACCGTGCCGTCATGGGTCTCGAAGACAACGCCTTTCTTCAGGTCCTCCGGCCCCGGACAGGCAAGGGCCGGCAGGGCGACCGCAGACGCCAGGGACAGGGACAGGGACAGGGACAGGGAAAACGCTTTGAAAAGAAGGGTCATGTCAGGCATTCAATCGGTTGCGCCACTCAGGGCTCGGGCGGGCTCGGAACGCACGAACCTTGGTCCGGGCGTATGTATTCTGCGCAATCGCCCCCCGCCGCGCAATCGCTTTCTCAGGACTTCGGTCAGCGCCGCCGCCGCCTGCGGCGGCCACCCTCCTGGTCGCCCCCTGTATTGAAAGACGGGTTCGGCAGCGGCGCCACCTTGGCCAGTTCCGGAAACGGGTCGGTCTTGTGCGGGATGGCGTTGGCGGCCACGAAATGTTCCTGGAACTTGGGCTCGATCGCGGTCTCGACCTTGGTGATTTCGCGCACCACCCGCTCGATTTCGCGCCGCGCCCCCACGTTGCACAGCGCGATCCGCGCGCCCGTGCCTGCCGCGTTGCCCGCGCTGGTGACCTTCTCCAGCGGCACGTCCGGGATCATGCCCAGCACCATCGCGTGCTTGGCACTGATATGCGCGCCGAACGCCCCGGCCAGCACCACGCGGTCCACCTTGTCCACGCCGCGCTGGTCCATCAACAGCCGCGCGCCCGCGTACAGCGCCGATTTCGCCAGCTGGATCGCCCGGATATCGCCCTGCGTCACGGTAATACGCGGCCCGCCCTCGGCCGTCGCGTCATGCACCAGGTAGGAATGCGTCCGCCCTTCCGGCACCATCCGCGCCGTCCCGGTCGCCTCGGCCGAGCCGATGAGCCCGCTTTCGTCCATCAGCCCCGCCATGCGCAATTCCGCGACCGCCTCGATGATGCCAGAGCCGCAGATGCCGGTAATGCCGCCAGGCCCCACCTCTTCGGCAAAGCCCTCTTCGTCCGACCACTTGTCCGATCCGATCACGCGAAACCGCGGCTCTTTCGTCTCCGGGTCGATCCGTATGGCCTCGATCGCCCCCGGCGCGGCCCGCTGCCCGCTGGAAATCTGCGCGCCCTCGAAGGCCGGTCCGGTGGGCGAGGAACAGGCCAGCACCCGGCTCTTGTCCCCCAAAAGGATCTCGGCGTTGGTGCCCACATCCACGATCAGAGCCAGGTCCTCGGATTTCCCCGGCTCCTCGCTCAAGGCCACAGCGGCGCAATCCGCGCCCACATGCCCCGCGATGCAGGGCAGCACGTAAACCCGCGCCCGCGTGTTGATCGCCGACAGCTCCAGCTCCCGCGCTTCCAGCGCCATGCTGTCGGACGTGGCCAGCGCAAAGGGCGCCTGTCCCAGCTCCACCGGGTCGATCCCCAGCAAAAGGTGATGCATCACCGGATTGCAGACGAACACCGTCTCGACAATCAGGCTCGGGTCGATCTCCGCTTCCTTGGCAATCTCCACGGCCAGAGTGTTGATCGCCTCGCGCACCGCGCGGGTCATTTCCTTGTCCCCGCCGGGGTTCATCATGGCATAGCTCACCCGGCTCATCAGGTCCTCGCCGAACCGGATCTGCGGGTTCATGATACCCGAGGACGCCTTGACCTCGCCGCTTTCCAGGTCGGTCAGATGCGCGGCCACCGTGGTCGACCCCAGGTCGATCGCCAGCCCGTACAATCCGCTTTCGTGCAGCCCCGGCCAGATCTCGATCACCCGCGGCACGCTCTCCAGATGCGACTTGTGCAAGGCCACCGTCACCCGGAACTTGCCCTTGCGCAGCACCGGCTGCAGCTTCGCCAGCAGCGTCAGGTCGGCGGTGATCTCCCCGATCTCCCACTGCTCCCGCAGCGCCCGCTCCAGCCGCTCCAGATCGCCGGTGGGCTCGTGCATGTCCGGCTCGTCCACCTCGACGAAGTAAAGCCGCGTCGCCGGGTCCATCTGGATCACCCGGGCCGAGGCCGCCTTGCGCACCACCTGCTTGTGCACCTGGCTCTCGGGCGGCACGTCGATCACGATGTCGCCCATCACCTGCGCCTGGCAGCCCAGCCGCCGCCCGGCCTTCAGCCCGCGCTTCTGGTCATAGCGTTCCTCGACCGCATTCCAGTTCGACAGCGCGCCTTCGCGCACCGTGACGCCATGCTTCGAAAACTCGCCATAGCCCGGCGTGATCTGGCACTTGGAACAGATCCCCCGCCCGCCGCAGACCGAATCGAGGTCGACGCCCAGCTGCCGCGCCACGGTCAGCACCGGCGTGCCTTTCGGGAACCGCCCGCGCTTGCCCGAGGGCGTGAAAACCACCAGTGGATCGGACTCGCTCATCTTACATCGTCCTTGGCTCAAGCATTCGTCTGGCGGGCACCATAGCGGTTTCCGGCACGACCGAAAGCCCGCCACCGGCATTATCTGTCAAACCCGCGTCATCGACCCGTCCCCGAAAATTCGTACGAATTTTCGCCCCCCGGGATTATTCATACGAATAATCTCCGGCGCCGCGCTCAAACGCGCCGGATCTGTGCGCCCAGCCCGGTCATCAGCGCCTCGAACACCGGAAAGGAGGTGGCGATCGGTCCGCCATCATCCACCGTCACGGGCGCCTTGCTCGCCAGCCCCAGCACGAGGAACGACATGGCGATGCGGTGATCCAGGTGGCTGGCGCAGGTCGCCCCGCCCGGCACGCCGCCCGCGCCCATGCCCTCGACGATCCACCAGTCCTCGCCATCCTCGACCGTCACGCCACAGGCGCGCAGTCCCGTGGCCATCGCGTCGATCCGGTCGCTTTCCTTCACGCGCAGTTCCTTGACCCCGCGCATTACCGTCCGCCCTGCGGCGCAGGCCGCGACGACCGACAACACAGGGTATTCGTCGATCATGCTCGCGGCCCGCTCGGGCGGCACCTCGATGCCTTTCATGTCGGGCGAGTACCGCACCCGCAAGTCCGCCACCGGCTCGCCGCCTTCCTCGCGTTCGTTCTCATAGGTCAGGTCCGCGCCCATCTCGCGCAGCGTGGTGAACAGCCCCGCCCGCGTCGGGTTCAGCCCGATATTGGGCACCAGCACATCCGAGCCTTCGGTGATCAGCGCCGCACAGACCGGGAAGGCCGCGCTCGACGGGTCGCGCGGCACCACGATGGTCTGCGGAGTCAGCTCCGGCTGCCCCGTCAGGGTGATCACCCGGCCCTCGTCCGTGACCTCGGTCGAAATCTCGGCGCCGAACCCGGCCAGCATCCGCTCGGTGTGGTCGCGCGTGGCCTCGCGCTCGATCACCACGGTCTGCCCCGGGGCGTTCAGCCCCGCCAGCAGCACGGCCGATTTCACCTGCGCCGACGGCACCGGCACCTCGTAACGTACCGGCACCGGCTCCCGCGCGCCGACGATGGTCATCGGTAGCCGCCCGCCCTCGCGCCCCACGGCCCGCGCCCCGAACAGGGCCAGCGGGTCGGTCACCCGCGCCATGGGCCGCCCGTTCAGGCTGGCATCCCCGGTAAAAGTCGCGGTGATGGGCGACGTCGCCATCGCCCCCATGATCAGCCGCACGCCGGTTCCCGAATTGCCGCAGTCGATCACCTGGTCCGGCTCGGCGAAACCGCCCACGCCCACGCCATGCACGTGCCAGGCGCCGTCGGCATCGCGCGCGACCTCCGCCCCCATGGCCCGCATCGCCTTGGCCGTGTCCAGCACATCCTCGCCTTCCAGCAGGCCGGTCACCACCGTCTCACCCACGCTGAGCGCCCCCAGGATCAGGCTGCGATGCGAGATCGACTTGTCGCCGGGCACATGCGCCTCGCCTTTCAGGCCAGACGACAGGCTGGATTGCATCGGGACGGGCGCGCCATGACCAGACATCGGACTTCCTTCCTTAAAAGTTCGCCCCGCTGATAGCGCAGCCCCCGGGCAGCGTCCATCACGCCTTTCCTCTGGCCTTAAATATCCCGGGGGGTTGGGGGCTGGCCCCCAATTGAACCTGTGTTTGGGGGCTGGCCCCCAATCAACACTGCATTCGGGGGCTGGCCCCCACTCGAACCGGCCTTGCCCCACCCACAGGTCATCCTCGGGCCTGACCCGAGGCCACGGTCAGCTCCGCAAAGCCCGGCGGGGCGTGCCGGTCACTTGCCGTCCTTCGCGTGCTTCGCCGCCGTCACCAGCAGTTCGACCTTCAGTTCAGGATGCGCCAGCTTCGCTTCGCCGCAGGCCCGGGCGGGCGCGTGGCCCTCGGGCACCCAACTGTCCCAAACGTCGTTCATCTCGGCGAAATCGGCCATGTCGGCCAGCCAGATCGTGCATTGCAGGATCCGCGTCGCATCCGACCCCGCCTCGCCCAGCAGCGCCTCGACCTTTTCAAGGCAGGTGCGGGTCTGATCCGCCACGCTGTCGCCGCGGTTGCCCACCTGCCCGGCCAGATAGATCGTCTCGCCATGGATCACGATCTGGCTCATGCGGGCGGCGGTATGGTGGCGGACGATATCTGTCATGACGGGGCTCCCTTCCCATGTGTTCCCCCGTCATAACGCGGCGCGCTCTACTGCGCCAGTTCCCCGATGCTGCCCGCCATGGCCCAGTCGGACATGCCCTTGCGCCAGACCAGCGTCCGGTCCCCGACCCGGCCCGCCGCCATCTCGGCGCGAAGGTCGTTCAGAGTCATCGGCCCGACCTGCTGCTGGCCCTCCGCGAACCACCAGATCGCCTCCTGCGGGGTTTGCCCCGCACCCCGGCTCGCCTTCAACCGCTCAAGCTCGCCCGCGGCCTCCTCGTGACCGCGCTCCAGCGCCACTTCCATCCACTCGATCGCCCGGTCAAGGTTCTGCTCGACCCCGTCACCGTCACGATACATGATGCCCAGGTTGAAGGCCGCGGTCGTGTGGCCCTCCTGCGCGGCGGCCTCGAACAGACGCGCGGCCTCGGCCATGTTGACCTCCACGCCCTCGCCGCCGTGATAGTGGATCACCCCGGCCAGGTAGGTCGCGCTGGTGTTGCCCTGCTCGGCCGACATCAGCGCATAGCGCAACGCCTCGACCGCATCCTTCTCGCCGCCCCGGCCCTGCCAGCGGAACCAGGCATAGTTCGACTGCGACACATGGTTGCCCAGGTCCGCCGCGCGGCGGTAATACGCGGCCGCCTCCGCATCGTCCTGGGGCACGTTCTCGCCCCGGGCATATTCCACGCCCAGCTGGTTCAGCGCATCGGTGCGCTCCGCGTCTCCCGCACGGTTCAGAAGCTCCAGCGCCAGCTCCACGTCCTTCTCGACCGTGATCGCCTGGAGATAGGCCATCCCCATGATATAGACCGAGTTGGAATGGTCGTCCTCGAACGCCACCTTGGCATAGCCGACCGCGCGCGGCTCGTCCTCGGGGATGCCCTCGACCCCGTACCAGAACATGTTGGCCAGGTTGTCGGCGGCGATCGTGCTGCCCAGCGCCATGGCCTGTTCGTAATACTCGATCGCCTTCTCGAAACTCTGCTCGACCCCGTCGCCCCGGTAATAGGCCACGCCGAGATTGTTCAGCTTCGCCGCCTCGCTCAACGCGTCGTCGCCGTCATCCGATGGCGCGCCGGACCGGGTGCTGGTGATGACCTCCTTGCCATCGACAAGGATGCGCGTGGTGTTGCCCTCGACGATGATCTCCACCTCCTCGAAGGCACCGCTGTCGATCGACGATCCATCCAGCGAGATCGTGGTGCCGTCGATCACGATCTCGCGCCCGTCGATCACGATCTCGGCCCCGGTCGACGTGGTCGAGATACTCTGCGACCCGCCCCCCGTGATGGTGATCTGCACCCCGTTCACCGTGACCGAAGACGAACTTTGCGCCCCCGCCATGCCTGCCGGCAAGGCCAGCGCCACTGCCAGGCCGACAATCACGGCCACGAGACGCGTCCGCAATGGCCGCAGGAAATCCGTCATCGTCATGGTAATCCCCAATCTGTCATCCTTGAAATCCGTCAGTAGTTCACGCGCCGGAAGATCAGCCCATTGTCATTCAGAGTATTCTCGTCCACGACCCTCAACGTACTGTCGTAGTTGAAATTTCCCGGCAAAGGGACGTTGCCGCCCGGCCCGTTCGAGGTCATCAGCGTGGTGCCGATCATCGACAGGTGAAACCCTTCAGGAGACGGGTTCGTGATCTTGAACGTTCCTCTGCCCTTGTTGGTCGTGCGCAGGACGCCTCCCATGCCATCGGAGACCTCGATGATCTGTGTCGACGTGTAGGTGCCCACCCTGTTGTAGATCACTTCCATCTTCTGCGTGCCCAGCCCGATACCCTCGATCGGCAAATCCGTGCGTCCGGTTTCCCAGCGTCCATCGAGAAACGCGTTGTAGTCCCGCACCGGCGGCGGTGGCGGCGGCTGCAAACCGTTGAGAAGCTGCGCCACCTCCTTCACTGTCCGCGCCGGACCCCAATCGGCCATGCCCTGTTTCCACACCATGGTCTGCGCGGTCAGCCGGCCATCCCTGATGCGCTGCTCCACGTCCGCATGGGTCAGCGGCCCCACCGCCTGACCGTTGTCGACCACGTAGACCCCGTCCGCCGTCATCTGCTGCGCCGCACCCGGACCGCTCCAGACCGCCAGCAAGACCGCCATCACCAGCGCCGGGACGACCCCCGCTCCGATCCGCCGCATCATCCCCCTCGGGGGCGTGGACATCGCGCCGCCGCTCATTGCGCCACCTTTCGATAGGTACTGCCATCCTCGAAGAACGTGCCCTGGTCGATCGCCTTGATCGTCGTGTCGAATTGCAGCTGGTCGGGCCAGCCCGCGCCGGCCTGTCCCTCCACCTTGGTCAGCGACGTGCCGAGGTAGCTGACCGTGACCGTGTCGCCCGTCGCCCCGCTCAGCGTGAAGGTTCCGTTGCCCTCGACATGCACCGTCATCGGCTGCGGCGCGCCGGCAACGCTGCTCATTTTGGTCAGCGACGTAAAGATCCCGTCGGTGCCGAAGGTGATCGTGCTGACCACGTCGACCTGTCCCATCTCTGGCAACTCGGTCTGCGCGGCCTCGCTTGTCCACGTGCCTGCCAGGTAGCGCCCGAAATCCTGCACGGTCTGACCTGACTGCGGATCGCGCTCCGCCGGCGGTCCAAGCTCCGCGCCCAGATCCGGTCGGAACCGCGCCGCCTCCCAGTCCTGCATCCCCTTCTTCCAGACCAGCGAGGTTTCCGTGACCCGCCCGTCACGCAACCGCGCCTGCATCTCCGACGCGGGCAGCGGCCCCACCGCCTGACCGTTCTCGATCACGTAATACCCCTCGAAGGGAGGCCCCTCCTGCGCCGCCAGGGGTGACGCGACCAGCCCCAGGGCCAGCGCAAATGCCGGCGCCCCCGGCAACCGCGCGGCGAATTTCCCCAAAGAATCCATACCGAATGCCCTGTTTACAATCTCCGCCTGCAAGGCTCACAGAATCGGACTAGGCGCACATCACCCAATTGGGTATCCTGACACCGTAACGGCCCGATAAGGTCAGGGCTGGTATTGGGGAAGACCATGCCAGTTGGAGATTATGACGCCGACCTCGCGTCGGTGTTTTCGATATTGCCGCGCGACAAGGCCCGCGAAGCCCGCGACTATGTCGCCAAGCGCCTTAAGGTGGCCGAAGCGGCCATCGAGGACGATCTGGCATGGGCCGACTTCGACAGGTCCGGCAAGCTCCTGCGTGGCGGATTGTCCAGCATCACCGATCATTCCACGCGGATCCTGCCCGCCGAAACCGACAACCCCCAGATCGCCGCCATCCTGGGAAACGTGGCCCGTCACGGGCTTTCTGCGGGCCACATCTCGTGGGATCCCGGTGTCCAGATGCTGTTCTGGTACGTCCCGATCACCCCGTCCAACCGCGACACTGTCGGCAAGCGCCGGCTGCGGGGCTTCGCCGTGACCCAGCTTCTGTTCTCCGAGTTTCTCGACATCTTCAACGAGGACAGCGGCCTGACCCAAGCCGAGATACGCACCGTTTTCCAGGTGATCGGCGGCGCCAGCCTGCGCGCCGCGGCCGATCTCGACGCGCTGTCGTACGAGACCAAGCGCGCCCACCTCAAGAACGCCTGCGGCAAGCTGATGTGCTCGGGCCAGCGCGAATTGATCACCAAGCTTCTGGGCCAGATGGTCCATTTCATCTCGATCTCCGAGGGCGAGGCCAGCCATGCGGGCTTCATCGAACCCTTCTTCGCCCGCTACCTGTCGCGCAACGCACGGCTCCTGTCGCGGCGCCTCTCGGATGGCCGGCTCGTCAATATCGTGGAGTTCGGCGCGCCCGGCGGCCGGCCGGTCCTGCTCAGCCACGGCGTTCTCTTCGCCTTGCTCATGCGCGACGCCGGTCCGCACCTGGAACGGCTGGGGCTGCGGGTCATCACCCCCATCCGCGAAGGCTATCTCGAAATCCGGCCCACCTCGTCGCTCTTTGACCAGGACGATCTGTTGCGGCAATGGGTCGACGACGCGCACGGGCTCATCCGCGAATATATCGGCCATCCCTGCGTGGTCGTCGGCAACTCGACCGGCGCCCGCGCCGCCGTCCGCCTCGCGTTCGAAGCCCCGAAAGAGGTCGCATCGCTGGTGCTGGTGTCCCCGACCCTGATGCAGACCGAGTCTCTGCGCACCGGAAAGGTCGCGGGGTTCTTCGATGCCCTGCGCGGTCTGGTGTCGAACTCGCGCCTGTTCAAGGCCGTGACCTGGCGGTTCAAGAAATACTATCTCAGCGAAAAGACCTGCCGCGTGGCGCTGATGCAGCTCTTCGGCGACAATGCCGCCGACCGCGAGGTGCTGGAACGCCCGTTTTCCAGCGACGCCAGCAGCTACGCCATGTTCTCGGACATCTACAGCAGCTCGCTGCGCGGGGTCGCCGCGGATTTCAGCTTCGATTTCGACAGCGTCCACCGCGAGATGCTGGCGCTGAAAATGCCGTTTTCCATCCTGCACGGTCGCGACGACCCGATGCTGCGCGCCGCCGAAATGATCGCCCAGCTGCCCGAACCGCTCGGCCGCACCGTCACCACGCTGGACGGGGGGCACTTCCTTGGCGTCACCGCCGCCGACGCCGTCTGGGATCACGTCGCCGCCCAAAGCGGCTGATCCGCGCGGATCACAGGTGGCCGTCTTCCAGATGCAGCTTCATCGCGATCAGCACCTGCTGCAGGGCGGTGGTCTCCTTAAGCAGGCGCTTGGCCTCGTTGACCGTGATCACCCCGTCCTGGATAGACTGGTGATACTCGCTCATCAGCATGGCAAAGCGCTGCGACAGCGCGATCACGTCCGAATTCACCCCGCCCGTTCCGCCGTCATTCTGCCGGCTGTCGTCGAAATTCAACCGCGTGCCGTTCAACTCCGCCAGCGCCGCGGTCACATGCGGATAGGACGCCGCCGCCTCCAGCGCCGCCACCGCGTCGATCGGCATGTAGCGGCCGGAATGCTCCTCGTGGTCCGAGTAATACCGCCCCAGCGTGGCCTTCGACTTGCCCGTCAGCTCGCAGGCCGGCTCCACCCCCACGTCCTTGACCAGCGCTTCAGTGTGCTTCTTGAGGTATGATCCGGCTTTCGACATCGCGCTCTTTCCCTGGACCGGGCCGTTATCCGGGGTGCCCCGCGGCGCCGCAATGGTGGAAAACCCTACGTGCCCGGCGCCCGCGCCGATCCCGGCACGCTTGATCCCGCGCTCGTCATGCGGATATGTCGCCGCATGGCCAAGCTCTATTTTCATTACTCCACCATGAATGCCGGCAAGTCGACCCTGCTGTTGCAGGCCAGTCACAACTACCGCGAACGCGGCATGAACACCCACCTGCTGACCGCCGCGCTCGATGATCGCGCCGGGACCGCGCATATCGGCTCTCGGATCGGCATCGGGGCCGAGGCAGACACCTTCACGGCCGAAGACGATCTCTTCTCCCGACTGGACGGGGTGCTGGCCGCGGGTCCGCTGTCCTGCATCTTCGTCGATGAGGCGCAGTTCCTGACCGAGGCGCAGGTCTGGCAACTGGCCCGCGTGGTCGACGACCTGAACGTGCCGGTGATGTGCTACGGGCTGCGCGTCGATTTCCGCGGCCATCTCTTTCCCGGCTCCGCCACCCTTCTGGCGCTGGCCGACGAGATGCGCGAGGTCCGCACCATCTGCCATTGCGGCAAGAAGGCCACCATGGTCGTGCGCCGCGACGCGCACGGACACGTGGTGACCGACGGCGCCCAGATCCAGGTCGGCGGCAACGAAACCTACGAAAGCCTCTGCCGCCGCCATTGGCGCGAGGTCACGGGCGACGCCGTGCCGGATCGCCCCAATGTCTAGGGTGCTGAAATACACCGTCACGGGCCTCGTCCTGGTGGGGACCGCGCTGCTCGCGTTCTACCTCTATGCGATCAACACGGTAAATTTTTCCGTCGACAAGGCCACCGCCGCCCATACCGAGGCGCGGCAGGCGTTCCTGGCCGACCTGCCCGATACCGACTGCCTGCGCGCCGCCGACATCACCGGCATCGCCCGCGCCCGCGGCTGGGATGCGGTGCAACCGTCGCAATTCGACTGGTGCGTCGCCCCCGACACCGTGCAGACCTGGCTGCGTGTCACGGTCGAGCCGCCCCTGCCCTTCTCGACCGAGGACGAGAACGCCCACATCTTCGCCTTCGACGAGGCGGGCTGCGCCGTCGACTGGTCCTACGCCTCCGGCCCCGGCTCCACCTGCGCGGAGTGACGCTTGCGCCGCGGCGCTCAGGGAACCCGGCCCGCAGCCCCCGCGTTTCCCCCACGTAATGGAAAGGAAACCGACATGGACCGCCTGTCCCTCTACCTCACGCTCCTCAGCGGCAGCTTCATCACCGGCGCCATCGTGATCGCCGGCTTCTCGCTGGGGTACTATTCTGCCTGGACCGTCGTCGTCGGCGCGATTGCGGGCTTCCTGCTCGCCTGGCCCACCAGCTACATGATCTCCCAGCGGATCAAGCGGCAGGACCCGGAATGGACGCCCGAGGCCGATCCTGCGGATCAGCCCCTGATCCCCAAGGCCAACGCGCCCGAGATCTAGGCCCGCTCCACCAAGACCGAGCCCACGGAGTAGCCCGCCCCGAACGAACAGATCAGCCCGGTATCGCCGGGCTGCAGGTCGTCGGAGTATTTCGAGAACGCGATGATCGACCCCGCCGAGGACGTGTTGGCATAGTCCTGCAGGATATTCGGCTGCTCTTCGGCCTCGGGGACCCGCCCCATCACCTTGCGCCCGATGAAATCGTTCATCGTCTTGTTCGCCTGGTGCAGCCACAACCGCTTGAGATCCGCCGCCGCGACCCCGGCGTCTTCCATGTGATCCGCGATATGCGCGCTGACCAGCGGCAGCACCTCCTTGAATACCTTGCGCCCCTCCTGCACGAACTGCATGTCGCGCCGGTCGTGCAGCTCCGGGTCGCGGGTTCGCCGCAGGAACCCGTTGTTGTTGCGGATATTGTTGGAAAACTGCGTGGCGCAACGGGTCGAGTGCACGATGAAATGCGCGCCCCTTGCATCCTCCGCCCGCTCGATCACCAGCGCGGTGCACACGTCCCCGAAAATGAAATGACAGTCCCGGTCGCGCCACTCCAGGTGCCCTGAACAGATCTCGGGGCTCACCACGATGGCGCAGCGCACGCTGCCCGACCGCACCATGTCGGCCGCTGCCTGGATCCCGAACGTGGCCGAGGAACACGCCACGTTCATGTCGAATGCAAAACCCTTAGCCCCCAGCAACTGCTGGATCTCGATGGCCACCGCCGGATAGGGCCGCTCGTGGTTGCTGGCCGCGCAAATGATCAGGTCGACCTCGCCCGCGTCGCGCCCCGCCTGCGCCAGCGCCTTGCCGCACGCATCCAGCGCCATTTCCGCCATGATCCCCGGCTCGTCATTCGACCGCTCGCGCAGCCTGGGATGCATCAGGCCGGGATCCAGCACGCCCGACTTGTCCATCACGTAGCGCTGCTCGATCCCCGACGCGTTGACGATGAACTCCGACGAGGACGGCGCCTTGGCCTCCACCTCGCCCGCCGCGATAGCGTCGGCATTCTCTGCGTTGAACCGCTCGGCATACGCGTTGAACGCCACCACAAGCTCGTCGTTGGTGATGGTCTCTTCCGGCGTGAAAACCCCCGAGCCGGTGATCGCAGGCTTGAACATGTCTCTCTCCCTCGACGTGGCGGCCACCACGCCAGAACCCTGCCCCGAGGTCAAGCGAAACGCGGCGGCAAACCCGGCGGCGCGGGGAACTGCCGGCCGTGCGGCGGCGTTTCAAGACGTGACGCGCGGCGCGTCATCAAGGCCACTGGTTATATCCGTGAAAGGCGACATGGCGCATCCCGAACGATCATCAAGGCCCATCACCGGCATCATCGACCGGCTCGAAGACACCACCCACCGGGACCAGGTGACCCTGCGCTGCATGATCGAGGCGTTCGGCAAGAGCTCCTTCACCACGGCGATGTGCGTGCCCGCCCTGCTGGTCACCTCGCCGCTCAGCGGGATTCCCCTGTTTTCCAGCGCTTGCGGCATCCTGATCGCCTCCATCGCCGCGCAGATGCTGGTGGGTCGGCGCCACCTCTGGCTGCCCGCCTTCGTGATGAACCGAAGCATCGGCAACGACAAGATGCTGGCCGCGCTCCGCCGCCTGCACCGGATCGGCGAAAGGATCGACGCGCTTACCCGTCCCCGCCTCGGACCGCTGATGACGCGGCCTTTCCGCAAGCTCTACCAGGCGCTCTGCGTGCTGTGCGGCGTCCTGATGATCTTTCTCGAGATCGTGCCGTTCTCATCCTCGGTTCTCGGAATGGCGACAATCTTCTTTGCCACGGCGATCATCGTGCGCGACGGGGTACTGGCCTGCCTCGGGCTGGCCCTCATGTGCCTCGGCGCCAGCCTGCCGGTGTTCGCGCTCCAGGCGATGTAGGGCCGCCCGGCCCGTGGACCCTGGCCGTCCCGGACCTGATCCGGGACCTCTTCACGCCATGTAGGGTGGTGAAAACCCACCGCCCCCCAACCTCAATTCACCAGGTTCGGCGGCGTCTCCCCGGCCAGCGCCGCGCGCAGGTTCTCCACCGCGACGCGCCCCATCATCTCGCGCACTTCCAATGTCGACGTGCCCATATGCGGCAACAACACCGCGTTCTCCAGCGCCTTCAGCGCCTCGGGCACCTCCGGTTCGTTCTCGTAGACATCGAGCCCCGCCCCCGCGATGCGCCGCTCCTGCAAGGCGGCGATCAGCGCGGCCTCGTCCACGATATCGCCCCGCGCGATGTTGATCAGATGCGCGTGCCTCGGCATCAGGGCAAGCGCGTCCGCATCGACCAAATGATGCGTCTCCGGGCTCACGGGTACGGCCACCACCGCGAAATCCGCGCGGGCCAGCAGGTCTTCCAGCTCCACCCGCTCACAGGGAAATCCCGGATTCTTGTCGCTCCGCGCGGTATAGATCACGTCCATGTCGAACCCGTAATGACACCGCTTCGCAATCGCCGTCCCGATCCGGCCCATGCCGATGATCCCCACGGTCTTGCCCGTCACATGCGTGCCCAAAAGCTGCGTCGGGTTCCAGCCGGGCCACTTGCCCGCCCGCACCATGCGCTCGCCCTCGCCCGCGCGCCGCGCGCTCATCATGATCAGCGTCATGCCGATATCCGCCGTCGCCTCGGTGACGGCCCCCGGCACGTTGGTCACCAGCACCCCGGCGGACCGCGCCGCGGCCAGGTCGATATGGTTGATCCCCACACCGTAATTCGCCAGCACCTTGCAGCGCGGGTTCTGCGCCTCGCGGAACACCTCGGACGAAAACGTGTCGCCGAACATCATCAGCACACCGTCATAGAGGTTCAGCGCCGCCCGCATCTGACCAATCTTCAGCGGCGTGTTTTCCTCGCGCATCTCGACCTCGAAATGCGCGCGCGCCATCTCCGCCACGCTTTCGGGCAGGGGCCGGGTGAAATAGACCCGCTTCAATGCATCCGCCCTCCGATGGGCACCTCGAGGTCCGGCGACAACAGCACGATGCCGCCATCGGCGTCACTCACGCCGAGCACCAGCACCTCGGACATCACCGGCCCGATCTGGCGCGCCGGAAAGTTCACCACAGCCATCACCTGCTTACCCACAAGGCCCTCAGGGCTGTAATGCTTGGTGATCTGGGCCGAGCTTTTCTTCTCGCCCAGCTCCTCTCCGAAATCGACCCACAGCTTGATCGCGGGTTTCCGCGCCTCGGGAAACGGCTCCGCCCGGGTGATCTTTCCCACCCGGATATCCACCTTCAGGAAATCGTCGAATGTGATCTCGTCAGCCACGGCGCAGTTCCTTTGAGCGGTCGGCGGCGGCCTTCACCGTCGCCTTCATCAGCGGCGGCAGGCCCGTGTCCTCGTCCATCAGCACCTCAAGCCCCGCCTGCGTGGTGCCGTTGGGGCTGGTGACGTTCTCGCGCAGCTGCGCCGGTGTCTCGTCCGCGGCCTCGGCCAGCGCGCCCGCGCCCGCCACCGTGGCCTGCGCCAGCTGCATCGCCAGCTCCGGCGACAACCCCTCGGCCTCGCCCGCCTTGGCCATGCATTCGATCATGTGAAACACATATGCGGGGCCAGACCCCGACACGCCCGTGACCGCATCCATCTGGTGCTCGCCCTCCAGCCGCACCACCTGTCCCACAGCTTTCAGCAACGCCTCGGCCAGGTCCATCTGGTCGCCGTTCACCGCACCATTGCCGACGATTGCGGTGATCCCCCGACCGACGGCGGCGGGCGTGTTGGGCATGGCCCGGATGATCGGGCTATCACTGCCGAACGCCGCCTCGAACGCCTCGATCGGCGTGCCCGCGGCGACCGAGACGAACAGCGTTCCGCCGCCGCCCATCGCCGCAATCGTGGGCAGCGCCTCGCCCATCATCTGCGGCTTGACGGCGATCAGCACGATGGCCGGATGCTCGGGCAACTCCGCGTTCAGATGCACACCCGTCCCTTGCAGCCAGTCCGACGGCTTGGGGTCGATCACACAGACCGAGCCGGGCGGCAAATCGCGCTCCAGCCACCCGGCCAGCATCGCCGATCCCATCTTGCCACAGCCCAGCAGGACCAGGCCCTTGTCGGCCACATGCTGCATATCCATTCCGGTGCGTCCCTCTTTCCTTGTCCTTGACCGGGTTGATAGTCCCCGCATTGCGCCCCTGCAATACGGCATCGCCCCTTCGGCCACAGCCCGCGCAAAAGAAAACGGGCGCGCCGGATGGCACGCCCCGTTCGCCTTAAAATTGTGCGCCGTCAGGCCCGGCCATAGGCCTCGCCGATGGCGATCTGCATCGCCTCCTTCGGCGCGCGGTCGCCCCAGACCACCAGTTGCAGCGCCGGATAGAACCGTTCCGCGCTCATCACCGCCGCAGTGATCAGCGTGTCGATCTGCTCGGGGCTGATCGCCTGCGCGCCGGTCATCACCAGCCCGTAGCGATAGACCATCAGCTGCTGTTCGGCCCAGAAGGTGAATGCGCCGGCCCAGCACTGGTCGTTCACGTCGTTCAGCACGTGGTACAGCGCCGGCAGCTTCTCCTCGGGCGGCTCCATCTCGAAGGTGCAGACCAGGCGCAGCGTCTCGTCATAGGCCGACCAGGCCAGCGTGATCGAATAGGTCCGCCACTGTCCTTCAACGGCCATCGCGATCTGGTCGTCGCCGATCCGGTCGAAATCCCAGTCGTGATGCTCGGCCAGGTGCTCGACGATGTCGATGGGATGAAGGTCTTCTGAAAAGTACTGCTCGGAAAGTGCCATGGCGCCACCTCATGTGTTGTAGCGAAGGGCTGGCAGCGCCCATACGCTAGGTGCCTGCTCTAGGAAAGGGGTTCATTCCCGCTTTTCCTACAAGATATGGTGAGGGGGGATTTGCGACCTGTAAAGCTATTTCTTGGGGATAACTACAATAAGTTGTGGATGACATGAAAATTTCATCAAGCCTTGGGTGCGGATGAATGTCCGTCATCCCACCGCCGTCCCGGACCTGATCCGGGACCTCTTGCGCCGGCGGCCGTCACATTTGCGCCCACGATCAAAGGCGGGCTCGTCAAAATGAAAATGGCTGCCCGAAGGCAGCCATTGACTTGGATTTCAATCTCTATCCGGCGATTTAACCGCCCGAGCTCGTCCGTGCATTCGCTTTCAGCGCCGTCTCGAACTCGGCCTTGGTCATGTTGACGGTCACGCCGTCGTCACCGACCATCAGCGCGTTCAGCGGAATGCCTGCACGCTCGATTGCGCGGCTGTCGGCACCTTCCATCTCGCCGTCCAGATCGACGACCGCGATGTTGCCTTGGGAATCCGCGTCGTTATACGTGCCGACCAGTTCACCATCGCTGGTATAGACTTTCGCATCGCCGGTCAGGGCCGCATCCAGCTCGGTGGAAATGTCGCTGGCCGCGTCATAGGCGTCTTCCGCCACGCCACCCACGGCGTCGACTCCGGCCTGTGCCGTGTCGGTCGTGCTTTCGCCGATGGCATAGATGGTGTCGCCGACTTCCTGCGCGACATCGCCCGCCTGTGCCGAAACGCTCGCGTCGGCCTCGGCATTGGTCGCCTCGTCATTCGCGGCGAAGGTCGCCACCGGGGCGGACACGAGGGCTGCAATGGCCAGTGCGGAAGTGAATGTCGTTTTCATCAGGACTTCTCCTTTTTTCCATCTTGCGAGCGCTTGGCCCGCGTGAATGTAGTTGGACAATGCAAACCCTGCCGCGCGCGTTCCATACCGATTTCGACTGAAAGGATCCTGCCCCGGCTGTCAGCAGCATCGTGCCGACATCGCGCCCCTATATGCGCAAGGTTTTTCCCATGATCCGCGGCCCGGACACATCGTAGGGTGGGTGAAACCCACCATTGCGCCGCCTTCACCCGTAGGGTGGGTGAAAACCCACTCGCGCGCCCCTATTCCGCGTCCAGGCGCATCTCCTCGCGATAAGCCTCCATCCTGGCCTTCGCCTCTTCGCCCCACGCCTTGAACTGCCGGTTCAGGAACCCGCCATCAAGCTCCATCGCCAGCGCATGTGCCGTCAGCATCTCCGCGCAGGCAGCCTCCGGCGTGGCATCACGCTCGGCCTTTCGCGCCCGGTTCATCAGCGCCGATTTCGCCTTCATCGGATCGTTCCGCGCGTAGCATCCCGCCAGCGCGATCCGTGCGTCGTGATAGGGTGCCGCGATCCGACCCAGATTGGCGTTCACGCAATTGCGGTACCGCGCCAGCGATGCCTCCGCCGCCGTGATCGCATCAAGCTGCCGGCGCAACGCCGCCACGTCGGCGGCCGGGTAATAGACGCCGCCCGCAGCCTCGGCGATGGCCTCCAGCTGCGCCGCCGTCTCGGCATCCACATCAAACCCGATGGTGTTGACCCTCGTGCGCACCCCGGCCTCGTAGAGTGCCGCCGCCTGCGCCGCAGGATCTCCGTCGCAGGTCTCTTCCCCGTCCGAGATCAGGTAAACCACCGGCGCCAGATCGCCCTCCTTGGGCGGTTCCAGCCCCGCGACCACCTCGCCCGAATAGGCCAGCACACCGCCCAGCGGCGTCCAGCCCACCGGCTCCAGCGTCGCGATGCTCGCCTCCAGCGCCGATCTCGGCGCATCGAACCCGTGCACCAGCTCCGACGCCGCA
This sequence comes from Roseovarius sp., assembly GCF_965277045.1. Taxonomy (GTDB): domain Bacteria; phylum Pseudomonadota; class Alphaproteobacteria; order Rhodobacterales; family Rhodobacteraceae; genus Roseovarius. Next base: position 48,944 of record NZ_OZ255712.1, on the reverse strand, counting down.
CAGGACTCTGCCTTACCGGAGTCTTCGTTGTTGCCCTTGTGGCCATATACGACCAGCCCGACCGACACCTCCTGCGGCATGTCCCGCAGGAAACCAAGCGCCTCGCGCTTGGCCGCGGCCATCTTGGTCTCGCCCCCGACGCGGCCGGCCATCGAGCCCGAGGCGTCTATCGCCAGCAGGATATGGCTGCTGGGCCGTCCGCCCGCCGTCTCCTGCGCTTCGCACCGACGCAGTTCGGCTGGCACGATCTCCGCCGCGCAGGATCGGTAATCCGTGGGCCGGTCCGCCAGCACGGCGTCGAGCACCGCCTGGCAGTCGACGCTGCCTTCCTGCGCAACGACCGGCACTGCCATCAAGACACCTGCCGCCCATACCACTAAACTGCGCATGATCCCTCTCCCCACAGCCCTTCCGAGTTCTTATATCCGGTTTCCGGCCCGGGCGGACAGGTTTTGCCATCCGCACGAAAAAGCGCGGCTCGTTGCCGAACCGCGCCACATCTTCCAGCCCCTCGAAAGGACCTTACGTCTCGCCTTTCTCCAGCGCGTCCAGCCGCGCCTTCAGCGCCTCGTTTTCCTCGCGGGCCTTCTGCGCCATGGCGCGCACCGCGTCGAATTCCTCGCGGGTGACGAAATCGCGGTCGGCCAACCAGCGGTCCACCATCGACGACATCGCCGTCTCGGCCTCCTGCTTGGCGCCCTGCGCCACGCCCATGGCGTTCGTCATCAGCTGGCTGATATCGTCCAGAACCTTGTTGCGCGTCTGCATATCGCTCTACCTTCCGTTACACTTGATCTCTATATGGGCACCAAACCGCGTCGGGGCAAGGTTGACTTCGCCACGCACCAGCAGCAGACAGGCGCCCATGAAAGCAGCGATCCCCTTCCCCGATATCTCGTCCGAGGTGTTCTCGTTCACCGTCTTCGGGTTCGAGATTGCCCTGCGCTGGTACGCCCTGTCCTACATCGCGGGCATCCTGATCGGCTGGCGTCTGGTGGTGATGGCGATCAACCGTCCGCACCTGTGGAAGGACAACGTGGCCCCCATGACCGTCAAGCAGGTCGAGGATCTGGCGACATGGGTCATCCTGGGCGTCATTCTGGGCGGGCGGCTGGGCTTCGTGCTCTTCTACCAGCCCATGTATTACCTGCAGAACCCGGCAGAAATCCTGCTCATATGGCAGGGCGGCATGTCGTTTCACGGCGGCCTGCTGGGCGTCATCGTCGCCTGCATCACCTATTCGAAGGTCCAGGGCATCCGCTGGCTGACCGTCGCCGACATCCTCTGCGCCGTCACCCCCGTCGGCCTGCTCCTGGGCCGTATCGCCAACTTCATCAACGCCGAGCTCTGGGGCCGTCCCACCGACCTGCCCTGGGGCGTGATCTTTCCCGGTGCCGCGGCGCAGGACTGCGCCGGCATCGCCGTGGGGATCTGCGCCCGCCACCCCTCGCAACTCTACGAGGCCGCGCTCGAAGGGCTGATCCTCGGCGCGATCCTGCTTTACCTCGTGTTCCGTCGCGGCCTGCTGAAGCGCGTCGGCGCGGCCACCGGAATCTTCTTCGCCGGCTACGGCATCGGACGCTTCATCGTTGAATTCGTCCGCCAGCCCGACGCGCAGTTCGTCAGCCCCGGCAACCCGCTGGGCCTGGCGTGGCACGTGAACGGCTACGGCCTGACCATGGGCCAGATCCTCTGCATCCCGATGGTCGCCATGGGGCTGATCACGCTGGTGCTGGCCTACCGCAGACACGCCCGCGCCTCCGCCCCCGGATGACCGCCCTGGCCCAGATCCTGCGGGCCGAGATCGCCACGACCGGCCCCATGCGCCTCGACGCCTACATGGCCGCCTGCCTGATGCATCCCCGGCACGGCTATTATTCCACCCGGGATCCCTTCGGTGAACAGGGCGATTTCATCACCGCCCCCGAGATCAGCCAGATGTTCGGCGAACTCATCGGCCTCTGCCTCGCGCAAACCTGGCTCGACCAGGGCGCGCCCAACCCCGTCGCCCTTGTCGAGCTCGGCCCCGGCCGCGGCACCCTGATGGCCGATGCCCTGCGCGCCACGCGCGGCGTGCCCGGCTTCCACGACGTCCTGCAAGTGCACCTCGTGGAAACCTCCCCCGCCCTGCGCGCCCGGCAGGCCGACTCCCTAGCCGCTCACACCCCTACTTGGCACGACAGCACCGACACCCTGCCCGACCTGCCCACGCTCTCGGTCGCCAACGAGTTCTTCGACGCGCTGCCCATCCGCCAGTTCCAGCGCCAAGGCGACGGCTGGTGTGAACGCGTCGTCGGCCTCTCGGACGACACGCTCGCCCTCGGCCTCAACGCCAAGCGGACCGAGCCGACCCTCGCCCACCGGCTCGACGACACGGCCGACGGCGACATCGTCGAGACCTGCCCCGCCGCCGCCCCCGTCATCGATGCGCTGGCCCGCCGCATCGGGTCGCATGGCGGCGCGGCGCTCGTCATCGACTACGGCGACTGGCGCTCGCTCGGCGACACGCTGCAGGCGGTTCAGGGCCACGACCGCGCCGACATTCTCGCCGCACCGGGCATGGCCGACCTCTCCGCCCACGTCGATTTCGAGGCGCTGACCGACGCCGCCCGCGACACCTGCAAGACCACCCGTCTCGCCCCGCAGGCGCTCTTTCTGTCGCGCCTCGGCATCACGCAACGGGCCGAGGCCCTTGCCGCGAACATGAGCGGGCACACGCTAGACGCGCATCACGCCGCATTTCATCGCTTGACCGGACGAGAGGAAATGGGGACGCTCTTCAAAGCGATGGCGCTCTACCCCGAGGGTGCCGCACCGCCACCCGGACTGGAACCATGACGCTGGAAATCCTTACCGACGACAGTCTCGCGCCTGTCACGCACGGCTTCTTCACCCGCAAGGGCGGGGCGTCATCGGGCGTGTTTCACGGGCTGAACTGCGGCCGCGGCTCTTCGGATCAGTCCGAGGTCGTCAGCATCAACCGCGCCCGCGTCGCCCGCGCCATGGACGTGGCCGAGGATCATCTGATCACCGTGAAACAGACCCATTCCACCGATGTCCACGTGGCCACCGGCCCGTCCGAGACCCGGCCCAGGGCCGATGCCATCGTCACGGCCACACCCGGCCTTGCGCTGGCGATCCTGACCGCCGACTGCCAGCCCGTGCTCTTTGCCGACCGCAAGGCGGGGGTCATCGGCGCCGCCCATGCCGGTTGGCGCGGGGCGGTCGACGGCATCCTGGAATCCACGCTCGACGCGATGGAGGCGCTCGGCGCCCGCCGCGCCGACACCATCGCCGTCATCGGCCCTTCGATCAGCCAGCCCGCCTACGAGGTGGGCGAGGAGTTCTTCGAGCGTTTCGCCGACGACGATCCCGGCAACACCCGCTTTTTCGCCAATGGCAAGCCGGGCAAGTACCAGTTCGACCTGCCGGGCTTCGGCCTTGACCGTCTGCGCCGCGCGGGCGTTGGCGACGCCACCTGGACCCGCCACTGCACCTACAGCGATGCCGAGCGGTTCTTTTCCTACCGCCGCGCCACCCATAACGGCGAGGCCGATTACGGCCGCCTGATCTCGGCCATCCGTCTCTAGGCCGACGCACAGCAATTCTGTCGCGATCTGGGCGAAACCGTCCACGAGATTGCCTCAATCCGGGAAACAATCACCGATTTCTTCACGGGATTGGTTCCGTCAATTCCGCGATTAACCTTGTTTCATTGGCCCTTTTCAATTGCGACGGCACGACCACAATCCGGTTGGCGGGACCCGAAAATTTTTTCGCATTTTCTTCGCCGCGCCAAACCATGGCCCCAAACCCGGGCAAATATGAACCCATCAGAACAACACGCCCCAAAAACGGCGGCGAGGCAGAAAAAACCAAGAGGAAAGCCATGAAGAAGCGTTGGATGAAATCCCTGATCGAAACCAGCCAGCAGGCCACCCCCGACATGCCGTTCTCGCGCCGCGTGCGCCATGCGAACCGCATGACGCCCAAGACATCCACGCTTCGGATCGCCTGATCCGATCCCCCCCCGATCTTCGACACCGGCAATGGCCGCCTCGCTGAAGAGAGCGGCCATAGTTGATTCGAATGCCCCCGACCGTGAATTGTGGCAGCTTCGTCCCACCCGCACGGACAATAACCCGGCATTCCCGCGCACTGTCTGCCCGCTTCGGACAATTCCCCGCAAAATTTGACTACAATTCGCCGTTTCTGCCTTTATTGGCCCTGTAACGTACATGACGGACCATCCCTCTGTCGTTGTCGGTGGGGGCCGACGCGGTTGTGATGACCCTGAAAAGGATCGCACGATGGGCACCCCTACCATCGCCACCTCTCTCTCGGTGGCGCACAAGACAAATGCCACACACGCGCGCACCGGCACGGCGCAGGTCCCTCCCGCCGCCCGGTCGCCGCGCCCGATGCGCAAGTTTCGGATGACGTATCTGCGCCCGGACGGAACGGCCGGCTGGACCGACCAGATCGCCCCGGCCACCCCGATCTTCGACAGCGCGTTTTCCGCCTTTTCCCACGGCACGCTCCTGCACACGCCCTCCGGTCAGGTCGCCGTGCAGGATCTCGAACCGGGCATGAGCGTCTCCACCGCCGATCACGGTCCCTCCCGCGTGCTCTGGATCGGCGCCATGACGCTGGTTCCGTCCGCCGCCGGCCTCGACCAGTCCGCCTGCCGCCTGACCCGTGTCATGCCGGACAGCTTCGGACTGGGCCGTCCCGAATCGAACCTCACCGCCGGTCCCGGCGCGCGCATCCTCGGCCGGCCACCGGGCCTGCGCGACAGCTTCGGGCGCGAGCGCGTGCTGACCCCGGTCAGCGACCTTGTAGACGGCATGAACGTGATCGAACTGGTCCCGCCCCGGCCCGTGACGGTCTATCATGTTTGCCTGCGCCGCCATGCCATCCTGCGCGCCTCGGGCATCGAGGTCGAAAGCTTCCACCCCGGCCCCGGCTTCGAGCGCGCCATGGGACCCAACATGCTGGCCCTTTTCCTGTCGCTCTTTCCGCATGTGAAGAAACCCGCCGATTTCGGCAGCATCTGCCATCCCCGCCTGCCCTTGCAGGGCCTGACAGCCTGACGCCGGGCGTCACCGCCGGCCCGGTCAGCCGCGGCGACCCCAGCCGATCCCGGCCCAGATCCGCTCGTGCAGGAAGAACGTGACGAAGCCGATCGCCGCCGTGATCAACGCATAGGTGCCGCCCTGGGCCACCGATCCGGTCATGATGAACCCGATCAACGTCATCACCAGCAGGCCCAGCACCTGCCAGGTTGTCGCCTTCGCCAGCGTGCGTTTGTTCGTTTCCATCTCCAATGCTCCTCTGCCGCGTCGTGTTATGTCTCTGTCGATCAGCTAGCATCGCCGCAATCTGTCGTGTATTCTGTCTTTTCTTAACAAAACTGACGGATGTCCATTATACTGGATAAGTGGCACCAATATGAACAAACAGGCCCGCGCCACGATCTTCCGCGACCGGCTCACCGGCGCCATGACCATGACCGGCACCAATCTCAGCGCGCTCGCGCGCCAGACCGGCGTCAGCCGCTCCACCGTGTCGCAACTGCTCGACGCCGAGACCGCCCGGATGCCCAACGCCCACCTCGCCGCCGGCTGCGCCGAGGCGCTAGGCGTCAGCTCCGACTGGCTCCTGGGCTTGGCCGACCGCCCCGAACGCCCCGGCGACGTGATCGAGGCCGCCCTCAGCATGACGCAAGCCGATCGCACCTCCGCCGACGCCCAGCTGCTCGACTGGCACCGCGAGGCCAGCGGCTACAAGGTCCGCCACGTGCCCGCCACCCTACCGGATATGCTGAAAACCGAGGCGGTGATGCGCTGGGAATACGCCGCCTTTCTCGGCAAGACACCGGGACAGGCCGTGCGCGCGATGCAGGACAACCTCGACTGGCTGCGTCGAGAGGCGACCGAGTACGAAATCGCCATGCCCCGGCACGAACTCGAGGCCTTCGCCCAGGGCACCGGCTACTGGCAGGGGCTCGACCGCGACGCGCGGCGCGAACAGGTCCTGCACCTCGCCGAACAGGCCGAGACATTCTTTCCCTCCCTGCGCCTCAACCTCTTTGACGCGCACAATCTCTTTTCCGCGCCCGTCACCCTCTTCGGGCCGCTCATGGGGGTGCTCTACGTGGGCCGCTTCTACCTCGCCTTCCGCGAACCCTCGCGATTGAAGCTTCTGTCGGGCCACATGGACTGGCTCATCCGCGAGGCCGTGGTCGATGCCCGCGACGCCCCGGCCTGGATCGCGGGACTGGCGAAACACATCTGAGACGGCCCTGGCCCGCCATCGAAGTTGCATCGCCGGTCGCGTCGCGGCTACGCTTTCAGGCAAGACATCTTAACCTCCAAGCCCCACGGAAAGCCGCCGCCATGCTTCGCCTGCCTATCCTCGCCCTCGGGCTCCTGCTTGCCTTCGGCACCGCCGCTCAGGCTCAGGACAACCCCGTCATCGCCCGCATGACCGCCTTCGTCGCTACATACAACGCGCAGGACGCCGAAAGCCTCGCCGGCTTCTACGCCCCCGACGCCGCCCTTCTGCCGCCCGGCCAGGCCTCGATCCTCGGACGCGAGGCCATCGCGCAGCACTACGCCCAGGCCTTCGCCGCCGGCGCCCGCGAGCTGCAATTCAAGACCTTCGACATCCGAGGCTTCGACACCAGCGCGGTCGAGATCGGCGAAACCGTCGTCATGGTCGGCGAGCAGCGCATCGTCGGGCGCTACATGCACCTGTGGGAGGTGATCGACGGCCAGCTCCTGCTGACCCGCGACATGTACCACGTGCTCAAGGTCGACTAGACGCCGCCCCGCCCGCTTGCAGCGCCCTGGCATACAGCGCACACTGCGCTCATTGAACCAAAACGGGTTTTCCCATGCGTCATCTTTGCCTGACCTGCCTCGCGGTCCTGTCCCTTGCCCACATGGCACTGGCCAATGACCGCCCGCCACCCCGCGAAAACGATCCCGACGATTTCGTCCGCTACATTTTCGAGATCAACGCCTGCGTCCTGACTGAGGCGCAGCTTCTGCAAATCTACCAGGACGCGGGCCACGGCCTGATGGGCGCCAACAACGCCGTCATCGCCGTGTCGAACCGCGAGGATATCGAGGTGCTCGACCGCAACCCGTTTCGGTACCGCTATTACGGCTCCGACTATTGCGGCTTCTGAACGGGCTCAGGCCGACCGGCTCAGCCGTTCCTCCAGGATCTCGAAGGGCACGCCCGGCTCGTCCTTGGCACAGCGGATGACCAGCGAGGTCTTCACCGACGCCACGTTCTCCGCCGCCGTCAACTCGCCGGTCAGGAAGCTCTGGAAGGTGCTCAGGTCCGGCGCCACGCATTTCAGGATGAAATCCACCTCGCCGTTCAGCATGTGGCACTCCCGCACCAGCGGCCACGCCCGGCACCGCGCCTCGAATGCGCTCAGGTCCGCCTCGGCCTGGCTCACCAGCCCGACACTGGCAAAGACCTGCACCTCGAATCCCAGCTCGCGCGCATCCACGTCGGCGTGATAGCCCTTGATGTACCCCTGCTCCTCCAGTGTGCGCACCCGGCGCAGGCAGGGCGGCGCCGAAATGCCCACCCGGCGGGCCAGTTCGACGTTGGTCATCCGCCCATCCGCCTGCAATTCGGCCAGGATCATGCGGTCAATGTCGTCAAGGCGCGTCGCAGGCATCGGTTTCTCCGGTTGATTTCGCGATTGTTATATCACGACCGGCGCCGCGCGCAATAATGTTTCACCCCGGCGCAATATCCTTTCGGGAAAGAAAATGTCGTCCCGACCCCCGCATACCGGGTTTGCGGGGCTACACACCCCCGCCCGGCCCCGTTATATCTGTCCAGACTCACGCGGGGCGTCTCATGCCCCGCTCCACGGATCAAGGGGGATCGGACATGGCCGAGACACGTCACACCAGGGTTTTGATCATCGGCTCGGGGCCCGCGGGCTATACCGCCGGAGTCTATGCCAGCCGCGCCATGCTGGAACCCATCCTCGTGCAGGGCATCGAACCCGGCGGCCAGTTGACCACCACCACCGAGGTCGAGAACTGGCCCGGCGACACCGAGGTCCAGGGCCCCGACCTGATGGTCCGCATGGAGGCCCACGCCAAGGCCATGGGCTGCGAGATCGTGGGCGACATCATCTCCTCGCTCGACGTCGATGCACGCCCCTTCACCGCCAAGGGCGATTCCGGCACCACCTACACCGCCGACGCCGTCATCCTCGCCACCGGCGCCCGGGCCAAGTGGCTCGGCCTGCCGTCCGAGGACGCGTTCAAGGGCTTCGGCGTCTCCGCCTGCGCCACCTGCGACGGCTTCTTCTACCGCGGTGACGAAATCGTCGTCGTGGGCGGCGGCAACACCGCCGTCGAAGAGGCGCTCTTTCTCACCAACTTCGCCTCCAAGGTCACGCTCATCCACCGCCGCGACGAGCTGCGCGCCGAGAAGATCCTGCAGGACCGCCTGCTCAAACACCCCAAGATCGAGCCCCTGTGGTTCCACGAGCTTGACGAGGTGCTGGGCGACGACAACCCCAAGGGCGTCACCGGCGTGCGCGTCAAGCACACCAAAACCGGCGAGACACAGGAAATTCCCTGCAAGGGCGTCTTCATCGCCATCGGCCACGCCCCGGCCAACGAGCTGGTCAAGGGCAAGGTCGAGATGCATCACGGCGAGTACGTCAAGGTCGAGGCCGGCTCCACCCGCACCTCGATCCCCGGCCTTTTCGCCGCTGGCGACCTCACCGACCACGTCTATCGCCAGGCGGTGACCTCCGCCGGCATGGGCTGCATGGCCGCCCTCGACGCGGAAAAGTTCATCGCCGAGCTGCCCGAGGACGCCCCCGCCCCCGAGGCCTACGTCCCGCAAGCCTGAGCCGCACCCCCCGCCTTCCTCTGGCCGAAAATATCCCGGGGGTTTGGGGGCTGGCCCCCAATTAAGCCTGTGTTTGGGGGCTGGCCCCCAATCAGAACCGCGTTTGGGGGCTGACCCCCAATTGAACCTGCATTTGGGGACTGACCCCACAACGCACACCAATGCGGCACCGGCGCGATCCCACTCCAGCCGTCCCGGACCTGATCCGGGACCTCGTAGGGTGGGTGAAAACCCACGCGCGCCCCCTTCACTCCGGATGAATGTCCCGCTTCGTGCATCCCGACTCCAGAACCACCGCCACCCAGTTCACGTCCGGCTCCAGCCCCAGCGCATTGAGCCACGCCTGCTGCGCCCGATAGGCCGGCAACTCCTGCGCCCCCGGGCAATACCAATGCCCCTGCCCCGCCTGCCGGTGATGCATCAACTCGTGCAACAGAACACTCACGTCATAGGGATCCTTCGCATTCCACGGCCGCACCAGCCAGATTGTCTCGCTGTCAGGATCATAAAGCCCCCGCGTGTGTGACGCGTCCGAGGCGGCCCGCATCGGCGCCAGCCACGCCACGGTGGCCTCGGACGTCAGCCGAATTTCCGGCGCGGCCGAGCGACGCGGCAGATCGGTGTGCTCGTCCAGCCAGACCTCCATGTGCGCCACCAGCTCAGGCAGCGCCCCTGCCTCGCGCCAGGCCAGAAGATCGGATGCCAAAACGCCGCCGCCAAACACCTTGAGAACAAGACAGAAAAGACCGGTACGCGCCGACCACAGGCCGGCTCGGGACAGGATGCGCATGGCAACCTCCTGAGCAATTTGATTGATGTCCCGAAAATGCTAAGCTGTCCTCGCGCCCCGGCGCAAAAGGCCATTTTTCATGTGCCAATGAAGGAATTTCATCTGCCATGGGACGGCACCTGCCCCCCTTCGCCGCGGTCAAGGCGTTCGAGGCCGCCGCGCGCCACAAAAGCTTTAAGCACGCAGCCGAGGAGCTGTGCCTGTCGCCCTCTGCCGTCAGCCACCAGATCCGCGCGCTTGAAGAGTATCTCGACACCGCGCTGTTCGAACGCAGCGGTAACCGGATGGCCCTGACGCTGACGGGCCGCGCCTATGCGGGCAAGCTTACAGGCCTTCTGGACCTGCTCGACGACAGCACGCGCTCAATGCGCCGGGCGGGCGAAAAACCTCTGCGCATGCTCTGCACGCCCGGCTTCGCCGCCCGCTGGCTGGTGCCGCGCCTCGGCGGGCTCTCGTTCGGCGACCGCATCCGTCTGCGCGTCTCGACCGGCGCGCCCGAAATCGATTTCTCGACCAATGACAGCGACGTGGTGATCCAGTGGCGCGACACGCACCACCCCGGCGTCCACACCGAGCCGCTGATGACCTCCAGCCGCTACCCGGTGATTCACCCGGATCTGATGGAGCGCGAAAATATCCGCAGCCCGCGCGACCTTTTGCGGATGCGCCTGATGTATGACGAAATCGACGATTCCTGGGGCGAATGGTTTGCCGCCGCCGGCCTCGGCGCGCCCGACCTGCCGCCCGGCCCGACCTTTCCCAATTGCGAACTGGCCACCACCGCCGCCGAGCAGGGGCACGGCGTGGCCATGGCCTTCGACGCGATGGTGCAAGGCACGCTGGCCTCCGGGCGACTCGTGCGGCTCTTCGACACCGACACCATTCCCAGCGTGATCTACTCGGTCGCCTGGGCCGAGGCGCGCGCCGACGACCCGATGATCCGATCCTTCCGCGACTGGCTGTTCGAAGAAATTCGGCGCGCCCAAGCCGCCACGGCGCCCATGTCCGCCGCGCAATAGCGTCGGCGCGCCTCGCTCACGGCATATCGGCAACAATCACCGTGCCGCCCCGAAAGGGGGTTCACAAGGCAAGCCGCCTCCCATATGCGTTCACGCGTGAACACACTTTGAGTCGCCGCATGTCCGCCCCTGACGCCAAATCCAGCCTCCCCGACCGGGATCTCCTCTTCCGCCTCCTGCGGCAGCTGGACCGGTCGTCCGAGGCTTCCCAGCGCACGCTCGCGGCGGCGCTCGACGTCTCCCTCGGCCGCCTCAACACCCTGCTCCGGCAGGCGACCGAGGCCGGCTTCGTCAAGGTCGGCGACCGCTCCGGCCCCGACAAGCGCCAGCGTTTCGCCTACGCGCTCACCTCCCGGGGGGCAGCGGAAATGCTGCGCCTCACCGATGATTTCCTCGCCCGGAAATTCGCGGAATACGACGCGCTTCACGCCGAACTGACCGGCACGCGAAGCGGGCTCGCCCCCCTCAACCAAAGGACCAGACTAGTGCAGAACAACCTCGCCCCCATCCCCGAACTCTACGTCTCGCACGAGAGCGCCCAGAAACTGAAGGTCGAAGCGGCCGATCTCGTCAGCTGGGATCTCACCCCGCGTCAGATCTGCGACCTGGAACTGCTGATGAATGGCGGCTTCAACCCGCTCAAGGGATTCCTCGGCGAAGAAGACTATAATTCAGTCGTCGACACCATGCGCCTGGCCGACGGCACACTCTGGCCCATGCCGATCACGCTCGACGTCTCCCAGGATTTCGCCGACAGCATCGAACCGGGCCAGGACATCGCCCTGCGCGACCAGGAAGGCGTGATCCTGGCCACCATGACGATCACCGACCGCTGGACCCCGAACAAGGCGCAAGAGGCCGAAAAGGTATTCGGCGCCGACGATTCCGCGCACCCGGCCGTCAACTACCTGCACAACACCGCCGGCCCCGTCTATCTCGGCGGCCCCGTCACCGGCATCCAGCAGCCCGTGCATTACGATTTCCGCGCCCGCCGCGACACGCCCAACGAGCTGCGCGCCTTCTTCCGCAAGATGGGCTGGCGCAAGGTCGTCGCCTTCCAGACCCGCAACCCGCTTCACCGCGCGCACCAGGAACTGACCTTCCGCGCCGCGAAAGAAGCGCAGGCCAACCTGCTCATTCACCCCATCGTCGGCATGACCAAACCGGGCGACGTCGATCACTTCACCCGCGTCCGCTGCTACGAGGCGGTGCTCGACAAGTACCCGGCCTCCACCACCAACATGAGCCTGCTGAACCTCGCCATGCGCATGGCCGGCCCGCGCGAGGCCGTCTGGCACGGCCTCATCCGCAAGAACCACGGCTGCACCCACTTCATCGTCGGCCGCGACCACGCCGGCCCCGGCAAGAACTCGGCGGGCGAGGATTTCTATGGCCCCTACGACGCGCAGGACCTCTTCCGCGAACACCAGGACGAGATCGGCATCGAGATGGTCGACTTCAAGCACATGGTCTACGTGCAGGAACGCGCCCAGTACGAACCGATGGACGAGATCGAGGACAAGGACAACGTGACCATCCTCAACATCTCGGGCACCGAGCTGCGCCGGCGCCTTCAGGAAGGGCTGGAAATCCCCGAATGGTTCTCCTTCCCCGAAGTGGTCAAGGAACTGCGCCGCACCCGTCCGCCGCGGGCCAAGCAGGGCTTCACCGTGTTCTTCACCGGCTTCTCCGGCTCGGGCAAGTCCACCATCGCCAACGCCCTGATGGTCAAGCTGATGGAAATGGGCGGCCGCCCGGTGACGCTGCTCGACGGCGATATCGTCCGCAAGAACCTCAGCTCGGAACTCGGCTTCTCGAAAGAGCACCGTGACCTCAACATCCGCCGCATCGGTTACGTGGCCAGCGAGATCACCAAGAACGGCGGCATCGCGATCTGCGCGCCCATCGCGCCCTACGCCACGACCCGCCGGGCGGTGCGCGAGGATGTCGAAAGCTTCGGTGCCTTCGTCGAGATCCACGTCGCCACCTCGATCGAGGAATGCGAACGCCGCGACCGCAAGGGCCTCTACAAGCTCGCGCGCGAAGGCAAGATCAAGGAGTTCACGGGCATCTCCGATCCCTACGACGTGCCGGAAAACCCCGAACTGCGCGTCGAGACCGAGAATGTCGATGTCGACAACTGCGCCCACCAGGTGGTGCTGAAGCTCGAACAAATGGGCCTGATCGCCGGCTGATCCGGCGACGTTCCAAGACTGTGGGCCGCTCCCGTCCGGGGGCGGCCTTTTGCAGTTCGCGGTGCGGCTTGTGGCCGGGATCCTCAGAAATTTTCCGCGCCAAGGGTCTGCTATGCGGGACCTTGGTGTCGTTCACGACGGAGTTGAGCTTCAGCCCCTGGGATGGCGATCCGAGGGCAATTCTGAAGCACTTTATGCCTGCCAAAGACATCCTCAGTATGATCGTTGCGCCCAGCCTCAGCCAAATCGCCAGCCCAAGGGAGGGGCTGACGATGGCCGGGCCGCTTCGCGGCTGTTAACCGGCTGGGTGCGCGATACCAGTGTCTTGCAAGGGCTCGATCCCGACATGCGTTGCGGGCGGCACGAATGTCGGCTTTGCGGACGAGACGGACGTCAGCCTCACAAGCCGCGTGATTGCCAGACCGCGGGCTGGCGACCGAACGATGTTCGGCGCAGTTTATCCTCGCCACCTCCGCAAAACCTCGGATCGAAGCACCAACGTCACCCAATCGCCAGCCCGGGGGGCGGTCTGGCGATCGCGCGGCGGCCTTCGGCCTTGATTCCGCGCGACACGTGTCTTTCTTCACGTCGTATATGCCGGACATGAAAGACGTTTGATCTATAGCCCCGGCGCGGACTCAGGCCGCAGGCCCCGCGCCATCGCCGCGCCGCGGCCCGTCGATGGCGCTCGGAGCTATAGATCACGCGTGTCCGCAAAAGGCTCGAAGCGGTCCAGGCACTCCGAGCCCTTGAGCACTCGTTTCCCCCATCAAACGAAAAGGGCCGCCCCCCGATGGGACGGCCCTTGTTTTTCGCGGCACCCTGTCGGCATCCGATCGTGTCGGACGCCAACCGGGCGACGGTTTTCGCCGAGGCGAAAACCTTGCTTACATCATGCCGCCCATGCCGCCCATGTCGGGCATGCCGCCGCCGGCGCCAGCGCCTTCTTTCTGCGGCTTGTCGGCAACCATGGCCTCGGTCGTGATCAGCAGACCGGCGATCGAGGAGGCGTCTTCCAGCGCGGTACGCACGACCTTCGCGGGGTCGATCACGCCGAACTTGAACATGTCGCCATATTCTTCGGTCTGCGCGTTGAAGCCGAACTTCAGGTCGTCCGATTCACGAATCTTGCCGGCCACGACGGAGCCGTCGACGCCTGCGTTCTCCGCGATCTGGCGCAGCGGCGCTTCCAGCGCCTTGCGGACGATCGCGATACCGTTGTTCTGGTCGCTGTTGGCGCCCTCGACGCCGTCCAGCGCCTTCGCACCCTGGACAAGCGCAACACCGCCGCCCACGACGATACCTTCCTGAACGGCCGCGCGGGTCGCGTTCAGCGCGTCATCGACCCGGTCCTTGCGCTCTTTCACTTCGACCTCGGTCATGCCGCCCACGCGGATGACGGCAACGCCGCCTGCGAGTTTCGCAACACGTTCCTGCAGCTTCTCACGGTCGTAGTCGCTGGTGGTTTCTTCGATCTGATTACGGATCTGTGCGACACGCGCTTCGATCTCGGCCTTCTCGCCGGCACCGTCCACAATGGTGGTCTCATCCTTGGTGATCTGCACTTTCTTGGCAGAGCCCAGCATGTCCATGGTGACGCTTTCCAGCTTCATGCCCAGGTCTTCGCTGATGACCTGGCCGCCGGTCAGGATCGCGATGTCCTGCAACATGGCCTTGCGACGGTCACCAAAGCCCGGCGCCTTGACGGCGGCGATCTTCAGGCCACCGCGCAGCTTGTTGACCACGAGGGTCGCCAGCGCTTCGCCTTCCACGTCTTCCGCGATGATCAGCAGCGGTTTCTGCGACTGGATGACTTGCTCCAGAAGCGGCACCATCGGCTGCAGCGACGAGAGTTTCTTCTCGTGCAGCAGGATCATGCAGTCTTCCAGCTCGGTGGTCATCTTGTCGGCGTTGGTCACGAAGTAGGGGCTCAGGTAGCCACGGTCGAACTGCATGCCCTCGACGACGTCGGTCTCGGTCACGAGGCCTTTGTTCTCTTCGACGGTGATCACGCCTTCGTTGCCGACTTTCTGCATCGCGTCCGCGATCATCTGGCCGATCTCGGATTCGCCGTTGGCCGACACGGTGCCGACCTGCGCCACTTCGGCAGAGTCGTTGACTTCGCGTGCGGCTGACTTGATGGCTTCGACAACCTTGAGGGTGGCAAGGTCGATGCCGCGCTTGAGGTCCATCGGGTTCATGCCCGCGGCCACGGCCTTCATGCCTTCCTTGACGATGGCTTGCGCCAGAACCGTCGCGGTGGTGGTGCCGTCGCCGGCTTCGTCATTGGTGCGGCTGGCGACTTCTTTCACCATTTGCGCGCCCATGTTCTCGAACTTGTCTTCCAGTTCGATTTCCTTGGCAACCGACACACCGTCCTTGGTAATGCGCGGCGCGCCAAAGGACTTATCCAGAACCACGTTACGGCCTTTGGGGCCAAGGGTCACCTTGACCGCATCGGCCAGGATGTTGACGCCGCGCAGCATCTTGTTGCGGGCATCGGTATCGAATTTCACGTCTTTTGCAGACATATAAGTCGCTCCTGATGTATATTAGATTTCAGCGTTGGATACGATCCGGGGCGTTCAGGCGGCTTTCGCGGCCTTCGCATCGGTCGTCACACCCAGGATGTCGCTTTCCTTCATGATCAGCAGCTCTTCGCCGTCGATCGTGATTTCCGTGCCCGACCATTTGCCGAACAGGATGCGGTCCCCGACCGAAACGGCCATCTCGATCAGTTCGCCGTTATCCTTGCGGGCGCCATCGCCAACAGCAACGACTTCACCTTCGCTGGGTTTTTCCTTGGCACTGTCGGGGATAATCAGCCCACCAGCGGTTTTTTCTTCGCTCTCAACGCGGCGTACAAGCACGCGGTCATGCAGCGGTTTGAATGCCATAGCTTTTGCTCCTTGGCTATCAAGTTTCCCTCACGCCTCCCTGCGGAGGCCGTTATCACTCACCGTAGTCGAGTGCTAACGGCGCATAGCTAAGGAGCGATCACGAGCCTGTCAATATTCCGTCGGGAAAAATTTTCGGGAGGCGGGCGGCACTTTGTTGCGCGCCCGGTCCACCCCCTCTACATCTTGTCTCACAGCCTGAATTCAATGGGTGGAACGATGAAATTTCCCTGGTCTGCACTGCTCGCCCCCGCGATCCTCGCCTTCACGCTCGTCGCGCCGGTGGCGGCCCAAGGCACGGGTGGCACCACCTGCGACGGCGCGGACCTGATCGACACGCTGGACCCGGAAACGCAGGAAAACCTGCGGCGCGAGGCCGCCGCCATGCCCCATCCCGAGGGGCTCTTGTGGCAGGCCACGCGCGGCGACACGGTGATCGACATCTTCGGCACCTACCATTTCAGGCATCGCCTGACCGACGCGCATCTCGACCGCCTGGCACCGATGATCCGGGACGCCGACAAGATCTACCTCGAGGTGTCCGCCGAGGACCAGACTGCCATGCAGCGGGCAATGGCCGAAAACCCGTCGCTCATGTTCATCACCGAGGGCCCCACCCTGCCCGACCTCTTGGGCGAGGAAGACTGGCAGCACTACCGCGAAGAGATGCAGGCGCGGATGATTCCCGGCTTCATGGCCGCCAAGTTCAAACCGCTCTGGGCCGGGATGATGCTGGGCATCGGCCCCTGCGAGGCGCAGTCCGGCGCCTTCGAGGCCAAGGGCATCGACATGCTGGTGGGCGAACGCGCCGAGGAGGCCGGCACCCCCAGCCGCTCGCTGGAGGATTTCGAGGACCTGCTGACCCTGCTGGACAGCTTTCCGATGGACGACCAGATCGAGATGATCCGCATGTCCCTGGCCTGGCCCGGCGACATGAACGACCTGTCCTACACCATCCGCGAACGCTACCTGTCCGAAGAGATCGCCCTGACGCTGGTCTTCTCGCGCTATGTCTCCGAGGAATTCGGCGGCGAGGCCGGCGCCGAAGGGTTCGCCATGGTCGAAGACCTGCTTCTGGAAAAACGCAACCAGAGCTGGATCGAACGGCTGGACGCGCAGGTGACGCCCGGGGATCACGTGTTGATCGCGGTGGGCGCGGGGCACCTGCCGGGCGAGGTCGGCATCCTCAGGCTGCTGGAACAGGCCGGCTATACCGTATCGCGCGTACCGCTCTGACTGCCGCGGCTCAGCCGGCGAGCGCCCGCGCGGACGTCCGCGTCCCGGCCAGGCGCAACGTCGCCGCGCGCTCGGGGCGGACGGAACCGCGTTGCAATACCGCGCACAGCTGGGCGTGAACGTCCTCGACCTCGTTCAGATCCCCCGACAGCGCGATGGCCGGCGCGTCCTGTCCGGCCACCCGCACCAGCAACGTGGCAATGCCACCGGTCTGGATCGAGCGGCGCAGAAAGACGCTCTCGATCATGCCAAGGTCGATCTCGTGGTTCACCCGCGCCTGTTCATTGATGTTGATCTTGGTCAGGGTCAGGGTGCCCGCCTCCACGTCCAGCGTGATGCGACGCCGGAACCCGCGCGTGCCGAACGCGAAAACCCCCAGCCCCGCCGCAGCCAGAACCGAAGCCATCAGCCCGAACGACGCAAGCCTTCCGGTCGTCGGATCGACCGGCAGGAAAAACCACATCGCGATCGAGCTCATGATCATCACGATCCCGGCGACGCGCAACGCCATTTCCGTCACCGCCTCCAGCTTGAACCGCTGCAACCGTTCGCCGGCGACAAGCCCGCGCATCGTCGCCTGCATGTCGATCGTACTGTTGCCGACCTTCCTGCCAGCCTCCAGATAGCTCATCTCGCCCGTCCCTTCGCCCGTTGTTTAACGCAGCGTTAAGCGCGAATCGGGGCGAGATTGCGGCGGACCGAAAGCGCGATTGCGCGGAAATCAGGGAAATCGCGTGATGGTTGCAGACGCGCCGCGCGGTGCCGGCCCGGATCAGACCTGCGCCTTGGGGCGCACGATATGAAAACTGCCGCTCATATAGGTCAGCGGCCGTTCCCCGGCATCGGAAATGCCCGTGACGTCACCGATGCATATGGCGTGGCTGCCATGGACATGGCGATGCGTCAGGCTGCACGAGAACGCCGTCGCACGGGGCAAGAGAGGGCCGTATTCCGTGTCGACGACCTCGACGCCCTCGAAACGGTCGGGGCTGTCGGCATCGAACATCCCGGCAAAGCGGCGGGCCAGGTGGTCGGCATCCTCGGGCAGGATGTTGACGCAGAACGTGCCGTTGGCATCCACCGCCTGCGCGATGCTGCTGTCGGCCTTCAGGCACACCAGCACCGACGGCGGGTCGGCCGACAGCGACGTGAACGCACTGACCGTGGCCCCCGCCTTGCCGGCGGGACCATCCGTCGTGACAACGGTCACCGTGGCGGCCACCTGCCGCATGGCCCCGATGAATGCGTCGCGCGCCTCTGTCATCCTGCTGCCTTCTTGACCCGAACCCGTCTCTCTCCGGGTGGGGCATAAGCTGGCATCCCGGGCCGGGATGTCAATGGCGTCCGGCCCCGAACCGAATGCGAACGCGCCGGATTGCGCGGCCCGGGGTTTGACCGTATCAGGGCCGCCATGACAGATGTTTCACCCGCCATCGCCGTGATCCCCTATGACGTCCGGCCGGGGCTGCGCCCGGGTCGCGTGCCGCTGGACCGGCTGGTCTGGCCTCAGGGGCGTCCCGACCGGCTCGGCGGCAATGACAAGACGCTGCGGGACCTCGACCGCAGCGACCACCTCATCGTCAACACCTCCAGTCTGCTCTATCGCCGGCCATGGCTGGGCACACCGGCCAAGGTCTCGGTCATGGTGCTGGAACCCGAGGCGATCCACGGCGATCACATGCGCAAGCTGCGCCACCAGTATGCCCGCTTCCACAAGGTGCTGTGTTCCAATCCCGGCCTGCTGGAGGCGATCCCCAACGGCGTGCTCTTTCCCCTGGGCACCACCTGGGTGGGCGACTGGACCCGGCTCGACCTGACCAAGACCAGGGCCTGCAGCCTCATCGCCTCGGCCAAACGCTCTCAGGAAGGGCACGCGCTGCGTCATGCCATGGCCGATCATGTCAGGGCCGCCGGTCTGGACGTCGACGTGATGGGCGGCGGCTACCAGCCCTTCGAGCACAAGGCCGACGGCCTCGCGCCCTACCGCTTTTCGCTGGTGATCGAGAACGTGCGCGAAGCTAACTATTTCACCGAAAAGCTGATCGACGCGCTGCTCTGCAAATGCGTGCCGATCTACTGGGGCTGTCCCAACATCGCCGATTTCATCGACCCCGGCGGCATGATCGTCTGCCAGACCGAGACCGAGATGAAAGAGGCCCTGCGCGACCTCTCCGAAACGCGCTATGCCGCGCTCCTGCCCAAGCTGGAGGCGGCGATTCCCCAGGCCGTATCCTATGCCGACCTCTACGAGCGCGCCGCCCGCGCCGTGCTGACGGACGACACCTCCGGCCAGACGCCATAGCGGGCATGCACCAGCGCCGCACAGCCGCGGTTGACCGCATCGCGAGGCGTTCTGTCCTGAAGCGCGTGCGCATCGTCGAAGGCCGGGCGCAACCGCCGGCGGGCCTCGGGCCTCGCCCGGATCGGGAGGCCCTGCCGCGCCAGCTGACCCGACAGCCAGATGTCATCGGCCAGGGTGGCCTCGGGCGGCGGGTCCACCTCCGGCCCCGCCAGCCATTCGGGACGGATGCACACCCCCGCGAAGCCCTGCGCGATGTCAGCCTCGGCGCCCACCCGCCCCAGACGCGCGATGTCCCACGCCTGCCCGGTCGTGGCCACGTCCTCGGCGTCGGTCAGCAGCTGCGCGGCCCAGTCGGGCGCCGGCAGCCAGTCGTCATCGCAATAGATCAGCCGCATGTCCCGCCCCGCCAGCGCCCGCGCGGCAGGCAAGGCCTTCATCGCCGGTCCACGATCCGCGCCGCCGCGCAACAGCGTCACGCCCGCAGGCAGCGCCGGCAGCGTCACCGGACCGGGAAACCGGGCATAGCGCTCGGGCAGGCTCAGAAAGACATTCTCCGGCGCGGGGCGCTGCGCCAGAAGCGCGTCCAGCACCGGCCCGAGGCGGGCAAGGCGCGGCGGGATCGAGGTCAGCGAGATGGCATACATCGGGCAGGCTTTCCGGCAAGATCTGCGCCCGCAGCTTGACGGCGGTACCGCG
This sequence comes from Roseovarius sp., assembly GCF_965277045.1. Taxonomy (GTDB): domain Bacteria; phylum Pseudomonadota; class Alphaproteobacteria; order Rhodobacterales; family Rhodobacteraceae; genus Roseovarius. Next base: position 28,908 of record NZ_OZ255712.1, on the reverse strand, counting down.
CGCTTTCAAGACGCGGCGTGCCGCGCCGCCCTGGGGGCCACCCGCGCCCCCCTTCCGCGCCGGAGATCCCGGATCAAGTCCGGGATGGGTGCCACCGCCGTCAGAACCATGCAAGACCGCGCGCCCCCGGTCCGACCCCGTTAACGTTTGAACGCGCGGCGAACCGCACCGTCGCAATACCACCCGGATACCGACGCGATACCGACGTGCCAAACCGGGCCGCCGCCCCGATTAACCCTCCTGCGCACCGCGCAGACGGTCCAGCACCCGCTGCGCCGCCACGCTGGGCACCGTGCGCCCTTCGGCCACGTCCTCGGCGCCCTCTTCCATCAGCGCCCGCGCCTCCGGTGTCTCCAGCTGCGCCATCAGTCCGCGCTTCACTTCCTCGCCGAACCAATAGCGCGCCTGCGCCTCGCGCCTGGCGTCGAAATGCCCGTTCTCGCGCCGCCAGTCGACCAGCGCGTTCATCTCGTCCCAGGCCGCTTTCAGCCCTTCGTCCTGCAAGGCCGACACCATCATCGCCTTGGGAAACCCCTCGGGGTCCTGCGGCCGCTTGCGCAGCAACCTCAGCGCCCCGGAATAATCGCTACAGGTCCGCGTCGCCGCCGATTTCAGATCGCCATCGGCCTTGTTTACAAGGATCAGGTCGGCAATCTCCATGATCCCGCGCTTGACCCCCTGCAACTCGTCGCCGCCCGCCGGGGCCAGCAGCAGCAGGAACAGGTCGCACATCTCCGACACCACCGTCTCGGACTGGCCCACGCCCACCGTTTCGATCAGCACCACGTCGAACCCCGCCGCTTCGCACAGCGTCACCGCCTCGCGCGTGCGCCGCGCCACGCCGCCCAGATGCGTCTGGCTGGGCGAGGGGCGGATGAACGCGCCCGGCTCCCGGCTCAGCCGTTCCATCCTTGTCTTGTCGCCCAGGATCGAGCCGCCCGAGCGCGCCGAACTGGGGTCCACCGCCAGCACCGCCACCCGCAGGCCCATCCCGGTCAGCATCATGCCAAACGCTTCGATAAACGTGCTTTTACCAACACCCGGCGTGCCCGACAGCCCGATCCGGATCGCCTGCTTGCCATGCCCCGCGACCCGGTCCAGCAGGGCCTGCGCCGCCTCGCGGTGATCGGCCCGCCCGCTTTCCACCAGCGTGATCGACCGCGCCAAGGCCCGGCGCTCCTGCGCCAGCAGTTGATCGGCAAGCTTATCCGTATCGGTCATGGCGCGTCGTCTCCTCCGGTCCTGTGCGCGGCGTGGCGCGGCCTTGTCAGGGCCTTCCGACTTGTGCCCCAGCCACCCGGGAAATGTCCAGCAACCGCGGCGCTACCCGGCACCGCAGGACGGGTTTACGAAATCGTAACAGGTTGCGCCGACACTCCCGGACAGACTCGGTGTCAGATGCCGGGATGAAATCCGGACCGACTGTGCTAGGGTCCATCTTGCGCCATGTCCCATCGCGGACGCCATGCAAGAGGCCCCAACGTGACAGTCAAGACCCGGTTGACCCATTTCGCCCTCGCGGCGCTCTTTACTACCCTCGGCACGGCGGCGCCGTCGCTGGCCGACAGTACGCAGGCGCGCTACGACGTGCGCATGATCGGCGCCAAGGTCGGCGAAATGGCCATGGCCAGCACCGAGACGGCCAGCGGCTACAACGTGCGCGCCCGGTTCGCCACCACGGGCACGCTGTCCGCGCTCAAGCAGGCCAGCTTCGACCTCGCCGCGCAAGGCGGCAAATCCGGGGAACGGTTCGTTCCCGCCAGCTATTCCGAGGTCACCTCCGAGGGCAGCCGCTCCACCAACCTCAAGATCTCCTTTTCCGGCGGTGTCGCCACCCGCGTCACCGGCGATACCGGCAGCAGCGCACCCGCCGTCAACCCGCGCGGCCTGCCCGGCGCCTACGATCCGTTGACGGCCCTTTACGCCGCCTTGCGCGATCAGGCCCCGAACCAGCTTTGTTCCCTGAATGCAGACGTTTACGACGGCCATCGCCACGCCCGCCTCAGCCTGACTGGCCGCGCGGCGCTCGATGGCGGGCGGGTCCAGTGCTCGGGCCAGTACCGCCGCATCGCCGGCTATTCCGAGCGCGAGCTGCGCCACCGCACCGCGCCGGTCACGGTAATCTACGCGCCGCAGGGAAACACCATGCGCGCCGAAACCGTCGTCGTGCGCACCCGTTATGGCAAAGTGTCGATGCATCGCCGATAAGGCGGGCCATGACCCGTGACAGGCTTCCCATAGACGACGCGATTCCGGCGCTGCTGACAGCGCTCCGGGACCACGGCCGCGCCGTGTTGCAGGCCCCGCCCGGTGCGGGCAAGACCACCGTCGTGCCCTTGGAAATGCTGACCGCAAACCTCACCAAGGGCCGCATCGTCATGCTGGAACCCCGCCGCCTCGCCGCCCGCGCCGCGGCAGAGCGGATGGCCTCGACCCTGGGCGAAAAGACAGGCGAAACAGTGGGCTACCGCGTCCGCGGCGACGCCAAGATCTCGGGCACCACCCGGATCGAGGTCGTCACCGAAGGCATCCTCACCCGCCGAATCCAGTCCGACCCCGAACTCACCGGCATCGGCGCGGTGATCTTCGACGAATTCCACGAACGCTCCCTGAACGCAGATCTCGGCCTCGCCCTCTGCCTCGAAGTGGCCGGTGCCCTGCGCGACGACCTGATGCTGCTGGCCATGTCCGCCACGCTCGACGCCGCCCCGGTGGCCGAGCTGATGCAGGCCCCAATCGTCACCTCCGAAGGCCGCAGCTTCCCGGTCGAGACCCGCCATCTCGACACGCCAATCCCGAAGAAAACAAGGTGGGACGCGGCCCTCACAGACCTTGTGACGAAAGCCGTCTCCGAGACCACAGGCGGCGTCCTCGTCTTCCTCCCCGGCGAGGGCGAAATCCGCCGCACCGAGGCGCTGTTGAAGGACCGCCTGCCCCCCGACTGCCACATCCGCCCCCTCTTCGGCGCGATGGATTTCGCCGCCCAGCGCGCCGCCATCGCGCCTGTAAACGAAGGCCGCAAGGTGGTCCTTTCCACCTCCATCGCCGAAACCTCGCTGACCATCGAGGATATCCGCGTCGTGGTCGACGGCGGCAAGTCCCGCCGCGCCCGGTTCGACCCCGGCTCCGGCATGTCGCGGCTGGTGACCGAGCCCGTCACCCGCGCCGAGGCCACGCAACGCGCGGGCCGCGCGGGCCGCGTCGCGGAAGGCACCTGCTACCGGCTCTGGACGAAAGGAGAGGAAGGCGCACTGCCCGCCTATCCCCCCGCCGAGATCGAGGCCACGGACCTCGCCGGCCTCGCCCTCGAACTCGCGCTCTGGGGTGCCACCCCCGCCGATCTGCCCTTCCTCACGCTCCCCAACCCCGGCAGCTATGCCGAGGCGCAGGCGCTCCTGCACATGCTGGGCGCACTCGATGCCTCGAGCCGCATCACCGAGCATGGCAAGGCGCTGGCAAAGCTCCCCCTGCACCCGCGCCTCGCCCACATGCTGGGCACCGCCGGACCGGACGCGGCCCTGCTCGCGGCTCTCCTGGCCGATCGCGATCCCCTGCCGCGCGGCGCCCCGGTGGACCTCTCCCTGCGCATGGCCGCGCTGCGCGACCCCAAGGCACGCCATCCTCATCCCGCCAACCACGGCGCGGTGATGCGCATCCGTGCCGAGGCCAAGCGCCTGGCCTCACGCACAAAATCGTCGCAAGCGAGCGGAATGTCCGACGCCGAATGCGCCGCCCTCGCCTATCCTGATCGCATCGGCCTGCGTCGCAAGGGCGACGCCCCGCGCTTCGTGCTATCAGGCGGCAAAGGCGCGCTCCTGCCCGACGAAGACCCCCTGGCCGGTCAACGCCTGCTGGTCGCCACCGACCTCGACGGCAACCCGCGCGAGGCCCGCATCCGGCAGGCCATCGCGCTTTCCGAATCCGAACTCCGCGCCCTCTTCCCCGGCCAGATCGGCTGGCACGACGTCTGCCACTGGGACCGCCGCGACCGCCGCGTCATCGCCCGCAAACAGGAACGCTTCGGCGCGCTCGTGCTGGATGACCGCATGTGGAAGGATGCCCCCGACGATGCCATCGCCCTTGCCATGCTGGACGGCATCCGCGACCTCGGCCTCAACTGGTCAGACCCCGCCCGCCGCTTCGCCGCCCGCGTGGCCCTGCTGCGCGAGGCGGGCGAGGACCTGCCGGACATGACCGATGACGCCCTCCTCGAAGACCTCGAAACCTGGCTCCTGCCGTACATCACCGGCCTCAAGACCGCCGCCGACTGGAAGCGCTTCGACATGCTGGACGCCCTACGCGCCCGGCTCACCTACGACCAGATGCAACGCCTCGATGCCGCAGCGCCCGCGCATTTCACCACCCCGGTGGGCCGGCGCATCCCGATCGACTATTCCGGCGACCATCCCGAGATTTCCCTGCGCCTGCAAGAGATGTTCGGCCAGACCACCCACCCCACCGTGGGCCGCACGCCCCTTCGCGTCACGCTCCTGTCCCCCGCAGGCCGCCCGGTGCAGACCACGCTCGACATTCCCGGCTTCTGGGACAGCTCCTATGCCGACGTGCGCAAGGACATGCGCGGGCGGTATCCCAGGCATCCCTGGCCCGAAAACCCGCGCGAGGCCGACCCGACCCTGCGCGCAAAACGCCGCAACTCCTGACCAATTCAGCAAAATTGAACGCAAAATTTGATTTTTGGTGCAAGAAACGTATATACAATAGTGAAAAGACTTTTTTAAGACGAGCAGCACAATGACAAATACGATGAAGCGGGCGTGGGCCGAGTTCGTCCAGCCGATATTACGCAGACCACCCGAAATGCAGGTGGCCGCACTTTGTTACCGGGTGATCCCGACGGCGGAAAAGCAGGTTCTGCTGATCACCAGCCGCGGCACCGGCCGTTGGATCGTGCCCAAGGGCTGGCCGATGGACGGCAAGAAAGCCGCCGAGGCCGCCCTGCAGGAAGCCTGGGAAGAGGCCGGCGTCACCGATTGCGCCGCAATCGAGGGCCATGTCGGCAGCTACGCCTACGACAAGCATCTCGACGATGGCTACGATGCCCCGGTCGAGGTCGAGGTGTTCAAGGTCCGCGTCAAGCAACTCGCCGACATTTACCCCGAACATGACGAGCGCACGCGCCGCTGGGTCAGCCCCGCGGATGCGGCTGAAATGGTACAGGAACCGGGCCTCAAGGCCATTTTGCTGGAAATGTAACGCTTTTGTGACGGCGCGGCATTGAACCGCCGCGCCGGACCGGCTAGCGCTCTGCCCCGAACCGGACCGGGAGGGGACCGTTGGCCGAGGACCCGCAAAACAACCAGTGGAAGACGCTCGACAAGGATCTCGGGCGTATCTCGCAGATCGAGTACGCGACGGCCTATGTCTCGCGTCCGCTGGTCTCGCTTGGCGTCGCGCTGGCCTTCATGGTCATCGCCGGTCTTGGCGCGGCGCTTTTCTTCGGCGCGTTTCCCAGCAACACGGTGGTCATCGCCGCGGCGATCTTCGGCGCCTACATGGCGCTCAACATCGGCGCCAACGACGTGGCGAACAACATGGGTCCGGCGGTGGGCGCCAACGCGCTCACCATGGGCGGCGCCATCGTCATTGCCGCGATCTGCGAAAGCGCGGGCGCGCTTCTGGCCGGGGGCGACGTGGTGTCGACCATCTCCAAGGGCATCATCGACCCCGGCGGCATGCAGGACACCCAGACCTTCATCTGGGCGATGATGGCCGCGCTGGTCTCGGCCGCGCTCTGGGTCAACCTCGCCACCAAGGTCGGCGCGCCGGTCTCGACCACCCATTCGGTCGTCGGCGGCGTCATGGGCGCCGGCATCGCCGCTGCCGGCCTTGCCACCGTGAACTGGCCCACCATGGGCGCCATCGCCGCCAGCTGGGTGATCTCGCCGGTCCTGGGCGGCGTCATCGCTGCCGCCTGCCTCGCCCTGATCAAGACCCGCATCTCCTACCGCGAAGACAAGATCGCCGCCGCCCGCCGCTGGGTGCCCATCCTCGTCGGCCTGATGGCCGGCACCTTCGCCACCTACCTCGCCATGAAAGGCCTCAAGCGCATCGTCAGGATCGACATCGGCACGGCCCTTCTGATCGGCGCCGCGACCGGGGCCGTGATCTATGCCGTGACCATCCCCCTGATCCGGCGCCAGTCCGAGGGCATGGAAAACCGCCGCCGCTCGCTCAAGGCGCTGTTCGGCCTGCCACTCATCATCTCGGCGGCGCTTTTGTCCTTCGCCCACGGCGCGAACGACGTCGCCAACGCCGTGGGCCCCCTGGCCGCCATCGTCTACGCTTCCGAGGCCGGCGGCTTTGCCGGCGAGGTGGCAATCCCGCTCTGGGTCATGATCATCGGCGCCTTCGGCATCTCCTTCGGGCTTTTCCTCTTTGGCCCCAAGCTCATCCGCATGGTCGGCAGCCAGATCACCAAGCTCGATCCGATGCGCGCCTATTGCGTCGCCCTGTCGGCGGCGATCACCGTCATCGTCGCCAGCTGGCTGGGGCTGCCCGTAAGCTCCACGCATATCGCGGTGGGCGGGGTCTTCGGAGTCGGATTCTTCCGGGAATGGTACATGGAACGCCGCCTGCGCAAAGGGCTGACGACCGGCGGCAAGGGCAAGCGCCTCGCCCCCGAGGAACGCCGCCGGCGCAAGCTGGTCCGGCGCAGCCATTTCATGACCATCGTCGCCGCCTGGGTCATCACCGTGCCCGCCGCCGCGCTGATGTCCGCCCTCATCTTTTTCGTGCTCAACAGCCTGACAGGCTGACCCTCAGCCAAGCCGCCCGCGCCGGTCTTTCAGCGGGCCTCCGACCGTGCCATCGCGCGACACCCTTGCCCTTGGGGCGCAAGGCTCAGTCCCACCACGGCCCGTGGAACCTGCCCTCCTGCCCCAGCCGCGCGAAACCATGATAGCCGAAGAAATCCCGCTGCGCCTGGATGATGTTGGCGGTGCCATAGCCCTGCCGCATGCTGTCATACCATTGCAGCGCCGCCGACATTGCCGGGATCGCGTGGCCACCCACCACAGCCTCCGCCACCACCTTGCGCAGCGCCGGCACCGTGCGTTTCAGGATCTCCGCGAAGCGCGGCGACAGGAACAACTGCCCGTGCGGCAGATCCTCGCGGAACGCCGCGGCGATATCGTCCAGCAGCACCGACCGAATAATGCATCCGGCGCGCCAGACCTCGGCGATCCGCGCATGGTCCAGTTGCCACTCATACTCCTGCGATGCCGCCTCCAGCACGCGAAACCCCTGCGCATAGCACAGAACCCGCGCCGCCATGAAAGCCTCCTTCAGGATGTCCTCGTCGAGCGACAGCAGGCCGCGCTCCCCGCCCAGCATGTCCTGCGCCTTGGTGCGCGTGTCCTTCTCCGACGACCACGCGCGCGCGCCCACCGCCGCCTCGATCATGGTCGCGGCCTGGCCCATGCGCACCGCTTCCACCACGGTCCAGCGCCCGGTGCCTTTCTGCCCCGCCGCATCCTTGATCACGTCCACCACCGGATGCCCGGTCGCCGGGTCGGTATAGGCCAGGAGCTCGCCGGTGATCTCCACCAGGTAGGATTTCAGCGGGCCGTCGTTCCAGCTCGAAAACAGCGTCCCGATCTGTGCCGGTGGCCAGACGCAGCCGTTGTGCAACAGGCCGTAAATCTCGGCGATCACCTGCATGTCGGCATATTCGATCCCGTTATGCACGGTCTTGACGAAATGCCCCGCCCCGTCCGGCCCAAGGTGATCGACGCAAGGATCGTCCTCGTACCGCGCGGCAATGGCCCGCAGCACGTCGCGCAGCTGGTCCCAGCTGTGGTCGCTGCCGCCCACCATCATCGACGGCCCGTGCCGCGCGCCCTGCTCGCCGCCCGACACCCCCATGCCGACGAAATGCAGGCCCTTCCCGGCCAGCGCCTTCGCGCGCCGCCGCGTGTCGTGGAAATCGGCATTGCCGCCGTCGATGATCGTGTCGCCCTCGTCCAGCAGGGGCGCCACCTCCTCGATCATCGCGTCCATCGGCCTGCCCGACGGGATCATGAACAGCATCACCCGCGGCGTCTTCAGCCCGGCGACGAAATCGCGCAAGTCCTCATGCGGATGCAGGCGCTCGGCCAGCGGCCCGGCTTCTTGGACAAATGCACCGATCCAGTCCGACTCGCGGTTGGTCACCGCAACATCAAAGCCCTTCTCGACCATGTTCAGCGCCAGGGCGCTGCCCATCGTGCCAAGCCCGTATACGCCGATCTGTGCGGTGCCGCCTGTCATGTCCGCTCCCATGCTTCCCTGCCAGCGTAGACCGCCCCGCGCCGGATGCCAAGAAACCCGGTCGCGCACCCGGCGGCCTTTCCCGCGCCTCGCCCTTTTTCTTGGCAGAAATACTCTCGCCGAAGGCGGGCCGGGGGATCCGCCACGCCAGCCGGACCACGCCGTGACGCGTCGCACCCGCCATCCCGCGCCCGAGGAGGCGCCCGCAGGGCAACGACGAGACAAGCCGGCGCGCGGGAACCGCGCTCCTTCGGGTCGGGCTCAGACGCCCAGGCACCAGCGCATGATCGCCTTCTGCGCGTGCAGGCGGTTCTCGGCCTCGTCGAACACCACCGAATGCGGCCCGTCCATGACGGGGCTCGTCACCTCTTCCTCGCGATGCGCGGGCAGGCAATGCATGAACAACGCATCGTCCTTGGCGTGCTTCATCAGCTCGGCATTCACTTGGTAGGGCCGCAGCATGTTGTGGCGCCGCTCCTTGCTGGACTGGCTGTCATGCATGCTGACCCAGGTATCGGTCACCACAAGGTCCGCGCCCTCCACAGCCTTGAACGCGTCGCGCTCGATGGTGATCGTGCTGCCCGCCTTGCGCGCCAGCCCGACGAATTCGTCCTCGGGGTCCAGCTGCGACGGCCCGGTAAAGGTCATGTCGAACCCGAACTGCCCCGCCGCGTGCAGGAAGGACGAACACACGTTGTTGCCGTCCCCGGCCCAAACCACCTTCTTGCCGCGGATCGGCCCGCGATGCTCTTCATAGGTCATCACGTCGGCCATGATCTGGCAGGGATGCGTGCGGTCGGTCAGCCCGTTGATCACCGGCACGTCGGCATACTCGGCCATCTCCTGCAACACGCTTTCGTCGAAGGTCCGGATCATGATCAGGTCCACGTAGCGGCTCATCACCCGTGCGGTGTCCGCAATGGTCTCGCCATGCCCCAGCTGCATGTCGGCCCCCGACAGCACCATCGTCTCGCCGCCCATCTGGCGCACGCCCACGTCGAAACTGGTGCGCGTCCGCGTCGACGGCTTCTCAAAAATCAGCGCGACCATCCGGCCCGCCAGCGGCTGCTCGTCATCCGCCGCACCGCGCGGCCGTCCGGCGCGCGCGGTCTTCATGTGCCGCGCCCCGTCGATGATCCCGCGCAACTCGCCCGCATCGGTCGTGTGAATATCCAGAAAATGCTGCATCGCCTCGCTCCTCACGCCTCGGCCAGTGCCGTCTTCACCGCGGTCGCGGCCTTGTCCAGCCGCGCCACCGCCTCGCCGATCTCGTCATCCGAGATGTTCAGCGGCGGCAACAGGCGCACCACGTTCTCCGCCGCCGGCACCACCGCGACCTCGGCGTCATATCCAGCAGCCACCACGTCGGTGTTGGTCGCCACGCATTCCAGCCCCAGCATCAGGCCCGATCCGCGCACGCCCTTGAACACCTCCGGATGCGCCGCCACCAGCCCTTCCAGCTTCTGCCGGAACAGACCCGCCTTGCGGTTCACCTCGGCCAGGAAACCGGCGTCGGCCACGATATCCATCACCGCGCAACCCACCGCACAGCCCAGCGGGTTGCCGCCATAGGTCGAGCCATGCGTGCCCGCGGTCATGCCGCTCGCCGCCTTTTCCGTGGCCAGCAGCGCGCCCAGCGGAAAGCCCCCGCCGATGCCCTTGGCCACCATCATGATGTCGGGCGTGATCCCCGCCCATTCATGCGCAAAGAGCTTGCCGGTCCGGCCCATCCCGCACTGCACCTCGTCGAAAATCAAAAGGATGCCCTTCTCGTCGCACAGGTCGCGCAGCCCCTTCAGGCACTGGTCCGGCACCGGCTTGATCCCGCCCTCGCCCAGCACCGGCTCCAGCAGGATCGCCGCGGTGTTCTCGTCAATCGCGGCGTGCAGCGCGTCATGGTCGCCAAAAGGCACATGCTTGAACCCCGGCAACAGCGGCCCGAACCCCTTGGTCATCTTCTCCGACCCGGCGGCGGCAATCCCCGCGCTCGACCGGCCATGAAACGACCCCTGGAAGGCGATGATATCGGTCCGCTCCGGCTGACCCGCGTCAAAGAAATACTTTCGGCACATCTTCACCGCCAGCTCGCAGGCCTCGGTGCCCGAGTTGCAGAAGAACGCGGTGTCGGCAAAGGTCTCGGCCACCAGCTTGTCGGCCAGCTCCTGCTGCTTCGGGATGCGGTAGAGGTTCGAGGTGTGCCACAGCGCCCCCGCTTGCTCGGTCAGCGCCGCCACCAGCGCCGGGTGCGCATGGCCCAGCGCGTTCACCGCGATCCCCGCGCCAAGGTCCAGGAAACGTCGACCATCCGCCTCGATCAGCCAGGCGCCCTCGCCTTTGACAAAGCTGAGCGGTGCACGGTTATAGGTCGGCAGAACGGAGGGGATCATCTGGGGTATCCTCAAGTATGGAAGCCCTTTGAGTGCCGTATGGCAGGGCGTTCGTCAATGGTGGAAGAAGGTAGTGCGCTTGGGCACCGGGGGGATCGAACAGGCGAACGGGACGTCAGGCGCAGGTGCGGCGGCGTCGGCTCATGGCATATGTACGGCGTTCGATCATGCGCGGTGACATACCCGGTTCCGCGCCCCGCGCAAAGCGTTTTCTTGGCGCGCCTCATTATGCCGCTTGAGTTTCCCATTGCCGCCTGCCAACTCAGTCAACATGACCCCGCCCGCGCAGAACCCCGGCGCCGCCGCGCTGCTGACCCTTGCCGCCGCCGCCTTCATCGCCGGCTGCACGCTTCTGGCCAAGGCGCTGGGCACCGACGCGCTCGGCCCCCCCCCTGCATCCGATGCAGATCAGCCAGGGCCGGTTCGTCTTCGCGCTCATCACCATATCGAGCTTCGCCGCCGCCACGCGGTTCCGCGTCGTGCGCCCGGCGCTGCACCTGCACCTTCTGCGCTCGGGCCTCGGCTGGGGCGGCGTCACCCTGATGTTCGCCGCCGCCGCGTTCATCCCTCTGTCCGACGCCACCGCGATCACCTTCCTGAACCCGGTCTTCGGCATGATGCTCGCGATTCCCATCCTTGGCGAAAAGGTCGGTCCCGTCCGATGGACCGCCGCCGCCATCGCCCTTCTGGGCGCGCTCATCCTGACCCGCCCCGGCGGCGGCAGCATCGAACCCGGCGCGCTCCTAGCCCTCGCTGCCGCCGCCTGCTTCGGCATGGAACTCATCGCGATCAAGTTTCTTTCGGGCCGGGAACGCCCGCTTCAGATCCTGCTGATCAACAACCTCTTCGGCAGCCTCATCGCCAGTGCGGCGGCCTATTTCGTCTGGACCGCGCCCACCCCGGCACAATGGGCCGCGCTCGCCGGGATCGGCCTGCTGATGGCCACCGCGCAAGCCTGCTTCGTCAACGCGCTGGCCCGCGCCGATGCCAGCTTCGTGGCCCCCTTCTTCTATGCCACGCTGGTCTTCGCCGCGCTCTACGATGCCGCCGTGTTCTCGGTCCGGCCCGATGCGATATCCATTCTCGGCGCCCTGACAGTGCTCTCCGGCGCTGCTCTGCTCGCGTGGCGCGAGGCGCGGCTCAAATCCCCCACGGTCCCACCCGCGCGCCCGCTCTGACCCGGCTTGCCATCGCGGACCAAATGCCTACCGTCTGCGCCAACGCTGAAAGGAACTCGCCCCATGGCCCACCGCCCCAACCGCCCATTGTCGCCCGCCACCAAACTGGCACAGGCCCTGCGCTATCTCGACCCCGCCACCGGCGCGATCGTGCCGCAGATTCAGACCGCCGCCACCTACGCGCGGGATGAAAACTATGCCTTGCGCCAAAGCTACATGTACCGCCGCGACAGCAACGTCACCACCGAACAGGCCGAGGCGATCATCGCCGATCTCGAAGGCGCCGCCGAAAGTCTGCTCTTTTCGTCGGGAATGGGCGCGGCCACGGCGGTCATCGAACACCTGCCCGCCGACGCCCATGTGGTGGTGCCCGAGGTGATGTATCACGGCGTCCTCGCCCAATTCAAAACCTACGCCGCCAAGAACCGCCTGCGGGTCAGCTACTATCCCGCCGGCGACCTCGACGGGATGCAGGCCGCGACGCTCAAGGGCGACACCGCGCTGGTCTGGGTCGAAAGCCCCAACAACCCCAACTGGGACACGACAGACATCGCCGCCGCCGCAGACATCGCCCATGCCGCCGGGGCCAGGCTCGTCACCGACTGCACCGGCACGCCCCCCTGCGCCACCCGCGCGCTGGAGCTTGGCGCAGACATCTCCTTTCACTCCGCCACCAAGTACCTCAACGGCCATTCCGACGTGACCGCAGGCGTGCTTTCGGTGCGCGAGACCGGCCCCTATTGGGACGAGATCTTCCACGTCCGCATGATCCAGGGCACCGTCCTGCACTCCTTCGACGCCTTCCTGCTCATTCGCGGAATGCGCACGCTGATGCTGCGCTACGAGCGCGCCACCGAGAACGCCCTGGCCGTGGCCCGGCACTTCGAGGGGCACCCGGGCATCGAGGCGGTGATGTATCCCGGCCTGCCCTCGCATCCCGACCACGAGATTGCCAAGCGCCAGACCGGCAGTCTCTATGGCGGGATGCTCTCGATCCTCGTCAATGGCACCGAGCAGACCGCCATCGACGTCAGCCGCTATTGCGAGGTCTTCTACCCCGCCACCTCGCTTGGCGGCGTCGAAAGCCTGATCGAGCACCGCAAGACCGTCTCGGGCGAGGGCTTCCCGGTCCATCCCCGCCTTCTGCGCCTGTCCATAGGGATCGAGGATGCGGGCGACCTCATCGCCGACCTCGAGCAGGCGCTGGACCGCGCGGGGGCGGCGACGCCGTAACGTCACCCTTGATCGTGCGCCCCCTTCCCGGGCTAGATACGACGCGAGGGAAGAGGACATGCCGCTCAGCATCTTGTTACCGATGGTCGTGCTCGGCATCGCAGGGATTGCGGTGCTTTTGCACCTGCTCGGCCTGTCGAAACCCGCCACGTTCCAAGACGAGGCCGCTGCCCGCCGCGCCTGGCTGCGCGAATTCCCCGACGATGCGCCCACCCGCGTGATCCTCAGCCACGACCGCCACGCCGCCCTCGTGGAAACGCCGCAAGGCGCCGGCGTGGTCTGGCCCATGGGCGCGGACACAACCGCGCGGCACCTCGACGGCGCGCGGGTCACGCAGACCGACACAGGCCTGCGCATCGACCTGCCGGACTACACCGCGCCGCGCATCACCCTGACACTCGACCCCGACGAGGCCCGCCTCTGGCCCGGCCTGATGGAGGCATCACGATGACCGATCAACTGACCTATCCCGACGTGGTGAACTTCGCCGTCCCCGTCTTCATCGCCCTCATCCTGATCGAACTTGTCTGGATCGTCGTCAAACGCCGCGGCGGCCGGTACGAGACCTACGACGCGCTCACGTCTCTGTTGATGGGCGCCGGCAACGTCGCCTCCGGCATCCTTCTGGGCTTCGTCGCCTACGGGTTCTTCATGGCGCTCTGGGCGATCACACCTCTCGACCTCGGCACCTCGGTCTGGGTGGTGATCCTGTGTTTCGTGCTCGATGACCTGCGCTACTACTGGGTCCACCGCTTCGGGCACCGCATCCGCTGGGTCTGGGCCAGCCACGTCAATCACCATTCGTCGCAGCACTACAACCTCACGACCGCCCTGCGCCAGACATGGACCGGCACCTTCACCTTCATGATGCTGGTCCGCGCGCCGCTCATTCTCCTGGGCTTTCACCCGGCGATGGTCCTCTTCTGCGGTGGTCTGAACCTCATCTACCAGTTCTGGATCCACACCGAGGCGATCACCCGCCTGCCCCGCTGGTTCGAAGCGGTGATGAACACACCTTCGCATCACCGCGTCCACCACGGCCGCAACGCGCGCTACCTCGATGCCAACTATGCCGGCGTCTTCATCATCTGGGACAAGATGTTCGGCACCTTCGTCCCCGAACAGGACAGCGAGAAAGTCGACTACGGCCTCGTGCGCAACCTCGGCACCTTCAACCCGATACGCGTGGCCTTCCACGAATGGGTCGGTATCTTCAAGGACGTGATTCAGCCAGGCATCACCTGGCGCGACCGGCTGAACTATTGCATCCAGCCCCCGGGATGGAGCCATGACGGCAGCCGCGACACCTCCGAGACGATCAAGCGCAAGCACCTTGCCAAGCATCCCGAGGACGCGAACACGCCCGGCTTCGAGAACCTCACCTGATCACGGGCGCGGGAATTTTCTTCCAAAGAAAATTGCCCGGAAATTTTTCAAATTTCCGCCCCCGCCAAAGTGAATTCCCTTTCGCCCCGCCCCGCGCTACGCATGGCCCATGCGCCTCTTCCTGCTCACCGCCCTGACGATGGTGGCCTTCGCCGCCAACTCCATCCTCAACCGCCTCGCCTTGGCGGGCGGCCATATCGACGCCGTCCCCTTCGGCGCGATCCGGCTGGTGGCGGGGGCGGCAATGCTGGCCGGTCTCTGCATCCTCCTGCGCGGCGGGCTGCGCCTCGGCGGGCCCGCTCGGGTGGCGGGCGTCGTCTCTCTCCTGGTTTACATGTACGGCTTCTCGCTGGCCTATACCGCGCTCGATGCCGGCTTGGGCGCGCTCATTCTCTTCGGCATGGTCCAGATCACCATGTTCGCCGCCGCCCTCCTGACGCGCGAGCCCCTGCCCGCCCGCCGCTGGATCGGCGCGGCGCTGGCGCTTTCGGGTCTTGCCTGGCTGATGTGGCCCGGCGCCGGCACGCCGGTCAGCCCGGCGCATGGCGCGCTCATGGCGCTGGCGGGCATCGGCTGGGGCATCTATTCCCTCGCAGGCCGCAAATCGAAGGACGCGCTTCAGGCGACCGCCGCCAACTTCACCCTCGCCGCACCCTTCGGCTTGCTGGCCTGGCTGGCCCTGCCCAGCCCCGCCGACGGCGCCCCTCTCACCGCCTACGGCATACTCCTCGCGATTCTCACCGGCGCGGTCACCTCCGGCCTCGGCTATGCTCTCTGGTACACCGTGCTGCCCTCCCTCGCCGCCTCCGTTGCCGCCGTCGCGCAGCTCACCGTGCCGATCATCGCGCTCTTGGGCGGCATCCTCCTGCTGAACGAGTCCCTCACCGTGCAGATCGTGCTTTCCTCCGCCCTCGTTCTGGGCGGCGTTGCGCTTTCCATGCCGCGCCGCCGCAAAACCTGAGCGCCGGGGCTGTATCTGTGCCACCGGAAGGCCTATCTCAGTCGTTATGAAAGCCGCGCTGACCGCCCTTGCCCTCCTGCTCCCCGCCCCGGCCCTGGCCGACTGTGTGGTCCTGCTGCACGGGCTGGCGCGGACCGAGACCTCCTTCATCGTGATGGAGGAAGTGCTGAAAAACGAAGGCTACACCACCTTCCGCACAGATTATCCCTCGACCGAACTCGACATCGCCGAACTGGCCGAGGAAACCCTGCCCTATGCCGTCAGCGTCTGCGGGCAGGACAGGATCCATTTCGTCACCCACTCCATGGGCGGCATCCTCCTGCGCCACTGGCTGCGCGACAATCGCCCCGCCGACATGGGCCGCGTCGTCATGCTGGGACCGCCCAATCACGGCTCGGAACTGGTGGACGAACTGGGCGGGCTGGAGCTGTTCGAGTGGATGAACGGCCCCGCCGGCATGCAACTCGACACCGGCACGGATAGCATCACCAACACGCTCCCGCCAGTGGATTTCGAGCTTGGGATCATCGCCGGCACGCGCTCGCTCAACCCCTATTTCTCGGTCCTGATCGAGGGCGCCGATGACGGCAAGGTCTCGGTCAAGTCCACCAAGGTCGAGGGCATGGCCGACCATATCGAATTGCCCGTCAGCCATACCTTCATGATGAACAACCCCTACGTGATCGCTCAGGTGCTGGCCTTCCTGCGCACGGGCAGGTTCGACCACGACATGAACATCACCGACATGTTTATGGGCCTCACGGAATGAGCCTCGCCCTGCGCCTGACCGGGGCCGAGGTGCTGACGCTCTCGGGCCTCGTGGACACGCCGCTCGCCATCGCGGACGGCCTCGTCACCGACATCGCACCGGCCCGCGAAGTGGATCTTTCGGGCTATCTCATCCTGCCGGGCCTTGTCGACGCCCATGGCGACGCGTTCGAGAAACACCTCGCCCCCCGGCGCGGCGCCATGAAGGACCTCGACCAGGGCCTGATCGTGGCCGAGGCCGAGCTGGCCGCCAACGGCATCACCACCGCCACGCTGGCCCAGTTCTACAGCTGGGAAGGCGGGATGCGCGGGTCGGAGTTCGCGCGGCGCGTGCTGGAAAGCCTCGACGATATCCGCCCCCGCGTCGGCACCGACCTGCGCGTGCAGCTGCGGTTCGAGACCTCGATGCTCGACGATTACGCCACGATAGAGGACTGGATCACCCGCTACGCCATCCCGTACCTGGTGTTCAACGACCACCTGCCGCACGACCTGCTGGCCAAAGGCAAAACTCCGCCGGGCCATGTGGGCAAGTCACTCAGAATCGGCAAGAACCCCGACAAACACCTCGAAGACATCCGCGCGCTGCACGCCGGGATGGACGCCGTACCTGCCGCGCTCGACGCCCTCTGTGCCCGGCTGACGGACCTGCCTGTGCGCCTTGGCAGTCACGACGACGCCACCGCCGCACAGCGCGCCGCATGGGACGCGCGCGGCGTCCACATCGCCGAGTTTCCCGAAACCGCCGAGGCGGCAGAGGCCGCCCGCACCACCGGCGCCCCCATCGTCCTTGGTGCCCCCAACGTGGTGCGCGGCGGCTCACACAAGGGCAATGCCAGCGCGCTCGACCTCATCGCCATGGGCCTCTGCGATGCGCTGGCCTCGGACTATCACTACCCCTCGATGCGCCGCGCCGCCTTCCTTCTGGCCGATGGCGGGCTGATGGATTTCGCCGCCGCATGGGGGCTGGTCTCGTCAGGTCCCGCCCGGCTTCTCGGCCTCACCGACCGTGGCACGCTCACACCCGGTCAGCGCGCCGACCTCGTGATCCTCGACGCGAAAACGCGCGACATCTGCGCCACGCTTTCAGCCGGACAGGTGACCTACATGAAAGGCGAGGTCGCCGCGCGCTTCGTCGGTTAATCCGCACGCCCGACGCGGTTCACATGGCCCATCTTGCGCCCTGGCTTGGCCTCGGCCTTGCCGTAGAGATGCAGGCTCGCCCCGGCCTCCCCGGCAATGTCCGGCACCCGGTCCATGTCGTCGCCAATGAGGTTCTCCATCACCACGTCCGCATACCGTGACCCGTCCCCCAGCGGCCATCCCGCCACCGCGCGGATATGCTGCTCGAACTGGTCCACGGCGCAACCCTGCTGCGTCCAATGCCCCGAATTATGCACCCGCGGCGCGATCTCGTTCACGATCAGGCCTTGCGCCGTCACGAACAGCTCCACCCCCATCACGCCGACATAGTCCAGCGCGTTCAATATCCGCCCCGCCAGCAGCACCGCATCCGTCCTCTGCGCCGTGCTTAGCGTGGCGGGCACCGTGGTGATGTGCAGGATCCCGTCGCGATGCACGTTCTCGCCCGGATCGAAACAGGCCACCTGCCCATCGACGCCCCGCGCCCCGATCACCGACACCTCGTGGCTGAACGCCACGAACCCTTCCAGGATCGCCGGCGCGCCGTTCATCTCGGCCAATGCCGCCTCGGCCCCGGACGCGTCGTTGATCCGCACCTGCCCCTTGCCGTCATAGCCAAAGCGCCGCGTCTTCAGGATCGCGGGCGTGCCCATCTCTTCCAGCGCGACCTCAAGGCTCGCCAGATCGGTGATGTCGGCATAGGGCGCGGTCTTCAGACCCAGCCCGGTCAGGAAGTCCTTCTCGGTCAGCCGGTCCTGGCTCACCCGCAGCGCCTCGCGCCCCGGGCGGATCGGGCGGGCCTCCTCCAGCACGTCCAAGGCCGAGGTCGGGATATTCTCGAACTCGTAGGTCACCACGTCCACGGCCCCCGCGAACTGCCGCAGCGCGTCTTCGTCCTCATAGGATTTCTGGAAATGGAAATTCGACACATGGCTCGCCGGACAATCGCCTGCCGGCTCGTAGATGCAGGTCTTGAACCCCAGCCGGCTGGCGGCGACGGACAGCATCCGCCCCAGCTGTCCACCCCCCAGGATCCCGATCACCGCTCCCTGCGGCAAAGGCTCAGTCATCGCTGGGCTCCTCGGGGATCGAGGCCGACAAGGCGTCGCGCCACCTGTCGAGCCGCGCCGCCACATCCGCATCGTCATTGGCCAGGATCGCCGCCGCCATCAGGCCCGCATTGGCCGCCCCCGCCGCGCCGATCGCCATGGTCGCCACGGGAAAGCCCTTGGGCATCTGCACGATGGAATAAAGACTGTCGACCCCCGACAGCGCCTTGGTCTGCACCGGCACGCCGATCACCGGCACCCGCGTCTTGCTGGCCATCATCCCCGGCAGGTGCGCGGCCCCCCCGGCCCCCGCAATGATCGCCTTCAGCCCACGGTCGACGGCGGTTTTACCATACTCCCACAGCCGGTCCGGCGTGCGGTGCGCCGAGACGATGCGCGTCTCGTAGGCCACGCCCAACTCGTCCAGAATCACCGCGGCCTCCTTCATCGTGGCCCAGTCCGACTGGCTGCCCATGATGATGCCGATCTGCGGATTGCCCATGTCACGCTCCCCTTTACGGAGCGCGCACTATACCCATCGCCACTGCCTACGCAATGATATCCGGCAACAGCCGGTCCTCGATCCACTGGATCCGGTCCTTCAGCCGCAATTTCTGCTGCTTGAAGCGTTTCACGGTCAGGGGATCACTCGTGCCCTTTTCCTCCAGCGCCCGGATCGCCTCGTCCAGGTCGCGGTGCTGGCGGCGGAACTCTTCCAGCTCCACCCGCAGCACCTCGTCGGACTTCATCGACAGCTCGTTGAACTTGTTCATTTGGGCAAGAGTCTCCGGAAACCACCGCGTATCCCGACAATAGCGCCAAACCTCCTGCCGGCATAGCCCTTGCAGGCCCCGCCCCACGGCCCCATATTCATTCCAACAGGTCGCCGCGAACGGGGCCTTTACATACGGACTGTCGCTTGACTGGATAAGGACACGCCCATGACAAAGCTATCGATGGGATCGCACCCCTACATGCTCGGCTTCGAGCAACTGGAACGCCTGCTGGAACGCAGCGCCAAGTCGGGGAACGAAGGCTACCCGCCCTTCAACATCGAACAGACCTCCGAGAATTCCTACCGGATCACGCTGGCCGTGGCCGGGTTCGGCGACGGGGACCTGTCGATCACGCTGGAAGACCGGCAACTGGTGATCCGCGGACGCCAGCGCGATGACTCGGATGGTCGGGTGTTCCTGCATCGCGGCATCGCCGCCCGCCAGTTCCAGCGCAGTTTCGTGCTGGCCGATGGCGTCGAAGTGGGCGAGGCGATCATGGAAAACGGGCTTCTGCACGTGGACCTCACGCGCGCCGCACCAGAAACGGTGGTTCAGACCATCAAGATAAACAAGGGGTAAACAGTATGGACACGCAGTACGATTTTGATCACGAGACCGAGCGTCCCATAGTCTATGTCCGCCAGGTCAACGCCGACGACCTGCCCGAGGACGTGCGCGAACAGGTGGGCGAGCTGGAAACGCTCTACGCGGTGCACAACGAGGAAGGCGAGCGCCTGGCGCTGGTCGCCGACCGCAAGATGGCCTTCGTGCTGGCCCGCCAGAACGACCTCGATCCGGTCACCGTGCACTGACATCCGAATTCGGTTTCGGCCCGCGTCACAGGGCCGAAACCCCCGCTGGTCAAACAGCGCCTCCACTGGCATACCGCTTTCGACGCACCCGACGCGAAAGGCCCGTATCGCAGTGACCCAGATCATCAATTCCCTCTCCGACATTTCCGGCAATTACGACGCGCTCTTCGTCGACCTGTGGGGCTGCGTGCATAACGGCGTCACCGCCTACCCCGATGCGGTCGAGGCGCTGATGACCTACCGCGCCGACGGCGGCACCGTGGTGCTGGTCACCAACTCCCCCAAGCCCCGCGCCGGCGTCGAATCCCAACTCGACAGCTTCGGCGTTCCCGCCGCCTGCTACGACGCGATCGCCACCTCCGGCGACAGCGCCCGCGCCGCGATGTATCGCGGCATGGTGGGCCGCAAGGTGTGGTTCATGGGCGAGTGGGCGCGCGATGCGGGCTTTTTCGAGCCGCTGGAAGTCATCGACGATCCCATCGAGATCGAGCGCGTCGACCTCAAGGAGGCCGAGGGCATCGTCTGCTGCGGCCCCAACGACCCGATGGCCCACCCGGACACGAATCGCCCCGATTTCCTTTATGCCAAGCAGAAGGGCCTGAAACTCCTTTGCGCCAACCCCGACATCATCGTCGACCGCGGCGACGTCCGCGAATGGTGCGCGGGCGCGCTGGCCCGGCTCTACACCGAAATGGGCGGCGAAAGCCTCTATTTCGGCAAGCCGCACCCACCGATCTACGACCTCGCCCGCCGCCGTCTGGCGGCCCTGGGCAAGGATATCTCCAGCGACGGCATTCTCGCCATCGGCGACGGAATCGCCACCGACATCCAGGGCGCCACCGGCGAGGACATCGATTCTCTCTTCATCACCGGCGGGCTGGCCGCCGACGAGACCAAAACGTCGCACCAGCCCGACCCGGACGCGCTAACCGCTTACCTGCAAAAGGAAATATCGTCTCCGACCTATGCCATCGGCAAGTTGCGCTGACAAAATAACCCTTGATTTTCTGCGCCTGCAAAGTAATAAAGTTGCATCCGCACCTATCGTATGGTGTTATTTATTGCGCGCCGGATGCGGGCGCAGGTGGAAATGGAGGGTCTGATGTTGGACAACATGCCGCGCGGAACGATCACGATCGAAGAGATCGAAATGGGAATGACCCGGTCGCTGCGCAAAGTGGTGACCGACGAGGATATCCGCATGTTCGCCGAGGTCTCGACCGACCATAACCCGGTGCACATGGACGACGATTACGCCCGCGACACCATCTTCGAGGGCCGCATCGCCCACGGGATGCTCACCGCCGGGCTGATCTCTGCGGTGATCGGCGAACAGCTTCCCGGGCATGGCACCGTCTACATGGGCCAGACGCTGAAATTCCTCGCCCCCGTGCGCCCCGGCGACATGGTCGAAGCCGAGGTCGAGGTCATCGCCATCGACTACGCCAAGCGCCGCGTCACTCTGGAAACCCGCTGTCTCGTGGACGGAAAGAAAGTCCTCGTGGGCGAAGCGACCGTGCTGGCGCCGACGGGCAAGTTCGACTGAGCGGCCCGCACCCGCCCTGCACCTGCACGGCCGCGTCACACATCCGGAACACGAATCGTGTATGATGCGTTGAGATACCGCACAACCATAGGGAGGAACCAACCGATGGATGCAATCCAGACAGCCGAATATGCCCGCGCCCTGCTCAGCGCCCACGGCCCCAAGGCCGAGGCCGAAGCCGCCCGCAAGATGCGCGAGTCGCAAGACGCCGGACGCAAGTCCGAGGCCGAGAACTGGGCCGCGATCCGCCAGGCCGTCTCGCAACGGCGCGGCCCCAGCCAGACCTGAGGCGCGCGCCGAGGGCGATCAGCCCATATCGGGCTCGGTCGCCTTGAAGCTCTCGATCTCCTGCATCGGCGTCCACCACCGCGCCAGTTTGCCGGTGATGATGTTGTCGGCCTCCGGCGTCAGCGACACGTAATAGATCATCGGCGCAAGCATGTAATCCGCCAGCGTCGGCTCCTTGCCGCAGATGAACGGATCGGCCCAGTCCATCAGCAGCGCATTCAGCGTCTGCGAATCCGCAAGGCTTTTCGACAGGGCGTCGTCATTCTTGCCGCCGATCAGCTCGGGAAACAGGTGATAGCCCGCCGCCCCCATCAGGGCGTCGTAGCCATAGCTGGTGAAAACGCTGATCGCCTCGTTCATCTTCGCCCGCGTCTTGGCATCGTCCGGCTGAAGGCTCCGCCCTTTGCCCGTCTCGTCGATATAGCGGCAGATCGCGTCGCACTCGCGCAGGCGCATATCGTCGATATCCATGACCGGCACCTTGCCGAACGGATGCCGCTTAAGGTGCTCGGGCTGCTTGGGCTCGCCCTCCAGCACGTTCACATGCACCTGGTCGTAATCGACCTCGTTATCCATCAGCACCATGCGCGCGGTCCGCACATAGGTCGATCCGTTGAAACCATACAGCACCGGTTTGTCGGCCATTTCTCGTCTCCATTCATTCAGTTGCTGCTGCACCAACGCATCACGACGCCTTCCGTTGCTTGCCGCGTGCAATCCGCGGCGCCGCCTCTTGATCACCCCCCCGCATCCGGCTACCCCTGCGCCATGCGCATCATCCGCGATTACACCTTCATTGATCCTCAGGACCGGGGCGCCTCCGTCGCCATCGGCAACTTCGACGGTGTGCACCTGGGCCACCAGTCGGTGATCGACCTCGCCCGCAAGGGCGACGGCCCCCTGGGCGTGCTCACGTTCGAGCCGCACCCACGCGAGTATTTCGCCCCCGACGCGCCCCCCTTCCGCCTGATGGGCCACGAGGCCCGCGCCAACCGCCTCGCCAAGCTGGGCGTCGAACGGCTCTACGAGCTCAACTTCAACGCCGCCCTCGCCAGTCTCACGCCCGAGGAGTTCGCCCGCAACGTCATCGCAGACGGGCTCGGCCTGACGCATGTGGTCGTCGGCGCCGATTTCTGCTTCGGCAAGGGCCGCGCCGGCAATTCCGCCGATCTTCAGCGTTTCGGGCAGGACATGGGCTTCGACGTCACCATCGCCACGCTGCTGGAAGGCGACGACGGCCAGGTCTCCTCCACCGCCATCCGCGACGCCCTCTCCGAAGGCCGCCCGCGCGACGCCGCCGCCATGCTGGGCCACTGGCACCGTATTGACGGGCCTGTCATCGGCGGCGAACAACGCGGCCGCGACCTTGGCTATCCCACCGCCAACATGTCCATCGAGGGTCTGCACCCGCCCCGCTTCGGCGTGTATGCCGTGCTGGTCGACGTGCTCGACGGCCCGCACCGGGGCCACTACCACGGCGCCGCCTCCCTCGGCGTGCGCCCCATGTTCCAAGGCGAGGTCCCCAATATCGAAACCTTCCTCTTCGATTTCTCCGGCGACCTCTACGGCGCCGATCTGTCCGTGGCCCTCGTCGAATACCTCCGCCCCGAGGAAACCTTCGACAGCCTCGAGGCCTTCATCGCCCAGATGGACGCCGACTGCGACCGCGCCCGCACCATCCTCGCCAGCCTATGACCGACGCCTCCGACCCCATCGACCGCTCCGGCCTGCGCTCGCGCTATTGGGAAACCGTGCCGCTGGACCGCATGACCCAGAAAGAGTGGGAGGCGCTCTGCGACGGCTGCGGCAAGTGCTGCCTCAACAAGCTCGAGGACGAGGACACCGGCGAGGTCGCCCTGACCCGCATCGCCTGCCGCCTCTTCGACGACAGCACATGCCGCTGTGCCAATTACGAGATCCGGCACCAGTTCGTGCCCGAATGCATCTCGCTTTCGCCCAAGACCGTCGAGAAAAGCCTCTACTGGCTGCCCGAAACCTGCGCCTACAAGCTCCTCTGGACCGGCCAGCCGCTTTTCGACTGGCACCCATTGATCTCCGGCACACCCGACAGCGTGCACGCCGCCGGAGTGTCCGTGCAGAACGCCACACTGCCCGAGTTCGAGATCTCCGAGGACGAGTGGGAAGAGCACCTGATAGAGGAACCGCTGGGATGCGACTAGGCTCCGACAACACCGGCCCCGCCCTTCCCCAGGTGATGGAGGCGCTGGTGCGCGCCAATGACGGCCACGCCACACCCTATGGCGCCGACACGCTCACCGACGCGGCCCGCGACAAGCTGCGCGAGGTCTTCGCCGCCCCCGACGCGGCGGTCGAATTCGTCACCACCGGCACGGCGGCCAACGTCCTCGCGCTCGCCACGCTCACCCAGCCGTGGCAGACCATCTTCTGCACGCCCCGCGCTCATATCCTGGTCGACGAATGCCACTCGCCCGAGTTTTACACCGGCGGCGCGCGCCTGACCCTCACGGGACACGAGGACAAGATGACGGCCGAAGACCTTGCCGCCGCTATCTCAACCCTGCCCCGCCGCGACGTCCACACGTCCGAGCCGGGCACCGTCGCGCTCACGCAGGTCACTGAAATGGGCCAGCTTTACACGCTGGATGAATTGCGCAGCATCACCGACGTGGCCCACGCCCACGGCCTCCCGGTGCATCTCGACGGCGCGCGCTTTGCCAACGCCTGCGCCGCCCTCGGTTGTACGCCCGCCCAGATGAGCCACGAGGCCGGCATCGACGCCGTCTCCTTCGGCGCGTCCAAGAACGGCTGCCTGAATGTCGAGGCTGTCGTGATGTTCGACCCGGGCCACGCATGGGAACTGGAACGCCGCCGCAAGCGTGGCGGGCACCTGGTGTCCAAGGGCCGCTTCCTGGCCGCACAGATGATGGGCTATCTCGAAGACGATGTCTGGCTCACCTCCGCGCAGCGCGCCAACGCCAACGCCGCTCGCCTCGTCGCGGGCCTGGGCGCCCTGCCCGACTGCACCTTCCTCGCCGAACCGCAGGCCAACATGATCTTCGCCCGCCTGCCCCGCGCCACGCACCAGCGCCTGCACGCGGGCGGCGCGGTCTATGGCCTCTACGAAGGTCCTTTGGAAAATGGCGACCCGGACGAGCCGCTCCTGATGCGCTGCGTCTGCGACTGGTCCCTCACCGAGACCCAGATCGACGATTTCCTGGCGCTCGCCAAAGGCTGACGCGCGGCCTCAGGCCCACCACCGCGCCACCGCGACACCGATGGTCGCGGACGTACCTGTCAGCAGCGTCCCCCAGGTAAAGTCCGTGGCCACCATCCGCCACGTCCAGTCCTTCAACGTCGCAAGGTTGGTGAACTCGTAGGTGCCATAGCCCATCGCCCCGATCAGCGCGGCGGTGCCGAACACCCACAACAAGCCATGGTTCTGCTGCATCGCGGGCCAGCTGACGAACCACA
This sequence comes from Roseovarius sp., assembly GCF_965277045.1. Lineage (GTDB taxonomy): Bacteria > Pseudomonadota > Alphaproteobacteria > Rhodobacterales > Rhodobacteraceae > Roseovarius. The sequence continues at coordinate 3,660 of NZ_OZ255712.1, read as the reverse complement.
GCACGCAGAAAATGTAGAAGGCGTAGAACACCACCGCCGGCCCCATGCGCGGGCTTTCCAGCAGCAGGCTCTTGATATCCTTTTCGAAGGTCGGCTTGATCAGGTAGCTCAGGCCAAGATAATCCAGCCCCAGAAAGACGGCGAAGGTAACGACGTAGAGAATGGCGATGGTCATGATTGGCCTCCTGACCGATTGAACGCGGGCCGGACCGCGCCGGTTCCTGCCGCCAGCCAACAGCTAGCCCGGCAGCCCGCAATGCCACGCCTGCGCATCAGATCTTGCGCAGGAACCGAAGGATTTCCGCGCCCACCTGCCCCGCATGGGTCAGCGGCACCATGTGCCCCGCCCCGGCGACCACCGCCCGCTCAGCGCGCGGCAACCGCGCCGCAAGCCCCTCGTTGATAGCGCTTATGATGTCCGGGGACTCGCTGCCCTCGATCAACAGCGCGGGCTGCCTCACCGCCTGCAACACACCCGGCGCCAGCAGGCCGCCCACGTCATCATAGAGCGCCCCGTGCCCCGCCTCGATCAGCGGCATCTGCGCCGCCAGCCGGTCGCGCTCGAGCGCACCCAGGCTCTCCCATTCCGCGCCATTGCCCCAGACCGACAGGAACGCCCGCGCCGCCGCATGCCCGTCCCCGGCTGCCATCCCCTCGGTGAATCCGGCCATCTGCGCCGCGAATCCGTCCCGCATCTCCGGACAATCCGCCAGCGCCACGGCAAAGAACACTGGCTCGATCAGGATCAGCGACCGCACCAGTTCGGGTCGCGTCACCGCGAGCCGCAAGGCCACCGTGGCGCCAAAGGAATGCCCGATCACATGCGCCGGGCCGTCCAGCAGATCGGCGGCAATCTCCGCCGTCACCTCCTGAATCTCTCCGCGCCCGTTCCAGTCGCCGCTGCGCCCGTGCCCGGGCATGTCGAAGGCGGTCAGCGTCAGCGCCCCCGACAGGTGCCGCGCCAGCCCACCCCAGCTGCCCGAATGCGCCAGCGAGCAATGGATCGCCAGCGCAGGCTGCGGCCCTTGCCCAAATGTCGTCCAATAGGTCGGAAACCCGGCTTTCAATGCGGCAGGCATCGTACCTCACGGGTGGCATCTGCGGGGAAATGCGGCAGGGTGCGTCTCATTTGTCGGGCCTTTCGCGGCATTCGGCACCCTCGCCCAATGCATGTCTTTGCCAGACGTGCCACCCATGCTAATCGGTGTCAACGTCACGAATCTGTCAAGATCGACCACCCGGGGACTCATCACATGTCAGTCACACACGAGCCGAAGCTAATATCCGGCAATGCCAACATGCCGCTTGCCAAGGCCGTCGCGCGCCGAATGTCCATGCATCGCGGCGTCAATGTCGGGCTGGTTGATGCCCGCGTCGAACGCTTCAACGATGGCGAGATTTTCGTCGAGGTGTTCGAGAACGTCCGCGGCGAGGACATGTTCATCATCCAGCCCACGTCGAACCCCGCCAACGACAACCTGATGGAACTTCTGATCATGTCCGACGCGCTGCGCCGTTCCTCGGCCAAGCGCATCACCGCCGTCATCCCCTATTTCGGCTACGCCCGCCAGGATCGCCGCACCAAGGCCCGCACGCCGATCTCGGCCAAGCTGGTGGCGAACATGATCGTCGAGGCCGGCATCGAACGGGTCCTGACGATGGACCTGCACGCCGCCCAGATCCAGGGCTTCTTCGACATCCCCGTCGACAACCTCTATGCCTCGCCGGTCTTCGCGCTCGACGTGATGACCCAGTTCCGCGACCATCTCGACGACGTGATGATCGTCTCGCCCGACGTCGGCGGCGTGGCCCGCGCCCGCGAGCTGGCCAAGCGGATCAACGCGCCCCTCAGCATCGTCGACAAGCGCCGCGAGAAAGCCGGCGAAGTGGCCGAGATGACCGTGATCGGCGAAGTCACCGACAAGATCTGCGTGATCGTCGACGACATGTGCGATACCGCCGGCACCATGTGCAAGGCCGCCCAGCATCTGATGGACAACGGCGCGCGCGAGGTGCACGCCTACACCACCCACGGCGTCATGTCCGGCCCGGCGGTCGAGCGGATCACCGGCTCGGTGCTGAAATCCATGGTCATCACCGACACGATCCAGCCGACCGAGGCGGTCAAGAACACCCCCAACATCCGCATCATCCCCACCGCGCCGGTCTTCGCCCAGGCGATCCTGAACATCTGGAACGGCACATCCGTCTCGTCGCTCTTCGAGACCCCGACGCTCGAGCCCATCTACGAAGGCCAGTTCGGGACCTGACCGCAATCAAATCGAGTGGCTCCGCCACGCGCTATTGTTTTGTTGGGGCCAGCCCCAAACCCCGGGATATTTGGGGCCAGAGGAAAAGACATGTCCGCGCGTCTTCCTCTGGCGAAAAATATCCCCGCCGGAGGCACGAAACTCTTCAGTAGAGCTGCCAGTCGTCCTCGTGCGGGACGGCTCCGATTGCCATCCAGCGGATCCGGGCACGGGCCACGCGGGTGTCGCCCCATGTGCGGAAAACCACGTCGAACCCCGTCGCGGCCACGTTCTCGGCGGTGACGTCGGCACGGGCGTTGCGCGCGCTGTCCATGTCCCACATCGACAGGCTGACATGCACCGAGGGCGGTTCCTTGAAAGCGGTCCCGAATGTCACCTTGCGGCGGCGTTCGCGGGCGCCGGTGCCGGTCCACATCTCACCGCCGTCCTCGTAGTCCGAAAACAGGACGTCATCGCCCTGCTCGATCCCAATGGTCTGATTGACAAGATACTTCATTTACCGCCACGCGCCGTCACACCATTGGTTCTACTATCGCTTTTCGGCGAAAATGCGAAACAAAAAGGAAAAGGGCCCGACATTCGTAGGCCCTTTCCGGAAATCCGCCAGCAGCCGCCGCACCGTCAGGGAGCGGGCACTTTCGAGGGGGTCGACAGGCCGATCTGGTCGCCCATCGCCACCATGTCGGACAGCAGTTTGGCCGCGTCGTCCACCGGGCCGGGCTCGTTGACGAAGGTCTCCTGCGCCTTGGCCAGCCGGTCGGTGGCCTCGTCGACCATCTTCTGGAACTCGTCCTGGGTCATGTCCTCGCGCGACAGCGCGCGCTCGGCCAGGACCGAGATGGAATCGGCGTTGATCTCGGCAAAGCCTCCGGTGACGACATATTCCTTGTCGCCTTCCGGGCCGGACACGCGCACCACGCCGGGGCGCAGTGTCGTGATCAGCGGCGCATGGTTGGCCATGGCCGTCATGTCGCCGTCGGTGCCGGGAATCTGCACCTCGATCGCCTCGACCGACGCCAGCAGGCGCTCGGGGCTCACCAGGTCGAATTGCACTGTATCAGCCATATTGGCCTCCGTTTTTGTCGCGAGCAGCCTCGCCCACCCCGCGGGTCACCCCGTAGGGTGGGTGAAAACCCACGCTTATGCGGCGTCCGCGGCCATCTTCTCGGCCTTGGCCTTCACGTCGTCGATGCCGCCCACCATATAGAACGCACCTTCGGGCAGGTGGTCGTACTCGCCGGCCACAACCGCCTTGAAGGACGCGATCGTGTCTTCCAGCGGCACCTGGATGCCGTCCGAGCCGGTGAACACCTTTGCCACGTCGAAGGGCTGGCTGAGGAAACGCTGGATCTTCCGGGCACGGGCCACGGTCAGCTTGTCCTCTTCACTC